>CAWCZC010000002.1:0-1480918 GCA_963799985.1 uncultured Alphaproteobacteria bacterium | reverse complement strand
ATGTTCGATCCTGGTCGCGCCGAGTCGATACGTTGCGATCCCGATGCCGTTGTTGCCACCGACGGTGTTCGTCATGAAGATCCAGTCACCCTTTATGCTCCACGTCATGCCACTGGGCACAGGAGGTGCCTCGCCTTCGGCGGCGGGCAGCAGCTGGATCCGCCCGGTGGCGATCTCGATGAAGCCAGGAACGTACACGGCGTTGTCGGAGGCGCCGCCGGCCGGGACGACCCACCACGCCGAGGCCAGTTGGCGTGCCGTCCGGCGAAAATGGCCACTCGACTCCTGCCGGCTGGATCGTCGGCCCCAACGGGAGCGTCCGGTCTTGGCCTGTCGACACCGTGGCCAGATGCACTCTCTGATCACGAGGGCCGCCACCTTCAACCCAGACGACGGTGTCATGTTGCGCGTTCTTGAACTGTGGGTTGTGCTCGGCGATGTGGCGGACCACCTGGTGGCGGTCTGGATCCCACACATCCAGGGAGCTGTCAGGGCCGGTGGCGAGCACCAGGCCGGCGTCGACAGAACCCAGAACGAACGAGGCGGCGGGCAGGACGACCGGGCCTTGTTGGATATCGCCCCGGCCGTCGACCTCGACTGCGGTGCCGTCTAGGCGTTGGAGCCACACCTCGTCGGGTTTGGCCGCGGCGACGACCCGGGTTGCCGGGCCGAGCGAGACGACAGGCCCGTTGAGATCGCGGTGGGTGCGGCAACGACGAACGGGCCGTTGCCGCCCAGGACCACGTAGCTGCGCCGGACCAGGATGGTGAAAGGCCTGAACGTCCGAGGCAGCCCTTCGAGGTGGGCTGGGGTCACGTGATTGGCATCAACGTCGATCACGACTGCGCCGGCCCCGGTCGTCACGATCAAGCGAACGCCCGTCGGCTCGTCGAGTATGTGGTGAAAGCGGCCAGCGTCGCATCGGCAGACCGAGGTCGGGAGCACCGGCAGCTTGGAGACGGCAGCGAGAACCGTTCAAACAAGTGGACCAACAGCACATCCACCCTCCCGTCGTGGACAGGTTTGCGTTGGTCTGCTTGTTGGGCGCCCTGCCGGCGGCGGAGGGGGCGCGGCATAGAACTGTGCCACCTGCTGCAAATCGGCCGCCTTCAGCGCAAGCGCATGGTCGATAGCAGACCGCAGCCGACGAACGCCGGTATCGACAAGAAGCTCCGAAGCGACGTGGTGGTGGAGGCCATCCAGGGCCGTGACTTCTTCGTGGTCAAGAGCGGCGATCGCCTCGTCGAGCCGTGCGTTGTCGTCGGGTCCCGCCGCCGGCCGCAGTTCGTTGTTTATGACGTTGGCCCGGGCGAGATCCATCGCCTGCACGGTCAACACTGCCCTTTCAACGCTTGCAACTTCGGACTTGGTGAGCTGCAATCGGCCTGGGAAGGCGACGAACAGCCCGAAGCCCAACGCAACCGCGCCGCGCCGAACAGCACCGATGTCCGCCGTCGAGATCTGGACGAGACCGGGGCGGGCGACTCCACCTCGTCGACGGAAACGACGTCGAGATCCGCGCCCGCAGCCAAATCCGGACCCTCCTCACCTTCCCTGCTCCAAACCATCGTTGCACGAAGCCGCTCCGTATCACGCCGACGCGGCCGCACCGAGCGCGGACCGCAGACACGAAGAGTGGCGGGGCCGTCGTCCTCGACCGCCAGCCCGGGCCCGACTCCGCCCCCCGAAACAGGACAACAAACGGACAAGAAAAGTGGACGAGGACAACATTGGGACAAGAAAAGTCGGGTAAATCGGGACACCGCCGGTGAGCAGTGGTCAAGCCGTCTACAGCCACAAACCCTTATGCCGTACGGGTTTTTGGCTCTGACCAGCCCGGATCCGCAGACCGACGAGGACGCTCGGACGCGGGTTCGATTCCCGCCACCTCCACCCATGACCGTTACAAAAGTGCTGGTAGGAGCCCTCCTGGAGAGGGCTCCACTCGCGCCAGGACACGCACAGGACACACAGGACGCGGTAGCGGCGGAGTGCAAGGGCTAAGGGCGGCGACTAACGGTTACGCAGGGTGAGCCCTGGTCGCTTGCCACGTCGAGCCGGGTTCCGTCTGACCCTCACCTGGTTGGCCACCTGAGAGCGAAGCGGAGCCGGTCCCGTACGACACACCAGTCGGGGCGGTTGTGAGTGTCACGCCTTCGCCCACGACCAGCTGCGCCGAGCAGTGGCGATCTGGGGCGTGGCCGGTGCCGTCGCCGGGGCGCTCGGCCCACCTTGGATGCGGCGATCGTCGAGGGACTCAGGTGGCGGTGGGCGCTCTTCATCGACCTCCCCGTCGCCTCGGCACCGCGTTCGCAGCGCTGTTCTTCGGATCGATCCTCTTCCTCACCGACGTAAGGAAATGGTCGGTACTCCAAGCGGGCTTCGGGGTCGCACCGGGTCCGGTCGCCGTCGGCCTCGTCGCACCCCAAGTCGGCAAGCTCGCCGGCAGGATCGGGCAACGTCCGATCCTCATCACCGGCGGCGTCCTGTTCGCCGGCAGCGGCTTGTTCCGCTTGATGATGCTCGGCCCACACGTCACCTACCTGGGCGACTTCTTCCCGTCGATGGTCCTCAGCGGGCTCGGCGTCGCGTTCGTGTTGCCCCAGCTTTCCAGTGTCGTGGCTCAAGCACTGCCACCCGGGCGAGCAGGCGTCGGCGGCGCCGTCGCCCAAGCATTCCGCCAGTTCGGAGGCACGTTCGGTGTCGCGCTCACCATCGTGTTCCTCGGCGCCTCGGGCGCCTCGGGCGCCGTCATCGACGGCTTCGATCCCATCTGGTGGATCGTCGTCGGCGGTGGACTCGCCACCTCCGCGCTCGTCATACCGATGCACACCTCCAAAGCGCACCGTCACGTCACCGGCATCGACGACGCCGCAGCGGAGCGCGTCGTGTCGCCTGCATACCGATCCCGAGGAGAAACAACATCAAGATCGAAGGACCCATCGCGCTCGGTGACTGGCGCCTTGTCTGCGAGATAGGTGGTCATGGTGGATGTCTCCTCGGGTGTTCGGGTGGCGTTCGGCGGTGAACGGTTACGGCCGGCGCCGGTCATCAGGCCGGCAGCCGGTTGAACTTGTGGATCTGCTTGTCGAAGGCGCGGGCCGGAACGATGCGCCGCAAGGTCCGCAGCTGTCTGGCCTGCCTGCCGGCGGGATAGCGCAGCTTCGGCTTTGCGTCGGTGGCGGCCATGACGATCGTCGCGGCGACGACAGACGGCGCATCACCGGACGCCAAGGACTCCGCCACGACCTCCTCGGCCAGTCGTCGCTCGTTCGCATAGATCGCGAGCGTCGTTCCGGGCGGCACGATGTTGGCGTCGAATGCCGTCTTGGTGTATCCCGGCTCGACGAGGAGCACTCGGACACCATGCTGGCGGACCTCGTGATCGACCGACTCGGAGTAGCCCTCGATCGCGTGCTTGGACGCGGCATACAGCGCACCGAAGGGCACCGGCACGAAGCCGAGGACCGACGAGATGTTGATGATCCGCCCTCCCGCCTGTGCTCGCATGTGCGGCAGGACCGCCTTGGTCATCCGGATCACGCCGAAGAAGTTCACGTCGAACACGCGCTGGGCCTGTTCAATGGAGCTCTCCTCGGCGGCACCCCCGGCGCCGACACCAGCATTGTTGACGAGCACATCGATCCGCCCGAACCGGCCGATCACCTGATCGACGAGGGCCGCCACCGACTCGTCGCTGGTCACGTCGAGGTCGAGGAACGTGACCCCGGTGCCGGGCACGGAGTCGGCCGTGTTCCGACTCGTTCCGATCACGTCGAATCCGGCCTTTGCGAGTGCGGCGGCCGCCGCCTCACCGATGCCCGACGACGCGCCCGTCACGAGGGCCACTGGCCGAGAAGTCGTCATCCTTGCCATCGTGTACTCCTAGCTATTAGATTATGATCGTACTATAATCGAGTGCGGAGAGAACGCAACGTGTCGTTGGACACAGGGAGTGGCGTGTGGCTCGGTACGGCAAGGAACACAAGGAAGTGACCAGGCGTCGGATCATCGAGGCCGCCGGTCAACGTTTGAAGCGTGATGGCATCGACGGCTCCGGCGTGTCCGTGCTCATGGCGGACGCCGGGCTGACCAACGGTGCCTTCTACGCCCACTTCGCATCGAAAGACGACCTCGTCGCGGTGGCGGTCGCCGACCAGTTACGCCAACAGCTCGAGCGCTACCGCGCCCAGGCGGTCGACCGCGAGGGAGTCGAGCGGTTGGTGCGCGAGTACTTGTCGATCGAGCATCGGGACGACGCCGAGCACGGCTGCCCTTCCGCCGCGCTGCTCGACGAGATCGGGCGTTGTGGTGAGGCCACCAGGCACGCCTACACCGACGGGGTGCTGGGACTGGTCGACCAGATCGCTTCGATCCTGGCTCCCCGTGATCCTCAGTCGGCGCGCGGACAGACGCTCAGCCTGTTCGCGCTGCTGATCGGCACGCTGCAGCTGTCCCGCGCGCTCGCCGACCGGCGGCTCGCCGATGAGGTGCTCGAGCGGGGCATCGACAACGCGCTGGCGCTGCTCCCGGGCGAGTAGCACATCGTCGCCGGCCGCGGGGGCGATCATGACCGGGCCCCCCCGGCGGCGCGTCGACCTGATCAGGAACCCGTTGCCTCTCCGGAAGTGGCCGCCGCCACCCCTACCAACCCCTCGATCGCCGAGAGGCCGACATCAGGTTGGTGCCTATCCAGCGCGATAGCGATCCGCGTCCCAGACTCACACAACCAGTCTGCCCGTGAGCACGGACGCCTACCGGTATCTCAGCCCGCCATGTAGGGCCGGCCACCGCGCGTGTCGCTCGCCAGGCCCTGGCTCGGCGCCCAGAGCCCCATTGCCGGCGGTCGGGGCTATGACGGAGCACCTTCTGGGCGGGATGTTCTGGGGCATGGCCGCTCGATCGAAAAGATAGGTTGGTGATCTGATGCGGGAGCGAGGAGAGAGCCGTGAGCCGCAAGTCATACATAGGTAAGAGGGTGACGGTCAGCTTCGATGCCGACGTCTGCCAACACTCGGGCAAGTGCGTCAACGGTCTGGCCGCCGTCTTCGACACGGCGAAGAAGCCCTGGATCGACCCGGATGGCGCGCCCTCCGAGAACGTGATCGCGCAGGTCGCCCTTTGCCCGTCGGGGGCGCTTCGCATCGAGCCGTGGTGCGGCGATCGAGTTCCGTTGACCGCCGAGGGGCAGAGACTGTGGCCCTCGACAGCAGAGGTTGGCGGAAACGCACGCATGACGCGCCGTTGACGGTGGCCCGCAACGTGACGTCAGCTGACAGCGGGCGCTTGCCGTCGAGAGGATGCAAGCCGAGGAGTCCGTTCGGGACAGAGCCAGAGGAGTCAAGTTGAACAACGAACCATGGGACGGTCGCACGTCCGTCGTCACCGGAGCAGCGAGTGGAATCGGGTTGGCGATGGTTCGCCGGTTCGTCAACAGCGGGATGAACGTCGTGTTGGCCGATCTCGACGAAGTCGCCCTCGACGCGGCGACGATGGCACTGCGCGGCGAGGGCGCCTCTGTTGTCGGCGTGCGGACTGACGTCAGCGATCCACGTCCGTCGACGCGCTTGCGGTCGCCGCTGAGGCTGCGTTCGGAGATGTCCACGTGCTGTGCAACAACGCCGGCATCATCCGACCGGGTCGTTCGTGGGAGACGTCGCCCGATGACTGGTCGACGGTGCTGAGAGTCAACCTCGACGGTGTCGTCAACGGTATGCGGTCGTTCGTCCCGGCGATGCTCCGGCACGGCACCCGTTGTCACGTGATCAACACTGCCTCTGGAGCGGGACTCTTTGCGTCGCCGAGCTTCAGCGCCTACTGCGTCTCCAAAGCAGCGGTGATCGCCCTCAGCGAAAGCTTCGCAGCCGAGATCTCCTTGGTGCCTGACGCACACCTCCAAGTTCACGTCCTTTGTCCCGGTAGCGCCAGCAGCAACCTGTTCCGCAACGAAGTTCGTCGTCGTGCGCAAGCCGATGCTGGTGCCGTCACGACGGCCGACGCCGTCACCGCTCGACGCTGGGCTGAAACCTCGTCGGCCGAGCGCTCCGACCAGGTGGAGCCTGAGCTCATCGTCGATGCAATGTGGAACGCGATCGAGAACGGAACGTTCTACGTGCTGCCGATGCAGGCGGGGATGCGCGAACTCGGTCGCGTCTGCCGTGTCGACATGCTCAGCAAGGCGTTGCGATCCACCATCGTTCTCGACGATCCGCGCTTGCACATGCACAGCGAGCCGACAATGCTCGACTACTTCGCCCGCCTCGACGGCCCGTCACCCTCTGACGCACTCGAATTCCTCGCCGACGACATGACGTTCTCGTTCTTGCGACCTGACGGAGTCATCCGCGGCGGACGCGGCGACCTTGCCGACTACATCGGCAATCGCCGACTCCTCCGACATCGGGTCGATCACTACGCAACCGACGACTCCATCGAGTTCGCCAGCGGTCAAAGCATGAACGGCGACATCCAACTCGGGGAGTTCGTCGCAGCGATGCGTACCGACGACGAAGGGCGCATCACGCACTATCTCGCCAGCTTCCACCCACCCGACGCAGTTGAACCGCATTGAGTGCGTGCTTCGAACCCCGACAACTCCGGTAACTCCTCGACGACGTCATCAATGCGAGAGTTGCTCACATTCGCCGTAGACACGGAACCCTCGAGCGTGGAACGTGCACAGGGGCGTAACGCAGAACGTGCGCCGCATGGTTGAGAAGCGTGCGCAGAGCCGTCGTTCAGTACGCCCCGACTGGCGCTCGCGGCAGCAGGCAGGAATCGCAGGAGCACCTTCGGGCATACCCCTTAGCCGGCGTACTGGGGCACCCAGGACGCGGGATTCGGGGACGCGCATTAGGACGAGGGGACGGTCGGCGCCGGGTTAGCCCGAATCGCCGGGCAGTACCATGCCCGCCTCGTAGGCGAACACCACCGCCTGCACGCGGTCGCGCACCCCGAGCTTGGCCAGCACGTGCGCCACGTGAGTCTTTACTGTTGTCTCGCTGACGAAGAGGTCGGTAGCGATCTCGGTGTTGGACCGGCCGCGCGCCATCATCTGGAGCACCTCCACCTCCCGCGCGGTCAGCCGGGCGAGTTCCGGCGCCGAGGAGCGCAGCGTGTCCGGCGGCCGGCGCACGAACTCCTGGATCAAGCGCCGGGTTACCGAGGGCGCGAGCAGTGTGTCGCCCGCCGCGACGGAGCGGATGCCGGCGACGAGCTGTTCGGGCGGCACGTCCTTGAGCAGGAACCCGCTCGCCCCCGCACGCAGTGCTTCGTAGACGTACTCGTCCATGTCGAACGTCGTCAGCATCACGACCTTCGTGTCGTTGTTCCCGTGGAGCAGACGGCGGGTCGCTTCGATGCCGTCCATCTCGGGCATGCGAACGTCCATCAACACGACGTCGGGCCGCAGCCGACCGGCCTCGGCCACCGCCTCGCGGCCGTTCGCGGCCTCACCGACGATCTCGAGGTCGGGTTCCACCTCGAGGATCATGCGAAACCCGGCGCGCATGAGTGCCTGGTCGTCCGCGATGAGCACGCGGAGCGTCATGTCGACACCGGAAAACGCGCGCGGAGCCGGAACCCGCCCTCGGCGCGCGGACCCGCTTCGAGCTCGCCGCCGTAGATGGACACACGCTCGCGCATGCCCACCAAGCCGTTCCCACCCCCGTTCGCGATCGGATCAGCACCGTTCGTCCCTCGGCCGTCGTCGCACACTTCGATCTCGACATGGTCGGCGTCGTAGCGGATGCGCACTTCGGCGTGGCGCGCGGCGGCGTGTTTGATCGCGTTCGTCAGCCCCTCTTGCACGAGTCGGTAAGCCGTTAGGTCGACGCCGGCCGGCAGCGGCACCGGCTCGCCTTCGATGTCGAGGTGCGCGGCGAGCCCGGCGTCGCAGGCCTGCGCGACGAGCTTGTCGACCCGACTCAGGCTCGGCTGCGGCGCCAGCGCTGGGCCTTCCGTCGGATCGCGCAGAGCTCCGACGACTTGTCGCATCTCGGCGAGCGCCTCGCGCCCGGTCTGCTCCACTGCGAGGAGGGCCTCGCGTTCCTTGGCCTGTTCGGGGCGGAGCAGCCGACGCACTCCCGACGTCTGGACCGTCATGACGCTGAGGCTGTGGCCGATGATGTCGTGCAGTTCGCGGGCGATGCGGGTGCGTTCCTCGACGACGGCCCGGAGCGCGTCGACCTCGTGTTCCTGTTCGAGCCGCGCGGCGCGTTCCTCGGCGGCGTCGGCGCGCACACCTCGGTCGCGAAGCGCGAAGCCGGCCAGCCACACGAGCGCGTACAGGGTCGGGGTGACCACGAGGGTGCCGAGGGTGCGCCGCGGGTCGTTCGCCACGACGATCGTGACACCGCCGACCGCGATGGCCAGCCCGATCCGCTCCCGCACGGCGTCGACCTGGCTCCCCAGTAAGAACGCGGCAGCCAATCCGGCGGCGAACGTGCCAATCGTGAACGTCATCAGGTGCCCGTCGACGAACGACAACGCCGCGGCAAGCAGCAGCGTCGCGGCGGGCGCGGCGAACGGGAACCGCCGGCGCGCCAACAGCGGCAGAATCATGAGCCAGAGCGCCGGCACCGCGAGCCAGGTCGACAAGCTGGGGCCGCCCACCTCATGGCGCTGCGTCGCTACCTCGATCGCGCTCTCGATCGCGGCGACGACGATGAGCACGTCGAAGCCGAACCTCCGCGCCAGCAATCCGAGCCGCTGCATACGCGGACGGTACCGGGCCGCGTCATTTCGAACCTCCTCCTCGAGGACGAGTTTCGAATCCGCCCGCGGGACGAGCGCGAATCGCACTCGCGGCCGACGACTCCGCCGGGCCCGGTCCTTACCGTCCGTGTTGCGGGATCCACCGGGTTTCCGCATGACCGAGGGACGTGCATCGTCATGAAGGCAAAGCGGATCTACACCCCCACTCGGATCGTTGCCCTGGTGGTCATCGGGGTGATGTTGTTCGGCCTGACGTACATCCGGTTCGCACCCGGCGGCGCCGCGATCTCGGTGCCCGCCGGAGCCAAGGCCGGTGACCTGACCATGCACGCGTGCACTTACGCGACCGAGCAGGGTGCGATGCCCGCGGACTGCGGCACGTTGGTCGTGCCGGAGAACCGAGCGAGCTCGAAGTCGCGGCTGATCGCGCTGCCGGTGACCCGGGTCCTGGCTCGCTCATCCCACCCGCTGGCGCCAATCTTCCATCTCAACGGCGGCCCGGGCATAACCAACATGACGTTCCCCCAAGCGAGCCGCCTGGCCGCCCAGCACGATGTCGTCATGGTCGGCTACCGCGGCGTCGACGGCTCTTCGGTGCTGAACTGTCCCGAGGTGACGGCGGCGCTGGACCACTCCGCCGACTACCTCGCCAAAGCGTCGCTGAGCGCGTACTCCCAGGCCTTCGCCTCGTGCGCGCAGCGGCTTGAGCGAGACGGCGTAGACCTCGCCGGCTACACGCTGGCGGAGCAGGCCGACGACATCGAGGCCGCTCGCGTCGCGCTCGGCTACACAGCGCATCGACCTGCTCAGCGAGAGCGCCGGGACCCGTCTCGCGATGATCTACGCGTGGCGGTACCCGAACAGTGTCGACCGCTCGGCGATGGTCGGGGTCAACCCGCCCGGGAACTTCCTCTACAGCGGAGCCGAGATCGATCAGGGGATCGAGCGTTACTCGGCGCTGTGCGCGCAGCAGCCTTCCTGCCGCGCCCGCACCGCCAACCTCGCCGCGAGCATGCAGCACACGGCGGCAGACATGCCGAGCAGTGGTACTCCCTGCCGATCAAGCCGGGCAACGCCCTGGTCGGGACGTTCCTCGGGCTCACCGATGCGACCTCGGTGACTTCGCCACTGTCCGGGCCGATGACCCTCGACTCGTGGATCTCCGCCGCGCATGGCGACCCGAGCGGCCTGTGGCTGCTATCGACGATGGCCGGTCTCGTCCTCCCCAAGTCGTTCGTCTGGGGCGAGTTCGCGAGCATCGGGATGGCCGACGCGCAGCCCGTCGAGCGCTACTTCAGCTCCGGCGCGGACCGGGGCTCGATCATCGGCAATCCCCTGGCGGAGTTCTTGTGGGGGGCAGGAGGCCTTGCGCACGCCTGGCCGGCCAACCCGGGTGAGAACCAGTACACCAGCGTGCAGAACTCGAACGTCCCGACGCTGCTCATCGGCGGGACGCTCGACTTCGAAACGCCGGCCCAGAACGCCACGAAGGAGCTGCTGCCGCACCTCCCCAACGGGCATCAGGTCATCCTGTCCGGGCTCGGGCACTCGGAGGACTTCTTCTCCTACGAGCCGAGCGCCAGCACGCAGCTGCTGACCACGTTCTACGCCACCGGCCAGGTCGACACGTCCCGCTACACCCCGAACGTGGTCAGCTTCACCACACCGTCCACGCAGGCAGGGATTGCCAAGCGCATCCTTGCGGCAATGGTCGGCTTCGCCTTGTTGGCAGTGATCTGGCTCGTGGTGTTGGCGATCCGGATCCGCCGCCGAGGCGGTACCGGCCGCAAGACGGGCGCATGGATCCGTTCGGCCGGTCCGATCGTGTTCGGACTCGGCGGATGGTTCCTCGGCGCACTGTTGGTACTGCGGTTCTGGCCGAGCCGGCCGCTCGACGACCAGCTGCTGGCAGTGGTCTCGATCGCGGTGCCGATCTGGCTCGGGGTCTACGCCGGCTGGGTCCGCACCGACACGCCGAAGGCGATGCGGGCCAAGGGCATCGGTGCCGCGGGTGTCGGTGCGGTGGTCGGAGCCGCACTCGGTTTCCACGCGGTCAGCGGGCTCATGGCGTTGATCACGGCGATCATCGGTGCGGCGGTCGTGTCGAACCTGAGCCTGCTCGTGCTCGACATCTGGACCGAGCGGGCCGCCCGCCGGGGAACGGCCGCTCCGGCGGTGGATCTGGCCGCTCCGGCGGTGGATCTGTCGGAGACGGAGCACCTGGAGCCGGCCCTGCACTGATCGCCCGAACCGTGTCGGGGAATCCTTGGAGGATTCCCCGACACGCGCGCGTGTGATGGCGAGTGACTCACGAACATACTCACCCACGCCAGTACCTCAGCGGAGCGGACGGGCGGTCAGGACACCTTGTGGGTGGTCTTCGTCCGATGCACGCCGTCGAAGTCGGCGAGGCGCCAGGTCTCGGTGGTGCCTTCTAGATCGTAGGCCCGGATGCGACCGTTGGTGATCTCGATGACGAGCGATCCCATGTCCAACTGCTGGCCGCCCGGTTCGGGGCCGCCACCGTGACGGTGAGCGAATCGATTTTGGTCCGGTCGTCGGCCAGGCGTTTCAAGGCGGCGGAGTGACTGCCCTTTTGCGAGGTGACCTCGAGCGAGTCGGGGACTTCGCCGCCGGTCCACGCCGCGAGGTTGCCGCCGGTGACGCTGACTTTGAGTTTGCCGATCTGGACTGCGCCGGTGCCGTCGCGGTGTCCTCCTGTCGCGACCACCTGACCGACGGCTTGTTTCCGCGGTCCGCTGCAGGGCGAGGAACCCGTGATAGGCCGTGCCCCCCGCACGGCGCGCCCCGCTCCGCTGACCCTGGCTCGGCACACGCTCACGCGCGTGGAACATCGCAGCCACCTCTCTGGCCTCGTCGTCGAGCCGGCGGAGCTCAGGCCCGGCCGCGACGCATCTTATCCATCACAAAACCCGTGGTCAGCCGGTCGTGCGGTCGTTCGTGTGCCCTTCCCGCGGAGTGACCAGCCGATCCGCGGAACTGTTCCGGCCCGCGGCCACCCATCTAAGGCGATCTCGTATCGCACAACGCTCGCGGCCTGTCATCGACGCCGTGGTGGTAGCAAGGAGGCGATGAGCGAGCCGCGCCCTCCCGAACTGCCCGGACCACCCCAGGTCCGTTCACCCGACGAGTTCGACGAGATGTATGCCGGCACTCCGCCGTGGGACATCGGGCGTCCTCAACCCGTCTTCCTTCGCTTGGCCGAGGCGGGCGCCATCCGGGGTCGAGTCCTCGACGCCGGGTGCGGCTGGGCGAGCACGTTTCCATGGCCGCCGAGCGAGGCTTGGACGCCACCGGGGTCGACGCCGCGCCGAGCGCGATCGCGGCGGCGAACCGCAAGGCGGCCGAGCGGGTCCTCACCGCCCGCTTCCTCGTGTGGGACGCACTCCGCCTGGCCGAGCTCGGCGAGCAGTTCGACACGGTGCTCGATAGCGGCCTGTTCCACGTCTTCGACGACGAGCGCCGCCATCGCTACGTCGATGCGCTCGCCGCCGCCGTTCGCCCAGGAGGCCACTACTTCATGTGTTGCTTCAGCGACCGCCAACCCGGCGACTGGGGTCCCCGGCAGGCGCGTCCGTCAAGACGAGATCCGGGCCTCCTTTGGAGCCGGCTGGGATCTGGAGTCGATCGAGGCCGCCCAATTCGATACAAATCTCAACCCGCCAGTGGCCCAAGCCTGGCTCGCGACCATTACCGCAGCGAACCCTGACGGGTCGGCTGATCCGGCGCGCCGACGTAGATGTGCTGGCCGGGTGCCGGAGCGAGGGCGGGCCCGGCATGATCGGCTCGATCGGCTCCCGGGCCGCCTCGCTACTCTTTCTCCGTGGCCGATGGGAGGGGGAACGGCGCAGCCGGATCGTCGGGCGCGACTCCGAGCTCGCTCGTGCCGGGCCGCTTCTCGATGACGCCCTCGCGGGCCGCGGTCGCCTGATCCTTTGCACCGGCGAGGCCGGCATCGGTAAGACCCGTCTGGCCGAAGAGATCGCCGCCTTCGCTGTTGCTCAGGGGCGGCCGTCGTGTGGGCCCGCGCCACCGACCCCGGCAGCTCGCCCCCCTACGGCCTGTGGCGCCTCGCCGTCGACAGCCTCGGGAACAAGGCCGCAGACGATCTCTGGTCGGCGGTGGCAGGTCTTCGCCCGCCGTCCGGCGCCGGGAGCGATGTCGCCAGCTCGGAGCGATTCGAACTGTTCTCCCAGCTTCGTCGTCGCCTCGCTGATGCGGCGGAGGAACATGGCCTCGTCCTCGTGCTCGACGATCTCCAGTGGGCCGACAAGGCCTCGGTCGCCCTGCTGGCCGACCTTGGCCGCCAGCTTCGGGGCATGCGGGTGCTCATCGTCGCGACCTATCCGCGACGGCGGGACACGGCTTCCCGAAGCCTTGGCGGCCGACACCGACATCGAACGGGTCGCCCTGCACGGCCTTCCGGCGGAGGCGGTCGGTCATCTGCTCGCTGCCTCCGGCCTCACCGCCTCCCCTGAGCAAGCCGCTGACATCCACCTTCAAACCGGTGGCAACCCGTTCCTCGTACGCGAGATCGGCCGAGCTCTCGCAGACCACGAGGACGCCGTACCCACGCGGTGCTCGAAGTGACGGCCTTCCGGGTGTCCCAGCTCTCCTCCGCCGCGGCAAGATCTGCTGCGCGCCGCCGCCATCGCCGGCAACGGCTTTCCAATCGGCGTCGTCGCCCAGATCCTCGACCAGCCCGTGCTCGGCTTGCTCGAGCCGCTCGAGGAGACCATGGCTGCCGGGTTCGTGGTCCCCGGCGACCGGGCCGGCGAACATCGCTTCTCGCACGCATTGATCCACACGGCCGTGCTCGCCCGCATGCCGGCGGCCGAGCAGCGACGCGTCCATGCCACCGCCGCTGACGCCATCGAGGCGCTCTTCGAAGGTCGTCAAGGCCCGCATCTCGCCGACATCGCCCGCCACCGGGTGGCGGCGTCGGTGCCCGGCGACCGCGCTTCGGCCGTCACCGCGTGCGAGGCCGCGGCCGTGCTCGCCTCCGAGACGTGGGCGTACGAGGAGGCCGTCCGCCTGTACCGGGAGGCCGCTCGCGTTGTGTGACGACGACGCCGACTCCGCCGATCGCACCCGACTGGAACTGGCCCTCGCCGCTGCGCTCTACCGCAGCGGTGATCTCGTCGGATCGCACGTCGTCGCCCTCGCCGTCGGGCAGAGAGCCGAGCGGGCCCGTGACGCCATGACGCTCGCCCAGACCGCCCTCGTATGGAGGCCACCGGTGAGCCGGCGTGGGACGCAGCCATGTCGCGCGATCTGCGAGGCAGCCCTGGCCTCGGGTGATCTCCCCGTGCCGGTCACCGCCCGGGTACTCGCTCGATATGCCCAGGTACTGGCCTACCGCAACGAGGCCGCCCGGCCAACGAGGTGAGCCTCGGAGCCCTGAGCGCCGCCGATGCCGCCGACGACCCGGCCGCCCAGGTCGAAGCCCTCCATGCCGCGCCAGCTGGCGCGCTGCGGTCCCGACGGCGTGGCCGAGCGGACACCTGGCGGAACGAATGCTGCGTGCCGCATCGACGACCGGGAACGCGTGGACGAGATGTGGGGCCGGTTGTGGCGCTTCGACACCCTGTTCGAGACGGGGCGACTCACGACGGTGCAGCGCGAGCTCGTCGACCTTGAGCAGTGCATCCAGCGCCTTCCGGGGCCGCTCGGCCGCTGGCACTACCTGCACATCGCGGCCACGCTGGCCATGGCGACCGCCCGTTTCGGCGAGGCCAGGCGGCTGGCGGAGGAGTCGTACGAGGTCTTCCAGGTACTGGGCCACCCGGTCGCCTTCGGGGCCTGTGCCGTGGTCCTGGGGCAGGCGGGGATGCACATCGGGTTCGACGCTTCGGGGCAGACCGCCCTGTTCGAGTCATTGCCGCCGCAGTTCGCACCAGACGTGGCCGACACGACCGCAACCATCTCGAGCGTGTTCCCGGCGCTGAGCATGGCGCTGATGGCGCTTCAGTTCGGCGATCGGGCCGGAGCCGACGCGCCGTACGGGCTGGCGGGGCCACCGGCGTCGTGGCTGCCGTCACCCGCGCTGCTGCTGTCGGTATGGGCCATGGCCTGCCGGTCGCTATCGCGCTTGGACGGACGGAGGACGTCGAGTTTCTCGCCGCCCAGTTCGAGCCGTTCCGCGGCCACCACGTGGCCAACGGGGCCGGTTCGGGGGTGTACATGGGCCCCGTCGAGCCCCGCCTCGGCCAGGCATATGCCGCCCTGGGCCGGCTCGATCAAGCCGTCGCCGACCTGGAGCATGCCGCTGCGGCGTGCCGCGCCAACGGGGCGCGTGGGCTACGCCGTGGAGGCCTCCGTCGACCTGGCCACGGCTCTGCTCCGCCGCGCCGACGGCGCCGGCAGCGCCGCCGATCGCGCCGCCGCCCTCCTCGATCGGGCCGCCGCCGGAGGCCCGCCCTCGGCCATGGCTCCCTACATCGCGCGGATCGCCGCCCTCCGTGGCACGGGGGCGCCGACGCCAGCAGCCCCGGCCGCCACGTCCCCGGCATCGCCGCTGACCTCACGAGAAGCGGACGTCGCCGCGCTCGTCACCCGGGCCTCACCAACAAGCAGATCGCCGAGACGCTTTTCATCTCCGCCCGGACGGCCGAGAACCCGCATCCAGCACATCCTCACCAAACTCGGCCTGGCCAACCGCACCCAGATCGCCACGTGGGTACCGCCGTTGAAATGAGTACCGGCCTGAGTGGTTCCACGGATGGCAGATCGCTCTCGGGCTGGTACCGTCCCTCCTGCCAGCTCACACCACGAAAGGCAGGGACACCATGGCGTACATCCACTTCGCCGCCTCCAGAGGCTTCACCGTCGACGACGTCCGCATGATCGAGGAGAAGGTCGGCGAGCGCACTGCTATCGACGGCCTGCTTGTCGAGTCGTACGGCCAAGATGGCGACGTCATGCGCCACGTCACGATCTGGGAGTCGAAGGCCCACAAGGACCGCTACGAGGCGGAACTCCTCCTCCCCGTGTTCCAGGCCGCCGGCATCGCCGCCGCCGTGGGCGCAAACACCGAGTTCGGCGAGTGCGAGGCCGCCACGCTCTACCAGCGCTGAACCGGGCCGGCGCCCGGCCGGGGTGAGCCCGCCTCGGCCGGGTGCTCGGCGCACCCGCACCTGGGGCGCGACCGGGACCACCCTTCAAACGCCGGCAGCTGCTCAGTCGGGACGGAGGCCATGTTGGACGTGCCGTTCCGGGGCGGGCCAGGGCGATCGCGGTCGTCAGTCTTGACCGAAGCGATCGACGAGGCGGGAGGTGACGCCGTCGGGATCGAGCTGCCGGGCCACCAGGTAGCCCGCGCCCATCCAGCCCCGGCGGGTCCACTTCCCGAACGAGAGGTGGGTGCCCGGCGCCCCGCGGCCGCAGGCAGCATCTTCACCCGTTCGAGCGCTTCCTTGACGCCGCGGGGCGTCAGCGGATGGGCGTCGGCGAACGCGTGCAGGAACACGGTGGCGAGGTCGCGGTTGACCACCGGCACGCAGTACTCGGGCCGCCGGCCGTACGTCGTCCTGAAGCGGTCGAGGAACTGCTGGCCGACCGGGTTGCCCTCGTCGTACTGGTCGAGCCCGGTCCAGCCCACGATGGCCTGCCACATCACCGGGTTGATCCACGCGTTCTCGAACGCGGTGCCCATGAATCGCGGCGGATCCCACCCGATCGCCGCGCAGCACCGGGTTCACCTGCACGAGCCCGAAGCCGAAGCCGCAGTGCACGAGCGCGGTCGGCCTGCGCGTCGCGCACACGCCGCACCGCCTCGCCGACGTCCTGCGCGGTCTGGGCGATGCGTTCCTCGGCGACGACCGCGGATGCCGTCGTGGCCGCACGCCTTGCGGAAGTTCCTGAGCGTACGACTCCGCCGATCAGCGACCGCTCGATGAGCACGCCGACCTCGGTGTGCCCGCGCTCGGCGAGCAGGTTCGGCCCAGTAGATCGGTTCGTCGGTCATCGAGCCCTGCGGCAGCGCGAAGGTCCACTCCCCCAGCCACTCCTCCGCGCCGCACACGCTGATCGCCGGCACCTGGAAGCGCCGCTCGATCGCCTCGCGCGTCGGCACCGCGTTGTCGGTGATCGCCGGACCGAACACCGCGAGGCAGCCCTCGTCGACCAGCTCGCCGTACGCGTCGATCGACCGCCTTCGACGCTGCCCTTCGGCAGTCCTTCGACCTCGCGGAACACGATCTCGACCGGACGGTCGATCACCCCCTGTCCGAGCCCTCGGCGAACACGAGCTCGAACGGCAGCATGAGGTCGTCGCGCTGCTCCTGCGGGAAGCCGTCGGGCAACTTGAAGTCGAAGAGGTACCCGAGCTTGATCGGCTCCGCATGGCTCTCGTACGACATGTTGCCTTCCCCCTTGATCGGAACGAGACGCCCGCCACATCCCACTTCCGCGTGAAGCTGCTACGTCGTCTGGCGCGCTCCCGATCCTCGATGGCCCTGGCCGCCGGCTGGGTGGGGCGGATTCAGCTGAGGAAGTCGACGAGCAGTGCGTTGATCGCGCTCGGGCGCCTCGAGCTGCATCCAGTGTCCGGGCCCTCGAGCGCTCGTAGCGCCAGGGCCCGGTCACCTGCTCAGCCGATCGCCGCATCTGCGCCTCGGTGAAGCGCGATGTCGCCGGAGCTCCAGACGCCCATGGTCGGCGCCTGGACCGGCGGCAGCGCGATCGGCGGGCTCGACGAAGGACTCGGGCGGCGATGTTGGCCCGGTACCAGTTGAGCCCGGGCGTCAGCGATCCGTTGGCTTCGAGCTCGGCGATCACCCCGTCGGCATCGGGGTGGTCCGGCCCACGCCCGGAAGTTGGCCCAGTCGTCGTCGGAGAGCCACTGCTCGGCGATGCCCTCGAACTGGAACAGCAGCATGTACCACGACTTCTCTCGCTGCTCGAACCCGGCCGGCGAAGAAAGAAGACGGGTGCCCGACGGACAGGGCGACCAGCTGGTCGACCCGGTCGGGGACGAGCGAGGCCAGGCGCCCACGCCACCGCCGCCCCCCAGTCGTGCCCGACGACGTGGGCCCGCTCGATGCCGGCCGCGTCGAGCACGGCGATGACATCGCCGCACAGGTACGGGATCTAGTACGCGTCGACCTCGGTCGGCTTGTCCGAGGCGCCGTACCCTCGCTGGTCGGGCACGATGACCTGCGGGCGATCGAGCGCGTCTGCAGCCAATTCGGTGTCCGCTTACCCGCGGCCGCGCTGCAATTCGTCCGCGCGCATCCCGCGGTGACGCTCGCGATTGCGGGAGCCGACAGCCCGATCCGGGCCGCCGATACGATCGGACTCGCGCAGGTGCCGATCCCGGCCGCATTCTGGCAGGTGCTGCGGGATGAAGGCCTGATCCCGGCCGGAGCGCCGGTGCTTTCAAGCGAAACCACCGAACAACTGCAAATGAAAGCGGGAGCGCGATGACAATGATCGGACAGGCTGGACCATTCGACGAAACCGGTAAAGGGCGGAGTTTTATTTCGCCGGGCTACCGCTGGGGCTTCGCGCTCGTCGTGAGCCTGTTTTTCCTGTGGGCGTTGGCCAATAATTTCAACGACCTCCTGATCCGGCAATTTCAAAAGTCGCTGGGACTAAATCGAGCTCAGGCAGGCTTTATCCAGTTTGTGTTCTACATTGGTTATTTCGTGGTGGCATTGCCGGCCGGACTTCTGATGCGCCGCTGGGGGTACAAGGCGGGCATCTTGGTCGGCCTGGGGCTGTACACCGCCGGCGCCCTGCTCTTCTATCCGGCTTCGTTGATGCTGAGCTTTGGCGCGTTCCTGTTCGCGCTATTCATGATCGCGGCGGGGGCGGCCACGCTCGAGACCACGGCGAACGCCTATACCGGCGCGTTCGGCGATCCGGGCAGCGCGGTCCAGCGGCTGAACCTCGCGCAGGCGTTCAACGGGCTCGGCGGGTTCCTGGCACCGATCGTTGGCGGTTTGCTGATCTTCTCGGGCGTCGAGCATTCCAAGACCGCGCTTGCGGGCATGAGCGCGGCCGAGCTCGCCGCCTATCGCGCGAGCGAAGCGACAACGGTGCAGTTGCCCTATTTCCTGCTTGCGGCAGCAGCGATCGCGGTTGCGGTTGCGGTGGCGCTGACTCGCTTGCCCGATGCGCGCACCTCGACCGAGGTTTCGCTTCGCGCGCAATTCGCAGCCCTGCTGCGGCATCGCCCGCTGGTCGGTGCGGTCATCGCCCAGTTCTTCTATGTCGGCGCGCAAGTCGGCATCTGGAGCTTCTTCATCGATTTCGTGAAGGATGTGTCGCCCGAGATCTCCGAACGGCAGGCCGCGTTCCTGCTCTCCAGCAGCCTGGTGCTGTTCATGATCGGCCGGTTCACCGGGACCGCATTGATGTCCCGCGTGCGCCCGGCGATGCTGCTCGGCGCCTATGCGCTGGCCAACGTCTGCCTGTGTGCGGTGGCGGCCACCGGCGGCGGCTGGGCGTCGCTTGGGGCCCTCGTCCTGACCAGCTTTTTCATGTCGATCATGTTTCCCACGATCTTCGCGCTGGGGGTCGACGGCCTTGGCCCGTCGCGACCGCTCGGATCGTCCTGCATCATCATGGCCATCATCGGCGGCGCGATCTTCCCGCCGCTGATGGGGTTGATCGCGGTGCGCGCCGGCACGGTTCCGATCGCGCTGCTCCTCCCGCTCGGCTGCTTTGTCGTCATCGCCGGCTATGCGTGGCGGGTCCGAGGCACGGCGGAGGTCGCCGAGGCGCCGTGAACCGGCGGCCGGATCAGCGGCGGCTATCCGCCCTTATAGCCAAGCGTGTCGGAGACGGTGGCGGCCGCGCGGCGCAGAATCTCCTGCGCCGCATCGGGGCCGATCTTCTGGGAGCCGTCGATCAGTTCGAGGAAAGGGATCGTCAGCGCGGCAGCGACGCTGCCATCGAAGCCGAATACCGGAAAGCTGATGTCGGTGACGCCGTGCGTGATCGGGCTCTGACGACGGTCGAAGCCCTGCGCGGCGATCGTCGCCAGGCGCTGGGCCAGCCATGTCCGGTCGACCGGCGTCCCTTGCGCTTCCTCGGCGGCCTTGACGATCCGGTCGGCGCGCCCGGAATTCGAAAAGGCGAGGATGACCTGACCCGAGCAGCTCCGGATGACGTCGATCCTGGCGCCTGCGCGCACGGAGAAGCCGCGCGTGCCGGGCTGCTGCTCGCGCGCGATCACCAGCCCGTGTCCGCCGTCGGCAACCACGAGGTGGCACGACTGACCCGCTTCGAGCGCGAGCGCCTCCATTTCCGACAGCGCGGCGCGCACCAGATTCTGGGCAGGCGTGGCGCGATACGCCATGTCGAGCAGCTTGTAGGCGACGGTGTACCGATCGGTTCTGGTCGATTTGCGAAGGTAGCCGAGCTGCTCCATCACGATCACAATGCGGAACAGCTCGCCGACCGAACGGTCGAGCAGCGCGGCCATTTCGGTCACCAGCGCGCCGTCGGGATGCTCGGCAAGCAGTTCGATGATCTCGAACGCTTTCTCGATCGCAGGGGCGGTGTAGGTGCCTTTGAGACCGTCTCGCGTCATCCGATCCTTCCAATCCCCACAGCCGCCGCGCCGCGCTCGCCCGCGACACGGTGTAAAGCCCGGTCTTCCGCGCCGCGTCAATTCCGTGCTCGCGGATCGCAGCCGTGCTGAAGGCCGGAGGCACCTGGCGCCTCAGCCGGCGTCAGACGCTGCTCGCCGGCGCGGCCAGCCTTTGCGCGGCCACGCTCAAGGCTTCGCCGCTCGAGGCTGCGGCTTCGACACGTCCGGATCTGGTCGTGCCCTTGCCCGACGGGCTGATCGAGATCATCGCGCTGAGCGATCGGGCGGTGCGGGTCCGCTTCACGCCGCAGGCGTGCTTGCGGACGCCGGAAAGCATGATCCTCAGGCCGATCGTCGCACGGCCCCGGGTCCAGCTGGAAGCTCGTGGCGACGTGACGCGGCTGATCCTGCCTCGCTTGATCTGCGAGTGGTCCACGAAGCGCGGCTGCCTCAGCTTTCTCGACGCCTCGGGTCGCGTGCTGCTACGCGAAGCACCGGGCACGCGCATGCTCAACCAGGCCAGGCTCGACTCGGAGCCCGTCCTCGCCGTGGAGCAGGGATTCGAATCGCCTCTGGACGAGCACCTGTACGGCACGGGCTGCTTTCAGGACGGCCATCTGAACCTGCGCGGGCTGCCCCGCCGCCTGACCCAGGTGAATACCCAGATCAGCTCGCCCTTTCTGCTCTCCAGCCGCGGCTATGGGATGCTCTGGCACAACAGCGGGATGAGCGAGCTCAATCCACCCCCCTCCACCCTGGTGCTGACCAAGCGGGAGTCGGGCAGCGGCGAAATGGTGGATGTCACGACGTCGACCGGGAACGCGCGCGTTGGGCGCCGGGAAGCCATATTCGAGGGAAGCTTCACAGTCGATCGGGACGGACGGTACGCATTCCTGCTCGACATCGGCAAGAAGATGGCCTCGCGTCACCACATCGAAATCGACGGTGAGGTGCTGACCGACCTCACCAATCCCTGGCTCCCGCCCACCGCTAGCGTGCTGACCGATCTGAGGGCCGGGAAGCATCGGGTGCGCGTAATCAGCGATGCCGACGGGGCGCCGACGCTCGCGTTCGGCTTGGCCGGAGACCGCACCACGTGGCGCTCGCCCGTTGCCGACGCGATCGACTATGTCGTGATTGCGGGCCCGGGCGCGGCGGAAGTCATGTCGGGCTATCGCGACCTGATCGGCGCGACGCCGATGCTCCCTTTATGGGCTTTGGGTTATATCCATTGCCGCGAACGCTTCCATTCGTCGGCGGAACTTCTCGCCAATGCGCGCGAGTTCCGCGCGCGCAGGCTGCCCGTCGATGTCATGGTCCAGGACTGGCAATATTGGGGCAAGCACGGCTGGAACGCGATGCGTTTCGATGAGGCGAACTATCCGGACCCGGCCGCGCTCGTCCGCCAGCTGCACGGCATGGACATGCGGCTCATGCTGTCGGTGTGGTCCAAGATCGGCCGCGAAACCGAGCTTGGCAAAGTTTTCGCCGCGCGGGATTTTTATATTCCCGACACCGATTGGGTCGACTTCTTCAATCCGCGCGCAGCCGCCTGCTATGTCGAGAATCAGAATCGCTATCTGGCGTCGCTGGGGATCGACGCCTGGTGGCAGGACGCTACCGAGCCCGAGAATGACGATCTCGTCGGCCGGCGAACGGCGGCCGGCCCCGGCGAGCACGTGCGGCTCGAATATCCGCTTCATGTTTCCGGAGCCGTCTATGAGGGACGGCGCAAGGCGAACCCCGACAAGCGCGTCATGATCCTCACGCGAAGCGCTTTCCCCGGCCAGCAGCGCTAGGGCGCAGCGACCTGGTCGGGCGATATCGGCAATGACTGGGAGACGCTGCAAGCGCCAGATTCCCGCCGGCCTGAACATGGCGGCGGCGGGCTATCCATGGTGGACCGTCGATGCCGGCGGCTTCTTTCGGCCGGGGCCCGGGCAATATACCGACACGGCGTATCACGAACGGCTGCTGCGATGGTTTCAGTTCGCGACGTTCCTGCCGCTGCAGCGCGTCCACGGATATATGACCGACACGGAGTTCTGGCGCTTCGGCGAGCAGGTCGAACGCATCGCGCGCTCGTATCTCGAGCTTCGCTACCGCTTGCTGCCCTATACCTACGCGTTGATGCGCGACACCCATCGCGCGGGAATGCCGGTGATGCGCCCGCTCGTGTTCGATTTTCCGCATGATGCTGCCGCGCTCGATCAGGCGCACAGCTATATGTTCGGCTCCGCTTTCCATGTCGCGCCGGTGCTGGCGCCGGGCGTCGGAACGTGGCCGGTGTACTTGCCTGATTCCCCAGGCGGTTGGTACGACTTCTGGACCGGCGAACACCGCGACAGCGGCCGCTCGCACGACGTCCCCGCCCCGCTGGAGCGGATTCCGCTGCACGTCCGCGCCGGAAGCATCGTCCCGCTCGGTCCGGTGGTGCAGTCCACCGCCGGCGCCCTCGGGCTCGACCTCGATCTTCTCGTGTTTCCCGGCCGCGACGGGACCGCGTCGCTCTATGAGGACGACGGATTGTCTTATGATTATGAGAAGGGCCGCCGCGCCCAAATGCAGCTCGATTGGGAGGATGCGGGCTCCCAGCTGACAATCGGGCGCCGCACCGGCGCCTATCGCGGCATGCCCACAGAGCGGCGCATCCGCGTGCACGCCATCGGTGACGGCGCCGCGCCGCTCGAATCAGCAGCGCGTCACGATTTCCTCTATTCCGGGCGTCGCGAGAGGCTTTCGCTAAAGCCCGGCTAAGCCTTGACGAAGAAAGGTGATTGATTTGACTCTCCAAGCCCATCGCGCCGGGCATTCACGCCGGTGGTTCCTCGCAAGCACCGCCACCGGTGCGCTGGTTGTAGGCTGGGCGCCGGGCCGCGCTCTTGCCGGCACGCGGCAAGGGATATCAGGGCAGCCGATCGCCGCGCTGCAGCCGTTCGACATGGCGGACGTCACGCTGGAGGAGGGTCCCTTCCTCCACGCGCAGCGGATGACCGAGGCCTATCTCCTCACGCTTCAACCCGACCGGATGCTGCACAATTTCCGCGTCAATGCCCGCCTGGAGCCGAAGGCGGCGGTCTATGGCGGATGGGAATCCGAACCGACCTGGGCGGACATCAACTGCCACGGCCACACGCTGGGTCACTATCTCTCCGCCTGTGCGCTCGCCTGGCGCTCGACCGGGGACGCGCGCTACAGGCAGCGCGTCGACTATATCGCGGGCGAACTGGCCGCGTGCCAGGCGGCGGCGGGAACGGGGCTGGTCTGCGCGTTCCCCGATGGCGCGGCGCTGGTGGCCGCGCATCTTCGCGGCGACAAGATCACCGGCGTGCCCTGGTACACGCTGCACAAGATCTATGCGGGCCTGCGCGACGCGACGCTGCTGGCGGATAGCGAGGCCGCCCGCGCGGTGCTGATGCGACTGGCGGACTGGGGCGTGGCCGCGACCCGTGCGCTGTCTGACGCCGAGTTCGAAACGATGCTCGCCACCGAGCATGGTGGCATGAACGAGATCTATGCCGACCTTTATTTCATGACCGGCAATCCCGAATACCGCGACGGTTGCGCAGCGCTTCTCGCACAAGGCGATCATGGAGCCGCTGGCACGCGGCCAGGATTATCTCGACGGGCTGCACGCCAATGCCCAGATCCCCAAAATCGTCGGCTTCCAGCGCGTCTTTGAGGCAACCGGCGACGCCAGATATCGCGATGCCGCCGCTTTTTTCTGGAAGACCGTGACGCAAACGCGATCGTTCTCGACCGGGGGACTTGGCGACAACGAGCATTTCTTCGCAATGGCGAATTTCGACAAGCACGTCTTTTCCGCCAAGGGATCGGAGACGTGCTGCCAGCACAACATGCTGAAGCTGACCCGTGCGCTGTTCCTGCATGATCCGCGCGCCGAATATGCCGATTATTACGAGCGAGCGCTCTACAACGGCATCCTCGCCTCGCAGGATCCGGATTCGGGGATGGCCACCTATTTCCAGGGCGCCCGGCCGGGATACATGAAGCTCTACCACACGCCCGAGGACTCGTTCTGGTGCTGCACCGGCACGGGCATGGAAAATCACGTGAAGTATCGCGACTCGATCTACTTCCACGACGATCGCGCGCTGTATGTGAACCTGTTCGTGCCGTCGTCCGTGACCTGGAAGGACAAGGGCGCGGTGCTGACGCAGGCCACCCGCTTTCCGGAGGAACCGGCAACGACGCTGCGCTGGCAGCTTCGGCAGCCGACCGAAGTGGCGCTCAAGCTGCGGCACCCGCGCTGGAGCCGCACCGCGACCGTGTTCGTCAACGGCGTGGAAGCGGCGCAGTCCACTAATCCGGGCAGCTATGTCGAGCTGACCCGCACCTGGCGCAACGGCGACGAGGTCGAGCTGCGCCTCGTCATGGAAGCGGCCGCCGAGAGTGCGCCAGCCGCTCCCGACATTGTCGCGTTCACCTATGGACCGCTGGTGCTCGCCGGTGCGTTCGGGCGGGAGGGGTTGCCGCCCGGTACCGACATCGTCGTCAACGAGCGCAACTATGGCAGCTATAACGACCGTCCGTTCAAGGCGCCGTCGCTGGCCGGGGATCCACAGGCACTCGCGAAGGGCATCCGGCCGGGCGGGAAGCCATTGGAGTTCAGATTGGGCTCGGCCGAGAGAGGATTCGGTTCGACTGATTCCGTACTACCGCGTCGCCCATGAGCGTTATGCAACATATTGGCGGGTCAACCCGGCGGCTGTTTGAGGCTGCCACCCCTGCTATCTGCCCAGTATTAAGTAGGCCATTGAGGGGTTCTTGGCCTCGCTTGTGCTCGAACTCGGCGCCACGGTAACTCGCGCCATCTATGTCCGAGCGTATACGCGTTCCTGAATTGAAATTATCGCGCATCTCACACGCGCGATAATTCCAGCCAGTGCGCTGGCGTCGTGCTATGTCGCCATACCATCAGCCACGCCTGTCCAGGGACGTCCGAATCTTCCGCTTCTGACCCAGACACCAGACAATGCCAGTGATCGGCGTCGGATGGATTTTGATGGGCGGCGAAGACGAAATCGAGGGCTGTTCCCGGCGAAAGCTGCCAAGCGGGAACGCGCCCAAACCCGGCCGCGAGCATCCGGCGGACCCGACCCCATAAGCCATCGTCAGCGAGCCGCGCGCCACTAGGCTATCGGCTCGCGCTCGGCGCAATCCGACATGTCATAATCGCGAACAATCTTGGCGATGTTCGGGCGATGGTCGCTGAAAGCGACGCCCAATTTCACTGTGCTAAGCGTTCATTTCCTCTTCGACCTGGTCCGGTCGTCGAGGCGCACGACCATAGTCCGTCCGTCATATATGACCGTCCGAACCTTGCGGGGAGGAGTGGCTGCTCCGATGCCCTTGCTGCCCATGACAGCGATGTTGAGAGTTCGCCGCCTTATCATGTGCGGAAAGGACCCGCGCCGCGCCCCGACTGTAAGAGTGCGCTTGGCGTCGTTCCAGCTGAGATAATAGCGCGCCGACTGCCCCTTCTCATAAGCATAGGTCTCGTTGTCGTCCTCGTAGATGATGAACTTGCCGTCGGCACCAGGATAGATGCGCACCTCATAGGGCGCATCGGGCCGCTCTGTCGCATATTGCAGGACCGGGCCCATCGGGACGATCGCACCGGCACGGACATAGAGCGGGACAATATCGAGCGGCGTTTCGCGCACCGCAGTGGTGCCGCCGCGATAGCGTTGGTTCGTCCAGAAGTCGTACCAATCGGACCCGATGGGGAGATAGGTCCGCATCGTCAGGTCGCGCGGCGCGCGCATCGCCGCGGCTTCCTGCGCCAGTTCGGCGGGCGTGCGCCAGACGAACCGAAAGACCCGCCCGCCCACCGGATGAAAGAATTCCAGCCGCACCGGCAATCGTTCGCCCTTCTTGAGCGTGCGCCGGACCGAGCGATAGCGCGTTGCGCTGCGTTTCCACTCGTCGACGACGAGCTCTCCGGCGATGTACAGGCGCATCCCGTCGTTGCCGGTCAGCCCGATCTCATATTCGCCGTCCTGCGGCGCGACGAGCTCGCCCTCCCAGCGCGCGGAGAAATGGTCGAGCGAGGCCAGTCCGGGGGGAAGCTCGGCGAGCGGGGGATCGGGCCAGTCGTGATCGACCTTCTCGTCCACTGCCTTGCCGCGCGGCGCCTCGAAATTCTCGCCGGCGAAATACTGGACCGTCAGGCCCGATTTGCCATCGGCGGTGCGGAGTTGCCGCGCCGGGACGGCCGTCGCTGCAGCGGGCAGGAAATTGTACATCGGCCGCGTCACCGGGTGAACGAGCAGCGATGGGCCGAACATGAAGCTGTCGTTGATCGAGTGCGTCGCGGCATCGCCGGGGAAATCCATGGGAAGCGCGCGCATCAGCGTGTAGCCGTCGGACGTCACCTTCGCGCTCAGGCTGTAGATATAGGGCAGCAGCCGATAGCGCAGATGTACCGTGTCGAGCAGTGACTTGTAGACCGGCGGATCCAGCGTCTTGAACAGATAGGGCTCGCGCTCGACGCTGGTGCCGTGGATGCGCATGATCGGGTTGAAAGCGGAAAATTGCAGCCAGCGCGCGTACAGTTCTCGCCATGCGGCGTTCTTCTCGCCCCCCGGAAAATCGCTGACGAAAAAGCCGCCGGTATCCTGCGTCCAATAGGGATTGCCGGTGATCGTGACGTTGACGCCGCCCGCGATCTGCTGCGCCAGCGTCTTCCAGTTCGCGTAGATGTCACCCGACCATGATGCCGCGGCGGTGCGCTGCGCGCCCGCCCAGGCGGAACGGGTGAGCGTGAAGACGCGCTTGTCGCTGGTCGCGCGCTGCCCCTTGTAGGTTCCTTCGGTTGTCAGCAGCGAGTAGGGATTCAGGTAGCGCGTGAAGTCGCCCATGGCGTTGCTGCCCAGCGCCTTGGTGTCACGAATATTGTCGATCGGGTTCCACATCGCCGAGCTGACCTCGACTTCGGTTCCATCCATCCAAAGCGCGTCCACGCCGTTATCGAGCAGTCCGGATTTGATGTATTTGAAATAGATTTCGCGGCCTTGGGCGCTGTAGGCATCGTAGACGCGCGCCTGCTTGGAAATCCAGTGGAGTGGCGCGAAGCGGAGATTGTAGCGGTCGAGTTCGCGCGCCAGCGCCGTGTCGTTGCCGATCGACGGCCAGATCGAGACCATCAGTTTCATATGGAGGTCGTGGATGGTCCGGCTCATTCCCGCCGGGTCAGGGAATCGCGTCGGATCCCAGATCATTCCCGACCAGGTGCCGTCCTGGTCACCGCCCCAATATTGCCAGTCCTGGACGATGTAATCGAGCGGGAATCCCTCCTTGCGGAAGGTCCGCGCCACTTCGACGATACGCTGCTGGGTTGGATAGCGCTCCTTGCTCATGAACAGGCCGAACGCCTGCTTGGGGTACATCGGAGCGTCGCCCGTCAGCCAGCGATAGGCCCCGACGACGCCGTCCATCGTGTCGCCCGCCATGAAATAATAGTCGACGCCGCCGGGGGCGCTCTCCGCCCACAACCGGGCGCCCTGCGCGTCGTCCTTGAAGCGCATCTGCGAATAGGTGTCCCACAAAACGCCGTAGCGCTCGGTCGAAACCATCACCGGGATGATGATCCCGACGTTTGTTTGGACCAGCAGCAGTTCCTTGTCGCGGCGGTTGACCTCGTCGTCACCGGTGAAGCCGAAGCCGTAGATGCCCTCGCCCGGCTTCAAGGTGAAGCGGTTCTCCACTTCATAGGTGGGCGCATTCGAAATTGTGCGCTTGTCGATCGATTGGGGTGAGTCGGCCTTTTCGCGGGTCAGCAGGCGGCCGGATTGGTCGTAATAGGTCAGCGCGCCGCTGCGCTTGTCGATCGCGATGCGCAGCTTCGGGGTGGCCAGCTCCAGCGTGCCGGGGGTCTGGCGCACCGTGAACGGCATCACCTGCGGCTCGCGGATGACGACCAGGCTGCGCTGGGTCCAGTACGACGCGCCGAGGTTGGCATTCACCCGCACGACCGTGGGGGAGTAGAAGATCACCGACTTGGTCACGCCGTTCAGCCGGAACTGCACGCCGCTGCGCAGCCGCTGAAAGTGAAACCCCGCGTCGGCCGGGGCTACCAGCGCGCGAAACTGGCCAAGCCGGTCGAGGCCGGTAGGTGGCGACTGAGCAAGCGCCGGAACGGTTGATATTGCAGCCACGGCCACTGCTGCCCAAAGCGCTCTCATGCCATTTCCTCCGCTTTATTCGCTGCCGCTTTAGCGATCGAAGCGCCAACAGTCGAAGTCGGGCGGAGAGCGACCCCGCCGCACTTCGTCCCGCATTGCCGACAGCGGGGATGCTCCTGTTGACCCATTCGTGCCGGCGGTGGACGTACATGAAACAGCACGCAGGAGTTGGATTCATGGCACCGGAAGAAGAACCACCGGCCAGCGATCGACGCGCGGAGGGCGATTCCCCACGACGGATCCACCGCCGCGAAGTGCTCGAGCGGGCAGCCTGGCTCGGCGCGATCGCAAGCCTGGGTGGCGGCCCCTGGGGCCGAGCTTCCACGACGCCGCGGCGCAACGATGCGAATGCCTCGGCCGGCGCCCGCTTGCCCGACGGGTCCGAATTCCCTCGCTGGGAACAGCCGCTGACTTTCACCAAGACCTATTATGTCGATAACAGCGTACCTAGCGCGGACGACACGGGCCCGGGCGACAAAGCGCGACCCTTCCGCACCATCGGCAAGGCCGCCGAAGTGCTCGAGCCGGGCGAGCGCGTCGTTATCGCCGCCGGCATTTACCGCGAATGCGTCCGCCCCGCACGCGGTGGGACCGGTCCCACGCAAATGATCAGCTACGAGGCCGCCCCCGGCGCGAAGGTCTGCATCCGCGGCTCGGAAATCCTGAACGATGGCTGGCGGCCCGCGACGATCCCGCCCGGACCCGGCGGTCCGGCCAACACGCCCGCGCCCGACGTCGCGATAT
The DNA here is from genome assembly GCA_963799985.1 of uncultured Alphaproteobacteria bacterium. Taxonomy (GTDB): domain Bacteria; phylum Pseudomonadota; class Alphaproteobacteria; order Sphingomonadales; family Sphingomonadaceae; genus Sphingomonas. The sequence goes on along the minus strand of CAWCZC010000002.1, from coordinate 1,451,692 downwards.
GGCGCCACGATCTCACGGGCGCGATGTTCCCCGATGCCTATAATCCGTTCGCGCTGCCCAGCATCATGGGCTCATGGGCTTGGCTCGACGGGGCCAAGGTCGACATGGGGCCGTATCTGCGCCGCCGCGGGCTGGTGTTCGCCGACGGCAAGCCGCTGGAGCCGATGGAGCAGCTTCGCGAACTGGCGATGCCCGAACTGCCGCCGGCGCCTGATTTCACCAGTCCGCCGGCGTCGCGAAACGGCTTGCCGCCGAGGCGGCACGGCGGCCCGATCATGCAGGAGATCGGAGGTTCGCCGTCCGCACGCTTCTGGACCGACCATTCGGGCACTGCGATCTATGTGCGCCTGGCGTCGGGCACGCCCACCGATCACATGATCGAGGCCACCACGCGCCAGCACGCCTTCATTCCGGCGCATAGCGGGATCGGGTTCATCCGGGTGAAGGGGCTCACCTTCGAGCATGTCGGCAACGCCTATCCGTTTCCGCAATATGGCATGGTGTCGCTCGCGGGCGGCGATCATTGGATCCTGGAAGACAATGTGCTCGAGTGGGCCAACGGGATCGGACTGGACATCGGCAGCGATGCCAACAGCGCCGGCGCGCCTCATTCCGGCGCTTCGATCATCGTCCGCCGCAATGCGATCCGCTATTGCGGGGTCGAGGGAATCGGCGGCATGGGGACCGCCGATGCGCTCATCGAGGACAATCTGATCGAATGGTGCGGCTGGGCGGATGCCGAGCGCGGCTGGGAGGCCGCTGCCACCAAGTTCCACCGCGCGCGGAACATGTTGTATCGCCGCAACGTCATCCGCCACATTCGCCATGCCAATGCGGCCTGGTGGGACGTCGACAATGCCAACTGCCGGGTGACCCAGAACATATTTGCCGACATTCAGACCGTCTCGGCGGCCGTCCATTTCGAGATGACACCGGGGCAGAATGCGATCGACAACAACCTCATCTGGGGCGTGCGCAACGCCGAGCCCGGTACCCCCGGGCAGCGCGGATGCGCCGGGTCGGGCATCTTCGACGACGCGACCAGCAATCTGATCATCGCGCAGAATTTGATCGGCCGTTGCGACAATGCCGGCATCTTCGCGATCGTGCGTCCCGACCGCGGCCGCCCGGTCGCGGACGGCAACCAGGTCGCCAACAACATCTTCGTGCGCTGCAAGGCTGGCATCGTCTTCCTGAGCACGAACAACAAGGCGGACGGCAACGTCTATGTGGACATGCCGGCCGCCTTCCAAGGTCTGGCTGAGGGAAGCTCCGACTCGTCCAACGACGCGGACGCGTGGCGCCATATCAAATACACCGACCTGGCAAGCTGGCGCGCGGCACATGGCTGGGACCGGAATTCGGTAATGGCCGCTGCCGAGATCGATTTCGATCCCGACACGCTGCAGCTGACCTTCTCGACGCAGAAGCCGCTGCCGAGGGCGAGCGCCGGCCCGTGGATCGAGACCGACATGCTGGGCAAGGCAACCGGGCCAACCAGGATTGCGGGCCCGTTGGCCGAGCTGCGCTCGAAGCATGTCTGGACCATGGACCCTCGGCTGCCTCCCTAGTGTCAAGAGCCGCTACCCATTCCAAAACGAGTGCGGTTGGATGAGGCGCGTTCGCGCGTCGCTGCATCTCCAGAAACGCGCAAGATCGTCGGGCTAGAGTTTGTTTCAGCTTTGCTGAAACAGACTTTAGGGAATTTCAGCCGAGTCCCTGCGCCTGCGCCCAGGTGACGAACATCTCCTTCCATCGCCGTGCGGGTTCTCCCGCCGGGCCGGGGAGGCCGAGCCCATGCCCGCCGGCCGTGAACAGATGCGTCTCCACCTTCACCCCTGCCGCCTTAAGAGCGGCGCGCATCTCGACCGTGTTTTCCACCGAAACGGTCGTGTCGTCCTCGGCATGGGCCATGAAGAAAGGGGGTGTGGCGGCGGTGACACTATGCGCCGGGCTGTGAGCGCGCTGCATTTCGGCCGAGGGATTTGGCCCCAGCAGCATGTCGCGCGAGCCAGCATGCGCGAGCGTCTGGCTCATCGACTGGACGGCATAGATCGGCGCCGCAATCGTCGGTCGCGCACTCAGCCGATCGGCGGCATCGACCGGATCATAGACTCTCCCGTCATAACGGGTGGCGAGATCGCCGCAGACATGGCCGCCGGCGGAAAAGCCCATCGCACCGACCTTGTCGGGATCGAAGCCGTATTTCGCCGCGCGCGACCGGATCAGCCGCATCGCGCGCTGTGCATCAGAGAGCGGTACATCCGCCCGGTTCGCCCAGCCTTCGCCCGGCAGACGGTAGTAGAGCACGAATACGGTCCAGCCGCGCTCACTAAGCCAGGGCCCGACCTGATAGCCTTCCACATCGATAACGATCACTGAATAGCCGCCGCCCGGCGTGACAAGCAGCGCTGCCCCGTTCGGCCTGGACGGGCGGAACACTTTCATGCGCGGACGGACGATGCCCTTGACCATGCGGCCATGATGCTCAGCGTTGCCCGTTTCTATCACCTGCTCGACCGGCAGAACCGAGGGCGCGCCGGGCGGCGTGCCGGGCCACAGATCGATCTCCTCGGCCGGAAAATCGGGCCAGGTGCCGGACTGCGCAGCGCGGGCGGCGGAGCTTAGCAAACCGGTAGCTACGCCGGCAAACAGCGTTTCGCGACGGCTCAACATCGGCGTTCGTCTCTCCTTTGCCTGAGACGGTCATCCCCGCGGCAGGGCCGCGGATCAGACACAGATTAGCTTGACGGCGCCTCGGGAGGCGATTTGGCGTTGTTCGGCGGCGCTACCGATTGGCGGTGGACGATTTTGTAGTCCAACAAGCGATCAGCCGACGGTTCGTGTCCGGCGGGCGTTGAAAACTGCGCAGCCAAGAGCCGTAACGCTTCTGCGCTGAGCTTTCGCACTGGTTGGTGCACGGTCGTCAGCGGGGGCCACAAGGTAACGGCGGCCATCGTATCGTCGAAGCCTACCACGGACAGCTGTTGCGGGACGTCCAGGTGGCGCCGATGCGCGACGGACACGACTGCGGCCGCCATGTCGTCGTTGCTGGCGAAGATGGCCGTCGGGGGCGGGTTGCGATCAAGCAATTGTTCTGCCGCGGCCAGTCCCGAAGCGAAGCTGAAATCCCCTTGAGCAACATAAGTTTCGACGTCGTCGAACTCACGAACGGCTTCATAGAAGCCTGCCATGCGCTCGGCCGAGGCCGCCTGGTCAGGGTTGCCGACGATGAAGCCTATCCGACGGTGCCCGACGTTGAGCAGGTGGCGGGACATTTCATATGCCGCCTGCCGATCGTCGATGCGTACCGAAACCGTCCTCTCCGGTGCATAGGCCGCGACCGTCGCGGTTGGCAGATGCGCGTCCGCGAACAAACGTAACAGGGCGAGGGAGTTGCCCAGCGGTGGAGTCAACAAGACACCTGACAATCCCGAGGCGACGAAGTCCCTCAACGCTTTCGGCGACGGAATCCTTCCCCTCGGGGTGCGGAGGATTACAAGGCGAGCGCCGCGCAAGGCGGCTTCCTCGAACACGCCCATCATGAACTCGCTCATGAACGCCGCGCTGCGGTTGGAATAAATGACGCCGATTCGGAGCTCGGCCGAAGTGACCAGGCTGCGCGCCGCGGCATTGGGCTTGTAGTCGAGGGCCTCGATCGCCGCCATGATGGCGGCCCTGGTTTCGGATCGGATGCCGTTGCGGCCATTGATGGCTCGCGACACCGTCATCGGAGACACGCCGACCCGTGCCGCCACATCCTTGATCGTAGCGCGGCGTTCCCGCCGGCCCGGCTTGTTCAACGATGCTCTCCCCGTCACGTTCGCGGGACTGCTAGATCTTTTGGCGTCCGACGCAAGCCGCTTCTCTCTCTTAGCTCGCCCGGCCGGGCACATGGCACGCTTTGCGATTGGTTGGCCGATTCACGGTGAGTAGATCGGCTCAAAAAGCCCCGGCACGAGGCCGGGACAGTGGGGAGTTTCGGCGTATCTTTAGCAATATCCACCGAAGCCGCGATGCGATCCGGACCAGCGGAAGCGAAGCGCAAGGGCCGCTTGATCCGCCCCCTCCGCCGGCTCGGCGGCTCCTATGTCTTTCTGTTACACCGTCTCAAAACTTGGCCCTGAAGCCGGTGGTGAAGAAGCGGCCCATGTCGTCGTGATAGCCAAGGGTGGGATAGAAGAGTCCGGGGATCCCCGAATTCGAAGGGTAGAGCGGAGCGCGCGTATTCGTGACATTGTTCACGGTGAGGAAGATCTCACCGTTCCCACCCAAAGCGTGGACGCGCACGGCAACGGTCGCGTCCAGCACGTCGTAAGAACCCAAGTAGGGTATCACGTAATTCTGGCTGTTCCCGTTCAGGGCGTTGTCGCTGGTGGCCATCTTCACGCTTGCCCAGCCACTGGTTCTGCAACGACAGGCTCCACGCCTGGTTGGCATAGGTCAGGAACGTGCTCTGGCGAAGCTTCGGTTCGAACCGCCCAGGTCGGGAAGGCTCCTGGGATGTTGATTGTGGTATTGACCGGCTGATAGCCCACCAGATGCCGGAACGTGATGCGTCCGGGGAGCCCGACCACGTCCTGCATGTCGAAGCGGTAATCGATCTGCGACTTCGAACCCTTCCGTTTCCTGCTGCGCGGCATTCAGCGGCGAGTTGTAGATTTCGGTGGGGAAATTGAGGTTCGGATTCTTGTAGTTGGGATCCGACGGATTCGGTGATTGGGCGAACCGCCAGCGAACAGAACGGAGAATTGTAGCTGGGAGCGCTGGCCAGACAGATGTTCTGGATCGCGTTGCTCTGATAGCTGATCCGCGTGATCGCATCCGTTATCCGGGTCCGGTAATAGTCGAACGATATGCCGAAATTCGGAATGAACGAGGGCGTCAGCACCACGCCCAGCGTCAGGGTGCGCGCCTTCTCCGGCGTCAGGTTGGGATTGCCCTTGGAGATCAATCGCAGGCTGTTGTTCCCGCCCGTCAGAAGATCGGTGAAGCCGGTCGATGAAACGCCGGCCGGCTGGTAGAGGTCGTTGAGGTTCGGCGCCCTGATGTCCAGCGAGGCAGTGCCGCGGAAGCGCGATCGAGTCATTGACGTGCCAATCGAGCCCGCCTTTCCAAGTCTTGACCGCGCTGAACGTCGAATATTTGGTGTAGCGGCCCGGCGAGGTCGACCGACAGCTCCTTGGCCAGCAGCGAAATCCTTGACCAGCGGGATCAGTTCACTTCTCCGCGCGACTTCATAGACGTTGTTGCTCGCGTCCACGGGAGCATTGGTGTTCTGCACCCAGCGCACCGGCGCACCGCCGTTGGCCAGGCACATGCGCAGGCCGGTGCAATCGACGAAGTCCGTCGGCCTGAAATCGCTGTCCATCTTGTAAGTGGCCCAGCGCAGGTCGGCGGAAACATTGGCCCTGATATTCGCCGGCGGGCAGACCGAACCCCACAGTCCGCCGCCGATCGACGCCGCCGATGTTGTCCAGCTTCTGCGTAAGGGTCCACGAGGTCGACTGCTTCGAGATAGTTGTACGCGGCAAGCGAAGGCCCGTTGGGATCGGTAATGTTGGTGGGAACGCAACCGGGATAGAGGCCGGCGAACTGCGGCTGGGTTATAACCCAGCAAACGATCGTACCGCCGACGTTCGTGCCATTCACCATCGTTCCGGCCGGCGCAATTACCGCGTCCAGCGAGGCGAGATATTTGGCGTTATCGGTGTTGTTCGGGTTGACGACCCTGAGCTTGCTTTCGCCGTGGCTGTAGAAGAGGTCCCACCGCAATCTTCCGAGGGAACCGGTGAGTCCAGCTTCGACATTGATGTTCTGCTGGTGCGCCTCGGTCCTGTACAGGCGGTTCGTATCGCCGCGCGTCCTCGCCGCCGACCTTGTTCCAGATATAGGATGGAGCCGAGAAATACGGCGTGGTGGGCGGCGCCGGGGGCGTGGTGCCGGTCTGCGGAGACACCGAAGGCACGGCGGGCAGGCAACGCCAGCCCGTCGCAGCCGGAGTACCGCAGACGATGCTCGCCCCCAGTTGCTGTTGCGTCACCGCCGCCAGGAACGGATTGTTGGCGAAGAGGGTGTTCGGGCGGCTGGCGGACGGGCTGACCACCCAGTTGATCCAGTTCGACGTGTTGTCGGCCTGCGCCCAGGTCCCCTGGACATAGAAGTTGACGTCGTCGCTGAGATCGTAGCTGAAGCGGCCGAACCAGTCCTTCATCTCGATCTCGGAACGAAATGTGCCGTATCTTCACGTACGAGCCGTCGCCGCCCGATTCCAGATTGGCGGTCCCGGTCGGAGTGCCATGGACCATCGGGCTCAATACGCCCGCCTCGTTGAACGTGTAATTGTTGTAGGCGCACGCAGTGCCGCATTGGACGTTGCCGAACTGCCCGCTGTTGAAGACGCGCGAGTAAGGCACGTTCACGTAGGGGTTCGTGGGCGATCCGTTGCCGGCGAGCAGCCATGCCTGGCCGTCCTCGCCGTAGGGCCGCGCGCTGATCGGGATCATCGCCTGGTTGCGATACCGCGCGGACGTCTCGAAATGGCCGCGCCCCCCGAACAGATCGGTGCCCCAGGCCGCGCCGAACTGCCATTCCTCTCCATCGCCGTACTTGGAAATCGCCGGCGTCGGCCTTCACCGACAATCCGGTGAATTTCTTGTCGAGAATGAAATTGACCACGCCGGCGACCGCGTCGGAACCGTAAACCGCCGAGGCGCCGCCGGTGACGATGTCGACCCGGCTCACCAGCATCTGCGGCAGGATATCGATGTTGACGGTGCCGTCCTGGTTCGAGGCCGGCACGCGATGCCCATCCAGCAGCACCAGGGTGCGCGAGGGGCCGAAGTTGCGCAGCGAAAGCACATTGCCGCCGTTGTTGGTGCTGCCATTGCCTTGCGTGCGGGGGGTTCGGCCGCCGATGATCTGCGGAAGCTTGTTCAGCCCGTCGGCGAGTGTCGCTTGGCGTCGTCTTGGCCAGTTCGGCCACGTCCGCGGTCGTGATCGGCGTCGGCGAATTCAGGTTGTCGGTGATGACGCGCGAACCCGTGACCGTGATGTCACCATCTTCGGACTGGCCGGCGCTCGCGGCGCTCTGATCCTTGCTTTGCGCCGGAACGGCGGACTGAGCCATCGCCGGCTGCACGAGGATCGAACAGCCCAAGGCAACGAGGCTGGCCCTCGATAACAGATGTGCCGCCCGGATACCGAATGCGCCGTCGATGCGAGGAAACTCCTTCCCCCGCGTGAACTGATCCGAACCGAGTCGCCCGGTATGCGAAATCCCCGCCATGTCTGCCCCTCCTGTTCGTCGCACGGTTTGCGACTTTTTTTGCCCGCCCTCTTGTCGTGAGAAGGGACTTCGCAGTCCGTTCCGCAAAGACGTTAACGTTAACATTAATATGAGTGATTTCGAGTCGTGTCAATCCCCGTGATTTGTCTGCTCTGTCGCATTTTCACCGACCCATCCTTTTTCGCTGGGCTTTCGGCTCCGGCTCTTGAGACCTGCGGAAGCCGTTTCGGCGCATGGGCGACTCTTCTAGGGGCCCTCTCTTTCCTGCATTAAATCAACTGTTTATAAATATTTTGAGCTCCAGGCGAAAGGTCGAGCAGAAACTTGGGCAAGCCAAATAGCGGCGCGAGGCTGGACGCCGACAGGCCACGGGATCTGTCCTTGCGGAATGATAACGTTACCTACGTCAACGAGGTCAAGCGACAAGTACTCCGACAAGATAGCAGCCCGAATCATCTGGCCCCGGGGGCTGGATGCGCAGGTGCTTGGCTTGAGATTCGCGGTGGCAGTCAGCCTGGCCACGGGCGCGATTTCGTGAGTCACGGACGCTTCGCACCTGCGTGAAGATGGAGGTCAAATCCCTCTTTCCGTGGTCACCCGCTGTGATGCGCGATCTCGCTTGCTCGGATCAGGTGCAAGAGCAGTTCGAAGCCTTCGTAGAGGCGCGTTGCGTGTCACAAGCCGAGCTGTTCGGCGGGAAGATCTGCGCCCGGCTTGATCGCCAGCATCCCGGTTCGTTCTGGCGAAACGCGTATGTGCGCACGTCGCAGGCAGCGATGTTATCAGCTTTGGCCGCGAATATGAGATCGAGATAGTCGCGAAGCTCGTCGAGGGAATGCGGTGACGCCTGGCTATGCTTGGCCAGCGAATGCGAGCATGGGACCACGACGGTCTCCGGAAGAGCCGTCCGGACCATCGTTAGCTATGGATTGCAGGTCGGCCGGGTCTCCGCTTTCTCCCTGTAATCGCCGCCTAGCGCGCCGGTTCGTCTGACCAGCCGCCGCCCAGCGCCTTGAACAAGGCGACCGCAGCCTGCGCCTTGGCCGAGGCTGCCGAATTGCGGCGGCGCTCGGCGGTGAGCAGCGACTGGCGGGCGCGGGCAAGGGTCAGACGGTCGTCCTCGCCGCTCGCCTGACGCTTCTCGGCGAGCGCATAGGCGACGGCCTCACGATCGCGCGCGGCTTCGGCTTCGGCCAAGGTGGCGCTGGCGTTGAGGAAGCGGTTGATAGCCGCCTCGCTGTCCGACAGCGCGCCGATCACCGCGCCTTCATATTTCGCGGCGGCGGCATCGGCGCGAGCATCGGCAGCGCGGATCTGGGCGCGGATCGTGCCGCGCGAGAAGATCGGCCAGGAGAAGCTCGGGCCGATCTGGAGGCGAGTGCTGTCGGTCGTGAACAAGTCGCCGACATGCTGCGCCTGCTGTCCGAGCGAGCCGAACAGGCTGAAGCGCGGGAAGAGATCAGCGGTCGCCACGCCGATATCGGCACTCGCCCCCGCCAGCTCGCGCTCGGCGCGGCGCACGTCGGGCCGTCGTTCGAGCAACTCAGAGCGGACGCCGACCAGAATTTGATCCGGGCTGGCAGGCATCGGCTGAGCGACCAGCAGGCCGGGCACGACTTGCTCGGGCGGCTCGCCCAGCAGCGTGGCGATACGATACGCGATCCCCGCCGCGCGCGCTTTGGCATCGGGCACCGCCGCCGCGCTGGTCTTCGCCGTGCTCTCGGCACGGTCGAGTTCGAGCCGCGAGGCCTCGCCCGCGTTGAAGCGCAGCCCGGTCAGCCGCGCCAGCTCGGCATCCGCCGCCGCCAGCCCCTCGACGCTCGCCTGATCGGCCTGAGCGCCGCGCAAGTCGAGATAGCTCCGCGCAAGCTCCGCGATCAATGACAGCATCACGTCGCGCCGGATATATTCGGCGGCCTCTACCCGCGCCTCGGCGCCCTGCATCCGCCGCGTCTGGCGGCCCCACAGATCGATTTCCCAGCTTGCGTCGAAGCCCAGATCGAACAGCGGGAAATCACGCGAGAGGCCGGGGATCTTGCTCACCGGCAATTGCCCGTTCTCGCTCAGCACATTCTCGGTCGCGCTGCCCCTGGCGGTGACGCTGGGCAGCCGGTCTCCCGCGACCGCATCGCGATTGGCGCGCGCCTCGGCCAGCCGCGCGCGTGCCTCGGCAAGATCGGGGCTCCCCGCCACCGCGCGCTGGACGAGCGCGGTCAGCTGCGGATCGCCGAACCGCTCCCACCACGCCAGATCGACCTGGCCTACATCCGCGGGTTCGCTCCATTCGGGCGCGGCCTCGACCTCGGGCTTCACATAGTCCCGTCCGACGGTGCAGCCGGCCAGTGCGCTCGCGGCGAAGATCAGGGGAAGAAGGCGCTTCATTCAAAGTCACTCCATGCGCGCGCGGAACAGCCAGGCCGACGCACCGAGCGTCACGCAGGCGATGATCGCGAGCGGCCAGAGCTGGTGGAAAACGTCGGCCGCGGTCATTCCCTTGAGGAACAGCCCCTGCGAGATGGCGATGAAATAGCGGGCGGGATCGGCGTAGGTGATGGTCTGGAGCCAGAACGGCATGTTGTCGATCGGCGCGGTATAGCCCGACAACAGGATCAGCGGGATCGATCGCCAGGAACATGCCGAGGAAAGCCTGCTGCTGCGTCTTCGCCGCGATCGAGACCAGCATGCCCGATGCCGATCAGCGCGATCAGATAGATGCACAGCGACATGAGAAGAGCAGCACCGCGCGCCGGTGAACGGCACGCCGAACACCAATTGCGCGAGGATGAAGATAGACCGTGGCGTTGAAGATTCCGAGCATGAGCGGCGGGACCACCTTGCCGACCAGGATTTCGTGGACGTGCGCAGCGGCGACACCACCAGCTGGTCGAATGTGCCGAGTTCACGCTCGCGCGCCACGCTTTGGCCGGTGACCGCCAGCACCGACGAGCGAGGCGATGATCGACGATCAGCGAGGGCATCGTGAACCAGATGTAGTCGAGGTTCGGGTTGAACCAGTTGGTCACGACGCTGCCCTGCGCCGCCGGACGCGCGCGCGGCTGCGATTTCGGCGCCGACATTGGCGACGATCTGCGCCGAGATAGCCGCTGACGATCTGGGCGGCGTTGGACCGCCGGCCGTCGAGCACCACCTGGACCTTGCGCCGGCCGATGCGCGGCCACATCGCGCGAGAAATTGGCAGTCGAACATCATCGCGGCGATCACGTCGCTGATCATCGATCGCCTCGCGCATTTCGCCTGATCGAGTGATAGACCCGGACGAGACGCCGGACATTAGGGCTTCCCGGCGACGCTGCGATCACCTCGGTCGAATGCGCGCCGCGCTCCTGGTCATACATGCCCGATATCGATATTCTTGACCTCGAGCGTGGAGGCGAAGCCGAAGATGAACAGCTGCAGCAGCGGCGGCACGATCAGCATGATCCGGGCGCGCGGATCGCGCAGCACCGCCCACAGCTCCTTGACGATCATCGCCCAGACCTGCGCATCAGGTCGAGGCTCATGCGATCCGCCGCCGCGTGACCAGAGATGCAGCGAAAAAGAACAGCCGCCGAAGCCCAGCATCTGCCAGATATTGGGCAGGAACAGCGGCCAGATGATCGCCGGCCAGGAATACGCGTCTGCAGCGAGCGGCATCAGATAACGCGCCGGCACGGCATAGGTGAGCGTCTGGATCCAGCGCGGGCATCGAGCCGATCTCGAACACGAAGCCCGACAGCAGCAGCGCCGGCAGGAAGGCCGTGCAGCATCGCGATCTGGCTGGCGACGAACTGGTTCTTGGTGGCGGCGGAGATGAACAGCCCCTGGCCCAGCGCCGGGATCATGAACGCCGAGACGATCGCAGCAGCGCGAACGGCGAGCCGCGGAACGGCACGCCGAACGCGGCAGATCGCCGATCATCGTGCAGATAAGCCATCGAAGCGAGAGCCGAGCACGAAATAGGGAATGACCTTGGTCGCGATGAACTCGGCCATGCTGACGGGCGTCGCCATCAGCGCCTCCATCGTCCCCCGCTCCCATTCGCGCGCGATCACCAGAGCGGTCAGCAGGGTGCCGATGATCGTCATCACGACCGCCATCGAGCCGGGCACCAGGAAATAGCGGCTGGCGAGCTCCGGATTGAACCAGATAGCGCGCCGAGAGGCTGAGCGGCGGTGCGCGCACCGCCGATCGGGCTGCGCTCCGCTCGCGATCTGCCCCGCCGCCCAGTTCTGGCGCACGTCCTTCGGCATAGGCCGCGACGAAGCTCGCGGTGTTGGGCAGCGAGCCGTCGGTGATGATCTGGATCGTGGCGGAGCCCCTGGCTGTCAGCCTTGAGCCCGAAATCCTGCGGGATCACGACGATGCCCGCGCATCCGCCCGGCGACCAGATCGGTTGTGCAGAGGCTCGACGCTGTCGCGTCGCCTTCACTTCGAACCAGTGCGAACTCTGAAAGGCGCTGTGCCAGGCTGAGCGCGGCGTCGCTGTTGCTCGAGCATCGCGAGGCCGATCCGCGTCCGCGCCGTGTCGAGGATCACCGCATAGCCGAACATGAACAGCAGGAGCAGCGGCAGCACGAAGGCGATCAGAAGGTCAGGACGGATCGCGCAGGATCTGCAGCGCCTCCTTGAGACAGCATGCGCGGCGAAGCGGCGCGGATTGAACAGGCTCATGCCGCGTCCTTGCCGCGCTTGCGCGGTCGGAATCCTTCGAGCAGCGCGATGAACGCGTCCTCCAGCGTCGGGTCCTCCGGTCGCGCCCATCGTGCCGGCCTGTTGCCTTGAGTTCGTCGGGGCTGCCGATCGCGATCTGCCTTCGCGCGATAGATCAGCGCGATGCGGTCGCAATATTCGGCCTCGTCCATGAAATGGGTGGTGACCAGCACGGTCACGCCCTTCTCGACCAGGCCGTTGATATGCGTCCAGAACTCGCGGCGCATCGATCGGATCGACGCCCGAGGTCGGCTCGTCCAGGAACAGCACCGGCGGCTGGTGCATCACCGCGCAGGCCAGCGCCAGCCGCTGCTTGAAGCCGAGCGGCAAGTGCGCCGCTGTTGTCGTTCAGATATCGCTCCAGGTCGGAACACTCTCGATCGACGCGGTCGATCGCGCGCTTCCGCCGTTGGCGCGCCCGAGACCGTAGGCGCCGGAGAAGAAATCCAGGTTCTGGCGCACGCTGAGATCGCCATAGAGCGAGAATTTCTGCGCCATGTAGCCCAGAGACTGCGCGCGCATCCGCGCGGGCCGTCGCGCAAGTCGTAGTCCCGCGACCGTTGCCGTTGCCGGGGTCGGGGTCAGCAGGCCGCACAGCATTTTGAAGGTGGTCGACTTGCCGGCGCCGTTGGGGCCCAGAAGCCCGAAGATCTGGCCGCGCCGCACCTCGAACTCGATGTCGTCGGCGGCAGTGAAGTCGCCGAATGTCTTGGTCAGGCCATCGGCGACGATCATCGGTCAGTCGGTGTCGGCGGGATCGCGGCATAGGCTGCCGCGAGCGCGCTGGTTCCCGGCGGGCCGCCGCCCAGCATATCGACGAACGCATCTTCGAACCGCGGCTTGACGGCGGCACGGCCTTGCCACGCCAGGTCGCCCAACACGGCTGGGCTCCGGCTTTCCGTCCCGCATCAGCAGGCGCACCGCGGCGCCCTGGATCACGCCATCGATGACCGATCTCGCGGTCGAGCGCCTTGCGCAGCAGCGATCGGCGCCGCTCGTGGGGCGACGGTGCACGCGAAAGCACCCGCCCCTCCACTGCGCTTGGCCAGTTCGCCCGGCGGCCCGGCATGGAGCAGTTTGCCTTCGTTGCAGCAGATAGACGATGTCGCAGCGTCTCGGCCTCGTCGAGATAAGCGGTGGACCAGAGCACGCCGATCGCCCTCGCCGGTCAGATCGCTCGACCATCGTCCCACAGTTCGCGCCGCGACATCGGGATCGACGCCGACGCCGGGCTCGTCGAGCAGCAGCAGCTTTGGCTGCTTCAGCAGCGCGCAGGCGAGGCCGAGCTTCTGCTTCATGCCGCCGGAGAGCTTGCCGGCCAGCCGGTCCTGGAAGCGCTTCAGATCGGTGAAGTCCAGCAGCCGGTCGAAGCTCGGCTTGCGGTCCGGATTTCGGCAGGCCTCGCAACTCGGCATAGAGACTCATGTTCTCGATGACCGTCAGGTCTTCGTAGAGCCCGAAGCGCTGGGGCATGTAGCCGATCCGCGAGCGCGATCGGCCTCGGCTTGCCGGGCGGCCGAGCACATTCGACCTCGCCCTCGCTCGGGCTCGATCAGCCCGGCGAGAATGCGGATCAGGTCGTCTTGCCGGCGCCGTCCGGGCCGACCAGCCCGGTCATCCGGCCCGGCCTCGACGCCCAGAGTCGACGCCATCGAGCGCGCAGCGCTGTCGCCGAACCGCTTGGCCACGCCGCGCGCTCGAGCGATCGGCTCGCTCATCGACATCAGCTCCTCACCCGCGGCCGCGCGGCGGGAATGCTGGACGGTCACCGGCTGGCCCTGCCGCAGACCGTCGTCGGGATCGTCGACGATGACGCGCAGGCGATAGACGAGGTCGGTGCGCAGATTCTCGCGTCTGCACCGTCTTGGGCGTGAATTCGGCCGTGGGCGAGATGTAGCCGATGGTAGCCGTGATAGGTCTTCGGAATTGCCGTCGGTCGCTCACCAGCACTGCCATATCCGGGATAGATGCGGCCGAGGTCAGGCTCGGCGACATAGGCGCGCACCCGCATCGGCCGGTCGATCGTCAGCGTCAGCACGGTCTCGCCCGGCTGGACGATGGCGCCGGGCTCGCGCGCCCGGGTCGCCACCGTGCCCGATGGCTGCAGCGGTCAGCCGCGCGTCGCCCAGATCGGTGCCGACTCCCGTCGCTGCGCCGCCTGCGCCGAGCGCACCTCCGCCGCCGCCGCCGCAATATCCTCGGGCCGCGCGCCCGACGCGACCAGCGAATAGGCCTGCCGCGCCTCGTTCAGCTGCGCGGCGGCGCGGTCGCGCTGGGCGACGGTCTGCTCCCACAGGTCGCGGCTGATCGCGCCGGGGCCGACCAGCGCCCGGCGCCGCGTGAAATCCTTCTCCGCATCGACATAGGAGGCCGCCGCCGCAGACACCCGCGCTTCCGCCTGCGCCACGTCCTGCCGCCGGTTGCCGTTGCGTAACTTGGCATATTGCGCCGCCGCCTGCGCCACTCGCGCATCGGCTTCGGCGATCCGGCTGCTGAGCGACGCGGTGTCGATCGTGGCGAGCAGTTGACCCCGCTCGACCTTGGCGCCCTCCTCCACATCGATGCTCGCGATCCGGCCAGTGACACGGAACGCCATGTCGACTTCGCGGATATCGACATTGCCGTAAAGCGACAGCTCGCCCGCATCCTTCTTGCCCATCAGGCCGAAGCCAGATGTGGCGAAAGCGGCGACGGCGAGCGCCAGCATGGCGACGGCGGCGATGATCAGGCGGCGGTTCATTCGGGCTTCTCCGACAGGATGCAGAGGGCGTTGGCGCGCAATTGCGCGCGGAGGAGTACGGCAAGCGGTTCGTCGATCGTCTCGGCGCCAAGCGCGCGGCACACGGCGGCGCGGCCGGCGCGCAGCATCATCGCCTGGCTGACCAGCAGGATCGACGCGGCTCGCAGCGTGCGCTCGTCGGCCTCGGGACGGACGCGCGCGAGCAGATCGACGACAACGTCCAGCACCTTCTCCATCACACCCTTGTAGAGCCGGTCGAACGCCTCGGTCGGCGCCTGCTGCTCGCGGATGATGAAGCGCGCCCAATCTTCGGACTCTGGCCGCAGCATCATCTGCGCCATCGAATCGATGATCGCGAGCAGCGACTCGACCGCGGCCTCGCGCGACGGTGTTCCCGCGGCCTTGATCGCATCCAGCACCGGTGTCTGCATCGTCGCGATCGATTCGGCGATGTGATCGGCGGCGGCGAGGTAGAGCCCCTCCTTGCCGCCGAAATGATAGGTAATCGACGACATCGCTGTGCCGGATGCGCGCGCGATGTCGCGCGTGCTCGCTCCTTCGAAGCCGAGCCGCCCGAACTGCTCGATCGCCGTCTGCAGAAGCGTCTTGGACAGCATGCGCCGCATTGTTCGTTCGAACGAACGGAGTCAAGGTGAAATCCGCCCGGGAGCCTCCGAAGGGGCGCAGCGTCCAAGCTGCTGCCATTTCGATAACGCGGATGGCGCTTTGCAATGCCGCCAATTGACGATTTTATTTGTCGGACTAAATTGGCAAACCGCGTTAGGGGAGGTTGGCGCGTGACAACTAGTTTTTTGGCGCGCCGCGAGCGCGACGTTGGCGTTCGCGATTTCCCCAACTGCCCCGGACCGGAGCAAGCTATCGATCACTTCAGATCTCTTCAATACCGCCCGAGCGCGCAATGCAGCAGGTGATCCAGACGAACGCTGGCGTGTCGGATCCGCCCGCTCGATAAGACAGCGAAACACTCATCTTCGACCGGGAGATTTGCCATGAGGCCTATGACAAAGATGACGAGCGGCGCCCGCGTGGTGCAGAGGATCGTCGCCCGCTTTGCCATGGTGGCGTTCGCCGTCACCTGGGCTCTGGGGGCGACGGCCCAAGCGCAGAACGACCGAATGACGCCGATCGCGATCCCGGCGCAGCCGACCGCGATCGTGCTCGATACGGGGCCCCTGCCGAACGCCACCGCGCCGGAGGCCTGGCACAGTCAGTATGGCAGCGTGTTCGCCCGCAACGTCACGATCGCCACGCTCACGCCCTTCCTGCCCGATCCGGCCAAGGCGAGCGGCGCGGCTGTGGTCGTCGCGCCCGGCGGCGGCTTCCGCACACTCTCGATGGAGAACGAGGGCTGGGACGTCGCCCGGGCGCTCGCCGATAGGGGCGTGGCCGCGTTCGTGCTCAAATACCGGCTCATCCAGACGCCGCCGGACATGCCGGGGTTCGAAGCCTCGATGCGCGCGATGTTCTCGGGCGCCGCCCGCCCGCCCCGGCAGACGCCGGAAGAGGCGATCGCGGCGATCGCGCCGCAGATCGCCGATACGCGCGCGGCCTTCGCGCTCATCCGCCGGCGCGCCGCGGAATGGCGGGTCGATCCCGCCCGGATCGGCATGGTCGGCTTCTCCGCCGGCGCCATGCTCACGATGGCGACCACGCTCGCCGGGCAGGATGCGAAGCCGGCCTTCATCGGCATCATCTACGGCCCGCTCGCGCCAGTGACGGTTCCTGCGGATGCGCCGCCGATGTTCGTCGCGCTCGCGGCTGACGATCCTTTGTTCGGGAACGGCGGGTTCGGGCTGATCGACAGCTGGCGGGCGGCGAAACGGCCGGTCGAGTTCCACCTCTATGAGCAAGGCGGACACGGCTTCGGCATGTATCCGAAGGAAACCACCAGCACCGGATGGTTCGACGCCTTCGCGCGCTGGATGGGGATGCACGGCCTGCTGAAACCCGCGCGCTAGCGGAGGCTCGATAAAGCAGCCCGTAGGGATTACTCTGACAAGATTGGCGTGCCGGCGGATCCCCGCCGGCACCGCCCGCGATGATCGTCCGGCGAAGCTTCCGGCAGGACAGATTCTGAGGAGGAGTGCCCGTGACGCGCGCGACCTGCTGCTCCACCTCTGCGGCCCCGCGGACGACTCGGCGCGCGTTCCTGGCATCGGCGAGCGTCGCGGGGCTGGTCTCGACTTTCGGCGCGCGGGGCGCTTCGCCGTCGCGGGCGGCGGCTACCGACCACGTGGACGATCGGCCGCACCTGCCGGCGCTCGAGGCTTTCGACCTGGCCGACGTGACGCTGCACGATGGCCCGTTTCTCGAGGCGCAGCGCCGTACCGAAGCCTATCTCCTCTCGCTCGACCCCGACCGGCTGCTTCACGGCTTCGTCGTCAACGCCGGGCTGCAGCCGACGGCGCCCGTCTACGGTGGGTGGGAGTCCGACCCGACATGGGCCGACATCCACTGCCAGGGGCACACGCTCGGCCATTATCTGTCCGCCTGCGCGCTGATGTATCGTTCGACCGGCGACGAACGGTTCAAGCAGCGCGTCGATCATGTCGTGAACACCCTCGCGGCCTGCCAGCAAGCCGGCGGCACGGGATTGATCTGCGCGTTTCCAGAAGGGCCCTCGCTGGTCGCCGCGCACATCGCGGGCGAGAAGATCACCGGCGTCCCCCGGTATACGCTCCATAAGGTCTATGCCGGGTTGAGGGATGCCCATCGGCTCTGCGACAGCGAGCTTGCGGGGTCGGTCCTGACGCGGCTCGCCGATTGGGCCGTGATCGCCACCCGGCCGCTCTCGGACCAACAGTTCGAAGCGATGCTCGAGACCGAGCACGGCGGCATGAACGAAATCTTCGCGGACCTGTTTCTCGTGACCGGCAACGCCGAGTACCTGACGCTTGCGCGGCGCTTTTCGCACAAGGCCATTCTGGGACCGCTGGCCAAATCGCATGATCACCTCGACGGGCTGCACGCCAACACGCAAATCCCGAAGGTCGTCGGGTTCAGCCGGATCTACGATGCCGGCGGAGAACCGGCTTATCGCGACGCGGCGACCTTCTTCTGGCGGACCGTCGCCACCACGCGGTCCTACGCCACCGGCGGCCACGGCGACGAAGAGCATTTCTTCGCGGTCGCAGACGTCGCCAAGCATGTGTTTTCCGCGAAAGGCTCCGAAACCTGCGGCCTGCACAACATGCTCAAGCTCACGCGGGCGCTGTTCCTGCGCGATCCTCAGGCCGACTATGCCGATTTCTACGAACGCGGGCTCTTCAACGGCATTCTCGGTTCGCAGGATCCCGCAACCGGCATGGTGACCTATTTCCAGGGCGCTCGTCCCGGCTACATGAAGCTCTATTGCACCCCGACGGACTCATTCTGGTGTTGCACCGGCACCGGGATGGAGAACCACGCGAAATACCGCGACTCAATCTATTTCCGCGACGCGAAGACGCTCTACGTCAATCTTTTCATCCCGTCCTCGGTGACCTGGGCCAAGAACGACGCGATCCTCACGCAGACCACGTCATTTCCGGAGGACCCTTCCACCAAGCTGCGGTGGAACCTGTCGCGGCCGTTGGCGCTGATCCTGAAGCTTCGGCATCCGGGCTGGAGCCGATCGGCTTCGGTGCGGATCAACGGCGAGCTTGCGGCGAAATCGGTCCGGGCCGGGTCCTATGTCGAGATCAGCCGGACCTGGCACGACGGCGACACGATCGAACTCACGCTCTCGATGCATGTAGAAGCCGAAGCGTTGCTGGGGGCCCCGGAGATCGTCGCCTTCACCTACGGCCCACTCGTCCTGGCCGGGGCACTCGGGACCGACGGGCTGGTTCCCGGCGCCGACATCGTGGTCAACGAACGCAAGTACGGCAGCTATAACAATTCCCCCTTCTCGCCGCCGAGATTGGCCGGAAACGCGGCCGAACTTGCCCGGCAGGTGCGAGCGGGACACGAGCCGCTCGCCTTCGCGCTGTCATCCTCCGACCGGCGCGATATCCGGCTGAAGCCCTACTACCAGATCGCGCATGAGCGGTACGCCACCTACTGGAAGCTGGAACCGGCAAGCTCGTGACGGATCCGGCTCAAGCCAGGCCAAGCCTCGAAGAAGTCGGATCCAGGGCGGGCGGAAGTGCCGGAGCCGTCATGGCACGGCCACCTCGAAGGGCCCCACGGGCAACCCCGCCTGATCGAACAAATTGACCGTGGGTACATCGGCCCAGGCATAGCGGACGCGAGTCACCGGCTTGCCGTCGCCGGCTAGCACGACATCGCTACCGGATATCGACCCGGAAGCGTAGCGGCAGCTGCCGGCCTGCGGTCCGCAGAGCTCGAAGCCGATCGCGCGGTCGGCACCGCGCGTCACCAGGCCGCCGGCCACGTCCCCGAAGCGGAGCGTCACACCTCCGTCGCCGGTACGCGCGACGCGCAGAATTCGCGGCCCGGAGGGCGCGACCGCTTCGTGATAGGCAAGCGCACGCATTGCCCGGGCGAGACGGCGCCCGATCTCATGCTTCTCGCCGGGATGAATATCAAGCGGATCGCCGTGATCGATCGTCATCACCACCGCGGCATGGCCGTCGCTCTCCGCGACCTGGCGCTGGATGTTGCGCAGATGGGCCCAGCCGCTTTCGCCAGGCGCGGTCGCGGGCGTGCCATAGGCCGAAAGCTCGACGATCGCGAACGGCAGGTCAGGATCACGGAATTGCCGCCGCCAGTCCCGCATCATTGCGGCTAGGCGGATCTCATATCCCGGGAGATCGGTGTCGGACTCCCCTTGATACCAGGCGACCCCCGCCAGCGCGACCGATCCGAGCGGCGCGATCATCGCGTTGTAGAGCGTGCCCGCGCCGTTGATGTCGTCCCACGGCGCGCGCGGCGCATTGGTCTTCGGCTTTCCGCCGATCGCATAGCGCCAGCCGGTCGCGAGCGGCACGCTGGTGCCGTCCGCGAAGCTGAGCTTCATCGCCTCGGCCGGCCCGGTCATGCCGCCCGTGGCATAGACGTTGTCGTCGTTGACGATGATGACGTTGCGGCCCGCCACCAGCATTCCGGGCGCGATCAAATAGCTGCGCGGCATCCCCGCGTTGCTGCTGCCTCCGACCGGCGTGCCGTTCACCCAGGTGACGTCGGCATCGTCGACCCGCCCGATCGAAAGCACTGCCTGTTGACGCGCCTGCGCCGCATCAAGCACGACTTCGTTTTGGTACCAGACCATGCCGATATAGTCCGCAAGCTCGGGCACGCCCCATTGGTTGAACACGCCGATCCGAGGCACCGGCTGCCAGGCGAGCGCCGCTCCCGGCTGCCACGGCTCGGCGCCGGCCTTGTCGCCGGACTGGGCCCGCCACCATTGCTCCCACACCGCGCTCGCGGAGCGGATCGCCGCAGGCGCGTTGTGCGCGTAGAGACGCAGCGTATCCACCGCGGCACCTATGCCGGCCTGGCGGAGACCCGGCTCGTCCATCCAGGGAGAGATGCGCGACCCGCCCCAGCTCGAATGGATCACGCCGATCGGCACGCGCGCGGTCTTGCGCAGTTCCTGCGCCATGTAGAAGCACGCCGCGGAGAAGCTGCCGGTCGTCGCGGGACCCGCCGAAACCCACATGGGCGGCCGCTTGAATTTTCTTTGAGGCACGAAGGCGGTTTGCTGCGGCACGGTCAGCAGCCGCAACTGATCGTCGGCGGAAGCGAAGATCTGGAAGCTGTCCTGCGATCGTTCGACCGACATCTCCATGTTGCTCTGGCCCGAGCAAAGGAAGACGTCGCCGATCAGCAGGTCGCGGACGCTGAGGAGCCCGCTATTGGCCGCGACCAATAGCTCATAGGGACCGCCGACCGCCAACGGCGCCAGCGTGATCCGAAAGCGGCCGTCGCCGTTCGCCTTGGCCGTCCCGGTTTCGCCGGCAAGGCTAACCATCACGGTTTCGCCGGGCTCGGCCGTTCCCGCGATCACGATCGGATGTCCGCGCTGGATCACCGCATGATCGCTCCACACGCCGTCGAGCTCGGGAGTTGCGCGCGCGGGCAGTGCGAGCAGGCAGGCAAGGGCCATGGCGACTGTCCAGATCCGACGCCTCATTCCGCCGTCCTCCTCGCCCTTATCGTTCGCTTCGAACCGGCAGCGTTTCCGGCTCGCGCGACGGCATCAATGATTGTCCCTCGGCAGTCCCATGGTCTGCGCGATTCGCTGGAACCGCTCCGAGCCTTCGAGGATCGCGCCGCTGTCGAGCTGGCCCGTCAGCGCTCGCTGGATTTCCTGCCACGGCGTCTGCGAAGCGGGATAGGCATAGCCGCCTGCGTCGAGCAGCGCCTGACGGCGCGCGGCGAGTTCGGCGTCGGAGATCAGCACGTCGGCGGTACCGCGTCCGAGGTCGATCCGCACCCGGTCACCGGTGCGCAGCAGCGCGAGCCCACCGTTAGCCGCCGCTTCGGGCGAGGCGTTCAGAATCGAGGCCGAGGCCGAGGTGCCGGACTGCCTGCCGTCGCCGATGCAGGGGAGCGCGTGCACGCCCTCGCGGATCAGATAAGCGGGCGGGCGCATGTTCACGACCTCGGCGGCGCCGGGGTAGCCGATCGGGCCTGCGCCGCGCATCACCAGCAGCGTCTGCGCGGTGATTCCGAGCGCGGGATCGTCGATGCGCGCGTGATAGTCTTCGGGCCCGTCGAACACCGCGACCGGGCCTTCGAACGCGTCGGGATCGTCGGGGTTGGAGAGGTAGCGGTCGCGGAATTCGGGGCCGATCACGCTGGTCTTCATGATCGCGGCGTCGAACAGGTTGCCCCGGAGCACGACGAAGCCGGCGTTCTCGACGAGCGGATGCGCGAACGGACGGATCACGTCTTCGTCCTCGATCCGGGCTTCACGGCAATTGTCGCCGATCGTGCGCCCGTTGGCGGTCATCGCGGCGTCGTGGATCAACCCCTGCTGCAGGAGCTGCGCGACCACCGCGGGAACGCCGCCGGCGCGGTAATAGTCCTCGCCCAGATACTTGCCCGCCGGTTGCAGGTTGACGAGCAGCGGCACCTGATGGCCGTGGGTCTGCCAGTCCGACAGGTCGAGCTCGGCGCCGACGTGGCGCGCGATCGCCGCGAGGTGGATCGGCGCGTTGGTCGAGCCGCCGATCGCCGAATTGACCACGATCGCGTTAAGGAACGCCTCGCGTGTCAGGATGTCCGACGGTTTCAGATCCTCGGCCACCATCTCGACGATGCGAAGCCCGGTGCGATAGGCCGCCTCCTGGCGATCGCGATACGGCGCCGGGATCGCCGCCGATCCGGGGAGCATCATGCCGAGCGCCTCGGCAAGGCTGTTCATCGTCGAAGCGGTGCCCATCGTGTTGCAATAGCCGGTGGAGGGCGCGGAGGAGGCGACGAGCTTGATGAACTGGTCGTCGTCGATCTCCCCCGCGGCGCGCATCTCGCGCGCCTTCCACACGATCGTCCCCGATCCAGTGCGTTCGCCCTTGTGCCAGCCGTTGAGCATCGGCCCCACCGACAGCGCGATCGCCGGGATATTCACCGTCGCGGCCGCCATCAGGCACGCGGGCGTGGTCTTGTCGCAGCCGGTCATCAGCACCACGCCGTCGAGCGGATAGCCGTAGAGCGTCTCGACGAGGCCCAGATAGGCGAGGTTGCGGTCGAGCCCCGCGGTCGGCCGCTTGCCCGTCTCTTGGATCGGATGGACCGGGAATTCGAGCACGACCCCGCCCGCATCGCGCACCCCCTCACGCACGCGCTCGGCGAGGACGAGATGATGCCGGTTGCACGGGGAGAGGTCCGACCCCGTCTGGGCGATGCCGATGATCGGCCGTCCGGAACGCAGCTCGGCGAGGCTGAGGCCGAAGTTCAGATAGCGCTCCAGATAGAGTGCCGTCATGTCGATATTGTCAACGTTGTCGAACCACGCGCTGCTGCGCAGCCGGCGGGGGGAAGGCGTATCGATGCTCATGGATCCGTTCGTTCAGCAATCAGGATGCGGTCGTCGAGAAGCGATAGACGATGACGTTGCGGTACGTCTCCCCCGGATTCAGCCGTGCCGACCCAAACGCGGGCTGGTTGGGCGTGTCGGGGAAGACCTGGGGCTCGAGCGCGATGCCGTCGCCCTGGCGATAGGCGTGGCCGGACTTGCCGATCGCGGTGCCGTCGAGGAAATTCCCGGTGTAGAGCTGGACGCCAGGCTGGTTCGAGGAAATGTCCAGGATCCGCCCGCTCGCCGGGTCCTCGAGCCGGGCGTCGAGCCGCGGCTTGTCCGACAGGGTGCGGGCGATCACGAAATTCTCGTCATAGCCCTGCCCGAACACGATCTGCGGGTCGCGCCCGTCGCGGATGCGCGCGCCGATCACGGTCGGCCGGCGGAAATCGAACGGCGTGCCTTCGACCGGACGGAGTTCGCCGGTCGGGATCAGGGTCGCGTCCACCGGCGTGGTCGCGTCGGCGGGGATCGTCAGGATCTCGTCGTAGATCGAGTGCTGCCCGGCTTCGCCGCCGAGGTTGAAGAAGCTGTGGTTGGTGATGTTGACGATGGTCGGCTTGTTCGTCGTCGCGGCGTACTCGACGGTCAGCTCGTTTGCTTCGTCGAGCGAATAGGTCGCGGTCACGCTCAGCGTGCCGGGATAGCCTTCCTCGCCATCGGCCGAGACGTAGCGCAGCACGACGCTCGCGGTCGGGCCGCCGGTCACGCTCTCGATCGTCCACAGCCGTTTGTCGAAACCCTTCACGCCGCCGTGGAGCGCGTTGGGGCCGTTGTTCTTCGCGAGCGTGTAGCCGTGGCCATCGATCGCGAACTGGCCGGCCTTGATTCGGTTGGCATAGCGGCCGACGGTGGCGCCGAAATAGTTGGGGGCGAGCAGATAGCCCTTCATGTCGGCATAGCCGAGCGTCACGTCTTCCACCTTGCCCGCGCGATCGGGCACCGCCACCGATTGGAGGATCGCGCCGTAGCTCAGCACCGTGACTCGCATGCCGTGGCCGTTGGTCAGGGTGATCGCTTCGACGGCCCGCCCATCGGGGAGGGTCCCAAACGTCGCACGCTGCGCGTCCGCCGCCTGCGCCGCGCCCGGCAAGGCCGCCGCCAGCATCACTCCCAGACCGAGCCAACGCTTCATGATTTGCTCCCCCCAAAGACCGGACGTTCGAGCGCTTGGTTGACGCTGTCGCCTTCGTCCAATACTCCGACTAGAAAGCGAAGAGCAACCCCGCAGGCACCACGCCGCGCGGACAGGATGGGGAAACTGAATGGCCTCGGGAACCGCCGCCAACGACCACGCCCGCCCGGCGCGCTACGGCCCGGCGCTCGCGCTGCTCACCACATTGTTCTTCATGTGGGGCTTCATCAGCGTGATCAACGGCACGCTGTTGCCGCATCTGCGTAGCGTATTCGAGCTGAGCTATTTCCAGACCGGCTTGATCGAATCGGTCTGGTTCATCGGCTACCTCCTCGCCTCGATCCCTGCTGCGAAGCTGATCGAACGGATCGGCTATCAGCGCGCGCTCACCACCGGCCTCACGGTGATGACGGTCGGCTCGCTCGGCATGATCCTCGCCGCCTGGCTGATCTCCTACTGGGTCACCATCGCCTCGCTGTTCACCGTGTCTTGCGGCATCGCGCTGCTCCAGGTCGCGGCAAACCCCTATGTCGCGGTGATCGGCCCGGCCGCATCCTCCGAATCGCGGCTGACCTTGGTGCAGGCGTTCAACACCACCGGCGACGTCCTCGCGATCGTGTTCGGCAAATATCTGATCCTCGCCCGCACCACGGCGGGCACGACGATGCAGGGCACCCGGCTCACCCATGCCCAGCACATGGCCGATGCGCAGGCGACCGAGCTGCCCTATCTGATCGTCGCGGTCGTGCTGGCGATCCTCGCCGTGCTGATCGCGCGGGCCAAGCTCCCCGCGCTCGGCTCGGCGACCGCACGAGCGTCAGCCGAGGCGCGGCGCGGCCTGTCGCTGTTCAATCACCGCAACCTCATTCTCGGCTGCGTCGGCATCGCGCTCTGCGTGCTCGCCGAGATCGGCGTCGGCAGCTATTTCATCAACTTCGTCTCGCAGCCGAGCGTCGCCAACATCCCGCAGGACCAGGCCGCAACCTATCTCACCCTCTTCTGGGGCGGGATGATGGTCGGCCGGTTCCTCGGTGCGGGGCTGATGCGGAGGATCCCGCCGGAACGCGTGCTGGCGCTGTTCGCGCTGATCGCGATCGGCGGCTCGCTGGTCGCGGTGTTCGTTCCCGGACCCGCGGCCATGTACGGCCTGATCACCGTCGGGCTGGGCATCTCGATCATGTTCCCGGCGATCTTCGCGCTGGCGATCCGCGGGCTGGGCCCGCTGACCGAGGAAGGCTCCGGCCTCCTCATCATGTCGATCGCCGGCGGCGCGCTCGCCTCGCTCCAAGGCAAGATCGCCGACGCCTATGGCCTGCACTGGGGGTTCCTCCTGACCGCCGCATGCGCCCTCTATGTGCTGTTCTACGCGCTATGGGGTTCGCGGCCGACCAACGCGCTGCCGCCGGAGCCGCTGGAGGCGCGGCCGGCCTGAACGGCGGGCGGGAAGACGATGGGCGACCAACCCAAGGTTACGCGCCGCACGCTGCTCGAGGGATCGGTCGCGGCGGCGGGCCTGTCCTTCGCGCCCGCGCTGCGAGCGGAGGCGGCGCTGCCGCCCGGCGACCGACTCTGGTATCTCCAGCCGGCGGCGCGGTGGGTCGAGGCGTTGCCGATCGGCAACGGCAGGATCGGCGCGATGGTGTTCGGAGGCGCGGCGCGCGAGCGGCTGCAGCTGAACGAAGACACGCTGTGGACCGGCGGCCCCTATGATCCAGTCAATCCCGCGGCGCGCGGCGCGCTGGCCGAAGTTCGCGCGCTGGTCTTTGCCGGGCGGTACGCCGAAGCGCAGGCGCTCGCCGACGCGAAGCTGATGGCCAGGCCACTCTCGCAAATGTCGTATCAGCCGCTCGGCGACCTGTTGATCGACATGCCATGGATCCCCGATTTCTGGGCGAGAGGCTATCGCCGCGAACTCGATCTCGATTCGGCGATCGCCACCACCACGTTCACGGTTGGCGGCGCGACGTATCGCCGCGAGGCGGTCGCATGCCCGGTGCACCAGGTGATCGCGGTCCGCATCAGCGCCGATCCGCCGGGCAAGATCGATTGCGGAGTCGCATTCCAATCGATGGAGCCGGCTTCGCTGACGCTCGACGGCGACACGCTGGTCGTCACCGGCGCGAACCGGGGCGAGCACGACGTGCCCGGGGCATTGCACTTCGATGCTCGAATCCGGGTGCTGCACCTGGGGGGCAACCGCGAGCCGCGCGCGGCGGGGATCGGGATCAGCGGCGCCGACAGCGTGACGATCCTGATCGCGATGGCGACCAGCTATCGCAGCTTCGAGGATACCGGGGGCGATCCCTCTACGGTCACCCGGGCGCAATTGGACGAGGCTTCGGCAGCCGGCTTCGATGCAATCGCCGCTGCGGCGACGGCCGAGCACCGGCGGCTTTATCGCGCGGTGAAACTCGACCTCGGCTCGACCTCGGCGTCCGCGCTGCCGACCGATCAGCGCATCGCAGCGATCGACACGGCCGACGATCCGGCGCTTGCCGCGCTCTACTTCAACTACGGTCGCTATCTGCTGATCTGCTCCTCGCGGCCGGGCAGCCAGCCGGCGAACCTTCAGGGACTCTGGAACGACAGCGGTCAGCCGCCGTGGGGCTCCAAATTTACGATCAACATCAATACCGAGATGAACTACTGGCCCGCCGAGCCGACCGGGCTGGCGGAATGCACCGCGCCGCTGATCGCGATGGTGCGCGATCTGGCCAGGACGGGCGCCCGCACCGCGCGAGAGATGTACGGCGCGCGCGGGTGGATGGCGCATCACAACACCGACCTGTGGCGCGCGACAGCGCCGATCGACGGGGCGCAGTGGGGCATGTGGCCGATGGGCGGCGCCTGGCTGTGCACCCATTTGTGGAACCGCTACGATTATGGTCGCGACGCGAACTACCTGCGCTCGGTCTATCCGATCCTGCGCGGCGCGGCCGAGTTTTTCCTCGATGTGCTCGAGCGCGATCCGCGCACCGGCTATCTGGTGACCAACCCGTCGCTGTCTCCCGAAAACGCGCATCCCGGCGGAGCCACCATTTGCGCGGGCCCTGCGATGGACATGGAATTGCTGCGCGACCTGTTCGCCCAGACCGCCGAGGCCGCGTCGATCCTCCGAGTCGATTCCGACTTCGCAACGCAAGTCCTGGCGACGCGCGCGAAGCTCGCGCCGAACAAGGTCGGCGCTCAGGGTCAATTGCAGGAATGGCAGGAGGATTGGGACGCCGCAGCGCCCGAACCGCATCACCGTCACGTCTCGCATCTCTATGCCCTCTTCCCGAGCCGCCAGATCGATCTCGACGACACACCCGCGCTGGCCGCGGCAGCGAAACGCTCGCTCGAACTGCGCGGCGAGGACCCGGGCGGCTGGGGGACCGCGTGGCGGGCCAATCTATGGGCACGGCTGCGCGATGGCGATCAGGCACACCACCAACTCATGCTGCTGCTCGGCGGGCGGCGGACCTATCCCGATATGCTCAACGCCAATCCATTCCAGATCGACGGCAATTTCGGCGGCGCCGCGGCGATCGCCGAGATGCTGCTGCAGAGCAAAGGCGACGAGATCTTCCTGCTGCCGGCGTTGCCCACGGCCTGGCCCGCCGGATCGGTGCAGGGCCTGCGCGCGCGCGGCGCCTGCCAGGTGGATCTCGCGTGGCAAGACGGCAGGCTGGTCAGCGCCACGCTGAGCGCAGGCGTCGCGTCGAGCCGCGTCGTGCGATGCGGCAATCGAAAGCGGCCGGTCAGGCTGGTGCCCGGCAGGCCGGTGCACCTCAAAGGCCCGGAGCTAGTGCGGTGAAACAGGCCCTCACGATGGCGCTGGCGCTCGCGGCTAGTGCGCCCGCCGCGGCGCAGACCGCGCCGATTGCGGTTCACGCCCAAGTCGACCCGAACCGGGTAATCGCGCCGCTGCCGCCGATCTGGCGCTTGTTCGGCGCGGACGAGCCCAACTACACCACCGAGCGCGATGGCGCGCGCCTGCTGCTCGAGCTTGGCAAGCTCCGGCCCGGCCAGGTCTATTTCCGCGCCCACAATCTGATGACCAGCGGCAACGGCAAGCCCGACTTCAAATGGGGCAGCACCAACCTCTATACCGAGAGGGGCGGGAGGCCGGTCTATGACTGGACGATCGTCGACCGGATCATCGACACCGCGCTCGCACGGGGCATCCATCCCTATCTCGAGATCGGCTTCATGCCCGCGGCGGTCAGCGCAGCACCCGAGACCACGCCCTATCGCCGGGTCTGGCGCGCCGGGGCCGCCAACAGCGGCGCGTCAGGGTGGAGCTATCCGCCGTCGGACTACGCGAAATGGGCCGAGATCGTCTATCAATGGACGCGCCACAATGTCGCCCGCTACGGTCGCGCAGAGGTCGAGCACTGGTATTTCGAAGTGTGGAATGAGCCCAACCTCGACTTCTACTGGAGCGGCACCCCCGAGCAATTCTATCGCCTGCACGACACCGCGGTCGATGCGGTGCGCCGCGCGCTGCCGACCGCGCGGGTCGGCGGGCCAGACGTCGCGGGGTCGGGCGGCGCGTTCATGGACGGTTTCCTCGCGCACGTGACCACCGGCACCAACTACGCGACCGGCGGGATCGGCACACCGACCGACTTCCTGTCGTTCCACGCCAAGGGCCAGCCGGTGCTGGTCGACGGCCATGTCCGCATGGGAATCGCCAACCAGCTGCGGACGGTCGACGAGGGCTTCGCCAAGATCACCGCAATCCCGGCGCTCGCGGGCAAGCCGGTGGTGATCGGCGAGAACGATCCGGAGGGCTGCGCCGCGTGCCCCGGGCCCGCCAACGCCTACCGCAACGGCACGCTCTATTCGAGCTACACCGCCGCGAGCTACGCACGGCTGTGGGAGCTTGCACGCGCTCGCCACGTCCATCTCGAAGGCGCGCTCTCCTGGTCGTTCACCTTCGTCGGCCAGCCCTGGTTCGCGGGCTATCGCCAGCTGGCGACGCGCGATGTCGACCTTGCGGTGCTCAACGTCTTCCGGCTGTTCGCGAAATTGGGCCCCGAGCAGGTGTACGCGAGCAGCGACGCGCAATTGCCGCTCGCCGCGATCCTGAAGGATGGCGTGCGGGGCGCACCCGACGTGGGCGTGCTTGCAACCCGGCGAAAGGACGGCTCGCTCGCCGTCCTGCTGTGGAACTACCACGACGACGACGTGCCCGGGCCCGCGGCGCAAATCCGCCTCCAGCTCGATCATGGCCGGATGCGGCGCGGCGGACTGTGGCGAGTCGACGAAAGCCACGCCAACGCCTTCGACGCGTGGAAGGCGATGGGCTCGCCGGCAGCGCCCGATGCCGCCCAGATCGGGAGTCTCAAGCGGGCGTCGCTTCTGAAGTGCGAGCCGATCCGGCTCGGTGGCAACGCGATCGACCTGACGATCCCGCGCCAGGGCGTCGCCCTGATCGAGCTGACGCGCTGACCCGGCTTATTTGGGCAGCGTGACGGGCGTGTCGATCGTGAACGGAGCCGACTGTCCGGCCGAGCCGCCGTCAGGCTGACCCGAGCCGACGCTGACTCGATAGTCGCCCACCAGGACGCGGCGAACGCCTTCCTCGTCGACCGCGCTCAGGTCGCGGGGCGATAGATCGAAGGCCAGCGTGCGCGCCTCGCCTGGCTTCAGCGACACGCGCTGGAAGCCCCGCAGCGCGACGCGCGGCGCGCCGGGATCGGAGGGGAAATTCAGATAGAGCTGAGCCACTTCGTCGCCGCCGCGCGCCCCCGAATTGCGGACTTCAGTGGTGACCCGGACGGCGTCCACGGCGACACGCTCCACCTTGAGCGGGGCATAGCTGAACCGCGTATAGCTGAGCCCGTAACCGAAGGCGTAGACCGGCGCGCCCGTGAAATAGCGATAGGTCCGCCCCTTCATCGCATAGTCACCGAACGGCGGCAGGTCCTCGAGGCTCCGGTAGAAGGTGAGCGGTAGCCTTCCCGCCGGATTGGCCTTGCCCGAAAGGATGTTGCCGACCGCGAGGCCGCCCGACTGGCCGGGATACCAGGCCTCGAGGATCGCCGCGGCGTTGTCTTTCGCCCAGGAGAGGTTGATCGGGCTGCCGTTCATCGCGACGACGACGAGTGGCTTGCCCGTGGCCTTGGCCGCCTCGAGCAGCGCTCGCTGGTCGGCGGGCAAGTCGAGCGTCGTCTTGTCGCCCCCCTCGAAACCGGGAATCTTGGCAGGCAACTCCTCGGCTTCCAGATCCGAGGTCAAGCCGACGACCGCGACGAGTACCTCCGCCTTCGCCGCGGCGGCCTTCAAGTCGCCGATCGGATCGGCGGAGACGCGCTTCCACGTGAGGCCGACCCCCGCCCCACCATGCGCGTCGGCGCGCACCTCGATCGAATAGCGACGCCCCTTCTCGAGCCGAACCGTGGTCAGCTTGGGCAGGCTGCCCCAAGGCGCGTTATGGAGGTCCGCGAATGGCTTGCCGTCGAAGGTCATCGCGCCGCTCATCCAGCCCGATAGACCGAGCCGGTAGCTGCCGGTTTCCGGCGGCACGAGATAGCCGCTCCACACGACCCGATGATCGGGCTGCACCTTGCTCAGGTCGGGACTGTCCGCGCCGACGCCGGCCACGACTCGGCTTTCGGCTGGCTGGTCGGCGACCTTCATCGCGGTGCCGTCCTTGCCCAGCCCATCCGGCAACGCGTTGTAGTAGCTCACGCGCAATCCCGGCTTGCGATCGGGGGAGCGCAGCGCCGAGGACGGCACCGGATCGCCGTCGGTGATCGATTCCCCAGCGGGCACATAGGTCACCGCCGCCGACGGCATTGCCCGGCGGAGCCCCTCGACCACCGAGATCGGCGGCGCGGACGCGGGCGAGGAATAGTTGCCGCGCAATACGCGAGTCGCGTCGCCGAGCGGGCCGATCACCGCGATTCTCAGCCCGGGGCGCAGCGGCAATATCCCGTCGTTCTTGAGGAGTACGAGGCCCTCCTCCGCCGCTTTCAGCGCACGCGCGCCATTCTCGAGCGTCCCGATCGCGGCCACCGGCACGGGTGGGTCCTGGCGCAGCCCGGGCAAGTCGCCGTTGCGATAGCGGGCGGCGAACAGCCGGATCAGCGCGCGGTCGATATCGGTCTCGGTGATGAGGTGCCGGTTGAGCGCCTCGCGATAGCGCTCGCCGAGCGGCGGCGGATTGGGGCCGAGCGTCGCGGTGTTGCACTCGTTGTCGACGCCCACCCGCATCGCCGCCGCCACCGCGGCGGCGGCGTCGGGCGCATAATGGTGGTTGTCGGCAATGTCCTTCACCGCGTCGCAATCGGAGACGACATAGCCCTGGAAATTCCACGCCCCGCGCAGATGCGCGCCGAGCAGCTCGTCGCTCGCGCAGGCAGGCTGGCCGTCGATCCGGTTGTAGGCGCACATCACCGACTGCGCCCGGGCGTCGACCAGCGCGGCGCGGAAGGCGGGGAGATAGGTGTCCTCGAGGTCGTGGCGCGAGACGAAGACGTTGGCGCTGTGCCGGGTCGATTCGGGACCGCTGTGCACCGCGAAGTGCTTCGGCGTCGCGATCACCAGCGGAAGATCGGGGTCGGGCCCCTGGATCCCCGTCACGAACGCGACCGCCATGCGCGCGGTCAGGTACGGATCCTCGCCATAGGTTTCCTGCCCGCGGCCCCAGCGCGGATCGCGGAAGATGTTGATGTTCGGCGACCAGGTATCGAGCCCCGTGCCGATCTTGCCCAACCGCCCGGTCTGGCGCCCCAGCGTGTGGAGCGCGCGCACCTCGATGCTGATCGTCGCCGCGACGTCGTGCACCAGCGGCGCGTCGAAGGTGGCGGCAAGCCCGATCGGCTCGGGAAAGTTGGTCGTCGGCACCGCGCCGATCGCGCCGTGGAGCGACTCGGTCCACCAGTTGTACGCGGGCACGTCGAGCCGCGGGATCGCGGGCGCGACGTTGACGAGCTGGCCCAGCTTCTCGTCGAGCGTCATCCTGCCGACCAGCTCGGCGGCGCGCCGCTCCGCCTCGGCGCGCACAGCTTCCTGCGCCTGCGGCGCCGCGGACTGCGCGAATGCGGGAACGGCAGCCAAGCCAATGCCGGCGAGAAGCAGCGCGCGGAAACCCTTCATGGTCGATCCTTTCGATGGTCGCGTGGGCAGCGCGCCGGTCAAACCGGCTGGAGGCCGTGCTCGTGGATTTTGCGGATGAGGTCGCGGTGGCGGGGAAGGCCGAGGCGGAGACGTTCGGTATGCGCCCGGTTCTCGCGCATCGTGCGCTCGGCGAGCCTCGCCTCGTCGGCGATCGCGTCCGGCTCCACCTCGGTCCGGAAGCCCATGCCGTAGAGGACATATTGATAGCTCGCGGCGGGGAAGACTTCCTCGATCCGGTCGAATTCGTCGTGGAACCACGGCGACTGGTACTTCCAGAGCAGCAGCAGCTCCTTCAGCCGGTCTGGAATCGTCTCGGGCAGCAAATTGTCGCGCCAGAACGCGCTGTCGGTGCGCCGGGTCAGGACGTAGTGGAGCTTGAGGAAGTCGATGATCCGGCCCCAGCGATAGAGCGTGGTGGCGTTGAAGCGCGAGGCGATGGCGTCCATCACTTCGCGGCACGCAGGCATCTGCTCGGCGATGAGCTTGGCCGACAGCTCGATCAGCACGATCGCGGAGGCCTCGAGCGGCTCGAGGAATCCGGCGGCCAGCCCCACGGCGACGCAGTTGCGCTTCCAGAAGGTCTCGCGGTGCCCGCCCTGGATCTTGATCTTGCGGACCGGCAGGTCGCCCGCGGCCGGGCCCAGATAGGCGCGCAGCTCGCGCTCGGCCTCCTCGTCGGAGATGTGGTTGCTCGAATAGACGTGGCCGGTGCCGCGCCGCGTCGGCAGGCCGATGTCCCAGATCCAGCCGGCCGTCTGCGCAGTCGAGATGGTGTGCGAGGCGATCGGGCTCACGTCGCTCTCGTACGGCACCTGCACCGCGAGCGCGGTGTCGCAGAACAGCACGTCGCTGCAGTCCTTGAACGGCACGCTCGAGCGCGCTCGCCGAGCAGCAGCGAGCGGAACCCCGTGCAATCGACGAACAGGTCGCCCGCGATCTCGCCCGCCTGCTCGGTGACGATGCCGCGGATGTCGCCGTCCTCGGCCAGCTCGATGCTGCGGACGTCGGCGAGCACGTGGCGCACGCCGAGCTTCTCGCAGCAGTGCCGCTGGAGGAACGGCGCGAACTTGCCCGCGTCGAGATGATAGGCGTAGTTCGCCGCGCCCTCATATTCGGGCGTCGTGATCGCCTTGGGCGCCAGCCCGTCGTCGCAGAGCCGCCCTTGCGGGCACACCGCGTCGCAGAAGCTCCCGCTCGCCGGGTCCCGCAGCCAATGCGGCACCAGGTTGAGCTGAGCGAAGCCCTGGGGAAGCGTCAGCGGATGGTAATAGGCGTCGTCCGCGGCACCCGTGGTCCAGCGCGCGAACTTCGCGCCCTGCTTGAACGCCGCGTCGCATTCACGGAAGAAATCGGTCTCCGACACGCCGATCTTCTTCAGCGTCGAGCGCAGAGTGGGCCAGGTTCCTTCGCCAACGCCGATGATCGGGACGTTGGGCGATTCGACCAGTGTCACCGCGAAGCTGCCCGGGATTCGGCTGCGATGTTTCGCCGCGATGATCCCCGCGGTCAGCCACCCTGCGGTGCCGCCGCCGACGATCACAATGTCCCGAACCCGACGCATGATTGCCGATCGCAAATACAAATCGCCGGGGATGTCAACGCGTCGACATCCCCGGCGGAGGGGAGACTAGAAGTGGAAGCGGACGCCGGCCACGAACCGCCGGCCGTAGGACCACACGTCCAGGACCTGATTGCTGAAGCGGCCATGCGTGCTGTAGGTCGAGTTGTTCAGGTTGGTGCCCTCGACGAACACGGTTGCCCATTTCATCACGTCGTAGCTGGCTGAGGCGTCGACCTGCAGCTGCTTGTCGACATAGACCGGCTCGGCGCCGTAAGTGCCGCCCTGTCCCTGGCCGAATTGCAGCAAATAGGTGTCGCGCCAGTTGACCGCGCCGCGGATCTGGAACCCGTTCTTGTCGTAGAAGCCGACGAAGTTCGCCGACTTGGCCATGCCGGTGATTGCGAACCCGCCGCCCGTGACGTTGGACGCGTCGTACGGACGGTTCGACGACGGGATCGTGGCATTCGCCGTGAAGCCGAAGCCGCTGTCGCCGAACACGTGCTGCCAGGCGAGCTCGATGCCCTTCACCGTCGCTTCAGGCCCGTTGATCTTGCCGTTGACGTTGAACTTCGCCACCTGCCCCGTGCTCGGATCGGTGACATTGTCGATCGTCTGCGTGGACACGCCGCCAACGATGAAGTTGGTGATGTGCTTGAGGTAGAAGTTGACCGCGAAATACGAGTTGTGCTGGTAGTACCATTCCGCCCCGGCGTCGAAGTTATCCGACAGATAGGGCTTCAGGTCCGGATTGCCGCCGCTCGCCGACAGACTGCCGACGCGCAGCGTGCCCAGGTTCACGGTCGGCGTGAGATCGCCGAGCGCCGGCCGGGTGAGCGTGCGCGAGGCATCGAGGCGCAGGACCAGGTTGGGCGTGGCATCCAGCTTCACGTCCACGCTCGGCAGCAGGAAATTGTAGTTGGATTTCCTGAAGATCGGCGTGCTCGCCGAAAAGCCGTCGTGGGCCGGGCCGAGGGCCGGATTGGGCTGGATCAGCGTCGGGTCGCCCGCCGGGATCGAGAGACCCAGCAAGTGGCGGCTGATCGCCGAAGTCTGGAGATTGGTCCCCTCGTCGCGGATGCCGGCGGCGAAGTGGAACCCCATGCCGGCGAGCTCGGTGTCATAGCTCGTCTTGAAGAAGATCGCGTAGGTCCTCTCCGACACCTCGAGCACGCTGCCCGGGTTGAACGACGGCGCAACCGAGCCGCCGCTCGCCTCGAGAAGCTTGTAGACCGCATAGGGGTCGTACACGAGGAACGCGGGAGCCAGGCTGCCCGTATAGCCCGGAATCCAGCCCCCGGTGCCGACGGTGCCCTGGTAGACGCTCGCCGGCAGCGGACAGATGCCACCCGAAGAACCACCGGTGCGGCCCGAGCAGGTGCCATAGCCCGAGCGGCTGGCGAACACGCCGTTCGTGAAGGTGCTCGTCGATTCGCCGTACAGCCGGTCGGTGATGTACTGGCCGCCCAGCTTGACTTTCAGGCCGTCATTGTCCCAGCCGATCGAGCCGCGAATCTGCTTGACCGTGTCGGTATTGTACGGCGCGCCGCGAACGATGACGTGCGAACCGATCACCGTGGCGTCGGTGAAGCGCGACACGTCGCCGGCCGGACCGACGTCGTGGATCTGCGGCAGGAAATCGTTGCTCGGCCCGAGAATGGTGACGCCGGTGTTGGCGCCGAGCACCGTGGTGATCGGCGTACCTCCGCCACCGTTGGTGCCGCCGTAGCCGATGTCCATACTGTCGTTGTAGCCGTTCTTGCCCGGGTTGCGCGTGCTGCGCGCGACCGCACCGTCGAGTTCGAAGGTGAGATGGTCGATGAACTCCCACTTCAAATTGGCGCCGGCCTGGTTGGTTTCGATGATGGTCCGCGTCTGATTGGCGTTGAAGTCCATCGGCGTGCCGAACTGGTTGAAATCGACCGCGGTCCCGTTCGAGTCGAGCTTCACGTTGCGTAGATCGCCGCCGTTGAACCATGCCGCATAGCCATAGTCGTTGGAGTGCACTGTCTGCCGGCTGAAATTGTCGTCGAGCGTCAGCTGCAGGCCGTCGGTCGGCCGCCACTGAAGCGCGATGCGGCCATCGACGCGCTCGTCCTGGGTGGACTGCTGGTCGAGACCTTGCTGTTGGGGGGCCCAGTTGGCGACGCCCGTGCGATTGGCCGCGGTCATATCGGCCGCCGTGCACGTCGCAGTTAGCTGGCACTTGTAGAAACCAAGCGTATGCCCATCCCCGTCTTTCTGGCCGATCCAGCCCGGGATGAAGACGTGGTTCGAGGTCGTGTCGTGGCGGGTATAGACAGCATCCGCCAGGACGCCGAGCGTGTCGTTCGCAAAGGTATCCGACACCAGGACGCCGGCCGTCGGCGTCACGCTCTTGTCGCGCGATTGAAGCGATCCCGAGGCCGACGCGGCAAAGTGAAAGCCGGGGCGATCGAAGGGCTTGGGGAAAGCCACGTCGATGGTGCCGCCGATCGCGCTCGTGGAAAGCTCTACGTCCGGGGTCTTGTAGACGCTCAGGCGCCCGACGAAGTCCGAACCGACGGTGGTGAAGTCGACGCGGCGGTTGCCGGTCGCAGTCGAGATGTGGCGGCCGTCATACAGGGTGTCGACGAAGTCGCCGCCGAAGCCGCGGATGCTCACGCCATCGGCCTCGCCCCGGGCGCCGACGCGCTGGATCGAAACGCCCGGAAGGCGCTGCAGCGCCGACGCGACGTTCGAATCGGGGAACTTGCCGATGTCTTCGGCCGAGATCGCGTCGACGACGCCCGACGCGTTGCGTTTGATGTCGAGGTTGCGCTGAAGCGAGCCGCGGATGCCGGTCACGACGATGGCGTTCTGATCGCCCTGTGCGGCGGGCGCGGGGGCCGCCGGGGCGGAGTCCTGCGCCAGCGCGGGCGACGCGATTGAAAGCGCGATCGCGCTCGAAGCGGCTGCAAGCAGGAACCTGCTTCCGACGGCCCGATCTCGAGCAAGCAACTTGAGCGTCCTATTGGTCATAACCCCCTCCGATTTGTTCTCGAGCGGCTGGCAGGCGCCTTGCGGCGCAAGCCTTTACCACGGGTATTGACCGCGCTCACGAATCACGGGGGCGCCAAAACCCGATCGCGGGCGACGCTAAATCCTTCCCAGAATCCGAAATTCTTTGCTCCGGTCGGGGCATTCGGTAACGCGAAAAGTTAGCGCTATCAAGAAAAAATAGTCGGCGTAAATAAAACCACTCCGGGGTGTTGCGAGGATCGCACACCGGCTCGGGTGCGACGATATTCGGGATGTTGCCCGATCGAGGGCGCGCGTGCACATTCGCGCGAAGGAGAGTCCCAAATGGCCGAACGCCTCGAACTGCTGAACAGTGAAGCGCACGGGAAACTGCGGATGCGAGCGGAGCCGGGCGAGCCTCATCCCAATTTCGTGATGATCGTTCTCGGAGAATTTGCTTCAGCAGCAAGCACTTGCCCGATTTTTTTTGCCAAGGATTCCGAGACCGGAGAATTCTACGCGGCCGCCCTGTTCGGTTTCCAGCCCGGTGAGCTGCTCGTGGAAAGGGCATCCGAAGGCAAGGCTGCGTTCCAGCCGCTCGACCTGCAGCGGCGGGGCTTCTTCGCCGCCGACGAGAACATCGCGATCGATCCTGCCCATCCGCGCTTCGACTCGCGGGCAACCCTCGCCCTGTTCGAGGACGACGGTACACCGAGTAATCCCCTCCGCCGGATCCAGAAGGTAATCGGGGAGCTCGCTGCGGGTGTCGAGGCAACCCGCGACTTCGTACGCGAACTTCTGCGGCTCAAACTCATCGAACCAATCGACATTTCCCTGCGCTTCGACGACGGAGTGCCCCTTTTACTGGAAGGGTTGTACACCCTCAGCCGCGACCGGCTGAACACGCTCGATGATAGCGCTATCATAACGCTTTTCCGCTCGGGCTATCTGCAGGCCGCCCTCTGCATGACTTTCTCCCTCAACCAGATTCCGGTACTCGCCCAGCGCCGGAACGAGCGCTTGACGGCGACACCGTGAGTGGCCCTTCCCAGCCGACGGTGCATCCGGTCGATGAGGTCGACGCGGGCGCATTGCTCGACGAGCACCGATTCCGGTGCGAAGTGAGGGAATCATGCCGGCCGGCGGTCGCGCGCGGCGCATTCCGGAACTGGCCGGTCGTGCGGGCGGCTAGTGCGTCCCGGGCCGAGCTGAGCGCCTATCTTCGCCGGTTCGCCGCGAGCGCGCGCGCCGAGGCGTTCGTCGGCGACCCGATTATCGCCGGCCGCTACGCTTACACCGACAATTTGGACGGCTTCAATTTCGAACGCGTCGAGATCGACCTGGTCGGCGCGCTCGATCGAATCCTCGCCAGCGCTGCGGTCCCGGGATCGCCAACGGTCTATGTCGGCTCGCTGGAGACCGAGGTTCATCTGCCGGGATTCGCCGCCGAGAACCAGGTCCCGGCGATTCCCCGATCAGTCGGGCCGCGAATCTGGATCGGAAACGCCTCCAACGTCTCGTGCCATAACGATACGTTCGACAACATCGCCTGCGTGGTCGCGGGCAGGCGACGCTTCACGCTCTATCCGCCCGAGGCACTGGCCGATCTCTACGTGGGCCCGATCGACTTCACTATGGCGGGCCGGCCCGTCAGCCTCGCGGCCGGGTCCGACCCGGGCGATCCGCGCTATCCCAAATTCGAGCGATGGCGGGGAAATGCCCTGGTTGCGGAGCTCGAGCCGGGCGACGCGCTCTATCTGCCCAAGCTGTGGTGGCACCAGGTGGAAGCGACCGAGCCGTTCAATGTCCTCGTCAACTATTGGTGGGACGCTTTCAGCCAGGGACCGGACGCACCCAACCTGACGATGATGCTGGCGATGATCGCGATCGCCGAGCGTCCCGCCGCGGAGCGTGCCGCCTGGCGAGCCCTCTTCGACCACTATGTCTTTCGTCCCGATGGCCACCCGCTCGAGCACCTGTCGAGCGAGAGACACGGCATGCTCGGCCCCGTGCGCAACAACTACGGACGAATCCGCGCGATCGTGATGCAGGCGCTGCGCGGCGCGTGAGGCAGGGCGGGCGATACGCGACGGAGGTACTCGACACGTGCCTCCGCGGCTCCCCTTTAGTGTGAATCCGCGATCGGGAATTCAAAGATCGACGTCGAGATAGCGGGCACCGTCAGCGACTTGCCAAGCGCGGGAACGCGCTTTTCCACGATCGATACGCCGGGCTCGGAACCGACCTTGTTCGCCGCGTCGAGCGAGCCGGCGGTCAGCAGCCATTGCGTTCCTGCGCCGCGCACGCGCAGCGCTCTAAGATCGAGCGCGACGGTCTGCGGCTTGAACGTCGCGTTGACCAAGCCGATGCGCAGATACTTGCCGTCGGGGCTGATCCCCGCGATCACGTCGAGCGGCCAGGTCGGGCTACCCGCGTTCACCTTGGGATGGGCCGATCCCTCTACGTAGCGCGGATCGGGCTGCGGCGCGTTGCCGCCGACCGCGATCGGGCTGGTACCGCTACCAAAGTGCTCGCCATAGAGCTTGAACACCAGGCCCGTGGAATTGAGTGTCGACCCCGTGGGCGTGATGTCCATCGTCGAGGTGCCGGTCGTGAAGGCACTCATCTTGAGGAAATCGGTGTGGCGCAGCATCTCCTGCATCACCATCGAATAGGCGAGCGCCAATTTGAGCGTGGGCGGCCCGAAATAGGCATATTCGTCGATCGAGAGGAATATCTTCTTGTCCTTGATCGCGGGGAAGCGCTGCTCGTAGATCTTCCATTCCTCGGCCTCCATGCGGACGTGGTTGGAAGGCGAGCGGGCATATTCGAGCAATTCGGCGTCGGGCGGCGCGTCGGCCCGCTTTTCGACGCGGTCGTACCAATGCTCGGTGACGCCCTCGAAATTGCCCCATGCCTTGGCGAACAGTCCGCCCGTCCAATCCTGCTCGGTGCCGAACCGGGACTGGATGCTTTCGAGCGATGGATTCTCCTTCACGTCGCGCGCGTGGAGCTGGTCGGGCATCGCACCCGATGCGATCAGCATGATCGACGGGTCCCTCGCGCGCATCGCCGCGGCGAACGCGTTGTGCTTGATCATGAAATAGTCGAGCGAAGTCTTGCCGATCTGCCACCAGCCATAGGGCTCGTTGCCGATGTTCCAGAATTTCACCCGATACGGCTCGGCGTGGCCGTTGGCGGCGCGCCTGGCGCCCCATTCGCTGGTGATCGGGCCGTTGAGATATTCGACTTCCTCGGCCGCCGAATTGGCGTCGCCCAGCCCCGCATTGACCGTGACGTAGGGCTCGACACCGATCAGGCGCGCGAGGTCCATCCATTCGTCCATGCCGAGA
Organism: uncultured Alphaproteobacteria bacterium; assembly: GCA_963799985.1. Classification (GTDB taxonomy): domain Bacteria; phylum Pseudomonadota; class Alphaproteobacteria; order Sphingomonadales; family Sphingomonadaceae; genus Sphingomonas. The sequence goes on along the minus strand of CAWCZC010000002.1, from coordinate 1,411,833 downwards.
TCGTTGGGCTGCATCGCGCTCCACGCGTGGTCGAACATCGGGGCGCGCTGGTCGCGGGGGCCGATCGCGGCGTGCCAATCCCAGTTCGACAGGAAATTGCCGCCAGGCAGCCGCCAGAATCCCGAGTTCAGCGAGCGCGCGATCGCGATCGTATCGGCGCGCCAGCCGTTCAGATTGTCCGCGGGCATCAGCGAAACGGCGGCGACGCGGAACCGCCCACGCCCGGTTCCGGTGATCTCGAGCCGAGCATCGGTCGTGTCGACCGCGGGGGTGAAACTGAATGCCGCCCGCTGCCACGCGGCACCAGGCGTGGGCAGGACAACCGTTTGGCGGTCCGCTGGCCCCGGCCCCCAAATCAACGCGGCTTCCACCCGGGCGCCGGCGTCGACGCTCAGCCAGAGATAGCCGTCATACCGTTTGCCCCGCGCCACACCGATGCCTGACTGACCGAGGCCGCGCGGCGCGCTCCCAACGGTCACGCTCGGACTCTGCGCGCCGACGAACGGATCCGCCGCGTCCATGGTGACCGCCTCATCCCCGCCGATCGGCCGCCATTTGCGATAGGCGACCCCCGGTCGCCCTTCGGCGTTGGGCGGCGGCGGCGCATCGCGCGACGCCGGCACCACCGGGAAGTAGAACTTTCGGTCGTCGAGCATCTCGGCCCACAGCGTCCGGGCGACCAGCCCGCCGATCGGCTCGATGAACATGCCATATTCGTAACGCGTGACCGGATCGGACGGCTTGGACGCATCGATGACGGCGGTGACCTGCTGCGCGCGTGCCTCGGAGATCATTCCGTGTGCGCCAACTCCCAAAGCGAGCACGGCCGCGACGACACCCGAACGTTGCATTCCTCCACTCCCATCCAATTGTCGGGCTATTGTAACGCGCGAAATGCGACTCTGTCACGATCGATGTCCTCGGCGTCGATGCGATCGCGACGCCTTCACTCCTGCGAACTCGTGTGGAACCGCAGGTCGAACAGCGCATCGCGTTCTTCGAACGCTTGCGGCCGAGACGGTTGAACTCGAAACCAAGTAAACGGACAAATACGGCAGCCGGGTCTTCGGTGGACGCTATGGGGGAGGCCGAATGACGATGGCGATTCGCGCGCTATGGGCGCTCATGGCCGCGCTGTTGGCCGCAAGCCCGGCGCAAGCTCAAGTCAGCACGAAGGTCCCCGATCCGGTGCCGGGCGCCCGAGCGGCAACGGTCGAAAGAATCAAGGTCCATTCGCCCGCGATCGAGAACAATCTCGAGGGCGAATCCGCCGATCGCGACGTGTTGGTGATGCTCCCGCCCGGCTACGCCAGCAACCCCCGCCGCCGCTATCCGGTGGTCTATGCGCTTCACGGCTACTCGATCGGCGCCGCGCAGTGGATCGGCGAAATCCATGTTCCGCAGACCATGGAGGGGGCATTCGCGAAGGGCGCGCGGGAGATGATCGTCGTGCTCCCCGACAGCAAGACGGTGCACAACGGCTCGATGTATTCGAGTTCGATCACCACCGGGGACTTCGAGAGCTTCATCGCGCGCGACCTGGTCGCTTATGTCGACGCTCACTACCGCACGATCCGCGACCGCCGAAGCCGGGGCCTGGTGGGGCATTCGATGGGCGGATACGGCGCGACGCGCATCGGCATGCGGCACGCCGACGTGTTCGGCGCGCTCTACATCATGAGCCCCTGCTGCCTCTCTCCGCGCGATCCCGCGCAGTTCGACCCCCAGACGATCGCGGCGATCGAGGGCGTCAACTCGATCGAGGCCGCGACCAAGCTGCAATGGGGGCAGCGCGCGCTGCTCGCAACCGCCGCGGCCTGGTCGCCCGATCCGCAGAACCCGCCGCTCTATCTGGATCTGCCCGTCAAGGATGGGAAGGTCCAGCCCGAGGTGGTGGCGAAATGGGCCGCCAACGCACCGCTCGCCTTCGTCGACCAATATGTCGGCAGCCTCAAGCGCTACACCGCGATCGCGATCGACGTCGGCGACCAGGACGGGCTGCGCTTCGACGCGCAGAAGTTGCATGAGGTGCTCGGCCGCTATGGCATCGCCAACAGCTTCGAACTCTATCAGGGCACCCACACGAGCGACGTCGCGTTCCGCTTCCAGGACCACGTCCTGCCGTTCTTCAGCGCACACCTCGTGTTCGATGCGAAGCGCTGACCGCCTGCTCCGCGCGGCGCTGGGCGCGTTCGCGCTCGCCGCCACGCTGGCTCCGCTCGGCGGCGCGGTGCACGCGGGTCCGGTCCACAGGACTGCGGATCCGCTCGCTCCGAGCGGCCACTGGAGCGCCTACAGGCACGGCGCCGCCCGGCTGCCGCCGATGGGATGGAACAGCTGGAACGCATTCGGTAGCGGCGTCGACGAGGCCAAGCTGATGGGCTCTGCGAGGGCGATCGTGGACAGCGGGCTGGCGGCCAAGGGATATCGCTACATCGATCTCGACGACGGGTGGTGGCTGAGGCGCAATATGCCCGACGGCCGGATCGTGATCCGCACCGCCAACTTCCCCTCCGCGGCGATGCCGGGCGGCGGCACGAGCTTCCGGCCGCTGACCGACCGGCTGCACGCCATGGGGCTCAAGGCTGGCATCTATTCCGACATCGGCCGGAACAGCTGCGCCGAGATGTACAGCACCGATGGCCTCAACCAGCCGGAAGGAACGCTCGCCGAGCGCGAGGTTGGGCTCTACGGCCATGTCGATCAGGATATCGGCCTCTATTTCGCGGAATGGGGTTTCGATCTCATCAAGGTCGATGCCTGCGGAATTCGCGGGCTTTCGGCGGACAGCCCCTGGGTCACCTCGGGCAAGTTTCGCGCGCTCGCGCCGCTCGTCGACAGCTCGGCGCTCGGCCGTACTGACGTCGCGGCGGTGCGCGGCCTGTACGACGAGGTGCGCCGCGCGCTCGAGAAGTACAATCCGGACAACGACTTCGTCTTCTCGCTCTGCTTGTGGGGCGCCGCCGACGTGCGCGCGTGGGCCAAGGACGTCGGCAATATGTCGCGCACCAGCGACGACATCGCCCCGAACTGGGGCCGGATGCTGCACAGCCTCGACAGCGCGGCGTGGCGCCCGCTTTATGCGCATCCCGGCTCGTGGAACGACCCGGACATGCTCTACATCGGCGCCGGCGATTTCGACGCCGGTCATCTGACCGAGGCGCGATCGCACTTCGCGCTGTGGGCGATGCTCGATGCCCCGCTTATGATCGGCTATGACCTGCGCGCGGCGCCGCAGTCGCTGCTCGACATCTTCGGCAACGCGCGGATCATCGCGCTGGACCAGGACCCCGCGGGCAATCAAGCGGTGATCGCGTTCGATTCGGACGATGTCGAGATCTTCGTCAAATCGCTTGCCGATGGCGACAAGGCGGTGGCTATCCTCAACCGCACCTCTGCGCCACTCTCGGCAACCCTGACGGCGGCGCATCTCAAATTCCTCGCCAATGCCGATGTCGACCTGACCGACCTCTGGACCGGCGAGCAGCAGCGCTTCCGGGGCGAGCGCAAATTCGATCTCGCGCCGCGACAGACGCTGATCTTCAAGGCGCGGGGAACGCGCCGGCTGGCCGACGGCATCTACCTCTCCGAACAGCCGGGCGCGGTGAATCCGGCGGTCGACGGCGTGGTGGTCCCCGAGGAAGAGCCACTGGTCTATCGCCCGATCTTCTGGGCGGGAACGCACGGCGGCGGAGAGCGTCCGCGGTATGGCGGTTGGGGTGGCGCGCAAGCGGACAGCACGCCCTATCGGCTCGAACTGGCGGTGGGCGGAAAGCGGTTCGATACCGGCATCGGCGTGCTGGCCAATTCGAGGCTCGAGGTCCGCAATGCGAGACACGGCCGGTTCAGCGCGACGGTGGGCGTCGACGATTCGGCGCGGGATCGAAGCCAGCCCGTGACCTTCCTCGTTTATGGCGACGGAAAGCTCCTCGCGCGCTCGCGACCGATGCGGTTCGGAGAGGCGCCCGTGCCGATCGCTGCCGATGTCCGGGGAATCGCGCTGATCGAGCTCGTCGCGCGCACGCCTGCGCGGGTGCGCTTTCCCGATCCCGTCACCTGGGGCGAGGCGGCGCTCACCCGGTAGCGTCACATCGACAGCTTGGTATCCTCGAGCGCAAGTTCGATCAGCGCGCGCATCGCCACGCCGGCCGCTTCGGGATCGCCCGCGGCAATGGCATCGCAAACCCGAATGTGATCGGGCAGCGGATCGCGGGGCAACGTACGGGCGCGTTGCTTGAACTGGGTCGACCAGCTTACGGCGGCGCCGATCGTCGCGCCCATCGAGATGAGCGCGTCGTTATAGGTGGCGCGCAGCAGCGCTTCGTGAAAGTCACGGTCGGCGGTGCGGCCCTCCTCGGTGGCAAGCGTATGGCGACGCATGCGCGCGAGCGCTTCCCTCATCGCCTTGATGTCGGATTTTTCGCGGCGCTCGGCGGCGAGTCGGGCGGCGGCGGGTTCGACGATGGTGCGCAACTCGAAAACGTCGCGCACGAGCGCCATGTCGGGCTCCCCGGTGAACGCCCAGGCAAGCACCGCGGGATCGAGCAGATTCCAGCGGCTTCGCGGCAGCACGCGTGTGCCAGCCTTGGGCCGGCTCTCGACCAGGCCCTTGGCGGTGAGCACCTGCACGGCTTCGCGATAGGCGCTGCGCGAGACGTCGAGCGCCTCCGCATTCTCGACCTCACCGGTCAGGCGTTCGCCCGGCGCGATGCGGCCCGAGACGATTGCGCTGCCCAGATAATGCGCCACGGCGCCGCGCAAACGTCGCCCGGAACCTTTCGTCGCCTTGGCCGGTCCGCCTGCCGCCGCTTCCGGAGGCACCTGGGCATCCCGGCGCTTGGACGCGTTGTCCAATCCACTTCTCCTCGCCCCTTCCCTCAGCAACATTGCGCCGCAAAAGCAAGTTCAGGTTTGCGCCGGCTGCTGAATTGTCTGACTAATCTCCGCCCTTGGTAAGCGCTCCCGCTCAGCGTATCGGACGACGCATGACTCTAACGAGGGACGACAAATGACGCTTCGGCTATCGCAATTCCGGGGATCGGATGGCGCGCGAAAGGTGATCGCCTCGAGCGAGTGCGAGACCGGCTTCGTGCGCGGTGTCACCGACGTGCGCTCGCTGGCAGCGGAAGCGATCGTGCGCGGCCAGTCGCTTGGCGAGGCGGTGGCGTCGCGCGGGATCGAGGGCGCGATCGACCTGGCGGCGGCGCTGGCGGCGGGCGAGCTGATAGCGCCGATCGGTCATCCCGATCCCGCGCACCTGCACCTCACCGGCACCGGCCTCACCCACCTTGGTTCTGCGGAGGGGCGCGACAAGATGCACCGCGAGGCCGCCGCCGCCGAGCACAAGACCGATTCGATGCGGATGTTCCTCGAGGGCGTCGAGGGCGGCAAGCCCGCGCCGGGCGAGACCGGCCAGCAGCCTGAATGGTTCTACAAGGGCAACGGCACGCATCTGGTGGGCCCCGGAGCGCCGCTCGAGATGCCCGATTTCGCGCGGGACGGCGGCGAGGAGCCCGAGCTGGCGGGCATCTATCTGATCGGCCCCGACGGCCATCCCTACCGCTTGGGTCTGTGCCTCGCCAACGAGTTCAGCGATCACGTGACCGAGCGGCACAACTATTTGTGGCTCGCGCATTCCAAGCTTCGCAACGCCGCGCTCGGCCCCGAGCTACTCACTGGCTCGCCGCCTGTGGACGTGCGCGGCACCAGCCGGATCCGCCGCGGCGGCGCGCTGCTGTGGGAGAAGCCGTTCCTCTCGGGCGAGGCCAACATGTCGCACAGCCTCTCCAACCTCGAGCACCACCACTTCAAATATCCGCTGTTCCGCACCCCCGGGGACGTCCACGTCCATTTCTTCGGCACGGCGACGCTGTCGTTCGCCGACGGCATCCGCTCCGAGCCCGGCGACGTGTTCGAGATCGAGGCGACGCCGTTCACGCTGCCGCTGCGCAACACGCTTGCGCGCGCCGAACCCGCCACCGTGGAGATACGGCAGCTCTAACCGCTATTCGCCAATCTGGATGACCGCGATCGACTTGGCCGGGAGGCTGATCGTCACGCCGTCGGCGCCCGCCTTGCCTGCGAGCGGCTTGGGACTGACCGTATCCGGCGCGTCGAAGCTGTTCACCGAATCGATCCGCGGCGCGGTCAGCACCTCGCCGCGCGCTGACTTGGCGCGCACGCCGGCGACGCTGGCCCTGAACGTGACCGGCCGCTTCGGATCGAGGTTGACGAGCGCGAGCCAAAGCTTGCCGTCCCTGGCGCGCGCGGCGATCGCATCGATGCGAGGCAGCGCAACATTGCCCTGCACGTAGCTGCCGGCCTCGTAGCTCACCGGCACGAAGGTAGCGTCCTGGAAGGGCACGTACATGCGGAAGACGTGGTAGGTCGGCGTGAGAACCATCCGGTCCTTATCAGTCAGGATCATCGACTGGAGCACGTTGATCATCTGCGCGATGTTGGCCATCCGCACCCGGTCGGCATGGCGCGCGAAGATGTCGAGGTTGAGCGCGGCGATGATCGCGTCGCGCATCGAGTTCTGCTGCTGAAGGAAGCCCTCGCGCGAGCCCGGCAGCTTGGCGAGCCACACCCCCCATTCATCCACGACCAGCGCAACTTTCTTGTCGGGATCGTACTTGTCCATGATCGCGCCGTGCTTGGCGAGCATCGTGTTCATGTCGAGCGTCGCCTTGACGAGTTCGGCATAGGCGTTTTCGTCGAACCCAACGCTTGGATAGTGCGGCGGCCAGCCGCCGACGGTGTAGGCATGGAGCGATAGGCCCTCGATGTTCCACGCCCAGTCATGGTCCTTCCACGCCTTCATCATCGCTTCGGTGTAGGAAGCATCGTTGTCGCTCGGGCCAACGGCGACCCGACGCATCGCTTCGTCGCCGGTCTGCGCGGGATTGTAGTTGCGCACGAAGCGCGCGAACGGCTTCATCACGTCGACATAATGCTCGGGCCGCATCGAGCCGCCGCATCCCCAGCTTTCGTTGCCCAGCCCGAGGAACTTGACCTTGTACGGCGCGGCATGCCCGTTCGCCGCGCGCTCCTCGCCCGCGGTGGTGGCTGGATCGGCGGTCATATAGGCGAGCCAGTCGGCGGCTTCCTCAACGGTGCCGGAGCCGACATTGATCGAGACATAGGCTTCGCTGCCGATCTGGTCGGTAAAATCCATGAACTCGTCGGTGCCGAACGTGTCGGGCTCGACCGCGCCACCCCAGTTGGAATTGATCGTCACATGGCGGCTCGCCGCCGGGCCGATCCCGTGGCGCCAGTGATATTCGTCGCCGAAACACCCGCCGGGCCAGCGGACATTGGGCACGTGCAGCGCCTTCAACGCCGCGACCACGTCGCTGCGGATGCCGCGGACGTTGGGGATCGTCGAATCCTTGCCCACCCAGATTCCGCCGTAGATGCCGGTGCCGAGGTGCTCCGCGAACTGCCCGAAGATATTGCGATCGATCTTCGCACCGGGGTTGTCGGCCTGGACGCTGAGCACGACCGGATCGCCGTCCTGGGCGAGCGCGGGCGGGACCAACGCCAGCAGAAATGCGGCTGCGAGCGAGCGGGCGAATCTCACCATCATAGTCTCCACGGGCGGGTTGTTCAGCGCTCCCGCCTGGCAAGGATCGGCGGGATTTAGCAGGGGCAAAGGCGCGAGGATCAATCTTCATTCACGCATAATAGTCCGACAAGTTCCCAGTCAACCCGTGTTGCGACGCAGACGCGCGCACAATATGCACAGCCCGTGAAGGCCTGCCTTCGCTAGGTACGGTGGTGGGGTGCCGCGAATCGCCGAATCGACACGCGTGCTTGGCTGGGCAACGTCAGCTAGGCCAAACGATCCGGCCATCGACCGCCGGTCTGTAAACGGCCATAGCCAGACGCGCCTCGCTCACGCGTAGCTTCTCAGGATCTACTTCCGGCTACGCGCCGCGGCTTTGATCGCGACCGAGCACCGTTTATTCTTCCGAGGACATCCGAGAATGTCCAAAACGGCAAATTTCCGTCGTTTTTGTGCTATGATCGTCCGGTGACGATACCATCATTGGAGAACTGTTCGCGACCAATGTTGCAAACGCCAAGCCGACGGAGCGCGACTATAAGCTCGCCGACGGCGCGGGCCTCTATCTTCTCGTGAAGACGAACGGCGCCAAGCTTTGGCGACTCAATTATCGGCACTTGGGCAAGCAGCGGACGCTTTCGTTCGGCGCGTGGCCGGAAACTTCAGGGCCAGCGCGGCGGATAATGGCCGCAAGCGGACGGTCGGCGTTCGATTGGAGGAATGCGGGAAGCCGCCGTTCGTCCAGCCCACATGAAAAGACCGCTTGCGATCTGTAAGACAGAATGCGGGCGTCACCACGGCAATGCGCGCGACATCTATCCTCCTGCACCAACTGGAAGCGCTGGGGCTTGTACATTTCGTCCGCGTTGGCTAGACACTGAGCCATATGGTTCAGTATGTAAATCCTGCCCTCGATCTTTCCTTTGCTGCGCTTGCCGATGCAACGCGCCGCGGCATCATCGAGCATCTCGGCCGATCGGACGCGTCGATCACCACGCTGGCCGCAAAATTCCAGATGACGCTTACGGGCATGAAAAAGCACGTCCAGGTTCTGGAGCGGGCGGGGCTCGTGATGACGCGCAAGGTCGGGCGGGTGCGAACCTGCAAGCTTGGAACGCGTGGCCTCGAGGCGGAGGCGGCGTGGATTGAAGGCCACCGCAAGCTGTTCGAGGCCCGGTTCAATGCACTCGATCAAATCCTCGATGAAATAGAAAAGGAGCAAAGCGATGAATCAGCAGGTTAGTTCTGCAGATGGAGCACATTACCGCATCTTGATCGAACGCCGGGGCGACCGTGAATTGGTCGTCACGCGAACCTTCAATGCGCCGCCGGCGACCGTATTCAAGGCGTGGAGCCAGCCCGAGCTGTTTCAGCGCTGGTGGGTGCCGAAGTCGGTACCCGGCGTTTTGCTCGTGTCTTGCGAAATGGACGTCCGGACGGGCGGCAAATACCGGCTGGAATTTGGCGCCGGAGGTTCCGAGACCATGGCGTTCTATGGTAAGTATCTGGAGGTGGTGCCCGACCAGCGCATTGTCTGGACCAACGACGAGGGCGAAGAGGGTGCGATCACGACAGTGACCTTCGAGGAACAGGGCGGCAAGACGCTGCTGACCTTCCACGAAATCTATCCATCGAAGGAAGCGCTCGAAGAAGCGCTACAGGGCTCGGCGGCCGGCTTGCCGGAGCAGATGGAGCAACTCGAAGATCTGCTTGTGAGCATAAGCGAGTAGCATCGATTGAAAGGCGAATGGGCGGCGTCGGTAAATGCCGGGCCGCCCTTCCACTGAGGCAATCGGTAGGCAGGAGTTGGTGAGTCCCGGCAGCTAAACACCCAATCGACGACATTCCCGAGCGACTGAGGCGTTCCGCGCCCTCCAACTCGACCGCGCACAAACGGGAGCGTCCTAGAACTTCAGCCGCAGGTCCAGGCTCGCGCGCTGGTCGGTCGTGCGCTTGCCGAAGTCGCGGTCGTAGTTGAGGCGGAGCGACAACTGGTCGGTGCCCACCACGCGCAGATGTGCGCCCGCGTGCCACGCCGACTGGTCGATCAGTGTGCCGATCATCGCCGGGTCCGCGCTGGGGTTCGCGCCGAGCAGGCGGAACGGCGCGGTGATGCGGCCGGTGCTGTTGAACGTGGCGCCGCCGCTGACCGAGAAGACCGTTCCCGATGCCGAATTGCCGGTGAGCTGCACGCCGAGCGCAAGCTCGGGATTGACGGTGGCGATCCACTGGGTGTGTTGGAGGCTCTCGATGCCGAGGCCGGCGAGGCCGTTCTCGGAGAAGCCGTTCTGGCGCAGCGCGGTCATTGTGCCGCGTACCGAAGGCCGCGCGAACAGCCGCCCGCCCAGCACATAGGCCGCCTCGGCGCTCGCCTGGGCATAGCTGCTCGACTGGTCCGCGGTGCCGATCCGCGGGCCGAAGATGTTCATGCCGCGGGCGGTGTGGTTCCACTGCCAGCCGCCGGTGAGCGACACCGCGAGTTGAGGTCCGGTGCCGGGCGCGTAGCGTGCGCCCAGGCCCGCGTGCACGCCGTCGCCGCTCGAGGTCGCGCGGTCGTGATCGATGTGCAGCGTGCCGAGAGTGTCGTAGCCGAGCGCGCCGCCGAGCATCCAGTCGCCGCCGATCGGGCGCTCGAAGCCGGTGCGGAAGCGGCCGGTAAGTTCGCCGCCGACCTTGGCATATTCGAAGTCGCCGGTGCGGCTGTGGAGGTCCATCCCGGCCTGCGTCCAGACGCAACCGGTGCCCGCGGCGCCGTTGGGCGTCGCGCAGCCGAACAGCTCGGTCGAGAAGGCCCGCGCCGCGTTGAACTGGTCGACCGAAGCGATCAGGAACGGCTCGGGATTGAGCTGGTCGAAGATCGCCTTGTACTGCGCTTCCTCGCCCGGGCGCAGGTTGCCGAGCAGCGCGAGCAGCCGCCCGATCCCCGCCGACGCGCCCTGCGTGACCGCCGAATCCATATGGCCGCCGAGCGCACGCTCGTTGCGGTTGAGGAAGGGCTGGCCGAAGTTGCTGTTGAAGGTCAGCTGGATGCCCGCACTGTTCGCCAGCACGTTGAAATCGATCGCGAGCGTATCGCGGATGTTGAGACCGTTGTTGATCGCGGTGCCCGCGGTGGCGAACAGGGTGACCGGGTTCTTGTTCTCGAGCCAGGTCAGGATGACCTCGCCATTGCCCGCGACGGTGGTGTTGCCGCTGACGTTGACTCGATCCGACGCATAGGGGCCGAACGCGACGTCGAACGCCGAGAAGCCGCTCGCGGTCTGGACGAAATTGCCATCGAGATCGACGGTGTTGATTACGCGCGAGCCGTAGAGAAGGTTGGTCGCGGGGGCGCCGTTCGAGTCCATGTTGCCGAAGGTCTCGCCCGCGGCGAGGTCGATCGGGAAGCGCGGCGCGGCCAGGCCCATCAGGAAGCTGCCCGAATTGGTGAAGACGCCGCTGCTGCCCGCGCCGTCGCGCAGGTCGATTCGGTTGAACGCGATGAAGGTGCCGGCGGCACTGTTCTGCACCGCGTTGACGCCCGCGCCGAGATCGACGTTACCGACGATCAGGCCGTTGTTCTGGACGGTGTCGTTGCCGTCGCCGGTGTCGATCGCGAGGCCCGAGATCGCGCTGATCGAGCCCGAAGTGGTGATGCGGTCGGTTGCGCCACCGGCGAAGCGCACGCCCGCGCCGGTGCCGGTGCCGCCGCGGATCATCCCGTTCGAGGTGAGCTGGATGTTGCCGCCGCCGTTGGCGCCAAGGCTCTGCGCGAGCACCGCGGTGGAATTGAGGCCCTGGGTGAAGGTGGCGCCCGAAAGCGACAAGTCGATCGCGCCGCCCGCGCCGTTGCCGCCCGCGGTGCCCGCGAAGACGCCCTCGATCCAGCCGCCGCCGCCGCCGAGGCTCTGCGCCACGACGCCGTCCGAATTGTCGCCGAGCGTGACGATGTCGCCGGTCTGGGTGAAGCTGACGTGGCCGCCGTTGCCGCTGTTGGCGGTGTTGAGCGTCAGCGTCGGCGCGGTGAAAGCGCCGAACGCGGCGCCGCCCCCGCCGCCGATCGACTGGAGGAAGACGCCGTGCGAATGGCTGCCTTCGGTGTGGATCGTGCCGCTGTTGGTGATGGCGACGTCACCGCCGTCGCCCGAGGCGCCGCCGGTGCCGCCTAGCGTGATCGTGGGCGTGTAGCTGCCGCTCAGCTGAGTCAGACCGCCGCCGGCGCCGATCGACTGGACGATCAGCGCGGGCGCATAGGCGCCGAGCGTGGTGAAACCGCCCGCGAAGCCGAAGCCGACCGCGCCGCCGTTCAGCCCGGCGCCGCCGTTGGCGCCGAATGCGATCGTGACCGGGGTCGGCGGCGGCACCGCCTGCGGCGTCGCCAGCGCCTGGCTGGTCGCGTCGGCGAACAGGGCCTGGACGGTCTGGTGATCAGTCGCCGCCTGACCGGTGGTGCGCTCGGCGGTGGCGAGGTCGGCCGTGGATGCCTGTGCCGGGCTGTCGGCCGGGGTCGAAGCCGCGACGAGGCCGGTCACGACGGGGTCGGTTGCGGGTGCATTCGTCGCGGGTTCGTCGACTGGATCGCCGAGCGTCACTTGCGCCGGATCGTCCACCGCCGTGGCGCCCTGGCCGAGCCCCGGGTGTCCACCCTCGGCGACCGGACCCGAAGATCCCGCAAGCGCGATGTGGCCGGGCTGGCCGACCGGAGCCGGAGCCTGCGCCGACGCCGAGCCCTCGAGATCGCTGACCGGCGCCTGCGCGGGCGCGGCGCTGGCGGTGCCGAGCGGCAGCTGCGCGGGCTGCGAAACCGCGGTTGAGGGTTCGTCAGCAGTGGCCGCGGGCGCGGATGCGTCGGGCATTTGCGAGACGATCTCCGCGGATTCGGTGCCGCTGTCGGGCGTCTGGCTGACCGCGACCGGAGTCACTACGCCAGTCGCGACGCTGACCATCGCGGTGCCGCCGCCGCCGCCGATCGACTGGACGATCGCGCCAGGCGCGAAATCGCCGGTGGTCGTGATCGCGCCGGTCTGGGTGCGATTGATCGTGCCGCCCGCGGAGCTGCTCACGCCGTCGCTGCCGAAGCTCAGGCTGGCACCGCCGAAGAACGCGAGCTGCTCGGCGGTGATGTCGATGATCGCGCGGCCGCCGCCGCCGCCGATCGTCTGGATCAGCGTGCCCGGCGAGCCGGTGCCGTTGGTGACGATCTGGCCGTGGACCGCGCCGTCGAGATCGCCGCCGGTGTTGCCCGAGCCGGTCTGGCCACCGAGATCGACCTCGACGTGGAGCGGCGCCTGTGGATCGGTGATCGTCGGGTCGCTCAGCTTCTTGATGCCGAGCGAATAGATCGCGGTGCCGCCGCCGCCGCCGACCGACTGGATCGCCAGCGCGACGCTGTTGTTGCCGCCGGCACCGAGCGTGCCGTCCTGGTTCACCGTGACCTTCTTCGCGTCCTGGTTGGTGAGCGTCTTGCCGCCCAGGCGCGCGACGATCAGCGGGTCGGGCCGCACCGGCTGACCGGTCGGCCCGAGCACGGGCACGCCGGGCAGCCCGACGATGCCCGACACGTCGAACGCGAGCGTACCGCCGCCGCCGTTGATGCTCTCGGCCTTGATCGCCTGCGAGCCTTGGCCGAGCACCGTGATGTCGCCGGTATTGTTGACGATCACGACGCCGCCCGATCCGCCGGTGCCGCCGCCGGTGGCGCCGATCAGCGAGGACAGCGCGTTCGAGACCGCGAAGAACTGGAAGGGCGAGGCCGCGAGTCCGACGCCGGCATTGCCGCCGCCGCCCGCGATCGACTGAGCGACGATACCGTGCGCGTCCTTGCCTTGCGTCAGGATGCTGCCGTGGTTGTCGACCGTGACCGGGCCGCCGTTGCCGCCCGCGCCGCCGGTGCCGCCGATCGAGATCAGCGGAGTCGAGGTCAGCGATCCGACCAGCAAGCTGCCGTTGAGCGAGAGCCCGCCGTTGCCGCCGCCGCCGCCGATCGATTGGGCGAGGATGCCGTGCGAGCCCTCCGCGTTGGTCTGGATCGCGCCGTCATTGATGACGTGGACCGTGCCGCCGTCGTTGCCCGCCCCGCCGGCCGCGCCGACGCTGAGCCCGAAGGTGCCGCTGTCCTTGGCCGCGGCGAGCCCCGAGAAGCCCAGGATCGTCGAGCTGTTGCCGCCGCCGCCGCCGATCGACTGGGCGAGGATGCCGTAGGCATTGATTCCCTCGGTGAGGATGATGCCCGAGTTGACCGCCGCGGTCTTGCGGTTGGTGACGGTGACGTCGCCGCCCTTGCCGCCGTTGCCGCCGGCGCCGCCGACGTTGATCGTCGCATTGTGCGTCTGGTTGGCGCCGGTGCTGACTCCGGCGGCGATCTGGAGCATCAGCCCCGCGTCGCCGCCGCCGCCGCCGATGCTGCTGGCGCTGATGCCTGCGGCGTTGACGCCCTGGGTCCAGATCAGCCCTTCGTTGGTGACCGTGACGCTGCCGCCCGATTCGGCCGATCCGCCCGCGCCACCGACGTTGATGTTGAACGAATCGGTGCCGCTCTTCGCCTGGAAGCGCGCATCGACGACCATGCCGCCGTAACCGCCGCCACCGCCGATCGATTCGGCATGCACGCCGATCGAATTGGCGCCGATGGTGAAGATGCTGCCGGTGTTGGTGACGTGCACCGTATCACCGATGCCGCCCACGCCGCCGCTGCCGCCGATGGCGAGCTGGAACGACTTGGGTGGTGAGGGCGAGGCGCCGAGCTGGAGCTGCGCGCTCGCCGCGAACCCGCCCTGGCCGCCGCCGCCGCCGACCGATTGCGCGAACACGCCGTCGGCATCGTTGCCCTTGGTCGAGATCAGCGCGCCGTTGGTGACATCGACGGTGCCGCCCTTCGAGCCGGCGCCGCCGGTGCCGCCGACCGAGATCGTGGTCGCCGCGACCGCGTTGACGATGACACCGGTCGCGCTGCCGCCCGCGCCGCCTGAGCCGCCGATGCTCTGCGCCCAGATGCCGAGCGAGCGGTCCTTCGCGGTGGTGATTTGCGCGGTGTTGGTGACCGTCACCGCGCCGCCGGTCGCGCTCACACCGCCATCGAGGCCGACCGAGGTCGCGACATTGTAGCTCTGGGCGTTGGTGCCGGTGCCGGTGGTCGCGGTCGCGCTCACCGCGCGCGAGCCGCTCTGTCCGCCGCCGCCGCCGACCGATTGCGCGAAGATCGCGGTTGCGTCCTCGCCTTTGGTGTCAATCGCGCCCGCCGCGGTAATCGTCACCGTGCCGCCGGTGCCGCCGGTGCCGCCATGGGCGCCGAGGGTGAACGCGAGCTCGTTCTTGGCGAGCGGCGCCGCGCCGAAGTCGGTCGAGGCCTTGCCGCCGCCACCGCCGACAGACTGCCCCTCGATGCCGATCGAGCCGTTGCCCTCGGTGGTGACCACACCCTTGTGGTTGATGGTGACCTCACCGCCATCGCCGCCGTCGCCGCCGCTTCCGCCGATCTGGCCGATGATCGAGCTGGCGTTGCGCGCGAGGCCGAGGCCGACGTTGAAGTTGCCGAGGCCGCCGCCCTTGCTGATCGACTGAGCGAAGATGCCGTCGCTGTTGGCGCCGCTGGTGGCGATGTCGCCACGGTGGCGCACGGTGACCGTGCCGCCGTTGCCCGCGTCGCCGCCGCTGCCGCCGATCGCGAGGTTCGCCGAGATGGGATCGTTGGGCGCCGCCGCGGTGACGGTGAGAACGCCGTTGATGCCGGCCTTGCCGCCGCCGCCGCCGATCGACTGGGCGATCAGGCCGTCCGAAGTGTCGCCGAAGGTGCGGATCAGGCTGGGCGTTTCGGTCTCGACGCCGCCGACCATCGTGTAGCCACGCGTCACCGTGACGTCGCCCGCGTCGCCGCCCGCGCCGCCGCTGCCGCCGATGCCGATGCCGATCGGATTGCCCTGCGGCGCGATCGCGCCGGTGACGTTCATTCCGCCGACGCCGCCACCGCCGCCGACCGACTGGACGAGGATGCCGGTCGCGCCGGTCAGATAGTCGGTCGGAGTCAACGTCACGGTGCCGTTGGCGGCGACGTTGATCCGGGTGTTGATCAGAATGTTGCCGTTGCTTGTGAGCGTCGCCGAGCCCGCGTCGGCGCCGGCGCCGGCGTTGCCGCCGAGCCCGCCCGCGAACGCCACGCCCTTGAGCTTCGAGGTGCCCGCCGCGACGGTGAACGACGCCGCGACGTCGAGCCCGCCGTCGCCGCCGCCGCCCGCCACGCTCTGGACGAGCACGCCGATCGAATCCTTGCCGTCGACGAGCACCTGGCCGAGCTGAGTCGCGACGACGTCGCCGCTCCGGTTGCCCGCGCCGCCGAAGCCCCCGACGCCGAAGACGATCGAGGGTTCGGTCGCGGTGGTGTCGGCCTGGATCCCGCCCGAGATGTTGATTGCGCCGTTGCCGCCGCCGCCGCCGACCGACTGGGCGAGCATCCCGCGAGATCGCGTGCCGGTGGCGAACAGGTCGGCGTCGACCGAAGCCGTCACGTCGCGGCCCAGCCCGCCGGCGCCGCCGAAGCCGCCGATACCGACGGTCAGCTGGCCATCCATCGAGATGCCGCCGGAGATGTTGATCCCGCCGGCCCCGCCGCTGCCGCCAAGCGACTGCGCGATCACCGCCGATGCGCCGTCGCCATAGCTGGAGATCTGGATCGGCGTGGCCGCGGGCGGAGCGATGGTGAGATCGACCTTGCCCGCGTCGCCGCCGGTGCCGCCGAACCCGCCGATCCCGATCGACGCGGTCCGGCTCGAGCTGCTCGACCCGGGCGCCGACAGCGAGATCCCGCCGGTGACGTTGAGCGCGCCTGCGCCGCCGCCGCCGCCAACGCTCTGCGCGATGACGCCGTTCGAGCCGTTGTCGATGGTGCGGCTGAGCGGCACCGAGATGTTGGTGGTGTCGGTGACCTCGACGTGCGCAGGGGTGCGGACCAACGGGCTGGCACCGGTCGCGGCGACGTTGCCCCGTACGGCTAGCGTCACGTCGCCGCCGGCACCGCCCACGCCGCCGAAGCCGCCGAGCCCGAAGCCGAAGCTGCCCGCGCTGCCCTTGAGGCTCGCCGAGATGCCGCCCGAGATATTGATCCCGCCCTTGCCGCCGGCGCCGCCGACGCTCTGTGCGATGACGCCGTCAGACGAGATTCCGCTGGCGAAAGTATCGCCGATGCGAGTCAGCGTCACCTCGCCGCCGTCGCCGCCGCCGCCGCCGAAGCCGCCGATGCCGATCGACGCGGTGCCCGCGGTGCCGAGCGATAGCCCGAGCGCGCCCGAGATGTTGATGCCGCCATGGCCGCCGCCGCCCGCCAGGCTCTCCGCGACCACGCCGTCCGAATCCCTGCCCGCGGTGCTGTAGATGCCGGTGACCGTGCCGGTGACCGTGCCCGCGTTACCCCCGGTGCCGCCGAACCCGCCGATACCGATCGAGCCCGACACCGCCGCGCTGTTGCTCGCCGAGAGCGTCAGCGCGCCCGAGATGTTGAGCGCGCCGTTGCCGCCGGCCCCGCCCGCGCTCTGCAGCATCGCGCCGAACGAAACCGAACCCTTGGTCGTGACATCGCCGGTGAGCGTGCCGGTCACGTTGCCGGCCTTGCCGCCTCCGAGCCCGAATCCGCCGAGCCCGACCGCGAGCGTGCCGTTGCTGCCGGTACCGAGCGAGACCGCGCCGGTGACGTTGAACCCGCCGTTGCCGCCGCCGCCGCCGATCGATTCGACGAGGATGCCGTGGCTGCCCGTGCCCTGAGTCGAAACGTCGCCGGTCAGCGTCGCGCTGGCGTCGCCGCCGGCGCCGCCCGCCTTGCCGAACCCACCAACGCCGACGCCGATCGTGCCCGAGGCGCCGCTCGTGGTCGCGCTCAGGCTGACGCCGCCGGTGATGTTGAACGCACCGTTGCCGCCGCTGCCGCCGAGGCTCTGGACGGTGAGGCCGCCGGCATCGTTGCCGAGCGTGGCGATGTCGCTGGTGAGCGTCGCCTCGGCGAGGCTGGCATTGCCGCCATGATCGCCGAAACCACCCACGCCGACGAGCAGATTGCCGCTGAACTCGCGCGACAGCGAGACGCCGCCGGTGACGTTGAACCCGCCGTTGCCGCCGCCGCCGCCCAGCGATTGGACGAACACGCCCTCCGCGCCGTCGCTCATGGTGGCGACGTCGCCATTGATGCTGGCATGGACCTCGCCGGCATCGCCGCCCTGCCCGCCGCCGCCGCCCACGCCGACGCCGATGTTGCCCGAGCTGGTGCGTGCGAGCGACAGCCCGCCGGTGATGTTGAACCCGCCCGATCCGCCGCCGCCGCCGACCGACTGGGCGACGATGCCGCGCGCGTCCTTGCCCTGGGTGCCGACCGAGAGGAGCGTGTTGCCCGCATCGGCGACGCCCCGATTGACCTTGAGCGTCACCTTGCCGCCGTCGCCGCCGTCGCCGCCCTGGCCGCCGACGCCCACGCCGATCGTGCCCGCGTCCGCCTTCGAGATGGCGACGCCGCCGGTGACGTTGAAGCTGCCCGCGCCGCCGCTGCCGCCGGTCGATTGGGCGAGGATGCCAGTGCTCTTCTCGCCGCCGGTCAGCGTGGTGCCAGTGACGGTGAGATCGACCGTCGAAGCGTCGCCGCCACCGCCGCCCGATCCGCCGATGCCAACGTTGATCGCGCCTGCGATGTCACCCGCGACCGAAATGCCGCCCGAGACGTTGAACGCACCGGTTCCGCCGCTCCCGCCCAGGCTCTGCGCGGTGATCGCGTCGGCCTGGTCCCCCTTGGTCGTGACGTCCCCGTCAACCGTCGCTGTGACCGTGCCGCCCGATCCGCCGCCGCCGCCCGCCCCGCCGACGCCGACGGTGACTCCGGCGCCCGCCTTGCCGCCGATGTCGATCGCGCCTGAGACGTTGAACCCGCCGGCGCCGCCGCCGCCGCCCGCGCTCTGCGCGAGGAAGCCCGCCGACTGGAAGCCCTCGGTCAGGATCGAGGTCGACTGGGCGATCACCGTGCCGCCCTTGCCGCCGTCACCGCCCGCGCCGCCGACGCCGACCGCCACGCCGAACGCATAGTTGCCGCCGCCCGAGATCGACCCCGAGACGTTGAACCCGCCGACGCCGCCGCTGCCACCGTTCGACTGGAACACCGCGCCGCGCGACTGGTCGCCGCGAGTCCAGATCGCTTCCCACGCGCGTCCCGTAACGCTGCCCGCGTCGCCGCCGCTGCCCGCCGCGCCGCCGAGACCGACGGCAAAGCCGCCGCCGAACGTGCCGCCGCCGCCGATCGCGCCGGTGACGTTGAACCCGCCGGTGCCGCCGCCGCCGCCAATGCTCTGCACCACCAGCGCGTCGGACTGCCAGCCCTCGGTGTAGATCGTGCCGTGCGCGTCGCCGATGACGGTGCCGCCGATGCCGCCGCCGGCGCCCGAGCCGCCGAGCCCGAAGGCGAGGCCGCCGCCATAGGTGCCCGAAGCGCCCACCGCGCCCGAGATGTTGAATCCGCCCGAGCCGCCGCCGCCGCCCGCCGACTGGATCAGTACGCCGGTCGACTGAAAGCCGAAGGTCTGGACATTGCCGCCGATGCTGCCCGTGACGGTGCCACCGTTGCCGCCGCCCTTGCCGGTGCCGCCGAGCCCGACCGCTGCGCCGAACCCGCCGCTCGCGCCAGCCGCGGCCGAGCCGCTGATGTTGAAGCCGCCGCGCCCGCCCGCGCCGCCAACCGACTGGATCAGCGCGCCGAGCGAGCCGAACCCGCTGGTGCTGATCGTGCCGTTGTAGGTCGCGTCGACGGTGCCGCCGTCGCCGCCATGGTCGCCCGATCCGCCGACGCCGATCGAGAGCGTCGCACCGACCGAGGCGCCGCCCGCGCCGGCCGCCGAGATGTCGAACCCACCATCGCCGCCGCCGCCGCCGACCGATTGCGCGGTGAAGCCGGTCGAGAAGAAGCTGCCGGTCTGGATCGAGCCGCCCGCATGGACCGAAACCAGTCCGCCGTTGCCGCCCGCGCCGCCCGATCCGCCGATGCCGATCGAGAGCGCCGCGCCGGCCGGTCCGCCCGCGCCTGCGACCGAGATCGAGAAACCGCCGGTGCCGCCGCCGCCGCCGACCGACTGGGCAAGGACGCCGTCGGAGAACGGCCCGGTGGTCAGCACGATCGAGTCGCCGTCGAGCGTCACGGTGCCGCCCGCGCCGCCGCCGCCGCCGCTGCCGCCGATCGCGATGCTCGCCGCACCGACGAAGCCGCCGGTCGCCTGCACCGCGAACCCGCCGTTGCCGCCGCCGCCACCGACCGATTGCGCGACGATGCCGCGCGACAGCAGGCCCGCGGTCGAGATGAACGGATCAAGCAGGGTCGGCACGCCGCCGACCATCACCGATTGCGCGCTGAGATTGACGTCGACGGTGCCGCCATCGCCCGCCGCCGCGCCCGATCCGCCGATCGCCACGCCGGCGAAGGCGCTGAGCGACGCGGCCGAGCCGCCGTCGCCGCCGCCGCCGCCGACCGACTGGGCAAACAGCGCGTCGGAGCCGAAGCCGCCGGTCATCAGCGCGCCGCTGAGGTTGACCGTCACCACGCCGGCGCTGCCGCCGCTCGCGCCCTTGCCGCCGACCGTGAGCAGCACGCCGCCGGTGGTGCCGCCGCTGCCGCCGCCGCCGCCGATCGACTGCGCATAGAGCGCGGCCGAGCGGTTGCCGCTGGTCGAGACCAGTCCGCTGTCGGTGACCGTGACCGCGCCGCCGATGCTCGCCGCCGAGCCGTTGCCGCCGATGACGACCAGCCCGCCGCCGTCGCCGCCGTCGCCGCCGCCGCCGCCGACCGACTGGGCGAAGATGCCGCGCGCCTTGCTGGCGCCGGTGGCGATCGAGCCCGCGTTGCTCACCGTGACCGTGCCGCCCGCGCCGCCGTTGCCACCGGTGCCGCCGACCGCGACCACGCCGCCGACCGACGAGCCCGAGCCGCCGCCGCCGCCGATTGACTGGACGTAGAGTCCGGTCGCGCCGGCGTTGGTCGTGACGATGCTGCCGCCCGAGGCGACCGTCGCCGAGGCGCTGCCGCCGTCACCGCCGCCCGAGCCGCTGCCGCCGATCGTGACGAGCGCGCCCGATCCCTCGACCGAGCCGCCGCCGCCGCCGACCGACTGGACGAACACGCCGCGCGCGTCCACGCCGGTGGTCTCGACCGAGCCGCCGACGATGACGCTGGCGCTGCCGCCGTTGCCGCCCGCGCCGCCCTTGCCGCCGACCGTGACGAGGCCGCCCGAACCGCCGCCCACGCCACCGCCACCGCCGACCGATTCGGCGAAGATGCCGTGCGCTTCGATGCCGCCCGTGACGATCCTGGCGCCGTCCGCCATGTTGACGGTGACAACGCCGCCGCTGCCGGCGGTTGCGCCGCTTGAACCGAGCGCGACGAGCCCGCCGCTGCCGCCGCCGACGCCGCCGCCGCCGCCGGTCGACTGGGCGAGGATGCCATAGGCCTTGGCGCCGATGGTCGCGATGTCGGTGCCGGCATTGGCGTTGACGGTGACGTTGCCGCCGTTGCCGCCACGCCCACCGGTGCCGCCAAGCGCGACGATACCGCCCGCATTGCCCACCGCACCACCTTCGCCCCCGACCGATTCGGCGAAGATACCGATCGAAAGCACCCCCCTGGTGCGGATGACTGCGTTGTTGGTCACGGTGACGTCGCCGCCGTTGCCGCCGACGCTGCCGTCGCCGGGCTTGCCGACGACGCCGTAGCTGCTGCCGCTGGTGCCGGCGTTGCCGCCGAGGCTCTGGCCGACGATGCCATCGGCGGCGTCGCCCGCGGTCGAGATATTGCCGCTGTTGTTGACGGTGACCGTGCCGCCCTGCCCCGCGCCGCCGCTCGCGCCGCCGCCCGAGAAGACATAGCCGGTGCCGCCGTTCCCACCGACGCCGCTGACGCTCTGGACGAACAGGCCGTGCGATCCCGTGCCAGTGGTGGTGATCGTCACGCTCGAGGTGACGTCGACGTTGCCGCCGACGCCCGCCGAGCCGCCCTTCGCGGCGGGCACCGCGAGATAGGCGTCGCCGCCTCTGCCGCCGTTGCCGCCGGCGCTGATGATCGCGACCCCGGGCGTGCCGTCCGAGACGGTGGTGACGTCGCCGTTGTTGGCGGCGGTGATCGTGCGCGAGAAGCTCGGCCCGTTGACGCCGTCACCGCCGGCGGTCGCGGCGACGCCGATCGTGAAGCAGCCGCCGAACACGCAGATCTCGACGCCGCCACCGGCGCTCCCGTCGCCGCCGTTGGCGCCGCGCCGGACGTCGCTGACCTGGTGCACGTCGCCCGCCGCGGTCGGGAAGGTGAACGTCGTGAAGCCCGATCCATTGCCGCCAGGCGAGTTCACCGGCACGCCGGCGATCTGCGCGCCGACGTCCTGAAGGGTGTTGACCACCTGATCGGGCCCACCGCTCAGATCCTTGAGCTTGACCGAGACCACCCGGCCTGAGCTCAGCGTCCGGTCAATGACCTGATAGCTCTTGCCGGTCTTGCTGTCGGTGAAGGTCTGGTTGAGCGTCTGCGCGAGCAGGATCGTGTGATTGGCGTCGGTGCGCACCAGTACCGGACTGATCACCTCGACGACATGCTCGGTCGCGCCGGTGTTGGGGTTTGTGACCGCATCGCCGACACTGGCCGCCATCGCGGCGGGGGCCGCGAGCGCAGTCGCCAGCGCGAGGAACGAGACCGAAAGGCGCGCCTGGCGAGGCGTGACGAGGTGCGAGGCCTGGGTGGCGAGGAACAGCCCGATCCGCTTGAGGTGCTGCGCGAGCGCTCCGAACAGCTTCTGGTCGGTGGAGCGGGCTCGGCGCGGCTCGCCGGCCTCGGCGATGCGATCGTGCAGCCGCTCGAGCGCATGCGTCAACTGCTCGGACTGGCCGGCCAGCTGGGTGAGGATCGAATTGATCTCGGCGAGAAATTCGGCTCGGCGACCGCGACTCATCCGTTCGGCATCGAGTTCGTCGACGGTCTCGCCGATCACCAGCGCCAAGCGCGAGAGCCGCGCAGGATCGATCTTCCGGCTCATTCGTGGATTCCCGACACGTGCGTCACGGGGCAGCGAACAACCGACATGGCGCGTCGAAGCCGGGCGGCTCCGCGCCCTTCGTCCGTGCGTTGCGCTTGCATCCTGTCCCCCGTGTACGACCCCGGTTTCACCAAGGGTGGCAAATAACCCCTTGGTCTTGCAATAAGATAAATCTCGCGCGCGCCGGATAGAATAGTACCAACTGCCCTAGAGTGGGACGCGCGGAGCCCAGTGGCCGCGCAAGCGGGCAAGGTCGATTGGCCGATACGCCGGGCGGCAGTTCCGCGATCGAGGACTCCGATTCGCGCGCCGCCACTGGGGTAAGGCCAAGCTCCGACTGCTCGATCGACACCGCCCGGCCTTGCTCAGCAAGGCAGCGCTCGTGGCATGGAGCGGCTTGCCCGTGATCAAATACTGACTTACCGGTCAGTCAGTATTGACTCGCCGAGCAGAGCGCGCGACTATCTCCGGATCGCGAGACAGCGCCATGCAGGCGCGGCAGCGACAAGGAGGGGATATGAACCGCTTAGCTTACTCGACGTCGCTGATTGCGCTGGTTGCCGCGGCCGTGCCCGCCGCCGCGCAGACCAATCCCGCGCCCGCCACCCAACCGGCCCCGGCGAAACCCGCCACGGACCAGGACGCCGCGAGCGACCCCAACGGGATCGTCGTCACCGCGACTCGCCACAACGAACGCCTCCAGGACGTGCCGCTCAGCGTCACCGCCTTCACTCAGGCCGAGCTGACGCAAAAAGGGATCGTCGGCTATGAGGGAATTGCGCGCGAGACGCCCGGCGTCGTGCTCGACCACCGCAGCGACAACAATCTGAGCGTCACCACCCGCGGCATCTCGACCAACGGCTATCAGGCCGGGCTGCAGAGCTCGACCACCGTCTATCTCGACGAGCTTCCGCTCACCACGATCGGCAATTCGGTGACGCTCGATCCCAACCTCTACGACGTCGAGCGAGTCGAGTTCCTGCGCGGGCCGCAGGGCACGCTGTTCGGATCGGGGTCGCTGTCGGGCGCGCTGCGCATCCTGACGCGCGCGCCGGATCTCAACAATTTCGACGCCTCGGCGCTGGTCGATCTCGGCGTAACCCCGGACGGCGGCGGCATCCGCCAGCGTTACAACGGCATGGTCAACGTGCCGCTCGCGACCGATTCGCTCGGCCTGCGTGTCGTCGGCTTCTACCGCCACGAGGACGGCTATCTCGACAACCTCGGCACAGGCGTCAAGAATTCCAACACGCTCAAGGATTGGGGTGGCCGCGCGAGCCTGTTGTGGAAGCCGGTCGACCGGCTCAGCATCCGGCTGACCGGCATCTACGAGAACAGCCACCCAAACGACGCCTCGCTCGCGTCGCCCAACCTCGGCGACCGCAAGCGCTACTCGACGATCCCCGATCTCTACACGTCGAAGACTCAGCTCTACAACGCGACGATCGACTATGATTTCGGGGCCGCACACCTCACCAGTTCGTCGAGCTACGCCTATCAGGACGGCCTGTTCGACGTCGATCTGACCGGCACCTTCGCGTCGGCGACCGTTCCGATCCAGAATGCGATCCCCTTCTACCTGTTCGACCACGGCATCTGGAAAACCTTCGTCCAGGAGACGCGGATTTCCTCGAATCCGGGCGGCAAGCTCGACTGGACGGTCGGTGCCTATTACCTCCACCGCGACCTGTTCCTCGACGGCCGCGAGACCTCAACCCCGGCCTATCTCGCCGCGCACCACATCACCGGCCTGCCTGCGGACGGGACCTTCACCACCTTCCCGAGCGACACGCGCACCTACGAGCTCGCCGGCTTCGCCGACCTGACCTACCATCTCAGCGACCAGTTCGCGGTCTCGGGCGGGCTTCGTTACGGCAAGTACGGCGGCACGACGCATTCCTTCCCGGGCTTCGGCTCGCAATATTTCGTCTACGCGATCTACGGCATTTCCGGCCCGCTCGCGGTGACGCCGACCGCGGCGGCCACCTCGCGCTACCCGACGGCGTCGAAGGCATCGTGGAAGGCGAGCGTCACCTACAAGCCGACGCACGACCTGACCGCCTACGCCACCGTCGCCACCGGCTACCGCACCCCGGTCTACAACGCGCGCGCCGGCAGCGTCAGCCTGGTCAATCCGAACGACCTCGTCATTCCGTCGGGCGCGACCTCGGACAATCTCGTCAACTACGAGGTCGGCCTGAAGGGCCGCTTCCTCGACGGCAAGCTGACCGCCAACGTCGCGGCCTATTATATCGACTGGAACAACATCCAAGTGCAGGCCAACCGCCAGTCGGACTCGGTCCAGTTCGCGACCAACGTCGGCCACGCGGTCAGCAAGGGTCTCGAGGCGGAGATCGTCGTCGCGCCGGTCCACGGCCTGATCTTCGGCCTCAACGGCTCGCTCAACGATTCCAAGGTGACCGATCTCACCGCTTCGGAAGCGGCGATCTCGGGCGCGGTCAAGGGCGCGCGGCTGGCGTCGCCGCACGTCCAGGGATCGTTCTACGGCTCGTACGGCTATGGCCTGGGCGGCAGCACCACCGGGTTCACCAGCTTTCAGATCCAGTATGTCGGATCGTTCCCCAACGGCTTCCCCAACACGCCGGGGCAGCCGACGGTGCACAGCGCGCTCTATGCGTTCAGCGATCCCTATACCTTCATCAACCTGCAGACCGGCATCAAGGTCGGTAAGATCTCGGGCACGCTCTACGTCGAGAACCTGCTCAACAGCCGCGCGGTGGTCTACGTCCACCCCGAGGCGTTCGTGTACAGTCGCGACGCGATCCTGCGCCCACGCACGTTCGGCGTGCGGATCGGCTACGGCTTCTGAGCGTGGGGGCGAGGCATCGCACGGCGATTGTCCGCAGGTGCCTCGCCCCCGGCCCACCGCAAACGAGTCAGGACGGCAGCGTTGACGCACATGTTGCAGGACGGCACCCTCGATACGATGAGCACCATCGATCAAGCCGCGCTCGAAAGCGCGCCCGCACCGGCGCGGGGCGGAAAGCACAAGGCACGCGTCCGCGAGGCATCGATCGAGCGAATCCTCGATGCCGCCGAGCAGCTCTTCGCGGAGTACGGCTATCACGGCTTCACGCTGAAGGACCTCGCCAAGCGCGTGGGCATCAGCTCGACGCTGATCCACTACCATTTCAGCGGCAAGGAAAGCATCTTCGAGGCGGTCTGGGCGCGCAAGGCGCCGATCTCCGCCCGCAACCGGCTCGAGGCGATGCGGCGCTATGCCGCCGAGGTGGGCGACAAGGTCACCGTCGAGGGTGCGCTGCACGCGTGGATCGACGCCGACCTGAACGTCCAGGACGCGGAACCGGAGCAATGGGCCGCGTTCGGCAAGATCAGCGCGCAGGCGAACAGCGCCGCCGGCTGGGGCGCCGAGAAGATGACGAAATACTTCAACCCGGTCGTGCTCGCGCTGATCGACCTGCTCAAGAAGGCGATGCCCGAGTGCGACGAGGAAACGATCTTCTGGGGCTATCATTTCCTGTCGGGCGCGATGACGCACAACATGGCGCGCACCGGGCGGCTCGACGAGCTGTCGCACGGGCTCTGCTCCTCCGACGATTTCGTTTCGATCAAGCGGCACATGGCGACGTTCATGGCCGCGGGGTTCAAGGCGATCTGCCGAGACTCGGCCGCCAAGGAGTAGAAGGCGGCGCCGCGCGATGACCCCGGCTTCGCCCCCCGGCGCGATGCAGCCCTATGCGCTCACGCTCGATCGCTTCATCGATCATGCCGCCAAGTGGTTCGGCACGACCGAGGTCGTGACCGGCGGCAGCGGCGGGGCGAGCGCGCGCATCGGTTATGCCGCGCTCCGCGAGCGCAGCAACCGCCTGTCCGGCGCGTTCCGCGCGCTCGGGCTCGAACCGGGCGACAATTTCGGCGTGCTCGCGTGGAACAGCCAGGCGCAGATGGAATGCTGGTACGGCGCGATCGGGATCGGCATCGTCTGCCACACGCTCAACCCGCGCCTCTCGCACGAGCATCTCGCGGCGATGATCGGGCAGGCGGGCAACCGGGTGCTGGCGGTCAGCCCCGACCTCACCCCGCTGGCCGAGGCACTGGCCGAGTCCTGTCCCACGCTCGAGCACATCGTGGTGCTCGACGAGCCCGGCGCGGGCGTCGTGTTGCCGGGCAGCGCGCGAGTGCGCTTCTGGCGGTACGAGCCGATGCTCGAGGAACTGGGCGAGGCGACCGCCTGGGGCGCGTTCGACGAGAACGCGCCCGCCGGGCTGTGCTTCACCTCGGGCACCACCAGCGCGCCCAAGGGCGTCACCTACACCCACCGCTCGAACTACCTCCACACCGTCCACCAGCTCCAGGCGGACGCGAGCGGGCTGACCTCGCGGGATTCGCTGCTGGTCGCGGTGCCGATGTTCCACGCCAACGGCTGGGGCTTTCCCTTCTCGGGCCCGGCGACGGGAGCGAAGCTGGTGTTTCCCGGCCGCCACCAGGACGGCGCCAGCCTTGCCGGGCTCATCAACGCCGAAGGCGTCACCGTCGCGGCCGGCGTGCCCACGGTCTGGCTCGGCCTCGCCGATCATCTCGACCAGACCGGCGGTGCGATTCCCTCGCTTCGGCGGATCATGCTCGGCGGATCGCCGGTGCCGCAGGCGCTGATGGACCGGCTCGAGCAACGCCTCGGGGTCGTCGTCCAGACGAGCTGGGGGATGACCGAGCTTTCCCCGCTCGGCACCACCACGCCGGCGACGGCACCGGTGCGGAGCGCCGCGCAATCGGGCCGCCCGCCGATGGGGGTCGACCTCCTCCTCACCGATGCCCAGGGCACGCCGCTCCCCGAGCAGCGCGGACACGAGGGCCGGCTGCGCGTGCGCGGCGCCAGCGTGGTCGAGCGCTACTTCGGCCACCCCGAACCGGCGGTCGATGCCAATGGCTGGTTCGACACCGGCGACCTCGCGGTGATCGACACGGCCGGCAACGTCAGCATCACCGGTCGCGCCAAGGACCTGATCAAGTCGGGCGGCGAATGGATCAATCCGGGGGAGATCGAGGCGATCCTCGGTGCCTTGCCGGGGGTCGCGCAAGTCGCGGTGGTCGGCCGCGCGCATCCCAAATGGGGCGAGCGGCCGATCCTCGTCGTCGAGCCGCGCAAGGGCGCCGAGATCAGCGACGAATCGCTGCTCGACGCGCTCCGAGCGCGAGTCGCCGGCTGGTGGCTGCCCGACGCGATCGTTCGCGTCGCCGCGATGCCGCTCGCGATGACCGGCAAGATCGACAAGAAGCGCCTGAGAGCCGAGCATGGCTGAGGCCGGCGCTCCAACCCCGAAGGTCTAACCGGAGGCTACCATGCAGACCAGGCTCTTCTTCGCCGCCATCGCCGCGTTCGCGAGCATCCTCCCCGCCGCCGCCCAGCCCCGGCCGGCAGCGCGGATCGAAACCGGCCGCGTGAGCGGCGTCGCCGAACGCGGCGTGCTCGCGTTCAAGGGCATCCCCTATGCGGCCGCGCCGGTCGGAGAGCGGCGGTGGCGCGCGCCCGCCCCCGCCGCGCCGTGGCCCGGCGTGCGCGACGCATCGCGCTACGGCGCCGCCTGCCCGCAGCCTTCGGACCACAAGGAACCCTGGGCGCAGGTCGGCGTCACCAGCGAGGACTGCCTGTTCCTCAACATCTGGCGCCCTGCGCGCCCCGGCAAATATCCGGTGATGGTCTTCCTCCACGGCGGCGGCTTCACCTACGGCGCGGCCGGCGTGCCGCTCTACGACGGGGCCCGGCTCGCACGGCGCGGCGTGGTGGTGGTGACGCTCAACTACCGGCTCGGCCGGCTCGGCTTCTTCGCGCACCCGGCGCTGACTCGCGAGGATCCCGACGGCCTGCTCGGCAACTATGGCGTGATGGACCAGATCGCCGCGCTGCGCTGGGTGAAGCGCAACGTGGCGGCGTTCGGCGGCAATGCCGGGAACGTCACGATCTTCGGCGAGTCCGCGGGCGCGGGCGTGGTCCAGCTGCTGATGGGGACCCCCGCCGCCTCGGGCCTGTTCGACAAGGCGATCTCCGAATCGGGCGCGGGCGGATCGGTGCTCGCGCCGATCCGTGGCGCCGAGGGCGTCGGCGAGAAATGGGCCGAGAGCGTGGGCCTCAAGGACGCGACCATCCAGCAGCTGCGCGCGCTCCCGGTCGAGAAGACGCTGGGGCGGAGCTTCCCTTTCATCGACGGCCGCGTGGTGGTCGCAAGCCCGGGCACCCCGTTCAGCCGCGGACGCGAAGCCAAGGTGCCGCTGATCATGGGCGCAAATTCGAACGAGGCGACGCTGGTCAACAACAGCGATGCCGCCGCTCGCCGCGTGCTCGGCGATCGCTACGACGCGTTCCTCAAGGCCTATGCCGCCGCCCGGCCCGGCAAGAGCGAGAAGGAGGCAGCCGTCGACCTTGCCGAGGATTCGCTGTCGATCCTCCCCTCGATCTCGATCGCCGCGATGCACGCCGCCAACGGCGCGCCTTCCTATGACTATTATTTCACCCAAGTACCCTCAAACCTGCGGGCCGGCTCGACGGGAACGCCCCACGGCGGCGAGCTCGAATACCTGTTCGGCAACCCCGACGCGGGCTCGGTCTGGGATGCTGGCGACCGGCAAGTCTCCGAGACCATCGCCGCCGCCTGGGTGCGCTTCGCACGAACCGGAAACCCGAACGCGCCCGGCACGCATCGCTGGCGGCGCGTCGCGGGGGACGGCGCGCTGCGCTATATGACGATCGGCACGCCAGCGCGGCCGGGCGCGCTGACGCCGCTCGAGCAGCAGGTGCGCAAGCGCTCGCTGGCGGCATCGCAGCCGGGCTGGGCCGCCGAGCGTTGAGCGCGGCCGAACGGGTCTCCGATGTGGTCGATCGGTTCAAGGCGTTACCGCGGGGAATCCCGGGCTGAAGCCGGTCAGGCCGGTTCGGAATTGACGGTGTGCGTCTCGGCGGGCGGCAAGCCCCCGGACTCGGCTTGCGCCATCAGTTCCTGCTTGCGCGCCAGCATCGGATCGAGCAGCGCGGCGATGTCGACGTCGGTCTTGCGGCATTGCGCGAACATGCCCTCCTCGCGCATTTCTTCTTCATGGACGTGATGGGTGATCTCCTCGGAGAGCACGTGGACCTTGGAATCGTAGAATTCGTCATCGGGCGATGACGCTTCGATATCGTTGATCAGCAGCTTGGCGCCGTCGTGCTCGACATAGGCTTCGTCGAGCGTATCGTCCTCGATCTTGCCGCGGAAGGCGGGGTAGAAGATTTCTTCCTCGATCGCGGTGTGGATCTTGAGCTCGGTGCAGATCTGGTGCGCAAGCTTCTGTTTGGCGGAAGCGCCGCTCGCTTTCTCGAACTGCTCGAACAGCCCCTCGACCTTGCGGTGATCGGCCTTCAACAGCGCGATGGCGTCGGTATGGCGTTGTTCGGACATGAGAATTCTCCCTGGGCGTTCGAGTGCCCAAAGCTTCAGCCAGCCCGGAGTTCCACCGCCCCGCAATTCTTCCCGCCGGTGATCCAGCCGAGCTCGGCGGGGCGCAGCTCGTGGATCAGCTGGTCGCGCGTGCACTGGGACGGCGCCTTGTCCGGCCGCCAGCGGAGGAAGCGCGTGCCGTGCCGGAAGCGACCGCCGGTGACCTGATCGTAGACCACTTCGGCGACCAGCTCGTGCCGAAGCGCGACATAGGGCTTCGCCTCGCCGCCGTTCCAGCGGCTGGGGCCGCCGGGCGAATCGCCGGTGAAGCCGGGTGGCCCTTCCGCGGCTTCGACGATCAGCGCGAGCCCGGCGCGCCCGGTGGCGGAGAACGCCGAGGTGTAACCGACATGGTCGAGCCTGCCGTCCTCGTCGAACAGGCCGAGCAGCAGCGACGCGACCTTGCCCGCCGACTTGCGATAGCCGCCGACCACGCAGTCGGCGGTGCGTAGCTGCTTGACCTTGAGCATCGCCCGCTCCCCCGGCTGGTAGGACGCGTCGAGCCGCTTGGCGACGACGCCATCGAGCGCGCCACCCGCGCGCGCCAGCCAGGCCTCGGCCTCGGCGACCGCGAAGCTTCGTGGGGAGAGCAGCAGCGCGGGATTGGCGGCATCGGCGTAGAACCGCTCCAGCGCTGCGCGACGTGCCTGAAGCGGCTCAGCCGCCAGCTCGCGCGCGCCCAGCTCCAGGCAATCGAACAGCATGAGTTGCGCGGGCGCCTCGCGCGCCAGCCGGTCGACGCGGGAGGCGGCCGGATGGAGCCGGGCCTGCAGCGCCTCGAACGAGAGATGGTCGCCGGCCGGGATGATCAGCTCGCCGTCGAGCAGGAACCGTTTCTCGGGAAGCGCGGCGAGCATCGCCACCACGTCGGGAAAATAGCGGCCGAGCGGCTTCCCCGACTTGGACCACAGCCGCACGGTCTCGCCATCTCGTTCGGCGAGCGCGCGGAAACCATCCCATTTGGGCTCGAACTGCCAACCGTCGCCGGACGGAAGCGCGTCGACGAGCCGCGCTTCCATCGGCGCGGGCGCGGTCATTCCTTGCCGAACAGCGCGCGCAGCTCGTCCCTGGCCTTCTCGAGCGTCTGACGGCGCCCCTTGGACAGATTGTCGCCGGCGCGATTGAAGTAGAACGTCAGCATCCCCATTGCCGACTGGAGCGGCGTGCCCTTGCGTCGGTGGCTGTGCTCGGCCGAGTGCTTGAGCCACATGAAGAACAATGTCGTGAGCAGCGCCAATGCCGGGCCGTAGCGCGCAGCGGTCTGGGGCGAAACGGCCATCGAAATCCTCCCCATGCCCGCGGCGCGTCCCGATGGTGCTCATCTGCTTTCTAGTCGGAGTATTGACCCCGGTCCGACGCGTCAACCAGAGGCGAGGCTTGTTGCCGCTCGCTCGCACGGGCTATGCAGTCTCATGGCCCAGAAGCGCAGCATCCTGATCCTCGGCGGCGGCACGGCCGGATGGCTGACCGCGGCCTATCTCGCCAAGTTCCTCGACCTTTCGGAGGACGGCCGCTTCGAAATCACCCTGCTCGAATCGCCCGACATCGGCATCATCGGCGTGGGCGAGGGCACCTTCCCGACGATCCGCACCACGCTGAAGTTCCTCGGCATCGACGAGGCGCGTTTCATCCGCGAGACCTCGGCGACCTTCAAGCAGGGCATCCGCTTCACCGACTGGCTGCGCACCCCGGAGAATGGCGAGCACCACCACTTCTTCCACCCCTTCGAAGCACCCTTCTACACCGAGGGCGCGAGCCTGGTTTCCTACTGGCTGCTCCAGGACGAGAAGACCCGCCCGCCCTTCGCCGAGGCGGTGACGATCCAGAACCGCGTCGCCGCCGCCAAGCGCGCGCCGAAGCGGCCGCACGAGGGCGATTTCTCGGGTCCGCTCAACTACGCCTACCACTTCGACGCGGCGCGGCTCGCCAAGGTGGTCGCCGAGCGCGCGGTCGAACTTGGGGTCACCCATCTCAAGGGCCTGATGACTCACACCGAGCTCGACGCGACCGGCGCGATCGATCACGTCGCGACCCAGGAGCATGGGCCCCTCAAGGCCGATCTCTACGTCGATTGCAGCGGCTTCCGCGCCGAGCTGATCGGGCGCGCGATGAACGTGCCCTTCAAGTCGGTCCGCGACGTGCTGTTCACCAATCGAGCGGTCGCCTGCAAGATCCCCTACGAGCGGCCCGATTGCCCGCTCGAGAGCTTCACCATCGCCACCGCGCACGAAGCGGGCTGGACGTGGGACATCGGGCTCGAGGGCGGCCGTGGGATCGGCTGCGTCTATTCGAGCGACCATCTGAGCGACGACCGCGCCGAGGCGATCCTGCGCGACTATATCGGCCCCCGCGAGGCCGAGCCGGTCACGCGGCGGATTCCGTTCGAGGTCGGCTATCGCGAGCGCCAGTGGGTCAAGAACTGCGTCGCGGTGGGCCTCTCCGGCGGGTTCCTCGAGCCGCTCGAATCGACCGGCGTGGTGATGATCGAGGCGGCGGTGGGGATGATCGCCGAGCTCTTCCCCCACAACGGTCCGATCGACGCCCCCGCGC
This sequence comes from uncultured Alphaproteobacteria bacterium, assembly GCA_963799985.1. Taxonomy (GTDB): domain Bacteria; phylum Pseudomonadota; class Alphaproteobacteria; order Sphingomonadales; family Sphingomonadaceae; genus Sphingomonas. Next base: position 1,379,260 of record CAWCZC010000002.1, on the reverse strand, counting down.
GGCGCTTCAACGAGCTGATGGCGGCGCGCTACGACAACATCGCCAACTTCCTGAAGCTCCATTACTGCCTCAGCCGGCGCAGCGAGCCCTTCTGGCGCGAGAACGCCGATCCCGCTTCGATCCCCGAACGGCTGGCCGAACTGCTCGAGCAATGGCGTTACCGCCCGCCGGGCCGGTTCGACTTCATCCTCGATCTCGAGAGCTTCGCCTTCTTCAACTATCAGTACATCCTCTACGGGATGGAATTCAAAACCGACCTCTCGCCGGTCCGCGACGAATTCCCCAACGTCAAGGAAGCCGAACGGATCTTCGCCAGGATCAAGAACTTCAGCGAACGCGCCACCCACGATTTGCCGAGCCATCGCGACCTGATCCGCCAGATCAACGCGATGGAGGAGGTGGTGCCGGGGTGAGGCGCCGCGAGGGTGTCGCAAAGGCTCCGCGACCCCAGCCGATCGCAGGCGAGGGCAAAAGTCACGAAAGTCTCAACCCCACGCAGCCCACATGCTCATCCCTGCTCTTGACAAGCCGGAGCAGCATAGAACAGTTTGCCATATGGCAAACCTTTCAGAGTCACAACTGGACCGAGCGTTCACGGCGCTCAGCGAACCCAGTCGTCGCGCGATGCTGCTGCGCCTCGAGCACGAACGGGAACTCACGGTGGGCGAATTGGCGAGGCACCTGCCGATCAAGCTCCCGACCGTGCTCAAGCACCTGAAAATGCTGTCCGATGCCGGTCTTGTGCGGCGAGAGAAGCAAGGCCGCACGGTCAAGGTCAGCCTGACGCCCGAACCGCTACGGGCAGCTGCCGACTGGCTGACCCGCTACGAGCGCTTCTGGACGAGCAGCCTCGATCGGCTGGTGGAGGTCGCCGAGGCCCGCGAAGAAGGGGAAGCTCCGGCCGGGGCGCAAGTGGCGGCACGACCGTCCGAAGCGAAGTGACCAGTCTCACCCTGGTCCGCCATATTCGCGCGCGGCCCTCGACCGTATTCGACCTGCTGTCGACCGTGGAGGGTCTGACCTCCTGGTGGGGTCCGGATGATTTCCCGGTGCTCTCGGCCGAAGCGGACGTGCGGGTCGGCGGAAGCTTCCGCGTGCATTTCCGTACGATCGACGGCGCCGAGCACGAATGTGTCGGCGAATTTCTCGAAGTCGTGCCGCCGGCGCGGCTCGTCATGAGCTGGCGATGGTTCACGGGTGGCGTGCCCGAGGAGCGGGACCGGGTTTCCCGAGTTGAAGTGCATGTCCGTGCCGACGGGGCCGGCACCGAGCTGACGCTGATCCATGGCGAGCTACGCGACGGAGAATCGGAACGAAGTCATCGGCGCGGCTGGAGCGGCGCGCTCGACAAACTGTGCCGAGGGCTGAACCGCCCGATGGGCAAGTCAAAGGGAGACGAGCGAGATGCGTAAGCTAGCCACAGCGGCCATCGGACTAGTCGGTGCGGCGTGTCTCGGCACCCCAGGATCGGCGCAAACGATAGCGCGCTATCCTGTCATGGCGCCGCTCAACGAATATCTCATGCCCGACAAGGCGGCCGAGATCGCTCTCGCGCGGAGTGCCGCGCCGCCGTCGGTCTCCGCGGATGCCGAGGTCCTCGTGCTCGAACCCAAAGGCTATGTGACCGCCGTTGCCGGCACGAATGGGTTCACCTGCCTGGTCGAGCGCGCCTGGTTCAACGGCCTTGAGAACGACGGCTTCTGGAATCCGAGGCTGCGAGGGCCGGACTGCTACAATCGTCAGGCGGCTCGCTCCGTGCTGCCCACCTACCTGACGCGCACCCGGTGGGTGCTGGCCGGGGCCTCGCAGAACGAAGTCCTCAAGCGGACTCGTGCGGCAATGGCCGCCGGGCGGATTCATGCTCCCGAGATCGGGTCGATGAACTTCATGATGTCTAAGCATGGCTACCTGGGCGACGGTCCGCACGGTCCCTGGCGTCCGCATCTGATGTTCTACATGCCGCCGATGCCGGCTTCGGATTGGGGCGCGGACCTGCCCGGAACACACCTGTATAGCGCCGCCGCCGCCGCCGGCGTCGACCCCTATACCCTGTTCTTCGTGCCCGTGGCCGCATGGTCCGACGGAAGTCCCGCCGATCAGGCAGGTCCCCGACACGATATGTGAAGCGGAAACGGGTGAAGATGCTCGATCGGCACCGGATGCATCGGACGGTCGGGATTGGGCGCGTAGCGGAAACTCTCCGGAATCCTCTCCCTACAGTGCCCAATCCACCGTCAGCCACAGCTTGTTGGTATTCGTCGCGAACGCATCCGCGTGGTACCGCGCGTACCGCACCGAGTAGGTCGCCCGCCCGCGCTTGGCGCTCGCCACGAGGTCGAGCTCGTTGCCGTAGTGCTGGCTCAGCCGGTCGCTGTCGAAGCGGTGGTAGGTGGCGCCCAGGCTGATCGCGGCGATCGTTCCAGCCTTCCAGCCGTAGCCGAGCGTGCCGTAGAGGTCGCGCAGGCCATTGGGCGGGGTCGGGTTGAACTTGCCAGCCCAGCCCTGCCACTTGAAGAACGAGGCGAGCGGGGTCTGGACGCTGGTGAGGGCCACGCCCTTGTCCGCGCCAAGCACTTCATATCCGGCGGTGCCGCTCAGCCCGTGTGCGGCGAGCGTCGCTTCGCCCAGCCAGTAGTCGGCGGTGTAGCGGTTTGGGTTGCGGTGATAGTTGCTCTGCTGCCCCCAGCTCGCGGCGTAGCTGAGCTTGACGTCCTTCGCGAGCGGCGCGCTGCCGGCGAAGCGCACGCCGTAGGTCTGGCTCGAGAGGCGATAGCCCTGCACCGCGGCCTCGTCCTGATCGACCAGATAGGCGAAGCCGGTGAGCGTGCCGATCTTCGCGCGATAGTTGACCAGCGCGAAGATGTTGTCGCCGCCGATCGCCTGCTGGCGCGCGCCGGTGCCGTGGATGCCGTTCACGGTCAGGTCGTTCCAGGCGTAGGTGAGGTCGACGCCGAAACCCTTGGGGCCGCCCCATTGCACCCGCACCGCATCATAGGTCTGCTGGTTCTGGCGGAAGTTGGCCGAGCCGACGAAGCGCTGGTCGGCGAGCTCGAGCAGCTGGCGCCCGGCGGTGATCGCGAAACCGTTCTTGCCGGCGTAACGGATCTGTGCGCGGTTGAGCTCGACGTTGCCGGGATCGACGACGAGCGGATAGACGGTCTTGCCGTTGGTGCCGTCGTTGTAGGTCTGGAGGATCGGGATCGTCGCCTCGCCCTCGACCAGCGCGGACCAGCCGCCCTTGGTCGCGACCTGGATGCCCGGGCGCACGCGCAGCGTTACCGCGTCGGCGCTCTTGGCGATCCCGTCCTGGTCGACGTTCTCGGAGCGCAGCCGCGCATCGAGGAGCGGCGTCACCTTGACGTCGGTGAGCTTGATGTCCTGCGCGAGCGCAGGCGTGCCGGCCAGCAGGCCCGCCAGCAGCGCCAGCGATTGTTTCATGCGAATTCCCCCCTCAGGTGTCGCCTCATTCCCCCTGGGAAGGTGTTTGGGGGAATGAGGCAGACCTCGGCAATCTCAAAGTGGTTGGATCAGGCGGCGCCCGCGGCGAGGCCGCTCAGCGATTCGAGCTCGCCGCTCTCGCGCGCCTTGCGGCCGTAGACGATTTCGAACAACGGGCCGGCCATCATCGTGGTGACGATCGCCATCAGCACCAGCATCGAGAACAGAGTCGGGCCGATGATGCCCTTCTGCAGTCCGATGTTGATGATGATCAGCTCCATCAGCCCGCGCGAGTTCATCAGCGCGCCGATGCCCAGCGCGGTGCGGTTGTCCTCGCCCGAGAGCCGCGCCGCCGCCCAGCAAGCACCGAACTTGGCGAGGATCGACGCAGCGAGCACGCCGCCCGCGATCAGCAGCAGCGGCACCGAATTGACCATGTCCATGCGGGTGTTGAGGCCCGAATAGGTGAAGAACATCGGCAGCAGCAGCACCACCGCGATCGGCTCGACCTTCCTCTTCAGTTCCTGAACGAAGAGGCCGCGCGGCATGAACGCGCCAAGGATGAAGCCGCCGAAGATCGCATGGATGCCGATGGCGTCCATGAAGAAGGCGGACATGCAGAACAGCATGAGCGTAACCGCCATGACCGTCATGCTCATCTCTCCGCGAGCTTCCACCGCGCGGCCCAGTGGCGCCAGCAGGCGGCGACCGAACAATACCAGGAACAAGGCGTAGGCGAGGCCCCCGCCGATCGCGAGCACCGCGACACCGGGGCCGCCGCCGAAGGTGGCGAGCACGAGGGCCAGCACGCACCACGAGCAGGCGTCGTCGAACGCACCCGCGGTCAGCGAAAGCGTGCCGAGCGACGTATTGGCCAGCCCGCGCTCGTTGATGATCCGCGCAAGCATCGGGAAAGCGGTGAGCGCGATGCACGCACCCATGAACAGGGTCGCGTTGAACTGCGAGATGCCGGGGGCGAACAGCCCGGGCACCGTGACGCAGGAAGGGCGTGATCAGGATCGCGATCACGAACGGCGCGCCGATGCCCGCCGCGGAGACCCCGAACGCGCTCTTCGCCTTGGACTTGAAGTGATCGATCTGCAGCGTCGTGCCGACCAGGAACATGTAGAGCCCGACGCCGAACTGCGCGCCGACATAGAGGACGTTCTTGGTCTCCTTGGGGAACAGCGCCCCCTGGAAGCCGGGGAAGAGCAGCCCGAGCAGCGACGGCCCGAGCACCACGCCGGCGATCATCTCACCGACCACCTGAGGCTGGCCGAGGAACTTCTTGCCGATCCAGCCGACCACTCGGCACGCGAGCAGGATCACCGCGAGCTGGAAGAAGAAATGGACGCTGAAGTCGCCCGGCGCATAGCTCTTGGCGGCGCCTTGCGCGGCCGGACCGTGCGCGCCGAGAATGTTGTTCACCGTCTCGATGAGACTGCCCAGAATGTCGGTCGACATCGCCTCTTCCCCAATTTGTCGTTCGGTGCGCGGTACGCCGCGTCTGCAGGCGAGGGAGCGTAAGTTGCCCGCCCTGCGCAATCGCAAATCGACGCCACGGCGGGTGCGCCGCCGCATTTTTTCCGGCCGTGTCAACTTTCTGTTGCGGCTACGTCACACAGTAGTAATCTACCTACATGAAAGCGTGCTCTTTGTAGGCATGTAGGTTCGATAATGAAGGTGGTTACCAGCCGCGATTTCAACCAGGACGTGAGCGCCGCGAAGCGATTCGCGCGACTCGAGCCGGTGTTCGTCACCGATCGCGGCAAGCCCACCCACGTACTGATGAGCATCGATGCGTTCCGCCAGCTCGCCGGTCGCGCCGAGAGCATCGTCGACCTGCTCGCAATGCCCGGCGCCACCGGCGCGGACCTCGGCCCGGCGCCCGCCGACGAGGCCTGGGACCGCCACATGGACGGCCTGTGATGTACCTGCTCGATACCGGCATCGTCTTCGAACTGCGCAAGGCGAAATCGGGACAGACCGATCCGGGCCTCGCCGCCTGGGCGGCGGGAACCGCCGCCGAAAGCCTGTTCGTCTCGACGCTCGCGCTGATCGAACTCGAGAGCGGCGCGGCACGGCTCGATCGGCGCGACAAGGCGGCGGGGCACGCGCTGAGGGCGTGGATCGACGGCCAGGTGACTGCCGCGTTCGACGGCCGCATCCTGCCGGTCGACGCCGCGGTGGCGCGGCGGCGCGCCCAGCTCGCCTATCCCGACGCGCGCGACGGCCTGCTCGCCGCGACCGCGATCGAGCACGGCCTGACCCTCGTCACCCGCAACACCGCGGCGTTCAAGGCCGGGCGAGTCAAGGTCTTCAACCCGCGAAACTACACCGCCGATGGCGTGGACGAGGACGCGGATTGGGGCCAGGCGGCGCGGACCGGGCCGCTGTGGCTCAAGAGCCTGTTCGTCAGGACGTGACGTCCGGGCTCTTGAGCGATTTCAGGTTGACGGCAAGTACTGAAACAAAAGGCGAATTAATTTCGGAGAAAAACCAGCCTTGCGTGAATTCTCCTGGGCGCCCACACTTTACGACGCTCGGAAAACAGCGCCGTTAGGGCGATGTTCGGCAGCAGGGGGCCAAGCATGTCCGGACCGATCAAGAAGCGCAAATTCTTCATCATCGCTCATAATCCGAATACGATCGACGATGCCAAGAAGTTTCTACTTGCAGGCGCAAACGCGCTCGAGCCCGACGTCTGCGTCTCGCACGGCGCCTACTTCATCAGCCACGATCATTCGCCCTCTTCGAACCCCTTCACAGCTGAGCACAGCCTCGTCACCTATCTGACCGAGCTGCGCCGGTTCGTGATCGCCAACCGCGAAAGGATCAACCTCGCGCTGATCCTGTGGGACTTCAAGGATCCCGAATCCGGCGTCAGCATCAACGATTTCCTGAAGATCGTGCACGACAATTTCAGCAAGTTCCCCCCCTGCGACCAGATCGCGATGGGGGTGACCGTCAGCAGCAAGGACGACGCCGATTTCCTGACCAAATATACCGGCACGATCACCAACGTCGCCGTCGGCATCGACGAGGAGAAGGAGCCCGCGGACGTCAGCAAGGCCTTCAAGACCGGCCAGCAGAAGCGCTATTCCTACGCCAACGGCATCATCACCACCGGCATCAAGCTGGGCGTGTTCCATTCGATGCTCGCCGCCAAGGGCGTGCAGATCACCGACAAGGGCATGAAGCTGATCTACACCTGGGTGATGGCGGACAGCGATGCGATGCGCGATTTCCTCCACGTCCACATCGACGGAATCATCGTCAACCTCGGCACGGTGCCGACTCTCAAGGCGATGCTGCTCGAGAAGGATTTCGTGCCGGTCTACGAGCTGGCGATGATGGGCTATAATCCGTGGGACGCGCCCGCGCTGCCGACCTATTACGCCGAGATCCACACCGCCGACATCCATCTGGCGGGCACCGACGCCGTGATCCGCTTCGATCTGACCGGCACCGCCGGCACGCTGAGCACGGTGCTCAATTCCGATTACAAGGACGTGCTCGAGCAAGGCGCGACCGACACGATCACGTTCGAGGGGCTCAACATCGGCACCGTCACCAGCCTCAAGCTCACCGCGAGCACCAGCGATCTCAACTCGGACTGGCTGCCGCAGATGATCAAGGTGTCGTCGAACAACGACACCAACAAGGCCTTCTTCAACTACGGCCCGGACGACTGGCTGAAGAAGAACGTGCCGATGACCAAAACCGCGCAGGCCGCGCCGGCGATGTAGGGAAAAGGGCGGCTGGTGGAGCTGAGGGGAATCGAACCCCTGACCTCTGCAGTGCGATTGCAGCGCTCTCCCATCTGAGCTACAGCCCCGCCGCCTCCCCGGCGTGGCCGGGCAAGGCGCGGTCCTTAGCGGCAGTGGACCCCCGATGCAACCGCGCTCAACCGCCCGTCGCGCGCGGCTTTCAACGCGCGCCGAACGGGCTGGAATCCCGGCCGAAATCGCGGAACCAACCCCTGCCCTCATCCCTTGAATCGCCCGGTGGCACGCGTCCCCCCGCGCGCTGCCCGCAGACCCCAGTGGAGATCCGAGATGGACGACCGTTACTCCCGCTACGACCCGCGCGACGACAGCTACAACCGCGGCGATTCCCCCGAATACGCCCGCGATTTCGGCTCGGGCCCCGATTACGCCTACACCAGCGCCCGCGATTTCGCCGCGGCGGGCGAGGACATGCGCCCGCGTCCGCGCGCCCGTTATGGTCCCCGCGCGGACTACGCCGGCAACTATTGGAACGACGGTCACCGCACCGTCGATTATCGCGGCGGCGGTCCGCGCCGGCCGCAACGCGACCGCGACTTCTTCGAGCGCGCCGGCGACGAAGTCCGCTCATGGTTCGGCGACGAGGACGCGGAGCGCCGCCGCGAATTGGACCAGCGCGAGGACGAGCGCCGCGCGCGCATGGCCTCCGACGATCACTACCGCTCGTGGCGCCGCGAACGAATCGCCGAGCTCGACCGCGACTATGACGAATATCGCCGCGAGAACGCCGAGCGCTTCCACAACGAGTTCAGCAGCTGGCGCACCGATCGCCAGGGCCAGCGCGACGGGCTGAGCCGAGTCACCGAGAACATGGAAGTGGTCGGATCGGACGGCGAGCGGATCGGCGCGGTCGACAAGGTGCGCGGCGACCGCATCCTGCTCAACCGCAACGATCCCGATTCAGGCGGGCATCACCACTCAATCCCGTCGCGCTGGATCCAGTCGGTCGGCGACACGGTGACGCTGCGCAAGACGGCCGAGCAGGCGAAGGCGCACTGGAAGGACGAAGAGCGCCAGGGCGCGCTGTTCGGCGACCGCGAGGGGGAGGACACCACCGGCCCGCACATGCTCAACCGGAGCTTCTCTGGGACGTATTGAGGCGCCCCGCGGGGCCCGGGCGATCCGGCCCGGGCCCCAAAACGGTCAGTTCGCCACGAACGCATCCAGCGCCGTCTGGAACGCCGCGGGCTGGTCGAGCATCACGAAATGGGCGCTGTCCGCCACGGGAACGTAGGTGACGTGCGGCGCCTGAGCGTAGAGGCCGTGGTAGAGGCCTTCCGACGCGTCGGTCTTGGGGAAGACAAGAGTGATCGGCGTCGCGATGCCCGCCATGTCGGGCCTGAGGTCGGTGGTCATGTCCTCGTAGAGCGCCTCGCCGGTCACGCGCGGATCGCTCACCTTCACCCAGGCGAGAACCTTGGTACGCGAGTCCGGCTTGAGGGCGAGTTGCTGAGCGGTGGCCTGCGCCTGCGTCTCGTCGGCGGGCTGGCCGTACGAGGCCTTCATCTTGTCGCGCAGGCCCGCGGCGGTCGGCTCGAACATCGCCACGGTCGCGCCGGGGACGAACACCGCACCGATATAGGGCGCCGAGTCGACGATCATCAGCTTCGCCAGATCGTCCGGATGCGCCTTGGCGAGCATCATGCCGACGAGCCCGCCCAGCGAATGGCCGACGACGGCCGCACCGTGGAGCTGTTCCTGCGCGATCAGCGCGTGCAGGTCGGCGACAATCCCCGCCAGCACGCCGGGCTGCAGATTGCCGCGCGGGTCCTCCCCGCCGAAACCGTTGACCTGGACGAGATAGACGCGGTGGTGCTGCGCGAGGCCGGGCGCCACCCCGTCCCACACCGCGCGGGGGCTCGACAGGCCGGGGATCAGGATCACCGGCGAGCCCTGCCCGATCACCTGGGCCGAGATATGGTCCATCTGGATCATGCGGGCGGCGGCGGGAGCCGCCAGCGCCGCCGGAGCCGGCGCCGGGGCCAGGATCAAGGGCAAGCTGAGCGTCGCGGCGGCGGTGAAAAGAATGCGGCAGATCATTGGTCGGACTCCTTGGAAGGATTGGCGAAAATGTCTTCGATCGCGCAGGCGAACAGGTCGGCGATCCGGAAGGCGAGCGGCAGCGACGGATCGTAGCGGCCGGTCTCGATGGCGTTGACGCTCTGGCGCGAGACCTGGAGCCGTTCGGCCAGATCCTGCTGGCTCCAGTCGCGCTCGGCGCGCAGCACCTTGAGGCGGTTCTTCATGACCAGCCTCCCGTGGTCAGCTTGTTGGCGCAAGCACCGAGTCCAAGCCCAGCGAACCACAGAACCGCAACATAGTAGGATTCGACGTGGCTCACGAGCTCGAAGCTTTCGAGAAAGCCCCAGATCGTCGCGATGCTGAGCGCGAAACCACTCGCCCACAAAGTCTGCCGCACCATCATCGTGCGGATATATTCGTCCTGCTCCTCGATCAGATAGGCGCCCATCGCGGCGAATACGCCGATGATCGGCAGCGCCGGCAGCACCGCCACCGGCCATGCGAGCAGCCCGGTGACGAGATGATGCTTGAACCCATAGACCGCACCGATCAGCGCGACGGCGTAGGCCAGGCTGAGCCAGACCACGCGCTTGTTGTAGTGCCGCTGGGCAAGGGATTGTGACATGGAAAGCCTCCTTTCGAATCAGTAAAGGGAGCTTTACGTGATTCCCACGCGCATGTCAACTGTACTGGACATTATGGACGTGACAAAGCAGCATGACGCGACTACGCCGGCGGGCGACAGGCCGGCGCTAGAGATGAAGGTTACCCCTCAGTTTCTGAAGGAATTCGAGCGCCGCGCCCTACGCCTTCTTGACGACCGTACGAGCGCTTCGCCAACTTTTTTGGCATCGGCGGTAGTTGAGGAGCTTCTGGACGCGATTGCCGAGGCCTTCGGAAGCGACGCGTCGGATTCATCCTGACCGTGTGCGACGTGTAGCGTGAAAGCGAGCCAAGGAACGCGTGAAAGGCTTCAAATTTGGCCATCATTTCACGTATTTCAGCTTCGGTAAAAAAGTCTAAAACAAGCTTTGATTCTGACTTTGCTGTATGGCCAATAATATACGCAAACGGACCTTCATACATCACGTCGGAAAGCCCCACACCGTCAGTAAGTTGCTTTGACGTTGGGAGTATTCCATAGTGACTTATGTCGTAGAGACCGTGAGCTAGATAATTCCTGTACTCCCTCAGTGTCTCATACATCTTTGCAGCGTGCTTGATTGATCTTGCCAGCTCTGATTGATTGCTTGGCAGTTCAAGCGATATACAATTTAATGCCTGAGATAAGCCGACCGATCCGAGCTCGACAATGACTAGTTTGGCGCGGCTACGCGCCTCGAGATCACCGCTCGATACCAGGTCTGCGGCGATTTCCCGTAGGAGGCTCTCGCTCTTGTTCCAAAGCATCAATATCCACCCGAAGCACAAAGTGATATTGCGGGCGGATCTCAAACCGGCCGGGGTTTGGCCAAGGGATTCGGACATGGCGAACACCGATCAGAATATGGAAGACGCAGTACTCCGCCGCATGCTGAGTACGCCCCCTAAGCCGCACGCCAAGGCGAAAGAGTCAACCGAGCCTCGGCGGCGGGGCAGACCGATCGGCGGGAGCGGAACCGGCGACAAAAGCACTCGACTGAGCCGCTAGATTTGTTGGATTTCGTTTGCTGAGACTCTTGACTGGCGAATCGCCGGGATTCACAAGGAACCCCGGCGACCCTAGCGACTTACAGAACGGCTCAGTTGGTGGGCCGACCGTTCTTGTCAGTCTTCACGGTCTCGACAATCGCCGTCTTGGGACGGCGCTCCGCGACCTTGACGGGGATAAACTGGCCGGAGCCAGCATCACGCCCGCGTTTCTGCGTTGCCATTTCACATCACCTCCTTCCGTGGCAGCTGCCCGTTCAATCAGCAGCCACTAGGGACGTCAGCGAAACGACTCGCCGCACCCTGATTCCGGGGAAGTGTGACAGTTTGAAGACTCAGAACGAATTAGGAACAGATATAAGGAAATCCTTATATCATGTTGGCTTCTTTCCATGCCCGTAAAAGCCGCCCTTGAACTTGCGCTTCTTGCCCAGCGCAGGGTGCTTAGGCTGGGACTGCACCAACCCGCCGATAGGTGAGGCGCTTTCCCGCGATGCCGCGCAGGGCAATCTCGGCGCGCTCATCATCGCCGATCCCGAGCCCGGAGCGGTTCGTGTAGCGGAAATCGAACTCGGCAAGGTAGCGGTGCAGATGCTGCGAGCCGCAGTGCTGATAGATGCCCTTCATCCCACGCTTGAAGATGCCGAAGAAGCCCTCAATCGTGTTCGTGTGGACGGTGCGATCCTTGGCGCTGACATACTCACCTCGGGCGTGGGCAACGAAGCCGTGACCGCCTGAGAATGCCTTGCCGGGGGTGCGATAGAATCGGGCTTCGTCGGTGATGAGGCGGCTATCCGGATCAATGCGGGCGTTGAGGATTTCGGCGACGTTCACAGCCGAGAAATGGCCGGTGAACACAATCGAGGTAGCGCGGCCCGTCGCGCGATCGACCAGCGAGATAACCTTGTTCATGTTGTGGATCGCGGTACGGCTGTTGCCGGGGACGCGGCCGATATAGGTCTCGTCAACCTCCACGTCCCCGCCGTTGCCGCCCATCGGCGTATCGTCGGTGGAAGCCATCGCTTCGCGAATACGATGCGCCATGAACCAAGCCGTCTTGTAGGTGACACCGAGATTGCGGCTCAGCTGGTGGGCGGAAATGCCCTTCTTGCTCGACACGATCATGTGATTGCAGAGCAGCCACTTGTTGAGCGGGACCTTGCTCGACTCGAAAACCGTGCCCACGGTGACGGTGAACTGCTGGCGGCACCCGTTGCACTGGACAACGCCCTTGCGGGCCGTGCCGTCCGGGTGCGCCTTGGTCTTGCGGCCAAGCTGCGTCGGCAGCCGCTTCACGTCCACGGAACCGCAGTGGGGGCAGAACGGGCCGTTCGGCCAGTGCAGGCTTTCGAGATGCTCGCGGGCTGCATCGGCATCGGTGAAGCGGGGGGCGGTTAGGTTCGTCATGCAGAAACCCTAGATTCCTGGCATTGCTTTGTCAACTACATAATGTCCACTGTACTTTCCATATAGGAAAGCTCACGCTCCAAAATGCTCGCTTGGCCTGACAGGCGGATAACAGGCGCGCCGCTCGCGAGCCGCAATGATGGCCATCGGGATAACACCGGGCTCCGGCAGACTGCGCGTCCGCAATTCCCCTCTATCGCCACCGTTCCGGATTTGGTCCATTACGGTTGTGAGCCCCGAGGGTCGCACTTCCGGGACTTAGCCGGACGGTTTGTTTCCCGACAGCCGTCCGGCTCTACTGCAACGCCGCCACCATCTCCGCCGCGACTTGGCTCAGCGTGTCATCGCGCGCGCCCATTACCACGATTCGGTCGCCGGGGCGGGCTTCCGCCACCAGCGCGGCCGCCGCCTCGGCACGATCGGCGATGTGACGCGCGTTGCCGTCGACGTCGGCGACGATGTCGGCGCTGGTCACCTCGCGACTGGTGGTGCCGCCATGGTAGACCGGGTCGGGCAGCACCAGCAGGTCCTCGGCACCCAGCTTCTCGCGGAACATCGCGACCAGCTCGCGGCGCATCACCTTGAGCGGGCCGTAGCCGTGCGGCTGGAACAGGATCAGCAGCCGCCCGGGGAACGCGTGGAGCGTATCGAGCGTGGCGGCGATCTTGTCCGGGTTGTGCCCGAAATCGTCGATCACCGCGATGCCGCCGGCCTCGCCGACCAGTTCGAAGCGGCGCTTGAGCCCCGCGAAGCCCTCGATCGCCGCCAGCGCGTCGCCGCGCGGCACCCCCGCCGCCTCGGCCGCGGCGATCGCGGCAAGCGCGTTCGAGACGTTGTGGCGGCCGGGCACGGCGAGCCGCACGCGGCGGCGGTCGTCTCCCACCACCAAGTCGAACGCGATCGCGAAGGGCTCGAGTGCAAGCTTCTCCGCGCGATAGCAAGCGGGCGCGTCGACCGCGAAGGTCACCACCCGCTCCGCCCGGCCCGCGAGCGCGGCGGCCTCCGCATCGCCGGCGTTGAGCACCGCAGTCTCGGCCCCCGCGACGAAATCACCGAACAGCGCGCGCAATTCCTCCATCGACTTGTGGTCGAGGCTCACGTTGTTGAGCACCGCCACGCGCGGACGATAGAGCGCGATCGATCCATCGCTCTCGTCGACCTCGCTGACGAACGCGTTCCCCGCCCCCACCAGCGCGCTCGCGAAGGGGGCGTCGGGGCTGGCGAAGTTCTTCATCACCGCGCCGTTCATCACCGTGGGATCGCGGCCGGTGGCGTGGAGAATCCAGCCGATCATGCCGGTGACGGTCGATTTGCCGCTGGTCCCGGCGACGCCGATCGATACGGCCGCATCGTTGAACAGGCTCGCGAGCAGCTCGGCGCGCGACATCCGCTCGCACCCCAGCCACTCCGCCGCGACGAGATCGGGCACGCTCGCCTCGATCGCGGCGGAGGCGACGACGATCTGGCCCGGGGCGACACCACTGCCGTCCTGCGGGAACAGCGCGATGCCGCGCGCGCGCAGATCGTCGAACTTGGCCGGGAGCCGCCCCGAATCCAGACTGCGGTCCGATCCGGAGACGCGCGCGCCCTGCCCCGCCAGGATCATCGCCAGCGGCATCATGCCCGAGCCGCCGATGCCGACGAAGAAGTAAGGTTTGCCGTGATGCATGGCCCCGCGCTATCGGCAATAACGCGTGGGAGGACAAGGCATGCGTATCGCAGTGGTGGCGCCGGCGGGGCCGATCGATCCGAGCGTGGCGACGCGCGTGGGGGCGTTCACCGCGATCATGTACCCGCAGGTCGATCTGGTGTTCCACCCGCAATGCTTCCTGAGCGAGGGCCATTTCGCCGGATCGGACGCAGTGCGCGCCGCGGCCTTCCTCGAGGTCGCCAACGATCCCGCGTTCGACGTGATCTGGTTCGCTCGCGGCGGATACGGATCGAACCGAATCCTCGAGACGGTGATGCCGCAGCTTGGGGCCACCGCCGGGCACAAGACCTATGTCGGTTTCTCGGACATGGGGTTCCTGCTCGGCGCGCTCTACGAACGGCGAATCGGGCGGCAGGTGCACGGCGCGATGCCGATCACCTTGGGCAAGAACGACGCGGGCGCGACGCTCGGCTGGGCGCTGGCGTGGCTGGTCGACAAGGACCGCAACGCGCTCGAGCCCAGCCTTGCGGACGGCAAGCCCGCCGCCGCGTTCAACCTCGCAATCCTCAGCGCGATGGTCGGCACCAAATGGCTCCCCGATCTCACCGATCACGTGCTGATGATCGAGGAAGTCTCCGAGCCGCTCTACCGGATCGACCGGATGCTGTTCCAGATGGCGCACGCGACCCAGCTCAAGGGCATCCGCGGGGTGCGGCTGGGCGCGATCAGCGACATCAAGCCCAACAACCCGCCCTTCGCCGAGACACCCGAGCAGATGATCGTCCGCTGGTGTGGCGAAATGGGCGTGCCCTACCTCGGTCCGGCGCAGATCGGGCATATCGAGGGGAATCGGGTGGTGCCATTCGGGGTGGCGTGAGGGCGCAGGTGCCCATATCCGTCATGCCAGCGAAAGCTGGCATCTCGTGCGGCAATACGTAACCTCTCCGCATGGCACGCGGCGGCTGGACCTGCATCATGACCAACACGCCGCGCGGGCTTCCATACATCGGGGTCACGAGCAACCTCGCGGCGCGCGTCGATCAGCACAAGGGCGATGTCGGCTCCGCATTTTGCCGCCGTTACGGATTGCACATGCTGGTGCTCGCCGAATGGCACGACACCATCCAGGACGCGATCGCCCGTGAGAAAGCGCTCAAGGCAAGGAAGCGAGAGTGGAAGATCGCGTTGATCGAAGCAAGCAATCCGGAGTGGCGGGACCTGTTCGACGAGATCGCATAACCGCCTGAGACCCCAGCTTTCGCTGAGGTGACGGAGAATGGGCCTGCCTCACACCACCCCGTTCGCCTTGAAATGCGCCAGCATCCGCGCCCAGCCGTCCTTGGCGTCGGCTTCGTTGTAGCTGGGGCGATAGTCGGCGTGGAAGCCGTGCTGGGCGTCGGGGTAGACGTGGATCTCCGATCCCTTCTTCCCGGCGGCCACCAGCGCCGCGCTCATCGCGGCGCGATCGGCGGCGGTGATGCCCTGGTCGAGCCCGCCGTAGAGCCCGAGCACCGGCGCCTTCACCTCGGCCGCGCGCGCGACCAGCGGCTTCAGCTGGCCATACCAGGCGACCCCAGCGCGGATGTCGGGATCGACCATCGCCGCGCGCCACACCACCGCGCCGCCCCAGCAGAAGCCGGTGATGCCGATCTTCTTCGGCGCCGCGAACGGCCGCGCCTTGAGCCACGCCGAGGTCGCGCGCACATCGCCGTCGACCTGGTCCGGGGTCGCCTGCTGGACGACCGGCATGATCTTGCTGAAATCGGCGAGCGCGGGGAGGTTGACCCCCGAGCGGTAGAAGAAATCGGGCGCGATCGCGACATAGCCGAGCTTGGCGAGCCGGCGGCAGATGTCCTTGATATAGTCGTGGATGCCGAAGATCTCGTTGACGACGATGATCGCGGCGTGGTGCGCCCTCGCCTTGGGCCGTGCGACATAGGCGGGGAGCGGCTTGGCCGCGCCGTTGGGGATCAGGACTTCCTCGATCGTCAGCCCCGTCTCGTCGGTGGTGATCGGCGAAGCGTCGGCCGAGAAGGCGGCGAGCGCATAGCCGGCGAAGAACATGCTCGCGGTGGCGACTCGGCGAGTGAGGTGCAGGTCTTCGGGCAGGGTTCCTTCGGGGCGGGTGAGCGTGACCATCGGCGGACTCCTCTCCTGTGCGCGGCGAGCATGGCGCAGCTTCCGGTGAGTGGCAATGCGTGCATCGCGGGTTCATCCGCTGTCGGTCCAGCAGGCTTCCGCACCGGGGAGCGGCTGCAATTTTCCCGCCCGCAATCCCGCGAATTATGATATAGTGTATCAATGAAGCGCGTGACCGCCCTGTTGTTGCTGCTCCTCGCGGCGTGCCGTTCGCCCACCGCGGACTGGAGCTTGGTCGAGCCTCTTCACATCGCCAGGGCGCAGGACCTCGCGGGCAAGGAT
Source organism: uncultured Alphaproteobacteria bacterium (assembly GCA_963799985.1). Taxonomy (GTDB): domain Bacteria; phylum Pseudomonadota; class Alphaproteobacteria; order Sphingomonadales; family Sphingomonadaceae; genus Sphingomonas. The sequence goes on along the minus strand of CAWCZC010000002.1, from coordinate 1,362,883 downwards.
GTAGAACTCACGTTGCTGGTGCGCAGGCCCGAGCAGCTGCCGTCGCTCGATCCATCACGCTGGCTCGCCGACTGGGCCATCGTCACCTTCCATCCGGACCGGAGCGGAACCATCGAATGGGCCCACTTCTATTTGCCCAAGGAGCCGACGAGCGCGGCGCCGCTGATTCGGCAAGCCTTCCGCCGCGAAGCGTTCACCTTGCCTCCCCAACGCGACACCCTGGTTCGCGCGGAATTGGCACGACTGACTCCTTCACACGCTCTGGGGCGGGTCGTGACGCCGTTCGGATGCGCCTCGGTCGTCAGAGATGCAGTGACGTTCGCGAACATTCATGTCGGCAGCGAGGCGGATCATCGGGCTTTCGAACTGAACAGTGGCTGCGGGGGCGACGGCGGACGCGCGGCGCGCTGGCTGGTGCACGAGATCGTCCGGGCGGCCGATCCGAAACTCGCCGAGAATCCCCTTCTCGATAGCTGATCGCGTATTCCCTTAGCCGCTTGCCTATATTGCAGGAGCGAAGGCATAAGCCGCGCTCCTTCCACGCTCAATCAGAAAGCCCGATCCCGTGTCCGAGATGTTCCGCATAACGCTGCCCGACGGTTCCGTCCGCGAGGTAGCTTCGGGGACTACCCCGGCGGACATCGCCGCGGCGATCGGTCCGGGCCTCGCCAAGGCGGCGCTCGCCGCGCGCGTCGACGGCGAGCTGCGCGACATCATGCGCCCGCTGGAGGGCGATGCCAGCCTCGCGCTGGTCACCGCGCGCGACGAGAAGGACGCGCTCGAGCTCGTCCGCCACGACTATGCGCATATCCTGGCCGAGGCGGTGCAGAACCTCTTCCCGGGCACGCAGATCACCTTCGGGCCATCGACCGACGACGGCTTCTATTACGACTTCGCGCCCAAGGACCGCCCCTTCACCGAGGAGGACCTGCCCGCGATCGAGGCCGAGATGCGCAAGATCATCGCGCGCGACGAACCGCTGATCCGCGAAGTATGGAGCCGCGAGCAGCTGATCGCGCGGTGGAAGGCGCAGGGCGAGAGCTTCAAGGCCGAATGGGCCGCCGAGCTGCCCGAGGGCGAGGAACTCACCGTCTATCGCGCCGGCAAGGGCAAGGACGCGTGGCTCGACATGTGCCGCGGGCCGCACCTCGCCTCGACGGGCAAGCTCGATCCCGCAGGCGTTCAAGCTGACGCGCGTCTCGGGCGCCTATTGGCGCGGCGACCAGAACAACGCGATGCTCAGCCGCATCTACGGCACCGGCTGGCTCAACAAGAAGCAGCTCGACGAGCATCTCGTCCGGCTGGAGGAAGCGGCCAAGCGCGACCATCGCCGCATCGGCCAGGAGATGGACCTGTTCCACCTCCAGTCCGAGGCGCAGGGGTCGGTGTTCTGGCACCCCAAGGGCTTCATCGCTGTGGCGCCAGCTCGAGGCCTATATGCGCCGCCGGCTCGACGCCGCCGGCTATGCCGAGGTCAAGACGCCGCAGTTGATGGACGCGCGCCAGTGGGAGCAGTCCGGCCATTGGGGCAAGTATCGCGAGAATATGTTCGTCGTGCCCGACGAGATTCCCATCGGTCGAGGACGACGGCCCGATCCTGTCGGGCACCAGCGACCTGATGGCGCTCAAGCCGATGAACTGCCCGGCGCACGTCCTGATCTTCCGCCAGGGCATCAAATCGTATCGCGACCTGCCGATCCGCATGGCCGAGTTCGGCTGCTGCCACCGCAACGAGCCGCACGGCGCGCTCCACGGCATCATGCGCGTTCGCCAGTTCACCCAGGACGACGCGCATATCTTCGTGCGCGCCGACCAGCTGATCGAGGAGGTGCAGAGCTTCTGCGACCTGCTCGACAGCGTCTACCGCGATCTCGGCTTCGACAACTATGCGATCAAGCTGGCGCTGCGCCCCGACAAGCGCTTCGGCAGCGAGGAGATGTGGGACTGGGCCGAGCAGTCGCTGCGCGACGCGGTCGAGGCGACGGGCCGCGACACCGCGGAATATGGCTGGGAGGAGCTGCCCGGCGAAGGCGCGTTCTACGCGCCCAAGCTCGAATTCCACCTGACCGACGCGATCGGGCGGACCTGGCAGGTCGGCACGATCCAGACCGACACGGTGCTGCCCGAGCGGCTCGACGCGAGCTATGTCGGCGAGGACGGCGAGCGCCACCGCCCGATCATGCTCCACCGCGCGATCCTCGGCACGTTCGAGCGCTTCATCGGCATCCTGATCGAGCACCACGCCGGCCGCTTCCCGCTCTGGCTCGCGCCGGTGCAGGCGGTGGTGGCGACGATCGTCTCCGACGCCGACGACTATGCCGAGGAGGTCGCCGCCGAGCTCGAGAAGGCCGGGCTGCGCGTCGAGACCGACCTCAGCAACGAGAAGATCAACTACAAGGTCCGCGAGCATTCGGCTGGCCAAGGTCCCGAACCTGCTGGTGGTCGGCAAGCGCGAGGCCGAGGAAGGTACCGTCGCGCTGCGGACGCTCGGCAGCGACGGCCAGCGGCTGATGACGATCGCCGAAGCCGTCGCGTTGCTGCGCGAGGAAGCGACGCCCCCCGATCTGCGGCGCTAGCGTGCTCCGGGTTTCCGACACCGGCCCAACCCCGTCCGTGCCGCTGGGCAATAGCCCGCGTTGGCGCCGCTGGATGCTGGCAGGCGTGGCGGCGTTGTTCCTCGTCGAGACGCTCGCCTTCCTGGCGCTGTTCGGCCTGGCGCTCAAGGCCACCCTCGAGGGAATGCTGGTCGACATCGCGGTGCTCGGCGCGATCGTCGTGGCCGTCGCGGCGATCGTCTGGCTGTTTCCCGACCGGCGCCGCTCCAATACCGCCGCGGCGGTGCTGGTGGTATTGGTCTTCGGCCTGACCCATTGGCTCGTCACGATGGTGGGTGCGCTCGCGGCGGTCTCCTATTCGCTCGCGCACATTCCGCCGCCGCTCGGCCTCGCGGTCACGCAACCGGAGCTCGCGCTGTCGCTGCTTTCGAGCGTCGGCATATCGCCGGCGCAGGCGATTCTCTTCCTGCTCGTCACGGTCGCGCTGCACCTGTTGCTCTATGTCCCGATCGCGACGCCGATCGTCGCCGGGATGCGCCGCGTGGGCACTCTCCGCCTCGATGGCCCGGGACAGCGGACCGCCGCGCCGGGCGAACTGGCGACGCTCTATCTCGCGCTGACGGCGCTGTTCTGCGTGACGATCCCGAAGGTCCAGATGAACCACGAGCCGCTCCACCGCGGGTTCCAGGACAGCTTCGTGATGGCGCCTGCCGCGCTCATGCTCGCGAACGCGGCGGGGGCGGATCGCGAGGCGCTTCCCGCCGGACCGCTGGCGCATCCCCGCCCGGTCGTGCTCATCATCGTCGACGCGCTGAGGCGCGATCGCATGGGCGTCTACGATCCGAAGCTGGGCACCACGCCGTTCCTGAGCAGCCTGCTCCAGTCGGGCGCGCTCAAGCGGATCGACCGGACCTACGGCAGCTGCGCCTTTTCCTTCTGCGGGATCATGGGGATCCTGTCGTCGCGGACGTGGGACGATTTCGGCTCGATGCCGGCGACGATGATCGACGTCTTTTCGCGGCACGGCTACCGCAACTATCTGGTCCTCTCGGGCAACCACAGCGGCTTCGGGAACCTCAAGCGCCTCTATGGCGCGGGCGTCACTCAATTGTCCGATCAGGGCATGAACGCGCCCGGACCGCCGAACAGCGATCTCGATGCGCTGCAGCGGCTGGAGGCAACGCAATTCCCCAGCCCCTCGACCAGCTTCGTCTATCTCCACCTCATGTCGGCGCACGCCGGCTCGTACCTGTTGCCGCAATACCGCCCGGCGGGGCCGACCAGCGATCCCGGCGCGATGGAGAATCTCTATCCGGGGCCGCAGTTCGGCCGCCGCTACGATCTCGGCGTCCAGCAAGCCGACGAGATGATCCGCCGGATCTTCCATATCCTCGAGGTGAAGGGGCTGCTCCCCGACGCGATCGTGGCGATCACCGCGGACCACGGCGAACGGCTCGGCGAGGACGGGCTGTATCTGCACGGCGGCGCGGCCGACGAGCGGATCCTGTCGGTGCCGATCCTGATCTACGACCACGGATCGGCCGCCTATCCGTCACGGCCCGTCGCCAGCCAGATCGACATCGCGCCGACCTTCCTGCAAGCCATCGGCGCCCCGATCCCGCGCGGGATGACCGGCGTGCCGCTCCAGCTGGCGACCCCGCGCGACGCCGTCCCCTTCGGCACGAGCGACACGACCGGCGCAATCGTCCGGGTGGGTCAGGACAGCTATCAGTTCAGCTGCGACCGCGAGACCGGCCAGGAGTCGGTCCGCAAGCTCGATCAGCCGCAGCTCGACGGCGTTCCGGTCAAGAAGAACAAGGCCACGCGGGCGCTGTACGATCACCTCCGGTCGGCCTTCCGCACTCTTCGCAGGGCTGGACCGGTCGATTTGGCGCCCTGCTGATCGCAGGCGGGTTGCGTCTCGGCGGTCAAAGGGCGATATGCACGGTGCCGCCGCGCCACAGTGCGCGGCTTTTTCGCTGGGATGCGCCGGCCGGGCTACCGGATCGGCTTATCCTGCGTTATTCTAGCAAGTCACCAGCAACTGCCACAGGAGCAAGTCTTATACGTCCTCCCATGACCCGGCGCCCGATGGCGCCGCCCGTGCCGCTCAACGGCCCGCGGTTCAACGAGTTCATCCAGTCGCCGAAGGTCCGCGTGATCGATCAGGACGGCGAGAACCTCGGCGTGATGTACACGCGTGAAGCGATGGAGCAGGCGCAATCCGTGGGGCTCGACCTCGTCGAAGTGTCGCCCAACGCCGATCCGCCCGTCGCCAAGTTCCTCGATGTCGGCAAGTTCAAGTACGAGGCCCAGAAAAAGGCCAATGCCGCGCGCAAATCGCAGAAGACGCAGGAGATCAAGGAGATCAAGATGCGTCCCAACATCGACGATCATGATTATGATACGAAGATGAAGGCGATCCACAAGTTCATCGGCGAGGGCGACAAGGTGAAGGTCACCCTGCGCTTCCGCGGCCGCGAGCTGAGCCACGGCCAGCTCGGCATGAAGCTGCTCCAGCGCGTCCAGGAAGACACCGCCGAGGACGCCAAGGTCGAATCCTATCCTCGGATGGAAGGCCGGCAGATGCTGATGGTGATCGCGCCGAAATGAGTGCGAGGTCGATTGACCCTACGACTCTCGACGGCGTTGGCCTCAAGGCGCTTATCGCCAATCATAAGCGTCACAAGGTATTTGACGAAATCTATCGCAGCGCGATCGCGGAATCGGCGCGGCGCGGGTCTGTTCATCTCGACATTTCGACGAGCCTGAACGTCATTCGCGCCGCGGCGGCAGAGGGCCGCTTCATTTCATACCTCGAAGTTTGCCATGCTAATGGCGCGACTTGGGACAAAGCACGTTTCCAGATGTTCACGCACTTGGGAGATTTGCTCGACTACGCGCACGCCCACGGAATTCCACTCGTCACCGCCGTGGTGGTAGCCAAAAATCATCTGCAAGACGGTAAGATGGACGAACAGACCCGCGCCGGCTTTGTGACTGCCGCACGTGACCTTGGGTTTCCAATCACAGATGAAATCGCATTTCTGGAAGAACAGCAGCAGGCGACTTTCGCTTGGGCGAAGCGAGCCGCCAATTCGAAGGACGTGCCGGGAGACAACACGGAATGAAATCGGCACCGGCACATTGGGTAGTGGGCTTGGCTTTGGTAGCTGCCACACCCGGCCTCGCGCTTGCGCAGACCGCGGCGTCCCCCCCGCACCCGCCTCCGCCGACGAACCGATCGCGGTGCCCGCGGGTGCGAAGCTGGTGTGGTCCGACGAATTCGACGGCGCTCGGCTCGATCCGAAGAAGTGGCGCTACGACACCAGCCGCAACCAGGCGGGCTGGTACAACAACGAGCTGCAATATTACGCCGCGAACCGGCCCGAGAACGTGCGCATCGAGAATGGCGCGCTGGTGATCGAGGCGCGCAAGGAACGGCTCCAAACCGAGCCCGATTTCGGCGGGCAGGACTATAGCTCGGGCAAGATCCTCACCCAGGGCCTCGCCGACTGGAAATACGGCTTCCTCGAAGTCCGCGCCAAGCTCGCCTGCGGCAAGGGGATGTGGCCCGCGATCTGGCTGCTCGGCTCGGACGGCAGCACCGGCTGGCCCGGCATGGGCGAGATCGACGTGATGGAGGAGGTCGGCTGGGACCCGCAGACGATCCACGGCACGATCCACACCAAGGCCTATAACCATGTGATGCACACCCAGAAGGGCGCCGACACCAAGGTCTCCGACGCGTGCACCGCGTTCCACAATTACCAGCTCGACTGGAACCAAGACCGCATCCTGATCGGGGTCGACGGCCACGCCTATATGCGCTTCGACAACGACCATAAGGGCAACCACGACACCTGGCCGTTCGCGTCGCCGCAGTATCTGATCCTCAACGTCGCGGTCGGCGGGTGGGGCGGGATGCAGGGCGTGGATGCGGCCGCCTTCCCCTCGCGGATGACGGTCGATTACGTGCGGGTGTGGCAGAAGCGCTGATCTCGACTCGATCGGGCGCATCCGATAGTATCGGCCACGGCGCATTGGGGCGCCTCCGATCCGCGGAAAGGGATGATCCCGCCCAACGCTTTTTGCTGGTTAGAACTTTCTCGCCTGATGATGCGGACCGGGCAGCAAAGAGGAAGTTCGCATGCCGACCAAGCGCCTCCCGGCCAATCCGAATCTCGAACATCTCAAGCGCCAGGCCCGCGACCTGCTGGTCGGCTGCGCCGCCGCCGATCCGCGCGCGTGCCAGCGCCTGCGCGAATTCCACCCGCGCTTCGCGGGCGCCTCCGACCCCGCCATCCAGGCGGCGCGGCTGACCTGGAGCGATGGCCTGTTCGCGATCGCGCGCGAATATGGCTTCGCGAGCTGGCCGCGCCTCAAGGCGCGGCTGTCGACGGCCGAAGCCCCCGGGGTCTCGTTCCGCGACCGGATCGAGGATCCGCTGCTTCGCGAGGCGGTCGATGCGATTGACGACGGCGACGCCGATGCGCTGAGCGCCTTGCTTGCTGCGCATCCCGATCTGGTCCACCGCCGCGCGCGCTTCGAGGGCGAGAATTACTTCCGCCAGCCCGTGCTGCTTGCGTTCGTCGCCGAGAATCCAGTGCGCAAGGACTGCCTGCCGCCCAACATCGTCGAGATCGCGACGGTCATCCTCGACGCCGGCGGCGACAGCGCCGATGCCCAGGAAACGCTCGGACTGGTCGCCTCGGGCCGCGTCGCGCGCGAATCGGGGCATCAGCGCGCGCTGATCGAACTGCTGGTCCGCCATGGCGCAGACCCCGAGCAAGCGCTCGGCGCCGCGCTTGCCCACGGCGAGTTCGAGGCGGTCGAAGCGTTGCTCGAATGCGGCGCGCGAACGACGCTCCGGGTCGCCGCCGCCTTGGGCGATCGCGCCGGAGCCGAACGCCTGCTGGACAGATCGGACGCCGCCGAACGTCATTGGGCGCTCGCGCTCGCCGCGCAGCATGGCCATGCGGACGTCCTCGAGCTCCTGCTGAGGGCGGGCGAGGACCCCAATCGCTACAATCCCCCCGGTACCCATTCGCATTCGACGCCGCTGCACCAGGCCGCGTTCTACGGGCGTCAAGCGGCAGCGCGGGCGCTGCTCGATCACGGCGCCCGGACCGACCTCAAGGATCTGCTGTGGGACGGGACCGCGATCGACTGGGCACGCCACGCAAAGCTGCAGGCGATGGTCGACCTGCTGAGCAGGCGCTAGCGGTCGCGTCCGCCCCGGCGCTGGTCGAGCCAGAGCAGGACGCCCACCGCCACCGCGATCGCGGCGAACACCGCGACGGTGACGGGACCGTCGAGCGGGGCCGGCCCCGCCGAATTCACGCGGGCTCCCACAATTCGATGGCGTTACCCTCGGGATCGTGGATGCGCGCGAACCGGCCCATCCCGGACGAATCCCATTCCTCCTTGGTGACCACCTCGATCCCGAGCGCGTTCAGTTGCTCGAGCAGACTGTCGAGATCGCGGACTCGCAGATTGAGCATGTACGCCTTGCCCGCGGGCAAATAGTCGGTGCTTTCCTTGAACGGCTCGAACAGCATTCCGCCGGGCTCGGGGTGCCAGAACCATTCGCTCGAACTCGCCGTTTTCGTCGGTCCCGCAGCCGCCGCCGACGCCCAGCGTCTCACGGTACCAGGTCTTGAGCCCCTCCGGGTCCTTCGCGCGGAAGAACAGGCCCCCCATTCCAACTACCGGCATGATGCTTTCCCCTTGTCAGGCTGCCTGGGCCGCCGCGCTCGCGTCGCCCGCCGCCGCCTCGAGCAGGCGACGCTCGATCGCCTTGAGCCGGGCGGGCGAGTCGATCTTATCACCGATCAGGTCGGTCAAATAGAAGGTGTCGACCGCGCGCTCGCCATAGGTCGCGACATGCGCCGAATGGATCGTCACCTTCGACTGGAACAGCGCGTGCGCGAGCGCGTAGAGCAGCGCCGGCCGATCGCGGGCGTTGACTTCGATCACCGTGAAGCGGTTCGAGGCGACATTGTCGATCAGCACCGCGGGCTCGATCGCGAACGCCTCGGCGCGCAGCCGCGGCAGCGACTTGGTCTTGAGCCGCTCGGAGAGGCGCGCGCGGTTGGCGAGCGCGTCGGCGATCGCGGTCTTGAGCCGCACCAGCCGCGCTTCCTCGTCGAACGGCCGGCCGAGCGGGTCCTGGACGAGGAAATTGTCGAGCGCCATGCCGTCGCGGGTGGTGTGGATTCGCGCGTCGATGATGTTGCCGCCCGCCGCGTGGATCGCCCCGGCGATGCGGTAGAAGAGCCCCGGATGGTCGGCGGCGTAGACCGTCACCAGCGTCGCGCCGCGCTCGGGATAGACCTGCGCCTCGACCGACAGCCGCGCGTCCCCCGCCGCGTCGATCAGCCAGACGTTGCGTTCGAGCACGTCGCTGGGCTCGGCGATCCAATAGGCCTCGGGCAGCCGCTTGACCAAGGCCTTGAGCCGCGCAGCATCCCAGCCCAGCGCCGCGCCCAGCGCTTCCTGCTTGGCGGCGATGCGCTCGTTCCGGCCCTTCTGCTTGTGGCCGAGCCGCAGCACTTCCTCGGCGGCCTCGAACAGGTCGCCGAGCAACTGACGCTTCCACCCGTTCCACACGCCCGGACCCACCGCGCGGATGTCGACGATCGTCAGGACCAGCAGCATGCGCAGCCGCTCGGGGCTCTGCACCATCGCGGCGAAATCGAGGATCGTCTTGAAATCGGAAAGGTCGCGCTTGAACGCGGTGGCCGACATCAGCAAGTGCCAGCGCACCAGCCAGGCGACTGCCTCGGTCTCGGCCGGGGTCAGCCCCAGCCGCGGGCACAGCCGCTCGGCCACCTCGGCGCCCAGCACCGAATGATCGCCGCCACGTCCCTTGGCGATGTCGTGGAGCAGCACCGCGACATAGAGCGCGCGTCGGCTCACCACCTTGTGCGCGATGCCGGTGGCCAGCGGATGGTCCTCCTTGAGCGCGCCGCTCTCGATCTGGTTGAGCAGGCCGATCGCGCGGATCGAATGCTCGTCGACGGTATAGTGGTGGTACATGTCGAACTGCATCTGCGCGACGACGCGGCCGAAGTCCGGCACGAACCGACCGAACACCCCCGCCTCGTTCATCCAGCGCAGCACCGTCTCGGGATCGCGCGGGGAGGTCAGCACGTCCATGAACAGGGCGTTGGCGCGGGCATCGTCGCGGCTGTCGTCGATCAGCTTGGCGTCGCGGGTGGCGGCGCGCATCGCGGTCGGGTGGATCTCCAGCCCGTGCAGGTCGGCGAGCTGGAACAGTTCGAGCAGCCGAACCGGATCCTCGGCGAAGAAGCTGTCGCGCGGCAACGCCAGCCGTCCGCGCTCGAGGACGAAGCCCTTGAGCTTGCGCGGAGACCGCCACAGCGTCGGGAAGCCGAACCGGCTGCCGCGCGCGGCGAATTTCTCGTCGAGGTGCGCGAGGAACACCCCCGTCAAATCCCCCACCACTTTCGCCTGGAGGAAATAGAAGTGCATGAACCGCTCGACCTTCGACTTCCCGGGCCGGTCCGAATAGCGCATCCGCTCGGCGATCTCGGGCTGGACGTCGAAGGTCAGCCGGTCCTCGGCGCGGCCGGTGAGCAGGTGGAGCTGGCAGCGCACCGCCCACAGGAAATTCTCGGCGCGGCGGAACTGGCTGTATTCGAGCTTGGTCAGCAGCCCCACTTCGACCAGCTCGGCGGGCTCGCGGACGTTGTAGGCGTATTTCCCGATCCAGAAGAGCGCGTGGAGATCGCGCAGGCCGCCCTTGCCTTCCTTGACGTTGGGTTCGACGACGTAGCGGCTGTCGCCCATGCGCTTGTGCCGCACCTCGCGCTCGGCGAGCTTCTGGGCGATGAAGGTGCGCGCGGTATCGGCCTGGACCTCGGCCTTGAAGCGCGCCGCCGCTTCCTCATAGAGTTCGGTGTCGCCCCACACGTAGCGCGCCTCGAGCAATGCCGTGCGGATCGTCACGTCCGAGCGCGCCTGGCGCACCATCTCGTCGAGCGAGCGCGACGAATGGCCGACCTTCAGCTGCATGTCCCACAGCGAATAGAGCATCGATTCGATCACCTGCTCGCTCCAGCCGGTGACCTTCCACGGCGTGAGGAAGCCGATATCGACGTCCGAATGCGACGCCATCTCGCCGCGACCGTAGCCGCCCACCGCGATCAGCGTCATCCGTTCGGCGGCGGTCGCGTTGTTGGGCGGATAGAGGCGCTCGACGGTGAAGTCCCACAGCAGCCGGAGCAGCTGATCGGTGAGGAACGCCCCCGCCGCGGCCGCTTCCAGTCCGCGCGAGGGATGCTCGCCCAGCCGCCGAGCGACCTCCGCGCGGCCGGCATCGAGCGCGGCCTTGAGCTCGGCGGTCGCGGCGTGGCGCAGCGCGGTCTTGTCGCCACCCCCGATCGCCGCCAGCCGCTCGGCGATCGCCCGCCGGTCGATGATCGCGCGGCGATGGGGAACGGAATCGAAGCGCGAGGGCATGTGGGGGAGATAGGGGAGCGACGACCATGCCGCCACCCACAACCGTCATCCCCGCGAAAGCGGGGACCCATCTCTCGGACGCGCAACGCCTACAACGACTGTCATCTACCTGGCTTCTGCAAGAGATGGGTCCCCGCTTTCGCGGGGATCACGGAATGGGTCAGGCGTCCCCCGCCTTCGCCACCGCCACCAGCGCAGGCCTCAGCAGCCGGTCGCGGATCATGTAGCCCGACTGGATTTCCTGGACGACCGTGCCGGGCGCGGCATCCTTGGTCGGGATTTCGAGCATCGCCTGGTGCCGGTTGGGATCGAGCGTTTCTCCGACCGCGCCGATCTTCGAGATGCCGTGGCGCGCGAACACGCTGTCGAGTTCGCGGCCGGTCGCGTCGAGCCCGGTCACCACCGGCTTCAATTTCTCGTCGTCGCGCAACTCGGCGGGGATCGCCGCCAGCGCGCGGGCAAGATTGTCGGCCACCGACAGGATGTCGCGCGCGAAGCCGGTCGCGGCATAGGTGCGCGCGTCGATCGCTTCCTTCTCGGCGCGGCGGCGAACGTTCTGCGTCTCGGCCTGCGCATAGAGCACCGCCGACTTGGCCTCGGCGAGCTGCGCCTCGAGTTCGGCCACGCGATCGTGCTCGGCCACCTCCGGAGCGGCCTCGGCGGTTTCCTCGCGGAGGTTTTCCGTGTCCTGCACTTCTGCGGTATCCATCTTCGCCTTATCTTTCGCCATGTGTTCCCTGTTCAGGCCAATAGCCGCGCCAGCGTCGCCGCGGTGAAATCCACCATGGGCACTACGCGCGCATAGTTCAACCGCGTGGGGCCGATCACGCCCACCACACCGACCACGCGCCCGTCCAACGCACGAACCGGCTTGGCGATCACCGACGAGCCCGAAAGCGCGAACAGCTTGTTCTCGGAGCCGATGAAGATGCGGGTCGCCTCGCCCTCGCGCGCGCTGTCGAGCAGGCGGGCGATCTCCTCCTTGCCCTCCAATTCGTCGAGCAATTGGCGGACCCGGTCGAGGTCCTCGGCCGCGGCGGCGTCGATCAGCCGCGCCTGGCCGCGCACGATCAGCACGGGGCGGTGCCCGCCGTCCTCGCTCCACACCGCCAGCCCGCGCTCGACCAGCGTGCGCGCCGCCGAATCGATCTCGGCGCGGCCGGCGCCGATCTCGCGCTCGATGCGCATCCGCGCTTCGCTCAGCGTCGAACCCGAGAGCGTGGCGCTCAGATAGTTCGCCGCTTGCTGGAGCGACCCCGGGTCCATCCCCGGCGGCAGCTCGACGACGCGGTTCTCGACCGATCCGTCCTCGCCGACCAGCACCGCCAGCGCCCTGTCCGCGCTCAACGGCACAAAGCCGAACTGCTTGAGCACCGGTTCGCGCCGCGGCACCAGCACCAGCCCCGCGCAGGCCGAAAGCCCGGAGAGCGCGAGCGTGGTCGCGGCGAGCGCTTCCTCGACCGGCCCCGTTTCCCCCGCCCGAGCGGTGATCGCGGCTTGCTCCTCCGCGGTCGGCTGGCTCGCCTGCATCATCCCGTCGACGAACAAGCGGAGCCCGCTTTCGGTCGGCATCCGCCCGGCGCTGGTGTGCGGCGCCGCGAGCAGGCCGAATTCCTCGAGGTCCTGCATCACGTTGCGGATCGAGGCGGGCGAAAGGTTGAGCCCCGAGACCTTCGAGATCGTCCGCGATCCCACCGGCGCGCCATTGTCGATGTACGATTCCACCACGATCCGGAAGACGTCGCGCGCGCGATCGGTGAGTTCGTGGATGGGGGGCGTGGTCATCGTCTGGACTTAGGCGCTGCGTCGCTTCGTCTCAACTCGCCATCATCAGGAACATGCCCGAACTGGTTACGAGTGATAATATTGCTCCGCCTCTTCAGGCGACAATCGCTTTCCCATCGAGGTGATGCGAAGCGCCTTGAGTGCACGATACTCGGCCATCGAAACATCCTCGGTGCCCCAGCAGGCGCGCAGATGGCCGCGAGGACCGCCACCGCGCCATCGGATATTGATCGCGATCTTGCCCGGAATCGCACCCGGCGCATTGCATTGCCCAAGCGGGCCACGCTCGCCCACCGGACGCACCGGCTGCAGCGCCTGCCGGAACCGCTCGAACTCCGCCGGCGAGATACGGAATCGGACGACGTGCGGCACATGATGGATAATGCCGCCGCGATAGGTCACCATCCCGTTCGATCGTACGGCCAGGTCAAATTCGGTGCAGATGCCCGTGCAGACGATTCCCACGATGCGCGAACGGATCAGGACGATTTCTCCGCGCGGCGGCGCTGCCGCCACCTGGCTCGCGAAGCTGGCCAGCGGCGCGGCAATCGCCATCCGCATCAGGAGCGCCGGGATCATCCGCCGACACTGGCGCGTTCCGCCCGACACGTCTAGGGCGCGAGCCGACCCGTTATCAGGAGAACCTCATGCGCCCATCCGGCCGCGCCCCCGACGAAATGCGCAGCATCACCATCGAGCCTCACTTCACCCGCCACGCCGAAGGATCGGTTCTGATCGGCTTCGGCGATACGCGCGTGCTGGTCACCGCCAGCGTCGAGGAGCGCCTGCCGCCGTGGCTGCGCGGCAAGGGCGAGGGCTGGGTCACAGCCGAATACGGCATGCTCCCGCGCGCCACCCACACTCGCGGTCAGCGCGAGGCCGCCAAGGGCAAGCAATCGGGTCGTACCCAGGAGATCCAGCGGCTGATCGGCCGCTCGCTGCGTGCGGTCACTGACCTCAAGCTGCTCGGCGAGCGCCAGATCACGCTCGATTGCGACGTGATCCAGGCCGACGGCGGCACGCGCACCGCGGCGATCTCCGGCGCCTGGGTGGCGCTGCGCATCGCAGTCAACAAGCTGATGGCGGCGGGGGCGATCACCGTCGATCCGATCCAGCAGCAAGTCGCGGCAGTCAGCTGCGGCATCTACAAGGGCACGCCCGTGCTCGATCTGGATTACGACGAGGATTCGGCCGCCGACGCCGACGCCAATTTCGTCCTGCTCGCCGACGGCAAGATCGCCGAGGCGCAGGCGACCGCCGAGGGCGCATGCTACGACGAGGAGGGGCTGCTGCGGCTGCTCCGCCTCGCCCGCATCGGCTGCGGGCAGATCTTCGAGGCCCAGCGGAAGGCGGTCGCATGATCGACGACGATGACGACGACGCCGTGATCCCGCGCCAGGCGATCCGCAAGCTTCAGCCGGGCCGGCTGGTGATCGCCAGCCACAATCCCGGCAAGGTCCGCGAGATCCGCGCGTTGCTCGGCGGGCACGGCATCGAGCCGGTCTCCGCCGCCGATCTCGGACTGCCCGAGCCCGACGAGACGGGCACCACCTTCGTCGCCAACGCCGAATTGAAGGCGCTGCAGGCGGCCGATCTCTCCGGCCTCCCCGCGCTCGCCGACGACAGCGGGCTGTGCGTCGAGGCGCTCAATCTCGATCCGGGCATCTTCTCGGCGCGCTGGGCGGGCGAGACCAAGGACTTCCGCGTGGCGATGCAGCGCGTCGAGGACCGGCTGGCCGCATGTCCGCCGGGCACCCCGCGCGACGCGCACTTCATCTGCGCGCTCGCGCTCGCCTGGCCCGACGGTCATGTCGAATGGTTCGAGGGTCGGGTCGACGGCTGCCTCGTCTGGCCCCCGCGCGGAAGCAACGGTTTCGGCTATGATCCGATGTTCGTGCCGCTCGGCCACGATCAGACCTTCGGCGAGATGGCGCCCGAGGCCAAGCACCCCCTCACCCACCGCGCCGACGCGTTCCGCCAGCTCGCTGAGGCAGTGCTCTAGGGCTCTGTACTCGATTGGATTCGATCCTGTGCGGCGGGGCGATGCCGTCCCACTTGGTCGAAGGTTTCCAACGGGGCTTGGCCAACCCCTTGCAATGTTGGATTTCGCCTGCTGAGATCGATGCGCTGTCGCGCTTTGACAATTTGGATCGCCGTAGGAACCCCAACTCGTTTAGGCCGGATCGTTGTGAACTTACACACGGACGGACCGCCGGCCGGAACATGCGTGGCAGTGTGACCTTGGTGTGACCCTTCGTTTCGCAAAGGTGCTCGCGTGGGAATGCCATAGCCTCACCCGCGATCCGGCCGGGCTTCCCATCGGGGTCTGGCCCTAGGGGATCTTGATCGGCGTCTTGAACACGCGCCGGCCGGGCAGTTTCCAGCTCTTGAGGATGATCGGTTCGCACACCGCGACTCCGGCGAGTTTCGGCTCGACGCCGATGTCGCAGGTCCCCGAGCCGACCGCGGTGATTTCCGAATCCTGGATCGAAAGCTCGATCCCGCGGAAGCTGCCCTTGATCTCGATCGCCACGTCGACCGGAAAGCGATGCGCCCCGCCCAGATCGATGACGATCACCGGTTTGACCTCGCGCTTGATGCTGTGCGCGCCCAGCTTGAGCACCGCGAGCGTACCGGCCGGGTGCTTCTTCGCGTCGCGATAGTCGCGGATCTTGGCGGCGCTGGCCCAGCCTTCGGCGAACAGCGCGAGCAGATCGAGATGGAGGCTCGATCCGACCAGCTCGGCGATCGACTGAGTGACCATCGGCGAACCCCCCAGCGACAGCGCCTGCGCGCCAGCCGCTGCCGCGGCGCCGGCCTGCGCCGTCAGCCGGGCCATGGCCGCGCCGGGCACGATCGCGTCGAGCCACAGGGTTTCGTCGCTCATTCCAGCCGCTCCTCGATGGCGAAGTCGTCCGCCTCGGTCGTCCCGTCCAGGCCGACCGACAGCGCCAGATGCGGTTCCTCGATCAACGGCGGCGATTCCTCCTTGAGGCTTGCGCCGCCGGGCTCGATTTCGGAGCGGAAGCGCGGAAGCAGCGCTGCGAAGGCGGGCGCATCGCGCTCGAGCTTCGGCTCGAGCCCGCGCAGGACTCGCCACAGCAGGAATAGCACCGCCAGCGCGGCGATGCCGACGATCGGAAGGATCCAGTCCGAGAAGCCGCCGCCGCTTTCGCCGGAGCTGTCGGTCGTCCCGGTCGGCCGCGGTGCCGGCGAGGCGTCGGCGGTAACGCTGGGGATCGCCGACACGGTCGGCGCAGGCGTGGGCGTCCGCGCCGGTCCGGTCGACACTCGCACCGAGAACGCGCCCCGCCCGGCGATGGGAGTCTCCGGATCGACGCTCTGGTAGAAGATCCGCCCGGCCTGCATCGCGTCGGGCGCCGCTTCGGCCGGCACCGGCCCGAACAACTCGTTCAGCGCCGACGCCACTTGGGCATAGAGGCAACCTTTAAGTGCAGGAGCGACATGACGGTCATACGCCAGCCGCACCGCCACCGGCGTGCATGGCGTCACGGCGACGGCGGCGGGTGGAGCGGCCAGCGCGGGCGCGACCTGCTGGATCGCCTGCTGTGGTGCGCGCTGCGCCGCGCTCAGGCCGAGCCACAGCAATGAGGCAACAAGCGCGCGCTTCACGACACCCCCTCTTGCCGCTGGGCGAATATTCGCGAGGGAGAAGGTGACAGAAAAGGCGCGCCGCTGCCAGCCGCGCAAGGGACCGATTTGGTGGGGTTGATCCAGCGGAGAATCCAGCAAGAGCCGCGCCGGTCCTCCTGCGCTCTTCGAGATGACCAGGTCGCCACGCCTCGCAGACGTGGCTAAACAGCGTCAGGCGCCGTTTACCTGATCATGGCGGGCAGCCTTCGCTAGATCCCCGGCTGGCTTGCCAGCCGATGCCGCAGGCGAAGGGCTGGTGGACAGGGCTGGATTCGAACCAGCGTACGCTTGCACGGGCAGATTTACAGTCTGCTGCCTTTAACCACTCGGCCACCTGTCCCTAGGCGTCGCTCGCGGGCGAGCGGGGTCCAATGCCTAGCCGGGGCGGGCGTGTCAACGTCTTGCGCGAAGCCCGGGCTGGGCATAGCGTCCGCCATCCTCACGTCTCCCCAGGAGTCCCATGCGCCACCTTCCCATCGCCCTCGCGGCCACGCTTGCCGCCGCCGCCCCGCTCGCCGCCCAGACCGCCGCTCCGCCGCCCCCCGCTCCGCAGGTCGCGCGCATCGTCGACGAGGGCACCAACCGCTCCGAAGTGATGCGGACCGCCGAATATCTCGCCGACGTGATCGGCGGCGCGCCTCACCAATTCGCCGGCATGCGCAAGGCCGAGGCGTGGACCGCGTCCAAGTTCACCGCATGGGGCCTGGCGAACGTCCACAAGGAAGGCTTCGAGTTCGGCCGCGGCTGGTCGTCACAGGGTGCGAGCGTGCGGATGATCGCGCCGCGCACGCTCAGCCTCGTCGCCGCGCCGCTCGCCTGGACGCCGGCCACCAACGGCCCGGTGACCGCGCCGGTGGTCCTCGCACCGCTCACCGACGATGCCTCGACTTCGCGCAGTAGAAGGGCAAGCTCAAGGGCAAGATCGTGCTGGTCAGCGAGCCCGACCGACCTCGCCGAGGCGAGCGATCCGGCGTTCAAGCGCTACACCGCCGACGATCTCGCCAAGACCGACAAGTTCGACTGGCCAACGCAAGCCCGCCCCCGCCCCGGCGCTCCCGCCGGCGGACCCGCCGCCGGCGCCAACCGCTTCACCTTCCCGGCGCGCCGCGACGCGTTCCTCAAGGAAGAGGGCGCGGTCGCCTATGCCACCATGTCGCGCCTCGACGGCAAGCTGGTTCACGGCGAGAACAGCCAGTTCCAGGTCGGCGCCACGCCGCCGCTCCCGGGCTTCGAGATCGCAGCGGAGGATTACCGCCGGCTCGCGCGGCTGGCGAAGATGGGCGCCGCGCCGACGCTCGAGGTCAACAGCGCGGTCACTTATGACGACAGCGACACCAAGGCCTACAACGTCATCGCCGACATCCCCGGCACCGATCCCAAGGCCGGCTATGTGATGGCCGGCGCGCACCTCGACAGCTGGGTCGCTGGGCGACGGCGCCGCCGACAATGGCGCCGGCGTCGCGATGGTGATGGAGGCGGCGCGGATCATCAAGGCGTCGGGCATCCACACGCGCCGCACGATCCGCTTCGCTCTGTGGGCGGGCGAGGAGCAGGGGCTGCTCGGCTCGATGAACTATGTCGAGAAGTCACATCGCCTCGCGCCGCGGTCGATCCGAAGGCGAGCGGCATCGCGCGCTTCATGACCTGGAGCTCGCGCCTTCCCGATCACCCCACTCGCCGATCACGCCAAGCTCTCGGCCTATTTCAACATCGACAACGGATCGGGCGCGATCCGCGGCATCTACGCCGAGGGCAACCTGGGCGTGGTGCCGATCTTCAAGGAATGGCTGACGCCGTTCAACTCGTTCGGCGCGAGCACGGTGGGGATCGGCACAGACCGGCAGCACCGATCACGTGTTCATGGACGCGGTCGGCATCCCCGCCTTCCAGTTCATCCAGGATCCGCTCGACTATGTCCCGACCGTCCACCACACCGACGTCGACACCTTCGACCACCTGAAGGCCGACGACATGCGCGAGGGGGCGATCGTCCTCGCCGCGTTCCTGCTCGATGCCGCCAACGCCGATCAGCCGCTGCCGCGCAACCCGGTGCCGGCCGAGGCCAAGCCCTACGACGGCCTCTACCCCTATGGCGAAGCCGCCCCCCACTGATGAAACGCAGGGGACACCGGCCGAGTCAGGCCCGGCATCGCGTCCGCGCTTCTACGGGCGCCACGCGGTGCTGGCGGCGCTGGCCAACCCGGAGCGGACGGTGCGCAAGATCTGGGGCACGCGCGAGGCGCTGGCGGCGCTCGACCTGCCGCCGGTGATTCCGATCACCTATGCCGACGTCGCCGACCTCGGCCGGCTGGTGCCCGGGCGACGCGCCGCACCAGGGCCTGGTCGCCGAGGTCGAGCCGCTCGAAGACATCTGGCTCGGCGATCTGCTCGAGCAAGGCTTGGGCGACCGAGCGGCCGTTGCTGCGTGCTCGACCAGGTGACCGATCCGCACAATGTCGGCGCGATCCTGCGCTCGGCGGCGGCGTTCGACGCGCTCGGCATCGTCACCCAGGACCGCCATTCGCCGCCCGAATCGGGCGCGTCGCGCGCGCCGCATCGGGTGCGCTCGAGAGCGTGCCGTGGGTGCGCGTGGTCAACCTCTCGCGCGCGCTCGACGAGATCGCGGAGGCCGAATTCTGGCGGATCGGGCTCACCGGCCATGCGCCCGACGACGCTCGGCGAAGCGATCGGCGACGCCCGCATCGCGCTCGTCCTCGGCGCCGAGGGCGAGGGGATGCGGCAGAACACCGAAGCGCATTGCGACGCGCTCGCGCGGCTGCCGATCGGGCCCGAGGTCGAAAGCCTCAACGTTTCCAACGCCGCCGCGATCGCGCTCTACGCGGTCGCCGTGCGCGGATAGGGTCCGTACTCAGTCCTCCTCGGCGATCGTCACCTTCAGCCCGTCGAACGCGTCGCTGAAGCGGATCTGGCACGAGAGGCGCGAGCGTTCGTCGCGATTCGAGGCACAATCGAGCAGATCGTTCTCGTCCTCGCCCATCGGCGGCAGTTTGGCCGCAAATTCCGGATCGACATGGACATGGCAGGTCGCGCAACTGCAGCAGCCGCCACACAGCGCGAGCAGCTCGTCGAAGCCGTTGTCGCGGATCACCTCCATCACGCTCCACCCCGCCTCGCCGATGACCTCGCGCTCTTCCCCACTCCTGGTCACGACGATAAGCTTGGGCATGGCATACTCCTTGTTCGGCCACGCCAATGCCGCCGAACCTCCCTCGTTTCAAGGACACAGGCGATGGGCCTCAGCGCCGCGCAACTGAAGACCTCGCTCGACGCGCTGGCGAAGGTCGAGCCCGCGATCGCCGCTGCGCTAAAGCGGGTCGGCTATCCCGCGCCGCGACTGCGCGACCGGGGCTATGAGACCCTGCTGCGCACGATCGTCGGCCAGCAGGTGAGCGTCGCGGCGGCGCAATCGATCTGGAACAAGCTCGAGGGACTGGTCGGCGATTTGACCGATCCGCACAACGTCGCCGCCGCCTCGGACGAGACGATGCGTGCCGCCGGACTTTCGCGGCAGAAGGCGAGCTACGCGCGCAGCCTCGCCGAGGAAGTGACCAGCGGCCGGCTCGACCTCCAGAACCTGCCCGCCGACGACGAGGAGGCGATCGCAGCGCTCACCCGGGTCAAGGGGATCGGGCGCTGGTCGGCGGAGATCTACCTGCTGTTCGCCGAGGGGCGGCCCGATATCTGGCCGGCGGGCGACCTCGCGATCCAGATCGAGATCGGCCGCATCCTCGGCGCCGCCGAGCGCCCGAGCGAGAAGCAGACCCGCGACTGGGCCGAGGCTTGGCGCCCGCACCGCGGCGCCGCCGCGATCTTCGCCTGGCATCACTACAAGACGGACATGGACGTGATCTGAGCCGGCAGGACGCGGCAACGGCGGCCGGTCGAAACCGGCCGCCGTCTCCCCTTTTACCCCCGTCAGAAGTGGCCGCGCAGCCCGATCATCACCTGACGTCCCGGCGCATATTGCGTGAAGGTGGCGTTCGGGAACTGGAAGTAGCTGCGCTGCTGCGCCTTGGTGAGGTTGACCACGTCGAGGGTCAGCTCCGGCAGATACTTCTCGTCGAAGATCTTGGCGAAGTCGACGCTCGCGCTCATGTCCCACTGTTGGTAATCGTCCGCGAAGAGCGCCGCGGCGGCGATGCCGTTCTGGTTGGTGCCCGACGAGACCGATCCCTGGTTGAAGGTGGTCGAGACTCGCGCCGAGATACCGCCGTGCTCGTAGTAAGCGGTGATGTTGTAGGTCACCGGCGAGACGCCAGTCGCCACCGCCGGCGCCGCGCCCGAGCCAACCTGGCTGATCAGCGTGAGGTTGGTGCTGAAGCCGAAGCCATCAACGCCAAGATACTTGCCGATCAGGAAATCGAGCGGCTGCACCCAGTTGAGCTCGAGGCCGTTGACCTTGAGCGTGCCTGAGGCATTGACCTGCTGCGAGAGCACCACCGTCGCGCCGGTCGGGCCGCCGCGGCCGGGGGCGTTGATCGCCGCCTGCTGGGTGGGCGACAGCGTGTCGTAGGTCACGCCATATTGCGCGAGCGACGAGAACGGCACCGTCTGGGTGCCGGTCACCGTGAAGCCGGTCAGCGCCTTACGGAAGGCGGTGAAGCCGATATAGCCCTCGTGGCCCGTGTAATATTCGAAGCCGAGATCGAAGTTGGTCGAAATGTACGGAGCCAGCGCCGGATTGCCGACCGAACCGGTGTCCGCCGAGGGCGAGCTGAAGTTGAGGCCCGGAAGCATCGCGTTCGGGTTCGGCCTGGTCATCGTCCGCGAGGCCGCCGCGCGCACCACCGCATTGTCGGTGATGTGGAACGCCGCGTTCGCCGAGGGCAGCCAGTTGTCGTAGCTGTGGTTCGTGTAGACGAAGTTCAGGATGTTCGGATATTTGCCGCCGTCCGCGGGCGCCACCGCCGGCGCCGCCGGGGTGTTCCGGGGATCGGTGATCGAGACATAGCCGCCGATCGTCTGGTCGGTGCGGACCCAGCGGATGCCGACATTGTACTGGATGCGCCCGCCCGCGAGCGCCGAATCGCCGTTGATCTCGGCGAAGGCGGCCGCGGTCTTCTCGCGGACATAGCCCCCCGACGCACCGGTGTTCGTGCCGGTCGAGGCCGGTTCCGAATTGTGGAAGGCGTCGTAGTTCGAGGCGGTCTTGAACTTGTCCCAGTTGACGGTGATGAACCCGTCCTGGCTCGGCATCAGATAGCCGCTGAGCGCGTTGAACGGGATCAGCGAGCCACCGTAGGTAACCGGGCCGGTAGCACCGGCGGTGTAGCCGGTGCCGTAGCCCGGATAGCTCGGATAGCCGGCCGGCGCGGCGCCGGTCTGGTTCAGGCCGTTGCAGGGCGGCTGCGAGTTGGGACCCGGAATGAACACGCTCGGCTTGTCGCCGCACACCGCATTCTGCCACGCTTGGCTGTTGTCGAAGCCGAGGATCCGGCGCGACACATCGTCATAGGCGCCGCCGACCTTGAGGTTGAGGTCGCTGTGGCCCCAGATGAGGTCGCCGCGGACGCCCTTGGTATAGGTGGTGCGCCGCTCGTCCTGAATGTTGACGCGGCCGCCGGGCCAGTTGAACCCGAGCACGTTCTGGAGATCGATTCCGGTCGGCGTCATGGTCGGAACGCCGCCGTTGTTATAGTCGTAGTTGACCGTGATTCCCGAGCTCGCAGGAGTGATCACCAGCACCGTCGGCGATTTGCGATGGAAGGTGCTCTTGGTGTAGTTCCCCTGAAGCTCGACCTTGAGATCGTCCGAGATCTTGTAGTCGAAGCCCGGGTTGACGCCCCAGAACCGCGTCGTCTCGATGAAGGGGCGATATTCTAGGAAGAACTGCGCGTTGGCATAAGTGCCGCTGGTCACCGTGCAGCCCGCCGAGCAGTCGGTCTTGTCGTACTTGGTGTTGAGCGGGATCAGCGAGCCGTTGCGGCCGACCCAGTTCATGTCCTGGCGGGTGAGGTCGTTCTTCTTGTAGCCCCACATGCCGTCGACATAGGCGTGGAAATCCCCGCTGTTGAATTCGAGGCTGCCGATCAAGTTGATCCGGTCCTTGGTGCCGTATTCGTCCATCGGACGGCCGAGGCGCGGCAGCAAGCCGTTGTCGATCTGGCCGATGTTCGCGCCGGGATTGTGGGCGAGGAGGAAGGCCTGGTCGATCGTGGTGCCGGTGACGAGCCCGTTGCCGGCGTTCACCGGAACGGTGGTCGGGATCGCGATGTTGCCGCCGCCGGTGGCGTTGCACGTGCCGGTGCACTGGGCGCCGGTCAGGTTGAAGTTGCTGAGGCCGATCGTTTCGTAGCCGGTGGTCCGAACATTGTTGTGAATGCCCGCCGCGCCGACCAGAATACCGAAATCGCCCGAGGTGAAGCTGGCGAGCACCGAGCCGCGATAGCCCCATTTGTCGGTCGTCGTGCCCTTGAGCGCCTGGCCGCTGTAGGTGATGTGGGTGCCCGGATGATCGAACGGCCGCGCGCTGCGCATGTTGACCGTGCCCGCGGCGCCGCCCTCGGACTGATCGGCCATCGAGCTCTTGTTGACCGTCAGCTGGGTGAACAGCTCGGTCGGGAACATGTCGAGATCGACTTCGCGGTTGGTGTTCTGCGAATTGGTGCGGCCGGTCGACGCGATCGCGACCGGCGCGCCGTTGAGCAGCACCTTGGTGAAGTTGGTGCCCAGGCCGCGGATCGAGACCTCGAGGCCTTCGCCGGTGACCTCGCGCTGGATCGTCACACCCGGGATACGGTTGAACGATTCGGCGATGTTGGTGTCCGGGAACTTGCCGATATCCTCGGCGAAGATCGAATCGGTGAAGCCGGTCGAGTTCTTCTTGGCATTGGTCGAGCTCTGCAGCGACGCGCGATAGCCCTGGACGACGATCTGGTCGCCCTGCGCATCGTCGGTCGTCGCGGTCTGATCCTGGACGGCAGCGGGCGCGGTCGCATCGGCGGTCTTGCCGGACGTGTCGGTCGCCTTGGTGTCGGCGGTCAGCGGACGGTCGTCGGCCGGGTGCGCGAGCGCCGGCCACGCCGTGCCTGCCAGCAGCACCGCGCCGAGCATCGCCGCGCGCCGCGCGGAAAACGAACCTTGAATATGAGAGATCATCGTCCCCTCCTGAAAAACGCCTCTGACGGGCCGCCCGCATGCATCGCCCCGCGCGATGTTAGCGGTCACACAATCGCTATATCTGGTCTGAGTTAGTGTCAACTCATACATTTAGGCTGGTCCGATTATTCCATCGGATCAATGTGTTATTGCGCTGCAGCATTTTGTGTCTTGTCGGTTTCCGGGGGGCATTGCGTCGCGGCGACGCAAACCCGACCCGGCACGACTTAGACCGGACGGCGCAAGCGGGGGATTGCCGAGTCCTTGCGGAGCCCACATCTGATGCATTCCGCGCCCCATCCGGAGAGCCCCCATGCGTTACAACAATCTCGGCCAAACCGGCCTGATCGTCTCCGAACTGTGCCTCGGCACGATGACCTTCGGCGGCGACGCCGGCATCTGGGGGCAGATCGGCCGGCTCGGGCAGGAAGAAGCGAACGCGCTGGTCAAGGCCGCGCTCGACGCCGGAATCAATTTCTTCGATACTGCCAACGTCTATTCGGAAGGCCGGTCCGAGACGATCCTCGGGCAATCGCTCAAGAATCTCGGCGCGCCCCGCCACGAGGTGGTGATCGCGACCAAGGTGCTCGGCCGGATGCATCCCGGCCCCAACGGCGCGGGCGCCTCGCGCGGGCACATCCTCGACCAGGTCGACGCCAGCCTCGAACGACTTCAGACCGGTCACATCGACCTCTACCAGATCCACGGCTTCGATCCGGCGACGCCGATGGAAGAAACGCTAGGCGCGCTCGATGTGCTCGTCCGCTCGGGGCGGGTGCGCTACATCGGGCTGTCGAACTGGGCGGCGTGGCACGTCGCCAAGGCGGTGGGCATCGCCACCTTGCGCGGCTATGCGCCGATCGCGTCGCTCCAGGCCTATTACACGCTCGCCGGCCGCGATCTCGAGCGCGAGGTGATCCCGATGCTTCAGTCCGAAGGTGTCGGCTTGATGGTGTGGAGCCCGCTCGCGGGCGGCTTCCTCTCGGGCAAGTTCACTCGCGAGGGCGAAGGCGAGGGCCGCCGCGCGGGCTTCGATTTCCCGCCGGTCGACAAGCCGCGCGCCTATGACATCATCGACGTGCTCCGCGAGATTTCGGCGGCGAGCGGCCATTCGGTCGCGCAACTCGCGCTCGCCTGGCTGCTCCACCAGCCAGCGGTTTCGAGCGTGATCCTCGGCGCCAAGCGGCCCGAGCAGCTCGCCGACAATCTCGGCGCGGTCGCGGTCGAATTCAGCGCCGCGGACCTCGCCCGGCTCGACGCCGCGAGCAAGCTGCCGCCCGAATATCCCGGCTGGATGGTCGAACGCCAGAGCGGCTATCGCGGCGGGCCGAACGAGCGGCGGTGATCTTCTAAGCCCCTCCTCTGGAGGGGCTTAGAATGGTCGCCCCTCAACCCCGCTCGATCCGCGCGGCGAAGCAGCCCGGCGCGGCGTTGTGGGCGTGGATATAGGCGATCTCGTCACGTTCGAAGAGCTCGCGGATACGTGCATCGGCATCCCCCGCCAGCGCCAGGCTCGCGCCGCGCAGCATGCCCTCGGCATCGAACGCGCGGAGCGCGATCGCGCGGTTGTTGAAGACCGCCGGCAATTCGTCGTCGAGCACCGCGGCCTCGCGCGCGTTCTCGCGGACATAGATCGCGTAGCTGCTGCGGAACGGCGTGGCAGCGTCATGGTCCTGATGGTTGAGCAGCAGCACCGTCTCGCCCGGGTCGGCGTCTTCGAGCGTGACGCGGCACGGGAAGCCGGGCTTCTTGTCGGCGGTCACGCGGATCACACCCTCGGCCGCCAGCGCCGCATCGGACAAACCGAACAGCCGTTCGAACCGCTCCGGAGCGATCCCGGAAATACGATAGGTCATTTCACCTCTCCAACACCTTCGCGCTTCCTCAGCGCGCGTTTGCGGTCGATTCCATAGGCGTATCCGCCCATGCTGCCGTCGGCGCGCTGGGCGCGGTGGCAGGGGATGATGATCGAGACATGGTTGGCGCCGCACGCCGTCCCCGCCGCGCGGACGGCGCGGGGATTGCCTGCCTCCGCCGCGAGTTGGGCATAGCTACGGGTCTCGCCGGCGGGGATTGCCCTGAGCGCCTGCCACACCGCCTCCTGGAACGCGGTGCCCTGGACGTCGACCGGCAGGTCGGTGTCGCGGCCCGGCGTCTCGACCTCGGCGACGACGCGGGCGGCGAGCTCGGCCAGCGCCGCCCCGCCCGGCGCGATCTCGGCGGCGGGAAAGCGCCGCGCCAGCGCGAACTGATCCTCGTCGAAGGCGACTCGGCACAGCCCCTTGTCGGTCGCCGCGATCAGCAGCGGGCCCAGACTGGTCTCGGCGATCGTCCAGCGGATCGTCACGCCCGCGCCGCCGCGCTTCCACGCGCTCGGAGTCATGCCGAGCCGCGCGTTGGCGGTCTCGTAGAAGCGGCTGGGCGCGGAATAGCCCGCCTCGTAGATGGCTTCGGTCACACTGTCCTCCTCGGTTAGCGCATGCGCTGCGCGGCGGGCGCGCAGCCCGCGGGCATAGGCCGCGGGAGTGACGCCGGTGGCGCGCTTGAACAGGCGCAGGAAATGGTGCGGGGCGTAGCCCACCTGGGCGGCGAGCGCCTCGAGGCCGATCACCTCTTCGGCCGCCTCGATCAGCGCGACCGCCTTCGCCACCGCGACGCGATCGCGGCCCAATTCGTCGGGCTTGCAGCGCAGACAGGCACGGAATCCCGCCGCCCGCGCCGCCTCGGCATCGGGATAGAAGATCACGTTCTCGCGCTTCGGCCGCCGCGCCGGGCAGCTGAGCTTGCAATAGATGCCGGTGGTGGTCACCGCCACGTACACGCGCCCGTCATACGCGCGGTCGCGCGCCTCGAAGGCGGCCCAGGCGGCATCGTCGGAAAGGGTCTGCTGGTTGCTCATGAGGTGGATATAGGCCCGCGCGGCGGCGCCCACATCCCGCAGCTTGCGCTCAAAGCAGAACGGCGTCACCGTTACCGCTACCAGCCGCCCGCATCGCATGGGCGCCCGGGCGGGAGAGCGGGATGAGCATCTGGAAGCGCGTGCGCGTCCTGCGCTGGTGGATCATCGGCATCGTGATGCTCGGGACGATCGTCAACTATCTGACCCGCAGCACGCTGGCGGTCGCGGCGCCGACCTTCATGAAGGATCTGCATATCGCCGAATGGCAATACAGTCAGATCACTGCGTGGTTTCAGGGCGGCCTCATGCTCCAGCCGATCGTCGGGTACATCCTCGATTTGGTGGGGCTGCGCGTCGGCCTGGCGGTGTTCGCGACCCTGTGGGGCCTGCTGACAATGGGGCACGGGCTGGCCGGAAGCTGGCAGGCGCTCGCCGGGCTGCGCGGCGCGCTGGGCTTTGCCGAGGGCACCTCGCATACCGGCGGGCTGAAGGTCGTCTCCGAATGGTTCCCGGCGAAGGAGCGCGGGTTCGCGGGCGGCATCTACAACCTCGGCGCCTCGGCCGGATCGGCGCTCGCGGCGCCGCTGGTGGTCTGGTCGATCTGGCTGTGGAACTGGCGCGCGGCGTTCGTCGTCGCGGGCGCTCTGGCGCTGTTCTGGGTGGTGCTGTGGCTGCTCTTCTACCACCCGCCCGCGAAGCACCCGGGCATCTCGGACGCCGAGCGTGCGCATATCGAGGCTGGGCAGGAAGCGCATGTCCAGGCGAGCGCCGCGCCGGTCTCGATCTTCTCGATCCTGAGGCGGCGCAACTTCTGGGGGATCGCGCTGCCGCGCTTCCTCGCAGACCCGACGTGGGGAACGCTGACCTTCTGGATGCCGCTCTACCTCAGCACCGTGCGCCATTTCGACCTCAAGGCGATCGCGATCTCGGCCTTCCTGCCGTTCATCGCCGCCGATCTCGGCTGCCTGTTCGGGCCGACTTTGGTATTCTGGCTCCAGCGGCGCGGGATCGGGCTGATCAACGCGCGGCGCTGGACCTTCACCTTCGGCGCGCTGCTGATGACGGGGATGATCTTCGTGGGTTCCGCGCCCAGCCCCTATGTCGCGGTCGGCCTGCTCTGTCTCGGTGGCTTCGCGCACCAGACCCTGTCGGTCACCTGCATCACGATGGCGAGCGACCTGTTTCCGCGCAGCGAGCTCGGCACCGTCGCCGGAATGGCGGGCACGCTCGCCAACCTCAGCATCCTCTTGTTCTCGCTGCTGATGGGCTGGCTGGTCACCTCGATCGGCTACAGCCCGTTCTTCGTGGCATTGGGGCTACTCGACCTGGTGGCCGCCGCAGTGCTGTGGACATTGGTGCGCCCACCGGCTGAAAGCGCCGCATGATCCGCAACCCGATCCTGCCCGGTTTCAATCCCGATCCTTCGATCCTGAGGGTGGGCGCCGACTATTACATCGCGACCTCCACCTTCGAATGGTATCCGGGCGTCCAGATTCACCACAGCCGCGATCTCGCCAGCTGGCGGCTGCTCACGCGGCCGCTCCGCCGCGCCAGCCAGCTCGACATGCGCGGCGATCCGGACAGCTGCGGCATCTGGGCGCCGTGCCTCAGCCACGACGGCGAGAAGTTTCACCTGATCTACACCGACGTGAAGCGCTACGGCCGCACCACCACCGGCGGCGCATCGGGCGCGACGTCTCCGCGATTTCCACAACTACCTCGTCACCGCCGACACGATCGACGGCGACTGGTCCGATCCGGTCTATCTCAACTCGAGCGGGTTCGATCCGTCGTTGTTCCACGACGACGACGGGAAGAAGTACCTCGTCAACATGCTGTGGGACCACCGTCCGGGCCGCAATCGCTTCGCGGGGATCGTCCTCCAGCAATACGCGTCCGAGGCGCGCGCGCTGATCGGCGAACGCCACATGATCTTCGCAGGCACCCCGCTCGGCCTCACCGAGGCGCCGCACCTCTACAAGCGCGACGGCTGGTACTATTTGATCGCCGCCGAAGGCGGCACTGGCTGGAACCATGCGGTGACGATGGCGCGTTCCCGGAAGCTGCTCGGGCCGTACGAGCTCCATCCTGACACCTACATCCTCAGCTCGCGCACGCGCCCCGATGCGCCGCTGATGCGCGCGGGCCACGCCGATCTGGTCGAAACCGCCGAGGGCGAGACCTGGATCGCCTACCTCTGCGGCCGCCCCCTCCCCAATCGCGGGCGCTGCGTGATGGGGCGCGAGACCGCGATCCAGCCGATGCGCTGGGACAAGAACGGCTGGCTCTACACACTCGATCGATCGGGGATGCCGATGCTCGACGTGCCCGCGCCGTCGCTCGCGCCCGACCTGTTCGGCCCGCCCACCGCGCCGCCCGAGCGCGAGGAATTCGACGCGCCCCAGCTGCCGATCGACTTCCAGTGGCTGCGCACGCCCGAGCCGGACGCGATCTTCAGCCTCGCCGCTCGCCCCGGGCACCTGCGCCTCTACGGCCGCGAGAGCATCGGCAGCCCGTTCACCCAGGCGCTGGTCGCGCGGCGGCAGCAGGCGTTCTGCTATTCGGCGTCGTGCGCGATGGAGTTCGTGCCGGCGCATTTCCAGCAGGCGGCCGGGCTGGTTGCCTATTATAACGCCGCCAAGTTCCACTACCTCCATGTCAGCCACGATGCCGAGGTGGGGCGCCACATCCGGGTGATGTCCGCGCTCCCCGATTCGCCCCAGGCCGACGCCTTCACCGCGCCCCTCCGGATTCCCGAGGGCCGGATCGAGCTGCGCGTCGAGGTCGATTACGAGCGCCTGCGCTTCGCGTGGCGAGTGGCGGGTGGCGCGTGGAACTGGCTCCCCGAACAGTTCGACACAAGCATCCTCTCGGACGAGGCGAGCGCGCCTGGCCAGCCCAATTTCACGGGCGCCTTCGTCGGCATGGCCGCGCAGGACATGTCCGGCGCCGGCCGCCATGCCGATTTCGACTGGTTCGAATATCGCGAGCGGGAGTATCTCGCGGACACCGGTGAATAACCCCGGCGCGCTTGCTGCCGAGCAGTATATGTGTCAGCTTCACCTGTCGTAATGGAATGGGTCATTGACATTTGCACGACTTACGCTATGTAAAGCGTCCATGTCATATTGACATCGAGGCATGACTTCGGTCCGCCGATCGAGGAGATATTGGATGACCATGACCCGACTTCTCGCAGCAGCCGCAGCGCTCGCCGTTTCGCCACCGATGGCGAGCGCGCAGACCGTGCCCGCGGCACCTGCCACCGCGGCCGTACAGGGGCTCGACGCCGACTGGGACGGAACGCTCGATGCCGCCGGCACCAAGCTCCGCCTCGTGGTGCACATCAAGACCTCGCCGACGGGCACGACCGCAACGCTCGACAGCCTCGACCAGAACTCCAACGGGATTCCGATCACCGAAGTGACTCGGGCCGCGGACAAGGTGAGCTTCCTCGTCCCGCTCGTCAAAGGTCGGTTCGACGGCACGCTCTCCGCCGACGGGCAGACGATCAAGGGCTGGTGGGTCCAATCGACGCCGCTGCCGCTCGTCCTGACCCGCCGCGCCGCCGGCGCCGGGCCGCCGCCCGCGGCCGCCGCCCCAAAACGGCCGCAGAACCCCGTCCCGCCCTTTCCCTACCGCGAGGAGCAGGTCAGCTTCACCGATCCCGCGGCGAAGGAATCGGTCCGGCTGACCGGCACGCTGACGCTGCCGCCGAGCACCAGGCCGCTCGCCGCAGTAGTGCTCGTGGCCGGCTCGGGCCCGCAGACGCGCGACGAGGAAGTCCTCGGGCACAAGATCTTCCTCGTGCTCGCCGACTATCTCACGCGCCGCGGCATCGCAGTGCTGCGCTACGACAAGCGCGGCATCGGCGGCTCGACCGGCAGCTACGCCGACGCGACGAGCTTCGATTTCGCCGCCGACGCGAAGGCCGCGGTCGCCTATCTGCGCGGCCGCAAAGACATCGACGCGCGCCGAATCGGCGTCATCGGCCACAGCGAGGGCGGCCTGATCGCTCCGCTCGTCGCCGCCGACGATCCGGGGGTCGCGTTCATCGTGCTGATGGCCGGGCCCGGCGAGGACGGCTTCAAGGTGCTGCTCCAGCAGGGCGACCTCCTGCTCAAGGCGGCGGGCGCGAGCGACACGACGGTCGCGAGCAGCCACGCGCTTCGGCAGGCGATGTTCGAGGAGGTCCGCGGCGAGGCCGATCCGGCGAAGCGCGACGCCGAGGTCCGGCGCATCCTGTCCGCGGCTCCCGAGACGAAGGCGCTGAGCGCCGCCGCCATCGACGCCCAGGTCCAGGCGGTCTCGAGCGACTGGTTCCACACCTTCTTCAACTACGATCCCGCGCCGACGCTGGCCAAGCTCCGGCTGCCGGTGCTCGCGATCGCGGGCTCGCTCGATCTGCAGGTGCCTCCGAAGGAGAATCTCGCCGCGATCCGCGCCGCGCTCGCGCATGACAAGCATGCCACGATCCTCGAGCTGCCCGGGCTCAACCATCTGTTCCAGCCCGCGAAGACCGGGGGCATCGGCGAATACAGCTCGATCGAGACGACGATCGCGCCCGAAGCGCTGAAGGCGATCGGCGACTGGGTGGTCGGGCAGACCGGCGGGTAGCGCGAGCGACTAGAGTCGTTTTCAGTAAGACGGCACCGGCCCGCTCCCCCTCCCGGCCACCCTTACTGTAGTAAACTATGGGTGGTCGGGAGGGGGAGCGGGCCGGTGCCGATTGAGCTCTGCTGAAAACGACTCTAGCCAGCCACCGCCACCTTGGGCAGCCGCCTTATCGGCTCGACGCGGATGTGGCGGAAATAGGTGATCGCGCCTTCGGACTGAAGCTGGATGCGGCCGTGCGTCAGCGGCACGCGCTTGCCGCTGGCGTCGATCTCGGCGACGTCGCGCAGCTCCATCACCGGTGCGCCGTTGACCACCTGCACCGAATGATCGCCGACCACATAGAGGTCGAGCCGATTCCATTCGCCGACGGGCTTCTCCATGTCGTTCGCCGCCTCGACGCTGTACGCCGGGTTGCCGTTCGCCAGGTCGATGTCGCGCCCGCCCAGCCGGAAGCGGCGGTAGGGATAGGCGATCGCCTTGTCCTGCCCCACGGTCACATGCGCGCGTAATGCATTGCCGTCGGGGATCGCCATGCCGTTCGAGCCGTGCTGGAGCTGGAACTCGATCCCCGCCATCCACGTCCCGAACACCGCGCCGGGGCTCCCGTGCGAGAAATAGATCACGCCGTTGTTGCGTTCCTCGCCCGGCTTGGCATCGCCCCAGCGGTATTCGAGGCTAAGGTGGTAGTTCGCGAGATCGGCAGTGTTGGTGATGCCGCCCCAATAGCGTCCGCCGATCCGGATCACCGGCCCGCCGTCCACCTTGGCGACGCTGAAGATCTCGCTCGCGTCGGCGCCGGTCCCGAGGGGCGCCGCCGTCTTGGCGCGGAACGTGACCGAGGGATCGGCATAGCCGAGCCACGGCTCCCAGCCCTTCAGGTCGCGCCCGTTGAACAGCCACCGCGCCGGGCCCGCCGCCTTGGGCAGATCAATCAGCTTGAGCTTTTGCGGAGCGGCGGGCGGATCGTTCTTGATGATCTCCGCCTGTTGCGGGGTCAGCGCCTGCTGCGCCACTGCCGCCGTCGAAAGCACGGCCGCCGCCGCAATGATCGCGATCCGCATCGCATCCTCCCTTATTGTTACCGCTATCATGACTCAAAGCGGCGGGCGGTGCCAGCCCGGTTGACCGGCGCCCCGGCGGTCCCCAAGCTGCACCCGATCCGGAACGGGGAGGAAGTCCAATGCCCAGCCTGCTGCCGTTGCTCCTCGCGCTCGCCGCGCCCCAGCAAGCCGGTGACTGCACGGCCGGCGGGCTGGTCTGCCGCCACATCGGGACCGTCCATGTCGAGACGCCCGACGGCAAGGGCGCGGACATTCCGGTCGACCGCGACTTCCCGTGGGTGGTCGAGGAAAACATCATGCTCTTCCCCGGCGAATCGGTCACCGTCACGCTGGCGCAGCGCGACGGCTATCTCGCGCCAGTGCTCGCTCGCGCGGGTGCCGCCTCGGCGGCGACCAACCCCGCGGCGGGCGAGGTTCGCTTCAGCCTGTCGCAATCGGACAAGGGTAGCCTGAACCTCGTCGTCGAGAGCAACTATGCCCAGCCACTCGACTATGCCGCGCTGATGGTCACCGAGCCCGGCGGGCCGCAGCGCACCAGCGTGTGCACGCTCAACCGCGGCATAGCGGTGTTCGAGAACTGGCAAGCGCCGCTCGTCCAACTCGCGCTATGGCATTTCGTGCCGAGCAGCGAGCCGGGCTGCAAGACGCTCGACTTCGGTAAGGGCAAGAAGGCCGCATCTTGACATAAGTCAGCATTGCTGCCACATGGCGCCCATCGAGGCATCATTGCAGCGTGATCGGGCAAATTCCCTTCGGGGAGCCCCGGCTCTGCCTCGGTCGAATTTCCGGCTTCCCTAATCACGCGGGTCGTCATTTTTTGACCCCGCCTTCGCGCGCCGATTCCGTGCGCGCGCCGGCCATATTTCATAGGTTTTTCAATGCTATTCAACCAACTCGGTCTCTCGAAGACCGTGCTCGCGGCGCTTGACGCCAAGGGCTATACTCAGGCCACGCCGATCCAGGCGCAGGCAATCCCCTCGCTGCTCGAGGGCCGCGACCTGCTCGGCATCGCCCAGACGGGCACCGGCAAGACCGCTGCGTTCATGCTTCCCTCGATCGACCGGCTGGTCGCATCGGGCAAGCGCGCCCAGCCCCGCGGCTGCCGCATGCTCGTCCTCGCCCCCACCCGCGAGCTCGCCGCGCAGATCGCGCAGAGCTCGCGCGACTATTCGAAGGGCAGCCCGCTCAGCGTGATGACCGTGTTCGGCGGCACCTCGCTCTACAAGAACAAGCAGGATCTGGCGCGCGGCGTCGACATCCTCGTCGCCACCCCGGGCCGCCTCGTCGACCTGATGGACAGCCACCACGCCGTCCTCACCGGCCTCGAGATCCTCGTGCTCGACGAAGCCGACCAGATGATGGACCTCGGCTTCATCCACGCGCTCAAGCGGATCGTCCGCGACCTTCCGCCCAAGCGGCAGAGCCTGTTCTTCTCCGCGACCATGCCGAAGTCGATCCGCGATCTCGCCGGCCAGTTCATCCGCAACGAGCCCGTAGAGGTGAAGGTGACCCCCGTCGCCACCACCGCCGAGCGCGTCGACCAACTGGTCACCTTCGTCGAGCAGGCCGAGAAGCAGGCGCTGCTGACGATCATGCTGCGCGACGAAGCCGTCGAGCGGGCGCTGGTCTTCACCCGCACCAAACACGGCGCCGACCGCGTCGTGAAGCTGCTCGCGGGCAACGGCGTCGCCTCGAACGCGATCCACGGCAACAAGAGCCAGCCCCAGCGCGAGCGCGCGCTCGCCGACTTCAAGGCCGGCAAGGTCAAGGTGCTGATCGCGACCGACATCGCCGCGCGCGGGATCGACGTCACCGGCGTCAGCCACGTCTTCAACTTCGAGCTGCCCAACGTCCCCGAGCAGTACGTCCACCGGATCGGCCGGACGGCGCGCGCGGGTGCGGACGGCATCGCGATCAGCCTGTGCGCCCCCGACGAGCGCGCCTTCCTGCGCGACATCGAGAAGCTCACTCGCCAGAAGGTCGCGATCCAGCCGCTGCCGGAGAATTTCGTCAACGAAGCGAACAAGATCAAATCGACGCGTTCGCCGATGGCGGTCAGCCGCGACGAGACCAACGGCCGCAACGGCCGCGCGATGCAACACCAGCGCGGACCCCGGCCCAACCCGGTCCGCGCCGATCGCGCGCCGAGCCAACCGCGCCCCGAACGCGGCAACGCCCCGCGCCCCGCGGGAGGCAATGCAGCGCCGCGCGGTGATTTCAGCCGGCTCGACGCGGATCGCGCCGCAGGCTCCCGCTCGGATGCGCCGCGCGGCGATGCCCCGCGTAACTACGCTCGGCCGAAGAGCAAGTGGCACGCGCGGCCCGCCGGTGGCGGCCAGCGCAGCGGCCAGGGCGGCCGTCCGCGGTAAGGCGAAGTTGGACGCCTGAACGGGCTAGTCGGGGCGGTGCGGATACGACGGCACCGCCCTGATCCAGCCGCATTGACCCGCTAGCCGTCCCGCTTCCGCGATGAGGGCAGGGCCGATGCTCGTGGCGCCGTTCCTTTTGTTGACTCAGGATGGGAGCGCCCCGGCGATCGCGCCGATCCGCTTCGACGTCCGGACCACCGCTCCCTCGTCCGCGCACCCGATCCACCTCGTGGACGCCGGCTGCCCGGCCAAACCCGAACACGACGAGATCGTCGTCTGCGGCGCCGCCGCGGATCGATATCGCCTCCCCCTGCCCGACGAGCGCGAGTCCCGGCCGCCCGAACGTGCCCGCGGCGAACTGCTTCCCGCAACCGAGGCGTTCGTATCGCCGGGACGCTGCGGGATCTTCGCGGGCGACCGGCGATGCAGCAAGGCCGAGGCCGCCCAATTCGGGTACGGCAACGGCCACGATCCGCTCTCGGTGCTCGTCAAGCTCGGCACCAAGCTCCTCGACCCGGATGCAGAACTGGGTCCCATTCCTCCTCCGCCGCCGCGCGGGCGGAACTGAGCCGCTATCCCCCGTTCGCGCGGAACAGCTCGAGCGTCCGCTTCCGCGCCAGGTGTGCGCTGGCGGCATCGTAGCTCGCGCGCGCGTCGCAATTGAAGCCGTGCCCGGCATCGTAGACGAACACCTCGACGTTCGGATGGTGTGCGGCGATCACCTTTTCGACGCCGTCCATCGGGATGCCGTGATCGTGGCGGCCGAAATGGAGGATCGTCGGGCATTTGGGCGCAGTGTCGGCGGTCTGCGGCACCAGGCTGCCGTAGTAACTCGAGGCCGCCGCCAGCCCGCCAAACTCCTGCGCCGCGCGCCACACGATCGAGCCGCCGTAGCAATAGCCGGTGATGAACACCGCGCCCTTGTTCTTCAGCGCGTCGATGCAGGTCTGCGTGTCGGCCATGCTCAGGTCGAACGGATGCTGCTGCCGCGCGAGCGCGACGCCCGCCGCCATCCCCGCCTCGTCGTAGCCGACGTCGAAGCCCGGATGCTCGCGGTCGAACAGCGCGGGCGCGAGCACCTCATAGCCCTCGGACGCATAGTCCTCGCACGCCGAGCGGATGTGTGCGTTGATCCCGAAGATCTCCTGGATCACCACCAGCCCCCCACGCCGCTCGCCTGTGGGATCGACATGGTAGACGGCGACTTCGGCACCGTCGGACATCGTCATCTTGATGAATTGGCCGGGCATGATCATCCTTCCAGGCGCACCGCAGGGCAAGTCGGGTCGCCCTGGCTCCTGCGCGCGGCCTCGTTT
Source organism: uncultured Alphaproteobacteria bacterium (assembly GCA_963799985.1). GTDB lineage: Bacteria > Pseudomonadota > Alphaproteobacteria > Sphingomonadales > Sphingomonadaceae > Sphingomonas. The sequence goes on along the minus strand of CAWCZC010000002.1, from coordinate 1,327,021 downwards.
CCACCGTTTGTCCGGCCTGCGCAACGCATGAGACGGAATCGTGTTTTTCGGGCGCCTGCACGATGCGGGCGACTCGGGTTGCATCGCAGCACATGCGATGCTAACCGCGCCGCGACCCATCGGGGGCCAGGTGATTCCAGGCCCCCATTTTGCATGGGGCCAAATCCGAACCTCCAAGAGGAACCCAATCGCGTGGAGAATTCCGGCGGTATTCAGGCCAGCCTAAGCGGACGCTACGCTACCGCCCTGTTCGAGCTGGCGCGCGACGCCAACGCACTGCCGGCGGTCGAGGCGAGCCTCGCGACGGTTTCGGCTGCGCTCGAACAATCGGCGGACTTCAGGACGCTGACCACGAGTCCGCTGATCAGCCGTACCGATTCCGCCAAGACGATCGCGGCAACCGCCAGGAAGCTCCAGCTCGACGCGATCACCACCAACATGCTCGGCGTCCTCGCGCACAACCGCCGCCTCAACCAGATCGCCTTGATCACCCGCGCCTTCGGCGTGCTCGCGGCGGACCACCGCGGCGAGACGACCGCGCAGGTCACCTCCGCTCACCCGCTCTCCGTCGACCAAGTCGATGCGCTCAAGGCGCAGCTCAAGACTCGCGTCGGCCGGGAGGTCTCGATCGACCTCGCGGTCGATCCCGCTCTCCTCGGCGGCCTGGTCGTTCGGATCGGCAGCCAGATGATCGATTCATCGATCCAGACCCGACTCAATTCCCTCGCGCAGGCGATGAAAGGCTGAAAATGGATATCCGCGCCGCTGAAATCTCCAAGGTCATCAAGGACCAGATCGCCAATTTCGGCACCGAAGCCGAAGTTTCCGAGACCGGCCAGGTGCTCTCGGTGGGTGACGGCATCGCCCGCATCCACGGCCTCGACAACGTCCAGGCCGGCGAGATGGTCGAATTCTCGAACGGCATCCAGGGCATGGCGCTCAACCTCGAGGCCGACAATGTCGGCGTCGTGATCTTCGGCACCGATTCGGAGATCAAGGAAGGCGACACCGTCAAGCGCACCGGCACCATCGTCGACGTGCCGGTCGGCAAGGGCCTGCTCGGCCGCGTCGTCGACGGCCTCGGCAACCCGATCGACGGCAAGGGCCCGATCGTGAGCGACCAGCGTTCGCGCGTCGAGGTCAAGGCGCCCGGCATCATCCCGCGCACCTCGGTCAACGAGCCGATGCAGACCGGGCTCAAGGCGCTCGACGCGCTCGTCCCCGTCGGCCGCGGTCAGCGCGAGCTGATCATCGGCGACCGCCAGACCGGCAAGACCGCGGTCGCGATCGACACCTTCATCAACCAGAAGGGCGTCAACGCGGGCAAGGACGAGTCGAAGAAGCTCTATTGCATCTACGTCGCGATCGGCCAGAAGCGCTCGACCGTCGCGCAGATCGTCCGCCAGCTCGAGGAAGCCGGTGCGATGGAATATACCATCGTCGTCGCCGCGACCGCGTCGGAGCCCGCCCCGCTCCAGTTCCTCGCGCCCTACACCGGCTGCGCGATGGGCGAGTATTTCCGCGACAACGGCATGCACGCCGTGATCGTGTACGACGATCTTTCGAAGCAGGCGGTGGCCTATCGCCAGATGTCGCTGCTGCTGCGCCGCCCGCCGGGCCGCGAAGCCTATCCGGGCGACGTCTTCTATCTCCACTCGCGCCTGCTCGAGCGCGCCGCCAAGATGTCCGACGCCAACGGCGGCGGCAGCCTCACCGCGCTGCCGATCATCGAGACCCAGGCGGGCGACGTCTCGGCCTACATCCCGACCAATGTGATCTCGATCACCGACGGCCAGATCTTCCTCGAAACCGACCTGTTCTTCGCGGGCATCCGCCCGGCGATCAACGTCGGCCTGTCGGTCAGCCGCGTCGGCTCGGCCGCGCAGACCAAGGCGATGAAGAAGGTCGCCGGAAGCGATCAAGCTCGAGCTCGCCCAGTATCGCGAGATGGCGGCGTTCGCGCAGTTCGGCTCGGACCTCGACGCCTCGACCCAGCGCCTGCTCGAACCGCGGCGCGCGCCTCACCGAGCTGCTCAAGCAGGCGCAGTTCTCGCCGATGCCGTTCGAGGAGCAGGTGGTGTCGATCTTCGCCGGCACCCAGGGCTTCCTCGACGCGATCCCGGCTTCGGACGTGGTCCGCTACGAGCAGGCGCTGCTCGACGACATGCGCTCGAGCCACGCCGACATCCTCAAGGCGATCCGCGACTCGAAGGACCTCTCCGACGATACGCGCGCCAAGCTCAAGGACGCACTCACCGCGTTCGCGACGACCTTCGCGTAAGGATCGGCAATGGCCAGCCTCAAGGCACTGAAGCTTCGCATCGGCTCGGTGAAGTCGACGCAGAAGATCACCAAGGCGATGAAGATGGTCGCCGCCGCCAAGCTGCGCCGCGCGCAGGAGGCGGCGATCGCCGGGCGCCCCTATGCCCAGCGCCTCGAGGCCGTGGTCGCGAGCATCGCGTCGAAGGTGACGATCAGCCCGCAGAGCCCGAAGCTGCTCGCCGGCACCGGCAAGGATCAGGTTCACCTGCTGGTGTCGCCACCAGCGACAAGGGGCTCGCCGGCGCGTTCAATACCAACATCGCCCGCCTCGCCCGCAAGCGCGCGCAGGAACTCACCGCCGAGGGCAAGACGGTCAAGATCTACACGATCGGCCGCAAGGGCCGCGCCGTGCTCGCGCGGCTCTACAAGGACAAGATCGTCCACTCGGTCGAGCCGGGCGATCTCGGCAAGCTGACCTTCGCCAACGCCCAGGCCTGGGCGCACGACCTGATCGCACGCTTCGAGGCGGGCGAGTTCGACGTGGCGACGCTGTTCTATTCGAACTTCAAGTCGGTGCTGACCCAGGAGCCGACCGAGCAGCAGATCATCCCGGTCGCGATCCCCGGCGCCGACCCGGTCCGCATGCGGCTTTCCGAGGACGGCCAGCATATGCAAGCGGTCGGCGGCTCGAGCCTGGCCGGCGTCGAGTACGAGCCCGACGAGGAATCGATCCTCGCCGACCTCTTGCCGCGCAACGTCGCCGTCCAGATCTTCCGCGCGATGCGCGAGAACGCCGCGTCCGAGCAGGGCTCGAAGATGACCGCGATGGACAACGCCACGCGCAACGCCGGCGACCTGATCAACAAGCTCACGATCCAGTACAACCGCAGCCGTCAGGCCGCGATCACGACCGAGCTGGTCGAAATCATCTCGGGCGCCGAAGCGCTCTAGGCAGACCCCAGCGCGCGCAAGCGCGAACGATATCGGAAGCAAGGAAAGAACGATGGCAACCGCAGCTACCAAGACCAAGGCTCCGGCGAAGAAGGCCGCTGCACCCAAGGCAGCAGCGCCCCGCGCAGCCAAGGCCGCGACCAAGACGCCGGCCCCCGCGACGACCAACAACGTCGGCCGCATCAGCCAGGTGATCGGCGCGGTCGTCGACGTGAGCTTCGACAACGAGCTCCCGGCGATCCTCTCGGCGCTCGAGACCGACAACAACGGCAACCGCCTCGTCCTCGAAGTCGCGCAGCACCTCGGCGAGAACACCGTCCGCACGATCGCGATGGACGCGACCGAGGGCCTCACCCGCGGCCAGCAAGTCCGCGACACCGGCTCGCAGATCCGCGTCCCCGTCGGCCCGATGACGCTCGGCCGCATCCTCAACGTCATCGGCGAGCCGATCGACGAGCGCGGCCCGGTCGGCCACGCCGACACCATGCCGATCCACGCGCAGGCGCCCGCGTTCGTCGATCAGTCGACCGAGATCGAGCATCCTCGTCACCGGCATCAAGGTGATCGACTTGCTCGCGCCCTACGCCAAGGGCGGCAAGATCGGCCTGTTCGGCGGCGCCGGCGTCGGCAAGACCGTGCTGATCCAGGAGCTGATCAACAACATCGCCAAGGGCCACGGCGGCACCTCGGTGTTCGCGGGCGTCGGCGAGCGTACCCGCGAGGGCAACGATCTCTATCACGAGTTCCTCGACGCGGGCGTCATCGCCAAGGACAAGGACGGCAACCCGACCCCCGAGGGATCGAAGGTCGCGCTGGTGTTCGGCCAGATGAACGAGCCGCCGGGCGCCCGTGCTCGCGTGGCGCTTTCGGGCCTGACGATCGCCGAATATTTCCGCGACGTCGAAGGCCAGGACGTGCTGTTCTTCGTCGACAACATCTTCCGCTTCACCCAGGCGGGCTCGGAAGTGTCGGCCTTGCTCGGCCGCATCCCGTCGGCGGTTGGCTACCAGCCGACGCTGTCGACCGACATGGGCGCGCTCCAGGAGCGCATCACCTCGACCAACAAGGGCTCGATCACCTCGGTCCAGGCGATCTACGTCCCCGCCGACGATTTGACCGATCCGGCCCCGGCCACCTCGTTCGCCCACCTCGACGCGACGACCGTGCTCAACCGCGCGATCTCGGAGCTGGGCATCTACCCGGCGGTCGATCCGCTCGACTCGACCAGCCGCGTGCTCACCCCGGCCGTCGTCGGCCAGGAGCATTACGAGACCGCCCGCGCGGTGCAGGAAACGCTCCAGCGCTACAAGTCGCTGCAGGACATCATCGCGATCCTCGGCATGGACGAGCTTTCCGAAGAGGATAAGCTCACCGTCAGCCGCGCCCGCAAGCTCCAGCGGTTCCTGTCGCAGCCGTTCCACGTCGCCGAAGTCTTCACCGGCATCCCGGGCAAGTTCGTCGCGATCGAGGACACGATCGCTTCGTTCAAGGCGGTGGTGAACGGCGAGTACGACCATCTGCCCGAGAGCGCCTTCTACATGGTCGGCGGCATCGACGAGGCGATCGCCAAGGCGCAGAAGCTGGCCGAGGAAGCGTGATCGCGCGCGTTCTCCTGGCGGCGGCGCTCGGCGCGGCGTTCGCCGCCGCGCCCGCGTCCGCGCAGGAGTTCGACAACAAGCGCCCGATGGGCGAGACCGCGTCCGACGCCACCTACGGCTTCTGCCCGCTCCTCCTCGCCGGCCAGCTAGAGCTCAAGAACAACGAGATGCTGGTATCGCGCGGCTTCTCGGCCACGCCGCAGACCGGCAACGATCCGCGCTGGGGTGCGGTCGAATCGATCGAGGCGAAGTTCCCCGAAGGCAGCGTCGCGTTCGGCGGAGTCAGCGCCAAGGTCTGCTCGGTGACGATCGCCGGGCCCGGCCGGACGGACGCCGCCAAATCGGTGAAGGACTCGATGAGCCTCTTTCCGATCGCGCTCACGCCCGACGCGGCGAATTCGGGCAAGCACGGCGGCGGCGACGTCGAGGCCTTCTCGGCCAAGGTCGAGGGCCAGGGCGTGGTTCACATGCTGATCGTGACCATGCCGGACGGCGCGCCCGCTCCGGTCACGGCGATCCAACTCTATTTGACGGCGGAATAAGATGCCCCTGCACTTCGAACTCGTGACCCCCGAGAAGCTCGTCCGTTCGGAGGAGGTCTATATGGTGGTCGTCCCCGGCACCGAGGGCGATTTCGGCGTGCTCGAGGGCCATGCGCCCTTCATGTCGACGGTGCGCGACGGCGATCTCGCGATCTACCGCGCCGAGAAGGACACGCCCGAGACGATCCGCGTCGAAGGCGGCTTCGCCGAGGTCAACGCCTTCGGGCTGACGGTGCTCGCCGAACGCGCCGGACCGGGATCCGTCGCCGATGGCCGCCATGGCCACGGCCCGGACAGGCTCTAGGTCTCAGCCGATCACGAACGTGACCTCGCCGAGCGGGGTGCGCAGCAAATTCTCGAGGCATCGCGTCTCCGGCTCATAGTCGGGCAGCGGCGTCTCGGTCGAATACAGCCCCGAAAAACGGATCACCTGATCGTTCAACATCATCGCGTAGCGCCCATGACAGCGCTTCATCGCGGCGGCAAATGACTCCTCGCGAAGCAACGCCCGGTCGTCGGTCGCCCGGTGATAGCGCCACTGGATCGGCTTACTGCCGTCCTTGAGCGAGATTTCGGCCATCAGATCGTCGCCGTCGCGCCAGTAGCGGACGCGTTGCGGGTAATCGTGCGCGGCATTCTCGAACGCGATCGCCCGAGGGCCGCGCGAGACTTCGGTGAAGCTGGCCTCCGGTTGTTCATCGGGCGACGCGGTGAAGATCGCTGGGTCGCTCCGCGTCGAAATCTGCTCGACTTCACTTTCCGAAACGTCGTCGCCGTGGCCGCTTCGGCTCCAACCGAACATCACGCCGTCCTGCATCGCGTACCAATGCTCGCGAGTCCATTTGCCGTCGGCATCGTCGGTCCGCCACTCGCCGACCAGCCACGCGAGGGTCGAGTCCTGCGCCGCCACGCGCGCCGGCACCAGCGCGAATGCGAGCGCGAAGCCGAGAAGTCGATGCCGCTTCATGCCGATCCTCCATCATCCGGCTGGATATAGCGCGCGAGCGGACCGCTGGCTTGAACCAACGCGACATGCGATGCTCGCGCGCGTGCGCTATTCCGAAGCTCCGCTGCCCCCTGCGCTCGACGGCCTGGTCGCGGCGATCTGGAACGCCGAGGTCGATGCCGGGCCGCCCGACTGGATCGAGCAGGAAGCGGTGCCCGACGGCTGCATCGAGCTGATCCGCCGCCATTCGGGCCGTTCTGTCTGGCGCACCGAGCAGCCCGCGCTGTTCGCCACCGGCCTCGCCACGGTCGCCGCGCGGCTTCGCCTCGGCGCGGGCGCGCGCTTCACCGGCATCAAGCTGTGGCCCTGGGCGTGGCATGCGCTCGGCGGCGCTCGCTGCACCCGCTTCGCCGACGACTGGATCGCGGTCGAGGAGACCTCGCCGCTGGCCGCGCTGCTCGTCGACGATGATACCGTCGAAAGGCTCGTGCAGGCCTTCGCGGCGGTGCCTTCGCCCACCTTCGGTAGGGCGATACTAGGCGGCGGCTCGGTCGCCGGGATCGCAGCGCGCGCCGGCATGCCCCTTCGCCAGCTCCAGCGCCGCTTCGCTGCCGAGTTCGGGATGCCGCCGCGCGGCTATCTCCGCCTGCTGCGCTTCCGCGGCGCTCTGGCCGACCTCCAGCAGTGCGCCGACACGCTCGCGGATACCGCCGCCGCGCAGGGCTATGCCGACCAGGCGCACATGGCCCGCGAGTTCCGTTCGCTCGCCGGAATGCCACCGCGCGAAGCCCGTGTCCGGGCGAAGGGACCGTTCGTCTAGAGCGTCGCGATCCAGCGGCGCAGCCCCTCGGTGTCGCCCATGTCGCCGGACCAGGCGTGCGCCGGCACTGCGGGGACGTTCGCGCCGCGCTTGCGGTCGCGATAGACCTTCATCGGGATCCACATCCGCGCCGCACCGTCGGCGTGTTGCTGGCGGATCTCCATATATTGGGTGTCCGCCGCGGTTTCCTGCCCGACCTGCACCGCGCCGACGCCGGTCAGCACATCGACCGCGTCGAGGCACGCCGATCCGCAGCCGAAATCGGTGAGCACGAAGGCCTTGGCCGTGACGTGCGGCCCGTTGGGATCGGCGGGGGGCGGCGGCGCGGGCATCTCACGCCACAGTTTCTGCCCCCTGGCGCGCGCTTCGCGCAGCCCCGCCTCCATCTTCACCGCCCAATCATAGGCGCCGAGATTCTCCGCGCGGGTCTTGCCGAACTGATCGACATAGGCCTCGATCGTCCGATAGTTGGCGTCCGACGTGCGCCAGTCGACGGGGGTATCGGGCACCGCGCGCGCAACCGCCGTCTCACCCCACAGCGCGGCCGCGATCGCGCTGATCCAGCTTGACGAGCCGCCGTTGTTGCCGCGCAGATCGAAGACGATCCGCGGCGCGCTCCGGATCGATCCGGCCTCGCGCGCGATCTGCGCGGCCAGCGCCGCCAACTCCTTGCCGCGCGGCGAGGCGGCGTCGGGGTCGAACGAGCCGAGGTTGATCCACACCGTGCCGTCCGCCAGCCGTTCGAGACTGACCGGGCTGGTGTGGCGGACGCCCGTCGCGGCGGCGAGCTGCTGGTTGCGCTCCCCCGCGCCGATCGGCCGCCAGTCGAGCTTGACCGTCTCGCGCTTGCCGCCGGCGAGGAAGGTGCAGCTGCGGATCGGCGCGAGCCAGGGATTGTCCGGCGGCAGAAACAATTGCCCGCTGAGCGACACGCGGCGACTGCGCAGCATCCAGCGCCCCATGAAGTGCCCGATCCGTTCGGCCGCGAGCGCTTCGGCGCGCTTGCCGTCGCACTCGATCAGCGTGCCGCCTACCGGCGCCCCGGTGCCGCCGACCACCACGGTCTTGCCGTCGCGCAGTGCGGTCACGAAGCCGGGCCAGCGGTATTGCCAGGCGAAGTCCGCCACCGCCTTCGCGTCGGCGTCGATGCCGACATGCCCGTCGTCGAACGCCGCGCCGAACTCGCGCAATGCCCAGACGTACTCCGGAAAGCTGGTGGTGGTCCGCGCCCGCCGCAGCGCCTGCGCGTAGGCGCGGGCGAGCAACGGCTTGAAGCGCGGATTCTCCGCGTCGATCGGCCCGGGATGCGAATCGAGCACCGCGTCGCGGAACGCGGTCGCGTCGACGCGCAGCCGGGCGGCCCAATCGACCGGCGCGGGCGCAGCCTGCGCGGCAAGGGTCAGGGCGGCAGCAAGCAGCATCGGGGCCTCCATCACGGTGCCCGTGCCTTACACCGGCAACACACGTCCGCCAAGCGGTGCACATTTGCCACTCGTTAACCGTCTTGGTGCAGCACGGCGGCGGAGGTACGCGAATGGACGGATCGCTTGCCCGCGCGTCATTGCCCCGGCCCGGCGCGCTCGCGCGGTACCCACTGACCGCATGCGCGGCGGCGCTGCTCGTGCTCGCGCTGGTGCTGCGCTCGGCGATGTTCGGCGATCCGCTCGCCGGATACGATGAACAATTCTATCTGTTGACCGGCGACCGCCTCCTCCACGGCGCGCTTCCCTACGTCGACATCTGGGACCGCAAGCCGATCGGGCTGTTCCTGATCTACGCCGCCATCCGCCTGCTCGGCGGCGACGGCGTGCTGCAATATCAGCTCGTCGCGAGCGGCTTCGTCGCCGCGACCGGCTTCGTGATCGTGCTGATCGTCCGCCGCCGCTTGCCGCTGCCCGCCGCGCTCGCCTGCGGCGCGCTCTACGTCTTGTGGACCGGGGTGATGGGCGGCGAGGACGGCCAGTCGCCGCTGTTCTATAACCTTCCGGTCGCAATCGCTGCGCTGCTGGTGCTCGAAGCGGTGCCCGCAATCGCCACACGGCGCGGCTTCGGCTTGGCATGCGGTGCAATGGCGCTGTGCGGCCTCGCGCTGACGATCAAGACGACGGTGATCTTCGAGGCCTGCTTCTTCGGACTCGTCCTCGTCGCCGCGATGTGGCGGCGTGGTGGGAGGGTGCGCGCGCTCGCCGCGGGCTATGTCTGGGCGGTGCTCGGGGCGCTGCCGTTCCTGACCGCGCTCGCCGTTTATTCCGCGCTCGGCCATCTCCACGAATTCTGGTTCGCCAATGCGGCATCGGCGGCGCTTCGGCACGACGGCTGGACCTGGCACAGCGGCTGGGCGCTGCTGCTCACGCTCGCCCCGCTCGGCCCGCTCGCATTGCTCGCGCTTGCGGGACGCACGCACGCCGCCGAAACGCCAGTGACGCCGGAGTGGGAGCGACGCTTCCTGCTTGGATGGATCGTCGCGGCGGCGATCGGGTTCGTCGCGGTCGGCTATTTCTACCACCATTACGCGCTGCCGCTGCTCGTGCCGCTGACCGTCGCGGGCGCGCGATTCCTCGCTTTCTCGCCCTACCGCCGCCTCGCGCTGGGCCTGTTCGCTTTCTACCCAGCGGTGCAGCAGCTTGGCGTGAACCGGATGATCGTCGCCGGTGATCGCGAAGACGCCGCAGCCGCGGTCGCCGCGATTCCGCCGAGCGTGCGCGACGGCTGCATGCTCCTCTACGGCGGCCCGCCGATCCTCTATCATTTGACCGGCGCGTGCCTCGCCTCGCCCTACGCCTTCCCGGGCCACCTCTACCTGACCGCGGAGACGCCCGCGATCGGCACCGATCAGCTTGGCGCGCTCGATGCCGCGCTGGCGCGCAATCCCGCCGTCATCGTCACCGAGCGTAGCCCGAGCGAGTTGGCGCGCAATCCGGCGGCCGATGCGCATGTCGCGGCGGCGCTGACGCGCCGCTACCGGCTGCGGGCGACGCGCGGCTACCGCTATTTCGAGGAAGGCCGCCACATCCTGCTGATCTGGGAGCGGGTTGGTTAGTCAATTGTCAAGCCTTGACCGCTAGCGTCAGCAGCTGGCGGGTACCTCGTGGGGAAATAAGGGTCGTAAATGAGCGCATTCGGTCGACGGAGCGGACTAGGGGGCGGCACCGGTGGCCGGCCCGCGTTCGGCGTTGCCCGACCGATGCAGGGCGGCGGCGCTCAGCGCCCCTCCGAGCCGATGGGCGGAGAGCAGTTTCCGCCGCTGAACGGCGTGCCGCTTCCGGGTGCAGCGTTGCCCGAACCCGATCCTCACGCGGGTGGCGCCACCGCCAGCAGCGAAGCAATGGCACGGCTCACCGATCGCCAGAATGCATCGGGCGAAGCCGGCAATTCGCGCGCCGAAGGCTTTGAGGCCTCGGTCCACCGCATCAAGGAGCAGGTGCTTCCGCGCCTGCTCGAACGTGTCGATCCCGAAGCCGCTTCGACGCTCTCGAAGGACGAGCTCGCCGAGGAATTCCGCCCGATCATCGGCGAAGTGCTCGCCGAGCTCAAGCTCACGCTCAACCGCCGCGAGCAGTTCGCGCTCGAGAAGGTGCTGGTCGACGAGTTGCTCGGCCTCGGCCCGCTCGAGGAACTGCTCGTCGGACACCGCGGTCACCGACATCATGGTCAACGGGCCCGAACAGACCTACGTCGAGCGCAAGGGCAAGCTCGAACTCGCCAACATCCAGTTCCGCGACGAGGAGCATCTGTTCCAGATCGCCCAGCGCATCTGCAATTCGGTCGGCCGTCGCGTCGACCAGACCACCCCGCTCGCCGACGCCCGCCTCAAGGACGGCAGCCGCGTCAACGTCATCGTGCCGCCGCTCAGCTTGCGCGGCACCGCCATCTCGATTCGTAAATTCTCGGCCAAGCCGATCACGCTCGACATGATGGCGGGCTTCGGATCGATGAGCCAGAAGATGGCGACCGCATTGAAGATCGCCGGCGCCAGCCGCTTCAACATCGTCGTCTCGGGCGGCACCGGCTCGGGCAAGACGACGATGCTCAACGCGATCTCGAAGATGATCGACCCCGGCGAGCGCGTGCTGACGATCGAGGACGCCGCCGAGCTTCGCCTCCAGCAGCCGCACTGGCTGCCGCTCGAAACCCGCCCGCCCAACCTCGAGGGCCAGGGCGAGATCAGCATCCGCGATCTCGTCAAGAACGCGCTGCGCATGCGCCCGGATCGCATCATCCTGGGCGAAATCCGCGGCGCCGAATGCTTCGACATGCTCGCGGCGATGAACACCGGCCATGACGGCTCGATGTGCACGCTCCACGCCAACTCCCCGCGCGAGGCGCTCGCCCGCATGGAGAACATGGTGATGATGTCGGACATCAAGGTGCCCAAGGAAGCGATCAGCCGCCAGATCGCCGATTCGGTCGAGTTGATCATCCAGGTGAAGCGCCTGCGCGACGGCAGCCGCCGCGTGACCAACATCACCGAGGTGATCGGGATGGAGGGTCCGGTGATCGTGACCCAGGAGCTGTTCAAGTTCGAATATCTCGACGAGAGCGCCGACGGCAAGATCATCGGCGAATACCGTTCGATGGGCCTGCGCCCCTACACGCTGGAGAAGGCCCGCCAGTTCGGCTTCGACCAGCGCGTATCTCGAGGCGTGCCTCTAGGCGCGTCAATCCCGCTTGCAATGTAGGATTTCGTCGGCTTGGCTCGGAGCGCCGTGGCATGTTCTGGTGTGCGGCCGCTCTTTGACAGTATCGATCGCGGCCGGAGCGCAACCCGCGTTTGGGTCGAACTGTTTTGAATTTCCGCATGACGGGGCCGCCGATGAACCATGCGTACCAGTGTGACCCTGGTGTGACTTTCCGTCTCGCAAGGCGCGCGCGCGGCGATGCGATCGCCCTCGATCGGCAGGACTTCCGATCGAGTCCCGACCCTAAACTCTATAAAACTTCCGCCGAATAATCCCGCGTTTTCAACGCGAGGTCGAAATTACGGCTACCCGAACGCCCTGAGCGCGATCGCCCCGGTCAGCACCGCGCCCAGCAGCGCCGCGAACTGCACCGCAGGCCAGGGCACCACCCCCACCTTGTCCAGGTCGCGCCGCCGCCGCCGGCGATGTTCGGCGACGCCGCTCGCCGCCGCGACGGCCAGCAGCATCGCTACCGCGATCCAGAGATTTTGCTGCATTGCCGATCCGTTCGCTGAGGTCCCGGGCCCGACGGAACGTCCGGCCGCGCGCGTCGTTATGCCGCCGTACCGAAATCAATATCCACAATCGGTCGGGAGGCCCAACCCATGCTTTGGACGATCGCGGTAATTCTCATTGTGCTTTGGCTGCTCGGCTTCTCGCTGCACGTCGCGGGCGGGCTGATCCACATCCTGCTGATCGTCGCGCTCGTCGTCGGGCTGATCCAGCTGTTCAGCGGCCGGCGAGTCTAGCGGGCCGCAACGCAAGCAGCTCGGCTATTTGCCGAGCTGCTCGATCTTGTCCTGCAGGCGCGAAAGCTCGGCCTTGAGCGCAGCGACGTCGTCCTTGCCCTCGGGAGCCGGAGGAACGGCGCCCGGCACGCCCGGCATCCCGGGCATTGCCGTGCCGGGCTTGAACGCCTTGGCCGCGGCGTCGAACATCGCCATGTTGCGCTTTGCGATCTCGGCGAAGGGCGAGTTGGCGAACGCGCCCTCGACCGCCGACTTGAACTGCTCCTGATTGCGCCGGAAGCTCTCCATCGACGCCTCGAGATAGCCCGGCACCATCGCCTGCATGCTGTCGCCGTAGAGCGAGATCAGCTGGCGCAGGAAGTTGACCGGCAGCATCGTCTGGCCGCGCGATTCCTCTTCCATGATGATCTGGGTCAGCACGTTGTGGGTGATGTCGTCCTCGGTCTTGGCATCGACGACCTTGAAGTCGCGCCCCTCGCGAGTCATCGCCGCGAGATGGTCGAGCGTGATGTAGGACGAGGTTTCGGTGTTGTAGAGCCGCCGGTTCGCGTACTTCTTGATGATGACCGGGCCGCTGCCGGGAGTTGCTTTTTTCATGGGGCCCTCGCGTGTGACTGATTTATGTCTAACACCGTTTGATGCCGCAGCGCAACAAGGGCCGCGCCCGCTTCCGCTCTTTCTTGAATTGTTGCGCAGCGAAACCGCAACATCCTCACATCGCCGCAGCGCGGCACTGGCAGGGCTCGCGGCCTATCAGCAAGTCCAACGCCCTGTACCGCGCGCGCCCAAGCCGGCGGTCGCCGCGGCGGGGCGCGCGCGCCTGCGCGACTATGGCGGGAGCGGGCCGCCGGTGGTGTTCGTGCCCTCGCTGATCAATCCGCCGCAGGTGCTCGATCTCGCGCGCGGCAACTCGCTGCTGCGCTGGCTGGCGCGGCAAGGCGGGCGGCCGCTGCTGGTCGACTGGGGGACGCCCGGCCCGGCGGAACGCGGCCAGGACATTACCGCGCACGTCGAGGAACTGCTGCTGCCGTTGCTGGCGAGGCTCGACCGTCCACCCGTGCTGGTCGGCTATTGCCTGGGCGGCACGCTGGCGCTCGCCGCCGCCTGCGCCACGCCCGTCGCCGGGCTCGCGACCATCGCCGCGCCGTGGCATTTCGCGGGCTATAACGACGCGCTCGAGCCGATCTCGGCGCTGTGGGACCAGGCGCGTGCCGCCTGCGAGCAGCTCGGTCTCGTACCGATGGAAGTGCTCCAGGCCGGTTTCTGGCAGCTCGATCCGGCGCGCACCGTCGCCAAGTTCGAGCGGTTCGCCCGGCTGGAGCCTGGGAGCGCCGAAGCGCGCGCGTTCGTCGCGCTCGAGGATTGGGCGAACGCCGGCGCGCCGCTCACCTTTGCGGCCGGGCGGCAATTGTTCGACGACTTCCTTTCCGCCGACCTGCCCGGACAGGGGCGCTGGGAGGTGGCCGGAAAGCGGGTGTCGCCCGAAGCGCTGACGTGCCCCGCCATCTCCTTCGTCTCGACCAGCGACAGGATCGTCCCCGCCGTGACAGCGCCGCGTTTGCCCGCCGAATCGCGCACAGCTTCGGGCCATGTCGGCATGGTCGTCGGCGGCCGCGCGCGTTCGGCGCTGTGGGAACCGCTCGCGGACTGGCTAAAGGCGCTGCCCGCACCTAGATAGCGCCGGCAACCGTTTCCCGGCAGGAGCCCCAAATGCCCGACATCGTCATCACCGCCGCCAAGCGTACCCCGGTCGGCAGTTTCCTGGGTGCCTTCGCCGCCACGCCCGCGCACGAGCTCGGCCGAGTCGCGATCGAGGCCGCGCTCGCGCAGGCGGGCGTCGCGGGCGAGGAAGTCTCGGAGGTGATCATGGGCCAGGTGCTCACCGCCGGCGAGGGTCAGAATCCCGCGCGCCAGGCATCGATGGCCGCCGGGGTGCCCAAGGAAGTCCCGGCCTGGGGCGTCCAGCAGGTGTGCGGATCGGGCCTCCGCGCGGTCGCGCTCGCCTATCAGGCGGTCGCGACCGGCGACGCGACCATCGTCGTCGCGGGCGGGCAGGAGAGCATGTCGCTCAGTCCGCATGCGCAAACGCTTCGCCCCGGCACCAAGATGGGCGACCTCAGCCTGGTCGACACGATGATCAAGGACGGCCTCACCGACGTGTTCAACGGCTATCACATGGGCATCACCGCCGAGAATCTCGCCGAGCAATATCAGGTGACGCGCGGCGACCAGGACGCATTCGCCGTCCGTTCGCAGAACCTCGCCGAGGCAGCGCGTTCGTCCGGCCGCTTCAAGGACGAAATCGCTCCGGTGACCATCAAGGGCCGCAAGGGCGATACGGTGGTGGCGGACGACGAATATATCCGCGCCGGAGCCACGCTCGAAGGTATCGCGGTGCTGCGCCCGGCGTTCAAGAAGGACGGCACCGTCACCGCGGCCAACGCCTCGGGCCTCAACGACGGCGCGGCGGCGCTGGTGATCATGTCGCGCGAAGAGGCCGAGAAGCGCGGCAGCCCGATCCTCGCACGGATCGCGAGCTGGGCGAGCGTCGGCGTCGATCCCTCGATCATGGGCATCGGTCCTGTCCCCGCCAGCCGCAAGGCACTCGAAAAGGCAGGCTGGACCGTCGCCGACCTCGACCTGATCGAAGCCAACGAAGCCTTTGCCGCACAGGCGCTCGCGGTCGGCAAGGACATGGGCTGGGATCCGGCCAAGGTGAACGTCAACGGCGGCGCGATCGCGATCGGCCACCCGATCGGCGCGAGCGGAGCCCGCGTGCTCACCACCCTGCTCTACGAAATGGAGAAGCGCGACGCGAAGAAAGGCCTCGCCACGCTCTGCATCGGTGGCGGCATGGGCATCGCGATGTGCGTGGAGCGGGACTAGCTCCAGACGCGGTCGAACCGGCGACCGAGCCCGGTCAGCAGCTCATATTGCGATAGCCCGCTGAGCTTCGCGGCGGCGGGCAGCGCATAGTCGAGCGCGACCCAGTCGCCCTCGGCGAGGTCCGCCGCCGCATCGACTCCGACCGCGATCAGGTCCATCGAGATACGCCCGAGCGCCGGCAACCGGCGCCCGCCGGCGTGGGCCGATCCACGACCCGAGAAGCAGCAGAGATAGCCATCGGCATAGCCGAGGTTGAGGATCGCGACCTCCACGTCGGCGGACGCGGTGAAGGTGGCGTTGTAGCCGATCGTCGCGCCCGCGGGCACGCGGCGACGCTGGAGGATCTGTGCCTCGGGCATCACCACCTGCGCGATCCGGCCCTCGAGCGCGGCGCTCTGGATGCCGCCATAGAGCGACAGGCCAGGGCGCGTCAGATCGAAGGCATAATCCGCGCCGAGCGCGACTCCGGCCGAATTGGCCAGGCTCATCCGTTTGGCTGAGGTCCGCCCCGCGAGCGCGGCGAACGCGTCACGCTGGCGCG
This sequence comes from uncultured Alphaproteobacteria bacterium, assembly GCA_963799985.1. Lineage (GTDB taxonomy): Bacteria > Pseudomonadota > Alphaproteobacteria > Sphingomonadales > Sphingomonadaceae > Sphingomonas. Next base: position 1,311,047 of record CAWCZC010000002.1, on the reverse strand, counting down.
CATTCATCGGCGAATCCTCGTCGGCGCAGGCGAGGTGGCTCATCAGCGTCTCGATCGCGAGTCCGTCGAGCAGCCCTGCGGTCACGTCGTCGGCCGAGACGCCAAGGCGGTTCATTCCGGTATCGACCATCACGTCGCACGGGCCTCCACCCGCGTCCCGCCAGCGCCGAACCTGGCCGGGAGTGTTGAGCACCGGCCGCGCGTTCGCCGGCCGATCGGTGCCCAGGTCCTCCGCGCGGACGCCGTGCAGCACCGATACTGCGGCGCCCAGATCGCCGAGTTCCGCGGCCTCCGCCCAGGTCGCCACGAAAAAGTCGCGGCAGCCCGTCGCGGCGAGCCGGCGCGCCGTCTCGCGTGCGCCAAGCCCATAACCGTTGGCCTTGACCGCCGCGCCGCACCTCGCGCGCCCGCTCAGCCGGTCGAGCGCGTGCCAGTTGGCGGCGAGCGCGGCGGAATCGATGCGCAGGCGGAGCGGGGCGGGAATCGTCACTCGGCCGCCGCTAGGATATTTCGCCGCGACTGGCCACTCCCGCTCAGGGAGCCGCAGGCGGAGGCGAATCGCGCCATTGGTTGAGCGCGGGGACGAGCGCCGCCGGGAACGGCCGCATCAACCCAGCGAGCGCGGCGGCGATCCGCGGGTCGGCCCGCACCCGCGCGAGCAGCGCGTCGCGCCGGGGGTCGAGCACGCGTTCCGGCTGGAGCCAGAGCAGCGCGACCGGCGCGATCGCATTGGGACGGAGTGCCCGCAGAAAATCGTGCACCAGCCCTTCGACATCGCCGAAGCACAGGTCCGCCCGGACGTTCACCTGGAAATTGGTGGGCGGAAAGAAGCCCTCGTCGGGCGGCTCGGGCGCGGCGCGCAGACCGGCGATCAGCGCCTGCGCTTCATCGTCCCGGCCCAAGCCCTTGAGCGCGCACGCCCGGATCCAGTCGAACTCGCGGCCGCTCCCCGGCACGCGCTCGCCGTGGTGGCGATATTTCCGGCTCTGGTGGCCGAAATAATGGTCGGTGACGTCGCCGATGGTCGCGAGCGCTTCGGCATAGCGTCCGTCTTCCGCGAGGAACGCCGCGCGATTGACCTCGTAGTTGAGCGCATAGGCGCCTTCCGAAGGGTTCGCCTCGCCGATCCGCAGCTCGGTGATCGCGGCCTCGCTCTGGCCGTCGCCATGGAGCGTCCCCGCCAGCCGCAACCGGACCACGTTGCTCTCGGCGATGTCCCAACGCGCCGCATCCGCCTCGGCGAGCGTCTTGCGGAGCAGCGCAACACCCTCGTCCCGGCGCCCCGCGGCATGGAGCGCGTCGGCATATTGCAGCACCGTCCGCGCGCGCAGCCCGCCGGTATTCTCGGCCGTGGTTCGCGGGCCGAGGTCGAGCTGCGTCGAATAGGCCAGCTGAGTGAGCCGCACCAGCGCGTCCGATGCCTTGCGCATGTCGGGACCGCCCCACTCGACCACCGCCGGCCACAGCCCCGAGAAGCGCTGGTCGGCGAGCACGCGCAACACGCTCGCATGATCGCGCAGGAGCCAGACGTCGACCGTATGGCCCCAGCCCGGCGTGAATCGCACCATCGGGATGCCCTCGCGCACGATGAACTCGATGCGCGTGTCGCGGCTCTCGAACATCGTCTGCGCGGTCGCCCGGACGAAGGGGGCCATGTCGTCCTGAAGCGCCGGGGGCGCTTGCACCATCGGCACGTTCTGCGCCGCGGCGATGGCAGGCACGAACGCGAGCGCCAGCGCCGCCAGGGTCACGGCGATCCTCATGCCGTTACGACGCCTCGCGTCTCGCGCAGCCCCACCAGCGTCACCACCAGCGCCACCGCGACCACCCCCATCGTGTACCACAGCCCCGAATAGGGGTCGCCCGTCCGCACGACGATGTACTGGCTGATGATCGGCAGGAATCCGCCGAAATAGCCGGTGCCGATATGGTAGGGGATCGACATCGAGCTGTAGCGGATCCGCGACGGGAACATCTCCGAAAGCAGCGCCGCCACCGGCCCGTAGGTCGCGCCCGAAAGCGCCATCAACACCAGGATCGCCGCGACGATGATCGCGATGTTCGCGGGCGAGGGCCGCTGCGGCTTGAGGTCGTATCCCGATTGCGCGAGCACCGCGTCGAGCCCCGCCGGGCTGGTGTCGGTCACCAGCGTGCGCCCCACGGTCACGTCGATCGCGGAAGCTTCCGCCTTGGTGTAGGCGATGCCCTTCTTCGAGAAATAATCGAGCAGCTGTCCGCACTCGTCGGCCTGCTTCAGCGCGAACGGATCATAGTCGCAGTGCGGCCCGGAGACGACGACGGGTGCGCGTTTCGCCGCCTCAGCCAGCGCGGGATTGGCCGCGCCGCCGATCACCCAGAACATCGGGAACAGCAGGATCAGCGTCAGGAAATAGCCCCAGACGATCGGCTTCTTTCGCCCGATCCGGTCCGACAGACTGCCGAAGAAGACGAAAAAGCCCAGCCCCCCCACCGCCGATCCGCCGGCGATCAGCTGCGCGGTCGTCGCGTCGACGTGCATCGCGCCCTGAAGGAACGACAGCACCGAGAACATCGAGGTGTACCAGATCACCGTCAGTCCCGCCGCGATCCCGAACAGCGCGACGAACAGGCGCGGCAGGTTGCCGGGATAGGTGAAGCTTTCGATGAACGGGTTCTTCGCGGTCTCGCCCGCTTCCTTGATCGCCTTGAATACCGGGCTCTCGGAGAGCTTGAGGCGCATCCACAGCGAGACCGCGAGCAGAACGATCGAGAAGAGGAACGGCACCCGCCACGCCCAATCGTCCCACTGCGCCGCGAGCTGCCATTTGACGAGCAGCACCACCGCGAGGCTCAGCGCGAAGCCGCCGACGACGCTCGCCTGGATGAAGCTGGTGTGGAAGCCCGAACGGCCGCCCGGCGAATGCTCGGCGACATAGATCGCCGCCCCGCCATATTCGCCGCCCAGCGCCAGCCCTTGGGCCACGCGCAGCAGCAGGATCAGGATCGGCGCCCCGATCCCGATCGTCGCGTAGCTGGGCACGAGCCCCAGCCCCGCGGTCGCGAGGCCCATCAGCGTGATCGTAATGAGGAAGGTGTGTTTGCGCCCCAGTCGGTCACCGAGATAGCCGAACAGAATCGCGCCCAATGGCCGGAACCCGAACCCGACCGCGAAGCCGGCCCACACCACCAGCATCTGGAACACCGGGTTACCCGGCGGGAGGAAGCTGCGCCCGATGATCCCCGAGGTCGCCAGCGTCCCGTAGATGAAGAAATCATACCATTCGAAGATCGTGCCGAGCGACGATGCGCTGATCACCAGCCGCATGTCGTGCGGCGTCGGCTCGGCGGCAGGCGGCGCCCCTTCCGCTAACGTGGCCATTGCACCCCTCCCCAGTGTTTCGCCCAAGTCTAGCCGGTTGCCGCCGTCCGGCAAGTAGCGGACGGACCTCTGCTCAGGGACTGCCCGGAAACCCGCGTTAACGTTGCAGTAGACGTTGCTGGCGTATTTCCGGGCCAGTGAGGGACGGTCGCGTGAAGAGGGATTTCGAGTTGAATATGCGCCCCCCCGGTCTGGCGGACACCGCTGCCCCGGGGATTGGCCGTCGCGCGCTGGACCTGGTCACCAATGCGAAATTCGAACTTGTCCTCTTCGTGCTGCTGCTGGTCACCTTCGCCGCGATCAAGTGGGAAGACCAGATCCTGCTGCGGACAACTCATTTCACGCCGGCGACGCTCGGATCCTACACCACGCTCGCGCAGACCGACGACGTGCTGGGCGGCCATTCCACCATCACCCCCGATCCCGGCCGGCCGCTCCGCTGGAGCTGCGATCTGCGCAAGGGCTTCGAATATCCCTATTGCGGCTATGAGCTGCTGTTCGACGGCAAGCGCAGCGCGCAGGGGATCGATCTTTCCAATCTCCATTCGATTTCACTGACGATCGCCTACACCGGCCCGGCGACGACGCTGCGGTTCCACGTCAAGAACTTCGATCCGCGCTACAGCACGCCCGGCGTGGGCAAGAGCTCGAAATTCAACAAGGTCGAATTCCCCGCCGAATCGGGCAAGGTACAGCGCCTCGACTTCAACCTCTCGGACTTCAGCGTCGCCGACTGGTGGTTGAAGGAGCGTGGCGTCCCGCCGAAGTTCAGCCACCCGCAGTTCGACAACGTCATCTCGCTCGACTTCCAGACCGGCGCCGAATCCGCGCTCGGCGTCCACCACTTCGAAGTGCGCGACATCACGATCCGCAAGGCCGCGCTCACCAGCGCGCAATGGTATCTGCTGTTGCTGGGCGTGTGGGTGGTGCTGATCGGGGCGTTCCTGATCTACCGCATCCGCAACCTCAAGGGCGAGCTTGCTAATCGCCAGAAGCTGCAGGCGCTGACGCTCCGCCAGGCCGAGGAAGCCGAAGAAGCCGCGCGGCGCGACCATCTTACCAAGATCCTCAACCGGCGCGGCGTCGCCGAATGCTTCGAGCAGCTGCCGGATGCGGGGGCGGTCGCGCTGATCCTGATCGACATCGATCGGTTCAAGTCGATCAACGACCGCTTTGGCCATTCGCGCGGCGATGACGTGCTTGCCGCATTGGCCGCGCTGATCCAGCGCAACGTCCGCGGCGGCGACACCGTCTCGCGGTGGGGCGGCGAGGAATTCCTGATCCTGTGCCCAGGCATCGGCGAAGCCGACGCGCTGTTCATCGCCGAGAAGATCCGCCGCCGGATCGAGCACGCCCGGTTCGGCGAATGCGGCAAAATCACCGCGAGCTTTGGCATCCACTGCGCGCCCTCGGCCGACGCCGAGCTCACCGAACTGGTGTCGATGGCCGATCTCGCGCTCTACTCGGCCAAGCGGCAAGGGCGGAACCGCGTTCTGCCATATCGTCCCGAGATGGCGAACGCCGCCTAGCTCGCCGGGTCACCCTTGCGGCGACGCGGGGGACGCGGGGTGCGGTCGAGCGGGAGCATCTGGCTGCTCGACGCGCCCGCCCCTTCGAACACGATCACCGGATCTTCCTCGTCTGCGTCGATGATGCGCGCCCCGCCGACGACGATCTCGTCGTTCAGGTCTTCCGTGGCGTCGGCAGTCGTCGTGGCGCCTGCCGGAGCCGGCGCGGTCTGCGGCGCCGTCGCGTCCTGCGCCGCCGCGGGCAGCGCCGCGACCGAGGCGGCGAGCGCGGCCGCGACCAGCGCGGGTCGGACCCGGTAGCGAACGCACACTTCCTCACCGCCGCACCCGCGCATGAACACGCGGCGCTCGGCCTCGTCCATCGCGCTCAGGTCGAACACGGTGCGCCGGCACATCCGGCAGAAATCACCGTCCATCACCTCGCCGAGGCGATCGATATAGGGGCAGGGCCGCTCGATCTTCGGGAACATCGCGCCTCTCCTAACGCCGTGCAGCATACCCCGGATCCGCGCCGCCGTCAGCCGGGATTCGAAGCCTGACCTTGCGGCGGCGGCGCAGGCTGCGATGGTTCGTCGGCCTTCCGCGGCGGCGGCGGCGGGTCGCGCGGCGGCACGGGCGCGCCGCCGAGGACCACGGCGACCATCGGCGGCTCGAGGACGACCGTACTGGGGGCGTGCACGCGGCGTGCCCGGTGATCCTGCGCGAGCGCCGGCTGCGCGAACGCCGCCACCGAGGCCGCGACCGCGGCCGCGGCGACTGCGGGCCGCAGCATCGCCGTATACTTCACGCAGACGTCGCCACCGCACGCCGCAAGGAAGTCGGCGCGCCGGCCCTCGTCCATATGGGTCAGATCGTGCACCTCGCGCTTGCACATCCGGCAGAAGTCCTGCTCGATCACCTCGTCGAGCCGGTCGAGATAGGGGCACGGGCGCTGGATTCGCGGGAAAGGCAGCATCGCGGTTCGTCCTCCTATGATCGTGCGACGTTATATCATCAAAATCCACGACGTCGAGCGCTTACGCACGTGCGGATGAAAGACCGTCAGTCGAGGTTCGGCCGCAGCCAGCGTGTCGCCTGCTCGAGGCTCACCCCGCGCCGCGCGGCATAGTCCTCGAGCTGATCGCGGCCGATGCGCGCGACGCCGAAATATTCCGCCTGGGGATGACCGAAATAGAAGCCCGACACCGCGGCGGTGGGCAGCATCGCGAAGCTCTCGGTCAGGGTGATGCCGGTCGCGTGGTGCGCGTCGAGCAGCTTGAACAGGATCGGCTTGAGGCTGTGCTCGGGGCACGCGGGATAGCCCGGCGCCGGGCGGATGCCGCGATACTGCTCGCGGATCAGCGCCTCGTTGGTCAGCTGCTCGCCCTCGGCATAGCCCCACAACGCGGTGCGGACATGCTGGTGCAGCCGCTCGGCGAAGGCTTCGGCGAGCCGGTCGGCCAGCGCCTTGAGCAGGATGTCCGAATAGTCGTCGATTGCCGCCTTGAAGCGCGCGAGGTGCGGCTCGATGCCGTGGATGCCGACCGCGAAGCCGCCGATCCAGTCGCCGTCATGGTCGATGAAGTCGGCGAGGCACATATTGGCGCGGCCCTCGCGCTTGGCGATCTGCTGGCGCAGGAACGGCAAGCGTGACATGCTTGTCGTCCTCGACATGGACGATGATGTCGTCGCCCTGCCGCCGGCACGGCCACAGCCCGGCGACGCCCCTCGCCGCCAGCCAGCTCTCGTCGATCACCTTGTCGAGCATCGCCTGCGCGTCGGCGAACAGCGAGCGCGCGCTTTCGCCGACCACGTCGTCGTCGAGGATCGCGGGATAGTTGCCCGCCAGCTCCCAGGCGCGGAAGAACGGCGTCCAGTCGATATAGGGGCGCAGATCGGCTTGAGGTCCCAGTCGGGAAAGTCGTGCACGCCCCGGCATCCGCGGCGTGCCGGCGGCTTGAGGCTCATGTCGGCGTCGAACGCATTGTCGCGCGCCTTGTCGAGCGGCACCAGCTCGCTCTGCCCGCGTCCGGCGCGCGCGGCGCGGACCTGCTCGTATTCGGCGGCGATCTTCGCCACGTAATCGTCGCGGATCGTCTCGCTCACCAACGTGGTGGCGACGCCCACCGCGCGGCTCGCGTCGAGGACGTGGACCACCGGCCCCTTGTACGCGGGCTCGATGCGCAGCGCGGTGTGGACCTCGGCTGGTGGTCGCGCCGCCGATCAGCAGCGGCATCGTCATCCCCGGCGCGCTGCATCTCCTCGGCCACCGTCACCATCTCGTCGAGCGAGGGCGTGATCAGCCCCGAGAGGCCGATCATGTCGGCATCGTTCTCGTTCGCCGCCTCGAGGATCTTCGACCAAGGCACCATGACGCCCAGATCGACCACGTCGAAGCCGTTGCACTGGAGCACGACGCCGACGATGTTCTTGCCGATATCGTGGACGTCGCCCTTGACGGTCGCCATGATGATCTTGCCCTTGCCCTTGGCGCCTGGCTTCCTTCGCGGCCTCGATGATAGGGGAGCAGGTGGGCGACCGCCTTCTTCATCACGCGCGCCGACTTGACGACCTGCGGCAGGAACATCTTGCCCGATCCGAACAGGTCGCCGACGACGTTCATCCCGTCCATCAGCGGGCCCTCGATCACTTCGATCGGGCGCGCGGAACAGCAGGCGCGCACTCCTCGGTATCCTCGACCACATACATGTCGATGCCCTTGACCAGCGCATGCTCGAGCCGCTTGGCGACGTCCCAGCCGCGCCACTCGGCGGCCTGCTTCTCGGCGACCGCATCGGTCCCGCGATACTTCTCGGCGAGCACGACCAGCCGCTCGCCGGCCTCGGGATCGCGGTTGAGGATCACGTCCTCGCAGGCGGTGCGCAGTTCGGGGTCGATCGGTGTCGTAGACGTCGAGCTGCCCGGCGTTGACGATCGCCATGTCGAGCCCGGCGGGAATCGCGTGATAGAGGAACACCGAGTGCATCGCCTTGCGCACCGGCTCGTTGCCGCGGAACGAGAAGCTGAGGTTCGAGAGCCCGCCCGAGATGTGGACGTGCGGGCAGCGCGCCTTGATCTCCTTGCACGCCTCGATGAAATCGACCGCGTAATTGTTGTGCTCCTCGATCCCCGTCGCGATCGCGAAGATGTTGGGATCGAAGATGATGTCCTCGGGCGGGAAGCCGATTCCGGTGAGCAGTTTGTAGGCGCGCGCGCAGATCTCGACCTTGCGCGCCTGGGTGTCGGCCTGGCCCACCTCGTCGAACGCCATGACGACCGCCGCCGCACCATACGCCATGCACTTGCGCGCATGCTCGAGGAACGGCAGCCTCGCCTTCCTTCATGCTGATCGAATTGACGATCGGCTTGCCCGAGACGCACTTGAGCCCCGCCTCGATCACCGCACCATTTCGAGCTGTCGATCATCACCGGCACGCGCGCGATATCGGGCTCGGCGGCGATCAGCTTGAGGAAGGTCGCCATCGCTTCCTCGCCGTCGAGCAGGCCCTCGTCCATGTTGACGTCGACCACCTGCGCGCCGTTCTCGACCTGCTGCCGCGCGACCTCGACGGCCTTGGCATAGTCGCCCGCCATGATCAGCTTCTTGAACGCCGCGGAGCCCGTGACGTTGGTGCGCTCGCCGATATTGACGAAACTGGCGGTGGAGGGGGTGGTGGAAGTCATTTCGCCTTTTCTCCCTCTCCCGCTTTCGCGGGAGAGGGCCGGGGGTGAGGGTCTTCTTCTGCTGCGCGTGCGACCCGATTGAGATTCAAGAAGAAGACCCTCACCCGACCTCTCCCGCGAAAGCGGGAGAGGAGCAGCAAGAGCCCGCTCCGCTAAGCCGCCATGATCATCGGCTCCAGCCCCGCCAGTCGCGTCCGCACCTCGGGATGCGGGATCGCGCGCGGCGCCAGCCCTTCGACCCGCTTCGGCAATCGCCGCGATGTGCGCGGGCGTCGATCCGCAGCAGCCGCCGAGCACGTTGACCTGCCCCGCCTCGGCCCATTCGCCGACCAGCCCCGCAGTGGTCGCGGGCAGCTCGTCATAGGCGCCGAGCTCGTTGGGCAGCCCGGCGTTCGGATAGACCATGATCAGCGTGTCGGCGATTCCCGCCAGCGTCTTGACGTGCGGGCGCAGCTGCTCGGCGCCGAACGAGCAGTTGAGCCCGATCGTCAGCGGCCGGGCGTGCCGCACCGCGTGCCAGAAGGCCTCGACGGTGTGGCCCGACAGGTTGCGCCCCGACAGATCGGTGAGCGTCATCGACAGCATGATCGGCAAGTCCCGGCCCAGATCGCTTCGCCGCCTCGATCGCCGCCATGATCCCAGCCTTGGCGTTGAGCGTATCGAACACCGTCTCGATCAGGATGAAATCCACCCCGCCCTCGACCAGCGCGTCGATCTGCTCGCGGTACACCTGCTTGAGGTAATCGAAGTCGATCTCGCGGTAGCCGGGATCGTTGACGTCGGGCGAGAGCGACAGCGTCTTGTTGGTCGGCCCGAGCGCCCCGGCGACGAAGCGCGGGCGGCCGTCCTTCGCTTCGAACTCGTCGGCGATTCGCCGCGCGAGCCTGCGCGCTCTCGATGTTGATCTCGCGCACGAGATGCTCGGCGCCGTAATCGGCCTGGCTGATCCGGTTGGCCGAGAAGGTGTTGGTCTCGGCGATGTCCGCCCCTGCCTCGAAATAGGCGCGGTGGATCGCTCTCGGGCACATGTGGCGCGGTCAGCGCGAGGATGTCGTTGTTGCCCTTCTGGTCGTGGCTGAGGTCCAGATCGCCCGCATAGGCTGCCTCGTCGAGCTTCCAGTTCTGGATCTCGGTCCCGAACGCGCCGTCGGTGATCAGGATGCGCTTGGCGGCTTCGGCCAGCAGTCTTTCGCGTGCGGTCATGCTGCTTGCACCTTGCAAGTCGGGCTTGCGCGCGGATGCCGAGCAAATGGCAGATCGCGAAGCTCAGTTCGGCCCGGTTGAGCGTGTAGAAATGGAAGTTGCGCACGCCGCCCGCGTAAAGCCGGCGGCACATCTCGGCCGCGAGCGTCGCCGCGACGAGCTGGCGCGCGGCGGGGTGATCGTCGAGCCCCTCGAACAGCCGGTCCATCCACGCGGGCACCTCCGTGCCGCACTTCGCCGCGACATTCGCCGCGTCTGCGCGACAGTTCGATGACCGGCATGATGCCGGGCACGATCTCCGCGTGATCCCGGCCGCCGCCGCCGCGTCGCGGAAGCGGAAGAAGGTCTCGGGCGCGAAGAAGAACTGAGTGATCGCCCGCGTCGCGCCCGCGTCGATCTTGCGCTTGAGATTGTCGATGATCGGCGGCGTCGTCGGGCGAGTCCGGATGGCATTCGGGATAGGCCGCGACCGAAATCTCGAACGGGTGCAGCCGCTTCAGCCCCGCGACCAGCTCGGCGGCATTGGCATAGCCGCCGGGATGCGGCTGGAACCTGGCACCGCTGCACCGGCGGATCGCCGCGCAGCGCGACGATATGGCGCACGCCCGCCGCCCAATATTCCTCGGCGACCGCATCGATCTCGGCCTGCGGTCGCCTCGACGCAAGTGAGATGCGCGGCGGCCGGCAGCGGCGTCTCGCGCTGGATGCGCGCCACCGTGGCGTGGGTGCGCTCGCGGGTCGATCCGCCCGCGCCATAGGTCACCGAGACGAAGCGCGGCCCGAGCGGCGCGAGCGTCTGCACCGCCTCCCACAAGCGTCTCTTCCATCTTCTCGCGTCTTGGGCGGGAAGAATTCGAAGCGACACCTGCACGTCGCCCGCCACATCGGCGAACAGCGGCGGCGCGAGCGGCGCGGCGCGCCTCTTCGAGTTGATCGACTCGAGACGTCATGCCGCCTTCACCTCGTCTCGCATCGGCTCGCCGGTCTTGCGCGCCGAGCCAGAGTTTCACCGTCAGCTCGCCGCCCTCGAGCGTCTCGACCTGTACCGGCGCGAGCCCCGCGCCTGCGAACCAGCCGAGCATCTGCTCGTCCGAGAAGCCGAGCCGGGCATGCGCGTCGCGCGTGCGCAATTCCTCGCGCTCGTGCGGCGCGAAGTCGGCGATCAGCAGCCGCCCGCCGGGGCTCAGCACCCGCGCCGCCTCGGCGATCGCCGCACCGGGCTGCTGCGCGAAATGGAGGACGTGGTGGAGGATCGCGAGCGTCGGCGCGCGCCGTCGGCTAGCGGCAGCGCGTAGAGATCGGCCTGGCGTAGCTCGGCGTTGGCGAGTCCGCGCTCCGACGAGCTTGGCGCGCGCGAGCCGAAGCATTTCGGACGAGCGGTCGATCCCCAGCGCGTGCTCGGCCGCAGGCCGCGAACAGCTCGAGCATCCGCCCGGTGCCGGTGCCGATGTCGATCAGCCGGCCCAGCGGCGCATCGCCGAGCGCCTCGGCCATCGCCGCCTCGACCTCGCTCTTCGGCAACGTGGAGCGACCGGATCGCATCCCAGTCGCCGGCATGCGCCTCGAACCATTCCGCCGCCGCCGACGCACGATCCGCGCGCACCGCAGCGAGCCGGGCCTCGTCGGCCACCGCCCAGTGATCGGGCTCGCCGCCCAGGCATCGAGCGCGGCGAACACCGGACCGACCTTCGCGGGCTTGCCCAGCGCCACGAACACCCAGCTCCCCTCCTTGCGCCGCTCGGCCAAGCCCGCGTCGCACAGGATCTTCACATGCCGGGAGACGCGCGGCTGGCTCTGCCCGAGCACCTGCGCCAGCTCGCCGACCGACAGCTCCATCGAGCGCAGCAGCGCGAGGATGCGCAGCCGCGTCGAGTCCGCCAGTGCGCGAAAGATACCGAGCGCGATGTTCATCGTGAGAGTAGATATAAAGATATCTTTATATCAGGTCAACGCGCGCGTCGGCCGGAGGTTGGAAGCCTTGGTGTGACTTTGGTGTGACCTTTGCCGCCCTGCCTCACCCGATACTCGCCCCCACCGCCGCGTGGACCAGTCCGCCGTCGACGGTGATCGTCTCGCCCACCACATAGTCCCCCGCGCGGCTGGCGAGGAAGATCGCGGCACCGGCCATGTCCTCGTCGACGCCGATCCGGCCTGAGGGGATCGCCTTGGCGACGGCGTCGGCATGGTCGCGCGCGGCGCGGTTCATCTCGCTCGCGAACGCCCCCGGCGCGATCGAGGTGACGTTGATATGGTCGCGCACCAGCCGCGCGGCCATCCGCTTGGTCAGGTAGATCAGCGCCGACTTGGAGGCATGATAGCTGTAGGTCTCCCATGGGTTGAGCCGCTGGCCGTCGATCGAGGTGATGTTGATCACCTTGGCGGGCCGCTCCGCCGAGGCGGCCGCGCTGAGCAGGCCATGGAGCGCCTGCGTGAGGAAGAAGGGCGACTTGAGGTTGAGGTCCATCACCTTGTCCCAGCCGCTCTCGGGGAATTCGTCGAACGCGGCGCCCCAGGCGGCGCCGGCGTTGTTGACGAGGATGTCGAGCTTGCTTTCGTGGGCCGCCAGCTTCTCGGCGAGCGCCTTGCAGCCCGCCACGGTCGAGACGTCCTGCGGCAGCGCGATGCAGTTCGGGCCCAAGGCGGCGGCGGTCTCCTCGCACGCCTCGGCCTTGCGCGACGAGACGTAGACCTTGGCGCCCTGCGCAACGAAGCCCGCGGCGATCATCCGGCCGATCCCGCGCGAGCCGCCGGTGACGAGGGCGACGCGGCCGTCGAGGCGGAAGAGTGTGCTGGTGTCCATGTCTTTCCTCTTTTTCTCCCCTCCCGCCTGCAGGAGGGGTCGGGGGAGAACTTGTCAATCGAGCGGAACGGGCCCTCCCCCAGCCCCTCCCGCAAGCGGGAGGGGAGCTATCCTCCCCGCTTGATCGTCTCGCGTGCGATGATGAGCTGCTGGATCTGGCTCGTGCCCTCGTAGATGCGGAACAGCCGCACGTCGCGGTAGAGCCGCTCGATCCCGTGATCGGCGATATAGCCCGCTCCGCCGAAGATCTGCACGGCGCGGTCCGCCACCCGACCGACCATCTCGCTCGCGAAATACTTCGCGGCCGCCGCCTCCATCGTGGTGTTGGCCCCCGCGTCCTTGGCCGCCGCCGTCTCGAGCACCAGCGCGCGCGCGGCCAACGCCTCGGTCTTCGAATCGGCCAGCATCGCCTGGATCAGCTGGTGTTCGGCGATCGGCTTGCCGAACTGCCTGCGCTCGCTGGCATAGGCGACACAATCGGCGATCAAGCGCTCCGCCACGCCGACGCACACCGCCGAGATGTGCAGCCGCCCGCGATCGAGCACCTGCATCGCGATCTTGAACCCTTCGCCCTCCGCGCCCAGCCGGTTGGCGGCGGGAACGGGGGTATCGTCGAATACCACGTCCGCGACCTTGGCGCCTTTCTGCCCCATCTTCTTCTCGGGCTCGCCGATGCTCACGCCGGGCGAATCGCGCGGCACGAGGAAGGCCGAGACGCCGCGCCCGCCCGGTTCCGCGCCGGTGCGCGCCATCACGGTGAACAGGTCGGCCTTGTCGGCATTGGTGATGAAGCGCTTGGTACCGGTGAGGCGATAGATGTCGCCGTCCCGCACCGCCCGCGCCTTGACCGCGCCCGAATCCGATCCGACGTCGGGCTCGGTCAGCGCGAAGCTGGTGACCACCTCGCCGCTGGCGATGCGCGGCAGCCATTCGGCCTTCTGCTCGGTCGTCCCCGCCATCACCAGCCCTTGCGAGCCGATGCCGACGTTGGTGCCGAAGGTCGATCGGAACGCCGGCGTGGTCCGCCCCAGCTCGATCGCGACTCGGCATTCCTCGAGCATCGTCAGTCCCAGCCCGCCATAGTCCTCGGAGATCGAGAGGCCGAACAGCCCGAGCGCCTTCATCTCCTCGACGATCGAATCGGGAATCGCATCGGCCGCCTCGACCTCGGCCTCGAGTGGGCGCAGCCGCTCCGCCACGAAGCGGCGGATCGTATCGATCAGCGTATCGAAGACCTCCGCGTCGAGCGCCATCCCGCCGTCCCTCATGTTCCAAACCGCGCCCGCTATAGCGTCGCCCCAGCGCCGGGCAAGCATACCGCGCTTTCCAATTTCTCCGATTGACGGTCCCCGCCTCCCACCTATGCTTGGGCCGGAGGGAGAGCATCATGCAGGCCGAACCAAGCCATGCGGCGCTGCCGCCGGTCCGCCGGCTCGCCACGCCGACAATGCTCGCCTACGGGTTCGGCGCGGTCGCCTATGGGGTGAAGGACTTCGGCTTCCTCACCTTCCTGTTGCTGTTCTACAACCAGGTGATCGGGCTGCCGGCCGAGCAGGTTGGCTTCGTCATCATGTGCGCGCTGCTGGTCGATGCGGTAATCGATCCGCTGATTGGCTTCCTCTCGGACCATACCCGCAGTCGCTGGGGGCGGCGGCATCCGTGGATGTATGCCGCGCCGATCCCGATCGCGCTCGGCTGGCTGCTGCTGTGGAACCCGCCCGCGCTCTCGCACAACGCGATGCTCGCCTGGGTGTTCGCCACCGCGGTGATCGTGCGCACCGCGGTCTCGGCTTACGAGGTGCCGTCGCAGGCGCTCAGCCCCGAGCTCACCGCCGACTACGACGAGCGCACCCGGATCATGGCGTACCGCTATTTGTTCGGCTGGGGTGGGGGCATGGTGATGATGATCGTCGCCTACGGCTGGTTCCTCGCCGCGCGGCCGGGGCAGGAGCTTGGCCCGCTCAGCCGCGGCGGCTATCCCGGCTTCGCGATCGGCGGCGCGATCGCGATCGTCGTGGCGATCCTCGTCTCCGCGCTCGGCACCCACCACGAGATCAAGCGGCTGCCGCGCGCGGAGATCGCGCGGAAACCGCGCGCCGAGAGCCTGCGCGATTTCCGCGAGACGATCGGCAACCGCGCCTTCCTCACACTGATGGGCGCGGGGCTGTGCTATTATTCGGCGCAGGGGATCAGCTTCTCGCTCTCGCAATATCTCTATTCGCACGTCTGGCGGCTGAGCGGATCGGACTACACGATCCTCGCGCTGGTGTTGCTGGCGGGGGCGGCGCTGGCGTTCGTGGTCGCGCCCCGCGTCGCGCGGCGAACGGGCAAGCCGACCGCGGCGATGGGGTTCATGGCCGGCGCGGCGACGCTGATCTCGTTGCCCTATCTGCTTCGGCTGGCGGGGCTGTTCCCCGTGCCGGGCGATCGGCTGCTAGTGCCGGTCCTCTTCGCGATCTTCCTCGCGAACACCGTGTGCAGCGTCTCCTCGACCATCCTCGGCGCCTCGATGATGGCCGACGTCGTCGAGGATTCGGAGGCGCAGACCGGGCGGCGCTCCGAGGGCGTGTTCTTCGCCGGATCCTTCTTCGTCCAGAAATGCACGAGCGGGCTCGGCATCTTCGGCAGCGGCCTGATCCTGCTCGCGGCCAACTTCCCCACCGGCGCAGTGCCGGGGACGGTGCCCGCGACGACGCTCGATCGGCTGACGATCCTGTTCGTCGCGATGTATCTGGGCCTCGGCTTCGCCGCCGCGTTGCTCTACCGTCGCTTCCCGTTCGGCAAGGCCGAGCATGTCGCGCGAGTCGAGCGGCTGGCGAAGGCGGAAATGCCCGCCGGGGGCTGAGCCTCCGACGGGCATCCTTTCCTCCCCAGGAAACTCAGGCCACCCGGCCGAGGCGGTGATAGAGGTTCGAGTATTTCACCGACTCCGGCGAATCCTTGACCTTCTGAAGGTGCGTACCGACGGCTTCGCGGAGCAGGCGGAAGTCCTCGGTCGAGAAGACGGCGCGGCTGCGCTGTGGCTCGGTCTGCATGTCGATACTCCTACGCTGCTTGCTTGGTGAACTGGTCGGTCTCGGTCGAATGCGCGAGCGCGGTGGTCGAGCTTTCGCCCCCGGCCACCGCCTGGGCGACGAGATCGAAGTATCCGGTGCCCACCTCGCGCTGGTGGCGAGTCGCGGTATAGCCGTTGGCCTCGGCGGCGAATTCGGCCTGCTGGAGCTCCGAATAGGCCGCCATGCCCCGGTCGCGGTAGCCGCGCGCCAGCTCGAACATGCCGTAGTTGAGCTGGTGGAAGCCCGCGAGCGTCACGAATTGGAACTTGTATCCCATCGCGCCCAGCTCGCGCTGGAAGCGGGCGATGTCGTCCTTGTCGAGGTTCTGCTCCCAATTGAAGCTGGGTGAGCAATTGTACGCGAGCATCTTGCCCGGATGCTCGCGCCGGATCGCTTCGGCGAAGCGGCGCGCATCGAGGAGGTTGGGCTTCGACGTCTCCCACCACAGCAGGTCCGCATGCTCCGCAAAGGCAAGCCCGCGCTGGATGCAATGATCGACGCCCGTGCCGTCCTTCAGGCGATAGAAGCCCTCGGGGGTCCGCTCGCCGGTCAGGAACGCGTGATCGCGCTCGTCGATATCCGACGTGATCAGCTTGGCGCTCTCGGCGTCGGTGCGCGCACAGATCACCGTCGGCACGCCGCACACGTCAGCGGCAAGCCGCGCGCTGTCGAGGTTGCGGATGTGCGCTTGGGTCGGGATCAGCACCTTGCCGCCCAAGTGGCCGCATTTCTTCTCGCTGGCGAGCTGATCTTCGTAGTGCACGCCGGCCGCGCCCGCGGCGACATAGGCCTTCATGATCTCGAAGCAGTTGAGCGGCCCGCCGAAGCCCGCCTCCGCGTCCGCCACGATCGGCGCGAACCAGTCGCGGCCCCCTAGAATTCCTTGGGCGCCGCCTTCCGAATGCTCGATCTGGTCGGCGCGCTGGAGCGCATTGTTGATCCGCTTGCACAGCTCCGGCCCGGCGTTGGCCGGATAGAGCGACTGATCGGGATACATGGCGCCCGCGGTATTGGCGTCGGCCGCGACTTGCCAGCCCGAGAGATAGATCGCCTTCAGCCCGGCGCGGACCTGCTGCATCGCCTGGTTGCCCGACATCGCACCGAGCGCGTGGACATAATCTTCGTTTCGGAGCAGCTCCCACAGCTTGATAGCGCCCTTGCGCGCCAACGTATGCTCGATCGCGAGGCTGCCGCGGAGCCGCGCGACATCGTCCGCCGAATACGGACGCACGACGCCATCGAAGCGGCCGCTGGGGGCGGGAACCAGGTCTTCGAAGACTGCGCTCATGTTATATCCTTTACAAACGATGTCGAGTCGAGGGCCGCGATAGCACCCCTGACCGCCTCTCGCGCCGTGGAATCGTTACGCATTGCGGTGGGCGTGTACGAAGCGCTTAGCTCACGTCTGTAACGTAGTAACTTCTTTACAGCACACCGATACTGTGCCATCCCGCACTCAGCGGAGACCTTGCGCGCCGTTTTTCCGCGCCCCCCGGCGTGGCCCCCGGCGGCGTTCGGGGTCTCCGCGCCCAAGAGTTTCAATGGTCGATTCCAAGCTCTTCGCCGGTCATGCCATCCGCCGCCTCCGCCGGGGCGCGGGACTGACGCAGGCGGCGATGGCCGAGATGCTCCATATCTCGCCCTCCTATCTCAACCTCGTCGAGCGCAATCAGCGCCCCTTGACCGCCACCGTGCTGCTGCGGCTGGCCGAGGCGTTCGATTTCGATCCGCGCACGCTCGCCGCAAGCGAACCCGGCGGCGGCGCCGAGGCGATCCGGCGGCGGCTGGCCGATCCGATGTTCGCCGATCTCGAGGTCGATCGAGTGCAGGTCGAGGAATGGCTGGCGGGCGCGCCGGGCGGTGCCGAGGCCTTCGCGCGCGCCTATGACAGGATCGGCACCGGCCCCGCCGCCACCGACCCGTCCCCCGACCCCGCCGCCGCGGTCCGCCGCGAGATCGAGCGCTGGCGCAACCATTTCGCCGACCTCGACGCCGCCGCCGAGCGCCTCGCCGACGAACTGCGGATGGGGGCAGGCGACCTCTACGGCGCGATGGCCGAGCGGCTGCGAGTTCAAGCACCAGCTCTCGGTGCGCATCTTGCCGGTCGAGGTGATGCCCGACCGGCTGAAGCGCCTCGATCTCCATGCCCGCCAGCTCCAGCTCTCCGAGCTGCTCGAGGCCCCGTCGCGCAGCTTCGCGCTGGCGCAGCAACTCGCCGAGGAAGCGCGCGGCGAGATCGATGCGCTGGTGCGCGGCGCGGGGCTCGAGCGGGTCGCCGAGCGGCGGTTCCGGCGCCACCTCACCGCCTATTTCGCCGCCGCGGTGACGATGCCCTACGCCCGCTTCCTGCGCGCATGCGAAGGCACCGGCTACGATGTCGAGTTGCTCGCACGGCGCTTCGGCGCGAGCTATGAGCAGATCGCGCACCGGCTGACCACGCTCCAGCGCGTCGGCGCGCGTGGCCTGCCATTCTTCATGATCCGCACCGACCGCGCCGGGCAGGTTTCGAAGCGCTACGCCGGAGCGAGTGGATCGCCGCTGGTCGAGGGCCCGGGCGCCTGCCCGCTGTGGGGCCTGTTCGACGCCTTCGCCCGCCCGGACGAGATGCTGAGCCAGCTGGTCGTGCTCGAGGACGGCGGCCGCTGGTTCACCCTCGCTCGCATTGTCGAACCGCGCGGGTCCCGGCCAGGCGGAGTCCACGCCCGCTTCGCGATCGGGCTCGGCCTCGCCGCGAAGGACGCAGGCGCGCTCGCCGCGGCGCGCGGCGTGGACCTGGCCGGAAGCGCGGTCCCGATCGGTCTCGGCTGCCGCGCCTGCACACGCCCCGATTGCCCCCAACGCTCGGCGCCCCCCGCTGGACGGACGATGATGGTGAGCGACCGCGAGACCGGGCTATCCCCGTTCGGCTTCGCGGGCGACTAGCGCGCTTGACTCGCCCCCGGCCGGGGATACTATCCCGCAATCGCAGCGGCGGGGAAACCGCGGCGTAACCTGTTCAAGTCCGGGAAGTTTTCTGGCCGTGCCGCTTATCCGCCCCCGCCCTTCCGCGCTGCCGCTCTTGGCCGTCGCTCTGCTGTTCCCCTGCTTCGCGCATGCCGAGCTGGGCGGCACCGTATCGGGCGTGCAGGCCGACGCCGCGCGGCTCGGCTCGCAGGTCGCCAAGGTGATGTTCGGCGGCTATGCCCGCCATGACCTGACTCGCGCGAACGGCGGGACGGTCCACGAGTTCACCAACGCCAACGGTCAGGTGTTCGCGGTGACATGGTCGGGCCCCGGCAAGCCCGACCTGCGCACGCTGCTCGGCCGCTATTTCGATGCGTTCCAGGCGGCGAGCACGCGGAACGCTCGCGCGATGCACATGCTGCGCAGGCCACCGCAAGTGAACCAGCCCGACCTGCAGATCCAGAGCGAGGGCCATATGGGCTGGTTCCGTGGCGTCGCGTTCGTGCCCTCGCTCGCGCCGGCCGGGTTCGCGGTCGCCGACCTGCCGCAGGGCCTCTGAGCGTGGCGCGCCGCCTCACCACCCTGCTCGCCGCGCTGGCGCTTACCGCATGCAGCGGTGGCGGCGGTTCGGGAAGCTCGGGCGGCGTCGTGACCGTGACGCCCACCCCCACGCCTACTCCCTCTCCCACCCCGACCTCGACGCCTGCGCAGAACACCGCGACCGTCACGCTCGATGCCGGTCCGGCCGCGCTCGGCGTCGGACCCAACGGCTACGCCGCATTCAACGAACCCTATGTGACGATCACCCTCTGCGCGCCGGGCTCGACGACCAACTGCCAGACGATCGACCATATCATCCTGGACACCGGCTCGGTCGGGCTCCGGATCATCCAGCCGGTGCTCAATGCCGGCCTGCTCGCCGCGCTTCCGGCGGAGACTGACACTTCCAGCAACGGCGTCGGCGAATGCTATCAGTACGTCAATTCCTACGCCTTCGGATCGGTGCGCACCGCCGATTTCTCGATCGCGGGCGAGAAGGTCGCCAACATGCCCTTCCAGGCGATCGCTGACAGTGGCACCTTCACCACCGCCCCGTCGAGCTGCTCGTCGGGCGGCGGCGATGCGATCCGGACGGTGCAGGATTTCGGCGCCAACGGCATCGTCGGCGTCGGCACGACCACCACCGATTGCGGGAGCTTCTGCACCGTCGCGGGCGGGTCCTCTGGCGCGATCTACTACGATTGCCCGGCCTCGGGATGCGGCGCGATCATTGCCCGCGCCGCGAACGCCGCCGCGCCGTTCCAGCAATTGCCCAACCCCGTCGCCGCCTTCCCGGTCGACAACAACGGCACGATCCTGACCTTGCCTTCGGTCGCGCAGGCAGGGATCCAGACGCTGACGGGCACGATCACCTTCGGCATCGGCACCCAGTCGGACAATGCGCTGACCGCGACCAACTTGCTGCCGCTCACCACGTCGTCGAGCCGGCTCGGCGAGGGCTTCTTCACCGCGACCTACGGCACCAAGCAGCTGAGTCAGAGTTTCCTCGACAGCGGCAGCAACGATTACTACTTCATCGACACCAGCCTCGCGCCCTGCACCGACAGCGACCTGATCGCTTTCTATTGCCCGGCGAGCCCGATGCTGCTGTCCCCCGTGTTGACGGGCACCAGCGGCACCTCGGCGAGCGGCGCCTTCACGCTCTACAGCCCGCTCAACGTCGCCAATTCCTCGAACGTCGCGCCCGGACTGGGGGTAAATCCCACGCTGGTGACCCCGCCACTGCCCTTCGGCAACAGCTTCGACTTCGGCATTCCCTTCTTCTTCGGCCGCAACGTCTATACCGCGATCGAGGGACGCGCGGCGGGCGGGGTCCAGGGCCCCTATTTCGCCTTCTGACGCCGCTCAGGCGCCCGCGTCAGTGAGCCGGTCGAGCTGATCCGCGCTCAGCGCCACGTCCCAATAGCCCAGCAGTTCGTCGAGCTGCTCGACCGAGGTGGCGCTCGCGATCGGCGCGGTCACGCCGGGTTGCGCCGCGAGCCACGCCAGCGCGATCTGGGCGAGGGTCGCGCCGGTCTCCGCGGCGATCGCGTCCATCGCCGCGAGCACCGGCTTGCCCTTGCCGTCGAGGAACGACGCCATCCGCCCGCCGCGCACGCTCTTTCCATAGTCGGCGGGGCTGCGATACTTGCCGGTGAGGAAGCCCGAGGCGAGGCCGTAGAACGGAATCACTCCGATGTTGTGCTCGATGCACAGGTCCTGCAGCTCGCCCTCGAACTTGCGGCGGCTGACGAGATTATATTCGGGCTGGAGCACGCGGTAATGCGGCAGGCCTTGGGTGCGCGCCAGGTCGAGCGCGGACTTGAGCCGGCCGGCGTGGAAATTGGAGGCGCCGAGCGCACGGATCTTGCCCGCGTCGATCAGCCGGCCGAACGCGCCGAGCACCTCGGCCTGCGGCACGTCCTCGTCGTCCTGGTGCGCGAAATAAAGGTCGATCGTCTCGACGCCGAGTCGCGCGAGCGAGGCATCGCATGCAGCCGCGATCCGCGCTGGCGCCAACTTCTCGCCGCCCTCGCCCGGCAGCATCCCCACCTTGGTCGCGATCTGCACCGTACCGAGCTTACCCGATGCCTTGAGCCATTCGCCGATCAAACCCTCCGATTCGCCCCCTTTGTGTCCCGGCACCCAGGCCGAATAGACATCCGCGGTGTCGATCATCGTGCCGCCGCCCTCGGCGAAGCGATCGAGGATGCGGAAGCTCGTGGCCCGGTCGGCGGTCCAGCCGAACACGTTGCCGCCGAGGACGAGCGGAGCGATGGTGAGACCGCTCGCACCGAGTTCGCGGGGCGCCGTCACTGGCCGTTCGCCGGCGCGGTGCCGTTGGCCGAGGCGTTGATGTCGCCGTCCAGCGCGGCCTGGTCGAGCTGCTTCGCTTCGCCGCGGGTGACGCCGCCGGGCGCGGGATCGCTGTCCGACTGGCAAGCGGCGAGCGCCAGCGGCAGCCCCAGCAGCAGCGGAATCGCGCGCATCGTTTCAACTCCCATGAAAGGCCCGAAGGCGCCGAACGGCTCAATCGTAGATTTCGTTGCCCCCGGCGGCGGCATTGCCGTCGTACTGGGTTTCGGCGCTGTTGAACGCCGCCGCCTGCGCGGCGTTGGTGTCGTTCACGGCCTCGCCCATCGTGTTGCTGTCGCCCGAGACGGTCTCATTGGCCTCGGCCGCTTCGTTCTTGGCTTTCTGGCCACAGGCCACCAGCCCGAGTATCGCCGCCGCGGCGAGGGGAAGCAGGAGTGTCTTGCGCATCGCGTTCCCTTTCAGTGTCGTCGGCTCTGGGCTAGCCTAGCGCCGCCTCAGCGCGCAATCCCTCCATCGACGAAGCACGGCGAGGGGCTGCATCCACCGCGTGGGCCAGGCGTGCGACTATGGGGTCGGCGAGGCGCACACCGTCGATGGCGGGCTGGTCAACGCCTTGATCCGCGGCGACATCGACGCCTAGCGGGGCGACCAATGTGCGCTTGACAGCCCCTCACCTGCACAACATCCTTCCCAACGCCAAGCGACGGGGGACGAGATGGTATCGACACAGAAAATCGCCATTGCGCGCAAGCAATGGATTGCCTTCGGCCTCGCCGCCGCATGGGTATGGACGCCCTTTGTCCTTTCTGCTCATGCGCGCCAGGATGCATCAGGTGCTTCCGCTCAGAACCAGACCATCGAATATCTGGGCGATTATTCGGGCGACTTCGCCGGAAACACGCGAATGACGCATCTCTCGGGCGAATTTCATATTACCGTCACTTATTCGGGGTCGCGTGTCACGGCAGCCTATTCGGGCAAGAATCTGACCGACAGCACGCTTGAAGGGACTCGTTCGGGAGACAAATGCGTCTTCACGGAGCACGACGGCTCCCAATGGACCGCCACCTGCCAGCCCGGCAAATTCTCGGGCGGCGCCACCAACGACGGCGCCACCGGCCAGCGCTACATGATGACCTTTTCGACGGTTTCGCAGAATCCGGGCGGGACGCCCGCCCAGGCTGGAACGATGCCGCTTCAGGCCCAGCGCGGGCGCTGTGAGCGGTTTGTGAGCTGCAACGTGTCGATCCGATCCAATCCGCGTCCGACCGCGGACGGCTTCACCACCTGTTCCACCTTGGCCGAAGTGCCGGGACTGGCGCGCGTTCGAATCGTGGAGGCGCGACTCGCCGACCGGCCGCCGGTGAGGGGCGCCGGCGCCATCGTCACGGGCGGCATCCGCGGGTACTGGTACCTCGACTATACGGTCGAACGCCTCGACCGAAGGGCGTTTTCGTTCGGCGATTCGTTCATGAACAATCGCGCCAATGATTCGAACGGCCGTCAGTGGCAGTCGATGGACAACCGCAACCGCGACGACAAGGAGATCGTCTCGGCGGGCGCCGTCGGCCGCGCCAAGGCGATCTATATCAGCTACGACAGCGACGGGGCGGACGTAGCGACGATCTCGCCGGTGCTGGACTTTTCGATGCAGGTCCCGGCTACGGACCTGCCGGCTTCGATGCGCGGATCCAACATCACTTATCCGGCGGGCGGGGCGACGATCCGCTTTCCGTTTCTCCCGGTGAACTGCGTCGACCAGCCCGACGCCGCAGCGGCGGCGCCGCACCCAGCCGCGCCCGCTGCTTCGGCCGCGCTCATTCTCCCGCACCAGTTCCCGATGAAGGGCGTGGATATGCTCAACGCTCCCAAGGGGAGTGTGAAGGAGGCGGTGCAGGCGGGCTATATCTGGTCGCTCGGCGAGGGCGTCCCGCTCGATTTCGATCAGGGCAAGGCCTGGTTCGAGGAAGCCGTCCGCCGCCAGGAAGCCAGCCGCGACTTCACCTTCCAGCATGCGATCGAGGAGATGCTATCGCAATATCACGTCGGCGACGTCGAACAGCTCTTCAACAAGGGCCTTCGCGGGCTGATGACCAATCAGTGGGACGACGCGATCTTCTATTTCGGGCGCGCCGCCGCGCTCGGCAATCCGCAGGCAATGGCGGCGCTCGGCTACGCCTTTGGAGACGGCCGCGGGAATCCGGCGCTCGGCGTCTATTGGTGCCGCAAGGGTTTCCTCGCGGCGCGTACGACGCGGCAGGAGCATGACCTGGACGGCGTCAATCATTTCTGTCCGGCCGCGAGCTTCGACGATCTGATGACGTCTGCCGAGCGCCGCGCCAATCCTGCTTCGATCATGCGGGCAGCCGCCGAGTCCGCCGCGATCGAACGGCAATTCGACGCCCAAGTCGCGCTGGTGCGCCGCGGAATTGAGGCTGGCATCCGGGACGGCCTGGCGTCCGGAGGCGAATCGTCGGGAGGTGGCGGTGGCGGTGGCGGTGGTGGCGCGGCCAGTTACGACCGGGAGATGAATGCCGCCTCGGACTATGCGCATGGACGAATCCAAGTGCTCCCGATCAACGACTTTTATTCGGCCTGTCATGGCTATGGGAACTGCTGAGCCGGGAACGCCTTCGCGCCGCGTCTGCTCTACCGCGCAATCCCTCCGGCGGCGAGCACCGCGAGCGTGACCAGCTCGCTTGCGGTCGCGGTCATCGGCGCGATCTGGACCGGCTTCTCCATACCGATCAGCATCGGCCCGATCGTCGCGTCACCGCCCAGCTCGCGGAGCAATTTGGCCGAGATGTTGGCCGATTGCAGGCCGGGCATGATCAACACGTTGGCGGGGCCGGAGAGCCGCGCGAACGGATATTTGGCGAGCTGCTTGGCGTTGAGCGCCACGTCCGGCGCCATCTCGCCCTCATATTCGAAGCCGACATTCTCGCGCGCGTCGAGCACCTTGACCGCGCCGCGCAGGTTCTCGAGCCAGCGACCGGCGGGATTGCCGAAGGTCGAATAGCTGAGGAAGGCGACGCGTGGCTCGTGCCCCATCCGCCGCGCGACCGTCGCCGCGCCGACGGCGATATCGGCGAGCTCGTCGGCGGTCGGCCGTTCGTTGACGGTGGTGTCGGCGATGAAGACGGTGTGCGACTGGCCGACCATGACGTGGACGCCGAACGGGGTGCGGCCCTCCTCGGGGTCGATCACGCGCAACACCTGTCGCAGCGATTCGGCGTAGGTGCGGGTGACGCCGGTGAGCATCGCGTCGGCCTTGCCGAGTTGGAGCAGTAGCGCGCCGAAGATGTTGCGGTCGCGATTGACCATCCGCTCGACGTCGCGGCGCAGATAGCCGCGCCGCTGCAGCCGCTGGTAGAGAAATTCGACCATCTCGGGAACGAGCGGTGAATTGACGCTGTTGTGGAGCTCGAACTCATCGGGGTTGGCCCCGAGCGCGCGCAGCCGGTCGTGGACCGATTCGCGCCCGACCAGCACCGGAATGCCGTAGCCGCCGTCCTTGAACGCGATCGCCGCGCGCAGCACCACTTCTTCCTCGCCCTCGGCGAAGATCACCCGCTTCGGATGCGCGCGGGCGCCCTCATAGGCGAGGCTGAGCACCGAGGTGGTCGGGTTGAGCCGCGCGCGCAGCGACTGGCGATAGGCGGCCATGTCGGTGATCGGCTTGGTGGCGACGCCCGAATCCATCGCGGCCTGGGCGACGGCGGCCGGAACGATCTCCATCAGCCGCGGATCGAACGGCGCGGGGATGATGTATTCCGGGCCGAAGCTGTGCTGCGTGCCATAGGCGGCGGCGACTTCCTCGGGCACCTGCTGGCGCGCGAGCTCGGCCAGCGCCTTGGCGGCAGCGATCTTCATCGCGTCGTTGATCGTGGTCGCGCGCACGTCCAGCGCGCCGCGAAAGATGAAGGGGAAGCCGAGGACGTTGTTGACCTGGTTCGGATAGTCCGAGCGCCCGGTGGCGATGATCGCGTCGGGACGCGCCGCGCGGGCCACCGGGGGGCTGATCTCGGGATCGGGATTGGCCATCGCGAAGATGATGGGCTTGGGGGCCATCGTCTGAAGCAGTTCGACCGGCAGCGAATTGGCCGAGGCGAGGCCGAGGAACACGTCGGCACCCTTCAGTGCGTCGGCGAGCGTGCGGCTGCTGGTCTTGACTGCATGCGCAGACTTCCACTGGTTCATGCTCTCCTTGCGGCCCTGGTAGATCACCCCGGTCTGGTCGAGCATCAGCAGATTGTCGTGCGGTAGGCCCATTGCCTTGATCAGCTCGGCGCAGGCGATCGCCGCCGCCCCCGCGCCGAGCACGACGACGCGGGTATCCTTGATGTCGCGGCCGGTCAGATAGAGCGCATTGATCAGCCCGGCGGCGGCGATGATCGCGGTGCCGTGCTGATCGTCGTGGAACACCGGAATCTTCATGCGTTCGCGCAGCGTCTGCTCGATCACGAAGCACTCGGGCGACTTGATATCCTCGAGGTTGATGCCCCCGAAGCTCGGCTCGAGCAGCGACACGCAATCGATGAAGCGCTCGACGTGCTCGGTATTGACCTCGAGATCGATCGAATCGACGTCGGCGAAGCGCTTGAACAGCACCGCCTTGCCTTCCATCACCGGCTTGGAGGCAAGCGCGCCGAGATTGCCGAGGCCGAGGATCGCGGTGCCGTTCGAGATCACCGCGACCAGATTGCCCTTGGCGGTATAGTCATAGGCCTTGGCAGGGTCCGCGGCGATCGCCAGCACCGGTACCGCGACGCCGGGCGAATAGGCCAGCGCGAGGTCGCGCTGCGACGCCATCGGCTTCGACGCGACGATCTCGATCTTACCGGGACGCCCCTCGGAATGATACAGCAGCGCCTCGCGCTCCGAGAACTGGACGTTGCTGTCTTCGGCCATTCGATCTCTCTCCGGATTCTCGGACAAGCCTTTAGGGGGTGAGCATCGGATTGGGAACCGGATTGCGCACCCGAAACAGCGCGCTCGAGCCCTGCGACCAGATCATTTCGAGACGCGGGTCGATCGCGGCCGGCGTGAGCGCGCCGATCAGCCAGAGATAGTCGACCCGATCGAGTGGCGCATGCGCCAGCGCTTCGGCAAGCGTGTGGCGGCCGCGCGCTTCGAACGGCTGGCTCATGTCGATGCAGCGTGCCGGCCAGACGAACTGCGAGGGGTCGTCGAACAGGTGCGGCGACGGGCGATACAGGACGTGGAGCAGCTGGACGCCCTCGATCGTCCAGTGCGAATTGACCCAGGCGTCGCGGTTCACGGACGCAAAGTTGGAGAGGTGGTCGAGCCGGTCGCCGCGCCAGTCCGCCAGCCCGCAGCCCTCCTGCGTGAACGCCAGCACGCGGGATTGCGGCGCGACATGGTCGAGCGCCTGGATCTCGCGCGTATAGCTCGCCTGATAGCCCGCGAAGGCAATGATCGTGACCAGCAATCGAAGCGCGAGCAGCGCGAATCCCGAAGCCAGGGCAATTCGCCGCAGCCGGGGCGTTACGCCGCTCCAGTCCTGCAGCACGAGCGTGGCCATCAGCAGCGCGGGCATCAGCCGCTCGTCGATATGCTTGACGTCGGAAAGGACCGCGGGCGCCGCGAGATACACCAGCGCGAGCGCCGCCACCGCCCCCGGGGCGCGCATTCTCGCCCCGCTGCGCCAGCCCGTCGCCAGCACCGCGATCGCCGCGATCACGGTGCCGATGTCGAGGAACACGTTCTGGTCGCGCGCGGCCATCATCAGCCCGTCGAACTTGCGTTCGAGCACCCAACGCGTCGGCCCGTGCCCCGCGTTGCCGTACGACGCCCAGAGCGCGACGATCGCGACGGCGCCCAGGAGCGGCCACAGCCGGAGCACCGTCGCGCGCCCGGCCCCATGCCGCGCACGCCATACCGCGTCGCCCACGATCATCGCCAGCATCACGCTGCCTCCGACCGCGTGCACCACCATCAGCGCGCCGGACAGCGGCACGAACAGCGCCGCGCGCAGCCGCGGCCGCCCCTCGAACCGCGTCCACAGGGCGAACCCGTTGAGCGACAACGCCACCGCGAGGGTGAAATTGACGAAGCCGTAGTGGAACGCATAGCCGTGGACGAAGACCAGCGCCCACGGCAGCGCCCAGGCGCCAGTCGGGTTGCGCGTCCGGGCGATCGCGGCGATCCCGGTCACCGTCAGCACCGGAATCAGCGCCACCGCGAGCCAAGTCGCCTCGATCAGCCCGACCAGATGATGGAGTCCCTCGACGATCAGGTCGACCCCCAGATTGAGCGAGATTCCCCAGCGAAACAGGAAGTAGCGGTGGAGGATATCGCCCGCCGGCGCGGTCTGGATCGCGTAGCGGCCGAGATGGCCGGGCAGGTCGATCAGCGGCGGAATCGTCGTGAGGAGCAGCGGCAGTACCATCGCCAGCGCCAGCGCCGCGACCACCCTGCCATCGAGCAGGCGCGCGAGCGCGAGCGCGCGAGCGGCGCCGGTTTCCTCCGAGGCGCCCGCTTCCAGTGCCATCGCCCGTGCCCTAATCGCGGCGGCCACGGCTGTCACGCTTGCCGGAGGCGATCCGCCAACTCGTTCTATCGGGCTGGCGCTGCGCACGCGCGCAGCACCGCGGTCATCGTCTCGCCCCACGCTCTCAGCCTCAGCGCCGAGGCGGCGACCAGATCGAGATCGTGCCGCGCATCGCCGGTCAGTTCGTTGGCGATCCTTGGTGGTTCTGCCGGGATCCTGTCCGCGGCGAGGCACGGCTGCGGCACCGGCACCTCGACCTTCTGGACGCGCAGCTCCACCGCCGGGGGCGTCGTTTTGGCACAGCCGGCGAGTGCGAGCGCCGCGGCAACGGCCAGCGCGCGCGTCACAACTGGCTCCGCGTCGACTGATAGGCCGCCGAGCCCTCGCACGCCGGTGCCGGAGGTTGCGCCTGCGCCGAATGCTGGAGGCGGTTTGCGGCCTCGTCGCTTGCTCGTCCTGCCGCCGCGGCGAGCGCCTGTCGCGCCGCATCCGCCCGCGCGGCGCCGTCCTTCCCGAGGGCGTCGATCGCCTTGTTCTGGTCCTGCACGCTGCCGAGGCAGGCATCGAGCGCGGCGCGGGTGACCGCGTGCCCCGCCCGCTCGACCGCGAGCTCGCCCCGCGCCTTGTTGCGCTCGGCGGTGCGCGTGGCGACGAGAATCAGCAGCAGCAGAAGTACCGCTCCCACCGCCGCGCCGATGATGGTGATGGTTCGCTTGCTCAACATGAACATGACCCGATCCCTCCGATGGTTTCGACCGAGTTCGCGTCATCTGAACACTCAAATCCAATTAGGAAAGCTGTGGATGGTCCGGTCCGGCGCCTTGTAGGAAAGCCGGGCGGTCGAGTACCGAACGTGGATGTCCGCCGCCGTGACCCCGATGATGACGCAGTATCTCGCGCTCAAGGCGGAAGCCGAGGATTGCCTGCTATTCTACCGGATGGGCGATTTCTTCGAATTGTTCTTCGACGACGCCAGGGTCGCCAGCGCAGCCCTCGACATCGCGCTCACCGCGCGCGGCGAGCATGACGGCGACCGAATCCCGATGTGCGGCGTGCCCGCGCATTCGGCCGAGAGCTATCTCGCGCGGCTGATCAAGGCCGGGCACCGAGTCGCGATCGCCGATCAAGTCGAGACGCCGGAGCAGGCCAAGCAGCGCGGCGGATCGAAGGCGCTGGTAGCGCGCGCGATCATCCGAGTGGTGACCGCGGGCACGCTCACCGAGGAAGCCCTGCTCGACAGCCGCGCGGCCAATTGGTGCGTCGCGATCGGCGAGGCGGGCGGGCAGCTGGCGGTCGCTTGCGCCGATATCTCGACGGGCCGATTCGAAGTGATCGAGACCGACCCCGAGCGGATCGGCGCCGAGGTCGCGCGGCTCAGCCCGGCCGAGACGATCGCGTCGGAAAGCTCCGGCCTGGCCGAGCTGGCGACCGTTCTCCGCCCGCGCGCCGACTTCGACAGCAGCACCGGCGAAGCACGGCTCAAGCGGCTGTTCGGCGTGGCCACGCTCGATGGCTTCGGCCAATTCTCGCGCGCCGGGCTGGCCGCGGCGGGCGGCCTCGTCGCCTATCTCGAGCACACCGCGCGCGGATCGCTTCCTTTCCTCCGCCCGCTGCGTCTTTCGCGCGCCGATGCCTGCATGGCGATCGACGCCGCCACCCGCGAGAGCCTCGAGCTGACGGTGAGCGCCGCAGGCGGACGCAAGGGCAGCTTGCTCGACTGCATCGATCGCACCGTCACTGGCGCGGGCGCGCGGCTGCTCGGCGCCGACCTCTCGGCGCCGCTGATGGCCCGCGAGGGGATCGATGCCCGGCTCGATCTCGTCCAGCGCTTCCATGATGACCCGGGCCTGCGCGAGAGCGTGCGCGGGAGCCTGCGCGCGATGCCGGATATCGGCCGCGCGCTCGGCCGGCTCGCGGCGGGACGCGGGTCCCCACGCGACCTCGGCCAGCTCCGCGACGGGCTCGACGGCGCCTGGCGGCTGGGCGAGCGGCTCGCGGCGATCGCGGAAAAGCCCGCGCTGCTCGCGGCGCTGACCCCGCAGATGCAAGGACACGGCGCTCTGATCGACCTGCTTTCCCGCGCGCTCGTCCCCGAGCCGCCGATCGACGCCGATAAGGGCGGCTACATCGCCGAGGGCTATGACGCCGCGCTCGACGACCTGCGCGATGCGGGCGCGGGCGGGCGCCGCGCGATCGCCGCGCTCGAGGCCGACTATCGCGGGCGCACTGGCATCGCCGCACTCAAGATCCGCCACAACGGCGTGCTCGGCTATCATATCGAGGTCCCCGCGCGCGTCGCCGACGGGCTGATGCACCAGGACAGCGGCTTCACCCATCGCCAGACGCTCGCCGGCGTGGTGCGCTTCAACGCCCCCGATCTCCACGAAGTCGCGCTCAAGGTGACTCAGGCCGGCGCGCACGCGCTCGCGGCCGAGGCGGCGCACCTCGAGGAGCTGACCGCGGCCGCGCTCGAGCGCAAGGAAGCGATCGCCGCCACCGCCGATTCGCTCGCCCGGATCGATGTCGCCGCGGGACTCGCTGAACGCGCGGCCGAAGGCGGCTGGGCGCGCCCAGGCCTCGTCGACCATGCCTGCTTCGAGGTGGAGGGCGGGCGGCATCCAGTGGTCGAGGAAGCCGTCGCGCACTCGGGCGGGCGCTTCGTCGCCAACGATTGCACGCTCTCGGAAAGCTCACGGCTATGGCTGGTGACGGGCCCCAATATGGGCGGCAAGTCGACCTTCCTCCGCCAGAACGCACTGATCGCCGTGCTCGCGCAGGCCGGCAGCTACGTCCCCGCCACGCGCGCCAGGCTTGGGCTGGTCGATCGCTTGTTCAGCCGCGTCGGCGCCTCGGACAATCTCACGCGCGGCAGGTCCACGTTCATGGTCGAGATGGTCGAGACCGCCGCGATCCTCGCGCAGGCGACCCCGCGCAGCTTCGTGATCCTCGACGAGGTCGGCCGCGGCACCTCGACCTATGACGGGCTGGCGATCGCCTGGGCTGTGGTCGAAGCGATCCACGAGGACAACCGCTGCCGCTGCCTGTTCGCGACGCATTATCACGAGCTCACCCGCCTCGCCGAGCGCTGCGACGCACTAACCCTCCACCACGTCCGCGCGCGCGAATGGAAAGGCGATCTCGTCCTGCTCCACGAAGTCGCCGAAGGGCCCGCCGACCGCAGCTTCGGCATCGCGGTCGCGCGGCTTGCGGGGCTCCCCCCGGTAACCCTCAAACGCGCCAAGGCGGTGCTCGACAAGCTCGAGGCTGGGCGCGCGAAGACCGGAGGGCTTGCGGCCGGGCTCGACGACCTGCCGCTGTTCGCGGCGGTCGCCGAGGCGGAGGAGGAAGCGGTGGATGCGCTCCGCGCCGAGCTCCAGTCGCTCGACATCGACGCGCTTACTCCCCGTGAGGCGCTGGCGCTGCTGTATCGGCTGAAGGCATCGGCGCAGGACTGACCACGAGCGCCGCCGGATCGATCGGGGGGATCACCGGGACTCGAACGCGCCGCGGCCTGGGTGGCCGCGGGGGTGCAGTCCCCGGAGGAGGACCGAACCAGTCTCTCATGGGCACAGCGGGCACGAAAACGCTCCAGCTGGTGCCGCGATAGACGATCTGCGCCAGTCCAGCTCGCGATTCGGCGCGGGAGATATGCGCCCCTTCGGCATAGGCGATGGAAAGGCGATGCGGCTCCGTCCAGTGCATTTCAAGCCGGAGGTTCCCCTTCTCCTTGTCGGCGCGACCCTCTGAATCGCCCGTGAAGACCACATGTGCTCCTGCCTGCCCCACAGCTCGCTCGCCCACCGCGACATTCACCGTCGGTTCCTTGTCGGCGTGGCAGTCTCGCGCGAACTCGAACGCGGCGAGCGGGCCCGCGAGATCGCTTTCGCTGCGCATCGGCGTGTCGGTGCAGCGGCTGTCCGAGCACGCCGCGAGACTCGCCAGCAACAGGAACGCGACAATCGAGCGCATGATACAATGTAACACGCGCTGGCCCCGGCGCAAGGCGCAATGCCTCAGGTCATCAGGTCTTGCACCGGCAGTGTCATCGACATCCCTCCGGGCACGTCGATCGGATCGCCCATGATATAGTCCCCGTTGGCGAAGAGGATCATCGGGACGTGGATTCCCGAGGGCGTTTCGGCGACGCAGTCCGAATGTGACGGCGCGTGGCAGGCATATTCTCCGTCGACGAACAGATCGGCGTCGAGCGAGGTCGAATTGTCGAGGATGATCTGCCCGGTCGGCGCATTCTGAGCCGAGGCTGCCGGTATCAGCAGCAGCGCGGCCAGCGCGGTATATCTCTTGAGCACGGCGATCCCCTTCGCCGCGACTATGCGCCGCCGCCCTGGGCTTCGGGATACGTATTGTCCCTGTACGGAAGGCTCGGCCGATTCCGCCGCTTCCCCAAAACTGAAAGAGGCCGCCGGATCCCATCAGGGACCCGGCGACCTCCGACATGGTCAGCGGCCGGAAGCTCCAGCTTGGGAAACCATGCGGACCGCTTTGCTCAAGCTGGCGAACGTTGGTTGGAGGAGGATACCTCCCGCTCGCCCTACGGACGGAGGGCTTCCGTCCGCGCCTTCGCTCAGCGGCGCGTCTCCCGAACGAACTGAACCGACCCCATTGCTGAACCATGAGACATCGGATCACCTCCTTTCGCTTGTTGAAGAACGGATGTGCCTTGCGAGCACGAACGAATCATGAATCAGCCGGACTCGCAGAACAAGCCTTGTTTTCAAAAAAAATTTGGTCGATTCTCCTTCGCCTGCCCGCAGCGCTGATTACCCGCCCCGGTGCTTGAAGCCCTGGACCTCGCGTTCGTGCTTCTCGGCGCCGGCGCGGCCGTCGAACGTGCCGAGGTTCTTGCGCTTGCCGTCCTCGCCTTTCTTGCGCGAGTAGAGGCGGTATTCGCCCGACTTGAGCTTGCGGATCATGGCCTTCCTCCTCGCGCGAAAAACGCGCGGGGAGGCAGGGGTTTCCCTCAGGCGGGCTTGCGGAACCGAAGCACCACGCGATCGGTCTTGCCGCGGATCGCGGGGTCGTAGACGTGCTTGGTGTGATCGTCGCCGGGCATGCGCAGCAGGTCGCTCTCGCCGTCGAGGACGAAGCCCGCCGCGGCGAAATCGGTCTTGATCGTGGCGGGATTGTGGAGCATGGTGAAGTCGAAGCTGTCGGCGGGCGCCGCGAAGGCGTCGAACGGATAGGTCGCGAGGCTGATGTTGGCGGCGCGGCCCTTGAGCGCGTCCCAGCCCGCCTGCTCCTTGGGATCGGGATCGTAATATTGCCTGGGTTCATAGGCGAGCACCTTGCCCGTCGGGCCCACTACGCGGCTCATGATCTCGCTGTAATAGCCGCCCCCCGCCATGATGTCGGCGGCGACCATCCCGTGCTTGAGGCCGAGGAAGGCGAGCACCTCGGCCGGGCGGCGGCTGGCATCGAGCGCGATCTGGTCCGCCGGCCGGTCCGATGCCGCGACCGCCGCGGCGAAATCCTGCGCGCTCTGGGCATGCGCGACCGGCGCGGACAGACAAAGCGCCGCGGCGAGAATCCAGCGGTTCATGCGCATTTCCTCCCCAAGATGTGTACGGTATGGCTAATACACTGCCCGGCGGGGCACAACCGTTTTGCCACGAGCAGCACGCTCCAAGCGATCAGGCGCGGCAGTCCTCGACGACACGCAGCAGCTCGGCCCAGGCGGGGACGACCAGCACCGGCAAGTCGCCCACTTCAACCGTGAAATGCCCCCGGCTGAAGCCCATCGCGTCGAGCAGGGGATCGCGCACGCCGAGCGCGACCGCGAGGTACGAAGGGTCGCCTCCAGTCGGCAGCGCGCTCAGCCGCCGAGTCATGCTGGTCGTGCGGATCGCGAGCGGGGCGGTGCCCTCGGGCGGCGGCTCGCCGCGGCGCGAGAGGTAGAGCTGGGCGCGGGCGCGATCGCAACGCAGCGTGAGATCAGCCGGCTCGCCGGGCCGGCCGAACAGCGCGATGCTGCCGCGCGCGTCCTGGCGATAGACCCAGGTGCCCGGGGTCAGCCCCCAATCACGCCAATCGCCCGAGGGCGCAACGGACTGGTCCGGCAGCGGCGCGGTCGCGTGCGCCACGCTGCCGCTCGCGACAAGGATCAGGGCGGCGGTGGACGCGAGCAAGCGGGACATGCCTGCCTTATGCGGGATCGCGCCGGGCCGCTCAACCGGCCATCGGGGATGCGGGCTCAAGCAGCGCGGCGATCGTCCAGAGCGAATGAGTCGGCGGGAAGACCGGCGCGGGCGGCAAGCACCGCTTCGGTCTCCCGCCCGAATTCCTGCCATTCCGCGGCGATGCGGGCCATCGACCAGTCGGCGATGTAATGGGCAAAGGCGCCGCAGAGGGTCGCGAGCGCCTCGCGTGAGCGCCTCGCCGCATCGGGAGACGGGACCTCGACCGGCATCCGCTCGGCGCAGGCGCGGTCCCTGCGCTCGCAATGATCGAGCAGCGCTTGCGCCAGGTTCCAGCGCAGCGCCGCGACCGACGCGGGATCGGCGACCGGCGCGGCGACGACGCGGAGCAGGAGTCCCGAGAGGTTCTCGAGGTCCGGATCCTGTTCGCAGAGTTGCGCAATCGAAAACATCAACGGCCCCTTCGATGGCGAAGGAACTAGCGCCCGCACGCGCCGCCGTCTTTTCAGATATTGCCCCTAGCCCCGCGCAGGAAAGCGTAAACCATGCGCTCCGCCGCCGCTATTGCAGCGTCGTCGTGGTCTGGATCGCATCGACCATTCCGGGCAGCCAG
Organism: uncultured Alphaproteobacteria bacterium; assembly: GCA_963799985.1. Lineage (GTDB taxonomy): Bacteria > Pseudomonadota > Alphaproteobacteria > Sphingomonadales > Sphingomonadaceae > Sphingomonas. The sequence continues at coordinate 1,276,357 of CAWCZC010000002.1, read as the reverse complement.
GTACCGGTCTGGTCGCGCAGCCGGAAGGTATCGGTATAGCCCCAGGCGCAGGTCTGGATGCCGATCGAGGCATAAGCGGACGTGATCGTCCCGTAATAGAGGACGCGCTGCGCGAGCGGAATGCCGGTGTCGTCGATCGCGCCATATTCGCCGACGAAGGGCACGCGGCCGGTGCGCGTCATATAGTCGCGCACCTTCTGCAGGTTGGAGTCGAGCTCAGCGTAATCGGCCGCGCTGCCGAACACCCGCCCGACGGGGGGTGACGGAGTGATGAAGGTCGCGCCCTGATGGGTGAAGTTGAACGGATCATAGGTGTGGATCGTCGGGACGACATAGGGATCGGCCGGTAGCGCCAGCGTCGCGAGGGACCCCACGCCGCTGTAATCCTGCCCGCCGACGATGATCGGCCGAGCGGCGTTGGTCACCCGGATCGCTGCGACCGCGGGAGTCTCGACCGCCACCAGGTTGGTGTTGGTGAGACTGCCGTGGGGCTCGTTGATCAGTTCGAACCACACGCTCGCGGGCGCCGCCTGGAACTCGACCGCGATCTGGCGCCACATCTCGGTGAAGCGCGTCGTGTTGCCCGCGGGATCGGCGAACAGCTCGTCGAAATTGTGCATGTCGATGATCGAGTTGAGCCCCGCGGCGCTGGCGAGGTTCACGACGTGGTGGACTCGCGCCATGAAGGTCGCGTCGATCGTGTAGGGCGCGGCGGTGAGCGAATGGCCCGAGAACCAAACCGGGATCCGCACGCTGTTGAAGCCGGCCGCCTTGATGATCGTGAAATCGTCCTCGGCGATCGCGCGGCCCCAGGCGCCCTCGTTCGGCTGCGCCTCGAGCATGTTACCCATGTTGACGCATTTGCCGAGCGGGAGCGAGATGCCGGTCGTCGGGTGCGCCGCTGCGACGGCCGTGTAGGTCGGCGTCGCGACCGGAGTCGGCGTGGGGGTCGGCGCGGGCGCCGGGGTGGGCGTCGGGGTGGGCGCCGGGGCGGAGATCGAGCCACCGCCGCTCATCGTCGAGCCACCGCCGCTGCAGGCGACCAGCCCCAGCACGAGCAGGCTGGGAATCACACGCATCCGCCGCATTCGACCCTCTCCTTCGCGCGGCCGCTCATCCTGTCGGCCGTTCTTTCTGTCAACGCTGCCAATGTGTCCCAAGGTCCCTCCGCCGCGCAAGCCGCGTCAAGGCGCCGGCAGCGTCGTCGTGGTCGTGATGCCGTCGACGATCGTCCCGACCCATCCCGTGGTCGGGCGCCACAGGAAATAGGTGTTGGTATAGCCCCAGGCGCAACTCTGGATCCCCGCCGAGGCGAACGCCGAGCTGACGAGGTTGTAATATTTGGCACGCTGGTCGTCGGGATGGCTTTCGTGCGCACCATATTCGCCCGCGAAGGGCACCCGGCCGGTGGTGGTCATGTAGTTGCGCAGCCTGGTCACCACCGCCTGGAGATCGGTGATGTCCTGCGCGGTGCCGAAATCATTGCGCGTCGCCGGTGTCATCCACGGCGCGGTATCGAAGCCGAAGTTCTGCGGATCGTAATAATGGAAAGTGGTGACGATGTGCGCGTCGCTGGGCAGCGCTTCGCCGATCATCGAATCGAGCGAGGCGTAGTTGGGGCCGTCGATCACCACCGTCCGCGTCGGATTGCTCGCGCGCACCGCGGTCAGCGCCGGGCCCTGGACCGCGACGTTGTTGGCCTCGGTCAGATTGGTGTTGGGCTCGTTGGTCAGCTCGAAATAGACTGTCGACGGCTCGTCCTTGAACGCGACGCCGATCTGGCGCCACATCTCGGTGAAGCGCGTCGCATTGGCAGTGGGATCGTCAAACAGCTCGAGATAATGGTGCATGTCGACGATCACCGAGAGGCCGTTCGACACCGCCAGATCGGTGACGTGCTTGACCCGCGCCATGAACACCGGGTCGACCGTATAGGGCGCCGCGGTGAGGGCATGGTTCGAGAAGCGCGCGGGCAGCCGGATCGCGGTGAAGCCCTTGTTCTTGATGTTGACGATATCGCTGTCCTGGATCGCAGGGCCCCAGTCGCCTTCGTTCGGCGCCTCGAGCTGATCGGACATGTTGACGCACTTGCCGAGCCGGACGGTCGCGCCGGTGGTGGGGACGGCCGCGGCCGCCGCGACGAACGGGTTCGTCGGCGTGGGTGTCGCAGTAGGCGTCGGGGTCGGCGTGGGGGTCGGGGCGGGCGCAGGTGTGGGCGTCGGCGCGGAGATGCTCCCGCCGCCCGAAGCTCCGCCCCCGCCGCCGCTGCACGCGGCAAGCGCAAGCACGATCAGGCTCGCCGCACGCAGTCCCGGTTTAATGCCCTTCTCCATGATCATTGCCCCGGCAAGGTGGTGGTGGTGACGATGCCGTCGGCGATGCCCGGCAGCCAGCCCTCGCCGTCGCGCCAGAGCTGGTGGGTGTTGGTATAGCCCCATTCGCAGGTCTGGACGCCGATCGAGGCGAATGCCGAGCTGGTGAGGTGATAATAGATCGCCCGCTGCTGGGTCCCGCGCGACTCGTGCGCGCCGAGTTCGCCGACGAACGGCACCCGGCCGGTGCGCTTGATGAATCCCTGAACCTTGTCCAGCACGCGATGCAGCTCCGCAACGTCGTCCGAAGAGCCGAACGTCTCGCGCACCGGCGGGTTCATCCACGGCGCCTTGTCGAACCCGAAATTGGCGGGATCGTAGTAGTGGAAGGTCGGGACGATGTTGGGATCGTCGGGATAGTGCGTCGCGAGCATCTGATCGAGCGAGGCCCAGCTCGGCCCGTCGATCACCACCTTGCGGGTCGGGTTGGTCTCGCGCACCGCCGCCAGCGCGGGCCCGAGCACCGCCCAGAGATTGGTCTGGGTCACATTCTTGTTGGGCTCGTTGATCAGCTCGAACGAGACCGAAGCGGGCGCGTCGCGGAATTCGGCGGCGATCTCGCGCCACAGCCCGGCGAAGCGTGGCGCCTGGCCGGCGGGATCGTCGAACAGCTCGAGATAATGGTGGAAATCGAGGATCACCGCGAGCCCGTGCGCGGTCGCGAGATCGACGGCGTGATGGACCTGCCCCATGAAATGCCGGTCGATCGCATAGGGTGCGCTCGCCCCCGCGTGCGCCGAGAAGCGCACCGGCAGCCGGATCGCGGTGAAGCCCTTGGCGGAGATGTTGGCGATGTCGGAATCGCGGAACTCGCGGCCCCAGGCGCCCGGGGTGGGGGCTTCGAACATGTCCGAGATGTTGACGCACTTGCCGAGGCGGAGCGTGGCGCCGGTGGTGGGAGTCGCGGCCGGGGCTGGGGTGAAGGGCGCGGACTGCCCCTGCGCCATCGCCGCCGACGCCAGGCCAACCAGCAAGGCGCTGCACAACAAGCGACCCGTACGCATCACATCATCCTCCACGCGGCGCCTTTGCGGCACTCGCTGTCAACGTTGACGTTTGCACCCGCGAACGCGACTTGCGCAAGCGAATGTTAGCGGTACCTGTGTCGTGCCGAAGCAACCGGCGGGGAGAGAAGGGAATGACGACTTCACGCCGCGAGGCGCTGACCCTGGGGCTGGCAAGCGTCGCCGGAATCTCCCTCCCCGGAACCGCGGCCGCCGCGGCTCCGGATTGCACGCTCGCGCCCGCGTGGCGCCCCGGCATCGAAGGCCAGCGCCGCGCCGATCTCGGCGACGGCCGCTATCTGAACCCGATTCTCTCGGGCGACCGTCCCGATCCCAACATCCTCAAGGACGGCGACGATTATTACGCGAGCTACACCAGCACGCTTTACTATCCCGGAATCGTCATCTGGCATTCGCGCAACCTGATCGACTGGCAGCCGATCGGCCCCGCGCTCACCACGCCGATCGGATCGGTCTGGGCGCTCGACCTGGTCAAGCACGACGACCGTTATTTCATCTATATTCCCGTCTTCGATCCGGCCGTCTCCAGCCCGCGCGGTCCCTTCAAGATCTACGCGATCCACGCCGCCTCGATGTACGGGCCGTGGAGCGAGCCCGTCGACATGGACCTGATCGGCTTCATCGATCCCGGCCACGTCGTCGGCGAGGACGGCAAGCGCTACCTCTTCCTCAACGACGGCCACCGCGTGAAGCTCACCGACGACGGCCTCCGCCGCGACGGGGATCCCGAGCAGGTCTACAAGGGCTGGCCGATCCCCGCGGACTGGGTGATCGAGGCGGAGGCGCACGAAGGCCCCAAGCTCCTCCGCCACGGCGATTTCTTCTACCTCTTCTCGGGCCAAGGGGGCACCGCGGGACCGCCGACCAGCCACATGGTCGTGGTCGCCCGGTCGCGCTCGATCCACGGGCCGTGGGAAAATTGCCCGCACAACCCGATCGTCCGCACGACGAGCGCCGCCGAGCCCTGGTGGTCGCGCGGCCACGCCACCCCGGTGCGGGGCCCGGCAGGCGAGTGGTGGCTGGTCTATCACGCCTATGAAAACGGCTACCGCACGCTCGGCCGCCAGATGCTGCTCGAGCCGTTCGAATGGACCGCCGACGGCTGGCCTCGCGCGCTCGGCGGCGATCTCTCCCGCCCGCTCGCCAAGCCGCGCGGCGCGCCCGCCGGAGCGCATGGCATCGCCCTCTCCGACGATTTCCACGCCGCGATGTTCGGCACCCGCCTCGCCTTCTTCGATCCCAGGCCCGGCTATCTCGACCGCGCCCGGATCGAGGACGGCAGCCTGATCCTCAAGAGCCAGGGCACCGGCCCCTCAAGCTCGTCTCCCCTCGCCTTCATCACTGGCGACCGCTCGTACGAAGTCAGCGTCGATGTGGAGTTGGAAGGCGACACCCAGGCCGGCCTCATCCTCTTCTACAACGAAAAGCTGTTCTGCGGCCTCGGCGCCGAGGCGGCCAAGCTCCACACCTGGAAAACCGGCAGGGACTCCACCTACCCACCCCCCGGCCCCGCCGCCGGCCGCCGCTTCACGATCCGCATCGTCAACGACGACAATGTCACCAGCCATTTCATCCGCCCTTATGGCGGCGCCTGGCGCAAGGTGATCGACTACGAAGTCGCCGGCTACAACCACAACATCGCAGACGGCTTCATGAGCCTGAGGCCCGCGATCTTCGCGAGTGGGGAGGGAAGCGCAAGGTTTAGGGGGCTTACGTATCGGGCGCACGGGGGCAGCTAACGCCGCCCGCCGCCCCCGAACTTCGTCTTGCTCGACCGCCCGTATTTCCCCTTCCGCGTCCCCGGCTTGCCCTCCGTACTCCGCCCCATCATCGGCGCCTTGTGCTCGCCCGCGGGCAGCCCCAATTCCTCCGCCTCCAGCGACCGGATCTCGTCCCTCAGCCGCCCGGCCTCCTCGAACTCGAGGTTCGCCGCGGCGTCGCGCATCTTCTTCTCTAGGCTCTCGATGTAGCTCCTGAGGTTGTGGCCGACCATGTGCGGGCGGTCCTCGTCGATCTCGATCGTGACTTGATCGCGCGAGGCGACGTGGGCGATGATGTCGCCGATGTTGCGCTTGATCGTCGTCGGGGTGATGCCGTGCGCGAGGTTATATTCCTCCTGCTTCTCGCGCCGCCGCCCGGTCTCGGCGAGCGCGCGTTCCATGCTGCCGGTCATCCGATCGGCATAGAGGATGACGCGCCCATCGACGTTGCGCGCGGCGCGGCCGATGGTCTGGATCAGCGAGGTTTCGGAGCGGAGGAACCCTTCCTTGTCGGCATCGAGGATCGCGACCAGCCCGCATTCCGGAATATCGAGCCCCTCGCGCAGCAGGTTGATGCCGACGAGCACGTCGTAGACGCCCATCCGCAGGTCGCGGATCAGCTCGATGCGTTCGAGCGTCTCGATGTCCGAATGCATGTAGCGGACCTTCAATCCCGCCTCGTGCATATATTCGGTCAGGTCCTCGGCCATCCGCTTGGTGAGCGTGGTGACGAGCGTGCGGTAGCCCGCCTCCGCCACCTTGCGGCATTCCTGGATCAGGTCGTGGACCTGATCCTCGACCGGGCGGATCTCGACCGGCGGATCGATCAGCCCGGTCGGGCGGATCACCTGCTCGACGAAGACGCCGCTGGTCCGCTCCATTTCCCACCCGCCCGGCGTCGCCGAGACATAGGTGGTCTGCGGGCGCATCGCGTCCCATTCGTTGAAGCGCAGCGGTCGGTTGTCGATTGCCGAGGGCAGGCGGAAGCCGTATTCGGCCAGCGTGATCTTCCGCTTGTGGTCGCCGCGCGACATGCCGTTGATCTGGCCGATCGTCTGGTGGCTCTCGTCGACGAACAGCAAGGCATTCTCGGGCAGATATTCGAACAAGGTCGGCGGCGGTTCGCCCGGAAGACGGCCGGTGAGGAAGCGCGAATAATTCTCGATCCCCGCGCAGCTCCCCGTCGCGGCGATCATCTCGAGGTCGAAGTTGGTGCGCTGCTCGAGCCGCTGGTGCTCGAGCAATTTGCCCTCGGCCTCCAGCTCCTTGAGCCGCTCGGCCAGCTCGTGGCGGATGCCCTCCATCGCCTGCTTGAGCGTCGGCCCCGGGGTCACATAGTGCGAATTGGCGAAGACGCGGATGTAGTCGAGGCTCGCGACCTTGCTTCCGGTCAGCGGATCGAACTCGGTGATCTCCTCGATATCGTCGCCGAAGAAGCTGATCCGCCAGGCGGTGTCCTCATAGTGCGACGGGAAGATCTCGAGACTGTCCCCTCGCACCCGGAAATTGCCGCGCGCGAAGGCGGCATCGTTGCGCTTGTACTGGAGCGCGACCAGCTTGCGGATGATCTCGCGCTGGTCGACCATCTGGCCCTTCTTGAGGTCGAAGATCATCGCCGAATAGGTCTCGACCGATCCGATGCCGTAGAGGCACGAGACCGACGCGACGATGATCACGTCGTCGCGCTCAAGCAGCGACCGAGTGGCGCTATGCCGCATCCGGTCGATCGCCTCGTTCACCGAGCTTTCCTTCTCGATGTAGGTATCCGAGCGCGGCACGTACGCCTCGGGCTGGTAATAATCGTAGTAGCTGACGAAATATTCGACCGCGTTCTCGGGGAAGAAGCTCTTGAACTCGCCGTAGAGCTGGGCGGCCAGGATCTTGTTGGGGGCAAGGACGAGCGCGGGGCGCTGCACCGCCTCGATCACCTTGGCCATGGTGAAGGTCTTGCCCGATCCGGTGACGCCGAGCAGCACCTGATCGCGCTCGCCCGCGCGAGTCTGCTCGACCAGTTCGGCGATCGCGGTCGGCTGGTCGCCCGAGGGGGTATATTCGGAGACGAGCTTGAAGGCCCTGCCCCCTTCCACCTTGTCGGGGCGCTGGGGCCGGTGCGGCACGAAGCTCTGCCCGGTGTCGGGTTCGGCCAGGCTGGTGCGAATCTGGATTGCCATATTCGGGGAATATGGTGATTTTGCCGCGATACCGCAACAAAGCGGGAACGAGATTACCTCTCGAAAGGGGAGAATGCCATGCGCCACGCCCTGCCCGCGATCGCCCTCGGGCTCGCCCTCGCCGCCTGCAACGCCTCGACGCCCGCCGGCAACGCCGCCGCGGGGGGCGGAAACACCACGTTGCCGAGCGCGAACCCCGCGGCGGAGAGCGGGAGCGCTGCGGCGACGCCTGGGAACGCCGCGGAGCAGGCTCAGGCGCAGACCACCGCGTCCTCGATCGTGCTCAGGCCCGGGCAGTGGGAGAACAAGTTCGAGATCCTCGATGTCCAGATGGCCGGAGCGCCCCCCGGCATGCTCGAGGGGATGAAGCGCCGTCCACAGAGCGTCACCAGCTGCATGACCGCCGAGCAGGCAGCGATGGGCCCCCGCTCGGAGATGCTCGGCAAGGGCGGGTGCCACTTCAACCACTATGAGGCGGCCGGCGGCCATATCTCGAGCGAGATGGTCTGCCCTTCGGCCAACAGCACGCTGACCACGCGCTCGACCGGCACCTATACCGCGACCGACTACAGTGTGGACGGCGAAGCCAACACCACCGGCAAGATGGCGATGACGATGAAGACCCGCGTTACCGGCCACTGGGTCGGCGCGTGCACCGGCAAGGAGGGAGTCAAGCAATGATCGGCTACACGCTCGTCGGCAGCAACGACACCGCCTCGGCGCGCGACTTCTACGACGGGCTGTTCGGCGCGATCGGCGTCGGGCGGCTGATGGAGTTCCCCAACGGCGGCACCGCCTGGGGCGCGTCGTGGGACAAGCCGATGTTCGGCATGGGCCCGCCGCACGACGGCAACCCGGCCACCTCCGGCAACGGCACGATGATCGCATTGGTGGTCGACGAGCGCGCCAAGGTCGACGCGCTCCACGCCCGCGCGCTCGAGCTCGGCGGCACCGACGAAGGCGGCCCCGGGGTGCGCGGCGAGGAAAGCGACCAGGCTTTCTACGCCGCCTATTTCCGCGACCGCGACGGCAACAAGCTCTGCGCGTTCCGAGTGGGGCCGGCTTAGCTCTGCCAGACCCGTCGGTACGCGACGCGCCACATGATCCCGCCGATCAGCGCCGCGATCAGCGCCAGCACCGCGCTGGTGGCGATCGCGCTCGCCCAGCGGAACATCCAGGTGTGGCTGTCGATCACCGGCATCTCGAGCAGGCCGAAGCCATAGGTCTGCGCGCCGACGAACACCGCGAGCGCCGCCACCGCGCCGACCAGCGCCGCGTGCCGCGCGCGACGAAGCCCGGCGACGTGCATCACCAGCCACAGCGGCCCCGCTACCGCGGTCATGCCGATGCCGATGAACAAGGATCCGATCGCCCAGGCGGTCGCGAGCGCGAACGGCTCGCGCTGGCCGCCGAGCAGCAGCAGCGCCAGCACCACGCCGCCGCCCAATGCGCTGCCGATCGCCAGCGCGATTCCGGCGCGGTCGATCGTCGTCTCATACTGCCTGGGTGCGCGGATCGCGCGGTTGCTCACACTGGCCCTCCCATGTTGCGCACAAAATAGGCTGCGCCGACCCCCGTCTCAACCTGTGGTTTACCCGGTCCCAGACCGATTTGGAACGCTGTCCCGAATCAGCGCAGCGGATCGAAGGCTCCGCGCTTTTCGCAGGCGGCCAACGCTGCGAGGTCGGGCGGCGGCGGCGCCGCGCCCATCGATGGAATTGAGACCGGTACGCCGATCGCTACGCCCGCGAATTGGGCGGGATCACTTCCCGCGCAACGCAGCATCGCATCGAGCATCCGCGGCGGCGTCCAATAGCCTTCCCACGAGAGGCGGAAGGTGCCCCAGTGGATCGGGATCGCGCGCGGGCGGACGAGCAGGTTCCATGCCCGGATCGCGTCGCGCGGACCGATGTGGCTCCCGCTCGACATCTGACCGCGTTCGAAGCGGAACGCCCCGATCGGCAGCGCGGCCAGCCGGATCGGGCCGAGCGCCGCTGCCTCGGCGGGCCAGATCATGTCGCCGGGCCCGGTGTCGCCCGCGAAGAAGAAGTTGCCGGCCGGCAGCGTCACCACGAAGCTCGACCAGAGCGAGCGGTTGCGATCGCCGAGCCAGCGGCTGCCCCAATGGTGGTTGCGCGTCACCACCACCGCGACGCCGGGGTGCACCGCGATCCGCTGCCCCCAGTCGAGCGCGCGCGCGGGCACTCCGGCTCCGCCGATCACGCTGTCGTTGCCGAGCGAGGTGACGATCAGCGGCCGGTCGCGATCCCACAGCCGCCTGAGCGTCGCGAGGTCCATATGGTCGTAGTGGTCGTGGCTGACCAGCACGAGATCGATGTGCGGCAGATCCTCGAAACGCACCCCCGGCTCCGCCACCCGGCGCGGGCCGATCCCGAACGGACCGACGGTTTCGCTCCACACTGGATCGGTCAGGAGGTTGAGTCCCTGCGTCTGCACCAGCACCGTCGCGTGGCCGATCCAGGTCGCGACCATCGCTTCGCCCTCCACGCGAGTTGCCGGCCGAGACGGGCGGACGATGATGCGATCCGGCCATGCGGGGCGCTCGGGATCGCCGAACAGCTCGGTCCAGATCAGCTTGGCGCGGCTGATCTTCGAAGACGGGGTGAACGTGTCCTCGCCATCGGGATTGAAGAAATGCGCCCCGTCGAAATGCGCCGACACGGGCCCGCGATAATAGATGCGGTCGAGGAAATAAGGCAGCAGCGTCGCGGTCAGGCACAAGGCCACCACCGTCCACAACAGCACCGCCCCGATCCGGCGGAGCCAGCGAGGCGGCCGCGCGGTCAGCTTCGGGCTTCCCAATAGCCCGCCATCAATTCGCCCGCCCACGCCGGCTCGCGCATCTCGCCGCGGGGCAGGAAATCGCGCATCACCGGCTTGATATCGAGCACCGGGGTCCCGTCGATCGCGTCGAGCCCGCGGACGTGCACCCGCGTGCCCGCGACTCGCTCGATCCTGCAGACGGTGACGCCGAGCCGGTTCGGCCGGTTCTTGCCGCGCTGGGCGAAGATGCCGACGAGTGGCCAGTCCTCGCGCCCGCGGGGGTGCCGCGCGCCGGTCTCGATCGCCGAGTCGGGCACGCGATCGAACACGAAGACCACCTCGGCATGGCTGAAATCGCCGAGCCCGGCGAGTGATTCGGGGCCGAAGCGCGGCGCCAGCTCGATGATTGCCGCCTTGCGGTCCCAATCGTCGTCCACCGCCTCGCCGCGCCCGCCGCGAACGTGGCCGATGGGTTCGAACGTGAAGTTCATGGCCCGGCTCCTCGCGACTCCTATTGATCGATGCGGGTCCAATCTCCTAGCCCCGTCGGCATGGACCCGCTGCCCCAGACTCCGGACGAAGCCGCCGCCGAGCTCGAGCGTCTCGCCGCCGAGATCGCGCACCACAACCGGCTCTACCACGACCAGGACGCGCCCGAGATCAGCGACGCCGACTACGATGCGCTGATGCGGCGCAACGCGGCGGTCGAGGCCGCTTTCCCCGATCTTGTCCGCGTCGATTCGCCCTCCAAGCAGGTCGGCGCCGCGCCTTCGGGCGCGCTTGCCAAGGTCGCCCATGCACGGCCGATGTTCAGCCTCGACAATGCGTTCGACGACGAGGAAGTCGGCGATTTCCTCGGCCGCGTCCGCCGTTTCCTGAGCCTTGCCGAGGACACGCCAATAGCGCTCACCGCCGAGCCCAAGATTGACGGCCTCTCCTGCTCGATCCGCTACGAGAAGGGCCGCCTCGTCCGCGCGCTCACCCGTGGCGACGGCCAGATCGGCGAGGATGTGACCCCCAACGTCCGAACCATCGCCGACATTCCCCACAGCCTTCCCGCGCCGGCCCCCGACGTCTTCGAGGTGCGCGGCGAGATCTACATGGAGAAGGCCGCCTTCGTCGCGCTCAACGCCCGGCTGCTCGCCGAAGCCGAGGACCCCGAAAAAGCGCGCCAGTTCGCCAATCCGCGCAATTCGGCCGCGGGATCGCTGCGCCAGAAGGATGCCTCGGTCACTGCCTCGCGCCCCTTGCGCTTCCTCGCCTGGGGCTGGGGGGAAGTTTCCGACGAGCCCGCCGGATCGCAGCACGAAGCGATGCTCCGGATCAAGTCGTGGGGCTTCCCGGTCTCCGATCTGCTCGTCCGCGCCGCGACGCCCGAGGAAGCGCTCGCGCACTACAAGCAGATCGAAACCAAGCGCGCCGATCTGCCGTTCGACATCGACGGCGTCGTCTACAAGGTCGACCGACTCGACTGGCAGGCGCGGCTGGGCTTCGTCGGCCGTGCGCCGCGCTGGGGCCTCGCGCACAAATTCCCCGCCGAGCGCGCCCAGACGACGCTCGAGCGGATCGACATCCAGGTCGGCCGCACCGGCAAGCTCACCCCCGTCGCCCGGCTCGAGCCGGTCACCGTCGGCGGCGTCGTCGTCACCAACGCGACGCTCCACAATGCCGACGAGATCGCACGGCTCGGCGTCCGCCCGGGCGACCGCGTCGTCCTCCAGCGCGCCGGCGACGTCATCCCGCAGATCGTCGAGAACCTCACCCGCGATGTCCCCCGCGAACCCTGGACCTTCCCTGCCCGCTGCCCCGAATGCCAGTCGGACGCGGTCGCCGAGGACGGCGAGGTCGACATCCGTTGCACCGGCGGGCTGATCTGCCCTGCGCAGCGCGTCGAGCGGCTGCGTCACTTCGTCAGTCGGGGCGCGATGGACATCGAAGGGCTCGGCCTCAAGCAGATCGAGGATTTCTTCCACGACGGCCTGATCCACACCCCCGCCGACATCTTCCGCCTGACCGAGGAACAGCTGCTCGCGCGCAAGAAGGACGGGCGAGTCTGGGCGGCCAACCTGCTCGCCGCGATCGAGGACAAGCGCGCGCCCGATCCGGTGCGCTTCCTGTTCGGGCTCGGCATCCGCCACGTCGGCGCGGTCACCGCGCGCGATCTGCTCAAGGCGTTCGGCACGGTCGAGCAACTCGCCGCGATCGCCGTCGCGGCCACCGATTCGCCCGAGGCGCGCGCCGAGATCGAGGCGGTCGAAGGCGTCGGCCCGGTCGTTGCGGAAGCGCTCGCGGATTTCTTCGCCGAGCCGCACAATCGCGAGGCGTGGGACGATCTCCTCGGCCAAGTGCGCCCCCGCCCATTCGAGTCGCAGGTCCGCGACTCGGAGGTCTCGGGCAAGACGATCGTGTTCACCGGCAGCCTCGAGATCGCTGAGTCGCGACGAAGCCAAGGCGCAGGCCGAAGCGCTGGGCGCGCGGGTCGCTGGATCGGTCTCGGCGAAGACCGACCTGGTCGTGGCCGGTCCGGGGGCCGGTTCGAAGCTCAAAAAGGCCGCAGAACTGGGAATCCGGGTGATCGACGAGGCCGAATGGGCCGTGATTTTCGCCGCCGCGGGGTGATGCTTTCGTGCAACGCAGCATTAACGAAATGACAGATTCGACGGACTCCGATTGACTGTCATCCACGCGACATAAAAGAATCAGACAGGGGCAGCCTACAGACGGTGCGCAAAGCACCGCGGGGCTCCGTGCTTCAAGAAAACGCACACCGAAAGGGAAAACTCGAATGCGCACCAAGCTTTTTGCCGGCGTGGCTTTTGCCGCGCTGATTCTGCCCGCGAGCGCCTGGGCGCAGTCGGCCGCCTCCACCGAATTCGACGAGGGGAACACGATCGTCGTTACCGGCCACGTCGACCGCGGCGTCGGCGGCGTCGAGGTTTCCGATACGGCCAAGGCGAAGGGCACGCTCAACCAGGCGTTCATCGCGCGCCAGACCCCGGGCAACTCGATCCTCGATACGATCAACCAGCTTCCGGGCGTCAGCTTCCAGAACAACGATCCGTTCGGTTCGGCCGGCGGCACGCTGGTCATCCGCGGCTTCGATGCGAGCCGCATCTCGCTCAGCTTCGATGGCATTCCGCTGAACGACACCGGCAACTACGCGCTCTATTCGAACCAGCAGCTCGATCCCGAGCTGATCGAGGCGGTCAGCGTCAACTACGGCTCGACCGACGTCGACAGCCCGACCGCGGCGGCCTCGGGCTCGACGGTCAACTATCGCACGATCATGCCGACCGACAAGTTCGGCGTTCGCGTGCTCGGCTCGTTCGGCAGCGACGACTTCATGCGCATCTTCGGCCAGATCAACACCGGCGTGTTCACGCCGTGGGGCACCAAAGCCTGGGTCTCGGCGAGCCGCGCGACCAACAACTGGTACGTGAACGACTTCGGCAAGATCAACAAGAAGCAGTACAACGCCCGCATCTACCAGCCGATCGGCAGCAACGGCGACTACATCTCGATCTCGGGCAACTGGAACGAGAACCGCAACAATTTCGGCGGCTCGGTGCCGCTGCGCATCGATACGGTGCAGAGCCCGACCAATTCGGCGCCGCGCCTGCCGGGGCCGAACTCGAACAACCGCTTCCCGTTCAGCTTCGACGAGATCCCGTATCACGTGACTCGCTGCACCGTGCTGCCCGGCGGCCCGGGCGCTCAGGTGTCGAACACCACCGTTCCCACCCCGCCCGGCCCCGTCCAGGGCGCGACCGGCTGCGGCACCACCTTCGACGAGCGCTACAACCCGTCGAACACCGGCAACCTTCGCGTCACCTCGCGCTTCACGCTGGCCCCCGGCCTGGTCCTGACGATCGAGCCGAGCTTCCAGTACGTCAAGGCGAACGGCGGCGGCACCGTCGATGCGCGTGAATTCCCCAACGACATCAACCCGGCCTCGCCGGCCGGCAACTGCGCGGCGGGCGCCACCGGCGCGGGGATCGATTGCGAAGTCGGCTATTTCGCCGGCAAACCCTATGTCGGCCTCGATCTGAACGGCGACGGCGACAAGCTCGACACCGTCAACGTCCTCGCCGCCAGCGAGACGCAGACCCGGCGCTACGGCGTGATCGCCGGCCTGCGCTACGACATCAGCGACACCCAGACGATCCGCATCGGCTATACCTACGACAAGGGCCGTCACCACCAGACCGGCGAGCTGGACTACCTCCAGCCCAATGGTGTTCCGACCGACGTGTTCCCCGCCAACGTTCCGATCATCGCGTCGAACGGCGTACGGCTCGAGAAGCGCGACCGCCTGTCCTACGCGATCCTGAATCAGGTGTCGGGCCAGTATCGCGGCGAGTTCGGCCCGGTCACCGTCGATATCGGCATCCGCGCGCCGTTCTACGAGCGCGACCTCAACAACCACTGCTTCACCAGCAGCGCGGGCGGCTTCGTCGAATGCACGGGGAATGCGGCGATCGATGCGCTCGAAGCGACCTACCACCCCTATGTGGTCGGCACGAACGGCGTTCCGGTCGGCGGCACCAACGCCGCCTGGTCGCCCCCGCAGGAGCGCAAGTACAAGTACAACCGCATCCTGCCGAGCGCGGGCGTGACCTGGAAGGCCGACCAGAACGTCACGCTCTTCCTCAGCTACTCGAAGGGTCTGCAGGTTCCGGGCACCGACAACCTGTACAACGCCTTCTACTTCCCGCGCGCCAGCGACCAGGCCAATCCGGCACCGGAAACCTCGGACAATTTCGACGCGGGCCTGCGCTACACGTCGAGCACGATCCAGGCCGAGATCGGCCCGTGGTACACGCGCTTCACCAACCGTCTCGCCAGCGCGTTCGATGTGGACACGCAGCAGACCGTGTATCGCAACCTCGGCCGCGTCGATAAGTACGGCATCGACGCCGATCTCGACTGGGCGCCGGTCCCGCAGGTGCTGGTCCATCTGTTCGGCTCGTATCTGAAGTCCGAGATCAAGAACAACGTCGAGCTCGGTCTCTGCAACGCGACCGTGACGGTCAACTGCACCGCCGCCGGCCAGCCGATCTTCGCGCTGACCGCCGGCAAGCGTGAATCGGGTGCCGCGGTCTACACCTTCGGCGGCCGCCTCCAGGGCAGCGTCGGTCCGGTCGATCTCGGCGTCCAGGCCAAGCGGACTGGTCCGCGCTACCTCAACGACCAGAACCTGCCGCTCATCCAGTGCACCGCCACGCTCGTGAACACCGTGTGCCCGGCGAGCGGAACTCAGTATCAGGTCTATCCGGCGAAGACCCCGGCCTACACCACGGTCGATCTCGATGCCCGGATCAACATGTCGTGGGCAGGACTCAACAAGAAGACCTACCTCCAGCTCAACGTGCAGAACGTGTTCAATCAGTTCTACGTCGGTGGGTTCAGCGGCGGTTCGACCGTCGTGACCACGATCCCGTTCGTTCAGATCGGCGTGCCGCGGACGTTCATCGCGTCGCTCAACGTCCAGTTCTGATCCTTCGCGGATCGGCAATCATCGGGCCGCCGTCCTTCGGGACGGCGGCCTTTTTTTGCGATCGTATCGATTGCAAACGCGTCGGTGCGGTTGACGGACCTCTCTCCCGCTTTCACGGGAGAGAGAGGGGCCCGCGAAGCGGGAGGGTGAGGGTTGATCCCCTTTTTTTGCGCCCCGCCTGTCCCGCCCGCCGAATCCGTGCATCTTTGCCCCCTCCCCCCAGGGTGTTAGAGGGCGGCTGTGGCGCAGATCCTCGATCCCCGGCGGCGGCTGATGCCCGCGCCGATCAACATGACGAAGCCGCGCGCCTTGTCGCGCCCGTTCTTCGAGGAGAAGAGCCGCGCCTTCTGGCGGCTCCAGATCGCGGGCTGGAGCGGCTATCTGATCCTGCGCACCGTTTCGAGCATCTCGAACGGCTTCAGCCTCGAAGGCGTGATCGCCGCGATCATCGAGGCGATCATCGGCTATTGCCTGACGCTCCTGCTTTCGGCGCTCTATGGGCTCTACCGCCGGCTGCCGCGGATCACCGGCCTGCTGCTGACCCTCGCCACGCTCGCGGCGGCGACGGTGATCTATGCGGTGCTCAACGCCTTCAGCTTCTCGTTCATCAAGGCGCCCGAGCCCGGGATCAGCCTGGCGCTGGTGCTCGGCGGCATGTTCCTCAGCTTCACCGTGCTCGCCGGCTGGTCGGCGCTTTATTTCGGGATCAACTTCTATCTGATCGTCGAGCAGCAGATCGATCAGCTCCAGGCGCTCGAAAGCCAGGCCTCGGCGGCGCAGCTCGCGATGCTGCGCTACCAGCTCAATCCCCACTTCCTCTTCAACACGCTCAATTCGATCTCGACCTTGGTGCTGCTGAAGCAGACCGAGCGCGCCAACGTAATGCTCTCGCGCCTCGCCTCGTTCCTGCGCTACACGCTCGCCAACGAGCCGACCGCGCACGTCACCCTCGCGCAGGAAGTCGAGACGCTGAAGCTCTATCTCGAGATCGAGAAGATGCGATTCGACGAGCGGCTGCGCCCGCATTTCGACATCGATCCGCGCGTCGCCAAGGCGCGGTTGCCGTCGCTGTTGCTCCAGCCGCTCGTCGAAAACGCGATCAAATATGCCGTGACGCCGCAGGAAGAAGGCGCGGATATCACCGTCACGGCTCGGCTCGCCGGAGAACGGGTGCAGATCGCCGTATCCGACACCGGCCCGGGATTGATCGAAGCGAAAGCGAGGCCGACCCTTTCAACCGGCGTGGGGCTCGCCAATATAAGGGAGCGGCTGGCGCAGTCCTTCGGGCCTGACCATCGTTTCGAGGCGCGATCGAACCCCGGAGACGGGTTCAGCGTTGAGATCGAGATACCGTTTCAACTCGAAGAACCAAATCGAGAGGCCGCATGACCATCCGCACCATTCTCGTCGACGACGAGCCGCTCGCCATCCAGGGCCTCGAGCTCCGCCTGCTCGAGCATGAGGACGTCGAGATCATCGACAAATGCTCGAACGGCCGCGAAGCGATCCGATCGATCAAGACGCACAAGCCCGACCTCGTCTTCCTCGACATCCAGATGCCCGGCTTCGACGGATTCTCGGTGGTCCAGGGCCTGATGGAGGTCGAGCCGCCGCTGTTCGTGTTCGTGACGGCCTATTCGGATCACGCGATCCGCGCGTTCGAAGCGCAGGCGGTCGATTATCTGCTCAAGCCGGTCGAGGAAGCGCGACTCGCCGACACGCTCGATCGAGTCCGTCAGCGGCTGACCGAAAAGCGCGGCGTCGAGGAAGTCGAGAAATTGAAGGAAGTGCTCGCCGAAGTGGCGCCGCAGGCCGCCGAGGAGCTGGCCGATGCGGGCACGGGCGAGCACGCCGCCAACCGCTTCGAGAAGCTCATCAACATCAAGGACCGCGGCCAGATCTTCCGAGTCGACGTCGACACGATCGAGCGGATCGACGCAGCGGGCGATTACATGTGCATCTATACCGGCGACAACACGCTGATCCTCAGGGAAACGATGAAGGATCTCGAGAAGCGCCTCGATCCGCGCCGCTTTCAGCGCGTCCACCGCTCGACGATCGTCAACCTCGATCTCGTCAAGCAGGTCAAGCCGCACACCAACGGCGAATGCTTCCTCGTGCTCGATTCGGGCGCATCGGTGAAGGTAAGCCGCTCATACCGGGACGTGGTGGCGCGGTTCGTTCACTAGGCCCCCGCAATACCGTCATCCCGGAAGCCGAAGGCTTTCCGGGATGACGAGGGGGTCGCATCTCCAGGACCGGCTTCCCCAACCCCCCGAAGGTGTGTTAAGCGACTAGGGCAGCTATCGGCCGTACAGGTCCCGCTGCTCGGGGGAAAACGCATGGCGGAAGCGGCGATCGAAGTGCGGGGGCTGACCAAATCCTTTGGATCGGTCCATGCCGTGAAGGGCGTCGACCTCACCGTCGCGACCGGCGAAATCTTCGCGCTGCTCGGTCCCAACGGCGCGGGCAAAACCACCACCGTCGAGATCCTCGAAGGCTTCACTCGGCGCGACGGCGGCGAGGTGCGCGTGTTCGGCGCGGACCCGGCGCGCGCCGGCTGGAAGCAGAAGGCGCGGATCGGCATCGTGCCCCAGGAGACCACCGCCGATCCCTTCCTCACCGTCGCCGAGTTGATCCGCATGGTCGCGGGCGCCTATCCTCATCCGCGCCCGGTCGACGAGGTGATCGAGACCGTCGGCCTGGCCGAGAAGCGCAACGTGCGGGCCGGCAAGCTGTCGGGCGGGCAGCAGCGGCGGCTCGACGTCGCGCTCGCGCTGGTCGGCGATCCCGATCTTCTGTTCCTCGACGAGCCGACCACCGGCTTCGATCCCGACGCTAGGCTCGAGGCCTGGGCGATGGTCCGCGGCTTGAAGGCGCTGGGCAAGACGGTGCTGCTCACCACCCATTACATGGACGAAGCGCAGCAGCTCGCCGATCGAGTTGCGATCATCGCCGCCGGGCGGATCATCGCCGAAGGCACCCCCGACACGCTCGGCAACCGCGAGACCGCCGCCAGCCGAATCCGCTTCCGATTGCCCGAGGGGGGGCCGCCCTTGCCCGACGGCGTCGCGGCCGCGCGCATCGAAGGCGCGGCCGGCAGCGTGCTGCTCCAGGCCGACGATCCGGTGCCGCTGCTCCACGAGCTGACCGGCTGGGCGATCGCCCAGCGGATCGCGCTCGACGGGCTCGAAGTCTCGCGCCCGAACCTCGAGGAAACCTATCTAGGCCTGATCGCGCGCGATGGCGCCGGTCAGGGGGAGGCGGCACGATGATCCGCTGGACCGGCAGCGTGGCGCATCACCTGCGCTACATCAATCTCTCCTTCTGGCGGAACCCGAGCGCGGCGTTCTTCGGGGTGATCTTCCCGCTGATGCTGCTGACGATCAACGGCCTGGTGTTCGGCGCCGGCACGATCGTCCGCCACGGCGAGACGCTCCCCGTCGCCGCCTATTTCGTCACCGGCATGGCGGTGTTCGCGGTGGTGATGACCTGCTTCACCAACCTGGCGATCAGCGTGCTGTTCGATCGCGACATGGGGCGATTGAAGCGGATCCGCGGCACGCCGACCCCGGTTTCCTCCTATATCGCGGCGCGGCTGGCGTTCGCGATGTGCATGGGGCTGTTCGCATCGGCGCTGTGCGTGGGCGAAGGCGTCGCGCTGTTCGGCGTGCACCTGGTGCCCGAACGCGTCGCCGATTTCGCGGTTTGCGTCGCGGTGGGGGCGGTGAGCCTCGCGGCGCTGTCGCTCGCGGTGGTGTCGATCGTGCCCAACGCCCAGGCCGGGCCGGCGCTTCTGAATGCGCTGACCTTCCCGGTGCTGTTCGTCTCAGGCGCCTTCTTCCCGGTCGACAAGCTGCCGGCGTGGCTCAACGCCGTCGCTGGCGCGCTGCCGATCAAGCCGCTCGCGACCGCGACGTCGAACGCCTTCTTCGGCGACGGAATCGGCTGGTCGAGCCTCGCGACGGTCGCGGCGTGGGGCGTGGGCGGCGCACTGATCGCGGCGCGGACGTTCCGCTGGCAGCCGAAACGATAACCGCAAGGGCCCGCTTGACCCCCGCGGAGCAGATCGGCGACATCCTGACGCCTTTCCGCCAGGAGTCGCTCGCCATGACCAGCCGCTTCGAAACCTTCGCCGCGCTCCATGCGCCCGGCGACCCGCTGATTCTGTTCAACGTCTGGGACGCGGGCAGCGCCGCCGCCGCCGAGCGCGCGGGGGCGAAGGCGGTCGCGACCGGCAGCTGGTCGGTCGCCGCCGCCAACGGATTCGGCGACCAGGAGCAGGTGCCGATCGACTTCGTGATGGCCAATGCCGAGCGGATCGTCGGTGCGACCGGCCTGCCGGTCAGCATCGACTTCGAGGGCGGCTATTCGACCGATCCGCAAGCGTTCGCCGCCAATCTCGCGCGGCTCGCGGGGACCGGCGCGATCGGCTGCAACTTCGAAGACCAGATGATGGCGAGCAGCCCGCGCGCGCTCCACCCGATCGCCGCCCAGGCCGCGCGGATCGCGGCCGGGCGAGCGACGGTCGGCCCTGACTTCTTCATCAACGCCCGCACCGACATCTTCCTCGCCAACAAGGCCGAGACCCACGACGACGCGATGGTAGAGGAGGCGATCGCGCGCGGCCATGCCTATGCAGAGGCGGGCGCGAGCGGCTTCTTCGTGCCCGGCCTGATCGACCTCAGGCTGCTGGCACGGGTGTGCGCGTCGGTGCCGCTGCCGGTCAATTTCATGGCTTTCCCCGGCGCGCCCGGCGCGAGGCAGGTCGCGGAAGCGGGCGTCGCGCGGATCAGCCACGGGCCTTACCCCTACCGGCTCGCGCTCAAGGCTTATGAGGACGCGGCGCGCGCGGCGTTCGGGGGATAGGGCCCGCTATTCCTTCGGGCACGCGCCCAAGCGATTGGCGCTCATGCTGGCGCGAACGTCCATACCGTGAAAACTTCCCTCGGGGTGCATGATTCCCTCGAGCGCATAGGCATCGGACGAATAGGTCCCCTCGGCCCTCCCCGCATAGGTCGCATCCGCCGCGAACCGGCACGACATGTCCATGCCGATCTTGCCGTCGTGCATCGAGAAGTTGGCGATCGTGCAGAGATTCTCGGCGCCCTCCAGTAAAATCTTGGCGAGCGCCGCCACGTCGGCGGCGCTATAACAGTTGCGCTCGGCACTGTCCTGCGGAGCCGAGTCGGGCGAGGATTTGCCCGTAGTATCGATAAACTCGATGCGGAAGCGCTCCTGCCAGAGTCCCGGAAGCAAGCCGTCCGCCGGCCGCGCGGCGCCGGGAAGGAGAAGGAGGGCCGGGGTCAGGAGCAGTGCCGGTTTGAGCCGCACCGTCAGCCTTCCGCGCCGGGCTCGGCTTCCGCCGCGCCTTCGTCCGCACCGTCACCCTCGGCGGCCACATCCTCGAACCACGCCTCGACCGGCCCGATCAGCTTGATCGTCAGCGGCTGGCCGTTGCGGTCCATCTTGCGGCCGACCTGGACGCGCACCCAGCCTTCGGAGACGCAATATTCCTCCACGTCGCGGCGGCGCTGGCCCTTGAAGCGGATGCCGATGCCCCGGCGCAGCAGCGCCTCGTCGAAGAAGGGGCTGGTCTGGTTGGCCGCGAGGCGGTCGGGAGGGGTGTCGCTCATGGAGCGGCGCTTTGCCGCAAACCGCCCAGTGCGACAAGCCGGATCGGCACAACGAAAAGGGGCGGCGCGGGGTTGTCCCGCGCCGCCCCTCTCGTGCCTCCTCAGGCCCTAGTTGCAGTAGCGCACGTCGACGCGGCGATGCGAATAGCGGTCCCAGGTCCGGCGGGTGTAGCAGTTGCGGTAGTCGCGATAATGCTCGCGATAATAATAGCCGTCGGTCGGGTAATAGCCGTGATCGCGGTAGTAGCGGCGATCATAGTCGTAGCGGTGGTCGTTCGACGCGATCGCCGCGCCGACCGCCAGGCCGGCGATACCCGCGACGATCGCCGCACCGGCGTCGCCGTGGTCGCGATGGCGATAGCGCTGCGCCTCGGCCGGAACCGCGGCGGCGGTGAGCGCGGTGGCCCCCAGGACTAGGCCGAGCGTGGCCTTCTTGATAAGCGTGTTCATGACATTCCTCCTCGTTGTTGCGCCCGCACGCTTCCCGAAAAACGCGATCGCGGCGCTGAGGTTGCATGGGATAGCCGGGAGCCTCTGAACCGGGCCGGAATCGGGTGTTCACGGGCCGTTTAGAAGTGCTAACCGGCTGCCATGGCCTATTGGATGCTGCGATCCGAACCCGATGCCTATGGCTGGGACGACCTCGTGCGAGACCGCGCGACCGAATGGACGGGCGTGCGCAACTACACCGCGCGCAACTTCATCAAGGAGATGCGGCCGGGCGATCGCGCGCTCTTCTACCATTCGAACACCGAGAAAGCCGCGGTCGGTATCATGGAGATCACGCGCGCCTGGCAACCCGACGGCGACGACGGCAACTGGGCCAGCGTCGCGGTGAAGCCGGTGGCGAAGCTCGCCAGGCCGGTGACGCTGGCCGACATCAAGGCCGAGCCGCGGCTCGCGAAGCTCGAGATGCTGCGCCAGTCGCGACTGTCGGTGAAGTCCGATCCGCGACGACGAGTGGGCGGTGCTGCTGGAGAGGAGCGCGGGTTGACCCCCCGGGAACCCTATTCTGCGTCCTCAACCTCGAAGTTCGTCAAATACTGAGGCCGACATCGCCCTCGAGGACCGACGTGCGCATTCTCGGCCGTTCGCCCGGAGCCCACAGTTTAGTCGTGTGCGCCACGCGATAGCGAAGCGGCCCCCCATCGGGTTGTTCGCTGCGCGTGATCGGGCGCGGGATGCAGACGAACTCGGTTCGCATCTCATCGGCCGACACCCTTACCTTGGCATAGCCATGCCCGCCGAGATCCAAGAACTCCAGATGCGGCGCTAGGTCCGGGTTGGACAAGGATCGAGCGCGCGCCAGATCGAAGCTCTTCGCATATTCCAGGCAAGAACGGACCCCGTGCCTCAGCAGCAGGTTGAACGTCCAATGGGGTTTCGTCTCCCCCGGCTTGTCGGCGAGGAACAGGCTTCTGAGCGGCGCATCCTTCGGCAAATTATGTTCGTTGCCCTCCATGGGGCCCACGCTGCTCAACGATCCGCCGACGAAGCTCAGGCCGACAGGCTCGAACTTGCCGGGCGGAAGCTGCGCGGCTGCGTATCCCGCCCAGAAACTGTGCAGGTCGCCCGAGACAATCGCGAAGCCGGTAATCTTGCTATCGCGGACGAAGTCGTAGATTTCGCCGCGCTCGACATAGGCGGTGGAATAATCGCCCGCGAGGAGCAGCCCATATGTCTCTTGCGGCCATGTCTCCTTGGTCAGGCCAGCCGGCAGGTTCTGCGGATCCGCGCGCCAATTGAGCGTGCCCTGCGAATTGCCCCAGATTTTCCATGTCGCCGTCGAACGGCCGAGCCGTTCCTTGAACCAGGCTTTCTGCTTCGCGCCCAGGATCGTCTGTGGCGGAGCGTCCTTGCGCGGATTGGGGACATGCGCCTCGCCGAAATAATGGAGGTCGGCCGGCGGCTTCCCGCCGTCATAGGCTCGCCCGCCGTCGAGCACCTGCAGCAAGGGTTCGGGAGTCATGCCGAACTCGTCGCCGCCCAGCTTGTCGAGCGACGGATCGTCGAACGGAACGGCGCAGCGGAAACTGTGCTGATCGGTGATGATCAGATCGAGATGGCGCCCGTAGCGGAACGCGCGATAGCCGATGAGGCTGTTGATCGCGATCAGGTTGTTGGGCTCGATACCCAGGCCGTCGTCGTCGAACGTGTCGATCGGGGCATTCGTCACCGCGGGCGGATCGAACCGCTCGAGCGACCCGCCCGGCGGAGAGACCCGCGCCGGCAGGAATTCGAACCAGGCCTGGTTCGCGGCGATCTTGATGCTTTGCCCGGGCTGTTCGAACTTGGGGGTCTTCACGATGCTCTGCCAGCCCATCCACGAGAATTCGTGATTGTCCCAGATGGCGACGAACGGCCACCTTGCGCGGGCGTCCTGCAGGTCGGGATCGGCGAGATACCCTTTGTAGATCGCGCGATAGCCGTCGAGCGTCAGCGGAACATGGAAATTGCCGACCTTATGGCCATCGGGAATCCGCGCGACTTCGTAGATCGTGCGATCGTAGCGGGTCTTCACCTCGTCGGGATATTCGACGACCTCGTAGATGAAGTCACCGAGATGCAGGACGAAATCGAGCTGGTCCGCCGGTGCCGCCCGTTCGTCCTCGAAGACCATGCGACGATAGGCGTTGAGCTTCCCCTCGTTGAGGTCCTGGCAGCTGACGAAGGCGAAGTTGACGGGGTGTGCGTCGTTCGGCGACCGCGCGGTTCGGGTGCGGCCGATGCGGCTTCCGTTGCCCTGGTCGTCGGTAAACCGGTACCAATAGGTGTGCGCCGGCTTCAGATTTCCCACGAGCGCCCGGCACGTCCAGTCGGCCGCCGCATTCACGGCCGCCGGCGCCGTCGCGACGATAGTCCGGAAACCGGGATCGAGCGCGACGTCGACGGTGAGGATCTGGCGATCCCCGAAGCGAACGGTCGCCTCGTCCAGAGAATCACGCTGTCCGGAGAAGGATCGCCGGATGCGACGCCTTCGGGAAAGAGGTCACGCCGCTCTCTCCACTGGGTCCGTGAGGGTCTCCGTGCGTCGGCCCAGGCGGGACTGGCGCCCAGGATCGCCGCGGCCTGGAGAAACGATCTGCGACCGATCTTCGTCATCGTCTTCCCCCGAAAGCTGCTGCCCGTTCAGCCGTTCAGGTTAGGCTCGATTTTCGAGAAGTCATCGGCCCATGTCACAACCTGCCTCGCGGGCGCTGCAGACGTCCGGCGGAAGCGCTGGCCCGCGACGGCCCCTCGCCGCCCCTCCAGCCGCCGGCTCGCCTCAAGGCGTATGCGCGGCCCCGGGCGCCACGGGTGCTGTCCCTCCCGGCTCATCCAGTACGATCGGCACTCGCTTCGACTTGTCCGGCTTCTTCTTGAACACCTTCCCCACCGCCGACACCGCGTCCCCGACCAGCATCACCGGATTGGTCGCCTCGCCGGGGCGTTCGCAGCAGCTGTCGGGGTCGATGACCTTGCCGACCAGTCGGACCAGCGCGGTGCCCCCGCCGAACAGGTCGATTCCGGTGGCGCACCCGCCCATCCGCGTCCCGCACGGCGCGTTGGTCGCGGCGAGCGCGCCCGCACCTGAGAGGTCCGGGTTGCTCGGCATCGGATGATCGGGCGGCCCGCGCTCGGCGGGGAGCGGCAGGCGCGGGTTCGACGCGACGTCGCCGCACACGACGATCTGCTCGGGCCCCGTCCGCGCCGAAGCGCACGGATCGACGAGGATCGACCAGCGGCGGGTGCCGTCCGCATCCTGTTCGGGCTTGGCGGCGGCGGGCGCGTCCTGCGCCCCCGCGAGCAGCAGCAGTGCGGCGATGAGCATGGTCCGCGCTCCGTTCCGTTGGCCCCGGAGCTAAGCACGGCGCCCGGGCGGGCGGAAGCGAAAAGCGATCAGGCCGCCTGCTTCGCCCGCGACGCCCGCTTGCGCTCGTGCGGATCGAGGTAGCGCTTGCGCAGCCGGATCGACTTGGGCGTCACTTCGACCATCTCGTCGTCGTCGACATAGGCGATCGCCTGCTCGAGCGTCATCTTCTTGGGCGGCGTGAGCCGGATCGCATCATCCTTGCCGCCGCTCGCGCGGAAGTTGGTGAGCTGCTTCGCCTTCATCGGGTTGACTTCGAGGTCATCCGGCTTGGCGTTCTCGCCGACGATCATGCCTTCGTAGAGCGCCTCGCCGTGGCCGACGAACAGCACGCCGCGCTCCTCGAGCGGCCCCAAAGCGTAGGAATTGGCCTCGCCCGATCCGTTCGAGATCAGCACGCCGTTCTTGCGGCCCTCGATGTTGCCCTTGTGCGGTCCGTAGCGCTCGAACAGCCGGTTCATGATCCCCGTGCCGCGGGTATCGGACAGGAATTCGCCGTGATAGCCGATCATCCCGCGCGAAGGCGCCGAGAAGGTGATGCGGATCTTGCCGCCGCCCGAGGGGCGCATGTCGGTCATCTCGGCCTTGCGGATCGCCATCTTCTCGACGACCGTGCCCGAATATTCCTCGTCGACGTCGATGATCACGGTCTCGTAGGGCTCAGTCTTGTTGCCGGCCTCGTCCTCGCCGAACAGCACGCGCGGGCGGCTGATGCCGAGCTCGAAGCCCTCGCGGCGCATCGTCTCGATCAGCACCCCGAGCTGGAGTTCGCCGCGCCCGGCGACTTCGTAGCTGTCGCGATCGGCCGCCTCGGTGACCTTGATCGCGACGTTCGATTCGGCCTCGCGGAACAGCCGGTCGCGGATCATCCGGCTGGTCACCTTGGTGCCCTCGCGCCCCGCCATCGGCGAATCGTTGACCGCGAACCGCATCGACAGCGTCGGCGGATCGATCGGCTGGGCGTGGAGCGGATCGGTGACGCTGGGATCGCAGATCGTGTTGGAGACGGTGGTGTGCGTCAGCCCCGCGATCGAGATGATGTCGCCGGCCTGCGCCTGGTCGGTCGGCACGCGTTCGAGCCCGCGGAAGGTCATGATCTTGGTCGCGCGGCCGGTCTCGACGATGTTGCCGTCGTTATCGAGGCTGTGGATCGGCTGGTTGATCTTGACCGAGCCCGAGAAGACCAGCCCGGTGAGGATGCGGCCGAGGAAATTGTCGCGGTCGAGCAGCGTCACCAGGAACTTGAACGGCCCGTCCGGATCGGCCGAGGGCGGCGGCACGTGCTCGACGATCTTCTCGAACAACGGCGCCAGCGTGCCCTCGCGCAGGTCATGATCCGTCGTTGGCATAGCCGTTGCGGCCCGAGGCGTAGAGCACCGGGAAATCGAGCTGCTCGTCCGAGGCGTCGAGGCTGACGAACAGGTCGAACACCTCGTCGAGCACTTCCTGGATGCGCTCGTCGGGCCGGTCGACCTTGTTGACAACGACGATCGGCCGCAGCCCCAGCGCAAGCGCCTTGCCGGTCACGAACTTGGTCTGCGGCATCGCGCCCTCGGAGGCGTCGACCAGCAGGATCACCCCGTCGACCATCGACAGGATCCGCTCCACCTCGCCGCCGAAATCGGCGTGGCCGGGCGTATCGACGATGTTGATCCGCGTATCCACGCCCCCGCCGTGCCACTCGACGCTGGTGCACTTGGCGAGAATCGTGATCCCGCGCTCTTTTTCCAAGTCGTTGGAATCCATCGCCCTTTCCTCGACGCGCTGGTTGTCGCGGAACGTGCCGGACTGGCGGAAGAGCTGGTCGACGAGCGTGGTCTTGCCGTGATCGACGTGGGCGATGATCGCCACGTTGCGAAGGTTCATGATCTATCCTGGATGCCGCCGGAGTGCGGGGTTGGGCGCGCCCATAGCCGAAATGGTGCACGTGCGAAAGGGTCACCGGCGAAAGGCTTTCCGGACATCGCGCGATGCGTTGAGGATTCGCAGCCGACGGATGCCGTCGGGGATCGGACCGATGCGCATTTCCTCGTGAGCCCGTCAGCGACCCGTCAGGGCCTTACGAACCGATAGGCGAAGCGATCGGTCTCGCCCTTGATCGAGGGATCGAACACCTTGCCCGAATGCGGATCGTCCTTGTTCGCGAGTATGGTGCTTTCCCCATCCAGCACGAAGCCGGCCGCCTCCACCTCCTCGCGGACGGACGCTGGGTCGATCCGATGCAGCGACTGGGTGTCGCTCGTACCCGTCCCTGCGCCGGCGGCGTGGTCGACGATCACGTAGGACCCACCAGGCTTCAGCCGCTCGTAGATGGCTCGATTGAAGGCGACCGCCGTCGCGCCCTTGGCCTGCATCAGCGCGGTGTGGAGATCGTGGTAGAACAGGTGCACCCACAAGACGTCCGCGGGCTCGGTGACCTCCGGCATCGCGACGAGGTCCGCCGAGACGGCTTTGACATTCTCTCGGCCTGGCTCCTTCGCAAGCGTTCGCATGCGGCCGACCGGATCGTTCTTGAAGTGGGCGACTTCGGCCGGCACGAAGCTGTAGACCCGTCCCTCTGGGCTCACGACGTCGGAGAAGAGGCGAGTCCAGTCGCCGTCGCCCGGGTAGACATCGATCACGGTGGAGCCCGCATCGATGCGCGCAAACCGGATCAATTCGGATTGCCTGGGTTGGTCGTACATCGGGATCTCCTTCAGGCTTGGGCGTTCGACGCGCGCATGGCGTGCAATGCGGCGCTCCAGCGCTCATTCACCGTATTCGCAGGCCTTACGAGGCTCGCTGTGCACCCCGGTGTCGATGAGCGAGGTCGTCGAGCTCGTATCCGTCTCGGAGGCCCGCGCCAGTGCTTGTGTGTCGACGTATTCCAAATGTGGGTCAGTCTACCGTCCCGGACCGTGATGGCGAAGATCCAGTCGTCCTCGAACGTCTTGTTCGTAGCTTTGATCCTTCCCCTCGCGAAGCCGAGCACGAGGACCCGGGCCCCTTGCGGGACGAACTCCGATGGCTCCGTGGAGGTTTCGATCGACCTGGACGCCGAACGGCGGCACTGAGGCGCGTAGCAGAACGGCAGCTTTCGCCGGACCGGGCACCAAAATCCCACAGCCTTGCCGCCCGCAGAGTTTGCCCACCCATTCATTGCTGGTAGAGCAGCCCATGCCCGCTCCCCTCCGCACGCTCGTCATCCTCGGCTCCGTCCGAGAAGGCCGCACCGCCCTCCCCGTCGGCCGCTGGGTCCTCGAGCAAGCCGCCGCCCATCCCGACCTCGCCTGCGAACTGATCGACCTCGCCGACCACCCCCTCCCTTTCTACCCCCACCCTAAGCCCCCGGGCGCGGGCGGGTACACCGATCCCGTCCAGATCGCCTGGGGCGAGACCATCGCCGCTGCCGACGGCTACATCCTGGTCGCCCCCGAATATAACCACGGCCCCTCCGCGGTGCTCAAGAACGCGCTCGATACGGTCTACAAGGAGTGGAACCGCAAGCCGGTCGCCTTCGTCAGCTACGGCGGGGTCGGCGGCGCGCGGGCGGTGGAGCAGCTCACCTGCACCGCGCGCGAGCTGCAGATGGCGCCGCTCGAAGGCGCGGTCCACATCATGAGCGCGCGCGCCAAGCTGCAGGACGGGCGTTTTGTCGGCGACGAACAGGATAGCAAGCGCCTCGGCCATCTGTTCGACGAGCTCGCCTGGTGGGGCAATGCGCTCAAGGCAGCACGCAACGCTTGAGCCGCTTGAAATGTTGGATTTCCCCTGCTGAGGTCGATGCGCAGCTGGTCAGCTGCCGCTCTTTGACACGTCGATCGCCGCCAAGGCGCAATATGCCCGAAGTCGCACGGTATGAAGTGTCACTCGCCGGGGCGTCCACCGACATGCGCGGCAGTGTGACCCTGGTGTGACCTTTGATATCAATCGAACCCTGATCCGGCCTCTAGCGCGCGTCGAAATACTTCCCCGGCGTCTCACCGAACAGCGCCCGGAACGCGGCGACGAACGCGCTCGGCGTCGCATAGCCCGCCGTCGCCGCGACCTGCTTGACCGGCTCGCCCGCCGCCAGCTGCTCGACCGCGGCGAGCATCGCCCCGCGCCGGCGCCAGCGCCCCAGGCTCATCCCCGTCTCGGCGAGGAAACGGCGCTCGAGCGTGCGCGGGCTCATCCCCACCTCGCGCGCGAGCGAGTCGAGGCTGCGGTCGCGCCCAGCGAACAGCAGTTCTACCGCGCGTCGAGTCGCGTCCGAACGCGGCTCGGGTAGGCCGAACGGCGGCGCCGGCGAGCGGCGGATCTCGTCCAGCAGCAGCACCGCCGCCGCCCATTCGATCGGATCGCGCCGGTCGAGCATCCCCAGCGCGATCGTCCGCAGCACCAGCTCGCGCAGCAGCGGCGAGACGGTGATCGCAGTGCATTCGCGCGGCAGCCCCGCCATCGCGCCCGGGGCGACATAGATCGTCCGGAACGCGCTCGCGCCCGCCGCGCGGATGCGGTGCTTCACCCCCGCCGGCACCCACACCGCCCAGCGCGAGGGTACCACCCAGGATCCGCCGTCGGCCCACACCATCAGCACCCCCGAGGCGGCGTGGACGAGCTGGTGCCACACATGCGCATGTTCGGGGGTCGCCTGGCCGGGCGCAAGATCGGAGGCGGAGCTGCGCACCACCAGATAGGGTTCGTCGGCGGCGGTTCGACGTTTCTGCGACATTCGTTGTCAGGATAGCGGTATTGCGGCGAACTGTCAGCAGCTTTACCCCTCGGGGCGAACGAAAAAGGGGAATGCCCATGCCGGCCAATCTCGCCTCCTTCGCGCTTCACGTCGACGATGTGGATCGTGCCCGCGCCTTCTACGAAGCGGTGTTCGGATGGGTGTTCGAGCCTTGGGGCCCGCCGGGCTTCTACCTCGTCCACACCGGCACGCCCGAATCGCCCGGCATCCAGGGGCTGATGCACAGGCGCCACGAACCGGCCACGGGGACCGGCCTCAACGGACTCGACTGCACCTTTGCGGTCGACGATCTCGACGCGGTCGGCGCGGCGGTGGTCGCCAATGGGGGCAGGATCACGATGGACAAGGCGGCCATCCCGACCGTGGGCGTGCTGACCCGCTTCCTCGATACCGAAGGCAATGCGGTGAGCGCTATGGCGTATGAGGAAACACCGCACACCTGATCGCTACTTGGCTTCCGCGCACCGTGTGTTATAGAATTAACACACGGAGGATGACACGATGAAATGGCCAGTGGCGATGGTGGTGCCGATGCTGCTGGCCGGCTGCAGCGCGGACAGGACCGAGCGCAACGTCGATGCGCTGATCGAGGCGAACCTGGCCAAGGGCGACGTGCTGTTCACGTGCCGCGCGTCGAGCAGCGGCGCCTGCCACGCGGTCTTCCTCGTCGACGGCCACGCGGTGACCGCCGAGGCGACGGCGGGCAGCGCGGCCTCGGCGAGCGTCGAGGGGGCCAACGTCGAATATTGCGTCGACGTGACCGCCCCCGATCCGGCGTCCTGCCATCCCAAGACGCTGGTCGACGGCCAGCAGATCGTGCGCAGCTCGACGGTCACTCACAAAGGCTGACCGGTTCAGCAGTCAGGGCGTGATGCGGACCATCACCACGCCGTGTGGCTCGACCGAGGCCGAAAAGCGGCCCTTCGTCCGGCCGAGTGGCTTGTGCGCCCAGAGGTCGCGGACGTCGGCCGCGATGCTCGCCGGGTAGCCGAGCTCGGCCCAGTTGACCGCGACCTCGGCTGCCTTCTCGCCGCGATTGAGCAGCATCACCGCCCGGCCTCCGTCCGCCAGCGGCCGAGCCCAGACCTCGAGGTCGCCGTCGTCGCGGACTCGGCGGCCCTGCGATCCAAGCGAGTCCTGGTCGATCGCGATCACATCCTTGTTCATCAGGATCGCCTTGGTCGCATCGGACATGGTCGCCACATCGTTCCCTGCCATCAGCGGTGAGGCCATCATCGCCCACAGGCTGAAGTGAGTGCGGTACTCGGTGTCGGTCATCCCGCCGTTGCCGACCTCGAGCATGTCGGCGTCGTTCCAGTGGCCGGGCGCGGCGAAAGGCCACAGCCGCTCGTTCTGGTCGGCGATGTCGAGCACGGGATGCGCCCACCAATGGTCCTTGTCGTTGGCTGCGAAGCTGTCCCAGATGTCGCCGGTGGTGCGCCACAGGTTGCCGATCTTGCTCGCCCACAGCCACGGCTTGGCGGTGCCCCATTCGCAGATGCTGAACACGATCGGCCGGCCGGTGGCCTTCAGCGCATCGGCCATCGTCGCATAGGCTTCCTCGGCGTTGCGGCTGCCGGTCCAGCACCAGTCGTACTTGAGGTAATCGACGCCCCAGCGCGCGTACTGGATCGCATCCTGATATTCGTGCCCCTGGCTGCCCGGGCGGCCGCCGCACGTCTTGGTGCCCGCGTCCGAGTAGATGCCGAACTTGAGGCCCTTCGAGTGGATATAGTCGGCCAGCGCCTTGATCCCCGAGGGGAAGCGCTTGGCGTCCCAGGTGATGAAGCCGTCGGGGTCGCGATCCCCGTGCCAGCAATCGTCGATCACGACATATTGGTAGCCCGCCTCGCGCATGCCGCTCGCGACGATCGAATCGGCGACTGCACGCACAACGCCTTCGTTGACGTTGCACGCGAACTTGTTCCAGCTGTTCCACCCCATCGGCGGGGTGAGCGCGAGCCCGTTGGCCTTCCGCGCCGGGTCCTGCGAGGGCGGCAGGTGCTGCGGATCGGTCTGCGCCAGCGCAGCGCCGGGTATCGCCAGCATCGCCCACAACACCGCCAACCAGAATCGCAACTGCATCGTCCCCTCCCCGCTTTGCCGGAACGGGACTCGACGCGCTCTTGGCGCGAAGGTCAAGGTGTACTATTTAAGTGACACACTTGATGCTGTCCGCAATCGTCGTAGATGGGGGCAGCAGCTTTGGAGGCTTGAATGGCGACGCAACCCGAAACGGCCGAAGTGGCACTGGTGCTCACCCCGCCCGAGCCGGTGGCCACCGTGGCGCCGGAGAAGGCGGCGGGGCTGGTGCCGGTCGACGATACCAAGAAGACCGAGCTGCAGAACCGCGTCGGCCAGTTCATCGACGATCTGGTGGCGCAGGATGTCAATTCGCCCGAATTCGGCAAGCGCGTCGATGCGATCGCGGCGATGGGCCAGAAGGAAATCCGCGAGGCCGCGGGGCAATCGAACCGCTTTCTCGACCGCCCGATCCGCGCGATGGGCAGCGACGGCGGCGTCGGCGCCGACCTGCTCGCGCTGCGCAAGACCGTCGAGGATCTCGATCCCAGCAAGAACGGCAAGCTGATCGGCGGCAAGCAGGGGCTCCTCAGCCGTTTCTTCGGCGGCGGGCTGACCCAATACTTCCGCAAGTACCAGAGCTCGCAGAGCCACATCAACGGCATCCTCAAGTCGCTGTCGAACGGCAAGGACGAGCTGATCGAGGACAATGCCGCGATCGGCACCGAGCGCGCCAATCTGTGGGCCGCGATGGGCCGGCTCGAACAGATGATCTACCTCTCGAAGGAGATGGACGCGCGGCTGGAGGACAAGGCCAACGAGCTCGATCACACCGATCCCGCCAAGGCCAAGGCGATCCGCGAGACCGCGTTGTTCTACGTCCGCCAGCGAACCCAGGACCTGCTGACGCAAATGGCGGTGACGGTGCAGGGCTATCTCGCGCTCGATCTGGTCAAGAAGAACAACGTCGAGCTGATCAAGGGCGTCGACCGCGCCTCGACCACCACCGTCTCGGCGCTGCGCACCGCGGTGACGGTCGCGCAGGCGCTGACCAACCAGAAGCTCGTGCTCGACCAGATCACCGCGCTCAACACCACCACCGCGGGGCTGATCGATTCGACTGGCCAACTCCTCAAAAGCCAGAGCGCTGCGATCCACGAGCAGGCCGCCTCGTCGACGATCCCCGTCGAGACGCTCCAGCGCGCGTTCCAGAACATCTACGACACGATGGACGCGATCGACACGTTCAAGCTGCGCGCGCTCGACAGCATGAAGACCACCGTCACGACGCTCTCGAACGAGGTCGAGAAATCGAAGGGCTATATCGCCCGAGCCGAGGGCGCGGCGCAGAATGCAGTGTCGGGTCCTGCCGACACCTTCAAGCTGGAGGCGATGTAAGGCGCGATGCCCACCGACGTCGATCGCCAGCTCGCCGCCGCCGATGCGCTGCTCGAGCGCACGCGCGAACGCTACGGCTCGGTCTCGAAGCGCGCCCGCCAGCGGCGCGAGACCGAGATCCTCCACCGCCTCGGCCGGATCGCGCTGGCGGACGGCGCGATCCTGGTGGTCGCGATGGTCGCCGGGCTGCTCCTGCCCACCGGGATCGGCATCGTCGGCGCGAGCTTGATGTGGCTGGCGCTCGCGGTCGCGACGCTTGCGTTCGCGGTCTTCCCGCTGACCCCGGTGCCGCAGGCCGAGGCGCTGGCGCATGTGCCGATCAAGGCGCTGCCGCTCACCACCGAGCGCTGGCTTGAGGGGCAACGCCCGGCGCTACCTGCGCCGGTGCGCAGCCTGATCGATTCGATCGGGGTCAAGCTCGAGACTCTGAGCCCGCAGCTCGCGACGCTCGACGACCAGTCGCCCGCCGCCGCCGAGGTGCGCAAGCTGGTGGGCGAGCAGCTCCCCGAGCTGGTCAAAGGCTACCAGCGCGTGCCGGTGCCGCTCCGCGCCGTCGAGCGCAACGGCGTCACCCCGGACCAGCAGCTCGCGCAGAGCCTGTCGCTGATCGACGACGAGATCGCCGAGATGACCGAGCAGCTCGCGCAGGGCGATCTCGACGCGCTGGCGACGCGCGGCCGCTACCTCCAGATCCGC
The DNA here is from genome assembly GCA_963799985.1 of uncultured Alphaproteobacteria bacterium. Lineage (GTDB taxonomy): Bacteria > Pseudomonadota > Alphaproteobacteria > Sphingomonadales > Sphingomonadaceae > Sphingomonas. The sequence goes on along the minus strand of CAWCZC010000002.1, from coordinate 1,242,432 downwards.
TACCGCGACGACGAGGCGACCGCTCCGTAGGCCTCCGCGGGCGCGCCAAACGCCCGGCGGCAGATCTCGGCGGCGAAGCGCTTGCTCGCGCCGCGCGCGTCGGCCGCGGCGGCGCTGGCGACGATCGGCATGCGCGCGATCACTTCGCCGGTCCGCGAATCGACGAATTCGGCGCGGCCGGTGATCTCGCGGTCGTCCTTGCTCCCGTGCCGCTCGACGTGGAGGCGCAGCTCGACCGGCCGCGCGCCGCTCTCCGCGCAGCGCCGCATCGCGTCGGCGACCGATCCGGTCAGCGCCTCGGGGAACGGACGCTCGCCGACTCGCCAGCTGCTGCTCGCGACGAGACGCTCGACATGCATGTCGCTTCGCCACGCCGCGGGCATCGCGACCTCGGGCCCGTGGCCCACCACCGACGAACAACCGGCAAGCAGCGGCACTGCCGCGAACGCGACGCTCAGGATTGGTTTCATGTGCTGATCTCCCCGCGACCCCTGTGAAGAGATGGTTACGCAAGCGTTCCGGCACCGGCGCTGAACGGCGCGTTCAGCGCGCAGCAAGCCCCTGCGCGGCGCGCTCCGCCAACCGCTCGACCGCGGCGGCGTGGATGCCCGGCGCCGTCGCCAGCACCCCGAACGCCTCACCCTCGGGACTGTTGAAGCTGAGCGGGCGGCCGAAGGCGTTGGTCACCGTGGCCCCCGCCTCTCGCGCAAGGAGGACCGCGGCGGCGATGTCCCATTCGTTGCCCCAGCGCAGCGTCGCGACCAGATCCGCCTCGCCCGCCGCGACCATCGCGATCCTGAGCGCGATCGAGTTGGGCTTGAACACCGGAGTCAGGTCGGTATCGACCGCGGGAAGCTGATCGGCCGGGACGCGGGCGCCGGCGAGCAGGTCGCGGCGGGCGGCGCGGAGGGGCGCGCCGTTGCGGGTCGCGCCTTGCCCACGGACCGTGCGCCACACCTCGCCGCGCGCGGGGGCATCGAGCACGCCGATCAGCGGCTCGCCGTTCTCGACCAGCGCGATCGACACCGCCCAGCCGGGCCGCCCGCGCAGATAGTCGCGCGTGCCGTCGATCGGATCGACCACCCACACGCGATCCGCCTCGAGCCGGTCGCGGTTGTCGACCGTCTCCTCGGACAGCCAACCCGCCGCCGGATCGAGCGCCGAGAGCCTCTCGCGCAGGAGCGCATCGAGCAAGAGGTCGATCTCGCACACTGGATTGCCCGGCGCTTTTTCCCAGCGCCTGAAGCCGGTCTCCCAGCGCGCGATCGCGAGCCGCCCCGCCTCCGCCGCGATTTCCGCGACCGCGTCCGCCAGCGCCTCAGTCACCGGCGACCGTCATGCCGTCGATGCGCAGCGTCGGCGCATTCAAGCCGTAGCGGAATTCGAGGTCATTCGCGGGGGTGAGCCCCAGGAACATGTCCTTCAGATTGCCGGCGATGGTGATCTCGGAGACCGGCCGGGTGATCTCGCCCCTCTCGATCAGGAAGCCAGCGGCGCCGCGGCTATAGTCGCCGGTGAGGCCGTTGACGCCCTGACCGATCAGTTCGGTCACGAGGATGCCGCGGTCGATCTCGCCGACCAGAGTCTCGGGCGGGATCGTGCCGGGCTGCATGTAGAGGTTGCTCGGCGAGACCCCCGGCGCCCCCGCGACTCCGCGCACCGCATGGCCGGTCGGCTCCAGCCCAAGCTGGCGCGCCGAGGCGCTGTCGAGCAGCCAGGTCTCGAGCATGCCGTCGTCGACGATCCGCTGCGGAAGCACCGGTAGCCCCTCGCCGTCGAACGGGCGCGAGCGCAAGCCCCGCGGGCGGTGCGGATCGTCGCAGATCACCACGCCGGGCGCGAACACGCGGGTGCCCAGCGCATCGAGCAGGAAGCTCGTCTCGCGGGTGATCGAGGAACCCGCGATCGCCCCGATCAGGTGGCCGAGCAATCCCGACGAGACTCGTCGGTCGAACACCACCGGCATCGCGCCACTTTCGACGCGTTGCGGATCGAGCCGCGCCACCGCGCGCTCGCCCGCGAGCCGGCCGATCGCGTCGGGTGCCTCGAGCGCGGAGGCATGGCGCGCGCTGTGCCAGGCATGGTCGCGCTCCATCGCGCCACCGCTTCCGGCGAGCACGCTCGCCGAGATCATGTGGCCGGTGATCGCATAGCCGCCCGCGAAGCCATGGCTGGTCGCGATTGCGCTGACCGAGCGCGAGGCCGAGGCGGAGGCGCCTTCGCTGTTGGTGACGCCGGGGATCGCCCGCGCGGCATCCTCGGCGGCGAGCGCCTGTTGTTTGAGCGCCTGCGGCTCGACCTCGGCGCCGTCGTCGAGATCGAGATGCGGCAGCGCGCCGTGCATCAGCCGCCCCTCGGGCGCGAGCCCCGCCCAAGGGTCCTCGGGTGCCTCGCGCGCCATCGCCAGCACTCGTTCGACCAGCGCATCCATCGATTCGGAGGAGAGGTCGGAGGTCGAGACGCTCGCCGATCTTTTGCCCACGAACAGCCGCAGGCCGAGTTCCTCGCTCTCGGAGCGCTCGACATCCTCGAGCGCGCCCATCCGCACCGAGACGCCGAGCGAACGGTCCGCGGCGATCACCGCATCGGCGGCGTCGGCGCCCGCGACGCGTGCCCGCCCGACGATGTCATGGACGCGCTCGCAGGCCTGGTCGACGTTCAGCATCGGCGCGACTTAGGTATGCGAGAGGCGAAGGTCAAAAGCTCATGCCCACGACGACGCAGGCGGCGAACATGAGCAGGCCGGCGGTGCGGTTCGAGCGGAAGCGCCGCAGCGCCCCGGCGCCGTCCGCCGGATCGAGCGTCATGACCTGCCAGCCGAGGTGCGCCGCCATCGGCAGCAGCGCGAGCAGCGCCAGCGGATCGGGCCGCACGATCCAGAAAGCCCCGCCCCACAGCAGCAGCGCCGCCAGATAGAACAGCCCGATCCCCAGCCGCACGCCCCGCCCCAACGCCCGCGCCGACGAGCGCACCCCGATCAGCGCATCGTCCTCGCGGTCCTGGAGCGCGTAGATCGTGTCATAGCCGATCACCCACAGGATCGCGCCGGCATAGAGCAGCCACATCGCCCCGCCGCGCTCGGCATAGACGTCTTGCGAGTCGGCCGCCGCGAAGCCGATCACCGCGCCCGATCCGAACACGAGCCCGAGGAACGCTTGCGGCCACCAGGTGATCCGCTTCATGAACGGGTAGAGCGCGATCACCGGCAGCGTCATCAGCGCGAAGATCCTGGCGCGCACGGGCATGTGCCACCAGACCGCGAAGCCGATCGCGACCAGGCAGGCGAGCCAGATCCACGCGCGCCGCACCGACACCGCGCCGCTCGCGAGGGGCCGATTGCGGGTGCGCTCGACCTGCTTGTCGAGATCACGGTCGACGATGTCGTTGTAGACGCACCCCGCCCCGCGCATCGCGATCGCACCGGCGAGCAGCCACGCGAGCAGCCACCCGTCAGTCCCCGGCATGCCCGAAAGCACCACGCCCCACGCGCACGGCCAGAACAGCAGCCACCAGCCGATCGGCCGATCGAACCGCGCGAGCAGCGCATAGGGCCGCGCCGGCGCGGGGAGCAGGCGCAGCAACCCGCGAGCCTCGGTATCGGCGACCGACTCGGGCGCGGTCATTGCGGCTCGCCCGCCCGGTCCGCTCCGCGCTCATAGGCCTCGGCCGCCTGGCGCTCGCGCGGGTCCTTGAACGCCTGCGCGGGATCGGGGGCTTCGCCGAGCGCGTGGAGCAGCGCCCAGAGCGCGAAGCGCCGCCCGGGCTCGCGCTCGGTCCAGAAATCGGTTCCCACCCGTTCGATGCCGAGTTCGAACGCAGCCTGATCGAGCGTGTCGAGCGCCCCGGGGCCGAAATAGTGGTGCAGCAGGGCATCCAGATCCATTGCCGCACGAGTGGAACGCGGCGCCGCTCGAGGCAAGCGGCAAGCGCATCGTTTTGAACTCGCAACGACTCGCCTCACCTCTGCATAGCTGCGATAGGTCGGCCTCTCGCAATCCTCCGGAGGGCCAGGATGACCGATCGAGTCAGCAATCATGCCGTGTTCATCCCCGGCGCCTGGATGACGCCCGGCTGCTGGGACGATTTCCGCAAGCCCTTCGAGGCGGCGGGTTACACTGTCCACACGCCGAGCTGGCCGACCCTCGATTCGGACAGCCCGGCCAAGCTGCGCGACGAGCCGCCTGAGGCGCTCGGATCGCTGAGCGTGGGCCAGATCGTATCCCACATGGCCTCGGTGATCGCCGACCTGCCCGAGCCGCCGCTGATCGTCGGCCACTCGTTCGGCGGGCTGTTCACCCAATTGCTGCTGAGCCGGAACCTGGGCGCGGCGGGAATCACGCTCGATCCAGCGCCGATCGCCGGAGTGATACCGGGGCCGATATCGCTTTCTGCCGCGGCGCCGGTGCTGTTCCGCTGGAACGGCTGGAACCGGCCCTTCCTGATCTCGCGCACCGCCTTCGCCAGGACCTTCGCCAACACGATCCCGCCCGAGGCGCAGCAGGAGGCCTATGACCGGCTCGTCGTCCCGACCTCGGGCCGGATCTTCTTCCAGGCGGCGGCCGGGATCGGCACCGCGGCGCGCCCGAAGCACCGCAGCAAGCCGCTGCTGATCACCGTCGGCGAGAAGGACCGGACCGTCAGCCCCTATGTCGCCCGCGCCGCCGCCGCGCACCAGCGCAGCTCGCCCGCACCGACGACGTTCAAGGAATTCGCCGGCCGCTCGCACTTCCTGATCGCCGAGCCCGGCTGGGACGAAGTTGCGGACTATTGCGTGAGCTGGGCACGGCACGATTAGCCGCCAGGGTCGGCACCTCAATTGGAAGCCGTGAGGCCTATCGCCTCGCCGCGCGAGCCCCTTGCGAAACGAAAGGTCACACCAGGGTCACACTGCCACGCATGTTTCGTCGGCGGCCCGGTCATGCGGAAATTCACAACGGTTCGGCCCCAAACGCAGGTCGCGTTCCGACGGCGATCGATCCTGTCAAAGAGCGGCCGCCAAGCGGCAGGGCATCGATCTCAGCAGGCGAAATCCAACATTTCAAGGGGTTAGTCAGGCCCTAGGCCGCACCCTTCGCGATCAGGCTCTCGCCGCACGCCAGGATGCTCTCGTCGGCAGGTCGCGGACGCCAGCCGAGCACGCGCTGTGCCTTGGCCGAGCTGAAGCCATGGCGGCGGCCGAGCCCCGGCACCACCAGCTTGAGCGCGGGATCGAACAGCGCCGCGACCCGCAGCACCAGATCAGGCACGTTGCGCGTCGGCACCTTGGCCGCGCGGTCACCGAGCCCGTCGCGCAAGGTGCCGGCGATCTCGGCGATCCACCGCCACTCGCTCGCCGCGATGAAGCGCTCGCCCGCCGCTTCGGGCAGGGTCATCGCGCGGAGATGCGCATCGACCACGTCGCGCACGTCGACCAAAGTGAAGCCGATCCGCGGCAGGCCGGGCACCTTGCCCTTCATCAGCCGCGAGATCACCTGGACCGAGCCGAGATTGTCGGGCGTCAGCACCGGGCCGATCACCAGGCTGGGGAGGACCGTGACCAGCTCGGGCGCGCCGGGCGTCGCGGCGACGAATTCCCAGGCGGCGCGTTCGGCGAGCATCTTCGACTGGTTGTAGGCGTTGGCGAGGCCCGTGGCGGGCGGAGTCCATTGGGCCTCGTCGCTGGTGCCGTCGGCGCTGCGCTCGGCGGGGCTCGACGCCGAGACCGACGAGGTCAGCACCACCCGCTTGACCCCCGCCCTCGCCGCGGCGCGGAGGGCGTGGAGCGCCCCTTCGCGCGCCGGGACGATCAGGTCGTCGGGGACCTTGGGCTGCTGCGTGCCGAGCGGCGAGGCGACGTGAAGGACATAGTCGCACCCCGCCGCCGCTTCGTCCCAGCCCGCATCGCTGGTCAGCTCGGCGGCGAAAAAGCTGAGCCGATCGCCGGGATCGACCTCGGCTCCAACGGCGGCGCGCACCGCCGCCTCCTTCGCCACGCTGCGGACGGTGGTGCGCACCGTGTAGCCACGCTTGAGCAGTTCGACGATGCACCAGCCGCCTATGAAGCCGGTGCCGCCCGTCACCAATACCGTTTCCGCCATGGCAATTCCCCTCGCGCTCCCGATAGCGCGCAGCTAACGGTTGCGCCATGCCCGCCACCCCCGCCTGGCCGCCCGATTCCACCCCGCGCCTGTTCGTCGAGGCCGCGCTGGCGCCGGGCGCCGAGGTCCGGATCGAGGGCGGGCAGGCGCATTACCTGCTCTCGGTGATGCGGATGAAGGCGGGCGATCCGCTGCGGCTGTTCGACGACCGGTCCGGCGAATGGCTGGCGATCGCGCGCTTCATCGGCAAGCGCGACCTCGTCGTCGAGATCACCGGGCATCTGCGCGAGCGCGAGGGCGTTCCCGACCTGTGGCTGTGCGCGGCGCCGATCAAGAAGGGGCGGATCGACTGGGTCGCCGAGAAGGCGTGCGAGCTGGGCGTCGCGCGGCTGGTGCCGGTGCTCACCCGGCGGACGGTGGTCGACCGGCTCAACCTCGAGCGGTTGCGCGCGCACATGATCGAAGCGGCCGAGCAATGCGGCCGCACCGCGCTTCCCGAGCTGGCCGAGCCGGTCAAGCTGGCGGCGCTGCTGCGCGACTGGCCCTCGGTCCGGGCGCTGTTCTTCGCCGACGAGGCCGGCGGCATCCCGGCGATCGAGGCGATTCGGGCCCGGCCCGGCGCGGCGGCGATCCTGATCGGGCCCGAGGGCGGCTTCGACGACGCCGAGCGCGAGGCGATCCGCGCGATCCCTCAGGCGGTCGGCATCTCGCTCGGCCCGCGCATCCTCCGCGCCGACACCGCGGCGGCGGCGGCGGTGGCGCTTTGGATGGCCGCCGCAGGGGACTGGTAGAACGCCTCTGGCGCCCCACATTGGGCACGAGTAAGGGGCGCCCATGAGCACGAAGACCGTTTCAAACAGCAACGCAGCGGTCATCGAAGATCGTGCCCAGCTCGCCAACTATTTCGCGCGCGGCGAGAAGCCCCGCGAGCGCTGGCGGATCGGCACCGAGCACGAGAAGTTCGTCTACTGCGAAGGACGACCACCGCGCGCCCTCGTACGAGGAGCCCGGCGGGATCCACGCGCTGCTGATCGGCCTCACCAAGTACGGCTGGGAACCCGGTCGACGAAGGCGAGAACGTCATCGCGCTCTCGGGGCCCGACGGCGCGATCAGCCTCGAGCCCGCGGGCCAGTTCGAGCTCTCGGGCGCGCCGCTCGACAACCTCCACGAGACCTGCGCCGAGACCGGGCGCCACCTTGAGCAGGTCAAGGCGGTCGGCGACCAACTCGGGATCGGCTTCCTGGGCCTGGGCATGTGGCACGACAAGACCCGCGCCGAGCTGCCGATCATGCCCAAGGGCCGCTACGAGATCATGCTGCGACCATATGCCGCGCGTCGGCAGCCTGGGGCTCGACATGATGCTGCGCACCTGCACGATCCAGGTCAACCTCGACTATGCGCTCCGAGGCGGACATGGCGAAGAAGTTCCGCGTCGGCCTCGCGCTCCAGCCGCTCGCGACCGCGCTGTTCGCCAATTCGCCGTTCACTCGAGGGCAAGCCCAACGGCTATCTCAGCTACCGCAGCCACATCTGGTCGGACACCGATCCGGCGCGGACGGGCATGCTGCCGTTCGTGTTCGAGGAGGGGTTCGGCTACGAGCGCTACGCCGAGTATGCGCTCGATGTGCCGATGTACTTCGTCTACCGCGACGGCAAGTATATCGACGCCGCCGGGCAGAGCTTCCGCGATTTCCTGAACGGCCGCCTGCTCGCCTTCCCAGGCGAGCTGCCGACGATCGATGACTGGGCCGATCACCTCTCGACCGCCTTTCCCGAAGTCCGGCTGAAGCAGCTTCCTCGAGATGCGCGGCGCCGATGGCGGACCGCTGGGGGCGGATCTGCGCGCTGCCCGCGCTGTGGGTCGGGCTGCTCTACGACGATGGCGCGCTCGACGCGGCGTGGGACCTGGTCAAGGACTGGGACATCGGCGAGCGCCAGGCGCTGCGCGACGCGGTGCCGAAGCTTGCGTTGGACGCGCCGCTGCCGGGCGGCGGCAGGCTTCGCGACATCGCGGGCGAAGTCCTCGACATCGCCGGCGCCGGGCTTGAGCGCACGCGCACGGTTCAACGATTCGGGCGACAACGAGAGCGGCTTCCTCGATCCGCTGCGCGAGATCGTCCGCACCGGCAAGGTCCCCGCGCAAATGCTGCTCGACCGGTTCAACGGCGACTGGGGGGGCGATATCTCGCGGGTCTACGAGGAAGCGCGGTTCTGACCGACAAGGCTACCTAGCCACCCGAACACCCGCGGCACGAGGCCGTTACGCGCCATCCACGCGCTATATTCCTGATAGGCCGGGTCGAGCCCCAGGTGCCGTTCCTCGGTCCGCGCGCGCCAGTAATAGACGCCGCTTACCACCGCCATGATCGCCGAGTTGCGCGCGGCGTCGGTCCAGTCGCCGGTGGTGGCGAGCAGGGGCACGGTCGAGATCCACCAGAACAGGTTCTTCGAGAGATAGGCCGGGTGGCGGCTGAAGGCGTAGGGCCCGTGAGTCAGCATGCCGCGATGAGTGAGGTTAGAGAAGCGCAGCCCGAACGCCACCGTCGCCCAGGCGTAGATGCCGGTCAGCACCACGAGCACGGCACCAATTGCGCCGAGGATCAGCGGGTGACCGCCGAACCAGTAGGTCCAGTCGGCAGTGCCTTGGTGATAGTCGAGCACCCCGCCGTCGCCCATCAGCACGAACGGCGGGTAGCAGATCAGCGCCGCCATCCACGCCGCCGCGAACGGGTTGGCGGTGCGGATGTGTGAATCGAGCGGGCGGAAGGTGAGGATATAACCGGCAGTCGCGAAGCCGACGTCGATCACGAACATGAAGGTGATCAGCCAGTTGGCGAGCGTCACCGGGCTGCGCAACACGTCGCTCCAGTCCGAGCGGACGAAATCGCCGAAGCCCGGCGGCACGATCGCGAGCATGAAGGCGAGGAAGAAGCCCTTCACCGTCCAGGCGCGCAGGTGATTGAAGATCGCGGTCGAATCGACCGGGGCGGTGCCCATCAGCCAGGCGCCGAGCGCATAGGCGCCGTCCCTGGGCTCCTTCAGCCGGCGGTCGATCCACAGGATGTAGGGGATCGAGGCGAGGAACAGTGCGGGCGCGGTCCATTCGAACACCCACATCGAGAAGGGGAAGTTGGCGAAGCGGTTTTCCCACCAGAACCGCCCGACCGCGTAGACCAGCGCGATCCCGCCCCAGGTGAGCCACAGCCCGGCAAGCTTGGTCACGCTGACGTCGAGCGTCTCGCGCCACGGGCGGACGTTGCTCCAGTCGATGCCCGTCGAGGGATTGCGGTGGACCTTGTCGATGAACACCGACCACAGCACCATCGGCAGCGCGCAGGCGGCCACGTTGACCATCGCCGCATAGGGCCCGTCGAGCCCGTACGTCCGTGCGAACGCAACCCAGGCGATCATCCCCGCGAGCCCGGCCACGCCGACCCCCGCGCTCACCGCCGAGCGCGGGCGCGGATCGGCCTTGGCTTCGGCGGCCAGTGCGACGTCGTGATACATGGGCTCCGGACTAAGCCGGAATGGTAAGCAAGCCGTGAAGGATGGCCTAAAACCCCCCTCCCGCTTTCGCGGGAGAGGCGCGAGACCTAGCGAGCGAAGCGAGCTTAGTCGCAGTGGTGAGGGTCTTCTTCTTCGGCGAGCCTGAAAAGAAGAAGACCCTCACCCAACTCTCTCCCGCGAAAGCGGGAGAGGGCTATGTCTTCAGACCGTCCACGTCAGCCATTGGTGCTCGGGGACGCTGCGTTCGTAGGTGATCGGGCCGTCGACCGCGAAATCCTTGCGGCGCAGGCATTGGCGGACGACCTCGGGCACCATCGCACGCGCGATCTGGATGCCCAGGCATTCGTGCAGGCCCTGGCCGAAGATGAAGCTGTCGGCCAGCGCGCGGGTCGAATTGAACTTCTCGGGGTCGGGAAAGCCCGACTGGTCGTGGATCGCGCTGTGAGTCACCGCGATCACGGTGGTGCCCTTCGCCACCGTCGCCGCCTGCGGCGTATCCGCGGCGAGCAGCGTGTCCTTGTGGCAGACACGGAAATAGTAAGTGAAGGCCGGCCGGAAGCGCAGCGCCTCGAACACATAGCCGTCGAACGCCGCGGGATCGTCGGATTGCGCGGCGGCCTTGGCGGCGGCGAGCATGTCGGGGCGCTTGCCGAGTTCGGCGAGAGCGTGGTTGACGGTGTGCGACGTCGTCTCGATCGCGCCGATCAGCAGCCCGCCGACGTTCTGCGCCAATCGCGGGATATCCATCTTGATCGCGCCCGAAGCCTGGAGCCGGCACACGCGCGACACCGAATCAGTGCGCCCGAGCGGGAAGGGCCAGAAGCGGCGCTTGAACACCAATTTGCCCAGATAGATCGCCATCTCCGTGTTGGCGCGATTGCGCTGGTCGACGATGTACTGGTGATCGGGGACCTGGATGTCGAACGGCTGGTTGTGGAACGCGTCCTGCTGGTTCCAGTAGGACCAGTCGATCAGCTTGGCGGGATCGCTGTCGACGAAGCCGAAGACGTCCTGGACGAGCCCGACCGGCACCATGCGGGTGAGCTGCTTGGGCGCGTCGATCCGGCCGTTCGCGGCGTCGAGGATCTGGTTGGTGCGGTCGCCGACGAACTTGCGCATCGCCGGCACTTCCTCGAAATCGAGGATCGCGCTCATCACCGCCTTGTCGCGCCAGTGCTGCGCGGTGAAATCCTGCGCCATCAGATAGGTGCCCTGCTTGGGCACGTAGAGATCCACGCCGAAATCGTCGTGCCGCCGCAGCACCATCGTGCAGTCGGCGAAGCGGAACACCATCGTCACCTCGGGCAGCTCGAGCACCGGCCGCTCGGCGCGCATCTCGGCGAAGAAGGGCTCGGCTTCGTCGTACATCCAGCCGCGCGCGAGCGGCCAGCGATCGGCGGGTTTCGCCGCATCAAGCAAGTCGAGATAATGGCCCACCTGTGCCCTCCGTTCCGGTCTGCTGGAAAGTCGGCTGTCCGCCGTGCGCCCTTACGGAATGGCTAGTGTTTCGGATGCGTTTCAGCCAGCGGGGATTGGACCAGATTGGCATGCATCGGCGCTGTTGCGTTTGTCCCGCTCGCGCGGAAACGGCACCGGCCCGCGCCCCCTCCCGGCCACACTTACTGTAGTAAACTATGGGTGGCCGGGAGGGGGAGCGGGCCGGTGCCGTCTACCCGAAAGGACACACAAGTCTCGCTTTACGTCGGCTAACCGGCAGGCCTATGTGCCGCGTATCCACCCCCAAAAGAAAGAGTCGCATATGCCCCGCGCGCTTGCTTTCGCCTCGCTTCTCCTCGCCTCCACCGCCCCGGCCCTCGCGCAGAACTCGGCGCCGCAGCCGCTGCCGTTCACCGACACCATCCCCGACGCGCGCGACGTGGATTATCCGGGCACGCTCAAGCTCGATATCGACGCGACCGACACCCAGCGCGGCATCTTCAACGTCAAGGAGATGATCCCGGTCGCGCAGGCCGGGCACATGGTGCTGCTCTTCCCGAAGTGGCTCCCCGGCACGCATGGGCCACGCGGCGAGATCGAGAAGCTCGCGGGGCTCCACATCTTCGCGAACGGCAAGGAGATCCCCTGGACTCGCGACACGGTGGACGTCTTCGCTTTCCACATCGACGTGCCCGAGCACGCGTCGCAGCTCGATATCGACCTCCAGTTCATCTCGGCGACGGTGGGCGACCAGGGCCGCATCGTGATGACCCCGCGGCTGATCAGCCTGCAGTGGAACTCGATGAGCCTCTATCCGGCAGGCTATTTCACGCGGCGCATCCCGATCGTCGCCAAGGTCAAATATCCCACCGGCTGGAGCGCGGCCTCGGGCCTGCCTTCCCAGCATGAGGGCTCGACCTACACCTATGACAAGACCACCTACGACGTGCTGGTCGACTCACCGGCGCTCGCGGGGCTCTACTACAAGCCGATCGAACTCTCCCCGCGCGTCACCATCGACGCCTTCGCCGACACCCCCGAGGAGCTCAAGACCAAGCCCGAGCAGGTCGAAGCGCTCAAGGGCGTGGTCGATCAGGAAGTGAAGCTGATGGGCGCGCAGCACTACGACCATTACCACTTCCTGCTCTCGATCAGCGACGAGCTGGGCGGCGCCGGGCTCGAGCATCACCGCAGCTCGGAGGACGGCGTGCGCCCCGGCTTCTTCACCAAGTGGGACGAGAGCCCGAACGGCCGCAACGTGATCTCGCACGAATACACCCACAGCTGGGACGGCAAGTTCCGCCGCGGCGCCGACCTTTGGACTCCCGATTTCCGCACCCCGATGCGCGACAGCCTGCTATGGGTCTACGAAGGCCAGACCCAGTTCTGGGGCTATGTCATCCAGGCGCGCTCGGGGCTGGTGCCCAAGGCCGACACGCTCGAGGCGCTGGCGAGCATCGCCGCGAGCCTCGACAACCGCCCGGCGCGCACCTGGCGCGACCTGCTCGACACCACCAACGATCCGGTGATCACCGCGCGCCGCCCCAAGGGCTGGGTCAGCTACCAGCGCTCGGAGGACTACTACAACGAAGGGCTGCTGATCTGGCTGGAGGTCGATTCGATCCTGCGCGCCAAGTCGAACGGCACCAAGTCGATGGACGATTTCGCGCATGCCTTCTTCGGCATCAACGACGGCGACTGGGGCGAGGTGACCTACACGATCGACGACGTCGCCAAGACGCTCAACGACATCGTGCCCTATGACTGGAAAGGCTTCCTCGACACGCGCCTGACCGCCACCGGCGAGCATGCGCCGCTCGCGGGCTTCACCGACAACGGCTACAAGCTCGTCTACACCGACGTGCCCAACAAGGCCGGCCGCGGCACCCAGACCGACCTCAGCTACTCGATCGGCCTGACGATCGGCGGCGGCGCCCCCGGCGCGGCGGCCGGGCCGCCCGCGATCTCGTCGGTGATGTGGGACAGCCCGGCGTTCAAGGCAGGGATGGACCTCGGTGACACGATCGTCGCGGTCAACGGAATGGCCTTCACCGGCGACCGGCTGAAGGACGCGGTGACCGCGGCCAAGACCTCGACCGACCCGATCCGGCTGCTCGTCAAGAGCGGCGACCGCTATCGCGAGGTCGCGATCGATTATCATGGGGGGCTGCGCTATCCGCACCTCGAGAAGACAACCGTCAAGGGTGACGCCGGCCTGGACAAGCTGCTCGCACCCAGAGCGAAGTAAGAAGAAGAGTAGGGTCTCTGTAAATGCGTATCGATTTGATCCCGGTCGGCGACGATCCGCCCAACAGCCTCAATGTGATCATCGAGGTGCCCGTGGGCGGCGAGCCGGTGAAGTACGAGTTCGACAAGGCCAGCGGCGCGCTGTTCGTCGACCGGATCCTCCACACGCCGATGCGCTATCCGGCGAACTACGGCTTCGTGCCGCACACGCTCTCGCCCGACGGCGATCCGCTCGACGCCCTGGTGATCGCGCGCTCGCCGTTCGTGCCGGGGTGCGTCGTGCGGGTGCGGCCGATCGGCGTGCTCAAGCTCGAGGACGAGGCCGGCGGCGACGAGAAGCTGATCACCGTCCCCGTCGACACCACCTTTCCCTATTATTCGGACATCGGCGAGCGGCAGGACCTGCCCTCGATCGTGCTCCAACAGATCGAGCACTTCTTCAAGCACTACAAGGATCTCGAGTCCGAGAAGTGGGTGCGTATCGGCCAATGGGGCGACGCCGAGGAAGCGCGGCGAATCGTGATGGAAGCGATCGAGGCGGCGAAGGCGGCGAAGGAACCCGCCTGAGCGCGGTGCTCGCCCGACCCTTTCTTCGTCATCCCGGATGTTAGGTCTTCCCGGAAAACCGCTTGGTTTTCCGTTGGAAGACCTTGCAGTCCGGGATCCACCTCTCCACCTGCGCTGAAGGCATGGTGGATCCCGGACAGCTTCGCTTCCGGGATGACGGAATTGAGGATGGGCCTTCCTCCCCTCCCTTCCACCCCGCCCATTGCGGGCGCGGACCATCGATCCTAGGCTCCCGCGACCGGAGGGATCGGGCATGGCCAAACGCAAGCATCGCTGGGGCATCGGCAACTGGATCGCGCCGCCGCGCTTCATCCTGTTCGCGCTGGTGATGGCGGGCGCGACCTACTACCTGATCCGCGAGACGCCGCTGGGCCAGCGCCACGGGCTGATGGCCGGGTTCGACATCGCGGCGATCGTCTTCTTCATCACGTGCGCCCCGCTGCTCGGCCACCGCGCCGAGCGGATGCGCGTTTCCGCGTGCCGCAACGACGCCAATCGCGCCGGGCTGCTGCTGCTGACCAGCGTGGTGATGATCGTGATCCTCGCCGCGATCGCCACCGAGCTGATGCAGAAGGGTGCGCACAAGCCGGGCTATACGCTTCCGCTGATCATCGGCACGCTGGCGCTGAGCTGGATCTTCTCCAACTTCATCTACGCACTCCATTACGCCCACCTGTTCTACCAGGAGGGCAAGGAGGGCGATTGCGGCGGGCTCGAGTTCCCCGACACGCCCGAGCCCGATTACTGGGACTTCCTCTATTTCTCGATCTGCCTGGGGATGACCTTCCAAACCAGCGACGTCACGATCCGCCACGCGCGGATGCGGCGGGTGGTGACGCTGCACTGCATGCTGGCGTTCGTGTTCAACCTCGGCGTGATCGCCTTCACGATCAACGTGCTGGGCGGCGGTTAGAGCTTCGGCTTCTTCGCCTTCGGCTTCTTCTTCGGCGCGCGCTGCCCGGCGGCGATGCCGAGCCCGGCCCATTCGCGCATCGCGTCGGGATCGTCGTAGACGTCGGTCGGCGCTCGGCGATAATTCATCGTATCGACCATGCCGGTGCTGAAGGTGACGGTGAACCGTTCGGCGCTCGCCGCGTCCCAGATCGCGTCGGACTCGATATCGGACTTGAACCAGATCTCGTCCTCCGCGACGATCGCGAAGATCGTTCCGTCGAGGTAGAGCGTCGCGCCGCCCATCATCTTGCGCAGGCTGACCGTGCCCCACGGCTCGAGCGCCTCGCGGACCCATTCGACCAGACCCTCGTCGAACGCCATCAGCCCTTCCCCACCAGCCGCAATCCAACGATACACGCGATCAGCCCGACGAGCAGCAGCATCCGCGCCGGGCTCGCTGCCTCGCCGAACCACCAGATGCCGACGATCACCGTGCCAAGCGCGCCGATCCCGCCCCACACCGCGTAGGCCGTCCCCATCGGGATGGTGCGCGAGGCCACTTCGAGGAGGGTCATCGAGAAGGCGACCGAGACGAGGAAGCCCAGCGTCCACGGCACGCTGCGGAAGCCGTCGACGAAGCGCAGGCAGGTGGTGAACCCCACTTCGAAGCACCCGCCGAGGATCAGCAGCACCCAGGCCATAGAGTCTCCTTGTGATCGCATTGCTGATACAAAAACCGGTTCCCACTTTTTTGCGCAATGCTCAGCGCCCCGCCAACTTGGTGAGCGCGTCACCCGCGACGCACTTGGATACGCCACTCTTCCATCCCGACCGCCCCCATCGCGCGATAGAAGGTGATCGCCGGCGCGTTCCAGTCGAGCACCGACCATTCGAAGCGCGCGCAGCCGCGATCCAGCGCGATTCCGGCGAGATGGCGGAGCAGAGCGGTACCGATGCCGCGAGCGCGCGCTTCGGGGGTGGCGTAAAGGTCCTCCAGATAGAGCGTGCGCGAGCACGTCCAGGTCGAGAAGTTGTCGAAGAACAGCGCGAAACCCACCGGCGATCCTTCGCGCTCGGCGATCAGGGCTTCGGCTGCGGGGCGGGCGCCGAACAGCGCCTCTGCGAGCATAGGCTCGGTCGCCTTCACCGCATCGGGTTCGCGCTCGTATTCGGCGAGCTCGCGCACCAGCCGAAGGATCAGCGGCACGTCGGCGGGCGCGGCGGGGCGGATGGCGATCACGGCAGCGCCGCCTCGGCTTCGTGCGCGAGCGCCTCGGACCTGCGCCGAGCGGCCCACACACAGCCTGATACGATCAATGCCGCGCCGGCAAGCGTGTAGAGCGATAGCCGCTCGCCGAACACCAACCAGCCGAACAGCGATGCCCAGACGAACGAGGTATATTCGGTCGGCGCGAGATAGCTCGCCGGCCCGCGGGCATAGGCCCAGGACAGGAGCGCGAGCGACGCGGTCGCGAGCGCGGCCGCGCCGAAGATCGCCGGCACCTGTGTCAGCGGCGGCGGCACCGCGAGGAACGGCGCGAAGAGCAGCAGGATGCCGCCGACGAACACGCTCTGAAAAAAGGCGATCTCAGCCGGCCCCGCCACCAGCGCCTGCTGGCGCATCAGAATGATGTTCCAGGCATAGCAGATCGCCGAAGCCATCACCGCGCCTGCGCCGAGCAGCGCTTCCGGCCCGAGCTGCGCGCGCGCCTGGCCGAACAGGATCACGCCAACGCCCACCATCGCGATCATTGAGCCGAGGATGGCGGCTGGCCCAATCCGCTCGTTCAACAGCACCGCGGCGAGGTAGAGCGCAAGCAGCGGCGCGATGTAGGTGAGCGAAATCGCCGGCGCCATCGGCACCCGCGCCAGCCCCCAGAAGAACAGGAACGCCATCACCGCCGACACCGCGCCTCGGATCGCGTGGATCCGCATCGCTGCCTTACACAGCGGCGGTCGCGGGCGCGCGAAATAGAAGATACCGCTGATCAGCAAGGTCGCGAGAATGCGCCAGAGCAGCGCATTATAGGTGCCGATCGCGAGCACCAGCCCCTTCATCAGCGCGTCCATGCCCGAGAACAGCGCGATCCCGAGCACGCCAACGGCGAAAGCGAACGAAGGCGAGCTGCGCGACATGGGCGTCGCCTAGCCGGGCGCGAAAAGAAAGGCGACGGGAAATGGGATCGCCGGCCATAAGCCCCGCTTATGGGACGCGTCGCGAGAGGCTGCGGATACGCGGCGCCCGCTCAGGTCACGCCAGGGTCCCTAACGCAACGTCATCGTGTCGCCGTGCATTTCGACGCTCTTCATGTGCATCAGGAAGGTCTGGCCGAGCAGCGAGACGTCGAGGTCCTTCATCACCGCGCCGTGGACGTTCTCGGCGCGCTTGCCGTCGAGCACGATCGAATCGATCACCACTTCCTGCCCCACCGCCACGCCCGAGGCGGTGCGCGCGATCGGCTGGTAGTTGAGCGGCGAGAACTGGACGTGGGCGCGGCGCGCGTCCTCCTCGGTCAGCGCAACCATGTCCGCGCCGGTGTCGACCACGAACCGGGTCGTCTCGCCGTTGACCTGGGGGAAGGCGAAGAAATGCCCGCTGCCGGTGCGTTCGAGCAGCGTCTCGACGGGCTTGTCGGGGGCGTGCCCGGCCGATGCCGACGCGGGCGCGACGGGCGCGGCCTTGTGAACGGGGGTGAGCGCGCCGATCCCCGCGCCGGCGATGACGAACATGAAGATCAGGCCCCGCATGCGCGCCGGATACCGCGTCCGTCGTTAGGGTCCGGCTAATGCGATTGGCAAACGAAAGCCTAACCGGTCGGAGGGGGAGGCTATTGGTCGATCGTCAGGCCCGGAAAGAATGTCGCCGCCACGGCCTTTTCGCGCCTCCCCGAATTGGCAGCCGGCTCCAGATCCTGGCGATCGACCAACTTCACGGCGACCTTTCCGTGGTCGATCGTGATCGCGAGCCCGCGCCAGAGCTTGCCGCTCTTCAGCCACTGGAGATAGGCGTCGAGAATCATCTGGGCGAGGGGATCCATCTTGCCGCCCAGATTCCGGAGCTTGCCCTCTCCCGGAAGCTGATAGCGCACGGAAATCATCGCGCTGCCCTTGCCGTGCTGCGGATCGCCGAGCTCGGCATAGACCAGGATCTTGGCATCGGGCGAGGCGACGAGTTCCTGCGCCTTCATCGCGATCGCATAGAGCACCGGACCGTCGGTCGCATCGGGGGGCGGGCCCGACTGGGCCATCGCCGGGCCGGTCGCGAGCCATGCGATCGCCATCAAGGCGATCAACGCCTTCATTCCGCCGCCTGGGGCACTTCGGCTGCCTCGATCTCCGCCGCCTTGGCTTCGACGAGCTTGACGATGTGCTCGATCATGTCGGCGTCCTGGACATGGTGGTCGGTCACGCCCGAGAGATAGACCATGTGCTTGCCCGCGCCGCCGCCGGTGATGCCGATATCGGTCTCGCGCGCTTCGCCGGGGCCGTTGACCACGCAGCCGAGCACCGACAGCGACATCGGCGTGCGGATGTGCTGGAGCCGCGCCTCCAGCGCCTCGACCGTGCGGATCACGTCGAACCCCTGGCGCGCGCAGCTGGGGCACGAGACGACGCGCACGCCGCGGTTGCGGATGCCGAGTGCCTTCAGGATCTCGAAGCCGACGCGGACTTCCTCCTCCGGCTCGGCCGACAGGGAGACTCGGATCGTGTCGCCGATCCCGTACCAGAGCAAGCTGCCGATCCCGATCGACGATTTGACCGTGCCGCCGACGAACCCGCCCGCCTCGGTGATGCCGAGGTGCAGCGGGCAATCGACCAGATCGGCGAGCTGCTGATAGGCGGCGACCGCGAGGAACAGGTCGCTCGCCTTCACCGCGACCTTATATTCGTGGAAATCATGGTCCTGGAGGATCTTGATGTGGTCGAGCGCGCTTTCGACCAGCGCCTCGGGGCACGGCTCGCCGTATTTCTCGAGCAAGTCCTTCTCGAGGCTGCCGGCATTGACGCCGATCCGGATCGCGCAGCCGTTTGCCTTGGCGGCGTTGACCACTTCCTGGACGCGCTGCGCGGAGCCGATGTTGCCCGGGTTGATCCGCAGGCACGCCGCGCCCGCATCGGCGGCTTCGAGCGCGCGCTTGTAGTGGAAATGGATGTCGGCGACGATCGGCACTCGGCTCGCGCGGACGATCTGCTTCAATGCGGCGGTCGATTCCACGTCGGGGCACGAGACGCGGATGATGTCGACGCCCGCTTCCTCGCAGCGGCGAATCTGGTCGATCGTCGCTTTGGCGTCCGAAGTCGGCGTGTTGGTCATGGTCTGCACCGTCACCGGCGCATCGCCGCCGACGGGGACGTTGCCCACCATGATCTGGCGCGAGACGCGGCGGTGGATGTCTCTCCAGGGGCGTACTGACATGGCCCGCGCTATACCCTCGTGCTCAGGCCAAAGGAAGCGATGACCGTCAGGCGGCGCGCCGGCGCTTGCCCCGCGCGCGCGGCTCGGGCTTGGCGGCGACGCCGAGCAGATAGCGCTGCGCCGCGACCAGCGGCATCGGCCGGCTGAACAGATAGCCCTGGCCGAAGGCGACGCCGAGATCGGCCAGCACCGCCGCTTCCTCGGGGCGTTCGATCCCCTCGGCGACGATCGTCGCGCCGATCCGCGAGGCAAAGGCGACCATGGCGCCCGCGAGCGCGCGCCGCGCCGGATCCTGGTCGACATCGCGGGTGAGGCTCATGTCGAGCTTCAATATGTCGGGCTCGAGCGCGATGATGTGTCTCAGGCTCGAATAGCCCGCACCGACATCGTCGATCGCGATGCCGGCATGCCGACGCAGCCCGGCGAGCGCCGCGCGCAGCGATTCGTAGTCGTCGACGCGCGCATGCTCGGTGACTTCGAGGACGAGGTTGCGCCGCGCCGTCGACCCGAGCAGCGCCGCAAGCCGCCCCGACAGAACCGTCTCGGGCGAGACGTTGATCGCGAGATACTGGTCGGGCGGAACATAGGCGGTGGCTGCAAGCGCATTGGCGACCGCCGCGAGTTCGAGCTCGACGCCGAGCCCGACCTCGAACGCATCGGCGAACCAGAGGTTGGGCGGACGGATGCCAGCATCGGCGAAGCGCGCCAGCGCCTCGGCGCCCGCACATTTGCCAGTGTCGAGCCGGTGAATCGGTTGGAGGAAGATCCCGGGCTGGCCGGTCGCGATCGCGCGCTCGATCCGCTCGCCCAGGATCTGGTGATGGCTCTCGCCGCGTAGCTGGATATCGATCTGCTCGGATGCGAGATCGGCGAAAGCGCGTAGCGTGCTCAGGTCACGCTCGGTGAGCGAATAGTCCGGCGTGCGGCTGAGGCAGCAGAAGGTGCCGTAGACGCTGCCGTCGCGCAGCCGGAGCGGCACGTTGATATGCGCGCCCACCGGCAGCGCGGCGGCGATCGGGATCGTCTGCGCGAACGGGAAATCGGCGGCGTTGTGGATCAGCGCGGGCAGCCGGTCCTCGAGGATATGGTGGCAGAAGGTCTCGTCGAGCGGCTCCGAATCGCCCGGCGCGACGGGGAGCGCGAGTTCCGAGCGGATGTGTGTGAACTGGCGCCGGTCACCGATGAAGCGCGAGGCGAAGGCAATCTCCATGCCGAGATGGAGGCGCACCGCGTCGAGGATCGCGTCGATCTGGGTGCGGTCGTGCGCCGGCACAATCGACGTCGGCACGGTGAGGAAACCCGCCATGGGATTGGCCGTCATGACAAGTCCTCCCGCGCTTCGCCTTCATCGCGCCCGAGAGGTTGCCAAAGCGTGAAGGCAGCGGCGATCGGGCGGGTCAGAGCGCGTCGCGATATCGGCGGCTACCTCGCAGCGTCGCGCCGTCCTCGAGTGTGACGGTGAAGTCGCCGCTCTTGTCGGTTTCGATGCTGCGGATCGCATCGCGGCGCACGAGCCGTCCGCGGTGGATTCGCGCGAACTCCGGGCCGAGCTGCTCGGCCAGCGCCGCCAGTGTCGAGCGGTGGAGCAGCGTGCGCGGCCCCCAGCCGAGCTCGACATAATTGCCCGCCGAGGCGGCCCACCGAATCGCGTCGACCGGCACGCGGTGGGTGACGCTTCCGTCGGCGACCTCGAGCACGCGCGGCGCGGGGGCGCTCTCGGGCGCCGGTCGCGCGAGCAGCCACTGCGCGTAGGCGAGATAGCCCGCGACCAGAAGATAGGTCGCGACGTCCTTGCGATATTCGTAGAGCAGCGCGCCGGGCCAGTCGAAATGGTAGGATTGCGCGATCACGGCATAGGCGAGCTTGCGCAAGCCGATCATCGCCAGCACGTGCGCCAGCGAGACCGGCACCGTCGCCGCGCCATGGAGCGCCACCACAGCGGGCCAGCCGAGCCGCGGCGGCCGCGCGCGGCGGAGCAGCCACCACACCGCCGGCATCAGCGCGATCCACACCCCCACGCTGCTCAATTGCCAGATCCAGACGTGCGCCGCCGATTTCGTGGCGGCCGAGCCGGGCGAAGTCGGTCAACATCGACTCGACGTCGGCGATCGACTGGACCGCGATGAACAGCGCGGCCGCGAGCAGCAGCCACAGGATTCGCGTGCGGCGCACACCGTCACCGCCTGTCCCGCGCTCGCCGCCGTTCATCCCAATGCCTGTCGCCATCGTCCCGCCGGTGCCGCCTCCCGCCCCTTCCCGATACCGGGGGCGGAGCCGACTCGCTAGCCGTCCGCGGCATCAGATCGGGAGGCCCAGCGATGGAACGGCATTACGGAATGGACTGGCTGAGGATCGGCGCGTTCGCGCTGTTGATCCTCTATCACGTGGGGATGGTGTTCGTGCCCTGGGGCTTCCAGGTGAAGACCACGCACCCGGCGGACTGGGTGGCAGTGCCGATGCTCTTCACCAACGCCTGGCGGCTGATGCTGTTGTTCGTCGTATCGGGCTATGCCAGCCGCGCGCTGCTCGCGAAGTCGGGCGGCGTGGGCACGTTCCTGCGCAGCCGCAACGCCCGGCTGCTGCTGCCGCTCGTCTTCGGCGTGGCGGCGATCGTGCCGCCGCAGGCCTGGGTCGAGCTGGTGACGCAGCACGGCTATGCGCAAGGCTTCGGCTGGTTCTTCACCCACGACTATTTCCGCTTCGGCAGCCTCGACGGGATCATCCTACCAACGTGGAACCATTTGTGGTTCGTAGTCTATCTGTGGGTCTACACGCTCGCGCTCGGGGTGCTGCTGGTGCTGCCGTGGCCCCGGCTTCAGGCGGCGTTCGACCGGGCGTTCGGCGGCGCGGGGGCGCTGTGGATCCCGCTTGCATATTTGCTGCTGTTCCAGGTGCTGCTGTTCCGCCGCGGGGTGGAGACGCACGACCTGTTCCACGACGGCGTGGCGCATCTCGCCTATTTCCCGGCCTTCCTGTTCGGCTTCGGGCTGGCCGGATCGCGGACTACGCTCCGGGCTTTCGCAGCGCGGTGGCCGGTCGCGGCGGCATTGGCGCTGGCGGGCTATATGGTGGTCGGCGGCGTCGAACTGCTGTGGCCGGGCAGGACGGTGGCGCCCTGGGGGGTGGGCGTGGCGTTCCGTGTCGCACGCGAGCTGCAGACCTGGCTGAGCATCGCCGCGCTGATCGGGGTGGCCGAACGCTATCTCAACCGCGATTCCAGGTGGCGGCCGATGCTCACCGAGGCGGTCTTCCCCTTCTACATCATCCACCAGACGATCATCGTCGTCGGCGAATACCTCCTGCTCCCGCTTCGGCTGCCAGCGCTGGCCGAGTTCGCGATCCTGGTGGGCGCAACCGTCGCGGGGTGCTGGCTGTTCTATCTCGCCGGGCGCGAGATCCCCTGCCTGCGGCCGTTGATCGGGCTCAGGCGGCAGGTGGCGGCCCCGGCACGATCTGCTAGGGAGGCGTCGTTGATCGAGAGCGCGTCCTGACGCTCGCCGGAGTTGCCGATGACCACTGCCCGCGCCGAAACCTGGACCCTGGTGATTCATGGCGGCGCGGGAATCATCGAGCGGGGGCGAGTCACCGCCGAGCAGGAGGCCCGGATCCGTAGCGGGCTGGAGCAGGCGCTCGACGCAGGTGCCGGGTTGCTCGCGGGCGGCGGTTCGGCGCTCGACGCGGTGCAGGCGGCGGTCGAGGTGCTTGAGGACGACCCCTGCTTCAACGCCGGGCGCGGCGCGGTCTTCACCTGGGACGGCGGCATCGAGCTCGACGCGGCGGTAATGGACGGCGAAGGGCGCACGGCAGGCGCGGTCGCCGGGCTGACCACCACGCGCCATCCAGTCGCCGCGGCGCGCATGGTGATGGAACACAGCCCGCACGTCTTGCTGAGCGGCGCGGGCGCCGAGACCTTCGCGCGCGAGCAAGGCCTCGAGCAGGTCGACAACGCCTGGTTCGGAACCGTCGAGCGCCGCCGCCAGCTCGACGAGCTCAAGGCGCGCAAGAGCAACTGGTTCGACGTCGACCTCAAATACGGCACCGTCGGCGCGGTGGCGATGGACAAGGCGGGCCATGTCGCCGCCGCGACCTCGACCGGCGGCCTCACCGGCAAACGTTGGGGCCGGATCGGCGACACGCCGGTGATCGGCGCGGGTACCTATGCCGACGATCGCGCCTGCGCGGTCTCGGCGACGGGAGCGGGCGAGTATTTCATCCGCGAGGGCGTGGCGCACGAGATCTGCGCGCGCGTGCGCTTCCTAGGCGAGAGTCTCCAGCAAGCCGCGGACGCGGTGATGGCCGGCACCAAGGCGCTCGGCGGCGACGGCGGCGTGATTATCACCGGGCCGAGCGGCGAAATGGCGTGGAGTTTCACCACGCCGGGCATGTATCGCGCGCGCGTTTCGTCTAGCACGGAGCGACTCGTTGCATTCTACGGAGACGACCAATGAAGCGGCTGCTTATCCTCCTCGCGGCATTGATCGGCTTCGGCGCGCCTGCCCCGGCCTTCGCTTACTGGGAGTTTGGGCACCAGACCGTCGCCCGCATCGCCTATGCCAACGTGACGCCCGCCACCCGCGCGGCGATCGACGAGTTGCTGCGCCATTCGGACCTGCTCGAGACCCCGACCTGCCCGGCGCGCACGATCACGGACGCGAGCGTGTGGGCCGATTGCATCAAGACGCTGGGGCCGCGCTTCAGCTACGCCTTTTCCTGGCACTTCCAGGACGCCGACCTGTGCAAGCCGTTCGACCTCAAGAGCGCCTGCGCCAACAGCAATTGCGTCTCCGCCCAGATCGATCGCGACATCAAGCTCCTGAAGGACAAGACCGTGCCCTTGCGCGAACGCGTGATGGCGCTCGCCTTCCTCGTCCATTTCGTCGGCGACCTGCACCAACCGCTCCACAACGAGGAGCGGAACCACGATGCCGGCGGCAATGGCGTCAAGGCCGCTTATGGCATCTACGTGACTGACCGCTTCAACCTCCACAGCGTGTGGGACGGGCCGCTCGCCGAGCGCGCGATCACCACCGGGCCGGCGTTGGTGCGCACCTATGCCCCCGATGAAAGCGCGCCGATCGAGGCCGGGACAATCACCGACTGGAGCAAGGAGAGCTGGGACGTGGCGCACCTCGCTTATTCGAGCGCGTTCGGCCGCGATCCCTGCGCCCCCGGCCCCGAGCCGGTTCGGGTGACGCTGAGCAACGAGACGATCGAGAGCCTGATTCCCGCGGCCCGGCTCCAGGTGCTGCGCGGCGGGCTGCGGCTGGCAAAGCTGCTCAACGAGGCGCTGGCTTAGCTCGGCATCACTCGTCCGGTCCCCAGCGCCAGCGCCAAGCGCCGTCGGTCTTGACCCAGCAGACCCAGACGAAACCGAGCACGACCGGCACGCGCGCCAGCAGATAGGTCTCGTTGTGGCGCGATTCGACGAATGCCGCGAGCGGCGCGAGGATGGCGACGAAGGCCAAAGTCACGCCCCAGCCCTGCCACGTCACCGGCACCGCGCCATACCCAAGCAGCTTCGGGCGGAACCAATAGCCGGGCCGCGCGCGATACCAGTCGCGAATCCGTTGCACATTCATCTCCGCACAATCCTGTTCCGATGCGCCATCACTGCGCAAGCGATCGAGCGCTCACCCTATCGCATAGCTTTCGAGGAAACCGCATCGGCCGCAACGCCACGACTGGACCTCGAAGTTCGCTTTCTTCCCGATCTTCACGCCCTGCCAGAAGCCCTTTTCCGGCGCGCCCTCGACCCAGGTGCTGACACGGCCCCCACCGTTCTGCTTGACGTCGAGGATGAAACCCTCGGCCATCGAGCCCTGGCATTTGGGACAACTATTCGATCGCATCTCAATCCTCCCGTTCCTTCGGCGGACGCCCGCGCCTAGCGCGCACCGGCTCCGCCAGCTTGACCCCGCGCCGCCCCAGCGCCTCGCGCAGCAGACATTCGACCTGCGCATTGACGCTTCTCAGGTCGCTCGCCGCCGCGCGTTCGATCGCGGCGTAAAGCGCCGGATCGAGCCGCAACGGGAACGCCTTCTTGGGGGGAGCCGACACGCCGCCGCCCTATTGGTAGAGCGAGCCTGCGTTGACGATCGGCTGGGTATCGCGCTCGCCGCACAGCACGACCATCAGGTTCGAGACCATCGCCGCGCGGCGCTCGTCGTCGAGTTCGACGACATTCTTCTCGGAAAGCATCGTCAGCGCCATCTGGACCATGCCGACCGCGCCTTCGACGAGGGTGGAACGCGCCGCGACAACCGCCTGCGCCTGCTGGCGCCGCAGCATCGCGCCCGCGATCTCCTGCGCATAGGCGAGATGGGTGAAGCCGCATTCGTCGACGGTGATCCCCGCAACGGTCAGCCGGTTGATCAGCTCCTGGCGAAGCTCGACGCCGACCTGATCGTGGTTGCCGCGCAGCGTGACTTCCTGATGCTCGAAGTCGTCATAGGGATAGCGCGAGCCGATCGTGCGCACCGCCGCCTCGATCTGGACCATCACGAACGCCTTGTAGTCGGTCACGTCGAACAGCGCCTGCGCGGTATCGGTCACGCGCCACACCACCTGCGCCGCCATCTCGATCGGATTGCCGCGCAGATCGTTGACCTTGATCTTGTCCGAAATCACGTTGTTCGCGCGCAGCGACATCTTCTTCTTGCCCATCCACGGCCACGTCCAGCGCAGCCCGGCAGAACGAACGGTGCCGCGGTAATCGCCGAACAGGGTGACCACCACGCCCTGGTTGGGCTGGAGCAGGAAGAAGCCGATCAGCACGAACACCAGGAGCAGGATTGAACCGATCATCCAGGGGATGGCGATCACCTTCTCCATTTGATCGATCTGCGTCAGCGCGATGACCGTGGATACGAGTGCGGCGAGCAGCACGAGCAGCATGCCATAGCCGCTCGCCGTATGCGCCGCGGTCTCGCTGCTTTGCTTGAGTGCTGGCGCGTGGGCACGAATGTCCGTCATCTTGACCTCCCGTAATTATGATATCGTATTTATATCGATTCGGGAAAGGGTGCAAGGGGAATCAAAACGAGGATTCGGGAATCGCTCCACATACCGTCATCCCGGCCTTCGCCGGGATGACGCTCTAACGAAAAGGCCGCCGGAGCCCCGCCCCGACGGCCATCCCTTTGCTGTACGGGAGCCTCAGCTGATGACGATCGTCACCGCGCGACGGTTCTGCGCCCAGCTCGCCTCGTCTGATCCGAGCGCGATCGGGCGTTCCTTGCCATAGCTGATCGTGGTGATCCGGCTCGGCGACACCCCCTTGGCCGCGAGATAGTTCTTGGCCGAATTGGAGCGGCGATCGCCGAGCGCGAGGTTATACTCGCGAGTGCCGCGCTCGTCGCAATGCCCCTCGATCGTGATCCGCGTGTTGGGATGCGCCACCAGCCAGGCAGCCTGGCTGTCGAGGATCGCGCGCGCCTCGGGATCGATGTCGTACTGGTCGAACGCGAAGTGGACCGTATCGCTGACGACCTCGCGCTTGAACTGCTCGTTGAGCGGCCCGCCCACCTCCTGGTCGCCAGTGTCGGTGGTGGTCGTCGTCACCGGGGCGTTGCCGGGCGCCTCGAGCCCGACCGGGGGCTTCTTGGCGCAGCCCGCGAGCGCGACCAATGCGGCAGCCATCACCAGGCTGGTCGTGATCTTGGCCATGAACTTCTCCTCCTTGCGATGGCAAAAACCGGCCCAATCGATGGGCAGTATAACATCAAACCCGATAACGTTTCAGGGGCGAATCGGTCCCCAACTGGGATCGGAACCATCGAGCGGGGTCGGAATCCTGCGCGCATTGACGCCGGTGAGATCGACCGACCACAAATCGGGACGACCCGAGCCTTGCGCCGCGCGGAAGAACATCAGCACGCGGCCGTTGGGCGACCAGCTCGGCCCTTCGTCGCCCCAGCTGCGGGTGAGGAGGTGCTCGTCGCCGCCCGAAGGGCTCATCACCCCGACGCGGAATTCCCCGCCGCCGGTGCGGGTGAAGGCGATCAGGTCGCCGCGCGGGCTCCACACCGGCGTGGCATAGCGTCCGCCGCCGAAGCTGATTCGGTGCTGGTTCGATCCGTCGGCATCCATCACATAGATCTGCTGGGTGCCACCGCGATCGCTCTCGAAGGTGATCTTGCTGCCGTCGGGCGAATAGCTGCCGCCGGTATCGATCCCGGGCGAGTTGGTCAGCCGCTGCGGCGTCCCGCCACTCTTGGCGGCGACGCGATAGACGTCGGTGTTGCCCGAGATCGCCATCGAGAAGAGCACCCACTTCCCGTCGGGCGAGAAGCGCGGCGCGAAGTTCAAATTGACGTTCGAGACGAGCAGCCGGTGCTGGTGATTCGCCATGTCGTAGACGTAGATCGCCGGGCGCTTGTTCTCGAAGCTCATGTAGACGATCGAGCGCTGATCGGGCGCGAAGCGCGGGGTGAGCGCGATCGACTGGCCGTTGGTGATGAAGTGGTGGTTGGCGCCGTCCTGATCCATGATCGCGAGCCGCTTGAGGCGATGGTTCTTGGGGCCGGTCTCGGAGACATAGACGACCTGGCTGTCGAAATAGGGGCCTTCGCCGGTGAGCCGCGTATAGATCGCGTCGGCGCACTTGTGCGCGGCGCGGCGCCAGTCACCGATGCCGACGACGAAGCCTTGGCGGACCAGCTCGCTCTGCAGCGCGACATCGTAGAGATAGCAGCCGACGGTGACTCCGCCGTCGCCGTTGGCGCGGACATAGCCCTGGACGAGCGCCTGCGCCGAGACCCCGCTCCACGACGCATAGTCGGGGGCAGTGACCTCGCCGTAGGCGATGCCGCGCGCGGCGGCAGGTCCGAGCGTCTTGAACAGGCCGGTATTGCCGAGATCGTCGCTGATCACCTGCGCGATCCGGCGGCCGAGATCGTCGGTGGGGCCCGCGGCGGTTTGCGTCACCTGCGCGGTGGGCATCGCGGGAATGGCGATGACCATGTCCTTGGCGGCCATCGCGGTAACGTCGACCTTGAGCGGTGCCTCTTCCTGCGCGGGCGCTTGCTGTGGCGCCGGTGCCGGAGTCGTCACGTCCTGCGCATGGGCGAGCGGGATCGCGCTCAGCGCGACGATCCATGCGAAGGCGACCTGCTTGGCTTTCATCGTCACAAACCCTCGTAAAGTGTCGGTTCTATCGATTTCCACGCGCCATAGAATTGCGCGGGCAATTTGAACGGCGCCGCTAGCCGGACGGCGCGGATCGCACGCTCCTTGGCGAGCGCGGCCTGAGTCGCGTTGCTGGCGGTAACGCCGGTTTGAGTCACCGTCGGGTCGCCCTGAATCGAACCGTCCTGCGCGAGCCGGACGTGCACCGTCGTGCGCAGTTTTTCCGAATCGGCGCCGCTCGGCGGGCTCCAGTGCGGCCGGATCTGGCGGATAATCTCGGCGCTGAGCGCGGCCTGGACCGCCGGCCCCGCGGTGGCGGCGGGCGGCGTTGTCGAGCGGCTGTTACTCGGCTTGTCGGTGGCGCCGAGATCGAGCCCGTCGAGCGAACCCGTCGGGCGGCGGTCGTTGCGCGGCCGCGTGAGCGCGGCGGCGGCGGATGCAGGCTTGGCGAGCGGAGCCTTGGCCGCGTCGGGAGCGGGCGCAGGCTTGGGTTGGGGCTGCGGCTTGGCAACCGGCTGCTCGTCGGCGGGCGACGGCGGCGGTGTATCGGGAACCGGCGGCCCTTCCTCGGGCGCCTTGAGCGCAGCCGCTTCCTCGTGAGTCGACCACCGGTGCCTCGCTCTTGAGCCCGACCATGTCGCTGATCGACACCTCGATCGGGGTCTCGTCGGACTTGACCGGATTGGAGACGGCGAGAAACCCCATCGACAGCAGCGCGAACAGCCCGGCGTGGCCGGCGATCGCGAGGACAAGCCCCGTGGCTTCGCCGCGCGAGATCATTTGTCGCTCGGGTTGCCCACCAGCGACACGCGGTTGAGGCCCGCGTGATTGAGCTCGCCCATCACGCGCATCACCTTGCCGTAGCCGAGCGACTGGTCGGCGCGCAGGATCACCTGCGGCGGCTTGCCGTCGGGGCCTGGGCGCGCCGCGACCTTCTCGAGCGCGGCTGACAGGTCCGCATCGCCGACCACTTGCTTGTCGATGTAGATCACGCCCTTGTCGTCGATCGAGATCTGGACGGGCTGCTTGTCCTGCTCGAGCGCCTTGGCGCGGCTGTCGGGCAGGTTCACCGGCACGCCTGCGGTGAGCAGCGGGGCGGTCACCATGAAGATGATCAGCAGCACCAGCATCACGTCGACCAAGGGGGTCACGTTGATGTCCGCCATCGGCGCGCGGCGGCCCCGCCCGCGGCTGGAGGGAAGGTTCATGGCCACCGGCCTAGGCCTCGTTCTCGAGCCGGCGGCTGAGCGTAGCGTGGAAGCCGTCGGCGAAGCGGTTGAGGCGCGCCTCGACGCGATTCACGCCGTGGCTGTAGCGGTTGTAGGCGATCAGCGCGGGGATCGCGGCGAACAAGCCGATCGCGGTGGCGAACAGCGCCTCGGCGATGCCCGGCGCGACCACCGCCAGCGACGAATTCTTCTCAGCCGCGATGTTGGTGAACGCGCGCATGATGCCCCAGACGGTGCCGAACAGGCCGACGAACGGCGCGGCCGATGCCACCGTCGCGAGGAAGTTGAGCCGGTCGGCGAGCCGGTCGATCTCCTGGACGATCGTCGCGCCCATCGTCATCGCGAGCCGCTCGCGCGTGCCTTCGCGGTCGATCGCCTTGCCCGCGGTCGAGCGCCGCCATTCGGTGACCCCGGCCGAGAAGACCCGCGCGATCGGCTGGTCGCGCCCGGCGACGCGCCGGTGGAACTCGTCGATATCGTCGGCCTCGCGATAGTCGGTCTCGAACTTGTCGATCGCCTTGTGCGTGCCCGCGATCTTGAAGCCGAAGCTCAGGATCAGCGCCCAGGTCCAGATGCTGGCGAGCAGCAGCCCGGCCATCACGGCGCGGACCACCCAATCGGCCTGGAGGAACAGCCCCACCGGGGACAGCGTGCCGGGGTCGGTGCTCAGGAATTCCATGTGCTGTTCAGTTCCCCTTCCAGACCAGCGGCTCGAAGGCGGCGACCCACAAGGGTGGCTGCCGGCGCGGGCGCCCGGAAAGCGTGACGAACGCCGCCTCCACCTCCGCCTCGGCCACTATGGTCTCCCTACGCATGACTCGTTGATGAATGTCCACTGATGCCGGGCGGAGCCGCGCCAGCCGGCTGACCACCGCCAGTTCGTCGCCGAGCCGGGCCGGCGCGCGATAGTGGATCGCAAGCTTGCGGACCGCATAGGCCCCTTCCCCACCTTCGAACGCAGCGCGCTGATCGATTCCGGCGGCGGCCAGCATATCCGAGCGGGCGCGCTCCATGAACCGCAGATAATTGGCGTGATAGACCACGCCGGTAAGGTCCGTGTCCTCGAAATAGACACGCAGGACGAAATGATGCTCGCCGCCGTCGAACCGGCCCAGGGCTGCCGTCGCATCCATGGCCAGCGCCCTAGCCGAGGCGGCCCGAGCAAAAAACCCCTTGCAGCGACGTAACCCGAAGGTTACATGTAACCCCTGAGTTACATAGGAGCGAATTCGAATGACCGAAACGAGCGATCTGGTCGAGCGCATGGCGTGGGGCCGCGCCCGCGTTGCCACCACGTCGGCGCTGGTGTTCGTCGCCACCCAGGCGGGCAGCCTCCATCAGGACTTGCCGCTCAACCGACCGCAGACGGTGCAGCTCGCGGCGTGGATCGTGTGGGCGCTCGCGCTGTGCGGGTTCCTGGCGTGGAGCGGCGGACTGTTTCGCGGGCGCAGGGTACGCGCGGTGCTCAACGACGAATCGACCAAGGCCCACCGGGTCAACGCGATGGCCTGGGGCTTCTGGGCAGCGATCGGCGCGGCGTTCCTGGTCTATTTCGCCAGCTTCTACGACGACGGGATGACCGCGCGGGTGGCGGTGCGGCTGGTGATCACCTGCGGCATCGTCGTCGCGCTGCTGCGCTTCGGCACGCTCGAGCGCAAGGCGCTCAAACTTGGCTGAGGGGTTGATGAACCACCTTCGCGAGCTGCGCGCCGAACGCGACCTGACCCAGGCGGCGCTCGCCGAGGCGGTGGGCGTCAGCCGCAAGACCATCAACACCGTCGAGAACGGCGTCTTCGTTCCCTCCACCACACTGGCGCTAAAGCTGGCGGCGGCGCTCGGCTGCCGGGTGGAGGATGTCTTCTATCTGAGTGCACAGGAGTGATCATGTCCGCATCCGAAATCGAACACGCCGAGCGCAAGTCGCGCGCTCGCGCGGTCTGCATGGCGTTGCTTGCCGCCGTGACCGTCTTCACCGCCACCTTCGGGTTGCAGGACCCGGTCAACGACGCCGCGACCTTCCGCGGCGCGTCGTGGCTGGTGACGGTGGCGCTCGGCATGCTGATCCTGTCGACCGGCGGCGGCCTCAATCTCAACGCGCGGCTTCGTGCGATCATGGACGACGAGCTTTCGCGCCAGAACCGCGCCCGCGCCCTCATCGCCGGCTTCCTCGGCGCGATGGCGACGGCGGTGGTGCTGTATGTCGTGAGCTGGTCGACCCCGATCGAGACTCGCGCGGCGCTTCGGCTTGTCACTGGATGGGGCATGGCCGTGGGTTTGGCGCGCTACGCACTGCTCGAATGGTTTTGACCCGGGGGCGGAAGGCTTTACCCTGACCCCCATGTCCACGCCCGCGCTTCGCCTCACCAATCTCCACAAGTCGTTCGACAAGCCGGTGATCGCCGGGCTCGACCTTGAGGTGAAGGCGGGCGAGCTTTACGCGCTACTCGGGCCGAACGGCGCGGGCAAGACGACGACGCTGCGCATGGCGGTGGGGCTGACCGATCCGGACCAGGGCAGCATCGAGATCTACGGCGTCGACGCGCGCAAGCACCCGCGCGAGGCCAAGGCGATCACCGCCTGGCTGCCCGACGAGCCGATGCTCTACGACAAGCTCACCCCCGCCGAGTATCTCGGCTTCGTCGCGGGGCTGTGGGGCATCCCGCCGCGCCAGGCGGCGCCCGAGGCCGAGCGGCTGCTCAGGTGGCTCGAGCTGTGGGACGTGCGTTCGACCCGGTGCGAGGGCTTCTCGCGGGGCATGAAGCAGAAGGTCGCGCTGGCGGGCGCGCTGATCCACGACCCGCGCCTCTTGATCCTCGACGAGCCGCTGACCGGGCTCGACGCGGCGATGGCGCGCGCGGTGAAGGACGCGCTGCGCGAGGCGGTGAACCAGGGCAAGACGGTGATCGTCACCACCCACATCCTCGACGTCGCCGAGCGGCTGGCCGACCGGATCGGGATCATCGCCGGGGGCAAATTGCTCGCCGAAGGCACGCTCCAGGAGCTGCGCGACCTCGCCGGGCCGGGCGAGGACACGCTCGAGGACGCCTTCATCCGGCTGACCAGCACCCCCGCATGACCGGCTGGCTGATGCGCCGGATGCCGCCGGGCAGCTTCGCCTGGCTGACGCTCCACGAGCTGCGGCTCGCCTTGCTCTCGCGCAAGCGCAAGGCCTTGTCCGCGATCCTCGGCTGGCTGGTGCTCGCGGTGTGGACCGCGGCGGGCGTCGGGCTGGCGTATCTGATGCACGACGTGCGGATCACGCCGGTGCCCGAGATGTTCGTGATCGCGCTCGCCGCCTCGATCGGCGTGTTCACCTTCATGACCACCCAGGCTTTGCTCGCCAGCCAGCAGACGCTCTACGAGGCGGGCGACCTCGACCTGCTCTTCTCGGCGCCGATCGAGCCGCGGACCGTGGTCTCGGCCAAGCTGGTCGGGATCGTCACGACGATCGTCTACACCTTCGCGCGGCTGCTGCTGCCGCTGGCGCTGCCGATCGCGATCTGGGGACATCCCGAGCTGTTCGGCATCCCCGCGCTGCTCGCGGCGCTGGCGCTTGGGGCGGCGTGCCTGGGGCTGGTGCTGACCCTCATCTTCGCGCGGATCGCCGGGCCCCGGGCGGCACGGACGGTGGGGCAGATCCTCGCGGCGGTCTCGGGAGGCGCGATCTTCCTCGTCTCGCAGCTGATGGCGCACGGCGACGAGGCGGGGCGGCGCGGATCGGGCTGGGTCATCCTGTTCCGGCGGATGGAGGAGAGCGGGTTCGGATCGCAGGGCGTGGGGACGATCCCCGGCCGGGCGGCGTTCGGCGATCCGATCGCGATCGGCGGGCTGCTCGGCGCGGGGGTGCTGTTGTTCGCGCTCACCTCGAGCGCGATGCGGAGCCTATTCCTCCACAGCTACCGCGCCGGGGGCATGCGGCTGTCGCCGCGCCGCCGCGCGCGGGGCAAGATCGCGCGCTATTTCCACGCGAGCCTGTTCGGATCGATCTACGCCAAGGAATGGAAGTTGCTCGCGCGCGATCCGGCGCTCTTGTTCCAGATCGTGCTTCGGCTGATCTACCTGGCGCCGCTGTTCCTCGTCGCGATCAAGCCCGGCAACCATATCCCCTTCGCCTCCTCGCTTGCCTTCGCCAGCGTGATCATCGCCGGCCAGGTGGTGAGCAGCCTCGCCTGGCTGACCGTCTCGGCCGAGGATTCGCCCGACCTGATCAAGGTCGCTCCGGTCGAGAAGGAGGAAGTCGACACCGCCAAGCTGACCGCGGCGATGACGATGGCGGCGCCCTTGTTCCTCCTCCTGCCGATCGCGATCGCGACCGAGACGATCCCCGGCGCGCTGGTGGCGCTCGGCTTCACCGCGCTCGCCGGCTGGCTGACCGGGCTGCTCGAGGTCAACTATGCCGTCCCGGCCCCCCGCGCCCAGTTCCAGCAGCGCCGCCGCTCGGGATCGTTCCTGCGCGGCCTGTTCGGCTTCCTGATCGCGGGACTGCTGGGGAGCGCGGCGGGGGCGATCGTCTACTTCCTCTAGTCGAACAGCCCCTCCTGGCTGTTGGTCGGCGGCTCCAATCCCAAGTGCTTCCACCCCGCCGCGTTGAGGCACCGGCCCCGCGCGGTCCGCGCGATCATGCCGATCTGGATCAGATAGGGCTCGATCACTTCCTCGATCGTGTCGCGCGGCTCGCTGAGGCCGGCGGCGAGCGTCTCGACCCCCACCGGCCCGCCGCGATAGATGTCGGCGATCATCGTCAGATAGCGACGGTCCATTGCATCGAGCCCAAGGCTGTCCACTTCAAGCCGGGTGAGCGCGGCATCGGCGGCCTTGGCGTGGACGGTCGCCTCACCGAGCACATTGGCGAAATCGCGGACCCGCCGCAGCAGCCGCCCGGCAATGCGCGGGGTGCCGCGCGAGCGCCGCGCGATCTCGTGCGCGCCGTCGGGCGCGACGTGGAGATCGAGCAGAGTCGCGGCGCGGGTGACGACGCGCTCCAATTCCTCGACGGTGTAGAAGGTCAGGCGGATCGGGATGCCGAAGCGGTCGCGCAGCGGGGTGGTGAGCAATCCTTGCCGCGTGGTCGCGCCGATCAAGGTGAAGCGCGGCAGGTCGATCCGCACGCTCCGCGCCGAAGGCCCCTCGCCGATCATCAGATCAAGCGCGCGATCCTCCATCGCCGGGTAGAGGATCTCCTCGACCGCGGGCGCGAGCCGGTGGATCTCGTCGATGAACAGCACGTCGCCGTCCTCGAGGTTGGTGAGCAGCGCCGCGAGATCGCCCGACTTGGCGATGACGGGGCCCGAGGTGGCGCGAAATCCCACCCCCAGCTCGCGCGCGACGATCTGCGCGAGCGTGGTCTTGCCGAGCCCGGGCGGGCCGAAGAACAGTACGTGATCGAGCGCCTCGCCCCGCGCCTTGGCGGCCTGGATGAACACGCGCAGATTCTCGCGCGCCGCGCGCTGGCCGACGAACTCGTCGAGCCGCTTGGGGCGCAGCGCGGCGTCCACGTCCTCGGGCTTGCGGTCCGGGGCGAGGATGCGGTCGGCGTCGGTCATCCTTGCCCCTTCCCGTCATGCTGAACTTGTTTCAGCATCCATCGCGCCGCGGGCGCTCCGGCAAGGGCTCCAATCCCAACGGTACCGCAAGGTCCACCCAATGGGGATTTTCGCTCTCGATAAGATTGATCTTCCAGGTCCGGTGCCAGCGCTTGAGCTGCTTCTCGCGCGCGATCGCTTCCGGCATCGTCGCGAAGAACTCGTAGCGGACGAGGCGATACACGGCGTAGTTCGAGGTGAATCCGGGAGCGGTGCCGGTACGATGCTGGTGCAGCCGCGCAAGCAGGTTCGAAGTCACGCCGACGTAGATCGTGCCCAGGTGCCGGCTGGCGAGGATGTAGACGCAGGGTTGCTTCATCGGCGGCAGTCCTCAGCGGCACGATGGATGCTGAAACGAGTTCAGCATGACGGGAGTGTGGGGAGGCGGCGTGACTAGTCATGCTCGACCTCGTCGCCGAGGATGTCGACCCAATCGAGCTTGCGCGATTCCCACACCGAAATGTTCGGCGACACGAAGCGGGGGTCCTCGAAATTGCCGAGCGGGACCGCGATCGCCTCCGGCATCGGGCCCGACCGGTACCACACGGTCGCGCCGCAGACCGGGCAGAAGTGAAAGGTCGCCGCGTTGCCGCTGTCGGCGATGTGGACATATTCGGTCGAGCGGCCGCTGGTCGTCACCTGGTCGGCCGGAAAACGGGCCTGCACCGCGAACGCCGATCCGCTGCGCTTCTTGCAGGCAAGGCAGTGGCAGGCCGAGACGCGGACCGGCTCGCCGGTGCATTCGACGGTGAGTTGGCCGCAGCGGCAGCTTGCTTTCCGTGTAGTCACTTCGCCGCCTTCCGCAACGCGAGCCGCACGAGCGCGTCCAGCGTCGCTCCCGCCCCCAGTTCGTCGTTGGCGGCGTTCACGGCAGTGCTCGCCTCGGCGGGGCGGAAGCCGAGGTTGAGGAGGGCCGAGACCGCGTCGGCCGCCGCGCCACCCGCCGGGGCCGCCGTCACGCCGCCGCCGAGGGCGATCCCGCCGGCCTTGTCCTTCAACTCGTGGACGATGCGCTGGGCCAGCTTGGGCCCCACCCCGTTCGCCCGCGAGATCAGCGCGGCGTCGGCGCGGGCGACGGCGGTCTGGAGTTCGGGCGGCGCGAGGATCGAGAGGATCGCCAGCGCGACCTTGGCGCCGACGCCCTGAACGCTCGTCAGCAGCTTGAACCAGTCGCGCTCGTCGGCCGAGGCGAAGCCCATCAGGCGGATCGAATCCTCGGCGACCAGCATCTCGGTGTGGACCGTCACCAGATCGCCGCTGATGCCCAGCGCCGCCAGCGTCTTCGCCGAGGCACCGACCAGATAGCCGACCCCGCCCACGTCGATCACCGCATGGTCGGCACCGCTAGCGGCGAGGCGGCCGGTCAGGTGCGCGATCATCGGCGCGGTATCCTGTTACCCGAAGGTGACCATTCGCTTGACCTTCTTGACTCGTGCATCGCGCGCGCGCGGGCGAAGCGGGAGCGGTGGCAGGATCGGTCGCGGGTCACGCCCGGTACATAAGCGGAACACGGGCGTGTAGGAAAGCGAAATCAGGGAAGGCGGCGCGCGCTCGCCAGATGATGCGCGTGGCAGATCGCCACCGCGAGCGCGTCGGCGGCGTCGGGTCCATCGATCGTCACGCCGGGAAGCAGCCGCGCGACCATCGCATGGACCTGGACCTTCTCGGCGTTGCCGGTGCCGACCACCGCCTTCTTGACCAGCCGCGCGGCGTATTCGCCGACCTCAAGCCCACCGCGCGCCGCCGCGCAGATCACCACGCCGCGCGCCTGGCCGAGCTTGAGCGTCGATTGCGGGTTGGCGTTGACGAATACCTCCTCGACCGCCGCGGCTTGCGGGCCGTGGTCGGCGATCAGCGCGGCGAGCATCGCGTCGAGATGCGCGAGGCGGCGCGGGAGCGGGGCGGCGGAATCGGTCTTGAGGCGGCCGTTGGCGACGTGGCTCAGCCGGTTACCTTCGGCGCGGATCAGCCCCCAGCCGGTGGTGCCGAGGCCAGGGTCCAGGCCGAGGATCAGCATCGCCGAAGCCCGGGATCAGAAAAACAGATCGAAGCGCGGATCCGCGTCGGTCAGGTCCGCGCGCCCGTTCGTGAGGGCAGCGGCACGATCCGCGACGTCCGTCGACCAGGCCGGACGCCGGACGGCGCCGCCATGGCATTCGAGCTGGGCAACATCGCTGGTGCCGTGCGCGATATGGATTCCCGAGAAGCGCTTGCCCGGCACGTCGGAATACTGGCCGGCCTCCTGATCGTAGATGACATAGTCATAGCCGTTCGACGTGAAGCGCAGGCTGTCCTGAGAGAGCGCGCCACCCCGGTCCCCGCCGATATGCACGTTGCTCCATTCGGCATTGCTGCGGATATCGATCGCGGGATGGCCCAGCGGGCCGAAGCGATAGCTGATCGATTTCGCCGACATGCAGGCGCTGCCCACCGATTTGCCGAACCGGCACGAGTAGATGACGGTCTCGCCCGCCAGGCATTGCGTGCCGGCCCGTGCGGGCACAGCGCCCGGAGGAGGCGCGGCCGCGGCCCCGATCAGCGTCAGCGGCAATAGCGCCAGGAGGGGGTAGCCGCGGTGCATCCCGACGCCGTAGCACAAAGGCGGACTGCGCCAAACCGCGAGCGCCTAGCGTCTGATCCGGCAAGACGGCACCGCGCAGCTGGATCAAACTCTAGCCCAGTCTCTCCATCACCTCGTCGGGCACTTCGTAATTGCCCCACACGGTCTGGACGTCGTCGTCGTCGTCGAGCGTGTCGATCAGCTTGAGGAGCAGGGTGGCATCGGATTCGCCGACCGTCACCATTGTCTGCGGCTTCCAGGCGAGCTTGGCGCTCTCGGCCTCGCCGAGCACCGGCTCCAATGCCTTGGCGACTTCGTGGAGGTCGCCGAGCGCGGTCCAGATCTCGTGGCCGTCCTCGGACGAGGTCACGTCTTCCGCGCCCGCCTCGAGCGCCGCCTCGAACACCTTCTCGTCGTCGCCCGCCTTGGCGGGATAGGTGATCAGGCCCATCCGATCGAACCCGTGGCTGACCGATCCGGAAGCGCCCATGTTGCCGCCGTTCTTGGTGATGGCGGTGCGGACGTTGGTCGCGGTGCGGTTACGATTGTCGGTCAGCGCCTCGACGATCAGCGAGACGCCGCCGGGGCCGAAGCCCTCGTAGCGGATTTCCTCGTAGTTCTCGGCGTCGTTCCGGCTCGCCTTGTCGATCGAGCGCTGGATGTTGTCCTTGGGCATCGACACCGCCTTGGCGGCGTTGACCGCGGCGCGCAGCCGCGGGTTCATGTCCGGATCGGGCAGACCCGACTTGGCCGCGACGGTGATTTCGCGGCTGAGCTTCGAAAATGCCCCCGAGCGCTTCTTATCCTGCGCGCCCTTGCGGTGCATGATGTTCTTGAATTTGGAATGGCCTGCCATGCTTCAACCCGGTTTCGTGCCCGGTCTCAGGCGAGACCCAGGGCAGCCTTGTACGTATCCAGCAGCGCCTCCGCCTCGTCGCGGTGGTGCTTCTCCATCTTCCTCAGCTTGACGATCGCGCGCATCGTCTTGGTGTCGAAGCCGGTCGACTTGGCTTCGGCATAGACGTCCTTGATGTCGTCGGCGATGCCCTTCTTCTCCTCCTCCAGCCGCTCGATGCGCTCGATGAACAAGCGCAGCTGGTCGGCGGAAATCGACATCGGACATTGGGCGCTCCCGGAAGGTGAAGCGCGGTGCCTAGAGAAGCCGCGCCTTATCCTCAACCCCTGCCGGGATCGGTCATCGACGGCGGATCGCTCGCCGGGAAGCTCTCGTCGAGCGCTTCATCGAGCGCTTCGTTCTTCGCCACGCTCGCCTTCATCCGCGCGAGCTGCT
The DNA here is from genome assembly GCA_963799985.1 of uncultured Alphaproteobacteria bacterium. Classification (GTDB taxonomy): domain Bacteria; phylum Pseudomonadota; class Alphaproteobacteria; order Sphingomonadales; family Sphingomonadaceae; genus Sphingomonas. The sequence continues at coordinate 1,203,497 of CAWCZC010000002.1, read as the reverse complement.
GCGGGCTGGCGGTGCTCGGGATGCTTCGCGCGCCATTCGGCGGCGGGCATGCCGTAGACGCTCTCGCGCGCCGCTTCGCGGGAGATGCCGTAGCCCGCCTCCTGGATCCAGTCGGCGAGGCAGTTGCGGCAGAAGCCCGCCAGGCCCATCAGATCGATGTTCTGCGCGTCGGAGCGGTGGCGCAGATGGCGGACCAGCCGGCGGAATGCCTGGGCCGCGACCGCATCGTCGAGGGTGTCGAGATCGGGCATGTGCGCCTCCACGGTTGATCGGATCGCATTAGGAGCTAAGGGCAGGCGCGCACAAGCCGATGATCTTGGCCGAGGATGACAGCGATGACAAAGGCGATCAGTCCGCGCTCCCGGAAGGTCCGCATTCTCGCGACGCTCGGGCCCGGCGAGCAGCACGCCCGAGATGATCGAGCAGGCTGTTCGACGCAGGCGCCGACGCGTTCCGCGTCAACATGAGCCACGGCGACCAGGCGTCGAAGCTGCCCGGTGATCGCGGCGATCCGGGGCCTCGAGAAGAAACTGGGCCGGCCGATCGACGATCCTCGCCGACCTCCAGGGCCCCAAGCTGCGCGTCGGCAAGTTCGCCGAGGGCAAGGTGATGCTCCACGCAGGCCATGAGTTCGTGCTCGACCGCGATTCCGCGCCCGGCGACGCGAACCGGGTCGAGCTGCCGCACCGCGAGATCTTCGCCGCGCTCGAGCCGGGCGCGCGGCTGCTGCTCGACGACGGCAAGCTGGTGCTGCGCGTGCTCAGCCACTCGGCGGACCGGATCGACCGCGACGGTCGAGGTCGGCGGGGCGCTTTCGAACAACAAGGGGCTCAACGTGCCCGACGTGGTGCGTGCCGCTGGCGGCGCTGACCGACAAGGACCGCAGCGACCTCGCGTTCGCGGTGCGAGCAGGGCGCCGACTGGATCGCGCTGAGCTTCGTCCAGCGGCCCGAGGACCTGGCCGAGGCGCGGCGGCTGATCGGCGGCCAGGCGGCGCTGCTCGCCAAGATCGAGAAGCCCGCGGCGATCGACCGGCTCGAGGAGATCGTCGAGCTGTGCGACGGGGTGATGGTCGCGCGCGGCGACCTGGGCGTCGAGCTGCCGCCGCAGATCGGTGCCGCCGCTGCAGAAGCGGATCGTCGAGACCGCGCGGCGGATGGGCAGGCCGGTGGTCGTCGCGACGCAGATGCTCGAATCGATGATCACCTCGCCATCGCCGACCCGCGCCGAGGTCTCGGACGTCGCGACCGCGATCTACGACGGCGCCGACGCGATCATGCTCTCGGCCGAAAGCGCGGCGGGCGACTGGCCGGTCGAATCGGTCGCGATGATGAATCGCGATCGCCGACGCGGTGGAGCGCGACCCGACCCACGGCGACCGCAGTCCACTTCACCGTGACTCGCCCCGACCCGACCACCGCCGACGCGCTCGCCGAGGCCGCCAAGAACATCGCGGTGACGGTCGGCGGCGAGCGCGATCATCTGCTTCACCACCTCGGGATCGACCGCGCGGCGGATCGCGCGCGAACGGCCGGCGGTGCCGATCCTGGTGCTGACCCCCAAGCTCGAGACCGCGCGGCGGCTCGGGCTGCTATGGGGCGCCCATGCGGTTCACACCCGCGACGTCGCCTCGTTCGAGGAAATGGTCGCCAAGGCCAAGCGCATGGCGCTGCGCCACCATATCGCCGCGGCAGGCGACCGGCTGGTGCTGATGGCGGGCGTGCCGTTCGGGACGCCGGGCTCGACCAACGTGCTCCACGTCGTCCGGCTGATCGGGCGACGAGCTCAAGACCCACCGCGGCAACGACCTGCCCGACGCGACTTGACGCAGCCGGTCCCTGCCCGGACAGTCCCCCGATTGGGGAGAATGCGATGATCGGTCTTGCAATGCTCGCCTTCGTGGGCGCCGGGAATCCCACGTTCGAACGGCAAATTCAGTGCATGGCCTACCGCGAGCAATGGCAGCAGGACCTCCACAACGCCGGCCAGCCGGTGCCCAAGGACGATCTGTGGTTCCGGGCAGTCCTGACCCTGCTCGACGCGGAGGGCACGATGCGGGGCGTGGATCACGACAAGATAGTTGCGCTATCGAACGCTGCGGTGAAGCGGCTGCAATCGGGCCTGACCTCCAAGCAAACCGCCGACTGGAAGAAATGCCAGGCCGAACTGAGCTGGCAGCCCGATCCGGACGGCGCGCATTACTGAAGCAGCCCCAGCCGCTCCAGCTCCGCCCGCAGCGCGGCCGCATCGGTGAAGTGCACCGCATGGAGGCCGAGCTTGGCCGCGGCTTCGGCGTTCGGCAGGCTGTCGTCGACGAACACCGCTTCGCCCGGCGCCAGCCCGAACCGCGCAAGCGCGAGCGTGTAGATTTCAGGATCGGGCTTCCACATCCCCTCGTCGCCCGAGACGACGATGCCGCGGAAGCGGTCGAAGAAGGGTTGGGTAGGGCGGAAGCGCGCCCAGAACTCGCCCGAATAGTTGGTGATCGCGTAGAGCGGCACGCCGGCCGCCTCAAGGTCGTAGACCAGCTCGGCCATGCTCGGCATCATCCCCGCCATCGTCTCGTTGAAGCGCGGGCCCCAGGCGGCGATCAGGTCGGCGTGCTCCGGGAATCGCGCGATCAGCTCGGCCGAGGTCTCGGCGAAGGGGCGGCCCTGGTCGTGCTGGAAGTGCCACTTGCGAGTGAGCACGTTCGCCAGGAATGCGTCGAGCGCCCGATCGTCAGGGATCAGGCGCTCGTACAGGGCTCTCGGGTCCCAGCGGTACAGCACGTTGCCGACATCGAAAATGACGGCGCGCGGCTGCATGATGTTCGATTGGTTCGGCACCGGCCCGCTCCCCCTCCCGGCCACCCTTACGATAGTAGCCTATGGGTGGCCGGGAGGGGGAGCGGGCCGGCGGCGTTCATAAGAAAAGCGTTCAGCCCTGGCGGGCCTTGAAGCGCCGGTTGACCTTGTTGATCACATAGGTGCGCCCGCGGCGGCGAATCACGCGGTTGTCGCGGTGACGCCCCTTGAGCGACTTGAGGGAATTGACGATCTTCATGACGAATCGCTTCTCGAATCTTGTGCAGACATGCCGGAAAAGAGGCGCTCGCCTATAGGCGGAGGCCGCCCAAGTCAAGGTCGCGCAAGGGCCGTGGAACCGACTCGGGCGTCGCCGGGTTGAGGGTCGAGAAATCGTTTCGCTTCCGAGACAGGAGACTCCGGTGAACCGCACCCTGCCCATCGCCTTCACCGCCGCCGCGCTGCTGCTCGGTTCGTGCTCAGCCACCATGGGCCACCCGCCAGTCGACGTCACGCGCTATCATCTCGGCGCGGCGATTCCGCCTGGCAGCGTCTCGATCGAGAGCGTGCCGACCGGCCCCCAGATCGGCCCCGAGCTGCAGACCTATGCCGGCCCGGTCGGCGCCGAGCTGAACTCGACTGGGCTATCCGGCCGTCGCCGATCCCGCCTCGGCCTATATCGCCAATGTGACGCTCACCCGGAATTTCCGCGGGATCGTGCGCGATCGCCCGCCCGTCACGATCGGCCTCGGCGGCGGCAGCTACGGCCGCGGCGGCGGCATCGGCGGCGGGTTCAGCTTCGGCATCGGCGGCAAGCGGCACAACATCATCGTCTCCGACCTCGGCCTCCAGCTCAAGCGCCGCAGCGACGGCAGCGTGATGTGGGAAGGCCATGCCGTGACCGAAGGGATCGAGGGCAGCGAGGACAACGCCCCCGCCGCGATCGCGCCGCGGCTGGCGCACGCGCTCTTCCAGGGCTTCCCGGGAGAGTCGGGGGTGACTATCACGGTCAAATGAGCATCCAGATCTGCGCCGCTTTCGACAGCGGCAACATCCGTGTCGTGGGCGAGGAGGGCGACCGAGTCGACCTCGAGATCGTCAAGGACCACCTCTCCGACTTCTACCAATGGTTCCATTTCCGCGTGGCGGGCGCGAAGGGGCGGACGCTCACCTTCCGCATCCTCAACGCGGGCGGATCGGCCTATGCCTTCGGTTGGCCCGGTTACCGCACCCGCTGGAGCGCCGACCGTCAGGCGTGGCGCACCGCCGACACCAGTTACGCCGACGGCGTCCTCACCTTCACCCACACGTGCGAGACCGATCTCGTCTGGTTCGCCTATTTCGCGCCTTACTCGATGGAGCGGCACCACGGCCTGGTCAGCGTGGTCGCGCTGATGCCGGGCGTCGCACACCGCGAGCTCGGACGCAGCCTCGACGACCAGCCGATCGATTGCCTGACGCTGGGGACCGGGCCCAAAACGGTGTGGCTCTACTCCCGCCAGCATCCGGGCGAGAGCATGGCCGAATGGTGGGCCGAGGGCGCGCTGGAGAAGCTCACCGATCCCGACGACGCGACCGCAAAGGTGCTGCGCGAGAAGGCGACCTTCCACATCGTCCCCAACATGAACCCGGACGGATCGCGCCGCGGGCATCTGCGCACCAACGCCGCGGGGGTGAACCTCAACCGCGAATGGCACGCGCCGAGCCTCGAGAAGAGCCCCGAGGTGTTCGTGGTTCGGGGCGCAATGGACGAGACCGGCGTCGATTTCGCGATGGACGTCCACGGCGACGAGGCGATCCCGGCGAACTTCCTCGCGGGCTTCGAGGGCATTCCGAGCTGGACCGACGAACTCGGCGAGAAATTCTACGAGTTCGCGCGGCGGCTGGCCAAGGCCACCCCCGACTTCCAGCTCGACCTCGGCTACGAGAAATCGGCCCCGGGCAAGGCCAACATGTCGATGTCCACCAACCAGCTCGCCGAACGCTACGGCGCGGTCTCGATGACGCTCGAGATGCCGTTCAAGGACCACCAAGTGAACGCGGACGCGGAGTTCGGCTGGTCGCCCGAACGGTGCAAAGCGCTGGCGGGGGCGTGTCTGGAGACACTGGCGGGATATATCGACGAGATATAAGCAAACCGGGGGGCGACAAGATGATCAGGGCTTGGGCGGTTCCGGCCGCACTGTTTCTTGCGACCGCACCGGCCGCGGTGGCGCAAGACGTGCCCGAACGATCGGGACCCTCGATCGGTGAGGTCACCGTCAGCTACATCGACGGCTATTATTCGGACGTCTGGAGCGACAGGAGCCTGATGCGACGTGCGGAGCCGCGCTTTATGCTTCTCAGGCGGCTGAAAGGCTCGGCCTATCCGGCGGCAGCGCTGGGCGCGCGAAGCACCGGCGTGGTCGGAATTGTAGTTCGTGTGGGCGCGAGCGACCGGATTGCCGGCTGCGAGGTGACTCGTCCCGCCAGCGATAGTCGATTGACGACCGCCGCCTGCCCGCTGATCGCCAGACATGTGACATTCCGTCACGCGCTGGGGGTCGACGGGTCGCCGCGCGTGGGCGTGGTAGACTTGGATATCCGGTTCACGCTCACCAGCAAGATCGTGGGACCCGTGGGGGTCTATGTCCCACCGGAAATCCGGGTAAAGCCGCCGGAGCGGCCGGTACAGATGCCCCAGCCGCTCGATCCCGACGCACTGGTGATCCACGGCGCGACGCCATCGGTCTTCCCGGAGCACAAACCTGCGGTCCGACTCGATCTGAATGCAACCGGCGCGGTGACCCGCTGCCGCGTCCAATTCTCCGCAGGTACCGACCAAGGCGATATGCGGATGTGCCGCCAGGCCCTGGGCGTGCGTTTCAGCCCAAGAATTGATCAGACGGGCGCGCCGACTCCCTTGGCAGGTTATGCCGTCGATTTCACGCCGCAGCCATGATCAAGATCCGTGAAGGCGGGCTCGACGAGCGGCAAGTGATCGATCTGCTCCGGCTGCATTTCGAGAGCATGCTTGCCAGTTCGCCGCCCGGCAGCTGCCACTTCCTCGACCTCTCGGGCCTGCGGGCCCCCGATGTGACCTTCTGGACGGCGTGGGAGGGCGACACGCTGCTCGGCTGCGGTGCGCTCAAGCAGCTCGATGCCGCGCACGGCGAGATCAAGTCGATGCGCACCGCGCCCGAGCGGCTGCGCACCGGCACGGGCGCGGCGATCCTGTCGCACATCCTCAACGTCGCGCGGGGGCGCGGGTATCGCCGGCTCAGCCTCGAGACCGGCTCCGTGCCCGCGTTCGAGCCCGCCCACGCACTCTACCGCCGCTTCGGCTTCACCGAATGCGCGGCGTTCGGCGATTATCCGGCGGACGACCCGTTCAGCCGCTTCATGTCGCGGGTGATCTAGTTTAGGCGCGGCATCGCAACGGAGTCACGCATGCCCAGCCTCGTCCTGATCCGCCACGGCCAATCGGCCTGGAACCTCGAGAACCGCTTCACCGGCTGGTGGGACGTCAACTTGACCGAGCTGGGCATCGAGGAGGCCAAAGCGGCGGGGGCGTTGCTGGCGGCGAAGGGGTTCGATTTCGACCTCTGCTTCACCAGCCTCCAGACCCGCGCGATCAAGACGCTCAATCTTGCGCTCGAGGAAATGGGGCGGCTGTGGCTGCCCGTGGAGAAGGACTGGCGGCTCAACGAGCGGCACTATGGCGGGCTCACCGGACTCAACAAGGCCGAGACCGCCGCGAAGCACGGCGAGGAACAGGTCATGATCTGGCGGCGCAGCTTCGACATTCCGCCGCCGCCGATGGTGGCGGGCGGGCCGTTCGATCTCAGCCACGACCGGCGCTACGCGGGGATCGCCGTCCCCGATACCGAGAGCCTGAAGGACACGATCGCGCGGGTGCTGCCCTATTGGGAGGCGCGGATCGTGCCCGAGTTGAAGGCGGGCAAGCGCGTGCTCATCTCGGCGCACGGCAATTCGCTGCGCGCGCTGGTCAAGCATCTTTCGGGGATTTCGGACGCCGAAATCACCGGCCTGGAAATCCCGACCGGGCAGCCAATCGTCTATGACCTGGATGCGGGGCTGAAAGCGGTCGACCGTTATTATCTGAGCGAGCGCTGAGGCTTCAAACCCCCTGCATCATTTCCCATCTCATGTGCCAGCTTCGCTCGCGCCGTACCTCGATATCGACCGGCTGGGGCTTGCCGGCTTGGATCTCGACCATCAGCCGATAGCGGTGTGGGACTGTCGGAAGGGCGACGTGGCAGAGCCGAGCCTGCGCGGCGGCCGTGCCACAATCGGCGCCGCGAAAGACCTTTCCTCCGCTTGCCAGCGTGAGTGCAGCCGGCATTCCCTGAGGAACGCCCGGGCAGTCGAAGACCTCGGCGCGCGTCTCGATCGGATCGACGATGCTGGTCGACACGATCCCCGGAGCGAGTGCTTCGTCCTTCCGCTCGCTCGTATCATCGACCAGGACCATGCAGCCGGTGGGGTTGCTGAGCGTGGTGAACGCGACCTCTTCGAATTGGTGAGGCCAAAGCAAGACGCCCGCGAGCAAGAGGAAAAGGCCGAGCAATATCCAGGACACGATCCGCATCTCGCCAAGGTAGCGCGCGCAGTGGACAGCGCAACCGGCGTTGCCCTCCCTCGCCCACCCCGCTAGTCAGCATCCTCTTCGCGGGAGCTTCGGAATGACCGAGCCGCTGGTCGGCATCATCATGGGCAGCACTTCCGATTGGGAGACGATGCGCCATGCCGCCGACCGGCTCGACGCGCTGGGCGTGCCGCACGAGACGCAGGTCGTCTCGGCGCACCGCACGCCGCAACGGCTCTACGATTATGCGGCCGAAGCGGCTGGGCGCGGGCTCAAGGTGCTGATCGCGGGCGCGGGCGGCGCGGCGCACCTGCCCGGCATGGCCGCTTCGATGACGCATCTGCCGGTGCTCGGCGTGCCGGTCGAGACCAAGGCATTGAAGGGCATGGATAGCCTGCTCTCGATCGTCCAGATGCCCGCGGGCGTTCCCGTGGGCACGCTGGCGATCGGCAAGGCGGGGGCGGCGAATGCCGGGCTGCTCGCGGCGGCGATCCTCGCGCTCGGCGATCCGGCGCTGAGCGAGCGGCTCCAGGCGTGGCGCGCGCAGCAGACCGCGGACGTGGCGACCAGCCCCGAATGATCCCGCCCGGCTCGACGATCGGCATCCTCGGCGGCGGCCAGCTCGGGCGGATGCTGGGGATCGCCGCGGCCGAGCTCGGCTACCGCGTCCACGTCTACGCCCCCGAAAAGGGCCCCGCGAACGACATCGCCTCGGCCTTCACCGTGGGCGCATACGACGATCCGGCAGCGCTCTATGCCTTCGCCGCCGAGGTCGACGCGATCACCTACGAGTTTGAGAATATCGATCCGGTGGCGGTAGCGCACCTTGGCGCGCGGGTCCCGACCCGACCGGGCAGCTTCTCGCTCGACATCGCACGGTATCGCATCAACGAGAAGGAGATGGCGGTCCGGCTCGGCGGGCGCACCGCGCCGTATCGGGGCATTCAGGATCTTGCCTCGCTCAAGGTTGCGATCGACGAAATCGGCGCTCCCGCAATCCTCAAGACGACCATGCTCGGCTATGACGGAAAGGGGCAGGCGCGGATCGACACGCCAGCCGCGGCCGAGTCGGCATGGGCTGCGATCGGCAGTCCTCCGCCAATGCCCCCCGCCGGATTTCCGGCGATCCTCGAGGCCCGCGTCGACTTCTTCGCCGAATTCTCAGTGATCCTGTGTCGGGGGCAGGGCGGATCGATCGTAACCTGGGACGTACCGGAGAACGTTCACCGCAACGGCATCCTCGCCACCTCCACCGTCCCGGCGAGTCCGTCGGTTGCGGTTCAGGCAGGTGAGGCGTTGGCGCTCTCGGGTGCAATTGCCGATCGGCTGGGCCACATCGGTGTGCTCGCGCTCGAATTCTTCGCCACCGCCGATGGCCCGGTGTTCAACGAGATGGCGCCGCGCGTCCACAACAGCGGACACTGGACGATCGAAGGCGCCGAAACCTCGCAGTTCGAGAACCACATCCGCGCGATCTGCGGCCTGCCGCTGGGCTCGACCGCGCTTACCGCGCCGCGGGTGGAGATGGCGAACCTCATCGGCGACGAGGTGGACGGCTGGGCGGCATTGCTCGCCGAACCGGGCGCGCACCTGCACCTCTACGGCAAGCACGAGGTGCGCGCCGGGCGGAAGATGGGGCACGTGACGCGGGTGATTCGGGGTTAGCGGGAGGGGGTCGTGAACACAGTCGTGATCTCTCGCCTACGGATCGAATGGTTGTTCGTCTGGACCGCGTTAGTGGTGCTAGCGGGTGCCTATGTGCTTCGGAGCGATCTACAGGGCCAAGGCTTGAGGGCCACGCAGCTGTTCCCGACCCTGGGTTACGCCCTCTCTCCCTTGTTCTATGGCGCCGTGGCCTGGCTCTTGTATCCACTTGCGTCTCTGTTTCAGGACAGTGACTGTTATCTGGCCGTTTCCGGCGGCGCGCTGAAGATCGGCCGCAGACGGATTCCGATCGCCGATATCGAGGCGGTGCGGATCGGGCGAAACGGGCTGAGGCTGCGGGAATTGGTTGTCATTCGTAGCAACGGTGGAACCGTTGGGGTAAGGACCTACATGCTTGCCCGCCGCCTGCCCGATGTGATCGCCGAGCTGCAACAGGCCCTGCCCGAACTCAAGATCGAGACTTCTTAGCGCGCTTCGCTACTTCACCACCGGCAGCGCGATGTAGCTTTCATCCGGCCCCGCCACCGTCACCTTCTGCGTCGCCTTCACATAGTCCTCGGGCTTGGCGAAGAAGATGTTGGGGACGAACGTCTGCGGGTTGCGGTCGTAGAGCGGGAACCAGCTCGACTGGATCTGGACCATGATGCGGTGCCCCGGCAGGAACACATGGTTCGAATTGGGCAAGGCGAACTCGTATCTGAGCGGCGCATTGGCCTTGAGCGGGCGCGCCTGAGCGAAGCTCTCGCGGTAACGACCGCGGAAGATGTCCATCGCCACCGCCAGCTGGTAGCCGCCCATCGCGTGATCGATCGGCACCTGATCGGGGTAGACGTCGATCAGCTTGACCACCCAGTCACTGTCGGTGCCGCTGGTTGAGGCGGTCAAATGCACCACCGGCTGGCCGGCGATCGTCACCGCCTCCGTCAGCACCTCCGAGGTGAAGGCGAGCACATCGGGCCGGCCCGAGACCTTGCGCTGGTCGGTGGTGAGCCACGCAGTCCAGTGATCGTCGTCATAGCCGACCGGCAGCACCGGCCGCGGCACGAAGGCCACCGGGTTGGCCGGATCGGAGACATAGTCGGCGGTCTGCGCGGCGCCCGCGGCGGCGTCGAACCCCAGCCCGAGACCCGGCTTGAGGAACAGCTTCGCGTCGGGCGCCGCCTCGGGCCAAGTCTCGCGGCGCTGCCATTCGTTGGTGCCGGTGCGGAACACCGTGACCGGCGCCACGTCCATCGGCGTGCCCTTGAGATAGTGCGACAGGAACGGCGCGAGCACGTGCCAGCGCCACCATTTGGCGGTGTCCTGGTCCCATTTGACCGCGCCGAGGTTGCTCGCCGCGCCGATCTCCTGCCCGTGATACCAGGGGCCGAGGCTGAGAAAGAGCTTGCCCGCCGCGTCGGGCTTGTCCTTGAGCGCGGCGTAGACCGCCGGGCCGCCGTAGATGTCCTCCTGGTCCCACAGCGACGAGACGATCATCATCGGCACCTGGATCGGCCGCGCGGCCAACACCTTGTCCATCGCCTGGCTCGACCAATAGTCATCATAGGCCGGATGCTCGGTCAGCTTCCGCCAGAAGCCGACTTGCTCCATCCCGTGCCGGCGCCCGATCTCGCCCGCCGAACCGGCGCGCAGGAACGCGTCGTAGATGTCGTACTCGTTCCACCAGAATTTGGACGAGCCGTCCTTGGTCGCTTCCTGCTCCCAGACATAGTCGATGTTCATCTGGCGGAACGCGCCGTTGTGGAACCAGTCGTCGCCGCGCCAACCGTCGACCATCGGGTTCATCGGCACCGAGACCTTGAGCGCGGGGTGCGGATCGATCGTCGCCATCAGCGGCAGGAAGCCGTCGTACGAGATGCCGAGCACGCCGACCTTGCCGTTCGACTGGGGCGTGTTCTTCACCAGCCAGTCGATCGTGTCGTAGGTGTCGGTCGAATCGTCGGTGGCGGTCGGGTTGTACTTCGTATGCGCGAGCGGCGGGTTCATCATGTAGACGCCCTCCGAGCCGTGCTCGCCGCGGACGTCCGCGAAGACGCGGATGTAGCCGCCCGCCACGATCACGTCGTCGGCATTGTCATAGCCGTCGATCGCCGCGTCCATGTGCCCGCTCGCGGCATAGTTCGCCATCGACTCGGCGTCGTAGGGCGTGCGGGTGAGCAGGATCGGCGCATCCTTCGCGCCCTTGGGCACCAGCACGACCACGTGGAGCTTGACCCCGTCGCGCATCGCAATGTCGTAGCTGGCGCGCGAATAGTTCCAGTCGGCGGTGACGACCTTGAAGCTGGCGGGCCGCTCGTCGACGGTCTGCGCTCGGGCCGGGCCCGCGAACAGCAGCGCCAGCGCGGCGCCGAGCATCATCCCACGCATTTTCCGATTCTCCCCGAGTTCGATTCGGGGCAGCGTGGCGGATTGCGGTGACGAACGGAAGATAATCAAAGTCCCTCCCCTCCAGGGGAGGGACTAATAACCGTCACCCCTTGCGCGTGCCGGTCAGCGGGAAGCTGCCGAAGGCGCCGGCGGTCATCGAGCCGGCGATGGTATCGCCGCTTACCGTCGCATCGCCGTCGAGCGTCAGCGGCATCGGCACGGTGATGTCGACCTTGAAGGTCAGCCGGTCGCCGTCCACCTTGCCGTCCTTGATCGGCATCACGCCCGCCGCGCCCGAATAGTCGCCAGTGAAGGTGTCGCCCGAGCTCACCACGGTGAGCACCGCCGCCTGATCGCCGAGCGGCGACTTGACCACCGTATCCCAGCTACCGTCCACATTGGCCATGATCGTCTCTCCTTAGCGTTTGCCGGAAGGCGCGCTCGCGGGCGCCGTTGCCGGCACCACTTCTACGGGCAAGCCAAGAGCGTCAAGTTGCGGCTTCACCTTGGCGGCGTCGCCGACCACTACCCAGACGAACTTGTTGGGGTCCAAAGCCGCGCGTGCCGCAGCGTCAAGCTGGGCCGGCGTGAGCGCGCGATATTTTTGCGCGATGGTTGCATAATAATCGTCCGGGCGGCGAAGCATGTCGTTGAGCTGCATCACTTGCAGCACCGCGCCACCGGTTTCGAATCGCCCGGCGAGCCCGCGGATGTCGCCGGTGATCTCGCGCTGGAACTCGACGTCGGTCACGCCACTGGTGGTGAGGAAGGCGGTGACGTCGTCCCGCAGCGCCTCGATCGCCTCACCGGTCTTGTCGGACTGGACGGGGGCGTTGATCACGTAGGGAACCGCGTGCTCGAGTCGGTTGAAATAGCCCTGGACGCCGTACGACCAGTGCTTGCCCTCGCGCAGATCCATGTTGATCCGCGACAGGAAATCGCCGCCGAGCACGTCGTTGGCGGCGATCACCGGAAGCAGCTCGGTGCCGATCGAGAGCGGCGTCATCTGCGCCGCCGAGGATCAGCGATTGCGGGCGAATCGGGGCGGTCGACCAGCACGATCTGCGGGCTCGCCTGGCACCGGCGCGCCGTTGAACGCCTTGACCCCCGCGGGCCCCTCGCCCTTCCAGTCGATCCGAAGCGCGCCTCGAGCGCGGCCTGCACCTCGGCGAGCGGGCGATCGCTGATCGACGAAGATCTTGGCCTTGTCGGGCCGGATCCAGGCGTGATGGAACGCGACCAGATCGTCGCGGGTGAGCGCCTTGACTGCCGCCGGATCGCCCGCGCCTGCGGCGAGCTTGGCGTAAGGCGACGCCGGACCGTAGAGCAGCGGTGGCATCGCGCGCTCGCCCAGCCCATCGGGGCTGCTCAGCTCGTGCTGGATCTCGGCAAGCTGCGTGGCACGCAACCGCTCGACCTCGGCGGCGGCGAAGGCAGGATGCTGGACCACGTCGGCGAACAGATCGAGCGAGCCGCGCTAGATTGGCGCTCGGCGTGCTCAGCGACAGGAAGGTGCGATCCTCCGAGCTGCCGCTGCCGATCCCCGCGCCCAGCCGCTCGCGCGCCTCGGCGATCGCGATCGAATCCTTGCTCGTCGTGCCCTCGTCCATCAGCGACAACGCGAGGTTCTGGGTGCCGAGCTTGCCGTCGGGATCGGCGGCGGCGCCGGCATCGAAGCTGAGCACCGCCTGGGTGACCGGCACCGCGGTGCGATAGGCGTAGATCACCTCGACGCCGTTGCCGAGGTGCGTGCGCTGGATCGACGGGAAGGCCAGATCCTTGATGTCGCCCACGCCGGGATATGCCCCGCGCGTGCCCTTCACGGGCGCGTCCTCGGCGGCGACCGGCTTGGCGAGCGGCTTGGCATCCTGATAGGCGTCGCGCGCGCCGGGGACGACCATCGATCGTCAGCGCCGGACGCGACAGCCATTTCTGCGCGGCGGCGCGGGCGGCCTGCGGGCGTCACCGCCGCGGTCTCGACCAGCTCCTTCTTGTAGTGCGCCGGATCGTTCGAATAGAGCTCGCCCGAGGCCAGCGCGACCGCCTTGCCGCCGAACCCGCCGACCGATTCGAGCCCCGACGATCCGCCCCGAGACCTTGGTGGTGGCGACTGCGCTGAACTTCGTCGGCGGTGGGGCCGTGCGCGAGCAGATCGCCGATGATCTCGTCGAGCCGCTTGTTGACGACCGCCGGATCGACGCCGGGCCGCACGACCACCTCGACCTGAAACACGCCGACCTGCGCCATCGAATTCGACGTCGGCCGAGACCTGAACCGCGAGCTTCTCCTTACGGACCAGCGCGTTGTCGAGCCGCGAGCTCGAGAGCCCGCCGAGCACGCTCGCCGCCACGTCGAGCGGGGTCGCATCCTTGTCGTTGAGGCCGGGGACCGCCCAAGTACGCAGGATCAAGGTCGCGGCGACGCGGTCCTTGATGATCACGGTCTTGGGCGCGGCGAGCGTCGGGATCGTCTTGATTACCGGCGCGAACGCTCCTGGGCCCCGCGGGAATCGCGCCGAAATATTTCTCGACCAGCGGCCGCGCCTCAGCCGCGTCGATGTCGCCGGCGAGCACGAGCACGGCGTTGTTCGGGCCGTAGTGCGACTTGAACCAGCTCTTGACGTCGTCGAGGCTGGCGGCGTCGAGATCGGCCATCGATCCGATCATCGTGTGGCCGTAGCCGGTGCCGGCGAAGCAGCTGCTCGTAGATGCGGGTACTGGAACAGCGCGTAGGGCTGGTTGTCGTCCTGGCGCTTCTCGTTCTGGACGACGCCGCGCTGCTCGTCGAGCACGCCCTGGGTGATCGCGCCGGTGAGCTAGCCCATCCGGTCGCTTTCGAGGAACAGCGCGCGATCGAGCGCGGGGCGCGGCACGGTCTCGAAATAGTTGGTGCGGTCGAACGAGGTGGTGCCGTTGAAATCGGTCGCGCCGACTTCCTTCAGCGGCTTGAAGAAGTCGCCCGGAGCGTTCTCCGATGCCGTTGAACATCAGATGCTCGAACAGATGCGCGAAGCCGGTCTTGCCCGCGGGCTCGAACTTCGAGCCGACATCGTACCACACCGCCACCGCGACGATCGGCGCCTTGCGATCGGTGTGAACGATGACGCGCAGGCCGTTGGGGAGCGTGAAACGCTGGTAGGGGATGTCGACCGCCTTGACGAGCTCGGAGACCGGTGCCGGCGCGGTGGCGGCAGGAGCCACGGGGGCGGGCGCCTGCTGGGCGGCGGCGGGCAGCGCGGCGAGCGCACAGGTCGCGGCGCCGCAGAGCATCAGGAACGATTTCATGTGTCGGAAATCCCCAGGGGAAAAGATTGGCTGGCGACGACCATAGCGCGCACCGAAGCCGCTGCAACCGAAACCGTGTTGCCGGAGCATGTCACCAAGCGTAACGAATTTCACGGGTCAGTTGAATGACTTACGGCCGATAGATGCGCTCGATGTGCATCCGAAGCTCGCGCGGATCGAACCAGACGGGCTTGAGCTGGTGTCGCACGAACAGCGGCGCCTGATCGGCATAATGCGGCGAATCAGGCCGCGTAGATCGCCGCGCCGTAGGGCTGGATCGATTGCGAGCGGACGTGGCCCGCTTTGTCCCACGTCACGAACATGATGAAGCTGTCGCCGTGCTTGATCGCCAGCTGGCCGTTCGGCGCCTCGTCGTAGCTGGTCGCGGCGCGCAGCATATCGGGGCCACCGTCCATCGGCAGGTCGACCGTGCCGCGCCGCAGCCGGATCAGTTCGCCAAGCGGAATATCGAGCCGGCCGAAATGCTGCTGGAGATAGGTCGCCGCCTCGGTCAGCACCGTGCGCGGATCGGGCGTGGTCTTGCGTTCGTAGTGCCAGCGGTTGGGGTTGCGCAGGATCGAATAGGCCAGCGCATCGGCCCTGCCCTTGCCGTCATAGTTCCAGTCCCACTCGGCGAGCAGCGTGTGCGCCTTGACGAGTAGCGGATCGCCCTTGGGATCGAGCGCGAGCAGCGCATCGTACCATGCGCCCGAGATAGCTGATCCGGCTGACCGCGGTATCGTATTTGATCGCCATCAGGTCCGCCGCGCTGATCGAACGGTGCGCCGCCATCAGCTCGAGCGCGCGGGTGCCGCGGTTGGTGGTGTCGGTCTCGACCCCGAGCAGAGCCGGCTGGAGCGGGATTTCCGAGCCGGTGCCCGCGGCCTGATAGGGCGAGTTGTTGGCGTTGATCAGGAAGCCCGATTTGGGGTTCACGTTGCGCGGTACCACCGCCCACGGGACCGTGCCCGCCGCATAATCGGCCGAGGTGTCGCCGGGCAGCACCTTCGAATAGTCGAACCCCGGCTTCCGGTTGGGGAACATCGCATTGTAGAAATAGGCGATGTTGCCGGCCTGATCCCCGTAGAGGAAGTTGGTCGCGGGCACGCCCTGGATCGCCAGCGCCGCCTGCCATTCGCCGAAGTTGGCGGCGCGGTTGAGCCGGTAATATTCCTCGATCATCTTGAGCTGGTCGTTGCCAGCATAGCGGACCGCATAGGCACCGCTCGCGTTGACGATCACCGGGCCCTGGACGGCTCGATAGACGGTCTTGGGCACCGGCAGCATGAACGGCCCCCACAGCTTGACCGGCAGCCAGACGGTATGCGCCTCGAGCTTCCGCCACTGGCCGTCGTAGCGATACTGATCGCCCGCGGCATTCATGCTGAGCTTGTAGACGTCGATCAGATCGGGGCGGTTGACGGTGTTGGTCCAGCCGAGATGCAGATTGTGGCCAAGCAAGCGGATAGGGCGCGCCCGGGAAGGTCGCGCCGGCGAAGTTCCAGCCCTGCCCCGAATGCACCACCAGCTCGTACCAGGCGACGCCGCCGGTCCACGGCTGGTGCGAGTTCGACACGAGCCGAGTGAAGCCGTCCGCCGATCGCTTCGGCGCGACGACGAAGGCGTTCGAGCCGTTCTGGTCGCCGTTGGGGCCGATCGGGGTGACGTCGGGCGCGTCAGGCGTGGGGCCCGCGCTCTCGATCGGCAGCGGCTTGTCGCCGGTGAGCGAGCCCAGCACAGAATCGAGCCCGAAGAAGAAGGGCGAGCGGACGACGAAGCCGGTCGCGACATCCTCGCCGTTGACCGGGAACAGCTTGGCGAGCCGGATTTCGCCGGGGTGCTTCTCCGCATAGCGGTTGAGACCGGCGGCATAGCCGTCGAGCAGCGCGCGCACGTCGGCAGGCTGCTTCATGTAATCGCGTGCCACGGTCGCGCGGGCGTCGAGCCAGTGGACGACGAAATCGGTCTTCGCCCCATCCTGCCCGCTGATCGCGCCGAGCCGGCCGCGAGTCATCGCCAGCACTTCCTGGAGAGTCGGGAAATCGTCCTCGGCGTGGGCGTAGGCGATGCCATAGGCGACGTCGGCATCGGTCTTGCCGAAGATGTGCGGCACGCCGAAATTGTCGCGAGCGATGCGCACGTCATAGGCGCGCGCCGGCGGCGGCGCCATCCGCTCGGCAAGCAACGGCTCCCAGGTGGCGAGCCCGATCGCGATCAGGACGATGAGCGCGGCCAGCGTCAGGCCGATGCGACGGAGCCATTTCATTGCTTCTTCTCCGGCACATATTGCTCGTTGCCGACGAAGCCGAGCTTCGTGACCTGCTCCGCCTTGAGAATGCCGAGCACATGATCGACGCAAGCATAGCCGGCGTCCGGCGAGGGCCTGACGTGCACCTGGGGTTCCGCGCGTTGCCAGGAATGGGCCCGCGCCTGGAACTGCGCGAGCGACAGGGATTCCCCATTGATCTCCACGCGGCAATCCCCCGCGGGAATGGTCAGCTCCACCCGGCCTGGCCCCGACACGATTTGCATCGCCTCCAGTAGCGCGGCAGACACTAGGATCATTACGCATCCCCTCTTGTGTTGCCGATATGCAACACCATCTGTTTCCGCGAAGCGTAACAGGGACCGCCATGAATCTCGACAAGTTTACCGATCGCGCAAAGGGCTTCCTCCAGTCCGCGCAGACCGTCGCCATCCGCATGAGCCATCAGCGGATTTCGCCCGAGCATTTGCTCAAGGCCCTGCTCGAGGACGAGCAGGGGATGGCTACGGGACTGATCCAGGCGGCGGGCGGCGATGCCAAGCGCGCGCTCACCGAAACGGACGCGGCGCTGGCGAAGATTCCGGCGGTCTCGGGCGGCGGGGCGCAGCAGACGCCGGGGATCGACAACGACCTCGTCCGCGTGCTCGATCAGGCCGAACAGATCGCCCAGCGGGCGGGCGATTCCTATGTGACCGTCGAGCGGCTGCTGGTCGCGCTGGCGCTGTCGCTCAACACCGCGGCGGGCAAGGCGCTGCAGGCCGCCGGTGCTCGCGCCGACGCGATCAACGCCGCGATCAACGAACTGCGCGGTGGCCGCACCGCCGACACCGCCAGCGCCGAGGACCGTTACGACGCACTCAAGAAGTTCGCGCGCGACCTGACCGCCGATGCGCGCGCGGGCAAGCTCGATCCGGTGATCGGCCGCGACGAGGAAATTCGCCGCACGATCCAGATCCTCGCTCGGCGCACCAAGAACAACCCCGTGCTGATCGGCGAGCCCGGCGTCGGCAAGACCGCGATCGCCGAGGGGCTGGCGCTCCGCATCGTCAACGGCGACGTTCCCGACGGGATCAAGGACCGCAAGCTGATGGCACTCGACATGGGGTCGCTGATCGCGGGCGCGAAGTATCGCGGCGAGTTCGAGGAGCGATTGAAGGGCGTGCTCGACGAGGTCAAGGCCGGCGAGGGCGACATCATCCTCTTCATCGACGAGATGCACCAGCTGATCGGTGCCGGGAAGACCGAAGGCGCGATGGATGCGGGCAATCTGCTCAAGCCCGCGCTCGCGCGCGGCGAGTTGCACTGCATCGGCGCCACCACGCTCGACGAATACCGCAAGTACGTCGAGAAGGATGCCGCGCTCCAGCGGCGCTTCCAGCCGGTGTTCGTCGGCGAGCCGACCGTGCCCGACACGATCTCGATCCTGCGCGGACTGAAGGAGAAATACGAGCTGCACCACGGCGTGCGGATTACCGACGGCGCGATCGTCTCCGCCGCGACGCTCGTCCAACCGCTACATCACCGATCGCTTCCTGCCCGACAAGGCGATCGACCTGATGGACGAGGCCGCGAGCCGGATCCGGATGGAAGTCGAATTCGAAGCCCGAGGAGATCGAGAACCTCGACCGGCGCATCATCCAGCTCAAGATCGAGCGCGAGGCGCTGAAGAAGGAGACCGACGCGGCCTCCAAGGACCGGCTCGCGACGCTCGAAGGCGAGCTCGCCAATCTCGAGCAGCAATCCGCCGAACTGACCACGCGCTGGCAGGCCGAGAAGGACAAGATCGACGCCGAAGCCAAGCTCAAGGAGCAGCTCGAGGCGGCGCGGCTCGAGCTCGAGCAGGCGCAGCGCGCGGGCGATCTCGCCAAGGTGGGCGAGCTTCACTACGGCACGCATCCCCGCGCTCGACCAAGCAGCTCGACGAAGCGCAGGGCGCCGCCAAGGGCGCGATGCTGCGCGAGGAAGTCACCGCCGACGATATCGCCGGCGTGGTCAGCCGCTGGACCGGGATCCCGGTCGACCGGATGCTCGAAGGCGAGCGCGAGAAGCTGCTCCATATGGAGGAGGCGCTCGGCAAGCGGGTGATCGGCCAGGAGGAAGCGGTCAAGGCGGTCTCGACCGCGGTGCGCCGCAGCCGCGCGGGGCTCCAGGATCCCAACCGCCCGCTCGGCTCGTTCCTGTTCCTCGGGCCCACCGGCGTCGGCAAGACCGAGCTGACCAAGGCGCTCGCCGAATTCCTGTTCGACGACAGCTCGGCAATGGTGCGCATCGACATGAGCGAATTCATGGAGAAGCACGCGGTCGCGCGGCTGATCGGCGCGCCTCCGGGCTATGTCGGTTACGAGGAAGGCGGCGTGCTGACCGAGGCGGTGCGGCGGCGGCCGTATCAGGTGGTGCTGTTCGATGAGGTGGAGAAGGCGCACGGCGACGTGTTCAACGTGCTGCTCCAAGTGCTCGACGACGGGCGGCTTACCGACGGCCAGGGCCGCACGGTCGATTTCTCGAACACGATCATCATTCTGACCTCCAACCTCGGCAGCCAGTACCTCACCAATCTCGGCGAGGGGCAGAAGGTCGAGGATGTCGAGCAGCAGGTGATGGACGTCGTCCGCGCGCACTTCCGTCCGGAATTCCTCAACCGGCTCGACGAGATCATCCTGTTCCACCGGCTGGGTCAGGATCACATGGCGCCGATCGTCGACATCCAGGTCGGCCGCGTCTGCGAAGCTGCTCGCCGACCGCAAAATCCGGATCGAACTGACCGATGCGGCGCGGGCCTGGCTCGGGCGGGTGGGATACGATCCTGTCTATGGCGCGCGACCGCTCAAGCGCGCGGTCCAGCGCTACCTGCAGGATCCGCTCGCCGACTTGATCCTGCGTGGCGACGTGAAGGATGGCTCGACGGTGAAGGTCGACGAGGGCGACGGCGGGCTGACGCTCAGCGTGAGTTAGGATCGCCCGCGTTGCCTTGCTTCGAAGGCGATCGCTTCGCGCACGTCATCAACACAAAGAAAAGGGGCGGCCTCTCGCGAGGCCGCCCCGATTTCTGTGGCTTCCGATCAGGCGATCAGAAGTTCACGCGTGCGCCGACACGGAAGTAACGGCCCATCACGCCCATGTTCGACCAGGCCGGGTTGTAGTTCGAAGCGCCGTAGGTCGACGGATCGTACGGGGCCTTGGCGTTCGTGACGTTGAGGACGTTCGTGTACAGCGTGAACCGGTCGTTCACGTGCACGCTGGCGGTGATGTCGCCGTAGATGAACGCCTTCACGCGGCAGAGAACCACGGTGCCATCGCGATAGAGGGCGTACGAACCACCCGGAGCGCAGACGCCCTTGGTGTTGCCGTCGTCCTCGGCGCCTTCTTCGTAGCCGCCGTTGTACCAGACAGTGCCGGTGACCGTGACCACGCCGAAGTCCAGCGTGTTCTGCCAGCTGCCGCGCCACTTCGGCGTGCCCGACGCCGAGGTGATCTGATACGCGCCCAGCGTGCCGTCATAGCGCTGCTTGTGTCCGCCGATCGTCTGGCTCAGCTCGATGACGTAGTTCGCGTCGACCGACGAGGTCCACTTCACGCTGCCGAGGTGGAGATGGGCCTCGAGGTCGAAGTCGATGCCCGAGCTCTTCTGCGAGTCGGCGTTGATGAAGCCGTACTCGATCGTCGACAGCAGCGGATAGGGCACAGTGCCCGGCGTCTGCGTCGCGAAGCCGGTTGTGTCCACGGTGATGCCGGTGATACCCGGAGCCAGCGTGGTGCCGGCGGTGGCGCCCGCGTAATAGAGCCCGATCTGCGGCGAGTAGTCAGCGCCGGTGATCAGGTTCTTCTTGGTGATGTTGTAATAATCGACCGACAGGCTGAGTTCGCTGACCGGCTCGAAGATCGCGCCCAACGTGATGTTGGTCGAGGTCTCCGGCTTCAGGTTCGGGTTGCCAACCGAGGTCAGACCCAGGCTGTACGCGGCGGTGCAATAGACCGGCTTCGGCGTGCCGGTGCAGGCGGCGGTGAACGCGGCCGGCGGGGTCTGGGTGATGTAGCCCGTCGTCGGGAGGCCATAAGCCTCGGCGAAGCTCGGGATACGGAAGCCCTTCGACCAGGTGCCGCGGAACGCGATCTGCTTGATCGGCGTGAACTTCGCGCCGAACTTCGGCGAGAAGTTGCTCTGGCCGCTCGAGTAGCTGTCGTAACGGCCCGAGGTGTTGAGCTCGAGCATGTCGAAGACGGGCGCGTTGACTTCGTAATAGCCCGAATAGACCGTGCGGTTGCCGCTCGTGCCGAAGCCGTTGATCGTCTCGTACCGCTGGAACGGCTGATTGGCGACCACCGGGTTGGCGCTGGGCGCGATCACCGACTCATACCGGATCGACCCGCCGACACCGACCATCAACGGACCACCCGGAAGGTCGAACAGCGCGTGCGAGAGGCTCGCCTGGGCCTGATACATTTCCGAGTAGGAGTTGTTGGTGAAGTTCGGCGCGAGATAGTTGCGCACCGCCTGCGAGTTTAGCGACGGATTGACGAAGTTGTAGCTGCCGTCGGCGATCACGTCGATCAGGTGCTGGAAGTAGACGTAGCCCTTGTAGGTGGCGGCCAGGTCCTGGCGCATCGCCGTACCCTCGAGCGAGAAGTCCCAGCCATCGCCGATCGTGCCGCTGATGCCGACCGCGCCGCGATAGGTGCGGGTCTTGCGCTCGTTGCTCAGCGGAATGTCAGACAGCTGATAGAGGATGCGAGCAGGATTGCCCGCCGCCGCGAACGGGTTGTTCGGGTTGAGCACGGCGCCCGTCGTGGCCGAGGTGCAGCCGCCCGCCACTGTCGGGATGCTGTTGACGAAGGTGGCCGACCCGGTGCGCGGGCAGACGTAGACCGGCAGCGCGATGCTCGCCGTGGTGGCGGCGACACCACCAGCCGGCGTGTTGGCGCGGATCGCCTGCGGGGCGCCCGTGAAGAACACGTCGTTCTGGTAGAAGTTGAACATCGCATAGGCCTGGGCATTGTCGCCGACCTTGACGGTCAGGCGGGCCGACGCGCCGAGACGCTCGTCTTCCGGAGCGATCACGTTGAACAGCCGGCGCGAGTCCTGCAGGCAGTTCGAGAAGGGCGAGTTCAGGCCGGCGGCCGCATTGAGCTGCGGACCGGTGTACGAGATCGTCGGCAGCGCGCCGCAGGTCGCACCCGGATAGAGCTGGTAGCGCGAGTTGACCACCGCGGCCGAGTTCGCCGCGTTGTACGGACGAATGACCGGGACGAGGGTCGTGCCGACGCCGCCGAAGGTGCCGTCAAACTGGATGCCGTTGACGACACTGTTGGTACGGCACGAACCCGACGCGCCGCACAGCTTGCTGAGATCGCTGGTGTTGTACGGATAGCCGCGATCCGCGTTCTTCAGCATGTCGTCTTTTTGGTATTCGGCGTTGACGTAGAAGTTGAAGCCTTGCTGATCGAGATCGCCGAAGCCCCAAGTCGCGTCGAGACGCTGCTCGCCGGCGTCGCCCCACTGCGAGATGCCTGCGGATGCGTTGGCGTGCAGACCGGTGATCTGCTTCTTGGTGATGATGTTGACCACGCCGGCGACCGCGTCGGCGCCGTAGGTCGACGAAGCGCCGTCCTTCAGGACTTCGACGCGATCCACGATCGCATCGGGGATCGAGTTCAGATCGACGAAGTTGCGCACGCCGTCATCGGCGAGCGGATAGTAAGCGGCGCGAAGGCCGTCGAACAGGACCAGCGTCGACGAGGTGGTGAGGCCGCGCAGCGAGGCGCCCGAAGCGCCCGAGGCGAACGCGCCGTTGGCCGAGAAAGAGTTCGGCAGCGTGCCCGAGCCGTTCGACGACAGCCGCTGGACCGCGTCCTGCACGGTGTTGATGCCGCGCTTCTCGAGATCGTCCGAGGTGATGACAGTGACCGGCGACGGCGTCGCCGTCGTGGTGCGGAACAGCGTGCCGGTGACGACGATCTGGCCGCCCTGATCGGCGCTCTGGTCGTCGGTGGTGGCGGCCGCGGCCTGCGGGTTCGGCGCCGCCGAAGTGGCGGTGCCCGTGGTGTCCTGCGCAAACGCGGGGGTCGCCAGCATCACGCCGGCGCCAGCGCCCAGCAGAGCCAGGGCCGAAAGCGCCGTACCCCCACGGAGCCCCTTCATGAAGATGGTCTTGGTCACTGTGTGTCCCTCGTCGTTGTCCGGTCTGATCGCTTGGCGCGCCCCCGACCGAGAAGTTTCCACGCCTCACCCCGCGCACACCCCTAGCGTGTTCGGACGAGACCTACCGGCACGAATGAAGCCAGGCTTGGGCGCTGTAAAGGCGACATTCAGGTTCCGGGCCCCTGATTTCCGCCGCCTGTATCCAAAATGACACAGCTTTTTGCGGATTATGCCGCGCTGCGGCGTACCAAGATGGGAAATGACCCGATTGTGAAATAAAATTGCGCAGCCTACTCCGCGGCGGGCATGGGTCCGGCGACGAGAAGGGGGTCGATCCGCGCCTCGCGCCACTTGATCCCCCAGTGGAGATGGGGTCCGGTGACGCGGCCGGTCATGCCGGTGCGCGCGATCGACTGACCTCGCCGCACATGCTCGCCGACCTTCACGTCGATTCGCGAAAGATGCATGAAGGCACTGTTCAGTCCCATGCCGTGATCGACCATCAGAAGATTTCCTTCGAGCGTGAACGGATGCGCGCTGGCGAGGATCACCACCCCGTCGGCGGGCGCCAGAACCGGGGTTCCGACTGGGCGGGCGACGTCGATTCCCGAATGATAGGCGCCGGGCTCTCCGGAATAGATCCGCTGCGAGCCGAACAGGGTCGATATACGCCCGGTGACCGGCCAGAGGAATGGCTGGCGCCATCCCTGCGCATCGGTCTGCATCCGTCGGGCGGCGTTGATCTGGGTGATCTCGGCCGGGCGTAATTTGTCGAATTCCGGCTTGGGGACCGGATATTTTGGCAGCGTGTCGAGCCGTTGGATATCCCAGGCGCGCGGCGCGACCGTGATCGCCTGGCGAACCCGGCTGCCATCGCCCAGGGTTGCCACCAGCTCGGCGCCGAGGCCGGCGTCGCGATCGAATGCGATCAGGAAGCGCCCGTCGGACGAGACCGGGATCGACGCGCCGTCGAAGGTGAGCAAGGTGGTGCCATAGGGCACGATCCCGATCGCCATGCCGCCCTGGATCAGCGTTCCCTGCAGCGCGAACTTGCCGACCGGCACCGCCGACGGCGCGGCTGTGGCAGCGCCGGTGGCGGCCGAACGGACCGACGGGATCGGCACATAGCTGCCGAGCAGGGCGAGGACAACGGCGGCTCCGGGCAAGCGCGCGATAAAGCTCATTTGCCCTGCACTGCCTGAGTCGCAATATCGGCGGTGGCGTAGGGCTCCTGCGCCGAGACGCTCCAGTAGCGCAGCTCCTCGATCGGGATGCGCGCGCCGCTCACCGCGCAGATCACGTGGTCGCCGGGGGTGAGCACGCGGAAGCCGTTGGCCATGTAATGGAGCCGGGCGATCCGGGCGGTGTTGGACATCAGCATGGCAGGCGACCTCAGGTTTACGGCGCTAGAGCAGGCTCGGCTGCCCGGGCGTGCCGCCTACCATAGGATTTGCCGCCCGCGCGCTCAACCCGCGCGTCGACGGTGCCGTCCCTGAACTGGAGCGTCAGCGCGACCGCCGCGCGTGCCTCAGCGGCGGTGGCGATCACCTTGCCGCTCGCGCTTGGCACCGACGCGGACATAGCCGCGCTGGAGGAGCGTTGTCGGGATTGAGCCGAATCGAGCAGCCGCGAGGCACCTTCGAGCCGGTGCTTCGCGGCGGCGAGGCGCTGATCGAGCAGCGCCGGGCGAAGCGCGCCCGCGGCACCGATCGAGCTGGCGCCGCGCGCAGCGGCGACGCGTCGCTCCAGCCCGCGCGCCGAGGCGCCGCCGCGAGGTCGTCGACCCGCTGGCGCTGCGGACCGAGCAGCGCATCGCGGCGCGGCAGCACGCGGACCAGCGCCGCGAGCCGCTCGCGTGCACGCTCGTGATACGGCGCGCGCAACGCTCGGCTGCTCAGCGCGAGCGTCGCGACCGTGTTGGCGACCTCGGCGAGCACCGGCACCGCCATCTCGGCGGCGGCGGTCGGGGTCGGCGCGCGCAGATCGGCGGCGAAGTCGGACAGGCTGGTGTCGGTTTCGTGCCCCACCGCCGAGATCATCGGGATCGAGCAGGCGGCGATCGCGCGGACCACGACTTCCTCGTTGAACGCCCACAGGTCCTCGATCGAGCCGCCGCCGCGCGCGACGATCAGCAGGTCGGGGCGCGGCACCGGCTCGCCGGGCACGATCGCATCGAAGCCGCGCATCGCCGCCGCGACTTCGCCCCGCCGCGCCCTCGCCCTGCACCTTGACCGGCCAGACGATGACACGGGTCGGGCAGCGGTCCTCGAGCCGGTGGAGGATGTCGCGGATCACCGCGCCGGTCGGCGAGGTGACGACGCCGATCACGCGCGGCATGAACGGCAGCGGCTGCTTGCGCTCGCGGTCGAACAGCCCCTCGGCGGCGAGCTGCGCCTTGAGTTTCTCGAGCAGCGCCATCAGCGCGCCCTCGCCCGCCAGCTCCATCCGCTCGATGACGATCTGGTATTTGGAACGGCCCGGATAGGTGGTCAGCTTGCCGGTGGCGATCACCTCGATGCCGTCCTGCGGGCTGAACGCCAGCGCCGCCGCCGCGCCGCGCCAGATCACGCCGTCGATCACCGCGTCGTCGTCCTTGAGGCTGAGATAGGCATGGCCCGAGGCGGCGCGCTTGCACCCGGAGATCTCGCCGCGCAGGCGGACGTGGCCGAACTCGCCCTCGACCATCCGCTTCAAGCGCTGCGACAGCTCGCCGACGCTCAGCGGCGCGGCGTTGTCGCCGGGCACGTCCTCGGCTACCAGCCGCGGCAAGTCGTCGTCGGAAAAGGGGTCGGGCATGAACGTCCTGCTGCTGGGTCGGGTGGCCGCGAACATGCGCTCGCGTGGAAGCTCGCGCAATCGCCGCAGCTCGACAAGCTCTACGCCGCGCCGGGCAATCCGGGGATCGCCGAATGCGCCGAGCTTGTCGACATTCGACGTCGTCGGACCATCGCTGCGGTCATCGATTTCTGCCTGCGCCACTCGATATCGACTTGGTCGTGATCGGACCCGAGGCGCCGCTGGTCGACGGGCCTGGCGGACGATCTGCGCGCACGCCGGGGATCGCGCGTGTTCGGCCCCAATCGCGCGGCGGCGCAGCTCGAGGGATCGAAGGGCTTCACCAAGGACCTGTGCGCCCGCGACGAGCATCCCGACCGCGGCTATGTCCGCGTGCACTCGCGCGATGGGGCGCTGCGCGGCGCTCGAGCGATTTCGGCGCTGCCGGTGGTGGTCAAGGCCGACGGACTCGCGGCGGGCAAGGGCGTGACGGTCGCGATGACTCGGCGGAGGAGGCCGAGGCGGCGATCGACGCGATCTTCGCCGAGCACGGGCGCGAGCTGGTGATCGAGGAATTCCTCGAGGGCGAGGAAGCCAGCCTGTTCGTGCTGACCGACGGCACCGCGATCGTCCCGTTCGGATCGGCGCAGGACCACAAGCGCGTCGGCGACGGCGACACCGGCCCCAACACCGGCGGAATGGGCGCCTACAGCCCCGCACCGCGTGCTCACGCCCGAGCTGGAGCGCCAAGCGATCGACGACGATCGTGCGCGCCGACAATCGCAGGCGCTGGCGCGGATGGGAACGCCCTATTCGGGCGTGCTCTACGCCGGGCTGATGCTCACCGCCGAAGGCCCCAAGCTGATCGAATACAACGTTCGCTTCGGCGACCCCGAATGCCAGGTGCTGATGCTGCGGCTCGAGGGCGATCTGCTCGACTGGATGCTCGCCGCCGAGCGCGGGCTGGCTGGGCGCGAGCCGCCGCGGTTCGCGCGCGATACTGCGCTGACCGTGGTGATGGCGGCGCGGGGCTATCCGGGCACGCCCGAACTCGGCGGCGCGATCGCCGGGATCGCCGCGGTCGAGGCGAGCGGCGCGCGCGTCTTCCAGGCGGGCACTCGGCTGCGACGGCGATTCACTGGTCGCCGGCGGCGGACGCGTGCTGGCGGTGGTCGGCACCGGGCGCGACGTACGCGAAGCGCAGGCACAAGCCTATCGCGGCGTCGAAGCGATCGATTTCCCCACCGGCTTCTGCCGCAGCGATATCGGCTGGCGCGAAGTGGCGCGCGAGACCGCCTGAGCCGCGCGAAGGACCAGGGTCGGGACTCAATTGGATGCTGCCGATCGAGGGGGAGGGCTATCGCGTGGCAGCGCTCGCACCTTGCGAGATTGAAGGTCACACCAGGGTCACACTGGTCCGCATGGTTCGTCGGCGGCCCGGTCATGCGGAAATTCACAACGGTTCGGCCCAAACGCTGTTTGCGTTCCGGTCGCGATCGATCCTGTCAAAGAGCGGCGGCCGAACGGCAACGCGTCGATCTCAGCAGGCGAAGTCCAACATTTCAAGTAGTCAGGCCCCGATCGGAAAACCCCAATCAAGCGGACGGCAATCGCCCGGCCGCACATGAACGAAGCCAATTGAATACAGGCCCTAGCACACCGTCCGCTTGTATGATATGACATATCATCACGTTGTTCATCACGCAGTCATGTCGAGAGCGCAACGTGTTGATCCGGCGCGCCTTCGAGGCGCGCGTCGATAGGGGAGACCGCCGATGCCGCGTTCCGCTCTGCTCGCCGCCTGCTCGATGCTCTTGCTGACGGATGCGTCGCCGCCTCCCCCGCCCATCGCCGCCGCCGCCGCCGCGCCACAGGACCGCGGCTCTCCCGTTCGCTGCCACCGCGACGAGGAGCGGCGCGCGGAATATTACAACCCGAGTCCGGCCATGCCCGCGGTGGTGCCGGCTCCGGCTCCGGTGCCGCCTCCACCGCCACCTCCGCAACCCGTCTTCGCGCCGACGGTCGCCGACCAGGGTCTGGTGGTGACCGGCATCCGCCAGCAGCTGGCGAACAGCGTCGCCGTAAAGCGCAGCGCGGTCCAGGCGATCAACACGCGGTCGGCACCCCCTGCGGGTTATGCCGCGCCCTATGGTTCGGCTGAGAACACCGAGCGCTACGACGGCAAGGAGGTCGCCGCGATCCAGCAGGCCGCGGCGCAGCCGGTCTCCACTTTCTCGGTCGACGTCGACACGGGCGCCTATTCGAACATCCGCCGCATGCTGGGCGAGCATCGCGCGGTGCCGCCCGAGGCAGTGCGGACCGAGGAGATGATCAACTATTTTCGCTACGATTATCCGCGCCCCGATTCGGAGACGGAGCCGTTCAGCGTCACCGCCGACGTGAGCCAGACGCCGTGGAACGCGGGTACCCGGCTGATGCGGATCGGATTGCGCGGTTATGACGTGGCCACGCGCGGGCGGCCGCCGGCCAATCTCGTCTTCCTCGTCGACGTTTCGGGATCGATGGACGAGCCCGACAAGCTGCCCTTGGTCAAACAGGCGCTGAGCTTGCTCGCCGACCGGCTGACGCCGCAGGACCGCGTCTCGATCGTCGTCTACGCGGGCAACGCCGGTGTGGTGCTCGAGCCGACCAGCGACGCTGGGTACGTCAAGGCCGCGCTCGCTTGCCTCGACGCGGGCGGATCGACCGCGGGCGGCGAAGGCATCGAGATGGCCTACAAGATGGCCCGCGCGCATTATCTGAAGGGCGGGATCAACCGCATCTTCCTCGCCACCGACGGCGACTTCAACGTCGGGGTCAGCGACAACAAGGCGCTCGAGGAAATGGTCAAGAAGGAGCGCGAGGACGGGATCACCCTGACCACGCTCGGCTTCGGCGAGGGCAATTACAACGAAGCCATGATGGAGCGCATCGCCGACATCGGCAACGGCAACTACGCCTATATCGACAGCCCGATGGAAGCGCGCAAGGTGCTCGACGACGAGCTTTCGGCGACGCTCTACACGATCGCCAAAGACGTGAAGATCCAGGTCGAGTTCAACCCCGCCCAGGTCAAGCAGTACCGGCTGATCGGCTACGAGAACCGCGCGCTGGCCGAGGAGGATTTCAACAACGACGCGGTCGACGCCGGCGACATCGGCGCCGGACATCAGGTCACCGCGCTCTACGAGGTCGTGCCAGCGGACAGCCCCGGTTGGCTCCCCGAGCGCCGCTACGACGCGAATCGCGTGGCGATGCCCGCGGACCAGCGCGGCCACGAGCTCGCTTACGTGAAGCTGCGCTACAAATTGCCGGGCGAGACGGCCTCGCGACTGATCACCCGGCCGGTAGACGCCGGACTGATGCAGAGCGCGCAAGCCCCCAGCGGCGACATGGCGTTCGTCACCGCGGTCGCGGCCTTCGGACAAAAGCTCCGCGGGGATAAATATCTGATGGGCTTCTCCTATCCCCAGATCGCCTCGCTCGCCGGTGCTCAAAGCGACTATTGGCGCAGCGAGTTCGGCCGGCTGGTGCGTCTCGCGAATGAACAGTCGCCGCAGACGCCGGGCCGGGATTAGCTTGCCGCCGCCCAATCCGGCGCTATGCATCCGAAACGGGACTAGTCGCATAGCGTCGGGAGGGCGCGAATGATGGATTCGCTTCAGACGGCCACGCCCATCGTCAAGGGCGCGCCGGAATGGCTCACGCTTCCGTTCGTTCTGATCGCAGCCGGGGTCGCGCTCGCGCTGCTGATCCTGTTCACCGGCGCGCGGATGGCGCGCAAGCGCCGCCAGGCCGAACGTGACCTCGTCGATCGCGGCGAGGCGGACTATGTCGAGGAGGGGTTCGAGGTCGCCCGGCCGATCACGCCGCGCGCCCCGCCGCTGCCCCCCGGCCCGCCCGAAACCTTCGACGAGCCGCTCCCGCCGCCTCCGCCACCCGCGCCCGAGCCGATTGCTGAGGCGTCGGTCCCCGAGCCCGAGCCCGTCGCGGAAACTCCCGCCCCAGAGCCGGAACCCGCGCCCGAGCCGGTCCCCGAGTCACCGGAGCCCGAACCCGAGCCGATCGATGTGCATGAACCGGCACCCGAGCCGCAACCGGTCGTGGAGACACACGAGCCCGAGCCCGAGCCTGAGCCGGCGGCCCAGCATCCCGTCGAACCGGTCGAGGGCGCCCCCGCCCGCGAGCCTGAGCCCGAACCGACCGCCGAGGCGCCCAATCCCGCTGCCGAACCGCTCGATGCGGGGCCTGCGGGCGAGGAATCGGCGATTGCCGAACCGCCGGTGGCGGCCGAGGGAGAAACTGCGGAAGCCCCCGCCCCAGTGTCCGAGCCGGTCCCGGAACCAGTGCCTGCGCCTGCGCCTGCGCCCGTGCCAGCCGTCGCCGACGACCTCACCCGAATGAAGGGCGTGGGCCCGCGGCTCGCCGAACGGCTCAACGCCGTGGGCGTCACCAGCTTCGCGCAGATCGCCGCGCTGAGCCCCGAGGAAGCCGCCGCGCTCGACGCGAAGCTCGGCGATTTCCAGGGCCGCCTCGAGCGCGACCGCTGGATCGATCAGGCCGCCTTTCTGGCCAGGGGCGACATCGCCGGGTTCGAGGAGACCTTCGGGAAGCTCTAGTCGCGCTCGGCGAGCATCCCGGGTGCACAGCGGCGGATAGCGTCGACGAGTTCGTCGAAGCTGCGGTTGGTATTGGTCACGCAAACCACCAGGTCGCCGTGCCCCGTCGCGCGGTTGGTCTTGATCGCCCGGTCGAGTGGTTTCGAGTGCTGGCGCGCGGCGGTCTCGCTGATCCGCAAAGCAAGAACTTTTCGGCGCCGGACCTCAAGTTCTTCCACCCGAACGATGTCGTGCCATGAGAGCGACAGCTTCAATCGCGGCCACGTTATGCCTTCGAGACCGATCTCCACAGCCGGCGCGGTCACGCCCAATTCCCGAATGGTAACCAGCGACGCATAGGCGAAGAAGAGCAACCCAACCGTACCTGCGATGCGCCATGCCAAGTGCCCTTCCAGGGGAGGGTCAATAGCGCGCCAGGCAGAGGCCGCGACAAGGGCAAGCGAGCACAGCAGCGACAGTGCCGGCTTTGCTCGCGACGCGTGTGCGAGGAAGCGGTTCTCCCTCACCCCACTTCGCGCACCAGCAACTTGTCGATCTTGCGTTCGTCCATGTCGAGGATCTCGAATCGCCAGCCCTGCTCGGTGAAGCTTTCGCCCTCGACCGGCAGCCGCTTGAGCACCGCGAGCGCGAGGCCGGCGACCGTCGCGTAGTCGCGGTCCTCGGGAAGGTCGATGCCGATCCGCTCGGCGAGCGCATCGGCAGGCATCTGGCCCGACACGAGCAACGTCCCATCCTCGCGCACGACGATGTTGGGATTCTCGCCCGGATCGGCGTCCGAGGCGAACTCGCCCGCGATCGCCGCGAGAAGATTGGCCGGCGTGACGATGCCTTCGAAATGGCCGTATTCGTCGTGCACGAGCCCCATCGGCACCTCCGCGCGCCGGAGCGCGCCCAGCGCATCCATCGCATCGACCTGATCGGGCAACACCGGCGCCACGCGCATCAGCCTCCTGAGATTGAGGGGCTCGCCGCGGAACACCGCGGCGACGATGTCGCGCGCCTGGACCACGCCGATCACACCGTCGACCGATCCTTCCGCCACCGGCAGCCGCGTGTGCGGCGTGGCGAGCAGCGCGGCGCGCACCCCCGCCTCATCGAGATCGACGTCGAGCCAGTCGACCTCGGTGCGCGGCGTCATCACCTCGCGCACCGGCCGGTCGGCGAGGCGCACCACGCCCGAGATGATCGAGCGCTCCTGTTCCTCGATCACGCCCGATCGGCTCGCCTCGGCGACGATCAGGTGGAGCTCCTCGGCGGTGACGCGATTCTCCGATTCGCGGTTGAGCCCGATCAGCCGGAAGATCAGCGCGCTGCTGCCGTCGAGCAGCCACACGATCGGCGCGGCCACGCGGCTGAGCCACAGCATCGGCACCGCCATCGCCGCTGCGAGCGGTTCGGGCGAGCGCAGTGCGAACTGCTTGGGGACCAGCTCGCCGATCACAAGGCTGACGAAGGTCGTGAGGCCAAGCACGATGGTGAGCCCCAAAGTGTGAGCGAGATCGGGGGAGAGCCCGAGCGCTTGGAGCCGCGCCGCTGTGGGCTCACCCAGGCTTGCCCCTGAGAAGGCACCCGAGATGACCGCGATCAGCGTGATCCCGATCTGGCTGGTCGACAGCAACTTGCCCGGATCGGCGGCGAGGGCGATCGCGGTGCGCGCGCCGCGCTTGTGCAGCCGCGCCATCGCTTCGAGCCGAGCGGTGCGCGACGAGACGATTGCCAGCTCGGACATCGCGAACACGCCGTTGAGCACGATCAGCGCCAGGATGATCGCGACGTCGATCCAGGGGAAAGGGGAAAGCCGGTCCATGAAGGCCTTCCTCCATAACCGCTAAGGCGCGCGCTTAACAACCGGTCGACGCGAATCAGCCGCGCCGCTCGCGGAAGAACGCGCGCAGCAGCTCGCCCGCTTCTTCCTCTCCGATCCCCGAAAAGAGTTCCGGGCGGTGGTGGCAGGTCGGCTGGGCGAAGAAGCGCGGGCCGTGCTCGACCGCGCCGCCCTTGGGGTCGGCGGCGCCGTAATAGAGCCGGGCGATGCGGGCATGCGCGATCGCGCCCGCACACATCGCGCACGGCTCGAGCGTGACCCAGAGGTCGCAATCTTCCAGCCGGTCGCGCTCCAGCAGCCGCGCCGCCTCGCGAATCACGCGGATCTCGGCGTGGGCGGTTGGATCGGCGAGGTTGCGCGGGGCGTTGGCCGCGGTCGCAAGGATCGTCCCATCGCGCACGATCACGGCGCCGACCGGCACCTCACCCGCCGCCGCCGCGGCACGGGCGGCGTCGAGCGCGGCGCGCATGGGTTCGGGCAGCGGGAACATGCCCGCGGACTACGGTGTGTAGACAAACCCCGCAACCGTGCGGCAGCGCGGTTACTGCTTGGCGGGAGCGGTGGTGTTGCCGGCCTGCTTCACTTCGATCGTCGGCAGGTTGACGGTGGTGTTCTTCATTTCCACCGTCGGAACCTGGACGGTGGTGTTGGTCGTGCCGACGCCCACGGTGCCGGTCTCGGTCTTGAAGCTGGGAAGATGGCCGCCCTGCATGTCGAAGGTGACCGTAGGCAGCGAGCCGTTGGAAGTCTGGTGAATCTTGAGCATGCCGACCGAGATCAGCACCACCACGACGAGGGCGATCAGCCCGAGTAGAACCAGAAATCCGCGCATCGTTCAGCTCCCCATTGAATCGTTTGCGTAATAACGCCTCATCAACCATGCAGGTTGCGTCGTAAATGGTGAATTGGTTGACGCCCCGTCCCATTCCGGTTATCGGCGCGGCCTTTCCGGCTCCAGGGATGTCCTTGGGGCCAAACTCAGGATTACAGCGATGTCGCGCATTTGCGAGCTGACCGGCAAGGGCCGGCAGGTGGGCCACAATGTCTCCCACGCCAACAACAAGACCAAGCGCACCTTTCTGCCCAACCTGCAGAACGTGACGCTGATGTCGGACGCGCTCGGCAAGAGCGTGCGGCTGCGCGTCTCGACTCACGGTCTGCGTTCGGTCGAGCATGTCGGCGGCCTCGACAACTGGCTGCTCAAGACCAGCGACGAGGATCTCTCGTTGCGCGCGCGCCGCCTGAAGCGCGAGCTGCGCAAGAAGTCCGCCGAGACCGCAGAGACCGTCGCGGCCTAACGCGCCGTCGGCAAGTCCAACCGGAATTTCAATAACAGGGATTGCTGGAGCGGCAGGCGGTTGTCGTCGGTCGCCAGCCACAGGATCGTTGCGCCGCGCTCGCGCATGGCGGCCACCGCCTCGAAGTTATCGTGGAGCAGCGGCGCGGCCAGAGTCGCGATCACCCGCCCGGTCACCGTCGCGCCGGGCCGGATCGTGCCCGGATCGACCAGGCTGAGCTTGGCGGTGAACCAGTCGCGGAGCGACACGCGGCGGTTGACGACGAGGAGCCGCCCGTCGGGGAGCTCGGTCATGTCCGATGGGTCGTATCCCTTGGGCGGCACGTAGCAGAAGCCGAAATGGGCGCTCGCCGGGTCGGTGGGATCGTCGGCATAGTGCAGGCTCTGCCGCCCCCCGCGAGCACAGCGCGTGGTCTCGGAGAGGATGACGAAGGCGCCGCTCGCGAGGCGCACGAACGATTCGGCGCCACCGTTCTGATCCCAGCTGCCCATCGGCTCGGGCATGAGGTTTCGGTCCGACGTGGCGAGGCGCGAATCGTAACGCCAGATCTCGTTGGCGCCCTCGAACCCGACCCAGACGTGCCCGGCATGATCGGTGGTCATCGATTCGCTGTCGCGGTCGCGCTTGAGGCGGCCCGTGCCGGGCCCGTCGCGCAGATCGGCAAAGACCGTCTCGCGCGGCTGCCAGTCGGGCCCGATGCGGAACTGGACTAGGTTGCCCCCGTCGCTGAGCAGAGTGACCCGGTCGCCGGAGACGAGCATCGACGAGAAGCCGCCGAACGCCGGATCGGGGCTGGTGAGCCGCACCCCGCCGAGATAGGTGAGCGCCCCCGCCTTCCGGCGCGTTGGATCGTGCGGATCGAGCGCCACGCGCGTCGCGGTCACCAGCGCCGCTTGCCCCAGCACCGGCCGTGGATCTTCGTCCGAGGAGGACAGGACCAGGAGACCCACCGAGAGGAGAAGCACGAGCCGCAAACGCATCGCGCTCGTCTTAGCCGCTAACGCGCGCAGGCATAGGGGCGGTCGAATATGAACCGCAGATAACCATCTCGTTCAGCGAGGAATAAACGGAACAAAGCTAGAGTCGATGGCGTTGCAAGACATAGTTTCCCTCGCGTAGCGTATCGAGGGTAGAGGGCCGGTCCTTCGGGATCGGCCCTCTTCTTATCTGCGGCGCCCGTTCAGTACATGTGCTGGCCGCCGTTGATCGACAGGGTCGATCCGGTGACGAAGCCGGCTTCTTCGGAGCACAGGAAGGCCACGCCGCGCGCGATCTCGCTCGGCGCTGCCCCAGCCGGCCGACCGGAATCTTGGCGACGATCTTCTCCAGCACTTCGGGCGGCACCGCCGCGACCATGTCGGTATCGATATAGCCCGGCGCGATCGCGTTGACAGTGATGCCGGCGCGCGCGCCTTCCTGCGCCAGCGCCTTGGTGAAGCCGTGGATGCCCGATTTGGCGGCGGCATAGTTGACCTGGCCGTATTGCCCGGCCTGGCCGTTGATCGAGCCGATGTTGACGATGCGGCCCCATTTGCGGCTCGCGCATCCCCGGGAACGCCGCCTTGCGCCATGTTGAAGCAGCCGCCCAGATTGACGTCGATCACCTCCTCCCACATCTCGTGCGTCATCTTCAGCGATCGTGCCGTCGCGGGTGATGCCGGCATTGTTGACCAGCACGTCGACCGGCCCGAGCTCGGCCTCGACCTGCGCGACGCCCGCGGCGCACGCGTCGAAATCGCCGACGTCCCATTTGATAGGCCTTGATGCCGGTGCGATCGGTGAAGGCGCGGCGCCTTCTCGTCGTTGCCGGCATAGTTGGCGGCGACCGTCATGCCCGCGTCCTGCAGCGCGACGCTGATCGCCTCGCCGATGCCGCGGGTGCCGCCCGTCACGATCGCTACTCGTGCCATGATATTCCTCTCCTCGTTTCTGATGGCCTCAAGGCTAGGCGGGCTCCACCCAGCCTGCAAGCTCGCGTGCAACGATGCTGCGCAGCATTTCGCATGCCCTGCATCGCGTTGCGTTGAGGCAGGGCAGATAGGCGAAATCGGTGCCGCCCGGCGTCGAGGAAGGTCTCGCGGCCGCGGATCGCCAGCTCCTCGAGCGTCTCGAGGCAATCGGCCGAAAACCCGGGCGCGACGACCGCGACGCGCCGCTTCCCCGCCTTCGGCCAAGCTCGGCAAGCGTGGCGTCGGTCGCCGGCTCGCAGCCATTTGGCGCGGCCGAAGCGCGACTGGAAGGCGATCACCAGCTCGCGCCCCAGCGCCTCGCCCAGCAGCCGCGCGGTCTTCCGGCAGTGGCAATGATAGGGATCGCCGAGCTCGAGCGTGCGCTGCGGGCATGCCGTGGAAGCTCGCGACGATCGCATCGGGCTCGAAATCGAGACTCGCGAGCGAGGCTTCGGCGGAAGCCTTGAGCGCCGCGATATAGGCGGGATCGTCGTAATAAGGCGGCAGCGTGCGCAGCGCCGGCTGCCAGCGCATTCCGGCGAGCGCGGCGAACGCCGCATCGTACGCTGTCGCGGTCGTCGCTGCGCAATATTGCGGATAGAGCGGCGCGAGCAGGATGCGGTCGCACCCCTGCGCCTGCGAGCGCACGCCAGCCGCTCGCCGATCGCGGGGCGGCCGTAGCGCATCGCATGATCGACGATCACCGCATCGCCCGCAGCTGCCCGCGAGCAGCTCGGCCTGGCGCCGCGGTGATCGCGGCGAGCGGCGAGCCTTCGCTCGCGTCCAGACCTGGGCATAGGCGTGCGCGGACTTCCTCGGCCGCGTCGTCAGGATCGACGCCGCGCAGGATCGGCTGCCAGAGCAGGGGCGGGATCTCGACCACGCGCCGGTCGGACAGGAACTCGGCGAGATAGCGCCGCACCGCACCCGGCATCGGGCGCGTCGGGCGTGCCGAGGTTGACGAGCAGCACGCCGACGCGCCGGGGCAGCACGGGCGGATGCTCGGGAGGCCGAGTCACTCCGCGTCCGAGAGCAAGGGCAAGCGGCGGAAGCGCACCCCGCTTGCCGCGACCAGCGCGTTGGCGATCGCCGGGGCGACCGGCGGCACCGCGAGCTCGCCGACCCCGCCCGGATCCGCTCCGCTGTGGATGATCTCGACGGTGATGTCGGGGCAGTCGGCGAGCGTCGGCAGGTCGAGCTCGCCGATCTGCTTCACGTCGGCGATATTCTCGGTGAAGCCGGTCGAGCAGCCGACCGCCGCCGCCAGCCCGAAGATCAGCCCGCCCTCGATCTGCTGCTTGAGCAGATCGGGGTTGATCACCCGCCCGACATCGACCGCCGCGACCAGCCGGTCGACCTTGATCTTGTGACTGCCACTCAGCTGCGCCTCGGCGAGCACCGCGATGTACGATCCGTGGAACGCATGGCACGCAATCCCCTGCCCGCTGCCTGGCGTGCCGCCCTGCCAGCCGCCGACCTGAGTCACCACCTGCAGGCAACGCGCCAGCCGCGGCTCGTTGCCGAGCATCGCCATGCGGAACGAAAGCGCATCGGTACCCGCGACATGTGCCAGCTCGTCGATGAAGCTTTCGGTGAAGAAGGCGGTGTAGCTGTGCGATCCCGAGCGCCAGTGCCCGGTCGTCAGCCCGATGTCGGCGCTGTGGTGATCGACCGCGAGATTGGGGATCGCGTAGAGCGGCATCGCCCCGCCCACCGCCGCCGGATCTCCGCCGCGGGGCAGCGCGAGCGAGGCGGCGACCACCGGATCGCCGCCCATCAGCCGCTGCGCGAGCTGGCGGCTCGTCTCGGGCGCGGCGATCTTGGCGAGCCAGCCCGAGATCGCGCCCTTCGCGTCGAGCCGCCCGGTCATCCGCGCCGCGGCGGCGGGGCGATAGCGATCGTGACGGAAGTCCTCGGCGCGCGACCATGTGAGCTGGACCGGGCGGCCGATCCGCTTGGCGAGCACCGCCGCCTGGCCGGCGACGTCATTCTCGAGCTTGGCGCCGAACGATCCGCCCGCCATCATCGAATGGACGGTAACCTGGCTTTCCGAAATCCCGATCGCGCGTGCCGCGGCCGCGGCGGCGAGGCCCGGGGCCTGGGTCGGCAACCACAGGCTGAGCCGTCCCTGCGCGCCAGGCCGCGGTCGCGGTCATCGGCTCGAGCGCGGCGTGGAGCGCGACGCCGACGCGATATTCGGCGCTCACCACGCGTGCGCCCTTGAACGCCGATTCGAGATCGCCGGTGCTGGCGATCCGCTCGCCCGGTCCCTCGAGCGCCGAGGTCAGTGCCGCCTCGATCGTGTCGCCGGTGACCGCCGTCGCCGGAATCCGGAAGCGCGGGTGCATCGCGCCGAGCGCGCGCTCCGCCGCCCACCAGTTGTTGGCGACCGCGGCGACCCAGCGCTCGGTCTTCACCACCGCGAGCATGCCGGGCACCGTGTTCGCCGCCGCTTCGTCGAGGCTGACCAGCTCGGTCTCGCCGAGCGGGCCCTGGCGGATCGAGGCGAACACCATGCCGGGCAGGCGGATGTCGGCGGCATAGTCCGCGCTGCCGTCGACCTTCGACGGCGCGTCGAGCCGCGGCACCGTCTGGCCGCTCAGCCGGTTGGTGTCACCGCTGCGCAGCGGCAACGCGTCGGGCACGCTCTCGCGCGACGCATCGGCGGCGAGCTCGCCGAAGCCGAGGCGCTGGCTGCCGTGGACGACCGCGCCGTCGGCGGTGGCGCAGGCGCGCCAATCGGTGCTCCAGCGCCGCGCCGCCGCCTTGCACAGCATCACCCGCGCCGCGGCGCCCGCCTGGCGCAGCGCATCCTCGAAATTGCGGATCGACGACGACCCCGCGGTGAGTACCAGCGCGGCGCGTACGGCATGGCGTGCGCTGAAGCCCGCTCGGCAACCCGCCCAGCGCGGTCTCGAACAATTCGGCGGCGCCGAGCGGATTGGCGTAGAGCGAATTGAGCGGCGCCGCCTCGACCCCCACCATGTTCCACTCCGCGCCCAGCTCGTCGGCGACGATCTGCGGAAAGGCGGTGAACACCCCCTGCCCCAGCTCGGCCTGCGGCACCGCGACCGTCACATGCCCGTCGGTGCCGATCTTGAGCCACGCGCCGAACACCGTCTCGCCGGGTTCGGCGGCGAGGTTGGGCAGATAAGCCCGCGGCCACACCGCCCAGGCGACGACGAGCCCCAGCCCGGCCCCGCCACCGATCAGCAGCGTCCGCCGGTCCGGCTTTTTCAACTGGCGCCAATCCACCATTCGCCCGCATCTATCCCGCGCGCGCGCGCTGCGCCAGACGCCCGATCGTCGCGGCCATTGCGGGCACCGGCCATGGCCCCTAATGAGGGCGCACCACCGCCCGGGGGATTGTGCCATCGTGTTGTCGACCGTTCTCGCCGCCGCCGCCGGGCATATCCATTTCACCGAGCTGCACCTCAATCCGGTGCTGCTCGATCTCGGCTTCTTCCAGGTCAAATGGTATTCGATCGCGTATATCGCCGGCATCCTGATCGGCTGGTGGTATATGCTCAAGCTGCTCAAGGCGCCGGGCGCGCCGATGTCGCGCAAGCATGCCGACGATCTGGTCTTCTACGCCACGCTGGGGATCATCATCGGCGGGCGGCTGGGCTATGTGATCTTCTACGCGCCGTCGATGATCGGCGGGTGGCAGATGTTCAAGCTGTGGGACGGCGGCATGTCGTTCCACGGCGGGGTGATCGGTACCACGCTCGCGATCCTTTGGATGTCGCGACGTCAACAAATTGAGCTGGCTGCGCATCCACGATTACGTCGCCTGCTGCGCGCCGTTCGGGCTGTTCTTCGGGCGGATCGCCAATTTCGTGAACGGCGAGCTGTGGGGCAGGCCCGCCGACGTCCCCTGGGCGATCGTCTTCCCCAACACCGTGCCGGTGGGCATGCTCGATCCGGCGCGGCATCCGAGCCAGCTCTACGAAGCGGGGCTCGAGGGGATCGCGCTGTTCGCGATCCTGTGGTTCCTGTTCTGGCGGACCAAGGCACGCCACGATCCGGGCAAGCTCGTCGGCGCGTTCGTGCTGGGCTACGGCTGCTTCCGCTATTTTATCGAATTCTTCCGCGAAGCCGATGCCCAATATCTGAAAAGCCCGATCCTCGGCACCCCGGGGCTCCACATGGGCCAGCTGCTTTGCCTGCCGATGATCGCCGGGCGGCATCTACCTGATCGCGACCGCCAAGGGGCGCCGCGAGCGGGCCGAGCTTGCGGTCGCGGCACCGGTACCGGTCGTGGCGCCCGAGGTTCTCGCCCCCGAGGCCGAACCCGAGGCGCCGCCGCCCGCGGAGCCGACCGACTGAGACCGTGACCGA
The DNA here is from genome assembly GCA_963799985.1 of uncultured Alphaproteobacteria bacterium. Lineage (GTDB taxonomy): Bacteria > Pseudomonadota > Alphaproteobacteria > Sphingomonadales > Sphingomonadaceae > Sphingomonas. Next base: position 1,163,598 of record CAWCZC010000002.1, on the reverse strand, counting down.
GCCGCTCCTGCCCGAACGCCTCGCCCGCGCGATCACGCTCGCGGGACCGATCCCGCTGTCGCAGTACATGGGCGCCGCCAACGCGCACTATTACGCGACCCGCGACCCGCTGGGCGCGCGCGGCGACTTCACCACCGCGCCCGAGGTCAGCCAGATGTTCGGCGAGCTGATCGGACTGTGGCTGGCCGATCTGTGGGACCGCGCGGGGCGTCCGCAAGCGCGCTACGTCGAGCTGGGGCCCGGGCGCGGCACGCTGGCGGCGGATGCCTTGCGCGCGATGCGCACGATCGGCTTCGCGCCGCCGGTCCATTTCGTCGAGACCAGTCCCGACGCTCCGCGCCGCTCAGGCCGAGCGGGTCCCCGACGCCGAATGGAGCCTCGACCTGGTCGGCGTCGAGGAAGATCGGCCGCTGCTCGTCGTCGCCAACGAATTCTTCGACGCGCTGCCGATCCGGCAATTGATTCTGACCGGCGAGGGCTGGCGCGAACGGCTCGTTGCCTGCCAGGACACCCTGTTTCTGCCGGTCGCCGGGGACCGCGGCTTCGACCAGGTCGATTCCGCACCATCTGCGCGGCGCCGAGCCCGGATCGATCCTCGAGACCTCGCCCCCCTCGGTCGCGATCGTGCGCGCGCTCGCCAAGCGGCTGCTCGCGCAGGGCGGCGCCGCGCTGATCGTCGACTATGGATATGAGGGCCCGGCGATTGGCGACACGCTCCAGGCGGTGCGCGGCCACGCCTACGTCAATCCGTTCGAGGAACCCGGCGAGGCCGACCTCACCGCGCACGTCGACTTCACGACGCTGCGCGAGGCGGCCGAGATCGAGGGGCTGACGGCGTATGGCCCGATGACACAGGGTGATTTCCTGCGCGCGCTGGGGATCGCCGCCCGTGCCGAAGCACTCGCCCGCACCGCCCCGGACCGCGCCGAATCGATCGCCACCGACCGCGACCGGCTCGCGGGCAACGACTATATGGGCGAGCTGTTCAAGGTGATCGCGCTTACCGCCCCCGGCTGGCCGGTTCCGGCGGGGTTCGAATGATCGACTATCGCGACGCGGTCCCCGCCGACGGGGCCGCGCTCTCCTCGATGGCGAAACGCGCGTTCACCGATACGTTCGGTAGTCTCTACCGCGCGTCCGATCTCGCGGCCTTCTTCGAGCAGGCGTTCGGCGCCGGGGGCCTGCCCTCGCAGCTCGACGACCCGGCCTATTCGGTGCGGCTGGCGCTGGACGCGGGCGCGATCGTCGGATTCGCGAAATTGGGACCCGTGGAGTTTCCGGGCGACTGGAGCGCGGCGACCGAACTCCACCAGATCTACGTGCTCGGCGCGTGGCACGGAAGCGACGTCGCGCGCGCGCTGATGGACTGGGTTCTCGCCACCGCGCGTGCGCGAGGCTACGCCCGGATCGTGCTCAGCGTGTTCGTCGACAATCTCCGCGCCCAGCGCTTCTACGCCCGCTACGGCTTCGTCGAGGTCGGGCGTTTCCAATTCCCGGTCGGCGAGCAGCTCGACGACGACCGCATCTGGGCGCTCGACCTGTGACCGTCGAGGCGATCCGCGCGGCCGCGCTCGAAGGCGTGGCGCACGGCTTCCTTGGTCGGCGCGGCGGCGTCTCGACCGGCGTGCACGCCGGGCTCAACGTCGGCCCCGGCTCGACCGACCAGCCCGATGCGCTTGCCGAGAACCGCCGACGCGCGGTCGAGGCGGTATTGCCGGGGGCGCAACTAGTGACCGTCTACCAAATCCATTCGCCCGAGGTCGTCGTCGCGACCACGCCGTTCGACGAGCGGCCCCACGCCGACGCGCTGGTCACCGACCGCCCCGGGCTGGTGCTCGGCATTCTCACCGCGGACTGCGCGCCGGTGCTCTTCGCCGATTGCGAGGCCGGGGTGGTCGGCGCCGCGCACGCCGGCTGGAAGGGCGCGCTCGGCGGCGTCACCGATTCAACGATCGCCGCGATGGAATCGCTCGGCGCGCGACGCGAGCGCATCGCCGCCGCGGTCGGCCCGTGCATCGGCCGCGCGAGCTACGAAGTCGACGAGGGGTTCCTGCGCCGCTTCGCCGAGGCCGACCCGGCGAACGAGCGTTTCTTCGCCGCGGGCCGGCCGGGTCACCACCGCTTCGATCTCGAAGCCTATGTCGTGCATCGCCTCGCCGCGGCGGGGATCCGGCGAGTCGAGGCGCTGGGGCTCGACACCTATGCCGACGAGTCCCGCTTCTACAGCTTTCGCCGCGCCACCCATCGCAGCGAACCGGATTATGGGCGGCAGATCTCGCTGATCGCGCTGGCACGAAGGGGATCATGAGACCGTCGATCGCCTTCGTCGCCATCCTGGCGCTGGCCGGATGTTCGGCGTCGCCCGATCGGGAGGCCGCGGCAAGGACGGCGCTGTCCCGGTCCGGCGAACATAGGGGCACGCCTTCGGCGACGCGCTCTCCGGCCTCCGAAAAGGCGCTCGAGAGCTGGCCCGGCTATCCCGACAAGCAGCCCGACGGATCGCCTCTGAGCGCCGCTTATTGCCTCAGGGTCGGTGACCAGTCCGGCAGTCCGTTCGATAATATAAAGACCTGTCTCCAGATCGCCTGCGATAGGAGCGACAAAGCCTCATGCGACCTGGCGGAATCGTACAATGGAAACCTGCGCCCGGAAGAAGCGGGGTCCGGCGGCGACGTCACCGATACCGAAGCAAAGGCGGTGCTGAGTCCGGCATTCCGGACCTGCTTCGGACCGGATGCCCCGCTTGATGCCGAATCCTATGATTGCGTAGATACGGAGTATCGGCGGTTGGATGCGCTGCTGACCATGGAATATCGGGCCGCCCTGGCGCGGCAGCAGAGCGAACTCACGCGAAATCGCCTGCTCTCCGATGAACGGAATTGGTGGCGAACACGATTCGATTATTGCCGTGGCGAAGTGGGCGACCTGCGCGGCTCGACCGCGACCGTCGTGAACGAGTTCCTGCGAGATCGACGCCCTCGCCAAACGCGTCGTCACGCTGCGACGCCTCTGACCAGACCTCCGACCCGGTCGCAGATCGGCCGCAAGCCGCGCATAGCCGTGAATTTTGGACCGCCGCCCCCACTTCGTTGATGCGTTCGCGCGCACGGCTCGTTACAGATGATACCAAAGCGCGCCGCTCGCCAGCGGTATCCGACGAGGAATTCATGAAGGACGAAACCGAAGCCGAGCTGACCGGCGGAGCCCCGCGCCGGCGGCCCAAGCCCGACGTCGACACGATCGGCGGGCGCAAGCTCAAGGCGAGCACGCTGATGATGGGCCACGGCTATGATCCGGTGCTCTCGGAAGGATCGCTCAAGCCGCCGATCTTCCTCACCTCGACCTTCGTCTTCCCGAATGCCGCCGCCGGCAAACGCCATTTCGAGGGCGTCACCGGCAAGCGCCCCGGCGGCGCCGAGGGGCTGGTTTATGGCCGCTTCAATGGCCCGAACCAGGAGATCCTCGAAGACCGCCTCGGAATCTGGGAGGACGCCGAGGACGCGCTGGCGTTCTCCTCGGGAATGTCGGCGATCGCCACCTTGTTCCTGGCGATGGTCAAGCCTGGCGACACGATCGTCCATTCGGGCCCGCTCTACGCCGCGACCGAGACGCTGATCGCGCGCATCCTCGGCCGCTTCGGGGTCCATTGGCTCGATTTCCCCGCCGGGGCGACGCGCGAGGAAATCGACGCGGTACTGTCAAAGGCCGCGACCGGCAATGTCGCGCTGATCTATCTTGAGAGCCCGGCCAATCCGACCAACGCTTTGGTCGACATCCAGGCCGTCCGCGCCAGCCGCGACTCGATCTTCAAGGGCGCGAACAAGCCGCCGATCGCGATCGACAACACCTTCCTCGGGCCGCTGTGGCTCAAGCCGCTCGAGCATGGCGCCGAGATCGTCGTCTACAGCCTCACCAAATATGCCGGCGGCCACTCGGACCTGGTCGCGGGCGGGGTGCTCGGCAACAAGGAGCACATCAACACGATCCGGCTGATGCGCAACACGATCGGGACGATCTGCGATCCGCACACCGCTTGGATGCTGCTCCGGTCGTTGGAAACGCTCGAGCTGCGGATGAGCCGCGCGGGCGAGAACGCGGCCAAGGTCTGCGAATATCTACGCACCCACCCCAAGATCGAGCGAGTTGGCTATCTCGGCTTCCTCGAGCTGGAAGGCGCCGACTTGCGCCAGGCCGACATCTATCGTCGCCACTGTACGGGCGCGGGATCGACCTTCTCGCTGATCCTCAAGGGCGGCGAGAAGGAAGCCTTCGCGTTCCTCGACGCGCTCAAGATCGCCAAGCTCGCGGTCAGCCTCGGCGGCACCGAGACGCTCGCCAGCCATCCCGCGGCGATGACGCATCTGTCGGTGCCCGATGCGCGCAAGAAGGCGCTCGGCATTACCGACAACCTCGTGCGCATCTCGATCGGCGTAGAGGACGCCGACGACCTGATCGCCGACTTCGAGGAAGCGCTGAAGGCGGTCTAACGCTGCTTCGGCAGCTTCGCGATCGCTTCCTGGACGGTGACGGTGCCGATCGCCGTCATCAGTACCGCGGCCATCGCGCGATCGTCCTTGAGCGAGGGGTGCCAGTCGCATCCCGTGCTTTCGAACGGGCCTAGCTTGACGGTGTTGACTCGCGGATCACCCACGGCCCGCGCCACGGCTTCGACATCGGCCTGAAACAGGTCGTACTCGACCAGCATGAAGCGCGCGCGCGGGTATTTCGCGAGCAGCGTCCGCACGAAGCCGACGTAGGTCTTGCGATAGTCGGAATGGAGCGCGGCGGCGTCCGCCCAGGCCTCGCCGGCATGAAGCGGCGTGGAGAAGTCGTTCGAGCCCAGATCGATCACCACCCATTCGGGCTGCCAGCCCGAATCGTCGGCATGCGTCGCTTCGCCTGGCAGCGCGAGGGGATAGCGCTTGACCATCGAATCTCCCGGCGCCGCGCCGTTGTAGTTGCGCACGATCCCGAAGCCCGAGAAGGCATTGATGCGATAGTCGGCATTGAGCTGCCTCGCGACGAGCGGCCCGAACGCCTGTTGGGTGTCGGTGGTGTCGTGCACTTCCTGCCGAGTGCAGTCGCGCTTGGGCGAGGTGTTGCCGTAGCCGACCGTATGCGAGTCTCCGATGAACTCGATCTGGTGCTTGTCGGGCGGGGCAGGAAGCGGCGTGCCGCCGGGTCCCGGCCAGAAGCCGAGGAAGCGCGCGCTGCCGCTTTGGCTCTCGGTGAGCTTTTCGAGGCGGACGACATGCGCGCCGGGGGCGAGCCGATCGATCGTCACGCGCGCCGGACTCGCCTTGGTGAGGACCATGCGCCGCGTGCCGTCGATCACCACCGCGAGCTGGTCGTCGCGCGGATCGGCGGCGACGGTGACGGCCGTCCCCTTGAATCGTGCCTCGAAATAGACGCCGGGCCAGCCGAAGCGCATCGCGCCGCCCTTCTCCCGGACGACCCGGCCGCCGACATTCACGTCCAGCGGCGCGTCGCCCGGCGCCGCCGCGATCAGCCCGAGAGCCGCAACCAACCCGAATCCGCGCATGTTTTTCTCCCTGGCCAAGCCTAGCCCGGGATCGCCGGCCAAGGCAAAGCGACTTCCGTTGAGCTTGGGTAACGAGCGGGATAGGATTTCGCGTTCGATCCCGGGAGTCCCGCCATGATCCGAGTCCCGCCGCTTCTTCCCCTCGTCATCGCCGCGGCGCTGCCGCTGCCGGCGAACGCCCAGACCACGCCCTCGTCGGACGCGATGCCTGGCATGGCGATGCCTGCCTTCCCGCAGACGCTCGCCGATTGGGCAAAGGGCGCGCAGCTGTTCGACGGGCTCGGCCGCTTCCACCGCGACGCCGGGACCCGGTTGCCCGAGGCGCAGGCCTATTTCGACCAGGGGATGCGCTACCTCTGGGCGTTCAACCATGACGAGGCGACGCGGTCCTTCGCAAGGGCGGCGACGCTCGATCCTCAATGCGCGATGTGCTTCTGGGGCGTCGCGCTGACGCTGGGGCCAAACTACAACATGCCGATGATGGCCGACGCGCGCGCCCGGGTCGGCTGGGATTCGGTCAACGAAGCGCAGCGGCTCTCGGCGAGCGCTTCTCCCGCGGATCGGGCGATGATCGCCGCGCTGGCGAAGCGTTTCGCTGGCCCGAAGCAGCTCGATCCCTCGAACGAGGCGCCGCTGCTCGCGGCCTATGCCGCGGGGATGCGCGACGCGGCGCACGCCTACCCCGCCGATCTCGACCTCCAGACCCTGTTCGCCGAATCGCTGATGAACCTCAATCCGTGGAAGCTGTGGCGCGCCGACGGGACCGCCGCGCCGGGGACCGACGAGATCGTCGCGACGCTCGAGGCGGTGCTCAAGGCCGATCCGATGCACCCGGGCGCCAACCACTACTACATCCACGCGGTCGAGGCCTCGTCGCATCCCGAGCGCGCGATCCCTTCGGCCGAGCGAGTCGCGCACATGATGCCCGCCGCCGGCCACCTCGACCACATGCCCGCGCACATCCTGCAGCGGGTCGGCCGCTACGAGGATTCGGCCGCCGCCAACCGTGTGGGCGCGGCCGCGGACATGGCCTATTTCGCCAAGACCCCGCCGCCCGACTATTATCCGATGTACCTCGCACACAATTACACCTTCCTCGCCTCCTCGGCGGCGATGGAGGGGCGCAAGGCCGAGGCGATGGAGGCGATGCGCAAGACGCGCGCGCTGTTCAGCGACGCGCAGATGCTCGCGATGCCGGGCACCGACTGGTATACCGCCTTCCTCTACGAGACGATGGTGCGCTTCGGCCTGTGGGACGAGATCCTCGCCGAGCCCCCGCCCGATCCGCGGCTCACCGGCCTGGCGATCAGCTATTCGGCGGCGCGCGCCACCGCGCTGGCGATGAAGAAGCGGCTCGACGAGGCGCAGGGCGAAGCGCTCAAGCTCGATGCGTTGATCGCCGCCGTGCCCGACGGCGCGACCGGGGGCATGAATGCCGGCAGGCCGCTGTATGAGATCGCGGCGCTACGGGCGAAAGCGCGGATTGCGATGGTCGGGCACGATGCCCCCGCAGCAATCGCGTTGTTCACGCGCGCAGTAGCGCTCGACGATGCGCTTTCGTACGACGAGCCCGCCGACGAATTCTTCCCGAGCCGCCACTTGCTCGGCGCGATACTGCTCGACGTCGGCAGGGCAGTCGAGGCCGAGGCGGTCTATCGCGAGGATCTGCTGCGCAACCCCGCGAACGGCTGGGCGCTCGCCGGGCTCGCCAAGGCGCTGCGGACGCAGAAGCGCGATGCCGAGGCTGCGGCCGTGCAGAAGCGTTTCGACGCCGCCTGGGCGCACGCCGACACGCCGATCCACAATTCGGCGTTCTAGGAAAAGCCCCTCCCCTTCGGGGGACGGGCTTGAAGTGCTCTAGCGCTCGATCTTGAATACCCGGAACGAGTGCGGCGCCACCGTTACGGCGAAGTCGGTGTGCGGTGCAACCGCCGGCCCGCGGCGCGGCCCCAGCCCCAGCGCGCCGCCGCCCGGCCCGGCCGCGGGCGCGGGCAGCGCGGCCACTTCCGCGCCATCCAGCTCGCGCAGGCGCAGCTTGTCCCCAGCCAGCGTGATCGTCACCGGCACTGCCTCGGCGCGGTAGGATTCGATCACGAACGTGTCGTTGTCATAGGCGAACAGCGCGACCTGCGGGGGCGAATCGATCCGCACCGGGAAGCCCGCCTGGACGAAGCTCTTGATCCGCGTCAGCACCGGCTGGGGAAGATTGTAGAGGTCGCCCATGTTCTCGGGGATCGTCAGCACGTAGATCGTCCCCGCCGACCAGCGGTTGAGCAACACGATCGGCACGCCCTTGCTCGCGGTGACGCCGTGGATCATCGGCCAGGCGTCGTTGGTGTAGAATTCGAGCATCGGGAAGAGCACTGGCTTCGCCAAATCCTCGCCCAGCCCGGCACCGAACCCGCCGAGGAACTTCGAGACCGGTGCGACCCGCCCGGTGTCGGTGATCTCGACCAGATCTTCGAAGCCCTTGCCCTGCATCGCTCGCAGAAAGCCCGACGTCACCACCACATTGTGCCCGGCGCGCAGCGAGGCCTCGGCCTTGGCGATGATGTCGGGATCGGCCTTGGCCGCGTCGGTCAACAGCACGGTTTGGGCGTCCGCCGGATAGGTCGGATAGAGCTCGATCGGAAGGCCGATGTTGCCGAGATAGTCGTGGAGGAAATCCTCGCCATCGGCGTGCGGCGGCCGGTAGCTGGCGATCCCGATCGGCTTGCCGAGCGCGCCGACGATCTTGTCCATCGTCTCCATCGCGGTGCCCGCCGCGCGGCCCCAGCCCGGGCCAGCGCCGCCGCCCGTGTAAGACGCCTGGAAAGCGTTCCAGTCGAAGCTGGTCGGCTGGCCGCTCCACGGCCGCTCGCCCGGCGCCACCACCTTGGGATCGGCCATCGCCGACCAGTTGAACATCGTGATCTCGGGCGCCTTGGCGAACATCGTCCCCCACAGTTGCTCGACGTAGCGGTCGATGTAGCGCGTACCGTAAGTATCGACCCAGCCGCCGCCGTTCCGGCCGGGCGCGATATTGTCGAAATAGCGCATGATCTCGTAGCTCTCGTATTGCTGGAGCAGCTGATCGGTGGTGTCCGGGTCACGCGTCTCGGTGCCGGTATAGATCCCGTCGAACAGCCTGGGCCCCGCGTCGAGATCGAAGCCCAGCCCGTGGAAATGCTCGTACCAGTTCGGATATTTGATCACGACCTTGATGCGCGGATTGATCGCCTCAGCCGGATCGATGACGAAGCGCTGGCCCGCCTCGTGCATCGCGGCGAGCCGATATTCGGTCCAGCTGCGCTTGCCCTTGGCGGCGATGTCGAGATCGGTCTTGCGGTTGAAGAAGAAGAAATCGTCGAGGATCAGCTCGTCGAAGTGGCGCGCGATCAGCTGGACCGCCTGGACGCAGGCGGCCCGGTCCTTGGGGTCCTCGTAGTCGAAGCTGCCGAACTGGCCGCCGACGTTGCCCGCAGTCAGCGTCACGCCGCCCGCGGTGGCGATCCCCTTGGCCTCGAACGCCGCCTTGACCGCGGCGATCTGCGCGTCGCTGGCGAAAGTGCCGTCGCGATAGCTTTCGATATAGACCTTGTCGAAGCCGAGCTGGCTCGAAACCCGGGCATAGTCCCTGGCGAACTCGGCCGGGTTCGACAGGCGGATCGTGTCGTAGACGGTCACGTAGATCGCGACGCGGAAGTTGCGGTACTTGCCCGCCGCCGGCGGCGCCGGGCGGGGCGCGGCGTTGGCCACGGGAGAGGTGATCGCGCCGCCCAGCAGCGCGGACAACAGCAGGCCCAGCATCAGGTGCTTCATCGATCCCTCCCCCATGTCGTTGGGCCGAGGCTAGGCGTTCGTCCCGGATTAGACAACGTTGTCGCGAGCGCTCTCTTGACCCCCCGCCGCGCTTGAGGCCTACTCGCCGCTAGGGAGAGGGTCGATAAACACAACCGGACCGATATCGGAGACCGACGCCGCACGCTTCCTGCTGCGCGCGCAATTCGGCACGTCCGAGGCAGAGATCGCCGCGGTGCGCGCGCAGGGCTACGACGCCTGGCTCGACGCGCAATTCGCGAGCCCGCGCGGCCAATCGGGAGTCGATTGGCTCGACGCCCACGGCCACAACGCGGTCACCAAGGACGCCAAATATTTCGACCCGACCGCGGGCAATTACATGATCTGGAACCAGCTGATCGGCCAGCCCGATCAGATGCGCCAGCGCTGCGCCTTCGCGCTTTCGCAATTCACCGTCGTCTCGCTCAATCCGATCGACGGCTTCTGGCCGCCCTACATCCTCGCCGGCTGGTGGGACGTGCTGCTGGACAGCGCGTTCGGCAATTTCCGCGACTTGCTCGAGCGAGTCACGCTCAACGCGGGCATGGGGATGTACCTCAACACCAAGGGCAATCTGAAGGAAGACCCCAAGACCGGCCGCCAGCCCGACGAGAATTACGCCCGCGAGGTGATGCAGCTCTTCACCATCGGCCTTTACGAACTCAATCCCGACGGAAGCGAGAAGAAGGGCGCGAACGGAAAGCCCATCGAGACCTACGGCCAGGACGACATCATGAACCTGGCGCGGGTATTCACCGGCTACGACCACAATATGGATCGGGTGAAGTACCAGAAGGTCGCGTGGCAGAATTATCCGGTGGTCACCCACGAATTCTGCGTCGACCCGATGAAGCTCGATCCCAAGAAGCATTCGCAGCTCGAGGCGACCTTCCTGGGACTGACGATCCCGGCCAAGACCCCGGGTCCCGACGCCCTCAAGTTGGCGCTCGATCATCTCTTCGCGCACCCCAACGTCGGCCCCTTCTTCGGGAGGCAGATGATCCAGCGGATGGTGACGAGCAATCCGAGCCCCGCCTATGTCGGCCGAGTTGCCGCCGCTTTCGCCGACAACGGCAAGGGCGTGCGCGGCGACCTGAAGGCGCTGTGGCGCGCGGTGCTGACCGATCCCGAGGCGTTGTCGCCCTCCGCCGATCCGCTGGGCGGCAAGCTGCGTGAGCCGGTGCTGCGCGTCCTCGGCTGGGCGCGGACGTGCGGGATGAAGTCGGATAGCGGCGCCTACGAAGTCTACAGCACCGAACGCGCCGACGAGGGGCTCGGCCAGAGTCCGCTCAAGTCGCCGTCGGTGTTCAATTTCTACCGCCCCGGCTACGTGCCGCCGCACACTGCGATCGCCAAAGCCGGCAAGGTCGCGCCCGAATTCCAGATCGAGACCGAGACCAGCCTCGCGGGCTATATCAACTTCCTGCAATGGTCGCTGCGCTGGGGCTACAAGGACGTCAAGCCGAGCTACGACGCGCTCCGCCCAATCGCGCACGATGCGCCCGCGGCCGTCGCCTGGCTCAACCTGCATCTCAGCGGAAACCAGCTCTCCGACCCCACCTGCGCGCTGATCGCGGGCGCGCTGGCGAGCAAGAACGTCACCGCCGCCTCGGCCGACAACGAGAAGCTCGACCTGATCGCCTCGGCCTGCCTGCTCGTGATGAGCGCCCCCGAATATCTGGTGCAGAAATGACCAACATCATCACCACGCCGGTATCGCGCCGCACGATGCTGCGCCGCGCGTCGCAGCTCGGCTTCATGGGCGCGGCGGCGCCGCTCGCGATCAACCTCGCGAGCGCGGCGGAAGCGGCGGCGCTCGGCGCGGGGGACTATCGCGCGCTCGTGTGCATCTTCCTCTATGGCGGCAACGATCACGGCAACACGCTGATCCCGGCCGATCCGATCAACTACAGCCGCTATTCGGGAATCCGCGGCCAGGTGGGCATCCTCAAGAAATATCTGACTCCGGTGAAAACGCTGGCGCCGCAGACTCTGACCGACGATCTCCAATATTCCTTCCCGCCCTATGCCCCCAAACTCAAGACGATGTTCGAGATGGGCAAGCTCGCCGCGCAGCTCAACGTCGGCCCACTGATCACCCCGCTGACGCTCGAGCAGTACAAGAGCTCGAACCGCGCGCTCTATCCGCTGCCGCCCAAGCTCTTCTCGCACAACGACCAGCAATCGGTGTGGCAGGCGCTCGGCAGCGAAGGATCGACGATCGGCTGGGGCGGCCGGCTCGGCGACCTCGCGATGGCGGGGAACAACCACGCCTTGCTCACCTGCATCTCGGCGGCGGGCAACGCGGTGTTCGTCTCGGGCGAGAATGCGCTGCAATACCAGATCAGCCCCTCGGGCGCGATTGCGGTCAAGGCGATCCAGGAGCCCAACTACGGCTCGCCGGCGATCAGCGAGGCGCTCCACCAGCTCATCACTCGGCCGAGCGACCACGGACTCGAGAACGAGCTGGCGATCCTGGCGCGGCGATCGATCGAGATGGAAGGCGTGGTCAACACCGCGCTCGCCAAGGTCGATATCAAGACCTCGTTCGATCAGGTCGGGACCGGCAATCCACTTGCCGAGCAGCTTCGGATCGTCGCGCGGCTGATCGGCGCACGCAAGGAGCTGGGATCGAAGCGCCAGGTCTTCTTCGTCACCCTCGACGGGTTCGATCACCACTCGGGCCTGTCCGAGAAGCATGTCGACCTGATCAAGAAGCTCGACGAGGCGATGGCCGCTTTCTACATCGCCACGGTCGAGCTGGGAGTACAGCACGAGGTCACCACCTTCACTGCCTCGGACTTCGGCCGCACTCTGGTCAACAACGGCGATGGATCGGACCATGGCTGGGGCAGCCACCATTTCGTGATGGGCAGCGCGGTGAAGGGCGGCAAATTCTACGGCACCGCCCCCCACGTCTCGGTCGATACCGACGATCAGGTCGGCCAGGGCCGGCTGCTGCCGAGCACTTCGGTCGACCAATATGCCGCAACGCTCGCGCGCTGGTTCGGCGTGCCGGACCATGAGATGGCGACGATACTGCCCAACATCGGCAACTTCGACAACCGCAATTTGGGGTTCGTCTAGGCGGCCTTGCCCGCGCGCGCGCCGAGCGCGGTCACCGTCATCACGCGATCGCGGCCGTCCGCCTTGGCCTGGAGCAGCGCCGCGTCGGCGCAGCTGACCAGCGTCGGCACCGAAGCACCGCCGGTGGCGACCGCTGCGCCGATCGAGACGGTGACGCTTCCCAGGATGCGGCCGCGGTGCGAGAGCGGCGTGGCCGCCACATGCGCGCGGATGCGTTCGGCGCAATCCTGCGCCTCCGCCTCGTTGCGATCGGGCAGCAGCAGCGTGAATTCCTCGCCACCGAAGCGATAGGCGCTTCCGCCGCGGCCCGCGGCCGCGTCGCGCAGGATACGAGCGACGTGCTGCATCACCGCGTCGCCGGCGTCATGGCCGAAATGATCGTTGAACCGCTTGAAATGGTCGATGTCGATCATCAGGCAAGCGACCGACTGGCTGGGCATCCGTGCGTGGCGGTTGAGCGCCTCGTCGAGCGAGCGGCGGTTGAGCAACCCGGTCAGCGCGTCGCGCACCGCGAGATTGGTCAGCCGCTCGCGCAGCCGCAGGTTGGCGAGCGCCAGCCCGATGTTCTCGGCCATCAGCTCGAGATAAAGCCGCGGGGTGCCGCCCACCTCGTCGGCGTCGACAATCGTCCGCTCCTCGAAATAGAGCAGTCCGACCGCATCGCCTTGCGCGGTCAGCGGCACGCACAGGCTGGGGACCGTGCACGCGCCGAGATGCGGACAGGCGATGTCGCTGTGATCGCGGTTGCTGACGTGCGGGCGGCCGCGGCGCAGTCCCCAGCAGGCGGCCGGCGCAAAGGCCGCCCCCGGATCGGTCGGATCGAGCCAGCTCACCGCCGGGCTAAGCGCGGTGCGCGTGTCGTCGAGCACATAGAGATGGCCGGCGAGATCAGGGAAGATCTGCGGCGCGAAGCAAGCGACCACCTCGGCCAGCTCGGCCTCGGATTCGCACGCCTGCAGCCGGTGCATCATCGCCAGGATCGAATCCTTGATCCGCTGGTCCGCGATCCGTTCGGCATCGAGCCGGTCGCGCTCCATGCCGTTGATACGAAACACCTGGATCGCCTGGTTCATGTCGCCGATCTCGTCGCGGCGGCGGTCGTTGGGGACCTCGACCGCGTAGTCCTGCCGCGCGAGCCGCGTGACGATCCCGGTCATCCGCGCGAGCGGGATCGCCACGCGCCGGCGCAAGACGAAATAAAGCACCGCGAGAAACACCGCGGCGGTGAGACCGAGCATGATCCGCGCGAACAGATTGAACCCATCGCTGATCGCCTGCGCGTCGCGCATCGCGCCCGTGGTGCGCGCCTCGACCAGTTCGCGGAAGCGATGGACCGGCTCAAGCACATTGGCCTGCGCGCGCTCGTGATCGGGCCCGAACAGCGCCGCCCTCGCGTTCGCCACGTCGCCGCGCTCGACCGCGGCGACCGCCGCGACCTCGATCGCGTCGAGTTCGTCGAGATGATCCTCGGCCTCCTTGAGCGACGCCGCCTCGACTGGCGTGATTCCGGCCGCGCGCAAGTTCTGAATCGCATGCTCGCGGGCGTGCTCATCCCGATCGTCGGCGCGGAAGGCAGCGAGGTGGCGCGGGGCAAGCCGCATCGCATAGAGCCGCGCCTCGTCGGTGCGCTTCTCGGCTGCGACCACCAGATCGTCACCGAGATCGTCGAGGATCAGATGTCGCTCGACCATGCGGCGTTCGCCCGAGGCGGCCTGCGCGGCGAGGATGAAGGCGGTGCCCGAAAGGCCGGTCAGCAGGACCGTGACGCCGTAGGCCCAGTTGGTGATGGTACTGATACGCACCTGTGCACGCCTAGGCGCGCGGGGTTAGGGTCCGGTTAAGCTCCCTTACCGGGTTGTTACGGAATCACGTGGCCTAGGCCGCCAGCCGCACCTGGTTGCGGCCGGCTTCCTTCGCTCGGTAGAGCGCATGGTCGGCGCGGCTGACGAGGCGTTCGCGCTCCTCACCGGGGACGAGCAGCGCAATGCCGGTGCTCAGCGTCACGCCCGCCACGCCGCCCGAGGGCATTGAAATGCTCTCCGCCGCGACCGCGCTGCGCAGCCGTTCGCAGGCGATGCGCGCCGCGTCCTGGTCGGTATCGGGCATCAGGATGCCGAATTCCTCGCCGCCGAGCCTGGCGACCACGTCGCTCGTCCGCATCATCTCGTCGGCGATGCGTGCGAGCCGGCGCAGCACCTCGTCGCCACCGCCGTGGCCGTGCGCATCGTTGATCCGCTTGAAATGATCGAGGTCGACGATCGCGACCGAGAGCGGAGCACCGCTCCGCCGCGCCCGCGCCACCTCGACCTCGAGCGAGTGCATGAACGCGCGGCGGTTGGCGAGCCCGGTCAGCTCGTCGGTGGTGGCGCTCCGCCGGAGCTGCTCGGTGACTCGCCGCGCCAGCGCCTGCGACCGCATCGCCGAAATCCCGGCCATCCCGGCGATCGCGAGAAAGATCAGGCCGACCGCGGCCAGCGCATAATCGTTGCGCTCGCTCGCCGAGATCGCCGCGTCGTTGATCCGGGCACGAAGCGCGAGCAGCCGCCTTTCCTCCTGCTCGATCGCGCCCACCTGCGCGAGCGCCGCATCGATTTCGCGCGCATCGGTGCTGCTGCGCACGATCGCGGTCGCGGCTGCCTCCTGGCCCGTCCGCCGCAGCGCGGTCGCGCGATCGAGCACGCCGAAATAGCTCGCGATCCGCTTGCGAAGCTCGACCAGGTTCCGCCGCTGCTCCGGATTGTCGCGCGTCTGCGCCGCCAACTCGTCCACGAGCCGCGCGGAATTCTCCCGCCCGATGCGATAGGAGCGCTGGAGGAATGCGGGATTGGCGGTGATCAGATAGCCGCGCTCGCCGCGGATCGCGGTGTTGGCGGCACCCTTCAGCGCCTCGGCGGCGAGCAGCACTTCGAGCGTATGGACGTACCAGCCCTGCGCCTGGCGCCGCAGCGCCGCCGTGCTCATCGCATTGCCGACGATCGCGGCGAACAGCATCGCGAGGATCAGCAGCGCGCCGAAGCCGAAGATCAGCCGCTGGCGTCGTCCCTTGGGCAGCGAATTGGGAACCATGGTTCTCTTTCCGGTCCTGCCCCCCGGAAAGCGCGATAGCCCGGCGTGCAAAACATCCGGTTAACGTGGAGCCCCTTCGCTAGTCGCCTCGCGCCTTCCCTCCCTTGGAGCCTCTGCCGACACGTGCCATGGTAGCGCTCACATTCGGGGAGCAACCCCGGACGGCGACAAGGGAGAGCGGGATGCGGGGCAAGACGGCACGATGGCTGATCGGTGGCACTCTGCTCGCGGCCGCGCCCGCCGCGGCCCAGACGCTCTCGCTCACCGACAAGGGCTATTACCACGAGCGCGGCGCGGACGTGCTGGTGTTCAGCAACTGGTACGACGGGCTGTTCGCCGATTCGAAGATCAGCGGGATCGAGATCATCCAGCAGGACGTGCGCACCGCCACCAACGGCGACGTCCGCCTCTCCGCCACCCCGGGCCAGTGGGACCCGATCGGCGCGCTCGTAAGCCGCACGGTCGATCCCAAGACCGGCGTGATCACCGCGGTGCTCGAATACAAGGCCTATGACTTTCGCTACACGATCCGCACCGAGCCCCGCGGCAAGGGCGTCGCGCTGTCGGTGATCCTCGACCAACCGTTGCCCGCCGCGCTGGCGGGGAAGGCCGGGTTTAACCTCGAGTTCCAGCCCGCGGCCTATTTCCATCGCAGCTTCATGGTCGACGGTGCGGGCGGGACCTTTCCGCTCCATCCGGCGTCGGACATGGTAGCGGGTGGGCCGCGCAACGCGGCGAGCGGGCGCGACGTGGGGCCCGGTGCCGAGCCGCTCCCGATGGCGTCGGGCCAGGCCTTTGTGCTCGCGCCCGAGGAGCCCGGCCGCCGGGTGACCGTCACCTCCGCCGCGGGGCCGATCGCCATGTTCGATGGGCGCAACCAGGCGCAGAACGGCTGGTTCGTGCTGCGCAGCGCGATCCCCTCGGGCAAGACCGGCGCGGTGATCGAATGGACGATCACGCCCAACAGCGTGGGCGACTACGTCCGCAAGCCGGTGGTCGGACACTCGCAGCTCGGCTACGCGCCCGACGCGCGCAAAGTCGCGGTGATCGAACTCGACCGCAACGACGCGGCGGCGGGCGAGGCGCATCTGCTCCGCATCGGCGCTGACGGCGCAACAGAGCAGATCGCGGCGGGCGCACCCACGCCGTGGGGCAATTACCTCCGCTACAAATACGCGACCTTCGATTTCAGCCAGGTCCGCGCGCCTGGGCTCTACATGCTCGAGTTCGATGGCACCCGCACCGCGCCCTTCCGGATCGCGCCCGACGTCTATGCCAACGCCTGGCACGCGACCAACGACGTCTACATGCCCATCGCGATGGACCATATGCTGGTCAACGAGGCGTATCGCGTGTGGCACGGCGACTCGCACCGCGACGACGCCAAACAGGCTCCGGTCAACGAGGATCACATCGACCTCTACGCCCAGGGCTCCACCACCGACGACAAATACGCCCCCGGCGAGCATATCCCCGGACTCAACGTCGGCGGGTGGCTCGATGCGGGCGATTTCGACATCCGCACCCAGACTCAATATGCGGTGGTGCGCTCGCTGGTCGATATCTGGGAGACCTACCGGCCGGCACGCGACGAGACCTGGATCGACGAAAAGGCCCGCCACGTCGAGATCCACGTCCCCGACGGCACCCCCGACGTGCTCGAGCAGATCGAGCATGGGACCCTCCAGCTCGTCGCTCAGTTCGATTCGGTCGGCCATGCGATCAACGGAATCGTCGAGCCCGATGTCGCGCAATACACCCACCTCGGCGACGCCGCGTCCAAGACCGACGGCATCCCCGGCACCGACGACGACCGCTGGGCCTTCACCACCAAATCCTCGTCGCTGAACTACGGCTCGGTCGCGGCGCTGGCGGCGGCGAGCCGCGCGCTCAAGGACCTGCGCCCCGAGCTCGCCGCCCACGCGCGCGCGATCGCGATCCGGGTGTGGGCGGAAGAGCACGGCCATGCCCCCGACCTCTACCAGCATGGCAATACCACCGGCGGGCCGATCGAAGGCGAGGAATTCGCCGCCGCGGTCGAGCTGCTCGCGACCACCGGCGACCAGCGATACGCCGACCGGATCGACAGCCTATGGCCGAAGATCGCCGCTCGCTTCCCCTCTACGCCGAGACCGCGCTGCGCGCGCTCCCGCTGATGCCCGCCGCCTATCGCGACAAGGTGAAGATGGCGGCGGCCGCGTTCGTCGCCCAGGTCGCCAAGGGCCGCGGCGCCAATCCCTATGGCGTGCCGATCACAGAGGGAGGCTGGGCGGGCGACGGGCTGATCGTCCAGCTCGGGATCGTCGACTATGCGATCCACCGGGCCTTCCCCGACCTGTCGGACGGATCGGGAGTGCTGCGCGCGATGGACTATCTCCGCGGCACGCATCCGGGATCGGATATCTCCTTCGTCTCGGGTGTCGGCACCGTCTCGAAGGAAGTCGCCTACGGCAACAACCGAGCCGATTTCTCGTTCATCGCCGGCGGGATCGTCCCCGGCGTGCTTATCATCAAGCCCGACCTGCCCGAGAACAGCGAGACCTGGCCGTTCTTCTGGGGCGAGAACGAATATGTGATCAACCTGGGGCCGAGCTACATCGAGCTCGTCCACGCCGCCAACGCGTTGCTGGGGGAACGGAAGGGGGAGTGACGGGCCGCTAAGCCGCGTCGTTCTCGTCGCCCTCGTCGTTCGCGCCCGCCCAGTCGGCGAGCGTGTCCATCGGGATCGGCACGTCGAACTGCACGCCGGCGTGGCGATCGTGGCACCAGCGGATGCGCCCCGAGAGCGGATGCAGCCCGCCGACAAAGATCGCGACCTCCACGTCCTCGGCAAGCTCCGCGTCGGTCACGATCTTGGCGCCGTTGAGCGAGACATCGCACAGGACCACGTCGCACTCGATGTCGTCGGTGCACAGCCGCGCCTCGCGCTCGACCCGAAGCCGCGGCAGCCGGGTGGCTCGGCGATAGGGATTGGACTTGCCCGCGCAGCCGCGCAGCGCCGCGATCACGTCGATCGGCTCGACGAAGGCGACCCCGGCATGGTCGTCCATCGTCCAGATCACGGTCGCGGCGACCGGGCATTCGGGCGTGATCTCCACCTGCACGGGCTCACCGAGCGTGATCGGCTGATAGAGCCGGAGCATCGCCCCGGCGCTCGAGATGTTGCGCACCATGCACAGCCGCTGATCGCGGGTGGTGATCAGCTTGGCGATCCTGAGCAGCGTGGTCAGGCGTTCTTCGGTGCGGCGCTCGGGCGCCACGAAGGGCGCGTCGCCGGAAGAACCGGGTGTGACGGATAATGGGTAGTGCTCCAATCCAGCCCCCTTCGTTGAGAAGACGCGACCCGGGCTTATTTGTGACGAAGGCCCGAAGATGTGCCCGATCGCTTGCGAAGGCCTGAATCGAACCGGTTATCGTTTCGTTTGCCCTCTATCCCATGCATCGCGCCACATCTGGAAAGTCGCGCGTGGTCCTGCTCTATTCGCGCGCATGATCAAGCATGCCGCCGCCCCCGCTCTGCTGGCACTCCTGCTCGCCGCACCGCTCGCCGCGCAGGAGGCGCCGCCGCCGGCGCAGCCCACGCCTTACGCCTCGGCAGACCCGATGATCGGCACCGGCGGTGAGGGTCATACATTTCCCGGTGCCACCGCGCCGTTCGGGATGATCCAGCTCAGCCCCGATACCGACACGAGCTGCGAGATCCGCAAATGCTACAGCCACGCGGCGGGATATCGCTACGACGATCCGACGATCCAGGGCTTCTCGATGACCCATTTCTCGGGCGCGGGGCATTCGGATCTCGGTGATTTTCTGGTAATGCCGCTGGCGGGCGACACGGTGCCGCTCGATCCCGGCGATCCGGAACGCCCCGGCTCGGGCTATCGCTCGCGCTTCGGCCACGCCGGCGAGGTCGCGGCGCCGGGCTATTATGCGGTGACGCTCGACGATGCGGGCGTGCGCGCCGAGATGACTGCCGGGACGCGGGTGGGTGTCGAGCGGTACAGCTTCCGCGGCGGCGAGGCGGCGCATCTCGTGCTCGATCTCCGGAGTTCGCTCTACAATTATCCGGGCAAGGTCCTGTGGTCCTCGATCCGCATCCGGCCCGACGGGACGATCACCGGCGCGCGCGAGACACGCGGCTGGGCGCCGGCCCGGAAACTCTATTTCGCGATGCGCGCCAATGCGCCGCTCGCCGGCCATGCCTTCGTCAATCGCGAGACCGACGTGGCGTACAAAGGCTTCCAGGGCCCAAGCCGCGGGCAGGACGACGCCGCGCAGCTCCAAGGCCGTGCGCTCGTCGCCCGGCTCGATTTCGGCACGCTGACGGCGCCGCTGGAGGTGAAGGTCGCGATCTCGAGCGTCGACGAGGATGCTGCGATCGCCAACCTCGATAGCGAGCCCGGCGGGTTCGACGCGATCCGCGCCACATCGCGCGCCGCATGGGAGCAGGCCTTGTCGGCAGTGCGGATCGACGCGCCCGCGCCGATGCGCAAGACGCTCTACACCGCGCTCTACCACGCGCTGCTCGCCCCAAGTGTCTTCTCCGACGCCGACGGCCGCTACCGGGGCCCCGACGATCAGGTCCACAAGGCCGGGGGCTTCACCTTCCACTCGACCTTCTCACTGTGGGATACGTTCCGCGCCGAACACCCGCTGCTGACTGCTGATCCAGCCCGAGGCGACCAACGCCGATTTCATCAACTCGCTGATCGCCAGCCGCGAACAGAGCCCGTTCGGCATCCTGCCCGTCTGGCAATATCAGGGGCGCGAGACCTGGACGATGATCGGCTATCACGCCGCGCCGATCATCGCCGACGCCTATCTGAAAGGCATCAAGCGGCTTTGATCCCGACGCGCGCGCTCGACGCGATGGTCGCGAGCGCGACCTACGCGCCCTACGGCGGGCTCGGCGATTATATGAAGCTCGGCTATGTGCCGATCGACCGCGAGCCCGAGGCGGCCTCCAAGACGGTCGAATATGCCTATGACGACTGGACGATCGCACGGATGGCCCGGGCGATGGGCAAGACCGGCCTGGCGGCGCAGTTCGAGACAGCGCGCGGGCAACTGGCGCAACAGCTTCGACGCGAAGACCGGGTTCCTCCGCGCCCGCAAGGCCGACGGCAGCTTCCGCGAGCCCTTCGATCCCACCGCGATCAACTACGGCTCGGACTATACCGAGGGCAATGCCTGGCAATATTCGTGGTTCGTGCCGCAGGACCAGGCGGGCATGTTCCGCATCGCTCGGCGGCGACAAGGCCGCGGTGGCGAAGCTCGACGCGATGTTCGATTTCGACAATTCGAAGCTCGACTACAGCCACGCCGAGGACATCGCCGGGCTGATCGGCCAATATATCCACGGCAACGAACCGAGCCACCACGTCGCCTATCTCTACGACTATGCCGGCGCCCCGTGGCGCACCCAGGCGCGGCTCAAGCAGATCGTCGACAGCCAGTACAAGCCGACGCCCGACGGCCTCTCGGGGAACGACGACCTGGGCCAGATGTCGGCGTGGCTGGTCTTCACCGTCGCTCGGTTTCTACCCGGTGACGCCGGGATCGAACGAATATGCCATCGGCCGCCCGTTCGTGGACCGCGCGGTGCTCAACCTGCCCAACGGCAAGCGCTTCACGATCGTCGCCGACGGGCTGAGCGACGCCAACGGCTATGTCGGCCGGGTGACGCTCAACGGCAGGCCGCTCGATCGTTCGTATCTCCGCCACGACGAGATCGTCGCGGGCGGCGAGCTGCGCTTCACCATGCGGGCCAGGCCGAACAAGGCGTGGGGGGCGAACGCCGGGGCTCGACCCTATTCGATGAGCACCGGCGGGCGCTGAACCGGACCCGCCGGGCGCCGTGCCCGGCCACTTCATCCCATCTTAACCGGACTTCGCGCACCTTGGTGGCGATGGAGCGGCGCCGGCGATGTTCCGGCCCGCAACTTGCTGGGTCGCGCCTATGATCGACGTAGCCATGTGCATCGGCAGGGATCACGATCCCTGGCTGGTCCTGCTCGCGGTATTCGTCTGCTGCACGGGCGCATTCGCGATCGTCCAGATGTTCGGCCGCGCGCAGCTTACCCACGGCGTGCAGCGACTCGCCTGGCTGTTCCTCACCGCGGTCGGTGCGGGGGCGACGATCTGGTGCACCCATTTCGTGGCGATGCTCGCCTACCGGTCGGGCGTTCCTGTCCGCCTCGATCCGGTGCTCACCGTCGTCTCGCTGATCGTTGCGATCGCGGGGACGGGCCTCGGCTTCGCCGTCGCGGCCTGGCGGAAGACCCTCTTTCATTCGATCGCCGGTGGCAGCCTCGTCGGCCTCGCGATTTCGGGCATGCATTTCATCGGCATGGCCGCCTATCGCGTTGACGGCATTGTCGAGTGGCGGGTGCCCTACGTCGTCGCATCGGTGCTGTGCTCGGTCGTCTTCGCGAGCGCGTCGCTCACCGCGATCGCCTCTCCCAGGCTCGGCCGCCACCGCGTCGCCGCGGGCACCGGATTGCTGGTCACGGCAATTGCGACGCTGCATTTCGTGGCGATGACGGCGCTGCGCATCACGCCGCTCAGCCTCAGCGCGTCGCCGCTGGAATCGGAGCAGATGCAGGCGCTCGGACTGGCAACCGCGATGGTCGGGCTCGTGGTGATCGCGGCAGGCGTGTTCGCCGCGCTGATCGATCGCTGGACGCGTTCGGACGCAACTCAGCGGCTGCACCACATGGCGATGAACGATTCGCTGACCGGCCTGCCCAACCGCGTCAGCTTCCAGGAAGCGCTGATGCACCAGATCGACGTCGCGCGCGCCACCGGCGCCCGGCTGGGCGTAGTCGCCATCGACCTCGACCGCTTCAAGGAAATCAACGATGTCCACGGCCACAAGGCCGGCGATCAGGTCCTCGCGAGCCTCGCGCAGCGGATGGCGGGCCAGATGGGGCGGCACGAGATGGTCGCACGCTACGGCGGCGACGAGTTCGTGGCGCTCATCCGCTTCGATCACCATGCGCAGCTGACCGGCTTCACGGATCGCCTCAAGGCGATCCTCGAGACGCCGCTTACGATTGGCACGTTCGACGCGCGCGTCGGCGCGAGCATGGGTGTCGCCGTCTATCCGGCCGACGCCGCCGATGCCGAGACGCTGACCAACAATGCGGACCTGGCGATGTACCGCGCCAAGAGCCAGCGCGCCGTGGCACCCTGCTTCTACGATTCGCAGCTGGACGAGGCGATTCGCGAGCGGCGCGAGCTGGCGAACGACCTGCGCGTCGCGATCGACCAGGGCCAACTCGAGCTTCACTATCAGGTGCAGACCTCGATCGTGACCAACGAGGTGACGGGCTATGAGGCGCTGCTGCGCTGGAACTCATCCGGTGCGTGGGCCGATCTCGCCGACGCTATTCATTCCGATCGCCGAGGAGAACGGCCTCATCCTGCCGCTCGGCGAATGGGTGCTGCGCCGCGCGAGCACCGACGCGATGGGCTGGAGCCATGAATCGAAGGTCGCGATCAACGTGTCGCCGGTCCAGCTTGCCCATGCCGACCTGCCGCGCCTGTTCCACCAGATCCTGCTCGACACCGGGCTACCGCCGCGGCGGCTGGAGATTGAGCTGACCGAGTCGGCGATCATGGCCGACCGCGAACGCGCGCTGCACGTGCTGCGTCAGATCAAGGCGATGGGGATCGGCGTGGCGCTCGACGATTTCGGGACCGGTTATTCCTCGCTCGAGACGCTGCGCGCCTTCCCCTTCGACAAGATCAAACTCGACCGGCTGTTCGTCTCCGAACTCGAGGACAGCCCGCAGGCCGTCGCGATCATCCGGGCTGTGCTCGCGCTGGGCAAGAGCCTGTCGATCCCGGTGCTCGCCGAGGGCATCGAGACCGAACGCCAGCTGGGCGTGCTTCGGCGCGAGGGCTGCGATGAAGTCCAGGGCTATCTGCTCGGCTATCCGCAGGCGCTGGCGGGATATGACAAGCCGCCGTTGGCTACCGAACCGCTCCCGCGCCGCGACGACATCAGCGACGCTGCCTGAGCGTCGCATCAGCCTCTCAATCTGCCCCTGCCCGTGCGCGCAAGCCTGCGATTGCGGCCAGCGCGGCGAAGAACACGACGATCGCGATGTGCGGGACCAGGTCGCCGCTGCCGTGGAGTTCGCGATCGGTGAAGAAGCCGAACACGGCATAGACCGACAGCCCGCCTGCCATCAGCGCGAAGCGCTGGCGGTCGTTCCACACCCGGCCGCGAGTCAGTGCCACCATCAGCACGACGAACGCGGCTTCGTCGGCGATCAGCGCGAGGACACCCACCGGCCATGGCCAGTGGATCAGCGCGGAGCCGAGATGCTCGATCAACATCACGCCCGATCCGGCCAGGAGGGAAAGCGCGAACAGCAACGGCGCCGCGGGAACAGCGCGATCGCCCGGCACGGTGCGATGGCGCGGATAGGCGAGCGCGGCGGCGATCAGCGCGATCACGAGCACGCCGGTGCCGGCGAATTGCGCGGGCATCGCCATGAACGGGAGCGACTTGTACGTGAAGCTGGCGGTTGCGCCGGCGCCGGCGAGAAACAGCAGTGCGATGCCGCCTATGCCGATCGGGCCGAGCCACGACTCGTTGCGCCGCTTCGGAAACAGCGCCTCGGCGAGGCCGATCGGCACGCAGATGCTCCACGCGACATGGATGGTGAGCACGAAAACGAGCCAAGGGATCCCGGTACCCAGCGCGGGCACATAACCGAAATCGAGCAGCCGCAGATGGAGGTAGTTGGGGTTGAACAATGATTGGGTGACCAGCCCTTCCTCGATCAGCCCATAGGCGATCCCGAGCAGCGCGATCGTCACCCAGCCACCGCCGCTTCGCCGCGCGACCTCGCGGATCAGCAGCGCGCCCGAGCCGTACATCGCCGCCATCACCGGCAGGATGAAGATCATCGTCATCGGCAGCGAGCCGAGCAGATATTCGGCGACCAGCGGCGCCAGCAGGAACAGGGTGAATGCGGGAAGGAAGCGGCGCCCCATGACAAATCTCCATTCTGAACGGTGAAACTCAT
Source organism: uncultured Alphaproteobacteria bacterium (assembly GCA_963799985.1). Taxonomy (GTDB): domain Bacteria; phylum Pseudomonadota; class Alphaproteobacteria; order Sphingomonadales; family Sphingomonadaceae; genus Sphingomonas. Next base: position 1,139,043 of record CAWCZC010000002.1, on the reverse strand, counting down.
ATAATCTATGATTGGATAATATGTAAATAGATTATGCAAAGCCGGTTGAACAACTCGTTGTTCCGGCCTAGAAGGCATCACGTGAAGCCGACCGACGCCCCGCCCCCGCCCGACGAGATCCAGGCCTATCACGCGCAGAGCTTCGGCTATGCGATCGCGCGGCTGCACCAGCTGTTTCATGACAGCCTCGCGCGCACGCTCGAGGGGACCGGCATCCACATGGGGCATGTGCTGGTGCTCGCGACGCTGCGCGCGCAGCGCGAGCTTCACGGCGAGAGCACGCTCACTCAGACGCGGCTTGCCGCGATCACTGGGATCGAGAAGTCGACGCTGGTGCTGTTCCTCAACTCGCTCGAGCAGGGCGGCTGGCTCGAACGCCGCCGCCATCCCAGCGACCGGCGCGCGCACATCGTCCATTTGACCGTCGAAGGCGGCCGCCGCTTCGAAACGGTCGGCCACTGGCTCTATGTCCAGCAGCAGGCCAATCTCTCGCCGCTAAGCGACGAGGAGCAGCAAGTGATGCTGGCGGCGATGAACCGGCTCGCCGCGCACATCGCCGGCGGGATGGCGCAGAAGCCGGCCTGAGGCTCAACCGTCGCCGACTCGCTCGATGTCGGCGCCGACGGCCTGGAGCTTCTCCTCGAGCCGTTCGTAGCCGCGATCGAGGTGGTAGACGCGCTGGACCACCGTCTCGCCCTCGGCGGCCAGCCCCGCGAGGATCAGGCTCATCGAGGCGCGCAGGTCGGTCGCCATCACCGGCGCACCGATCAGCGCGCCGCCGCCGCGCACCACCGCGGTGCGCCCGTGCACCTCGATGTTCGCTCCCATTCGCGCAAGCTCGGGGACGTGCATGTAGCGGTTCTCGAAGATCGTCTCGGTGAGCACGCTGGCGCCATCGGCCTTGCACAGCATCGCCATGAACTGCGCCTGCATGTCGGTGGCGAAGCCGGGGAACGGCGCGGTCGAGAGCGTGAGCGGGGCGATCCCGTTGCTGGCCTCGATCCGGATCGCGTCGGGGCGCTCCTCCACCGTGATCCCCGCGTCGGTCAGCGCGTCGAGCGTCGCGCGCATGTCCGCAGCGGCGGCGCCGACCAGGTCGAGGCTGCCCCCGGTGATCGCTGCGGCGCAGGCATAGCTGCCCGCCTCGATCCGGTCGGGCATCACGCCATAGGTCGCGCCGTGGAGGCGGTCGCGCCCCTCGATCTCGAGCGTCTCGGTGCCGATCCCCGAAATCGAGGCGCCCATCGCCACCAGACAGGTTGCACAGATCGACGATCTCGGGCTCGCGAGCGGCATTCTCCAGCCGGGTTCCGCCCTTCGCGGTCACCGCCGCCATCACCGACATTCTCGGTCGCGCCGACCGAGACCACCGGGAAGCTGTAGCGGCCGCCGCTGAGCCGCCCGACGCCGTTCGTTTTTGGCGCGGTCGCCTTGACGTAGCCCGCGGCGAGTTCGATCTCGGCGCCGATCGCCTCCAGCGCCTTCAAGTGGAGGTCGATCGGGCGGTTTCCGATCGCGCAACCGCCGGGGAGCGACACCGTCGCCTCGCCCGCTCGGCCGACCAGCGGCCCGAGCACCAGGATCGAGGCGCGCATCTTCCGGACGATGTCGTAGGGCGCGACGGTCGAGGTCAGCCGCCCCGCGCGAATCGTCATCACCCGCCCGAAATCAGTCGGACGCGTGCCCTCGATCGCGGTCGAGGCGCCGAGTTCGTTGAGCAGATGGCCGAAGCTGTCGACGTCGGCGAGGCGCGGCAGGTTGCGCAGCGTCAGCGGCTCGTCGGTCAGCAAGGCGCACGGCATCAGGGTGAGCGCGGCATTCTTCGCGCCCGAGATGGCGATGCGCCCCGAAAGCCGGTTGCCGCCGCGGATCAGGATACGGTCCATCGCCGGGCTTCTAGCTCCTGGGGTCGGTTGCGCAAGGGCGAGCGCGGCCAAGACCGGAACCCAATCGGAACGGGTATGGTTGATCGACTTTAATGCACTGATTCCGCAGCGCTGCTTTGCAACGCGGGTGGGGGGAAGCAAAAAGCGTGACAGGTAGTTGTTTCGCCGATGTTCTAAGCGAACTCGTCGATCTTACCCGGGCGAACGAAGGGCGCTCGACCGGCTTGAGGAACGTCAACGGCAGCTGCGCCGGGGCGCGCTGCTGCAACGCGAGAAGGAAATCTGCGGCGAGCTGTTCGTGCTCCGCAAGGGGCTGATCATGAGCTACGTCCTCCTCGACGACGGCAGCCGGCAGATCCTGCGCTTCCTCTACCCCGGCGACATGCTCGGCATCTCCAGCGCGATCTACCGCGAAGCGCCCGAAACCCTGTGCGCGCTCTCGGACTGCACCGTCTCGCCGTTCGATCGCTCCGCGCTCACCGAGACGATGGTCGCGCATCCGCGGCTCGCGGCGATGATCCTCGTCTATTGCCAGATCGAACGAGTCGCGCTGACCGACCGGCTGGCGGCGCTCGGCCGCACCTCGGCCAAGGCGCGCGTGGCGGCGCTGCTGCTCGAGCTGCGCAATCGCCTACGCCACACCGACAAGTCGATCACCCATTCGTTCACCCTCGGCCTCACCCAGGAAGAGGTGGGCGACGCCACCGGCCTCACCGCGGTCCACGTCAACCGGATGCTGCGCCAGCTTGAGGACGAAGGGATGATCGCGCGCGAATTCGGGCCGATTCACCCTGCTCGACGAGCGCGGGCTGCAGCGCGCCGCGAATTACGTGAACCGCTACGAAGGCCTCGACCTGAGCTGGCTGCCCAAGCCCAACTGAGCGCAGTTGCTTTCAAAGAGCGGGCGGGCGCTAGGACGGCCCGACATTTGGGACTGTTCTTTCCTCCCTCGCTCGCAGAGCGCGGGAGGTGGCGGCGCGAAGCGCTGACGGAGGGGCTCCCCCTATCGAGACCGCTTCGCCCCCTCCACCACCGTCTGCGGCGGCGGTCCCCCTCCCCCGGAGGCGCGCTCCGAGGGAGGAATTAACTAGGTGTCGCGCCGCTCCAGTCCGGGACAAAGCTCCGCCATTTCCGCCGGCTGCACCTGCCCGGCGAACGTCACGAAAGTCCCAACCGTACGCCGGCCTCCTCAAGCCCTCGTGACCCAAGGAACCTTCACGCTCACGGGACAGGGACTATGAGGATGGCTCGGCTGACCGGAAGCGGAATGACGGCTTTCTCACCACGAGGTTCAGGCCCCGAACCGGTGCGTCGGGTGGCCGTCGACGATCGCTGTGACACTGCGCGAGGGCAGAACAAGGCCATCGATCGAGCGCGGGGTGTCAGCGAAACTTGCGACCAGCCGCGTCCCGTCGGCGAAGCGGGTGCGCTGGACGAGGTGATCCTCGCTCAGCCATTCGAAGCCCACCATCGCCTGGTGCGCGAGCCGCTGATGCAACGGGCGGAAGAAGGCATCGTGCCGGAGGATTGCCGGGAGGCGATCGGCAAGCGTTCCTGCGCTCAAGTGGAACAACGGGGGCACGTTGTAGAGCTGTTGCATCAGCGCGCGCTCGGCAGCGACATCGGCCAGCTTGAGCTGGTCGAATGCCCATTGGTTCGTTACGATCACCGCATCGTGGAACACCGCCTGATAGAGCGGCAGGCGCGTGCGGGGATCGAAATAGAGCGCGCGGTACGGCTCCTTCATCGGCACCGCCTTGAAGAACACGGTAGGCGCATCGGGCGGATACCAGGCGCCGAGAAAGAAGGGCGACTCCTTGTTCTTGCGCAGATCCGGGTCGCCCCAGCCGAACCCCGGCGTCTCAATGCCGTGCGCGAAGATCGTGCCCGCAGCGTTTATCGCGTTGCCACCCTCGGAGCCTATGGGGAGCTGCTCCTCCTCGGAGATCCAGCGCATCGCCGCGACATTGGCGGCGGCATTGTCGGCCATCGTCATCGTGGCGCCGGGTCGGTAGTCGTCGAACACCATGCCGGTCGCAAAGACGTCGAGGAACCAGCTGTTGTAACCGCCCGCCTTCGCAAGCGGCGGGATGCGCGCCTTGAGAATCGGCGTGACGCAGCGCGTGTTGGTATAGCGGCCGGTCTGCTGGAAGCCGGCGGTGACCGTGCCGTTCGCCTTGATCACTCCACATCGTTCATAGGCCATGCGGCCGAGCTGCGCGGTCGTCCAATCGGGGCGCTGGCCCGGCGGAATTGCGGTCTCGTAGGAATCATAGGGGCCGATCAGATAACCCTTCGCCGCGGCGGCGCGGATGGCTTCGGGGTGCCACAATCCGCCTTCCCAGCCGTCACCGAGCCCGATCCACAGCCGCTCCAGCCCGGCGGCGTTGAGCGCGGCGAAGGTCGCGGGCGTCAGGCTGGCTCCCCAATGATCGGCATCGCGAGCGAGCACGGGGCCGAACGCGGCGACGGCTTCTTCGCGCAGTCCGATGTGCGCTGCAACGATCGCAGCGGGATCGACTTCCTCTTTCTGCCACTGCGCGCGCGCGAGATCGGTGACCGCGGCGTTCAGGGCGTTGACGATGGCGCGCTGCGCATAGGGGGGCGGCCTGGGTGGAACGGTGCGGACCAGCTCAGCGGTATCGTGGTCCAACCTGCCACGGATTCGCTCGGCCAGACCTGGGGCGCTGCGGAGCCGATCGAGCAGGCCGGGCCAGTCACGCACGTCCTTTTCGCCGATCAGCCCGTTGTCCCAGAGATAAAGATGCGTCGCGCCAATCAGCTTCGCGGCCGAAGGCGTGGCGGCGATCTTGTCAGCGAGTGAGCGGAAGTCGCCTTGCTCGATCAGGTGCCGGCGGTAGCGCTTGGCGCCAGCGAGCAGATCGGGCTCACCGAGATGGAGCATCATCGTCACCGGCGTTGGGGGGGCGAGCTGGGTGAAGCGGTGACTGAGCGTCACTCCCAGGCCGTTGGTCTCGGCAACAAAGCGCAGCAGGTTGTTGAACGGATTGGCGAGCAGCCAATGCAACGTGAAACCGTCGTGATCGAGTTCCCAGAGCGGCAGGCTGAGATCCTCGTTGACGCTGCGCTCATCGCCATCGAGCGATGCACGCCAGCGCACGTCGTCGCGGGTAATGTAATAGCCTTCGCCGATCGGTAGCAGCAGGCCCTTTCCCATCGCCTCGCCGGGTTGGTCTAGTAGCGCGAGCTCGCCGGAAGTATTTGTCGTAACCCGGATCTCGAGGTCAGGGCCGGTGAGCGCGCAGGTGATCTCGAAGATCTCGTCCCAGCGCCACGAGGCAGCACCTGTATCGGCCTTGAAGTCCGAGACCGTGTGGCTCGCGACACCGCGCGAAACGGAGATCGCGGCAGCGCCAGCGGCCTCCACCGTAAGCGCCAGCGTCCTCGGATCGATCTCGACCACCCATTGATCGTTGGTCAGCCGAATCGGAGCGGACGAGGCGCCTTTCGCCAGGGCGGGGATAGCTGCAGACGCTAGGCTCGCCGCAAGGAACGCTCTGCGCTTCATCCGCCCGGCAGGCTAAACGAACGATCGACCCGCGGCTACACAACCTCGCCGACCTGGAGCCCGGCCAGCCGTGCATAAAGACCGCCCCGCCTCAGGGAGATCGATTGATGCGGCGCAAGCTACATGGATTCGCTGAACGGTCGCCTGGAACCCTCACGCCTTCTCCAGCGTGCACTGCAGCGGGTGCTGGTTCTGGCGGGCGAAGTCGACCACTTGGCCGACCTTGGTCTCGGCCACCTCGTAGCTGAATACCCCGCAGACGCCGACGCCGCGCTGGTGGACGTGGAGCATCACTTGCGTCGCTTCCTCCGTCGTCATCTTGAAGAAGCGCTGGAGCACCAGCACGACGAACTCCATTGGCGTGTAATCGTCGTTGAGCATCAGCACGCGATAGGGCCTCGGCTTCTTGGTGCGAGTGCGCGTGCGCGTGGCGATGCCGACCGACGGATCGCCGCCGGTCCCGCGGTCGTCGTCGTCACCGCTCATCATCACGGGCAAGGATCGTGGAAACATTCCGCCGCAAAATATGGTACCTGCCCGCGCGGGGCAAGGGCGGTAACCGTGTTTGTCGGCGGTGCGCAGGGAACGTGGCAGCGCGCCGCCGCTATTCCGACAAGCTCGACCAAAACACCATTTGCCCCAGGAAGTAGTTGGCGAGCGCGGTCGCAGTTTCGTCCGCGAGCTCCGGGAATCGCGCGCGGAGCGCGGCGACCACCGATCGCAGGACGGGCTCGAAGCCGCAGGGACCGCCGATTTTCGCGAATGCAGGACTGGCCATGCCATACATGAGATCCGTCGGCGCCATCACCGCACCTTGCGAAACGCCGACCGGACGCACTGAAGAGGCTCGTCCGGAAGCTGAGCCAGCTCTCGCAGCGCCTCGGGGCTCGAAAGCCACGCCAGCGCGAATTTGACAAGCCTGTCCGGGCGCAGCGTGACTGGCCGACTGCGATATTTGCGCGCCTCGCTCCATGCGTCGACGAGGATCGAGTGCATCTTTCGCTCGGCAAGATCCTGCTGCTCCGGCGTTGGCCCGGATTCGGCCGGAATGCGCAATTCCGCGCGCGCCTCGTCGTGAGCGACCGACCAGAATGGCATGGCCTCATCCGAGCAATAACTCCCTTCCGCGGCCTCGAAGAAATCGTGATCGACGGCAAGATCGTCGTCGCTCCAAGATTTGTACTCGGGCGCCTGCGCGAGATAGGCGAGGCACTGCACCAGATCGCCCCGGGCGGGAGCGTGCTGCGCGGCGTAAGAGAACGCGGCGGCGGCCAACAGTGCAATCATGCGCGAGCCCCGCAGTCGGTAGAGAGGAGGAGCCAGGCTACCGGAAGCGTCGCGCGCAGCCAAACCGGACGTCCACCGCGCCGCCCACGCAAAAGGGGGCGACCGCCCATCGGCGACCGCCCCTCGCTACGCTTGTACGGGATCGCGATTACGCGGCGATCTTGGCCTTCTCGGCGGCGACCGCGACGCGGTTCGACAGCGGCTGCGAAGCCTCGCCGGCGAGCTTGAGGAGCGCCTCGGTGCTCTTCGAAGCTTCGGCGACATAGGTGTCGAACGAAGTGCGGAAGAAATCGCTCTGGAGCTTGAAGAATTCGGTCGGCGACTTGACGGCCGACATGCTCTTCAGCGCTGCGGTCGCGCTCTCGAACGACTTGCGGCCGAACTCGGCGGCGTCCTGGCCGAACGACTCGAGGCCCTTGGCAGTGATCTTGCTCGACTCAACGATCGCCTCGAGGTTGCCCTTGGCGAAATCGGTGGTCTCTTCGACCAGCTTGGTCGACTTCTCGACGGCGAGCTTGGTGCGGTCGTTGATCTCGGCGAAGAAAGCCTGCGCCTTGGCGACGTTGGTCTCGATGGTTTCCATGACTTTGGTTTCCTTGGTCTGAGTGGGGATCGCGGCCTCGGCGGCGACGACGGTCTCGATAATGGCTTCGACGACGGTTTCCACCGTCTCCAAGACCACGACCGCGACCGGCTCGATGATGGTTTCGACTTCCTGCGGCTCGACAACGGCCGGGACCGGCTCGATCGGCGCGGGCGGAGTGACAACTTCCGCTGCGACGACCGGCGCGGGCTTCTCAGCCTTGACGGCGGCAACCTTCGCCTTGGGAGCGGTCGGCTTCACCGGACGCGCCGCGGGCTTGGAAGCGGCGGGCGTGCCCGGACCCTTCTTGTTACCCTTGGTGGCCATGTGCGGCGTTCCTCAAATAGTGCTGTTGCTGCGCCGCAGCATATATGTCGAGACGCTCGCAAGCGCAAGAGGAAAATGGTGCAGTGCACAAAAACTATATAATGGCGTTATTTCAGAGCCTTATCGGGTACGGACATAGGCGCCCGGCGCATCGCCGAGCGGCTTGAGCGTGCCCTTTCCGGGCACCCGCGCGCCCTCGGCCGGGACCTTTTCGCCGTCGAGCGCGGCGACCCACTCGATCCAGTCGGGCCACCAGCTGCCCTTGGTCTCCTTCGCCCCCGCGATGAATTCGGCGAGCGTCGAGACTCGCTCGGTGTTGGTCCAATACTGGTATTTGTGGAGCGAAGGCGGGTTGACCACCCCGGCGATGTGTCCCGAGCCCGCGAGCACGAACTTGAGCGGCCCCTTGAAGTAGTGGGTGATCTTCCAGACGCTGGCGGCGGGCGCGATATGGTCCTCGCGGCCGGCCTGGACATAGGTGGGCGTGCTCACCCGGGTGAGATCGACGGGTGTGCCGCCGATCGTGATCGAGCCGGGCAGCACCAGCCGGTTGTCGCGGTAGAGATCGGTCAGATAGTCGAGGTGCCACTGCGCGGGCAGGTTGGTGACGTCCGAGTTCCAGTAGAGCAGGTCGAACGGCGCATAGTCCTCGCCGAGCAGGTAATTGTTGGTGACGTAGTTCCAGATCAGGTCGCGACCGCGCAGCAGGTTGAAGGTCGCGGCCATGTAGCGCCCGTCGAGGAAGCCGTCGGCGGCGATGCTGCGAATCAGCGCGAGCTGCTCGTCGTCGACGAACATCTGGAGGTCGCCGGCTTCGGAGAAATCGACCTGCGCGGTGAAGAAGGTCGCGCTCCTGACCTTGTCCGCCTCGCCGCGCGCCGCCAGCACCGCAAGCGTGGCGGCGAGCGTGGTGCCCGCGACGCAATAGCCGATCGCGTGGACGCCCTCGACCTTGAGCAGATCGCGCACCGTATCGATCGCGTCCAATCTGGCCGCGCTCGATATAATCGTCCCACACCACGTCCTTCATCGACGCGTCGGCCGAGCGCCACGAGACGACGAACACGGTGAGGCCCTGCTCGACCGCCCAGCGGATGAAGCTCTTCTCGGGGCTGAGATCGAGGATGTAGAAGCGGTTGATCCAGGGCGGGAAGATGATCAGCGGCGTCTTGGCGACGCTCTCGGTAATCGGGCGAATATTGGATCAGCTCGTAGAGATCGGTGCGCTTGACCACCTTGCCGGGGGTGGTGGCGAGGTTGCGGCCGACCTCGAACGCGCCGGCATCGACCTGAGTCATCTGCCCCTTGGCGATGTCCGCGAGCATGTGCTGGAGGCCTTTGAGCAGATTCTCGCCCTTGGTCTCGACGATCTTCTGGAGCACCTCGGGGTTGGTCGCGGGGAAATTGGCGGGGCTGATCGCATCGACCAGACCCTTGGTAGCGAAGCGGATCTGCTCCTTCTGCTTGTCGTCGACTCCTTCGATCGCCTCGACGTTCTTCATCAGGTGATCGGCGATCACGAAATAGCTCTGGCGCAGGAAATCGAACACCGGTTCCTCGCGCCACTGCGGAGCCTTGAAGCGCTTGTCGCGCGCCTGCGCGGGGGTCTCCTCGAAACGCGGGGCATGCTCGGGGTCGAGGAAGCGCTGCCACAGCTGCATCGTATCGGCCCAGAAGTCCGCGCCGGCGCGCATCGCCGCGGCGGGATCGAGCAGCGCGCCGAACGGCGGCGCGGCAGGGGCGTGCTCGAGCATGTCCATGCCGTGCTCGAGCATCATCTGCTGCGCGCGACCGAGCACCCAGGTCCAGTGCTGGAGCTCCTCGAGGCTGGGGGTCGGGGTTTCGGTCTCGGCCATGTCAGTCGCCCGTGGTTTCCATGTGCCGAACGCGCCAGCCGAGCTTCGGGTCGCAGCGCCATAGGATCGAGAAGCGGCCCTGGGCCGAATAAGCGGTGCCGTCGGGCGCGTTCCCCGTCTGGGTGAAATGCCCGTCGGTGCGCCAGCCCGGCACGGCCTCGGCGAGGGTATCGACCGTCATCGTCTCCGCGGTGACTCGATAGGCGGCGAATTGCGCGAGGAACTCGGCGATCGCCTTCGATCCAATCAGCGTCCTGCCGCCGGTGATCGACTGGCCGTCGTCGCCGAACAGCGCGGCGATGCCCGCAGCGTCCATCGCCTGGACTCGTCCGGCATAGTCGGCCACCGCGGCCTCGACCGGCACGCCCGCGCACTGCGGCGCGGCGGCGTGCGGCAAAGCCGTGATCAGCAACGCGACGATCATGGAATCCCCTTGGCTGGTTTCGCTATCGCGGTCGCGATTGTGCGTTACTATAGGGACGATCCCCCATTTCCGCCAATGTGAGGAAGGTCCCGTGTCCGAAGAGTTCTACCGCATCAAGCGCCTGCCGCCCTACGTCATCGCCGAAGTCAACGGTATGCGGGCAGCAGCACGCGCGGGCGGGCGAGGACATCATCGACCTCGGCATGGGCAACCCCGATCTGCCGCCGCCGGACGCACGTGATCGAGAAGCTCTGCGAAGTCGCGCGAAAGCCCGACGCGCACGGCTATTCGGCCTCGCAGCGGCATCCCCGGGCTGCGCAAGGCGCAGGCGAACTATTACGCGCGCCGCTTCGGGGTCGAGCTCGATCCCGACAGCGAGGTGGTGGTGACGATGGGATCGAAGGAAGGCCTCGCCAGCCTCGCCACCGCGATCACCGCGCCGGGCGACGTGGTGCTCGCGCCCAACCCGAGCTATCCGATCCACACCTTCGGCTTCATCATCGCCGGCGCGACGATCCGCGCGGTGCCGACCACGCCCGACGAGGCCTATTTCGAGAGCCTCGAGCGCGCGATGGCCTTCACCGTGCCGCGCCCCTCGCGTGCTGGTCGTCAACTATCCGTCGAACCCGACCGCCGAGACGGTCGACCTCGCCTTCTACGAGCGGCTGGTCGCCTGGGCGAAGGAGAACCAGGTCTGGATCCTCTCCGACCTCGCTTATTCGGAGCTCTATTTCGACGGCAAGCCGACGCCCTCGATCCTGCAGGTCAAGGGCGCTAAGGACGTCGCGGTGGAGTTCACTTCGCTTTCGAAGACCTATTCGATGGCGGGCTGGCGAATGGGCTTCGCGGTCGGCAACAAGAAGCTGATCGCGGCGATGACGCGGGTGAAGTCGTACCTCGATTACGGTGCCTTCACCCCGATCCAGGCCGCCGCCTGCGCCGCGCTCAACGGCCCGCAGGACATCGTCGAGCAGCAACCGCTAGCTCTATCACAAGCGGCGCGACGTGCTGGTCGAGAGCTTCGGCCGCGCCGGGTGGGAGATCCCCTCGCCGCCCGCCTCGATGTTCGCCTGGGCGCCGCTCCCGCCCGCGCTCGCGCATCTGGGCAGCCTCGAGTTCTCCAAGCAGCTCCTCACCCACGCCAAGGTCGCGGTCGCGCCGGGCGTCGGCTATGGCGAGAACGGCGAGGGCTATGTCCGCATCGCCATGGTCGAGAACGAGCAGCGCCTGCGCCAGGCGGCGCGTAACGTGCGCAAGTATCTTCAGTCGATGGGGGTCAATACGCCGAGCGCGAAGGCGGGGTGACGCGTGGAATCCTCGCGCTACGCATCGAGTCTCCGCCTCGCGGATCGTCATCGGCGCCGGCTGCCTGGTCGCGTTCTTTCTCGGGCCCTGGCCATACCGGTGATGCTGCTGATGCAGATGACGGACTGACACGCCGCGCGCCGCCTTTGCCCGGGTCGCGCGGGATCAATGCCCCGCCGGCCGGAACAGCCCCACCGGCACCTCCGCGCCGCTGTCGATCCGCGCCGCATAGGCAAGCAGGTCGTTCGACATCGCCGCGGCGCTGGTCACCTCGCATTCGGCCGGCGGGGTGCGCTTGGTCTGGATCGACGGGAATTGCGCGCAATCGGGAAGGTATGCCTCGACGCCTTCCGGCCGCACGCGGAGCACGAGATAGAGATAGAGCGGCGCGTCGAGCTTGACGTCGCCGCTCACCACCACGATCGCCTGCATCAGATAGTAATCGTCGCGGATGCGCTTGAGGCGGAAGTTGCTCTGGTCCGGCCCGCTCTGCCAGTGATAGTCGGTGCCGGCGACGCTGATGTCGCTGAGCGGCTTGACCGCGCCCTTGTCGGGATCCCAGGCGCAATAGACGATCTTTGCGCGCCCGGTCGGCTTGAAATCCTCGTCGCGCTCGGTCGCGACATAGCCCGGATCGACGCAGCCGGCGCGCTCGGCGGCCGGGACTTTCGCGAGATCGTCGGACTTGAGCCCTTCGAGCGTGCGATAGCTGCCCGGCGCGAAACCGGCGGCGATATCAGTCCTGTCGAGGATCGGCGCGTTCGACGTGATGAAGCAGCCCGACAGGAGCGGGAACAGTCCGAGCGCCAGCCAGCGCGATATCGCTCCCACCCCCCGGCGCATCGCCCGTCTCCTATTCGGCGGCCTTGACCTCGTCGGCCGTGACGTCCTCGGGCAGCGCCCATAGCAGGTCGTGCTTGGTGAGCGCGCGGCCGTCATGGCTGAGCACTTCGACCTGGCGGATCGGCTGGCGGTCGCGCGCGTCGACCAGGATCGGGGTGGCGGGCACCCCGGTCTCCCAGCGTTCGCCCCATTGGCGGAGCGCGATCATCGTCGGCAGCAGGGCATAGCCCTTGTCGGTCAGGCAATATTCGATCTTGCGGCGATCCTCGGCGAGCGCTCGGCGCTGGAGGATGCCGTGCCCGACCAGCCGCGCCAGGCGGTTCGCGAGGATGTTGCGCGCGATGCCGAGCTCGCTCTGGAACTCCTCGAAATGGTGGAGGCCGTTGAACGACCCGCGCAGGATCAGGAACGACCAGCGCTCGCCCATCGCCTCGAGCGCGGCCGGCAGGCTGCACAGCGCGCCGAGATCCTCTCGCAATCCATTGCCCATCGGCGGTCACTCTATCCCAAATCGGAGGCGCATAAAATCATGCGGTGCAGCAACAGTTTCTGCTTGCAACTTACTTCCATGTCAATTAGGTAGCGATTCGCAACTTGATTGCAAGCTCCAAACCCCAGGGAGACCTGACATGACCCGTTTCCTCACCGTCGCCGCGGCTGCGGCGGCAACGCTGGCGCTCACCCCCGCGACCGGCTTCGCGCAGAACGTGCACGGTTATTATTCGGCGACGCCAGCGACGGCGGCCGCCAAGGACAGCTTCATCACCCGCACCACCATCTGGCATTGCGGCGGCGGCACCTGCACCGCGGGCAAGGCCGCTTCGTCGCGCGATTCGATCATGTGCGAGCTGGTCGCGCAGCAGCTCGGCACGCTGACCTCCTTCACCGCGAACGGCACCACCTTCGATGCCGACGCGCTCGGCAAGTGCAACGCCCGCGCGAAGTGATCCGACCCGTCACGGGGTGCTTCGGCCGCGCCGGAGCACCTCGGATCGCAGGTTATTGTTGCATGGCAGCACCATTGCCCCCCATCTAGGGATCGATGCTGCGCCAATATGAGCTGGTCGATCGGGTCCTGAACTACGATCCCGAGGCCGACGAGGCCCTGCTCAATCGCGCCTACGTCTTCTCGGTCAACGCGCACGGCACCCAGAAGCGCGCGTCGGGCGATCCCTATTTCAGTCATCCGATCGAGGTGGCGGGCATCCTGACCGACCTCCACATGGACGACGAGACGATCGCGACCGCGATTCTCCACGACACGATCGAGGATACCGTCGCCACCCCGGCCGACATCCAGCGGCTGTTCGGAGACAATATCGCGCGGATGGTCGATGGCGTCACCAAGCTCTCGAAGATCGAGGCGCAGACCGATACCGAGCGTGCCGCCGAGAACCTGCGCAAGTTCCTCCTCGCGATGTCCGACGACATCCGGGTGCTGCTGGTCAAGCTCGCCGACCGGCTGCACAACATGCGCACGCTCCATCACTTGAAGGACCCCGAGAAGCGCCGCCGGATCGCGCGCGAGACGATGGACATCTATGCCCCGCTCGCCGAGCGGATCGGCATGTACGAGTTCATGAAGGAGATGCAGAGCCTCGCCTTCGCGCGAGCTCGAGCCCGAGGCCTATGCCTCGATCACCAAGCGGCTCGACGCATTGAAGGTCGAGCGGCGAGGATCGCATCGCCAAGATCGCCTCAGGCCTCAAGCTGCTGCTCAGCCGCAACGGCATCGACGCCGAGATTTCGGGCCGCGAGAAGCACCCCTATTCGATCTGGAAGAAGATGTCCGAGCGCCACGTCAGCTTCGAGCAGCTCTCCGACATCATGGCGTTCCGCGCGATCGTCGAGACCGAGGAGGAATGCTATCGCGCGCTGGGCGTCGATCCACCGGCGCTGGCCGATGGTGCCGGGGCGGTTCAAGGATTATATCTCGACTCCCAAGCGCAACGGCTATCGCTCGCTCCACACGAGCATCATCCATGCCGAGAACATGCGCGTCGAGATCCAGATCCGCACCCAGGAGATGCACGCCCAGGCCGAATTCGGCCTCGCCGCGCACTGGGCCTACAAACACGACGCGGTCCGCCCCGATACCCAGGTCAGCTGGATCCGCGACCTGATCGAGATCCTCGAGCACTGCCGAAAGCCCCGAGGAGCTGCTCGAGCATACCCGGATGGCGATGTATCAGGACCGAATCTTCGCCTTCAGCCCCAAGGGCGAGCTGATCCAGCTGCCCAAGGGCGCGACCCCGATCGACTTCGCCTATGCGGTCCATTCGAACATCGGCGACCAGGCGGTGGGCGCCAAGGTCAACGGCCAGGTGGTGCCGCTGCGCACCGAGATCCAGCAAGGCGACCAGGTCCAGATCCTGCGTTCGAAGGCGCAGCAGCCGCAGGCGAACTGGCTCAACTTCGCGATCACCGGCAAGGCGCGCGCAGCGATCCGCCGCCACATCCGCCACAAGGAGCGCGAGGAGACCGTAGCGCTGGGGCGCAAGCTCTACGACGAGATCGCCCAGCGCTTCCCCACCCCGCCCGGCGCCGAGGCGCTCCGCGACGCGCTCAAGCGGCTCAAGCTCCAGGACGAAGGCGCGCTGATGGAGGCGATCGCCCGGCGCAAGCTCACCGACGCGCAGGTAATGGAGGCGGTGATGCCCGGCTCGGGCGCCGACGCTGCGCACGAGCTGCCGCCGCAGCAGCACGCGATCGACGATCAAGGGGCTGACCCCGGGCGTCGCCTATCACTTCTCCGAGGATTGCCGCCCGATCCCCGGCGACCGAATCGTCGGGCTGCGCCGCTCCGGCAAGCCGATCGAGGTCCACGCGATCGATTGCGCGAGCCTGGCCGAAACCGACGACGAGGATTGGGTCGACCTGACCTGGGGCGACAAGGCCGAAGGCGGCGTCGCCCGCATCGCGGTCACGCTCAAGAACGAGCCCGGCGCGCTCGGCGCGGTCGCGACGCTGATCGGCCAACACAAGGCCAACATCCTCGGCCTCCGGCTCGACAACCGCGACACCACCTTCCACTTGAACACGATCGACCTCGAGGTCCGCAACGCCGCGCACCTGATGCGCCTGCTCGCGGCGATCCGAGCGGCGGAAGCGGTGAGCTCGGCCGAACGGGTGTAGTGACGCGCCTGCAACTCGCCGCTAAACACCGCGCCCATGAAACGTCCCGCGCTCTCCGTCGTCATTCCCTGCTACAACGAGGAGGCTTGCCTCGAGATGCTGCACGCACGCGTCTCGGCGGCGGCCGAGGCGGCGGTCGGCGGTGACCATGAGATCGTCCTGATCAACGACGGCTCGCGCGACGCGAGTTGGGCGGTGATGCAGCGGCTTTCCGCGAGCGACCCGCGCCTCGTCGCGATCAACCTGTCGCGCAACCACGGCCACCAGCTCGCGCTCACCGCCGGGCTCGATCTCTGCGCGGGCGAGCAAATCCTGATCATCGACGCCGATCTGCAAGACCCGCCCGAGCTGCTCGCCGACATGCGCGCGACGATGGCCGCGGAAGGGGCCGACGTGGTCTATGCGGTGCGCCGCAAGCGCGAGGGGGAGAGCATCTTCAAGCTCGCCACCGCCGCCGCCTTCTACCGAGTGCTCGACAAGGTGACCGACACGCCGATCCCGCTCGACACCGGCGACTTCCGGCTGATGAGCCGGCGCGCGCTCGACGCGTTCCTGTCGCTCCCCGAGCAGGCCCGCTTCATCCGCGGGATGGTCGCGTGGATCGGGTTCCGCCAGGTCCCGTTCGTCTACGACCGGCAGGAGCGCCATGCCGGGGAGAGCAAATATCCGCTCTCCAAGATGATCCGCTTCGCATTGGACGCGGTGACCGGCTTCTCGACCGCGCCGCTTCGCTTCGCCAGCCACGCCGGCCTCGCGCTCACTGGCGCGGCGATGCTGCTCGCCTTCTACATCTTCGTCGCTTGGCTGATGGGGCGCGCGATCCAGGGCTGGACCTCGCTGATGCTGGTGGTGGTGCTGCTCGGCGCGGTGCAGATGTTCGTGTTGGGCATGATCGGCGAATATCTCGGGCGGCTCTACGTCGAATCGAAGCGGCGCCCGCTCTACATCATCGCCGACGTCGCCGGCGCCGCGCGGGGCCGCGCGACGCTCGGCTATCGCTTCGACGAGTCGGGCGAGGCCAGCGCGACCAGCGACAGGCCCGGCGGGAAGGGCAAGCGCCCGAGCGCGTGACGCTCGAGCGCGAAGACGTGCTCGAACAGCGTGTTGAGCGGTCCCGGCGGGGGTGAATCGTCGCTGTCGTCCTTGCCTGTCAGCCGCCCCGCGAGCCGCGCCGCGACCGCGGCCGGGAACAAGAGCGAGTTGAAATAGCCGAGCTTGCGCCAGCCGAGCCCGGCCGCACGCATCGCCGCGGTGAGGGTCGCCTTCGAATAGCGGCGCTTGTGGTGGTTAACCACGTCGTGCGCGCTCCACATCCATTGGTGCGCGGGGACGGTGATCAATATCTTGCCGCCGGGCTTGAGGCATCGCGGCGATCGCGGCGAGCGCGGCGACGTCGTCCTCGACATGCTCGACCACGTCGAGCACCGCGACCAGGTCATAGGCGCCGCAATCGACCCCGGTCAGCTCGGGCAGCGGCGCCGAACCGACCGGCTTGCCGAGCCGCTCGCTCGCGAAGGCGCGCGCGGTCTCGTCGATCTCGATCGCGTCGACTTCGCCGAACTGGCCAAGCATCGGCAGATTGTGCCCGGTGCCGCAGCCGATCTCGAGGATGCGCGCGCCCTTGGGCAAGTCGCCCCAGCGCTTCAAATAGTCGGCGAGGATCTCGCGGCGAGCGCGGTACCACCAGTGCGTGGTGCCATGCGCGGCCATGCGATCGTAGACGACGCGTTCCATGTCAGCCGAACACCCAGGCGCGGTTGATCAGGAAGGTCAGGAACGGCGTTACGAACACCGTCGGCACCAGCGGCCACCAGGTGGGGCCGTGGAGCAGCGGACCGGTGAGCACCCAAATGAAAACCTCGTTGAGGAGGAAGCCGCCGAACTGGACGATCAGGAAGCGCCGCTGGCGCATCGCCGGATTGTCGCGCGATCCGTGCCCCTTGAAGCTGAAGGCGCTATGGACGAAATAGCCCGCCACCGCCGCCACCGCGAAGCCGACCAGCCCCGCGATCACCGGCAGCATCACATAGGTCGCCAGCGGCCAGTAGATGCCGGCATAGAGCGCGGTCAGCGCGAGGCCCGCGAAGCCGAAGCGGATCAGCTGCGGCAACGTCCCGTTGTTCCACATCGTCTCGACTTGCCGGAAGATCGTCGCCACAGTGCCTTGCCCTTACGCCGGGGGTGGCCCTAAAGCTCCGGGCGAGCCGAGGGAAGCGAATTTGACGATCAAGCCAGCCGGCGGCTTCCGCCTCGATACCGAACTCGACCGCCATTGGCTCGAATGGGCGCTGCTGGCGTGGCTCGGGGTTACCGCCTGGTACCTCTACTGGCGCTGGGGCCAGGTCCAGTGGCTCGCGCTCGGCGACACCGACGACAACATGCGACTGATGCAGGTGCGCGCGCTGATGCACGGCCAGGGCTGGTACGACCTGCGCAACTACCGGCTCGACCCAGCGAACGGCGGGTACAACATCCACTGGTCGCGGCTGGTCGACCTGCCGATCGTCGGGCTGATCCTCGGATTCCGGCCGTTGGTCGGTCAAGTAATGGCGGAGCGGCTGGCGTGCGGGCTCGCGCCGCTGCTGCCGCTGTCGATCGCGATGATCGGGATCGTGCTGACGATCCGGCGGCTGATCGCGCCTTACGCCTGGCCGATCGCGCTGATCATCCTGATGGCCTGCACCTCGACGATCCCGATGTTCGCGCCCGAGCGGATCGATCACCACGGCTGGCAGCTCGCGGCGCTGGCGATCACCGTCGCCGGACTCGCCGATCCCCGGCGGGTGCGCGGCGGCGCCACCGTCGGCCTGTCGAGCGCCTTCTCGCTGACGATCGGGCTCGAGATGCTGCCCTATTGCGCGATGGCAGGCGCGATCGTCGCGCTGCGCTGGATCTGGGACGGCGCCGAGGCGCGGCGGATGATGGCCTATGGCCTCACGCTGTCGGGTGCGACCTGCATCGGCTTCGCGGTGTTCGCGTCGAACGACGACATGGCGATGCGCTGCGACGCGCTGACGCCGGTCTATCTGACGGTGATGATCGCCGCGGGCGCGTTCCTCTTCGCGCTTGGCCTCGCCAATCCGAAGCGGCGCTGGCTGCGGCTGGTGCTCGCGGGCGCGGCGGGGGCGGCGATCGCGATCGGCTTCGCCAAGCTCTTTCCGCAATGCCTGGGGCGTCCCGAGCAGGTCTCGCCCGAGCTCGAGCATCTCTGGCTCGACAACGTCCGCGAGGCGCGGCCGATCTACCGCCACGCCTTCGACGTCGCCTTCCCGATCGCTGCGCTGCCGGTGATCGGGCTGATCGGCGCTTTGGTCGCAACCTGGCGCGCACGGCGGACCGAAATGGCGGTCGGCTGGGCGGCGATCGCTTTGTTCACCACCTTCGCTGGCGCGATGCTGCTGTGGCAAGTCCGCGCCGGCCCCGCCGCGCAGATGCTGAGCGTACCGGGCGCGACCGCGCTGGTGTGGATCGTCGTCCCCTGGTTCCTGTCGTTGCGGATGACGTGGCTGCGGCGCGTGCTGGGCGAGACGTTCGCCTCGATCAGCGGCATCCTGGTCCGCGTGATCGGATCGGTGGTGGCGTTCATGGTGGTCTCCGGGCTCTTCACCGGGTTCGTCTCGCAATATCTGCCGGGAAGCCCCGCGAACGCGCGCTCGCGCCAGATCAACCAGGCCAACGCTGCGTGCGCGCGGATCACCTCGCTGCGTGCGCTCGACGCGATTCCGGCCGCGATCATGTTCACCCATGTCGACCTGGGACCGCGGCTGATCACCATCACCCATCATTCGGGGGTGGCGGGCCCCTATCACCGCAACGAGATGCAGATCCTCGACGTCCACCACGCCTTCGACGGCCCGCCGAGCGCGTTCCGCGCGATCGCGGCGCGGCACCGCGCGCAGTATCTGCTGATCTGCCCGAACCTTTCGGAGACCACCGTCTATCTGTCGCGCAGCCCCGACGGCTTCTACGGCCAGATCGCCCGCGGCCGGGTGCCCAAGTGGCTCGAGCCGGTGCCCTTGCCCCAGGATTCGCCGTTCAAGCTATGGCGGATCGACTATGCCATGCCCGATCCGGTGCTCAGTGCACGGCCCGCCCGGCAAGCAAGCTAGCGCGGATCCCGTCGATCACGAACTGAGTCGCCAGCGCCGCGAGCAGCACGCCGAGCACGCGAGTCACCACCGCTTCGATCCGCGCGCCCAGCACCCGCATGATCGACGCCGAGAGCAGCAGCGCGACGAGGGTCAGCACCAGGATCGTCGCCAGCGCGCCCAGCACCACCCAGCGCTCGAGCCCTTCGCTCCGCGACATCAGCAGCATCACCGACGCGATCGATCCCGGCCCCGCGATCATCGGCATCGCCATCGGGAAGATCGAGACGTCGACTTCGGGGTTCCCCTTCACCTTCTCCGCACGGTCCTCGCGCCGCTCGGTGCGCTTCTCGAAAACCATGTCGAGCGCGATCAGGAACAGCATGATCCCGCCGGCGATCTTGAAGCTTTCGAGCGTGATGCCGAGCGCATGGAGCAGCATCCGGCCGACCAGCGCGAACATCAGCAGGATCAGCGACGCGACGAACACCGCGCGCACCGCCATCGCGCGGCGGTGCGCCGCGCTCGCGCCCGCGGTCAACCCCGCGAAGATCGGCGCGCAGCCGGGTGGATCGATCACTACGAAGAAGGTGATGAACGAGGAGACGAACAGCTCGATCATTTGGGCGCGGCGACCTCGTCGAGGACGACCACTTCATAGGACTGTCCATTCCACAGCCAGGCTTCGAAGGTGCGCGCCCCATCCGGGCTGACCGACCATTGCCAGAAGAGACTATAGTCCGCCGACCGTCCACTGTCGCTTTTTTCCCGAACAGCAGACAGCAGCGAGATCGCCCCTTTGGGAAGTTGGCACGCGGCCGTGCGGACCTTCGGCCGCTCCGGAAGCGGTCGCGCCACCGTCAGCGCGTCGCCGTGATCGACCAGCCATTTGTAATGGCTGTCGGAGCCCCGCACCCACAAGGTGGTGAAATAGCCGACAGCGTTTGGCCGCACCCACGAGCCGGTGTTGACCGCCATCGTCCCGTCGCACGAGACGTAGCTCTCGGCTGGCCACCATTGCACCGCGATCGGGGGGTCCTTGTCGGGCAAGGCTTCTTTAGCCTTGGTGGGCTGCGGCGTGAACACGACTGCATCGTCCGCCATGAACTCACGGAAGGCCGTCCATTGCCCGTCCTTCTGCGCCGCTCGGTTGAACGCACGCTCGGCATCAATCGCGGTTTCCGGTCCGGTGGCGAGCAGAAGCAGCGCGAGCATCAGATTTCCCCTTCGTCGAGCGCCAGTCCTTCGCGCCGGTAGGCCGCGACCAGCGTGTTGCGCAGCAGGCAAGCGATCGTCATCGGCCCGACCCCGCCGGGCACCGGCGTGATCGCCCCCGCGACGCTCGCGGCGCTGTCGAAATCGACGTCGCCGATCAGCTTCCGGGTGCCGTCGCCCATGTCGACTCGCTCCTGCCCCACGTCGATCACCGTGCACCCCGGCTTGAGCCAATCGCCGAGCACGAAGTTCGCGCGGCCCACGGCGGCGACGACGATGTCGGCGTGGCGCAGATAGTGCGGCAGGTTGCGGGTACGCGAATGCGCGAGGGTGACGGTGCAACTTGCGCGAGGTGAGCAGCGCCGCCATCGGCTTGCCGACGATGTTCGAGCGCCCGATCACCACCGCGTCGAGCCCCGAGAGATCGCCGAGCCGGTCCTCGAGCAGCATCAGGCAGCCGAGCGGGGTGCAGGGAACGAAGCCCGGCATCCCGGTCGCCAGCCGCCCGGCGTTGATCGGATGGAAGCCGTCGACGTCCTTGTCGGGATCGATCCGCAGCAATACCGCGTCGGCATCGACATCGGCCGGCAGCGGCAGCTGGACGAGGATGCCGTCGACCGCGGGGTCGGTGTTGAGCCGATCGACCAGCGCGATCAGCTCGGCCTGGCTCACGCTTGCGGGAAGCCGGTGCTCGAAGCTCTCGAGCCCCGCCTCGAGCGTCGCCTTGATCTTCGAGCGGACATAGACCGCGCTCGGCGGGTGCTCGCCGACCAGCACTACCGCGAGCCCCGGCGCGCGGCCGGCCCGCTCGCGGAACGCCGCGCCCAGCGCCGCCACGCGGGCGCGCAACCCGGCCGCGAAGGCCTTTCCGTCGATCAGTTCGGCAGTCATCGCGGCGAGCCATAAAGGCTGGCGGCGATCTGTGCCAGCGCGTCCGCGCTACTCACCGCGACAAGGGGTCCGCCGGGCCCCGCTCAGCTTGCCGACTGCAGCACCGCCTGGAACAGCGCGGGTAGGATTGCGCGATCGATGATCAGCAGGATCACGATCACCACCAGCGGCGACAGGTCGAGCGCCCCGAAATCGGGCAGCATCCGCCGTATCGGCCGATAGAGCGGATCGGTGATCACGCCGAGTGCCTGCCAGATCGTCCGGACGACCTCGTTGTAGGTGTTGATCACGTTGAACGCGATCAGCCACGACAGGATCGCCTGGACGATGATGATCGTCCACAGGACGTCCAGCAGGATGCTGATGATCTGCAGGATCGTAACCAGAAAGAGAGTCAAGGCGGCGCCTCCGATGGGCTTAAGTACCAACACTATAGGATCGCGCCGCGCCGGAACAAGCCGCGCCGGTGCAGTCGCTAGGAATGCACCAGCGTGCCTGCACCGCTGCGGGTGAAGATTTCGAGCAGCATCGCGTGCGGCACGCGCCCGTCGAGGATCACCGCCGCGTCGACGCCGGCGTCGACCGCGGCGACGCAGGTTTCGACCTTGGGGATCATGCCGCCCGAGATCGTCCCGTCGGCCTTCAGCGCGGCGATCGCCCGCGGGATCGAGATCGGTCAGCAGCGTTCCCGCCTTGTCGAGCACGCCGGCGCACGTCGGTCAGCAGGAACAAGCGCGACGCCCCGCACGTCGCCGGCGATCGCCCCCGCCATGGTGTCGGCGTTGATGTTGTAGGTGTGGCCGTCGGCACCGAGCGCGACCGGCGCGACCACCGGGATGAAGCCCTGCTCGGACAATGTGTCCACAAGATCGTCGGGATCGACCGCGACCGGCTCGCCGACGAAGCCCAGGTCGACGTGCCGCTCGATACCCTGGAGCGGGTCGGCGCCGCGTCCCTCGACCTTGCGCGCGGTGACCAGCCCGGCGTCCTTGCCCGAAATGCCGACCGCGCGGCCGCCGGCCTGGCCGATCCAGCCGACGATCTCCTTGTTGATCGATCCCGCCAGGACCATCTCGGCGATCTTGGCGGTCTCGGCGTCGGTCACGCGCAAGCCCGCCGACGAACCTGCGATTCGACCCCCAGCCGCTTGAGCATCGCGCCGATCTGCGGGCCGCCGCCGTGGACGACGATCGGGTTGATCCCGACCGCCTTGAGCAGCGCCACGTCCTCGGCGAAATCGCGCGCCAGCTCGGGATCGCCCATCGCGTGGCCGCCGTATTTCACCACGAAGGTCGAGCCCGGCGTAGCGCTGCAGATAGGGCAGCGCCTCGGTGAGCGTTTCGGCCTTGGCGAGCAGCGCCGGATCGGGAGCGTGATCGGTCATCGTGCGCGAGCGCTTAGGCCTGCGCGCGCCCTCCGTCCAGCGCGCGGCCGATCTCGACGAACATGATGATGAACACCGGGACGATCACCACCGACAGGATCACCTTGGTGAGCATCTGCCCTTCCATCAGCGCGAGGATCGGCCGCTCGCCGTAGAACGAGATGCTGATGAACAGCAACGTGTCGACAATCTGCGAGATCACGCTCGCCACCGCGCCGCGCAGCCAGAGGAGCTTGCCCTCGCCGCGCGACAGCTTGGAGAAGATCAGCACGTTCAACGTCTGCGACGTACCGTAGGAGATCAGCCCGGCGATCATCATCCGCGCGCCCTGTCCGAGCACGATCGGGAACGCCTCGATCGCGGGCGGGTACATCCCCGGATCGTGCGGGAGCGCGATGACGAGCTGGATCAGCGCGGCCGAGACCAGCAGCGGCACGAAGCCGAGCCGGACGAGCGCGGTCGCGGTCTTCTGGCCATGGAGCTCGGCGACCGCGCTGCCGATCACCACCAGCAGCAGGAAGCCGAAGATCCCCGCCTCGACCGCGAATGGCCCGAGCGCAACCTGCTTCACGCCCAGCACCCCCGAGATGCAGACCATGCCCCCGTAGAGGACCGAATAGACGAAGAGCGAGCGCGGCATCGCGGGCGTGGGTTTTTCCATGGCCGGAGGCTAGCGGGATTTGTTTCGCCTGCAACCCCCGCTCGCGCAAAGCCTTGCGTTCGCGCCGGGCGCGCGCCAAGCTTCGGCCTTTCCGCGACTTGCGGGGGCCAGGGGGGCGTGGAATGGGAATGGCGGCGGGCATCGCGATCCTGCTTGCGGCGGCGGCCCCGGGACCCGCCGACTGGTATTTCGTCGACAGCGCGTCGGACAACCAGAATATCTCGTTCATGGACCAGGCGAATATCCACGAGAGCGCCACGGGCACGCTCACCGCGGCGATGTATTCGGTGCTCGCCGAGGACCAGGCCGACGGCACCGCCGCGTATCGTTTCACGGTCGAGATCGATTGCACCGGCCACCGGTCGCGGCTGGTCACGGGCGAGGCGTTCGACGTGCACCAGGCCTCGCACGGCGAGCAGCGGCTCGATGCCGATTGGGAAGCCGTGACCAAAGGATCACAGGGCGAGAGCGTGGAGACGTTCGTCTGCTCGCACGGCGCCACGCGTGCCGCGGGATCGGTGTCGCTCGGCAGCGCGCTTCCCTTCGAACGCGGCCGGGCCATGCTCGCCGAGCTACGCGCAAAGGATTCCAAATAATGCAGTTTCCGATCGGCATCCTCGGCATCGCCGCCATCCTCGCGATCGCGTTCGTCTTCTCGGCCAACAAGCGCGCGATCCGGCTGCGCACCGTGATCCCGGCCTTCGCGCTCCAGGCCGGCATGGCGGTGCTGGTGCTGAGGACGCCGTGGGGGCGCGCGGCGATCCAGGGCATGTCGGATGGGGTCACGGCGCTGCTCGGCTATGCCCAGGCGGGCACCAACCTGATCTTCGGCGACCTCGCCAGCGATCCCAAGTTCGGCCACGCCTTCGCGTTCGCCGCCTTACCGGTGATCATCTTCTTCGCCGCCTTGGTCGCCGTCCTCTATCACCTAGGGATCATGCAGTTCGTCATCCGCTGGGTCGGCGGCGCGATCGAGAAGATCACCGGCGTGACCAAGGTCGAATCGCTGTGCGCCGCGGCCAATATCTTCGTCGGCCAGAGCGAATCGCCGCTGGTGATCCGGCCCTATCTCGCGCGGCTGCCCCCGTCGCAGATCTTCACCGTGATGAGCGTCGGCATGGCGGGCGTCGCGGGCACAATCCTTGCGGCCTATGCCAGCCTGCTCGGGCCCGGATCGCTCCCGTTCCTGCTTGCCGCTTCGTTCATGGCAGCGCCGGGCGGGCTGCTGATGGCCAAGATCATCATGCCCGACGAGCTGGTGAAGGACGGCGAGCTGCCGCTCGGCGACAGCAGCGAGGAGGAAGTGATCCGCGCCGCCGACCACGACATCGAGGAAGAGAAGGCCGCCAACATCATCATGGCCGCCTCGAACGGCGCGCTGACCGGCGTCAAGATCGCGGTGGCGGTGGGCGCGATGGTGCTGGCCTTCGTCGCGCTGGTGGCGCTCGCCAACGGACTGCTCGGCGAGCTCGGCCACGGCGTGGTCTATGTCGCCGGACTGGTCAGCCCGAGCTGGGGCGCCTGGGCACAGACCTGGTTTGGCGACCTGAGCTTCCAGAAGATCGTCGGCGGCCTGTTCGCGCCGGTGATGCTGCTGCTCGGAATTCCCGCGAAGGAAGCCGCGGCGGCGGGCGGATTGTTCGGCACCAAGGTGGTGCTCAACGAATTCGTCGCCTTCATCCAGATGGGGGGCATGACCGAGCTGAGCTCGCGGACCAAGGCGATCGTCACCTTCGCGCTGTGCGGCTTCGCCAACTTCAGCTCGATCGCGATCCAGATGGCCTCGACCGGGAGCCTGGCGCCCAACCAGCGCCCGACGATCGCCAGGCTCGGCCTGCGCGCGCTGGTCGCGGGCAGCCTCGCGAACCTGATGAGCGCGGCGCTGGCGGGGCTATTGCTGCCCTAGGGTCAGGGCCCGACCGGAAGCCTTCGCCGATCAGGGTGAGAGCTGTCGGCGTGCCGCGCGGGCCTTGCGAGACGAAAGGTCACACCAAGGTCACACTGCCACGCATGTTTCAGCGGTGCTCCGGCCATGCGGAACGTCACAAGGTTCAGCCCGAACGCCGGTTGCATTCGGCCCGGGATCGACGCTGTCAAAGAGCTGCGGCCGAGCGGCACCGCATCGATCCCAGCAAGCGAAATCCAACATTTCAAGGGGCTGGTCGGGGACGCCTCATTCAAGGCGAACGGCCATCGCCCGGCCGCACGCGATCAATCCGATTGCGTGCGCATCCTAGCGCGTCGGCACCGGCTCCGGCCCGGTGTAATCGTAGAAGCCACGCTTGGTCTTGCGGCCATACCAGCCGGCCTCGACGTACTTCACCAGCAGCGGCGCGGGGCGGAACTTGGGATCGCCGGTGCCTTCGAACAGCACTCGGGTGATCTCGAGGCAGGTGTCGAGCCCGATGAAATCGGCGAGCGTAAACGGGCCCATCGGATGGTTGAGGCCGAGCGTGATCGCGGTGTCGATGTCGGGGATCGTCGCCACGCCCTCGCCCAGCGCGAAGCAGGCCTCGTTGAGCATCGGCATCAACACGCGGTTGACGATGAAGCCGGGGGCATCGTTGGCGTGGACGATCTTCTTGCCGAGCGACTGGCCGAACGTCTCGACCGCGGCGACTGTCGCGTCCGAGGTGGCAAGGCCGCGGATCAACTCGATCAGCCCCATCACCGGCACTGGATTGAAGAAATGGACCCCCATGAAGCGCGCCGGATCGGGCGAAGCCTGGGCGAGCCGGGTGATCGGGATCGACGAGGTGTTGCTCGCGAGGATCGCGTCGGCGCCCAGCACCTTGCCGACGGTGCCGAAGATCGCGCGCTTCACTTCCTCGCGCTCGGTCGCCGCCTCGATCACCAGCACGCAGGCTCCCATCGCCGAGACGTCCGCCACCGGCTCGATCAACGCGAGCGCGGCGTCGCGGGCGTCGGCGGCGATCTTCTCCTTCTCGACCAGCCGGGCGAGCTGCTTCGCGATCCCAGCCTTGCCGGCCTCGGCGCGCGCCTGATCCACGTCGGAGAGCAGCACGCGATACCCCGCCTGCGCCGAGACCTGCGCGATCCCCGCTCCCATCTGTCCCGCGCCGATCACGCCCACTGTCTGCATCGTCGATCTCCTTGGACTCTGTTTCAGCAAAGCTGAAACGGTTGCAGCGAAGCCGCACACACTCAAGCCCGCCACCTACCGCCTTGCGCCGCATTCGGCTAGGATATGGGCATGCCGATCCTCGCATTGCTCCTCGCCGCCGCCACTCCCCAGCCGGCGACGGAGAAGGTGTTCGGCGACTGGGCGGTTGCCTGTGACAATGTGAAGCGCTGCGAAGCGACCGCGCTGGCCCCCGAGGAATGGAGCGGGCGCGAGCCGCCGCAAGTGCTGCTTCGGCGAATGGCAGGCCCGGCCGGCGCGATGACGCTCGCGTTCACCCCGGCCGGCCCCTATCGCGGCGCCGCGACGATCGCGGTCGACGGCAAGGCGGTGCTCGACGCGCCGATCGGCCGCAACGGGATCGAGCTGAGCGGCCCCGCCGCAGAGGCGCTGGCGCGGCGGATGGCGGGCGGCCGCGCGCTGACGATCCAGGCGCCGCGCGGGAAGCTGCTCGCCACCGTCTCGCTCGCCGGGCTGTCGGCGAGTTTGCGCTACGTGGATTCGCAGCAGGGCCGCGCGGGCGGAGTGACCGCGATCGTCGCGCACGGCGCGCGTTCGGCTGTGCTCGTGCCCGCCGCCGCGGCGCTGCCGCAGGTGACCGCCCTCCGCCCGCCCTCGGGCCGGGCCACTCCG
This sequence comes from uncultured Alphaproteobacteria bacterium, assembly GCA_963799985.1. Classification (GTDB taxonomy): domain Bacteria; phylum Pseudomonadota; class Alphaproteobacteria; order Sphingomonadales; family Sphingomonadaceae; genus Sphingomonas. The sequence continues at coordinate 1,111,854 of CAWCZC010000002.1, read as the reverse complement.
CTCGGCCGGGCGATGCTCGCCGCGCTCTCGAAGCAGGGCCGGTGCGACGAGGAGCCCGCGCGCCCCGATCTCAAGCCCGAGCTCGCCCCGCTCGATGCGCACGCGGTGCTGGTGCTGATCCCGTGCGGCAGCGGCGCCTATAATTTCTCGAGCGCGGCGTTCGTCATGACCGACGGCCACGCCGAACCCGCGCGCTTCGATTTCGCGCCGGGCTGGGGCGAGGCCGGGGCGACGGTGCCGATCCTGGTCAACGCGGCGTGGGATCCCAGGAAAGCGACGCTCGCCAGCTTCGGCAAGGGCCGCGGCCTCGGCGATTGCGGCGAGGCTCGGAGCTGGGTGTGGGACGGCACCCGATTCCGCATGACCGAGGCGACTCGATCTCGACACCTGCCGCGGCTCGATCCACTGGCTGACCGTCTACCGCGCGCAGCCCGTCTACCCTTAGGGCGCGACCCGGATCGGCTGCGCCTCGCACAGGATCAGCGCGAACCAGTCCTCGGGGTCGGTCCACTCTGCGATCGGAGTCCAGCCGCCCGCGCGGAGCAGCATCCGCGCGCCGTTGCGCTCGTACTTGTGGCTGTTCTCGGTGTGGATCGTTTCGCCCGCCGCGATCGAGAAGGCGCGGCCGTCGACCTCGAACTGCGTGTCGCGCACCGCCTCGAGGTGCATCTCGATCCGCGCGGCGTCGGCGTTCCAGATCGCGCGGTGGCGGAAGACGTCCACTGGGATCGTGCCCCCGAGCTCGCGGTTGACCCGCTCGAGCAGGTTGAGGTTGAACGCGGCGGTGACGCCTAGGGCATCGTCATACGCCGGGATCAGCACGTCGAGCGGCTTGATCCGGTCCATCCCGATCAGCAGCCGCGCGCCCTCGCCGAGCCAAGCGCGCATCGCCCGCAGCAGATCGACCGCGTGCCACGCGTTCATGTTGCCGATCGTCGAGCCCGGGAAGAAGCCGAGCTTGGGAAGCCCCTCGACCTGCGGCGGCAGCGGCACGGGCCGCAGGAAATCGGCCTCGACCGGATAGACCGGCAGCCCGGGAAACGCCTGCGACAGCTGCCCGGCCGAATGGCGGAGGAACTCGCCCGAAATGTCGATCGGCACATAGGCCGCGGGATCGATCGCGCGCAGCAGGATCGGGGTCTTGGCCGACGAGCCCGACCCGAACTCGACCACCGCGGCGTTGCGTGCCGCCAGCGCGTGGAGCTCCGGACTCACCTGCTCGAGCAGTGCGGTCTCGGTGCGGGTGGGGTAATATTCGGGGAGCCGCGTGATCGCCTCGAACAATTCCGAGCCGCGGCGATCGTAGAACCAGCGCGCGGGGATCGCGCGGGGCCGCGCCTCGAGCCCGTTCAGCACGTCGGCGCGGAACGCCGGATCAGCGAGCGACGCCTGGCCGTCCTCGATTTCCTGCTTCAGCACGGGCTTCGTCCCTTGCCGAGATGAGGACCGTCACCCCGGACTTGATCCGGGGTCCACGTGCGCACGCCGGCGTCAGGTACCGGGCTTGCCGGTGCACATGGATGCCGGATCAAGTCCGGCATGACGAAAGAGAAAGGCATCACAGGTCCTTCGCCAGGCGCACGCCGGTGAATTGCCAGCGCTGGTGCGGATAGAAGAAGTTGCGGTAGCTCGCGCGGACATGCCCGCGCGGGGTGGCGAACGAGCCGCCGCGCAGCACGAACTGGCCGCTCATGAACTTGCCGTTGTACTCGCCGACCGCGCCATCGGTCGCGCGGAAGCCGGGATAGGGGCGGAACGCGCTGCCGGTCCATTCCCAGACATCGCCGAAGAAGGCCGCGCCGCCGGAGGAGGGCCGCGGCTCGGCCGGGCCGGGGCCGTCGAGCTGGTTGCCGCCGAGCGGATCGTGCGCTGCCGCCGCGCCTTCCCATTCGGCCTCGGTCGGCAGCCGCGCGCCGGCCCAGCTCGCATAGGCGTCGGCCTCGTAGAAGCTGACGTGGGTGACCGGCGCGGCGGGATCGATCGGCCGCCGGCCGTCGAGCCCGAAGCGAGTCCAGGTGCCGCGCTCCTGGCGCCAGTAGAGCGGTGCCTCGATGCCCTCCGCCTGGACCCAGGCCCAGCCGTCGGACAGCCAGTGGCGGGGCTCCGAATAGCCGCCGTCGGCGATGAACGCGGCCCATTCGCCGTTGGTCACGGTGCGGTCGGCGACGGCGTGCGGCGCGAGCAGCGTCCGGTGACGCGGTCCTTCACAATCAAATTTAAAGGCGTCGGTTGACCAACTCGACTCCTGCCATCGCGAGTCGGCGCCGATCTCGACGATGCCGCTCGCGCCCTCGATCCAGCCGATCTCGCCCGGCATCGCGACGGGGACCTTCGGGTCGCCAGGCCAGATCGCGGGCTCGAGCGGATTCTGCGCGAAGAGGTGGAGCACGTCGGTGAGCAGCAGTTCCTGGTGCTGCTGCTCGTGGTGGCAGCCGAGCTCCACCAGCGCGAGCGCGGGCGGCGGCAGGCCGGGCAGCGCATCGAGTACCGCCGCATCCACCGCGGCGCGATAGGCGAGGACTTCGCCGAGCGACGGGCGAGTCAGCATGCCGCGCATCGGCCGCGCGTGGCGCCGGCCCTCGGCTTCGTAATAGCTATTGAACAGAAACGGCCAGCGCTCGTCGAAACGCCGGTAGCCGAGCACGAAATCGCGCAGCACGAAGCTCTCGAAGAACCACGTCGTGTGCGCGAGATGCCATTTGGCGGGCGAGGCATCGTCCATCGACTGAACGGTCGCATCGGCGTCCGAAAGCGGGCGGACCAGCGCCGCGCTCAATGCGCGCACGGCGGCAAACCGCTCGCCGAGCGCGGAAGCCGGGGCCGGACCAGGTTCCGTTCGCATTATGTTCTCCTTATCGGTCGCGAAATCGGCGTCGTCAACCGTCCAGGAACAGGAATATAGGTTAGCGCGAGGCCCCCGGAACCCACAGAACGTCGCCCGCGCCGTTTTGGTTCACCGCGCGCGCCGCGACGAAGAGCAAATCCGACAAGCGATTCAAATAGGTTAGCGCTTCATTCCGAACCGCCAGCGTCTCGCGCGCGGCAACCACCGATCGCTCGGCGCGGCGGACGATCGCGCGGGCGAGGTGGAGCGACGCCGCGCCCGGATCGCCTGCCGGAAGCACGAAGCTCGTGAGCGGCTCGAGCGCCGAATTCATCCGGTCGATGCTCGCCTCGAGCCAGGCGATCTGAGCATCGGTCACGCGCAGCGCGCCCTCGATCCCCTCGGGCGTCGCGAGATCGGCGCCGAGATCGAACAGATCGTTCTGGATGTGCGCGAGCAACTCGCTAAACGCGCCCGGGCCGAGCGCGGCGCGAGCGACGCCGATCGCCGAATTCGCCTCGTCGACGTCGCCGATCGCCGCCATCAGCGCCGCGGCCTTCGAGACTCGCGAGCCGTCGGCGAGCCCGGTCGAGCCGTCGTCCCCGGTGCGGGTATAGATCCGGTTGAGCCGGACCATCCTTCGTCTAGCCCTTGGCGGAGGCGAAGAGCAGTATCAGTGCGACCAGCCCGATCCCCACCGCCTGGAGCAGGACGCGATATTGCATCAGCTTGTTCGATCTGAGCGCGCGCGGGCTGGGGCCCTCGCCCTCCGCTTCGCCGGGCGCGCTGCGTGCGAGATTGACGAGCCCCGCGCCGAGCACCGCGAGGATCGCGAGCAGCACGGCGACGAGCAGGATGACAAGGAAGGTCTGCATGGATTTGCTCTAGTCCTTCGCGATCGCGATGCCAACCGGGAGCACGCCTTGCCGCAGCCGCTCGGCGAGCGCGCGGCCGTCCTCGCCCGCCTGCCGCATCGCCTCCAGCGTAGGGGCGCCATCGCGCTTGGCGAGGCGCGCGCCGCCGGGGCCCGCGAGGAGCGGATGGTGGCGGTATTCGGGGGTGGGCAGGTCGAGCAGCGCCTGGAGGAGGCGATGGACGTGGGTGGCGGCGAACAGGTCGCGGCCGCGGACGACATGGCTGACGCGCTGCGCCGCGTCGTCGAGGGTGACGGCGAGGTGGTAGCTGGCCGGCGCATCCTTGCGGGCGAGGACGACGTCGCCGTGGGAAAGGGGATCGGCGCGTTGCCGGCCGGCGAAGGCGTCGTGCCATTCCAGCAATCCGTCATCCCGGACTTGGTCCGGGATGATGGATGGAAGTAAGACGATCGCCTTCTCCACATCGAGCCGCCAGCAATGGGGCCTGGACAGGTCGGGCGCCGCCAGCCCCCGGCACGTCCCCGGATACACCGCCCCCTCCGGCCCATGCGGCGCAGACAGGCTCGCGGCGATGTCGGCGCGGGTGCAGAAGCAGGGGTAGAGCAGGTCCATTTCGCGGAGGCGTTCGAGCGCGGTCTCGTAGAAGGGCAGGCGTTCGGACTGGAACACCACCTCGCCGTCCCAACCCAGCCCGAGCCAGTCGAGATCGGTGAGGATCGCATCCACATGCTCGGCGCGGCTGCGCGTTCCGTCGATATCCTCGATCCGCAGGAGGAAGCGCCCGCCCGCCCGCCGCGCGAAATCGTGCGCCTGGATCGCCGACCAGGCGTGGCCCAGATGCAACCGCCCCGTAGGGCTCGGCGCGAAGCGGGTGACGATCACGAAACCGGCTCTTGACCGCGAGTCGCGGGCTGTGCTGTCATGACGGCGTAACGCTTTCTGGCAAAAGGCGGACATCGAAGTGACTGGCGAGGGGGCGCATGTACCATCCCGATCTGATCCGCCATCCCGACAGCTGCCCCGCGCTTGTCCTCAACGCCGATTATACCCCCCTGAGCTATTATCCGCTGAGCATCTGGCCGTGGCAAACCGCGGTCAAGGCACTGTTCCTCGACCGAGTCGATGTGGTCGATTTCTACGAACGCGAGGTTCGAAGTCCCAGCGCGAGGCTGAAACTTCCTTCGGTCATCGCGCTCAAGCAATATGTGAAGCCCAGTAATTTTCCCGCGTTCACCCGGTTCAACCTCTTCCTCCGCGACAAGTTCGCCTGCCAATATTGCAGCAGCCCACGCGAACTGACCTTCGACCATGTCATTCCCCGCGCCCAGGGCGGGCGCACCACCTGGGAGAATGTCGTCACCGCCTGCGCGCCGTGCAACCTCAAGAAGGGCGGGCGCACCCCCAGGCAGGCGGCGATGCCGCTCCACATCGCGCCGATCCGGCCGACGAGCTGGCATCTCCAGGAGCACGGCCGCCGCTTCCCGCCCAACTATCTCCACGATACCTGGCGCGACTGGCTCTACTGGGACGTCGAGCTGGAAGCCTGAGGAAATAGGGACCGTCCCTGATTTTCCTGATTTTCTCGTCATCCCGGCCTTGGGCCGGGATCCACTCCTCCGCACGCGCAAGACAGGAGGTTCGAGGACTTCGCTTGCTGCACAGTGGACCTCAGCCCAAGGCCGGGGTGACGGATGGGGATTGAAGCCCTAGACATCAGGAAGTTGGCACGGGGGCAGCTTGCGTGTATTATTACCGCAATACAGTTAGCTGAGCATGGCAAAAGACCCACCGCCTCCCCCCGAACCGCGCTTTCCGCTGCGCCGGCCGCCCACGCCGGCGCCTGAGCCGGTGAAGGCGCAGTTCCGCCGCGTCGCGCCGCCCGCACCGCCGCCACCTCCCGAGCCGGCGAAGCGCAGCGCGGGCGAGATGATCGAGGCGGCGTTCGCGCGCGCGCGCAAGGCGATCCAGCCCGACGCGCCGCTCGAGCTGACCGGCGGGCTGGCGCCGCCGATGGGCTATTCGCCGCCGCCGCGCCGCCCGGCGCCGCCTCCCCCGCCGCCGATGGCGCCCGAGCCGGTGCCGGGAACCTACACCACCAACGTTCCCGTCGTCCGGCGGCGGCGCAACTATCTCAAATGGGCGGTGCGCGGCGCGGCGGGCTTCATGGTGCTGTTCTTCTGCGCGGTCGGCTGGCTCGCGCTCACCGCGCCGCTGTCGAAGTCGCTCCAGCCGCCCGCACCGCCTTCGATCACTTTGCTTTCGGCCGAGGGCGCGCCGATCGCGCGGCGCGGCGCGGTGATCGGGCCGCCGGTCAACGCCGCCAAATTGCCCGAGCACGTCCGCAACGCCTTCATCGCGATCGAGGACCGGCGCTTCTACAGCCATTGGGGAATCGATCCGCGCGGCATCGCTGCGCGCGCTGGTCCACAACGCGGGCGGCAGCGGCGGCGCGCAGGGCGGCAGCACGATCACCCAGCAACTCGCCAAGAACGCCTTCCTCGATCAGAGCCGGACGATGGGGCGCAAGTTCCAGGAAGTGCTGATCGCCTTCTGGCTCGAGGCGTGGCTGACCAAGGACGAGATCCTCTCGCGCTACCTCTCGAACGTCTATTTCGGCGACAACGTCTATGGGCTCGACGCCGCCGCGCACCATTATTTCAGCTGCCGGCCCGAGGATCTGACGATCAGCCAGGCGGCGATGCTCGCGGGGCTGGTCCAGGCGCCCAGCCGCCTCGCCCCGACCGGCAACCTCGCGGGCGCGCGGGCGCGGCAGAAGCTCGTCATCGGCGCGATGGTGAGCTCGGGGCTGCTCGACAAGGACACCGCCGCGCGCGTGCGGCCCGCGGTGCTCCACACCGATCGAGTGACTCAGCTCCCCAACGGCACCTATTTCGCCGACTGGGTCCTCCCCCAGGCGCGCGACCGCGCGGGCGCCGTCGCGAGCGAACAGACGGTGGAGACCACGCTCGAAGTGCGCGCGCAAAAGGCAGCCGAACGCGCGGTACGCGACGCAGGGCTCAGGAAGTCGCAGATCGCGATCGTCGCGATGCACCCCGACGGGCGGGTGATCGCGATGGTCGGCGGCACCAACTACGGCGGCAGCCCGTTCAACCGTGCCACCCAGGCGCGCCGCCAGCCGGGATCGACCTTCAAGCTGTTCGTCTATCTGGCGGCGATGCGCGCGGGGATGAGCCCCGATTCGATGGTCGACGATTCGCCAGTGACGATCGGCAACTGGTCGCCGCAGAACAGTCACGACAGCTATGCCGGCCCGATCACGCTGCGCCAGGCCTTCGCCAAGTCGAGCAACGTCGCCGCCGCGCGGCTGACCCAGAAGCTCGGCGTGGCGGCGGTGACTCGGGCGGCCCGCGACCTCGGCATCTCGACCCCGATCGGCAACGACGCTTCGGTCGGGCTCGGCACCTCCACCGTTTCCTTGCTCGAGCTGACTGCCGCTTACGCCGCGATCGCCGAGGGCAGCTATCCTGTGCGCCCGCGCGGGCTGGCCGATACCGAAGCCTCGCAGGACTGGCTGGCGAAGACGCTCGGCGCGCCGACACGCTTTCCCAACAGCCAGCTCGACGACATGCGCTCGCTCCTCCAAAGCGTGGTCCAGTCGGGCACCGGGCGGGGCGCGGTGCTGCCGATCCCGACCTTCGGCAAGACCGGCACCACCCAGGACAATCGCGACGCGCTGTTCGTCGGTTATGCCGGCGGGATCGTCGCGGGCGTGTGGCTGGGGAACGATGACAATTCGCCCAACCCGGGCCTGTCGGGCAGCGGCCTGCCCGCGCGGGTGTGGCGCGATTTCATGAACTCGCGCGCTCGACATCCAGGCGCCGCCACCCCCGCCGGTGCCCGGCAACGAGACCGACGGGAATGAGTCGGGCGACCTCGGCCAGGCGCTGGAAGGCCTCGGCATCCACCTCGGCAACGGCGAGATCCAGGTCGAGGTCGATACCGCCGATCCGAAGGACCAACCCCCGCGCCCGGACGACCGCCGCCGCGAGGATGCCGACGTACCGCGCCAGCCGCCGATCCCGGCGCCCTCCACGCCCCGGCAGGCGCGGCCGGGGAATACGCAGAATTAGCCCCTCCCCTTCAAGGGGAGGGGCTTTACGTGCCCAATTGACGTTACGGCCGCGGTTCAGCACAGGCTCGGCGATGCGCTTCTTCTCGGACAATGCCGCCCCGGTCCACGCCCGGGTGCTCGACGCCCTCGCCAGCGTGAACGTGCTCGACACCGCCTATGACGGCGACAAGTGGAGCAAGGAGCTCGACGGGCGCTTCTCCGACCTGTTCGGCACCTCCGTGCGCGCGCTGTGGGTGCCGACCGGCACTTCGGCGAACAGCCTCGCGCTCGCGGCACTGGTCCCCTCCTACGGCGGCGTGATCTGCCACCGCGATGCGCACATCAACCAGGACGAATGCGGCGCGCCCGAATTCTACACCGGCGGCGCCAAGCTGATGGCCGCCGACGGCCCCGGCGCCAAGCTGACTCCCGCGGCAATCGAAGCCGTGATCGCGGCGATCCGCAAGGACGTCCACCAGGTCCAGCCGCACGCGATCTCGATCACCAACGCGACCGAATATGGGCTGGCTTATACCCCCGACGAAGTCGCGGCGATCGGCGAGTTCGCGCACGCACGCGGGCTCGGGCTGCACATGGACGGTGCGCGCTTCGCCAATGCGGTGGCGCATCTCGGCTGCGCGCCCGCCGACGTGACATGGCGCGCGGGGGTCGATGCGTTGAGCTTCGGCTTCGTCAAGAACGGGGGCATGAGCGCCGAGGCGCTGGTCTTCTTCAAGCCCGGGCTGGCGGACGCGACGCTCTACCGCCGCAAGCGCGCGGGGCTGCTGTTCTCGAAGGGGCGCTATCTCGCCGCCCAGCTGCTCGCGATGCTCGACGGCGACCTGTGGCTCGCCAACGCTCGCGCGGCCAATGCTGGCGCGCGGCTGCTGGCCGAGGCGGCGGGCGAGCGGCTGGTCTACCCGGTCGAGGCCAACGAGGTGTTCCTGCGGGTGACGGCGGAGGAGGCGGCGAGCCTGCGGGCGCTGGGCTTCGATTTCTACGACTGGGGCGTCGGCGAGGCGCGGCTGGTGATCTCTTGGAACCAGGAAGCGGAAGCGATCCGGCCGCTGGCGGAGGCGATCGCCGAATTGTGACGGCGCCGTTTGACTAGATATAAAGATATCTTTATATCTTTAATTGTATGGAAACACCTGCCACCATGCCGCGCGAAGCACCGTGAACTTGTCACTCCCGCCACGATCGACGCAGCTTTCGGTGCTGGTCCCGTTCGGCGTGATCACGCTGATCTGGAGCTCGACCTGGCTGGTGATCCACGACCAGCTCGCGGTGGTGCCGGCGAGCTGGTCGGTCGCGTACCGCTTCGGCGTGGCGGGGGTGACGATGCTCGGCTGGGCGGCGCTCAGGCGCGACCGGCTGGGGCTCGACCTGCGCGGGGCGGCGTTCGCGCTGCTGCTGGGGCTCGCCCAGTTCGTGATCAACTTCAACCTCGTCTACCGCGCCGAGCAGCACGTCGCCTCGGGCGTGGTGGCGGTGGTCTACGGGCTGCTGCTGGTGCCCAACGCGGTTCTCGCGCGGATCTTTCTCGGCCAGCGGATGGGCGCGCAGCTGATCGCGGGATCGGCGATCGCGGTGGCGGGCGTCGGGCTGCTGTTCCTCCACGAGACTCGGCTGAGCCCTGCGGGCGGGCATGAGGCGGCGCTGGGCATCGGCGTCGCGCTCGCGGGCGTGCTCTCGGCGTCGGTCTCGAACGTGATGCAGGGATCGCAGACCTCCAAGGCTTACCCCATGTCGACAATGCTCGGCTGGGCGATGCTGAGCGGCGCCGCGATCGACGCGGGCTTCGCCTGGGCGACCGCGGGACCGCCGGTGTTCGAGGCACGGCCGCTGTATGCCGCGGGCATCCTCTATCTCGGCGTGATCGGATCGGCGGTGACCTTCAGCCTCTATTTCGCGCTGATCCGGATGATCGGGCCGACCAAGGCGGCCTATACCAGCGCGCTGATCCCGGTGATCGCGATGCTGCTGTCGACGGTGTTCGAGGGTTATCGCTGGTCGCTGACCGCCGGGGCGGGAGTCGCGCTGGTGGTCGCGGGGCTGGTGATCGCATTGAGGGCGCGCAGGCCGAACCGGTAGTCCGGGTAGCGCGGACGCCAGCCGAGCACGCGCTTGGCCTTGCCGTTCGCGACGCGGCGGTTCTCGGAATAAAAGGCGCGCGACGCAGGGCTGAGCCCGGCCTCCTCCAGCGACGCCAGCGGCGGCGGGACGACCCCGCGCAACCGGCAGGCGTAGGCGATCACCTCGCTCTGCGGCGCGGGCAAGTCGTCGGCGAGATTGTAGGCGCCGGCCGGCGCGTCGAGCGCGGCGATCACGCCGCTGACGATATCATCGACATGGACTCGGTTGAACACTTGGCCCGGCAGGTCGATGCGCGGCCCGGCGCGATCGAGCGCGGAGCGGCCGGGCCCATAGATGCCGGGCAGGCGGAAGACACGCGCGCCCATCGCCAGCCACGCCGCGTCGGCCTCGGCGCGGGCGGTGCGGCGCCCTCCCCCGATCGGTGCGCTCTCGTCGACCCAGGCGCCGCCGGTGTCGCCATAGACGCCGGTCGAGGAGAGATAGCCGAGCCATTTGTCCGCCAGCAGCCCGCGATAGGTGTCGAGCACCGGGTCACGGTCGTCGCCGGGCGGGACCGAGGAGAGGATGTGGGTGGCGCAGGCGATGTCGTCGCCCGCTTGCGCGAAGGTTTCGCGGGTCGTGCCGCTAACGTGCCAGCCCCGCGCTTCGAGCGCGACGCGGATGCGGGAAGCGGTGTAGCCGAGGCCGAAGACGAACAGGCGCATGACGATCGTGCCTATTTCGCCCCATAGCCCCCGAACAGCACGCCGAAGAAATCACCCTTGTTCCAGCTGGCGCGCGCGTCGCCGTCGGCGAGCGCGCGCGCGATCTCGTAGTTGAGCTTCACGAAGCGCACCCCCTGGCCCCAGTCGATCGGCAGCGTCACTTCGTCCGAGGGCTGGTGGTAGTGGTGCTCGAGGAAATCCTCGATCGCCGCCTTGCCCGGCCCCTTGGGGCCCGGCTCGATCGACACCGCGGGCACGCCGGTGCGTACGAAGCTGTAGTGGTCCGAGCGCACGAAGCTCGCTTGCTCGGGCGCGGGATCGGGGGTGAGCGCGACGCCCTCGGCCCCCGCCACCCGTGCCACGATCGGGCCGATGCTGGTGCGATCGGCGCCATAGACCACCAGATCCTCGAACTTGTAGGTGAGGATCGGCATGTCGAGGTTGACGTTGGCGACGATCGTGCCCGCGCTCGACGTGGGGTGGCGCGCGAAATAGTCCGAGCCGATCAGGCCCTTTTCCTCGGCGGTGAGCGCGATGAAGAGGATCGAACGGCGCGGGCGCTTGCCCGAGGCCTGGAAGGCGCGCGCCACCTCGAGCATCGAGGCGACTCCCACGGCATTGTCCATCGCACCGTTGTTGATCGTGTCGCCCCGCGCGTCGGGCGCGGAGATGCCGATGTGATCGAGGTGCGCGGAGAGGATCACCGTCTCGGCCTTGAGGCCGGGGTCGGAGCCTTCGAGCAGCCCGACGACATTGACGCTCGGCACGGCCCAGATCTTGCCCGCTTGGTGCATCGACACGGTGACGCCGAGGTCGCCGGTCGGCACCTTCTTGCCCGCAGCATCGGCGGCGAGCACCGCGTCCCACTTGAATCGCGATCCCGCGAACAGCTTCGCCGCGCCCGCCTGGCTCAGGATGCCGAGCCCCGGCAGCCCGCCCGCGGCGACGTGCGGCTTTCCGTCGGGCTCGGCCCAGCGCATTCCCGGCTCTTCCCAGCTCGCGGCGATGATGTGGAACGGATAGACGGTGTGGAGCATCGTCGATTCGATGAAGATCAGGCCCTTGGCGCCGTGCGCGGCGGCGATCTCGGCCTTGACCTCGCGGCTGCCGTAGTGCGCGCGGACCTCGCTCGGCAGGTCGGCGGGGCCGCCGTAGAGGATCGCGACCACCTTGCCGCGCACGTCGAGCCCCTTGTAGTCGTCGCGCCCGCTGGTCTTGTCGATCACGCCATAGCCCGCGAACACCACCTCGCCGCTCGCGGAGAAATCGGGGACCAGCGGATTGATCCCGGTGATGAAGTCCTGCCCGAAGGCGAGCGCAGTCTGGGCGCCGCCGCGAGTCAGCGTCATCGTGCCCTTGCCATCGGGCCGTGTGCCGACCAGCGGCACCTTCTGGAACCAGCCGCCGTCGTCGCCCCCCGGCACCAGCCCAGCCGCGAGCATCCGCGACGCGACGTAATGCGCGGCGGTGTCGAACTCGGGGCTGCCGGTGTCGCGCCCTTTGAGCGAATCGTCGGCGAGGAAGGCGACGTGCGCCTTGAGCGCGGCCTCGTCGGGGCTCAGCGACTGGCTGAGCGCAGGCGCGGCGGCGAGCAGCAGAGGAAGGAGGACGAGCGGCTTGAACATCGCGGAATCACTCCGTTGCGGGGCTGCAACGACGCTACCACCCTCGGGCGCCGGCACAACGTCCCGTCTACCTACTGCGCCCCATATCCCCCGAACTGCACGCCGAAGAAATCGCCCTTCACGAACCGCGGGCGCTCGTCGGCATTGGCGACCGAATGCACCGCCGCCTCGGCGACGTGAAGGTAGCGGATCGCCGAGTCCCAGTTGAACGGCAGATCGATCTGGTCCGAGGGCTGGTGGTAGTTGGTGTCGAGGAAGTGCTTCGACGCCGCCGCGCCTTCGCCGCCCGGGCCGGTGTCGATCGAGACCGCCGGGATACCCGCCTTGACGAAGCTGTAGTGATCCGAGCGGATGAAGAAATTCTCCTCGGGCGTCGGATCGGCGACGATCTTCATCCCCTCGCCCGCGGCGGCCTCGGCGATCGTCTCGCCCAGGCTCATCCGCTCGCCGCCGTCGACCACGAGATCGACCAAGGGATAGGTGAGGATCGGCATGTCGATGTTGATGTCGCCGACGATTCTCTCCTTGGGCACCACCGGATTGACCGCGAAATATTCGGAGCCGAGCAGCCCCTTCTCCTCGCCCGTCAGCGACAGGAACAGGATGCTGCGTCGCGGGCGCTTGCCCGATGCCTGGAAGCCGCGCGCGATCTCGAGGATCATCGCGTTGCCGACCGCATTGTCCATCGCGCCGTTGTAGATCCGGTCGCCATTCACCGGCTCGCCGACGCCGACGTGATCGAGGTGCGCCGAGACCAGCACGTATTGCCCCTTGAGCGCCGGATCGCTGCCCTCGAGCAGCCCGATCACGTTGCGGCTCGGGCTGGTCCTGACCCGAGTCTTCGAGGCGGCGGCGAGCGTCACCGCAAGCGGACCGGTGGGCATCCGCCCGCCGCTCGCCTCGGCGGCGGCCACCGCCTGCCACTTGATCCGCGCGCCGGTGAACAGTTTCTCGGCGCCCGCCTGGCTCAGATAATCGACCACCGGCGCGCGCGGCGCGATCGAATAGGCGGTGCCGTCGGCGCCCGCCCAGCCGTTGCGCTGATAGTCGTAATAGGCCGCGACCGCGGCGAACGAATAGCGATGCCGGCTCTCGGCGGATTCGAGCACCACCACGGCCTTGGCGCCGTGCGCCTGCGCGATCGCGGCTTTCTGGTCGTCGTCGTCGAGCAGCGCGGCGACATCACCCGTAATGCCCTTGGGCACCCCGCTCAGCACCGCGACGATCTTGCCGGCCACGTCGAGCCCGCGATAATCGTCGCGCTTCGATTGCGGGTCGATCACGCCATAGCCCGCGAACACCACCGGCCCCTCGGCCTTGAAATCGGGGCTGGAGGGCACCGGCAGGTTCACGAAATCGCGGCCGAACAGCATCGGCACGTCGGCCTTGCCGACGGTCAGCGTCATCGTGCCGCGCTCGGCGGGGCGATAGGTGACCAGCTGGACGCTCTGGAACCAACTGCCCTTCTCCCCGCCGGGCCTGAGCCCCACGGCGAGCATCTGCGCCGCCATATATTCGGCGGCGACGTCGAAATCATGCGTCCCCGCCTCGCGCCCGCGCAGCGCGTCCGAGGCGAGGAACTGGACGGTCGACTTGAGCTCGGCCTGCTGCGGGCTGAGGTCCTGCGCGAGCGCCGCCGGCGCGAGGAGCAAGGGCACGAACGACAACCAACGCAGCATCAAGCGCCTTCCCACAACGGCCGCGCGAAGGCAGGCCCCCGCGCTCGACATTTCCAGAAGTCTCGGCGCTATTTCGCGCCCGGCCCCCCATAGAGCGTACCGAAGAAGTCGCCCTTGTTCCAGAGCGGGCGCTGGTCGCCGTCGGCGATCGCGCGGGCGATGCGGTAGTTGACGTCGACGAAGCGCACGCCCTGTTCCCAGTCGATCGCCGGCGACTGGCCGACCTCGTCCGAGGGCTGGTGGTAATGGTCCTTCATGAACGCCTCGATCGCCGCCTTGCCGGGCCCGCCCGCGCCCGGCCACAGGAACACCGACGGCACGCCCTGCTGGACGAAGCGGTAATGGTCCGAGCGGACGAAGATGCCTTCGTCGGGCAGCGGATCGGCCGAGAGCGTCACGCCGATCTCGGCCCCCGCCTTCTCGACGATCGGCCCCAGCGTCGAATGCTGCGCGCCGTACACGACGATGTCGCTGAACTTGTAGGTGAGGATCGGCATGTCGAGGTTGACGTCGGCGACGATGCCGGCCTTGGGCACCGTCGGGTTGTGCGCGAAATAGTCCGATCCGATCAGCCCCTTCTCCTCGGCGGTGACCGCGAGGAAGACGATTCCCCGCCGCGGCGCCTTGCCCGAGGTGGTGAAGCGCCGCGCTTCCTCGATCAGCGAGGCGATCCCCACCGCATCGTCGAGCGCGCCGTTGTTGATCGTGTCGCCGTGCGCGTCCGCGCGGCCGACGCCGAGGTGATCGAGATGCGCCGAGAGTACCACATACTCGGCCTTGAGCGTGGGATCGGTGCCGGGGAGCAGCCCGACGACATTCTCGCTCGCGACGGGCGTGTCGACCGTCTTGAACGAGACCGAGAGCGTGACCGGCAGCACCTCGGCCCTGAAGGTCGCGGCGTCGCTCTCGGCGAGCTTGACCACCGTCGCCCAGGGCGTCTTCGCGCCGTCGAACAGCTTGGCGGCGCCGGCGAGGCTCAGGTTGCCGAGCGCAGGCGTGCCCGGGGTCGCGACATGGCCCGATCCGTCGGCCTCGGCCCAGGTGAAGCGCGGGCGGACGAGGAACGCGCGGCCCATCGCGAACGGGCGCGCCTTGGCCGCGGCGGGGGTCTCGAGCGTGATCGTGCCGATCGCGCCGTGCGCGGCGGCGATCGCGGTCTTGGTCGCGGGGCTGCCGAAGTGCGCGCGCTCCTCGCCGGGGAAGGCGGCGGGCGCGCCGCCGAAGAAGGCGACGATCTTGCCGCGCACGTCGACGCCCTTGTAGTCGTCGCGCCCGAGCCGGGAGGCATCGATGCCGTAGCCGACGAACACCACCGGCGCGCTCACCTCGGTCAGCGCCCTGGCGGGGTTGGTCGCGGGGAGGAACTCGGCGCCGAACGCGAGGGGAACCGGCGCGGCGCCCTTGCGCGCCAGGCTCATGCTGCCTTCGCCATCGGCCTTGTAGCTGACCAAAGGCACCCGCTGCAGGTACGAGCCGTCGGTCCCCGCCGGGCGCAGCCCCGCCTCGTAGAATTGCGACGCCACATATTGCGCGGCGACATCGAACTCGGGCGTGCCGACATCGCGCCCCTTGAGCGCGTCCGAGGCAAGGAACATCACATGGCTCTTCATCGCCGCCTGGTCGGCCGGGAGGGGCGCGTTGACGATCGCGTTCTTCTGCGCCGCGTCCTGCGCGGCGAGTGGCGTGGCGGCGAACGCGAAGATAAGCGCGACTGGGGCCAGCGGCGCGGCAAATCGGAGCATGGGGAGGTCCTCGAGGAAAACGTGCCGTATCGGTAGCACCGCCGCGCGCCCGCGCAAGCCGACGATTTTGCGTGGCGGCGCCGCGCTTTGATCCTATATCGCGGCCACCATGGCCGATGCTCAGACCGCGCCCCAGGCGCCCCATGTCACCCGCCGCGACGCCTATCGCCCGCCGGACTGGCACGTTCCCGCCATCAAGCTCGACTTCGAGCTCGATCCCGCCGCGACCCGAGTGCGCGCCACGCTCGCGGTCGAGCGAAGCGGCGAGCACGACCGGCCGCTCCGGCTCGACGGCGACGGGCTGACTCCGCTCGCGGTTCGTGTCGACGGCGCCGAAGCCAGTTGGGAAATGGACGGGCCCGCGCTGGTGATCGCGCTCTCCGGTTCCACCCATACGATCGAGACCGAGGTCGAGATCGCGCCCGAGCGCAACACTCAGCTCCAGGGGCTCTATGCGTCCTCGGGAATGCTCTGCACCCAGTGCGAGGCCGAGGGCTTCCGCCGCATCACCTTCTTCCCCGACCGGCCCGACGTGCTCAGCCGCTATTCGGTGCGGATGAGCGCGGACAAGGCGCGCTTTCCGGTGCTGCTCGCCAACGGCGACCCGGTCGAGCGCGGCGACCTCGACGGCGGGCGGCACTGGGCCGAATGGGACGATCCCTTCCCCAAGCCGAGCTATTTGTTCGCGCTGGTCGCGGGCGATCTCGTCGCCAACCGCGGCACCTTCACGACGATGTCCGGCCGTGAGGTCCAGCTCGGCATCTGGGTGCGCAAGCCCGATCTCGCCAAGACCGATCACGCGCTCGCCGCGCTCAAGACCGCGATGAAGTGGGACGAGGACACCTACGGCCGCGAGTACGACCTCGACGTGTTCAACATCGTCGCGGTCGACGATTTCAACTTCGGCGCGATGGAGAACAAGGGGCTCAACGTCTTCAACTCGCGCTACATCCTGGCGGACCCGGACACCGCCACCGACTATGACTATGACGCGATCGCCGCGGTGGTGGCGCACGAATATTTCCACAACTGGTCGGGCAACCGGGTGACCTGCCGCGACTGGTTCCAGCTCAGCCTCAAGGAAGGCTTCACCGTCTTTCGCGACCAGAGCTTCTCGGGCGACCAGGGATCGAAGGCGGTCAAGCGGATCGAGGACGTCCGCGCGCTGCGCGCCGCGCAATTCCCCGAGGACGCGAGCCCGCTCGCGCATCCGGTGCGGCCCGACAGCTACATCGAGATTTCGAACTTCTACACCGCGACGATCTACAACAAGGGCGCCGAGGTCATCCGGATGATGGCGACCCTGCTCGGGCCGGAGAAGTTCCGCGCCGCGACCGACCTCTATTTCGACCGCTTCGACGGCACTGCCGCGACCTGCGAGGATTTCGTGGCGTGCATGGAGGAAGCCGGCGGGATCGACCTCACCCAGTTCCGCCGCTGGTACGGCCAGGCGGGCACGCCGCGAGTCTCGGCTTCGCTGGTGCGCGAGGGAGGTCGCGCGCGACTCAAGCTCCGCCAGACGGTGCCGCCGACGCCCGGCCAGCCCGACAAGGCGCCGATGGTGCTGCCGCTCAAGCTCCGCCTGTTCGGCGCGATCACCGGCCGGGCGATGTGCGACGAGCAATTGTTCGTGCTCAAGGAAGAGAACGCCGAGCTGATGTTCGAGAACCTCAGCGAGCAGCCGGTGCTCTCGATCAACCGCGCCTTCTCCGCGCCGGTGATCGTCGAGACCGACCGCAGCCCCCGCGACCTCGCATTCCTCTCGGCGCACGACGACGATCCCTTCGCGCGCTACGAGGCGATGCAGCAGCTGATGCTCGACACGCTGATCGCCGCGGTGGCCGCCGGCCAGGCCGATCACACCCCGGTGATCGAGGCGGTTCGCAATACCCTCACCGATCCTGACCTCGACAAGGCGTTCATCGCCGAGGCGGTGGTGCTCCCCTCGGACAGCTTCATCGGCGATCAGATGAAGATGGTCGATCCCGAGGCGATCTTCCACGCGCGCGAAGCGCTGCGACGCGACTTGGGGCAGAGCCTCGCGGACGAATG
The DNA here is from genome assembly GCA_963799985.1 of uncultured Alphaproteobacteria bacterium. Lineage (GTDB taxonomy): Bacteria > Pseudomonadota > Alphaproteobacteria > Sphingomonadales > Sphingomonadaceae > Sphingomonas. Next base: position 1,094,184 of record CAWCZC010000002.1, on the reverse strand, counting down.
GCGCGCGGCCTACGAAGGCTCCCGCGCCAACCGCTTCGAATATTCGCCCGCGGCCAAGGGCGCTCGGCGGCTCAAGTCGGTCGCGCTCGGGTATATCGCGGCGAGCGGCGCGGCGGACGCTGCGACGCTGGCGTTCCAGCAATTCGAGGACGCCGACAACATGACCGATCGTCAGGGCGCGCTCGCGACGCTCGCCAACGGCAGTTCGGACAGCCGGGCGACCGCGCTCGATATCTTCTACAACCGCTATGCCGACAACCCGCTGGTGCTCGACAAATGGTTCCAAACCCAGGCGCTGTCGATGCGCGACGATACCGCGGAGGCGGTCGAGCGGCTGGCGGGGCACCGCGACTTCACCCTCGCCAACCCCAACCGCGCGCGCGCGCTGATCGGCGCGTTCAGCGTCAACCAGCGCGCGTTCCACCACCCCTCGGGCCGCGGCTACCGCTTCCTCGCCGACCAGCTGATCGCGCTCGACAAGCTCAACCCCCAGACCGCCGCCAAGCTGATCCCCCCGCTCGGCCGCTGGAAGCGCTTCGAGCCCGCGCGGGCGACGCTGATGCGCGCCGAGCTCGAGCGGATCGTGGCGACGCCGGGGTTGAGCAAGGACATGTTCGAGCAGGCGAGCAAGAGCCTGGAGTAGCCCTGTTTAGCCCCTCCTCTGAAGGGATCTATATATCTGCTTGACCCAATCTGATTTGGATGCCACAAGGGGGTATGAGCAAGATCGCCCCCAAGCAACAGCAGTTCGAAACCCTGTTCCAGATGATGGCGGCGTTCCCCGACGAACAGTCGGCGATTGACCACTTCACTGCGATCCGCTGGCGGAACGGGGCGTATTGCCCGCTGTGCGGTTCGACCAAGGTCTATCATTTCTCGGACAAGCGCACTCACAAGTGCGGCGATTGCCGGAAGCGGTTTTCGATCAAGGTCGGCTCGATTTTCGAGGACAGCAAGATCGGCCTTCGCCAGTGGATGATGGCGATCTGGCTGATCACCTCGCACAAGAAGGGCATCGCCAGCACGACGCTCGCGAAGGACCTTGGCGTCACGCAGAAGACGGCTTGGTTCATGCTGCATCGCCTGCGCTACGCGGCTCGCACACAGTCGTTCAATCGTCCGCTTGAAGGCGAAGTAGAAGTCGATGAAACCTATGTGGGCGGCAAGGCTGCCAACCGCCACAAGGGTGACCCGAAGAACGGCCCGGGCACGTCAGGCAAGACCGCGGTGATTGGCGCCATCCAGCGCGGCGGTAAGGCCGTCGCGACGGTTACGGCCCACTATGAGGTGGGGCTTAAGGTCAGGGAGACGATGAAGGAACTCAGCGGTAGGATGCCCGAGGACCTTCCCGTCGCCGAGGACGTGAAAAAAATCGCTGCCCTAGAACGCAAGCAGCAACGCCTTCGCCACGCAACGCCGCAAGAGCGGGCCGCGCAATTGCCGCCTCAGCCCAAGATGTCTGAACCGGTCGAGATCGATCTGCGGGCAGACCTATGGAAATATGCCCTACTGATCATGTCCGTTCGTCCGAACGGAGAGATCAGTACCACCGACATGATCAACGAAATGCCGGGCTATGTGCACCTCTCCGAAGAACACGCCGAGGCGAACGCGAGCCGAAAGGACTCGAAATTTTCGCAGCTCGTGCGCAACCTGAAATCTCACAAAACCACGAAAACGAACTTCATCTATCAGGGCTATGCGCAGGACGTTCCCGGCGGCTTCAAGATCACCCACAAGGGACTCGATTTCGTCCGGGAGTATTTCAGGAACTAGGACCGAGGGGGTGAAATGAGGCGCGCGGGCTGGCTTAGGCTGTGGATCGTTGTGACCGTCATTGGCGTGCCGATAGCCGCTTTGGAGGGGTTCCAATCCGAGAGCGCGTTCTGGGTGAACATGGACAAAGTGGATATCAAAATGTGCGTCGATGCGGAGGCGGATTTATCCACGCATCCCGATGCGCTAAAATGCGCTCACACCGTCGGGGCGGACCAAACCTATTTCCAGCATGAGCACGTGGCGCCGCTCACGTACTGGTCCGAACGGCTGGTGCTCTATTTCATTCTCGACTGCATCCTAACGGCCCTACTCGTGGGCGCATATTTCGTTGTGCGCTGGGTCGTGAACGGCTTCCGGGCGAAAGCCTAATTCCGATTTGGGTCACGTATCTATATAGGTCCCTCCTCTGAAGGGGAGGGGCTTTCCGACTATCCCATCACGTTCCGCCCGCGCTCGACGCTCGCCCCATAACCCACGCTCGCCCCGGTCCCCCGCGCCAGCACGCTGTCCATGAACACCCAGTCGTTGCGCACCCGGTCGCGGGTGATCGTCGTCGCCATGTAGCCGCGGCGGCTGGTGTCGCACCATTTGAGCTCGGCATTGGCGCGCAGCATCGCCGCGGCGACGAGTTCGGGCGCCGGCGCGGTGGTACGCTCAAGTCCGGGGGCGGTGACGCTGTGGCCTGCGAACTCGATTCCCGCCGGCCGCCCGTCCTGAGCAAGGTCGAACGCCCAGGCGTTGTGGCTGTCGCCGCACAGCAGGACGAGGTTCGCCGCCATCCCCTGCGCCGACTTGAGGAAGCGTGCGCGCGCCGCGGGGTAGCCGCCCCAATTGTCGTAGGTCAGCGGCAGGCCGAGCTTGCTGCCGATCACGCCTTTCTCGAAGTAACGCTTGGCGCGTTTGGTGGCGTGAGGTTTGACCCAGGTCATCGCGTCGTCGGGCACGCGGACATGGCCCATGATCGTGCCGAACGCGACGATTTGCCAGCGCTGGCCGGCGTGGATCGAGGCGGCCATCGCATGATCGAGCCAGGCTTCCTGCTCCGACCCCATCATCGATGCCGCCGGATCCTGCCACGGCCCGTCGCGGAAGGCGGTTAGCGCCTTCACCGGATCGGGGGCATCGAGCAACGGCAGCGGATCGGGCTGGCGGGTGCGGCCGGTCAGCCGGGTCTCGGTGCGGAAGAAGGTGGCGAGATCGCCGATCTCGTAGGTCGCCCACGGCGTTTCGGAGACGGGCAGCCATTCGTGATAGGCCTGCATCGCCGCGGCCTTGCGCGCGCCCCAATCGCCCTCGCCGCGGTTGTGGCCTTCGGCGCCGCCTTCCCAGCTGTCGTTGGCCAATTCGTGATCGTCCAATTGCATGATCATCGGCTTGGCGGCGTGGAGCGCCTGGAGGTCGGGATCGCTGCGATAGCTCGCATAGCGCAACCGATAGTCGGCGAGGTGGATCAGCTCGCCGTCGGGCTCGGGCCAGCGCCCGTCGACCGCGCCGTGCCTGGGGAAATAGCGGTGGCGGTCGTACTCGTAGAAATAGTCGCCGAGGTGAGTCCACAGGTCCACGTCGTCGCGCCGGGCGGCGTGGGCGTAGGCGTTGAAATAGCCGAACACCATGTTCGAGCACGAGAAGACCGCGATCCGGAATTCGCGCACGTCGCCCTGCGGCAGCGTCTTTGTCCGGCCAACCGGCGAGAAGGCACCGTCGGGGGCGATGAAACGGTAGAAATAGCGGGTGCCGGGCGCGAGGCCCTCGACCGTGATCTTGGCGGTGTGGTCGCGCCACGGGCCGGTGATCGCCTGGCCACCCGCGACGACGCGCGCGAAATCCTCCGTCTCGGAAAGCTCGACCCTGAGCTTCGCCGCGCCGCCATCGGCGGGGACATAGCGCGTCCACAGCAGCATCGTGTCGGGCCCCGGCTCGCCGCTCGCGACCGAATGGGTGAAGCCGCCGAGCGCGAGCACGGTGGCGATCCGCGCGAAGCCGGGGATGGCATAGGCGCCCAGCCCCAGCGCTCCGGTGAGCAGCAGCGAGCGGCGATCGACGTGGATACTCAACGGCACATTCCTCGTAGCCGTCGAGCGGCGCGAATCAGCCCATCTTATTGCGCCCGCGCGCGACTGTCGCCGTGTGTCCGACGCTTGCGGCGGGCGAACGCTCGAGCACGGAGTCGACGAACACCCAGTCGTTGCTGGCATGCTCGGGGGTGAGCGTCAGTGCCATATAGCCGCGGCGGCTGGTGTCGCACCATTTGAGCTCGGGGTTGGCGGCGACGAGGCCAGCGGCGACCACCTTCGGATCGGCCCCGAGTTCGGTCTCGTAGCCGCCGGAAGTGACGCTGTGGCCGGCGAACTCGGCGCCGGCGGGCTTGCCGTCCTGCGCGAGGTCGAACGCCCAGGCATTGTGGCTGTCGCCGCAGACGACGAGCAGGTTGGCGCCCGCGCCTTGCGCCGACTTGAGGAAGCGTGCGCGCGCGGCGGGGTAGCCGCCCCAATTGTCGTAATTGTCGGGCAGGCCGAGCTTGCCCGCGAGGATTCCGGCCTGGACCTCGGCCCTGAGCTTCGCCGAGGCATCGGGCTTGAGCCATTCCATCGCCTGCGGCGGCACGTGCGTCTTGCCCATGATCGTGCCGAACGCGGCGACCTGCCAGCGCTGGCCCGAGCGCACCGACGCGGCCAGCGCATGATCGAGCCACACTTCCTGCTCGCTGCCGAGCATCGAGATCGCGGGATCCTGCCACACCCCATCGCGGTAGGCGGTGAGCGCCTTCACTGGATCGGCGGTGAGGAAATATTTGTCGATATAGGGCTGCTTGCTGCGTCCGAGCAGCCGGCTCTCGGTGCGGAAGAAGGTGGCGAGGGTGCCGATCGCGTAGCTGCCCCAAGGCGATTCGGAGACCGGCAGCCACTCGCGGAACGCCTGTATCGCCGCCGCCTTGCGCACGCTCCAATCGCCCTCGTCCGCCTGGTGGTTGTCGGCGCCTCCTTCCCAGCTGTTGTTGGCCGATTCGTGATCGTCCCATTGCATCAGCATTGGCTTGGCGGCGTGAAGCGCCTGGAGGTCGGGGTCACGGCGGTAGCTGGCATAGCGCAAGCGATAGTCGGCGAGGTGGAGCAACTCGGTCGCGGGCTCGGGCCAGCGTCCGCCGACCGCGCCGCCCGCGGGCGCGTAGCCGCCAGTCTTGTACTCATAGAAATAGTCGCCGAGGTGCGCCCACAGGTCGATGTCGTCGCGCGCCGCGGCGTGGCCATAGGCGTTGAAATAGCCAAACGGCATGTTGCTGCACGAGAAGATCGCGATCTTGAACTGCCGCGCGTCGCCGATTGGCAGCGTCCTAGTGCGCCCGACGGGTGAGAACGAGCCGTCGGGGGCGACAAAGCGGTAGAAGTAGCGCGTCCCCGGCTTGAGACTCTCGACCGTGATCTTGGCGGTGTGATCGCGCCACGGGCCGGTGATCATCTGGCCGCCCGCGGCGACCTTCGCGAAATCGTCGGTCTGCGACACTTCGACTCGCAGCTTGACCGCGCCGCCGTCGGCAGGGACGTAGCGAGTCCACAGCAGCATCGTGTCCGGCCCCGGTTCGCCGCTTGCGACCGAATGGGTGAAGCCGCGCGAATCGGCGATCGTCAGCGTCTGTGCGAAGCCCGGGATCGCGAAGGCGCCGAGGCCGAGCGTGCCGGTCAGGAGCAAGGAACGGCGATCGATGCGAAACGTCATAAGCGTGTCCTCCCCAAGGGTCCCGATGCGGTGCGCCATGCGTGTGGCGCCTTCGTGACAGCGGGCCGGACCACCGCTAAGCCGTCACCCACCCGACCGCAACAAGGCCGCCTGGATGCGTCTTCCGCCGCTGCTCGCCCGATTCCCCGCGCGTTGATGACCACCCCTCTCTCCGCGCGCGCGGCGCGGCTGTTCGCCTGGCCCCCGATCTTCGCCACGCTGCCGCGCTGGGCGGTGTTCCTGATCGCGGCGCTGCTCGCGCGCGCGATCACGTTCGGCAACCCGGTGGTCCACGTCGACGAGGAATTCTATTTCACCACCGCGCTCCGCATGCTCCACGGCGCGATTCCCTATGTCGACGTGTGGGACCGCAAGCCGATCGGACTGTTCCTGATCTATTTGCCCGCCGCCGCCTTCGGAGTGCCGCTGGGCATCTGGGTCTATCAGGCGATGGCGACCGCGAGCGTGGTGCTGACCGCGCTGCTGCTGGCGAAGCTCGCCGATCGTGCAGGCTGGGGCGCGGGGGCGACGGTCGCGGCACTGTTCTACGTGCTCGGGCTTGATTTCGCCGACGGCCAGGGCGGGCAGGCGCCGGTGTTTTACGACCTGGTGATGGTCGCGGCGGTGTGCCTGATCGTGCCGCGTGTCGGCGACGTCGCCGGCGACTGGCGGCGCAAGGGCCGCGCGGTGCTCGCGCTGCTGCTCGTCGGGGTGGCGCTCCAGATCAAATATTCGGTACTGCTCGAGGGCATGTTCCTGGGGCTGTGGCTGCTGTTCCGCGAGTGGCGGCTGGGCGCGAGCGTCGCGCGCATTCTGCCCTATGGTGCGGTGCTCATCCTCGCGGCGCTGGTGCCGACCGCGCTCGCCTGGGGCGTCTATGCCGCGCTCGGGCACGGCGACGCCTTCCTCTACGCCAACTTCCAGTCGATCCTGCAACGCCAGAGCGACCCGGCCGACGTGCTGCTGCGCGGCTTTCTCAAGATCGCGCTGGTGCTCGCGCCGCTGCTGGTCATGAGCGGATTCTCGCGCAACGTACCGCAGGGCGAGCCAATCGAGGATCCGGTGCGCGGGCTGCTGTTCGGCTGGCTGATCGCCGCGGTGCTGAGCGTGATCGCGTTCGGCGGCTGGTTCAACCATTACGCGCTGCCGGTAATGGCGCCGGGGGCGTGCTGCTCGGCTGGGTTCCTCGGTAGTTATTTGTGGGGCAGGCGATTGGCGGTGCCGATGCTGGCGGCGCTGCTGATCGGCGGGCAGGTGGTGATGGTCAACACGATCTACCACCGCGGTGACGGCCGCGAGTTGCGCGCGCTCGCGGGAGCGATCGGGCAGGGTCCGGGCTGCCTCTACGTCTATTCGGGCAACTCGATCCTCTATTCCTACACCGGACGATGCGCGGTGACGGCGTGGACATTCCCCAGCCACCTCTCGCGCGAGCGGGAGAGCGCGGCGCTGGGGGTCGACCAGCTCCAGGAGATCGAGCGCGTGTTCGCGAGGCGCCCGCAGTTCGTGGTGATGCGCCCGACCTATTTCGGCGAGCGCGCGGCGGCGCACGCGCTGGCGCTCGCGAAGCTCAAGGCGGGCGGATACGTGCTGCGCGGACGCTATCCGCTCGGCGACATCCTGATCGACGTGTTCGAGGCTCCCGAGCCGCCCCGCTTGGCGGCGACCAGCCCGGCATAGTAGGCCATCAGATCGATGGTGTGCTGGCGGTCGGTGCGCACCTGGCCAGCCGCGTGGCGACTCGCGGCGCGCAGGATCGCGGGCTCGCGCGCGAACATCCGGAGGATCGCCTCGGCGCACGAACGCGCGTCGCGCGCGCGGTAGGTCTCGGCGAACAGGGGTTCGGCGATCTCGGCGCAGCCGCCCTCGTCGGGAACGATCAGCGGCAGGCCCGATGCGAGCGCTTCCGAGGCCACCAGTCCGAACGGCTCGGCATCCGATCCGTGGATCAGCGCGTCGCAGCTCGCCATGATCCGCGAGAGCCGCATCCGGTCGTAGAGCGGGCGGAACAGGCGGATGTGCGGACTGCCCGCGACTCGCGCCTCGAGCCGGCCGCGATCGACTCCGGTGCCGAGCAGGATCATGCCGACCGGAATCTCGGCGCCCGCCGCCTCGACCGCGTCGATCACCATCGGCCAGCGCTTCTCGGGGTGGTGGCGGCCCATACCGAGCAGCAGATGCCCCTCGGGGGGCAGGCCGCATTGCGCGAGCAACGCCACACGCAGCCTTTCGTCGCGCAGGTCGGGCGAAAAATAGTCACGTTCGATGCCGAGCGGCATCGACGCATGCACGGTCAGCCCGCGCCGCTCGTGCCGCTTGGCGAGCGCGGGGCCGTTGGTGACGAATGCATCGTAATGCTCGAGGAAGCGCCCCATGTAGCGCGTGTACCAGGCGAAGGCGCGCTCGACCTGGAACGGCGTCGCGATCCCGTCGAGCCAGCGCTGGGGATAGGCGCCAAGATTGTCGTTGTGCGCGAAATAGATCTTGACCGCGTCGCCCTGCCACTTGGCGAGCGTCCAGGCCGGCATCCAGGGCGAGCTGGTCTCGATCACGTCGGGCTTGAGCTCGTCGAACAGCCGCCGGATCGGCTCCTCGTAGACGAAGATGCCGTAGTTGCGGTCGAGGATCAGCGGCGGCGACTTGAGCCAGTAGATCTTGCCGCCGCCCGGCCGCTCCTCGACGCTGTCGTGGAGCGCGGGGGCGAGGACGATCAGCTCGTGGCCGAGATCGGCCATGATCCCCATCTTGCGATCGAGATAGGTGCGCACGCCGCCGCCGGTAGGCGAATAATGTTCGTTGAGATCGACGATGCGCATGGGATGTCCCGCCGCCCCGCGGTCAGTTGCTGCTGTTGCTGACCGGCGCGAACCCGGAGACGCCGCGAAGATACTGGACCCGGATCGTCACGACGGTGACCCCCGCGCTCACGTCGATCGTCGCCTGGCCGACCTTGGGCCGGGTGCGGCCGAGCCGCTGCATCGAGACGAAGCCGGCACCGTCCTGCCAGAAGTTGAACTTGTTCTTCATGTCGCGGTCGTGGGTGAAGAGCAGCGCGTATTTGCCCGGATGCGGCGCGCGGATGCACATGCTGACCGGTCCCGCGGGCGGGGTGTTCGCCCAGATCCGGCGGAAGAACTTGCCTTCCTTCACCAGCGTATGGTCGTCCTTGAGGAAATCGGCCTCGTTCGCCGGATACAGCTCGAGCTTGACTCGTCCGATGCGGTCCTTGAGGCCGATGACATGGACCTCGATCGCCGGGCCGCTGTGCGAGACGCAGGCGGGGGCGTCGTCGCCGATCGGACCGGGCTGGGCCGCGGCGGGCGCGGAGGCGAGGCTGAGGGAGAGCGCAAGGGGGGCAAGCGCGAGGGGCAGGCGTAGAGCGTTCATCTCAGCTTCCTAATCAAGGCATACAGGCTGAAGGCGGCGATCAATGCGACGTGCACCAGCAGCGTCAGCGCGGCGAACAATGCCAGCAGCTCGGTGACCGCCTTGCCCGATCCGAGCAGCAGCACCGCGAACGAGAACGAGACGAGCTCCTTGTTGGGCACCGCCGGAAGTCGCGACGCCAGCATCCGCACCGCCGCGAGGAATATCCAGGTGCCCAGCGCCACTTCGGGCAGCGCGAAATGCCAGGCGAGCGCCACGAAGAACGTGCCCGTCACCAGACGCAGCATGTGGATGCCGAACACCCACCACAACGCCGGGCGCGACAGCGAGAAGACTCGCTTCGGCACGATGAAGAAGGGCACGCTCATCAGCACCATCAGCCCGGCGGATTCGATCAGATTGTTCTGGGTGATTGACGGCGGCAGCGTCTTGGCGAAGGGAATGACGAGCAGGATCAGGATCAAGGTGATCGTGTTGCCCGCGACCGCCGAGAGGATCGTCACGTCCTTCACCGCGCCGAAGGGGGCTGCGACCATCTGAGTGCGCTGCCGCGCCCAGGCGTAGAAATAGGCTTCGCCCGAATAGCCGATCAGCACTTCGTTCGAGATGCGTTTCTTGTGCAGCGCAGCCATGCCCGCGAGCGGAATGCTCCACAGCTTGCGGAAGATGATGTAGTCGAAGGTCGGGGGTCCCAGATAGTAAAGCGCGAAGGCGACGTAGAACAGCGGATTGGTGGGAATCGCCCGCGACAGCCCAGCGAGGCCCGAGCCCAGCAACTCGCGCGCCAGCGCGACGATCATCAGCAGCGTCAACGCGCCGCCGAGCAGGATCGGCCAGCGGCGCTTGATCCGCTCGATCGGTTCCAGCCCGGCAAGATCGGTCGCAGCGGGAAGGGCGGCTTCGACGGTTGGAGTACTCATCGAAACCTCGGGGGCGGGGCCGTCCACTTTTTCAATTCCGAACCTCGAAACGAAACACTGGCGAAATGAAACCATTCTAACGCGTTCCGCGTTAGGCCCCCAACCCCGCGCGTATGCACTCTGTCGGTGACAGCAAAATGCGGTTTCTTGTGGGGGCGATTTGGGCTTTAGAAAGGCGCGCCGCAACCCCCTATGCCGCACTGCAACGTTCCCGCATCTGAACATATCCTCAGCTTCGTGCAATCGCTCAAGGGCGGCGGCGTCGAGCGCGCGCTGCTTCGGCTGGCGAGCGGATGGGTGGCGGCAGGGCGCCGGGTCACGCTGATGGTCGGCGACATCCGCGGGCCGCTCGCGGCCGAACTGCCGCGCGGAATCGAGGTCCGCCACATCGGCCGCGGCGATTATGCGTCGATGGCGCGCGCGCTTCCCGGCGTGACGCGCGAGACCGCGCCCGACCTGATCTTCTGCCCGGGCAACCACTACACCAGCGCGGCGGGCTATGCGTGGCTGCGGCTAGGGGGCGCGGCGCCGCCGATCGTCGGCAAGATCTCGAACACGCTGATCCGCCCCGATTTCAGCAAATTCTACAGCTGGGGCTATCGCCGCTGGTTGGGCATGCACAACTGGTTCCTCGATCACATCGTGGCGATGACTCCAGCGATGGCCGCCGAGGCGACTCGCGAGATGGGAATGCCGCGCAACCGGATCAGCGTGATCGCCAATCCGCTGGCGCGTCCGATGCCGGGCGCGCTCGCGGTGACGGTGCCGCCCGGCCGCTATCTGGTCGGCGTCGGCCGGCTCGAGCCGCAGAAGCGCTGGGACCGGCTGATCGACGCGATGCCCATGCTGGCGGACGATGCGGTCAATTTGCTGCTGCTTGGCGAAGGCAGCACTCGCGGCGCGCTCGAGGCGCAGGTCGAGCGGCTTGCGCTGCGCGGCCGGGTGTGGATGCCGGGGCACGTCAACGATCCGCTGCCCGCGGTCGCGCGCGCGGAAGCGACGGTGCTGACCTCCGAATTCGAAGGCGTGCCCGGCGTGCTGCGCGAATCGCTCGCGCTCGGAACCCCGGTGGTCGCCACCGAATCGAGCGTCGCGGTGCGCGAGATCGTCTCGTCGGCCAGGCTCGGCACGGTCGTGCCGCGCGGGGATCCGGCGGCGCTGGTCGCCGCGCTCAATCATTGGTTGACCCCCGGCGTCGAGCGGCCGGTGCCGACCGGTAACAACGGCGGCGATCCGGCGCGCGACTATCTCGACCTGTTCGACCGGATCGCGGCGCGGCGGCGCTTCAGGGCAGCCGGTATCGCAGGCCCAGCCACAGCGTTCGCGGCGTAGCCCGCTCGACCACGCCCGGCCCGCTGATCCCCGCCTCCACGCGAGCGTCGGCGAGATTCTCCGCGCGCGCCTCGGCCGAGAGCCGCGCGCCCAGCGGCACCCGCGCGACCGCATCGAGCGTGAAGGCGGAATGCAGGGCTCGCGTGTTCTGGTCGTCCTCGAACTGCGGGCCGGTGTAGCGCGCGGTGAGCGACGCAAGCGCGGCGCCGCGATGCCAGGCGAGCGTCGCCGATCCCTGGTGGCGCGCGGTCTGCGCCGGGCGCAATCCGTTCAGCGGCGCTGCGAGGCCGGAGGCGTGGACGCGCGAATCGGTGTAGGCGTAGGAGGCAGACGCGCTGACCGGGCCGGCCGCATAGCCGGCATCCAACTCGACGCCTTCCGCTTCGACCGCGTCGAGGTTCTCGCGCACGCGATAGACCCCCGCCGCCGAGACGAAGCCGACCCCGGCGAACGTGCCTGGACCGTGCCCCATCGTCACATTGGCGATCGCGCCGACCAGCCGGTTCCAGTAGGCGGTAGCGCGCAGGGTCAGCCCCGCGAGCGGCGCGAGATCGATCCCAGCCTCGGCGCCGGTCAGCCGCTCGGGATCGAGCGCGGCGTTGGCGGCAGTCGCGTCGGCACCCACCCGGAACGGGCGGTAGAGTTCGTTGAGCGTCGGCAGCCGCCAGCCGCGATAGGCGGCGGCACGCAGGGTGACCCCGCCACCCGCGCGCACCGCGGCACCGAGCCGACCGGTCGCCTCCCAGCCGTCGCGATCCGGGAAAGCAAGATCGGTGAGCGCGGCACCCCCCGCCAACGGCCACTCGACCAGGCTGCCGTTCGTGATGTCCCAATGATCGATCCGCGCGCCCGCGCTCAGCGTCAGCGGTCCCGCTTCGAGGCTGGCGTCGGCGAAGCTTCCCGCAGTCAGGCTGCTGCCGCCCGCCTCGCGCCGCCGCGTCGGCGTGCCCGCGACATAGGTGAAGAACTCCTCGGTCGACCCCGAGACTGAGCGCGCGTCCATGCCGAGCCGCAATGTCACGTCCCCGCCGAGCGGCGGCTGGACTTCGATCCGGCCGCCGACGCCGGTCGCGGGGACATTGTACTGGTCGAGCGAGGCCGTGACGGTGTCGCGCGCGTCGTTGACGCTGGCGAACCCGCTCGCGAACTGGCGGGTCTGGACATAGCCGAGCGCCGACCAGCGCCACCGGCCATGCCCGACCAGGCGCACGCTGGCATCGGCGCCCCGGCTCTCGACGCGCGTGAAATCCACCCCGCGATCGCGCCGGTCGGTGAAGCCGGAGAGGGTGGCCTGGAGCTCGGTGCCGCTCACGTCGACCACCCCACGCAGCGCGAGGCTGGCCTGCTCGTAAGGCGCCGCGCGGTCGACCGGGCCGCGATCCTCCGCGACGATCGGCACGAACCCGTCGCCGCGCGCATATTCCGACGCCAGCGTCACGAAGCCCGAACCGAGCGTCGCCGAGCCGAGCGCGGTGGCGTCCACGCTGTTGCGGCTGCCATAGTCCGCACCAAGCTGCAGCCGCCCCAGCTCGACCGGGGTGGCGCTCGTCAGCTCGATCGTACCGGCGAGCGCGCCCGGCCCGGTATAGCCGCTGCCCCCGCCGCGCGTGATTCGCGCCGAGCCAAGCCGCCCGGGCAGATAGGCGGGGAAGGCGACCCAGCCGCCGAACGGATCGGCCTGCGGTACCCCGTCGAGCAGCAGCAAAGCCCGGCTCGAGGCATTGCCGCCGAGTCCGCGCAGCGTGATCCCCTGGCTGGTCGGATGTGCCGAGGCGGAATCCGAGCGGCGGAATTGCGCGACCCCCGCCACGTCGCGGATCGCGTCCTCGAGCCGCCCGCTCGCGGTGTCGCTGAACCGATCGGCGCCGATCGTCACCGTTGCGTAGGCCGCGTCGCCGGGCGGGGCTTCGAGGCCGTGGCCAGTGACGGTGATCGTCGTGTCGGGCGCTTCCTGCGCGAACGCGGGGGCTGGGAGAAGGAGGACTGCCAGCGCGAGGGAGCGCCTCACTGCGCCACGCGGTCGGGATGCGCCGCCGCGAAGGCGGGCAGCGCGGTCGCCTCCGCATCGGCGCGCAGCAGCTTGGGGTAGGCCTCGAGCGGGGTATCGAAGCGGCGAGCGTTGAACAGCTGGGGCACCAGGAAGACGTCGGCGATCCCGGGCGCGGCACCGCCGAGGAACGGGCCCTCCCCGGCCATCGCCTCGAGCGCCGCGAACCCTTCTGCGATCCAATGGCGAGTCCAGTCGGCGCGCTTCGCTTCGTCGACGTCGAGCTCATGCGCGAGCCAGCGCATCACCCGGAGATTGTTGAGCGGATGCACATCGCAGCCGATCACCAGCGCTTGCGCCAGCGCCGCCGCGCGCGCGTCCGGCTCGGCGGGGATCAGCCGCGGCTCGGGGAAGCGGGTGTCGAGCCAGTCGATGATCGCGAGGCTCTGGGTCAGCACCATGCCGTCGACCTCGAGCGCGGGGACGAGGCCTTGGCGGTTACGCGCGAGATGCTCGGGGGTGCGCTGCTGGTTCTCGAGCAGCGCCAGCTCGCGCCGCTCATAGGCCACGCCCTTCAGGTTGAGCGCGATTCGGACGCGGTACGCCGCCGAGGACCGGAAATAGTCGTAGAGCAGCATGGCAAGCCCTCTATTCCGCCACGGGCACGGGATCGTCGGGCGAGGCCTTGCCGCGCCGCCAGCGCCGCCGGGCGTCCTTGCGCACCCCGGCCTTCGCCGCCAGCTCCGATTCGCGTTCGAGCGCTACCTTGATCATCGCCACCATCGGGTCGGCGAGCGCGAGGCCGAGCACGCCGAACAACGTGCTCGCGAGGATCTGCGACGAGAGCGTGAGCGCGGGCGGCAGGTCCACCGTCCGCCGCGCGACCATCGGGATCACGACATAGCCGTCGAAATTCTGGATCGCGAAATAGATGACGATCGCCCAGATGCCGTGATCGCCGCCCGCGCTGAAGCCCACCGCGACCATCAGCACTCCGCTGATGAACGCGCCGATATTGGGAATGAAGGCGAGGATGCCGGTGATGATCCCGAGCAGCAGCGCCATCGGCACCCCCGCGGCCCAAAGCGCCAGCCAGATCATCACCCCTTCCGCGAACATGCCGAGCAGCCGCCCGGCGAGCAGGGTCCTGAGCGTCTTCGCCATCCGCCCGAGCGTCACCGCGAACTCGTCGCGCGATCCGACCGGCACCAGCCACTGCAGCCCGCGCTCGTAGATCCTCGGCTCCATCGCGATGAACAAACCGAGGATCAGGATCATCAACAGGCTCGCCGCGGCGCCGAGCACCGATCCGACCGCCGAGGTCAGCCGCCCGATCGATCCCAGCGCCTGTTGCGCGAGCCCCGAGAGATCGGACTTGCCGGGCATCAGCCCCAGGCTCGAGATCCACGCCGAGACGCGCCCGGCCTGGACCTCGAGCGTCACGCGCAATTGCTCGGCCTGCTGCGCGATCTGGACCCCGGTCAGATAGAAGGTCGCGGCGACGAAGGCGATCACCAGCACAACCACGATCACCAGCCTGAGCCCGCGCGGGATCGGCAGCACGCGCCCGAGCAGCCGCACCCCGCCGTCGAGCATCGAGGCGACGACGATCCCGCCGAAGATGATCAGCAGCGGCTGGACCAGCAGCACCACCAGCGCCACTGCGATCCCCAGCCCGAACCAGACCGACGCCTTGCGCAGCTCGGCGCGCATGACAGGGTCGCGCATCTCGTTCGGTCCCGGCTCCTGGACGACCAGGACCTCGTCGGTCATTTCGCGGGCTCGCTCGGGTGGAGCGACGTGCCGGCGCGGCCGGGGCGGAACGAGCGGAACCAGGTCGAGGGGCTCCAGGTCGCGCTGCCGTCCAGCGAGAAGGTGATGAACTCGGCGCGCCCGCCGATATTCTCCCACGGCACCGGTCCGCCGAGCCCACCGAGCGCGGAGGGGAAGCGGCTGTCGGCGCTGTTGTCGCGATTGTCGCCCATCAGGAAGACATGGTCCTTCGGCACGGTGATCTCGGCGAAATGGTCCGCCTGGCCGGGCATCAGCCCCAGGTCGACCGTGTCGTACGAACGGCCGTTGGGCAAGGTCTCGCGGTAGATCGGCAGCCGGCAGTAGAGCTTGCCGTTGGCGCCGGTCACCAGCATGCCGGGGTAATGGTTGGGCTCGCAGTGCGTGTTCGCGTCGACCTTGACCATCCGGTCGCCCATGTAGGTGCGCGGCACCTGGACTCCGTTCAGGTAGAGCAGCCCATCGCGCACCGCGATCCGGTCGCCGGGCAGGCCGATCACGCGTTTGATATAGTCGGTGTCCTGCTCGGGCGGCTTGACGATCACTACGTCGCCGGGAACGGGCATCCGTCCGAACAGCCGCCCGTGGATGAAGGGCAGCACGTGGAAGGTCGGGGTGACGTAGGAATAGCCGTAGGGATATTTGGTCACCACCAGCCGGTCGCCAACCAGCAGCCCGGGCAGCATCGATTCCGAAGGAATGTAGAAGGGCTTGGCGACCAGGCTGTGGAAACCGAGCACCGCGAAGACGAGCCACAGGATGCCGCGGACCTCGCCCCACCAGTCGGTGCGCGCACGCGGCTCCGCCTCGTCGGCGGCATCGTCATAGGGCAGTGCGAAATCGTCCACCAGGCCTTCAATCCTTCTCGACCGCCACCGCCTCGATGACCACCAGCGCCAACGCCCAGGGATGATCGTCGGTCAACGTCACATGCACCTTGGCGACGTGGCCGTCGGGCAAAAGGGCGTCAAGCCTGGCCTTGGCGCCCCCGGTGAGCGCCAGAGTGGGCGCGCCGGAGGGCGAATTGACCACGCCGATGTCCTTCATGAACACGCCCGCGCGAAACCCCGTTCCCACCGCCTTCGAATAGGCCTCCTTCGCCGCGAAGCGTTTCGCGAGCGTCGCCGCCCGCGTGTACGGGCGCCGCTCGGCCTTGTGTAGCTCGGTTTCGGTAAAGACGCGGTTCTCGAATCGTGTCCCGAAACGGTCCAGCGAGTTCTGGATCCGCTCGATATTGCAGAGGTCCGAGCCGAGGCCGATGATCACCGCGCTTCGTCCATCAACACGCGCATCCGCTTCACCACCGGCGCGAGCCCGTCGAAGACCGCCTCGCCGATCAGGAAATGGCCGATGTTGAGTTCCATCAGCTGCGGGATCGCGGCGACGGGGATCACGTTGTCGAAGGTCAGCCCGTGCCCGGCGTGCGGCTCGATCCCGTTCTTGGCGGCGAGCGCGGCGGCGTCGGAGAGGCGGCGCAGCTCCTCGGCCTGCGCGGGACCCGCCAGCTCGGCGTAGCGGCCGGTGTGGAGCTCGACCACCGGCGCGCCGAGCCGCATCGCCGCCTCGATCTGGCGCGGATCGGGCTCGATGAACAGCGACACGCGGCATCCCGCCTCGACCAGCCGGGTCACCATCGGCGCGAGGTGGTTGTGCTGCCCGGCGGCGTCGAGCCCGCCCTCGGTGGTGCGCTCCTCGCGCTTCTCGGGGACGATGCACACCGCGTGCGGGCGATGGCGGAGCGCGATCGCGAGCATCTCCTCGGTCGCCGCCATCTCGAGGTTGAGGGGCACGGTCAACTCGGCGGAAAGGCGGGCGATGTCGTCGTCGGTGATATGGCGGCGATCTTCGCGGAGGTGCGCGGTGATGCCGTCGGCGCCTGCCTCCGCCGCGAGCAACGCCGCGCGGACCGGATCGGGATAGCCACTGCCGCGCGCGTTCCGCACGGTCGCGACGTGATCGATGTTCACGCCTAGCCGGAGCCGCCCTTCGGCGGGGGAGCGAAGCTTCCGCCTGTCCTGAGCTTGCCGGAGGATCACGCCGGCACCCGGCTCCCCGGCTTCACCGCCGGGATCGCCGCCAGCTCCGGCGGGAGCGCGTCGGCGGGATAGGCGGGGACATCGAGCTTGAGCAGCGAAACCAGGGGCACGCCGATGTCGGCGGTGCCGTTCGACCGGTCGACGATGCACGCCGCGCCGAGCAGCACCCCCGGGTGCCGGCGGATCGCGGCGATGCATTCGCGCGACGAGAGCCCGGTGGTGACGATGTCCTCGACCATCACCACGCGCGCGCCGGCCGGGATCTCGAACCCGCGGCGCAGTTGGAACTCGCCCTCCTCACGCTCGACGAACACCGCCTTGCAGCCGAGCGCGCGCGCGGTCTCGTAGCCGGGGATGATCCCGCCGATCGCAGGCGAGACGACCATGTCGACCCGCCCGAACGACTCCCGGATCAATGCCCCCAGCGCGCCGCACACGCGCGCGGTGCGCTCCGGATCCTCGAAGATCCGCATCTTCTGGAGGAACACCGGCGAGCGCAGCCCCGAGGAGAGGATGAAATGCCCCTCGAGCAGCGCCCCGGCATCGCGGAACTCCTCCAGAATCGCCTCGCCGTCCAATGCATCGCTCCTGTGCCCGGGCAGGCGGCAATCCTTAGGAGCCGCGCCGCCCTGCCGCAACCGCGCTCAAAAAGGGTTGAGAATGGGCTTGAGCGGCGTATAGGCCCCTGCCATTGGGGCAGTCTCCTGTCCCGCCTTGGGCGCTCTTCGAAACGGGGTGATTGCTGACGATGCGCATGCTTGGGTTAACGATTGTCCTGGCGGCAGGGCTGGCGATCGCCGGCCCCGCGCAGGCCCGCGCGCTCGCGCCGGTCCGGCCGGCCGCCGCCGCACCGGCTACGGCCGCCACGCCCGCGGCCAAGGCGACGCCGGCGGCGGCATCGACCGATCCGCTGCTCGTGCAGGATGGCGCGCCCCCCGCGACCGCGATCGTCGGCGAGGGCGAGCCCAAGGACGGCGCGCTCGCGCTCCAGGGCCAGGTGACCTCGACCGGCGAGGAAGCCTTGTGGTTCCACAACGGGATCCTGATGCCGCTGATCACCGCCATCTCGCTGTTCGTGCTCGGTTTGCTGCTGTGGGTGATGTTCCGCTATCGCCGCGCCGCCAACCCGGTGCCGTCGCGCAACTCGCACAACACGCTGATCGAGATTATCTGGACGCTGGTCCCGGTGCTCATCCTGATCGCGATCGCGATCCCCTCGATCAGGCTGCTTGCCGCGCAGTTCAAGCCCGCGCCGGACAATGCGATCACGCTGAAGGCGATCGGCAACCAGTGGTACTGGTCCTACGAATATCCCGACAACGGCGGCCTCCAGATCACCGCCAACATGCTCAAGGAAAAGGGCGAGGCCGCTCCGGGCGAGCGCACCCGCACTGATGCCGACGGGCCCCGCCTGCTCGCCGCCGACAATCGCGTGGTGCTGCCGGTCGGCGTACCGATCCGCCTGATCACCACCGCGACCGACGTGATCCACAGCTGGGCGGTCCCCGCCTTCTGGATCAAGCTCGACGCGGTCCCCGGCAAGTTGAACGAGACTAGCTTCACGATCAACAAGCCCGGCCTCTATTTCGGCGTCTGCTCGGAGCTGTGCGGCGATCGCCACGCCTATATGCCGATCGCGGTCGAGGCGGTCGATCCGAAGACCTTCGCGGCGTGGGTCCATGCCAAGGGCGGGACGATGCCGGGCGAGGCGACCGCGGCCGCCGCCGCCAACGCCGTGCCCGCCAACGCCACCGCGCCGGCAGCATTCGGCAACGACACCGGCCCGACCGAAAACGTCACCGCCACGCCCGCGACCAATCAGGCTGGACAGTAAGATCATGACCGACATCGCCCTCGATCCCGCCGCGCACGGCCCCGACCACGGCCACTCGCACGCGCACGACCATCACGACGCCGATCACAAGCCGGGCTTCTTCGTCCGCTGGTTCATGTCGACGAACCACAAGGACATCGGCACGCTTTACCTGATCTTCGCGATCACCGCGGGAATCATCGGCGGCTCGATCTCGGGGCTGATGCGCTGGGAGCTGGCGCACCCGGGCATCCAGATCCTCAACCATCTGACCGGTCCGGGCGAGAACGTCGGCCATCTGTGGAACGTGCTGATCACCGCGCACGGCCTGATCATGGTGTTCTTCATGGTGATGCCGGCGATGATCGGCGGGTTCGGCAACTGGTTCGTGCCGATCATGATCGGCGCGCCCGACATGGCGTTCCCGCGGATGAACAACATCTCGTTCTGGCTGCTGATCCCCAGCTTCACGCTGCTGCTCGCCTCGCCCTTCTTCGGCGGCGCCGGCACCGGCTGGACGGTCTATGCGCCGCTTTCGACGAGCGGTTCTCCGGGGCCGTCGGTCGACATGGCGATCCTCTCGCTCCACCTCGCGGGCGCGAGCTCGATCCTCGGGGCGATCAATTTCATCACCACGATCTTCAACATGCGCGCGCCGGGCATGACGCTCCACAAGATGCCTTTGTTCGTCTGGTCGATCCTGGTGACCGCGTTCCTGCTGCTGCTGGCGCTGCCGGTGCTCGCCGCGGCGATCACGATGCTTCTGACCGACCGCAACTTCGGCACCGCCTTCTACGACGCCAGCCTGGGCGGCGATCCGATCCTCTACCAGCACCTGTTCTGGTTCTTTGGCCACCCGGAGGTCTACATCATGATCCTGCCGGGCTTCGGCATGGTCAGCCAGATCATCTCGACCTTCAGCCGCAAGCCGGTGTTCGGCTATCTCGGCATGGCCTATGCGATGGTGGCGATCGGGGTGGTCGGCTTCGTCGTCTGGGCGCACCACATGTTCACCACCGGCCTCGGCGTCTCGGTGAAGATGTACTTCACCGCGGCGACGATGGTGATCGCGGTGCCCACCGGCGTGAAGATCTTCTCGTGGATCGCGACGATGTGGGGCGGCTCGATCAGCTTCAAGACGCCGATGCTGTGGGCGATCGGCTTCATCTTCATGTTCACCGTCGGCGGCGTGACCGGCGTCGTCCTCGCCAACGGCGGCGTCGACGACTATATGCAGGACACCTATTATGTGGTGGCGCACTTCCACTACGTGCTGAGCCTCGGCGCGGTGTTCAGCCTGTTCGCGGGCTTCTACTACTGGTTCCCGAAGATGTCGGGCAAGATGTACAACGAGACGCTCGGCCAGATTCACTTCTGGGTGTTCTTCATCGGCGTGAACGTGCTGTTCATGCCGATGCACTTCCTCGGCTGGCAATCGATGCAGCGCCGCGTGCCCGATTATGCCGACGGCCTCGCCTATTGGAACCACATCGCCAGCTGGGGCTATGTGATCATGGGCGTGGGGATGATCGTGTTCTTCGTGAACCTGGCGATCTCGTTCGCCGCAGGCAAGAAGGCCGAAGGCAACCCGTGGGGCGAAGGCGCGACGACCCTCGAATGGACGCTGTCGAGCCCGCCGCCGTTCCACCAGTTCGAGACGCTGCCGGTGATCGACAGCGCGCATCACTGAGCTCTGCGGCAAGGCTGAGACCGAAGCGCCCCGGGGGAAACTCCGGGGCGCCTTTCGTTTCCGGAACCGAGCGTTCGCGGCATGGGCGCAAATCCTTCGGTTGCGATAGCGCGCCGAAGCTGATACTACTACGTCATGCGTAGTTCGCGAGACGTAGTAAAGCAAACGGGCCATTATTCGGACCCGCCGTTGCTGGTGCTCGCGAGCCTCGCGGCGGGACCGAAGCACGGCCATGCCATGCTCGACGACATCGAGCAGATGAGCGGCACGCGTCTCGGCCCCGGCACCTTGTATGGCGCGATCACGCGTCTCGAGAGACAAGGCTGGATCGAGGCGCTGCCCAGCGACGAACGGCGACGGCCCTACCGCCTGACGCAGGCGGGGCGCAGCGCCTTTGCCGCCAAGATGGCGACACTACAGCGCTTCGTCGCCGCCGGAAGCGAGCGGTTGTCGACCTCATGAGGCGCGCCTTCGCCTCGTGGCTCGTTCGCTTATATCCCCGGGCGTGGCGTGACCGCTTTGGCCCGGAGCTGGAAGATTTGCTGGAAGCCGCACAGCCGAGCCTGACGACGTTGATCGACGTCGCCCGCGCCGCCGGTTTCGAACAGATGTCCAACGTCCTGAAACCAAGGAGTGATGAGATGCAAACCTACCCAGCAAGCGTGGTGTCAATGGTGCGCAAGCCGAGCGCGTTCATTCCAATTGCAATGTCGTTTTGCGCAGCTGCAGTGGTCCTGGTCGCTGTGGTCATATTCGGGGCCGCGCGCGAGCCCGACGAGGGAGCAGCGGCGCATATCTTCCAGCTCCTGATCGCCGGGCAAGTCCCGATCCTCGCGCTCTTCACGATCAAATGGTTGCGCAGGGATCACAGGGCCGGTTTTTCGATTTTGGCGCTGCAGATGCTGGCAATGGGCTTCGCGCTTGCCCCCGTCTGGATCTTGCGCTTGTAGCGCGCGCGGAGGCCACGCTCTTGCTTCGGCCTCCACGATCCTGGCCCTTTCCCCCCGCGCGACTCGCTCCTATAGCGCACGCCAAGCCATGACCACGTCCACCCTCTCCCCCGCCCTCCCCGCCGACTGGCGCGATTTCCTGGCGCTGACCAAGCCCCGGGTGATGACGCTCGTGGTGTTCACCGGGCTGTGCGGGATGCTCGCGGCGCCGGTGCAGATCCATCCCGTGCTCGCTTTCACCGCGATCCTGTGCATCGCGCTGGGCGCGGGCGCGGCGGGGGCGCTCAACCAATGGTATGAGGCCGATCTCGACGCGCTGATGAAGCGCACCCGCGGCCGCCCGCTCCCCGCCGGGCGGATGGAGCGGCAGTCGGCGCTGCACTTCGGCGTGGGGCTCGGCGCCTTTTCGGTGATCCTGATGTATTTCGCGGTTAACACGCTCGCCGCCTCGATCCTGGCCGCCTCGATCCTGTTCTACGTGTTCGTCTACACCGTCTGGCTCAAGCGCCGCACCCCGCAGAACATCGTCATCGGCGGCGCGGCCGGCGCCTTTCCGCCGCTGATCGGCTGGGCGGCGGCGACGGGCGACGTCGCGACGCTGCCCGTGCTGCTGTTCGCGCTGATCTTCCTGTGGACCCCGCCGCATTTCTGGGCGCTCGCGCTGTTCGTGAAGACCGATTACGCCAACGCCGGCGTGCCGATGCTGCCCGTGGTGGCGGGCGAGCGCACTACCCGCGTCCAGATCGGGCTCTACACGCTGCCGATGGCGGCCGCGGCGGTGGCGCCCTGGCCGCTGGGCTTGGCCGGCACCCTTTATGGCGTGGTCGCGTTGGCCGCGACCGCGCTGTTCGTCGCGCTCGCTGGCCGAGTCGCGTTCCGGACCGCGCTCGGCGGCGACACGATGAGCCCCGAGAAGGCGCTGTTCCGCTATTCGATCCTCTATCTCTTCATCCTGTTCGGAGCGGTCGTCGCCGACCGGTGGCTGGCATGACCGAAACCCCCGATCCGCTCGCCCCGCCCCCCACCCCCGAGGAAATCCACGCTCGCCAGATCGGCCGGGCCAAGGTGATGGCGTGGCTGCTGGCCGCGTTCGTCGTCCTCGTCTTCGCGATCTCGATCGTGAAGATGCAGGTGGTGCACCTGCTGTGAGCCGCAAGCTGCGCACCGCGTTGCTCGCCGGTCTCGGCGTCTGCTTCATGACCGGGCTCGGCTTCGCGAGCGTGCCGCTCTACCGCGTGTTCTGCCAGGCGACCGGGCTCAACGGCACCACCCAGCGCGGGGTCCGGGCGCCGGGGGCTGTCGGTCAGAGGATCGTCGTCGCGTTCGACACCAACGTCAGCCCCAATTTGAAGTGGGACTTCCGCCCCGAGGAGCGCGCCGACACGGTGGACATCGGCGGGCGCGACATGGCCTTCTTCTTCGCGACCAACAAATCGGACAAGCCGGTCACCGGCACCGCCACCTTCAACGTGACCCCCGCCCAGGCGGGCAAATATTTCCACAAGATCCAGTGCTTCTGTTTCACCCAGCAGACGCTCAAGCCCGGCGAGACCACGCGGATGCCGGTGATCTTCTACGTCGACCCGAAGATCCTCGACGATCCCGACGCGCGCGACGTGAAGAAAATCACGCTCTCCTACACCTTTTACCCGGTGGATTCCGCGGAAGCCCGCAAGCTAGAGCAGCCCAAACAGGATAACAGGGAAGATCGATGGCCGGAGCCGAGGACCCACCACTATCATATCGTGAACCCCAGCGCTTGGCCGCTGTTCGGGGCCTTTGCGGCGCTCGCGCTCGCCTCGGGCGCGATCATGTGGATGCACCACGCGTCGGGCGCGCCGCTGGTGTTCTTCGCGGGGCTCGCCGGCGTGCTGATCACGATGTTCGGCTGGTGGTCCGAAGTGATCAAGGAAGCGCACCAGGGCGATCATACCGCCGGTCGTCCAGCTGCACCTGCGCTACGGCATGATCCTGTTCATCGCTTCGGAGGTGATGTTCTTCGTCGGCTGGTTCTGGGCGTTGTTCGATTTCTCGCTCTTCCCCTCGGCCGCCGAGGTGGTGGGCAAGCAGTGGCCGCCCAAGGGCATGGAGGTGCTCAACGCCTTCGAATTCCCGCTGCTCAACACGATGATCCTGCTGTGCTCGGGCACGCACCGTCACCTGGGCGCACCATGCGCTGATCCACGGCCAGCGCGGCGGCGCGATGAAGGGGCTGTGGGGGCTGATCGGCGTCGGCGAGAACGACAGCGTCAAGAAGGGGCTGTGGCTGACGATCCTGCTCGGCATCAGCTTCTCGCTGCATCCAGGCCTACGAATATCGCCACGCGCCCTTCCCGTTCGAAGCGGCGGCGCCCGGCGGATCGAACTATGGCGCGTCGTTCTTCATGGCGACCGGCTTCCACGGCTTTCACGTGCTGGTCGGCACGATCTTCCTGATCGTGAACCTGGTCCGCGCCTACAAGGGCGACTTCACCCCGCGGCAGCATTTCGGCTTCGAGGCGGCGGCCTGGTACTGGCACTTCGTCGACGTCGTGTGGCTGTTCCTGTTCGCCTCGATCTATGTCTGGGGCGGCTGGGGCGCACCCGTCCACGGCGGATAGGACGTGACGAGCGGTTGGCACCTCGCGCAGTGCAACATCGCGAGGCTGCTGCTGCCGTTCGACGATCCGCGGCTCGGCGAGTTCTTTGCCGAGCTCGCCCGAGTCAACGCGATCGCCGATGAGGCGCCGGGGTTCGTCTGGCGGCTGCAGGACGAGAGCGGCGACGCCACCGCGCTCGCCCCCACGCCGGACCCGCAGGTCGCGCTCAACATGACGCGTGTGGGAAGATGCCGACGTCGCTGTTCGATTTCGTCTATCGCAGCGCGCACACGCCCGTGATGGCGCGGCGGCGGCAATGGATCGCGCCGTGGGACGGCGCCTATCAGGCCTTGTGGTGGATCGAAGCGGGGACGATCCCGACGATCGACGACGCGCTCGCGCGGCTCTGGCTGCTCGACCGCTACGGCTCCTCCCCACGCGCCTTCACCTTCAAGAGGCGCTTTCCAGCGCCGGGCCTCCCCGGCCTCCCGGTCGACATGCAGCCCGATCCCTGGTGCGCCGGACGGGCGTGAGCGCGCCGCATCCGATCGAGTCGGGCCTCGCCGGCCGCTGCCCGCGCTGCGGCGCCCGAACCTTGTTCAAGGCTTCACTGCGTTCGCCGGGGAATGCTCGGGCTGCGGGCTCGATTTCTCCGCGTTCAACGTCGGCGACGGGCCGGTGGTATTTATGACGCTCGGCATCGGCGCGCTGGTGACGATCCTGGCGGTGACGGTCGAGCTCGAGTTCTCGCCCGGGGCGCTCGTCCATGCCCTGCTCTGGATTCCGCTCACGCTGATCCTCGTCGTGCTTGCGCTCCGCTTCACCAAGGGCCTGCTGCTCGCGCTCGAATATCGCAATGCCGCGCGCGAAGGCCGGTGCAAGGAGCCGTGATGCCGCGCTTTCCGCTCGTCCCCACCTTCATCGTCGCGCTTGCCATCGCGGCGATGATCGCCCTCGGCGTCTGGCAGCTCGGCCGCAAGGCGCAGAAGGAAGCGCTGCTCGCCGAGCTCGCGGCCAACATGGCCAAGCCGACGATGGCGTTTCCGAGCCCACCGCTGGGCGACCAGCATGCTCTTCCGGCGCGCCAGCGCCTCGTGCCTCGAGGTGACCGGCTGGCAGCGCGAAGGCGGGCGCAGCGCGAGCGGGGCCACCGGCTGGCGCCAGATCGCCGAGTGCCGCACCGGCGCCGAGGGCCCGGCGCTGCTGGTCGACATGGGCGTGGCGGGCGATCCGCGTTCGCAGTCCATGTGGAAGGGCGGGCCCGTGACCGGAACGATCACTCATGCGCCCAGCCATCGCCCGCTGATCGTCGCCGCTGTTCAGCCACGCGCCCAAGCCACTGATGCTCGTCGCCGACACGCCCGCGCCGGGCCTGCTGCCGACCGCCGAGCCGGATCTGTCGAGCGTGCCCAACAACCATCTCGCTTATGCGGTGCAGTGGTTCCTGTTCGCTGGCGTGGCGGGCGTGATCTACGTGCTGGCGCTGCGGCTGCGACAGCGGACGAAGCCCGCCACCTAGCCGCCCGGCTTGCCCCACCCCCCCAGCCGCCGCTAACGCCGCCCGCCATGCGCTATCATCAGCACCCGCGGCGCCGCGCCCGTCGCTCGGCTTTCGCGACGTGACGCTCGCCGGGCTGGCGAGCGACGGCGGGCTCTATGTGCCCGAGGCCTGGCCGACGCTCTCGCCGCGACGAGATCGCGGCGCTGGCCGGGCCTGTCCTATGTCGAGACCGCGGTCGCGGGTGATGCTGCCCGTTCGTCGGCGACGACGCTGACCGAGGCCGAGCTGCGCGACCTGTGCACCCAGGCCTATGGCCGCTTCGCCCATGCCGCGGTGACGCCGCTCGTCCAGCTCGACCACCGGCCACTGGCTGCTCGAGCTGTTCCACGGCCCGACGCTGGCGTTCAAGGACGTCGCGCTGCAGCTGCTCGGCCTGCTGTTCGAGAAGTTCCTCGGCACGGCAGCCGACGAGCAGCTCACCATCGTCGGCGCGACTTCAGCGGCGATACCGGCTCGGCGGCGATCGACGCGGTGGCGGGGCGCGCACGGATCGAGATCTTCATGCTCCACCCCAAGGGCCGCGTGTCGCGACGTCCAGCGCCGCCAGATGACCACGGTGCTCGCGCCCAACGTCCACAATATCGCGATCGACGGCAGCTTCGACGACGCGCAGGCGCTGGTGAAGGCGATGTTCAACGATCCGCGCCTTCGCCGGCGCGCTATCGCCTGTCGGCGGTCAATTCGATCAACTGGGCGCGGCTGATGGCGCAGGTGGTCTATTATTTCTACGCCGCCGTCCGGCTCGGCGCGCCCGAGCGCGACGGTCGCCTTCGCGGTGCCGACGGGCAATTTCGGCGACGTCTTCGCGGGCTATGTCGCGGCGCGGATGGGGCTGCCGGTCGCGCGGCTGATCGTCGCGACCAACGTCAACGACATCCTCCACCGCGCGCTGTCGGCGGGCGATTATTCGGCGCGGCACGGTGACGCCGACCGCCGCGCCGTCGATGGACATCCAGGTCAGCTCGAACTTCGAGCGGCTGCTGTTCGACCTCGGCGGGCGCGACGGCGCGGCGATGGCGCGAGCAGATGCGCGGGCTTCGAGGCGACGCAAGGCGATGCGGCTGACCAACGCCCAGCGCGAGGGCGCCGCCGCGCTGTTCGCGAGCGACCGGATCGATCCTGACGACGATGGCGCTGGCGATGCGCTGGGCGTGCAGCGATGCCGGGCGAGGTGATCGACCCGCACACCGCGATCGGCCTCGCCGCCGCGCGCCGCGGCCGGCGTCGACGTGCCGATCGTGACGCTCGCCACCGCGCACCCCGCCAAGTTCCGCGACGCGGTCGAGCGCGCGACCGGCGTGCGCCCGGCGCTGCCGCCGCGGATCGGCGACCTGTTCGAGCGCGAGGAGCGCTACGCGACGCTGCCCGCCACCTTCGAGGCGGTCACCGGCTACATCGCCGAGCGCGCAGCACCGCGGACATGACGCCTCGTCTCCGCTCGACCGGCGAGCCCTGGGCCGATTACGGGCTGATCGACTTCGGGCACGGCCGCAAGCTCGAGCGCTATGGCCGCTTCCGCTTCATCCGCCCCGAGCCGCAGGCGCTGTGGGCGCCCGCCGCCGACCGACTGGGACGCCCACGGCGAATTCGTCCCCGCGCTCCGACGAGGAGGGCGGCGGCCGCTGGCACTTCCACAGCCCGTCGCCGCGCGAGGGCTGGCCGCTCGAGTGGGACGAAGTCGCGCTTCACCGCGCAGACCACGCCGTTCCGCCACTTGGCCTTCTTCCCCGACATGGCGCCGGTGTGGACGCTGGATGCGCGAGCAGCTCGGCGGGGCTCGACGCGCCCGAGTGCATGAACCTGTTCGGCTATACCGGCGTCGGCACGCTGGCGCTGGCGGCCAAGGGCGCGCGGATGACGCATGTCGACGCCTCGAAGAAGTCGGTCGACGAGGCGCGCGGCCAACGCCGAGCTCTCGGGCATGGCCGACAACCCGATCCGCTGGATGATCGACGACGCCGCCAAGTTCGTCGCGCGCGAGGTGCGGCGCGGGCGGCGCTACGACGGGATCATCCTCGACCCGCCCAAATTCGGGCCGCGGGCCGGAGGGCGAGGTGTGGCGGCTCGAGGAAGGTCTGCCCGCGCTGATCGCCGATTGCCGGCGTCTGCTCGACGCGAAGTCGCGCTTCCTGTTCCTGACGGTCTATGCGGTCCGCATGTCGGCGCTGGCGATCGGCGAGCTGGTCCGCCAGGCGTTCGCCGATCTGCCCGGGACGGTCGAAGCGGGCGAGCTCGCGCGTGCGCGAGGAAGCGCGCGGGCTGGTGCTGCCGACCGCGATCTTCGCGCGGTGGAGCCGCTAGCGCTGAAGCAGGTAGGCGCCGTCGGGTGCTTCATAGACGAAATAGCCGAGCTTGCCCGGCAGGCATGAGACGAACCCGCCGAAATTGCCCGATGACAACGCTTGTAACGCCGCGTGCAAGGTCATTTCCCGGTCGTCCAGCGTTGGGTCGGCGGAAATCACGAAGCAGGCATCAGGTGCGCCAAGTGCACGAAGCCGTGCTTCGATAGCGCCGGACAAGGCGCCAGCGCCGGAAAACTCTCTACGGAGCCTGGGGTCGAACCCGACGGAATGGTCCAGCATTCCACGAACATCCTTGCGCCGCTTCGGCCCTAGCTCCAGCAGTGTGCGCATCCGGCGACGCGACGGCTCCGCGAGGAACGCCAGGAAGCCCAGTTCATGGTCGTTCATCGCTAACCCCGCCCCATCCGCATCGCCGCGCCAGCGACGAACGGGCACCCGCCACCAGCAGCAGGCTCACCGCCGCGAGCAGCTTGAGCGCCCCCGGCGTCCCGTCGATCGCCCCCGCGCCGAAGATCAGCAGCGGCACCGCGAAGGGGCAGCATCACCAGCCCCGCCACCGCGCCCGCGCCGCGCAGCCCGGCGACCAGCGCCGCGGTCGCCACGCCGAGCGCCGCCAGCCCGGGCGTGCCCAGCGCCAGCCCGATCGCGACGCCGGACAGCGCCGCCATCGAGGTGGAGCAGCGCCGCCGCGATCAGCGTCGTCGCGAGCAAGGCGGGTGCGAAGCCCAGCCAGTGGCCGACCATCTTCGCCGCCGCGATCCCGGCATCCGACACGCGCCGCACCGCGAACTGATCGAGCACCCCGCTCTCCATGTCCGGCGCGATCAGCCGCTCGACCGGGAGCAGCGCCGCGAGCAGCGCCGCCGCCCAGATCACCCCGCCGCCGACTCGCGCGAGCAGCCGGCTGTCGGGGCCCGACCGCGAACGGGAACAGGATCGCGACGAGCAGGAAGAAGGCGATCGGCAGGAGGAGCGCCGCCGCTGGTCCAGCTCCGCCGAGCTCGCGCAGCACGATCGCGCCGAAGCCGTTCAAAGCGCGATCTCCATCGCGCCGCGCCAGCTCGATCGGCAGGTGCGTCGCGACCAGCGCGATCCCGCCGGCGCGCGCGGTGATCGTCGATCAACCCTTCCAGCATTCGCCACCGATGCCGCGTCGAGGCCGTTGGCGGGCTCGTCGAGCAGCCATACCCCCGCGCCGCTCGCCACCACCCGCGCGATGCCCGCCGCGGCGGCGCTGCCCGGTCGAGAGCAGCCGCACCGGCACCTTGGTCAGCGCGCTCGAGCCCCACGGCCTCCAGCGCGTCTCCGACGCGCCCCGGGTCGCGCCGTCGATCGCCGCCCAGAAGCCCAGCGCGCGCGCCAGCGGCAGCTCGGGATCGAGCGCGGCGGCCTCCGCCAGCAGGGCCGCCGGCGTGCACGCGACCGTCCCGGAAAGCGGCGCGAGCAGCCCGGCGGCGATCGCGCACCAGGCTCGATTTGCCCGCGCCGTTGGGCCCTGTCACCAGCGCCGCCGCGCCGGGCGCCAGATCGAAGCTCATCCCCTCGAACAGCATCCGCCCGCCGCGCGCGCACGCCACGTCGCCGAAGCGCGAGCGCGGCGCTCACTCGGCCGCATCCTCCAGCGCGTGCATGTCGTCGTCGGACAGGCCGAAATGATGCCCCACCTCGTGGACCACGACATGGTTGACGATGCGCCCCAATGGCTCGCCGGTCTCGACCCATTCGTCGAGCAGCGCGCGGCGGTAGAGGTGGATTCGATCGGGCAGCGCCCCCGATTCCCACGCCGATTTATCCCCCACCGGCCGCCCGTGATAGAGGCCGGCGAGATCGAACGCATCCTCGATGCCCAAGGCATCGAGCGTCTCGTCGTCGGCGAACTCCTCGACGATCAGCACGACGTCGGCGAGGTAGGACTGGAACGGCTCGGGGATCCGTGCCAGCGCCGCGCGCGCAAGCGCCTCGATCGCCGCCGCGCTGGGCGCATGGAAGGGAGGCGCTTGCCCGTTCATGCCGACGGGCATAGGCCGGGCGCGAAGGCTACGGCAAGGAGGCGATGATGGTGACTCGGCTGACCGACGGGCTGAGGGACGAAGCGCTGGCGACGCTGCCCGGCTGGGCGCATGATCCGGCGCGCGACGCGATCACGCGCCGTTTCACCTTCAAGGACTTCAACGAGGCGTTCGGCTTCATGGCGCGCGTCGCGCTGCTCGCCGAGAAGGCGGACCATCATCCCGAATGGTCGAACGTGTGGAACCGGGTCGACGTGCTGCTTACCACCCACGATGCCGGCGGGCTCTCGACCCGCGACGTGCAGATGGCCCAGGCGATCGATGGGTTGGTGGGGTAGGCTTTTAGCCCCTCCCCTGAAGGGGAGCTTAGAAGGGACTAAAGCGACCGCTTCGCCACTTGCTTGCGCAGCGCGCCCGGCATCCAGCGCGCGGCGAAGCGAAGGCGCCGTGCGGTCTTGCCGACGACGGTGTGGATCGCATCGCCGTGCACCGCCGCCCACGCCGCCTTGGCGACCTCCTCCACCGGCGTGATCTCGAGTCCCTGCCCGGTCACCCGCTCGCGGACATTCTCGTTCGAGCCGACCGGATGCACGTCGAGCAAGGGCGTCTCGATGAAGCTCGGCATCAACGTGCGGACCTTGATCCCCAGTTTCTTCCATTCGCCGTCGAGCGATTCGGCGAGCCCGCGCACCCCGAACTTGGTCGCCGAATAGACCGCCCGCCCCGGCGCGCCATAGATGCCCGCCGCCGACGACGTGTTGAGCAGGCACGATCCCGGGGTCGCCTTGAGGAAGGGGAAGCCGCAATGCGCGCCATAGATCACGCCGTTGAGGTTGATCGCGACGATCCGGTCGAGATCATCGAGCGGAATGTCGGCGAAGGGTCCGCCGAACGCGATGCCGGCGTTGTTGAACAGCACGTCGAGGCGGCCGCCGCTCAGCGCGGTGAATTCGGTGAGCGCCGCGGTCCATTGCGCGCGGTCGCGCACGTCCATCACGTGGGTGCTGGTCATGCCGGCGGGGAGCATCGCCTTGGTCGCCTCGAGACCGGCGGCGTTGACGTCGGCGAGGCCGACTCGCCAGCCCTGCGCTGCGAAATACTGCGCGGTGGCCCGGCCAATCCCCGACGCGCCTCCGGTAATGAAGATCGCCTTCTCGGCCATGCATCCACCCCCAGTCTTCTTTGACCTTTGCCGCATCATCCCGCACAAACCGGCGCGATGCCAGAGCAATCGAGCGTTACCTTCAAAAATGTCAGCAAGCGCTATCCGGGTGGCGTGACGGCAGTCGACGGGGTGTCGCTCGAGGTGGCGGGCGGCAGCTTCGTCGCGCTGGTCGGCCAGTCCGGATCGGGCAAGTCGACCCTGCTCAAGACGGTCAATCGGCTGATCGATCCGAGCCATGGCGAGGTACGGATCGGCGACGAGCCGGTGACCGCGGTGTCCGCGCCCGAGCTGCGGCGGCGGATCGGCTATGTCTTCCAGAACGTCGGCCTGTTCCCGCACATGACCGTCGGCGAGAACGTCGCGATCGGGCTGCGGCTGGCGGGCACGCGCGACACGGAGCCACGCGTAGGGGAGCTGCTCGATCTGGTCGAGCTGCCGCGCGAGATGGCGGCGCGCTTCCCCGACGCGCTGTCGGGGGGGCAGCGCCAGCGGGTGGGGGTCGCCCGAGCGCTGGCGTGCGAGCCCGGACTGATGCTGATGGACGAGCCGTTCGGCGCGCTCGATCCCGTCACGCGCGACGCGCTGGGCAAGGCGATCCGCGCGCTGCACGAGTCGGTAGGCCTCACCACGATCCTGGTGACTCACGACATGGCCGAGGCGCTCTTGCTCGCCGATCGGGTGCTGGTGATGGACGCCGGCCGGATCGTCGCGGACGCGACTCCGGCCGAGCTGATCGCCGGGAAGGGCGGGCCGGTCGCGAACGCGCTGGTCGCGGTGCCGAGGGATCAGACGCACCGGCTGGCGGAGCTGGAGCGATGACCTCTGCCTGGGCCCGCGTCCCCGATCTCCTCGCGCAGCACTTGCTGCTGGCGTTTTCCGCGATGCTGCTCGGGCTGGTGGTGGCGCTCCCGCTCGCGGTGATTTCCGCGCGTCACAAGACCGTGGGCCGCGTCGCGCTGGGGTTCGCTAGCCTCGTCCAGACGATCCCGAGCCTCGCGCTGCTCGCATTGTTCTACCCGATCCTGCTGTCGCTTTCGGCGCTGGTCGGCGGCGGGATACCGGCGCTGGGGTTCCTCCCCTCGCTGCTGGCCTTGTCGCTCTATGCGCTGCTGCCAATCCTGCGGAACGGCGTCACTGGCCTGACGACGCTCGATCCCGCGGTGCTCGAAGCCGCCGACGGCGTCGGCATGACTCGCCATCAGAAGTTGTGGCTGGTCGAGGTGCCGCTGGTGATGCCGGTGTTGATGGCGGGAATCCGCACCGCCGCGGTGTGGACGATCGGCGCGGCGACACTTTCGACCACGGTCGGCCAGCCGAGCCTCGGCGACTTGATCTTCGCGGGGCTGCAGACCCAGAACTGGGCGCTAGTGCTGGCGGGCTGCATCGTTGCGGCGGGGCTAGCGCTCGCGGTCGACGCGCTGCTCGGGCTCGCCGAATACGGCATCGCGCACCGCCGGCGCGGGCTCGCCTGGGGTAGCCTCGGCGCGCTGCTGCTTGGCGTGCTGGTCGCGCTCGCTCCCGCGCTGCCCTCGGCCAAGGGTACCGTCGTGATCGGCGCCAAGGGCTTTTCCGAGCAATATATCCTGGCCCGGCTGATCGGACACCGGCTCGAGGCAGCGGGATACCGCGTGCAATATCGCGAGGGGCTCGGCTCGGTGGTCGCGTTCAACGCGCTCGCGTCGGGCGATGTCGATGTCTACGTCGATTATTCGGGGACGATCTGGACCAACGAGATGAAGCGCGCCGACGTGCCCCCGCGCGACGTGATCGTCGCGGGCGTGGGCAAATGGGCGCGCGAGGCGAAGGGGGTGACGCTGCTCGGCTCGCTCGGTTTCGAGAACGCCTATGCCTTCGCGATGCGCGGCGACGATGCCCGGCGCCGCGGGATCGCCTCGATCGCCGATCTCGCCCCCCAGGCACCCCAGCTCAACCTCGCCACCGACGTCGAATTCCTCGAGCGGCCCGAATGGCGCGCGGTGAAGGCGGCCTATGGCCTCGCCTTCAAGTCCGCGCATCCCTATCAGCCGACCTTCATGTACCGCGCGCTCGAAAGCGGCACCGCCGACGTGATCCCGGCCTTCTCCTCCGACGGCCGAATCGCCGCCGACAAGCTCACGATCCTCGCCGACCCCAAGCGCGCGATCCCCGGCTACGACGCAATCCTGCTGCTCACGCCCCGGCGCGCGGGCGACCTGCGCTTCCAGGCAGCGCTCAAGCCGCTGATCGGCGCGATCCCAGTCGAGGCGATGCGCCAGGCCAACTACATGGTCGACCGCGACGCCGACAAGGCCAGCCCCGAGGAAGCCGCGCGCTGGCTCGAGCAACGGATCGGATTGCATCTATAGTCCGTTTCGTATAGTACGATTCGTACTATGCTGAGTGTGCTCGATGCCTTGCTGCTGTTTCTGGTCGGCCACAAGGCCCAGGCGGGGTACGACATCCGCCAGACCTTCCAGACCACCCCGCTCGTCATCTTCAGCGACAGCCCGGGCGCGATCTATCCCGCGCTCGCGCGGATCGAGGAACGTGGACTGCTGTCCAGCCGAGTCGAGCAGGGCGGCCGCCGCCGTCGGCTCTACGCGCGCACGCCCGCGGGCGACGCGGCGTTCCGCGACTGGTTGACCACGCCGCTCAGCGGCAGCGCCGCGCGCCGGCCCGAGCTGGTAGCGTTGCGCTACACGATGATCGACGGCGTGTTCGGCGCGCGCGCGGCGCAGGAATATCTGCGCGACCATGCCGCGGCGCAGGCGCGCGAGATCGAGGGGATCCGTGACTTCCTCGCCGGGCCGGGCGCGGCGATGCCGCTCGCCGCCCGCGACGCGGTGACGCTCGGCATCCGGCTCAGCGAGACGAGGCTCAACTGGGCGCGCGAGATCGCCGCCCGATCGGGGGAGGAAGACGATGACGCACGGAACGGCACGCGCGGCTAGCGCCGTGGCATTGCTGCTGCTGGCGCTACCCGCGCAGGCGCAGACCAAACCGCGCTGGGCGCCCGAGGCGGGAAGCCACCGCTATCGCTACGAGTCGATCGAACGCGGGGGCGGCGCGGACAAGGGCTACCAGGTCGACTACGACCTCGTTTCCGACGGCAAGGGCGGCATTGTCGCGGTGGTGAAACGCGCCGCGCACGGCATCGCCGGGAAGTGGATGGACGCCACCCTCGACGATGCCTGCCGCACCGCGCTCCACGCTGGCCCCCGCGAGCTCGCGCGGATCACGCTGTCGCCGCTCGCACCCGACGCCGCGGGCACGCTCGGCGACGCGTTCATGGCGCCCTGCGCGCCCGCCGACCTGTTCTTCCCGATGACCGACATCCTCAACGTCGCGCTGATCCAGGCGACACCGCACTTCCGGATCGACCGCCTCGCTACGCCCGGCGACAGCGCGCGGTTCGAAGGCTTCAAGACCAGCCTCGACCGCTTCGGCATCGCGATCGACGCAAGCTCGGGTGGCGGCACGATCCGCTTCGCCACGCTCGAGCCCGGCCGCGCGAGCGTCGACTGGGCGCCCGATCCGATGGCGATCACGAT
Organism: uncultured Alphaproteobacteria bacterium; assembly: GCA_963799985.1. Classification (GTDB taxonomy): domain Bacteria; phylum Pseudomonadota; class Alphaproteobacteria; order Sphingomonadales; family Sphingomonadaceae; genus Sphingomonas. The sequence goes on along the minus strand of CAWCZC010000002.1, from coordinate 1,059,638 downwards.
CCTCAACCGCAAGGCGTTCAACGGCGTGGACCTCAAGCTCGACGGCACCGAGGATTTCTCCTTCCGGGTCACGATCGATCCGGCGACCGGCGTGCTGCTCGGCGCGGGGACCACGCACGACCGGCTCTCGCTGGTCGCCAACATCCCCGGCGTGCCCCCTCGTCCTCTGTCGATCACTCGCGAAGTGACGATTTCGCGCCGTTGACATCGTTGACAAGACGGCTGGCAATCGTCCGTCGATCCGCTATCCAAGGGGGCAACGAGAAGCGGGAGAGAATGCGATGCGGCCTGGGTTCAAGCTGTTGCTTGCCACCACGATTCTGTGCGCGGGCCCCGCGTTCGCGCAGGATGCGGCGCCCCTCGGACCCACCGTCGCGCATCCCGACAAATGGCCCGCCGCGCACAGCCAGGGGCTGGTCGATCCGGCGACCGAGGCGTTCGTCACCGATCTGATGGCGCACATGACGCTCGAGGAGAAGGTCGGCCAGATCGTCCAGGGCGACATCAGCAGCATCAAGCCCGAGGATTTGCGCAAATATCCGCTCGGATCGATCCTCGCGGGGGGCAATTCGCCGCCGCTCAACGGCAACGACCGCTCGCCGCAGAAGGATTGGGTCGATACCGCGCGCGCCTTCCGCGCCGTCGCGATGGAGGCGCACGCCGGGCACCAGCCGATCCCGCTGATCTTCGGGATCGACGCCGTCCACGGCAACGCCAACGTGATCGGCGCGACGATCTTTCCGCACAATGTCGGGCTCGGCGCGATGCACGATCCGGCGCTGATCCGCCGCATCGGCGAAGTCACCGCCGAGGAGACCGCGGCCTCGGGCATCGACTGGGCTTTCGGCCCCACCGTCACCGTGCCGCAGAACGATCGCTGGGGCCGCACCTACGAGGGCTATTCGGAGGATCCGGCGGTGGTCCGCTCCTATGCGGGCGCGATGGTCGAGGGGCTGCAGGGCGTGCCCGGCACCGAACACCGCATCCAGACCGGCCATGTCGCCGCTTCGGTGAAGCATTTCCTCGGCGACGGCGGCACCTTCGACGGGATCGACCAGGGCGACGACCGAATCGACGAGGACACGCTGATCCGCATCCATTCGGCCGGCTATCCGCCCGCGATCGACGCGGGCGTGATGACGGTGATGGCGTCGTACAACAGTTGGAACGGCGCCAAGATGCACGGCAACAAGTCGCTGCTGACCGACGTGCTGAAAGGGCGCATGGGGTTCGAGGGCTTCGTCGTCGGCGACTGGAACGCGCACGGCCAGCTTCCCGGCTGCACCACCACCGATTGCGCCGCCACGATCAACGCCGGGCTCGACATGGTGATGGCGCCCGACAGCTGGAAGGGCCTGTTCGACTCGACGATCGCGCACGTCCACGACGGCACCATCCCGATGAGCCGGATCGACGATGCGGTGCGCCGCATCCTGCGCGTCAAGGTCAAGCTGGGGTTGTTCGATCCCGCGCGACCGATCGAGGGCACCGACACGCTCGGCACGCCCGAGCATCGCGCGGTGGCGCGCCAGGCGGTCGCCGAATCGCTGGTGCTGCTCAAGAACGAGGGCGTGCTGCCGGTGAAGGCCAGCGCCAACGTGCTGATCGCGGGCGCGGCGGCCGATTCGCTTGGGGTCCAGACCGGCGGGTGGACGCTGTCGTGGCAGGGCGACGGCAACGGCAACGAGCTGTTCCCGGGCAGCACCTCGATCGGCGCGGGGATCGCCGCGGCGGTCAAGGCGGGCGGCGGAACCGCGACGCTCTCGGTCGACGGCAGCTATTCGGCCAAGCCCGACGTCGCGATCGTCGTGTTCGGCGAGCAACCCTATGCCGAGATGCGCGGCGACATCCGCACGCTCGAGTTCCAGGCAGGCGACAAGCAGGCGCTGGCGCTGCTCCGCAAGCTCAAAAGCGCGGGCATCCCGGTCGTCTCGGTGTTCCTCTCGGGCCGGCCTTTGTGGGTCAATCCCGAGATCAACCAGTCCGACGCGTTCGTCGCCGCGTGGCTGCCGGGGACCGAGGGCGAAGGCGTCGCCGACGTGCTGATCGGCGACGCGAGCGGCAAGCCGCGCAAGGACTTCACCGGCACGCTCTCGTACAGCTGGCCCAAGACCGCGGGGCAGTTCGTCAACAATGCGGGGATGCCCGGCTACGACCCGCTGTTCGCGCTCGGCTACGGCCTCAGCTACGCGCATGGCGGAAGCGTGCCCAAGCTGTCCGAAGTCGCGGGGATCGACGCCTCGCTCGCCAACATCAACAATTTCTACGTCCGCGGGATGACGCCTGCGCCCTTTGCATTCGCCGACGAGGGGGCGATCGGTCACAAGCAGGTCGAGGCGCAGGCGCAGCAGGAGGGCGCGGTGCAATTGAGCTGGCCCGACGGTCCCGCCAAGCTGCGCATCGGCGGCGGCAACCTCGATCTCTCGCGCGAGACCAACGCCGATATCTCGCTGCGGATCACCTACCGGCTCGATCGCGCCGCGACCGGCCCGGTCCATCTCTCGATGGAAGGCGGAAGCGCGACCGGCGCGATCGACGCGACCGGTTTGTTCACCGGCGAGACCGGCAAGTGGCGCACGGTCAACATCATCCTCAAATGCTACGCCGCCGCGCACATCGACATGAGCAAGGTCACCGCGCCGGTGGTGGTCGACGCCTCGGGGCCTTTGATGTTCACGCTGTCCGAGGCGCGGCTGCTGTCCGATCCCAACAACTCGGTGTGCCCGGGGGCGAAATGATCGGCCGCGTCCTCGCCGCGCTCGCGCTGCTCGCCGCCCTGCCCGCCGCCGCGCAAGAGCTCCCCCGCATCGTCGAGAAGGACGGGCACCACGCACTGTTCGTCGATGGCGCGCCGTTCCTGATGCTCGGCGTCCAGACCAACAATTCGAGCAATTACCCCGCGATGCTCCCGCGCGTCTGGCCCAATGTCGAGCGGCTCCACGCCAACACCGTCGAGATCCCCGTCGCCTGGGAGCAGATCGAGCCGCAGGAAGGCAAGTTCGATTTCTCGTGGCTCGATACGCTGCTCCCGCAAGCGCGCGCACACCACGTCCGCCTCGTCCTGCTTTGGTTCGCGACCTGGAAGAACGGCAATTCGACCTATGCGCCCGAATGGGTCAAGTCCGACACCCAGCGCTTCCCGCGCTACCGCATGCGCGAAGGCAAGGCGCACTCTGCGCTGAGCCCGTTCGGCAAGGCGACGCTCGCCGCCGACAAAAGGGCGTTCGTCGCGCTGATGACCTATTTGCGGGCGCACGATCCGCAGAACACGGTGATTATGGTCCAGGTCGAGAACGAGACCGGTACCTGGGGTGCGCCGCGCGACTATGCGAGCGAACCCGACGCGCTGTTCCACGGCCCCGTCCCGGCCGAGCTCGTCCAGAAGCTCGGCAAGCATCCGGGGACTTGGGAGCAGCTCTTCGGAAAGACCGCCGAACAGGCGTTTTCGAGCTGGTATGTCGCGCGCTACGTCGATGCGGTCGCCGCCGCCGGCAAGGCGGTCAAGCCGCTGCCGATGTATTGCAACGCCTCGCTCGGCGACCCCTTCGACGCGGAGCCCGCGCCGACCGCGGTGCAAAGCGGCGGGCCCAACTGGAACGTCATCCCGATCTGGAAGGCCGCCGCTCCCCACATCGACCTGGTTGCGCCCGACATCTACAACCGCGACTGGAAGGCCTACCTTGCCTATCTCGATCTCTACAACCGGCCGGACAATGCGCTGATGGTCCCAGAGACCGGCAACGCCGCCGAATACGCCCGCTTCTTCTGGCCGGCGATCGGGCGCGGTGCGTTCGGCTTCTCGCCGTTCGGCATGGATGGCGACGACTATTTCAACTATCCGCTCGGCGCCAAGGCGCTCGACGACGCGACGCTCGTGCCCTTCGAGGCCAACTACGCTTTGTTCGCGCCAATGGACCGCGCCTGGGCGAGGATCGCCTTCGAGCACCAGACCTGGGGCGTCGCCAAGGGCCCTGACGCCGCCGACCAGTCGACCGTGATGGGCCGCTGGAAGCTCACCGCGCAGTTCGAGCTGTGGCAGTTCGGCGAGCGCGAGTGGAGCTGGATCCAGACCGATCCGCACCCGACCAAGGGCAAGCCGGTGGGCGGCATGGTCGCAGCACAGATCGGCCCCGACGAATTCCTCGTCGCGGGGGCCTTCACGCGAGCGCGCTTCGCCCTCGCAAAGCCCGCGCCCGGCGAGCAGATGCAGCTGATGCGAGTCGAGCAAGGCCATTTCGACGCGGACGGCGCCTGGGTGTTCGAGCATGTGTGGAACGGCGACGAGGTCGACTACGGGCTCAACTTCACCGCGCATCCGGTGATGCTCAAGGTCCGGCTGGGGAGCTGGCACTGATGGAAGACGAAGACCTCGCCCTCGTCGAGATCGCGCGCGGCCCCTATCGCGCGCAGTTCATCCGGCTCGGCGCCTCGCTCCACCTGCTCGACGCGCCCGATCGCCACGGCAAACCGGCCAACGTCGTGCTCGGCTACAAGGACCGGTCCGAATATCGCGGCCATCCGCGCTTCTACGGCGCGGTCGCCGGGCGCTATGCCAACCGCATCGGCGGGGCGAAGTTCAGCCTCGATGGGGTCGAATATCATCTCCCGAAGAACAACGGCGAGAACAACCTCCACTCGGGCCCGAGCGGCTTCGACCAGGCGGACTGGACGCTGGAGCATCACGACGGCCATTCGGCGGTGTTCACGCTGATCAGCCCCTCGGGCACCAACGGCTTCCCCGGCAACCTCCACGCCGAGGTCCATTATGAGCTCGAGCATGACGGACTGAGGATCACCTTCACCGCCACCACCGACGCCGCCACCGTCGTCAATTTGACCGACCATGCATATTTCAACCTCTCCGGCGAGGCCTCGGGCACGACGATTCTCGATCACTGGCTCCAGATCCCGGCGAGCAAGTTCACCCCCGTCGACGAGCACCAGATCCCGTCCGGCGTGCTCCAGGACGTCGCCGGCACTCCGCTCGATTTCCGCAGCCCCAAGCGCATGGGGCAGGACATCGACGTGCAGGATTTCCAGCTGCTCCAGGGTCGCGGCTACGACAACAACTTCGTGGTGGATTCGCCCGAGGGCCCCGTCCGCCGCGTCGCGACGGCTTACGATCCGGCGTCAGGCCGCGTGCTCGACGTGCTGTCGTGCCAGCCGGGCGTGCAATTCTACACCGGCAACCATCTGGCGGGCGGCGCGCCGGGCACCTCGGGGGTCACTTATCCGGCGCGCGGCGGCTTCTGCCTCGAGCCGCAGAAATATCCCGACAGCCCCAACAAGCCGCAATTCCCCTCCGCCCGGCTCAACCCGGGCGAGCGCTACACCCACAAGATGAAGTTTGCGTTCCGGGTGGCGCGGGATGAGCGGGAGGCGTTCGGGCACTGAAAATCCTCCCTCGCGAAGCGGGGGAGGGGGACCACGAAGTGGCGGAGGGGCCTAGCCCCAAGCGACGTCGCTCGTGGCCAAGCCCCCTCCGTCACGCGCGCGTGCCACCTCCCCCGCCAAAGCGAGGGAGGATTGAAGAATTACAGCGTCGGCTTGCCGTCCACCCGCCGCGGGATTCCCGCGTCGCCGTCGCGCAGCTCGACCGGCAACAGCGCCTCGGGCAGGTCCTGATAGGCCACCGGGCGCAGGAAGCGGTCGATCGCCAGCGTGCCGACCGAGGTGCTCCGCCCGTCCGAAGTCGAGGGGAACGGCCCGCCGTGAACCTGCGCGTCGGTCACTTCGACGCCGGTCGGCCAGCCGTTGGCGAGGATTCGGCCCACCTTGCGCTCGAGCAGCGGCAGCAGCAGCCGCGCGACGTCGAAATCGCCCTCGTCGAGCTGGACGGTCGCGGTGAGCTGGCCTTCGAGATAGTCGATCACGCTCAGCATCTCGTCGACGTCGCTGCAGCGGATCGCGAGCGAGGCGGCGCCGAACACCTCCTCGCTGTGGTGCGCGGGATCGGCGATGAAGTCCTTCGCCGCGATCGAGAAGAGCGCCGCGCGCCCGCAGGTCGGCCCGGTCGGCTCGCTGCCCGCGGCGAGCTGGCTGAGCGCGGGCGACGATGACATGCGCGCGACGCCGCTCTCATAGGCCTTGTGGATGCCCGGCGAGAGCATCGTCTGCGCCGGCGCCACACCCACCGCATCGGCCGCGGCGGTGAGGAAGCGGTCGAGCGCGGGCCCTTCGACGCCGATCACCAGCCCGGGATTGGTGCAGAACTGCCCCGCGCCCATCGTCAGCGATCCGACGAACGCCGCGCCGAGCGCTTCCGCCCGGGCTTCCAGCGCGGCGGGAAGCAAGAACACCGGATTGATGCTGCTCATTTCGGCATAGACCGGGATCGGCACCGGGCGGGCCGCCGCCAGCTTCATCAGCTGAGTGCCGCCGCCGCGCGAGCCGGTGAAGCCCACCGCCTTGATCCGGGGATCGGTGACCAACGCCGAGCCAACCGAATTGCCGGGTCCGTTGATCAGGCTGAACACGCCCGCAGGCATGCCGGTCTTCTCGGCCGCGCGCGTGATCGCGCCCGCCACCATCTCGGCGGTGCCGGGATGCGCCGAATGGCCCTTGACGATCACCGGGCAGCCCGCCGCCAGCGCCGAGGCGGTGTCGCCGCCGCCGACCGAGAAAGCGAGCGGGAAGTTGCTCGCGCCGAACACCGTAACCGGACCCAGCGGCACCATCCTCAGGCGCAGGTCGGGCTTGCGCGCCGGCTGGCGGTCGGGGATCTCGTGGTCGATCCGGGCGCGCAGATATTCGCCGAGCCGGAGCTCCTTGGCGAACAGCCGGAGCTGGCCCGAGGTGCGGCCGCGCTCGCCGTTGAGCCGCGCCGCGGGAAGGCCGGTCTCGGCGTTCGCGCGTTCGGTCAGCGCGTCGCCGAGCGCGTCGATCTCGGCGGCTGCGGCCTCGAGGAATTCGGCGCGCTTCGCGCGCGGCAGGTTCGAATAGATCGGAAAGGCGGCGTCGGCGGCGGCGCAGGCGGCCTCGACATCCTCGAGCGTGGCAAGGCTGAAACTCGGCTCGATCTCGGCACCCGTCGCGGGCGAAACCGCGCGGAACCCACCTTCGCCGCGCCCGACCCGCTTCGATGCAATGAACAATTCGCCGGTCAGCGCCATCTCGATTTCCCTCCTGCTCGCCCGCCCGCGTTAGCGGTAACATGTAGAGCGCCGGACTTAGGGATCGAACGCCTTGGGTTCAAGCATTCGCTGAGCCTCGAACGGGGGTTTCACGCCCGCTTGGCGCGCCTGCGCCCGGCCGATTCCTTGCGCGCTTCCATCGTGTCGGCGCGGCCGCGGTCGACCAGCTTGGCCATCGCGTCGTGCGCGCCCTGTGCGTCGCCCGCGGCGACCGCCTGGAACACGTCGACGTGGTGCGGCAGCGCGTCGCGCGGCGCGGGCAGGCGGCGCTGCTTGAACGCGGTGGTGAGCTCGATCGCGGTCGAGACGCCGCTGGTCAGCGAGATCACGAAATCATTGTGCGACGCCTCAAGCAGCGCGGCGTGGAACAACTGGTCGGCGCGGCGCCCCTCCTCGGTCGCGAAGCCGTGCTGCGCCATGCCGTTGATCCCAGCCTGCATCCGCGCGAGCTGCTCGTCGGTGCGCCGCATCGCCGCGAGCCGCGCCGCGTCGGGCTCGACGATCCGCCGAAGCTCGAACAGATTCTCCATCAGATCGGGATCGGGCTCGACCGAGAAGATCCACGACAGCACGTCGGGATCGAGCAGATGCCAGCCGGCGCGCGGGCTCACCTGGGTGCCGATCTTGGGCCGCGAATCGACCAGCCCCTTGGCGGCGAGGATCCGGATCGCTTCGCGGTAGGCGGTGCGCGAAACCTTGAACTGGCCGCTCGCGACGATCTCGCCTTCGAGCAATTGCCCGGGCGCCAGCGCGCCGGTGACGATGCGGATGCCGATCTCGCGCGCCACCGTGCCATGCAGCCGGAGCGACTTGGGACGGGCCTTGCGCGAGGTTGGCTGGGTTACGCTCATCCTGCTCCGCTGACGGTGGGCGCTGGCGGAGACGGAGGGATTCGAACCCTCGGTAGGAGTAATCCCCCTACGGCGGTTTAGCAAACCGCTGGTTTCAGCCACTCACCCACGTCTCCGGAAAAGCGCGCCCGAACCGCGGGCTATAGCGGCGGTGTCGCGAGGGATCAACGGCAAGAACCCACATGCGCTTCGCCGGGACTCCGGATGTTCCGGCGAGCGCGATTTGATGCCTGCCCGGCCCCGTGATACCTTCGATACCCGAAGGGGGAGTGACGATGCGCTATCTGCTTGCCGGATCGGTGGCCGTGCTGGCCTGTATCGTCGGCCCGGCGATTCCCGCCGCCGCGCAATCGGCGCCCGACGATCGGGCGATCTGCGACAGCGACGAGGGGCAATATCCTTTCGAGCGCGTGATCGCCGCCTGCACCGCGCTGATCACGTCGGGGCGGTTTCAGAATACCGAGCTCGCGCAAATCTATTTCAACCGCGGCCTAACCTTCGACTGGAAGTCTGACCGAGCCCACGCCATCGCCGACTTCGACGAAGCGATCCGCCTCAATCCGCAATTCGCCAAGGCCTATTATTCGCGCGGGCTGGACTATTACAATCAGGGCGACAACGACCGGGCGATCGCGGACGACACCGCCGCGATCCGGCTCGATCCGCAATTCACCTTCGCCTACAACGGCCGCGGCAACGCCTATCTCCGCCGCGGCGATCTCGCGCTGGGGATCGCCGATTTCACAGAGTCGGTCCGGATCGACCCCAATTACTGGCAGGCGTACGCCAGCCGCGCCAATGCCTATGCCCGGCAGCACGACTACACCCGGTCGCTTGCCGATTTCGACGCGGCGATCCGGCTCGGCCCCAACGAAGGCGGGACCTACAACGCGCGCGGCGACGCCTATTACGACCAGGGCGACTATGCCCATGCCGTCGCCGATTATACCGAAGCGGTGCGGCTCGATCCCAAGGATGCCAACGCCTTGACCGACCGGGGCGATGCCTATCGCAAGCTCAAGAAGGACGACGAAGCGCTCGCGGACTACCAATCGGCGATCAGCGCCGACTCGCAGTACAAGGCGGCCTATGACGCGCGCGGCGACCTTTATTACGACCGGAAGGACTATACCCCCGCGATCGCCGACTATGACGCGGCGATCCGCATCGATCCCCAATATTCCGAAGCCTATTACGATCGCGGCTATGCCTATCGCGACCTGGACGAAAACCCGCGCGCGATCGCCGATTTCAGCGCGGCGATCCGGATCGATCCCAAATATGCCGCGGCCTACAACGGGCGGGGCCTGGTCTATGCCGACCAGGACGACGAGGCCCACGCGCTCGCCGATTTCAGCGAGGCAATCCGGCTCTCCCCCGAGTATGCAGCCGCATATCACAACCGCGCCAACCTCCACGGGCGGCGCGGCGATCATCTCGGTGCGCTCCCCGATCTGCGCGCGGCAGTGCGGATCGACCCGGACAGCGCCTGGCACCAGAAGGGGCTGTGCTGGTCGCTCGCGATGGCGAACCAGCCGCTCGACGAGGCACGCGCCGCCTGCGACCGCGCGATCGCGATCGACCCCGCCGACGCCGACGCGCTCGACAGCCGCGGCATGGTCGGCCTCAAGCAGGGCCGCTTCCAGGACGCGTGGAACGATTACGACGCCGCGGCGCGCCTCAGCCCGAAGTTCGCCAGTTACGTGTATGGCCGAGGCATCGCCGCGCTCCGTCTCGGCCGCACTGCCGACGGTCAGGCCGATCTCGCCCACGCTGCGCAGCTCAATGCCAAAATCGCGGACATCTACGCGGGCTACGGATTCCGGCCCTGAACCACCGCCCCGGCGCGAAATCGACTCGGGTCGTCGCCCGTTCATTGCGGCGACAGGGGTGCACGCCTAGCCTTCGACACCATTAGGTGCGGGGAAATGTCATGCGCGTTGCTACGGTTCTGCTCTGGGCGGCTTCCGCCCTGTTCGCCGCGAGCGCGGTTCCGGCGGCCGCGCAGGTGACGACGATCGACCCCAACACCGCGATCGATTCGGACCTCCATCCGGCGACGAGCACCACCCCGCCCCCTTCGACCACGACCTATCAGGACGGCACGCCGCTCCCCGCGACGCCCGCGGAGAGCGCGCCCCCGGCAGCCTCCACCGCGCCGCCGCCCGATACCCGCACCCAGGCGGTGGCCGCGACCTACCAGGAAGAGGATCTGGTCGGCGCCGCCGAGGGCGTGTTCGGCAAGGGCGCGGCCGGGCTCGGCGGGATCATCGAAAAGGTCCTCAAGGACCAGGGCCGGCCCAACGCCTATATCGCAGGACGCGAGGCTTCGGGCGCGATCGGCGTGGGCTTGCGCTACGGATCGGGAACGATGTTCCACAAGATCGAGGGCCAGCGGAAGGTCTATTGGACCGGCCCCTCGGTCGGCTTCGATCTGGGCGGCGACGCCAACAAGGTGTTCGTGCTGGTCTACAACCTCTACGACAGCCAGGACCTCTACAAACGCTTCCCGCAGGGCGAGGGCCACATCTATTTCGTCGGCGGCTTCTCGGCGAGCTATCTGAGGCGCGGCAACATCGTGCTGATCCCGGTACGGATGGGCGTCGGCTGGCGGCTCGGCGCGAACATCGGCTATATGAAGTTCACCGAAAAGCACCGCTGGCTGCCGTTCTAGAGTCGTTTTCAGCTTCGCTGAAACAAACTCTAACACCATGTAATCAAACGCCCGAGCGGCATTGTCGCGCGCGCGATCGCCTGCCATGATCGCCGCGTGCCCGATCTTGACCTGACCCCTGCCGAACACGCGGAGCGCGCCAGCGCCTGGACCGCCGCGCTGGAGTCGGGCGGCCTGCCGCCGTTCGTCGAGAAGCGCCTCGTCGATGCCGCCGCGGGCAGGACGCCGTGGATCGCATCGATGACCCCGGCCGAGCTGCTGCTCGCGCGAAGCCACGGCATCCGCCCGGTCGCCACCGTCTCGGGCACCTGCTGGTTCCACTACGGCTACAGCTGGACCGAGGGGCACGCCCATGGCTGGCACAGCGCGCTCGACAGGCTCCAGCGCGAGGCCGTGGCGGCGGGCGCCAACGCGGTGGTCGACGTGCGGATGCGGACGCTGCGCCACCCGATGGGCGCAAGCATGGACTTCACGCTGATCGGCACCGCGGTGCGGATCGAGTCGCTCAAGCCCAGCAAGGCGCCGGTGGTCGCAACCGTCCCGGCGCTCGAATTCGTCCGCCTGGTCGAGGCGGGCATCGTCCCCGTCGGGCTCGCGGTCGGCGCGCAATACGACTGGTTCCCGCCCGGCTATGGCGGCCCGTTCGGCTATGCCAGCAGCTATGGCAGCTGGGGCGATCCTTCGTGGAACACGCAGCAGATCCTCCAGGGCTGGGTCAACCAGCCAGTGAGCGAGCTCACCGATTTCTGGGAATCGATCCGCCGCGACGCGCATGCCGAGCTGCGCCGCGCTGCCGCCAAGCAGGGCAACGGCGTGCTCGCGCACGTCCAGTTCGGCCAGCTGCTCCAGCGCGACCGCGACAAGCAGCCGCCCGCCTATCTCGGCCGCCACATCGTTATTGGCACGGTCGTCGAGGTCGAGCGCGGCGCGGGGATGCATCACGAGGTCGAGATGGTGATTGACATGCGCGATGGCCTGTCGCCGCTCGCCGACGGCAGCGGCACGCGCCATTCGAGCTACGCCAGCGACATGAACGACGAAGAAGGAGCGATCTGATGGCCGACACGCAACCGATCCCCGAGCATGCGCTCGCGCGGCTCGCCGGGCTGCGGCGCGAGGGGCATCCCGACGGCGTGTTCACCTCGGATTTCTCGGTCAACGAGTTCCTGCTGGTGCGCAAGGCCGGGTTCGAGCCGATCGGGCTGTGCGTCGGCTCGTGCATCTATCACGTCGGCTTCCAGATGGCGGGCTGGAGCAGCAGCGTCGAGATGGATGTGCTCAGCACCGCGATGTACGAGGCGCGCGCGCTGGCGATGGAGCGGATGCGCGCCGAGGCCGTGCAGATGGGTGCCGACGGCGTGGTCGGCGTCCGGCTCACCGTCAAAAGGGCCGAATGGGACGCGAAGGTGCTCGAATTCGTCGCGATCGGCACCGGCATCGTCCACGCCAAGGGGCATCCGGGCTTCAAGGGGGTGAAGGGGGAGCCGTTCACCTCGGCGCTGTCGGGCCAGGATTTCTGGACGTTGCTCCAGGCCGGCTATCGCCCGCTCGAGATGGTGATGGGGAGCTGCGTCTATCACGTCGCGCGGCGCGGCGCGCTCGCGTCGCTCGGCAGCATCGGCCAGAATGTCGAGCTGACCAACTTCAGCGTCGCGCTCTACGAGGCGCGTGAGCTGGCGATGGAGCGGATGCAGCTCGAAGCGTCGAAGGCGGGCGCCGAGGGCGTCGTCGGCGCCGACCTGCACGAGGGCAACCACGGCTGGTCGAGCCACGTCATCGAGTTCTTCGCGATCGGCACCGCGGTGCTGCCGGTGGAGGGGCAGGCGAACCCCGAGGGCATTCCCGACCCCAAGCTGGTGCTGTCCGTCAACAGCTGAGGGGTGTCGCTCAAAGCCAGCTACTCCAGCGCCCCGCCCTCGTACTTCAGCTCGAGATAGCGGTGCTGGGTCGCCACCTCATCGAACGCACCGCGCGCGAGCTGCTCGGTCATGCGCGCGATCTCGCCGTCGACGAGGGTCAGTCCGCGCACGAGGTGGCTGTCGGGGCTCTCGCCGTCGTCGCGCTGGCGCGCGCGGAGCGAGGCCGGCACCGCCTGATGCCCCTCGATCAGCCGCGGTAGCTCGATCGCGATCAGCTTGCGCACCGCCTGCGCAGCGGGCTCGTCCTCGGGCAGGCGTGCGAGCTGCGGCGAAATCGCATCGAGCCGGAGGGTGATCCCGTCGGCAAGCTCCGCCGCTGGCGCCGGCAGCGCCGGCCGCTGCTGCTCGAGCCAGCGCGCCGTCAGCCCCGGCAGCTGTGCGAGCCGCGAATCGCCGAGCCCGCGCGCATCGGTGGGCGGTTCGCGGCTGGCGATCGCGATCCCGGCGCTGGCAAGCGCGAACAAGACGATCGCCGCGGCGATTCCCGCGGCGCCGACGGGCACGAACAGGCTCGCGAGCCCGGCAAGCGCCGCGATCAGCAACCCGGCGAACAGGCACCGCGCGATCAGCCGGTTGCTCGCCGCTTGTCGTCGCTCGCGCTCCTTGCGCGCGCGCTCGCGGCCTTCGGGGGAGACGCGATCGAGCATCGCGGCGGCTTGCGGGGAAATTCCGGGGCGGTCGGTCATGGCGACGGTCTAGCGCGGGTGCGCCCGTCGCAAAAGTGGCTCCCGCCAACCACTTGCTAACCGGAGCATGCGAAGCTGCGGCATGATCTTCGCGGCCGCCCTTATCCTGCTCGCGATCAACGTCTGGACGATCCGCGTCTGGTGCGAGGACAAGCGCCGCGCGATCGCCGGGGCGCGGCGCTATTCCGAAGCCGATCTGCTGGTGCTCGCGCTAATCGGCGGTACTCCGGGCGCTTTCCTCGCGCGCCATGCCTTCCGCCACAAGACGCGCAAGCAGCCCTTTTCGACCTGGCTGATGCTGATCGCGACGATGCAGGTGGGAGCGATGATCGGGCTGGCGATCCCCGCTGGCTGAATCGCGTTACTCGACCAACGCCGCCAGATTGGCGAGCGACGAGCGCAGCCCCGCGTCATGGTCGCGCTTGCGGATGCCCTGCGGCACATTCTCGCAGACGATCGCGACTCCACTCCCGCCCGGCGCCGGATCGAACGTCCAGGTCATCGTCATCGCGCCGGCGAAGGCGGGATCGTCCGATTTGAATTCGGCGGTCTGGATGATCCGCCGGTCCGGCACGAGCTCGACGAAGCGCGCCTCGACCACATCGCCGTTCTCAGTGGTCTTGCCGGGGACGTGGCCCGCGCCGGTGAAGGTCAGCGCCATCCGATAGCCGCCGCCCGCGCACGGATCGAAGGCGAGGATCTCGCCGGTCATCCCTTCGGGCGGGAGCCAGCGCGCCAGCGCCTCGGGATCGACGAACGCCCGGTACACGGCCCCCGGAGGCGCCCCGATCAGCCGCGACGCGCGATCGGTGCGCGTCATTCGCCTCATCCGAACTCGACGGCCTCGAACCGCACCGGCTCCCCGCTCGCCGCATCGGCCAGCCCGGCCTCCCACATCACGCGCCGACCGCGCACGATCGTGCCCACGGGCCGGCCCGTCAGCGTCATCCCGGTGAACGGCGACCAGCCGCAGCGCGAGGCGAGCCAGTCTTCCTCGACCGTCCAGCGCGCCTTGAGGTCGACCACCGAGAAATCGGCGTCGTAGCCCACCGCGATCCGGCCCTTGCCGACGATCCCGAAGATCCGCTGCGGCGCGGCGCTGGTCATGTCGATCAGCCGTGCGAGCGTCATCCGCCCTTGCGCCACATGGTCGAGCATCAGCGGCAGCAAGGTCTGCACCCCCGGCATCCCGCTCGGAGAATCGGGATAGGGCCGCGCCTTCTCCTCGAGCGTGTGCGGCGCGTGATCCGATCCGATCACGTCGGGCACGCCTTGCCGCAGCCAGCGCCACAGCCCCTCGCGGTGCGCGCCGGAGCGGATCGGCGGGTTCATCTGCGCGAAGGTGCCTAGCCTGGGATAGGCTTCCTCACCCGCCAGCGTCAGATGCTGCGGGGTGACCTCGCATGTCGCGATGTCCTTGTTCGCCCCGAGCAATTCGAGCTCGGCTGGGGTCGTCACATGGAGCACGTGCACGCGCCGCCGCGCCGCGCGCGCGAGGCCCAGGATTCGCCGCGTCGCCAGGATCGCGCTCTCGTCGTCGCGCCACACCGGGTGCGAGGCGGGGTCGCCCGGCACGCGCTCGCCGAGCCGGTCCTGCATGCGGAACTCGTCCTCGGCGTGGATCGCCACCCGCCGGTGCCCCGAGGCGAGCACGCGTGCCAGATTGGCATCGTCGGAAACGAGCAGGTCGCCGGTCGAGGCGCCCATGAAGATCTTGACGCCCGCGGTGCCCGGCAGCCGTTCCAGTTCCGCGAGGCTCTCGGCATTGTGGTTGGTCGCGCCGACGTAGAAGGCGTGGTCGCACCACATCCGCCCTTTCGCGCGCGCGAGCTTGTCCGCCACCGCTTCGGCCGTATCGGTGTTGGGTTTGGTGTTGGGCATCTCGAACACCGCGGTGACCCCGCCCAGCACCGCCGCTCGGCTGCCGCTCTCGAGATCCTCCTTGGCCTCGAGCCCGGGCTCGCGGAAATGGACCTGGCTGTCGATAACGCCCGGCAGCACGTCGAGCCCGGCGCAGTCGATCGTCTCGCCCGCGTCGCCCACCTGCCCGATCGCGACGATCCGGCCAGAGGTCACGCCGACATCCACCTCGGCCGGTCCGCCCGGCAGATGCACGCGCCCGCCCGTCAGCTTCAAGTCGACGTTCATGATTGCCTCTTTCGCGCTGGACTTCCGCCCCCTACCTCTTTGCCATGCCCGAGGCCACCCTGCTCCCGGCCACCAGACTCGAGGGACGCGCGCTGCTCCGCATCTCGGGCGAGGACGTGCGCGGCTTCCTCCAGGGCCTCGTCACGCAGGACATGGCCGCGGTCGGCGCGCAGGCCCCGCAGTGGTCCGGACTGCTCACCGCGCAGGGCAAGGCCTTGTTCGACTTCATCCTGTGGGAGGACGTGGACGCGATCCTGATCGATTGCGAGGCCGCGCAGCGCGAGGCGCTCGCCCGCCGCCTCGCGCTCTATCGCCTACGCCGCGCGATCGCGATCGAGCCCGTCGAAGGGGGCGTGCATTGGTCGCGCGAAAGGAGCGAGGGCGTCCCCGATCCGCGCCTGTCGGCGCTCGGCCGCCGCTGGCTCGGCTCGGCGGACGGCCCCCCGGCAATCGGCTGGCTGGCGCATCGCCTGAGCCTCGGCGTCACCGAAGGCTTGGCCGAGCTCGGCCAGGACAAGACCCTCTGGCTCGAATGCAACGCCGCCGAGCTGAACGGCGTGAGCTTCGCCAAGGGCTGCTACATCGGCCAGGAAAACACCGCGCGCATGCACTATCGCGCCAAGGTCAACCGCCGGCTGGTGGTCGCGCCGCTGGGCGAGCCCGGCGAACGGACACGGGCGACCTATCCCGAGCTCAAGCTGATGGTGGAGTTGCGACGAGTGGAAGCGCTGGGGGATGCGCAGGTGCCCGAGTGGATGGCGAAGGCGCTCGAGGCGGTCTCGCCTGCGTCATACTCCGAGCCACTCTAGCCCGCCCGGCAATTCGACCGTGGCATAGTCTATCTGGAGCACTCGGCGCCTCGCGCCGCTTGCGCGCTCGGAAGCGTGGAGAATCGGCGTCGCGTAAATCCACACGTCCCCGGCCGCCGCGAGGCACGGCGTTGATCCGCACGCGCGGACTGCGGCATCGATCCCGCCTTCCGGAACGAAGCTGCGATGAGATCCGGGAGCGACGAGCAGCGGCGCATTGTCCAAAGGCACGTCGTCGAGATGCACCCGCACCGTGAGCATGCCCGCAAGCGATTCGAACGGCGGCGCGACATGGGCCATGCCGCGTTTCACGGTCCAGTTTTCGAACCCCGGCACTTCGCGGCGCTCGCGAACGGCAATGGCGCGATCCTGGTGCCAGCCAAGCGCCCAGTTGGTCTCCGCGGTCTTGTCGAACAGGATGGCGCGCACCGCTCGCGCGCGCTCTCCCAGCCGCGCCGCGACACTCCGGCCGATGGCACCCGCCGGAGCGAGCAGCGAGGAGAGCTCGGGAATGTCGTGGAGACGGACTCCCGCCCGGTCACCTGGAACATCGGCCAAGGCCGATTCGAGCGCGTGGAGCGCCGCGCTCGCCGCGCCGGGACAATGCTCCGCACCGTGCTCGGTGAGGCGGAGTTCGCCGGGTCGAAGCGCGGATCGCTGCACGCTGCGACGCTAGTTCGGCTCGGCGGTGCCTGCAATCGAGCCGTTCGCCACTCGGTCCGGCAGGCGCCCAAAGAAAAAGGGAGGCCGGTTGCCCGACCTCCCCAATTCAGTGCCCTGAGGCCTGGGCTTAGTAGCCCGAGCCCGGTCCGTAGGTGACTTCCACGCGGCGGTTCTGCAGCTCGCGGACGCCGTCGGCAGTCGCGACGCGCGGGCGGCTTTCGCCGAACGCTTCCGTCGAGATCACGCCGGCCGGAATACCGTGTGCCGTGAAGTACGCCTTCACCGAGTCAGCGCGGCGCTGCGAGAGGCCGACGTTGTAGCTCGCCGAACCCGAGCGATCGGCGTGGCCAGCCAGCATGACCTGCGCGTTGCCGCAGTTCTGATAGTTGCTGATGGCGTTGTCGAGGATGCTCGAAGCCTCGGGCGTGATGTCCGACTTATCCCAGTCGAAGAACACGATGTACGGTCCCGGCGTGCACACCACCGGAGGCGGCGGAGGCGGCGGGGTCGGCGTCGGAGTCCACACCGGAGTCGGCGTCGGCGTGGGGGCCGGCGGCGGCGGCGGCGGGGGCGGGGGCGGCGCGCCGAAGTTGAACGTGATGCCGCCCAGGATGCTGTGCGAACGATAGCGGCCGTCGAAGGCGCGCCCGGTCACATCGACCAGCTTGACGTTGTCGGCGTTGAAGAAGCGATACTTCAGCGTCACGTCGATGTTGTCGGTCAGCGGAGCGCGGAGACCCGCGATCGCCTGCCAAGCGAAGACCGTGTCCGAATCGTCGAGGAAGTTGAGGAAGGTGCTGAGACCGATCGTCTCCTTCACCCGTGCAACACCGACACCGCCGCCAACGAAGCCCTGAAGGCCGTCGTCGGAGCCGAAGTCCGCCATGGCGTTGACCATGAAGCTGAGTGCCGACGAGGTGCCGCCGGCATTGCGGTAGGCGCCCGCCGGCATGTTGACGATCGCGGCAGAGCCGTTGCGGTCGGGAGTGGTGGTGTTCGAGCGCCAGCCCGTGACACCCGCCTGGCGGTAGCCGACTTCGGCTTCCACGCGGAACGCGCCGAAGTCGTAGCCGATCGTGCCGTCGGCATCCCAGCCGACATAGTGATCCGCGGTGGCTGCGCTCTTCAGCGTGCCCACGTCGAAGTCGATATCTTCGACCAGCATCGTGCCGCCTTCGACGCCCACATACCACGCGTCGTCGCGGGCGAGGGCGGGCGTGCTCAGAGCGGTGGTCGCGAGTGCCAGAGTGACGGCAAGCTTCCGCATCATAATCCCCTTTCTTGGTTGTCCTACGGACAGCCCAAACTCACTACCGAAACGAAAGTTTCGACGCAAGCGCACAAATGAGCGTTGTGTTGCCTGAACGTCACAGGTCAGCCCGGATCGACCAGCCCGTGACCCCGCAATGCAGCAAGAATCGCCGCGATCGCTGCCCGGGCCTCGGCGTCGATCGTGGCGCCGCCGGCGGGATCGTCGATCGCCGCGGCCTGCGCGCCGACCACTTGGATCCCGTCGACGAACAGGCTGCCATAGCTTCGCCCGGCCGTCCACGCTCCGCCGGAAAACACCGCGAATCCAGGGGCGGAGGCGATCCAGGCGCGCATCCCCTCCACCGGCGCGAGGAAGCGCCAGCCGCCCGCGGTCCAGCCCGCGATCTCGTGCGCATGGCCCGCCCAGTCGCCGGTGGGCGCGTCGCCCAGGATCCAGCAGTCGCCGGGATCGGGGGTATCGGGCGGAATCTCGGTCCCGAAGTCCTTGACGCTGGCCTGCGCGGCCAGATCGAGCCGCGCGAGCGCTTCATTATGATACATTTCCTTCTGCGCCTGCCCCGGCTGGAGCAGCGGCAGCGCAAGGCGCGGCGTCGGCAGGTCGGTCATCAGCTGTCTCCCAAGCGAATTGTCGCGGGTGGCGAAAGCCCGCACGCCCCCACCTGGCGCACGCTCGCCAGGGCGGGCAGGTCTCCGGCGGAAAGGTGGATTAGCCGCGCGGTGGTCTCCTCGGTCCGCTCGGGCCCGTCGTCGGGCGCGATCGTCACGCGGTAACGTTCGGTTTCCTCGCCCAGCGGCGCGTCGATCCCGTCGATCCACCGCCAGCCGAGCCGGCTGCGGCGAGTCCAGCTGAGGTCGACGCCATCGTCAGCGGACGTCGCGGCGAGATGCACCGGGCAAGGCGGCACCACCGAGACGCCGCTCCGCCACCACGAGCCCCGCCGCCGCGATCGCGCGATGCACGCGCGCCGCGTCGCCGCTGCGCATCGCATAGCCCAGCGGCACCGGCCCCTCGAAGCCCTCGGCCCTGAGCGCCAGCGCCGCCAGCCCGACGCAATCGAGCCCGCTTTCGGGATCGCGTCCGTGCAGCCGGAAGCGTGCGCCCACCACGGCCCGCGCGGCCGCGACGGCGCGCGCACCGGGGGTCACGCGAAAAAGCCCGGACGACATCGCCGCCCGGGCCAGGAATTGCTTAGTTTTGTCTTCTGCCCATCCTCCCCGCGGGGGGGGCGAAGAAGGATATGAGTCCCGAATCTAAGCCCGCGTCAGATGTGACTTCACCAAGGCGCTCACTTCGACCAGGCGGATGACCTTCTTGCCGGAAATTTTCTCGAGCACTGCGTCGGCGAGGATCTCGCGCGGGTTATTCGGATTCAGGAGACCGTGCGACGTGATATAATCGAAGACCAGCTTGAGCGCCTGGCCACCAGACAGCTGGTACCGGCCGGTGATCACCTCGAGCTCGGGCGAGGGAATGACACCCAAGTTTCTAGGGCCGATCCCACCATCGCGTTTACCGACCGGCATCCGCTGTCTCCCCCCGGTTCGCTGTCCTTGCGCCGCATAGCTGCTTCGCGCGGCCCTGTCGCGCACCATCGGACGCGCACTGGCCGGGCCGCGCTCCCGCCGGGATCGGCCGCACTCCGGCATCGCTGAGCACCGGCCCCGCGAACGCGAGACCCCGGTTGCTGCTTGGATCCAGCCGCCAGGCGGCGGGATTATTCGCCGGCTTCGGTGACGTTCGATGCCTGCTTGCCCTTGGGCCCGTCGGTCACCTCGAACGCCACCCGCTGGCCCTCGCGCAGCGTCTTGAAGCCGTTCATCTGGATCGCCGAGAAATGGACGAACAGGTCCTCGCCGCCGTCATCGGGCGTGATGAAGCCGAAGCCCTTCGAGTCGTTGAACCATTTGATGATGCCGGTCGCCATGTCCACTTCCCCCAATTGCGCGGCCAAGCCTACGCCGTTTCGTCACAAATCGGCAATACCGCGTGCACCCGCGCCAGCGGCTGCATCGGCGAGCCCACCAGGCTGACCTCGCGAAGCTCGAGCTGGAGCAGCTCGCGGCACCGCCCGGCGCGAGCCGCAAGCACTCGGTAGCCGAACGAAAGCCCGGTCACCGAGCCCGCCGCCACCGCCGCCGCCAGCCTAGGCTCGGCGACGCTGGCGATCACGCGCAGCCCGCGCCCGTCCTCCGCGATCCGCTCGATCGTGCCCACCGGCGCGCCGCCGTGCTGCCAGAGCAGCGGCACCGCACCCGCCCGCGCGAACGCGCCCCTGCGCACCACGTCGCCGCCACGATCGGGCGCGTCGAACACCGCCGCATAGCCGGCGAAGCGCACGCCGCTCACTTCACCCAGCCCGAAAATCCCAGCTTCACCGCGAGCCCGACCAGCACCAACGCGAGCAGCATCCGCACCACCCACGCCGCCGCCGCCTTCACCGCCGAGCGCTTGGCGTCGCGCCATGCCCCCAGCAGCTCGCGCAGCTCGGCCATGTCCTTGCCGGCGCCCGCATCGTCGAGCCCCAGCTTGGCCAGCGCGCGCTGCGCCCCCAGCTCGCCCGCTTCCTCGGCGATCGCGCGCAAGGTCGCCAGGTCCGCGCCTTCGCCCTCGGCCTGGCCGATCAGCTGCGCGAGCAACGTCGCATCACCTTCACTCATGACAAATTCCTCGGAGTTCGAGTAGAGTCGCCGCGTCGCACGATCCGCGGGTCCGGAGCGCGCGACTGCAGGAGTAGACGGCATGGCCGAGTACAAGATCGAGCTCTCGGACGAAGACTTTCAGAAGATCAACGCGCTCGCCAAGGCGCGCGGCGTCAATGCCAACACGATCATCAGCCAGGCGATCTCGACCGAGAAGGTCATCGCCGACAATGTCGACGCCCAGGACGATCTGTTGATCAAGAAGGGCAACACGTTCAAGAAGATCATCCTCGACCGTTAGGATAGCAACCGGGGGCGCTGAATGGCCGACGATCCTGTCACCGACGACACACCGGCGCTCGACGCGGCGATCGCGAGCACCGCTTCGCCGGTCCCCGGCCCCGCGACCGGAGGTTCCGGCGGAACGGGCGGGTCGGGAAGCGGCGGACCGGGCGGCGGCACATCGGGCGGCGCGGGCGCACCGGCCGGAACCGGAACGGGCGGCGGCGCCGCGGTCGTCAATTTCTCGATCGATGCAACGCGCAAGGAGCTCGCCTATCTGCTGCTCTACGTGATGATCGGCGTCATCGTCGTCATCGTCATCGTCTCCATCCTCTACAGCCTCAGCTGCTGGAACAACGCCGCCCAGTGCACCGCCGCCACCAACGCGCTCGGCGTCCTCACCAGCAGCATCTCGCCGATCTTCACCGCGATGGTCGGGCTAGTCGGGTCGGTGGTCGGCTTCTACTTCGGCTCCAAGCAGTCGGGCTGAGCGGCGGAGGGGCTGCCGCCCTCCCCGCATCATCCCCGCCGGCTCGCGAATCGCTTGATGGCGCCGCGTCCGCGCGGCACATTCGCCGGCATCCTCCCGGGAAACCCTCCGCCATGTCGCCGCCGCTCGCGCTCCTTCTCCTGGCCGCCGCGCCTCAGTCCGCCGACACCGCCATCGCCGACGCGCAGCAACGTTTCCGCGCGGCGATCTCGGTGCCGGCCGGGCCGGACGGCACGCTCGCGGCTCCGGTCGATTCCGATCCCTGCGTCACGCGCTACGGCGTCACCTATTGGGGCCGTGCCCCCGCCCAGGAGAGCCGGATCGACTGGCGCCGCGCCGATTACGCGCGCTTCCAGCAGGAAACCGCCAAGCGCGACGACACCGGCGAAAACCGAATCGAGATCGGCCACGGCACCGATATCGCCGTGATCGCGCCCGCGCCGGCGCAGATCGAACTCGATCCTCACCGCGGCGGCCGATCTCATCCGCCTATGCCGCGCGGTCGCGCCCGCCGGCCCGCCGCTTCCGGTCGGCACGCCACTCGGCACGCATGCCGTGCCCGGCGGCGCGATCGGCGTGCGCAACCGGCTCGGGCCGCTCGTGCCGGGCACCCACGGCCACCGCTGCGTCTTCACCGCGGTCCCCGAGGTCGTCCTCGAATACGACCGCGCGCCGGCCAATTTCGCGCGCTACGAAGCCAATCCGCGGATCCTCGTGTTCGACATCAACGCGCTCGAGGTCGATGTCTACCGCCAGGCCCAGACCCCCGCCGGCGATGCCGAGCATGTCTGGCGCACGCTCGGTGCCTCGCTCTATTTCAACGTCGCTAGCGGCGCCTACCAGCGCCTCCGCATCGCCTCGGCGAAGGCTTTCGTCAACTCGCGCTCGCTCGATGTCGCACTCGACGTGGTCCAGGGCGCCGACTCGCTCGATCCCGCGCTGCTGGACCATTACGTCTCGGTGCACCCGCACGATCGCAGCGACGATGCCGTCGCGATCGCCGCGATCGCGCGCGGATCGGTCGCCGAGATCCGACTCTACGACGCCCAGGGCAATTGGGTCGGCCGCTGGGACTATGACGTGCGCACCCTCCACGACATGCCCGCCGCGCTCGCCGCTTCGGACTGGTCTTGCCCCTGAGGCGCCTTGAGCCCGTCCCCTGAGGGGGAGGGGGTCGAATAGTGCACGCGATTCAGCTTGGGGGCTCACCCTACCCCAGCCCCACCATCGCCCTTTTCTCCTCCGGCGTCAGGAAATCCGCCGTGCTTACTTGCGCCCACAGCCGCTCGCGATCCTCGCTGAGCGCAGTCACCCGATCCACGTCCACTGCCAGTGCCGCGCCGGGGAACCAGCCCGTCAGCCCCTGCGCGATCCCGCCCAGTATCTTGTCCGCCAGCGGCAGGATCGCCAACCGCCACAGCGCCTTGTTCGCCTCGCGGTAGTTGGCGTAGGCACTGTCGCCGGGCAGCCCCATCAGCATCGGCGGCACCCCGAAGGCGAGCGCGATCTCGCGCGCCGCCGCCGCCTTGAGCCCGACGAAGTCCATGTCCGCCGGGGTCAGGCTCATCGCCTGCCACTTGAGCCCGCCCTCGAGCAGCATCGGCCGCCCGGCGTTGGCCGCGCCCGCGAAGCCGCTCTCGATCTCGCCGCGCAGCCGCTCGAACTGCTCGGCCGCCATCACCGTCCCGTCGCCCGGCTCGTAGACCAAAGCTCCGGAGGGCCGCGCGGCATTGTCGAGCAGCGCCTTGTTCCAGCGCGCGGCGGCGTTGTGCACCGCCACCGCCCCAGCCGCCGCGCCCAGGCAGCCGAGGCCGTAGTGATCGTCGACCGGATTGAATGCCTTGAGGTGCACCAGCTGGGGCCGCCCCGCAGGGTCCTCCGCGCTCAGCCGCAGGATACTCTCGCCGACCTTGTACTTGTACCCCGCCGGCCAGCCCGACGCGTCGGGCTCCACGGTCACGCGCTCGGGCCGCAGCGCGAACAGTTCGACCGCCTTGCCGGCACCATCGGCGAGGATCTGGACATAGGCGTTGCCGTGGAGCAGCAGCTGCGCCGCCGCGGTCTCGACGAGCCCTTGCCCGCCCGAGCGCGCCGTCACCAGCGCCACGAGCTCCGGATCGGAGCCGGTCAGCGGCGCCGACCCGACGCCCTCGCTAACCAGTTTGACCGCGCGTTGAGCGATCGGATTAGCCAGATAGGCGTCACGGACTTGAGCTTCATAGGTTCGCGGCCATTCCCCCAGCGCACTCCCGAAACCCACCCGCGACAACACCGGCCGCGACGCATCGCGCCCGGACTTCCGCCCGAACCATTTCATGCAAGTTCTCCGTCAGTTGCGCGTCAGCGCTTGGTCGCGAACCAGATCACGTGCCGCGGGCCCTTGCCGCTTTGCCGCGCGCGCACCGCGACTTCATCGACCGCGAACCCCGCCTCGCGCAGCCGCCGCGCAAACTTCGCGTCCGGCCCCGCCGACCACACCGCCAGCACGCCGCCGGGCTTGAGCGCCCGCCGCGCCGCCGCAAGCCCGGCTTCCGAATAGAGCCGGTCATTGGCGTCGCGGGTGAGCCCTTCCGGCCCGTTGTCGACGTCGAGCAGGATCGCGTCATAGGCCCCCTCCCCGCGCGCGATCACCGCCGCCACGTCCTCCGCGACCACCCGCACCCTGGGATCGTCGAGGCAGCCCGCCGCCAGCTCGGCCATCGGCCCGCGCGCCCAGGCGATGATCTCGGGCACCAGCTCGGCGACCTCGACCACGGCACCTTCGCTCACCATCCCCAGCGCCGCGCGCAGCGTGAACCCCATCCCATAGCCGCCGATCAGCAGCCGCGGCGCCCGCGCGCTCGCCAGCCGCGCGATCGTCATCACCGCCAGCGCTTCCTCCGAACCGCTCATCCGGCTGTTCATCAGCTCGTTGCGGTTCAGCACGATCATGAAGTCGGCGCCGCGGCGAAACAGCCGTAATTCCTCGCCCCCGCCGGGCACCTTCGCCGTATCGATCAGTTCGCGCGGAGTCATGGCCGCGCGCGCCCGCGGCGCCTCCGATGGTGCCGCAGGTCGTCGGCCATGTGCGACCGGCGAAAGCGGCGTTCCGCGACGAACCGCCGGAAATCGGGCCAATGGTCGAAATTCTGCAGCTGGACATGGTAGTAATTGACATATTCTAGCGCCGCTAACACCGCGAAGCCGATCGCGGCGCCGGTCGCCCGGTCCATCGCGCGCGATGCCGCCAGCCAGATCGCGGCCGCCAGGGCGGCGGCGCCCAGTGCCAGCGTCGGCCCCTGCAGCCGTGCCGCCCACGGCATCAGCGCCCGCATCGCGCCCGCCTCCCCCTGGGCCCGGTGCAGCGCGGCCCGCCAATAGAGCGTCCCGACCACAAGCATCGCGCAACACGCCAGCAGCGCCAGCGCGAGCACGCCCAGCTCCACCGCGTCGGCGGGCGTCGCCAGTAGCAGCGCGAGCGGCGGGAAGATCAACGCGCAGGCGCCCTCCATCTTCCAATAACCATCGAGGCGGCGATGCACGGGCGAGTTCGCTTTCATCGCCCGACTGTACGATCACAACCCCCGCACCGCCACCCGCCCGCGCGGCTCGAGCATCAGCGCGGTCAGCGCCCAGACCAGCGCGTCGGCGCGGTCCGGCGATCGCCCCGGCCCCTCGTAGCTCCCGCCGATCGCCAGCCCGCACAATTCGTCCTCGAGCTCGGGGAAGGCGCCCAGGTGCCGCACCCGCCCCGCTTCGTAGAGCAGCGCCACCGGCTCCGCCCGCGCGCTCTTGCCCTCGCTCGCGTGCACCAGCGTGAGCGGCAGCCCGGCGTCGGCGGCGCGGAGCACGCTTCGCACCATCTCGCCGCCCTGGTTCTTCTCGGCGACGACGCGGTCCGCCCGGTGCCGCGCCGCGCACCCCGCCACCGCGCGCGCCCAGCCCTCGGGCGAGGCGCCGACCACGCTCGCATCCTCGATCACATAGCCCATGCCGTCGCGCCCCAGCCCGACCGCGACGATCCCGCACGCGTCGCCGCCCAGCCCGGCGGGCGGGTCGACTCCCACCACCACCCGCACCAGCTCGGGCGCCGCGCGCGCCCGGCACGCCTCGATCCCCGCGCGCGTCCACAGCGCGCCCGCGACGTCGTCGATCAGCTCGCCGTCGAGCTCCTGCCGCCCCAGCCGCGTGCCGGCATATTCGCGCGTCATCGCCTCGACGAAGCTCTTCGGCAGCCACGGATTGTCGCGAGTCCGCCCGCGAGTCTCCACCGTGCCGTCCATCGCCATCACCCGCCGCATCAGCTTCACCGGCTGCGGCGTCGTCGTCACCACGATGCGCGCGTCCTCGCTCCCGCGCATCGTCATCGCGAGATTGTCCCAGGTCTCCGCCGCGGTCGCCGCCGGCCACTTCGCCAGCTCGTCGCACCATGCCGCGTCGTGCTGCGGCCCGCGCAGCTTGGCGGGCGCCGCCGCCGAATAGACGAACGCGCGCACCCCGCCGGGGAAGCGCAACTCGCCCGAATGGCGAGTCCAGTGCAGCGCCTCGTCCGCGTGCGCCACCGCGAGCAGCCCGCTCGCGCCCTCGATCATCACGCGCCGCGCGTCCTCCTCGGTCGCCCCCACCAGCGCGATCCGCGCGCCGGGCGGGGCGGTCCGCGCGAAGGCGGCGATCCACTCGGCCCCCGCCCGCGTCTTGCCGAAGCCACGGCCTGCGCGAATCAGCCACACCCGCCAGCTTCCCGCCGGCGCGCGCTGCCCGGCGAGCGCCCATTGCCACCACCGCTCGTTGAACTCGCGCTTCTGCGGACCCGAGAGCGAGCGGATCACCACCGCGCGCTCGCCCGGCGCCAGCGCCATCAGCCGCTCGAATGCGGCGTCGGCGCGCTCGCGTGCCAGCCGCCGCGCCGGGCTCACGCGGCGCCCGCGCGGCGCGCGCGCTCCATCATCTCGATCTTCTTGAGGATCGCTTCGTCGGTCTCCTCGCGGGTGGCACGCCGGATCGGTGAACCGCCGCCGCGGGCCCGGCCGCCGAGCGCGTTGCGATGCTGGGTGAGCATGCGGAGCGCGAGATCGGTGTCGATCGAACCGTGCGGCCCGTTGTCGATCGTGCACCCCTCGTTGGCATCGAGCGCGAGACCGACCAGCCGGGTCTCGAGCACCTCGTACCCGCAGGTCAGCGCGGCGCGCCATTCCTCGGCGAAGCTCTCGTCCTTGCGCTTGAGCTCATAGACGCTCTGCGACTTGACCCCCGCCGCCTCGGCCGAGGCCGTGATGTTGCAGGTCTCGGCGAGCGTGTTGAAGAAGGTCTCGCGCATCGCCCGCGTCCAGCGCACGCGCTTCCACCCGCTGGTGACCCGGCGGTCCCCCATCGACGATCTCCCGTGAAACGAAGCGGGCCGGAAGGCGTCGCCGCTCCGGCCCGATCTCTGCGACTCGCAATTCTTCAGCGTTCCCGATGTGTACCGAATGAGCGTGACGATGTCAAGTATTTTGTCCTATTTGGTTATCTTGGGATGGCTACGGCGATCACGATGCGGATGCACATGCACCGCCGCCTGACACACGCGTTCTCAAAGAAGGTTGAAAACCGCGCTCCCACGGTTGGATTTCAAACTGACCCACTACCCGGGACTGCGCAGTGAATCGGCCACGACCCAGGCAACGCCGACCAGCGCCAAATTCAAGACGTTTTCAGTCCAGAAGAAGTGGTTCGAAGGACTGCCAAGCAGGAGCGGCAGATGCACCAACGGCGTGAATGCCGCGTACATGATTGTCAGCAGGATCGCGGCAAGGCGTGAGCGAATGCCTGTAAGGAGCGCAAGGCCGGCTGCAATATGAAAGAGCCCGGTCGCGTAAGCCCAAAATGACTGGGACGGCAGCAGCCAGTTCGGGACGAGCGGTATCGTGAGGCTTGGATAGACAAAGTGAGCTCCACCAAAAAACAGTGCGCATAACCCGAAGGCGATCTGGGCCGCACGCGTGAGGCGGCGCGCGATCACTCGATCGCTCGTGCCGCTCGCCGCGAAGATGATGAAACCGGCAGCGGCGAGAGCGAAACCTTCGAAAAAGCCGAAATACGCTCCGTACTCAGTCGGATGGACAAGGATCGCGGGCACGTTCATCAGCAACGCCACGATGATCGCGTAATAAGCCGCCAGCGCTGCCGCAGACCAAGGAGCAGTCCGTCTCCAGACCGTGGCGACCCCGGCCAGCAGCAAAAACAACGACGTGGCATAGGCGAGCGCAGTACGACCTGGAAACCCGTCGGGAACGGGCTGCGTTGGGTCGAAAGCCCCCAACGCGAGGTTCACCGCAGCAATGGCGACAATGCCCATCCCGTAGAATCGGGTGCTGGGAGCTAGTGACGTCACTGCCTCGGACATTGGGTCTGATAGCGCGATCTTGCCCGCTTTTTCCACACGGCAGTGCGCGGGTCCGTGCGTTTGCGGACCAGCCGCCGCGCGCCGATGATACCATCGCGGTTTCCGCGCGCCAAATGGCGGGATGCCAACCCCTACCTCTCACTCCCCGTCAGCGTCATCGTCGCGTGCGGCGCCTTCACCGCCAGCGTCACGGTCACCGTCAGCGTCGCGTCGGTGCCCGCGGGCGCCTTCCACACCGCCGGGGCGCCGTGCGCGTCGGTCCAGTAGCCGCGGCCCTTGCCCGGCGTGATCGGCGCCGAGAGCAATGTCCGGCCGCCGCCCGCGATCGCCATCGTCACCGGCGCCTTCAGCGCGGCGCGGTCGGCGATGAAGATGGTGACGCCCTTGTCGCCCGGGATCGCCCGCCAGTGCAGCATCACCCGACCCCTGGCGTCGGTGGTCCCTTTCACCGCCAGGTTGCCGCCGGGATCGTGATCCAGGCCGATCGGCACCGCCGGTATCCCCACGCCCGCCCAGACCGCCGTCGCCGCGATCGCGAGCGCGCCCGCCGCCGTGAATACCGCCAATGCCTTCATCGCATTTCTCCCGCTATTTCGCCGACGCGAGCGTGACCTTCACCACCCCCGTTCCCGCGCGCACCGTGACAAACACCCGATGCCCGTCGCTGTAGGTTGCATAGCCGCGCCCCGTGCCCGGCAGGATCGGCGCCGAGGTGAGCGACGTCCGCCCCCACTCCATTCGCATCGTCACCGGGACCTTGAGCTGGGACCGGTCGGCGACATAGGCGAAGTTGACGCCCCTCTCGACGTCGAAGAGCAGCGCGACGCCGTTCGCGTCCGTCACCCGCACGGGCGTAGAGCTCCTGTCCGGACTGTGGGCCAGACCGACGGTGATGCCCACAACACGCGTGTCTTGCGCGATTGCCGCCGGCGCGATTCCCATCACCGTCACCGCCAACACGGCTGCAAATGCCTTCATTCGCCCCTCCCCATCGCGCCGGCCGGTGCGCCGTCGCCGCGCATCGTGACCTCCATCCGCCAGCATGAACGCCGTCTGACCTTGTTGCGAGTCCGAAATGGCCACGGCTTCCTTCGGGGTGCGCACGTGCTAGTCTGGCGGCAACCTTGGGGGGGACCGAAGATGACCGCCGCACCAACGCTCCGCGCCGCCGCGCTCGCCGCGCTCCTCCTCGCGTCCGCCGCCCCCGCCTCGGCGCGTCCGCACTATGCCGCCACCATCACCCGCACCGTCCAGGGCGTGCCGCACGTCGTCGCGCGCGACATGGGCGGGCTCGGCTACGGCTCGGGCTATACCGCCGCCGAGGACAACGGCTGCGTGATCGCCGAGATGCTGCTCACCGTGCGCGGCGAGCGCTCGCGCTGGCTGGGGGTGAAGGGGACGGTGAGCGTCGGCTTTTCGGACGTGCCCAACCTCGAGAGCGACTTCTACTTCCGCGCGATCGGCGACGTGGCCGCGATCGACAAGGCCTATGCCGCGTCGGGGCGCGACAGCCGCGCGCTGATCGAGGGGTTCGCGGCGGGGTACAACCGGTATCTGCGCGATCATGCCGACCGGCTCGCGGCGAACTGCCGGGGAGCGGCGTGGGTGCGGCCGTTGGGCCACGAGGACATGCTGCTGCTCGTCAACGGCGCGATGACTCAGGCAAGCTCGGCCGGGGTCGCGCGCCAGATTGCGGGCGCGGCGCCGCCGGGGGGCGGTCCTGCCAAGGCGGCAATGCTCGGCCTGCCCGGTCCGCTCGATCGCTCGGGCCTGGGAAGCAACGGCTGGGCCTTCGGCAGCGACCGCACCGACAACCGCCGCGGGCTGCTGGTCGGGAACCCCCACTTCCCCTGGTCCGGCCCGAATCGGTTCCGGCGGCTCCACCTCACCATCCCGGGCACCTTCGACGTCGAGGGGAGCGGGCTGCTGTTCTCGCCGTTCGTCGCGATCGGCTTCAACAAGGACGTGGCGTGGACCCACACCGTCACCACCGCGCAGCACGGCACACTGTTCGAACTCGCGCTCGATCCCGCCGATCCCACCGCCTATCTGGTCGACGGCAAGCGTGAGTTGATGACTCGACGTGCGGTGACGGTCGAGGTCAAGGACGGGGCGCCGGTCACGCGGACGCTCTACGCGAGCCGCTACGGCCCGATGCTGTCGATGCCGATCGCGGGGCTGGGGTGGGGCGCGGCGAAGGCCTATGCGGTCCGCGACGCCAACCAGGCCAACCAGCGCTCGGGCGACGCCTGGCTCGCGATCGGCCGCGCGCATTCGGTCGAACAAATCCGCGACGCGATCGGCCGCACCCTCGGCATCCCCTATGTCAACACCATAGCCGCCGATCGTTTCGGCCACGCGCTCTACGCCGATGTCACGCCGGTGCCCAACGTCTCGGCCGAGAAGCTCGCGGCGTGCGGCGCGGAGATCGGCAAGTCACCCGCGCTCCAGGGTGCCGGGATTTCGATCCTCGACGGCTCGCGCGCCGCCTGTGACTGGGACATCGACCCCGCCACTCCCGTCCCCGGCCTCACGCCGCTCGTCAAACTTCCGGTCCTGATCCGCACCGATTATGTCCAGAATTCCAACGACAGTTACTGGCTGTCCAATCCGTCGGCTCCGATTCCCGCGCACTCGCCGCTGCTCGGTCCGGTCGGCCAGCGCCAGAACCTGCGCACCCGCTCGGCGATCCATGAGCTGGGTGCCTTCTTCGCGCCCACCGCAGCCGATCCGGGTCCGCGCATCGGCGTGGTCACGGCACGCACGCTGATCCTCGGCAACAAGGTCTATGCCGCCGACCTCGCGCTCGACGATCTGCTCGCACTCTGCCCCACACGCGCGACTCTGGCCGCAGCGTGCGGCGTGCTCGCCAAATGGGATCGCCACGCCGACATCGAGAGCAAGGGGGCGGTGCTGTTCTTCGCCTTCTGGCGCCGCACAGGTGCGATTCCTGCGCTCTGGACGACGCCGTTCGACCCGGCGCATCCCGCCGATACCCCCCGCGGGCTGAACCCCGCCGCGGCGCCCGCGATCCTCGACGCGCTCCAGGCGGCGGTCGACGAGCAGGCCAAGCTAGGCATCCCCCTCGACGTCGCGCTCGGCGACATCCAGGTGGCGCCGCGCGCGGGGCAGCGAATCGCGATCCACGGCGGCCCCGCCGGCGCCGGCGTGCTCAATGCGATGGCCACCCAGACCACGCCCGACGGCCTCGTTCCCGTCCACGGCACGTCCTACGTCCAGGTCGTCGGCTTCGACGAGACTGGCCCGGTCGCCGATTCGATGCTCAGCTACGCGCAATCGTCGGACCCCGAATCGCCCTATTATTCGGACGCGACTCGCGCCTTCTCGCGCAAAGGCTGGCTGCGGCTGCCGTTCACCCCGGAGGAAGTCGCCGCCCAGCGCCTCGGCCCGCCGCTGAAGATTAGCGAATAGACCTTTTTTGTTCAGCAAAGCCGTAACGTTGCGGCAGCGGCCCGCTCCTCCTCCCGGCCACCCATAGGCTGCTAAAGCAAGGGTGGCCGGGAGGGGGCGGGCCGGTGCCGCTCAGCGAATCTGCAAATCAGCCCGCACCGAGTCCCATGCGCGCGCCTCGTCCTCGCGGCGCTCGATCACCGTGCAGCCACTCGAGGCACCGCCGGCGGGATCGACCTCGATCGTCGCGTCGTAGAGGAAGCTGGCGTTGCCGGCGATCGTCACCGTGCCGTCGGCGTCCGCCGCGCCAATCACCAGCCCGCCCTTGTTGAGCACGCGCACCTCGCGGCCGAACGGCACTCGCCCGGTCAGGCCCGCCGCGAATACCGACGAGGCCATCGCACTGCCGCAGCTGTCGGTCAGTCCCACGCCGCGCTCGAAGGTGCGCACGAACAAGTCCGCCCCGCGCGTCTCGACGAACGAAACGTTGGCACGGCGCAGGAGCAGCGGCGGCGCCGCCTCGCACCATTGGCCGAGCGCCACCAGCTCGTCTTCGTCGATCGTCTCGACGAAGCTCACCAGATGCGGATTGGGCATCGCCACTGCGGTGAAGGCACGCGCGCTCGGCAGCCCGGAAAGCGGCCCCGTCAGCCCCACATCCTCCTCGCGCGTCGAAGCGGGCCCCACCCGCGTGCGCACCGTGACCACGCCCGGCGCCAGCGGTTCGACTCGCAACGCTTCGGCGCTGCTGGTCCTGAGCTTGACTCGCGCGGAGTCGATCCCCAGCGCCTCGAACCCCAGCCGCGCCACGCAGCGCAAGCCGTTGAGGCAGGTCTCGGCCTCGCTCCCGTCCGAGTTGAACATCCGCATCCCGAACGCATGCGTCTCGTCGCCCTCGGTCAGCAGCAGCAGCCCATCGCCGCCCACCGGCCCCTCGCGATCCGCGAGCGCGCGCGCGATTCCCGCCCATTCGCCGTCGCCCAGTACCATCCGGCGCGCGTCGATCAGCGGGAAGTCGTTCCCCGATCCGTGGCATTTGATGAACGCGATCCGCATGGCGCGGCCATACAGACGCGGGAAGCGTCACGTCCAGCGTTGGTGGCTTTCGTTCCGGTCGAGAGCGCTTCGGGATCGGCGCATGACGAGCCGGATCGCGTCGTGCAGCTGGGGACAGCTTCGCCTGACCTGCGAGCGCGAGCCGGTCCGCATTTCACCCACATCGAACGTAATTCCGGCTTTCGCCGGGTGACGGAGTGCTTCAGTCTTGCTGGATCGAGCCCCGCCCGCCTCTACCCGTCGCGCACGCCGGGGAAATCCCCGCCGCCCATCGGCTCGAGCACCGGCGCCCGGGCTGGGCCGCTCACCGGCCCGCCCATCGCGGCCACCAGCGCATGATCCGCGGCGATGCCGCCCGCGAAGCTCGGCCGCGCGTGGATCGCCGCGACATAAGCGGCGGCGCGAGGCCAGCGGCCCGAATCGATGCCCACCCCGATCGTCCCCAGCGTCGCGAACGGACACGCCACCGCCACGTCCGCCAGCGTCAGCCGGTCCTCGACGAGGAAGCCCGACGCCGGGATCACGCCTTCGAGATAATCGAGCAGCGGCGGCAGCTCGTCGCGTTCGGCGGCGTCGGCCACGGCATGGTCGCACTCGCGCTTGAGCGCGCGCGGGAAGACGAAGCGGTTGCCGAAGATCTTGCCGCCCGACGCCATCACCAGCGTGTCCGCGAATTCGTCGAACCAGATCGTCCGCGCCCGCGCCCTGGGCTCGGCCGGGATCAGCGCGGGCTCGGGGAATTTCGCCTCGAGATAGGTGACGATCGCCGAGGAATCGGAGATCAGGAAGTTCTCGTCCTGGAAGCCGGGCATCTTGCCGAACGGGCTCGCTGCGGCGAATTCGGGGCCGCCGCGACCCAGGCCGGCGGGGCGCAACTCGAGCGTCAGCCCCTTTTCCGCGCCGAACGCCATCACCTTGCGCACATAGGGGGAAAGCGTGGATCCGAAGACAATCATGGCCGGTTCCTCCGATTATGGATCGCGCGATCATAGCAAATCAGTTTCATCGAGCAACTAATATGCGAGTCAAGGCTGGACGTAGCGGCCGGCGGCGTCGCGCTTGAGGTCCATCAGCGCCGGAACCGGGAACTTCACCCCGCGCGCCTCCAGGACGCGTTTCACGCGCGCCAGCGCCGGCCGCCGGTCGGCGGCGATCAAGTCCTCGGCCATCGTCGCGCAGCGCCCGAGCTCGACGAGATCGCCCGAATAGCCGCGCTCGAGCAGCGTGCCCACCCGGTCCCAATCGTTGTGGTAGGCGGCGTCGATCACCACCGTGATCCCGTGGGGCGGCGCGCGATTGATGTCCGCGCCCGCCGCCAGCAGCATGTCCCATGCGCCCCAGCCAGCGCCGGAGTTGCCCATCGAATAGGCGACCGACAGGGCCATGTCGCGATCGTCGTGCGCGTTGGGATCCCCGCCATGCGCAAGCAGGAGCTTGAGGATGCCCGTATTGCGGTATCCCGCGGCGATCATCATCACGCTGCCCAGCGAAGCCAGCGGCTTGTTGGGTCCGCGCGCGCGTCGAGCAATGCGGCGATCCCCGGCAGAGACTCGCACGCGATCGCCCAGCCGAGCGGGGTCAGGTCGCGCTTGCCCTCGGCATTAGGGTTCGCTCCGGCCGCCATGGCGCTCGCCACGCCCGGCGCGTCGCCGTCGCACGCCGCGCGGCTCAGGCGCACCACGGCCAAGTCCGCGAAGGTTTCGCCAACTCGCTTGTCGTTGACTCGGAATTCGGCGAATCCCGTTTTCGCCACGTCGTCGGGCAGGCCGGGGGACGCCGGTACGCCCCACAGGTCCAGCCTGCGATCGCACCCGCTCGCGATCTGCTGGAACAGTCGCGCTTCGATCACGTGCGGATCGGTGCTCTCGGCGTCCATCTGCGCGCCGCCGATCATTTGACCCAGCATCATGCGCGTCATGGCACCCGCGCCGTCGATCGCGGCGTCGCCGAGCCGGGCGCGCGCCGTCGCGATCAGCGGCGCGATTCGCGCCGCGCCGCGATAGCCCTGAACCACGCCGGCAGTTCGCGCGTCGCGGTCGATCAGCCGCGCGGAAGAATGTTCGGTGGCGTCATAGACGAACGCGCACTGGACCGCCGCTTGCGCATCGCGGGCCACATCGAATTGCTGGCCGGCTGGCGCCGCCGCGAGTCCCATCAGCAACGCGATCATTCGAGCCCCCTATGTGAGCCGATAATGATCCACCAGTCGGTCGAGCGCCAGCCCCAGCACCAGCTTGCCCGCGCGCGCCGGCCAGCCGAGCGCCTTTTCGGCGATCGCGAGCCCTTCGCCCGCGCACACCACCCGCCACAGCACGTCGGCGAGCCCCGGCCCCGCCGCCGCGACCGCCGCGTCGAAGCGGCGCTTCGCGGCGATCTGCGCGAGCGTCGGATCGATCGCCTCGGGCGGGCCGCGCCGTCCGCCCACGCCCGCCGCCTCCCAGCGCATCGTGACGTTCGGGCCGAGCGCCGCGGTCTCGTAGTCGGCGCGCAGCCGCTCGCCGGCCTCGAACTGGCGGCCGTCGACATGGCCACGGGCGCGCAGCCAGGAAAGTGGGGATTCGGCAAGGTTGACCGTCACGCTGCGGCGCCTCGGCGGGACCGTGGCGCCCTCAGTGACCAGCCGCCCCGCGTCGATTTCCCGTGTCGCCAGCTCGCGCATGCCGTCCTCCGTTCGTTTCCGAGTCGCGATGACTTGCCACAAAGGCAAATCTGTAGGAAAGTGAAAAACCATACCGGTTAATGAGGCACGCCATGATCACTGCCATCCGCGAAGTGCGCCGCGCCAAGGGACTGACGCTCGACGAGGTCGCTCGGCGCTGCGATCCGCCCACCACCGCGCAGACCATCGGGCGCCTCGAAACCGGTACGCGCACCGTTTCGGTGGGCTGGCTCAACCGAATCGCGGCCGCGCTCGGGGTCGATGCCGCCAATCTGGTGAGCCTGCCGGACCGGCCCGAGATCGGCGTCGCCGCGGTGCTCGATGGAGGCGGCGCGCAGGCGCCCCGCCGCGCCGCCACGGTCGTTCCGCCGCGCGGCGAGCCGGGGATGGTGGCGGTCACCGTCGCCGGCGGGATCGGCGACTATCGTACGGGCGACGAGATCTGGTGCGAGCGCCTAGCGCCCGAGGTCTATGCCGGTGCACTCAATCGCGATGTGCTGGTGCCACGCCCCGCCGGGCGCTTCGCGTTCGGGCGGCTGATCGGGCGCGAGGAGGGCCGACTGCTGCTGCTTCCGCTCGGGGCGGGCGCGCGCCAGCAGGTCGTCGCCGATCCGCCGTGGATCGCTTGCGCCACCCGGCTCATTCGTGCGCTCTAACCTCTTGCCCAATGCCGCGAACAGGCGCATTTTCCCGCGCGGACGCAGGAGGGGTTGCGCATGCGAAACACGCTGATAGCGGCGGTCGCGGTGCTGGTGATCGCTACACCAGCGCTTGCCGAGAATTGGGATCTGCTGGTCACCAACGATACCGGCAAGCTGATCAAGAAGATCGAAATGTCGCCGACAGGGGCCAATACGTGGCAAGCGAACAAGGTCGAGGAGGGAATCCAGCAGGGCGGCCCGGTCAAGGCGGGCGGGCGGACGACCGTTCATTTCGACAAGGCCGACAAGCAGTGCAGGTACGATGTCCGGGCGACCTTCGACGACGACAAGACCGACGTCTGGACCGGCATCAACGTCTGCGACGATTCCTACGCGACGCTCCGCTACAAGGCCGGCGCCCCGGTTTTCGCCGCGAACTGAACGGGTTGAGGGCAGCCTCCGCGAATCTCCAGCGAAGGCTGGTGGGCGGTGACGGTCTCGAACCGCCGACCCTCTCGGTGTAAACGAGATGCTCTACCAACTGAGCTAACCGCCCGCCGCCCTCAAATGGCGCAGCGGCGCGCTCCGGACAAGGGGCGTCAGGCGAGCGTAAGCCCCTGACGCTTCGCCGCGGCGATATAGCCGCGCATCCCGTCGAGCCCCTTGGCCGACAGCGCGATATAGGCGCGGCGCCGGTCGCTCGGATCGGCCTGGCGCTCGAACAGGCCGGCATCGTGCAGCGTGCCGATCCAGCGCAGCGCGGTCGTCGGGGGCACCGCGGCGGCAATGCACAGACTCGAAACCGACACCCGTCGCCGCTCGAGGCTGGCTGCATAGAGGTCGAGCAGCATGTCCCATGCCGGATCCGCGAAGATGTCGCCGCTGAAATATTGCGCGCGCATCCGGCGCGAACGGATCAACGCGCGGATTTCCTGCGCGCTCGCAGCGGGTTCGACGGGATCGGGTCCGCGATAACCGCTGTCGGGCTCGCGGACGCCGACGCAGGGTTCCTCCTCGCCACGAGTCAGCCGCGCCAATGCATCGGCGATCCGCGCCACTTCCTCGCTAAGGCGCTGGAGCCGACTGGCCTCGCCGTCGCGCCTCGCGTCGTGGAGACGGCCGCGCGGGCGCTCCTTGGCTACGGTCAATGCCGCAAGCCGCTCGGCCATAGTCGGCGCGCAAAGAATCTGGCTGCCGCCGCCGAGCAAGTGCGCCGCCGCGATATCGATCTGATCCCGGTCGATCACCGCGATTACCGCAGCGCCCAGATCTTCCGCGATCGCCCCCGTGCGCGCGATTACCTGCTCCAACATGTCGTCGGAGGCGCCTTCACCCTCGATCACGATCAGATCGAGCGCAAGCTGTTCAGGCCGCTCCGTCGCAGCCTGGGCAAAGCCGATGCGGCCGATTTCGCGGATACCCGCAATCGCGAGCATTTCCCCCGCGGCCTGTGCGGAATCGGCGCGCTCTGCGATCACCAGCGCGCTGGGAACCGTCGAATATTCGTTCCGCGACAGCGTCTGCGGTTCCACCGGATTCGCCATTCGGCCCCTCAGTTCGTCTTCTGTTCCGGAGATGCCGCATTGCTCCGAAACGGGTGAGTCCGACTTCCTCCGTTTCGGAGATTATTTGGCGACCCGCCGGCCGCGGCGAGAGTGGTTAATCCTCCGGTCCGGATCAGTCGAAGACGGCGGCCGTGCGGAGGGCGTCGTCCTCCGGCACTTCTCCATTTTCGATCAGAAGCTCCCGAGCAGCGGTAGCGAGCGCGCCCCCGCTCAGCGCCATCCATACGGCCGAGACCGCAGCGTTGAGTACGAGCATCAGCACCCGCGTCGTCATGGGCATGTCGAGCTGGCGCTGAAGCTGCTCGGCCTGGAGCGCCTGCATCGCCTGCGGATTGCCCGCGGCGCGGATCAAGTCTCCGACATAGCCTGCCATGAAGGGATAGATTACCATGATCGTCAGGACGATGCCCATGATCGCGATGATCAGATAGGCGAGAAACAGCGTCCAGAAATGCCCCCGCGAAAGCGACCAACCTTGATCGATCGCGATTTTGCGACGCAGGAAGGTGAGCGGGAGGACCAGCGACAGTCGCACCCAGATCCAGATGACAAAGGCCATCACCCCGAGCCACACCAGCACCGCGATCAGGCCTCCGACCATGGCGTTCCCCTGGCTGATGAACGCGAGCGCGGCGATGAGAAGCCCCACCAGCAGCATCAGGATCAGCATCGCGATGAAGCCGACGATGCCCAGCAGGATCCACAGGCCGATCATCCGCAGCTCGTCCATTCCGAAGCGCAGCGCGGCGAAACTCTTGTCTTCGGGCCGAAGCACGGATCGGAAGACCGCGCAGGTGAGGATCGCGTCGACGATCAGCACCAGCAGGTCTAGCCCGAAGATGGCTCCCATCATCGAACCGAAATTGGGCGGCAGCTGCCCGGGGGTTGGCGTCATCATCCCGCCGGACCCCATCTGGGGAAGCAGGATCGCGATGCTGGCGACACCCAGCACCGCATGGACCAGCCCCCACACCACGACCGAAACCGGACGTTCGCGAATCAGGCGGAAGCCTCCGCCCACGATCGAACCAACGCTAGCCATGTGCCCCTCCCCTTTTTGGGCGGCGCTCAATCGAGGGACTTGACGATGTCCTCGACCATCTTTTTCGCGTCCGCCAGCAGCATCATCGTATTGTCGCGATAAAACAACTCGTTGTCCACACCGGCATAACCGACCCCGCCCATCGACCGTTTGATGAACAGCACGGTCTTGGCCTTCTCCACGTCGAGCACTGGCATGCCGTAGATCGGCGAGCTCTTGTCGGTCTTGGCGGCGGGATTGGTCACGTCGTTGGCGCCGATCACGAAAGCCACGTCGGTCTGCGCGAATTCGGAGTTGATGTCTTCCAATTCGAACACCTCGTCATAGGGCACGTTGGCCTCGGCGAGCAGTACGTTCATGTGCCCCGGCATGCGCCCCGCGACCGGATGGATCGCATATTTGACGCGCACGCCATGCTCCTTGAGCTTGTCGGCCATCTCCCTCAGCGCATGCTGCGCCTGCGCCACCGCCATGCCGTAGCCGGGGACGATGATCACTTGCTCGGCCTGCTGCATCAGGAACGCCGCGTCTTCGGCCGATCCCCGCTTCCATGGCCGGTCGCTCGCCGCGCCTGCCGCCGCACTGCCGCCGTCGCTGCCGAAACCGCCGGCGATCACGCTGATGAAGCTGCGGTTCATCGCGCGGCACATGATGTAGCTGAGGATCGCGCCCGACGAGCCCACCAACGCGCCGGTGATGATCATCGCGGTGTTGTGGAGCGTGAAGCCCATCGCCGCCGCCGCCCAGCCCGAATAGCTGTTGAGCATCGAGACGACGACCGGCATGTCCGCACCGCCGATCGGGATGATCAGCAGAAAGCCGATCAGGAACGAGAGGCCGGTGACGGTGAAAAACACCCACGGGCTCTGGTCGGTCACGAAATAGGCGATCAGCCCCAGGATTCCCGCGAGCAGACCGAGATTGATGACGTGCCGGGCGGGCAGCATGATCGGCTTGCCGCTCATGTTGCCGTTGAGCTTGAGGAAGGCGATCACCGATCCCGAGAAGGTGATCGCGCCGATCGCGACGCCGAGTCCCATCTCGATCCGGCTGACCGGCAGGATCATGCCGGCGGCATCGGTGATCCCGAATGGCTCGGGGTTGAGGAACGCCGCGCCTGCCACCAGCACCGCGGCCATGCCGACCAGGCTGTGGAACGCGGCGACGAGCTGCGGCATCGCGGTCATCGCGATCAGCCGCGCGGTGACGAAGCCGATGAACCCGCCGATGCCGACCGCGGCGCCGACCTCGGCCCAGTTCTGCGGCACAGTCCAGTTCGCCACCGGATGGACGATCAGCGTCGTCGTGATCGCGATGACCATGCCGAGGATGCCCAGCCGGTTGCCGCGGCGGCTGCTCGCGGGCGAGGAAAGCCCGCGGAGCGCCAGGATGAAGCAGATGCCCGCGGCCAGATAGGCCAGCGCCACCCACGGATTGACGGGAGCCCCCTCGTGCATCAGCCGCGACCTCTCACTTCACTCTTTTCTTGTACATCGCGAGCATCCGCGCGGTGACCGCGAAGCCGCCGAAGATGTTGACGCTCGCCATTCCCACCGCGACCAGCCCCAGCCAGTGCGGCAGATTGCCGCCCGAGGACGCCATCACCGGCGCGACCGCAGCGATCAGCGCGCCGACGATGATCACTGAGGAGACCGCGTTGGTCACCGACATCAGCGGCGTGTGAAGCGCCGGCGTGACCGACCAGACGACGTAATAGCCGATGAAGCAGGCCAGCACGAAGATCGACAGGATAGAGATGAAGTCCATCGAAAACCCCCTTCTTCTCACTCACTTTTGACGGGCGAAGCCGCGACTGTCGAGAGGGGGTTTCAACCGCAATTTTGCTGCGAACGCGAACGAAGGTTGGCCGCGACACGGCCCATTCGTTACGCTATAGTAATGCTCGCACGGGTTCGAGGACGAGGGGTCGCCTTGAAGTGAAGAAGCCGCGACGTGCGCTTCCATCACACAAAGGATCCCCAGATGAACCGTTCTTTTCTATTCCTGGCCGGCGCGGTGTTGCTTGTCACACCCGCGCTTGCCGACAGACTTCCCGTCAGCGCGAATGATATCGCCGTCGGCGAGCGCTTCAATACCTTCCCGCACGAACCCGGAATTCAAGCCCAGGGCAAGGACATCGGGCTCAAGCGCCACATCTCCGACAGCAACTGGTCGGCGCTGAAGGACGGTAAGAGCGACACGACCGTGCTCAACAACTGGCTGGTCTACGGCCGCCCGGTCTATGCGATGCACGCGGGCACCGTCGTCGGCTGCTGGCGAAACGCTCCCGAGAACGTGCCCGGCACGCTCAACCCACTGTTCACTGCCAAGAAATATGCCGGCGGCGGCAACCACATCTGGATCCTGCAGGATAACGGCGTGTTCGCGCTCTATGCGCACATGCAGCCCGGCAGCATCCCCGCCTCGATCTGCCCGCACAACGCCAAGCTGTTCACCGGCACCGCCGGGCCGTTCGCGGGCAATCCGGACATCGATCCGTCGGTCAAGGTCACCAACGGCGCGCACATCGCCGCCGGGCAGAAGCTCGGGCTGATCGGCAATTCGGGCGCCACGGCGCAGGGGCCGCACCTCCACGTCCATATGGAGAAGGACGGCCAGCCGGTGGTGATGAAGTTCGATCACGGCATGACGACGCCGTTCGACAACGGCACCGCGAGCTTCGCGGGCCCGTGGACCAAGCTCGCAGGCAACGCGATGCCGATGGCGTCGATTCTGTTCTGGCCGCCGCAGGACGTGGGAAACTACACCTTCAAGGGCACCCCCGACGAGGAATATCAGGCGCTGTTCGACCACCTCGCCGATTTGGGTGAAATGCCCAATCTGGTGTGGTGCGAGGATAACGGTCAGATCTACAACTCGACCTGGATCCCCACCAAGGGCGCGTGGTTCCACAAGTTCGGGATGAGCGCCGCCGAGGCCGCCGCGCAGAACAGCGCCTGGGTTGCCAAGGGATTCAAGCGGACGTCGTCCTACACCTGCGGGGACATCCAGGCCGCGGTCTGGCGGAAATAGGCTTTAGGCCGCGCGCTTCCGTCGGGAGCGCGCGGCGGCCGGAGCCCCGCGACAGCGGCCGATGGAACGGGCCGGAGCGAGCACAGGCAGGACCGGAGTGCGGCCACGGAAAGCATCGATCCCGCACTGGAAGTTCATGGCGCCCATTGCAGCCAGCCCTGGTGAAAGCTCGCATCGAAAGGCCGGCGGTCAAAGCCGCTGGTCAGGTCGAAATTCAAGTCCTTGCCTTGCTTTCGCAGATTGGTGAATTTGGCGCCGAGAATGTCGAGTGTGGCCGGAAGCGCATCGGTGTCCAGCTTGATGAACTCGCTCCGGCTGAAGTCGTCACCGCTGAAGACGAGGATCTGAAATTCAGCGTCGTGCCCGGCAAAGTTTTTCTGACCGAGCGAGACCAGCAATATCTCCATGCCGCAGGAGCAGGTTTCGCGCGGCACAATCACGTAGCGAACCGGAGATTGAAGCGCGGCCATCGTCGTGGCGTCAATCTGCATCGTCAAGGGCACCCCCGGTTCGGGGCGCGCCCTGACGGCCATATCGAGTACGCCGTCCGCGTCGGTATCGACGAGGCAAACGAACCCGATCTTGACGGCCACAGCGAAGGAACAAAATGTCGGCTTTTCGGTGTGCGCCAGCTGGAACAGCTGGCTGTTCGCGGGAACGAGCGGCTTGCCATCCGCCCAGACGGCTGCCTGGCTCGCTACCGCCAGGACGTTGGGCAGAAGCCGCGCGATCAGGATCGGCTTCACCTCGTTTCCCGGATTCTTGGATGGCGCCACGACATGCTGCGGGATAACCGGAGCGACGTACTTGCGAATGACGGTTGAAGTTGCGACCGGTTCTCCGATGAACCAGGTGGCGCCGATGGGAGCCGCTGCTTGAGCGTGGGCAGCGGGGATCGCGAGGATCGCCCCAGCCGCGGCAACCGCCGCCCCGAGCAGGTCGCGGATCAGAACCGCCTCACCCGAGCAACCTAGCGTTCACCACCTGGCCGCCCCGGGTCAGCCGGATCGCGTCGCCGATCTCCTCGTCGAGCACCGGCTTGCCGACGTCCTTGTCCCAGAATGCCGAAAGGAAGTTGAACAGGTTGCGCGAGAACAGCGCGGACGCGTCCGCGGCGAGCCGGCCCGCGACATTCCTGTGCCCGACGATCTTGACGCCGTGCTTCTCGACCACTTCGCCCGCGACCGCGCCTTCGACATTGCCGCCCGCCTCGACCGCGAGATCGACGATCACGCTACCCGGCCGCATCGTCGCGATCTGCGCGTCCGAGATCAGTCGCGGCGCGGGGCGCCCGGGGATCAGCGCGGTGGTGATGACGATGTCCTGCTTGGCGATATGGCTCGAGACCAGCTCGGCCTGCGCCGCCTGATATTCGGGCGACATTTCGGTCGCATAGCCGCCCGATCCTTCGCCTTCGATTCCCGCGACGTTCTCGACGAAGATCGGCTTGGCGCCGAGCGACTGGATCTGTTCCTTGGTCGCCGAGCGCACGTCGGTGGCGGAGACCTGCGCGCCCAGCCGCCGCGCGGTGGCGATCGCCTGCAGCCCGGCGACGCCCACGCCCATGATGAACACCCGCGCGGCCGAGACCGTGCCCGCGGCGGTCATCATCATCGGAAAGACCCGGCCATATTCCGACGCCGCGTCGAGGACGGCCTTGTAGCCCGCCAGGTTCGACTGCGACGAGAGGATGTCCATCGATTGCGCGCGGGTGATTCGCGGCATGAATTCCATCGCCAGCGCCTCGGCGCCGATCGCAGCATAGGCGTCGACGCGCGCGCGCTCCCCGAACGGGTTGAGCCCGGCGACGATCCACGCGCCTTGCTTCAGCCCTGCCAGGCTCGCCGGATCGGGTCCCTGGACGCCGAGCACGATATCGGCGTTGGCGAGCGTGTCGGCGCGCGAACCAACCGTCGCACCGGCATCGGCATAGGCCTGGTCGCTGATCGAGGCGGTCGCGCCTGCGTCCGATTCGACTGCGACTTCGGCGCCGAGGCCCGCGAATTTCTTGACCGTCTCCGGAGTGGCGGCAACGCGGCTTTCGCCCGCCGCGCCTTCCTTCAGGACCGCCAGTTTCACTTGTGCGGGGCGATCAGGAAGACGACGAAGAAGCCGATGGCGAAGGCGCCGATCGCGCCCCACAGCATCATCGCCTTGAACCCGCCCCAGGTCTGCGCATGCGCCTTCATTTCAGCGCCCTGCGTTTCGATCTCGGCCATCCGTCACTTCCCCTAAACGCTTTGGTGCGATCCTTACCCGCGCAGCCGCCTTGCCTCAAGCCTCGCGGACGCCGGTACCCTTAAGCCGACCTTTACCCATCCGTTTTATGTCTGGCGACCTGAAACGGGACATTGGGGACAAAGATGACGCGCAACGGCCAGCGCCTCCTGATGCTGATCGACGACGAGCCCGCGCAGCGTCGGCTCGTCGCGGCGATCGCCGCGCGCCGCGGCTGGCGCACCGTCTTCGCCGGCGAGGCCGAGACCGCCATCGCCACGC
The DNA here is from genome assembly GCA_963799985.1 of uncultured Alphaproteobacteria bacterium. GTDB lineage: Bacteria > Pseudomonadota > Alphaproteobacteria > Sphingomonadales > Sphingomonadaceae > Sphingomonas. Next base: position 1,015,801 of record CAWCZC010000002.1, on the reverse strand, counting down.
TCGGCACCCCCGACGGCATGGCGCTCGACGCGGTGATCTTCGATCACAGCGCGCCCGATTTCGACGCCCCCGCACTGATCGCCGAGTTGCGCGCGCGCCGCCCGCAGCTGCCGATCCTGATGCTCACCGCTAACGGCTCGGTTGCCGCCGCGGTCGCCGCGATGCGCGCGGGCGCCACCGATTTCCTGGTGAAGCCGCTCGCTTCGGAACGGCTGCTCGCCGCGCTCGAGGCCGTAGTCGGCGGCAAGACCGCGGGCGAGCTGCGACCGCTCACCGAGAAGCTCTCGGTGCCGCTGGCGTTCGACGAGATCGTCGGCTCGGCGCCGCAGTTCCGCGCAGCGCTGGCGATCGCCGCCAAGGCGGCGCGCGCCCGCGTGCCGCTGCTGATCGAAGGCGAGAGCGGCGTCGGCAAGGAAGTCGTCGCCGAGGCGGTCCACGCCGCTTCGACTCGCAACAAGAAAGGCATGGTCGCGGTCAATTGCGGCGCGATCCCCGCCAACCTCGTCGAATCTGAACTGTTCGGGCACGAGAAAGGCGCCTTCACCGGCGCGTTCGAGCGCAAGATCGGCCGCTTCCAGGAAGCCGACGGGGGCACATTGTTTCTCGACGAGGTCGGCGAGATGCCGCTCGAGGCGCAGGTCAAATTGCTCCGCGTGCTGCAATCGGGCGAGATTCAGCCGCTCGGTGCGCGCCACGCCAAGGAAGTCGACGTCCGAGTCATCGCCGCGACCAACAAGACTCTGCTCGCCGAGGTCGAGGCCGGCCGGTTCCGCGAGGACCTTTATTACCGCCTCAACGTCGTCCAGGTGACGATCCCGCCACTGCGTGAACGCGCCGGCGATATTCCGGCACTTGCCCGCCATCTGCTCGCGCGGATCGCCGAGCAGCCCGGCCTGCGCCCGCTCGGCATTACCGACGAAGCGCTGGCGCTGCTCGGCAGCTACGATTGGCCGGGCAACGTCCGCCAACTCCAGAACGCGCTATTCCGCGCCGCCGTGCTCTGCGACGGCGACGGGCTGACTCGCGGCGACTTCCCCCAGATCGCCCAGCTCGCCGCCGGCCGGCCCGCGGGCAGCGGCCCCGTCCAGCAGGGTTCGGGCAACGCCGGGGTCACCTTGTTCCGTCCTGACGGCAATTTGCGCGCGCTCGACGAGATCGAGGCCGACGTCATCCGCCTCGCGATCGGCCACTATCGCGGGCGCATGACCGAAGTCGCCCGCCGCCTCGGCATCGGCCGCTCGACGCTCTATCGCAAATTGGGCGAACTCGGGATCGACCAGAGCGCGGCCTGACAAGCGCCCGCACCGGGCACTGGTATCGCTAACATCGCGCGCTATACTCTCCCTCAGGACTCGGGCGCATCGACGCACCGTGCAGGGGAGAACATGCCATGGCTGACAAGATCACTCGTCGCACCCTAATCGAACTCGGCATCGCCGCGGGCGCGACCGCCGCCGTTACAACTTCGGCCGCCGCCCGGCCGACAGCGCTGTCAGATACCAGACGCGCCGCGCTTCCCGACGATCAGAAGCTCGGCTTCGCGGTGGTCGGCATCGGCAAGCTCTCGCAGGGCCAGATCATCCCGGGCCTGCGCAAATGCACCGGCGCCAAACTCTCCGCGCTCGTCAGCGGCCATCCCGACAAGGCGGCGCAATGGGCGGCCAAGGAAGGCCTCGCCGCCGATGCGATCTACAATTACGAGAATTACGATCGCATCGTGAACGATCCGCGGATCGACGTGGTCTACATCGTCCTGCCCAACTACATGCACGCCGAGTACACGATCCGCGCGCTCAAGGCGGGCAAGCACGTGCTGTGCGAGAAGCCGATGGCGACCAGCGTCGACGATTGCGAGGCGATGATCGCCGCCGCCAAGGCCGCGAACCGCAAGCTGATGATCGCCTATCGCTGCCATTACGAGCCGCACAACCTCGAGGCGATGCGCCGCATCCGCTCGGGCAAGATACGGCAAGCCGCGGCTGGTCATCACCGAAATGGGGCGCCAGTCGGACCTCTCCGAGCCCTCCGACGCGTGGCGGCTCGACATGAAGATGTCGGGCGGCGGCGCGCTCGCCGATATGGGGATCTACGGCGTCAACGCCGCGCGCTACCTTCTCGAGCGAGGAGCCGGTCGAGGTCCGCGCCTGGGCGCAACACCGACCGCACCGATCCGCGCTTCAAGGACTACCGAGGATCTGATCGCCTGGCAGTTCCGCTTCCCCTCGGGCGCGATCGCCAACGGATCGACGAGCTTCTCCTATGCCGGCGCGATGAAGTTCGACGTCTTCTGCGAGAAGGCCCGGCTGCGCGGCGATCCGGGCGCCTATTACGGCGGCAACCACCTCAATATCTTCAGCCACCCCGATCAGGGCGAAGTCCCGATCACCGAAGGCGACCAGTTCGCCCGCGAGATGGACTGGATGGCCGATGTCGGTGCGCGGCAAGGTTCCGATGGTCTCGCCCGGCGAGGAGGGAATGCAGGACATGCGGCTGATGGCGGCGATCCTCGAATCGGTCGCCAAGGGCGGCGCGCCGGTCAAGACCGACTGGGGCTACAAGCGCGCCCACGATCCCGCCGCCACCGTGGACGTGCCCGTCTGAGACGACGGCTGGCGAAGAAGCGCGGCGGGCTGTAGGCTGCATTGATGCTCTCGCATTTCGCCCTGCTCGTCGCGGCGCTGTTTACCGGCGCCGCTTTCTACGTCAGCTTCGCCGAGCATCCCGCGCGGCTCAAGCTCGACGACCGCAACGCGCTTGCGCAGTGGCAGCCGTCCTATGTGCGCGGCGCGATCATGCAGGCTTCGCTGGCGCTGGTCAGCGGCGTCGCGGCGATCGCCGCTTGGTATCGCTGGCGGAGCGCGTGGCCCTGGCTGGTCGGCGGCATCCTCATGCTCGCCAACATCGCCTGGACCTTCGCGGTGATCTGGAAGACCAACACGAAGCTCAAGGCGACGCCGCTCGACCAGGCCTCGCCCGAGACTCGCGCGCTGCTGGTCAAATGGGGCCAGCTCCATCTCGGTCGCACCCTGCTCGGCGCGATCGGCACCGGCTTCATCTTCTACGGCATGACCTGAGGCGCGCTCAGTGCCGCGTCGCGCAATCCCCGCCACACCCTGAGCGCCTGCGCGGTCTCGAACACGTCGTGGACGCGGACGACCTGCGCGCCCAGCTCCGCGCCCTTGAGCGCCAGCGCCAGCGATCCGCCGAGCCGCTCTTCCGGCCCGGCTTCGTTGGATAGCGCGCCAATCATCCGCTTGCGGCTCGCGCCCAGCACGATGGGGCAGCCGATTCCGTGGAACAGCGCGAGGCCGTTCAGCAGCGCGAGATTTTCAGCAAGCCCCTTGCCGAAGCCGAGGCCCGGATCGATCAGGATCTTCGCGCGATCGACACCCGCCGCCACGACCTCCGCCACGCGCTTCTCGAGCCAGTCGTAGACCTCGATCAGCACGTCGCCGTAGACCCCGCCCATCGCGCCGCCGTGCGGACCCTTGGCCGGATCGGGCGAGTGCATCAGCACCACCGGGCATCCCCCGCGGACCACCACCTCGAGCGCGCGATCGTCATAGACCAGCGCGCCGACATCGTTGACCAGCTGCGCCCCCGCCGCCAGCGCCGCTTCCATCACCGACGCCTTGCGGCTGTCGATCGAGACCGCCGCGCCGCCGCGCGCCAGCCGCTCGATCACCGGCACGACTCGCTTGATCTCGTCGCCTTCCCACACGTCGGCGGCGCTCGGCCGGGTCGATTCGCCGCCGACGTCGACGATCGCCGCGCCCGCCGTCCCCATGTCGAAGCCCGTTTGCGCGGCGCGCTCCGGGTCGTCGATCAGCCCGCCGCCGCCCGAGAAGCTGTCCGGAGTCATGTTGAGCACCCCCATGACCTGCGGCTGGTCGAATCGCAGCGTCCGCTGCCCGAGCTGGAGCGGAGCGCGCGGGGCGGTGATTCGCGCCGCCAGCGCCGCGAGACGTGTATCGTCTGGCAGTTCGGCGACGGGCACGCTCGCCTGAACCATGCGCCGCCCGCCCTCGACCGCGATCACGTCATAGGCCGCGAACCAGCACAATCCGCCCGCGAGGCGCGCGACCGCGCCGTCATGCCCCACGGGCGTATCGACGAACCGGGTCGGACGAAGGTAGAGTTGGCCCGTGGCCGGAAGATCGAGCGCCATGGCACGGCTCTAGATCATTCCGATCGGCGAAGGATAGCGCGATGGGAGCGACGCATTTCTCGCTGGTGAGCGATTGGCGCCTCGACGCGCCGATCGAGCGCGTGTGGGAATTGATCGAGACGACCGAGGAATGGCCCGGCTGGTGGCGCGCGGTGAAGGGCGCGTGGATCGTCCGGGTCGGGCGCGAGGACGGCGTCGGCTCGGTGCATCGCATCAACTGGTCGACCGCGCTCCCCTACACGTTGATGTTCGACGTCGAGACCGTCCGCGTCGAGCGCCTGCGCGAGCTCGAAGGCCGCGCGTTCGGCGAGCTCGACGGCACCGGCATCTGGACCTTCACGCCCGAAGGCGACACCACCCACGTCCGCTACCTCTGGCGAGTCGAGGTGACCAAGCCGTGGATGCGGCTGCTCGCCCCGCTGCTGCGCCCGGTGTTCACCTGGAACCACAACAAGGTGATGCGCTGGGGCCTCGAGGGCGCGCGGCGGCGGCTGGCGGAGGGCGGCTAGCGTCTTCCGGCCGGACCAATCTTCCGTTCGAATCCCTAGGGCTGAGTCGCCAGCAGATAGTCCTGCCGCAGCGCGTCGATCGGCTTGAGGCCGTCGGCGGCCTCGTAATGCCAATAGGTCCAGCCGTTGCACGAGGGCGCGCTCTGGAGCATCGCGCCGAGCTTGTGGATCGATCCGGCGGTATCGCCGCAGATCAGCGATCCGTCGGCGCCCACCGTCGCACGATGCTTGCGCTTGGCATCGGTCAGCACCGTGCCCGGCGCCAGCAGTCCGTTCTCGACCAGCACGCCGAACGCCACCCGCGGCGCGCCCTTGGGCGCTTGCATCGTCCGTAGCGCCGATTCGTCCAATGGCAGCGCCGCCTCGATCCGCTCGATCGCCGCCGCGCAATAGCCCGCCTCGCGCTCGATCCCGATCCAGCGCCGGCCGAGCCGCTTCGCGACCGCGCCGGTGGTCCCCGTCCCAAAGAAAGGATCGAGCACCACGTCGCCCGGCTGAGTTCGAGGCGAGCAGGACGCGGTAGAGCAGCGCCTCGGGCTTCTGGGTCGGGTGGACCTTCACCCCGTTGGCCTTCAGTCGCTCGGGGCCGCCGCAGACCGGGAATTCCCAGTCCGAGCGCATCTGGAGCTCGTCGTTGAGCGTCTTCATCGTGCGATAGTTGAAGGTGTATCTCGCCTTCTCGCCGGTCGACGCCCAGATCATCGTCTCGTGCGCGTTGGTGAAGCGGGTGCCCTTGAAGTTGGGCATCGGATTGGCCTTGCGCCAGACGATGTCGTTGAGGATCCAGAAGCCCAGGTCCTGGATCGCCGAGCCGACCTTAAAGATGTTGTGATAGCTGCCGATCACCCAGATCGTGCCGTCGTCCTTGAGGATGCGGCGCGCTTCGGTCAGCCAGGCGCGGGTGAAGGCGTCATAGGCGGCGAGGCTGTCGAACTTGTCCCAATCGTCGGTCACCGCGTCGACGTGGCTGCCGTCGGGCCGGTTGAGGTCGCCGCCCAACTGGAGGTTGTAGGGCGGATCGGCGAAGATCATATCGATCGACTTGGCGGGCAGCGCGCGCATCGCTTCGATGCAGTCGGACATCAGGATGGTGTCGAGCGGCAGCACGTCGACCCACGATCGGACGCGTCCGTTAACCTTCTCCAACAGCCCCATCGCTCGCATCCCCTTGCCGAGAGCGCGCGATCCTGCGGAAAGCGCGGACTCCGTCAAGCAAACATTGGTTAACGGCGAAAGGTACTAAATCGTTAAAGCCGAAGAACATTTCGGGACTTGTCCACATATTGAGTCCGGCACTTATCCACAGGCGCAAGGGATAGGGGTGTGGCGGAAAAGACTCAGCACGCGCGCGGCGATCCGCGATCGAAGGCGTCGGGCCTTTTTCGGGCTCCGGTGAATTCCAGCTCTTGCCGGAATCGCCCGTAACGACGATTGCACCAACCTCACGATCATCGAAAGCTCACCGATGAACCAGCCGGTCTACGTCCTCGGGACGGGGCTTTCGCACAACGGTTCCGCGGTCCTACTCAAGGACGGCCGGATCCGCGTCGGCATCGAGAAGGAGCGGGTGACGCGCCGGAAGCACGACGGCGGCAACGATTCGGCAGCGGTCCGCTACTGCCTCGAAGCCGAGGGTATCACGCTCGCCGACGTCGCGCTGGTGGTTCAATGCGCCAATTTCGAAGTTCCCGGCCGCGACGATTTCGATGGACTGCGGCCTTTCGCCGGCGCCGCCCATCCACCGATCGCGAGCATTTCGCATCACCTCGCCCACGCGTGGAGCGCCGCCGGAACGAGTCCGTTCGACGAATGCGTGATCATGGTGATCGACGGCTGCGGAAGCCCCTTCAAGCAATGCACCGATCTGGACGGAGGAATCGTGCTTCCCGACGACCTTTCGCGCCGTTCGGAAGCCGGCGACTGGTGGTGCGAGAAGGACAGTTTCTACCGGTTCGACGGCCGCGACGTGATTCCGCTGCTCAAGGACTTCAGCTTGATCGTGAAAAACTCGGCGGAGGGTGTTCGGATGCCGACCACGCAGCATTCGATCGGCGGATTCTATGCCGCGGTGAGCCACTATGTGTTCGGCAACCTCGACGATGTCGGCAAGCTCATGGGGCTCGCCCCCTACGGAAGGCCCGGCGCGGTCGGCCACGCGGCATTTTCCGTCCGGGACGAGCGGCTGTTCGTCGAGGATGGCTGGAAATCGGCGCTGAACGATCCCGCATCGGGGTACGAGGATTTCCGGGCGAACTTCCAGGCCTATGCCGATATCGCCTGCTGGGCGCAGCAGCAGGTCGAGCAAGCCGTCGCCGCACTGTTCCGCGCCCGGCTGGGGCGGTTTCCCGAAGCGCGGGTCTGCTACACCGGCGGCGTCGCGCTCAATGCGGTCGCGAATGCACGGCTGCTCGACGATGCGGTCGTGCACGAACTCTATATGGAGCCGGCGGCTGGCGACAACGGCCTGGCGCTCGGATGCGCCTTCCACGGCTGGATCAAGCTGTTGGGACAGGAGAAGCTCCCCCACGACGGGAGCACCTGCTTCGGCAGGCGCTATGGCGCGGACGAGATCCGCCGGGCGCTTGCCGACGCTCCCGGCGGCTGGGAAATCCTCGAGCTGTCGCGCGAGGCGACGGTGCGGCGCGCCGCCGGCCTGCTGGCCGAGGGGAAGACGGTCGGCTGGTTCCAGGATGGCTGCGAATTCGGCCCGCGCGCCTTGGGGCACCGCAGCATCCTGGCGCATCCCGGAAAAGCGGGGCTGGGCGATCACATCAACGCCAACATCAAGCTCCGCGAGGATTTTCGGCCGTTCGCGCCCGCCGTGCTGCCCGAATATTCGCGGCACCTGTTCGAATCGGGCCGCGACAGCCCGTATATGATCCTGGTCGACCGGACGAAGCTCGAATGCCGCGAAACGCTTCGCAACGTGACTCACGTCAACGGCACCGCGCGCGTGCAGACCGTCGACAGGCGCTGGAACGCCGCCTTCGCGGCGCTGCTCGATGCGTTTCACGCGCTGACCGGGATTCCGGCGCTGCTCAACACCAGCTTCAACCGGAAGGGAATGCCGATCGTCGAGACCCCGCGGGAGGCGCTGGCGCTCTTCGCCGAAAGCGCGCTCGATGCGGTCGTCCTGCAGGATGTACTGGTCGTCAAACCAGTCTGATTATCGCACCGTCACTGTCCGCCGCAGCTTGATGTCCGCCGAGGAATCGCCGGCGAGCAGCGTGATACGTTCGGCCTCGACCGTCATCGCGTGACGGTCGGCGTTCCAGTAGGCGAGTTGCGAGGCCTTGATCGGAATGTGCACCGTCACGGTCTGCCCCGGCACAAGATGCACACGGCGGAACCCGACGAGCTGCGACATCGGCCGCGCCACCTTCGAATCGAGGTGCGAGACGTAGAGTTGCGGCACCGCGTCGCCCGCCATCCGGCCGGTGTTGGTCACGTCGAGCCGCACCTCGATCGCGCCGTTCCGCGCGAGGGCGGGCGCGCTGGTGCGCAGGTTGGCGTAGCGGAAGCGGGTAAAGCTGAGGCCGAAGCCGAACGGATAGAGCGGCGAGGCCTTCGCGTACATGTAGGTGCGGCCGTGCCGGATGTCGTAGTCCATCATCGGCGGGAGCTGGTCCATCGACGCGGGCCAGGTGGCGACGGTGTGGCCGCCGGGATTGTACGCCCCGAACAGCACCTGCGCGAGCGCCCAGCCTTCGTCCTGCGACGAATGCGCCATCTGGAGGATCGCGGGGACGTTCGCCTGCGACCAGTTGATCGTGAAGGGGAAGCTCGACACCAGCACCATCACCGTGCGCGGGTTGGCGGCCATGACCTTCCTGACCAGTTCCTCTTGCGCCAGCGCGAGCGTCTCGCGGTCGCGGCCCTCGCGGCCGTCGCCCGGATCGGCGCAGGGCTTGGTGCCATTGTCGTCCCAGTCGGTGGCCATGTTGGGCCCGCAGGTCGGATCGTTGCCGACGACGACGATCGCGACGTCCGAAGCCTTGGCCGCCGCGACCGCGCCGCCGCCGGTGTCGTCCATCGCGTAGTTGATCTTCACGCCGGGCCCGGCCGCGTCGCGGATACCCTGGAGCGGCGTGACGGCGTAAGGCGGGTGGCCGCCGTACCAGTCCCAATGGACGCTGTCGGCGAGCGGCCCGATCACCGCGATCGACGTGAGCCTGTCCCTGCGGAGCGGCAGCGCGCCGGGGCTATTCTTGAGGAGGACAATCGATTCGAGCGCGAGCCGGCGCGACACGGCCTGGTCGGCCGCGCCGTCCCACGGCTTCGGCCCGTCATGGACTCGCGAATAGGGCACGCGCTCGGGCGGATCGAGCAGGCCGAGCCGGATCGTGATGCGGAACTTGCGGCGCAAGGCTTCGTCGAGGTCGGCCTGGGTGACCGATCCGTCCTTGAGCGCGGCATGAAGCTCGTCCTTGTAGACGTCGAGATACTGGTTGATCCCGGCCTTGAGCGCGGCGACCGCCGCGTCCTTCTGGGTTGCGTAGCGCTTGTGCGCGGTGACGAGCTGCTTGACCGCGCCGCCGTCGCTCGAGACGACGTCGACGCCCCATTGGCCGATCACCACGCTGCGCAGCACCGGATTGACCCCCATCGGCGTGCCGTTCCAGCTGTTGTACGACGCCATCACGCCCCGCGCACCGCCCTGCTGGAACGTCATGCGGAACGGGACCGAATAATATTCCCAGAACAGCCGCTCATCGAAGTCCGAGCTGGTGTGGCTGCGGCCGTTCTCGTTGGAGTTCGCGAGGAAATGCTTGAGCAAGGGCGCGGCCTGCCAGTAGCGCGGGTCGTCGCCTTCGAGGCCGCGCGCGAAGGCGGTCGCCATCGTTCCGGCGAGGAACGGGTCTTCGCTGTAGACTTCCTCGCTGCGCCCCCAGCGCGGATCGCGCGCGAGGTCCGCCTGCGGGCCCCAGGTCATCAGGATGCGGCGTCCGTAGCTCGCGGTCTGGGTGATGTAGCGCGCTTCATGGCCCTGGACGCCGCCCGCGAGGCGGACCAGCGCGGGGTCCCAGCTCGCGCCCATGCCCGGCGGCTGGGGGAATTGGGTGGTCGGGATCGGCGCGGCATTGCGCCGTCCGCCGCCGCGCTGGACGACGCCGTGGATGCCCTCGGACGCTCCGAAATTGGGGACGCCAAGGCGCGGCACCCCCGAATTCGGTGCCGAGCGCGTCGATCTTCTCGTCGACGGTCATCAGCGAGAGCAGGTTGGTGATCCGCTGCTCGGCGGGCAGATCGGGGTTCTGGAACGGGTAGATCTGAGGGTCGGGCGCCGCACCCATCGAGAGCAAAGCGCCGAGCGCGATCGCAACCCTTCGCCACTGCCTCATGCCGCCGCCTCCCCGAAATCCAGTTCCGCCTGCGCGACGCGCCAGAAGCTCCGCCGATGGTGCGGCGTGGGGCCCAGCGCGCGCAACGCTTCCTGATGGACCTTGGCCGAATAGCCCTTGTTCGAACGCCAGCCGTACCCCGGATAGAGCGCGTCCAATTCGTCCATCATGCAGTCGCGGCGGTGCTTGGCGACGATCGAGGCGGCGGCGATCGACAGGCACAAGGCATCGCCGCTGACGATCGCAATGCTCTGGTGATCCCAGTCGGGGCAGCGGTTGCCGTCGACCAGCACCATCGCCGGGCGGAAGCCGAGCGCCTCGACCGCGCGAGTCATCGCCAGCATCGTTGCCCAGAAGATATTGAGCGAATCGATCTCCTCGACGCTCGCCAGCCCGACGCCGATCCGGGCGCATTCGAGCAGCCGCGCGTGCAGATCGGCGCGTTTCGCCGCAGTCAGCACCTTCGAATCGTCGATCCCGTCGGGGATGCATTTGGGGTCGAGCACCACTGCGGCGGCGACGACCGGCCCGGCGAGCGGCCCGCGCCCCGCCTCGTCGACGCCCGCGACCGGCCCCTGGTGGAGGCGGGCGTAGCGGCGCTCGTGCTTGAGGTCAGGCATCCTGGATCCGCCATGGCGGAAACCGCCGCATCTCGCCAGCCTGGTAGAGGCAAAGCGCGTTGCCGGCGGGATCGCTCAAGCGCGCCTCGCGCCAGCCCCACGCCTCGTCCCTCGGCTCGCTGTCGAAAGCGACGCCCTGCTGCTTGAGGAAGGTCACGCACAGATCGAGGTCGCCGCATTCGAAATAGATCACCGGCCTGCCCTGGATCTCGTCCGCCGCCTCGATCGAGAAGGTCGCCCCCCCCTCGGTCTCGAAGCGGGCGTAGCGCGGCATCGAGCGGACGATCTGCCTGAGCCCGAGCAGCCGGTAGAAATGCTCGCTCGCCGCGAGGTCGGCCGCGGGCACGGTCACTTGGTTGAGCATCGGCGAGAAGCGCGACAGGTTGAGGTCGAGCCGCACCTGCTGCTGCGCCATCGGCCCGTGGCCACCACCCAGCCCGGCGGCGTCACGCATCGCCATCCGCACGAAGCGTCGCGCGCGGGTGACCGCTTCGACCAGGCTCCAGTCCTTGGCGAGCTCGACTGCGATCGCGCTCGACAGCGTGCAGCCGGTGCCGTGGGTGCTGTCGCCGTCGATGCGCGGGTTGGTCCATTCGACCTCGGGCGGCTCGCCGCTGTCGGCCGGGAAGAACAACCGGTCGGTCACCTGGCGGCCCTTGGCGTGCCCGCCCTTGACCAGCACCGCGCACCCGCGCCGCGCGACCAGGCTCCGCGCGCTTTCGCGCTGCTTGGCCTTGTCGACGACCGACATGCCCGAAAGCGCCTTCAGCTCGGGCAGGTTGGGGGTGGTGAGCGTCGAGCGCCGCATCAGCCGCTCGAACGCGGCGATCGTCGCGTCATCCGCGAGCGGCGCGCCGCTGGTCGCGACCATCACCGGATCGAACACCACCGGCACGCCGGGCAGCTCGTCGAGCTTCTCCGCCACCGCAAGCGCGGTCCGCGCCGATCCGATCATCCCGATCTTGATCGCGTCGACGCCCAGGTCGCGCACCACCGCGTCGATCTGCGCGATCACCATCTCGGCCGGGACCGCATGCACGCCGTCGACCCCGAGCGTGTTCTGCGCGGTCACGGCGGTGATCGCGGTCATCGCATGGCCGCCGAGCATGGCGATCGTCTTGATGTCGGCCTGGATGCCCGCGCCGCCGCCCGAATCCGAACCGGCGATGACGAGGATGCGGGGAGTCACAGCTCCCCTCCCGCTTGCGGGAAACCGCCTGAAGGCTTTTCGCGGCGCAATCGCATGGCGTCCACATGCCCTTCCCGACCCGCCTTCGCAATCGGCGAGGCGCATCGAAAGGCCATTCGAGAAATCGCAACTCGTGTCCACAACGGGCCGGAATCACCGCGCGATCCGCGCCGCGGCGGGGTAAGTCGCCCTGACAAAGCGGGGAGACATTCGATGGCGACCAGACCGAAAACCCTTCTGACGCGGGTGGCGGGGGGCCAGCAGGGACAGCTCATCGATGTCGCTTCGCCGGTCGTCCCGCCCGATCTCAGCCAGCCGCTGATCAACGAGCCGGCCCAGGCCAATCCGCCTGCGGACCTGACGGTGGGGCCGTTCCAGTATCTGATCGGCACCTGGACCAACCAGAACCTCGGCAGCTCGGGCGTCGGCGGCCCGGACAGCCCCTTTTCGTACAACCTGATGATCCTGCCGCAAGACGCCGGCGCGCGCGATCCGCGCAATCCGGCGGCGCCGGGCGATTCGCCCGACGGCTATATCCTCAAGAGCATGTCCTATTACGAGGAGATCACCTTCTCGGCGATCCACGGCTCGGCGGCGAATCGCGGCGGGGACGGCACCCAGATCTCCAACGCCGTGCTCTACGAGCAGCGCGTCTACATCGCCGACGGCCCGGCGAAGGACATGCTGGTGCATTTCGAGAACGGCATCTGGGGCTATTTCACGCCGAGCGCGCAAGCCTATGGGCCCTATGGCGACGGCGACACCTATGCGCTCGGCAACGAGACGTTCGGCGATACCCCGCCGACGTTGAACTACAACATCTTCAAGCAGATCTCGGTGCCGCACGGCAATTCGGTGCTGGCGTGCGGGACCGTTCCCACCACCGTCACCCCCACGGCCGGCGCGCCAACCATCGCCCCGCCGCCGCAAGTGCTGCCCACGGGGATCGGCACCACCATCTATTACCCGCCCGCGAGCGTCCAGAACCTGACGCCGGCTTATGCGCTCAACCCCAACCAGGCGCTGACCGACGCGCTCGCGCAGAATGCCGTCAAGCAGTTCATCCAGTTCGACGTGGACTTGCAGGTCGGTGGCGGGACGGTCGCCAACATCGATTTCGAGCAGCAGCACGCCGACGTCACCCGCTATCAGGCGACCTATTGGCTCGAGGATACCGGCACCGGCCAGGGCTTCACCCAGCTGCAATATTCGCAAACGATCCTGCTTCAGATTCCGATCGTCCTGCCGGGGGGCACGGAACCCACCAACATCATCTTCCCGCACATCACGACGAATACGCTGACGAAGGTCGGCTAGCCCGCGCCGGGATCAGCCCCTGAACCTGCGCTCGGTCGACGCCGGGTTGCTGGCGAGCATCGCGCCCACTCGCGCGGGCCGGTCGAGCAATTCGCCGCCGCAATTGGGGCATCGCTCGTCCATCGCCTCGGCGCAATCGGCGCAGAAGGTGCACTCGAACGAGCAGATGAATGCGCCGCCCGAATCGGCGGGCAAGTCGGCGCCGCAGCGCTCGCAATCGGGGCGCATCTCAAGCATTGGCGCGGCCCATGGTGGCGATCGGCGTGAAGCAGCCGAGGATGAGGCGTTGGGCATCGAATGGGATCTCGCCCACCACGTCCAGAGCGTCGCCCTCGTGCATCCGGGTTTCGGCGGCTTCGAGGAATTCCTTGCTGGGCCAGATCTGCCACGCGAACACGATCTTCTCGCCCTCCTTCGCGGCGACAGCGCGGCGGAAGTCCGTCTGCTTGCCGTCGGGAACGTAGTCCTCCCACGATTTGACGATCTCGAGGCAGCCGTAGCGCTTGAAGACCTGGGCGCTGTTCTCAGCCCACATCCGATAGGCTTCCATGTTTTCCTGGGGCACGGGAATGACGTGTCCGGTGACGTACATGGATCGCTCTCCTCGCTATGGGTTCTAGGCGGCCGCTTGCCGGACCGCCTCGCACACACGATCGACGATCGCCTCGACCTGGCCTGAATCGTCGCCTTCGGCCATCACGCGGATCACCGGTTCGGTGCCCGAGGCGCGGATCACCAGCCGGCCGTTGCCGTCGAGCTCGGCCTCGGCTTCGGCGATCGCCGCCTTCACCGAGGGATCGTCGAGCGGCTTGCCGCCCTTGAAGCGCACGTTCTTGAGCAGTTGCGGCAGCGGATCGAAGCGGTGGAGCACTTCGCTCGCCGGCGCCCCCGCCCGGACCAGCTCGGCGAGCACCTGCAGCGCCGCGACCAGCCCGTCGCCGGTGGTGGCGTAATCGGAGAGGATGATGTGCCCGCTCTGCTCGCCGCCGACGTTGTAGCCCGACGCGCGCATCTTCTCGAGCACGTAGCGGTCGCCGACGCTGGTGCGGACCATCCCCAGACCCTGCGCGGCGAGGTGCCGCTCGAGCCCGAGGTTCGACATCACCGTGGTCACCAGCCCGCCGCCCTGGAGCCGACCCTGGCGCGCCCAGCCGCTCGCGATCAGCGCCATCAGCTGGTCGCCGTCGATCACATGGCCGGCCTCATCGACCACGATCAGCCGGTCGGCGTCGCCGTCCAATGCGATGCCGATCGCCGCGCCGCTCGCGACCACGGTCTCGCACAGGGTATCGGGCGCGGTCGATCCGACCCCGTCGTTGATGTTCTTGCCGTTGGGCGAGATGCCGATCGCCACCACTTCCGCGCCCAGCTCCCACAGCGCCGAGGGGGCGACCTGATAGGCGGCGCCGTTGGCGCAATCGACGACGATCTTGAGCCCGTCGAGCGTGAGATCGCTCGGGAAGGTCGATTTGGCGAAGTGGATGTAGCGCCCGCGCGCATCCTCCACCCGGCGCGCGCGGCCGATGTCGCCCGAGGCCGCGAGCGGCACGTCGCCGTCGATCAGCGCCTCGATCGCTTCCTCGTCCTTGTCGGAGAGCTTGTAGCCGTCGGGCCCGAACAGCTTGATGCCATTGTCGGCGAAGGGGTTGTGGCTCGCCGAGATCATCACCCCCAGGTCGGCGCGCATCGAATGCGTCAGCATCGCCACCGCCGGCGTCGGCATGGGACCCACCAGCACCACGTCCATGCCGACGCTGGTGAAGCCCGCGACCATCGCATTCTCGAGCATGTAGCCCGACAGCCGCGTGTCCTTGCCGATCACCACGCGGTGCTTGTGGTCGCCGCGCACGAAATGCGCGCCCGCCGCCATCCCCACCTTCATCGCCATCGCCGCAGTCATCGGCGAGAGGTTGGTGAGGCCGCGGATGCCGTCGGTGCCGAAATATTTTCTTGCCATGCCCGCTTTTCTCGCGACGTTGCAGCACTCTCGGGCGTGCTGATAGCGCCGCTAGGACAAAAGGGCGAGCATGTCGCAACCGATCCGCATTCTTCTCTCGCTGATCGCGGGGCTCATCATCGGCGCGGTGCTGGCGCAAGTCTCGCCGGCAACCGCGCTGACGGCGGCCGATTGGGTGCAGCCGCTGGGGCAAGCGTGGCTCAACGCGCTGCAGATGACGATCGTCCCGCTGGTCGTGGCGCTGCTGATCACCGGCGTGACCGCGACCGCCGAGGCGGCGCAGGCCGGGCGGCTCGCGGGCCGCGCCATCGCGCTCTACGTCGTGGTCCTGTTCCTTTCCGCCCTCGCCGCGGCGGTGCTGACGCCCTTGTTCCTCAAGATCTGGCCGCTGCCGCAGGAATTGGCGGCGAGCCTGCGCGCGGCGCTGGCGGGGGCGGAGAAGATCGGTCCGGTGCCGCCGCTCGGCGAGTTCTTCGCCGCGATCATCCCCGCCAACATCGTCAAGGCGGCGGCGGAGAACGCGTTCCTCTCGCTGATCATCTTCTCGCTGATCTTCGCGTTCGCGATCACCCGGGTCGGCGAGGAAGCGCGCAAGCTGCTGATCGGCTTCTTCGCCGCGGTGCGCGACGTGATGCTGGTGGTGATCGACTGGGTGCTGTGGGTCGGCCCGCTCGGCGTGTTCGCGCTGGCGCTGGTGGTCGGCGCCAAGGCCGGGACCGGGGCGTTCGGCGCGTTGATCCACTATATCCTGACGGTCGCCGGGGTCGGCCTGGTCGTCACCCTGTTCGCCTATCCGGTGGCGGTGTTCGGCGCTCGGCTCGGCTTCGTCCGCTACGCTCGCGCGGCGCTCCCCAGCCAGGCGGTGGCGATCAGCACACAATCCTCGCTCGCGACGCTGCCGGTGATGATCGAAGGGGCGGCCGAGCTCGACGTGCCGGTGGCGGTCTCCGGAGTCACGCTGCCGCTGGCGGTCGCGATCTTCCGCGCGACGGGTCCGGCGATGAACTTCGCGGTGGCGATCTATGTCGCCGAATGGTTCGGCGTGCCGATCAGCCCGGCGACGCTGGCGGTCGGCACGATCGTCGCGACGCTGACCTCGCTCGGGTCGGTGAGCCTGCCGGGCACGGTCAGCTATGTCAGCGCGATCGCACCCGTCGCCGCGACGATCGGCGCGCCGGTGGCGCCGCTCGGACTGCTCGTCGCAGTCGAGACCTTGCCCGACATCATGCGCACCGTCGGCAACGTCACCTGGGACCTCGCCACCACCGCCTGGCTGTCGCGCGGCGCCGGCAAGGTGGCGCTCGACGAAGCAGATGCAATCCTCAAGCAGAACAGCGCCTGACGTCGGTTCAGTCCGGCGGGAGCCCGCTAGGTAGAATCCCCTGCTGCACTTTCCCTGAAATGCGGCTCGACCTGGCTCGCGCTAGTCCGGCACGCTCGAGCTGCGGAAGGGGGAACCATGCCGGCCATCCGAGTCCTGATCGTCGACGATTCGCTGACGATCCGCGCGATGCTCGAGCAAGTGCTCGGCAAGGAGCGTGATATCATTTTGGTCGGCTCCGCCGCCGACGCCGCGCATGCGATCGCGATGATCCGCGAGCATCACCCCGACGTCACCACGATCGACATCGCCATGCCCGGCATCGACGGGCTCACGCTGCTCGACGAGATCCACGGCCGCACCCATGCGGTGATGCTCACCAGCCACTGCGAATCCGCTGGCGATTCGTTCCACCGCGGGGCGCTCGGCTTCTTCAACAAGGCGTTGATCCTCACCGAATTGAAGCGGCTGGTGAAGATGGTGCGTGCCGCCGCCGAGGGCCGGCTCAGCAAGGCCGCCTGAGGCGCCACAAAAAGGCCGGGCTTGGGGAACAGCCTTGCGGCAATGATGCTCTTGCTCGCGGTATTGCTCGCTTCATTCGCTCCTGCGGGAAGCACGACTCTCGTCGACGCAATCGCCGTCAAGGCCGAGCGCGCGCCCGCCGGCTGCGGCATCCGCATGAGCTGGGGCATGATCGACTTCACGCACGATGGGGAGGCCGTCCGCGTCTACGAGGCCTGCGCGGAGGTCGAGGATCTGCCCCGGGCCGGGGCGCGCTGCACCGTCACCTTCCATGCCGGCACGATCCAGAACGGGACGCCCGACGGACGCCAGGCGCCCTTTGAGGGCAATATCCTCGATTCGATGACCTGCGACCCGCCCGCCGAAGCCGCGCACCACGAATATCGCGGCGCGACGGTCACCGGCTATGGTCGCTTGCCGAAGAAGAACGGGGACATCGGCGTGCACGTACGCCCGGTTCGAGTCGTCACCGCCGAAGGCGAGGCTCGCGAGCTTTATTTCATCCACGGCTTCTGGAACGAGAACGGCGTGCCGATCGCGCTTCTCGACACGGAACGGCGCCCCTATCCGGGGATCGGCGCGAAGTGCGATTTTTCCACCAGCGCAAGCGTCCGCTACCGCGCCGGGGTTCGCGATCCCGGGCCGGCCGAGCTGATCTACCAAATCCGCTGTCAGGGTGTCCCCTGATCACTTCAGCAGCACCAGCTCCTCGGCCATGCTCGGGTGGAGCGCGACGGTATCGTCGAACGCTGCCTTGGTGAGCCCCGCCTTCACCGCCACCGCCGCCGCCTGCAGGATTTCGGGCGCGTCGGGGCCGATCATGTGGAGCCCGAGCACCTTGTCGGTCACCGGATCGCAGACCATCTTGTAGAGCGCGCGCTCGT
This sequence comes from uncultured Alphaproteobacteria bacterium, assembly GCA_963799985.1. Lineage (GTDB taxonomy): Bacteria > Pseudomonadota > Alphaproteobacteria > Sphingomonadales > Sphingomonadaceae > Sphingomonas. Next base: position 997,972 of record CAWCZC010000002.1, on the reverse strand, counting down.
GGCGGTCCGCCAGCACGTTCTTCATCGCCCGGAAGTCCGATGTATAGACCTTGACCGAGCCATGCTTGGTGCGCGCCTGGCTCTCGGTCAGGCCCACGCCCGCCATCGGCGGATGGCTGAACACCGCGCTCGGGATGCAATTGTAGTCGACCTGGTGCGGCTTGCCGCCGAACACCGTGTCGGCGAACGCCTGACCCTCGCGGATCGCCACGGGGGTGAGCTGGACACGGTTGGTGACGTCGCCCACCGCATAGATGCTGTCGATGCTCGAGCGGCTGTCCGCATCGACCTTGACCGCACCCTTGTCGTCGAGCTCGACTCCAGCGTCCTCGAGGCCCAGTCCGCTGGTATTGGGAACGCGGCCGGTGGCGAACAGCACGCAATCGACCGTCAGCGGCTCGTAGTTCTCCATCGCGACGGTGAGCGAGCCGTCGTCGTTCTTCGTCGATCCCGCGGAAGCCCGCGTTGAAGCGGAAATCGATGCCCTTGGTCATCGAGATCTGGAGCAGCCGATCGCGGATCGATTCGTCGTAGCCGCGCAGGATCACGTCGGAGCGGTTGATCAGCGTGACCTTGCTGCCGAACTCGTTGAAGATCCCCGCGAACTCGTTGGCGATATAGCCCGCGCCCGCGATCAGCACGCGCTTGGGCAGCGATTCGAGATGGAACACCTCGTTCGAGGTGATGCCGTGCTCGTGCCCCGGGCAACCGGGCACCGAGGGATGCGCGCCGGTCGCGATCAGGATGAACTTGGCGGCGACCGTCCGCCCACTCGCCAGCGTGACCTCGTGCGGCCCGGCGACAGTGGCGCGTTCGAGGATGATCTCGACCTCGTTGTTGCTCAGCGTCTGCGTGTATGCCGCGTTGAGCCGATCGACTTCCGCGAGAACGTTGTCGCGCAGCACCGCCCAGTCGAATTCGCACTCGGGCACCTGCCAACCGAAGCGCCGGGCATCCTTCAGATCCTCGGCGAAATGCGCGCCATAGACGAGCAATTTCTTGGGCACGCAGCCGCGGATCACGCAGGTGCCGCCGACTCGATACTCCTCGGCGATCGCCACCTTGGCGCCATAGGCCGCCGACACCCGCGCCGCGCGCACGCCGCCCGATCCCGCGCCGATGACGAACAGGTCATAGTCGTAGCTCGCCATACGCGTTCCTTCTGTCTGGGCTAACCGAGCGCCCGCCGGATCAGATCGGTGGTCGAGGCGTCGAAATCCAGACCGCCCACATCCGCCGCCTTGGCCATTTCCTTGCCGAGCTCGACCCCGAACTGATCGAACGGGTTGATGCCGAGCAGCACCGCGTTCGCGAAGGTCGCGCTGCTTCGTAGAAGGCGATCAGCGCGCCGAGCGTGCGCGGATCGAGCCGGTCGAGCAGCATCGTCGAGGATGGCCGGTCGCCCGGATAGGCGCGCGCTTCGTCACTATTGCCGCGCCCGGCCATCAATGCGGCGCCCTGCGCGAAGGCATTGAGCAGCAACTGGCGGTGATGCGCCTCGGCGAGCCCGTCGCCCGGCTCGATCACCGCGACGAACTCGACGGGCACGAGGTGCGTGCCCTGATGGAGCAGCTGGAACACCGCGTGCTGCGCGTCGGTGCCGACCCCGCCCCAGGTGATCGGCGCGGTCGGCCAGGCTGACGGCCTCGCCCTCGGCGGTCACGCGCTTGCCGTTCGATTCCATCTCGAGCTGCTGAAGGTAGGACGGCAGCAGCCGCAGCCGCTCGTCGTAGGCGAAGACCGCGCGCGTCTCGCACCCGCGCGCCTGGGCATAATAGAGGTCGGCGAAGGCGGCGAGCACCGGCGCGTTCTTGTCCAGCGACGAGAGGCGGAAATGCCGGTCCATTTCGGCGGCGCCTTCGAGCAGTTCCTCGAACGCGTCCCAGCCGAGCGCGAGCGCCGCGGGAAAGCCGATCGACGACCACAGCGAATAGCGCCCCCCGACGCTCTCGGAGAACGGCAGCACCCGCGTCTCGTCGACCCCCCATTCGACCGCCTTGTCGGGCGCCGCGGTCAGCGCGATCACTCGGCCATAGGGATCCTCGACCCCGCCCTCGCGCCATCCAGGCGAGCGCGCTTTCGGCGTTGAGCATCGTCTCGGTGGTGGTGAAGGTCTTGGAGGCGATCGCGAGCAGGGTCGCCTGCGGATCGAACCGGTCGAGCGCATCCTCGAGCGCCACGCCGTCGACGTTCGAGACGATCGCGACCTCGTAGCGGTCCACGTCGCGCCCCAGCGCGTCGACCAGCAGGTCGGGGCCCAGCGCCGATCCGCCGATGCCGACGTGGAGGATCGTGGCGGACCGGCCCGAGCGCCTCGGCTTCGATCGCATCGATCAGCGCGCGCATCCGCGCATGGAAGCGTGCGCGCCCGGGCCACGCTCTCGGGGGCGCCCTCGCCGCGCTCGGCGCTGTGCTCGGCGGCGCGGCCTTCGGTCACGTTGACGGCATCGCCCGCGAACAGCGCGTCGCGCTTCGCCGCCAGCCCCATCGCCTCGGCGATTTCTCGAAAAGCGCGCGACGGCCTCGGCGAGTCAGGTGCGTCTTCGACCAGTCGAAATGGATTCCCGCAACGTCGAGCGACAAGGACGCCAGCCGATCCGCGTCCTCCGCGAACAACTGCGTCAGCGGCGCCTTCGCCAGCGCCTGGATCGCCGGCCAGTCGGGCGTGGCCATGGTTCGTCTCCTCGTGCCGCTCGCGGGCGTCCTATCGTCCCGGGCGCGGCGCCGCCACCCGGATTCATCGGCTTGACGCTCGAGCGCTTGCCCAAGCAGAGCAGGCCGATGGAAAATGCGCCCGAAGCCGTGGCCGAGAGCCGGCCGCGACCCCTCAGCCGATCGGTGCCGAGCCGGCCAAGCCCAAGTCCGAATGGGGCGAACTGGCCGGCTTCCTGGTCAAGCTCGTGCTGGTCGTCGTCATCGTGCGCAGCTTCATCTTCTCGCCCTTCTCGATCCCGTCGCAATCGATGCTGCCGCGGCTGCTGATCGGCGACTATCTGTTCATCACGAAATGGAACTACGGCTATTCGCGGCATTCGCTGCCGTGGAGCTGGCCGCTGGTCCCCGGCCGAATCTTCCCCGGCACGCCCCGACGCGCGGCGACGTGGTGGTGTTCAAGGCCCCGCCGGCGAACAATGAGGACTGGATCAAGCGCGTGATCGGGCTGCCCGGCGACACGGTCCAGGTCGTCGACGGCCAGGTGATCCTCGACGGCAAGCCGATCCCCAAGGTGCGAGTCGCCGATTTCACCATGCCGGTCTCGCCCAATTATCCGACTGCCAGCGCCGAATTCCAGGACGACCGACGCGCAGGGCAAGCCGATCTGCCGCTTCCAGCGCTTCCGCGAGACGCTGCCGAACGGCAAGACCTATGAAGTGCTCGATCGCGGGCCGCAGGCCCGGCGCCGACAACACCGACGTCTACACCGTGCCCGCCGGGCCACGTCTTCCTGATGGGCGACAACCGCGACGATAGCGAGGACAGCCGCTTTCCCGACCCCCGACGCCGACAGCGGGCATCGGCTATGTCCCGATCGAGAATCTCGAGGGCAAGGCGGTGGTCACCTTCTGGTCGACCGACGGCAGCGCCAACTGGTTCCTGCCCTGGACCTGGTTCACCGCGGCGCGATGGAGCCGCATCGGGGAGGGCTTTTGAACGACGGCCGCGCTGGGGGGCTGGATCGAGCAGACCTTCGGCCGCGCGCCCGCCGATCTGGCGCCGTTCGAGCGCGCGCTGACCCACGGCAGCCAGGCTGCGGAGAATTACGAGCGGCTCGAATTCCTCGGCGATCGCGTGCTCGGGCTGGCCATCGCCGAATGGCTGTTCGAGCGCTTCCCCGGCGAGCCCGAAGGCGCGCTGTCGCGCCGCCTCAACGCGCTGGTGACCGGTCCAGTGTGCGCCGAGGTCGCGCGCGCGATCGGCGTCGTCGCCGCACCTCCGCCTCGGCAAGCAGGCGCGCGACGACGGCGCGGCGAACAGCGACAATGTCCTCGGCGACGTGATGGAGGCGCTGATCGGCGCTCTCTATCTCGACGCCGGCTTGGGCCCGGTCGCGCGCGTTCATCCGCCGCGCGTGGGAGCCGCACATCGAGTCGCACGGCGAGGCGCCGCGCCACCCCAAGTCCGCGCTCCAGGAATGGGCCGCCGCCAACAACCGCCGCGCGCCCGAATATGCGGTGGTCGACCGCTCGGGGCCCAACCACGCGCCGCGTTTCACGGTCAAGGTCAGCATCCCCAAGCTCGCGGACGCGACCGCGGAGGGCGCCAGCAAGCAGGAAGCGGAGACCGCGGCGGCGGCCGCGCTGCTGGGGAAGCTGGCCACGTGATCGAAGGCACCAACCCTCCCTCCGTTCGCCCTGAGCTTGTCGAAGGGCGCCCGGCACTGGCCGGAAGGCGGCGGTCGTGAGTTTCTGGGTCTACATGCTCAAGTGCAGGGACGGCAGCTACTACACCGGTCACACCGACAATCTCGACGCGCGCATCGGCCAGCACCAGTCGCGAGCACTCACAGCGCACACGCGCTCGCGCCATCCCGTCCGGCTGGTGTGGTCCGAAACCTTCGAGACTCGGATCGAGGCGCTAGAATCGGAGCGTCGGATCAAGGGCTGGACGCGTGCGAAGAAGGAAGCGCTGATCGCGGGCGACTGGCAAACGCTTTCCCTCCTCGCACGTAATCGCCAGGACGAGAGCCGCCCTTCGACAAGCTCAGGGCGAACGGAGGAAGGTGAGTTCACCGCTTCCACAAATCCCGTTCGCGCTGAGCCTGTCGAAGCGCGCGCCTCCGAATCGCGATCCGCATGATCCCTTCCCCCACCCCCCGCTGCGGCCTGATCGCGGTCGTCGGTGCGCCCAATGCGGGCAAGTCGACGCTCGTCAATGCGCTGGTCGGGCAGAAGGTCGCGATCGTCAGCCCCAAGGCGCAGACGACTCGCGCCCGCCTCATGGGGCTCGCGATCGAAGGCCCCGCGCAGCTGCTGCTCGTCGACACGCCGGGCATCTTCACTCCCGAACGGCGGCTCGACCGGGCGATGGTCGCCGCGGCGTGGGAAGGCGCCGAGGGCGCCGACGTGATCGCGCTGGTGGTCGACGGCAAGGGCGGGATCGGGCCCAAGGTCCACGCGATCCTCGAAAGCCTCGCCAAGCGCCCCGAGCCCAAGCTGCTGATCCTCAACAAGGTCGATATCGCCGACAAGCCGCGGCTGCTCGGCCACGCCGCCAAGCTCAACGAGACGCTGCCGTTCGACGAGACCTTCTTCGTCAGCGCCCAGACCGGCGACGGCGTGCCCGAACTCAAGGCGGCGTTGGCCGCCCGCATGCCCGAGGGGCCCTGGCATTTCCCCGAGGACCAGGTCAGCGACGCCACCGAGCGGATGATCGCCGCCGAGGTGACTCGCGAGCAGCTCTACCTCCAGCTCCACGCCGAGCTGCCCTATGCCAGCGCGATCGAGACCGAGACCTACAAGGAGCGGCCCGACGGCTCGGTCGAGATCCACCAGCAGATCCTGGTGGGGCGGCCGACCCAGCGCGCGATCGTCCTCGGCAAGGGCGGCGCGCGATTGAAGGAGATCGGCAGCCGCGCCCGCGCCGAGCTGAGCCGGATCATGGGCGTGCCGGTCCACCTCTATCTTCACGTGAAAGTAAGCCCCGGCTGGCAAGACGACCGTTCGCTGTATCGCGAGATAGGGTTGGACTGGGTCGAATGAATCAGACTGTGAAGGGCGCGATCGTTCAGGACGCGCCAGTGCCGCTGGCGATCACCGAATCGGTCGAGCGCGCGGTCAAGCTGACCAAGGCGGCGATCGAGACGGGCGCGCAGGTGATCGCGTTCGGCGAATGCTTCATGGGCGGCTATCCGGCATGGCTCGAGCATGTCGCGGGCCCGTCGCTGTGGCATCATCCGGGCACGCGCGAGCTCCACGCCCTCCTGCTCAAGCAAGCGCTGCGCGGCAACGATCCGCGCTTCCAGCCGTTGCAATGGGCGGTCGACATCGCCGGGGTAGTCGTCTCGATCGGCGGCTACGAGCGAGTCCGCTCGAGCTTGTTCAACACCCAGTTCCTGTTCCGCCCCAAGGCCCCGCCTTTGGTCCACCGCAAGCTGATGCCCTCGCCCGGCGAGCGGATGCTGTTCGGCAGCGGCGACGGATCGACGCTCGAAGTCCATGAGGCGCCGTGGGGTCGAGTCGGCCAGCTCGTCTCGGGCGAACATTGGATGCCGCTCGCGCGCGCCGCGATGCATCACGCGGGCGAAGCGGTGCACGTCGCCGCCTGGCCGAGCGTCAACGACATCAGCCTGCTCGCCTCTTCGCACTATGCCTATGAAGGCCGCGCCTTCGTGCTCGCCGCGGCGACGATCCAGCACAAGCAGGACGTGCTCGACGGCCTTGCCCGCGCCGGCGGCAACGGCGAAGCGCGCGAGCTGCTCGATCTGCTCCCCGAAGGCCAGCTCCAGCACGGCCGCAGCGCGATCATCGCCCCCGACGGCGTGCTGATCGCCCAGGCCGGCGAGGGCGCGGAGATCCTCACCGCCAACCTCGACCTCTCCGAGGTCGATCGCGGGCTCGCGACGATCGACGTCAACGGCCACCAAACTCGCCCCGACGTGTTCGAACTCCGCGTCGACCGCCGCCCGCGCGACGGCGTGGTCGATGTCGACGATGGCAGCGAGTCCGAGGCGGCTTAGGGTCTGTACCCGATTGGATTCGATGACGTGCGGTCGCGCGACGGCCATCCCTCTTGAGGCGTTTCCAATTGGGGCCTGAACAACCCCTTGAAATGTTGGATTTCGCCTGCTGAGATCGGTGCGTTGCCGCTCTTTGATATTGGGGATCGCAGTCGGAACCCAAACTGCGTTTGGACCGGATCCTTGTTGATTTTACGCATGGCCGGACCGCCGCCGGAACATGCCGGGCAGTGTGACCCTGGTGTCAACTTCGTTTCGCAAGGGGGGCGCGTGATGACGCGATCGCCTCACCCTCGCTCCGGCAGGGCTTCCGATCGAGTCCCGACCCTAATCGCCGAGCACCTGCTCCACCCAGGCAGGCACCAGTTCGCCCGCCGGGCCCAGGCGGCTCTCGCCGAACCAGGCGCTGCCCGCCGAGGGCTCGAGGTTGAGTTCGAGCGTGTCGGCGCCGTGATAGCGCGCGGTCTGGACGAACCCCGCCGCCGGATAGACCGCGCCCGAGGTCCCCACCGAGACGAACAGATCGGCACCCGCCAGCGCCCGCTCGATCGCGTCCATGTGGTAGGGCATCTCGCCGAAGAAGACGATGTCGGGCCGAAGCGCCGCGGCGCCGCACGCCCGACATCCGGCACCCCGCGGCAGCGATCCCGCCCACACCCGCCGATCCCCGCACCGCGCGCACAGCGCCGACTTGAGTTCGCCGTGCATATGCACCAGCCGCCTGGCCCCCGCGCGCTCGTGCAGATCGTCGACATTCTGCGTGACGATCAGCAGTTCGCCCGTCCACTCCCGATCGAGCCGCGCCAGCGCCCGATGCGCGGTATTGGGCTCGACGCTCGCCAGCCTCTCGCGCCGCGCGTCGTAGAAGCGGTGAACCAGCTCGGGATCGGCGTGCAACGCCTCGGGCGTGCACACGTCCTCGACACGGTGCCCCTCCCACAGGCCGCCAGGGCCACGAAAGGTCGCGACTCCGCTCTCGGCCGAGACGCCTGCGCCGGTGAGGACGACGATGTTGCGGATGGCGTGCATTGCGGAAATCCGGATCTGTCCTGCGTATCGATCGACGTCTCGGCGCCTAATCGGCCATGTTGATCTCGCAGAAATTGAGGTCGAAATCCTCCATCCCGCCGATTTCGAGCGTCACGATCCGTTTCGTTGCATGCGCCGAGGATGCCAGATGGACGATCAGGCTGGTCGCGCAAGCTCCCTCCGCCTTGCGCTGGCGATAGTTGCGGAAGAACTTGAAGCTTACCTCGATCTGTTGCGCCGCCGCGAGCAGCGCGGGAACGTCGCGATCCGAGGCGGCTTCGATGACGAACTGCCCCAGCGGCTTGTCGCCGCGCTGAACCTGCTCGATCCGTGAATAGGTCTTCCAGAACGCCTCTCTGGGCATCTCGATCAGGAACGGGCGCTGGAACGGGACCCGGTCCAGCGCGGCGTTGAAGCGATATCCGTCCGCCCGCCGGCACGCCGAGCCGGGCGCAGCCTCGAATTCAAAGCCGGTGTCGCTGACGAGGCGGCAGGTCTTGGGCCCATATTCGTACCAGTCGCCGTCGATCACCGCGCCGTCGCCTGAGGGCCGCATCGCATAGTCCAGCTCGAACACGTCCTCGACGTCAAAGGACAGCTTCGACGCATGGACGCCCTTGCCGGCCAGGGGCCAGAGCGCGCCGTTGCCGTCTTCGTCGCCGTTCTGCGCCGCCGCCGAAACCGGCAGGTCGAAGGTCAGAATGCCGTTGGCGGGCAGATCGTCGGGCGCAAAGGTCTTGGCGAGCAGCAGCCCACGCAACGTGTCGGAGGCGCGTTTCTCGCGCCGAAGCTGCTCGGCGTGCACGGCGGCATCCCGTTGCGCCTGGATCTCCCTTGCGCGCGCCGCGTTGGCCTTGTCGCGCGCATCGGCTGCCGCTGCATAGACGCCGTAGACTGACAGGACGCCCGAAAGAACGACCAGCCCGAGCAACAGAAAGGCGACCGGACTCAGCCGCTGCCGTTCGCCGGCCTTCGAGAAGAAGATGCCGAGCACGCCGGTGACGAGGACGATGATCGGCCCGATATAGGCGAGCAATTGTTCCTCCCCTCCCCGATTACAGCATGCGATACATCACAAGCACGTCGACAAATCCATCCTGCGGATGCCGAAATGCCTGCGGCGCTCGCCCGATGATCGCGAAGTCCATCGCCTGCCAGAGATGCACAGCAGCTGCGTTGGTGCTGACCACGAAATTGAATTGCATGCCGCGGAACCCGCGCGCCCGGGCGGTTTCGAGCGAATGGACGCACATCGCGCGCGCCACGCCGCGGCCAGTTGCGTGCGGGTGGGTCGCATAGCCGGCATTGGCGACGTGATCGCCCCCGCCTGCCTGATTGGCGCGCAGGAAGTAGGTGCCGAGCACGCGCCCTTCCTCCTCGGCGACGAAGGCCTCGCGGCCGGGCCCGGCCCACCAGGCGAGCGCCGCCTCGCGCGGCATATCGCGATCGAGCGCATAGGTCTCGCCCGCGCGGATCACCGGCTCGAGGATCGCCCAGAGCGCGTCGCGATCGGCGGGCGTGGCGGGGCGGATGCGCATGCCGCCCTATTGCCGGCGCGCGCGGATCGCGCAATGCCGCCTTGCCGCTGCCTCAAAGCGTCGGTAGCCCGGCGTCGTCCGTCAGGGAGATGCCCATGCTTCCGGCCGCCTTGCTGCTCCTGGCCCAGTCCGCCCCCGCCGCGGCAGTTCATAACATCATCCCCGATGGCGACGATCCGGTGGCGCGCGCAGTCGAGACTCCACGCAAGCGGTGTCTGCGCGGCGCCGGCGAAGGCGACATCGTCGTTTGCGGCGAATCGCAGGTCTCGTTCCGTATTCCCAAAGCCGACGCGCGCTTCGAGCGCGGGCACGCCGGCACCCATTTCAAGGCGGCCGGTGCGGATGGCTCGGTGACGGTCAACCAGCGTACCGTCGGCGGAGTCAGCGCGCCCGCGCTCATGGTCAACTTCACCTGGCATTTCTGACTCGCGCGAACTGATTTTGCGCCGCGCGTCACCTGTGCCACAGCAGCGTGCATGACGAGCATCGGCATCTTCGGGAGCCAGGGCCGGATGGGGCGAGCGATCGTCGCCGCGGCGCCCGCGCTCGGCGCTCGGATCGGCGGCGGCACCGTGCGCGGCGACGATCCCGCCGACCTGGCGCGGACGTGCGACGTCCTGGTCGATTTCTCGACGCCGCACGCGCTCGATGCGCATCTCGCCGCCGCGGTTTCGGCGCGAACCCCGATCGTGATCGGCACCACCGGGCTCGGCGCGCGCCACCACGCGCTGATCGATGCGGCCGCGGGCGAAATCGCGGTGCTCCAGACCGGCAACACCTCGCTCGGCGTCGGCCTGCTCGCGCGGCTGGTGCGCGACGCCGCGGCGCGGCTCGGGCCTGGATGGGACGTTGAGATCGTCGAGATGCATCACCGCGACAAGGCCGACGCGCCGTCCGGCACCGCGCTGATGCTGGGCGAGGCCGCCGCGCAAGGGCTCGGCACCACCCTAGGCGAGGCGGCGGTGATCGGTCGCGAGGGGCTCACTGGGGGGCGGGTCGAGGGGACGATCGGCATCTGCAGCCTGCGCGGCGGCAGCGTGATCGGCGAGCATAGGGTGGTGCTCGCGGGCAACGGCGAGCGGATCGAGCTCAGCCACCGCGCCGAGGACCGCGCGATCTTCGCGCGCGGCGCGGTCCAGGCGGCGCTGTGGCTCGCCGGCCAGGCGCCCGGGCGCTACGCGATGGACCAGGTGCTCGGGGTGTGAACAAGGCGCAGGTCGTCGAATTCTTCTCGCGACTCGCGGAGGAAAATCCACATCCCGAGACCGAGCTCGAATTCGGGCAACGTCTATCAACTGCTCGTCGCGGTGGTGCTTTCGGCGCAGGCGACAGACGTGGGAGTCAACAAGGCCACGCGCCGCCTGTTCGCTGAGATCGACACCCCTGAGAAGATGGTGGCGCTCGGCGAGGAGGGCCTGAAAGGGCACATCAAGACGATCGGGCTGTTCAACACCAAGGCCAAGAACGTCATCGCGCTTTCGCAAGCGCTGATCCGCGATCATGCCAGCCAGGTTCCCGCCGACCGCGACGCGCTCGAGCAGCTGCCGGGCGTCGGCCGCAAGACCGCGAACGTGGTGATGAACGTCGCGTTCGGCGCCGAGACCTTCGCGGTCGACACGCACATCTTCCGCGTCTGCAACCGCACTCGCCTCGCTCCCGGCAAAACTCCGCTCGCGGTCGAGCTGGGGCTGGAGCGGGCCGTGCCGCAGCCCTTCCGCCTCCACGCTCATCACTGGTTAATCCTGCATGGCAGATATGTCTGCAAGGCTAGGACACCTGAATGCTGGCGATGCATCGTCGCCGACCTGTGTGCGTTCAAGCCCAAGACACCGCCGCCGCGGAAGGCCGAGCCGCACGCTGTGATCGCCGGATAAAGAGGAGAAACCCATGCGCAAGCTGCTGATTTCCGCCGCCCTACTCGCCGTCGCCGCGCCCGGCGCTGCCCACATCGAGGACAAGACCCCCGCCGCCACGCCGAACGGCAAGCCGGTCTCGTGCGTCCAGCTGTCGCGCGTCAAGGAGACGCGGGTGCGCAGCAATTCGGTGATCGATTTCTACATGTACGGCGGCAAGGTCTATCGCAACACGCTGCCGATGGCCTGCCCGACGCTGGGATTCGAGGGCCGCTTCTCGCACAAGACCTCGAGCAACGACTATTGCTCCACCGACACGATCACGGTGATCGGCGACGGCCCCGTTCCGCGCGGTCCGACCTGCGGGCTCGGGCAGTTCCAGCCGGTGACGCTGGCGGCCCACTGACTCCGGGACTGGCGCGCCCGCGCAGGCTTTGCTAGGCGCCTGTCCCCAGGCACCCGTAGCTCAGCTGGATAGAGCGCTGCCCTCCGAACGGGTACCGAGGCGTCTACGCCAGTCTACGCTACTGTTTGTTTCTCTGCGCTAAGCTACTGTTTAGCAATGAGAACTATGGCCCTCCGGCTTCGCCAGGCTTACCCGGCGTATCCGTCGATTGGCTCTCTGCTGCTTACGCTGTGCTTACGCGTGAGAGCAGAGCCAAACGTTGCGGAGGCCGCTGATGACCAGGCTTACATTGCGTACCGTCGAGGCCGCTGAAGTCCAGGACCGCGACTATATTATCTGGGACGATGATCTCCCTGGCTTCGGTCTGCGTGTCTTCAAGTCCGGGAAGCGAAGCTACCTCGTTCAGTACCGCGCGCTCGGACGTAGCCGCCGCTATTCGATCGGATTGCATGGCGTGTGGACGCCCCAGGCCGCGCGCAAGGAAGCCAAGGTGCAGCTCGGCCGCGTTGCCAAAGGCGAGAACCCCGCCGAGGAGCGCAAGATCAACCACAAGGCGATCACGGTGAAGGAGCTGTGCGAGCTCTACGTGAAGGACCTCGAGGCGGGCCTCATCCTGGGGAAGGGCGGGCGTCCGAAGAAGCCTTCGACCGTCGCGATCGACAAGGGCCGCGTCCTTCGTCACATCGTGCCGCTGCTCGGCGCCCGGCGCGTGCAGGATCTCACGCGCTCCGAGATGATCACGGTGATGAACAACATCACCGTCGGCAAAACGCGAGCGGTCATCAAGACGAAGAAGCTGCGTGGCAAGGCAATCGTCCGAGGCGGTCCGGGCGCCGCTCGTCGCACGATCGGATTTCTCGGCGGCATTCTCACCTATGCTGTGAACGCGGGCATCATCGATCGCAATCCGGTGCACGGCATTCAGCGGCCCAAGGGAAATGTTCGTGAACGTCGCTTGTCCGAGGCAGACTATCGCACGCTAGGCGCAATGCTCAACGAGGTCGCCCGGGACGAAGACAATGCGATCGTGGTCGAAATCATCCGGCAGCTCGCGCTGACCGGCTGCCGCCGCAGCGAGATCGTCAAGCTTAAATGGGCCGAGATCGATTTCGACGGCAGTTGCCTGCGCTTGTCCGGTCGGCTTGCCGACTATGCCGCACGCAAGCGTGTTTCGCAGGCATTCATCGTCGAAACCGCGGTTGCATCCTTCCTGTCTCCTGACGGATCGGAGCGTCTTGAAGCCGCGATCAGCCGCCGGCTCGATCGGCAGACCCGACAAAATGACCGTCTCGCGTGGAACGTTGAGCTCACGAACGAGACCTTAGCGCTATTCATTCGATTTTGGCTGACCACCAACGCCCCGCTCCCCGACACGGCGATGGCGGCAGCCCAGGCAATGGGCCGCGAGCGATGGGAGCGGTTCGTCGAATCGCTGAGTCGGCGCATGGAGCAGGGGCCGCGGCTCGCGAAGGAGCTTTCCCAGGATATCGGCGGCGAACCCGACGTGTGACTAAGCGGCGCGGCGCCGCCTCATCCCGTTCGGCCTCAGGCCTTCTTGGCCGCGCCGCGCTTCATTCCGGGCTTGCGTCCCAGGCCGATCTTTTTCGCCATCTCGCGGCGGGCCTGCGAGTAATTCTCGGCGACCATCGGATAGTCGGCTTTGAGCCCGTAGCGTTCGCGATATTGCTCCGGCGAAAGACCATGGCCCGACAGATGCCGCCGGAGGGTCTTGTACGGCTTGCCGTCGATCAGCGAGATGATGTGGTCCTTGGATCCGAGTGACTTGCGAACCGTGACTGCGGGCGTGAACTCCGGCGTCGGCTCAGCTTCGGGCGCAGGTTCGGCGACCGGAGGGGGGATAGCCGTCAGGCTCGCGACCGTATCGTGCATCTTCTGGAGAAATGCCGGCACTTCATCCACCGTCGCGCGCGTGTTCGGGTTCGACAGCCAGGCGATCGTCAGTTCGGTCGCGAGTTCTATAGTGCTGGTCTCGAGCTTTTCGTCAGCCATGGGTATCTCCAAGCAATTATCGTCTCCCTAGACACAGCCTGCCACAGGTCAACGCGCGAAATAATGGATCATATGCCTGTGGCTACGATTTGAGAGCGGGAAGCTTTGGGGCGCCTATCTGCACCATCACTCAAGACGCCGTCCGATAGCCGCGATCAATGTCGCCGCATGACAAGGCCAAGATCGCGATCCCGCATCCTTCGTAGAACGGCGCCCGCACGTTCAGCGGGGCGCCCGTCAACAAACTTGGCTTCGGCCATGGTGTGCGCAACCGATCGGCTTGGCGAGACCATGAATCGGCGGGCGTTCCAGGGATTGGGCGCGCGCACCGGTTCGCGCGTCACCCGCTCGATCCCCGGGAAATGCGATGTCGAGCCTCTGGATCACGGTTGCGCTGCTGCTCGCTTCGGCCGCGGTGATCTATCTGTCGTGCGAGTATTTCGTAAACGGCGTCGAATGGCTGGGCCAGTGAATGGCGGTCGGCCAGAAGGCGACGGGCACGATCCTGGCCGCCTTCGGCACCGCTTTGCCGAAAACCGTCGTCACGTTCGTCGCGGTCGCCTTTGGCGGCAACGCCGCAGCCAAGGAGCTGGGCGTCGGCGCGGCGCTCGGCGGGCAGCTCGCGCTGTCCACGATCGCCTATGCGACAGTCGGGATTGTCTTGCTCGCGACGGGCCAACGGCTCGCGGCGACCACGGCGATCCGCAGCGAATTTGCCCGCCTCAGCCGGGATCAGGCCTGGTTCCTGATGATCTTCGTCGCCAAGATCGCGCTCGGGCTGGTGCTGTTTGCCGGCAAGCCATGGCTCGGCACCCTCTTCCTCGCCGCTTACGCCCTCTACGTTCGGCAGGAGATGTTGGCGAAGGCGGTGAGGAAGAGGAGGGAGAGCTCGAGCCGCTTAAATTCCAACCGCAAGCCGCCGCGCCGAGCACCTTCATGGCGGCGTTGCAGACGGGGCTCGCGCTGGCCGTGATCTTTGCGCCTCCCGACTGTTCGTGGCCCAACTCGAGCATCTCGGTCCGGTCCTCGGCTTGCCGCCGCAACTGCTGGCCCTGCTGCTGAGCCCGATCGCGACCGAATGCCGGAAACGATGAATGCGGTGATCTGGGTCAGGCAGGGCAAGCATCGCCTCGCGCTCGCCAACATATCGGGCGCGATGGTGATCCAGGCCACGATCCCGACCGCGCTCGGCCTGTTCTTCAAGCCGTGGATGTTGAGCCCGCGGCTGCTTCTGGCGGCAGGCGTTACGGCGATCGCGGTGACGATGATGTTTCTCGCCTTCCGCAAGGGCAGAATTTCGCGTCGGAGGCTTGCCGCAATGAGCCTGCTCTATGCGGTGTTCGTGATCTTGTTGCTGGTGATGCACATGACGAAATGAATGCGCATCGAGAGGTCTGGATCTGGAGCGGGGCGTTGGGCTCGGATCGCCAGCCGACGAGAAGCTCAGCAGGTGCCTTTGGCGATCGTGGCGGCGAACGCCGAGCAATCAGTATGCGACCACGACTGGGTATCTCGGTCGGTCCGGAACCAATTTTAGGCCACGCACGCCGTGCTAGGCGGTCGGCGCGAGATCAAAGCCCTCTTCATCAAACACTTCGAGTTGAGCCGGCCTCGGCAGCGAGGCGTCGCCTTTCAGGCGCGCAAGAAGGTAGGCCACGGCGAGCGCCATCTCCGCGGCGTCATATGGCTTGGGCATCGACCCGATTGCCACGGTCTTGGCCGAGCTGGCGCGGCTGGCCTGTCCGCTGATCAACAGGACCGGAATGCCAAGCGTTTTTAATTGCTCGGCGAGTTCGATCCCATCGTCATGCCCGGCGAGCCGGATGTTGACCAACGCCAGATCCGGCTTTTCAGCTTTGGCGACGTCCAGCGCCTTGGCTTGACGGTCCGTCAGGTCGAGGACCCTGTATCCCGCCCCCTGCAGTTCGTCCCGCAGGACCGTCGCCACGAGCGCCTCGTCCTCGACGATCATCAGAGTCTCGGTCGTCTTGCCATCCTGCGCTGCGGTCATGATCATTCCTCTACTCGTCAACTGCCGGTCGCACCGGACGCCGGGTGCGCCGCCGCGAGCGGCTCGCTCGCTGCTTCGGTCTCATCGTCCATCAGAGCAATCGGGGTATGCTTGATGGAAACCTGGGTGCCCGGGTGCTCTGCCGTCGTTTCGACCGAAGCATCAAGCTGTCCGGCCAGCGCCGCGACGATGCTGGTGCCCAGACCGGTCCGCACAGGCGCGGTCAGCGGCATGCCGACGCCATCGTCGCGCACGCACAGGATCCAATTCGGCCCGTGGAAATTATAGTCGACCGTGATCTTTCCAGCCCGTCCATCGGGAAAGGCATGCTTGAGCGCGTTGATCACCAACTCAGTGACGATCAAGCCCAGGCTTACCGACACCCTGGCATCGACCACGCCGTCTCCACCTTCGACGATCAATGAAATCTGATCGACCTCGCCGATCATCGACGCCGAGATGCTTTCGCAAAGCCGGGTGAAATAGGCATGGACCTCGATGTCGCCGTCTTCGGAGGTGGACAGCAGCCGTTCGAGCGCGCCCACTGACATCACCCGATGATGGGCGTCCTGGAGATGGCTGCGAGTCTCTTCCGACGTGGTCGTTCGCGCATTGCGCAGCAGTACGCTGGCGATGATCTGCAGACTGTTGGCGACCCGGTGGCGAACCTCCTGCAACAGGATGCGATTACTGCGGGCTGCTTCTTCCTTCAGCGTCGCGTCGGCCCGCGCGTCCGTGACATCCGACACGGCGACGAGAATGCGCGTCTGTTCAAGGTCGAGGTAAACCAGCCGCCTGGCCTGGACGATCAGATGCCGAACCGGCTGCCGTGGCCGCTCGAGGTCGATATCGCGGGCGTCCGGCGTCGCTTCACCCGACATCGTCGCGGTCATCAGGGATCGCAGCTGGGGATTATCCCATTTGCCGTCATCCAGGGCGTAGAGCGGTTGGCCCGTCAGCTGCGCCGCGTTGGCGCCAAACACCGAGCAGAATGACGTGCTCGCTGCGATGATGGTGAGTTGACCGTCCAGGAGCAACAGCGGCGCTGGCGAGGACGTGACAATAGCCAGGGTCAGGCTCAGCGCTACGTCTTCAGGACTGTGTTTTTCGGCAGACATGATCAGCCTTCGAAAAACCGGAGGCTCGCGGTGCGAAAGCCAGAGGCCGGGAAGTCGCGGGAGCAAGAACAGGGGTCAGTCTACACCCTTGGGAGCCTTCGCGCGAATCCCTAACGGATGGCGGCGTGCAAAGTTGCGGTAGTGAAACAATTCCGCTCACTCTGGAGCCTGAGGTCAGCACAAGTCACTCAAACTACGCCAGCATTAGTCTTTCTGCGCCATTACGCGCCCACCGCAAAAGCATGTTGCAGGAGACGGATTTGCGGTCCTTTTGATCACCCCATTCGCCGGGCCGTTCGCCCGTCAGTTTGGGGATGTTCGTGACGCTCTATCCAACTCGATCCGAAGCGAGCAGCCGGGGCGCGAGGATGTTGCGCACCGCGCTCGGGCCCGCGATCGCGCGCTGGCTCGAGGATGCCGCCGTCGTCGAGGTGATGCTCAATCCTGACGGACGGTTGTGGGTCGACCGTCTCGGCGATGGCATCTCGGACACCGGCGAAACCCTTGTGCGGGTTCGTGCTCATCCCGTTCGGTCTGTTCGGAAAGACCGCCTTCATGGCGGAGCGGGTGCTGGGCAATGTCGTCTCGTCGGGGATCAAGGTGCTGGTCCTGGCCGTGATCATCGGCATCGGCTCGACGCTGTTTCACGAATTCACCTCGGCCATCAACAGCGCGCAGCCGACGATCGAGGACGCGATGACGATCGTCCTGGCGTCGCTCACCTTGCTCGGCCTCGGCATCTTCGGGCCCGGCATCGCCAATGGCATTGTTTCGGGCGGACCGCAGCTGGGCGCCGGCGCCGCCGCGGGAACGGCACTCACCGGGGGCGGTGCTGTCGCCGCCGGCGTGGCGACCGCTGGCCTCGCCGCAGGCGCCGCGGGCGGCGCGGCCAGCGGCGTCGGTTCGGCGGGAGCCCGGGCGGCCAACGGCGCGACGGCCGCCTACCGCGCCGGTGCCGAAGGCAAGACCGGCGTCGCGAGCGTCGCCGGTGGCCTCGGCGGGGTCGGCAGAGCAGCGGCAAGTGCCGCCACCTCGCCTCTGCGCCGCGCAGCGGATGCGATGAAGGCCGGTTCGCAAGCCGCGGGAGCGGCGACGGGCGGCGTCGCGTCTGCGGGCACCCCACCCGCCGGTCCGCCCGCCTGGGCGAAAGCGATGAAGCGCCGACAGACCATGACCCATGCCGCGACGATCGGCGCCCACACGCTGCGCGCCGGAGACGGCGGCGGCGCGGGATCGGCGATCGACGTCAGCCAGAAGGATTGATCCGACCATGTTTCGACGCCCCAACATCCGCTACGGCCAGACGCCCGAGCCGGTGACCCCCTATCAGCGTGCGGCACAGGTGTGGGACGACCGGATCGGATCGGCGCGCGTCCAGGCACGCAGCTGGCGCCTCGCCTTTTTCGGCGCGCTGGCGCTCTCCGGCGGCCTTGCCGCCGCCCTCGTCTGGCAGAGCGCGCGCGGGACGATCGTCCCCTGGGTGGTCCAGGTCGACAAGCTCGGCGAGGCCGAGGCGGTCGCTCCGGCCACGGCCGGGTATCGGCCGACCGACCCGCAGGTCGCGTTCCATCTTGCGCGGTTCATCGAGGAGGTGCGCGCCATCGCCGCGGACCCGATCGTCGTGCGGCAGAACTGGCTGCGCGCTTATGATTTCGCCACCGACAAGGGAGCGCTCGCGCTAAACGACTATGCGCGCGCCAACGACCCTTTCGCCAACATCGGAAAGGTGCAGGTGGCGGTGGACGTCTCGAGCGTCATTCGCGCCTCGCCCGACAGCTTCCGCGTCGCCTGGACCGAGCGCCATTATCAGGACGGCCAGCTGGCGAGTACCGAGCGCTGGTCGGCCATCCTCACCATCGTCGTTCAGCCGCCGCGCACGCCTGACGCGCTCCGCAAGAACCCGCTCGGCGTGTTCGTGAACGCGATCAACTGGTCAAAGGAGCTGGCCCAATGACATCCTGGCAATTCCCTGCCGTCCTCCTGCCGGCGCTGCTTCTGTCGGCATCCGCGCTGGGCGGCTGCGCCCACGCCGCGGCGAAGCCCGCCTTCGACTACGATCAGGCCGTGCCGGCGGTACAGGCGCCCGAACCGCCGAAGCCCGTGGCGATCGTGGCAGTTCCGACGCCGCTGCCGCTCCCGGGGCAACTGAAGCCCGTGCCCGATGCGCCGGGCAAGAGCGACGAAGGCGACCCCAAGGCCCGCGTCGGGTCGGCCAACGCCGCGGCCCGCATCCAACCGGTCCGCGAAGGCTTCCTCAACGCCATCCAGCAATATCCCTGGACCGAAGGCGCCTTGTATCAGCTCTACGCCGCGCCGGGACAGGTGACCGACATCGCGCTTCAGGAAGGCGAGAAGCTGGTCGGTCCGGGGCCCGTCGCCGCGGGCGACACGGTGCGCTGGATCATCGGCGACACGGTGAGCGGTACGGGAGCGGCGCAGCGCGTCCACATCCTGGTCAAGCCGACCCGATCCGACCTGGTGACGAACCTCGTCATCAACACCGACCGGCGGACCTACCATGTCGAGCTTCGCGCGACGCCGGCCACCTATATGGCGTCGGTTTCCTGGAGCTACCCGCAGGACCGTCTGATCGCGCTGCGCAGCGACAATGTCGCTGCCGCCGACGCCGCTCCGGTCGCATCTGGCGTGGACGTGTCCGCCCTCAATTTCCGCTACGCGATCGAGGGCGACGCCGCGCCGTGGCGGCCGCTTCGCGCATTCGACGACGGCCGGCAGGTCTACGTCGAGTTCCCTGCCGGCGTCGGCCAGGGCGATTTGCCGCCGCTAGGCGAGCCACTGATTCTCATAGGGTTTGAGCCAGCCGAGCGCGTAGCTCACGACGACCGCCTTGCGAATCTCGCCGCTGCGATTGGCGCCGGCGCCGTGCAAAGTCGAACCCAGAAAGACGATCGCGTCGCCGGGAACGCATGCCGCGACCGCGGCATCGCCGCGAACGCCCTCGAACAGCGCCTGTCCGCCATGGCTGTCGGGGTAGAGGATCGTCGCGCCATTCTCTTCGGTGAACGGCGTTAGAGGCCACATCACGTTGACGAGATATTCGACCTCGCCTTTGATGCCCTGCCACATGTCCTGGTCGCGGTGCGGAAACTGCGCCGGTGCGCCCGGGTGCAGCGCGATCGCCTGGCCAAGGTTGAGCTGGATCCGGTCGCACCAGGGCAGCAGGAATTGCGCGGCAAGCGCCAGAATCGTCGGGTGCTGGATAAAGGAGGCAGCGTACGGCGAGCGCTTGAGCAGGCTGCCGAACCGCTTCGTGCGTTCGCCGTAGAAATCGCCAGTGCAGAACGGCGTCGCCTCGAACAGCGGATCGAGATCGGCGGAAAGCGCTGCGATGAGCGCTGCAGGCATGGCGTTGCGGACCAGGCACCAGCCATGCGCGCCCAGGAGGTCGGATGCTTCGGTGGAGGGTTGGGTCATGGCAGTCATCCTCGCGCGCCGGCGGCGCGGCGCTCCGCGGGTTGGACGGATTCGACCGGCGACCACATTCCCGTCGCGGCGAGCCGCGCGGGCGTGTCCTCCGCGATGTTGATCGTCAGCGCGCCGAGCAGCTTGCCCTCGTAGCGGAACGGCAGGCCGAGCGGCGCGCAGTCCCAGCCGAAGCTCAGGATCTGCTGGAGCCAGCCCATCTCCGCGACGCCGGTATAGTTGGTGCACCCGTGCTCGAGCGCATGCTCGACGATCGCAGTGACGAGCTGGTTGCGCACCTCGCGCCGCTCGCGTGCACACAGCCGGCGATCGAGGCAGAACCGCGTGACTTCCTCGACGTGACGCCCACGAGGGAGCGCATCGCCGCAGAGCTCAGGGAAGAGCGTGTCAAGGATATGCGGCCGCGTCGTCGGCAGCAGCCGTGTCGATCCCAGATGCCGCCCCTCGCCATCAAGGAGGATCAGATACCGGGCGTGCTCATCGTCGAACTGGTCGATCTCGAACCGTCCGTCGAGCGCGGGCAAATCCCATCCGAGGAGGTCAATGAACACCTCCTTCCTTGCGACGAACATGGCGCGAAGCGCATGATCCTCGCCACTTTTCGCATCGGTTGCAAAGAGTTGGACCATCGGCGGTCTCCCTGATTGAAGAGAGCCGCATGATCGGGCGCCGGGCGGAGCCGCGATATTCCCAGAAATGGGGGTATCAGTGCTTCAGAACGTCGCTGAAGCTGATGAGGCCGTCGAACAGCGCTCGGATCGCGAGCAGCGCTCGCTTCTGCACGCCGTAGCGCTCCCGCGCATGCTTGAGATGCTGGATCACGGTTTCGTGACTGACGCCCAGAATGCGCGAGATCTCCCAGTCGGTCTTGCCGCGCGCCGCCCACAGCACGCAGTCCCTTTGGCGGTCCGTGAGGATCGGCTGCTCAAGCCGACCGAAATGATCCGCGAGCGACAACCGACGTGCCGCTTCGAACGCAAATGCGCCGACGAGTTGCGCTACCATGTGATGCTCTTCCGGGAATTGCTGGCCCGCGGTGACGGCAAACGAACAGGATCCATAGGTTTCGCCCGGGACGTTCGCCGGAACCGTGAACCCGTCGCCGATCCCGACGCGATAGGCTTCGTCCAGCACTATCCTATCGTCGGCGGTCAGCTTGATCAGGTCGGGCACCGACCCCCACGAGAATCCAACGCTCGCGCGATGGCTCGCTCGATGAACGGGGTCGGACCTGCCTAGCCCGTTTTCGTCAAACCATGCCTCCCAGCTCGACGGATAATTGTGCAGTCGGATCGCGGTACCGGCTTCCCGGGCAAAATCGACGTGGTGGCTCAGCGCGAAATAGACGACGCCCATCTCGTCGCAGGATCGGAGCAGCGCGGACACCAGCGCCTCCGCCGTCAGTGCCCGGCGAGCCTCCAGTACGAACGATTCCGCAATGTCGAACCTAGTCATGCCCCGGTCGATCGCAGCCGGCGCTCCCAATCGCGCGACTGCAATCTGCCTTGCTTGGGCAGTGGCCACTCAACTTCTCAAGGTTGGTGCCAATGCGGCTACATGTGGGTTGTATTCCTAAATAGATGGGTCAAGTCAAATGCTTGAAACCTAGGCGCCCTGCGACCAACAGATAGCAGTGAAACTAGCTATGTGCTTGGATATCTGTTTGCATGCTAAGAGAATTGATCTCCTGATGTATGTTATGCGTCCTGCGCTGTATATCCGATTTGGATGAGACCGTGCTTGATACAGCCGGTATCTGGCGCGGGAATAGCAGGCCAAACCCGACGCGTGTTAAGCCATTTCGGATGATCGGTAAGAGCGGGGAGTTCTTGGTGATCGCAAAGCTGACCCGCCTGGCGCCGGCGCAGGCCTCGAAAACTCGACGGCGGCGGCGTCATCTCCGACGCCGCCGCCGATATTCGCAGTGCTTCCGGATCAGGGATGCAAATCCCGGAGCCTGCCGCCGATTGCTCCACCGACGCTGCCGACGAACGCACCGATGACCAGCGATATGCCCGTGAATGCCGCGAAGGTGGCGGCGACCTTACGCGCCGCATCGATCGCTTCCTTGGTCGTCGCGACGTCTGAAGGCGTCGCCGCGCTCGACAAGGCGCCCGCCGCGACCGCGATGACCGCCATGATTACTGTCGCCGTAGCCCAGGCGAGCAAACCATGTGCCGTGTCGCGAAAGAAGACCTCGTCGGTATGCAGGCCCGGCCAACGGACGCGGAGCCGGCCGGCGAGATAGCCTCCCACTGCGGCGGACAGCCACTGGGTGACGACCAGCCACACGCCGGCGCCAATCGTGAACGTTGAGGGCTTGGCGCCGACGCCAGGCCAAGGCGAGGCGGAGGCCAGGCCGAAGGCCGACCCGAGCGTCAAAAGGATCAGCGTCAGGGCGACCGCTGCGACGGTGCCGGCGATGACCGACGACCACGCCACGGCCGAGCCGCCCGAGCCTGCGGGAATTCCGGCGGGATAGAGCGCCGGATCGACCGCGATGTGGGGTTGCGTAGCCATGATCAGTGCCACACCAGCAGCAGAACGAGAATGATGGGGATCGGAATCCCCAGCAGCCACAGCAATATGCCTTTTCCCATGCTTCCTCTCCCGTTGCCGCCATGTCCGACGGTTCGGCTGCGAAACGTATTCTAGAGCGCGGGGTTCCAAGGCGGTCGGTACGGGCGGCGACGAGTTCGCTGCGTGGCGCTGCGCGCCCGGCTGGACGAAGTGCCGCGCAGTGCTAGACAAGTTTACGCGCGGGCCTCGCAGAAACGCGCGGAGGCTCTGAGCTATCAGCCCAGACGGCGGTGGGGCAGTCGGTAATGTCTCAGTTTGAATTCGGCGCTCTGCCTACCTCGTGCTCAGGACGTAGCGTCGCGGACCCTGTTATCGGGTTGGTCAGCGTCACATTCTCCAACGCCTGGATGCGCCATTCGCCCTCGCGGCGCGTCGCCACCGCGAGGATTAGCGTGTCGACATCGTGCGGTCCGGCCGGATGCGCGGCTCCGGCGGTGAGCCGCGTCCAGAAATGCAGGACCACGGCATCTTCGGAGATCGGATCGACGTCAGGCGTGTCGACCGTGAGCGTCGAATCGCGATAGATCGACGCGTGGATGCCGGCGTGGCCGGCGACGATCTGATCAACCCCACGCCAATAGGTCGCGAACCGATTCACGAAAGTCGCGTCGGGATGGAACAGCCTGCCAAAGGCCTCCATGTCGTGCGTATTCCAAGCTTGCTGGAAGCGCGTGGTAATTTCAGCTGGCCCGGTGCTTTGATTCATTGCGCCCTCCCTAGCGATCCTGCCAGTCGTCTAGTCGAATTCAAAGAACGAACGTAGCTCCATCGCAGCCATGGCTGCAGGTGCCCTCTTGTGGCGTAGTCGAGAGGGATGGGCCGCGTCGACATATATTGGTTTTGGCGCACCCGACAGGATTCGAACCTGTGGCCTTCGCCTTCGGAGGGCGACGCTCTATCCAGCTGAGCTACGGGTGCACTAGCCGCCCCCTACCTCGCTCGACCTCGCCTGGTCAACGCTGACGCGGATCTGCGGTTCGTACTCCCGCGATCAGGGCTCCGTTCGTGCAGCAAGAGTTTGCGGGCTACGGACCTGAAAACTGCTTACGTGGTGCTTACGCGGCGTGTAAGACGGTGGAACGTCCATCCGAGTCAATGTTATAAGACTTTGAAAAGACGTTACTTTTACCGTCGCGTCGACGGCGATTCGGCCTTGACGTCTGCCCTCCGAAGGCAGAGGCCACAGGTTCGAATCCTGTCGGGTGCGCCAGTTTTGTTTTGGGCCTCGCATAAGCTCGGGCGGCCGTTCGGCATTGCGAACCCTTGCGGGTTCGAACTCGTCCGTTAGGCGCCCTGCTTCAGATAGATCCGCCGGGCGTTCGCGTCGAACACCGCCGGGTGATGTTCGACGGGCACCAAGTCGCGGGCGAGCGCGAGCCAGTCGGCATAGCGTGCGGCCAACTCGAGCACCGGCCAGTCGCTGCCCCAGATCAGGCGGGCGGGGCCGAACGCGTTCCACAGCGTCGCGAAGACGGGTCCGACGCGATCGGGTGCCATTTCAGTAAGCAGGCCCGAGAGCTTGCACGAAACGTCGGGCCACGTGGCGAGCGCGTGGATATCCGAGGCCCAGCGCTCCAGATGGTCGGCATCGGGCTTGGCCGCGTGGTCGATCACGATCGCGAGGCCGGGATCGCGCGCTGCGAGCCGGGCAAGCGCGGACAAATGGCGCGGGCGGACCAGCGCGTCGAGTACCAGGCCCCGCGGCGACATTTCGCGGGGATCGAACCCGTCATACCAGTCCGCCTCGCGGTCCTGGACCATCGGGCGAAGGCCGACCAGCTTGGGATGATCGGGGATCGCGCCCGGCTCGGCCCAGCCGACCACGCCCGCAACCAGTGGATCGGCGGCGAGCGACAACAGCCATGCGGTATCGCGAGCATCCGCCTGGCTCTGCACGAGGATCACCCCGTCGGCGGGGGACACGCGCCGCAAATCGTCGAGCCCGAAATCACGGTGGATCGCGGCAAGGTCGGGAGTCGGCCAGGTGCAGCCGTTCGCGCCGATCCTCCAGAGATGGACGTGCGCGTCGATCACGCGGCGCGGCGGGCCTTCACGCCGAACAGCATCACAACCGCGAAGCAGGCGGCGGGCACCAGCATCGCGAACAGGATCGAACCGCTCTGGTCCGAGACCAGCCCCATCGCCGCGGGCATCGCCGCGCCGCCGACGATCGCCATCACCAGCAGCGCCGCCGCCGATTTGGTCCGCGCGCCCAGCCCTGCGACCGATTCGGCGAAGATCGTCGGGTACATGATCGACATGAAGAAGCTCGTCGCGACCAGCGCCCAGATGCCAACCGCTCCTCCCGCCAGCGCCGCGAACACGCACAGCAGAAGTCCGATCGCGGCGAAGGCGGTGAGCAAGGGCAGCGGCGCGATCCGGCCCATCAGCGCGGTCCCGGCGAAGCGCCCGGCCATGAAGACGACAAGCGAAAGCGTGAGGAAATCGGCGGCCGCGCGCTCGGGAGTCCCCGGCACCGCGACTTCGCAATAGCGGATCAGGAAGCTCCAGATTCCCACCTGCGCGCCGACGTAGAAGAATTGCGCGGTCACCCCGAGCAGCAGCCGCGGGTTGCGGATCAGCACGCGGAAATCGTCGGCCGCGCCGACACCTTCGGCCACCTCACGCTCGGTCGCGACCGCAGGGAATCGAGTTATCCGGATCAGCACCGCCCAACCGATCACGCCAAGGCCGATCAGCAGATAGGGAAGCTGCACCGCGGCCGCCTCGGCGGCGTTGTGCGCCGCGAGCTGCGCGGGGGACATCGCCGCGATCTGGGCGGGCGTGAGAGTCACGCCCGACAGGATGAAGCGGCTGCCGACGAACACCCCGGTGATCGAGCCGAGCGGATTGAATGCCTGAGCGAGGTTGAGCCGCCGCGACGCGGTTTCGGGCGGGCCGAGCCGCGCAATCAGTGGATTGGCCGAGGTCTCGAGGAACGCCAGCCCGCTCGCGATCACGAACAGCGCGGCGAGGAAGAAGGGATAGCTCTGCGCGCCCGCGGCGGGCCAGAACAGCAGCGCGCCGGCGCCGTAGAGCCCGAGCCCGAGCAGCACCGCCGCGCGATATCCGAGCGCGCGCATCAGCAGCGCCGCCGGAATCGCGAGGCAGAAATAGCCGAGATAGAAGGCCGACTGGACCAGCCCCGCCTGCAGGTCGGTGAGTGTGAACAGCTTCTTGAAGTGCGCGATCAGCACGTCGTTGAGGTTGTTCGCGACCCCCCACAGGAAGAAGAGCGCGACGATCAGGATGAAGGGCAGTGCGCGGTTGCGCTCCGCCAGCGGGGCCGTGCTCATCGCCTCTTCTCCCCGCCCAACGCGGCACGGATCGCCGCCAATGCGATCGACCGCATCACCGCATAGCCCGCAGCGGTGGGATGGACGCCGTCGCTCGATAACCCAGGCTTCATCGCCCCCGCGGCATCGGCCATCGCGGCATGATAGTCAGCGTAGGTGAAGCTGTTGCGCCTGGCATAGGTCTTTAGCCACGCGTTGAGCGCGGCGATCTGCGGCGCCGGCTGCTTGCCCGGGCTCCACGGGAAGGCGGCGGCGGGCGGGATCGAGGCGAGGATCACCTTGATCCCGTGTGCGCGCGCCAGCTCGGCCATCGTCTCGATATTGCCCTCGACCGTCTCGATCGTCGCAGCGCCGGTGTTTCCGGCGACGTCGTTGGTACCGGCCATGATGTGGACCGCGCGCGGGCGCAACGCGAGCACGTCGGCGCGGAAGCGGACCAGCATCTGCGGCGTCGTCTGGCCGCTGATGCCGCGATCGACGCGGCCTTCGGTCCAGAAACCGTGGTCTAGATTGATCCAGTTGTCGGTGATCGAATCGCCCATGAACACCACCCGGACGGGCGCTCCATTCAGCGCACGATTGTCGGCGGCGTAGCGGCAGAGCTGACCGAAGTCGCGAGTCAGCATGTGGAGCTTCCACCGCTCCCAGCCCGCGCCGTCGGTGGGATTGGGATGCTGCGGGCAGGGATCGTCGACGATTCCCGCGGGATCGCCCGCGTTGGGATCGCCGGGGACGTTGGTCTGGGCGGAAGCCGGATACGCGATCGCCACCCATAGTCCCAAGGCGAGTGCCGCCAACCCGTTCCGCATCGCCCTCTCCCAAACCGCCGGTCTTGTGCCGGCACCGGACCTTAGCCCGCTTGCGTCCCGTAGCCTATCCGCATTTCTGCACTCATGAAAAGTGGATTCATATGTAAACCGGATGTCCCGCGGACTCGCTCTATTGTCCCCCACGGGCCAATCAGGCATTGGAAGGTCCGGACGGCCGACGAGGGATCTGTGAAGAAAGCCGGCGACGCAAAGCCCGAGGTCGATTCGCGCTATCGCGCGCCCGCGCTCGAGAAGGGGCTCGACATTCTCGAGCTGCTCGCGGCGCAATCGCAGCCGATGACGCTGACCGCAATCGTCAACCGGCTCGGCCGTTCGCACGGCGAGCTGTTCCGCATGGTCCAGGTGCTCGAGTTCCGCGGCTATATCGAGCAGGACCCGTCGAACGAGGGCTATCGGCTCACCGACCGCTTGTTCTCGCTCGGCATGCAGCAGCCCTGGACTCGCAGCCTGATCGAGATCGCGCTGCCGGTGATGCGGCAACTGGCGCTGGCAGTGGGCCAATCGTGTCACCTCGCGCTCCACACGCTGGGCGACATGGTGGTGGTGGCGCGGATGGAATTGAGCGAGCAGCTCGGCTTCTCGGTACGGGTCGGCTACCGGCGGCCGCTGGTCCAGGCCGCCTCGGGCGCGGTGCTCTATGCCTTTCAGCCCGAGGACGTGCGGCGACGCTGGGAGAAGCTGCTCAACCCGCCGCTTTCCGACAGCGAGCTCGCCGAATTCCGCGCGCACGCCGACGCGATCCGCGAGCGCCACGTCGAGCTCACTCCGAGCAAGTTCGTCGCGGGGGTGACCGACATCTCGGCGCCGGTGATGCGTGGCGGAATGGCCGCGGCGGCGCTGACCGTGCCCTACCTCAAGAAGCTCCAGCCCTCGCTCAGCCCGAAGGAAACCGCCGAGCTGGTCCGCCAAGCAGCGGACCGGATCTCGAACCAGCTCGTCGAGGGCGACAGCCGGGTCTAGGTCGTCCAGCCGCCGTCGATCACGTGAATCTGGCCGGTGGTGAAGCTCGATTCGTCCGACGCAAGGTAGAGCGCGAGTGCGGCGATCTCGCCGGCCCGGCCGATCCGGCCCATCGGCTGGCGCGCATTGAACGCGGCCCAGGCGCCCTCGTAGTCGCCGGTATCGCGCAGCCGCTGGTGGAGCGACGGCGTATCGACCGTCCCGGGACAGATCGCGTTGCAGCGGATGCCCTGCGCGACGAAATCGGCGGCGACCGATTTGGTCAGCCCGATCACCGCCGCCTTCGACGCGCCGTACGCGAAGCGATTGGGCACGCCGGTCACCGAGCTCGCCACCGACGCCATGTTGACGATCGACCCGCCCCCTGCCGCGAGCATCGCAGGCAAGGCGGCGCGGATCGTGCGGTACATCGCGGTGACATTGAGATCGAACGAGAAGGCCCAGTCCTTCTCGCTGCAGTCGAGGATCGTCCCCGGGGCGACGTAGCCGGCGCAGTTGAACAATGCGTCGAGTGGGCCGGCCTCGCCGAGCACCGCGACGATTGCGTTGGGATCGAGCACGTCGAGCGTGCGGCAGATGCATCCGTCGAGCCCCGCCAGCGCGGCAACGTCGCGGTCGGTCGCCCAGACGGTGGCGCCTTCGGCGGCTAACAGCGCTGCGGTGGCGCGTCCGATCCCTTGCCCAGCGCCGGTGATCAACGCGGTCTTGCCGGCCAGCCGCGCACTCATGCGAAAGGCTCGGGAGTTGGGGCGTCGGGGTGCAAAAGGCCCTCCTGCTTCAGATCGGTCCAAAAATCCGCGGGAATCACTACCGCGGCCCGCGCGACCGTCTCGCGCACTTCGTCGGCGCTGGCGAGCCCCGGAATCACGCTCGCCACCGCCGGATGGGCAAGCACGAACTGCAGCGCGGCGGCACCGAGCGCGACGCCGTGCCGCGCGCAGACCCGCTCCAGCCGCTCGACTCGCGCCGCCACCGCGCCGGGAACCGCGCCATAGTCATAGTGCGGGCTGGCACTCCCGGCGAGCACTCCCGAATTGTACGGCCCGCCGATCACGATCGAAATGCCCTGGGAAAGGCAGCGCGGCAGCAGCAAGTCGAGCGCGGGCTGCTCGAGCAACGTGTAGCGCCCGGCGAGGAGGATGACGTCGAGCGGCTCGCGATCGATCAGCTCGAGGCACACCTCGATCTCGTTCACCCCCAGCCCGAACGCCGAGACCGCGCCCTGGTCGCGCAGCTCGCGCAACGCCCGGAGCCCGCCGCCTTCGATCAACTGCGCCATCCGCTCGGCATGGCGGTCGCCGTGCGTGAGACGGCCGATGTCGTGGACGTAGAGGATGTCGACGCGCGCGACGCCCAGCCGCTTCAGGCTCGCCTCGTGCGACCGCAACACGCCGTCACGGCTGTAGTCGAACGCCTCGCCGAACGGCATCGGCGAATGGAAGCCGTGACGCTCGCCGTGTGCCGCTTCGGGCGCGATCGACTCCAGCAACCGCCCGACCTTGGTCGAAATCACCACGTCCTCGCCGCGCACCGCCTCGCCGAGCCGCTGCTCGCTAAGCCCGAAGCCGTAGCGCGGCGCGGTATCGACATAGCGCAGCCCTGCTCGCAGCGCGGCGCGGATCGTCGCGGCGGCGGTTTCGTCGTCGATTGCGCGATAGAGGTTGCCGAGCGGGGCGCCGCCGAAGCCGATCGCGGGAATGTTGAGGCCAGTCCGGCCCACCGGACGCGTCGGCAGGATCATTGCGCGTCCAGGTCGAAGATCGGGTGCATCTCCATCCACTTCTCGCCCTCGCTCGCGTTCGGGAGCGGGCGCTGGAAGCGCCACATCAGCGCTTCCCATTCCGCGGTTTCGCGCGGAGCCGGGACCGGTCGCGGATATTCGTCGGAGACCTCAGCGATCATCACCAGCCGGTCGCCGGTGCGCCAGATCTCCATCGACAGGACCCCTTGCGCGCGAATGTGTTCGACGACGCGCGGCCACACCGCGCCCGGCGCGTGGCGCGCCTCGTATTCGGCGATCGACGCGGCATCGTCGACCAGATCGAGCGCGAAGCACAGCCGGCGCGGCATCCTTCTCCTCCACCGCTGCGCCGCGTACGCGATCCCCCGGCGCGCGGCTGCTGAATTTGTTGGACAAGCCCGTTAGCATAAATGCAAACTTGCACCAGCGCTAATTGGCACATATGAAAACCACTGGTACCAGCGAACGAGACGGTGTCTGTGAAACAGCGGCCGCGCGGGGTCGCGAGCAAGGGGGCAATCCGGTTGATGCTGCATTCGGCGCGACAGAGCGAAGGCGGCACGGTCGCGCGATGACGAGGATCACCAAGCTTCGCGTGCTCGACATCCGCTTTCCGACGTCGGAGCAGCTCGACGGATCGGACGCGATGAATCGCGATCCGGACTATTCGGCGGCCTATTGCATCCTCGAGACCGACACGCCGGGGCTGGCGGGCCACGGCTTGACCTTCACCATCGGTCGCGGCAACGACATCTGCTGCGCGGCGATCGAGGCGCTGGCGCCGTTGCTCGAGGGGCTCGACCTCGATTGGATCCGCGAGGACGGCGGCCGCTTCTGGCGGCACGTCACTGGCGACAGCCAGCTGCGCTGGATCGGTCCCGAGAAGGGCGTGATTCACCTCGCCACCGGCGCGGTGGTCAACGCTGTCTGGGATCTCTGGGCCAAGGCCGAGGGCAAGCCCTTGTGGCGGCTGGTGAGCGAGATGAGCCCCGAGCAGATCGTCCGGCTGATCGATTTCCGCTACATCACCGATTGCATCACGCCCGACGAAGCGCTCGCGCTGCTCACCGCGCGCGCGCCGGGCAAGGCCGAACGGCTCGCCGAGCTCGAGGCCAATGGCTATCCCTGCTACACCACCTCGGCGGGCTGGCTCGGCTATTCGGATGCCAAGCTGGAGCGGTTATGCCGCCAGGCGGTCGATCAGGGGTTCAATCACGTGAAGCTCAAGGTGGGCGGCTCGCCCGCCGACGATGCCCGTCGGGTGCGGATCGCGCGCTCGGTGCTCGGCCCCGAGCGCAAGCTGATGATCGACGCCAACCAGGTATGGGAAGTCGACGAGGCGATCGAACGTGTTCGCGCGCTGAGCTTTGCCGATCCGTGGTTCATTGAGGAGCCGACCAGCCCCGACGACGTCGAGGGCCACCGCCGGATCCGCGAGGCCGTGGCGCCCGTAAAGGTCGCGACCGGCGAGATGTGCCAGAACCGCGTGGTCTTCAAACAGTTCATCATGCGCGAGGCGATCGACGTCGTGCAGATCGACGCGTGCCGGCTCGGCGGAGTCAACGAAGTGCTGAGCGTGCTGCTGATGGCGGCGAAATACGGGCTGCCGGTGTGCCCGCACGCGGGCGGGGTGGGCCTGTGCGAATATGTCCAGCATCTCGCGATGATCGACTATCTGTGCGTCGCCGGGACCAAGGAGGGCCGGGTGGTCGAATATGTCGACCATCTCCACGAGCATTTCGTCCACCCGTGCGACGTGCGCGGCGGCGCTTATCGCGTGCCGCGCGCGCCGGGCTTCTCGATCGAGATGAAACCGGCGACCCTCGCCGGCTTCTCGCAGGATCGCGAGAAGACCGCGTCGGCGGCGTGAGCGGCGCTAGCGGATTGTCCCCACCCCGCCCGCGGTGAGGACGTCGCGTGCGCCGGAGAGCGTGAACCCGCCCATTCTCGAGGCCGGTTGAACCAGCGCGGGCCCTGGGAGGCTCCCCATCGCGCAATTGCGTGCAATGAAATCGGCATGGCTCGGCATCGCCGCCACGCCGCGCGCGATCGCCTCGCGGATCCGGGGGAGCGTCGCCCGCAGCTTCTCGGCGGGCATCGCGTCGGCGAGTGGATCGTAGCCCCGGGGTTCGATCCCCTGTCCGTGCAGCACCGCGACCCAGCTCGATTCGCCGAATAATTCGTCCTCGATCCGGAAGACGCGGCCGTGGTTGCGCCACAGGTCGAGCTTTTCCTGAAGCGTGTCGGGCAGCGCCATCGTCCGGCAATGGTCCCAGAACGGCGAGCCCGCCTTCGCATTGGCGTGATAGTGAAGGATGATGAAGTCGCGGATCCGCTCGTACTCGATCGCGGTCGAGCGGTTGTAGAAATCGATATCGGCCTGATGGAAGTCGCGGTCGGGGAAGAGGTTGAGCAGCTTGGACAGGCCGGTCTGGATCAGGTGGATACTGGTCGATTCGAGCGGCTCCATGAATCCCGACGCGAGGCCCAGCGCGAGTACGTTCCGGTCCCAGAACTTGCGGCGCTTGCCGGTGACGAAGCGCAACCGGTTGGGCTCGGCCAGCGCTTCGCCTTCCAGCCCGGCGCGCAGGATCGTCTCGGCTTCGTCGTCGGACATGCACGCGCTCGAATAGACGTGGCCGTTGCCGGTGCGGTGCTGGAGCGGGATTCGCCACTGCCAGCCCGCCGCGTGCGCGGTCGAGCGGGTGAAGGGATCGGGCGGGCCCGCGTTCGCGCACGGCAGGGCGATCGCGCGGTCGCACGGCAGCCAGTGGGTCCAGTCCTCGTAACCGGTCTCGAGCGCCTGCTCGATCAGCAGCCCTCGGAAGCCCGAGCAGTCGATGAAGAAATCGGCCTCGATCGTCTCGCCGCCTTCGAGCTCGACGCCGCGGACGAAGCCGTTCTCGTGCATCGTCACGCGCGCGATCCGCCCCTCTTGCCGCCGTACCCCCGCCCCCTCGGCATAGTCGCGCAGCATGCCCGCATAGAGACTCGCGTCGAAATGGAAGGCGTAGGCGAGGTTCGACAGCGTGTTCTTGGGATCCGCCGACGGCCGGCAGAACTTGCCCGCGAGCGCCGCCAGCGTCGGCAGGTTGTAGTCGCTGAGTTCGCCTGCGGCGTCGCCCTGTTCGTGGCGAAACCGCAGCCAATATTGGTGGAAGGGCAAGGTATCGATGTCGGCGCCGTAGCGGCCAAAGGGATGGAAGTAGCGTGAACCGGGCGCGCTCCAGTTCACGAACTCGATCCCGAGCTTGAAGGTCGCGCGGGTGCGACGGATGAACTCATTCTCGTCGAAGCCGAGCAGCTGGTTGAGGTGGAGGATCGGCGGGATCGTGGCCTCGCCCACGCCGACCGTCCCGATCGCCTCGGATTCGACCACCACGATCTCCACGCGCCGCTCGCCCAGCGCGCGCGCCAGTGCCGCCGCCGCCATCCAGCCCGCGGTGCCGCCGCCGACGATCAGCAGCTTGCGTATCGCGCGGTCGTTCATCGTCGCTTCTCCCGTGTCTCGAGCCGGCGTACCACCGCTAGTTTTCATATGTGCCTCACTTTTTCGTGGACGGCCATAGCGTTCAGTGATAGCGCTGGCGCTCGTCATATCCGGAAACGTTTTTCATGAACGAAAACGTACCGGGAGATGGAAGGGAGTTCGCGGCGCCTGGCGCGACGCGAGGCGGCCCTTCCGGGGATCGGGCGCCAACGAACGGACGGAACAGGAATCCCGATCCGGCACGGTGGCAAGAGGGAGGATAAAATGTCCAATTCGATCGGTGATGCCGTGCGGCGCGGCCTGCTGGCGGGCACATCCGCGCTGGCGTTGGGTGTTTCGGCGCCCGCCTTCGCCCAGACCACCGATACGGCGACGCCCGCCGCCGCGCAGGACGGCGACGCCACACAGGTGAAGCCCAACACCGCGCCGCCCAAGACCGGTGCCACGCAGAGCCCCGATGCGGACGAGCAAGGCATCGTCGTCACCGGCCTGCGCGCCTCGATCGCCTCAGCCCAGTCAATCAAGATGAACAGCGACCAGTTCGTCGATTCGGTCACCGCGATCGACATCGGCAAGCTGCCCGATTCGAACGTCGCCGAAGCGCTCCAGCGCATCTCGGGCATCCAGATCACCCGCAACCGCGGCGAAGGCTCGTCGATCGCGATCCGCGGCCTGACGCAAGTCCGCACCGAAGTGAACGGCCGCGACAGCTTCGGCGCCTCGGGCGGCCGCGCGCTCGGCTTCGAGGACGTGCCCTCGGAGCTGCTCGCCGGAGTCGACGTCTACAAGAACCCCTCGGCCGAGTTGATCGAGGGCGGAATCGGCGGCCTGGTCAATCTGCGCACGCGCATGCCGTTCGACCAGAAGAAGGGCCTGCTCCTCTCGGCCACCGCCGGCGTCAATTACTATGACCTGGTCAAGGAAACGAAGCCCAACGTCTCAGTGCTGGCAAGCGATCGCTGGCAGACCGGGATCGGCGAGATCGGCGTGCTCGTCGACCTGTCCTATTTCGAAGGCGCCTTCCGCTCCGACGACATCACGATTGAGCCCTATTTCGATCGCAGCGACATCCCCGGGTCGATCGGCACGGTGCGCTCGGTGCCTGACGGCGCCGGCATCGGCATCACCTTCGGCGAGCGCAAGCGCAAGGGCGCCTATGCCGCGGTGCAGTGGGCGCCGGCCAACAATCTCGAATTCTACGGCCAGTTCTTCCGCACCGACTATACGATCGAGACGCCGAACTACACTTCGTTCATCACCTGCGGCACCGACATCAACTGCGCGACCAACACGATGCAGCCGGGCGGTGCGTTCAAGTTCGACGCGGACGGCAATTTCGTCAGCGGTGCCTTCACCGGCTTCGGTGCGCTGGCGAACAACACCCAGTTCACCCGCAACCGCTCGATCACGACCGATTATTCGACCGGCTTCAAATGGGGGGTCGCCGATCACCTCAAGCTCAACGGCGACTTCCAGTACATCGATGCCCAGGCATACAACCGCAGCTATACCGCATTCCCGCAGCGCGACGGCGGCACGCTCGCCCTCGATCTCTCGGGAGACATCCCCAAGATCAGCTTCGGCCCTGCCGGGGTCAGCAATCCGGCGAACTATTACATCATCGCGCTGATGGACCATCTCGAGGATTCGAACGCGCACGAATATTCCGGCCGGCTCGACCTCGAATGGTCGTTCGACGACAACAGCCCGCTGCAATCCTTCACCGCCGGCGTGCGCTACACCGATCGTTCGGCGATCAACCGCAGCACGCCCTACAACTGGCAGTTCCTGTCGGCGCCATGGGGCGGCAGCACGACCGCGCCCAACGGACTGCTGCTGACGCCCTATGCGGTCAGCAATCCCTATGATTCGAGCTTCTTCTACGGCCAGGGCACCGGCGTGGTGGGCAATGTACCGTTCCTCGACTGGCACATCATGCAGACCGGCGCGGCGGGCTTCGCGACACTCTCGCAGGCCGCCGGGCAATCGTGCTGCGGACCCTTCCCGCGCACCGTGATCACTTACACTGGCAACGACATCAACACCCAGGGCGAGAAGACCTACACCGGCTACGGCATGCTGCGCTTCGATTTCGCGCGCGGCGGCGGCAGCTTCCCGCTCGACGGCAATCTCGGCGTGCGCGTGGTCAAGACCCAGACCAGCTCGGTCGGGCAGAACGTGCTGACCTATCGGACGGCGGCCGACACCGTGACCAACATCAACGCGACCGTGCCGTTCTCGGGCTCGCAGGACTATACCGATTTCCTGCCCAGCCTGAACCTTCGCTACCATGTGACACCCCAGCTCCAGGCGCGCTTCGCCGCGTCGCGCGGCGTCTCGCGCGCGCCGTTCTACGACTTGCGGGCGATCTTCAATGTCAGCGAGAATTACCGGACGCCCACCACGTGCCCGGTCGGCGCGCCGCCCACCGATCCCCTGTGCAAGCCGGTCTATGTCAACACCACCGGCGCCGGCGGCAACCCGCTGCTGAAACCCTTGACGGTCAATCAGGCCGATGTCGCGCTCGAATGGTATCCGAAGAGCACGACGATGCTGTACGGCACCTTGTTCTACAAGCGCGTCAAGAATTTCGAGGGGACGGCGGTCTATACGCTGCCGATCCAGGTCCCCGGCAAGACCGGCCAGACCGCGCAGATCACCTCGCAGGTCAACGGCGGCACCGGTACGATCAAGGGCTTCGAGCTGGGTGGCAACACCGTCTTCAGCTTCCTGCCCGGGCCCCTCAGCGGCTTCGGCGCGCAGGCCAACCTCACCTATGTCGACTCGAAGGCGCCGAGCCTGATCTCGTTCGACGCCAACGGCCGCCCGCTCCAGACACCGCTCCCTGGGCTCTCCAAGTGGAGCTACAATCTGGTCGGCTTCTACGAGAAATACGGCGTCACCGCGCGCGTCGCCTACAATTGGCGCGACAGCTATCTCGACACGGTCAACGGCAACGGCACTGGCGCGATCGCGATCTACCGGCGGCCCTACGGCCAGCTCGACGCGAGCCTGTCGTACGATTTCTCGAGGAACGTCTCGGTGACGCTCGATGCGGTCAACCTGCTTCGCCAGATGAAGCAGAGCTATCAGGCGATCCCCGAGCATCCGCGCGATTATCTGCAGGAAGACCGTCGCCTCGGCATCAGCCTGCGGCTCAGGAACTGACTCCCCTGTAAGGCAGGGATCGGCGGGAACGGACAGCAACGACTCTCCCCGCCGATTCCTGCCTTTCTCTTTGCGCAGCCTAGGTTTCGAGTGCCACGACTTCGTAATCGTCCAGCCCTGGGATGGTGAACTCGACGGCCGCGCCGTCCTGCCGGATCGGCACCGCCTCCCCCTTGCGCAGCAGCGTCGCTCGCTTGATCGGGCGCCCCCCGGGCAGCGTCATCCGCACCCGCTGCGCCCCGAGCGGGCACAGGCCGCGCGCAGCGGTGGCACGGAAGCCAGGACTGGTGTGGTTGACGAGATGGAGCGCATAGCCCGGCTCGGTCTCCCAGCCATAGACTTCGATCAGCCCGTCGCCCTCGACCCGGATCGGCGCGCTGTCCCGCAGCTGCCAGCGGATCGCACCGAGCACCAGATCGCCCAGATCGCCCGCGCCCGAGCGCCAGTATCCCGCCTCGACATCGCCTGCGAAATGCACGAGCCGCGCGGCCCCCGCCTCGCGCACCGCCACGGTCGGGAACGCCGTGTGCGGCTGGCGGCTGTAGACGCCTTCGGTCGGATACCAGGGATATTGCGCGACATGGCTGAGGACCGGCTTGCTGTCGGTCGCGATCGGCACGCGGCAGCTCGATCCCTGGATCCAGTCGGTCTCGTCGAACCCGGCGAGGATCGGATGGCGCGCCTCGATCCGCTGGATCGCGCTCGAACCCGGAAACGGCGGGCGCGAGGGCGTGCCGCCGCGGCCATAGCTTTCGCGCCGGCCGATCCGCCGCATCCCGAACAGCCCGGCGAGCGCGAACTCGGCGCGCGGACCGCCCTTCTCGTCGTAGAGCCCGGTCTCGAAGGTCGAGAGCACCGATCCGCCGCCGCGCGCGAAGGCCTCGACCGCACTCGCTTCGGCGTCGCTCATCAGCGCGATGTTGGGGAGGGCCAGCAGCTTGTACGTGCCGAGCGCCGCCGCATTCAGATCGCGATCGAGCAACACGTCGAACGGAACCCGCGCCTCGGTGAGCAGCTGGTACATGCCCTGCACCGCATCGAGCGTGTCGGTCCCCGCCGGCGGCTCGTAGAGGCGGTTCGAGCGCTGCGACACGACCAGCGCGACGTTGGCGATCGAGCGCAGATTGTGGAAATGCCGGTCGTTGGCGGCCTGCCACGCGAGCAATTCGCGCCCGACCTTCTGCCAGCGCCGGTCCTCGATGAAGCCCTGCTGGAACCCGAGCCAATGGTAGTGGACAGTGCCGCCGGCCGCGAGTGTCTGGAACATCCGCGAGCCCACTTCCTCAGGGTTGCCGGTCACGTTGCGCCAGCGGATATCGCCCGAAATCTCATAGCCTGCGGTGATGTTGGTGACCGGGCGCTCGCCGACGATCGCCTTGCCAATCCGGGTCTGCTGGCTCGCATCCCAGGCGGGCGCGCCCGTGCCGCCGCGGCCCTGATTGTCGGCCATGAACCAGGGCGCGGTCGCCGCTAGCGCGGACAGGTCGAGGTTGCCGCCGCGGAAGCCGCCGCCCAGATTGCCGGTGAAGATCAGCCGCGCGTCGTGCTTCTTCACCAGCGCATCGTAGGTGCCCCAGAGATCGACCGCGCGCTCGAGGAAGGCATCCTGGTATTCGCGGCTGTGCGGATCGCCGATCTTGCGGCAAGTGGCGCAATAGCAGACCACCGCGTCGGCGCTCGGCCAGCCGTTGGTGTAGATGCCGTCGACCGCGTAGCGAGTGAGCACCTCGTCGAACAGCCGGGGCACGAAATCGGTGTAATAGTCGCTGAACTGGCATGTCGGCGCGAATTCGGGCGAGGCCGAGGGATCGTCGGGCGCGCCGACCAGCGATCGGCGCACCAGCGATCCATCCTCGCTTCTGCAGAACCACAAGGGGTGTTTCTCGGCGAGTAGGCTTTTGGCGATGTCGATGCTGAAGCGGGCCATGATCCGCACGCCGCGCGCCCTCGCCGCCGTCACGCATTCGCCGAACAAGTCGCGCCCCTTCAACCAGGCGCTCACCGGCAGGTCGGGCAGCGCCGTTGGATAGAAGGCGACGACGTTGGTGCCACTGAGGTAGGTCATCTGGGCCTGCGCGGCGGCGAGATAGTCGGCCCAGGCCTCCACGTCGAAATGCTCCGGATCGCGCTCGTTGAAGTTGACGTGGACGATCCGCTTCATCCGCTGGTGCCAGGCGTCGCGCGGATAGGCCGCGCCCGGCGCCGCACGAGCCCCCTTGGTGCCCGCGGCCGTCGCGGCGATCAGCGCACCGGTCATCAGCGTGAAATCGCGGCGATTGGTTTCCATGCGGGTCTCCCTCGTCCGGCATCGTCCACCTTGCCCGGCGGCGATGCAACAGGCGCGGCCTTTTCCCCTTTTTCGAGGCCGGGCACATCGCTACATCCACCCCCATGGGCACAACCGACACCGCCGCCGCGCTCGACTATGTCGAGCGCCATCTCGACGACACGATCGAACGGTTGTTCGCGCTGATGCGCGTGCAGTCGGTCTCGACCGATCCCGCCTATGCGCCCGAATGCCAGCGCGCGGCACGCCTGCTCGCCGACGAGTTGACGGGCCTCGGTTTCGAAGCTCGGGTGGCGCCGACCGAGGGGCATCCGATGGTCGTCGCGCACCACGATGGATTCGGCCCGCATGTGCTGTTCTACGGCCACTACGACGTCCAGCCGGTCGATCCGCTCAACCTGTGGCGGCGCGATCCGTTCGATCCGGCGATCGAGACCCGCGACGACGGATCGAAGATAATCACCGGCCGCGGCGCCTCGGATGACAAGGGCCAGCTCCGCACCTTCGTCGAGGCCTGCCGCGCGTGGAAGGAAACGAGCGGCGTGCTCCCGTGCCGAATCACGATCCTGTTCGAGGGCGAGGAGGAATTCGGGGTCGACCAGCCTCGATCCCTTCCTCCGTGCCAACACAGATGAGCTGAAGGCCGATTTCGCGCTGATCTGCGATACGCTGATGTGGGACACCGAGACGCCTGGCGTCACCATCGGGCTGCGCGGCAGCGTGACGGGGGAGGTGACGATCCGTGCCGCTTCGCGCGATCTTCACTCGGGGCTTTACGGCGGCCCGGCGCGCAACCCGATCCAATTGCTCGCGACGATTCTCGCCGAGCTTAAGGACTCAAACGGTCATGTGACCCTCGCCGGCTTCTACGATGGCGTTGCCGAGATCACCCCGGAGGTGCGCAAGTCATGGGATGCGCTCGGCTTCGATGCGAAGCAATTCCTGGGGGACGTCGGTCTCAGCGTGCCCGCGGGCGAGGCTGGCTATGACGTGCTCGAGCAGAGCTGGGCGCGCCCGACCGCCGAAGTCAACGGGATCTGGGGCGGCTATACCGGCAGGGGATTCAAGACCGTCATCCCGGCCGAGGCGCACGCCAAGATCAGCTTCCGCCTCGTCGGCGATCAGAATCCGGAGAAGGTCTGGACGGCGTTCCAGCAGCACGTCCGCGATCGGCTACCCGCGGATTGCGCCGCCGAATTCGTGTCGCGCGACACGGGCAGCCGGGCGATCACGCTGGCGAGCGACAGCCCGCCGCTCGCCGCCACTCGCGACGCGCTCGATCAGGAGTGGGGCAAGTCGGCGTTGCTCGCCTCCGGTGGATCGATCCCGGTCGTCAATTCGATCCGGCACATCCTCGACATGGATACGGTGATGGTCGGCTTCGCGCTCGCCGACGACAACATCCATTCGCCCAACGAGAAATACGAACTCAAGAGCTTCCACAAGGGCATGCGCTCGTGGGTGCGCATCCTCGGCGAGCTCGCGCGGATGGGCACGAAGGTGGAAGCAGCCGCCTGAACGGTTGACGCGCGCGCAGGGCGGTTCGATAGCGGGCGCATGGTTCCCCTTTCGTTCGCCGGTCATGCCTTCGACGCGTTCCCCGAAGGCGCGCTCTACTGGCCGGCGCGGCGCGCGCTGCTGGTCGCCGACCTCCACTTCGAGAAGGCGAGCTGGTTCGCCGAGCGCGGGCAGATGTTGCCGCCCTATGATTCGATCGCGACGCTGACCGACCTGACCGCGCTCGCCGATCGCACCGGCGCCGCCGAACTCTGGTGCCTCGGCGACAGCTTCCACGATTCGGAAGGCTGCGAACGCCTGCCCGAACGCGCCCGCGACCTGCTGAGCGCGCTTACCGGCCGGCTCGCGTGGCACTGGATCACCGGCAACCAT
This sequence comes from uncultured Alphaproteobacteria bacterium, assembly GCA_963799985.1. Classification (GTDB taxonomy): domain Bacteria; phylum Pseudomonadota; class Alphaproteobacteria; order Sphingomonadales; family Sphingomonadaceae; genus Sphingomonas. Next base: position 957,645 of record CAWCZC010000002.1, on the reverse strand, counting down.
GATTCGCGGCTGCTCGATCATTGCGGCGGCACGATCGAGCAAGAGGCCGAGGTCAACGGCGTGATCCTGCGCCACGAGGCCGATCCCGCCGATCCGCGCCCCGAGCTCTCGGGCCATTTCCACCCCAAGCTCAGGATCAATCTGCGCGGACGGCAAGTGGCGCGGCGCTGCTTCGTGGCATCCGCCACCAAGCTGATCCTGCCCGCGTTCGGCGCGCTCACCGGCGGGCTCGACGCGGGTCACCCCGAGATCGTCCGCGCGGTGGGGGGCGGCGCACAGGCGCTGGTCGCGCTCGAGGGCCGGCTGCTGCGATTTCCGGTGGCGGCTTAGTTCCGCGGCAGGATCTTGCCCCCGCAACTGACCAGCGCGCTGCCGGTGATCGCGCAATCCGCCGATCCGTCGATCCGGATCGCGCCGGCGCCGAATCCCGCCACTTGCGCGCGGGAGCGCGCGCGCAGGTGGATCGTGCCGCTCGTCTCCGAGGTCACGGTCGCGTCGCTGACGAGGAAGTCGCCCGCCTCGATCGAGCCCGCGCCGTTGGCGTGGAGCCGCGCTGTCCGGGCCTCGCCGGCGAGCGTCATCACGCCGGTGCCGGTCAGCGTCGCGACCAGGCTGTCGGCGCGCAGGTCCGCCACATCGATCGCGCCGCTGCCGTTGAGCCCCAGGTCGATGCGGTCCCCGTGCATCGCCGCGACATGGACGTTGCCCCCGCCGTTGACGAGCACGGTGCGGAGCGCGGGCGTGGTGATCGTGATGCGCGGCGAGACGATCCGGTCGCTAGACCGCAGCTCCCAGCCACGCGTGCCCGCCCCGACGACCAAGGTCTCGCCCTCGAGCCGGATCGAGAGCTGATCGAGCGCCTTCGGGTCGCCCTCGGCGCGCGCCGCCGGCGCGATGCCTTCGACGACGGTCACCTCATAGGGCCCATCGACGCGCAGCCGGTCGAAGCTCGAGATCAGGTAATTGCGCTGGTCCGCCTGGGGCGTCGCCGCGACGAGCAGGAACAGCACGGGAGCGAGGGTGCGGCGCATGGCCGACCCTCGCACTCCCGGCTGCCTATCCGCAAGCGATTAGAGCGCTTGCGGTTGCGGCGAAGCTGCAAACGACTTTACCCGCAGCGCGCATCGCCAGAGCCGACGCTGTTGACGGTGCAATGCGCGCCGCCGCCCAGATCGACATCGCCCGAGCCGACGATCGACACCGCCGCTTCGCCGTTGACGGTGCCCTTGACGCTGCCCGATCCCGTCACCGAGACATTCGCCGAGGTGGCGGTCAAGCTCCTGGCGTCGAGATCGCCCGACCCGGTCGACGAGGCAGTCATCTTCGCGGCGTGGCCGGCGATGGTCATGTCGCCCGATCCGGCGACCGAAAGATCGACGTTGCCGCCGCGCACGTCGGCGACCTTCAGATTGCCCGATCCCGAGACCGCGCCCGAGAAATCACCGTCGGCGTGATCGGCGTCGATGTCGCCCGATCCCTCGACGTTCGCCGCGGCAAGCTTGGGCAGGGTCACGAAGATCTTGGCGCTGGTGCTGTTGCCCCAGTTCCAGCTGCTCGACTTTTTGCGGCCGATCTTGAGCTTGTCGCCGTCGACGCGGATGTCGAGCTGGTCGAGCACCTTGGGATCGCCCTCGGCGCGCACCGAGAAGGCATCGGCGATGCGCACCTGGACATTGTCCGAGCCCTGCAGGTCGACGCTGGTGAATCCGGTGGCGTTATAGATCCGCGTGGCGCCGGGGCCGCTCGCCTGCGCGGCTTGTCCGGCATGATCCCAGCTCGCGTGGCAGGCGCACAGCGAGGTGCACAGGGGCACCAGCGCAGCCATCAGCATCAGACGCATCGATCTTCTCCCAATCCGTTGTGTGTTGCTTATACAATACACTAACGGTACGCAAACGAAAAGGGCGGCCGTTGCGGGCCGCCCTCATCGCTTCACCGAGCCTGAGGAACGTCAGGCCGGAATCTTGTCCTTGTTGTGGATCGCAGCGGCGGCCTTGAGGATCTCGAGGATCTTGACCAGGGCCGCGGGCTCGTCGATCTGCTCCATCGCCGCCAGCTCGCGCGCGAGCCGGCTCGCCGCCGCCTCGAAGATCTGCCGCTCGGAATAGCTCTGCTCGGGCTGGTCCTCGGCGCGGAACAGGTCGCGGACCACTTCGGCGATCGACACGAGGTCGCCCGAGTTGATCTTCGCCTCATATTCCTGCGCGCGGCGCGACCACATGGTGCGCTTGACGCGCGGCTTTCCCTTCAGCGTGTCGAGCGCTTCCTTGCATCGTCTTGTCGCTCGACAGCTTGCGCATGCCGACGCTTTCGGCCTTGTTGGTCGGAACGCGGAGCGTCATGCGCTCCTTCTCGAAGCGCAGCACGTACAGCTCGAGCTGCATGCCCGCGATTTCCTGTCTTTGCAGCTCGATCACACGGCCCACGCCGTGCTTGGGATAAACGACATAATCGCCGACATCGAAGGACAGCGCCTTGGCAGCCATTTGCGTAGTGCCTTTCCGTGAATACAGGCCCCGATACGATGTGGTGTCCGTCCCCTGCGACCAAGCGGGGAAAGCGGGCGGGATCGGGGCGATTTCTCTTGCGTCTCCGGGCGGAGGGGTTTCTTTCCTCCGTCTTCACCCATTTAACACACTCGTAATAAAATTACCAGCCTGACGACGCACTTCCCCACAGGATGTGCGCGTCGGCGCAGGAAACTCACGTTTTGGGGCGGGCTTCGCCAACGGCACCAGCCCGCTCCCCCTCCCGGCCACCCTTACGATAGTAGCCTATGGGTGGCCGGGAGGGGGAGCGGGCCGATGCCGCTTCATCTCAGAAATGCCCGCTTAGCTCCCAGTGCCGGGGTTCGAGGAGAAATACTTCTCGAACTTGCCCTCTTCGCCCTTGTGCTCGTCGGCATCGGCGGGCTGCTCGCCCTTCTGGGTGATGTTGGGCCATTCCGCGGAATAGGTCGTGTTGAGCTCGAGCCATTTCTCGAGGCCGTTCTCGGTATCGGGCAGGATCGCCTCGGCCGGGCATTCGGGCTCGCAGACGCCGCAATCGATGCATTCGCTCGGATTGATGACGAGCATGTTCTCGCCCTCGTAGAAGCAATCGACCGGGCAGACCTCGACGCAGTCCATGTATTTGCACCGGATGCAGGCGTCGGTGACGACATAGGTCATGGGATGCGCGGCTCCTCTCGAATTGTGTTCCTGCTATGCGCGCGCCTCGGGCGCGTCAACGGGGTTGGCGGCAAGGCTTTCGAGCGGGGTGTAAAGCGTGGCTGCTTCCGCAGCGGGTCCGCGCCGCCGCGGCAATGCCTCGATCCGCAGCACGCGCACCCGTCCGCCCAGTGGAAATGCCAGCACCGCGCCGACCCGGACGGCCACGTGCGCGCGTTCGATTCGCCGCCCGTCGAGCCGGAGCGTGCCCTTCTCGGCGATCGCCTGCGCGGCGCTTCGCGTCTTGGCGAGCCGCGCGAACCAGAGGAAGCGATCGAGCCGCATCGTCTCGCCGCCCTCAGCCATCGCGCAGACCGGCGAGCGCCGCGAACGCATTGTCGAGCGGCGGCGGCTTGGGTTTGGCGGTCGGCACGAGCCCCTGCCATTTCCAGCGCGCCTGTCCGTCGACCGGGCGCGCGGCGCGGAAGCCGAGCTGCGCCATCAGCCGCGCCAGCGTCTCGGGCTTGAGCCCCATCGAGGTGGCGAGCGCCGGATCGGGCGTGAAGGGCGCGCGGCCGCCCTTGCGTTCCCGGGCGCGAGCATCGTGCGCCGCCCGCGCGATCCGCTCGACCAGATCGACTCGCACCGCCTGCGGCCCGAGCGGGCGAAAGCCGTGCGCGAGATCGGCGCCGGCGTCGCCGCGCGGCAGCACGGTCGCGCCCTCGGCGCGGCGGCTCGCCCAGCGCGCATCAGCCGCCGCCGCCAGCGCGCCGTCGCGGGCTTGAGCAGCGCGGGCGCGAACAGATCGAGCGTGCCGATCGTCACCCCGATCGCGCGGAGCTTCTTGCGTGCCACGGGGTCGAGCGCGTCGACCAACGGACCGGCAGCGCGGCGCGGCAGCATCCCGCCCGCCTCGAGCAGCGCGGCCGCGAGCGCGCGGAGCGGCGCGCCGGCTTCCGGATCGCGTGTGGCGGCATCGAGCCCGGCGAAGACGGGCAAGTGCCGTTCGATCAGCGGATGCGAACCACGTGTCGAGCCGAGCCTTGATCGCGGATCGGCGCGGCGCATCGATCACGTCGAGCGCGCGATCGAGCGCGATCGCTGGGTCGGGCGAGGTTGGTGCCGGTGCCCAGGCGACGCGACCGGAATGCCGCGCCATGCGATCGCATCGGCCATCGAGCGGCAAGCTGCGTCATCCCCCGCCTCCGCGAGCGCAGCCGCCCCGGCGCCGAAGCTCGCCCGCCAGCCGTTTCTCCGCCGCCGCGAGCAGCAGTCTTCTTGTCGCTCGCCCGCGCGTCGGGATCGACCGTGAAGCGGAAGCCGTCGAGCCGCGCCGAGCGAATGTTCCTCGACGCTCACTTCGCCGTCCGGCGCGATCACCACCGGCAGGTTCGCCGCATCCGCACCGATCTGGCGCAGCAGCACCGTCGTGCGCCTGTCGACGAAGCGCTGGGTCAGGCTGGCGTGGAGCGCGTCGGACAGCCGCTCCTCGATCGCGCGGCGTGCGCTCGGCCCAATGCGCCGGGTCTGCCAGCCAGTCGGCGCGGTGGGCGATATAGGCCCAGCTGCGCGCCGCCGCGATCCGCCCGGCGAGCGTCTCGACATCGCCCTCCACGTTGTCGAGCCGCGCGATCTCGTCGGCGAACCATGGGTGCGGGATATGGCCGCTGCCCTCGCTCAGATGGCCGAACAACCGGCCGACGAAGCGCGCGTGCGGATCGGCGCCGAGCTTGCGGAAATCGGGCAGCCCGCACGCCGCCCACAGCCGCGCGACCATTGCCGGCGCGCGGACGCGGTCGCGCACCCAGGCCTCGTCGGCGAGCCGCTTGAGCACCGCGAGATCGACCGCCTCGGGGGCCGGCGCGCAGCACTCGCGCCGTCGGGCCGCGCTTCGAGGCTGGCGATCAGCGTCGTCGATGCTCGACGTGTCCGGCTCGCCCTCGCGCCAGTAGAGGTGCTCGAGCCGCGGCAAGCGGTGCTCCTCGATCGCGAGCACTTCCTCGGGCGTGAAGGCGTTCGGGCCTTCCTCGTGTCAGCGCGCCGAAGGTGCCATCGCGCTGATGGCGCCCGGCGCGCCCGGCGATCTGCGCCATCTCGGCGAGCGTCAGCCGCCGCTGGCGATGCCCGTCGAACTTGTGGAGCGAGGCGAAGGCGACGTGGCTGACGTCCAGGTTGAGCCCCATGCCGATCGCATCGGTGGCGACGAGATAATCGACCTCGCCCGCCTGGAACATCGCCACCTGGGCGTTGCGCGTGCGCGGGCGAAAGCGCGCCCATCACCACCGCCGCGCCGCCGCGCAGCGCGCCGCAGCATCTCGGCGACGGCGTAGACTTCCTCGGCCGAGAAAGCGACGATCGCCGAGCGGCGCGGCAATCGCGACAGCTTCTTAGCGCCGGCATAGCTCAGCGTCGAGAAGCGCGGCCGAGCGATGATCTCGGCCTCGGGCACCAGCGCCTTGAGCATCGGCCGGAGCGCATCCGAGCCGAGGATCATCGTCTCCTCGCGCCCCCGCGCGCGCAGCAGCCGATCGGTGAAGACATGCCCGCGCTCGGGATCGGCGCCCAGTTGCGCCTCGTCGAGCGCGACGAAAGCCACATCCCGCTCCAGCGGCATGCTCTCGGCGGTGCACAGGAACCAGCGCGCCTTGGGCGGCAAGATCTTCTCCTCGCCGGTGATCAGCGCGACCTCGGCGGGCCCCTTCATCGCGCACGACCCGATCATAGACCTCGCGCGCCAGCAGCCGCAGCGGGAAGCCGATCATGCCGCTCGAATGCCCGCACATCCGCTCGACCGCGAGATGGGTCTTGCCGGTGTTGGTGGGCCCCAGGACCGCGGTGACGGGAGAACGCGCGAACCGACTCATTTCAATTCCCAAGATCGTTCCGAGTCGCGCCTTAAGCAACACCCCTCGGGTGCTAATTTCCGTTAACCCTGCTGTATTGGTTAGCGAATATGGTGAAAGCTTCCCTTCATCTTGGGTGTGGCACAACCTGCCGCAGAGCCTACTCCGACAGGGGGTGCTTAATTTGACTTTAAACCCTCGCTTCCACACTGATCCTTCCCTGGCCGGGGGATGCGGCTCGAGCGACTTTCTTGGGGGGCATTGCGCCTTGTTCCTGAGCGACTACCGAATCTCGTGTGAACCGGCGGGAAGGGCGCGACGCATGAAGCGGCGCTTCTCCGATTTCGAATTCGCGCCCGATCTCGGCTCGCGGATCGGATCGCTCACCTGGTATCGCGGCGCCGCCACTTGCCTCGGGCTGTGCGCGCTGACCTACCTGCTTTCGCCCGGCTTCGAGAATCCGATCTACGGCTACGTGCCGCCCGCGCGCGATGTCGCCGACTGGCAGGCGAGCAAGGCGCAGACGATCGCGCCGCTCGGCCAGGGCGGCGGCACCGGCTACCGCGTTGCGGCGACCAATCTGGTAGCGCCGCTCAAGGACACGCCCGAGCGGCCGATCATCAACGTCAGCACTAAGCTCGCCTCGGGCGACGAATTGATGAGCGTGCTCCAGCGTTCGGGAGTCGGCGGCGGCGATGCGGGGCAGGTCGTCTCGCTGATCGGCAAGGCGCTCGCGCTCGGCGACATCCAGTCCAACACGCCGGTCGAGATGACGCTCGGTCGGCGGCTCGACAAATCGCAGCCGCGCCCGCTCGAACGGCTCGAGTTCCGCGCCAATTTCGGCCTCAAGCTCGAGGTGGGTCGAGGCGGCGGCGGCCTCGCGCTCAAGGAAATCCCGATCGCGATCGATCACACGCCGCTGCGTATCCAGGGCGAGGTCGGCGACAGCCTCTATCGCTCGGCGCGCGCCGCGGGCGCCCCGGCCAAGGCGGTCGAGGCCTATATCAAGTCGCTCGGCAGCCGAGTCCCGCTCGACTCGCGTCGGCTCGGACTGCAAGTTCGACATCATCATGGAGCAGCAGCGCGCCGCGACCGGCGAGGTCCAGCTCGGCAGCCTCATGTACGCCGGCCTCACTCAGTGCGGCGAAAGACTTCAATTGATGCCGTGGGAGACCGACGGCCATACCGAATGGCTCGACGCCAGCGGCCGCGGGCAGCGCACGGGGATGATGACGATGCCGGTCAACGGCCACGTCACCTCGGGCTACGGCATGCGGATGCATCCGTTGCTCGGCTTCACCCGGATGCACAAGGGCATCGACATCGGCGCGCCGTGGGGCTCGCCGATCTACGCCGCGACCGACGGCACGGTGGTGATGGCCGGGCGCAACGGCGGCTACGGCAATTTCGTCAAGCTGGCGCACGCCGGCGGGCTCGGCACCGGCTACGGCCATATGAGCAAGATCGCGGTGCGCGCCGGACAGCATGTCGGCAAGGGCCAAGTGATCGGCTATGTCGGCTCGACCGGCATGTCGACCGGCCCGCACGTCCATTACGAGCTCTACAAGAACGGCGTGGCGATCAACCCCAACTCGGCGTCGTTCACGATCGTCCACCAGCTCCAGGGCGGCGACCTGAGCGAGTTCCGCTCGCGGCTCGCTCACCTGCTCTCGGTGCCGGTGGGCGGCGCGCCCAAGGAAGAGAGCGACGAGAGCGAATAGCCGTCACCGCCGCCGCGGTCAGATTGCAATGTAGGATTTCGCCTGCTTGGCTCGCGACACGAGGCACGCCGCGTCGCTCTTTGACAGAGACAATCGGGCAAAGTTGAAACTTGCGGGCGTTTTCAGAAAATTTTGCGGCGAAATCCGCATCCCTGGACCTTGCTGGAACGCGTTCAGCGCCCCTGCGCGCGCCACCGCTTGATCGTGCGCTCGATGATGCCTTCCTCGCCGCCGGTGTCGCGCCACAGCTCGGAGAAGAGCGGATCGTCCGACGCGGGACGCTTGGCCTCGTCGAGCGAATCGAACAGCAGCCGGATCGGCGATCGCCACGCCCTCGCCGCACCGACGATGCATTCGCGGTTGCGCAGCGCCGGAATCGAATCGAGGAAGCCGCGCGCGCCTTCGGGCATCGCCGCGCGGACGAAGGCCTGGTCGCGCTCGTTGTTCAGGCGCATCGACAATGATCGTGCCGCACTGCGAGAGCACGCCCTCGGCCAGGTCCGACGGGCGCTGAGTGATCAGCCCAAGCGAGACGCCGTACTTGCGGCCCTCCTTGGCGATGCGCGCGAGGATGCGGCCGCACCGACGATCCGTCGGCGTTACGTTCGTTGGGAACGTAGCGGTGCGCTTCCTCGCAGACGAGCAGGATCGGACGCTTGCGGCTCGTTGCGCGACCAGATCGCGTAATCGAACACCATCCGGCTGAGCACCGCCACGACCACCGCGGTGATCTCCGAAGGCACGCCCGAGACGTCGATGATCGAGATCGGCTTGCCGTCGCCGGGCAAGCCGGAAGATCCGCGCGAGGAAATTCGCCATCGTGTCCGCCGACCAGCATGCCCGAGAACATGAAGGCGTAGCGCGGATCGGCCTTGATCTCGTCGATCTTGGCCTTTGAGGCGGAGATAGGGCGCGGTGTCGGTCGCCTTGTCGATCTTGCCCATCTCGAGCTGGAGGATGTTGGCGAGATCGGAGAGCAGATAGGGGATCGGCGCGTCGACGGTGAGCTTGCCGATCTCGGCGGCCAGCCGGTTCTTCTGCTTGCGCCTGGAGCAGGCACTTGGCGAGGATGTCCGCATCGATCTGCCGGTCCGAGCCCTGGCTGGTGAGGAACACTTCGCAATGCTCCTCGAAGTTCATCAGCCAATAGGGCATCTGGAGGTTGTTGACGTCGAACAGCGCCGCCGAATGTCTTGAAGGCGCTGGCATATTCGCCGTGCGGATCGATCATCACGATATGGCCCTGCGGGCGCGAGCGTCGCAGATGCGGTGGAGGATCAGCGCGGTCGCGGTCGACTTGCCGGTGCCGGTCGAGCCGAGCAGCGCGAAATGCTTGCCGAGCATCGCATCGACGTAGAGCGCGGCGCGGATGTCCTTGGTCGGATAGACGCGTGCCGATCTCGATGTGGGCGCGATCCGTCGGCGGCGTAGATCTGCTTCAGGTCGGCGGTCGAGACCGGGAAGACCTGGCAGCCGGGCGTCGGATAGCGAGTGACGCCGCGGCGGAACTTGTAGAGCTTGCCGGTCAGGCGCTCCTCGTCGCCTTCGCCGAGGAAATCGACCTGCGCGGCGATGCGGCCGCCGCTGCCGTCGGCGAGCTTCAAGCGCGCGGATGTTGGCGATCAGCCAGGTGGCGCCGACGCGCATCTTGATCTGGCTGCCGACTTGGCCCGAATTGGCGACCGCGACGTCACGGTCGCTCGAAAGCGCCGCCAGCGCCGACGAATCGAGCATCACTTGGCTCGACGAGCCCGCGATCTCGATCACCACGCCGATCGCGCGCGCACCCGCCGGGGGCGCCGGGGCATCCGATGAAGAGGGCGTCGCGCCTTCGAATGCGCGTGCGCCGGGCTGATGGTCCATCCTTGGCTCCCACGTTGCGGCACGCACCATGCGCACGGGGTGGTAAAGATTGGGTTCTTTTCGAGCAGGTTTCAGAATCTGCCGCGCAGATCGCGCCGGCGCCCCAGCCGAACAGCACCGACAGCGCCACCGCCACCAGGCCGTAGACGATCGGATAGCGATCGGCGCTGCGGGCGACGAAACGCTCGAAGCCGGACTTGCGGATGTCGATCGGCCGCACCGCCGCCGCGAGCACGCGGCCGTCGCGGATCAGGAAGGTCTCGGCGGTGAAACGCCCGACCGGCACGCGCGCGGGAATCGTCGAGCTTGGCGCGGTAGAGCACGCCGTCGGTGATCTCGACCGCGCCCGGCGCCTCGTAATAGAGCCCGCCGCGCTTGCGCAGATCGACCAGCCCGGCGTCGAACCGGCTCTGCTCCTCGGGCGCGGCGCTCGATGCAGGGGAGAGCTGGAGGCTGTCGAGCCCGAGTTCGTAGATCGCGCGCGGTGCGGTCGTCGACGAGCTGGTCGATCGGCTCGCGACGATGCGATCGCGTAGAAGCTCGGCGCCGAGCGGATAGCGCATCCGCTCGGCGTTGATCCAGATGCCCGCGACCTTCTCTTTCTCGCGCACCAGCATCGATCTGGGTCGGGCCCTTGAGCACCACGACGATGTCGGCGGCTTCTCGCCCTCGGCGGCGGCGTGCCGCCGGGATAGAGGATCGCGCCGAACAGCAGCAGATCGGCGCCGGTGAAGCTGTAGACGATCTCGATGTCGCGCTGCGAGACGTCGGGGACGAGCACGCGGCTTCGGCCTGCGCCGAGCAGCAGAGGCGCGCAGAGCAACAGGGCGACGGCCGCCTCTTCACGACAGCTCGACCGTGTAGATCTCGTCCGGCCGCCAGGCGAGCCCGAGCGCCATCCGGAACGCGACCAGCAGCACGATGATCGCCAGCGCGAGGCGCAGATATTCGGGCTTGACCTTCTGCGCGAAGCGCGCGCCGATCTGCGCGCCGATCACCGATCCGAGCAGCAGCAGCGCCGCGAGCACGATGTCGACCGCCTTGGTCGTCGTCGCGTGGACCATCGTCGCGCCAGGCGGTGACGAACAGGATCTGGAACAGACGGGTGCCGACCACCACCTGCGTCGCCATGCCGAGCAGATAGATCATCGCCGGCACCAGGATGAAGCCGCCGCCGACGCCGAGCAGCACGGTCAGGATGCCGGTGAGCGAACCCCAGCAGCAGCGGCGCGAGCGGCGAGATGTAGAGGCCCGAGCGGTAGAAGCGCCAGCGCAGCGGCAGCGCGGCGACCAGCGGATGGTGGCGCTTGCGGCGGCGCGGGGCGGGCGCTCCGCCTCGCGTCGCGCGCAATGCGAACGGACCGCCTCGTCGAGCCATCAGCCGCCCGATCGAGCCGAGCAGCAGCACATAGAGGATCGCGATCACGGTATCGATCTGCCCGCTCGCCTGGAGCAGGCGGAACAGCACCGCGCCGAGCCACGCTGCCCAATACGCCGCCCGCGACGAGCACCGCGCCCATGCTGGATGTCGACGCCGCCGCGTCGCAGGTGCGCGAACACGCCCGAAACGCTCGCGCCGGTCACCTGGCTCGCCGCCGACGCCGCCGCGACGGTCGGCGGGATGCCGTAGAAGATCAGCAGCGGCGTGGTGAGAAACCCGCCGCCGACGCCGAACATGCCCGACAGCAACCCGACGCCGAGCCCGAGCGCGACGATCACCAGCGCGTTGACCGAGAGATTGGCGATGGGGAGGTAAAGGTGCATTGCGCAACGGCGATACCGCGTTGCGCGCCGGCACAAAAGGCGTGGCCTCTAGAAATCACTCCCGACGGTGAGTGCGAGCCCGGAACCGGGGCGCGCCATGCCCGCGACGCGCTGGCGCCAGTCGAGCGCGACGCGCAGCTCGCGCCGGCCAACCGGCACCGACAGCGTTGCCGCGGGACCGAGGTCGAGCCGCTGCGCGTCGCGCTGCGCGGCGCCCCACGCGCCGACTCCGAGCGCGAGCCTCAGCCGGCCGCGGGTACCCACCGTCCGCGTCGCCCGCACCGCGCCGTCGGCATAGGGCTCGATCCGCGCCCGCGCGACCGCGCCCGCCTGCCCGTACGATTCGAGGCGGAAGCCGAGCGGGATCGCGCCGTCGGTGCCACCGACCACGCCCAGTCCGGTGGCGAGGCTGCCGTCGTCGAGCCCCAGCCGTTCTTCGGCGAGCAATCGCGCGGGAAGCGGCGTCGGCTGCCAGGTGACTCCGATCGCCGCCTCGCGACCGGGGCCGCGCAGCGGCGCGGTCACGCGTCCGAATGCCGCGATACGGCGCGTGGGATCGATAAGATAGGAGAGCAGGACTCCCGCCTGGCTTCCGCCGAGTTGCCCGCCGGGAGCGGCCGCCGTTCCCGATCCGCCGCGCGCGACGATCCAGGCGCTGCCCGACCAGCGCGAGCCTGGCGATCGCCGCCACGGCCGTGGCTCGGGTGCCGTCGCCTCCGCGACCACCGATCCCCGGTCGGCGCGCTCGGCGTCCCCGAAATGCAGCAGATCGAGCATCAGCGCCTGCGCGCGTCGCGCGTCGAACACGTGCCCCGGCGCGGCCGCGGGTGGGGTCACGCGCGGCGCGACCGGCGCAATGCCGGCGAGCAACGCCCGCTCCGCCCGCTGCGGCAAGGGCGCCGCAACGGTATGCGCTCGCGCCGCGCCGATCGGCGCGATCGCTCGGATGGCGGACACCGGCCCAGCCGGCCACAGCATCGCGACGCGCATCCCCACCCAGCCGACCGCGACCAGCCCAAGGAAGCGAAGCGGCCGCCCGCGCCCGCTCATGCCGCCGCAGGCTCCGGACCGTCGGGGAACTGATGATCGGTCTTGTCCCATTGCGGGACGGCGCCGGCAAGGATGCGAACGTAGAGAAACGCCGCCCGCCGTGCCGCGGCCAGCGCGATGATATTGGCGACGAACATTCTGAGCGGCGCCCACCGTGCCTCGCGCCAGCCATAGGCTCGCCAGACGAAAGCGACCCGCACCATCACCCGCCAGCCGAGCAGCGCGCCGTTCACCAGCAACAGCAGCCGCATCGCTGGGTGAAGCGGCGGCTGCGCGCTCGCAGCGTAGCCGTGGCTCGCGAACGACAGGGTCCAGAAGACCAAAGCGCAATAAGCGATCGCGAGCACCGGCATCGCCAGCGTCGCGCGGCGGTCGCGCATCCGCATCCAATGGTCGCCGATCGCGCCGCGCCTGCTCCAGCCGGTGCGGTCCCAGCCGAGCAGGGCGATACCGGTCATCCAGCGTGCCTTCTGGCGGACCGCCGCGCCGAAATCAGCGGGGAAATAGGCCCGGACCGCCACCGGGCGTCCGCCTGGACGCTCGGGCTCGCGGGCGAAGCGAGTGGCGCCTCCCATCGCCGCGATTGTGAGCCCCAGCTCGTAATCCTCGGTGAGGCTGGTCGCGTCGAACGGGGTGCCGTCGCGCCGCTCCGCGATGCGCGCGAGCATGTCGCGGCGGATCGCGCAGCCGACCCCGGCGAGCGGCAGCCCGGCGCCGAGCGCCTGGCGGACGAGCAACTGCTTGGCGTGCGCCTCGGCGAATTCGTCGCAATAATGGCCCGAAACGAAGCGCGACCGGGGGTGCGGCAACGGCAGCACCGGCAGCTGGACCGCGGCGTGCGCCTGGAGGTGATGCGCGAACACCCTCAGTTCCCGTGCATGGACCACGTCCTCGGCATCGTGGAGCACCACCGCGAGGACCGGGCCTTCCACCGCCTCGTCGCGCAGCAGCGCGCGCCAGATCGTGTTGAGGCAACCGGCCTTGGTGGTGGGCCCGGGAACCGCGCCGACCACCAGCCGCACGCGCCCGTCCTTCGCCGCCACCGCCACGACCTCGGCGATCGTCGCGCCGTCGTTGGGATAGGTGCCGACATAGATCCGGTAGTCGGAGTGATCGAAGCGCGCGAGCGCAGTGCGGAGCATGCCGCCGATTACCGCCGCTTCGTCCCAGGCCGCGACGAACACCGCGATCCGTCCCGGCGGGATTGTCGTGGGGAAGTTCGCGACGGCCGCGGCGCCGAACCAGCTCAGCAGCCTGGCCCGCGCCCGACGCAGCAGATACACCCCGTCGACCGCCAGATCATCGAGCCCGCCGACGAGAAACCAGATCGCGGCGAACAACGTGGTCTCGCGCGCGATGGCATCGAACGAACCGACGAAGGTTGCCCCCTCCACCGCGATCCCCTCCGATTCGGAGGAAGCGTTATCCGTGCCGCCCGCGGAACCGGCAATCGAATCTCTCCGAAATGGATCATTTGGCGCGTTCGATTTCGCCGCTGGACTTGGCCCGGGGCACGGGTATCGTTGCGCGCTGCCAATAGGGGAATGGTGCCATGAAGCTCGTCACTCGGGTTGGAGTCCTGGCGCTCGCACTGGTGCTGGTTCCGATCGGCGCCATCGCGGCCTTCGCGGACAACAGCCCGCAGGTGGAACTCGCCACCCCAGGCATCGGCGACGGCGCGATCGAGCGCTTCACCGTCCGCTTCAACCAGCCGATGGTGACGCTCGGCGATCCGCGCGCGGCATCGCCGTTCGACGTGAAATGCCCGGTCGAGGGCGAAGGGCGCTGGGTCGACCAGACCACCTTCGTCCACGAATTCGAGAACCCGCTCCCCGGCGGCGTGACTTGCACCTTCACGTTGAAGGAAAAGCTCAAGAGCCTCGGCGGCTACGAACTCTCGGGTCAGAAGACCTTCACCGTCGACACCGGCGGGCCGATCGCGCGCGCGGTGCTGCCCAGCCGGTACGGCGGCGAGATCGAGGAGGACCAGGTCTTCCTCGTCGCCTCGAACTGGCGGTCGATCGCGCCTCGGTCGCGGCCAACGCCTATTGCGCGGTCGACGGAATCGGCGAGAAGATCCCGGTCGACGTGCTGGCCGCCGACGTGCCCGCGAAGCTGTTCGCAGATCTTGGCACGGATCGGTGGGAGGTTCGCAGACTTCCTTTCCGAAGCCGGGCTGCCCGAAGCGCTCCCGGCCGCCGCCGCCGATCGCAGCCAAGGCGACCGAGACGGTGACCGCGCTCAAATGCCGCCGCCCGTTGCCGCCCGGCCGCGACATGGCGCTGGTCTGGGGCGAGGGGATCACAAGCCCCGGCGGCCGCCTCGCCGGCGCCGACCAGCGCTTCGATTTCACCGTGCGCAAGCCGTTCGCCGCGCGCTTCGACTGCTCGCGGGTCAATCGCGCAGGCCGGGTGCAGCCCGGTCGAGGACGCGTATCGTTCGCTTCACCGCGCCGATCCCGCGCGCCCAGGCCGAGGCGATCCGGATCAAGCTGACCGACGGCACCGAGCTGAGCCCGGTCTTCACCGACGAGGAAAAGCGCGCCGCGACGATCGCTTCCGTCAAGTTCAAGGCGCCGCTGCCCCCGGCGACAGCGGCGAAGCTGATGCTCCCGGCCGGCGTCGACGACGAAAGCGGGCGAAAGCTCGCCAATGCCGAGCGCTTCCCGCTCGACGTCCGCTTCGACGAGCCGCCGCCGCTGGTGAAGTTCGCCGCGCCGTTCGGCATCCTCGAGGCGAAGGAAGGCGGCGTGCTGCCGGTCACCGTGCGCAACGTCGAGCCCGCGCTCAAGGGCACCAACCTCGCAGGTCGCCGGGCAGAGCCTGCGCGTCGAAGGATCGGACGGCGACGTGGCGCGAGTGGCTGCGCACGCGTCGGCGGACGCCGACAGCGACAAGTCCGACGAGGTCAAGCACGGCAAGGACAACCGTTCGGATCAACCATACCGGCGCCACATCGATCCTGGTCGGCAAGGGCGGCGCGCCGCTGTCGCTCGGCTTGCCGGGCGCGGGCAAGGAATTCGAGGTGGTCGGCATCCCGCTGACGCAGCCCGGCTTCTACGTCGTCGAGCTG
Organism: uncultured Alphaproteobacteria bacterium; assembly: GCA_963799985.1. Taxonomy (GTDB): domain Bacteria; phylum Pseudomonadota; class Alphaproteobacteria; order Sphingomonadales; family Sphingomonadaceae; genus Sphingomonas. The sequence goes on along the minus strand of CAWCZC010000002.1, from coordinate 942,183 downwards.
GCGAGCCCGGTGCTCGGCCGAGGCGCTGCTCGGCCGCAAGGCGCCGCGCTACGTCGCGGCGGGCGCGCTCGTCACCAACATGGCGGTCCATTTCAAATGGGGCCGCGAGAACTCGCTCGCCTGGGTCACCGCGCTCGACAGCGGCCAGGGCGTCGGCAACGCCGCGGTCCAGGTCAGCGACAGCTGCACCGGCCAGGTGCTCGCCAAGGGCACCACCGACGTGTCCGGCCGGCTTGGCGTGCCCGCGGGCCTGCCCGAGCCCGAACAGCTACGGCTCGTGCGACGACAGCAGACTCGCATCCGCTGATGGTCTCGGCGCGCAAGGACGGCGACTTCAGCTTCATGCTGACCAAATGGGGCGACGGCATCGCCCCCAATGATTTCGACCTGCCCTACGGCTACAGCGCGCCCGACAACGTGTTCCACACCATCTTCGACCGCATCGCTGGTCCGCCAGGGCGAGACGATCCACATGAAGCACATCGTCCGCCGCCCGGTGGGCGCGGGCTTCGCCGCCTCGCGCCGCGCTTCACCGGCACGCTGCGCCTGTCGCACCGCGGCTCCGACACCCAGTTCGACCTGCCGCTGACGATCGACGCCAACGGCATCGGCGAGACGGAATGGACCGCGCCCAAGGGCGCGCCGATGGGCGATTACGACGTCCAGGTGATCCGCACGACCAAGGGCGCCGACGGCAAGGACGAGGAGACCACCAGCTACACCGGCCAGTCGTTCAAGGTCGACGAATACCGCCTGCCGACGATGCGCGCGAGCGTGGCGGGTCCCAAGGAAGCTTCGGTCCGCCCCAAGACGATGCCGCTCGACCTGTTCGTCGGCTATCTCTCGGGCGGCGGCGCCTCGAACCTGCCGGTCGAGCTGCGCATCGGCTATTTCGAGGCGCATCCGAGCCCCCGACGGCTATGACGGCTATACCTTCGGCGGCAAGACGATGGTCGAAGGCATCAAGCCGCTGAACGGCGACGGCGAGGATGCCGACGACGAGGATTCGTCGACGCTGCCTCCGACCCAGACGCTGCCGGTGACCCTGAGCGCCGACGGCAACGCCCGCGCCACCGTCGATGTGCCGCAGACGCTCGACCAGGGCGAGCAACATGCAGATCGAGATGGACTATCAGGACGCCAACGGCGAGATCGCTGACCGCCTCGCGCCGAATCCCGCTCTATGCCTCGGCGCGTGCAGCTCGGGATCAAGACCGACGGCTGGCTGCATGAAGCAGGACGATTTGCGCCTGAAGCTTCGTCGCGCTCGACCCCGACGGCAAGCCGATCGCCGGCCAGGCCGTGTCACGTCGAGCTCTACAGCCGCGAGATCCTGACCGCGCGGCGGCGGCTGATCGGCGGCTTCTACGCCTACGACAACAGATGAAGACGACCAAGCTCGAGCGCGACCTGCACGGCGACGACCGACGCTCAAGGGCTTGGCGCAGTGCCAGATCGACCCCGGCGTCTCGGGCGAGGTCATGCCGTCGCCACCACCAACGACGCCGACGGCAACGTTGCGCGCGCCATCCAGCTCGGTATGGCTCGCCGGCGACAACGACTGGTGGTTCGGCGGCGACAATGGCGACCGCATGGACGTCGTCCCCGAGAAGACCGAGTACAAGGCGGGCGAAACCGCGCAAGTTCCAGGTGCGCATGCCGTTCCGCGAGGCGCACGGCGCTGGTCACGGTCGAGCGCGAGGGCGTGCTGTCGAGCTTCGTCGTCGACCTGACCGGCAAGGATCCGGTGATCGAGGTGCCGATGCCCGCCGACTATGCGCCCGACGTCTACGTCTCGGTGATGGCGGTGCGCGGGCGTGTCGGGCGGCTGGCGGCCTGGCTGCGCGGACATCGCGCGCGGCTGGGAGCTGCCCTTCTCGACAGGACGGCGGCAAGCCGACCGCGACCGTCGATCTCGCCAAGCCGAGCTACCGGATCGGCATCGCCAAGGTGAAGGTCGGCTGGGAAGGCGCACCAGCTCGGCGTCGCCGTGAAGGCGGACAAGCGAGCCTATGGCGCGCGCGACACCGCGACGGTCGACGTCGTGGTCAAGGAGCCCGACGGCAAGCCCGCGCGCATCGGCCGAGGTCGCCTTCGCCGCGGTCGACGAGGCCCTGCTCCAGCTCGCGCCCAACGACAGCTGGGACGTGCTGACCGCGATGATGGGCGAGCGGCCGCTGTCGGTGCTCACCTCGACCGCGCAGACGCAGGTGGTCGGCAAGCGCCATTACGGCCGCAAGGCGGTCGAGGCCGGCGGCGGCGGCGGCGGCGGCGATCTTTCGGGGCTCAACCGCGAGAATTTCCAGCCGGTGCTGCTGTGGAAGGGCAGCGTCGACGCTCGATGCGCAACGGTCATGCCCAGGTCACGGTGCCGCTCAGCGACGCGCTGTCCTCGTTCAAGCTGGTCGCGATCGCGACCGACGGCGCGCAATTGTTCGGCACCGGCGAGGCGAGCGTGCGCACCGCGCAGGATCTCAGCATCTATCTCGGGCGTGCCGCCGCTGGTGCGCACCGGCGACCGGTTCAGCGCGGTGTTCACGCTGCGCAACGGATCGGCCAAGCCGATGACGGTCACCGCCACGGTCGACCTCAGCCGGCGGTCGCGACGGGGCGGCCGCTCGACGGTCGACGATCCCCGCGGGCGGCGCCGTGCCGGTCGCGTGGAACCTGACCGCGCCGCCGACCGAAGGCAACGCTCATCTGGACCGTCTCGGCCAAGTCCGACGACGGCAAGTCGAGCGACCAGGTGACCGTGACCCAGGAGATCGCCCCCGCGGTCCCGGTCGAGACCTGGGCGGCGACGCTCGCGCGGGTCGGCGCCGGCACGAGCATCCCGATCGCGCCCGCCCGCCGGCGCGCTGCCGGGCCGTGGATCGGTCGATGTGCTGCTCACCGACAGCCTCGCGCCGCCGCTCGCCGGGCGTGCGCGACTATATGACCGCCTATCCCTACGACTGCTTCGAGCAGCGCCTGTCGAAGGCGATCGCGCTCGGCGATACGCGGCGCGTGGAACGCTGATCGCGAGCGAGCTCCCCGACCTATCATCGACAGCGACGGGCTGCTGCGCTACTGGCCGTCGGACAGCGCTGACCGGCTCGATGCGCTGACCGCCTACGTTCTGTCGGTCACCGCCGAGGCCGGCCTGCCGCTTCCCGATGCCGCCGCGCGCGAAGATGATCGAGGCGATGAAGGCGGTGATCGACGGGCGGCTGCGCCACGAGGATTACGGCGACGTCCGGCTCCAGCGCGCTCGCGGCCTTCGCCGCGCTCGCGCGCGCAGGGCGCGGCGACGCCGGCGATGCTCGGCCAGCTCGGCGATCCCGCGCGAACGAGATGCCGACCGCGAGCCTCGCCGACTATGCTCGTCGGCGCTCGAGCACGTCCCCGGCCTCGCCAACGGCACGCAGTTGCGCGCCGAGGCGGAGCGGGTGCTGCGCACCCGGCTCGTCTACGAAGGCACGCGGCTCGATCTCGTCGACAAGGGCAACGTGCCGTGGTGGCTGATGGATTCGGACGACGAGGCCGCGATCAAGGCTGCTCGTCGCGACGCTCGGCCGCCCCGGCTGGCAGGACGATCGGGCCAAGATGATGATCGGCGTCGCGCTCCGCCAGCAGCGCGGGCATTGGGACACCACCACCGCCAACGCCTGGGGCACGATCGCCGCGCGCAAGTTCAACGCGCTCTATCCGGCGCAGGCGATCGCAGGGATCACCACGGCCTCGCTCGGCACCCAGTCGTTCAGCCGGCCGTGGCCGCTCGCCGAGCCGCAGCGCAGCTTCAGCTTCCCGCTGCCGCCCGCCGCGAGCCCGCTGACGCTCAGCCAGTCGGGCGGCGCCGGGCCCTGGGCGATCGTGTCGGTCAAGGCGGCGGTGCCGCTGACCGCAGCCGCTCTTCGCAGGCTATCGGATGACCAAGAAGGTCGAGGTGATCCAGGCAGCGCAAGGCAGGGACGCTGACCCGCGGCGACGTGCTCAAGGTGACGATCACCGTCGACGCGACCGCCGAGCGCAACTGGGTGGTGGTCGAGCGATCCGATCCCCGCGGGCGCGACCGTCGATCGGCAGCCTCGGCGGCCAGTCGCAGATGCTCGGCGATGCGGCGAACGACGACGAGCGGCGTTGTCGCCCAGCTATGTCGAGCGCGGCCGCGACGCCTGGCGCGGCTATTTCGGCTGGGTGCCGCGCGGCAGCTTCACCGTCGCCTACGTGATGCGGTCAACGGCGCCGGGCGTGTTCAACCTGCCGCCGACACGGGTCGAGGCGATGTACTCGCCCGAGATCCGCGCGCAGGTGCCCAACGCAGCCGGTGACCGTGGCGCAACGGTAAGGTGAGCGACGACGGCGATTCCCAACCCACGCCCTCCCCGCGAAAGCGGGGACTCATCCCGGCCGAGTGGTTCGGCTCGCACGTTGGCCGTTGGCCGTGACGGGTGGAGACGGGGCCTCGCCCTCGCCGCGGTAGTCGAGCAATGGAGCGAGGCCAGGCTCGAGCCGCTTCGGCGCGATTGGGAGGAGCGGGGCTGGCGCGGCGTCCTCACCCCGTCCCGAATCATCCTCGGTACCGCCGCGCTGGTGATCGCCACCTTCGCCACGCTCGACTGGGTGACGCTGCCGCCGCCGCTGCCCGGCTACGCCGAGGCGCGCGCGAAGTGGCAGCCGTCCGAGGCCTGGCTCTACGACCGCAACGGCCGGCTGATCGACAGCTCGCGGCTCGACTTCGCGGTGCGCCGGCTCGGCTGGGTGCCGCTCGACCAGATCGCGCCGTCAAGCGCGCGACGCGATCGTCGCCGCCGAGGACCGGCGCTTCCGCGAGCATGGCGGGGTCGATTGGCTGGGCGCTCGGCGGCGCGCTGCGCGACTGGCTGGGCGGGCAAGCACGCCGCGCGGCGCCAGCACGCTCTCGATGCAGGTCGCGGGCTTCCTCGCGCCCGAGCTCGCGCACGCCGGGATCGCGCGGGCTGTGCGCGACAAGCTCCGCCAGATGCGCGCCGGCGATGCGCTCGAGCAGGGCTGGACCAAGGACCAGATCCTCGAGGCCTATCTCAACCTCGCCGGCTTCCGCGGCGAGGCGCAGGGGATCGGCGCCGCCGCGCTCGGCCTGTTCGGCAAGACGCCCGACGCGCTCAGCTCGCGACGACGCGCTGCTGCTCGCCGCTTTGCTGCCCGATCCGCGCGCCGACCGCCCGCCAGGTCGCGCGCGCGCGCCTGCGCGCTCGCGCACGAGACGAATTGCACACGCTTCGATCGCCGCCGCCGCGTCGATGCTCGGCCCGGCGCGCAGCCTCGCCGCTCGATCCGGGCCTCGCGCCGCATCTCGCCGCGCGGCTGCTGACCCGGCCAGGGATGAAGGTGGCCACGACGCTCGACGCGCGGATCCAGCAGATCGCGATCGACGCGCTCCGCCGCCAGTTGCTCGGCCTCGGCGGCAGTCGCGCGCGCGACGGCGCGGTGATCGTCGCTCGACAACGCGACCGGCGACGTGCTCGCCTATGTCGGCGGGATCGGCGGCAATTCGACCGCGCCCGCGGTCGACGGTGCCGGGCGCAGCTACCGCCAGGCGGGATCGACGCTCAAGCCCTTCCTCTACGCCCAGGCGATCGAGAAGGGGTATCTGACCCCCGCCTCGATCCTCGACGATTCGCCGGTCCAGCTCGACACCGCTTCGGGCCTCTATGTGCCGCAGAATTACGACAAGGGGTTCAAGGGGCCGGTTTCGGTGCGGACGCGCGCTTGGCGGGATCGCTCAACGTGCCGGCGGTGCGGACCTTGCTGCTGGTCGGGGTCGAGGCGTTCCGCGACCGGCTGTGGGACACGGGCTATCGCGGGCTGACCGAGGACGGCGACTATTACGGCTATTCGCTCGCGCTGGGCTCGGCCGAGGTGACGCTGCTCGAGCAGGCCGCCGCCTATCGCGCCTCGCGCGATCGGCGGGCGCTGGTCGCCGCTGCGGCTCACGATGGACGATCCGCGGCGAGCCGTCACGACGCGTCACTATCGCCGCAAGCGGCGTGGATCGTCGCCGACATGATGGCCGATCCGAATGCCCGCGCGGTCACCTTCGGGCTCGATTCGTCGCTGCGCCTGCCGTTCTGGGCGGCGGTCAAGACCGGCACCTCGAAGGCGATGCGCGACAATTGGTGCATCGGCTTCTCCGACCGCTTCACCGTGGCGGTGTGGGTCGGCAATGTCGAGGGCGATCCGATGCGCGCGGTCTCGGGCACCAGCGGCGCGGCGCCGGTGTGGCGCGACGTGATGCTGGCGCTCCACGCCGACGCGCCGAGCGTCGCGCCGCCGCGCCCACCGGGGGTCGAAGCGCGTCAGATCCGCTTCGCCGACGGCATCGAGCAGCCGCGCCGCGAATATTTCCTCGCCGGCACCGGGCTCAGACGAAATCGACGCGGCGCCGCCCGAATCGCGGCGACCGCGGATCGTCAATCCGATCGGCGGCAGCGTCTACGCGCTCGATCCCGACATTCCGATCGACCGCCAGCGGCTCGCGATCGCGGTGACCGGCGAAGTGACGGGGGATAGACTCGTGCTCGACAAGCAAGACATCGGCACTGCGACCTCCAAGCCGATGATCCTCGCGGGCCCGGGCGCGCACCGGCTGCGACTGATCGATCTGAGCGGTCAGATCGTCGATCAGGTCTTTTTCACGGTCCGCTGAGGCGAATCGAACCAAATCCAAGCTGGCTCGTTACGGCCTTGGTCCTATCCCCTTTCGGGACTGGTGCCTTGGGCACCGGCCGCGCCGGCTAAAACCGGCGCGGCCGAACCCAAGCTTACCAATAGAAGTTGCGGATCACGCGAATCACCACGCCCCGGCGCGTGTCGACCAGCAGCAGATCGTTGTAGTGACGCACCCAGACTTGGTTGAAACCTGCCGCGGGCAAATGATAGCGCCACGGATCGCTGATCCGATAGGCCGGCGCGAACAAGTCGAAGCCGATGCGCACGCCCGGGCGGAACAGCTGGTAGCGGAACGGCGCGCGCCACGAACCGCGCGCGAAAACGCCGCGATTCTGGTTGCGGTAGTCCTGCCAATCGCTGTCGCCCCAGCGGCGATTGCGGTCATTCAGATCCGCGCGATACTCCTGACGGGCCTGGCGGACGTCATGCTGCTGCTGGCGGATGTTGGCGCGGTCGTGGCGCAGCTCCTGCCGAGTTCTGAGCGCTGGCGGTGGCCGGCGCGGCTACGGGCAGGGCGACGGCGCCAAGCAGCGCCGCAGTGATGATCTTCCTCATCGGAATTCTCCTGACTGTTTTTCCCACCCGGCCTCGGCCCTCGAACGGAGCGTCTCGCCGGATGGTTCCGTCTAGGAGCGCGGGGCTGAATCGCGCGCGAACGCACGATTCATGCTCGGGCAAGAATCAGTAGCCGCCGCCGCCCTCGCCGCCGCCCGGCGCGCCGCCACCGGTGCCGACGGTGCCGATGTTGCCGAACAGATCGTCGAAGAAGCTGCGCTTGCGGCCCAGGGTGGGGGTCTTCTTCCCATACATGTCGATCGAAGCGATCAGCTGGGTGCCGTTGAACCTATCGACCGCGGCGACGTTGCCGCGCGGATCGAAGCGGATCCGCAGCGTCTGCTGATTACGGGCCTTGGGATCGTTGTAGGCGAAGTTCGCGCTGTCACGCGACACGTAATACCATTCGCTGTCGGTGTCCCTGAACTGGCCGGTCAGCGTCGGCTGGCCGAGCGTCTTGATCACCGAATCGCGGTTGTCGACACCTGGCTGGATCGCGTCGACGAGGTCCTTGTCGACGACGTAGCCCTGATGGCTTTTGAGCGGGACGCACGCCGAGGTCGCGAGCGCGGCAAGCAGTGCCGCAGCGGCGACGGTGCGGACGGGGAACACGGGCATGCACTTCTCCAGGCAGAACGCCAAACGCGGGCGCGGATTGCATCCGGGCCCGATCGCCTCAATATGCGCATGATTGCGGCCAAACAAGGTCGCGGCTCAGATGGATTCGGGATGACGATGCTCCAGCGGTTGTTCGGCCGGCAGGATCTTGGCGTGGCCGCGCCGCTCTATGCGGCGGTGATCGCGCGCGCGCGCCAGCCGCATTGGTACGAAGCGGGCGGAGTCGCCGATACGATCGACGGCCGGTTCGACATGATCGCGGCGGTGCTCACGTTCGTGCTGCTCCGGCTCGAGGGCGAAAGCGCCGGCGCGCCGCTCAGCGTCGAGCTCGCTGAATGCTTCATCGACGACATGGACGGCCAGCTGCGCGAAATCGGCATCGGTGACGTCGTCGTCGGCAAGCATGTCGGCAAGATGATGGGAATGCTCGGCGGGCGGCTCGGCGCCTATCGCACCGGGCTGGCTGGAGAGAGCCTTGGGCTCGCGCTCGTCCGCAACCTCTATCGTGGGCAAGCGCCCGATCCGGCGGCGCTCGCGCACGTCGAAGCGGAGCTGCTGGCGCTGCGCGACTCGCTGGCGGCGCTGCCGCTGGAGGCGGTGGCGGGGGGAGCGCTGGCGTGACCGCGCCCGAATTCTCGCGGCTCGAACGGCTCGACCAGATCGGCGCGGGCGAGAGCCGTGTCGCGACAACCGCCGGGCCCGAGGAGCGCGCTGCGCTTGCCCGCCGGTTCGGACTGGTGTCGGTCGAATCGCTCGAGGCGCGCTACGCGCTGCGCCGAAGCGCGGCGGGAGCAAAGGCGCACGGGCATCTCTCGGCCGCTGTGACTCAGGCCTGCGTCGTGACGGGCGACCCGCTCCCCGCGCGAATCGAGGAGGACTTCGAAATCGAGTTCGTTCCCGAACTCGAGGCGGGCGGCGAGATCGAGCTTTCGCCCGAGGCCTGCGACACGATCTTCTTCACCGGCGGCGCGATCGACCTCGGTGAAGCCGCAGCGCAGACGCTCGCGCTCGCGCTCGATCCCTTCCCGCGCAGCCCGGCCGCCGACGAAGTGCTCAAGGCAGCCGGTGTGATCGGCGAGGAGGAAGCTGGCCCGTTCGCGGCGCTGGCGGCGCTCAAGGGGAAGTTGGGCTAGGGCTAGCGCGCCAATCCGCGCGCCAGCATCGAGGCGATCGTATCCGCGATCGTCTCGGGCGCCACGTCCTCGTCCCATACGCTGTAGCGCAGGCCGAGGAAGACGTTCATCCCCATGATCGCCCAGGCGTGGATTTCCGAGATGTCCTCGCGCAATTCGCCGCGCTCGGCTGCGGCCTTCAGGCGAGTCGCGATTCGATCGGCGGTGGTCGCATAGTGCATGCGGAAGCTCTCGGGATCGACGAACTCGGCCTCGTCGATGATCCGGTAGATCTCCTTGTGCGACCGCGCGAAGCGGATGAAGTGGAGCAGGCCCGCGCGTTCGGCGGCGATTTGGTCGGATGCGGCGCGCAGCGCGGGCCCGACATGCTCCTTCACTTGCTCGCTCATGTCACGCACCAGCGCCCGGAACACCGCGTCCTTCGAATCGAAATAGGTGTAGAAGCTGCCGAGCGCGACGCCGGCGCGGCGCGTGATCCCGCTGATCGATCCTTCGTGGAACCCTTTCTCGCCGAATTCGACCGCCGCGGCGTCGAGGATCGCGCGCAGCGTGCGGCGGCCGCGCGCGGTACGCGGCTCCTTGCCGGCGCTGGCGGCTTCGCCCGGCGTAAACGCCGCTGTGGCCGTCATGTCACGCCCGCTAGCCATTCCTTCGCCTCCCCGCATCATCAAAGTTGAAACCCGGTTCATGTTTCAGTATAGCGTCCGGCAACGCGTTACAACCCGCGCAGTTAGAACGGGTCGTCATCTGGGGAGGAAGCCTGAATGTCACGTTTGTATCCATCCGTTCGTTCGATCCTGTTCGCCGGAGGCGCGTTGGCGGTGTTGGGCGCAGCGCCCGCGTTCGCGCAGGACACGCCGCCCGCTCCCGTCGCCACCGGAACGCAGGCGACCGGCGCCGAGGACGAGGGCGCGATCGTCGTCACCGCGCGCCGCCGCGCGGAAACGCTTCAGAACGTGCCGGTCGCGGTCACCGCGTTCAGCGCCGAGAAGCTCGAGCAAATCGGCGCGACCGACCTGACCGACATCCAGACGACCACGCCCAACACGACGCTCAAGGATGCGCGCGGCACCAATTCGACGCTCGCCGCCTTCATCCGCGGCGTCGGTCAGCAAGACCCGGTACCGGGCTTCGAGGCGGGCATCGGCATCTACCTCGACGACGTCTACCTCAACCGCCCGCAAGCCGCGGTGCTCGACATCTACGACGTCGACCGGATCGAGGTGCTGCGCGGGCCGCAGGGAACGCTCTATGGCCGCAACACGATCGGCGGCGCGGTCAAATACGTCACCAAGAAGCTGCCCGACGCCTTCTCGCTGAGCGCCAAGGCGACCTACGGCTCGTACAACGAGCTCGACGGCATCGTCAGCGCCTCCGCGCCGCTCGGCGCCGGGTTCAAGATCGGCGTGTCGGGCGCGCGGCTCGGCCATGATGGCTTCGGCAAGAACCTCAACCTCGGCATCGACAATTACAACAAGGACGTCTGGGCCGGCCGAGCGACGGTCGAGTTCACCTCGCCCGACAGCCGCTTGTTCATGCGGATCACCGGCGACTACACCCATGACACCTCCGCGCCGCGCAATGGCCACCGGCTGATTCCGGGGCTGCTCACCGGATCGCCGGTGCTGGCCAATGTCTATGACACCAACGCCGGGCTCGCCAATCCGAAGGAAGACATCCAGGCAGGCGGCGTGTCGATGTCGGTCGACGCCGACCTGACCGATCACCTGACGCTCCGCAGCATCAGCGCCTATCGCAAGGACAAGTCGCTCACCCCGATCGACTTCGATTCGACCCCCTCGGTCGACGTCGACGTCCCTGCGGTCTATCGCAACGAGCAGATCAGCCAGGAAGTCCAGCTGCTCTACAAGAGCGACAAGCTCAACGGTATCCTCGGCTATTATTACCTGAACGCCAAGGCGGCGACGGGCTTCGACGTGCTGCTCTCGACCACCAGCCCGGGCTTCGACGCCTACACCGCGGGCGACGTGCGCACCAACACCTCGTCGATCTACGGCGACTTCACCTTCGACTTGACCGATCAGTTCAGCCTGTCGCTCGGCGGACGCTACACCTGGGACCAGCGCAAGTCGTTCGTGTTCAAGGCGAGCTACCTCGGCGGCGTGACCTCCGAATTCGGCGGCAACCCGACCCCGTTCGGCGCGCCCTCGACCAATTTCCATGGGCTCGCGAACTTCCAGAAGTTCACCCCGCGCGCCTCGATCGCGTTCAAGCCGAACGCCGATCACATGATCTATCTGTCCTATTCGGAAGGCTTCAAGGGCGGCGGCTTCGATCCGCGCGGATCGGGCACCTCGGCGCCCGACACCAACGGCAACGGCGTCAAGGATCCGCAGGAAATCTACAACTACCTGCTGTTCAAGCCCGAATTCGGTGAAGACCTATGAGCTCGGCTGGAAGGGCGCGGCGTTCGACCGCCGCCTGACCTGGGCGCTCGACGGTTTCTATTCGGACTATACCGACGTCCAGATCCCGGGCTCGGTCGGCTGTCTGATCGGCGGGGTCCAGAGCTTCTGCGGCATCACCACCAACGCCGCCAAGGCCACGATCAAGGGCGTCGAACTCGAATCCAACGCGGTGCTGGCGCGCGACTTCGCCGGGCCCGGATCGAGCGTCAACCTCTCGGGCACGCTCGGCTACATCAACGCCAAGTACAAGAAGTTCATCGGGCCGACCGGCGTCGACGTCTCCAATGTCCGCGTCTTCCAGAACACGCCCGAATGGACGGTGTCGGGCACCCTGGGCATGTCCTTGCCGGTCGGAGGCGGCGACCTCACCGCGTCTTCGACGGTCGCCTACCGCAGCCTGACCCACCAGTTCGAGACGGCGAGCCCGTTCCTCGACCAGCCGGGCTACACGTTGCTCAACGCCGATCTGAACTACAGCTTCGATGGCGGCCGCTACTTCGTCGGCCTCCACGGCAAGAACCTGACCGACGTCCGCTACAAGACGTCGGGCTACCAGTACATCAACGCGACGATCGCCGGCGTGCCGATCCTCAACGGATCGGGCGGCTACACCCCGACGCTGGGCAAGGAAGGCATCGCCACCGCCTTCTACGGCAACCCGCGCCAGGTGTTCGTCTCGGTCGGCGTCAAGTTCTGAGCCTGAGACAGCAAGGCTGAGGGCGGCCGGGCGTTCCTTCGGGAGCGTCCGGCCGTTTCGTATCGGGAAACCCATCCATGACTTCCGAGACCAAGGCCGTTCCCAATCGCGGCATCGTCCTCGCGATGCTGCTGCTCGTCTACACCTTCAATTTCCTCGACCGGCAGATCCTGAGCATCCTCGCCCAGCCGGTGAAGGCATCGCTCCACCTCGACGATGCCCAGCTCGGGATGCTCGGCGGCCTCGCGTTCGCGGCGCTCTATTCGACGCTGGCGATCCCGCTCGCGCTGATCGCCGACAAGACCAGCCGGAGCTGGGTGATCACGATCTCGCTCGGCGTGTGGAGCCTGTTCACCGCCGCCTGCGGCTTCGCGCAGAATTTCGGGCAGATGTTCCTGTTCCGCCTCGGCGTCGGGGTCGGCGAGGCGGGTGGAGTCGCGCCGAGCTACGCGTTGATCGGCGACTATTATCCGCCCGAGCGGCGCGCGCGGGCGCTGTCGATCTATTCGCTCGGGATCCCCGCCGGGGCGGCGCTGGGGGCGCTGCTCGGCGGTACGATCGCGCAGCATGTCGAGTGGCGGGCGGCGTTCGTCGTCGTCGGCGTGCTCGGATTGCTGATCGTCCCTGCATTCAAGCTGGTGGTGCGCGATCGCCCCCGCGTAGTGGCGTCCGCCGACCAGGTGCCGCTGTGGCACGTCTTCGGCGTGCTCGCGGCCAAGCCCAGCTTCTGGCTGCTCGCGTTCGGGGCGGCGGCGGGATCGATGTGCGGCTACGGCGTCGCCTTCTGGCTGCCGAGCCTGATCATGCTCAACTTCCACCTGAGCATCGGCGAGACCGGCCAGTTCTTCGGCGCGCTGTTGCTGACCGGCGGAGTCGCGGGAATCCTGATCGGCGGCCGGCTCGGCGACCGGCTGGGTGCGAAGAGCCGTCGCTGGTACGCGCTGGCGCCCGCAATCTGCTACGTCGCGGGGACGCCCCTGTTCATCGCCGGCGTGCTCTCTGGCTCATGGCAGGCAGCGTTCGCGCTGTTCGTAGTACCCCAGGCGCTCGTCTATGTCTGGCTCGGCCCGGTGCTGACCGCGGTCCAGCACCTCGTCCCCGCCCATATGCGCGCGACCGCCTCGGCAAGCTTCCTGCTCATCAACAATCTGATCGGGCTGGGGCTGGGCAGCTGGGCGATCGGCGCGCTCTCGAGGCAGCTGACCCCCGCTTACGGCGCCGACGGCCTGCGCTACGCGATCGCGGCGGGGCTGTGCCTGTACCTCGTCGCGGGCGCGCTGATGGCGCTGGCGAGCCGGCGGCTGGCGCGGGATTGGGTGGACTAACATGATCCTTCCTCGCGCAGCGGGGGAGGATAAGGGTACTATCGCTCCCGCGTCGCCGCGAACCTCACCTTGGGATAGCGGTCCGCGATATAGCCGACTTCCCAGGCCGACTTCGCCAGGAACACCGGGTCGCCGTCGCGGTCCTTGGCCATCGCCGCCGCGGTTGATCTCGGTGAAGGCCTTGAGATCGGCGGGATCGCCGGCCGAGATCCAGCGCGCGGTCTCGAACGGCGCGATCTCCAGCCCCGCCGCGACCTTGTATTCCGCCTCCAAGCCGCGAAAGCAGCACCTCGAGCTGGAGCTGGCCGACGACGCCGACGATCCAGTTCGATCCGATGTCGGGATAGAAGACCTGAGTCACGCCTTCCTCGGCCATGTCGTCCAGCGCCTTGCGCAGCTGCTTGGTCTTGGTCGGGTCCTTGAGCACGCACGCGGCGCAGGATTTCGGGCGCGAAATTGGGCAGGCCGGTGAAGCGCACGTCGGCGCTTTTCGCTCAGCGTATCGCCGACGCGCAGCGTGCCGTGGTTGGGGATGCCGATGATGTCGCCCGGATAGGCCTCGTCGGCCAGCTCGCGGTCGCTGCGCGAAGAACAGGATCGGCGAGTGGACCGCGATCGGCTTGCCGTGCCCGATCGGCGTCAGCTTCATGCCGCGTCGGAACGTCCCCGAGCACAGCCGCATGAAGGCGATGCGGTCGCGGTGGTTGCGGGTCCATGTTGGCCTGGACCTTGAAGATGAAGCCGGTCACCTCCGGCTCGATCCGGCGAGACCGGCGCGGGCTCGGCCGGCTGCGAGCGCGGGCGGCGGCGCGTAAGCGCGCGATCGCGTCGATCAGCGTCGTCGACCCCGAATTCCTTGAGCGCCGAGCCGAAATAGACCGGCGTCAGGTCGCCGTTGCGATAGGCTTCGGCATCGAAGCGTCGAATAGCCGCCGACGCGCCAGCTCGGCCTCGTCGCGCAGCCGCGCCAGGCCCTCGGGCGTGAGCTTCGCTGCAAGCCCGGGATCGTCGAGCCCGGAAACTGCGCGACCTTGCCGTGATAGTCGCGGCTGTCGCCCTCGGGCTGGAGCAGGCGATTGTCGCCGAGATCATACAGCCCCTCGAACTGTCCGCCCATCCCGACCGGCCAGTTCATCGGGCTGACGTCGAGCGCGAGCTTGTCGGCGACCTCGTCGATCAGCTCGAACGGGATCGCGCCCCTCGCGGTCGACCTTGTTGATGAAGGTGATGATCGGCACCGAGCGCAGCCGGCAGACCTCGAACAGCTTGCGCGTCTGCGGCTCGATGCCCTTGGCGGCGTCGATCACCATCACCGCGCGAATCGACCGCGGTCAGCGTGCGGTAGGTGTCTTCGCGAGAAATCCTCGTGGCCCGGCGTGTCGAGCAGGTTGAAGGTGAGGCCCTCGCGCTCGAAGGTCATCACCGCTCGAGGTGACCGAAATGCCGCGCTGCTGCTCGATCTTCATCCAGTCCGATCGCGCCCGCCGTGCTGCCCCGCGCGCCTTGACCTCGCCCGCGAGATGGATCGCGCCGCCGAACAGCAGCAGCTTCTCGGTCAGCGTGGTCTTGCCGGCATCGGGGTGGGAGATGATCGCGAAGGTGCGGCGGTCGTGCGAAGGCATGGCGCGCCCTAGCCGCTCACGACCGCAGCGTCACGCCCATTGAAAGGGTCCGCGCCTCGCCGGGCTCGAAGCGCAGGATGCCCGGCTTGTCCCAGATCTCGCCGTCGAAGCCCTCGGGATCGGCGATGCCGTGCCACGGCTCGATGCAGACGTAATGCGCGCCGGGCTTGGTCCACACGCCCAGCATCGCCGCGTCCCAGGCGACCTCGAGCCGCGGACCCTGCGCCGAGCCGTAAGTGACCGAGCGGCTCGCGACCGGGTCCCAGATCAGCGCGTCGTTCTCGAACAAAGTATCGCGCAGCCGCAACGTGCGGCCTTCGAGCGGGCTCGCTCGGGTCCCCGCCGCGATCAGCCCGTCGCGGCCGATCTGGCGGAGCGCCGCAGGCTCGTCGCCCGCGAAGACGATGCGGTGATCCTGCCGCCGCTCGCCATAAGGCAGCGGCCAGGCGAAGGCGGGGTGGAAGCCGATGCTCGCCGGCATCGGCCCGTCGCCGCGATTGGTGACGGTCACGTCGATGAGCAACGACGCGCCGGTAAGTGTGAATGCCGCGTCGAGCGTGAAGGCGAACGGATAGAGCACGCGCGTCTCGCTCGTATCGACGAGCCGGAACACCGCGCGCGAATCGGTCTGCTCGACGATCCCGAACTCGCTGCGCCGAGCGAAGCCGTGCTGGCTCATTGCATACTCCTGCGCGCCCAGCCGGTAGCGCCCGCCCCGGAGCGCGCCGACAACCGGGAACAGCAAAGGCGCATGGCCCGTCCAGAACGCCGGATCGGCGTCGGTCATCAGCTCGCGGCCGGCCGAATCGCGCAAGCTCCACAGCTCCGCACCGAGCGGGTTGATAGCCGCCGCCAGCGTCTCGGATGCGATTTCGATCATGGCGAGTCCCGGCCGTGGAGACGTCCTGCGATATTGCGCTTCGCGGCAGCCGACAATGGGCCGTAAGATCAAGCGTTCGTTCCATCCCTCGCTTCACGAACCTTCGAATCACTGTTGAGCGCGTTGATCGCGGCGTGCACCCGCACCTCGATCTCGGGCCGCGGCAGGCCGGGCGGGATCGGCTCGCCGAAGCGGAAGACCACCTCGCCGGGACGCTTGGGTCCCTTGCGCGGCCAGACGTGGCCGCTGTTCACCGCCACCGGAACCACCGGCAGCCCGAGCATCCGGTACAGTCCCGCGAAGCCCGACCTGAGCGACGGAGCCTCGCCCGGCGCCACCCGAGTCCCTTCGGGGAAGATCATCACCGGGCGGTCGTCACCGAGCGCGGCCTTGGCATCGCGCATCATGCCCCTCAGCGCGGTGGCGGAAGCCGCGCGGTCGATCACGATCATGCCGTAGCGTCGAGCGGCCCAGCCCCACACTGGGATTCGAGCCAGCTCGCGTTTCATCACCGTCGCCGGTGAACCCAGCAATCGCGGCAGCACGAGCGCCTCGAAGATCGACTCGTGCTTGACCGCGAACAGCACCGGCCGGTCGGGAATCACCCCCTCGACCCGCGTCTCGATTCCCAATATCGTTCGCGCCGACCAGTGGAGCAGACCGGCCCAGCCATTCGCGTAGCGCCGCAGCGGTTTGCGCCCGATCAGCGCGACGATCGGCGCTCCCAGCACGATCGGCACGCTCAACCCATAGAAGAAGATCGAGAAGGCGATCGTCCGCAGGCAATCCCGGAACCTGGCCACCTCAGCCGATCCCGATCAGCAGCGCAAGGCTCCGCACCAGATATTTATGATATTCGAGCAAGAGCGTGCCGAGCCGCGGGCTGCTGCGCACTGAATCGCCCGTCAGCTTGACCTGGCTGCCGAGCACATGCGCGAGTTCAAGCCGGGCGCGGGGCATGTGCCAGTCGGAGGTCACCAGCCGCACCGTTTTGTACTTGTGCTTGCGCACCCAGTCCGCGGTCTCCTCGGCGTTGGAGACGGTATCGATCGCCTGGCGGCCGAGATCGATGCAACAGGCAAAGAGCCGCGCCGACGGCGGATAGCGCACCATCAGCTCGCCGGGGCGGACATCGGGATCGACTCCGCTCACCAACATCCGCTTCGCCGAGCCTTGCGCCATCAGCGCCAGCCCGCGATCGATCCGCCCGGGCGCCCCGGTCAGCACCACGATTCCGTCGGTGTGCTCGGACGCGTCGAGCGGCTGGCCGAGCGACATCATGAACACCGCGAAGCCGAGCGCCCACGCGATCCCCAGTGCTGCCGCGACGCGCCAGATCACAGCGTCTTGCCCAGCGCCCGTAGCACCGCGATCCGCGCCGCGAAGGTGGCCAGCAGCGCGAAGCTCAGCGGCAGCAGGAGCAGCAGGAACCAGTCGCGCTGCTGGAGCGCGACTCCGCTCGATCAGCTCCGATCCGAGCGCGCCGAACTGCCCCTGGAGGAACCACACCAGACCTAGCGCGAACGCCGTGCCGACCGCGCCGCCGAGCAGTGTGTCGAACGCGATCCGGCGCTGGAACAGCCGCGCGACCTGGAGGTCGGTCGAGCCGAGCATGTGGAGCACCTCGATCGTGTCGCGGTGCGTATCGAGCCCCGCGCGCGCCGCGAGCAGCACCACTGCGGCGGTCGCGCTGCCGATGAGCAGCACGAGGCCCGCCGCGAGCCAGCTCAACGTCGCCATGAAGCTGCGCACGGGGGAGAGCCACTGCGCATGGCGGTCGATCCGCGCAGTCGGCGCGATGCCGCGCGCGGTCCGCTCGACCGCCGCGACCGCGGCGTCGCCGCGCACGTCGACGTCGATCATCGCCGGCATCGGCAGGTCGGGATCGAGGCCGGTGTCTCCGAGCCAGGGTTTGAGCAGCTCGGCGAGCCGCGCACGGTCGGCCTCGTCGGCGCGAGCGACGCCGGGAAGCGTACGGAACGCCTTGACCATGGCACCCGCCTGAGCGTCGCGAAGCTCGGCGTTGGGCTCGACGATCTGGACGGTCAGCCGCCCAGCCAACTGACGGTCGAGCTGCGCGGTCGCGGCGAACATGCCGAGCCCGAGCGCACCCGCAAGCACGGTCAGGAACAGCATGATCGCCATGATCCAGGTCATCGCACGCGTGCGGCGTCCCTCGTCGAGCAGGCGGCGGTCGGGCGCGTTGGGGTTGAGGCTGAACTTCACGCCGATCCCGATCCCGGCGGATGGCGCAGCGCGCCGGTGGGGTCGGCGAGGCGGCCTTTCTCGATCCGCATCATCCGAGCGGTGGGGATACGGTTGAGCAGGTGGAAATCGTGGGTGGCGACCACCACCGTCGTTCCCAGCCGGTTGAGCGAATTGAACAGGTGGAGCAGCCGCTCGGCCATGTCGGGATCGACGTTGCCGGTCGGCTCGTCGGCGACGAGCACCTCGGGGCGGCCGATCACCGCGCGCGCGATCGCGATGCGCTGCTGCTCGCCGCCCGAAAGCGTCGGCGGCCTCGCCTTGCCGCGATCGGTGAGCCCCACCCAGGCGAGCATCTCGCGCACGGGCGCCTCGATGTCGCTCTCGGGCATGCCGGCGACGCGCAAGGGGAGCGCGATATTGTCATAGGCCGAGAGGTGCGGGACGAGCCGGAAGTCCTGGAACACCACGCCGATCCGCCGCCGGAAACCGGGCAGGCGCTGCCGCGGCAGCGCGCCGGCATCCTCGCCGAACAGTCGCACCACCCCCCGGCTCGGCCGCTGGGCGAGATAGAGCAGCTTGAGCAGCGAGGTCTTGCCCGCTCCGGAGGCGCCGGTGAGGAAATAGAAGGAGCCCGAAGTGAGCGTGAACGAGATGTCCGACAGCGTCTCGGGCCCGGTGCCGTAGCGCAGGCCGACATTCTCGAACTGGACGATATTGGCCATGCGCCGCCCTGCTGCTCCCCGTCCGCCATCGCATAGCCGCCCGCGCGGCTCAAGCGAAGTGGACCGTTCCGGAACTTGCGAGCCGTCCCGCGAAGTGCTTAGACTCCAATCATGATCCTCGAATGCACCCAGTGCCGCACGCGGTACCTCGTCCCCGACAGCGCGATCGGCGCGGAGGGGCGGACGGTGCGCTGCGCGAGCTGCAAGCACAGCTGGTTCCAGGCGTCGGTGGTGCTGGATCTGGCGACCCGCGCCTCGCCCGCCGATGTGCCGGTGCAGCGGACGATGCCCTCCTACCCCGCGGCGCCCGATCCCTTGGCGGCGCTGCCGCGCGAGCCAGAGGGCGCGAGCTCGCGCGGGGATGCGTCGGTCCCCGGATACGATCCTTTCGCGCCCGAGCCGCCGTTCAAGCCACGCCGCAATCCCGCGCGGCGCTGGACCGCGGCGGCGTTCGTCGCGGGTTTCTCGATGCTGCTCGGCACCGGCGCGATCCTCTACTCGGGCGCGCCCGGCATCGCTTCGCAGCTCGGCCTCGGCATCGGCGACGCCGATACGCCGCTCCAGTTCACCGTGAAGAACGCCGAGCGGCGGACTCCCGCCGGCGGCGGCGAACTGCTCGCGGTCTCGGGCACCGTGGTCAACCCCACCGCGACCCGGCAGCACGTCCCCGACATCCGCGTGGAGCTGCGCGACGCGCAGAGCCAGCTGCTCACCGCGTGGCGGATCACCCCCGAGGTCCGCAGCCTCGATCCCAAGGCGTCGCTCGATTTCAACAGCGCCAATCTGAACATCCCGAAGAACGTCCGGATCGTCGAGTTCAGCTTCGCGAGCGAAATCGGCGGCTGAGCCAGGCGAGGCGGCTGCCGTCGAGCAGCGCCGCGGCGACCATCCCCATCCCCGAGGCATAAACGAGCGCGAAGGCGCCGTACCCCCAGGACGCGAGCAGCAGCCCGGCGCCGCCGGTGATCACGAAATAGGCGAGGATCGCGTTGATCCCCGCGACGACCTGGTCGCCGAGCGACCGGAGCGCATAGACGAATACCACCTGCAATCCGTCGAACAGGATGAACGGCGCCCACAGCGGTAGCATGGCCGCCGCCAGCGCATGGACCTGACCGGTCGCGGGGAACAGGCCGACGACCGGCCCCGGGAACATCACCAGCAGCAGCGCGAGCGTTGCGGTGGCGCCCCCCGAGAGACCCGCGGCGATCGCGGTGCGCCAGCCGGCATCGTGCGGCACGCCCTCGCCCACCGCGTTGCCCGAGCGCACCCCAGCCGCGGAGCCGAGGCCGAGCGCGAGCGCGAGCGCGAAGGTGACGTTGTGGACCGAGAAGACGATCTGGAACGCATGCGCCTGCACCTCGCCCAGCCGGGTCGAGAGCGCGATCAGGATCGAGAAGCCCGCGAGCTCGAGCCCCGAGGCGAGCGCGGGTACCGCGCCGAACCGCGCGAGCCGGCGCGCGCCTGCCAGGGTCGCGCGAGTGGCGAAGGCGCGCCAGTCGTGCACACCGCGCTGCCGTGCTCGCGGCAGGGTCCAGGCGGCGCCGAGCATGCCCGCCGCGCCGAGCGCCGAGGCGATTGCGGTCGCTCCGGCCGCCCCGACCGCGCCGAGCTGCGGCAGCCCGAGATGTCCGCCCGAGAGCGCCCAGGCGAGCACCGCGTTGAGCGGGAGGATCGCCAGGTTGACCACGGTCACTCGGCGCGCCCGGCTCACTCCTTCGAGGAAGAAGCTGGCGGTGACGATCAGCAGCTGGAACGGATAGGCGAAGGCCATCACCCGTACGACCTGCGCCGCGCCTGGCGCGATCTCGGGGGCGACGCCGAGCGCCAGCAGCATCGGCGCGGCGAAGGCGAACAGCACCAGCCCGCTCGCGAGGCCCAGCACCCCCGCCAGTGCCAGCCCTTCGTGAAACACTCGCCCCGTCGCGCGCAGATCCTTCGCCCCGTCGGCGCGCGCGACATGGACGAGCACCCCTGAAAGCGCGCCGATCGCCATGACGATCCCCACGAAGGTCAGCGCCCGGCTCGCCCCGAGCGCGGCGACTTGGCCCGTGCCGGTGAAGCCGACCACGATCACGTCGGTCACGTGCAGGATCGTCCAGTTGAGGCTGGTGAGCACCACCGGCCAGGCAAGCGCCAGGATGCGCCGCGTCTCGGCGGAGAGGGGAGATGGCGCGGACATGAGGCGCCGGGCCTAGCCGTGTCGGTCGCCGAGGGAAAGCGCGCCCCTTGGGTTGCAAGCGCAGGAACGCTTTGCTAGGGGCCGCGCCTTACCAGGGGTCCCCGGAAAGCGATACTTTCCGGGGTGCCCGTGCCGCCGGGGCTCTCCCGGCGGATTTCACGTGCGGTCGTGGCGGAACTGGTAGACGCGCAACGTTGAGGTCGTTGTGGGCGAAAGCCCGTGGAAGTTCGAGTCTTCTCGACCGCACCATTTCGCCCGGCCCGATTGGCGGCCGGGCGGGCTCGTGATTCCGCGCTGCCGCATTTTTTCCGCAAACCGGCATATTTCTGCGACAAGTCCGGCATAGCACCCGCGCGGACCTTACGTGCCGTTTCGGCGCGCGGGGGGCACGCGGATGCGCGAATTGGAGTGACGAGCGGCGATGTGGAAGTTTGGATGCGCAATCTCGGGCCTGGCGATCGGCGCGTTGCCGATGGCTGCCGCCGCCCAGAGCCAGACCGCGCCGGCGCCTGTGCCGCAGAAGCCGGCCGAGGCCAGCCCCGCGCCTGCACCCACGCCTGCTCCCACGCCACGGCGCCAGGCGCGCCCCGCTGCTCCCGCCCCTGCGAGCGATGCCGACACCGTCGACGACGATTCGGGCATCGTCGTCAGCGGCCAGCTGCGCGGCGCGGTGGTCGGCGACATCCAGCCCGAGCAGCAGCTCACCGCGGCGGATGTGCGCGCGTATGGCGTCAGCTCGATCTCGGACCTGCTGACCCAATTGGCGCCGCAGACCTATTCGGGGCGCGGGCGCGGCGGCGACATGCCGGTGGTGCTGCTGAACGGCCGCCGCATCTCGAGCTTCTCCGAAATCCGCGACCTGCCGACCGAGGCGATCGAGCGCGTCGACATTTTGCCCGAGGAAGTCGCGCTCAAATACGGCTATCGCGCCGATCAGCGCGTGGTGAACATCGTCCTGCGCGCGCGCTTCCGCTCGCTCACCACCGAGCTGACCGGCGGCATGCCCACCCAGGGCGGCAACAGCAGCAAGCACGGCGCGATCGACGTTCTCAAGATCAGCCGCAGCGGCCGGCTCAACGTTGACATGCAATATACCGGCAATTCGGGAATCCTCGAGAGCGAACGCGACGTGCTCCCGCAGACGCCGGTGCCGACCGCGGGCACCTTCGGCGCTCCGGCCGGCTCGCCCAACTTCCCCGCCAGCTTCGCGCCCTATCGCACCCTGGTCGCACCCAGCCAGGGGATCACGCTCAACACCGTCTATGCCCGCACGCTTTCGCCCAAGGTCGGCCTGTCGATCAACGCGCGGCTCGAGGATACCGAGCGCAAATCGTGGCTGGGGCTGCCCGGGATCGCGCTGACCATCCCGGCAGGCAGCGCCTTCACGGCCTATTCTGGGCCGGTGACGATCTATCCGCCGCTCGGGCCGCTGACCCGCGGCAGCGACAGCCGCACCGCGCATCTAGGCTTCACCGTCAACGGCGACGCGCAGCCGTGGCGCTGGTCGGTTACGGGCAATTACGACCATGTCACCTCGCAGACCGTGACCGACACCGGCTTCGATCCGAGCGAGATGCAGGCGCTGCTCACCGCGCACGATCCATCGTTCAATCCCTTCGCGACGCTGCCGATGAGCCTGCTCGCGGTGCGCCCGGCCGACCTCGCCAATTCGATGTCGAGCGTCGGGTCGCTCGATGCGATGCTCAACGGGCCGATCGCCACGCTTCCGGCCGGCAAGATCACCACCACCTTCCGCGCCACCGCCAAAACGAGCGCGTTCGACAGCAGCTCGCTGCGCAGCGGCCTCGCCCAATCGGGGCATGGCAGCCGTCAGTCGGCCGACGGCCAGGTCAATCTCGACATTCCGATCACCAGCCGCCGCGAGAATTTCCTCTCGGCGATTGGCGATCTTTCGCTCAACGGCAATGTCGAGGTCGAGCATCTCTCGGACTTCGGATCGCTGCTGACCACGGGTTATGGCGCACACTGGTCGCCGATCGCCCAGCTCAGGTTCCTCGTCTCGGTGACCGACGAAAAGGGCGCGCCGAGCCCGCAGCAGCTCGCCGATCCGACGGTGTTCACGCCCAACGTCCGCGTCTTCGATCTCGTTCGCGGTGAAAGCGTCGACATCACCACGATCACCGGCGGCAATCCGTTGCTCAGTCCCGATCACCGCCACGTGATGAAGCTGGGGCTTTCGTCGCGGCCGATCGACAAGCTCGAGCTCAACCTGACCGCCGATTACGTGCGCAGCACCACGCGCAACCAGATCTCGAGCTTCCCGACCGCGACCCCCGAGCTCGAGGGCGCCTTCCCCTCGCGCTTCACCCGCGACGCGAGCGGGCGGCTGACCAGTATCGACATGCGCCCGGTCAACTTCGAGCGCGCCGACCGATCGGAGCTCCACTGGGGGTTCAGCCTCTCGATTCCGGTGCAGTCCTCGGTCGAAAAACGCGTCACCGAAGCCCGCGACGCCTATCTGAAAGCACGCGACGAAGCCGAACGGACCGGGCAGCCGGCGCCTTCGCCGCAGAAATTCTTCGGTGACCTCGCCACGCGCTACGGCACCGGCCGGCCCAATCTGGGCAACAGCATCTTCGGCGGACCGATCCTCCAGGGCGGTCAGGGCGGACGCGGCCAAGGGGGCCGCGGGCCGGGAGGCCAGGCGAGCGGCACCCCGGCCGGGCAAGCTCCCGCGCAAGGCGGCCAAGCCGCTCCGGCAACCCAGCCTCCGCCGGGCCAAACTCCGCCTGCGCAGGGCGCGACCGGCGACCAGACCGCCCAAGGCACGGCTGCGCCCGGCGGTGGCCGCGGCTTCGGTGGCGGAGGCGGCGGAGGCGGCGGACGCGGCTTTGGCGGCGGTGGCGGTGGCGGTGGCGGTTTCGGCGGCGGCCGTGGCGGCTTCGGCGGGGCCAACAGCCCGCTCTCGGGCCGGATTCAAGTCAGCTTCTACCACACCTGGCATTTCCGCGATCAGGTGCTGATCCACGACGGACTGCCGATCCTCGACGTGCTCAACGGGTCGGCGAGCGGCAGCTCGGGCGGTGAGCCGCGCCACGAGCTCGACCTCCAGGCGGGCTACACCAAGAACGGCATCGGCGCTCGGCTGATCGGGCATTGGCAAAGCGCGACCGACGTCGACGGCGGCGCGACCGGGACCAGCCCCTCGCTCCATTTCTCGAGCCTGGGAACCGTGGGCGTCCGGCTGTTCGCGGACCTGGGGCAGCAGATCGGCTTGCTGCGCAAGCATACGTGGGTGCTGGGAACCCGCGTTGCGCTGTCGGTCGACAATGTGTTCGACAGCCGGATTCGCGTGCGCGACGCGGCCGGGGCGACGCCGCTCAGCTACCAGCCCGACCTGCTCGATCCGACGGGCCGGACGATCCGGCTGACGATCCGCAAGCTGTTCTACTGATTAAGAAGGCACCGGCCAGCGAAGCTGAAAAACAACTCACTTTCCGAACGCGCCGGCGCGGTAGAGCAGCGTGATCGCCACGCGTCTGTTGCGCGGGTCGGCGGGATTGCCCTCGATCATCGGCTCGCGGTCGGCGACGCCTTCGATCCGCTCGAAACGCGCCTCGGGCACGCCGCCCGAGGCGAGCCGGCGGCGAGTCGCCTCGGCGCGGCCGCTCGAGAGCATCCAGTTGTTCATCGCGCGCGGGTCGCCATAGGGCAGGCTGTCAGTATGCCCGCGGATCATGATCGGATTCTCCATCGTCGAGATCGTCTGCGCGATCATCCCGATCAGATTGTCGGCGTCGGACACCAAAGCGGTCGTGCCGACGTCGAACATCGAATAATTGGCATCGTCGACCAGATCGATCCGCATCCCGTCGCGCGTCGCGACGAAGCGGACGTGGTTGGCCAGCTTGGCCATCTTGGGGTTGGACTTCATCCGGCTCTCGACCGCCTCGCGCATCTTGGCGAAGTTGCGCTGGTCCTCGGCGGCGAGCGCGCGCTTGTCCTTGAGCGTGCCCTTCTCGCCGGTGCCGACCTGCGTGCCGCCGGTCGCGTCCGCCGGGACGGTGAGCGACATGGTGCCGGTCTGCGCGGCCTTGTGCGGATAGCTGTCGGCGCTGGTGATCGAATCGCCGCCGAACATGCCGTTCGATCCCGCGCTGTTCTGCTTCATCTCGACCAACGTCGGCGAGAAATAGTCGGCGAGCGCCTTGCGCTGCTTCTCGTTGGTCGCGCCGAGCAGCCACAGCAGCAGGAAGAACGCCATCATCGCCGTCACGAAATCGGCATAGGCGACCTTCCACGCGCCGCCGTGATGGCCGCCGTGCCCCTCGATATAGACCTTCTTGTAGATGATCCGCGGCGGCTGGTTCGAGCCGTGCGGTGCGCGACCGGCCACGTTACCGTCCCCTCAGGCCGTCGAACACCTCGCCGAAGTTCGGCTGGTTGGCGTGCGCGATGCCCGAGCGCGCCGCCTCGATCACCAGCGGCTGCGGATGGCCGTGGAGCGAGGCGATGATGATCTGCTTGACGACGTCGTAGATCGACTGGTCGGCGTCGATCACCTGCTGGAGCCGGCTCGCGATCGGGCCGACCAGACCGTAGGCGAGCAGCACGCCCAGGAAGGTACCGACCAACGCCGATCCGATCATCGCGCCGAGGATGGCCGGCGGCTTGTCGATCGACCCCATCGTCTTGACCACGCCGAGCACCGCCGCGACGATTCCGAGCGCGGGAAGCGCGTCGGACAGCGACTGGAGCGTGGTCTGCGGGCCCTGCACCTCGTGGTGGTGGGTCTTGATCGCGCTGTCCATGACCTCCTCGACCGCATGAACGTCGAGCGTGCCCGACGAGACCACGACGAGGCGGAGCGTATCGGCGATCAGGTTGACCAGAGTCTTGTCGGCGAGCAGCCGCGGGAATTCGGCGAAGATGACGCTCGAGGCGGGATCTTCGACGTGCGGCTCGAGCGCGATCGGGCCCTCGGTACGCAGCATCTTCATCAGCTTGGAGACGAGGAAGATCGTGTCGAGATAGTCCTGCTTCTTGTACTTCGGGCCCTTGAAGACCTTCATGAAGCCGCCGCCGACCGCCTTCAGCTCCTTCATCGAATTGCCGATGATGAGCGATCCCGCGGCGGCGCCGCCGATGATCAGCATCTCGTGCGGAATCGCCTCGAGCACGGGACCGAGCGCGCCGCCGGTGATCGTGAAACCACCGAAGACCATCACCAGAAGGACGACGAGACCGATAACCGGATACATGCGCCTGCAATTCCCCCGTTGCCGCTTCGGGCCCTGTTTCAGTTAACGGCCGCTTGCCCCGAACCTTGAGCGAAAAGGCGTCGCGAAATGGTTACTGCGGGCGCAATTATTTGAGATAATCGAACAGCGAGAGGCTCGAGAGTTTGGTGAAGCTCGCCTGCGTCGCCTGAAGGATGGTCAGCGTCTTCTGCAGATCGGCGACCGAGGTGGTGATGTCGGTATCTTCGAGCCCGCTGCGAGTCACCTCGCGCGCCGCGGCGGCATCGGACAGCCGGGTCGCGGTGAGATCGAGCCGCGCGCCGCGCGCGCCGACCGAGGCGCGGGCCGCGGTGACCGAATCGAGATTGGCCTGGAGCGAATCGAGCACTGCGCCGGTGTCGCCGCCGCTCGCGATGGTATCGCTCAGCGATTTGAGCGTCGCGAACATGTCGCCGAACGCGCGATCGCCAGTCACCGAGGTGGCGATGGCGTCGCCGTCGCCGACCGGGATCGGTGCCGGCTGGCCGCTGTCGGTGAAGCTGACGCTGCCATCGTCGTTCTGGACATAGGGCGCGTCGCCACTCGCGCCGCCGAACAGGGCCTGGCCGCGCACGTCTTTCGTATTGGCGAGGTTGACCAAATCGGACGCGATCTCGTTGATCGAGGTGACCAGTCCTGCGCGATCAGCGGCGTTTAGCGTGCCGTTCGAGGCCTGGACCGCCAGCTCCTGGACGCGCTGGAGCTGGGTCTGCACCGACTCGAGCGTCGAATCACTCTGGGCGAGCAGGCCCTGCGCGAGCTTGACGTTCGACGCATAGGCGCTGTCGTCGGCGCCCGCGCGCTTGAGCGCATCGAGCTGGACATAGGCGGTCGGATCGTCGGACGGCGCCGAGATCTTCTTGCTGGTCGAGATCTGCGTCTGCAGCGAATCGGCCTGCTGGTTGAGCGCCGCCATCAGCGACGTCGGCCGGTCGAACATCTGCGAGGTGGAGATGCGCATGGTCTGGCTCAATTGATGTCGAGGATGGTCTGGAGCGTGTCGCGCGCGGTCTGGATGACTCGGCTCGACGCGGAATAGGCCTGCTGGAAGCGCATCAGGTCGACCGCTTCCTCGTCGATGTTGACCCCGCTGGCCGAATCGCGCGCCGCGACCGCCGAATCGCGAATCGCGGTCTGCGCC
Organism: uncultured Alphaproteobacteria bacterium; assembly: GCA_963799985.1. Taxonomy (GTDB): domain Bacteria; phylum Pseudomonadota; class Alphaproteobacteria; order Sphingomonadales; family Sphingomonadaceae; genus Sphingomonas. The sequence goes on along the minus strand of CAWCZC010000002.1, from coordinate 914,741 downwards.
TGGCCGACGGTCTGACGGGCGGAAAGCGTCGCGGCGTTGACCGAGACGAGATCGGTGACCTGGCCCTCGAACCCGCCGCTGGTGCGCAGCGCCGAGAGCACGGCGAGGTTGCGGTTGTCGCGCGTGCCGCCGCCCACCGCCGCCGCCGCGATGCCGCGCGGATCGGAAAGCGCGACCGTGACCTGGGTCGGCGAGGCGCCGGTCGCGAACATCGGCGTGCCGGGGTTGCCGGTCAGGTCGCGGCCATTGGCCTGGACCGCGTTGACCCCGTTGGTGAAATCGGTCGCGAGCGAGTCGAGCGAGGTCTGGGCGTCGGCGATGCGCTGCGCGCCCTCGGCGAGCCCGGCGAGCGCGCCGCCGTTGGGCAGGAGCGCCTGGGTGTCGCCGTCGCGATGGACCGCGAGCGACACTGCTCCGCCCGAGCGGACATAGGTGACCGTCCCGGCAACGTCGCCCTGGACGAGCACCGGCCCCCCTTCGCCGCCCGCGCGCACGGTGGCGCGGCCGGCGCCGTCGAGGCTGACCGAGACGTCGGTGAGCGCGCTCATCGATTCGAGCAGCCGGTCGCGCTCGTCGAGCATCGCGGCGCTGCCGCTGGTGCCCGGCGTGGCGCGGCCGAGCGCCGAGTTTACCTTGGCGAGCGACGCGGCGAGGCTGTTGAGCTGCGAGACCCCGGCGTCGGCGGTGGCGTCGAGGTCGCTCGCGGCGGCGGCGAGCGCCTCGCCGGTGCCCGAGAAAGCGGTCGCGACGCTCGCGGCCGATTCGAGCATCGTCGCGCGCGGCGCAAGCGCCGAAGGGTCGGCGGCGACCGCGCTCGCCGAATCGAAGAAATCGGTCAGGCGGGTGCCGAGCTGGTCGCCGGTCAGCGCGCTCTGGATTCGGTCGAGCCAGGTCGCGCTGGCGTCGGTGCGCGCGAGATCGGCACCGGTGCTGCGCACTTGTGCGCTCTTGAGGTCGTCGCCCGCGCGGGCAATGCCCGACACGGTAGCTCCCATGCCATTGGCGGCCGAGGTCGCGGTGGCGGGCGCCGCAACCTCTGAGATCGTCGCGGTGCGCCGGGAGTAGCCCGCGGTGCCCGCGTTCGCGATATTCTCCGAGATGGTGGTCAGCGCGGTCTGATAGGCGCGAACGCCCGACGCGCCGATCGAGAGGATGTCGCTCATTTGGCGCTCCCGTCAGGCGTTGGCGTGGTGGCACCGGCCTGCGTCTCGGCGGTCTTCTCGGCCTTGGAGAGGAAGGCGACCATCGCCTTGCCGATGCCCATCGGCGCGTGCACCGCCATCGATTGGGCGAGCTGCTGGTCCTGCATGTCGCGGAACTCGTCCTCGGCCTTGCTGTCGAACAGTCCGTCGCCGAGCTTGGCCTGGCGCATCGACTTGAGCATCATGCCGGTGAAGACCGCCTCGAAGCGCTGGCCGGCTGCTTCGAGGTTCTTCTTCGACGCCAGGCGCGAAGTGTCGAGCGCCACGCCGCCGGTGGCGGGAGCGGAGCCGGTCGCGGGGACGGGGGCGATGACGCTGCTCACAGGATGATCAGGTCCGCCTGGAGCGCGCCCGCTTCCTTGAGCGCCTCGAGGATGGCGACCAGATCGGCCGGCGACGCGCCGATCGCGTTGACCGCCTTGACCACGTCCGAGAGCTTGGGGCCGGGCTCGAGCAGGAACATTGGATGCTTCTCCTCGTCGACGCCGATCGCGCTTTGATCGTCGGTCTTGGTCTGGCCTTGGCTGAACGGGGTCGGCTGGCTGGTGTGCTCGGTCTCTTCGATCCGCACCGTGAGCTTGCCGTGGGTGACCGCGGCGGGGCGGACGCGGACCGCCGAATTGATGACGACGGTGCCGGTGCGCGCGTTGACGATCACGCGGGCCGGGGCGTCTGCGGCCTCGACTTCCGAGATTCTCGATCTCGCTCATCAGCTCGGCGCGGACATCGCCGCCCGGAGGGGCGGCGACCGCGACCGACACGCCGTCCAGCGCGCGGGCGCGTGCGGCACCGAAGCGCGTGTTGATCGCATCGGCGACTCGCTGCGCGGTGGTGAAATCGGAGCGGGCGAGGTTGAAGGTCAGCACCGGCGTGCTCGCGAAGCCGGTATCGACCGTCCGCTCGACCGTCGCGCCCTCCGGGATTCGGCCGCTCGACGGGATGTTGACCACCACCGACGATCCATCCTTGCCCTCGGCACCCAGCCCGCTGACCGCGAGGTTGCCCTGCGCCATCGCATAGATCTGGCCGTCGGCGCCCTGGAGCGGGGTGAGGATCAGCGTGCCGCCGCGAAGCGACTTGGCCTTGCCCATCGACGAAACGGTGATGTCGATCTTCTGCCCTGGCTTGGCGAAGGCCGGCAGCTCGGCGGTGATCATCACCACTGCGGCGTTCTTGAGCCCCGGGCTCACGCCTTGCGGCAGCTGCAGCCCGAAGCGCGCGGCGACGCCGCGCATCGACTGGACGGTATATTCGAGATTGTCGTCGCCGGTGCCGGGCAGGCCGACGACCACACCATAGCCGGTCAGCTGGTTGGTCCGAATGCCCTGGAACTCGCCCAAGTCCTTGATGCGCTGCGCCGCCGCCGGCTCGATAAGCAGGAGCGTGGCGACGAAAGCGAGGATGATGCGGAGGATCATGGCGCGAAACCTCAGAAGGGGCTGATGACGGAGAAGAATCGCGACAGCCAGCCCTGACGGCTGGCGCGGGCGACGTCGCCCTTGCCGGTGTAGCCGATGCGGGCATCGGCGACGCGGGTCGAGGGCACGCGGTTGTTCTCGTCGATGTCTGCGACGCGGACGATGCCCTTGATGCGGATATATTCGTCGCCGCGGTTCAAGGTGACGCGCTTCTCGCCCTGCACCAGCATCGTGCCGTTGGGAAAGACCTCGGCGACCGTCACGCTGATCTCGCCGGTGAGCGCGTTCGACTGGTCGGTCGCGCCGTTGCCGGTGAAACTGCGGTTGCCCGCGAGCTTGGCCGCGCCGGGATCGAACGAGAGCGGGCCCGCGGTCGGCGGGGTGATGCCGAAGCCGCCCGAGCTGTCGAGCTTCGAGGTCGCCGATTTGGACGCAGCGGTGTGCTCGACCAGCACGATCGACAGCGGATCGCCGACGCGGCGCGCGCGCTGCCCTTCGTAAAGCGCGGCATAGCCCTCGTTCGCGTGGAAGATGCCGCCATCGGCGGGGCGCGCCACGGGCGGTTGCGTCGCCGGCAGCGTCACCGAGAAATCCTCCTTGGGCTTCTTGTGGCCAAAGATCTGGGCGTGCGCCGGCGCCGCCGTCGCGAGTGCCGCGACTGATGCGATGCCGACCGCCAACCCCGCGAGGAAGGTCAGGATCCGGCGATCAGACGTTCTGATTGACATATTTTTCCATCTCGTCGGTGGCGGAGATCATCTTCGAATTGACTTCGTAGGCACGCTGGGTCTCGATCATGTCGACGAGCTCTTCGACGACGTTGACGTTCGACCCCTCGAGCATCCCCTGACGGATCGATCCGCGTCCGTCCTCGCCGGGCGCGCCGAGATTGGCGGCACCGCTGGCCGAGGTTTCGGTGAGATAGTTGTTTCCCTTGGCGAGCAGCCCAGCCGGATTGGGGAAGGTCGCGACCTGGAGCTGGCCGATCTGGCTCGCATCGGTCTGGCCCTGGAGCGTCGCCGAGACGGTGCCGTCGCTGCCGATCGTGATCGAGGTGGCGCCTTCGGGCACGGTGATGCCGGGCATCACCTGATAGCCCTCGGAGGTGATCAGCAGCCCCTGCGACGAGCGCGAGAAATTGCCCGCGCGGGTGTAGCCGAGCGTGCCGTCGGGCATCTGGACCTGGAAGTATCCGTCGCCGTCGATCGCGGTGTCGAGCGCGTTGCCGGTCGTCTGGAGCGCGCCTTGCGTCTCCATCCGGCTGGTGCCCTGGATGCGCACGCCGGTGCCCATGTTGATGCCGGTGGCATATTGGGTCTGCGCGGTGCTCGCCGCGCCGGGCGCGGTGACGACCTGATAGGCGAGCGTCTCGAACGAAGCGCGGTCGCGCTTGAAGGCGGTCGTGTTGACGTTCGCCAAATTGTTCGAGATCACGCGCATGCGCATGTCCTGGGCGTCGAGCCCGGTACGCGCGATGTGCATTGCAGCGGAACCCATCGGTCTTACTCCTTATGCGGGCATCCGCATCACGGATGCGGTGCTTTCGTCCATTTCCTTGGCCTGCTTGAGCAGGTTGGCCTGCACTTCGTAGCTGCGCTGGTTCTCGATCATGTCGACCAGCGCCTGCGTCAGATTGACGTTCGATTGCTCGAGCGCGCCGCTCTCGACCGTCGCGTCGATGTCGTCGGGCAGCACGCCGCCGCCCTTCACGTGGAGCAGATTGTCGGTGCCCTTGACCGTGCTCGACCCCTTGGGGCTGGCGAGCTTGATCCGGTCGAGCACCTGCGGCTGGTTCGGGTCTCCGCCGGGCGGCACGATCGAGATCGTGCCGTCGGCGGCGATCGTCACCTTTTGAGCGGGCGGCACGGTGATGGGGCCCCCCGACCCCATCACCGGGAAACCGTCGCCGGTTTCCAACACGCCCGACGGCGCGACGGTCAGATCGCCGCGCCTCGTATAGGCTTCGCTCCCATCCGCGGCCTGCACCGCGATCCAGGAGTCGCCGGTCACCGCCACGTCGAGCGGGCGGCCGGTCTGGAAGATCGTGCCCGCACTGCGATCGATGTCGTCGATTTCCTCGGACGCCATCTGGCGGGTGTCGAACGCCGAACCGTTGAGCACCATCCGGTCGAACGACACCCGATCGGCGCGAAAGCCGACGGTCGTCGCGTTCGCGATGTTGTTCGCGATCGACGCCTGCGCCTGCATCTGGCTGCGAAGCCCCGAGAGCGCGGTGTAGACGAGCCGGTCCATGATCCAGTTTCCCTAAGGCCCTTCGATCAGGTGCGGATGTTGAAGATGGTTTCGGAGATCTGGCTCGCGGTATCGAGCGCCTTGGCGTTCGCCTGGAAGTTGCGCTGCGCCGCGATCAGACCGACCAGTTCCTCGGTGATGTCGACGTTCGAACGCTCGGTCGCGCCCGACATCAGCGATCCGAAGCCGTTGCCGCCGGGCTCGCCCATCTTGGCGTCGCCCGAGAGCCCGGTCGCCGACCAGGTCGAATTGCCGAGCTGGCGAAGACCGGCCGGATTGTCGAAATTGGCGAGCACCACCTTGCCGAGCGGCTGAGTGCTGCCGTTCGAGAAGCTGGCGGTGACGATGCCGTCGTCGCCGACGGTGACGCTCTCGAACTGGCCCACCGCCGCGCCATCCTGGCTCGACTGGTTGACGCTGAACGGCGCCCCCACCTGGGTGGTGGCCGAGCCGAAATCGAGCGTGAGATCCTGTTCCGAGGTCGCGCCGGGCGACAGGAAGCCGGCGAAGCTGGTCGGCGTCGTCGGCGAGGTGATCTTGCCGGTCGAATCGAAGTTGAGCGTGAGCGGCTGGGTACCTGCGGTCGCGGGATCGGAGTCGAGCTGCTGATCGCCGACGAACGAATAGACCGTCCAGCTGCTGCTCTGGTCGGCCGGGGTCGGCGCGGTGTTGCGGACGTAATAGTTGGTCATCGTCAGCGCGCTGCCGTTTGCGTCGTAGATCTGGGTCTGCGACGACTGATTGTAGGTGCCCGGATCGAAGCGATCGAAGGCATAGGGGCTGGCGGCCGTGAACCGCGCGGCTTGCGAGGGGATCGCCGAATTGGCCGAAAGGTTGAGCGTCAGGGTGACGTTCTTGGTCGCCTCGGGCGTGCCGCTGGTCTGCGGCAGGCGGAGCGGCACCGTCGAATCGAGCCCGGTCGCGACCACCGCGCCCGAACCGTCGACCGGATAGCCGAGCAGCTGGTTGCCCTGCGAATCGGTGATGTAGCGGTTGTTGTCGACGGTGAAGCTGCCGTTGCGGGTGAACATCACCCCCGACGAGCCGGTGGCGCCCTTGACCGCGAAGAAGCCGTCGCCCGAGATCGCGAGATCGAGCGCCGAGCTCGACTGGGTGAAGCCGCCCTGGCTGAACTGCTGGCGGATCGACTTCACCACCGTGCCCGATCCGACCATCTGGTTCGGGTTCGAATCCTTGGTCGAAGCGATCACGTCGGCGAACTGAGTCGTCGAGCGCTTGAAGCCGTTGGTCGAGACGTTCGCTAGGTTGTGCGAGATCGTCGACATGTCGGTCTGGGCCGCCTGGAGCCCGCTCAGCGAAGTATAGAAGGACATGGGTTACTCTCCTGTGACAAGGGCTCAGCCGACCTGGCGGACGGCGGAAGAAGGCACCTGGCCGAGGCCGGGAAGCGTGAGGACGGGATCGCCGGTCGGCGAGAGCGACACCGCGCTCACCGGCGCCCAGACATAGGGCGTGGCGGTGACGCTGCCGCCCTGGGCGTTGCGCGCGGTGACGTGGATCGTGAACGGGCCCGAACCGGCGGGATCGCCGCTATCGGTCGAGCCGTCCCAGTCGAAGTCGACGCTGCCCTTGGCCTGCGGCCCGAGCGATACGGTCTTGAGTGTCTTGCCGGTGCCGTCCTCGATCGAGACGTCGACGCCGGTGGCGTCGCTGCCGAGGTCGATCTGGCCACTGAGGCCGCCGTCGGTACGCGGATAGGCTGTGTTGCCCTGGGTGAGTACGTTGCGGCCGACCCACGACATCATGTCGCTGGTGGTGGTGCCGCCGAGCCGGTCCGAGATCGCCTGCAGCGTGGTGTTCATCTGGGTGATGCCCGCCAGGCTCGAGAACTGCGCCATCTGCGCGACCATCTGGGTGTTGTCGACGGGCGCGAACGGGTCCTGGTTCTTGAGCTGCTCGGTCATCAGCTTGAGGAAATCGCCCTGCGACATCTGCGTGGCGCCGGCCGCGGATGCCGCGGCCGAGGTCGGCGTGGTCCCCGACCGGCCGATGCCGAGATTGGCGAGCGTGGAATCGAAACTTGTAGCCATCGTCAGCGTCCCAGCTTGAGCGTGTCGATGATCAGCGACTTGGCGGTCTGCATGACTTCGACGTTGTTTTGGTAGGAGCGAGCGGTCTCGAGCATGTCGACCATCTCGCGGGTCTGATCGACCGAGCTCTCCCAGACATTGCCGTCCTTGTCGGCCATCGGGTTGCCCGGATCGTAGCGCTTGTTCGGATCGGCGCCGGCGGTGACGATCGATTCGACATCGACCGTCGACATGCCGCTCGCCTCGTCGAAATGGGTGCGGAACACCGGCTTGATCGAGCGGTAGGCGGTGGCCTCGCTCGATGCGACGGTGCCCGCGTTCGCCAGGTTCGACGCGGTGGTGTTCATCCGGATCAGCTGCGCGCTCATCGCGCGACCGGCGACCTGGAAGATCGTGAGGGGCTGATCGGCCATGCTTATTCTCCCCTCAGCGCGCGCGTGACCTGATTGATCCGGCCGTTGAGGAAGGCGAGCGTCGTCTGATAGGCGACGGCATTCTCGGCGAAGGCGGTCTGCTCGGTGGCGAGCTCGACGGTGTTGCCGTCCTGGCTCGGCTGGAGCGGCACGCGATAGAGCGTGGCATTGTCGATCGCGCTGTCGACCGAACCACCCGGCGCCTCGATCGCGGAGAGCGCGGCGTGGAAGTCGATGTCCTTGGCCTTGAAGCCAGGGGTCGAGGCGTTGGCGATGTTCGATGCGAGCAGGCCCATGCGCTGCGAGCGCACGGCAAGCGCCGCGCCATGCACACCGAAAAGGCTGTCTTCCGCCATCTGCACGTCCTTTCGCGCAAGAGTTCGTGCGCATTACCTGCAATGGGTGTGCCAAATGCCGGGGAGGGGCCTCCGGGGCGCCACGGAAGGAAGGAGCGGCAAGATCCTGCCGGTCGGGCGGCAAGCCGCTGCCGTGGTCGGGAGGGCGGGCCGGTGCCGCTACCGGCCGGAGCAAATGGCCTGCGGCTTGCATCCGCGGGCGCATGGACTTGTCAGCCTTTCCGGGCCTCGCGCCCTTCATCGATCCAACCGCGCTCGAACTCGTCGGCGGCGGCACCGTCGCCGCAGTGATCCTGCGGACGCCGGGACGCGACCTGGTGCGCGGTGTCTCCGCGCTTCGGGTGCTCGGACGCCGCCGCTTCACCGCCGATCCCCTCGTCGCGCAGGCCGGCGCTCTGATCCGCATCGCCCGGCGCCACGGCGTGATCGCGCTCGATCGCTCGGTGATCGAGGATCCCGACCTGGCCGCCGCGGTCGCCGCGATCGTCGACGGCGCAGGGCCTGACGACGTCATCACCTTGCTCCGCCACCGCACCGTCGCGCGGATCGAGCGGCATCGCGGCGCGATCGACATGTGGTCGGGCGCCGCCGAAGCCGCGCCGGCGCTGGGCATGATCGGCACGTTGATCGGGCTCGTCGTGATGTTCACCGCGATGCGCGATCCCGCGACGATCGGCGGCGCGATGGCGGTGGCGCTGCTCGCGACGCTCTACGGCGCGCTGATCGCCAATCTGATCGCGATGCCGATCGCTGTCCGCTTGCGCCGCCAGGCGCGCCAGGAAACGCAGGAGCGCGCCCGGCTCGAGGCGCCGCTCGCCGCGATCGCCGCGATCGAGCCGGTCGCGGCGGTGGCGCTCCGGGAGTTCGCGGCATGACCTGGGACGAGCAGGACGACGCGCCCGCCCCGCGCTTGTGGCTGATGACGCTCGCCGACCTCACGCTGCTGCTGCTCGGCTTCTTCGTGCTCCTCCAGGCGAGCCAGCGGATCGATCCGCGCGCGCTCGCGGCGGGCATCCGCGCCGGCTTCGGAGCGAGCGACTCGGTCCCGGCGATGCCGGTCGAGATCGCCGCGATCGACTTCGTGCCTGGCTCGGCCGCGCCGCGCGATGCCGCCGCGGCGCTCGCTTGGGCCCGCACTGCGACGCGCGACCCACGCACCCGGCTCAAGATCACCGGCGAGGTCGACGGCAGCACACAGGACGTCGACGCAGTGACCGGCAGTGGACCGATCCTCGCCGCCGACCGCGCGCGCGCGGTGGCGGCGCTGCTGGTCGGCGCGAAGGCCGTCTCGCCCGACCGCATCCTGATCGCCACCGGCACGGGCCACACCCGCGCCGTGCTCACCTTGGGCTTCGAAGGCCCGCAATCGGGAGCCCGGCAATGATTTGCCGCCCGGCAACGCGGCCTTGCCGCCCCACGCTTTTCAAGGAGACGACCATGCTGCTCTTCCTGGCCCTCACCGCCGCGACGCCCGCCGCCGCCGCGCCCGACTTTCAGTCGACCGCGCTGCTCGACGTGATCGTCGCCCAGTTCACCGGCAAGGCGATCGGCGCCGAGGGAGGCGCGCTGACCCCGGTCGATGCCCGGCTCAAGCTCGCCACGTGTACCGCACCGCAGCTCGCCTGGCACAGCGACGCGCACGATGCGGTGGTGGTGCGCTGCATGACCCCCGAATGGCGTATCTTCGTGGCCGTAAAGGCGCCACCGCACTTGGCTGCCCCGCCCACCGCGCCAGTCGCCGCCGCGCTCCGTCCGGCGCCGGCGGTCAAGGCCGAGCCGGTGATCCGCCGCGGCGACGCGGTGACGATCGAGGCCGGCGCCCCCGGCTTCTCGATCACGCGCGAGGGCGTGGCGATGAACGACGCCGCGCCGGGCGCGCGGCTGACCGTCAAGGTCGACGATTCCAAGACGCCGGTGCAGGCGGTCGCGGTCGCGGCGGGCCAAGCGAAATTGCCCGGATGGAGCGACTGATTTTTTTGTTAAAGCTTGCCGCAAGCCGGTCGTTCTAACGGTTGAGCGGATAGCGAGGACAAAGGACCATGGTGGACCCCGTCGGCACAAAACCAGCTTCAGTCGTCGACCGGCGGCCGCTGACGGTCGTTGCCGCCGAAACCGTGGCCGCGCCTCAGCCGGTGAAGTCTGGCAACGCCCAGGCCGAGGAAGCCGGCGCAACGGTGCTGGCGCGTTCGATGGCCGCGCAGGCCCCGGTCGATACGGATCGCGTCGCGCGCATCCGCAAGGCGGTCCAGGAAGGCCGCTTCCCAATCTATCCGGCGACGGTCGCCGACCGGCTGCTCGCGCTCAAGCTCGAATGGAACCCCAATGACTAGGCGCGACGCCCTCGTCACCACGATCGAGGCGCTCCACGCCGAGATCGCCGCGCTCAAGGCCAACGACGTCGCCGCGCTCGAGGCCGCGACGCGCGCCAAGCTCGCCGGCATCGAGGCGACGGCGGCGCGCGAGGGCGAGCCCGCGACCCCCGAGATCCGCGAGCTGGCCGCCGAGGCACACCGCCTCAACGAGACCTGCCGCATCTATGTGAACCTGATGGCGGCAAATGTCCGCCGCCGCCTGCAAGCGCTGACGGGGGCCGGCGGCTCGGCCTATCGCCCGGGCATGGCGTTCGCCTAAATCAAATCTGTCATGCCGGACCTGTTCCGGCATCCACCGTGCCCCGCCGGCTGAGCTAGAGGCTCCTATTCCGCGCCTGGCCTCCCGGCGGACCCCGGATCAAGTCCGGGGTGACGAAGATAGAAAACGGCCAACTCAAACAATCTGGCACGATCCTTGCTGAATTCGCCCGTACGTACGGGCAATCGGATTCAGGGTCGATGGGCGTCTCTTCGGTCGTAAACACCGGCAATATCCAATCGGCGATCGCGTTTGCGAGCCGCAAGACCGGCGTCGACTTCCAGTATCTGCTCGGCCAGGCTCAGGTGGAAAGCGGGATGCGCGCCGATGCGCACGCCGCCACTTCCAGCGCTTCGGGCCTCTATCAGTTCATCGATCAGAGCTGGCTCGGCGTCGTCAAGGCGCACGGCTCCGAATATGGCCTCGACTGGGCCTCCAGCAGCATCAAGCAGACCGCGAGCGGTCGTTATGTGGTGAGCGATCCGGCCACGCGCCGCGCGATCCTCGGCCTGCGCAACGATCCCCAGACCTCGGCGCTGATGGCCGCCGAGCACGCATCGGACAACAAGGACGCGCTCGAAGGCGAGTCTCGGCCGCGCGGCGACCGGCACCGATCTCTACATGGCGCATTTCCTGGGGCTGGGCGGGCGCACGCTCGTTCCTCACCGCGATGCAGGCCGACCCGGGGCGCAGCGGCGCGTCGATGTTCCCCGCCGCCGCACACGCCAACCGCGGCATCTTCTACGCGAGCAACGGTCAGCCGCGCTCGCTCTCGGACATCTATTCGACGCTTCGGGCAAGCTCGGGCTCGGCGGTGCCGCCCCAGCCTCCGCTCCGGCGAACGACGCCGCGACGCAATGGGCCGCCGGCGCTGGGGCAGGGCGGCGAGGTCGTGCTCGGCAATGGCGCGACCGACGGCGACCATGCGTGGCTCAATTCGACGCTCGCCAACCTCAATTCCTTAAGGGAACCGATGAACCCGCTACGCCCCACCCCCGAAAACGCCAAGCTCGCCTATCTGATGCTCGCGAGCCTGGGGGCCTAAGCGCATGAACGCATTGACATTGTCGCCCGCGCGCATGGGGCCGCTTGCCAGGAGCTTCGCGCTGCCCGGCGCGATCCTGATGCTGCGTCGCGCTGATGGTGGTGCCGATCCCGGCGTTCATGCTCGACGTCTTCTTCATCATGAACATCACCATCAGCATCGCGGTGCTGATGGTCGCGCTCAACGCGCAGAAGCCGCTCGATTTCTCGGCCTTCCCCACGGTGCTGCTTGTTCGCGACGCTGTTCCGCCTCGGCCTCAACGTCGCCTCGACTCGCGTCGTGCTGGTCCACGGGCATGAGGGCGAAGCCGCCGCGGGACAGGTGATCGAGTCGTTCGGCACGTTCCTGATCGGCGGCGACTATGTCGTCGGCCTGTTCGTCTTCGCGATCCTGATCATCATCAACCTGATCGTCGTCACCAAGGGCGCGGGCCGCGTCTCCGAAGTTTCCGCGCGCTTCACCCTCGATGCCTTGCCCGGCAAGCAGATGGCGATCGACGCCGATCTGAACGCCGGCCTCATCACTCCCGACGAAGCCCGAGCGCGCCGCGTCGAAGTCGCCGACCGAGGCCGATTTCTACGGCGCGATGGACGGCTCGTCGAAGTTCGTGAAGGGCGACGCGATCGCCGGGCTGCTGATCCTCGGGGTCAACATCGTCGGCGGGCTGATCCTCGGCACGTTGAGCCACGCCATGTCGATCGGCGACGCCGCGCACAATTACGTGCTGCTCGCGATCGGCGACGCGCTGGTCGCGCAGCTGCCGTCGCTGATGCTCTCGATCGCCGCCGCCGCGATCGTCACTCGCGTCAATTCCAAGCTGGATCTCGCCGGCCAGATCGGCAGCCAGTTCGGCAGTCATCGGACCTGGACTCCGGTCGCGGTGATCCTCGCTTTGCTCGGCGTGCTGCCGGGCATGCCGCATTTCGTCATCCTGCCCGCCGCCGCCACCGCCGGTTTCGCGGCGTGGAAGATGCGCCAGATCGCCAATCGCCCGCCGCCGCCCGGCCCGCTTGCCCGAGCCGGTCGACGCCTCGAAGATCGGCTGGGAGGAAGTCACCGACAACATGCAGGTGATGCTCGACATCGGCTACGGGCTGGTACCGCTGGTCGACGAGCGCCGCGGCGGCCCGCTGATGGGGCGGATCACCGGGGTCCGCCGCGCAGCTCTCCAAGGAGCTGGGCTTCGTCGTGCCGCAGGTGCGCGTGCGCGACGACATCAACCTGCGCGCCCTTCACCTATCGCATCGTCATCGGCGGGGTCGTCGTCGGCGAGGACAATGTCTCGCCCGACGAGATGCTCGCGCTCGATACCGGCCAAGCCGTGGGCAAATTGCCGGGCAAGATGGCCAAGGATCCGACCTTCGGGCTCGACGCGGTGTGGATCAACGCCGCGCGACGCCGATGCCGCGACCGGGGCGGGCTATCTCGTCGTCGATCCGGGCACGGTGGTCGCGACGCATCTCAACCAGGTGCTCGATCCAGAACGCCGCCGATCTGCTCGGCCCCGACGAAGTCCAGTCGCTGCTCGACGGACTGAAGGAGCGTTCGAGCCAGCTCGTCGCCGCGCTGTGCCCGCAGCCGGTGCCGCTCACCACGCTGACTCAAGTGCTGCGCGGGCTGCTCGCCGAGAATATCGCCGCTGCGCGAGTTCCGCCGCATCGCCGCCGCGGTCGCGACCGCCGCGCAGAAGACGCTCGATCCCGAGGAGATCCTCGAGCTGATCCGCCCCGAACTCGGCCCGCTGATCATCCAGAAATTGTGCGGGTGCGCGAGCCGCTGCGGGTGATGACGCTCGAGGGCCAGCTCGAGGCGCTGCTCGGCCAGGCGGTCCGCTCGGACCCGTCGAAGCGCCACGCGATCGAGCCCGATCTCGGCCGCCGCATCGTCGAGGCGCTTCAGCGCGCCGCCGGCCCGCTCGTCGCCGAGGCCAAGCCGTTCGCGCTCGTCGTCCAACCCTCGATCCGAGTCGCGATCCGCAAACTGGTCAAGACCTGCCTGCCCGACACGCCGGTGATGAGCTTCTTCGAGGTGCCCGAGGACAAGCCCGTCGAGGTCGTCGCGGTGATCGGCGCGCCGGAGGCGCTGGCCGCATGAGTGCTTCGCAACAAAGGAAACTGCCCGATATGGCCGCAGTCGCCCAGTCCCCGCTTACCTATGCCCCGCGGACGTCGCCGCAACGCGACGCCGAGGCGCTCGTGCGCAAGCACTTGCCTCTGGTCCGGCGGATCGCGTGGCATATCCACGGCAGCATGAGCTCGATCGTCGAGGTCGAGGATCTGGTCCAGATCGGCATGGTCGCGCTGATCGAGGCGGCGAGCGCCTTCGAGGATCGCGGTCAGGTCACCTTCGAGCAATATCTGATCACTCGCCTGCGCGGATCGATGATCGACGAATTGCGCCGGCAGGCGACGCTGACTCGCGGGGCGATGCGGCGGCGGCGCGCCTATGGCGATGCGGTCTCGGCGCTCAAGGTCGAGTTCGGCCGTCCGCCCACCGATGCCGAAGTCGCCGAAAAGCTTGGCGTTACGCCCGAGAAGCTGCGCGCCGACTATGCCAGCGCCGAGGCGGTCCGCTTCGATTCGATCGACGACATGTATTCGGACGAATCGCCCTGGTTCATGTCCGACGAGCCCGACGCCTTCGAGCAGCTCGCCGACAGCGACCAGCGCGAGGCGCTGATCGTCGCGATCACCGAACTTCCCGAGCGCGAGGCGCAGGTGATCCAGCTCTACTACGTCGAGGAATTGAACCTCGAGGAAATCGGCCAGGTGCTCGGCGTCGGCGCCGCGCGCATCTGCCAGATCAAGGCAGGCGCGCACACGCGGCTCAAGAAGGCGCTGCAAAAACGATTGGGATGAGTTCGCTCGTGCGGGGGCACGGTCGGGCAGATGAACGGGGGACCATAAGCGGGAAGTGCCGGGGGGCGCTTCCCGCTTATGTCGTATTCGCAACAGGGTGGCCGTCCCTGTTTCAGCGCAGCTGAAACGGATTATAGGACCGCAATGCCCATCATTCCCGAAGACGTGTTCACCGAGCCGGCGGATGTCGATCCGGATACGCTCGCCAACCTCGGGCCGCTGCGCCGCCTCGCGGGCGTGTGGGAAGGGACCAAAGGCGTCGATCTCAATCCCAAGGCCGGCGGCCCCGAGCGCCGCGAGTTCATCGAGCGGATCGAGCTCCAGCCGATCGACCCGCAGGCGAACGGGCCGCAACTCTTCTACGGCCTCAGGTACCACGTCCACATCAACACCTCCGAAGAGCTGATCACCTTCCACGATCAGGTGGGCTACTGGCTGTGGGAGCCGGCGACCGGGCTGATCCTCCAGACCCTCGCGATCCCGCGCGGCCAGATCGCGATGGCGGCGGGGCGGGCCCAGCCCGGCGATACGGTCCTGGTGCTCGAGGCGACGCGGGGCGAGACCGAACATGGCATCTGCTCGACCAGCTTCCTCGAACGGGCTTTCCGCACGGACGCCTATCGGATCGAGGTGACCTTCCACCCCGACGGATCGTGGAGCTACGTCCTCAACACCACGCTCCAAGTCCACGGCCGCGCGGAGCCCTTCGACCATCGCGACGTCAACTGCCTGATCAAGGTCGCCGAGCCCGAGCCCAATCCGCTGCTGCTCCGCTTGCGCGCCGGGGGCGGTTCAGCCTAGGCCGAGGCAACGAACGCGAGAGGGGAGTTTCGATGTCCAAGCCTTTGATCTTCGCCGGGTTGCTGGCGCTCGGCCTGTCGGGCCTGGCGGCAGCCCAGAACTCCGCAACAATCGCCCGAGTGGACCGTCAAGTCCGAATGGGTGCTGGCGCACGAGACCTATCTCGCCGGCGATGCGCTTCGCGGGCGCGGCAGCGCGACGCCCGACGAGGCCAAAGCCGCGGACTATGTCGCGGCGCAGTTCAAGGGCTTCGGGCTCACCTTCGCGCCGGGCATGACCGGCTACCTCCAGACCGCGCAGATCGTGACGTTGCGGCTCGACGGGCCGGCGGCGCTCGCTGCGGGCGGCGCGCCGATCAAGGATCCGCTGCTCCTGATTGGATCGGGACAGGGGGTGAACGGCAAGCTCACGGTCTATGGGGGTGACGATCCCGGGGCGATTCCCGACGGCGACGTCGTGATCGCGACCGCTTCGGGCTCGTCATCGCTCCAGTTCCTGCGCGCGGCGGGCGGGTCGCACGTCAAGCTGCTGATCGTACGCGACAATCACGACGCGCGCGGGCTCTACGCGCGGCTCGGCGGACAGCCGCGGATGCCCACCTACCTCGCCGGCGACGCGCCCAGGTCCGGCCCCGCGATCGTCGCGATCCCCGGCGACGCGTTCGACAAGCTTGCAAAACAGCCGGGCGCCGATGTCGCGCTGACCCTGCCCGGGCTGGTCAAGGACGCCAAGCACCACCACCAACGCGATCGGCTATCTCCCCGGCACCGATCCCAAGGCGGGCGTGGTGCTCTACACCGCGCATCTCGACCATCTCGGCGTCCGTCCCGACGGCACGATCATGCACGGCGCCAACGACGACGCCTCGGGCACCACCGCGGTGATCGAGATCGCGCACGCGCTGGCGGCAGGCCCGCGCCCGCGCCGCGGCATCCTGTTCGTCTGTTACGGCAGCGAGGAGAGCCGGCGAATTCGGCTCGAACTATTTCGGCGAGCACCCGCCGGTGCCGCTCGCCGACATCGTCGCCAACATCGAGTTCGAGATGATCGGCGCGCAGGATCCCAAGCTCCCCGCGGGCCACATGATGATGACCGGGTTCGAACGCTCGAACCTCGGCGAGGCGCTGGCGGCGCACGGCGCGCTGGTCGCGGGCGACCCCTACCCCGACCAGCATTTCTTCCAGCGATCGGACAATTACCAGCTCGCGCTGAAGGGCGTCGTCGCGCACACGCTCTCGGGCTGGGCGGTGGTGCCGACCTATCACCAGCCGACCGACACCGTCGCCAACCTCGACATTCCCTTCATGACTCGCGCGATCCAGTCGCTGATCGAACCGGCGCGCTGGCTGGCGAACAGCGACTTCAAGCCGGAGTGGAAAGAGGGTGGAAAGCCGGGGGAATAGGAAAATAGGAAAAGCCCCGGAGGTCCGAAGACCACCGGGGCTCCCCATGCGCCCTCCCCCGAGCAGGAGAGGTGACCGGCCGCGGTGCCTGTCAGGGGGGTGACACCCCGACCGGCACGCGCTTAACGAAGCAGCTGAAGAACGGTCTGCTGGCTCTGGTTGGCCTGAGCGAGCATCGCCGTCGACGCCTGGCTGAGGATCTGAGCCTTGGCGAGGCTGAGTCGTCTCGGCCGAGAAATCGGCGTCCTCGATCCGGCTGCGGGCATCGGTCAGGTTGGTCGACGTTGGTCGTCAGGTTGTTGACCACCGACTGGAGACGGCTCTCGCCGGCGCCCAGCGACGCGCGGGTCGAGTTGACCGCAGTCAGCGCGGTGTCGACATCGTCCAGGCGCCGTGCCGGCGCCGCTGGCGTCGGAGATGTCCGAACCGCGTGGCGTCGCTCGATGGTCGAGGCCGGTGACCGTCAGGTCGACCGTGTCCGCGAGCGACGAGCCGGTCTGGATCGTCACCGTCACGTCGGCCTGCGTGCTCGAACAGCGACACGCCGTTGAACTTGGTGTTCGAGGTGATGTCGTCGATCTGCGCGCCGAGCTGAGCGACTTCGGTCTGCATGTTGGTGCGGTCGTCGTCGCTGTAGGTGCCCGAAGCCGACTGCACCGCCAGCTCGCGAACGCGCTGCAGCATGTTGGTGACTTCGCCGAGCGCGCCGTCGGCGGTCTGCGCCAGCGCGATGCCGTCGTTGGCGTTGCGGATCGCCTGGTTCATGCCGCGGATCTGACGAGGTCATCGATCGAGGAAATCGCGAGGCCGGCGGCGTCGTCCTTCGCGCTGTTGATGCGCTTGCCGGTCGACAGGCGCTCCATCGCCGGCTGCAGCATCTGCGATGCCGATGTCGACGCATTGGCGGCGCGCAGCGACGCAGATGTTGGTGCCGATAACAGTCATGGTAAGTCTCCATTCAGCTCTGGCGCTTCCCGCGCACCCCCCAGACGGGAGCGTCCGAGCCGCCAAGCAAGGAACGGCAGGCCCGCCGCGACTTAAGCAAAAAATTTGGAAGCAGCCGTAACTCGCGCGCACGTACGCGCAGGATCGCGCGCCCGGCATCGGGGAGCGTTAGGCTAGTCGTGCGCGACCCGCCGAAACTTTACCGTCGCATTAACCATCATTTGCCCCATGAAACCCGCTGCAAGGGGGAATTGCCAATGCGATCGATCGTTCCGTCGGCGGCTGTGCTGCGACAGAAATATGCGCTGGTCTCGTCGCTGCGTGCGCAGGGCTTCGCGATCGGCTCGCGCGAAGACGGCGAGCGTCCGCGCAACGATCTTTACCTTGTTGCCGAGGGCGAGCCGCTCCCGCCGCCGCGCGCACGCTCGTCCTCGGCGAGCGGCCGCTGCGAAGCGGTGCCGCCGCGACGGCAATCCCGCCCGCCTCTCCTTCGGTCACTGACGATGCCGCGATCGGCGATCGGCTTCGTCCAGCGCGCTGGCGCGCGGCGCCCGCGCGCCGACCGCCGCCGATCCGGAGAGTCTCGCGCTGCTCGCGCTCGCCGAGCGCGTCGCCGCGTCGGACATCACGCGTGCTGATCAACGGGCCCGACCGGCACCGGCAAGGAAGTGCTCGCGCGCACGCATCCACCTGGCTCGTCCGCGCCGCGACGGGCCGTTCGTCGCGATCAATTGCGCCGCGCTTCCCGAGACGATGCTCGAGGCGATGCTGTTCGGCCATCAGAAGGGCGCCTTCACCGGCGCCTCCTCCGGTGGCGAGGGCTTCTTCCGCGCCGCCGAACGGCGGCACGTTGCTGCTCGACGAGATCGCCGAGATGCCGCTCGACCTCCAGGCCAAGCTGCTGCGCGCGCTGCAGGAGCGCGAGGTGGTGCCGATCGGCGCGACCACGGCCGAGCAAGATCGACGTCCGCGTCGATCGCCTGCGCCAACCGCGACCTGCAGCCGAGGAAGTCGCCGCCGGCCGCTTCCGCGCCGACCTTTACTATCGCCTGTCGGTCTTCCCGCTGACGACCAGCCCGCTCGCCGAGCGCCCGCAGCGACATCCCCGCGCTCGCCGCCGCGATGGTCCTGCGCCACGCCGGCAATCGCGCCGGTCGTGCCGTGGATCCCGACGCGCACGCGGTCGACGCGCTGATGGCGCACGACTGGCCGGGCAATGTCCGCGAGCTCGAAAACGTCATCCAGCGCGCGCTGCTGTTCGCCGCCGGCGACACGATCTCGGCCGAGCCATCTCGATCTTCGACCGCCGGGCGTCGCCCGGCCCGATCCGGCCCGGCGACGGAGCCACGGCGATACGCTCGGCAACATCGTCCAGATGCAGCGAATTCCACGCGATCCGCGAGACGCTCGCCGATGCGGCGGCAGCCGGATCGAGACCGCGCGGCGGCTCGGCATCTCCGAGCGCACGCTGCGCTATCGCCTCGCCAAGGCGCGCGAGCAGGGTGAGGACATCGACCGCAGCGAGGATGCTCGGCATGAGCGGCATCGGCGGAATCGGTGGCGGCGCGGATGCAGCGTCGACCGGGTGATGGCGCTGCGCGCGCAGATCCTCGAACGCAACCAGGCTCTGGCCCGCGCCAACGCGTCGGCCGGCGTCTCGCGCGACCGGCGCCGACGGCGGCCGGCGACCAGCTTCGCCGGATCGCTCGACGAACGCGCTGCAAAGCGTCAACGCAGAGCCAGAACAGCCGCGAGCGACCTCTCCGCGTCCTACGAGCGCGGCGAGACGATCGACATCGCCAAGGTGATGCTCGCCCGCCAGCAGGCGTCGGTCGGCTTCGAGGCGACGCTGCAAGTCCGCAACAAACTGCTGTCCGCCTACAAGGACATCATGAGCATGCCGGTGTAATCGATCGATGAGCCACGCAACTCACCCCCTTGCCCGACACGGGCACCGAGCGCCTTCGCCAACCCGCTGCCGTCAGACCGAGCGGCCTGCTCGGCCAGCCCGCGGTCCGCCGCAGCCTGCCGATGCTGCTTCATGGTCGGGCTGATCGCCGCCGCCGCGCTCGCCTGGTTCGACTGTTGTCGACGCCGCCGCAGAAGCATCGCTGTTCACCGAGCTTGCCCGACGCGACAAGTCCGCGGTCATCGCCGCGCTCAAGAGCGGCGATATCACGAGCCGGCTCGACGATTCGACCGGCGCGCGTGACCGTCGCCGAGGACGATTATTCGCAAGGCGCGGATGCTGCTCGCCGGTCAGGGCCTGCCCAAGGCGGCGCCCGGCGGCTACGCGATCCTCGACCAGCTGCCGATGGGCGTCAGCCGCGCGGTCGAGGGCGAACGCCTGCGCCAGGCGCGCGAGACCGAGCTCGCCCGCTCGATCCAGGAGATCGACGCGGTGGCCGAGGCGCGCGTTCATCTCGCCATGCCCGAGAGCACTCGGTGTTCGTCCGCGACAATGCCCGCCGTCCGCCAGCGTTGATGCTCAAGCTGCAGCCGGCGGCCGCTCGCTCGGCGACGCGCAGGTCCGCTCGATCGTCAATCTCGTCGCCTCGTCGGTGCCGGGGATGAAGCCCGAGGGCGGTGACGATCGTCGACCAGATGGGCGCGTTGCTGTACCAAGCCGGGCGGCGCGCAGGCACGTCCGCCGGCGACACGCGCATCGACTTCCAGAAGCAGGTCGAGGACAAGTATCGCGAGCAGCTCGCCCAGCTGCTGACGCCGCTGGTCGGCGCGGGCAATTTCACCGCCGAGGTGCAGGCCGACGTCAATCTCGACGAGAGCCAGGCGACGCGCGAAAGCTACGACAAGGACGGCGCGCTGTCCGCGCCGAGCAGGGCAATTGGACCGGCACCGGCAAGGACGGCGAGCATCGCCGCGCCGGGCGGCATCCCCGGCGCGCTGTCGAACACGCCGCCGCCGGCCGAGCACGCTGAGCGCCCCGCAAGCGCAGCCGCAGCAGGCCGCGCGCCGCGCCAATCGGTCGCCTGCCGACGCCCCGGCGCCGCCGCGCCCGCGCCCGCGCTCCCGACCCGGCGCAGAAGCAGACCGACAATTTCACCCGCACCTATGACCTCGGCAAGGAAGTCTCGGTCACGCGCGCCGCGCCCGGCGAGGTCAAGCGGCTCTCGGTCGCGGTGCTGCTGCGCGAGTGAGCCCGGCAAGCCGCGCGCGCCAGGTCGAGATCGGCCAG
This sequence comes from uncultured Alphaproteobacteria bacterium, assembly GCA_963799985.1. Taxonomy (GTDB): domain Bacteria; phylum Pseudomonadota; class Alphaproteobacteria; order Sphingomonadales; family Sphingomonadaceae; genus Sphingomonas. Next base: position 894,169 of record CAWCZC010000002.1, on the reverse strand, counting down.
ATCACCGATCTCGTCCGCGCCGCGGTCGGCGCCGATCCCAGTCGCGGCGACGACAGGTGACCGTCATCAGCCGCAAGTTCACGCCGGCCGCCGGCGACCGACGCGTCGGCGCCGGCCTGGTACGACAGCCGGCTGGTTCCGATGGTCGGCGCGCAACGTGACCGCGCTCGTGATCGCGCTGCTCGTGCTGTTCCTCGGCGTTCGCCCGCTCGCCAAGGCTTGCTCAAGAAGCGCGACGACGCAGGCCAGCACGCGGCCGCGCTGGCGATCGGCCGGCTTCGCGCCCCGGCAGCAGGCCGGCCGGCAGCGCCGCGTCGCCGGCCGGTCAGCATCGACATGCTCGAGAAGAGCGGACGCAGCTATCGACGACCGCGTCGGCGCTGGTGCGCGGCTTCACCCGCGACAATCCCGCGCGCGCCGCGCTGGCGGTGCGCGACATGATCAAGGCGGACGGCACGATGACGAACGCCGCGCACGCTCCTATACCGGCGTCGAGCGCGCCGCGGTGCTGATGATGCTGGTCGGCGAGGAGGAGGCCGCGGCCATCCTCCAGAAGCTCGACCCCGAGGAGGTGCGCCAGCTCGGCAGCGCGATGTTCGAGGTCGCCGACGTCGAGCGAGGCCGAGGTCGAGCGACGTGCTCGACGATTTCGCCTACAAGCGCGCGCGAGCCGCACCGGCGATCACCTTCGATCCCGGTCCGCAGATCGAGAGCGTGATGACTCGCGCGCTCGGCCCCGAGCAGCGCCGACAGCGTGCTGTCGCGGATCATGCCGGCCGAGGCGGCGTGCAACATCGAGCTGCTCGACTGGTTCGAGCGCCGCCGAGATCGCGGCGATGATCGAGAACGAGCATCCGCAGATCGCAGCCGTGCTGATCGCCAACCTCGCGCCCGATATCGCCGCGCAGGTGTTCGAGAACTCTGCCCGAGGCCGCGCAGCCGCAGATCCTGCACCGCATCGCCAGGCTGGGCCCGGTCACGCCCGAGGCGATCGATACGCTGCAGACGATGCTCGCCACCCGCGCCGGAGCCGGCGCCGGCAAGAAGCCGTCCGGGCTCCGATGGGCGGCACGCGCGAGGCAGCGAAGATCCTCCAGGGCGCGCGCAAGGCGACCGAGTCAGCGCGTGATGCCCAAGCTCGCCAAGATCGACCGCGACGTCGCGCGCGCGATCGAGGAAGCGATGTTCGTCTTCGACAACCTGCTCGAGATGGACGACAAGAACCTCGGCACCCTCATCCGCAGCATCGACGGCGACGTGCTGATGCGCTCGCTCAAGGGTGTCGACGAGGAGGTGCGCAACCGCTTCCTCGGCTGCATGTCGAGCCGCGCCGCCGACGGCATCCGCGACGAGATGGAAGCGCGCGGGCCGATGAAGCTCGCCGAGGTGCTCGATGCGCAGAAGGTGATGATCGGAATCGCGCGTGGCCTGATCAAGGACGGCACGATCCAGATGCCGGGCGGGGGCGACGACGACTATGTCTGAGGCCGCGCACCAGTTTCACGCCGGGATTCGCCGGGCGCCACCGCGCGGCCGCGCACATCCTCCAGCGCGCCTTCGCCGAGCCGGTCGGCTTCGCCCCCGCCGACGTCACCAAGATCGGCACGCCCGATTTCGCGCCGCCGTCGTCAGGTCCCAGCATTTCACCCCGGCCGATCCGGAGAGCAACCCCACCGAGGGTTGGGATCCCTTCTCGGGCGAAGTTCCTGCGAGTCCGGGCGCCTTCACCGATCCGATCGCCGCCGCGCACGCCGCGGGGGTCGCCGAGGGCCGCGCCGCCGCGCTCGCCGAAGTCGAGGGCGTCAAGGCGCGCGAGGCCGCCTTGCTCGACCAGGTCTCGACCGCGCTGGCCACCGGCGCGCATTTCGACCGCGAGCGCATGGCCGGCCAGCTCCGCCAGACCGTGCTCCATCTCGTCGCCAAGCTCGTCGGCGAGGCCGGAGTCGCGCCCGACGTGCTCACCGCGCGAATCGCCGCCGCGATCGACCTGCTCGCCGACAGCGCCGAATCGGCGCTGCTCCGGCTCCACCCCGACGATGTGCCGCTGGTCGAGGGCAAGCTGCCCGCGACGATCTTCCCGGTCGGCGATCCCGCACATCGCGCGTGGCGGCTTCACGATCGAATCGTCCTCGACCATCGTCGAGGACGGCCCCGACCTGTGGCTCGAGCAGCTCGCCCAGGCGATCGAGCGGGTGCCGATCCCGCCATGCTGAACCGCTTCACGGCCGATTATCTCGAAGGGCTCGGCTGCCGCGACTTCGCGCCCAAGGCCAAGGTCTCGGGGCGGCTCTCGTCGTTCGACGGGCTGCTGATGGAGGCGGTCGGCCTGTCGTTGCCCGTCGGCACCGTCTGCGCCGTCGGCACCGGCGCGGGCCGGATCGAGGCCGAGGTGATCGGCTTTCGCGGCGGCAAGACCTGCTGATGAACCTCGGCGGCCCCGCGCCGCTGCTGCCCAACGCCCCGGTCCGCCCGATCGGCGCGCCCGGCGAGGCCGAAGTCGGCGCGGCGCTGCTCGGCCGAGTCGTCGACGGCGCGGGCAAGGTCGATCGACGGGCTCGGCCCGATCCGGGGCGCGACGCAAATGGCCGCTCGCGGGCAAGCCGACCAGCGCCGCTCGACCGCGGCCGCGTGCGCGAGCCGCTCGACGTGGGCGTGCGCGCGATCAACGGCCTCCTGACGATCGGCCAGGGCCAGCGCGTCGGCATCATGGCGGGCTCGGGCGTCGGCAAGTCGGTGCTGCTCGGCATGATCGTGCGCGCGGCGCAGGCGGACGTGGTCGTCGTCGGCCTGATCGGCGAGCGCAGCCGCGAAGTCGCCGACTTTCATGGAGACCAAGGTGTTCGGCGAGGCGCGCAAGCGCTCGGTGGTCGTCGCGGTCCCCGCCAACCATTCGCCGGTGCTGCGCATCCGCGGCGCCTTGCGCGCAACCGCGATCGCCGAGGCGTTCCGCGCCGAGGGCAAGAAGGTGCTGCTGATCATGGACAGCCTCACCCGCGTCGCGCATGCCGGCCGCGAGATCGGCCTGGCGCTTGGGCGAGCCGGCGTCGGCGCGAGGCTATCCGCCTTCCGCCATCGCGATGCTCCCCAGCCTGATCGAGCGCGCGGGCACCTGCGTCGCGTCGGGCGGATCGATCACCGCGATCTACACCGTGCTCGCCGACGGCGACGACGGCAACGATCCGGTCGTCGACAGCGCGCGCTCGATCCTCGACGGCCACATCGTGCTCAGCCGCGCGCTCGCCGAACGCGGGGTCTATCCCGCGATCGATCTGGGGCCTTCGGTCAGCCGGGTGATGATCGACATCGCCGGCAAGGAGCACCTTGCCGCCGCGCGGGTGCTCCGCCGCCATCTCGCGACCTACGAGGAGAACCGCGATCTCGTGCTGATGGGCGCCTATCGCCCGGGCGCCGATCCCGAGATCGACGCGGCGATCGCGTGTCATCCGGCGGTAATGGAATATATCCGCCAGGATGCCGACGCGGTGGTGCCGCTCGACGACGCGGTCGCTGAGCTGATCGGCGTCTTCGGCGATGGCTGAGCGGCGCAGGCTCGACCGAATCCTGCGGGTCCGCACGCTCCAGCTGGGACAAGTCCGCGGCGAGGAGGCGCGCGCCCGCGCCCGGGTCGAGCATGAGGAGACCCTGCGCGAGCGCATCGCCCAGCTCACCGCCAACGTCGCGCCTGCCGAGGAGCAGTCGACCGCCACCGCGCTGCGCGCCGCCGCGCATTACCGCGACCGCCTCCACCAGTCGGCGCTCGCCGCCGAGCGCCGGGTCGCGGTCGCCGAGCAGGGGCTGAGCTCGGCGGAGGCAGCGACACGCGAGGCGAAGCGCGACCAGAGCGCGATCGAGAAGCTGATGGCGCGCCAGGAAGCCGATGCCGCGCTCCAGGCGCTGCGCGCGCTCGAAACCATGCCGCCCACCGGAAGGAATCGGCACGATCTTTGCTGATTGCGTCGGGTCACCACCCCGAGGGCTCATGCGTTGATTCAAATCTCGTCCGTACCTGCGACTTCCGCCCCGCATGCCGCACGCGCCGCGATCCTCGCGGGCGGTGGCGCGAAGGGGTTCACGCTTGCGCTTGCTCCCCAGCTGCCGCCCGGTACCGACGTATCCGAGGCCGAGCCCGGCACGGTCGCGCCCGATCTGCCGGGGCGGCAGAAGATTGCCGCGGGCGGCAAGGACTTGCCGGACGAATCGACCGAAGACGGCGCAGACACGAGCGACAAGCACGACAAGGACGGCGCCGACGCGCCCTTCGCCTGGTTCGCTCAGCCGCTGCCCGCCCCTCAGCCTGCGGCGGCGGTCCCGCCAGTGCTCGCTCGCTCGGTTCCGCCGAAGGACGACGCGCCGATCGTGCTCGACGGCCTTCCGCTCCCGGCCGCGCAGCCGGGCACCAGCCGCCTCGCACCCGCACCGGCCGAGCGCGAGCCCGCAACGGTTCCGTTCGCTGCCGCGCCGGCCGTCCCGGGTTCGGCTGCGGAGCACGCTCCCGCCTCGGCGACGCTGCCGATCCCGGCGCAAGTTCCGGCGGCTCAGCCGGTCGCATCGACCGCGGCGCCGGCATCGGCGACTGCGGATGCCGCCGCAGGACAAGGCGGCACGCCCCACGGCGCTCCCGCGACGGTTGCGCCCACGCCTCAGGCGCTTCCGGCGCTGTCAGCACTCGCCGTGCCGCCCGCTCCGATCCCGGCCGCCGGTCCTGTCGCCCGCGACTCGGCACTCCCGCCGCGCGCCGTCGCCGACATCGCGAAGGCAGCTGGCGGCGACGCGCGTCGCGCCGTGAGTGCGCAGCGGCCGGCCACGTCGCAGCCCGCGGTGCAGCCGGTGCGCCAGCCCGCGTCGATCGCGCTTCAGCCGCTTGCCGCCCCGCTCGCCGCCGCTCAGGCCGAGGCCACCGCGCCGCGCCGCGCGGATCCGCGCGATCCCATCACCGGCGTCACCGCCGCGCTCGCCGACGCTGTCCGCCCGACGGCGGTCCAGGCGACCACCGAGGCCCAGCACGCCCCGCTCGACTTGCGCCACCAGGAATGGACGGGCGCGATGCTCGATCGGATCGAGGCCCTACGGGACTCTGTGCGCGGTGCCGGCGGCACCCGCGAGACCAACATCCGGCTCGCGCCTGACGCGCTCGGAACCGTCGATATCGCGATCCGCCGGGATGGCGATCGCCTCCACGTCCATTTCACCGCCGAGACGCAGGCCGCGCGCACCGCGCTGAGCGACGCCCAGCCACGCCTCGCCGAACTCGCCGAAGCGCGCGGGATCAAGCTCGGCCAGACGACGGTCGATGGCGGCGCCGGCCAGGGCGGCCAGCGCCAGTCGGCCACCGCAGCAACCCCAGCGCCTCGCCCGGCTTCCGCCAACGCGGGCGCCGAGGGCGAAACCGATCCCGATCAACGCATTGCCTGAGACTGAAGGAGAACTCCCATGGAAACCATCGGCGACGAAGCACCCGCGCCCAAGAAGAAGAAGGGCGGCATCCTCAAGAAGCTGCTGTTCCTCGTGATCGGCCTCGTCCTGTTGGGCGGAGTCGGTGGCGGGGCGCTGTATGCGATGCAGTCGGGCTGGTTCGGCAAGGGCGCGGCCGACGTCGCGCAGGCCAACGGCCCGCAACTCGTCCCCAAATCGGCCGAGCACCGCGTCTCGGCGTCGGGCGACAAGGAAGGCGACGCCAAGCATGGCGGCGCCGCCACCCCGCTCGGCAAGGGCGGCGACAAATATGCCTCCAATTACTATCCGATGGAGAAGGAGTTCACCTCCAACCTCCAGGACAGCGTCCATTTCATCCAGGTCGGCGTGGCCGTCTCGACCCCGTACGACGATCGAGTCCTCGACAATATCAAGACCCACGAGATCGCGATCCGCTCGGCGATCCTGCTCTCGCTCGGCGAGACCAGCGAGGACGAGGTGTTCACCGCCGACGGCAAGAAGGCGATCCAGGCCCGGCTGGTGAAGGCGATCAACGCGGTTCTTCAGGAAAAGGAAGGATTCGGCGGGGTCAGTAACGTCTACTTTACCAATTTCATTGTTCAGTGAGTCATGGTTAACGCCCCTTCAGAAACGGTAGCGGCCGATCGGCGCGAGCGCCCCCGGATCAGCGCGGACCACGCGCCGGCGCTGGGGACGGCGAACCTCAACCCGTTCGGCGATCTCGTCACGATCCAGCACCTCTCGGCGCGGCTCGCCAAGGCGATGAAGGGGCTGTTCGAAGGGCTTTCGCGCCGCCAGCTGCGTTGCTGGGCGGAGCCGCTCTCGGTCCAGCGCTTCGCCGACTACAAGACCGAGCGCGGCGATGACCTCGCCGCCTGGCAGCCGCTGGCGATGGGCACCGCTCGGACGCGCGCGCAGCTCGTCCTCGACGGCAAGCACCTGCTCGAGCTGCTCGACTGCTTCTTCGGCGGCGACGGTGATGCACCGCATCCGATGCCGGCCGAATTCACCCCCGCCGCCGAAGCGCTGGTTGGCCGGATCGGCCAGTCGATCGCGGCGCCGCTCGATGCGGCGTGGGAGCCGGTGGCGCGGATCGGCTTCCGCCCGGTCGCCGAGGGCAATATCGCGACGCCGGCGACGTTCGGCGACGACGAGCCGGTGGTGGTCACCCGCTTCGGCCTCGCCGAGGGCGAGCACAAGCCGGTGTTCGTCGATCTTCTCTATCCCGTCTCGGCCCTAAAGCCGCACGGCGCCTCGCTGACCGCCAAGGTCCACGGCGTCGCCGAAGAGGTCGAGCCGCAATGGCGTAGCGGCCTCACTCGCGCGGTGATGGGCGTCCAGCTTCCCGTCCGCTCGGTGCTGTGCCGAGCCGGTGATTCCGCTCGGGCGGCTGCTCGAGCTCAAGGCCGGCGACGTCATCGCCGTCGATTTCGGCCCCGAAGTGCCGGTGATGGTCGCCTCGCGGCGGCTCGGCACCGCCACCGTCGGCACCGCCAACGGCCGCGCCGCGGTCCGCATCACATCGCTCGAACCGATCAACGCAGAGGATTTCCGATGAACGACATGACGGGTCATTTCCCGGTCGAGGCCACCGCCGCCGCCAATTTCCGGCTGCTGCAGGACGTCGACGTCAAGCTGACGGTCGAGATCGGTTCGACCTCGCTGACGCTTGCGCGAATTGCTCGCGCTGGGCGAGACGAGCGTGATCGAACTCGATCGCGAGGCAAACGAGCTGCTCGACGTCTTCGTCAACGGCACGCTGATCGGGCGTGGCGAGGTGGTGACGGTGGGCGAGAAGTTCGGCGTCCGCATGACCGAGCTGGTGTCCCCTGAGAAGCGGGCCGCCAAATAATGATGTGGGGCTATATCCTGAAGCTGGTGATCCTGCTCCCGCTCGTCTGCGGGCTGCTGATCGGCTGCCTCTACGCGTGGCGCAAGCTCGAGGCGCGGCTGCCCAAGAACCAGGGCACGCGGATGGTCCAGGTCAAGGAGACGATGATGCTCTCGCCCGGCCTGCGCCTCGCGGTGGTCGAGTTCGAGGGCGCGAAGCTGCTCGTCTCGGTGAGCCGCACCGGAGTCACGCTGGTCGACAAGGCGGCGCTGTGATGCGCGCGATGACTCGCACCGAGCGCCGGGCGTTGACCGGCCGCGCCGCCGTTCTGCTCGGGCTGCTGTGCTTCGCGCTGCTGTTCGCGGTGCCGGCGCTGGCGCAGGGCGCCGCCCCCGCGGCTGCGGCACCTCCCGGCATGGGCGGCGCGCTCGACAAGGCGCTGGGTGACTTGGGCGGCGGCAATGCGCCGCTCAGTCTGTCGCTCCAGGTACTCATCATCATGGGACTGCTCACGGTGCTGCCCGGCATCCTGCTGATGATGACCAGCTTCACCCGGATCATCATCGTGCTCGCGATCCTGCGCCAGGCGCTGGGGCTCCAGCAGACCCCGCCCAACCAAGTGCTGATCGGCCTGTCGCTGTTCCTCAGCTTCTTCGTGATGGCGCCGACGATCAACCAGATGAACACGACCGCGATCCAGCCTTATGCCGAGGGCAAGATCAACGCGACGCAGATGATCGCCGGATCGGGCCAGGCGCTCCACGTCTTCATGATCAAGCAGACTCGCACGAAGGACGTGACGATGTTCGCCGACATGGCGAAGAGCGGCCCCTACGCGAACTCCGCCGACGTCCCCTTCTCGGTGCTGCTCCCCGCTTTCGTCACGAGCGAGCTCAAGACCGCGTTCCAGATCGGCTTCCTGATCTTCCTGCCCTTCATCGTCATCGATCTGGTGGTGGCGACGGTACTGATGTCGCTCGGCATGATGATGATGTCGCCGACGATCATATCGCTGCCCTTCAAGCTGCTGCTGTTCGTCCTGGTCGACGGATGGGCGCTGACGATGGGCTCCCTCGCTTCCAGCTTCGCGACCTGAGGACCCCATGGACGCAGACTATTTCCTGACCGTCGCCCGCGAGGCAATCTGGGTGCTGGTACTCGCCGCCGCGCCGATCCTGATCCCGGCTTTGCTCGCGGGGCTGATTCTCGGCATGGTCCAGGCGGCCACCTCGATCCAGGAGCAGACGCTCACCTTCGTCCCCAAGCTGATCGTGGTTGCGGTGAGCCTGGTGATCTTCGGGGGGATGATCCTGGGGCTGCTCAGCGACTTCACCACGAGCATCTTCGAGCGCATCCCCGATCTGGTGAAGTAGCCGCGATGATGGGCTTCGGCCTCTCGATCGAGCCGCACCTCTGGGCGCTCTTGTTCGCGATGGTGCGGATCGGCGCGGCGTTCGTCGCGGCGCCGGTGTTCAGCGCGGTGCAGGTGCCCCTGCCAGCGCGGATCGCGCTTTCGGGGGCGATCGGCGTGCTCGTGGTCAACGTCGCGCACATCCATCCGCCCGAGCAGATCTTTGCGGTGAACACCTTCCTCGCGATCGGTGCCGAAGCGCTGATCGGGCTTGCGCTCGGCTTCATCCTCCAGATCGCCTTCGCCGCGCCGATGGTCGCGAGCGAAGTGATCGGTATGGGGATGGGGCTGGGCTTCGCCTCGGCGATCGACCCGCAGAACGGGCACCCCACCCCGGCGCTCGGCCAGTTCCTGTCCCTCCTGATGACCCTCCTCTTCCTCGCGGTCGACGGCCACCTCGTCCTCGTCGATCTGGTGGTGCGCAGCTATGAGGCGATGCCCCCGGGCGCCTGGATCGCGCCCGACAAGTTGATGGGGATCGCGATGTTCGGCGGCTACGCCTTTCTCGCCGGACTTCTGCTCGCGCTGCCGGTCGGCTTTCTGCTGCTGTGCCTCAACGTGATCGTCGGCATGCTCAGCCGCGCCGCGCCCGCGCTCAACCTGTTCGCGGTCGGGCTCCCCGCCAGCCTCGCGGTCGGCGTCGTCGCGATCCTGCTCGCGTTGCCGGCGATGGGCGACTACCTGCTCGTGATTATCCGCGAGGGGCTCGACGCGGCACCCAGGCTGGTGTTCGGCTGATGGCGGACGAATTCGGCGAAAAGACAGAAGCGCCAACACCCAAGCGCCGGCGCAAGGCGGTAGAAGACGGCCAGCTCCTCAGATCGCGCGACTTCGCGACCGCTTTGGTGATCCTGGTCGGGTGCGGCTGGGCGGCGCTGCTCGGGCCGTCGCTAATCGCGGCGTGCAAGGCGGTGATGGTGTCTAGCTTCGACTTCAACCACGCCGACGTCGAGGATTTCCAGCCCTGGCGTCCGTTGGTCCAGGCGGGGTGGCGGCTGCTGCCGTCGATGGGCGGCCTGCTCGCGCTGAGCTTCGCCGCGGCGGTGGCGAGCCAGGCCGGGCTCGGCGCGCTGACCTGGAACAACAAAGCGTTCGCGCCCAAGGCGTCGCGGGTGAACCCGGCCTCGGGGCTCAAGCGCATGTTTGGCGCCAACGGCTGGATCGAGCTCGGCAAGTCGCTGCTCAAGGTCATTCTGCTCGGCGCGATCGGCTGGTGGATGCTCACGTCGATCGCGCGCCCCTCGATGGGGATGGTCTCGACCGATGTCGACCAGGCGGTGGGCATGCTCGGCGGGCGCTTCACCACGCTCCTGTTCGCGATGGGTGGCGGGCTGCTGCTGATCGCGGGCATCGACCTGCCGATCCAGATCATCCGCCACCTCGGCCAGATCCGGATGAGCAAGCAGGAGATCAAGGACGAGCACAAGGAGACCGAAGGCTCGCCCGAGGCCAAGGCCGCGCAACGCGCACGCCAGCGCGAGATCGTCAAGGGCGGGCTGCGCAAGACCGTTGCCACCGCACACGTCGTACTCACCAACCCGACCCATTTCGCGGTCGCGCTCCGTTACGACCGGAGCAGCGACCAGGTGCCGGTGGTGGTCGCCAAGGGCCGCGGCCAGACCGCGCTGGCGATCCGCGAGCTCGCGTCCGAATTCCAGGTGCCGGTGCTCGAATATCCGAGCCTCGCCCGCGCCGTCTATTACACCAGCCGCGACGGGCAGGAAGTCCGCGACGACCTCTATCTCGCGATCGCGACCGTTCTTGCCTTTGTTTTCGGGGTCAATGCGCGGGCGGGCAATGCTCAGCCGGCGGTCGCCGTGCCCGAGACCGCGTTGTTCGACGAAAACGGACAGAAATTGGGGCCGAAAAGCTAAAGCGCGGGCCCGCGCTGCCGCTTATCGGGACAGGGGGAACCATGACCGTCGAATCGATTGCAAAGACGCTGGGAGCCGGTTCCGGGATCGACATCACGTCGCTCGTCAGCCAGCTCGTCGACGCGCAGTTCGCCAACAAGACCGATCAGCTCACCAAGAAGAACGACGCGCTCACCGCGTCGATCTCGGCGGTGTCCGATCTCAAGAGTGGCATCACCGGTTTCGATTCGGCGCTCAAGACGCTCATCCAGGGCGGCACGCTCGCCACCCAGCCGACCAGTTCCAACGCGGGCATCGTCAAGGTCACCAAGCTCAGTGGCGCTTCGGTCGCGGGGCTCGCCACCAGCGTCGAGGTGCGCCAGCTCGCCGCCGCGCAGGTCGCGAGCAGCGCCGCGGTGACCGACAAGACCGCCGCGATCGGCACTGGCAAGCTCACCCTAACCTTCGGCACCGCGACCGTGAGCGGCGGCGCGATGACCGCCTTCGCCGCGGGCGCGGCCGCGCCGATCGACATCACGATCGATTCGACCAACTCGAGCCTCCAGGGCATCGTCACCGCGATCAATGCCAAGAAGGCGGGGGTCACCGCTTCGATCCTCAGCGACGCCGACGGCGCGCGGCTGGTGGTCAAGAGCGCCACCGGCGCGTCGCAGGCCTTCACCCTGACCGCGACAGAAGATGCCGGCGCCGAAGGGCTCGCCGCGCTCGACATCGGCGTCGGCGCCAGCGGCACGACGATCGGCAGCACCGCGCAGGACGCGATCGTCGCGGTCGACGGAGTCGCGGTCCGCCGCGCGAGCAACGGCATCCTCGATCTGGTCCCGGGCGTCCGGCTCGATCTGGTCGCCGCCGCGGTCGGCACCACCGTCTCGATCGGTACCACGCCGCCCACCGATGCGCTCGGCCAGGCGGTCACCGATTTCGTCGCGACCTACAATGAGCTGCAGGCGACGCTGAAGAAGGACCTCGATCCGGCGAGCGGCGCGCTCAAGGACGATGCCGCCGCCAAATCGCTCCAGCGCTCCCTCGCCGGCCTCACCATGGCCACGCTGGTGACGGGCGCCGCCAGCGGCGAACCGGTGACGCTCGCCGGGATCGGGGTCGGCACCAACCGCGACGGCTCACTGACCGTCAACAACGCCCAACTCGCCTCGGCGATCTCGAGCCACGGCGCCTCGGTCGAGGCGATGTTCAAGTCCGGTGCGGGGCTTTCGCTCGCGCTCGCCAACATCGCGACCGCGGCCTCGAACACGACGTACGGCCTTGGCGCCAGCGCCCAGCGCTACACCAAGGCGCAGTCCGACGTCGCCGTCGACCAGGACAAGGCCGCGAGCGACGCACAGGCAATGCGCGACCGGATGACCGCGCAATTCGCCGGGATGGACGCCGCCGTCGCCGCCTACAAATCGACGCAGACCTTCCTCACCCAGCAGGTCGACGCCTGGAACGCGAAGGCCTGACGATGCCGCGCTACGCATCCGCGCTCGCCGGCGATCCCGCCGCGATCTACCGCCAAATGAACCTGGCCGGGCGCACCAACGCGGCCGATCCGCACCGGCTCGTCACGATGCTGTACGACGAGGGCGTCTCGGCGCTGCGCTCAGCCGCCTGGGCCGCCGAGAACCGCAAGTTCGCGATGAAGAGCGAGCGAGTCGCGCGCGCCACCGCGGTCTTGTTCGCGCTCGAGGCCGGGCTCGATTTCGAGCGCGGCGGCGAAGTCTCGCGCACGCTCGCGACCTTCTACCACGGCTTGCGCCAGCAGATCCTGCAGGCGAGCCTCGGCACGGATCCCGCGCCGTTCCGCGAGTCGGCCGCCAGCCTCGAGGAGATCGCCGGAGCCTGGTCGAGCGTCCGCGGCGGCTGACTATTCCTCCCTAGGAGGGCACCTCCGGGGGAAGGGGACCGCTGCCGAAGGCGGTGGTGGAAGGGGCCACCCCCTCTCGATAGCGGTGAACCCCCTCCGTCAGCGCGTCGCGCTGCCACCCGATACGGCCTAGCTCCAGCGCTCCAGCACCTCGTCCACGCTGCTTTGCTCCGGCGGGATCACCACGCCGGGCGACTCGGAGAAGCGGGGCGCGGGCATCGGCTGCATCGTCCCGCCGGGCGCCGCGAAGGTCTCGCGCGCGCGGTTGTGCGGGTGGAGCGGCGCCTCGGCGAGCGACAGCACCGGCGTCACGCAGGCTTCCTTGCCTTCGAACGCTTGCGCCCACTCGTCGCGCGTGCGCGTCGCGAACGCTTCCGAGAAGGCCGTGACCATGTCGGGCCAGGCGGCGCGGTCATAGGGCTGGAAGCGGTTGGGCGCTATGCCGAGCCCCTCGCACAGCGCCGCAAAGAACGGCGGCTCGAGCGCGCCCACCGCGACATGGCGACCATCGGCGCAGGCATAGCAGCGGTAGAAGGGCGCGGCACCATCGATCAGGTTCGAGGCGCGCGCGTCTGCCCAGCGCCCGCCGGCATGGAGCGCATAGGCCAGGGTCATCATCGCCGAGACGCCGTCGACCTGCGCCGCCTCGACCACCTGGCCGCGCCCGGTTGCCTGCGCGCGGAGGATCGCCGAGACCATGCCGAGCGCGAGGAACAGCGCGCCGCCGGCATATTCGCCGAGCAGGTTGAGCGGCGGCACCGGCCCCGCTGCGGGGCCGAGCGCATGGAGCGCGCCGGTGAGGGCGAGCCGGTTGATGTCGTTGCCCGCGGTGCCGGTGAGCGGCCCATCGCGCCCCCAGCCGCTGACCCGGCCGTAGACCAGCCGGGGATTGGCGGCGAGGCAGCGCGCCGGATCGAGTCCGAGCTGCTCCACGACGTCGGCGCGGAAGCCTTCGACCACACCGTCGGCATGCGCAATGATCGCCAGCGCGCGCTCGCGATCGGCGACCAGGGTGAGGTCGAGCACGACTTCCGAACGGCTGCGGAAGAGGCTGGGCGCGACCGCGCTCGCATCGGGCCCGTCACGACGAATACGGACGACGTCGCAGCCGAGATCGGCGAGCAGCATGCACGCGAAGGGCACCGATCCGGGTAAATCGATCTCGACAATCCGAACGCCCGCAAGCGGCCCGTGCGTCACATCAACCATGGCGACCCTTTCGCATCCGAATCGATGCATAGCGGGATGCGGTGGGCCAGGCCAAGCGCTGGCGTCGTCCGCCTCTTTGAGCTAGCGCAACCGCCATGACCACGCCTCACATCGTCGCCCTGGGAGGCACGCTCCGCGCCGAATCGGCGACCGGACGGCTGCTCGCTTCCGCGCTCGAGCTGGCCGAGGCGCGCGGCGCGCGCACCACCCTGCTCACTGGCCAGGCGATCGCCTTTCCGCACTACGAGCCGGGCAGCGCCGAGGGGCATCCCGAAATCGCGCACTTCCTCGATGCGCTGAGGACCGCCGACGCGGTGATCGTCGGTTCGCCCGGCTATCACGGCACGCTCTCGGGGCTGGTCAAGACCGCGCTCGATTATGTCGAACAGCTGCGCGGTGACGAGCGCGCCTATTTCGACGGGCTTCCGGTCGGGCTGATCGCGACCGCGGCAGGCTGGCAGGCTGCGGTCTCGACGCTCCAGGCGCTGCGCACCGTCGTCCATTCGCTACGCGGCTGGCCGACACCAATGGGGCTCGCGATCAACACCGCGACCGGCGGCGACGTGATCGCCGAGAATCGCGCGCAGATGGAGATCATGGTCGATCAGCTCTTCGCGTTCGTGCGGCGTTGATTGGGTGCGCCCAGCGGCGCAAGGAACGCGCTCTTCCGCGCGTTTCCCAAACAGGCGCTTAACGCTTTCGTGACGCCCGTGCCCTAGGCTGGCGCCTCGCCACGGTGGGGATCATGGGGATGTTGCAGGCTCACGAGGGAATGGGAGTGCGGCGAGGCACGCGCACCATCCTCGCCGTCGACGACGACCGCGCCGATCTGGGGGCGCTCGCTCAGCGCCTCGGCAATCTCGGCTATCTGGTGGTGCTGAGCGATCACGGTGCCGAAGCGCTCGACCTCATTTCCGCGCGGGGCTTCGATTTGGTGCTGATCGACATGAACATGCCCGAGATTTCGGGCCTGTCGGTGCTCAAGGAAGTCCGCGGCGCGCGCGACACGATCGATCTGCCGATCATCATGATCGCCGACCAGACCGATCCTGCCGCCAAGGTCGAGGCATTCGCCGCCGGTGCCGACGATTGCGTCGCCCGGCCCTATGCGTTCGAGGTGCTCGCGGCTCGGATCGAGCGGACGCTGACGCGCGCGGCCCGGCTGGAAGCGCTCAAGCGCTCGAACCTCGCGCTCGACGCGCGCATCGCCGCGCGCGCGATCGAGCTGGGCGAAGCGCGGACCGAGCTGGTCACGGCCATGGCGGACCGGGCGCGGCTGGTCGCCTCGATCGAGGCGCTCCACGACGAGCTCCAGCGGCTGCAATCCGCCGCCTGAACCTAGAACCAGTGCCGCCGCGCGAAATAGGCGGTGATCCCCACGCCCATCACCACGCAAACGCCGACCACGCCGGCGAACGCCCAGGGCTCGTGCGCAAAGGGAATCCCCTCGACGTTCATCCCGAGCAGTCCGGTGATGAAGGTCACGGGCAGGAACACCATCGCCGCCACCGCGATGATCAGCGAGCGCTGGTCGATCTGCTCGGCGCGCAGGTCGGTGAGCGTTTCGTGGGTGAGCGCGGCACGCTCGCGGATGCTCTCCAGTTCCTCCGCCATCCGCGCGGCGCGATCCGCGGCGGAGGCCAGATGGAGCCGGTCGTCATCGCGCAGCCAGTCGCCGGGGAGCGCCGCGAGCTTCTCGAGCGCGGCGCGCTGCGGCACCAGGAAGCGGCGGTAGCCGATCGCGCGCGACCGCGTCTGATTGACGATCCGGCGCAGCTCGAAGGCGTTGTGCGCGGCAATCTTTTCCTCGCAATCGTCGAGCAGGTCGCCAAGCTCGGCGACCATCGGATCGAGCTCCTCGGTGATCTCGAGCGCCAATGCGGCGATCAGGTCGCCGGGATCGAGGATCCTGCCCGCTTCGATCTGCTCGCGGATCGGCTGGAGCGCGTTGAGCATCTTGCGCGTGACCGAGAAGACGCAGCCCTTGTGCGCGTACATGCGGATCGAGGCGAGCGGATCGGAGGCGGCGAGCTCCTCGGAGGACAGCCCGCGCAGGTTGATCAGCGCGCCCATGCCCGTCGCGTCGCAGCGCGGGCGAGTTTCCGCGGCGGTCAGCGCGTCGGTGACGTAGGCGGAAAGGCCGGCCTCGCCCGCGAGCCAGGCCTGCGCCTCGTCGTTGTTGGTGGTGAGGTGGATCCAGGCAAGGTCAGCGCGGCGGACCAGCGCCTGCTTGATCGGCAGGTTCTCGACCTTCCCCGCGCGCACGACATAGGCGAAGCCGGTCATGAGGCCATCTCCAGATCGACCGAAAGCCCTGGGCCGGGATCGGCCGGAGGCGCATCGCAGGCAATGCGCAGCGCATCGGCGCGGGCTCGGTCGAGGATCGGTTGCGGCACCCCGGCACGATGGAAGACGCGCGCGGCGGCGGCAAGGGCGCGCGCCTGGCGCAGCGTCAGGTCGTCGGGATCGCCCGAGCGGAGTGCGATGCGCAGCAGCTTGGGCGCCGGCACGGCATCGGGCACGGCGAGCCACAAAGTCACCGCTTCGCCCTCATGCTCGCGCAAGGGGTCGAGCATCCCGCCCTCGGCCAACGCCGCGCCCAGCGCCTCGCGCCGCGCGGCGGAATCAGGCCAGCGCTCGCGCATCCGCCTCTTGGCGAGCCCCAGCGCCCACGCCAGCTCACCGAGCTTGGCTGGCAGCAGCGCCTCGATCCGCTGGCGCAGCGCCGCCGCCAGCCCCGCCGAAGCGCCGCCGGTCCCGACCGCGACGATCACCGGATCGCGCTCGACAATCGCGGGCAAGGTGAAGTCGCAGAGTTCGGGCCGGTCGATGGTGTTGACCAGGATGCCGCGTGCACGCAGCCGCTCGACCACCGGCTCGGGCTCGGCCACGGCGACGATCGCCAGCGCCGCCTCCTCGTCCTCATCCACGATCCGAGCGCCCGCGCGTTCGAGCAGGTGCCGCTTGGCCGCATTGTCGCCGATCAGCATCACCGGCCGCCCCGCCAGCCGCACGAACAACGGCAGCGCGTGGAGGCTCAAACCAGCCATTCGGGCACGTGCTCCTCGCCCATGATCACCTCGGCCGGGATTCGCTTGGCGACCACCTCGAAGCGATCGCCCGAGACGAGTACCTCCGGCACCAAAGCGCGGCTGTTGTAGGTGCTCGCCATCGAGGCGCCATAGGCCCCGGCGGTGCGCAGGATCGCGAGATCGCCCGCCTTGATCGTGTCGATCACGCGCTCCTTGGCGAAGACGTCGCTGCTTTCGCACACCGGTCCGGCGATGTTCGCGGTCATCGTCGCGCCGGTCGGGCGCACCGCGACGAATTCGTGCCAGGCGTCGTAGAGCGCGACTCGCGCCAGATCGTTCATCGCCGCATCGACGATCACCCAGGGGTTGGTCACCCCCGGCTTGACCCATAGCACTTGCGTCAACAGCACGCCCGCATTGGCCGCGATCACGCGGCCGGGCTCGAACATCAGCTCGACGTCCCAACCCCGCGTCGACTCGCGCCACCATCTCGCCATATTCGGCCGGATAGGGCGGTTTGTCGTCCTTGCGGATCGGCACGCCGAGGCCGCCGCCCAGATCGACATGGGTGATCCGGTGCCCAGCGGCGCGAAGCATGGCGACCAGCTCGCCCAGCCGAGCGAACGCCGCTTCCAGGGGCCCGAGATCCTGGAGCTGGCTGCCGATGTGGACCGCGAGCCCGCGCAGATCGAGACCCGGCAAGGGCGCCAGCCGGTCGAAGATCGCGGGCGCCTGGTCGATCGGCAGGCCGAACTTGTTCTCGGCGAGCCCGGTGGAAATCTTGGCATGGGTGCCGGCGTCGACGTTCGGGTTCACGCGCAGCGTCGCCGGGGCGCGCATCCCCCGCGCGGCCGCCAGCTCGGCGAGCACCACCCCTTCTTCCTCGAGCTCGAGGTTGAACTGGCCGATTCCCTTGTCGAGCCCCATCGCCAACTCGGCGCGGGTCTTGCCGACGCCCGAGAAGACGATGTCCTCGGCGGCGATGCCGGCCGCCAGCGCCCGCGCCATCTCGCCGCCCGAGACCACATCGGCCCCGAAGCCTTCGTTGGCGAGAACGCGCAGCACCGCGAGATTGGGATTGGCTTTGACGGCAAAGGCGAAATGCGTCCGTCCGATTCCCGCCAGCGCTTCGCGGAACACCCGCGCGTGGCGCTGGAGCGTCGCGGTCGAATAGACGTAGACGGGCGTTCCCACGGCCTCGGCGATCGCCGAAAGCGGGACGTCCTCCGCGTGCAGCTCGCCGCGGATCAGTTCGAAATGGTCCATGAAATTACTTTGGCGGGAGGTCGAATTCGTCGCTGCGGCGCTCGTCCGAGCTCTGGATCAGGTCGTCGCTGCGCGCGGGGCGGGTCTGCACCTGGGGGGCGAGCAGCGTGGGCGATTTGGGCGGCTCCTTGGCGGCATAGGGCGCGACCGGCAATTGCTGGCCCGCGCGCGGGATCAGATCCTCGCGCGCGCCGCAGCCACCCAGCAGTCCGCCCACCAGTCCGAGAGCCGCCGCCGCCCGCAGAAACCGCTTCATCGCCCTTCCTCCACTCGCGCCGCCCGCGCGGCGGCGATCGCCTCGCGGACTCGTTGCGGCGCCGTGCCGCCGAAGCTCGTCCGGCTCGCGACCGATGCGTCGACGCCGAGAACGCCGTACACCCGATCATCGATCCTGTCGTCGATTTCCTGGAGCGCGTCGAGCGGCAATTGGTCGAGCCGCACCCCCGCCGCCTCGGCCCTCGCCACCGCGCGGCCGGTGATGTGGTGCGCCTCGCGGAACGGCACCCCGCCCTCGCGCACCAGCCAGTCGGCGAGATCGGTCGCGGTCGAGAAGCCGGTTTCGGCGGCGGTACGCATCCGATCGGTATTGAAGGCCGCGCTCTCGACCATGCCGGTCATCGCCGCGATCGACAGGCCGAGCAGGTCGTGCGCCTCGAACACCGGCGGCTTGTCGTCCTGCATGTCCTTCGAATAGGCGAGCGGCAGGCCCTTCATCGTCATCATCAGGCTGACGAGCGCGCCCGCGATCCGCCCCGAATGCCCGCGCACCAGCTCGGCGGCGTCGGGGTTGCGCTTCTGCGGCATGATCGACGAGCCGGTCGACCATTGGTCCGACAGCGCGACGAAGCCGAACAGCTGGCTCGCCCAGATCACGAACTCTTCCGCCAGGCGGCTGAGGTGCAGGCTGCACTGCGCGGCGGCGGTGAGGTACTCGAGCGCGAAATCGCGGTCCGAGACCGAATCGAGCGAGTTGCGGGTCGGGCCGTCGAAGCCCAGCGCCGCGGCGGTCGAGTCCCGGTCGATCGGGAAGCCGGTGCCCGCGAGCGCGGCCGAGCCGAGCGGGCAGAGGTTCATTCGCGCGCGCGCATCCTTCGAGCCGGCTACGATCGCGCCCGAACATCTCGAAATAGGCCATCAGGTGATGGCCCAATGTCACCGGCTGCGCGACCTGGAGATGGGTGAAGCCCGGAATCACGCTCGCGGCATGCTCTTCGGCCCGCGTCAGCAGCGCGTCCTGCAGCGCGCCGAGCGCGGCATCGGCCAGATCGATCGCGTCGCGCACCCACAGGCGGAAATCGGTCGCGACCTGGTCGTTGCGCGAGCGCGCGGTGTGGAGCCGCCCCGCCGCCGGGCCGATCATTTCGGCGAGCCGGTGCTCCACCGTCATGTGGATGTCCTCGAGCGTGACGTTCTCCGGAACGCCCCGCACGTCGTATTCGAAGCCAAGCTCGTTGAGCGCAAAGCCGATAACTCGGGCATCGTCGGCTGAAATGATGCCTTGCGCGCCCAGCATCGCCGCGTGCGCCTGGCTCGCGCGCAGATCCTGCCGCCACATCCGCTTGTCGAAGGGGATCGAGGCGTTTATCTCGCGCATCACCGCGGAGGGGCCTTCGGCGAAGCGCCCACCCCACATCTGATTGGAGTTGTCCTTGCGCTCAGGAATCGCGCTTCTCCTTCTGGCCGCCCTCACGGCCGGCGGCTGCGATAGGCAATCCGCGACCAGCGGGCAAGCGAACCAGGGCGCGTCGGCCCAGTCCGCGGCGCCTCAGGCCGCCCCGGCGGCGAACGAGACCGTGGTCGAGGAAGTGATCGGCACGCTCGACCGCAGCCACAAAGGCACGCCCGGGCCGACGACGCCGTTCGCGAGCCCGACCGGCGCGAAGATGACGCTCGCCGATTTCCGCGGCCATCCGGTGCTGCTCAACCTGTGGGCGACCTGGTGCGTGCCGTGCGTCAAGGAAATGCCGACGCTCGACGCGGTCGCCGCCACGTTCGACGGCCGGATCCAGGTGGTGGCGGTCAGCCAGGACCAGGAAGGCGCGGCGAAGGTCGGCCCCTTCTTCCAGAAGGCCGGGTTCAAGAAGCTCCAGCCCTATCTCGATGTGGATTCGGCGCTCAGCCTCGGGATGGGGGTCAACCTGCCGACCACGATCCTCTACGATTCGCAGGGGAACGAGGTGTGGCGGATGCTCGGCGGCATGGACTGGACCGGCCAGACCGCCCAGGAGCTGATCGCCGAGGCGCGGTAGGACGGACCGACGTTCGGCATTTCATTCCTCCCCCGCAAAGCGTGGGAGGTGGCGGCGCGAAGCGCTGACGGAGGGGGCTTCACCCGGTCGAAGCGGGTTCAGCCCCCTCCACCACTCGCTACGCGAGCGGTCCCCGTCCCCCGCAGGTTCCCTGCGAGGGAGGAATTGGTGAATGTCGAGACGACCCAAGGATCCAACGCCCCGATCCCGCGCCGGGACGGCTTTGCTACCAAACGCCGCGCCATGCCCATGAATGTCCCGCGCGCGCGTTTGCGCATGTTTGCGCCTTGGGGGTGCCGCCGGTACCACCCGTCCATGTCGCCCGTCGCGCCTTCCGAACCCTGGCTCCGCTACAAGCGGCAGCGGCAAGGCGTCGGCCTGTTCATCGCCTTCTTCTGGATCGCCCAATTCAGTCTGCTGACGACGATGCGGATGCTGTTCGTGCCGGGCGAGGGCATGAAGATGCTGCTGCCGCGCGTGCTGGTCACGCTGGTGGCGGTCGCGGTGTCGTTCGGGATCCTCGCGCTGCAGCGTCGAATCCGGGGCCGCTCGATCCCGTTCCGAATGCTGGCGGCGGTGGCGATGGCGCTGGTCGCGTCGATGCTCCACTCGGTGTGCAATCTCGCGATCTTCCATCTGTTCTTTCCGAAATATTACGAATCCGGCTTTGACTGGATGAATTATTTCGCCGCGCTGGTGCAATGGTTCTGGTCCTATGCCGCCATCTCGGGGATGCTGTTCGCGCTCAACTCGAGCTTCGACGTCGAGGATCGCGAGCGCGAGATCGGCCAGCTCCAGCGCGTCGCCCACGAAGCCCAGCTTCGCGCGCTGCGCTATCAGCTCAACCCGCATTTCATGTTCAACACGCTCAATTCGATCGCCGCGCTGATCTCGCGCAAGAAGGTGCGCGAGGCCGAATCGATGGTCGAGAATCTCGCTGATTTCCTGCGCGCCGGCCTGTCCCTCGATCCGCTCGAGGACATTGCGCTGTCGCGCGAGATCGAGCTGCAGTCGCTCTATCTCGCGATCGAAACGGTCCGTTTTGTCGACCGGCTGCACGTGACCTTCGAAGTGCCCGAGGATATTGCTCAGGCGATGGTGCCGAGCCTGATCACCCAGCCGCTGATCGAGAACGTCATTCGCCATGCCGTGGTCGATACCGCGGCGCCGATCGATCTCGCGATCTCCGCGCGTCGCGAGGGCGACGAGCTGATCGTCACCGTCATCAACACCGTCCCCGACCATGCGCCGCGCGAGCGCCGCGGCACCGGGGTCGGGCTGGTCAACGTCCAGGCGCGACTGGCCGCGCGATACGACACCGCACGCTTCCGCGCCGGGCTCAACGCCGAGGGCCGCTACGAGGTCCGCTTCGCGATTCCCTTCAGCCGCGAGACGATGGCGTGAGGGTGCGCGCGATCCTGTGCGACGACGAGCCGCTCGCGCTGCAGCGGCTCGGCGACATGGTCGCGCGGATAGAGGGCGTGGATCTGGTCGGCGCGTTCCGCGACGGCGAGGAAGTGATCGCGCATGCATCCGGGCTCCGCGCCGACGTGGTGTTCCTCGACGTCGAGATGCCCGGGCTCGACGGGTTCGACGTGGTCGAGGCGCTCGCGCGCCAGGAGGGGCCCGGCCCGCTGATCGTCTTTGCCACGGCCTATCCCCGCTTCGCGACCCTCGCCTACGAGACCGGCGCGATCGACTTCCTCACCAAGCCGGTGCGGATGGCGCGGCTCGAGACCGCGATCCAGCGCGTGCGCGCAGCGATCGAGGACCGCAGCGCCCGCTCGCGGCTCGAGGAACTGTCGCGCCAGCTCGAGACGCTGCGCCAGACCACCGGCGCCAAGACCGAGGAGCCGCACGTCTGGATCCAGCGCCGCGGCGAGGCGATCCGAGTGCTGCTCGACCGGATCGACCGAGTGCATGCCGAGGCCGAATATGTCCGCATCGTCGTCGGCCAGGCGAGCTATCTGCATCGCGAACCGCTGTCGGACTTCCTCGAGCGTCTCGATTCGAGTCGATTTGTTCGCGTTCACCGCTCGCTGATCGTCAACCGCCAGAAGATCGCCTCGGTACGCCGCACCGCCACCGGCAGCTACCGCCTGACCGCCGAGGACGGCACAGAGCTGCCGGTCGGGCGCAGCTATCGCCGGGTGGTCAAGGAAATGATGGGCGCAAGCGATCCGGACCGGCACGCAGCGAGATGAGTGCCTGGCTCTGGGCTGCGCTGGCGCTGGGCGCGCGCGCCGTCCCGAGCGACGATTTTTCAGCGGTCCGCGCGCATTGGGCCGCGGCGCGCGAGGCCGCGCGCACCGATCCGGCGGCGGCGCTCCCGCTCTATGACGCGCTGATCGCGGAGGCCCCCGCCAACAACGGCATCTTGCGCTCGGCGATCGGAGCCGCGGCGGCCGCGCAGGACCGCGCGCGGCTGACACGCTGGCTCGATCGCTTCGCACGCGCCGGCGGCGCGCTTTTGCAAGGGCGCGACCTTGTCCCGGCGGGGCCGGTCCGCGAGGCGATCGATCGCAATGGCGCCGCGTTCGGCACCGGAACGGTGGCCGCGCGAATTCCCGCGATGTTTCACCTGATCGAAGGCGTCGCCCGTGACCCCCGGGGCGGGGCGATCTTCGTCTCCAGCGTGGTCGACCGCGCGATCGTGCGGATCGACCCGCGCGGGCACCGCCGCTTGGTAGCGACGCTGACCGGGGACCAGGGATCGCCGCTGGCGCTGGTCGCGGACGGCGCGCGCGGGATGCTGTGGGCCGCGGTCGACGCCGATCCGTTCGGCGGCAGGGGCGGCACCGGCGGGTTGCTCCGCGTGCCGTTGCGCGATGGCGAGCCCCGGCTGATCCCCGGACCCGAGGGCACGCCGCTCCATCTCGGCGACGTCACCACGGCTCCCGACGGCACTGCCTATGGCGCCGATTCGCAAAGCGGCGCGCTCTATCGCTGCCCGCCCGGCTGCGAGCGGCTCGAGCTGCTCGTCCCGCCCGCCCGATTGCGCAGCGCGCAGGGCATGGCGGTCGCACCGGACGGCCGGAGCCTGTGGGTTTCGGACTATGCCTATGGCCTGCTGCGGGTCGAGCTCGACACGGGCCGCATCCGCCAGGTGCGCGCGTCGCCGGGCATCGCGCTCGACGGAATCGACGGGATGGCGCTGCGTCGCGGCCGGCTGGTCGCGGTGCAGAACGCCGCGATTCCGGCGCGGGTGGTCGAGCTTCGGTTCGATCCGGCGCACCACACCGTGACGGCCCTCCGCGTGCTCGCGCGCGGCGGCGCGATCGCCGAGGCGCCGACCCAGCTCACCGTCGCACGGCATGGCTCGATCCTCCTGGTCGCGAACAGCCAGTGGTCGCGCTACGACCGGGCCCCCGCGGGCGCTTCGACGCAGGCCGAGACGCGGATCGTTCGTATCCCGTACTGAGAATTTTCACTTGGTCCCGATTTCGTCGCATCGGGCGGGAACAAAACCCATCCGGGACGTTCATGCGGTCAGGCGTGCCGTTCGTTCGCGGCCGGCCGCTCGTTGCATCCTCGCCGACGTTCATGGCTCTTGGCCGTGGTCGCGGCTGCGTGCGGCATAGAGTGACGATAGGGGGCTTGGAGTATCGCAGTATGGCAACCAATCCGAGCATCAGCACGCCGGCGATGCGGCCCGGCATTCCCTTCGCGGCAAGCGAGCCGCGCTGCTGCCCGCATTGCGGCGCGGCGCGGGGCGACACGGTGATCAAGCGCGGCGCGATCACGATCCTGCCCGATCCGCTCGAAATCTTCTGGAACGGTCGGCACGTGCCGCTGTCGCCGACCGAGGCGCAGGTGTTCCGGATGATCGCGCTGCGCGGAAAGGCCTCGCACGAATCGATCGACCGGGTGCTCCACGAGATCGGGTCGAGCCCGGCCACCCGGCCGGTGGTGATGATGCGGATTCGCCGCAAGTTCGTCGCGGTGGGCGGCGAGGATCCGTTCGTCCGCCTCGGACGCGGCGGCGTGCGGCTCAAGATCGAGCGCGATCCGTCGGGATCGTCGGCAACGCTGGTCGGTCTCCACGATCCCGGCGCCTTCGCCGCCTATTCCTGAGCCCGCGCGGGCGTGATGCTGCCGCTCGCACTCGCGCTGACCCAGACGGCCGCCGAGGCCGAAGCCGCGTTCAACCGCGCCGCCCAGACGGGGCAGTGGGAGGCGTTCCGCGCCTTCGCCGCCGACGATGCGATCATGTTCGTCCCCGAACCCGCGCGCGCCCACGATTTCCTGAAGGACCGCAAGGATCCGCCGATCGCGGTGCAATGGTGGCCCGCCGTGAGCTTTGTCGCTTGCGACGGCGCGAGCGCGGTCAATACCGGACCCTGGGTGCGCAGCGGCGCCGGCAGCGTCGGCTATTTCACCACCATCTGGCGCCGCGGCGCCGATGGCTGGAAGTGGACCTACGACGGCGGTGACGGGCTTGCGGTTCCCCGACCGGCGGGCGATCGGCCGCGGATCCTCCACGCATCGTGCCGGGGCCGGCCTGCGCCGCTTTCTGCCGGGCATTTCGCGGACGGCACCACCGGCGAAGGCCGCTCGGCGGACGGGACGCTTGCCTGGCGCTGGCATGTCGCCCCGGAGGGCGCGCGAAGCTTCGACGCGTGGCTTTGGGATGGGCGGCGGATGCGCACGATCGTTTCCGATCGGGTTGCGCCGAAGGGTTGATCGGCTGAGCTTAAAGCATTGTAGTGACAATGAATTTTTAGCGTGCTCAGTAGCGCGCATGTATATCGAGCGTATATCGAAGACTAACCGCAGCTAATGTTGTGTATTCCGCAGGCTACACAGCAATTCTGATAGCTTTACACGGCGAAACTACAAGATAGATCGAATGGTTCAAGCCAGGAAACCCCTGGTTGGGGCGAATTCGCCCCGGGGGGTCTCACAGGGAGATTGAAATGTCGAAGACGCGTTTTCTCGCCGGCTCCATGCTCGGCACGGTTCTGATGGTAGGGATGCCGGCCGCGGCATTCGCGCAGGATGCGGCCGCTCCCACGACCACCACCCCGCCCGCCGCGCAGGCCGATCAGACCGATCAGGGCGATCAGTCGGGCGCGATCGTCGTCACCGGCACCCTGTTCCGTCGCACCAACACCGAGACGCCGTCTCCGGTCACCGTGCTGAGCTCCGAGACGCTTCAGCAGCGCGGCGTGAACACGGTCACCCAGGCGCTGCAGAGCCTGGCTTCGAACAACGCCGGCACGATCCCCAACGCGTGGAACGCGGGCGGCTCGAACTTCGCGTCGGGCGCGTCGAGCATTTCGCTGCGCGGCCTCAACTCGTCGTATACGCTCGTCCTGTTCGACGGCATGCGCAGCGCCTTCTATCCCTATGCGGACGACGGCTCGCGCAACTTCGTCGACACCAACACCATTCCCGAGGGCATCGTCGACCGCATCGAAGTGCTGCGCGACGGCGCTTCGTCGACCTACGGAGCCGACGCGGTCGCCGGCGTGGTCAACATCATCACCAAGAAGCAGATCACGGGCCTGCACCTCAACGCCTCGGCGGGCATCTCGCAGCGCGGCGACGACGGCGAGCGGCGCATCGACGGCACGTGGGGCTTCGGCGATCTCGCCACGCAGGGATTCAATTTCTACGTCGCGGCCGAATATCAGCACAACGATCCGCTCTATGCGGCCGATCGCTATTATCCGTTCAACACCGCCGACCAGAGCCACGTCTGCGGCCCCTCGAACGGCCAGGGGACCGTCGCCGCGGGGCAGACCGTCTGCCGGACCAACGGCATCGCCAACGGCATCCAGTACGACGGCACCTACGCCGGCCAGCAGGCGACGATCGTTCCGATCGTGCGGCCCTATCTCGCTCCGGGTGCCGGAGCAAACGCACTGCTCGGCGCCACCACGCCGGTGGCCGGCTCGCGCTATCAGCTCCTCAACCCGGCGCTGGGATGCCAGGGCCTGCCGTCGATCGGGCTGACCGGGCCGCAGCTGACCAACACCGGCGGCAACGCCGGCGCGGCCGCTGCCTTCACCCAGTGCCAGCAGGACCTCACCAAGGACTATCTCGCGATCGAGCCCGAGCTCCAACGGATCGGCGGATCGGCCCGTCTGACCGTCGCGCTCGGCGACAATGCGCAGCTCTATGCCGAGGGCAACTTCTACCAGGCGACCGAGCACACCACGGCGGCGAACTATGCCACCAACAGCGGCGGCTTCCGTACCGCCGCGGGCGGCGTCCAGCTCGCGATCAACACGATCACGCTGCCGGTCTATGTCTGCCCGCGCGGCACCACCGCTGCTTGCACCGCCGCCAACGGCACGCTCAACCCGAACAACCCATTCGCCGCGCAGGGCAATGTCGCGCGGATCCTGTGGCGCCTGCCGTACCAAGAGGGCGTCGATGTGCGCAGCCGCACCTATCGGGGCGCGCTCGGCGTCAACGGTTCGTTCGGCGACGGCAGTTGGCAATATTCGGTCGACGGGACCTATTCGCACATCGACAATCTGCTGACCTACCACAACGTCGTGTGGGTCCAGCATTTCCTCGACGTCGTCGCCGACGGGTCGTTCAACTTCGTCAATCCAGCGGCAAATTCGCAGGCGATCCTCAACTACATCATGCCGACCGATTCGACGCCGTCGAGCTCGGAAGTCGATCAGGTCCAGGCGAGCCTGTCGCACAGCTTCTTCGATCTGCCGGGCGGCCCGCTCCAGGTCGGCGTCGGCGGCTCGATCCGCTACGAGGCCGATAACTGGAACAGCTCGAATCCGCCCGATCCGAGCAACCCCGCCAACCGCTATGTCGCGCTGATCAACGCGGTCGGCGCGACTGGCCACCGCTGGGTCGAATCGGGCTATTTCGAAATCAACGCCCCGATCGTGAAGCAGTTCGAGATCAACGCCTCGGGCCGCTACGACCATTATTCGTCTGGCCAGAGCGCCTTTTCGCCCAAGATCGGCGCCAAGTTCACGCCGATCCCGCAGATCGCGTTCCGCGGCACCTTCTCGAAGGGCTTCCGCATCCCGAGCTTCAACGAAGCGTTCGGCCTGCCCACCACCGGCTATGTCGGCGGGCAGGTGACCAACACAACCCCCGGATCGGCCGCCTATTTCGCGGCGCACGGCAACGATGCCTATGCGACGGGGCCCTATACCTACGGCCTCACCACCTCGGGCAATCCCAACCTCCAGCCCGAGAAGTCGCGCAACATCACCGCGGGCGTCATCATCCAGCCGGTCCATTGGCTGAGCCTGACCGCCGACTATTACAACATCCGGATCAAGAACCTGATCACTCCGGCCGAATTCGAGCGGCGTGATCGCGGCCTATTACGGCAACAACGGCGTGGTGAACATTCCGGGCGTCACGGTGATCCCCGGCGCGGCCGATGCGAACTTCCCGGCGGCACTGCCGCAGATCGGCTTCATCGTGTCGAGCTTCCAGAATGCGAACTATTCGCAGACCTCGGGGCTCGATTTCTCGGCCGAGGCGCGCATCCCGCTGTTCGACGGGATTCGCCTGACCAGCGTCGTCGACGCCACGCGCCTGCTCCGCCTCGAACAGTCGATCGGCGGGGTGATCCAGCGCTTCGACGGCACGCTCAGCCCGTGCAACATCACGTCGTGCTCGGGCGCGCCGCGGTGGCGTGGAAGCTGGCAGAACACGCTCGACTTCAACGGCGGCGGCTCGCTCTCGGCGACCGTCTACTACACGAGCGGCTATGACGAGGCCTCGATCGACTTCGGGGGCGTCGCCGGGGACTGCCTCGCGAGCGAAGGTGCCTCGGTCGCGGTCTATCGCGACCAGAGCACGCCGGTGCTCTGCCGCCAGAAGAGCTTCATCACCACCGACCTTACCGGCAGCATCAAGGTCGGCAACCGGTTCACGCTCTACGCCAACGTGATCAACGCGTTCGACGTCAAGCCGCCCTACGATCCGGGCGCGGCCTATGGCATCACCCAATACAACCCCGCCTGGGCGCAGACGGGCTTCGTCGGGCGCTTCTTCCGGGTCGGCGCACGCGTCGACTTCTGATCGCCAAGCAAACGGACAAGAAGGGCGGCTCCCTCGTGGAGCCGCCCTTTTTGGTGCGCGCGGCAATCGCGCAGACCGCGATCGAATCCGGTGGGAAGTGGATGCCCCGTGAGGATTCGAACCTCAATTAACGGAGTCAGAAGTCCGTGGTCTTACCATTAGACGACAGGGCAACAGCGCGCGCAGATAGGCCGCGGAAATCCTAGGGTCAAGGGCGCGGCGGGTAGTTCGTCGGCTCAACGCGCCGCCCGGCAGCATATCCCGCCTCGCGGCCCCGGAAAGCGGCTCGCTTGCTCACCGCGCGCGGCTGGGGTACCCTCGCGCTCAAGCGCCGAACGGCAAAAACCGCCGTGACGGGAAGAACATAAGCGAGTGAAAGCGATGGGGGACAGCCCCGCGAGGATGCCGCACGGCCCGGACTCCGCGTCCCCCGTGCCGGCGTCAAATCCGCCGCCGGAGCGATCCGGGCGGCCGCGCTGGCCCGAGGCGCGCCATTACGCCGCGCTCGATCTCGGCACCAACAATTGCAGGCTGCTGATCGCCCGGCCGCAAGGCTCGGGCTTCGCCGTGGTCGACGCCTTCTCGCGCATCGTCCGGCTAGGCGAGGGGTTGGCCACCACCGGCCGCCTGAGCGACGCCGCGATCGACCGCACGCTCGCGGCGCTGCGCATCTGCGCCGAGAAGCTCAAGCGCCGCCGGGTGACGCTCGCGCGCTCGGTCGCGACCGAGGCATGCCGACGCGCCACCAACGGCGCCGAGTTCATCGCGCGCGCGTATGAGGAAACCGGGATCGCGCTCGACATCATCACCGCCGAGGAGGAAGCGCGGCTCGCGGTGCTCGGCTGCCACGCGCTGCTCGAGCCCGGCGACGGCCCGGCGCTGGTGTTCGACATCGGCGGCGGATCGACCGAGCTGGTGCTGGTCGATTCGGGCGAGCCCATCCCCCAGGTCCTCGACTGGCACAGCGCGTCCTGGGGCGTGGTCTCGCTCACCGAGGCGATCGGCCACGGCGACGGCCCCGAGAGCCGCGCCGCCGCCTATGCCGCGATGCGCGCGCGCGTGGCGGAAAGCTTCGCGGCCTTCGCCGGGCGGCTGAATCCGCCGACGGGAACGCCGCGGCTGCTCGGCACCAGCGGTACCGTGACCACGCTCGCCAGCGTCCATCTGGGCCTCGAAAGCTACGACCGCTCGGTGGTCGACGGGCTGATCGTGCCGACGGTGTCGATGCGCGCGGTCAGCCAGCGGCTCGCGGGAATGAGCCTCGCCGAGCGCAGCCAGGTGCCGTGCATCGGCAACGAGCGCGCCGATCTGGTGGTGGCGGGGTGCGCGATCCTCGAATGCATCCTCGATCTGTGGCCGGCCGAGCGCGTCGGCATCGCCGACCGCGGCATCCGCGAGGGCATCCTGCGCCGGCTGATGAACGGGCGGCCGCTGTGAGCCGGGGCGGCGGACGCGGCCACACTCGCGTCAAGACGTCGCGCGGCCGCACGCCGCAATCGAACCGCTGGCTCGAGCGCCAGCTCAACGATCCCTATGTCAAGCGCGCCAAGGCCGAGGGCTATCGCAGCCGCGCCGCCTACAAATTGATCGAGCTCGACGAGAAGTTCGGCTTCCTGAAGGGCGTGCGCCGAGTGATCGACCTGGGGATCGCCCCCGGCGGCTGGGCGCAGGTGGTGCGCCGCCAGGCGCCGCGCGCGGCGATGACGGGGATCGACCTGCTGCCGGTGGATCCGCTCGACGGGGTCGCGATCCTGCAGATGGATTTCATGGACGATAAGGCGCCCGATGCGCTGATCGAGGCGCTGGGCGGGCGGCCCGATCTCGTCCTGTCGGACATGGCGGCGAACACCGTCGGCCATCCGCAGACCGACGCGCTCAGGACGATGGGGCTGGTCGAGGCCGCGCTCGACTTCGCGATCCAGGTACTCGAGCCGGGCGGAGGTTTCGTCGGCAAGGTGTTCGCAGGCGGCGCCGATTCGACGCTGGTCGCCGAGATGAAGCGCAATTTCACGAGCGTGAAGCATGCCAAGCCACCGGCCAGCCGCAAGGGCTCGTCGGAGTGGTATGTGGTGGCGCAGGGGTTCAAGGGGCGGCCAGCGGATTAACACGGCTAATCCGCGTCGCGGGGCGCCCCCCGGCCGGCGTCGCACGGCGACGACCGACGACGCGGCTGTGCCGCGGCGAAGCCCAAAGGTAACGAAGGTAACGCAGCATCTCCGCGAAACGTCGGCCAGGCGTGCGAATCCCGCGATCAAGCGCATGTGAGAAGGGAGCCACGGCACCGGCCATGACTCCCCTGTTTCACGCGAAATCCAATTAGGAAAGCGAAGGGATCAGCCCTCGTAATCCCCACCCAGGTTCTGGTTGCGCGGCGGCGCGGCGGCGGTGAGGCGGAGCGCCTCGGCCGAGGCCGAGAGCGAGCCGATCTCGTCGGGCGCTTCCTCGTCGTCGATCTGGACGCGCTGGAGGCTCTGGACCACGGCTTCCTCGAGGTGAACCGGCTTGACCGTCTCCTCGGCGATCTCGCGCAGCGCGACGACCGGGTTCTTGTCGCGGTCGCGGTCGATCGTGAGATCGGCGCCGCCCGAAATCTGACGGGCGCGCTGGGCCGCGAACAGCACCAGATCGAACCGGTTGGAGACCTTGTCGACGCAATCCTCGACGGTGACGCGCGCCATGAAACGCTTCCTCAAACTATCGTGCTGGGAGAGGCGCGGGACTTAGGTGGCAGCCCCGCGCATGTCAAGAAAATGCGCGGGATGCGGCCTCTTGTCCTTTTTGCGGGCACGCCCCATCACGCCTGCATGGCCGATCCCGCCACCCAGCCCAGCTTCACCGTCAACGGCAATCGCCTGACGATGCTCACCGAAGGCCCGGCACGAATGGCCGCGCTGCTCGAGCTGATCGGATCGGCGAAGCGATCGTTGCGGGTACTCTACTACATTTACGTCGACGACGAGGCGGGCTCGGCGGTCCGCGACGCACTGATTGAGGCAGCAGGGCGCGGCGTCACGGTGTCGCTGCTGGTCGACGGATTGGGGAGTGAGCATGCGGCCAGTCGGCATTTCTTCGAGCCGCTGCAGGAGGCCGGGGTCGATCTCTGCCGGTTCGTGCCGCGCTGGGGGCGGCGCTATCTGCTGCGCAACCACCAGAAGCTTGCGCTCGCCGACGAGGAACGCGTGATCATCGGCGGGTTCAACATCGAGGACAGCTATTTCGGCACCGCCGAACAGGCGGCGTGGCGCGATCTGGGGCTGCTGGTGGAAGGACCCGAGGCCAAGCGGCTCGTCGGCTATTTCGATGCGCTCGCGCGCTGGACCCGGCGCGCCAAGCCGCCGATCCGCGCGCTCACGCGCACGCTCCGGACTTGGAGCGAGGCGCGCGGGACGACGCGCTGGCTGCTCGGCGGGCCGATGCGGCGGCTGTCGCCCTGGGCGCGCGAACTCAAGCGAAGCATGGAACGCGCGCACAGCATCGACATGATCGCCGCCTATTTCGCGCCGACCCCCGGCATGCTCAACCGGCTCGACCGCGCAGGGAAACGCGGGCACGTTCGAATCGTGCTGCCCTCGAAGATGGATCATGGCGCGGCGATCTGGGCGGCGCGGTTCACGTATGCGGGCCTGCTGCGCAAGCGCGTCCAGATCTACGAATATCAGCCGACCAAGCTGCACACCAAGCTCTTCGTGATCGACGACACCGTCTATATCGGCTCGGCCAATTTCGACATCCGCAGCATGTTCCTCAACCTCGAGCTGATGCTGCGGATCGAGGACAAGGTGTTCGCCGCGCACGTGCGCGACTATGTCGAGGGCGAGGTCGCCAATTCGGAGGCGATCACGTCTTCGATCTACAAGTCGCGGAGCGGCCCGTGGACGCGCTTCAAGCAGATGATCGCCTATTTCGTGATGACGGTGCTCGATTATAACGTCACGCGGCGGCTCAACTTCGGACCCGAACGGCGATGAACACCAGGCGTGGCGTCCGGCTGTGGAAGCATCGCGGCAACCGGCTCGCGCAGGTCGGCTGGCGCGAGCGCGGGCTGCTGGCCGAGGCGACCCTGCGGCTCGTCGCTGCGCGCTTCACGATCGCGCTGGTCCCGTTCCGCCGGATCGGCGCGCGCCTAGGCACCTTCGCCTCCCCCGCCGATCCGCGCGTCGCCGAACGGCGCGCGCCGGGGTCGCCCGAGCAGGCTCGGATCGCGTCGCAGATCGGCTGGGCAGTGGTCAGCGCGGCGCGGCACGTGCCGTTCAAGGCGGTGTGCCTGCCCCAAGCGATGGCGGCGCACGCGATGCTGCGGCGGCGCGGAGTTGCCAGCGCGGTCCATTTCGGCGCGCGGCGCGGCGAGGAGAAGCCGATCGACGCGCATGCCTGGGTCGATGCGGCGGGAGTAGAGGTCACCGGCTATCCGCTCGATCCGGCGATGGCGGAGATCGGCTGCTTCGTCTGAGGCGCTGGTGACGAGCCGCCCCGAAAACGGCACCAGCGGCATCGGGGCGGGGGCACGGCGCCACGGATAGCGCCGAATCCGCCATCCGCGGCATTTCGCTTTCCGGAGGCGCCGATCCACGGTGCAATCCTGCCGCAATTCGGGGGAGGCTTCGCATGAACCGCATCCTAGTCGCGCTCGT
The DNA here is from genome assembly GCA_963799985.1 of uncultured Alphaproteobacteria bacterium. GTDB lineage: Bacteria > Pseudomonadota > Alphaproteobacteria > Sphingomonadales > Sphingomonadaceae > Sphingomonas. The sequence goes on along the minus strand of CAWCZC010000002.1, from coordinate 861,353 downwards.
TCCCGCACTGATCCTGCTCGTGTCCGGCTCCGCCGTCGCGGCACCGGTGCCGATGACTGCGGCGAGCTGGGAGCTGCAGGGCGCGGCCGAGTTCGCCGAGATCGACGGGCGCCAGGCGATCCGCATCGGCGCGGGAAGCGGCGACGCGCTCAAGGGCGGGGAAGCGGTGGTGCGCGATACGAACTTCGCCACCGGCACGATCGAGGTCGACGTGCTGGCGAGCGGCGTCCGCGATTTCGTCGGGCTCGATTTCCACATGGACGATTCGGGCAACGACGAGTCCTTCTACCTACGCCCCCACATGAACGGGAACCCGGACTCGACCCAATATACGCCGGTCGCGAACGGCAGCACCGCGTGGCAGATATTCAGCGGCGACGGCTTCGAATCGCAGCGTCGCTTCAACTACGGCCACTGGATGCATCTGCGCGCCGATATCTACGCCGACTCGGCGCTGATCACGATCGACGGCGCCCCCGCGCTCGTCATCCCACACCTCAAGGGCCACACCAAAACCGGCGCGATCGGATTCCATGCCGCGGCGGGCACCTATTTCGCCAATTTGAGCGTCACTCCGATCGCTGGTTACGCCGACCCCAATCCCGCACCGCCCCTCCCGCCGCTGAACGCGGGCACGGTCGCCGCATGGCAGGTCTCGCCGGCGATGCCCGAGCGCGAGGCGATGGACCGCGCAGCGCGGGACGACTGGTCGGGGGTTCCGTGGCAACGCATCCCGGTCGAGAGCAACGGGATCGACAACCTGTCGCTCGCCGGCGCCGACGCGGCGGGCCGCCACACCTATATCGCGCGCTTCACCGCGCGAAGCGGCGTAGCGCAGACGACGACGATGCATTTCGGCTTCAGCGACAAGGTGCACGTCTATCTCAACGGCCGGCTGCTCTACGCGGGCGAAGACCTCCAGGCGTCGCGCGACTATCGCTTCCTCGGCATCGTCGGCTTCTGGGACACCTTGTTCCTGCCGCTGGAGAAGGGTGAGAACACTGTCTCTTTCGTCGTTACCGACGATACCAACGGCGGCACCGCGGCGCTGGCGCGGTTCGAACCCGCCGCGGGACTCACGATCGAGTGAAGGCCGCGCCGCGCACGGCTTGAAAAGCCCCGGCGGAGGCGGCAAGGGAAAAGCCTCCTCAGGCCACAGGCGCTTCTCCATGACGGCTAAGACCGACCGGCTCATCACCCTGATCGGCGGCGGCGGCTTTCTCGGCCGCTACGTCGCGCAGGAACTGCTCGGCCGCGGCGCGCGCGTCCGCATCGTCCAGCGCCGCCCGCGCGACGCCTGGTTCCTCAAGCCCCTAGGCGGGCTCGGCCAGGTCCAGTTCGTCGCCGGCGACGTGACGCTGCGCGAGACGATCGACCGCGCGGTGGAGGGCTCGGACGCGGTGGTCAATCTGGTCGGCGTCGGGAAGGGCGACTTCCATGCGGTCCACGCCAAGGGCGCGCAAGGCGTGGCGCAGGCGGCGAGCAACACCGGCGCGACCGGCTTCGTCCAGATCTCCTCGATCGGCGCCGGGCCGCAGGCGCCGTCGGAGCTTGGCCGCTCGAAAGCGGCGGGCGAGCGCGTCGTCGCCGAGGCCTTCCCGGGAGCGACGATCCTGCGCCCGACGATCCTGTTCGGCCGCGAGGATCGGCTGGTGAACCATTTCGCCGCGCTGGCCGCGTCGCGCTCGGTGGTGCCGGTGCTGCGCGGCAAGACGCGGCTCCAGCCGGTCTACGCCGCCGACGTCGCCCAGGCGGTCGCGGTGGCGCTTTACGATCCCGGCGCGCATGGCGGCCGCACCTATGAGCTGGGCGGACCCGATGTGGTCAGCGTCTCCGAGCTAGCCCGCTGGATCGCGCGCGAGATCGGGCGCGACCCCGCCTTCGTCGACGTGCCCGACCCGTTCGGGGCGCTGATTGCGATGGGCGCGTTCCTGCCGGGTGCGCCGATGCCGCGCGACCTGTGGCGACTGCTGCGGCGCGACCGGCTGGTGAGCGCGGAGGCCGGAGGCCTCGCCGCGCTCGGCATCGCGCCGACGCCGCTCGCGGCGGTCGCGCCCGCCTGGCTGGTCCAATACCGCCGCCATGGCCGCTTCGGAGCGCTCGGCCGGGCCTAGCGTCTTCGGCTTCGATCCAACATAACCGCGAATCTCGAGGGCGCCGGCCGGCCGCCCGCGTCTAGGGGGCGTCTTTCCGCATGACCGATCTTCTCACCGTCGTCCTGCTCGGCATCGTCGAAGGGATCACCGAGTTTCTGCCGGTCTCCTCGACCGGGCATTTGATCCTCGCGGGCGCGTTGCTGCATTACGACGCGCAGCGCTGGGAGGTGTTCAACATCGTCATCCAATTGGGCGCGATCCTGGCGATCGTGGTGCTCTATTGGCGGACCTTCTGGGCGGTGCTGGTGGGGCTGGCGCGGCTCGATCCGGTGTCGATCCGCTTCGTGCGCAACATCCTCGTCGCGTTCCTGCCCGCCGCGGTGATCGGGGTGGTGCTCCACAAGAAGATCGAGGCGCTGCTGCTCTCGCCATTGACCGTAGCGGTCGCGCTGATCGTCGGCGGGGTCGCGATCCTCGGCGTCGAGCGCTTCGCGAAGCCGGGCGACACCCACGGCGTCGCGGAGATTCCGCTGCCCAAAGTAATCGGGATCGGCGTGCTGCAATGCCTGGCGATGATCCCGGGCGTCAGCCGCTCGGGCGCGACGATCATGGGCGCGCTCGCGCTCGGGGTCGAGCGGCGCACCGCGGCCGAGTTCAGCTTCTTCCTCGCGATCCCGACGATGATGGGCGCGAGTGCGATCCAGATCCTCAGCCACCGTCACGAACTCGCTTCGGGCGCCGACGTCGGGATGGGGGCGATCCTGCTGGGATCGGTGATCTCGTTTATCGTCGCGGTGGTGGTGGTGCGCTGGTTCGTCGGGATCGTGAGCAAGCAGGGGTTCGCGCCCTTCGCCTGGTACCGAATCGGGGCTGGCGCAGTGGCGCTCGCATTACTGCTAGGCAGATAGGGCCGAAACGGCCTTATATTCCGGATGATTTACGCAAGTTTGTTGCGCAGGGCAAAAAAATTGCATTTGTAGGTAAGCAATGCTGTCATAGTATCGTTATTTCGGCATGACTTGTCGCCCCCTCGATGGTACGGGCGCCACATGGCGGACGATGCGATGCTCAAATTCGTGGGGACCGGGCAGGCCTATCCGGCCAAGCGCCCGGCGGAGCTTCGCGCGGAGGATTTCCGCGAGATCGCCGATCGCTACCCCGTGCCCGACGCCGAGGAGCAGTCGGGCCGCTGCTCGCAATGCGGAGTGCCTTATTGCTCGGTGCATTGCCCGCTGCACAACCATATCCCGGATTGGCTGCGGCTGACCGCCGAGGGACGGCTGCGCGAAGCCTATGAACTTTCCAACGCCACCTCGACCATGCCCGAGATCTGCGGCCGGATCTGCCCGCAGGACCGGCTGTGCGAGGGCAATTGCGTGATCGAGTTCGCCGGGCACGGCGCGGTGACGATCGGATCGGTCGAGAAGTTCATCACCGACACCGCCTGGGAAGAGGGCTGGGTCGAGCCGCTGGTCGCCGGGCCCGATCGCGGCCAGTCGGTCGGGGTGATCGGCGCCGGACCGGCGGGGCTCAGCGCGGCCGAATATCTGCGCGGGATGGGCTATCAGGTCCATGTCTACGACCGGCACGATCGCGCCGGCGGGCTGCTGACCTACGGCATCCCGGGCTTCAAGCTCGAGAAGCTCGTGGTGACTGCGCCGGGTCCAGCGGCTCGAGGCGGGCGGGATCGTGTTCCATCCGGGGTTCGAGGTTGGCCGCGACGCGACGCTCGACGAGTTGCGCGCGCGCCACGACGCGATCCTGATCGCGACCGGCGTGTACAAGCCCCGCGCGATCGAGGCGAAGGGCGTCGATGCGGCCGGCGTAGTCGAGGCGCTCGACTATCTGATCGCGTCGAACCGCAAGGGCTTCGGCGACGCCGTCCCCGCGTTCGACGACGGCACCCTCGATGCCATGGGCAAGCATGTCGTCGTCGTCGGCGGCGGCGACACCGCGATGGACTGCGTGCGCACTGCGGTCCGCCAGGGCGCGGCGTCGGTCAAATGCCTGTACCGCCGCGACCGCGCCAACATGCCTGGATCGCAGCGCGAGGTGAGCAACGCCGAGGAGGAAGGCGTCGAGTTCGTCTGGCTCTCCGCGCCCCAGGCGTTTGACGGTGGCAAGGCGGTGAGCGGGGTGCGCGCGCAGCGGATGCGGCTCGGCGCGCCCGACGCCAGCGGACGCCGCGCGCCCGAAGTCGATCCGGGCGGCGGCTTCGCGCTCGAGGCCGATCTGGTGATCAAGGCGCTTGGCTTCGATGCAGAGGATTTGCCCATGCTTTTCGATGCGACAGGGCTTGGCGTGACTCGCTGGGGCACGCTAAGGACCGACGGCACGACAATGATGACGAGCCTCGACGGCGTGTTCGCGGCGGGTGATATTGTCCGCGGCGCGAGTCTGGTTGTCTGGGCGATTCGCGACGGCCGCGACGTCGCGGCGCACATGCATGCCTGGATGCGCACCCGCGCCCGAACGGCGGCGCGGGCTGCCTGAGGGGGAAATCCGAATGTCCATTTTCTCGATCCGTCGCGTGTCGAATATCGCACTGGCCGCGCTCATGACCGCGCCCGGCGCGGCGCTGGCACAGACCGCGCCTGCGCCCGTCGCGGTGGCGGCGCCCGCACCTGCGGACCCGGCGGTCACCGCGGCGGCGCAGCAGGTCGCCGCGAAGCTGCTCCCGGCCGGCATCTACAAGCGGATGTTCAGCCAGATATTCGACCAGATGGGCAACATGATGCCCGACATGGTGGGGAAACTGCCGCTGCGGCAGATCGCCCAGCTCGGCGGGATCAGCGACACGCAGGCCAAGGCGATCGGCGATGCCAAGCTCGGCGAGATCGCCGACATCTACGACCCGCACTGGCACGAGCGCACCAAGGTGATGATGGAAGCCATGAGCACGATGATCGGCGACTTGATGGGCGAGTTCGAGCCGAACGTCCGCGCCACGCTCGCGCGTGGCTATTCGCGCGAATTCACCCTCGCCGAGCTCAACGAGATCCTCGCCTTCCTCGCGACTCCGACTGGCTCGCACTATGCCGACAGGCAATTCTCGATGTTCATGGATCCCCAGATGATGAAGGACATGGGCGCGATGATGCCGGAGATGTTGAAGCGTCTCCCCGCCATGATCGAGCAGATCAAGAAGGCGAGCGCGAGCCTGCCGCCGCCGCGCAAGATCAAGGACCTGACCCCCGCCGAGCGAGCGCGGCTTGCCGAGCTGCTCGGCGTGCCCGCGGCCAAGCTTTCCGATCCCAAGAGCGGGATGTGAGCGGGTTGATCGCGAATGCCGGTTCGCCCGCCGTGGCGAGGGTTTTGGGATTGAGGAGAACGACGTGCGCCATCTGAAGTCTTGCCGTCGGCATCGCCGCGGTTGCATGGGGCGGGACGGCCGACGCGCAAACCGCCAAACACGTTCGCCGGGTTCCGCCGACGATGGTTTACGCGCCGCCGCCGATGGTGCAAGCCGCCGCCCCGATCGCTCACCCCACCGCAGCGGCTCTCGCGCTCGGCCGGGAATTGGGCGATCTCCTCAACGGCGTGGACGTGTTCCACATCCAGACCAAGAAGCTGTTCGAGCAAACCATGCCCGAACAACTGCGCGCGCAACCCGCCTTCGCATCGGCCGAGCAGCATTACCCGGGGATCATCCGCTATTTTGTCGAGCAGCTGCGGCCCGTCGTCGAGCGCCAGACGATCGCCCGCATCCCGGCCTTGCTCGACCGGCTCGGCGCGCTTTACGCCGCCAATCTCACCGAGGCGCAATTGCGCGAAACGCTCGAGTTCTACCGCAGCCCAGCGGGGCGCGACCTCATCCGCCGGGTCGCCGAAGGGTGGGACCTCGGCCAGATCCTCGGCCAGTCGATCCAGAACCCGGACCACGCGATCAAGGACGCCGCCCTGTCCGGCGCGATGATGGGCGCGGCTGCGACGGGGATCGCCGATATGCCGGAAGACTATCGCAGCGCCTTGTTCCGCTTCTCGATGTCTCCAACCGGCCTGAGAGTCGCGAGCGTCAATCGCCAGATCGTGTCGATCACGGCCGAATGGGCCAATTCCCCGCCCGACGCCGACAAGCAGGAGGTCGCCGAACTCTCGGTCAAGGCGATTCGCGATTATATCGGCCAGTATGATGCCGCACACCCCAGCGCGCCAGAGCCCGCCAAGCCCGAGGCCAAGCCCGGTGGATAGCGAGCGCCTCCGCCTCGCCCGCGACGGCATGTATCGCCCCGAGTTCGAGAGCGATGCGTGCGGCGTCGGGCTCGTCGCCGCGACCGACGGCGTCGCTTCGCGCCGCGTCGTCCAGTCGGCGATCGATGCGCTCAAGGCGGTGTGGCATCGCGGCGCGGTCGATGCCGACGGCAAGACCGGCGACGGCGCCGGCATTCACGTCGACCTGCCGGCGCCGTTCTTCGACGATGCGATCGCGGCGCGGCGGACACCGCGTGCTGCCCAATCGGCTCGCGGTCGGCATGATCTTCCTGCCGCGCACCGATCTGGGCGCGCAGGAGGCGTGCCGCACGATCGTCGAGAGCGAGATCATCGGCGCGGGCTATACGATCTACGGCTGGCGCCAGGTGCCGGTCGACATCTCGGTGATCGGCCGCAAGGCGCAGGAGACGCGGCCCGAGATCGAGCAGATCATGATCGCGGGCCCCCTTCCCGGCGACGTCGACGCAATCGAGTTCGAGAAGAACCTCTACCTGATCCGCCGCCGGATCGAGAAACGCGTGATCGCCGCGCAGATCGCGGGCTTCTACGTCTGCTCGCTGTCAGCTGCCGCTCGATCATCTACAAGGGGCTGTTCCTCGCCGAGAGCCTGTCGGACTTCTACCCGGACCTGAGCGACGAGCGGTTCGAGAGCCGGGTCGCGATCTTCCACCAGCGCTATTCGACCAACACCTTCCCGCAATGGTGGCTGGCGCAGCCGTTCCGCTGCCTCGCGCACAACGGCGAGATCAACACGATCCGCGGCAACAAGAACTGGATGCTGAGCCACGAGATCCGCATGGCCAGCCTGGCGTTCGGCGAGCATTCCGAGGACATCAAGCCGGTGATCCCGGCGGGCGCGTCCGACACCGCCGCGCTCGACGCGGTGTTCGAGGCGATCTGCCGCTCGGGCCGCGACGCGCCGACCGCCAAGCTGATGCTCGTCCCCGAGGCGATGGGCGGGAGCGACGACCTGCCCGAAGCGCACGACGCAATGTACCGCTATCTCGGCGAGCGTGATGGAGCCGTGGGACGGCCCCGCGGCGCTGGCGATGACCGACGGGCGCTGGGCGGTGGCGGGGATGGACCGCAATGCGCTGCGCCCGCTGCGCTACATCCACACCGCCGACGACCTGCTGATCGTCGGCTCCGAGGCGGGATGGTCATGGTGCCCGAGAGCTCGGTCGCTCGCCAAGGGGCGGCTGGGGCCCGGGCAGATGATCGCGGTCGATCTCGACGAGGGCGTGCTGCTCGAGCGATCGCGCGATCAAGGACCGCATCGCCGGCGAGGCGGACTATGCCGGCAAGATCGGCAAGTTCCTGACGATCGACGACTTGCCCGGCCGCGAGGGCCGCGCCGAATGCCGCTTCGACCGCGCCGAGCTGACTCCGCCGCCAGGTCGCGGCGGGCCAGACGCTCGAGGACATGGAGCTGATCCTCGCGCCGATGGTCGAGGCCGCCAAGGAAGCGATCGGATCGATGGGCGACGATACGCCGCTCGCGGTCATCTCGGACAAGCCGCGGCTGATCAGCCAGTTCTTCCGCCAGAACTTCAGCCAGGTGACCAACCCGCCGATCGACTCGCTGCGCGAGCGCCATGTGATGTCGCTCAAGACGCGCTTCGGCAATCTCGGCCAACATCCTCGATACCGAAGGCACGCCGGGCCGGCGTGCTGGTGCTCGACAGTCCCGGTGCTGACCTGCGCCGACTGGGAGCGGCTGCAGCGCGCATTTCGGCGATCAGTGCGGCCGAGATCGACTGCACCTTCCCGGCGGGCGAGCGGCCCCGACGTCGCTGCGCGCCGCGATCGCGCGAATCCGCGACGAGGCCGAGCAGGCGGTGCGCGCCGGGCAGCACCGAGCTGTTCCTGACCGACGAGCATATCGACGCTGGCAAGGTCGCGATCGCGGGGGTGCTCGCGGCGGCGGCGGTGCATACGCATCTCGTGCGCAAGGGCCTGCGCTCGTTCGCCAGCGTCAACGTCCGCACCGCCGAATGCCTCGACACGCATTATTATGCGGTGCTGATCGGCGTCGGCGCGACGACGGTGAACGCCTATCTCGCGGAAGCAGCGATCGCTCGACCGCCAGGCGCGCGGGCTGTTCGGCGAGCTCAGCGCTCGGCGAATGCCTCGCGCGCCATCGCAAGGCGATCGACGAGGGGCTGCTCAAGATCATCTCGAAGATGGGGATCGCGGTGATCTCCTCCTATCGCGGCGGCTATAATTTCGAGGCGGTCGGGCTTGAGTCGCGCGCTGGTCAACGACCTGTTCCCCGGCATGCCCGCCAAGATCTCGGGCGAAGGCTATGCCTCGCTCCACCTGAACGCCAAGCTGCGCCACGACGCGGCGTTCGACAGCGGCGTCGTCGACGCTGCCGATCGGCGGCTTCTACCGCCAGCGCGCACGGCGGCGAGACGCATGCCTATTCGGCGCAGCTGATGCACCTGCTGCAGACCGCGGTCGCGACGCGACAGCTATTCGACCTATCTGCAATTCTCGCGCGGCGTGCGCGACCTGCCGCCGGTCTATCTGCGCGACCTGCTCGAGTTCAACTTCCCCGCCGAAGGCGTCGCCGATCGATCAGGTCGAGGCGATCACCGAGATCCGCAAGCGCTTCGTCACGCCGGGCATGAGCCTCGGCGCGCTCGTCGCCCGAGGCGCACGAGACGCTGGCGATCGCGATGAACCGGATCGGCGCCAAGGCGGTCTCGGGCGAGGGCGGCGAGGATCACGAGCGCTATCACGCCGCTACGACAATGGCGACAACGCCAATTCGGTGGTCAAGCAGATCGCGTCGGGCCGCTTCGGCGTCACCGCCGAATATCTCAACGCGTGCGACGAGATCGAGATCAAGGTCGCGCAGGGCGCCAAGCCCGGCGAGGGCGGCCAGCTGCCCGGCTTCAAGGTCACCGAGTTCATCGCCAAGCTGCGCCACGCGACGCCCGGCGTGACGCTGATCTCGCCCGCCGCCGCACCACGACATCTATTCGATCGAGGATCTGGCGCAGCTCATCTACGACCTCAAGCAGATCAACCCGCGCGCGCGGGTCTGCGTCAAGCTGGTCAGCTCGGCGGGGATCGGCACGGTCGCGGCGGGCGTCGCCAAGGCGCACGCCGACGTGATCCTCGTCGCGGGCCATGTCGGCGGCACCGGCGCGTCGCCCGCAGACCTCGATCAAATATGCCGGCACGCCGTGGGAGATGGGGCTGTCCGAGGTCAACCAGACGCTGACGCTCAACGGGCTGCGCGGCCGCGTCAAGCTGCGCACCGACGGCGGGCTCAAGACCGGGCGCGACATCGTCATCGCCGCGATCCTCGGGGCCGAGGAATTCGGCATCGGCACGCTGAGCCTCGTCGCGATGGGCTGCATCATGGTGCGGCAGTGCCATTCGAACACCTGCCCGGTCGGCGTCTGCACGCAGGACGAGAGCGCTGCGCGCCAAGTTCACCGGCACGCCCCGAGAAGGTCATCAACCTGATGACCTTCATCGCCGAGGAAGTCCGCGACATTCTCGCGCGGCTCGGCGTTCCGCAGCCTCGACGAGGTCATCGGCCGCACCGAACTGCTCCGCCAGGTCAGCCGCGGCGCCGAGCATCTCGACGATCTCGACCTCAACCCGATCCTCGCCAAGGTCGACGCCGACGATGATCAGCCGCCGCTTCAGCCTCGCCACCTTCCGCAACGAAGTGCCCGACAGCCTCGACGCGCAGATGATCAAGGACGCCGCGCGCGGTCTTCTCGCGCGGCGAGAAGATGCAGCTGACCTATACGGTACGCAACACCCACCGCGCGGTCGGCACGCGGCTGTCGAGCGAAGATCGACGCGCACCTATCGGCATGGCCGCGCTCGCCGACGGCCATGTCCATGTCCGGCTGCGCGGCTCGGCGGGGCAGTCGCTCGGCGCGTTCCTGTGCAAGGGCATCACGCTCGAAGTGTTCGGCGACGCCAACGATTATGTCGGCAAGGGTCTGTCGGGCGGAATCATCATCGTCCGGCCGATGGTGTCGTTCGCCGCTCGAGTCGCGGCGACAACACGATCATCGGCAACACCGTGCTCTACGGCGCGACCTCGGGCCGGCTGTTCGCGGCGGGCCAGGCGGGCGAGCGGTTCGCGGTGCGCAACTCGGGCGCGACAGTGGTGGTCGAGGGCTGCGGCGCGAACGGCTGCGAATATATGACCGGCGGCGTCGCGGTGGTGCTGGGCTCAGTCGGCGCAGAATTTCGGCGCGGGCATGACCGGCGGCATGGCCTTCGTCTACGACGACGACGCTAGCTTCCAAAGCCGCGCCAACCCCGAGAGCATCGTGTGGCAGCGCCTCGCCTCGGCGCATTGGGAGGAGGTGCTCCGCGATCTGGTCACCGCGCACACCGAAGCCACCGACAGCAAATGGTCTCGAGGCCTGCTCGACGAATGGGACCGCGCGATCGGGCATTTCTGGCAGGTGGTGCCCCGAGGAGATGCTGACTCGGCTGCCTCAACCGCTCGACGACGCGGCCGAGGCGGTGGCGGCGGAATAGGATGACGACCGAACCGAAGCTTCGCGGCCTGTGGGGCAAGGTCCGGCCGGTAGGGGTGCTCCCGCTGGTGCTTACCGCGATCGTCGCGCTGGTGCTGCTCGCCTGGGGCTTTTCCCCGGCGGGAGGCAAGGTCGAGACCGCCGAGGGCACGATCGTCCGGATCGGCAATGGCGCGACGCCGCAGAGCGGCGCACGCCATCAGACGATCGTCGTCGAGGCGGCGATGACGGACGGGCGGCGGATCAAGGTCGCCGCCGATTCGCGGACGATCGCGCATTGCCGAGTGGGCGGTCCAGTCAAGGCGGTGGCGGTAAAGCTCAACATGGGCGTGGTGCGCTGGGAAACTGCGACTTCGCCCTGCGGCTAGCGCACCGACCCGCTTTACGCGGACGCTCGCCAGGGCCTAAAGCGCCCCCATGTGGCAGCTTTACCAATTCCCCTTGTGCCCCTTCTCGCGGAAGGTCCGCCTGCTGCTCGGCGAGAAGGGCGTGGGCTACGAGCCGGTGCGCGAATCACCGTGGGACCGGCGCGACGAGTTCCTCGATCTGAACCCGACCGGCCAAGTGCCGGTGATGGTTGATTCGGAACGCGGGGTGACGCTGATCGATTCCTCGGTGATCTGCGAGTTCTTCGAGGAGACCGTCGGCAAGGCGGCGATGCTCAACGGCACCGCCACCGATCGCGCCGAGATCCGCCGGCTGGTGATCTGGTTCGACGAGCATTTCTATCGCGAGATCACCGCGCCTTTGCTCCACGAGCGCATGCTCAAGCGGATCGTCTACCGGCAGTCGCCCGACGGCCAGGCGCTTCGCGACGCGATGAAGGCCGCGGTCGCACACCTCGACTATATCGATTACCTGCTCGATCACCGCACCTGGCTGGCGGGCGCGCAGATGAGCCTCGCCGATCTGGCGGCGGCGGCGCAGATCTCGGTCGCCGACTATCTGGGCGGGATCGACTGGAAGAGCCACGAGCAGGCCAAGCGCTGGTACGTCGGGATGAAGAGCCGCCCGAGCATGCGCCACCTCCTTTCCGAGCGGATGGAAGGCATCAGCCCGCCGGCGGACTATGAGAAGCTCGATCTCTAGGGCCACCGCGGCGGCGCTGATGCTGCTCGCCGCGACGCTACCGGCGCAGGCGCGCGATGTGGCGGGACTGCAGCCCGAGGCCGAGGTCGTCTCACGGTTCGTGCCGGGGCGGATGGTGCAGGTCTGGCTGCCGCCGGACTATGGCAAGGGCAGTCGCCGCTATCCGGTGATCTATCTCCACGACGGGCAGAACGTCTTCGACGAGCCCGCCCCGCTCAGCGGGCACAGCTGGCACGTCGAGCGCGCACTCGCGCTCGGCATTGCTGAGCACCGGATGCGGCCCGCGATCCTCGTCGCGGTGTGGAACACCGCGAACCGGCTCGGAGAATATATGCCCGAGGCAGCGCTGCCCGGCGGTAACGAGGGCGTCGCGCTCGCGCCCGGGGTCACGCTTCCGCGCGGCCAGGTGGCGGGCGACGCCTATCTCCGCTTCCTCGTCGAAGAGCTGAAGCCTCGGATCGACCGGCGCTATCGCACGCTCGCAGACCCGCGGAACACCTTGCTTATGGGATCGAGCATGGGTGGGCTGATCTCGGCCTATGCGGTCGCGCGCTATCCGAAGACGTTCGGCGGCGCAGCGTGTCTCTCGACGTCATGGCCGATCGCCGGAGGCTTCGCAGTCGACTGGTTCGCCGCGCATCTGCCCGATACGGCGAGCCATCGCTTCTACTTCGACCACGGCACCGGTACTGCGGACGGCGAGATCGGCCCCGATCAATCGCGAGTTGACGCCGCGCTCGCGGGCGCCGGCTACGGCCCGGCAAGCCTCTTGTCGCTTCGTTGGCCGGGCTATCGCCACACCGAGGCCGCCTGGGCCGAGCGCGTTTATGCGCCTCTCGAATTCCTGCTCGGGCCTATCCGTTGATCACCGTGCCCCCATTCGGATGGAGCACTTGCCCCGACATGTAGCTCGCGTCCTCGCAGGCGAGGAACAGGAAGGCGGGCGCGACTTCGTTGGGCTGGCCGGGGCGGCCCATCGGGGTGTCCTTGCCGAAATGTGCAAGCTTCTCGGGGCTCGCGCCGCCGGAGGGGTTGAGCGGGGTCCAGATCGGCCCCGGCGCGACCGCGTTGACGCGGATTCCCTTGGGCGTCAGGTTCTCCGAGAGGCTGCGGGTGAAGGCAGTGATCGCGCCCTTGGTGGCGCTGTAGTCGAGCAGTTCCTTCGATCCCTGGTACATGGTGATCGAGGTGCAATTGACGATCGCGGCGCCCTTCCCGAGATGCGGCATCGCCGCCTGGACCATGAAGAACATGCCGAAGATGTTGGTCTGGAAGGTGCGGCGGAGCTGCGCCTCGGTGATGCCGCTGATGTCCTTGTCGGGATGCTGCTCGCCGGCGTTGTTGACCAGCACGTCGATCCGCCCGAACCGGTCGATCACCTGCGCGATCGCTTGCTCGCAGAACGTCTTGTCGCCGACGTCGCCGGCGATGGCGAGCGCCTCGCGGCCCTCGGCCTCGACGATGCGGGCAGTCTCCGCGGCGTCGTCGTGCTCGCACAGATAGAGGATCGCGATGTTGGCGCCCTCGCGCGCGTAGAGCGCCGCGACCGCGCGGCCGATGCCGCTGTCGGCGCCGGTGATCACCGCGACCTTGCCGCTGAGCCGGCCCGCGCCGGGGTAGCGCGGCTGCCATTCGGGCTTGGGCTCGAGCGCGCTCTCATGGCCGGGGAGCGCATCTTCGTGGATCATTTCTGCGGTATCGCTCATCGGTCCTGCTCCTCGATGCGTGCCGGAGAGAACCGGCGATGCAGGGGTGAGTTCCGCCGTAGAGCGCCCGCCGCAGCGGGCATATCGTGGGAAAGGGGCGCCCGCCGCAGCGGGCGCTGGGGTCAGCCGATAAGGCCGAAACCCAGCGCGTCGCTGCCGACGATGGTCGCGGCGGTCATGACGAGCGCGGCGACGGTGACGAAGAGATGACGGTGCATGGTGGTATTCCTTGGTGGCGTTTGGGGCCGGTCAGGCGACCGGGAGGACGGGGTTCGACGCGGCGACGATCACCACCGTGAACAGCAGCGAGCCGAAGACGGCGACGGTGCGGCGGAACGAGTCGAGTTGCATGGTCATGATGTACTCCCTGGCTTTTTTGCGGCTTGCCGGACCTTCCGGCGACCGATGCCAAGGTGATTGCAGAGAGCGTGCCAAACCCGCGAAATGGCCGATTCAGGCGGTTATCGCGATAGGTCAGGCGAATTCTTGGGAATGTTCACCAATTCGAGGCGGTGATAAATCCCACGTTCATGGAATTTTCACCATGTGCCGCCGCCGCGGCGGCCGATTCCGGACAGCAGTGTCCGATTTCGCTCAGCCGAGGTGGACGCAGTTCCGGCCGGCGCTCTTGGCGGCATAGAGCAAGCCATCGGCGCGCTGGAAGGCCGACTGGCAGGTGTCGTCGCGCGTGACCACCGTAAGCCCGGCGGAGAAGGTGACCTCGCCCAGCGGCGCGTCGCTCTCGCGCAGGCGATAGTGTTTCGCGGCCACGGTCGCGCGCGCGGTATCGAGCGTGACTCGCGCCGCGTCGGCGCCGATGCCGGCGAACAGCACCGCGAATTCCTCGCCGCCGTAGCGCGCGACGAGATGGCCGGTGCAGGCGGCGCTCAGCGCCTCGGCGATCGCCTTGAGCACGCGATCGCCGACGGCATGGCCGAAACGATCGTTGACCGACTTGAAGTGATCGACGTCGCACACCGCGACGCACACCGCTTCGCTCGCCGCCGATTGCGCGGCATAGGCTTCCTCGAACGCGCGGCGGTTGGGCAGATCGGTCAAGGGATCGCGGCGAGCGTTGTCGCGCGCTTCCTCGAGCTTGGTGCGCAGCTCGCTCGCCTCGCGCGTTGCCGATTCGAGGCGGCTCTCGGCGCTGCGGACCCGCTCGAGCATCGTCGCGGTGATGCGAGCGACGTCGCCGACCGATCCGCCGACGGTCGCCGCGCCGCTGATCGCCGCCGCGCTCGCCGCCAGATCGCGGCCGAAGCCCTCGGTCTCGGCGCGCATCGCATGGACCATGTCCTCGAAACCCTCGACCTGCATCTGGGTCTGCGCGACCAGCCCCTCGGCCTTTTCCTTGACCTGAGCGACGCCGTGGACCGGCTGGATGTCGCAGCCGAGCGATTCGATGTCGCGCTGGGTCAGCCTCACCCCGCCGTCGGTGAGCGACTGGACCGCGCGCGCAAGCTGGCCGTTCGGATCGGCGAGCAAGTGATAGGCGAAGGCGTAATTGGCCGGGTCCGGATCGAGCCGCTGCTCGGTCAGGAACGTCCCGATGCGCGCGTAGAGGCGCCGGGCGGGCTCCCCCCATCCGCGATCTGAACGGCCTTCGCCACGGCCATAAAGCCCCTATCCCAATGCCGCATCGCGGCGCCCCTGGCGCGGCGACCTTGATCCCTCGGTCCGGACTAACGCCGAACTGCTAACATCCGGTGAGCGGCGATTTCAGGATTGCGTAACGCGGCGGCTCGGGCCCGCCGCCCGATACCGTCATCCCGGCGGAACCCGGGATGACGGAAAAGAGGATGGAATCCGGGCCTATGCCCGCGTGTGCGCCGCATGGTATTTCTGCACCGCCGCCAACGTCATCCGGATGTGGTCGGCCGGGCTCATGTCGGTATGCGCGAAGATGATCTTGCCGTTGGGCGCGATCACGAAGCTGGTGCGGTCGGTGATCGTCGTCGCGGTGCCGTCGGGCTTCTTGAGCAGCACGTCGTAGCTTTTGATGATGTCGGGGCTCGCCGCGGCGACCGCGAACTTGCCCGAGCAGAGCTTGGTGTCGCTCGAGAATTCGACGATGCGGTCGACGTTGCCCGCGGTCATCCCGATCACGGTCGCGCCCGCCTTATGGAAATCGTCGATCGCCTCGGCGAAGGCGTGCGCCTCGGCGTTGCAGCCGCCGGTGAACGCCGCCGGGAAGAAATAGAGCACCACCGGCCCCTTCTTGAGCGCCGCCTTGAGGTCGACCGTGAACGGCTGGCCCGCGAGCGCGCCCTTGGCGGTGAAGACCGGCGCCTTGGCGCCCGGCGCGAGCGCGGCCTCGGCGGGGAATGCGGCGGCAAGGGCGAGGACGGAGAGGAGAAGCTTGGTCCGCATGGCGTGACTCCCGGGAGGATTGGTTCCGCGGCATGATACGCGCCCGCACGGGCTTAGTCCAAGGGGGCGCGCGAAAGGTTCAACGCCGCGGGTTCAGCGAGTCAAGGCGATGCCGATCCGCGCGTGGGTCTCGTGGCGCGCATAATCACTCAGCGCCTCGCCGTCGCCGGAGAAGGCCTGGCCGAACAGGTAGAGGCCGAGCCCGCCGAGCTTCGCCATCGGATAGGAGACGAACAGTTCGGCGGCCCCCCGCCGAGTCGCGAAATTGCCGCGGCCGGTGAGCGAAATCTTGATCCCGTCCTTCTTGCCGACCGAGAGCGTCAGCGCGGTATGGCCCCAATGATCGGCAAGCGTTCCGCGATTGCTCGGGTCGCCGACGAACAGCCAGGCTTCGGGCGCGACGTCGAGCCGCCAGTCGCGGCCGAGGTCGAAGGATTTCTCCGCGCGCACGAAGATGCGGTCGGCATCGACCGAGTCGGTCACCCCGCCGCCGTTCGAATCGTGGCGGTAGCCGAGCGCGAAGGTCGCGCTCGGATCGACAGGCACGTCGGCATAGACCTCGGGGCTGTAGGTGGTGGCGCGGAACGGGCCCGAGGGCTTGTCGAGCGCCCAGAACATCGTCTGGGTGTAGGCGAAGCGCAGGTTGCCGAGCTTGAGTGGCGCCTTTTCGGCGAAGGGGCGAAAGGCGAAGCTCACCTGGAGCTTGCCGCCCGCCGCGCCCGCGCCGAACACGCCGTACACCGGCTCATGGGGTTCGAACCGCTCGAGCAGCCCGGCGGAGGAGCCGGTCGAACTCCGGACCACCGTCTCGCGCGCGCCGTTCGCCTCGTCCGCATCCGCAGTCGCCGCGGGATGCGCTGCCGCGGGCGGCACCATCACCCCCGCAACGCCCACCGGCACGTACCGCGCCTTGGCGAAGGCGCCCGGCGCCACCACGGCCTTGGGCGCAGGCAAGCGCTGGAGCACGAGCCGAGTCCCGTCCGCGGCGGTGACCTCGATCTCGCGCGGGCCCTCGGCATCGAGCGGGACGCTGCCTTCGTTGAGAAGGACCACCTCGACTCCACGCAGCGCTTCCTGCTCGGACGCGGGCTGGACTGGCACCGCACGCAGCTGCGCGGCCGCGGGTGTGGCGGCGAACAGGGCGATTGCGGTCAAGAGAGCCCCCAGGCGCATTCGCGGGGATTGGCAGTGGAACGGCTGGTTTGCGAGTCCAAATTGGATGCTGGCGGGAGAGGTGCGCGGTCGCTAGGGCGCGTCCATGCCCGTTTCCGAGACCGATATCGCGCTCGCCCACCGTCTCGCCGATGCCGCGGGGGTGGCGATTCGCCCGCGCTTCCGCGCCGAGCACGGGCTCGAGACCAAGGCGGATCACTCGCCGGTGACGCTCGCCGACCGCGAGGCCGAGGAAGCGATGCGGCGGCTGATCATCGCCGAGCGGCCGATGGACGGGATCATCGGCGAGGAATTCGGCGTGCGCGAGGGCGTGGGCAAGCGCGTGTGGGTGCTCGATCCGATCGACGGGACTCGCTCGTTCGTCGCCGGGCGGCCGATCTTCGGGACGCTGATCGCCCTGCTCGAGGACGGCTGGCCCGTCCTCGGCGTGATCGACCAGCCGATCCTGCGTGAGCGCTGGCTGGGCATCGCCGGGCGCGGCACCACCTTCAACGGCGCGCCCGCGCGGACTCGCGCCTGCCGCCGGCTCTTCGGCGCGCAGCTCGCCACCACCAGCCCGCATCTGTTCGACGCGCACCAAGGCGAGCATTATCTTGCGCTCGCCGCCGCGGTGGGAGGGGGCAATCTGCGCCAAGGCCCGATCTACGGCGGCGACTGCTACAATTACGGCCTGCTCGCCTCGGGCCATATCGACGTGGTCGTCGAGACCGGCCTCAAGCTCTACGATTTCGCCGCGCTGGTGCCGGTGGTCGAGGGCGCGGGCGGGCGGATGTGCGACTGGGCGGGCGATCCGCTCCACGCCGGCAGCACGGGCGAAGTGATCGCCGCGGGCGATCCCGCGCGGGTGGAGGATATCCTCGAGGCGCTAGGGTACGGGCATTGAGCGCCCTATCCGGATGAATCGTGTCTAATCTTCGAGCCGGCCGGGGTTGTCGTTGCGCTATAACCGGCCCTTCGCGCGCTTCCTTCGAGCTTGAAACATTTTGTAAAGTAGCAGGCCGATCATGACGACAATCCAAACCAGGTTATAATCAGGATAGTAGTCAGAAAAACCTATCTTGTAGCCCATTAAGGAAATTATCCGAGGTGGATCATAGAGTGCATCTCTGAGTATCGAGCCGATGTAATATACACTAAATATGATTGCGAAACGCTCTGCGTTATCCAGCAGCGACACCTGCTGTTCGCCGATCATACGCATCTCTTCGCTGTTTTTGCGCATCTCCAGTGTAAGTTCGTCGAGATGGGCCAGGGTTGCCTTGACCGATTTCTGGTAGTCGTCGAACTGTTGCGCGCGTTCCCGTCCGATCAGACGGTCGATACGTTGGCCAAGATCATCATATTGCAAGCCGAGGCGATGGATGCGCCCGAATAGCAGGCCGATATAGCGGTTGATGAAGTCGTCATAGGGCTGCCAGCCGGCGATCCGCGTGATGCGGAGATGCGGAAGCGTATCGAGAAAGGACGCCGCATAGGATCGCGAGCGCTCGATGCGATAGATCAGGCCCCCGTTCAGCCCCATTCCGATCTGGGCGAAGTCACGCAAAATGCCGTCCACTTCGGTCATTGAAGACTGAAGGGTGGCGCTATTGACCCGATTGCTGAGCTCCTGAATCTTGAGAACTCGCGGTGCGAAGATCCTTGTGATGCCCGAAAGACGTGCGATCCCAGTCGAGAACCGCAGCGTGCCGCAACTCGCCAAGCACATGCAGGCGACGCATGAGCCGTCCGAGCTGCGCGTCCGAGTGCCCCGCATAGACGAGCATCAACCGGATCGGATTGATCTCGCGCGCGTCGGCACCCCATTGGCCGAGTTCCGAGACGTAGAGTGCCTGCCCGCCGGCCATTCCGCAAAGAATGGGTTCACCCCCCGAATGATTTGAACCGCTCACCTCGCGGATCAATTGCTGATGCTCGGAAGCGAAAGCCAATATCTCCGGCGCGATCTGTGATTCCTGGGAGATGGCAATCCGCGCGAACTCAAGGCTCGGCTTGTCGAGCTCCCAGTTTTCGCGAGGATAGAGCAGGATGGTGCGAAAGTCGGCGACAAGCTCGCCCACGGCTCGCGAGCAGGCGGGGTCGTCGGATTGCAATGCCCATTGCCGAACGAGTTGATTGGGCGGAAAGGCGTCACAATTCCACAAATCGTCGAAGAGCCATTTCGTCGCCCCCGGGTCGCGCGGAAGGCGAGCCATTTGCAATGAAACGTCGCCGTTCGTTTCCTTTCCGATCTCATCGATCAGATAGGTTATCGTGAATATTTCATAGTAGATGTCCGCGCGGATCCTGAGTCTGTAGCCCAAGCGCGCAGCCCCTTCGACTTCGCAGAGTATGCTGCGATTCGACAGGAATTTGAGCTTGCCGCCGACTTCGTCGGCATCTGAGACAATCTCCACGCTGTCGGTGCACGGGCCATATGCAGCGCGTATCCGGTTCAGATGATCCGATATCGCTTCCCGAAGTTCCGTCGAGGTCCTGCGCTTCTCCGCTTCGGTGGAGAACGCCCCTTGCCCGGAGGGAAGCCGGAACATCAAATGCCGGACAACGGCCGGCGGAATTATGGGATAAGCGGGGCGCTCATTGCTGAATACCGATCGACTTCCCACTATATTCTCGTCGGATCGAGCTCCCACAATATTTTCTTCAGACACATCGCTCTCCCCCGAGATAAAACGTGAAACTGATAGATTACGAATCGCATTTTCAAAGACAATAGAAATGATGCACTGTCTATCAACGGGATTGCCTATGTGGCATTCGGCCACAATGGTTCTTTCTTCTATTTGGGCAAATGTACTTCTGCTGCCTTTTTCGTCATCCGTGGATCGTCCCGGCGCATCTAGACAGTCCGAGCGAATCGCTCCCGGATAAGGGTCGCACCGGCCCGCGAGCGATCGAGAGGAACTCGCGGCCGTTCCGGGCCCCGAATCGGTTGCGTTGCGGCATCGCTTCGGTTAAGCGCCCCGCTTTCCTCGAACGTCAGGAACACGCCCGGCCATCAAGGGCTGCCGCGGCTGTTCGCATGTTCGAGTGCGTAAGGAGACGAAAATGCCCAAGCTCAAGACGAAGAGCGGCGTCAAGAAACGCTTCAAGTTCACCGCCACCGGCAAGGTGAAGCATGGAGTCGCCGGCAAGCGCCACCGGCTGATCAGCCACAACTCGAAATATATCCGCGACCAACCGCGGCACCTCCGTGCTCGCCGAGGCCGATGTTGCCCACGTGCAAGCCAATGGGCGCCGTACGGCCTGAAGTAAGGAGGCCGGGACATGGCACGCGTCAAACGCGGAACGACCACCAGCGCCAAGCACAAGCGGATCCTGGATCAGGCGAAGGGCTATTACGGCCGCCGCAAGAACACGATCCGCATCGCCCGCCAGGCGGTCGAGAAGGCCGGGCAATACGCCTATCGCGACCGCAAGGTGAAGAAGCGGACCTTCCGCGGCCTCTGGATCCAGCGCATCAACGCCGGCGTCCGCGCCGAGGGCCTGACCTATTGCGCAGTTCATGCACGGGCTCAAGCTCGCGGGCATCGAGCTCGACCGGAAGGTCTTGGCCGACATCGCGATGCACGAGGGCGAAGCGTTTACCGCCATCGTCGCGCAGGCGAAGGCGGCTCTGCCCCAGGCCGCCTGAGGCGACCTGACGCGACGCCGACAAGGGGCGCCGGTGGGACACCACCGGCGCCCTTTTTCTTTGTCCCTCCCGCCGCTAGAGGCGTGACGCGTTCCAAGGGGTTTTCATGACAACCGATCTCGACCAGCTGCGGACCGACCTGCTCGGCGCGATCCACGCCGCGGCGGGGCTCGACGGCCTCGAGGCGGTGCGCGTGCACGCACTCGGCAAGGCGGGCGTCGTCACCGGCCTGCTCAAGACCCTCGGGAGCATGAGCCCGGAGGAGCGCCTGAGCGAAGGGCCGCGCATTCACACGCTGCGCGTGGCAGTCACCGAGGCGCTGGCGGCCCGCAAGGATGCGCTCGAACGCAGCGCGCTCGATGCGCGACTGGCGAGCGAGATGCTCGACATGACGCTTGCCCGCCGATCGCGTGCCGCCGGGCAGCGTCCATCCGGTCAGCCAGGTGATGGACGAGCTGGCGGAAATCTTCGCCGATCTCGGCTTCGCGGTCGCCACCGGCCCCGAGATCGAGGACGACTGGCACAACTTCACCGCGCTCAACATCCCCGAGAGCCATCCGGCGCGGGCGATGCACGACACCTTCTATTTCCCCGAAGACGGAAACGGCGAGCGCAAGATGCTGCTGCGCACGCATACCTCGCCGGTCCAGATCCGCACGATGCTCGAGCAGAAACCGCCGATCCGCATCATCGCGCCGGGGCGCACCTATCGCTCGGATTCGGACGCGACCCACACGCCGATGTTCCATCAGGTCGAGGGGCTGGTGATCGACAAGGGCATCACGCTCGGCCACCTCAAATGGACGCTCGAGACCTTCCTCAAGGCCTATTTCGAGCGCGACGATGTCGTGCTGCGGCTGCGCCCGAGCTATTTCCCTTTCACCGAGCCGTCGGCCGAGGTCGACGTCGGCTACACGCTCGTCAACGGCAAGCGGGTGATCGGCGGGGCGGAAGGCTGGATGGAAGTCCTCGGCTCGGGGATGGTGCATCCCAAGGTGATCGCCGCCTGCGGGCTCGATCCCGACGAATGGCAGGGCTTCGCGTTCGGCTGCGGGATCGACCGGCTGGCGATGCTCAAATACGGCATGGACGACCTGCGCGCCTTCTTCGACGGCGATATCCGCTGGCTGAGGCACTATGGCTTCTCGGCGCTCGACGTGCCGACGCTGAGCGGGGGAGTGGGCGCATGAAGTTCACTCTAGGCTGGCTCAGGGAGCATCTCGAACGACCGACGCTTCGGTAGAGCATCTTGTCGAGACGCTGACGCGCATCGGCCTGGAGGTCGAGGGCGTCGAAAACCCTGGCGAAAAGCTCGCGGCATTCCGCGTCGCCAAGGTGCTGACCGGCGGCGCCGCACCCGCAGGCCGACAAGCTCCAGGTGCTTACCGTCGATGCCGGCGACGGCGCTGCCCAGGTCGTCTGCGGCGCGCCCAACGCGCGCGCGGGGCTGGTCGGCGTGTTCGGCGCGCCGGGGGCCTTCGTGCCCGGCATCGGCATTCACGCTCGAAGTCGCGCGATCCGCGGAGTCGAATCGAACGGCATGATGTGCTCGAGCCGCGAGCTCGAGCTCGGCGACGATCACGACGGGATCATCGAGCTGCCCGCCGACGCGCCGGTGGGGACGCGCCTATCCCGATTATGCCGGACTCGACGATCCGGTGATCGACGTCTCGATCACGCCCAACCGCCAGGATTGCATGGGCGTGCGCGGCATCGCGCGCGATCTGGCGGCGGCGGGGCTGGGGCACGCTGAAGCCGCTGATGATCGACCGTGTCGACGAGCGTCGGCCGCGCCGGTCCCGACGTGCGCACCGACGATCCCGAGGGCTGCCCGGCCTTCTTCGGCCAGTCGGTGACCGGCGTGACCAACGCGGCCGCGCCCGCCTGGATGCAGGCGCGATTAAAGGCGATCGGACAGAAGCCGATCTCGGCGCTGGTCGACATCACCAACTATCGTCATGATCGATCTGGGGCGCCCGCTCCACGTCTACGACCAGGCCAAGCTCCGAGGCGGGCTCGTCGCGCGCAAGGCCCGCGAAGGCGAGCAGGTGCTTGCGCTCAACGGCAAGACCTACACGCTGTCCGCGAGCATGACCGTGATCGCCGACGACAGCCGCGGTCCACGACATCGGCGGGATCATGGGCGGCGAGCATTCGGGCGTGCAGCGAGAGCACAACCGACGTGCTGATCGAATGCGCCTATTTCGATCCCGACCATATCGCGCGGACCGGCCAGAAGCTCGGCGCTGACCTCCGACGCGCGGTCAGCGCTTCGAGCGCGGCGTCGATCCGGCGTTCCTCGACGACGGCCTGGCGATTGCGACGCGGATGGTGCTCGACCTCTGCGGCGGCACGGCGAGCGACGTGACACGAGCGGGCCAGCCGCCGGTAGGGCGGCGCCACGATCGCCTATGATCCCGCGCGCGCCGCGATTGCTCGGCGGGCTTGAAGTCGGTGGCCGATCGCCAGCGCGAGATCCTCGAAAGCCTCGGCTTCGCACGTCGCGAGCGACTGGACGGTGACGGTGCCGAGCTGGCGCCGCGATGTCGACGGCAGCGCCGATCTGGTCGAGGAAGTGATCCGCATCGAGGGGATCGACAAGGTGCCCTCGACCCCGCTGACCGCGCGCCCGGGGCGTCGCCCGGCCGACCGCCACCCCCGAGCAGAAGCTCGAGCGTCGCCTGCGCCGCACCGCCGCCGCGCGCGGATTGAACGAGGCGGTGACGTGGAGCTTCATCTCCGAAGCCGAGGCTGCGCCGTTCGGCGGTGGCGCGTGGAGCCTCGCCAATCCGATCAGCGAGGAGCTGAAGGTGATGCGGCCCTCGCTGCTGCCCGGGCTGCTGGCGGCGGCGGAACGCAACCTCAATCGCGGCGCCACCAGCGTGCGGCTGTTCGAGATCGGCCGGCGCTATCTCGCCGACGCGCGAGCGGCCGACGCTGGGCGTGGTGCTCGCCGGATCGACGCGCGTCGCGCGGCTGGCAGGCCGGCAAGGCGCAGCCGTTCGACGCGTTCGACGCCAAGGCCGAGGCGCTGGCCCTGCTCGAGGCGGCGGGTGCACCGGTCGCCAACCTGCAGGCAATGGGAGAGGCGGGCGCGGTCTTCCACCCCGGCCAGTCGGCGACGCTGCGGCTGGGGCCGAAGACGGTGCTCGCGGCGTTCGGCGATGCTCCATCCCTCGGTGATCAAGGCATTCGATCTCGATGGCGATGTCGCCGCGGTCGAACTCTACCTCGACGCGATCCCGGCCAGGCGCGGGACCGGCTTCATGCGCCCGGCCTATGCGCCGCCCGCGCTCCAGGCGGTCACGCGTGACTTCGCGTTCCTCGTGCCCGCCGAGCTTGCCGCCGGCGACCTGATCCGCGCGATCAAGGGCGCGGACAAGGCAGCGATCGTCGATGCGCGGTTGTTCGACCTGTTCACCGGCACCGGCGTGCCCGAGGGGCGGAAAAGCCTCGCGGTCGAGGTGGTGCTGCAACCCGGCGAGAGGAGCTTCACCGATGAGGAGCTGAAGGCCGCGGCCGACAAGGTGGTCGCGGCGGCGGCGAAGCTGGGTGCGAGCCTGCGGGGATAGCGCAGGCGAGCGGCGTTCAGGTGGCGCTCTGGCATTGCCGCATGAAGTCGTTCCACGTGGCATGCGCCGCGGCGTCCATCGGCACGGCCATGGTATAGCCGGTCGTGAACAGCGACATCACCTCGCTTTTCCCGACTGCCTTGAGTTGCTTGTCGTCCTTGGTCAGGCGGATCGTGAGATCCCATCCGCCCGCCGGGTTCTTCACCGCTTCGGCGGGCTTGAACTGGGGGTCTCCCTTTCCGCCGAACACCGCCAGCATCGCCGCCCCCGCGGGCATCAACGCGTCCGGGCCGTCGCCGATGGGGTTGCCCGTCTGCAAGTCGAGGAGCTTGGTGACTCCGGTTTCGGTGACGATCACCTCTTTGGCCGTGCATTCGAAACGATAGGAAACCGGCTCGCCCGAACCAAAGGTCAGCAGCGGCCCGCGATCGCCCTTCGCCGGCTGAAGATCCCAGCCGCTGGCTTCGGCTCGCGTAGTAAGAGCGAGCATCGCCGCGAATACAAATGCCTTGGCGAGTTGAGACATGGTCCTGCTCCGTCAGGAGGCGACATTTCGCGAGTTATGCCGCGATCAGTCGGCCGGTCAATGTTGCCATCAGGGCTGGACCCCCTCCCCCGGCTCCGACTAAGGCCACGCGGAAACGCGCAACGCTCCCTTCGGAGCGAAGAAAAGCGGAGATCGAACATGCCCACAGCCCTCATCACCGGAGCGACCTCGGGTATCGGCGAAGCGGCGGCGCGCGCGTTCGTCGGGGCGGGCTGGCGCGTAATCGGAACCGGGCGCCGGGCCGAGCGGCTCGATGCGCTCAAGGCCGAATTGGGCGACGCGTTCCATTCCGCCGTGTTCGACGTCCGCGACGAAGCGGCACGCGATGTCGCACTCGATTCGCTGCCCGAGGCGTTCCGCGGCATCGACCTGCTGCTTAACAACGCCGGGCTCGCGCTCGGCACCGAGCCGGCGTTCAGGGCGAGCCTCGCCAACTGGAAGACGATGATCGACACCAACGTGTCGGCGCTCGCTTCCTTCACGCACAAGCTCCTGCCCGGGCTGATCGAGCGCAAGGGCGCGATCATCAACATCTCGTCGGTCGCGGCGAACTATCCCTATGCGGGGGGCAACGTGTACGGCGGCACCAAGGCGTTCGTGCGCCAGTTCAGCCTGTGCCTGCGCGCCGATCTTTCGGGCACGGGCGTGCGAGTCACCTCGATCGAGCCCGGCATGGTCGAGACCGAATTCACGCTGGTCCGTACCGGCAGCCAGGAAGCGTCGGACAAGCTCTACGGCGGGGTCGATCCGATGACCGCCGAGGACATCGCCGCGAGTATCCTGTGGGTCGCGACGCTGCCGCCGCACCTCAACATCAACACGCTGGAGCTGATGCCGGTGAACCAGTCGTTCGCGGGATTCCTCGTCCATCGCGAGGGATAAGCAGGAGGAAAGGCATGGACACGCTCGGAACCGGCACAGCGGACGATCCCTGGCAGCTCAAGACGCCGCCGCTCAGCTCCGACTTCACGATGCATCGCGACGTGCGCGACGGGAAGGACGTGCTCGTCTGCACCGTCGGCAAGACCGTGCTCTTCTACGACGCGCGCTGCCTCGATGATCTGCACACGATGCTCAAGGCGGCGGGCGACTGGGTCGAGCTCGGCTCTGCCGACGAGCAGAAGGACGCCAGGCCCGGCACCGTCGAGGCCTGGGGGCGCTCGCCGGACAATCCGGTCGGCGGCTGGTATGGGCTCAAGAAGGGGCTGCGCGGCCGCTTCGGCATGTACGTGCCGCCGCTGATGGAGCGCCTGGGACTCGCCGAGGTCGAGCACAACCCGCGCGGCAACCGGATGCGCGCGATCTGATCGAGCGCAAGGATCGGGAGGCGCCGTTGGCCCGATCGGCTGAGGCTTCGCCGATTGGGGAGAACACCAGGTGCACGACGATTTTACGGCAATGGAGCAAGCGGCGACGCATGGCGTAGCCTATCGGCGCGCGGTGATGCAGGCGGAACGCACACCAGTGGCCGACTATGCAGCCATCCTCGCGGCGTTCACGGCGCCGGTGCCCGAGTCGGGCGGAAGCGCCGAGGCAATCATCGCCGAGCTGGTGGAGAAGGCCACGCCGGGCCTGCGCGCGATGACCGGCCCCCGCTTTTTCGGCTGGGTGATCGGGAATTCCCACCCGACCGGCGTCGCCGCCGACTGGCTGACCGCCGCCTGGGGGCAGAATGCCGGGAACGTCATGGCCGCGCCCGCGGCTTGTGCCGTCGAGAAGGTTGCCGGTGACTGGCTGCTCGATCTGCTCGGGTTGCCGGCGGAGGCTTCGGTCGGGTTCGTCACCGGTGCGACGGTGGCGAACTTCGTCTGCCTCGCGGCGGCGCGGAGCGAGGTGCTGCGTCGCGCGGGGTGGGACGTCGAGGCGGACGGCATGTTCGGCGCGCCGCCGATCGAAGTGCTGATCGGCGCCGCTGCGCATGCGACGGTCTATTCGGGGCTCAAATATCTCGGGCTCGGCGCCAAGCGCGTGCGGGTGATCGAGAGCGATGCCTCCGGCCGCATGTCGGCGCGCGATTTCGAGCGCGTGGTGCGCGGGTGCATCGGTCCGGTGATCGCGATCGCGCAGGCCGGCCAGATCAACACCGGCGCCTGCGATCCCTTCCCGGAAATCGCCGGCGCCGCGCGCGAGGCTGGCGCGTGGCTCCACGTCGACGGCGCGTTCGGGCTGTGGGCGCAGGCCTGCCCCGACCGCACGCACCTGACCCAAGGGGTCGAGGCCGCCGACAGCTGGGCGACCGACGGCCACAAATGGCTCCAGACACCCTACGACTGCGGCTTCGCGATCGTCCGCGACGCCGAGGCGCACCGCCGAGCGATGGCGATCTCGGCGAGCTACCTGCCGCCGCCCGAGGGCGCCGAGCGCGATCCTTCGGCCACTGTCCCCGAGCTCTCGCGGCGCGCGCGCGGCTTCGCGACATGGGCGATGATCCGCCAGCTGGGGCGCGCAGGCATCGCCGAGCTGGTCGAGCGGCACTGCCAGATCGCGCGCCACATGGGCGAGCGGCTCGCCGACGAAGCGGGCGTGGCGCTGGTCTGTCCGGTCACGCTCAACCAGTTCATGGTCCGCTTCGGCGACAGCGACGATGCGACGCTCGCAACGGTGAAGCAGGTGCAGGACGACGCGATCGCCTTCATCGGATCGGCGCAATGGCGCGGAAACTGGGTGATGCGCGTTTCGGTCACTTCGGCCGCGACGACGATGGCGGAGGCGGACGTGACGGTGGACGCGGTAATCGATGCGTGGCGCCGCGTGCGCGGAAGCTGAGGGTTCAGTCGTGCGAGCGGCCGAAGTCGGGCCGCGAATCGTCCTGGCCCTGTTCGATGATCGAGCGGCGGACCGCGCGGGTGCGGGTGAAGAGGTCGAACAGCTCGTCGCCCTTGCCCCAGCGGATCGCGCGCTGGAGCGCGGTCAGATCCTCGGAAAAGCGCTGGAGCATGTCGAGCACCGCCTCGCGGTTGGCGAGGAACACGTCGCGCCACATCGTCGGGTCGCGACGCGGCGATGCGGGTGAAGTCGCGGAAGCCGCCGGCCGAATATTTGATCACCTCCGATGCGGTGACTTCCTCCAGGTCGCGACGCGGTGCCGACGATGGTGTAGGCGATCAGGTGCGGCAGGTGGCTGGTCACCGCGAGGACGCGGTCGTGATGCTCGGGCGCCATCGATCTCGACCTCGGCGCCGAGCGCCTCCCAGAACGCGCGCGACCCGCTCGACCGCGAGCTCGGGCGCTCCTTCGGGCGGCGTGACGATGCACCAGCGGCCGTGGAACAGGGTGGCGAAGCCCGCTTCGGGCCCGCTGTTCTCGGTGCCGGCGACCGGGTGCGCCGGAATGATCGTCGCGCCGGGCAGCGCGGCGGTGAGCGCCTCGACCACGCTTTCCTTGCACGAGCCGACGTCGCTGACGATCGCCTCGGCGGGCAAGTCCGCCGGCAAAGCCCGCCGCAGCCGCGCCCATCGCGCCGACCGGCACGCACAGGATGACGAGGTCGGCATCGATCACCGCCGCGCCCGAGCTGTCGGTCACGTCGTCGCAGAGATCGATCGCGTACGCGCGATCTCGCGCACCTCGGGGTCGGCGTCGTAGCCGGTGACGCGCACGCTCGGCATGTGCTGGCGGACCGCGCGGGCGATCGACGAGCCGATCAGGCCGAGCCCGATGATCGTGACGCGCGCGAAGGGCAGCATCAGTCAGGCGCCTCGCCAGCGCGCGCAGCGCTGCGACCACGCCGCGCGTCTCGCCTTCGGTGCCGATGGTGATGCGCAGGCCGTGCGGCAGCCCCTGGCCGGGCAGCCAGCGGACGATATAGCCGGCGTCCATCAGCCCCTTGTACGCCGCCTCGGCGGTGAGCTGGCCCTCGAACAGCGACCAGCACGAAATTGGCCTGGCTCGGCACGGCGCGCAGCCCGGCATTGCCGAGCTTGCCGATCTCGCCCGAGAACCAGCGCGCGCCACTCGGCGTTGTGCGCGCGGCGCGCGCTCGACGAATTCCTCGTCCCCGAGCGCCGCGATCGCCGCGGCGGTGCCGGCGATGGTGATCGAGAAGGGCAAGCGGATGCGGTGCATCGCCTCGATGATCGGCGCGGCGGCATAGCCCCAGCCGATCCGCTCGGCGGCGAGGCCGTACATCTTCGAGAAGGTGCGCGTGACGAGCACGTTGGACGCGGTCGCGGCCAGCGCCATGCCGCCGTCGTCGTCATCGCCCTTCGATATATTCGGCATAGGCGTGATCGAGCACGAGCAGCACATGCTCGGGCAGCCCGGCGTGGAGCCGCGCGATCTCCGACCGGCTGGTGTAGGTGCCGGTCGGGTTGTTGGGATTGGCGACGAAGACGATGCGGGTGCGTGTCGGTCACGCACGCCAGGATCGCGTCGACGTCGGTCGCATAGTCGTTGTCGGGCGCGACCACGGCCGTCGCGCCGACGCGCCGCGCGGCGATCTCGTAGACCGCGAAACCGTAGTGGACGAAGATCACTTCGTCGCCCGGCCCGGCGAACGCGCCCGCCGCGAGGTGGAGCACCTCGTCCGATCCGTTGCCGTAGATGATCCGCGCGGGGTCGAGCCCGTGCCGGGCGGCGAGCGCCTCGCGCAGGTCGGTAGCGCTGGCGTCGGGATAGCGCTCGAGCCGCCCGGCGGCTTCCTGCGAAGGCAGCGCGCGCCAGCGGCGGGTGCCGAGCGGATTCTCGTTGGACGACAGCTTGGCGGCCTTGCGGCCGTCGTCGGTGGTCGAGCGCCCGGGGATATAGGGCGCGATCTCCAGGATCCAGGGCTTGGGCTCAGGTGCGGACATGCGCCGCCGATTGGCCGAACGGTTACGCAATAGCAAGGTGGCGCGGGTATCGCTAAGCGCCACGGGGATTGGGGAGCAGGGAATGAGGGGTAACGGCACGCTGTGGCGCGCGCTCGAAGCGGCGAGGCGGAGCAATCTCGCCGCCGCGGGCGACGCCGCGCCGCTGGCCGGTTCGGCCGCGCTGACTCGGCGCGCCTTGCTCCAGGCGATCGTGGCGACCGGCGCCGTCGCCGCGCTGCCTCGACCCGCGCATGCCTTCACCGGCGGCCGCGTCGGGATCGTCGGCGGCGGCATCGCCGGGCTCACTGCGCTCCACCATCTCACGCAAGCCGGGATCGACGCGCATCTCTACGAGGCGCGCGGCCGAATGGGGGGGCGGATGTTCACCCACGCTCCCCCAGGCGGCCAGCCGTTCGAGATCGGCGGCCAGCTCGTCAACACCGATCATGCCGACATGCACGCGCTGGCGAAGCAGTTCGGCGTCCGCCTGATCGATCGCAAGCCCGAGCCGCACTACACGCTGATTCTCGCCGACGGCCGGCTGCTCGACGAGGGCGCGATCGCCGAGGCGCTCCGCCCCATCGCCGCGCAGATCGGCAAGGATGCCGACCGGCTCGACAAAGACCCCGCGCGCGCCGCCCGCGAACTCGATCGTTACTCGATCCGCTCCTATCTCGATCGCTACGATCACTTGATCCCCGCGCCCTGGGTCCGCCGCCTGCTCGAGGCCACCAGCCGCACCGAATATGGCGTCGAGCCCGACCAGGCCTCGGCGATCGGACTGATCTTCAACCTGCCTACCGTCGACGGCCAGCGCTTCGAAGTGCTCGGCGGCGCCGACGAGCGCTTCGTTATCGAGGGCGGCAGCGGCGCGCTGATCGCGGCGATGGCGGCGAAATACGCCGATCGCATCACCACCGGCCGCCGCCTGCTCCGGATCGAGCGGGGGCGCGGCGACATGAAGCTCGGCTTCCTCGACGGATCGAGTGCCGACGCCGACCGCGTGGTCGTCGCCGTGCCCGCGCCGATCGCCCGCCAGATCGATTTCGCGGTGCCGCTCCCCGCCGAATGGCGCGGGTTCATCGCCCGGATGGCGCTCGGCCGCAACGAGAAGGTCCAGGCCGCCGCGGTGGACACGCCGTGGCGCGGCCCGATGGGCGTGGGCGGCGAGCTGTGGCAGACCGACGCCAAGGGCTACGGCCTCGGCTGGGACGGCAGCGTCCATTCGGCCGATGGCGTCAGCCAGGTTTGGACCTGGTTCCTGGGTGGGAACGAATGCGATTCGGATGCGCCCCCTGAGGAAGTCGCGCGCGCCTTCGCGGCGAGCGCGGAAATCGCCATCCCCGGCATGGGCGCCGCCACCGCCGCAGGCCCCTTCCGTCGCACCGGCTGGCACAAGGACCCGCTGACGCTCGGCGCCTATGTCAATTATCCGCCCGGCCAGCTCAGCCGCTTCGCGCACCTGCTCAGCATGGAATCGGAGGATCCGGCGCGGCACCGCTTCTCCTCGGCGGGGCGGATCCTGTTCGCGGGCGAGCATCTCTCAGACGCCTATCCCGGCTATATGAACGGCGCGGCGCAGACCGGGCGGATGGCCGCCGAAGCGATCCTCGGCCGCGGGCTCCTCGTCCAAGCGGCTTGAACCCGGGGAGCCGCGCCCCTAACCACGCGGCCATGTCCGACGATCCGCGCTTCGGTCTTGCCCGCACGGTGACGCTGCCGGGGCCGCTCAGGCTCGACGGCGGCGGCCTCCTGTCGCCAGTGGATGTCGCGTACGAGACCTATGGCGCGCTCGCGCCGGACGGGAGCAACGCGATCCTCGTCTGCCATGCGCTGACCGGGGACCAGCACGCCGCCTCGAACCATCCCGTCACCGGCAAGCCCGGCTGGTGGAGCAAGATGATCGGCCCGGGCAAGCCGGTCGACCCCGCGCGCCACTGCATCATCGCGGCAAACGTGCTGGGGAGCTGCATGGGCTCGTCGGGGCCCGCGAGCCTCAATCCGGCAACGGGCAAGCCCTGGGCGATGGCCTTCCCGGTGATCACCATTCGCGACATGGTCCGCGCGCAGGCGATGCTGCTCGATCATCTCGGGATCGAGCGGCTGTTCGCGGTGATCGGCGGATCGATGGGGGGGATGCAGGCGCTCAGCTGGGCGGCCAACTATCCCGAGCGCGTGGCGTCGGCGGTGGTGATCGCCAGCGCCGCGCGCCACACCGCGCAGAACATCGCCTTCCACGAAGTCGGCCGCCAGGCGATCATGGCCGATCCCAAGTGGCGAGGCGGCGATTATTACGCCGCCAACGATCCCCCCGCCGCAGGCCTGGCGGTGGCGCGGATGGCGGCGCACATCACCTATCTCTCCGAGGCCGGGCTCACCGCCAAGTTCGGGCGCAAGCTGCAGGGGCGTGACGCCAAGACCTTCGGCTTCGACGCCGATTTTCAGGTCGAGAGCTATCTGCGCCACCAGGGGATCAGCTTCGTCGACCGGTTCGATGCCAACTCCTACCTCTACATCACGCGC
Organism: uncultured Alphaproteobacteria bacterium; assembly: GCA_963799985.1. Classification (GTDB taxonomy): domain Bacteria; phylum Pseudomonadota; class Alphaproteobacteria; order Sphingomonadales; family Sphingomonadaceae; genus Sphingomonas. The sequence goes on along the minus strand of CAWCZC010000002.1, from coordinate 829,118 downwards.
GCGATCGATTATTTCGACTTGGCCGAGGAGCATGGCGGGCGACTGGCCGATGCCTTCAAGGGATCCAGGACGCGATTCTGCCTGGTCAGCTTCGACACCGACTGGCTCTACCCGACGCCCGAATCGCGCGCGATCGTCCATGCGCTCAACGCCGCGGGCGCGGCGGCGAGCTTCGTCGAGCTGAAATCCCCCTTCGGCCACGACGCCTTCCTGCTCGAAAGCCCCGAGCTGGCGCGCGTGGTCGACGGGTTCCTTCGGGCGGGCGAGACATGAGCTACCGCCTCTCCTTCGCACCCGGGGACCAGCAGATCGAGCTTATCCACGCCTTCCTGAGCGGTGCCTATTGGTGCCAGGGAATCCCGCGCGACACGGTCGAGCGTGCGATCGCGCATTCGCTTTGCGTCGGCGCATTCGCCAAGGACGAGGACGGGCTCGACGAGCAGGTGGGCTTCGCGCGGGTGATGAGCGACCGGGCGACCTTCGCCTATCTCGCCGACGTGTTCGTGCTGCCCGCGCATCGCGGCCAAGGCGTCGCGCGGGCGATGCTCGAGGCGCTCCACGCGCACCCAGAGCTGCAGGGCCTGCGGCGCTGGGCGTTGTTCACTCGCGACATGCAGCCGCTCTACGCGAAGCTCGGCTGGGAGACCTATCCGCACTCCGAGCGGCTGATGGTGCGCGACGATCCGGACATCTACCAGCGATGACGCTCCGCCCCGATCTCGCGCTGATCGCGGCGCATGTCGACCCCGGGCAGCCGGGTGCTGGACGTCGGCTGCGGCGACGGCGCGCTGATGGCGGCGCTCCGCGACGAGCGCCAGTGCGACGCGCGCGGGCTCGAGCTCGATCCCGAGGATGTCGCGACCGCGATGGCGAAGGGGCTGTCGGTGGTGCAGGGCGACGCTGACACCGACCTCGCCGATTATCCGGACGCGAGCTTTGACTATGCGATCCTCAGCCAGACGCTCCAGACCACGCGCCACCCCGACCAGGTGCTCGAGCATCTGCTGCGGATCGGGCGGCGGGCGTTCGTCTCCTTCCCCAATTTCGCGCACTGGCGGGTGCGCGCGTCGTTGCTGTGGGGCGGGCGGATGCCGGTCACCCGGCTGCTCCCGCTCGCCTGGTACGAGACGCCGAACATCCACCACGTCACGGTCGACGATTTCCGCGCGTTCCTGAACGCGCGCGGGATCGCGGTGGAGGGCGCATGGTTCCTCTCGGGCGACCAGCGCACCGGCTCCGCGATGGCCAACCTCTTCGCCGAGCATGCGGTGTTCCTGCTGCGGCGCGACGCGTGACCGAACGCCGGATCGCGCGGCTCCACGCCGCCTATCGCGACGACATCGGCAATCTGGTGACTCGCCGCCCGGTGCCTGGTCCGGGGATCGAGCGGGTCGGCGCCTTCCTGTTCCTCAACCACCACGGCCCGCAGACCTACCCGCCCGACAACCGCGGGCTGCCGTTCGGCCCGCACCCGCATCGTGGCTTCGAGACGGTGACCTTCATCCTCGAAGGCGAATTGGCACACACCGATTCGGCGGGGCACGAGAGCGTGATCCGCGCGGGCGGGGTGCAGTGGATGACCGCGGGCAGCGGGATCGTCCACGCCGAGGTCTCGCCCAAGGCGTTCAGGCGCGCGGGCGGGCGACTCGAGATCCTCCAGCTCTGGGTGAACCTCCCGGCCCGGCTCAAGATGACCAAGCCGCGCTATATCGGCGTCCAGGCCGATGCGATCCCGGCGATCGCGGCCGAGGAGGCAACGGTTCATGTCGTCTCGGGCGAATGGCGCGGGCATCGCGGCGCGATCGATTCGCTCACCGGAGTGTTCATGACCTTCGTCGAGGCGGGGCCCGGCGCAAGGTTGACCTTCGCCGGACTAAGCGGCCGCGATGTCTTCCTCTATGCGGCGCGCGGGAACATCGAGGTGGGCGGCACCCGCGTGCCCCAGTTCACTCTGGCCGAGCTCGACGACGGCGAATCACTCACGATCGAGGCGCACGAGCCCACGCTGTTCCTGTTTGGCCACGCCGAGCCGATCCCCGAGCCGGTGGTCGCGCACGGGCCATTCGTGATGAACACGGTCGCGGAGATCCACCAGGCCTATGCCGATTACCAGGCCGGCCGCTTCGGCACGGCGGAGATCGTCGAGCGCTAGCCCGTCTTGCCCCAGTTGGTGACGACCCTGGTGCCGCCTGCCGGGTCCGCCTCGGCATGAGTCATCGTCGTGCGCGCGGTGCCGTCGACCGCCGAAACCATCGTGTCGGTCGAGATGCCCGGCTTGAGTCCCGCCTTGGCGGTCGCTTCCTTCACCCAGGCGAGCACCGTCGCGGGCGCGGCATCGGTGCGGGAGAGGACGCTGCCCTTGTCGGCGTGGATCGAGTCGAAATGCGCCGACGAACAGTGGACGATCGTCGAGCCCGGGTAGATCGGCACGAAATCGGGCTTGGTCGCGCAGTCAGTGGAGCCAGTGACCGCGGTGGTGGTCATGCCCTGGTTGGTCAGCACAACCGTCGTCGTCGAACTCGTCGTCCCGCCGCCGCCGCAGCCGGCGATAAGCCCCGCCGCCGCCACTATCGCACTCCGCATCGTCATTCTCCCAGCCGTGGACTTAGAAGGGAACGTCGTCGTCGAGATCGTCGGGGAAGCCGCCGCCGCTCTTGCCGCCGCCGAAGCCCCCACCCGAGCCGCCTCCGCGGCTGCTCGATTGGCCCGCGAAATCGTCGCCGCCGGCGCCCCAGTCGTCACCGCCGCGCGCGCCGCCTCCGCCCGCACCGCCAGCGCCCGGCGCGCCGTCGAGCATCGTCAGCACGCTGTTGAAGCCCTTGAGCACCACTTCGGTCGAATAGCGGTCGGCGCCCGACTGGTCCTGCCACTTCCGAGTCTCGAGCGCGCCTTCGATATAGACCTTGGAGCCCTTGCGCAGATAGCGCTCGGCGACGCCCGCCAGGCCTTCGTTGAAGATCTTGACCGTGTGCCACTCGGTCTTTTCCTTGCGCTCGCCGGTCGCCTTGTCCTTCCAGTTCTCGGAGGTGGCGATGCGCAGCTCGACCACCTTGCCGCCGTTCTGGAAGCTGCGGCTCTCGGGATCGCGGCCGAGATTGCCGACGAGGATGACCTTGTTAACGCTGCCGGCCATGGAAACCTCGTCCTCAAATCGATAATCGGGTCGCGCGCGGGCGCGTGAAGCAGCGAGGTACTATCGATGGGCGACGTCATCAACCTTCGGACCGTCCGCAAGCGCAAGGCAGCTGTGGAGAAGTCGACGTTGGCCGAGCAAAATCGGGCGCGCTTCGGACGGACGAAGGCGCAGAGGCTGGCGGATGCCAAGGAGCGTGCGCGCGCGGAGCGGCTGCTCGATGGGGCGGAGCGGGACTAGAGCCCCGCCGCCCGCGCCGCCCAGTACGTCAGCCCCGCCGAGACATAGGCCAGCACGAACAGATAGCCCACCATGAACGCCGGCCATTTCCACCCGTTGGTCTCGCGCCGGGTCACCGCGATCGTCGAGATGCATTGCGGGGCGAACACGAACCACATCAGGAAGGCGAGCGCGGTGGGCAGGGTCCAGTGCGCGCGCGAGATTGTCGCGCGATCGCGCGTCTTGCCGGCGTCGCCCTCGGGATCATCGATCGCATAGACGGTGCCGAGCGCCGCCACCGCCACCTCGCGCGCCGCCATCGCCGGGAGCAGCGCCAGCGCGATGTCGCGGTTGAAGCCGATCGGCCTGACCACGCACCTCGATCCCGATGGCGATCCGCCCGGCGATCGAATAGTCGACCTGGCTTCTGCCCTGCCGGCGCCTGCGGGAAAGCTGAGCAGCGCCCACAGCACGACGGTCGTGAGCAGGATGATCGTGCCGGCGCGCTTGAGGAAGATCTCGCGCGCGCTGCCACAGCCCGAGCGCCGACGTCGCGCAGCCGCGGCATCTGGTATTTGGGCATCTCCATCATGAAGCCGGCTGGTCGCGCCCTTGGTGACGGTGCGGCGCAGCACCAGCGCCGCGACCAGCGCGCCGACGATGCCGAGCGACGTAGAGCGCGAACAGCACCAGCCCCTGCAGGCCGACGCCGGGCAGCACCTGCGCGCTCGGGGATAAGGCGCCGATGATGATCGTATAGACCGGCAGCCGCGCCGAGCAGGTCATCAGCGGCGCGATCAGGATCGTCGTCAGCCGGTCCTTCGCGTCGTCGATCGTCCGCGTCGCCATGATGCCCGGGCACCGCGCAGGCGAAGCTGACGAGAGCAGCGGGATGAAGGCGCGGCCCGACAGGCCGACGCGCGCCATCAGCCGGTCCATCAGGAACGCGGCGCGGACCATGTAGCCCGACGCCTCGAGCAGCAGGATGAAGAAGAACAGGATCAGGATCTGCGGCAGGAACACGACCACCGCGCCGACGCCCGTGATCACGCCCGTCGACCAGCAGCGAGCGCAGCGAAGCCGTGCGGCAGCGCGCCGCTCGACCAGCCCGCCGAGCCAGTCGAACCCGGCCTGTGATCGCAGTCCGATCGGCGCCTGCGCCCAGGCGAACACCGCCTGGAACATCACGAACATGAAGCGCGAGCAGCACGATCGGCCCGACCACCGGATGGAGCGCGACCGCATCGATCCGGTGGCGTCCAGCGGCGCGACCGCGGTCTCGCTCGATGCGTCGCGGCGAGCGCGATCTGGCGCGCGCGGCGCTGGAGCGACGACGATGTCGTGCGTGGACGCCGGCGCTCGGCCGCGACCCGCGGCGCGCCGGCGCGCGACGACCTCGCCCAGCGCGCTCCTTGAGCGCGTCGAGGCCGCGCTTGCGCACCGCGACCGTCGGCGACCACCGGCACGCCGAGCTCGCGTTCGAGCGCCGCCGGGATCGATCTTCAGCCCGTCGCGCTCGGCGAGGTCGACCATGTTGAGCGCGACCACCAACGGCAGGCCGAGCGCGATCAGCTGCAGCGTGAAGCGCAGATGGTTGTCGAGGTTGGTGGCGTCGACCACCACCACGATCGCGTCGGGCAGCCGCTCGCCTTCCTGCCGGCCGATCAGCACGTCGCGGGTCACCGCCTCGTCGGGGCTGGAGGGATCGAGGCTGTAGGCGCCGGGCAGGTCGACCAGCTCGACCGGCCGGCCGTCGGGCAGCGCCATCCGGCCGGCATTGCCGCTCGACCGTGACGCCGGGATAATTGCCGACCTTCTGCCGCGCGCCGGTCAGCGCGTTGAACAGCGCGCTCTTGCCGGCATTGGGATTGCCGACCAGCGCGACCAGCGGCGCGGGGTTCATGCGGTTCAGCTTGCCGGCGTGCGACCGTGGATCGCGCGCGCCACGCGCGCGGCGCAGCGCCACCGTCATCCGGCCGATCCGGCACGCGATCGGTCCCGCCGAACGGCCCGGAGCGATGGAGCACCTCGATCGTCGACGCCCTCGTCGAAGCCCAGCTCGCGCAGCCGCCGCGCCTCGGGCAAGGCGAGCTGCTGCCAATCGACGGCCGCCACCGTGCCGGGGCGCATCCGGGCAAGCTGGACAAGGCGCACAGGCGCCGGAATCGCGGTGGCGACGTTCATGATGCGAGTGATTATCAATAACGACAGGCAGAAGCCATACGTATCTATACGGCTGGATAGCGCAGCCGCCCGATGAATCGCGACGAGGCTAGGCCGGTGGCTGTCCGCGTCCGAGCACGCGCGCCTTGGCTTTCTCGAAGCGCATGATCCCGTCGATCCGCCGGCCGAGGAAGGCGCGGGTATCCGCCCAGCCCTCGCTCTCGTCCTCGAGGAACACCGCGATCGTCGCGGCATAGACTCCGCTCAGGATGCGCGCGCTTGGTGTAATGGTTGTAGTCGGTCGCGGTATCGCCGGCGAGCGCGCCACATCGCGTCGGCCGCGTGCCAGCCGAGCTCGGCGGCGCGTCGCGGCGTTCTGCGGCATCGCCAGGATCGCGAGCGCGCGGCGCAGCGCTTCGCGATTGGGCGCGAGCAATTCGAGCCGAGCCTCGACCAGCGCGGTGATTCGCTCCCGGACCTTCATCGCCGCCAGCTGATCGGGCGGCAGGCGCTCGGCCATGCCCACGTCGATCGCCGCGAACCAGGCGGCGATCATCGCTCCACCGGGCCGTCGGGAAGGCCAGCTGCGCGACTGTCCGCTCGACGCCCAGCGCATCCGCGGCCGAATCGACGCGCCTTCGTGCCCCAGCCGTCGAACGCGGCATTCTCCGCGACCAGCGGCGCGAGCGCGGCACGCAGTTCGTCGAGGGTAGGATCGGGCGGCAGGGCCATCATGCAGATCTACTCTCCCCGAACTCGGGTGCAAGCTCCCCCGGCGGATCGCTGCGCTGGCGCCGCACCAGCACCAGCGCCACCGCAACCAGCGCGGCGCCGACCATGTCGGGCGCGCCGAGCCGCTCGTCGTAGACGATCCAGCCGATTGCGCCCGCCACCACCGGCTGGACGAGCAGCGCGATCCCGACGATCAGCGGCGAGAGGTGCCCGATCGCGTAGATCATCAGCCCCTGGCCGATCAGCTGGCTCGCCAGCGCAAGCGCGATCAATATGCCCCATTGGTGCGGCCAGATCGTCTCGCCGAGCAGCCACGAGCAGGCGAGGAGCGGTGCGAGGCTCGCGATCGAAGACAATGCGAGCGCGGGAAACGGCGCGAGCGCGGTGCGCGCGCGGCTCATCATGATGAAATAGAGCGTGTAGAGCGTCCCCGCGAGCAGGCAGAGCAGGTCGCCCGCGAGGTGCTTGGGCGAAAGCTCGTACGAGCGCCCGAGCAGCAGCCCCGCGCCGACCGCCGCCAGCGCGAGCGCGATTCCCTGCTGCCGAGTCGGCCAGGCGCGCGCGACGAGGAATCCGTAGATCGGGAACATCAGCGTCGCCGAATTGCCGAACAGCGTCGAATTGGCGAGCGAAGTGCGCACGATGCCGAGGTGCCAGCTCGCGAGATCGGCGGCGAAGCCGATCCCCGCGATCACCAGCACGCCCGCCACCGCCGGTGCGGCGCGGAACGGCCGCGGGGTGAGGTAGCTCAGCGCGATCAGCAGCGGCGTCGCGAGCGCGATCCGCCAGAAGCCCGCCGCCACCGGCCCGACCAGCGCCTCGGTCTTCGCCAGCCGCACGAACCACGGCCCGAACGCAAGCGCGACGTTGGCGAGCAGCGCCGCCAGCAGCGGCAAGCCTGCCCAGCTTTGCACCGCAGCAAATTTTCTTGTCGCCCGGGAATCGTGCATGGCGCCCTGTAACGCCCTATTTCGCCGCCGTCGCGCCCATAGTCGGAGACCCGGATGCCCAGCCTGTTCGATCCCATCCAGCTTGGTGCGATCGATGCGCCAAACCGCATCCTGATGGCGCCGCTCACGCGCGGCCGCTCGACCCGCGAGCATGTTCCCACTGCGATCATGGGCGATTATTATGCTCAGCGCGCCGCCGCCGGGCTGATCATCAGCGAGGCCACCGGTATCAGCCGCGAGGGGCTCGGCTGGGCCTATGCGCCCGGGCTGTGGACCGAGGCGCAGGTCGAGGGCTGGAAGCCAGTGGTCGAGCAGATCCACCGCGCGGGCGGACGCATTGTCGCGCAATTGTGGCACATGGGGCGGATCGTCCACCCCGATTTCCTCGGCGGCGCTAGGCCGCTCTCGGCCTCGGCGACCACCGCGCCTGGGCAGATCCGCACTTACGAATTGGGCGACGGCAAGAAGGATTTCGCCGAGGCGCGACCCGCCACGCTCGACGACATCGCCCGCGTGCTCGACGACTACACCGCGGCCGCGCGCAACGCGCTCCGCGCCGGCTTCGACGGCGTCCAGCTCCACGCCGCCAACGGCTATCTGATCGATCAGTTCACCCGAGACAATTCGAACCTCCGCGACGACGATTACGGCGGCAGTCCCGAGAATCGCACGCGCCTGCTGCGCGAAGCGACGCTCCGGCTGATCGCCGAGGCGGGTGCCGGTCGCACTGCGGTCCGGCTCTCGCCCAACGGCGAAGTCCAGGGAGTCGAGGACAGCAACCCCGAGGCGGTGTTCGTCCCCGCGGCGAAATGGCTGAGCGAGCAGGGCATCGCCTTCCTCGAGCTTCGCGAATCGAAGCCCGACAGCACCTTCCGCCCCAGCGAGGCGCCGCGCCTCTCGCCCGCGATCCGGCAGGTGTTCGATCACCCGCTGGTGCTCAATCAGGACTATCGCCTCGCCAACGCGCAAGCCGATCTGGACTCGGGGTTCGCCGACGCGATCGCCTTCGGCCGCACCTTCCTCGCCAACCCCGACCTGGTCGAGCGCCTGCGCAAGGACGCTCCGCTCAACCCTCCCGACACGTCGACCTTCTACACCCAGGGACCGGAGGGGTATTTGGACTATCCGAAGCTGGACGCGGCGGCCGCCTGACCCCGGTTTTGGCAGCCCGCCGGTTATGGGCTAACAAGCCGCCGTGCAGCTGGGGGGCAAGGCGGGATGGCACGCGAACGAATCGAGCTGATCGACGCGCTCCGAGGGCTCGGCGTGCTCGGCATCCTGACGGTCAACGCGTCGTTCATGGCGGCGACCTTCGGCCAGACCGTCGATCCCACGTCCTGGCCCTTCCCGGCCACCGACGCCAGCCTCGGCATCTGGGCGTTCGTCCACGTCTTCTGCGACAGCAAGTTCATCACCTTGTTCTCGCTGCTGTTCGGCGTCTCGATGTATCTCGTCGGCGGCGAGCCGGGCGACGCGCGTCGCAACGCCAATCTCTGGCGCCGGTTCGGCTGGCTCGCGGTGTTCGGCGCGATTCACGGCGCGCTGATCTGGTACGGCGACATCCTGGCCGACTATGCGGTCTGCGGCATCGCGGTGATGGCGTTCCGCGGCTGGCCGGCACGCAGGCTGATCGTGGCGGGGTGTATCGCCTTCGTCGCGGGGGTTTCTGCGATGACTGCGCTGTCGCTCGCCGGCGACGCGCATCCCGAGATCTATGCCGCGCTGCTGCCCGGGCATGGCGGGAAAGCCGCCGAGTTCGCGGGCTCGTTCGCACAGTCGCTTTCCGCCAATGCGGCGACCTGGGCGCACTACCGGCTGCTGCTCGCCTGCTTCTCGATCCCCTATGCCGCGCCGCTGATGCTGATCGGCCTCGGGCTGTTCAAGAGCGGTTTCCTCACCGGCGACAGCCCGCGATCGCACTACCTCGCGACGATGGCCGCGGGGCTGGCGGCGCTGCTCGGATTGAGCGCGTTCACCTCCGCGTTCATCCGCAGCGGCTTCTCGGACGATTACGGCGTGCTGTGGGACCAGCTCGCCATCAACCTCACCAGCCCGTTCGTTTCGCTGGGCTATGCGAGTGCGCTGATCCTCGCCGCCCGATCCGTGCGCCTGGGATGGATTCCGCGGCTGCTCGCGCCGCTCGGCCGCATGGCCTTCACCAACTACATCGGCCAGTCAGTGCTGATGACGATGATCTTCTACGGCGGCCGCGGCCTGGACCTGTTCGACCAGGTCGATCGTCCCGGCCTCGCGCTGGCAGTCCTGGCGGTCTGGTCGATCGAGCTGATCTGGTCGCACTGGTGGCTGCGCCGCTTCGACGCAGGTCCCCTCGAATGGGTCTGGCGCTGCCTCACCTACAACCGCATCGGCCCGATCCGGCGGTCTAGGCCTGCTCCATCCGGTCCAGCCAGCGCGTGATCGTCGTGCGAACGCCTCGCCAGACGGACTTGTTCGCCACGAAGAAGAACGCAATCACGAAGGCGAACCAGCCCAAGGCGAGATAGGCCGCGACCGCCGCGACGAAGAGCAATCCCAGCGCGGCGAGGAAGCCGGTCTGATGGTTCCGGTCGATGCGGATCGGGCGCGGCGCCTTGTCGTCGAACCAGGCCTGGGTCGTGAGGATTTTCGAATCGTCCGCGGCGATCGGCGAGGGTTTCGGCGCCGAGCGCGTCAGCCCGCCGCGACGGGCGTCCCGCGCGGCGCGCCCTCGCTCGAGCCGGTCGACCCGCGCCCGCTGGCCGGGATCAGGCCCAGTCACGGGCGTGCCGCTGTGCGTATCGACGACGATTAATCGCCGGCCCTGCTCCACCACCTTGTAGCGCGAGGGGGGCATGTCCATCGCGGTTACCCGAACCGCCCCTTCAGCCCCAGCATCGCCAGCGCCGCCTGCACCGCGCCGCCGCCCTTGTCGGCCTGGGCCGGGTCGGCGCGGACCAGCGCCTGGGCTTCGTTCTCGACCGTCAGGATGCCGTTGCCGATCGGGATCGCGTCCATCGTCAGCGCCATCAGCCCGCGCGCGCTTTCGTTCGAGACCACTTCGAAATGATAGGTCTCGCCGCGGATCACCACGCCCAGCGCGACGAAGGCGTCGTAGCGCCCGGTCTCCGCCGCCATCGCCACCGCGCCGGGCACTTCGAGCGCGCCGGGGACGGTGATGGTCTCGTGGGTGTGCCCCGCCGCCTCGATCGCGGCGCGGGCACCGGCGAGAAGCAGGTCATTCAGATGCGCGTAGAAGCGCGCCTCGACGATCAGTACGCGCGCCATAGCGTCAGTCCCCCGAATCGATCGGGCGCTCGCCGACGATCGACAAGCCATAGCCGTCGAGCCCCACCAGCGTGTGGTGGGTATTGGTGAGCAGGATCATGTCGTGGACGCCCAATTCGGTCAGGATCGTCGCGCCGACACCGTAGTCCCTGAGCTCGTCCATGTCGGCGGGCTTGAGCTTGCCGGCGCGCGCCTGGAGCGCCATCGTGAACTGGTCGGGCCGCGGCTTGTTGATCACCACGACCACGCCCGCGCCTTCCTCGCCGATGATCTCCATCGAGCGCCGCAGCAGCCCGCCGCGCGCGCCGCCTTCGCCGAACATGTCGCTGAACGGCGACAGCGCGTGCATCCGCACCAGCGTCGGCTGGTCCGCCGAGACCTTGCCCTTGACCAGCGCGACCTGCTCGGTCTCGGTCGCCTTGTTCCAGAAGGTGATCGCGGTCCAGTCGCCGCCCCATTCGCTGGTGAAGCGGCTCTCGGCGCGCTTCTCGACAAGATGGTCATGGCGGCGTCGATAGGCGATCAGGTCGCGGATCGTGCCGACCTTGAGGTTGTGGAGCTGGGCGAAGGCAACCAGGTCGTCGAGCCGCGCCATCGTCCCGTCCTCGTTCATGATCTCGCAGATCACGCCCGAAGGGTTGAGCCCGGCGAGCCGCGCGACGTCGACCGCCGCCTCGGTATGCCCGGCGCGGACCAGCACCCCGCCGTCGCGCGCGACCAGCGGGAACACGTGGCCCGGCGTGACGATCTCGTCCTTGCCCTTCGACGCGTCGATCGCGACCGAGACGGTGCGCGCGCGGTCGGCGGCGGAGATGCCCGTGGTGACACCTTCCCGGGCCTCGATCGAGACGGTGAACGCGGTCTCGTGCCGCGTGCCGTTGTGGCGGCTCATCAGGTCGAGGCCGAGCGTGTCGACCCGGTCCTTGGTCATCGCCAGGCAGATCAGTCCGCGGCCGTGCCTCGCCATGAAGTTGATCGCGTCGGGAGTCGCCATCTGCGCCGGGATGACGAGATCGCCCTCGTTCTCGCGGTCCTCGTCGTCGACGAGGATGAACATGCGGCCGTTGCGCGCTTCGTCGATCAATTCCTCGGGCGAGGAGAGATAGCCGTGCTGCAATCGGGCCAATTCCCCGTGAGAATGTTCAGCTTTTGGCACGCAGCGCCTCCATCCGCTGGAGATAGCGCGCCAGCACGTCGATTTCGAGGTTGACGGGCTGTCCGATGTAGATCGCACCGAAGGTGGTGACCTGCGCGGTGTGCGGGATGATATTGAGCATCATGGTGACGCCCGACCTTGTGTCCGCCACGTCGTTGACGGTCAGCGAGACGCCGTCGACTGTGATCGAGCCCTTGGGCGCTACGAGCGGAGCGATCACCTTGCTCGCGACGACATCGACGCGGTGCGATCCGCCCTCCACCGTCACTCCGGCGACAACGCCGACGCAGTCGACGTGGCCCGTGACGATATGCCCGCCGAGTTCGTCGCCGAGCTTCAATGCGCGCTCGAGGTTGAGGCGGCGGCCCGCGGCCCACTGTCCGTCGCGGTGCGCGAGACGGTCTCGCCCGAAACGTCCACCGCGAACCAGCCGGGGGCCTTGTCGACCACGGTGAGGCACACGCCCGAGCACGAGATCGACGCGCCGAGGTCGATCGTCGCGGTGTCATAGCCGGTGCCGATCCGCACGCGCAGGTCGCCCTGGCTCTCGACGGCTTCGATCGTGCCGATGTCGGTGACGATTCCGGTGAACATCAGGAGCGCGCGTAAACCTCCATGCGGTCGCTGCCAAGCTGGCGCGCGTCGGTGAGGCGCCAGCGGCCATGCGCCTCGGCCAGCGACACGAGCCCGAGATCGGCGAGCGCGGGACGCCCGCCGATCAGGATCGGTGCGCGGTAGAGCAGCAGGCGATCGACCAGATCGGCGCGAAGGAACGCGGCGGCGGCCTCTGCGCCACCCTCGACGAGAAGGTGGTCGATGTTTTCCAGGGCGGCGATGGCAGAAGGAGCATTCAGCACTTCCCACCCCGCGCGCGCGCGCCGGGAAAGGAGAAAATGCCGCGGAGAACGCTCCTCCAGCCCCGCCAGCCGTACGTCGAGCCTGGGTGAATCCGCGTCGACCGTCCCCCGCCCGACCAGGATCGCCTCATGCCGCGCACGCTCCAGATGGGCGTGCGCGCGGGCTTCGGGCCCGGTGATCCAGCGGCTCTCGCCCGAGGGCAACGCGATGCAACCGTCGAGCGAGGTCGCGAGCTTGAGGGTGACGTGCGGGCGGCCGAGTGCCCGGCGCGTGAGGAAGCCCGCCATTGCGCGGCGCGCCTCGACTTCGAGCACCCCGGTCTCAACCACGATTCCGGCGCCGCGCAGCCGCTCGATGCCCCGGCCGTCGGTGCGCGGATCGGGATCGCCCACGGCGATCACCACCCGCGCCACCGCGGTCTCGATCAGCAGGTCGGAACACGCCGGCCCGCGCGGCGAGGCATGGGCGCAGGGCTCGAGCGTGACGTAAACAGTCGCGCCGCGCGACTTCGCGCCGGCTTCCGCCAGCGCCATCGCCTCGGCATGCGGCCGCCCGCCCGGCTGAGTCCAGCCGCGCCCGGCGACGCGCCCGCCGCTCACGATCACGCAGCCGACGTTGGGGTTGGGCGCCGTCCGCCCGCGCCCGCGTGACGCCAGCGCGAGCGCGGCGGCCATCCGGCGCGCGTCGTCAGCGCTGCTCAGAGGCCGTACTTCTTGAGCGAATCGTCGATCTTCTTGAACTTGGAGCGCAGCTCGGCCTGACGCTTTTCGAGCTCCGCCTGGTCCTTCTTCTTCTTGACCTGATCGATCTTCTGCTGCGCGACGATCTCGGCATCGCTACGGTCGAGCGGCCAGCTCTGCACATAGATGATGTTGGGATGATATTCGGGCTTGATGTCGTAGTCGCGAACGAAGGCGTAGACCAGCATCGCGGTGAGCGCCGCGGCGGGGAGGAACAGCAGCAGCTCCCAGCGCGAGCGGCGCGCGAGATAGCTGCGGAGGTCGCCGGCCCCGCCCACCGGCGAGATTCTCTTGGGTAGGCCCATCATGATGCGGGCAAGATAGGCGCGCGGGGGCCCGGGAACCAGCCCCCGCGCGTGGGCGATCGCGCCGACCGATCATGCCCCCCGCATCATCGATCCGACGTCGATCGCTTACCCTTTCATCCCGCGTCGGTCAGGACGAAGGTCACCGTCATCGTCTTCCAGCTGTCCTGCGCCACACCGCCGCGCATCGCGGGCCGGAAGCGCCATTTCGACATCGCCTGGCGCCGAGTCGCGTCGAAGAACGCGGGGCTGGTGGCACGGACCTGCTGGACCTCGATCACTCGCCCGTCGCCGCCGATGTGGAGGCGCACGGTGGCGGTTCCCTCGCGCTGCAGCCGCAGCTCGGGCGCCGGATAGGGCGGCTGCAGATCGCGCGCGAAGCGCGGATCGACCTCGGCGGCGATCAGCGGAGGCAGCGCCGGGGGCTCGACGTGCGGGACCGTGGCGGTTCCGATCACCGGATCGAGGTGCGGCTGGATCGGGGGCTGAGTGGTCGTGTCGATATGCGTGTCGACCGGGAGGATCGGCTGGATCGGCGGCACGACGATCGGATCGATGGTCGGCCGGGGATCGGTCTTCGGCTTGGGCTGGTCGATCGGTGGCGGATCCTTGGGGAGCGGTACCGGAAACGCTCGAATGGTGCCCGGCGGCGCGGGCAGGATGATCTGCGGCGCGAGGAAGAAGATCATCCCGGCGACGATGCCGCCGGTCATCAGCAGCGCTGCGCCCAGATTGAGCGTGCGCTGCGGGGAAAGCACCCGAGGGTCTGCGTACATCATGGCCTCCATCTCCACGCCGGTCGGTGCCGGCTATCAGTGATGATACAACATTACATCACATACGTAAAGGGATGGTTTCCGATCCGACGGGCCGCCTGGATTCGCCAGCCTATTGCGCGCCCGAAGGCGGGTGCGTCTCGCTGCCGTGGGGCCCGCCGACGAAGTCGCCGACGTTGACCGTGCCGAGGTTGCCCGGCCAGCTGCGCGCGGCGGCGGTGCCGTCGCCGGGAAGCTGGATGTCGCCTGCGGGCGTGAAGCCGCCGTCGCCGTCGGGATCGGCGAGCACGGTGAACATCACCGGATAGCCGGTGTGGCTCGTCGCAGTGACAATGCTCTGCGCGCCCGAGACCTCGTAACGGATCGCGATCGCGCCCTTGGCGGAGGGAGGTGCTGCGTTGAGCAACTGGTGGTCCTTGCCCGGCGCGAGCGTGAAGCTGGCGACGTCGCCCGGATGGAGCGTGACTCGCTCGACCGCGGTGCCGGGCGGGGCGCTCTGCGAAACGGCGGCGGTCGCCATCGTGAGCGCGGCGGCGGCTAGAATGAGGCGCATCGGCTGTCTCCTTGGGGCCCAAGAGCCAAGACGAGCTGAACGCGCCGCGCGGGCCGAAGGTTCAGCCGGCCAGCCGCTCGATCGCACGCTCGCGGCCGATCAGCGGGAGCAGCGCCGCCATGTCCGGTCCGTGATCGCGACCAGTGAGCGCGAGGCGGAGCGGCAGGAACAGCGCACGGCCCTTGCGCCCGGTCGACTCCTTGAGCGCGCCGGTGAGCGCATGCCAAGGATCGCCGGACCAGTCGATGTCGCCGGCGGCTTCGGCGGCAGCAGCGAGAAATTCCGTGTCTTCGGGCTGATCCGGCGCGGCGACCGGGCCTTCGATCACTCGCCACCAGTCCGCTGCCTCGGCGACGGTGGCGAGGTTCGGCCGGATCGCTTCCCACGCCGCCGCGCCCATGCCCGCGGGCAACCGGCCGGCCACGCGATCGAAGCCGAGCTGGTGGAGGATCCGTGCGCTGAGCCCCGCGAGCTCGGCCTCGTCGAAGCGCGCCGGGGCGCGGCCGAAGCGAGCGAAATCGAACGCTTCGATCAGCGGAGCGGCATCGGTAAAGGGCTCTACCGGGTCAGCTGGTCCCGATGCGGGCAAGCAGTGCGACCAGCGCCTCGGGCTCGATCCCCGCCTCACGGAAATGCATCGACACCGAGCGAGCCCAGCCGCTTCGAGAGCTTGCCCTCGGCGCCGACCAGCAACGCCTCGTGCGCGAAGGCGGGCGGCGCGGCGCCCAGCGCGCTCGAACATCTGGAGCTGCAGCGGCGGTGTTGGAGACATGATCCTCGCCGCGCACGACGTGGGTCACGCCCATATCGATATCGTCGATCACCGATGGGCAGCATGTAGAGCCACGAGCCGTCCGCGCGGCGCACGACCGGATCGCTCATCGTCGCCGGATCGAAGCGCTGGTGGCCGCGGATCGAGATCGTCCCACTCGATCGGCGCAGCATGATCGAGCCGGAAGCGCCAGTGCGGCCGCCGCCCTCCGCCTCGAGCGCGGCGCGGTCGGCGTCGCTCAGCTCCAGCGCGGCGCGGTCGTAGACCGGCGGCAGCCCGCGCCCGAGCAGCACCTTGCGCTTGAGCTCCAGTTCCTGCGCGGTCTCGTACGCCGGATAGACGCGGCCCGCCGCCTTCAACTCGGCGAAGCGCGCCTCGTAGCGATCGAAGCGCGCGGACTGGCGTTCCTCGGCATCGGGCGCCAGCCCCAGCCAGGCGAGGTCGGCGCGGATCGCCGTGACGAAACTCCTCGTCCGAACGCTCGCGGTCGGTGTCGTCGATCCGGAGCAGGAAGCGCCCGCCCTGCGCCCTCGCGCCAACAGCCAGTTGTGGAGCGCGGTGCGGATGATTGCCGACATGCAGGCGCCGGTCGGGCGCGGGCGCGAAACGGGTGACGACGGTCATGACTGCGCACTCTAGGGACGGCAGCAAGCGCCCTTTGCGCCACCCTTGCCGCGCTCTAAAGGAGGCGATCCCGAGCGGAGAGACGCACGCATGAAACTGATGGCCGGCAATTCGAACCTGCCGCTGGCGCAAGGCGATCGCCGACTATCTCGAGATCGCCGCTGACCGAGGCCAGCGTCCGCCGCTTCGCCGACGAGGAGATGTTCGTCGAGATCCACGAGAATGTCCGCGGCGAGGACGTGTTCGTGCTCCAGTCGACCAGCTATCCCGGCCAACGACAATCTGATGGAGCTGCTGATCTGCATCGACGCGCTGCGCCGCGCGTCGGCCAAGCGGATCACCGCGGTGCTCCCCTATTTCGGCTATGCCCGGCAGGACCGGAAGCCCGGCCCGCGCACGCCGATCTCGGCCAAGCTGGTCGCCAACCTGATCACCGTCGCGGGCGCCAACCGGGTGCTGTCGGTCGATCTCCATGCCGGGCAGATCCAGGGCTTCTTCGACATCCCGACCGACAATCTGTTCGCGCGCGCCGGTGATGTCCGACGGACATCCAGGCGCGCTTCGGCGACCGCAACCTGATGGTCGTCTCGCCCGACGTCGGCGGCGTGGTGCGCGCCCGCGCGCTGGCCAAGCGGCTCGACAACGCCCCGCTGGCGATCGTCGACAAGCGCCGCGAGAAGCCCGGCGAATCCGAGGTGATGAACATCATCGGCGACGTCGACGGGCCGCTTCTGCATCCTGATCGACGACATCGTCGATTCGGCCGGGCACGCTGTGCAACGCCGCCGCGGCGCTGCAAGCGAGGCGGGCGCCGAGGACGTCGTCGCTTATGCACCCACGGCGTGCTCTCGGGCGGCGCGGTGGCGCGAGTCGAGGCATCGGAGCTGAGCGAGCTGGTGATCACCGACTCGATCGGCAGCCACGACGCGATCGCCGGCAGCCCGCAAGATCCGCCTCCTGACCATCGCGCCGTTGCTCGCCGAGGCGATGCGCCGGATCGCCGACGAGAGCTCGGTGTCGTCGCTGTTCGACTGAAGGCGGATAAAGTAGGCGGAATCCTCCATCCCCGTTCGTGCTGAGCTTGTCGAAGCACTGTCCTTTTCTTCGGGCCAAGCAGGACAGCCCTTCGACAAGCTCAGGGCGAACGGAAAGAGGGTTGAGCAGATCTCATATCTTAGCGCACCGCCTCCCACACCAGTCCCACGCCCACCACGATCATCAGCCAGTAGATCGCAGTGTAGAAGCGGTCGGGATCGATGCGGCGGACCAGCCATACGCCTGCCAGCGTCGAGGCGATCGCCACCGGGACCAACGCGGCGGCAGTGAGGAGATTGGTCGCGGTGAACTGGCCGAGCGCGACATAGGCCGGCACCTTGATCCAGTTGACCGCCGCGAAGAACACCGCGGTGGTGCCCACCAGCAGCGCGGGGTTCAGTTTGCGCGGCAGCACCCAGAGCTGGAAGGGCGGCTGGCCCGCATGCGCGATCTGGCTGGTGAAGCCCGCAGCCGCGCCGAACAGCGCGCCTACCCATTCGGGCCAGCGCGCGGTCTCGCGCGGGACCGAGTGACGCGCAGCCCAGAGCCGGTAGGCGCCGAACAGGATCGAGATCAGCCCGACCGCCGCCATCACCGCCGCCGGAGTCACGCTCGCGGCGAAGAAATAGCCGAGCGCGATCCCCACCGCGGCGCCCGGCAGCATCCAGCCGATCACGGCCAGTCGACGGTGCGGCGGAACGCCCACACGCCGACCACGTCCTGCACGATCAGCAGCGGCAGCAGGATCGCCGCGGCCTGCACCGGGATTGATGACGAAGGCGAGCATCGGCATCGACAGCGCCCCCATGCCCGTGAAGCCCGCCCTTGGAGAGCCCCATCAGCAGCACCGCGGGGATCGCCAGCACGTAGAAATGCCAATCCTGGATGCAAGCTCGCGCCGTTCGCGGCTTGAGTTCGGCCTTGAGCACATCCGGCCTGGGCGCCCAGAGGAAACCGAAGCTGACCGTACCCTGCTTCGTCTCGACCGCATGGTGCAGCCGGTGCGCCTGGACGATCCGCTTCATGTAGCTGGAGCGCGGCACATAGCGGTGAGGCGACGCGGCGGTGGACGATGACGTCATGGAACCCGAAATAGATCGCGCCGTACGCCGCGATTCCCGCGCCGATCCAGGTCAAGCCCGGCCACAGCCCCAACTGCACGCCCGCCGATAAAGCAACGCGATCGAGGGCAGCGCGAAGATCGTCGCGTAGAGATCGTTCAGCCTCGAACAGCCCGGTGCGCGCCCGGTGGTGGCTCGCGTGAAGGAACCAGCCGGGCCCGTGCATCACCCAGCGGTGCGCGGCATAGGCCACACCCTCCATCGCCGCGATCGTGGCGAGCAGCAGCAGGATTCCGATTGCCGGATGCATGGCGCGGCTATAGCGCCGCCAGGCGATGCGGACGAGAGTGGTTCTGGGCGTGGCGGTGGCGGTGGCGGCGCTGGTGGCGGCCGCTCTCTGGTATGCGCTGTTCCGGATGCCCGAGACTCGGCTGCGCGCCGGCCTCGAAGGCGCGGGCTTCAGCCCCCGCGTCGCCGATTGCATGGCGCGGCGGATGGTCAAGCGACTGTCCTACGCCCAGCTTCTCCGGCTCGCCGACCTCGCGCAATCGGGCAAGGGCAAGTCCCGCGCCGAGCGGCTCCACAACCTCCACGCGCTCGCCGATCCCGAGATCGACACGGTAACCCTCTCCTCCGCCGCGCTGTGCGCGACGGGAATCGCGCATTGAGCCGGGGGTGGATTCACGACCGCCGCTGTGCTTAAGGCGGCGCACATTCCCGATCTTCGAAAAGAGGCCCCGCGCGCCCCATGAACATCCACGAATATCAGGCCAAGGAACTGCTCGCGAAATTCGGCGTCCCCGTGCCCGCGGGCTATCGCCGCGATGAGCGTCGAAGAGGCGGTGGCGGCGGCGGCGAAGCTGCCCGGGCCGCTCTATGTGGTGAAGGCGCAGATCCATGCCGGCGGGCGCGGCAAGGGCAAGTTCAAGGAGCTGGGCCCGGACGCCAAGGGCGGCGTCCGGCTCGCGCGCAATCGCTCGACGAGGTCCGCGCGGCTGCCGAGCGACATGCTCGGCAACACGCTGGTCACGGTCCAGACCGGCGAGCACGGCAAGCAGGTCAACCGGCTCTACGTCACCGACGGCGTCGACATCGCCAAGGAATTCTACCTCGCGCTGCTGGTCGACCGCGCCATCGGGCCGCATCGTCGATGGTCGTCTCGACCGAGGGCGGCATGGACATCGAGACCGTCGCGCACGACACGCCGGAGAAGATCCACACGATCGACGTCGACCCCGCCGACCGGCTTCATGCCGCATCACGGCCGCGCGGTCGCCGGCGCGCTGGGGCTGAGCGGCGATCTCGCCAAGCAGGCCGCGTCGAGCGCGTCGAAGCTCTACGACGCCTTCCTCGGCACCGACGCCGCGCAGATCGAGATCAACCCGCTCGCGGTCACCGACGACGGCAAGTTGCTGGTGCTCGACGCCAAGGTCGGCTTCGATTCGAACGCGATGTTCCGCCACAAGGACCTGCTGGCGCTGCGCGACGAGACCGAGGAGGATCCGATGGAGCTCGAGGCGTCGAAGTACGACCTCGCCTACATCAAGCTCGACGGCGACATCGGCTGCATGGTCAACGGCGCCGGCCTCGCCATGGCGACGATGGACATCATCAAGCTGAACGGCATGTTCCCGGCCAACTTCCTCGACGTCGGCGGCGGCGCCACGAAGGAGAAGGTGACCGCGGCGTTCAAGATCATCCTCTCCGATCCGGCGGTGAAGGGCATCCTGGTCAACATCTTCGGCGGCATCATGCGCTGCGACATCATCGCCGAGGGCATCGTCGCCGCGGCGAAGGAAGTGAATCTCGTCGGTGCCGCTGGTCGTGCGGCTCGAAGGCACCAATGTCGAGCAGGGCAAGGACATCCTCGCCAACTCGGGCCTGCCGATCGTCGCCGCCAACGATCTCGGCGACGCGGCGAAGAAGATCGTCGCCGAGGTGAAGGAAGCGGCGTAGGATCGCATCTTGGGAGTTCAGCGCCGCGCAGTCGACAGGCCGGGGCACTATGACGATTCTCAAGTCTCCGCAGGCAGCCGGCGTTGCTGGATTTCGTGCGACTCTCCTTCGCCCAGGGAAGCGAGTTCGGACTACAGGAGAGGATGCGAATGAAGGTCCTGGTGCCGGTCAAGCGGGTGATCGATTACAACGTGAAGCCGCGGGTGAAGGCGGACGGCACGGGCGTCGATCTCGCCAACGTCAAGATGAGCATGAACCCGTTCGACGAGATCGCGGTCGAGGAAGCGATCCGCCTCAAGGAAAAGGGCGTCGCGACCGAGATCGTCGCGGTCTCGATCGGCGCCGGCCAAGGCGCAGGAGACGCTTGCGCACCGCGCTGGCGATGGGCGCCGACCGCGCGATCCTGGTCCAGACCGACGACGAGGTCGAGCCGCTGGCGGTCGCCAAGCTGCTCGCAGAAGATCGCCGAGGAGGAGCAGCCCGGGCTGGTCATCCTCGGCAAGCAGGCGATCGACGACGACATCAACCAGACCGGCCAGATGCTCGCCGCCCTGCTCGGCTGGCGGCCAGGGCACCTTCGCCTCGAAGGTCGAGGTCGCCGGCGAGCAGCGTCGACGGTCACCCGCGAGGTCGACGGCGGGCTCGAGACGGTGAAGCTCAAGCTGCCGGCGATCGTCACCACCGACCTGCGCCTCAACGAGCCGCGCTATGCGACCCTGCCCAACATCATGAAGGCCAAGTCCAAGCCGCTCGCGCAGAAGACGCCGGCCGATTACGGCGTCGACGTCGCGCCGCGGCTGCACGACGCTCAAGGTGGTCGAGCCGGCCAAGCGCCAGGCGGGGATCAAGGTCGCCGACGTCGACGAGCTGGTCGACCAAGCTCAAGGCACTGGGAGTGGCGAAATGAAGACGCTGGTCCTGGGTCGAGCATGACGGCGCGAGCGTCAAGGACGCCACGCTCGCCGTCGGTCACCGCCGCGTCGAAGCTCGGCGAGGTCCACCTGCTGGTCGCCGGCCAGGGCGTCGACGGCGGTCGCCGAGGCGGCGGCGAAGATCGCCGGCGTCGGGCAAGGTCCATGTCGCCGACGATGCCGCCTATGCGCCATGCGCTGGCCGAGAATGTCGCGCCGCTGGTCGCCAAGCTGATGGCGGATCACGACGCCTTCCTCGCGCCCGCCACCACCGACCGGCAAGAATATCGCGCCGCGCGTCGCCGCGCTGCTCGACGTCATGCAGATCAGCGACATCCTCTCGGTCGAGGGCGCCGACACCTTCACCCGGCCGATCTATGCCGGCAACGCGATCGCCACGGTCCAGACCAGCGACGCGAAGAAGGTGATCACCGTGCGCGGCACCGCCTTCGACAAGGCGGCGCACGAGCGGCGGATCGGGCACGATCGAGGCGGTGCGCCGGCGCCGGCGACGCGGGCCTCTCGACCTTCGTCGGCGCCGAGATCGCCAAGTCCGAGCGCCCCGAGCTGACCAGCGCCAAGATCATCGTCTCGGGCGGCCGCGCGCTTCAGAGCTCGGCGAGAATTTCCACGCGCTGATCGAGCCGCTCGCCGACAAGCTCGGCGCCGCGGTCGGCGCGCAGCCGCGCCGCGGTCGATGCGGGCTATGTCCCCAACGATTATCAGGTCGGCCAGACCGGCAAGATCGTCGCCCCCGAAGTCTATATCGCGATCGGCATCTCGGGCGCGATCCAGCATCTCGCCGGGATGAAGGATTCGAAGACGATCATCGCGATCAACAAGGACGAGGACGCCCCGATCTTCCAGGTCGCCGACATCGGCCTGGTCGGCGACCTGTTCAAGATCGTGCCGGAGCTGACGGAGAAGCTATAGTCCAACCGCACGGAGGGGCTGATGGCGCACGGCGTGTTCATTCATAAAGAGGGCTCGATTTATGATGATTCACCGGCAATCCGGTATCATTTCCCCAAGAGCTATATCGAACGGGCGCGCGCGTGCTTGGGTGACTGGATCGTCTACTACGAACCCCAGAAGGTCCCTCGCTCACGCGGCTATTGGGCAGTGGCTCGGGTCGCCGACATTTCGCCAGACCCAAACCGCTCCGATCATTTTTACGCCTGGATCGAACCGGGTTCCTTTCTAGAGTTTAGCTCGGCCGTGCCGCGATTCGTCGACGGGCGACTGGTCGAATCGGATGTGCCAAATTCCCAGTGGTCCGTCCGGCCTCTCTCGAACTCAGACTTTCGGCGCATAGTCGCTCTCGGCCTACCGGGGAACGATGAGCTGCTTCCTCGAACAGGAGACGTCGATAGCTCCGTTCACGAGCCACGATCTGCGTATGATTTCGGGGATCGGCCCCAAGTCCTCCAGCTCATGTCCAGGCCGTTTCGCGATCGCGCGTTTCGGCGCGCCGTGCTCCGTGCATATGACGAGCGCTGCGCGCTCACCGGCCTCAAACTTATCAATGGCGGCGGGCGAGCCGAGGTTCAGGCAGCCCACATTCAGCCCGTCGCCGCCAAGGGACCTGACATGGTGGCCAACGGCCTGGCACTGTCCGGAACCGTTCATTGGGTTTTCGATCGCGGCCTCGTGTCGCTCGCCGATGATCTCTCGATCATGATTTCGAGGCACGTGAATGACCGCACAGGCTTAGAAGCGATTCTAAGCCGGTCCGGGCGCGCGTATCTACCAATGGATGTGCGCGAACGGCCACATCCGGTGTTCCTAAAGTGGCATCGGGAGACCTGCTTCAAAAGCTAGACCCGTTCCGGGGCACTTCACCCCTTCGACCGCCCGCTCACGACGCGAAGCACCGCATAGCCCGCCGCCGCCGACAGCAGCGACCCCGCCAGAACGCCGATCTTGACCTGGTCGGCCAGCTCGGGCTGACCCGGAAATGCCAGCCCGCCGATGAACAGGCTCATCGTGAAGCCGATCCCCGCGAGCAGCGCCATGCCGTAGACCTGCGCCCAGCTCGCGTCCGGCGGCGACGCGAGGCGCAACTTCACCGCGAGCCAGACCCCACCGAACACCCCCGCCTGCTTGCCGAGCAGCAGCCCCAGCGCGATCCCGAGCGGCAAGGGTGCCAGCAGGATCGTGGGAGACATCCCCGCGATCGACACACCCGCGTTGGCCAAACCGAACAGCGGCACGATCCCGAACGCGACCCACGGATTGAGCGCATGCTCGAGCCGCTTCCCCATCCCGGCCGGGATCGCCATCGCCGTCATCACGCCCGCGACCGTCGCATGCACGCCCGAGCGCAGGACGAGCACCCAGAGCAGCGCGCCCAGCAGCAGGTAGGGCCACAGCCGACTCACCCCGCGCCGGTTGAGCACCGCCATCACCAGCAGCACCCCCACCGCCATCGCCAGCGATGCTGGATCGAGGTGGCGCGAATAAACCAGCGCGATGATCGCGATCGCGCCGAGGTCGTCGACGATCGCGATCGTGGTGAGCAACAGCCGGAGCGCGGGCGGCGCGCGGCGGCCGAGGATGGCGAGCACCCCCATCGCGAAGGCGATGTCGGTCGCCGCCGGGATCGCCCAGCCGCTCGCCAGCCCGGGCACGGTCCGGGTGACCGCGAGATAGACGAGCGCGGGCACCACCATCCCCGCCGCCGCCGCGATCACCGGCAGCAGCCGCTGATCCGCTCGCACGAGGCGCCCGCCCGCGAACTCCGCCTTGATCTCGAGTCCGACGAGCAGGAAGAAGACCGCCATCAGCGCGTCGTTGATCCACAGATGCACCGTGATCGGCCCGTCAGGCCCTATCACCGGCCCGGTCGCGAAACGCAACGCCGCGAAATAGCCGCCCGCCAGCGGCGAATTGGCGACGATCAGCGCGAGCGCCGAGGCCGCCATCAGCAATATCCCGCCCGCCGCCTCGCTGGCGATGAAATCGCCCGCGGCGAGGCGGAGGCGGCGGATCATGCCCGCGCCAGCGCCTCGGCGATCAGCTTGCGCGTGTTGGCGATCCCGTAGAGCGCGATGAAGCTGCCCATCCGCGGCCCCTGGCTCGGATCCGAGCAAGGTCTCGTAGAGCGCCTTGAACCAGTCGCGCAGGTTCTCGAACCCGCCGGCCTTGCCGATCTCGTAGACCTGGTTCTGGATGTCCTCGGCGACGGCATCCGTCGGGCAGCGCGGCCAGCTCGGCGTCGAGCTCGCGCGAGCGCCGCCGCCTCCACGCCCGCGGGCGCGCGGCGCTGCAGCGTCGGCGCGACGAAATCGCGGGCATAGGCGAGCGCGTAGCCGATCAGCTCGTCGAGCGCGGGATATGTCTCGGGCGTCGCGTCGGGCGACGTAGTTGGCGAGATAGCCCCAGACCTGCTCCTTGGTCGCCTCGGCCCATCACCCCGACGAGGTTGAGCAGCAGCCCGAACGTCACCGGCAGCGTCTCCGGCGGGCGGCGGGCCGTTGTGGATGTGGTGGACCGGGTTGCCGAGCCGCTGCTCGACCGGCTGGCCGCGATAATTGCCGCGGAACTGCCAATATTCGTCGACCGCGCGCGGGATCACGCCCGATGTGCAGCGACTTGGCCTTCCT
The DNA here is from genome assembly GCA_963799985.1 of uncultured Alphaproteobacteria bacterium. Lineage (GTDB taxonomy): Bacteria > Pseudomonadota > Alphaproteobacteria > Sphingomonadales > Sphingomonadaceae > Sphingomonas. Next base: position 804,305 of record CAWCZC010000002.1, on the reverse strand, counting down.
GCGGCTCGCGGATAGATGTAGAAGGCCAGGCTCTCGTCGGGGCCGTAGGTCAGCCATTGCTCGATGGTGAGGCCGTTGCCCTTGGTCTTCGAGATCTTCTCGCCCTTCTCGTCGAGGAACATCTCGTAGTTGAAGCCCTCGGGCGGGCGGCCGCCGAGCACGCGCGCGATCTTCGAGCTCTGGATCACCGAATCGATCAGATCCTTGCCCGACATCTCGTAATCGACCCCGAGCGCGACCCAGCGCATCGCCCAGTCGACCTTCCATTGCAGCTTGGCGCCGCCCGCCGAGGATCGATCTGCGTCGATCGTGCTCGCCCTCATCCTCGAACGCGATCAGCCCGGCCTCGGCGTCGACCACCTCGACCGGCACCTGCAGCACGATCGCCGCTCTTCGGGCTGACCGGCAGCACCGGCGAATAGGTCGCGCGCCGCTCGGCGCCGAGCGTCGGCAGCATGACGTCCATGATCGCCTGATAGTGGCGCAGCACGCTCTTGAGCGTCTCGTCGAACCGGCCGACTGGTATAGCAGTCGGTCGACGAGACGAACTCATAGTCGAAGCCGAACCGGTCGAGGAATTGCGCGCAGCAGCGCATTGTTGTGCGCGGCGAAGCTCTCGTGGCAGCCGAACGGATCGGGCACCTTGGTCAGCGGCTTGCCGAGATATCCGGCGAGCATCTGCCGGTTGGGCACGTTGTCGGGCACCTTGCGCAGCCCGTCCATGTCGTCGCTGAACGCGATCAGCCGCGTCGGGATATCCGAGCATCGTCTCGAACGCGCGGCGCACCATCGTCGTGCGCAGCACCTCGTTGAAGGTGCCGATATGCGGCAGGCCCGAGGGGCCGTAGCCGGTCTCGAACAGCACATGCCCCTTGGCCGGGCTCGCCGTCCGGGTAGCGCTTGAGCAGCTTGCGCGCCTCCTCATAGGGCCAGGCCTTGGACTCGAGCGCGGCGGCGCGGAGGGTGTGCTTGTCGGTCATGCTGAGGGGCGTCTAGCGAAGCGGGGCGGCGGGGGCCAGTGTCGGGCGTCCAGCGCGGGGAAGCCTCGGAACGTGCGGTTAGCCGCCCTTCCTTCTCCGATAAGACTGCCTGGCGACCTTCGGCGCTAACGATTCGGTGAACTTCCGCACCTGTTCGTCCAACTCGTCCAAAGCCGCCTTGAACGCCTCAGGGCTATCGTCTCGAGCAGTCACTTCGAAACGGTGGCGTTTCCCGTGGTGGTATATCCCTCTCGAGACGGAAGCCGGCATATCGGCTGAATAGCATGAACTTGGGGCAGCGGCACGCCCCCGGCGGGCGCGCAAAAGCGGGCTGGTCAGCGGGAACGAAAAGCGTACAGAATGGCGGTTCGATGACCCCGCTCCCCTATCCCGCGCTCCACGCCAGCCATGGCGGCATCTGGATCGCCGACCGCCGACGAGACGTCGCGCGGTGGGGCGGGGCGAGGCGATCCGGATCGCGGCGGATACGCCGGTGATCCTGCTCAACGCGCCGCTGGTCGGGCAGCGGCTGGGCTATCCCGAGCTGTCGGGGCTCGACCTGCTCGAGCTGTTCGCCTTCCTCCGCCCCGCGCGCTTCATGGTGCCGACGCCGCGCGGGCTCGCCCGCGTCGCCGGGATCGCGCCGCCCGAGAGCGAGGACCAGGTCGCCGCGTTCCTGCTGCGCGCCGCCGAGCGCGCTTGCTCGGCGATTCCCGAGGGCGACTGGCCCGAGCGCGAGGGCGCGTGGACCGCGGTCGCAGTCGCTGTTCGCGGCTGCGCTGGCCCTGGGCGCCGGCGCTGAGCGCGGCGATCGCACAAGCCCGAACAGGCCGAGCGCTGGCTGTTCTCGAAGCTGCCCGAATGGGAGCGAGCAGCGCCCCGCGCCCGACCCCGCGCACGGTGACGCTCGACGATGCCGACGTCGGCGAGCCCGGCTCGCGACGCTGACCGGCACCGGCGCCGAACGCGCGTCAGGGCCAGCGCGCCTTCGCCGCCGCCGCCGCCGCAGGCCTTCGCACCGCGCCAGGTGCGCGACGCGCCCAATCTGGTGCTCGCCGAAGCGGGCACCGGCATCGGCAAGACGCTCGGCTATCTCGCCCCCGCCTCGCTCTGGGCCGAGCAGGCCGGCGGCGCGGTGTGGGTCTCGACCTTCACCAAGGCGCTGCAGCGCCAGCTCGCGCACGAAAGCGCGCGGCTGTTCCCCGACGCGGCCGAGCGCCGCAAGCGCGTCGTCACGCGCAAGGGGCGCGAGAATTACCTCTGCCTGCTCAACCTGGAGGACGCGCTGCAGGGCGGCTTCGCGGGCCGCGCGGCGATCCTCGCGCAACTCGTCGCGCGCTGGGCGGCGTATACTGCCGACGGCGACATGATCGGCGGCGACTTGCCCGGCTGGCTGCCCACGCTGTTCCGCCGCAACGGCTCGACCGCGCTGACCGACCGGCGCGGCGAATGCGTCTATGCCGGCTGCCCGCACTACCGCAAATGCTTCATCGAGCGCGCCGCGCGCGCCAGCGCCGAGGCCGATATCGTCATCGCCAACCATGCGCTGGTGATGGTCAACGCGGCGCGCGGGCGCGAGTCGGCGAACACGCCGACGCGCTACGTTTTCGACGAAGGCCATCATCTGTTCGACGCCGCCGACGCGATGTTCTCGGCGCGCGCTGACCGGGCAGGAAGCGATCGAGCTGCGGCGCTGGATCATCGGCCCCGAAGCGGGCGCGCGCGGGCGGCGGCGCGGACTGGCGGCGCGGCTGTCGCGACGTCGCGAGCTATGACGACGCGGGCGGCGAGGCGATCGGCGACGCGGTCGAGGCCGCGCGGGCGCTCGCCAGCGACGGCTGGCTCCAGCGGCTCGCCGAGGGCGCAGCCGTTCGGCCCGGTCGAGGCGCTGCTCGCCGCGGTGCGCGGGCTCGTCTACGCGCGCGCCGAGAAGGCCGGCGACGCCGGCTATGGCCTCGAGACCGAGCTCGCCGAGCCCGACGCCGCGCTGATCGAGGCGGCCGGTCCCGCCGCCGCACGCGCTCGAAGCGCTTGTGCCGCCCGCTGGTGACGCTCGGGCGGCGGCTCGAGGCGGTGCTTGCCGAGGCGCCCGACTGGCTCGACGGCGCCGGCCCGCGCGCGGATCGAGGGCGCGATCGCCTCGCTCGGCTGGCGCGCGGAGACCGTCGGCGCCTGGCTGGCGTTGCTCGCGCGGATCGGCGGCCCGGCCGATCCCGAGTTCGTCGACTGGCTCGCGGTCGATCGAGTCGAGGGCCGCGAATATGACGTCGGGCTCCACCGCCACTGGCTCGATCCCGACCCGGCCCTTCGCCGAGACCGTGCTCGAGCCCGCGCACGGCGCGCTGGTCACCTCGGCGACGCTGACGCGCGGGCGGCGACTGGGACGCTGGCCGAGGCGCGCGACCGGCGCGGTCCACCTCGCTCCGCGCCGGCGACGCGATTCGAGGCGGCGAGCCCGTTCGACTATGCCGCCCAGGCCGAGGTGCTGATCGTCACCGACGTCAAGCGCGGCGACTTGCCCGCGCTCGCCAACGCCTATGCGCGGCTGATCGTCGCGGCGGAGCGGCGGCACGCTCGGGCTGTTCACCGCGATCCGGCGGCTGCGCGGCGTCCATGCCCGCATCGCCGACCGGCTCGCGCGCGAGGGCCTGCCGCTCCTACGCCCAGCATGTCGATCCGATCGATACCGGCACGCTGGTCGATATCTTCCGCGACGATCCGCGCGCCTCGCTGATCGGCACCGATGCCTTGCGCGACGGAGTCGACGTGCCCGGCCATTCGCTGCGGCTGGTGGTGATGGAGGGCGTGCCCTGGCCCAAGCCGACCGTACTCCACGCCGCGCGGCGGCTGGCAGGGCGGCGGCACCGCCTACGACGACCGCATCGTCCGCGCGCGGCTGGCGCAGGCGTTCGGCCGGCTGATCCGGCGCGCGGACGATCGCGGCGCGTTCGTGCTGCTCTCGGCGGCGATGCCCCAGCCGGCTGCTCACCGCCTTTCCGCCCGGCACCCCGATCGCGCGTGTCACGCTCGACGAAGCGATCGCAGCGCGTCGCGTCTTTCCTCGGACACGCGGTTGCGGCATGAGGCAGGCGCCACCGCCACCTGACGGGGATTCGGATGAAGACGCTGACGCTGCTGCGCCATGCCAAGTCGGGCTGGGACGACCCGGTCGCGCGCGATTTCGATCGCCCGCTCAACCCCAAGGGCCAGCGCGCCGCTCTGGCGATCGGGCGGCACATGCGCGCGCTGGGGCTCGAGTTCGACCATGTCGTCGCCTCGCCGGCGGCGCGGGTGATCGAGACGCTGGAGCATGTCGCGGCGGGCTATGGCGAGCGATCTCGCGCCGGCGTGGGACCGGCGCGTCTACCTCGCCTCGGCCGCAACCCTGCTCGATCTGGTACACGCCCTCCGCGGCGAAGCGGCGAGCGCACTGCTGGTGGGGCACAATCCGGGGCTCGAGGAGCTGATCCTCGAGCTGGTGCCCGATGTGCCGGGCCCGCGCGACGAGGTGGAAGTGAAGTTCCCCACCGCGAGCCTCGCCGAGCTGCGCTTCGACGTGGGCCGCTGGGAGGATGTCGCGCCGTCAGGCGGCGAGCTGGTCCGCTTCGTCCGCCCGCGCGACCTCGACCCGAGCCTGGGGCCCGACGCGCGTTAGTCGGGGTCGGGAAGCGGGACCGCGTTTCCCGCCAAATCGGGCTTGCGGATCGAATCGCGCGCGGGCATCCGGTCACCGAACGCGTCACCCGGCGCGTACCGATGGCCGGAATAAGGGCCCCGGCGCCAATTGGCGCAGATCGCCTGCATCAGCGCGACCGCCTCCTCGTCGCGATAATCCGAGCGCGCAGCCTCGAGGCTCGCATATCGGGAGTAAAGGTCGGGCGAGGCCGCATAATAGAGATACAGCGCGGCGCCCTTGTCGCACTCGGGCTGGTCGACGATCCATCGCGCGACGTCGGCACGGGTCTTAGTGGCCGTCGGCCTTCAGCGCCTCGGCCAGCGAATCGCGGATCGCGCGGATCGCTGTCGGATCGCCCGCGGCCCGGGGCGCCGGCTTGGGGCCGCGCTCGGCTGCGAGCAGGCGCTGGACGCCGCGGATCGTATAGCCTTCCTGGCTGAGCAGCGCATGGATGCGGCGCACCAGCGCGACGTCCTCGGCGCGGTAGTAGCGCCGGTTGCCCGCGCGCGTGAGTGGACGCAGCTGGGGAAAGCGCGTTTCCCAATAGCGCAGGATATGCTGCGGCACGCCCGATCTCAGGGCAAGCTCGCCGATCGTCCGGAGGGCGCCAGCGGCCTTCTCGGCGCGCCGGCATCTGCCGTCTCAGCCAGCCGCCGACGATGCGGTCGCGCATCATCTGGCTGGCTCGGAAGGTCAGCACCCGGCGCGGCGCGATCGGCACCTCGACCCCGGTCTTGGGATTGCGCCCGACCCGCTCGCCCTTGTCGCGCAGGATGAAGCTGCCGAAGCCCGATATCTTGACGTTCTCGCCATTGGCGAGCGCTTCGCACATGTGCTCGAGAATCTGTTCGACCAGACGCGCCGCATCCGCGCGCGACAATCCCACTTCCCGATGCAGCGATTCGGCCAGATCGGCCCTGGTCAACGTGCCCGCTGGCGCCATGCTCGGCACCTCCCCTTTTCGTGAGCGTGATCTACCGTAACAGATTGCGACTAGTGCGCAATTGGCAACTATTACAGAACGGAAACAAATTGGAAATATGTTTTAGCGCGATCGATCCGGCTCCTTCGACCGGCTGAATCGCCTCAGAACCGCACTACCGCAGCGCCCCAGGTAAAGCCGCCGCCCATCGCCTCGAGCACGATCAGATCGCCCGGCTTGATCCGTCCGTCGCGCACCGCGACATCGAGCGCGAGCGGGACCGAGGCGGCGGAGGTGTTGGCATGCTCGATCGACCGTCACGATCACCTTCTCGCGCGGCAGCCCGAGCTTGCGCGCGGTCGCGTCGAGGATTCGGGCATTGGCCTGGTGCGGCACCACCCAGTCGACCTCGCTCCGAGTCGAAGCCCGACCGCGGCGAGCGCCTCGCTCATCACCGCGGCGAGGTTGACGACCGCATGGCGGAACACCTCGCGGCCCTTCATCCTGCAGCTTGCCGACGGTGCCGGTGGTCGAGGGCCCGCCGTCGACATAGAGCAGCTCGTTGTGCCGCCCGTCGGCGTGGAGTCGCGTCGCGAGGATGCCGCGCCCCGTCGCGTCGTCGCTTCGCTGCGCCTCGAGCACCACCGCGCCGGCGCCGTCGCCGAACAGCACGCAGGTGCGCGCGATCCTCCCAGTCGAGGATGCGGCTGAAGGTCTCCGCGCCGATCACCAGCGCGCGGTCGTGCGCGCCGGCGCGGATCATCGAATCGGCGACCTGGAGCGCATAGAGGAAGCCCGAGCAGACCGCCGCGACGTCGAACGCGACGCAATCGTCGATGCCGAGCAGCGCCTGCACGTGGTCGCGCTGGAGGGGAAGGTCTGGTCGGGGGTGGCGGTCGCCAGCACGATCAGGCCGATCTCCTGCGGCGACTTGCCCGCGGCGGCGAGCGCGGCGCGGGCAGCGGCGGTGGCGAGCGTCGCGGTCGTCTCGCCGGGCGCCGGCGATATGGCGGAAGCGGATGCCGGTACGCTCGACGATCCATTCGTCGCTGGTGTCGACGGTCTCGGCGAGTTCGGCGTTCGAGACGCGGCGCGCGGGCAGGGCCGATCCGGTGCCGATGATGACCGAACGCAGACTCATGCTGTCCGTCACGCCGGCTTGTCGCTTCGAAATTGCCGAGATCCTCGGTGATCCGCCGAGTCAGATCGTCGCGCAGCATCTTGGCGGCGACAGCCGATCGCGGTGGCGACGCCGTTCGCGGTGGCGCTGCCGTGGCTCTTCACGACGATACCGTTCAGCCCGAGGAAGACCGCGCCGTTGTGATTGTTCGGATCGAGATGGGTGCGCAGCAGCTCGGTCGCCGGGCGCGAGATCAGGAAGCCCGATCTTCGAGCGCAGTCGAGCTGCTGAACGCGCGCGCAGCAGGTCGGCGACGAAGCGCGCGGTGCCCTCGATCGTCTTCAGGGCGATATTGCCCGAAAAGCCGTCGCAGACGATCACGTCGACGTCGCCGCGCGACAGGCGGTCGCCCTCGATGAAGCCGGTGAAGGTCGAGCGGCAGGTGCGGCGCGGCGCGCAGCTCGGCGGCGGCATCACGGATGATCTCGGTGCCCTTCATCTCCTCGGTGCCGATGTTGAGCAGCGCGACGCGGGGCGCTTCGAGATCGAGCGCGGTGCGCGCATAGGCGGCGCCCATCACCGCGAACTGGACGAGGTTGCGCGCGTCGCACTCGGTGTTGGCGCCGAGATCGAGCATGACGAGGTCGTTCTCGCCGAGCGTCGGCAGCAGCGCGGCGAGCGCAGGACGGTCGATCCCGGGCATCGTGCGCAGCGACAACTTGGCCATCGCCATCAGCGCGCCGGTGTTGCCCGACGAGACGGCGGCGCCGGCCTTGCCCTGCTTCACCAGATCGATGGCGATGCCCATCGAAGTGGTCTTGGCGCGGCGGATCGCCTGGCTGGGCTTTTCCTCGGGCGCGACGACTTCGGGCGCGTGGACGATCTCCGACGCGGCTTCGAGGTTGGGGTGGTTCGCCAGGCCGGCGCGGATTCGCGCCTCGTCGCCGACGAGGAAGAACTGCATCCCCTCGAACCGGCGGCGCGCCATGGCGACGCCAGCGAGCATGACGGCAATTCCCTCATCGCCGCCCATCGCATCGACGGCGATTCGCGAGGGTATCGTCATGCCGCCAAACCCCCGTTCCGCCCCTGGCTCAGCCTTCCGAGGAGATGATCTCGCGGCCGTTGTAATGGCCGCAGGCGCCGCACAGCATTGTGCGGACGCTTGAGCTCGCCGCAATTGGGGCACTCCTGAATGCCTCGGCGCGTCAGCGCATCGTGCGCCCGGCGCATGCCGCGCTTGGAGGGCGAGGTCTTTCTCTTGGGAACGGCCATTCGGCACCTTCTTCGTATTCACTGCAAACAAGACAGGTCGCGATACGCCCACGGGAACTTCCGGGCAAGCGACGGCTGGGCCGGCCGCTCGCCGGGACCAGCGGGCAGGTCACGAAGCGAGCGCGCGCCTATAGCGATTTGCGCGATCGTTGCAAGGCCGGGACGCGCATGGCGACGATGTCGCGCTTTGGTGAGGGGGCTGCCATCATGATGTTGCCGATCGCTTTGACGACTACCGGCGCCGCGGCGCTGGTCAACTTCTGGCTCGCGTGGCGCATCGCGCAGGTCCGCAGCGACGAGAAGATATGGGTCGGCGACGGCGGCAGCCCGCGGCTGATCGCGCGGATGCGCGCCCAGCTCAACTTCGCCGAATATGCGCCGGTGGTGCTGATCCTGATCGCGCTGATCGAATTGGCGAGGGGCACGCAGCTATGGCTGTGGGTGGTCGCGGTGGTCTTCATCCTCGGCCGCGTGCTCCACGGCTTCGGGATGGACGGCTGGCGCTTCGGGCGAACCGCCGCGATGATCTGCACCGCGCCGGTGATGATCGGGCTCGCGCTCTACGCGGTGGCGATCCCCTACCTGGTCGCCAACCCGTCGTTTCATCTCTTCTAGAGTTCTTTTCAGTCAGCGAAGCTGAGAAGGACTCCGCGCTAGCACCGAATCGGCGACGAATGGGTTGGTCGCGCGTTCGTGCGCGAAGGTGCTCGGCTGGGCCGTGGCCGGGGATGAACACCGTGTCGCCGCCGAGCGGCCAGAGCTTGCCGGTGATCGAATTGAGCAGGTCCTGGTGATTGCCGAGCGGGAAATCGGTGCGCCCGATCGATCCCTGGAACAGCACGTCGCCGACCAGCGGCGAGCTTCGATGGCGGGATGGTGGAACACGACGTGCCCCGGCGTATGCCCGGGGCAATGATAGACGTCCAACGTGAGCTTGCCGACCGTCACCGTGTCGCCGTCGATCAGCCAGCGGTCGGGCTCGAACGGGGTGCCGCGCACGCCGTAACGCCGCCCGTCGTCCTCGAGCCGGTCGATCCAGAAGCGGTCGGCTTCGTGCGGCCCCTCGATCGTGCACGCCCAGTTCCTTGGCGAACTCGCCCGCGGCGCCGCAATGGTCGATATGGCCGTGGGTGACGAGGATCTTCTCGATCGTCACGCCGTGCTGCTCCGCCGCCGCGCGCAGCTTCGTCGAGATCGCCGCCGGGATCGACGAACGCGCCCAGCATCGTCTCGGTGCACCAGAGCAGCGAGCAATTCTGCTGGAGCGGCGTGACGGGGATGATCGCGGCGCGCAGGGGTGGATTGGCCATCGCCGCGAGATAGGGCGGGCGCGGACGAAGCGGCAACATGGGCTTGCCCGCGTCGCCTGCGCGCTGCATCTCGGGGCCGCATGCTGCCCGATCCGCCCTTCGTCCTGCTCGACGATGCCCGGCCGGGCGGGCGCGCGCGGCTTTATTCGCGGCCCGTGGAGATCGTCTCGGCGGACGAGGGAATGCCCAGCGGCGCTCGCGCGGCTGAACGCGGCCCGCGCGCGCGGGCTGCCACGCGGCGGGCTTCCTCACCTACGAGGCCGAGCGCAGAACTCGAGCCGAGCGCCTGGCCGCAGCTGCCCGGCGGCGAGCGGCCACGGCTGTGGTTCGGGCTGTTCGAAGACTACGAGCAGGTCGCCCGACGTGTCCGCGCTGCTCCCCGATCCGGCGGGCGCCTGGGCGGGCGCGCCGCAACCGTGGATCACCCGCGAGCAATATGGCGCGCAGTTCGCGCAAGTCGCCGAACTGATCGCGGCCGGCGATATCTACCAGGCGAACCTCACCTTCCGCGCCTGGGTGCGCCGCGCCGGATCGCCCGCCGCGCTCTATGCGCTGCTCAGGGGACGCGCGGCGGCCGGCTATGGCGCGTTGATCGCGACGGGCGAGCAATGGCTGCTGTCCTTCTCGCCCGAGCTGTTCTTCGCGCTCGAGGCGAGGCCGCTGACCGCGCGGCCGATGAAGGGGACCGCGCTGCGCGGTGCCACGCCGGAGGCAGATCGGTCGCTCGCCGAGGCGCTGGCGAGCGATCCCAAGCAGCGCGCCGAGAATCTGATGATCGTCGATCTGATGCGCAACGACCTTAGTCCGGATCGCGCGCACCGGCAGCGTCGCGGTGCCCGCGGCTGTTCAGCGTCGAGCAACTATCCGACGGTGCATCAGATGGTCTCGACCGTCACCGCCGACGCTGGACGACGGACTGGATGCGATCGACGTGCTCGCCGCGCTCTTCCCCTGCGGATCGATCACCGGCGCCCCCAAGATGCGCGCGATGCAGGTCATCGGCGAGGTCGAGGGCGCGCCGCGCGGCATCTATACCGGCGCGATCGGGCGGCTCGACGCGAACGGCGACGCGATGTTCAACGTCGCGATCCGCACGCTTGACGCTCGACGAGACGCACGCGGCCGCGGTGCTCGGGCTCGGATCGGGCGTGGTCGCCGATTCGCGACGTCGAGGAGGAATGGCAGCGAATGCCTCGCCAAGGGCGCGTTCGTCACCGCGGGCGCAGCGCCGCTTCGACCTGATCGAGACGATGGCGTTCGATCCGATGCGCGGCGTTCCGTTGCTCGAGCGCCATCTCGCGCGGATCAAGGCGAGCGCGCGACTGTTCGGCTTCGCGTTCGACCGGCACGCGCGTGCGCAACGAGCTCCAGGCGGCGACCTTCCGGCTGAGCGCGCCCGCACGGATCCGGCTGCTGCTGGCGCCGTCGGGCGCGATCGCGATCGAGATCGCGCCGATGCCCGACGGCGCCGATCGGGCCGGTCGAAGGTCGCGATCGTGCCGCTGCCGGTCGCGCCAGACGACTTCCGCCTCGCCACAAGACCAGCCGACCGCGGCTTCTACGATCGCGCGCGGGTGCCGAGCGCATTCGAGGTCGTGTTCGCCGACGCGCATGGCTTCCTGACCGAGGGCAGCTTCACCTCGATCTTCGTCGAGCGGACGGGCATGCTGGTGACGCCGCCGCTCGCACGCGGGCTGCTGCCCGGCGTGCTGCGCGCCGAGCTGATCGATTCGGGCCGCGCGGTCGAGGGCGACCTCACGCCCGCCGATCTCGCGAACGGCTTCTTCATCGGCAACGCGCTGCGCGGTCTGGTATCCGCTGTTACGGTTGCGGAACGCGCTGGCGCGACGGCTATAGGCGCGGCGCTTCCTCCAATCAGGCGCCCCGACCATGCAGACCTCCGCCGCGCTCGGCCGCATCCAGCCCTCGCCCACGCTGGCGATGACCACGCCGCGTGCTCAGGAATTGAAGCGCCAGGGCGTCGACGTGATCGGCCTGGGCGCGGGCGAGCCCGATTTCGACACGCCCGACTTCGTCAAGGAAGCCGCGATCGAGGCGATCCGCGCCGGCAAGACCAAATACACCAATGTCGACGGCACCCCCGAGCTCAAGGAAGCGATCGTCGGCAAGTTCAAGCGCGACAACGGGCTCGACTACACGGCCCAGACCAGATCAGCGTGAACGTCGGCGGCAAGCACACCCTGTTCAACGCGATCGTCGCGACGGTCGAGGCGGGCGACGAGGTGATCATCCCCGCGCCTTATTGGGTGAGCTATCCCGACATCGTCGCAGTTCGCGGGCGGCACCCCGGTGTTCGTCGCGGCGGGACCCGACCAGGGCTACAAGATCACGCCCGAGCAGCTCGAGGCGGCGATCACCCCGCGGACCAAGTGGCTGATCCTCAACTCGCCGTCCAACCCGACCGGCGCGGCCTATTCGGCGGCCGAGCTGAAGGCGCTGGGCGAGGTGATCGAGCGCCACCCGCAGGTGTGGGTGCTTCGCCGACGACATGTACGAGCACATCGTCTACGACGGCTTCGAATTCGCGACGATCGCGCAGGTCTGCCCGTCGCTCTACGATCGCACGCTGACGGTCAACGGCTGCTCGAAGGCCTATGCGATGACCGGCTGGCGGATCGGCTTCGCCGGCGGCGCCGGCGCCGGCTGATCAAGGCGATGGCCAAGCTCCAGTCGCAATCGACCTGCAACCCCTGCTCGATCGCCCAGGCCGCCGCGACCGCCGCGCTGAACGGCGACCAGGGCTTCCTCAAGGCGCGCAACGCTGGCCTTCCAGTCGCGGCGCGACCTGGTCGTGTCGATGCTCAACCAGGCGAACGGCATCACCTGCCCGCGCCCCGAGGGCGCCTTCTACGTCTATCCCGAATTCGCCGGCGCTGATCGGCAAGTCGACGCCCAAGGGCCAGCGTGATCGACGACGACGAGGCGATGATCGCCTATCTGCTCGACGAAGCGCGAGTCGCGGCGGTGCACGGCGCCGCGTTCGGCCTCTCGCCGGCGATGCGGATCAGCTACGCGACCTCGGAGGATCTGCTTCGCGAGGCGTGCGAGCGCATCCAGACCGCCTGCGCGGCCTTGCGCTAGGGCCGCTTCGATCCGATCTTGGGCGGATCCATGATCAGGACCACGACCATGCTCAAGCTGATAATCCCCGCTCTGGGCGTAGCGGGGGCGCTGCTGCTCGTCTCGACGGGCTCGGGCGCCGCCGAACATGCCGTCACCATCCCCGCGCCCGCCCGCGACGTCGTCGGCGCGCGCGGCCTGCAGACCGCGGTGCTCGCGGGCGGCTGCTTCTGGGGGATGGAGGCGGTGTTCGAGCAAGTGAAGGGGGTGCGCTCGGTCACCGCCGGCTATGCGGGCGGCACGCGGCGCGACGCGAGTTACGAACAAGTCTCGAGCGAGACCACTGGGCATGCCGAGTTGGTCCGGATCGCCTTCGATCCCGCCAGGGTGAGCTACGGCACGCTGCTCAGGGTATATTTCTCGGTCGCGCACGATCCGACCGAGCTCAACTACCAGGGCCCCGATCACGGCACGAGCTACCGCTCGGCGATCTTCCCGCAGAATGCACAGCAGCGCGACGTCGCGGCCGCCTATATCGCCCAGCTCACCCGCGCCCACGCCTATCCCGCGCCGATCGTGACGAAGATCGAAACCGGGCCCTTCTACCCCGCCGAGGAATACCACCAGCACTTCTACCAACGGAACCCGACGCACCCCTATATCGTGCGCTTCGACAAGCCCAAGGTCGCCGCCTTCCGCGCGGCCTTTCCGCAGCTGGCGAGCTAGGGTCAAGCTATCGCGTCGCCGCGTGAGCACCTTGCGAAACTAAAGGTCACACCAAGGTCACACTGCCACGCATGTTCCGGTGGCGGTCCGGCCCTGCGTCAATCAACAACGATCCGGCCCAAGCGCAGCTTGGTTCCGATGCGATCCAAATTGTCAAAGAGCGGCAACGCATCGATCTCAGCAAGTGAGATCCAACATTTCAAGGGTTGGTCAGGCCCCAATTGGCAACCCCTCAACCAAGGAGGACGGCATCACCCGGCCGCCCGCGAATCCAATCGCGTGGAGACCCTAGATCAGCCCCATCGCCGCGAGCTCACCGACCATCGCCGGCGGCAGCTCGGCGATTCCCGCGCCCGCCTCGCCCAAATCGGGCGGCGCGTCCGCACCTTCGAGATAGCGCCAACCCTGGTGCGCACGCTTGGGCCGGGCGTGGACGAGGATCAGCTTGGGCTCGAGGTAGATCGCGGTCTTGCCGCCTTCCGCCTCGCCGAAGCCGAGGATCGGCGAGCGGCCGATCAGCTGGTGCTTGAGGATCCAGAACAGCGAGCCCCCGGCGATCTCCGCGTGCCGCTTGGGCAGATAGCGCGTGACGAGGAACGCGGGCAGGTGCGCGGCCTTGAGCGCGAGTCGCTCGGCCAGATAGTCGATCGAGTCGCAGCCGATAGGCGACCTTGGTGAGATGAAGCGGCATGGCTCCCGATCTGGGCGGTGCCGCGCCCGCGATCAAGTCACCCGGCGAGGCCGAACAGCGCGGCGAGGCCGAGGAACGAGAAGAAGCCCATGCAATCGGTCATCATCGTCACGAACACCGCCGACGAGACCGCCGGATCGACCCGGAACCGCTCGAGCGCGATCGGGATCAGCACGCCCGGCGAGGCCCGCGACCAGGTTGTTGATGATCATCGCCAGCCCGATCACGATCGCGAGATGCGGCGATGCCGTAGAGCAAATAGGTCCCCGTCCCGATGAGCAGCCCGAGCGCCGCGCCGTTGGCCGCGGCGATGCGGAATTCGCGCAGGATCATCCGCACCGTGTTCGAATTGGTGAGCTGGTTGGTCGCGAGCGCGCGCACCACCACCGCCAGAGTCTGGGTGCCGGCATTGCCGCCCATCCCCGAGACGATCGGCATCAGCACCGCGAGCAGCGCGAACCGGGCGATCTCGCCCTGGAACAGCCCGACCACCGACGCCGCCATGCATCGCGGTGCCGAGGTTGACCACCAGCCAGGTCAGCCGAGTCCGCACGGTCAGCAGCGACCGGCTCGTTGATGTCGCCTTCGCCCGCGCCCGACAGTCGCAGGATGTCCTCGCCGGCTTCCTCGGAGATGATGTGGACGACGTCGTCGACCGTGATCATGCCGACCAGCCGCCCGTCGGGATCGACCACCGCCGCCGAGATCAGCGCGTATTTCTGGAAGCGCAGCGCGACTTCCTCCTGGTCCATGTCGACCGGGATCAGCGTCTGCTCGCGCTTCATGACGTCGCCGATCGCGACCGTCGCGCGGCGTGCGCAGGATCCACGAGAGCTGGCAGGTGCCGACCGGCTTGTGCGCCGGATCGACCACGAAGATTTCCCAGAAATCGGTGGTCAGTTCCTCGTGGCCGCGCAGATAGTCGATCGCGTCGCCGACGCGTCCAATGCTCGGGCACCGCGATCAGCTCGCGCTGCATCAGGCGGCCGGCGGATTCCTCGGGGTAGGACAGCGCTTCCTCGATCGCGGCGCGGTCGTCGGGGTCCAGCGCGCGGAGCACCTCGCGCTGGTCGTCGGCGTCCATGTCCTCGATGATCGCGACGGCGTCGTCGGTATCGAGCTCGGAGGCGATGTCGGCGACCTGGTGCGGCTCGAGCGCGTCGATCAGCGCCTCGCGCACCCAATCGTTCATCTCGGCGAGCACGTCGCCGTCGAGCAGGTCGGCGATCGCCGCCGCGAGCGCGGCGCGGTCCTCGGACGGCGTCAGCTCGAACAGGTCGGCGATGTCGGCGGGGTGGAGCGGCTCGACCAGCGCGCGCGCGCTCTCGTTGTCGCCCGCCTCGACCGCGTCGAGCACCGCGCGGACGAATTCGGGCTTGAGCCGGTCGTCCTCGTCGAGCTGCGCTCTCGGGCGCGTCCTTGGGCTCCAGTTCGGTCTCGCTCATCGTCCGACCTCCTGTGCCTGGCCTGCCGTCGCGCCGCTCCTAGCGCCGGTCATCCGATATGCCAATTGCGGCCAGACGATTTGCATGGCGGACGCTTCGTCCCTAGGTGGCGGGAAACCGGTATCCAGGAGTTAGCGTTACCAATGTCCGAACCCACCAACTCTCGTTATGACCCTCGACGGCGGCGATGTCCGCATCCGCCTGCGGCCCGATCTGGCGCCGAAGCACGTCGAGCGGATCGCGAGCCTCGCCAACGCCGGCTTCTACGACGGCGTCGTCTTCCACCGCGTGATCGACGGGTTCATGGCCCAGGGCGGCGATCCGAGCGGCACCGGCATGGGCGGCTCGAAGAAGCCCAACCTTCCCGCCGAGTTCAGCCGCGAACCGCACGCGCGCGGCGTCTGCTCGATGGCGCGGACGATGGATCCCAACAGCGCCAACAGCCAGTTCTTCATCTGCCTCGACGACGCGACCTTCCTCGACGGACAGTACACCGTCTGGGGCGAAGTCACCGAAGGCATGGAGCACGTCGACGCGCTGCCCAAGGGCGAGCCGCCGCGCGAGCCGGGCAAGATCGTCAAGGCGCGGACGGAGTAATCTGTCCTAGCCCCTCCCCTTGAAGGGGAGGGGCTTCACTTATTCCGCCACCCCCAACCCCTCGATCAGCCAGTCGTGGAACAGCCGCACCGGGCGCTGGGTCAGCGCGCGGGGGCGGCAGACGAACCAGTAGCTGTACTGGCTCTCGACGGTGAGGTCGAACAGCTGGACCAGCCGGTCGTCGCGCGCGGCCTCGAAATGCGACTCGAGCATGAAGGCGACCCCCAGCCCCTGCGCGGCCGCCTCGAGCATCAGCGTGCCCGAATCGAAATGGTCGATCGCCAGCGGCTCGAGGTCGGGCATGCCCGCGGCCGCGCGCCAAGTGGTGAAGGTATCGACCATGTCGCGGTGGACCAGCGCGGTCAGCCCGGCGAGCTGCTCGGGCCGCATGATCGGATCGGGTCCTTCGAGCAAGCGCGCGCGCGCCGATCACATGGACTCGGTTGCGGTCGAGCCGGCGCGCGTAGAGCCCGGGGTCGACGTCGCGCGCAATCACGATCGCGGCGTCGAGCCCGTCGCCGAGCCGAGTGACTCCATGCCCCGCGGTATCGATATCGAGATGGAGTTCGGGATGGCGCCGCTGAGATCGGGCAGCCGCGGCATCAGACGTTGAGTCGCGAACAGCGGCGGCAGCCCGAGCCGCAGGCGCAGCAGCTCGGTGCCGCTGGTCATCGCCTCGACCGCGTCGGTCATCGCGTCGAGCGCGGGCGCGATCAGCCCGAGCAGCCGCTCGCCGTCGTCGTTGAGCGCGAAGCGCCTGGTGGCGGCGCTCGAACAAGGGCTTGCCGATGAAGCGCTCGAGCGACTGGACTCGGCGGCTGAGCGCGGGCGAGGACAAGCGCCAGCTCCTCGGCGGCGGCCTTGATCGAGCCGAGCCGTGCGACCTGGACGAACGCCTCGATGGCGGTGAGGGGAGGAAGCCGTCGCATGTTCTTGTGCGCTGCGTCACACCTTGTGGCAGGCGGACATCACCAGATCCCTATCCAGAAACCCCGCCTGGGACCTTATCGCGCCACGACGGGACGATTGCAAGATGCGCAATCGACCCGCATGTTCTTCGCACTTGCACAATGATTCGCTGCACTGCACATAGAACGGGCCTTTCAGGCATCCTCTCCTAAACCTTTCCAAGGCCGGTCCTTCGCGACCGGCCCTTTTTTTCGCCCCCTCGCAGCGGCGCTGCCCCGCTCCTATGTTACGCGCTTCCTTCCCAGGAGCACGCTCGCATGGCCGACACCGAAATGCCCGGCACCAAGCTGCAGGTCGCGAACGCGCGGCCCGAGGACAGCGGCCGCGGCCTTGCCCATCTTCCCGCGCTCGATGATGGCGCGCGCTCGGCCTTGTCGAAGGCGACGTGATCGAGATTCGTCGGCAAGCGCTCCACCCCCGCGCGCGCGGTCGCTGCCCTATCCCGAGGACGAAGGACTCGAGCTCCTGCGGATCGACGGGCTCCAGCGCGCCAATGCGGGTGTCGGCTCGGGCGATTTCGTCGAGGTGCGCAAGGCGCAGTCGAAGCCAGCGACTCGCGTGGTGTTCGCGCCGGCGCAGGCCGAACCTGCGGCTCCAGGGCTCGGCGGCGGCGTTGAAGCGCACCTTCTTCGGCCGTCCGCTCTGCCAGGGCGACACCGTCGCCACCGCCGGCCAGCAGCGCGTCGGCGACGTGCCGCCCGAGGTCGCCCAGCACCTGCGCGCGCCGGCCTACGCGCTCCAGGAAATCCGGCTCGCGGTGCTCTCGTCGGCGCCCAAGGGCATCGTCCATATCGACGAGAATACCGAGATCGAGCTGCGGCCCGAATACGAGGACGCAGGCGACAGCCGCCGCGCCGACGTGACCTATGACGATATCGGCGGCATGGCGTCGACGATCGACCAGCTGCGCGAGATGGTCGAGCTGCCGCTGCGCTATCCCGAGCTGTTCCAGCGGCTCGGCGTCGATCCGCCCAAGGGCGTGCTGCTCCACGGCCCGCCCGGCACCGGCAAGACGCGCCTCGCGCGCGCGGTGGCGAACGAGAGCGACGCGACCTTCCACCTGATCAACGGCCCCGAGATCATGGGATCGGCCTATGGCGAATCGGAGAAGCGTCTGCGCGACGTCTTCGACGAGGCCAATAAGTCCGCGCCCTCGATCGTGTTCATCGACGAGATCGATTCGATCGCGCCCAAGCGCGGCCAGGTTTCGGGCGAGGCGGAGAAGCGGCTGGTCGCGCAATTGCTGACGCTGATGGACGGGCTCGAGGCGCGCGCCAACGTCGTCGTCATCGCCGCGACGAATCGCCCCGACGCGATCGACGAAGCGCTGCGCCGCCCCGGCCGCTTCGACCGCGAGATCGTCGTCGGCGTCCCCGACGATCGCGGGCGCCGCGAGATCCTCGGCATCCACACCCGCGGCATGCCGCTCAGCGAGGACGTCGATCTCGGCGAGCTCGCGCGCACCACCTACGGCTTCGTCGGCGCCGATCTGGCGGCGCTCGCCCGCGAGGCGGCGATCGAATCGATCCGTCGGATCATGCCGCAGGCTCAACCTCGCAGGACGGTACGATCCCGCCCGAGGTGCTCGACACGCTCTCGGTCACCCGCGACGATTTCCTGGGCGCGATCAAGCGCGTCCAGCCGTCGGCGATGCGCGAGGTGATGGTCCAAGCCCCGACGGTGCGCTGGGAGGATGTCGGCGGGCTCGACGAGGCGCAGATGCGATTGAAGGAAGGCGTCGAGCTGCCGCTCAAGGACCCCGACGCGTTCCGCCGCCTCGGCATCCGCCCGGCCAAGGGCTTCCTGCTCTACGGGCCGCCGGGCACCGGCAAGACGCTGCTCGCGAAAGCGGTGGCGCGCGAGGCGGAGGCGAACTTCATCGCCACCAAATCGTCGGACCTGCTCTCCAAATGGTATGGCGAGAGCGAGCAGCAGATCGCCAAGCTGTTCGCCCGCGCCCGCCAGGTGGCGCCGTGCGTGATCTTCATCGACGAGCTCGACAGCCTGGTCCCCGCGCGCGGCGGCGGGCTGGGCGAGCCGCAAGCGACCGAGCGGGTGGTCAACACCATCCTCTCCGAGATGGACGGCCTCGAGGAGCTGCAGGCGGTGGTGGTGATCGGCGCGACCAACCGGCCGAACCTGATCGATCCGGCGCTGCTCAGGCCCGGGCGGTTCGACGAGCTCGTCTATGTCGAGCGTGCCCGACCAAGCGGGGCGTGCGCCGCATCCTCGCGATCCAGACCGCGAAGATGCCGCTCGCGGACGATGTCGACCTGGCCGAGGTCGCCGCGCGCACCGAACGCTACACCGGCGCCGACCTCGAGGACATCGTCCGCCGCGCTGGCCTGATCGCGCTGCGCCAGTCGCTCGGCGCCAAGCAGGTGACGATGGCGCATTTCGAGGACGCGCTGAAGGAATCACGCGCCTCGGTCACGCCCGAGATGGAGCAGGAGTATGAATCGATGTCGGCGCGGCTGAAGCAGGATGCGATGGCGATCCAGCCGATCGGCTTCATCGCGCCGGGAATGCTCCAGGGGCGGGGTCCGAAGGGCGCAGAGTGAACCAGGCATAGACGACCGCCACTAGGAGCCAGCCGGCGGCGGTGAGATAGGGCAGGGGCCGCCACAGCTCGTAGAGGCCGACCCCGATCGACGGGCCGAGCACGAACGCCGCGCCGTTGATCGAGGTCACCTTGCCCGCCACCGATCCCTGCGATCCCGGTCCCACCGCGAGGCTCGATCCCGCGGTGAACCCCGGCCGCGCGAAGCCGAAGCCGAGCGACGCGAGCGCATAGCCGAGCGCGATCCCGTAGAGCGAGGTCGCGCTGCCGGTGACGACGCAGCCGAGCGCGCCGATCGAGAGCCCGACCAGCATCAGCGCGCGGGGCCTCAGATCGAGCCGGGGAATCACCCCCCATTGCGCGAGCAGCGCCGATCCCGCGCCCATCATCAGCACCAGGCCGGTCGGCTGGATCGCCGCAGCTGGCGCGACATGCATCCGGTCGATTACCAGGAAGCCGATCGCCTGGCCGGTCATCGCCTGGGCGTGGCCCATCACCAGCCCGGTGATCATCCAGGCGCGGACTCGGGGATCGAGGTAGCCGACTCGGCCCTCCCCTTCCGAGACCGCCGCGGTGATGCTCGCGCCCGAACTCTGCCCGCCGATCGAGGGATAGGCGAGCGCGGCGCCGTGGGCGCCGCCTTCCTCGCGCGGGAGCAGCCGGGCGACCGCGATCCAGAGCAGGGCGCCGCACCCGCTGAACACGAACGCCGGTCCTGCGAGGCCGATCTCGGGCCCACCGCGCCAGAGGTGCCCTAGCACCAGATAGGGTGCGATCGCGGGCCCGAAGATCGTCCCCAGCCCGAACGCCGAGGCGAGCAGGGTGAGCGCCGCGGTGCGCTCGGCACGGCTCGTCCGCCCCGCGACCAGCGCCTGCACCGCCGGCGGCGCCGCCGATCCGAACGTCCCGTAGATCACGCGCCCGCCGATGAACGCCGCGAAGGTGGCGGCGGGCGCGAGCGCGCCGTTGATCCCCATCGCGAGGAACAGCCCGCACAGGAACAGCGAAACGGTGAACCCCGCGACTCCCAGCAGCACCATCGCGCGCCGCCCGTGCCGGTCCGAACGATTGGCCCAATAGGGCGCCGCGATCACCCACAGCAGCGCCGAGACCGAGAAGACCGCCGCCACCACACTGTCGCCCGCGCCGAGCGAGCGGCCGAGCGCAGGGAGCACCGATTGCAGCGCGGTGTTCCCCGCTGCGATCGCCAGCATCACCGTGAACAGCAAGGCAAAGGTCCGGTCGCGCGCGAAGGTCATGGCGTCCGCGCTTAAGGGGATTGCGCATGCCCACGCAACCGCTAGGGGGTTCGCCCGTTCAAAGGAGCCACATGACTTCCGCAAAGACCCTGCCGCGCGCCCGGCGCCGGAGCCTCGGCACGCCGATGGACACGCCCTCCAACTGGGGGCTGTTCCTCCGCCAGTTCCTTCGCCATCCCGCGATGGTCGCCTCGGTCATGCCCTCGTCGCAGCGGCTGATCCGAAGGATGCTCGCGCCGGTCGATTGGAGCGCGACTCGGCTGTTCGTCGAATATGGTCCGGGCGTCGGCACCTTCTGCCCCGCGGTGCTTGAGGCGCTGCCGGCGGATGCGGCCTATCTCGCGATCGACCCCAACCCCGACTTCATCGCGCATCTGCGCCGCACGATCCGCGATCCGCGCTTCACCCCAATCCGGGGATCGGCCGCCGATGTGCGCGCGATCATCGCCGCGCACGGCCATGCGCAGGCGGACTATATCCTCTCGGGCCTGCCCTTCACCACACTGCCCGAGGGCCTGGGCGATACGATCGCGCGTGAGACGGCTGAGGCGTTGCGCCCGGGCGGCGCCTTCCTCGTCTACCAGTTCCGCCCCAAGGTGCGGCACGTCTTCGAGCGCTATCTGCCGCGGATCGACCAGGCGATGGAATGGTGGAACGTGCCCCCCGCGCAGCTCTGGTGGGCGTGGAAGGAATAGCGTCGCCCAAGCGCAACAACGCGGCCGGATTCACGCCCTCGGCTGCGTTGCCGATTGACGGACGGTTGCTCGCGTAACAGAGGTCTGGCGATGGATCAGATCAACCTGTCCGAGTCCGAGTGGCGCAAGAAGCTCAGCCCGGAGCAGTTCCACGTTCTGCGCGAGGCGGGCACCGAGCCGGCTTTCTCGGGGCGCTACAACAACAACAAGGCCGACGGCATCTACCGCTGCGCCGGCTGCCAGCTCGAGCTGTTCGACAGCGCCGACAAATATGATTCGGGTTCGGGCTGGCCGAGCTTCACCCGGCCGATCGCGGCCGATCACATCACCGAGCACCACGACGTGAGCCACGGCATGACCCGGGTCGAGGCGCGGTGCGCGCGTTGCGACGGGCACCTCGGTCACGTCTTCCCCGATGGCCCGCCGCCGACCGGGCTGCGCTACTGCATGAATTCGGTGAGCCTCGACTTCCGTTCACGCGGCGCTAACGGGTCGAGCGGCAATGGGGGCGAGACCGCGGCCACGTGAGCACCTTGTGAGCGGCGGGTTTAACGCGTAATCAGCGGCTTCCCGATGGCGATCCGAGACTATCTTCCCGCGAGCTTTCCTGCGTGGCCCGCGTGGCGGCGCTATCTGCTGTGGGGCGCGGGCGGGATCGGCGCGATCGGGCTGATCGCGTTCGTCGCGCTGCTGATCGCGGTCTTCTCGACCCAGGCCAAGCTGCCGAGCTTCGGCGAGCTCAAATCCTCGCCCAACGGCCAGATGATCCGAGTCCACGCCGCCGACGGCACCGTGCTCGTCTCGCTAGGGCCGAGCTACGGCGAGTGGATCGACTACGACCACATCCCGCAGGTGATGAAGGACGCGATCATCTCGATCGAGGACCAGCGCTTCGAATCGCATTGGGGCGTCGATGCCTGGGGCGTGCTTCGCGCGATGCGGCTGGGGATCGCGCACAGCGGCGAGGACAAGCGCATGCAGGGCGCCTCGACGATCACCCAGCAGGTCGCGCGCAACGATCTTCCTGTCGAACAAGTACGACCTCGGCCGCAAGATGCGCGAGGCGGTGCTAGCGCTGGCGATGGAGCGCAAGTTCTCGAAGCACGAGATCCTCGAGCTCTATCTCAACAAGGTCTATTTCGGCGGCGGCGCCTACGGCATCGATGCCGCCGCACGCAAGTTCTTCGGCCATCGCGGCGACCAGCCTGACGCTGAGCGAGGCCGCGATCATCGCCGGCCTGGTCAAGGCGCCCTCGCATTACTCGCCCACCGCCGATGCCGAGGCTGCGGTCGACCGCGCCAGCGTGGTGCTCCAGGTGATGCAGGAGCAGCACAAGATCACCCCCGCCGAGGCGCAGGCGGCCAATCCGCACGCGGTGCCGCTCGCGCCCGAGCCCAAGCAGAACAGCGTCCGCTACTTCACCGATTGGGCGCTGCCGCAGCTCGAAGTGCTGATCGACGAGACCGAGGCGCCGCTCGAGGTGTGGACCACGCTCGATCTCGGC
The DNA here is from genome assembly GCA_963799985.1 of uncultured Alphaproteobacteria bacterium. Taxonomy (GTDB): domain Bacteria; phylum Pseudomonadota; class Alphaproteobacteria; order Sphingomonadales; family Sphingomonadaceae; genus Sphingomonas. The sequence continues at coordinate 781,494 of CAWCZC010000002.1, read as the reverse complement.
ATGCAGCGCGCCGCCGACGACGCGATCCGCGCCAACGCCCCCGCCGCCGCACAGGGCGCGCTGGTGAGCCTCGACCGCGACGGCGCGGTGCGCGCGATGGTCGGCGGCAAGGATTACGTCGCCTCGATCTACAACCGCGCCACCCAGGCCGAGCGCCAGCCGGGATCGGCGTTCAAGTTGTTCGTCTACCTTACCGCGCTCGAAGCCGGCCACCGGCCCGACGACCAGGTGGTCGACGAGCCGGTCAACATCAACGGCTGGAGCCCGCGCAACAGCTCGGGGACCAACCGCGGCCCGATGACGCTGCGCAACGCCTTCGCCTTCTCGGTCAACACGGTTGCGGCGAAGCTGGGCCAGGAAGTCGGCTTCGGCACGATCGCCGACATGGCGCGCCGCTTCGGCATCACCACGCATGTCAACACCACCCCGGCGATGGTGCTCGGCAGCTCGGACGTGCGGCTGATCGACATGACTCGCGCCTTCGCCTCGGTGGGGCAGCAAGGGCGTGGCGGTGACGCCCTACGGCATCACGCAAGGTCACCGCCAACGGCGCGGTGATCTACCAGCACGAGGTCGATACCAGCCGGGTGCTCGTCTCGCAGCCCGTCGCCGCCGAGATGACCGACCTGCTCCAGACCGCGGTCAACACCGGCACCGGCCGCGCCGCGCAGATCGGCCGCCCGGTCGCGGGCAAGACCGGCACCACTACCTCGAACAAGGACGGCTGGTTCCTCGGCTTCTCCTCGGGCCTCACCACCGGCGTGTGGATGGGGCGCGACGATGCCGCGACGATCCCCGGCCTGCAGGGCGGCACCGCGCCCGCGCGCGCCTTCGCCGCGTTCATGAAGAGGGCGGTGGCGAACCGGCCGATCGAGCAGTTCGACACGCAGCTGACCCTGCCCGACCTCGAGCCCGACAACGAAAGCTATTTCGGCGGCCCCGACAACGGCGTGTTCGTCGATGAGGACGGCAATCCGGTGCCGCAGCCCGAGGGTGCGCAGCCCCCAGACGACGAGGGCGCGCAGCCGCAGCAGGGCGGAGACGGCAAGCTCGATCAGGACTGGATCGACCGGATGACCGGCAAGCAGCCGCGCGACCAGGCGCCCCAGCCCGGCCCACGCGACGTCCCGCGCCAACCACAACCCGCACCCGACCGCGCGCCGCAGCGCGATCCCTCCGAGCCACGCCCCGGCGGTCAGGAATAGCGGCGCTCCGTCCCGCTCTTTCACAAGCGAATCGCTTCGGCGCCGCAGGACCTGGAATGGATTCGGTCAATCGGCGTCTGGCCCCCGGCGAAGGCCGGGGCCCAGTATCGACGGATTCGAAGGCTATCCCGCTATCTCGAATCGATTGCCGCTGGCCCCGGCCTTTACCTGGGAACGCGGCGGTTCAATTCGGCTGGATGAAACCCTAGCGCCCGATCCAGTGCAGCGCGGCGCCATTGGCACGCAGCCACGCCCGTGCCGGCGCGGGATCCGCGCCGAACAGCTCGCGCACGAACGCGTGGAACTGGGGCCCGTGGTTCATATGGATTCGGTGCGCGACTTCGTGCGCCACCGTCGCGCGCCGGACGAACTCCGGCGCGAGCAGCAGCCGCCAGCTGTAGCGGATCGCCCCGCTCGACGCGCAGCTCCCCCAGCGCGCACGCGGATCGCCGACCGCGACTCCGGTCACGCGGACCCCGGCGCGCGCGGCATAGTCCGCGGTGTCCGCGCTCAGCACGCGTAGCGCCTCGGCCCGAAGCCAGCGCTCGACTCGGCGCTCGAGCCCCTCGCGCGGGCCGCCGCAGAACAGCTCGTCGCCGACGTGGCGCGGCGTCCGTGCCGTGCCCGCGGGCCAGACGATCGTCAGCGTGCCGTCGCCGAACGGAATGCTCGCGCCGGGGACCAAGGGCAGCGCTTCGGGCAGCCGCGCCTGCTGGCGGGCGATCCAGTCGCGCTGCTGCTCCGCCCACACAAGCGCGCTCCTCAGCGACGCGCGCGGCGGCAGCGTGAGTCGGACCTTGCCGCTGCGCGGATCGACCGCGAGCTTCATGCCTCGGGCGCGCGGGTTGCGGACGATCTCGACCCCCTCGGGCGCCGCGGCATCGCTCACAGCTCGCGGTCCACCAGATGGTGCTCGAGATCGCCGGCGATGTCCTCGGACACCGTCCAGCCGCGAGTCGACTGGCCGGCGCGGTGGACCGCCTCGGGATCACCGCAGACCAGATGGTGCCATTCGGGCAGCGGCTCGCCCGCGGCGCGGAGGCGATAGGCGCAAGTCTGGGGCAGCCACTCGATCTCGGTCACGTTGTGGATCGTCAGTCGCACGCATTCGCTGACGAAGGCGTGGCGGTGGCGGTAGTCCTTGCAGCGCCCGCTCCGTCCGTCGAGCAACCGGCAGGCGACGTTGGTCGCGAGCAGCTCGCCGGTGTCCTCGTCCTCGAGCTTGTGGACGCAGCATTTGCCGCATCCGTCGCACAGCGATTCCCACTGCGCGCGATCGAGCGCGGCGAGCGGCAGGTCTTCCCAATATTTGCCGTCGCTCATTTCACCCAACGCCTGATCACGGCCGCGATCTCGTCCACGCTCATGTCGCGGGTGATCAGCGCGATCGGCTCGCCTCTCATCCCCATCAGATAGGTGAGTGTCATGTGATCGACCCGGTAGAAGCCGTTCCGGTCGACCGGCTGCTTGGCATAGGTTATGCGATAGGCGGCCGCGGCCTTGGCGATCGCCTGCGCGCTGCCGGTCAGGCCCACCATCCTTGGATGGAAGTTGGCGACGAACTCCTTGACCGCGGCGGGGGTGTCGCGCTCGGGATCGACGCTGATGAAGATCGGCACCACCTTGGCCGACAGCGCCGGATCCTCCTTGTCGAGCCGGCGCAGCGCCTCGCCGAGCTTCTGCAGGTCGTTGGGGCACACGTCGGGGCAGGAGGTGTAGCCGAAATAGACCAGCCGATAGCGGCCGAGGAAATCGCTGTCGTGGACCGTCCTGCCGTTTCCATCGACGAGGGTGAACGGGCCGCCGATCGGCGTACCGGCGAGCGGGGGCTTCGAGTCCGGGGCACAGCCGCCGCATCCCCCGAGCAGCGCGGCGGCCAAAGCCGTTGCAATGACGGTTCGGATGCTATTCATGGCGGCGCCAGCCATGATCTGATAGAGATTGCCTGGCAAGGATTCTGCGAGCTTTGGGGTAGTGTTGATGATGTTCCGTGCTTTCCGCGCCGCCGCCGCGGGCGCCGTGCTGATGCTGGCCGCCACGCCGGCCTTCGCGCAGCACTTTTCCGACAGCTATCAGTTCCTCGAGGCGATCCGGAGCTCGGACGGCACCAAGGTCGACCAGTATCTCCAGAACAAGTCGCTGCGAATCGTCAACACGCGCGACAAGGATAGCGGCGACGCGGCGATCCACATCGTCACCAAGCGCAAGGACCAGCTGTATCTCCGGGTGCTGCTCCAGCAGGAGGACATCAACCCGAATCTTCAGGACCGCGACGGCAATACCGCGCTGACGCTCGCGGCGGGGGGGAGCTGGGACGAGGGCGTGACCATCCTGCTGCGCTATCACGCGTCGATCGACCTGCCCAATTCGAGCGGCGAGACTCCGCTGATCATGGCGGTGCACCGCCGCAACACCGACATGGCGCGCGCGTTGCTCGCCGCCGGCGCCGATCCGGATCGCGCCGACGTGCTCGCCGGCATGTCGGCGCGCGACTATGCGCGGACCGACACAAGGGCGCCCGCGTCGCTCGCCAAGCTACTCGCCGACGCCCCCAAGACCAAGCCGCGCGCGAACGTGGCGGGGCCCAGGCTCTAGATCAGCTCTGCGTCGGGATCGATCAGCGTAATCACCCGGCGCGCGGCGCGGCGGGCGAAGGCGAGGGTGCATTTCTTGCGCGTCGCCGCGGCGAGCGGCACCGTCGCCGCCTCGCGCACCACTGCGGCGTCATAGCGGTCGGCGACGATCAGCCCGGCGCGTGCCGGCAGGAAGCAGGGATCGTCGAACGGCCCGAGGTCGAACCCCGCCGGCACCGCCCAGAAGAAACGGTCGCAATGCGCGAGATAGTCGTTCCACTTGCAATCGCCGAGCAGATCGGCGCGCGAGACCTTGATCTCGACGATCACGATCCGGCCATGCGCGTCGAGCGCCATCAGGTCGGCGCGGCGGCCGTCGCTCAGCGGCACCTCGCCGATCGCGATGCAATCGTGGCGCAGCAGCATCCGGCAGACGCCGCGCGCGACATCACCCGCGACCGGGGGTGATGAATCGGGCGGAATCGAATCGGGGGACGGCTGGCTCGCCATCCCCCGATGCTAGAACAGGATGAGAACGCGGAAAAGCCCCCGCCGTCCTTCTACCGATAGAAGACGTGGTTGCCGATGGTTCCGACCCGCGCGCGCTTCCAGCCGGGCGAGACGTAGCGCGCATGGAAATAGAGCGCATGCTCCACGGGTGAGTCCCACAGATCCTTCTGCGCGACCTGCGCGACCGCCAGCGCCTTGCGCCATGCGGCGTTGGCGGGCGGGTTGGGCAGCTTGCCGCCGCGCACGAACGAGAACTGACCGCGCTGGGTCAGCACCGAGCAGGCGCTGCGCGGGAAGTGGCCCGATGTCGTGCGGTTTAGGATCACGTCCGCCACCGCGAGCTGGCCCGCGAGCGGCTCGCCCTTGGCCTCGTAATAGACGCCCACCGCGACGCAATGGACCTCGGCCTCCGCGGTGTCGGTCGACTCCTGGGATGCCACCGCATCCGAAAGCGTCTCATATTCCGCGGACGCCGCTGTTGCCGGCACGGGCGCCGGAGCGGGCGTGCTCCCGGGCGTCTCGGTCGCGGACGGCGCCGGAATACTTTGGGGAACAATCGGGTGGTCATGAAGGTTAAGCTGTTGGAGCGGAACGTCGAATGCGACGGTCGGGTCCAGCGTGGCAGCGTTGGCGAGCGTGCCTGCGCAAAAAGTCACCGCCGCGAGAATCGCGGCGCGGGGCATGAAATGCATTGATCTTCGTTACTATGCGGTTGGTGCGCGGCCGGGCCCCCTTATTTTATCGGGCCGCCGGGCTTCCCCCCGACTGCGTAACCGTTCGACTTCACACTTCGAAGCGGCACAACGCTGTTGTCAGTGCGGGGCCTTTCGGGACCGGACCCCTTAAAGTCAATTAAAACCCATCGTTTCGGCGATGAACCGTTCTGCCTGTGCGATATCCAGTTCGATCACCCATAGATCGGAATCGCGTGCCCGGCGGCGGCGCCAATAGTCGGTCACCTCGTTTTCGCCGGCGATCGCGGCCGGACCGGCAGGAATGAGCGCGGGTTCGCCATCCGCGCCCAAGCCCCGTTCGAAGAAGCGTGGATTCGCGCCGCGCTCGATGGTTAACACCAGCATGCCTCCCGCGGTCGCATCGCCCCGCGCGAGCACCACGGCCGATCCCCCGGCGTCGTTCACCCGCCGGATCAGCGCGCTCGCCAGCATCCCGCTCGTGAGCCGCGCGGTCACGCGGCGTACCCTGGAAGGGTGGCCAGCGCGATGCGCGATCGCATGAAGGTGCCGGTGCCGCGCGCGGCTTCCTCGCCCGTCGCGTCGATCAGCCGCGCCTCGGCGACGAACACCCGCCGCTGCCCACTCACCCAGCGCCCCTCGGCGACCACCGGCCCCTCGACCAGCGGCTTGGTGAAGAGCAAGTTGAATGCGGTGGTGAGCAGGAAGCGATCAGTCACCAGGCTGTTCGCGGCATAGAAGGCCGCATCGTCGAGCATCTTGAAATAGGCGGTGCCGTGGCTGGCGCCGGCGGCGTGGTGGTAGCGGCCGTCGATGGTAAACCGGATCCGCGCGATACCGCCCGTGGGGATTTCGAGCCTGGAATCGAACAGCCGGTTGATCGGCGCGGCGGCATAGAGCGATTCGAGCGCGCGGAAATGCGCCTCCGCACCACTCAGCGGCGGCGCGTCAGGTGCAAATTCACGCGGCGTCACGCGCTTCCACGCCGGTGAGCAGGGCGAAGAGCGCGTCGCCCGATCCCGCGCCGCGCAGCTTGGCGGCGAAGCCGCGGTCGCGCAGCCGCCGCGAGACGCGAGCCAGCGCCTTCAGATGCTCGGCGCCCGCGCCAGCCGGGGAGAGCAGCATGAACACCAGATCGACCGGCAGATCGTCGACCGCGCCGAAATCGACCGGCTTGGCCAGCCGCACGAACGCGCCCGCCACATGCCGCAGCCCATCGAGCTTCGCGTGCGGGATCGCGACTCCCCCGCCGAACCCGGTCGAACCCAGTTTCTCGCGCTGCGCGAGCCGTTCGGTCACCTCGGGCGCATCGAGCTGCCACGCGCGCGCGGCGACGAACCCCAGCTGCTGGAACAGCGCCTTCTTGTTGCCCACGCTCAGTTCGGCCGCGACCGCTTCGGGCGTCAGCAAATCGCTCAGATCAGTCACGACGATATCCTGACATTTTCCGGTCCCCCCGCGCGATCAGAGCGCGCGGTTGGGCTCGACCCAGCCGATCGTGCCGTCACCGCGCCGGTACACCATGTTGAACGCGCCGGTGCCGCTATTACGGAACAGCAAGGCATTGGTGTTACGCAGATCGAGCATCATCACCGCATCGGACACGGTCGCCTCGGGCACGTCCACCCGGGTCTCGGCGATGATCAGCGGCGCCTCGGCCGCTTCCTCTTCCTCGCCGGGCTCCTGGAACAGGGTGTAGCCGGCATCGTCGAGCCCGTCATAGGCGCCACTTTCCGAAGCGGCGATCGCCTGTCCGTTGTGGCGGTCCTTGAGGCGGCGCATGTAGCGGCGCAGCTGCTTCTCGATCCGGTCGGCGGCGCCGTCGAACGCGCCATGCGCTTCAATGCCGCGGTTCGAGGCCTTGAGCACCAGGCCCTGCATCACGTGCGCGACGATATCGCAGGTGAAGCCGTTGTCGTGCGGGCCCTTGCCGAAGCGTCACCTGCGCCGAGATCGCGCGCGAGAAATATTTGTCGGCGATACCCTGGAGCCGGTCCCCGACATGCGCCTTGAGCGCCTCGCCCGTGTCGACCTGATGGCCCGATACCCGGATATCCATGACACATGTCTCCGCAAAAAATGAGGGCGTGCACCTAGGGATGGCGCCCGCAGGCGTCAACCAGACGCGCCAGTGCCCCAAAGCGGTTCGTCCAGTCCCCTTACAAAGGCTGCGTGGCGGGCAAGTTCCGCTTCGCTCGCGTCGAAATGACGTGCCGGGCGGACGTGGACCCTCGCGGCCGCCTCCGCCGGGGTCTCGCGCATCACCGGCGCATCGACCGCGAGCCCGAGCGTGATCTGGCGCCCGCCGGTCAGCTCGACATAGACCTGCGCGAGCAATTGCGCGTCGAGCAGCGCACCGTGACTGGTGCGCGCGCTGAGATCGATGCCGTAGCGCATGCACAGCGCATCGAGGCTATGCTTCGCGCCGGGATGCCGCACGCGCGCGATCGCCAGCGTATCGACCATCCGCTCGCCCGAAACCTGCGGCCGGCCGCAGCGCGCGAGCTCGCCGTTGAGGAAGGCAAAAGTCGAACGCGGCGTTGTGCGCGACCAGTGGACACTCGCCGAGGAAGTCGATCAGGTCCTCGACAACCTCGTGGAACAGCGGCTTGTCCGAGAGAAACATGTCGCTGAGCCCGTGCACCGCAAAGGCACCGGCAGGCATCGGCCGCTCGGGATTCAAATAGCGTGGAAGTTGCGACCCGTCGGGACGCGGTTGACCAGCTCGATGCAGCCGATCTCGACCAGCCGGTCGCCGCCGGAGAAGCTGAGCCCCGTCGTTTCGGTGTCGAACACGATTTCACGCATGCCGCCTTATCCTCCCCCGCCGCGCGCGAGGCAAGCGATCAGCGCGCGGACCGCAGCGCGCGTCTCCGTCATCGAGCAGCCGGTATCGATCACGAAATCGGCGCGCGCGCGCTTTTCGGCATCGGGCGTCTGCCGCGCGAGGATCGCTCGAACCGCGCCTCGGTCATCCCCGGCCGCGCGAGCACGCGCGCGCGCTGGGCCTCGCCGGGCGCGGAGACCACCGCGACCTTGTCGACTCGCATCAGGCCCCCGGTCTCGAACAGCAACGGGATGTCGAGCACGACCAATGGCGCCGCGGCATGCGCCGCGAGAAATGCCGCGCGCGCCTGCTCGACCGCGGGATGGACGATCGCTTCGAGCCGGGCGAAGGCGGCGGGATCGCCGAACACCGCTTCGCCGAGCGTCGTCCGGTCGACACCGTTTTCGCCGGTGGTGTCGGGAAACGCGGCCTCGATCGCGGCGACCAGCGCACCGCCTGGGCCCTGGAGGCGGTGAACCTCGGCATCGGCGTCGAACACCGGCACGCCTTCGGCCTCGAACATCGCCGCGACGGTCGACTTGCCCATGCCGATCGAGCCGGTGAGGCCGAGGATGATCACGCGCACCAGCAGCGCGCGCAGCTCGTCGTCGCGATTGCGCGGCGGCTCGGCGTCGAAAGAACAACTCGAAGGCGAGCGCGGCCTGGCCGATCAGCATCTCGAGCCCATCGACCGTATCGAGCCCGCGCACGTGCGCTTGCGCGAGCAGATCGGTCTCGAGCGGCGCATAGACCACATCATAGACCACGGCGTCGCCGGGCAGCGGCGCGAGATCGATCGCGAGCGGCGGCTGGCCGGTCATCCCGAGCGCGCTCGCGTTGACCAGCAGATCGGCGGGCGGAAGCGCCGCCCCGAGCGGAAGCGCCTCGCCCTTCAATCCGAAGCTGGCGAGCAATCCGGCCGCCTTGAGCACGTTGCGATTGAGAATCGTCACGGTGCCGATCCCGATCTTCGACAACGCGAACAGGATCGCCCGCGCCGCGCCGCCCGCTCCGATCACCACCGCGTGGCGGCCTTCGAGCGCCAGCCCGGCGATCGGCGCGTAGAAGCCGGCGGCATCGGTGTTGGTGCCGATCAACGCCTCGCCGTCGCGGATCACCGTGTTCATCGCGCCGATCGTCGCGCGGACGTCCGCCGCGATCGGCGACCAGGCCCATCACCGCGAGCTTGTGCGGAATGGTGACATTGCACCCGCGCCAGGCGCGATCGTCGCGACGCGCGGCGAAATGACCGGCAAGGCCGTCGGGCGTCACGTGAGTCGCGCGATAGTCGGCGTCGATCCCCAACGCTTCGAGCCAGAAGCCGTGGATCACCGGCGACTTGGAATGCGCGATCGGGTCGCCGATCACTTCCGCGAACGGCCGCGTCATGACGCCAGCACGCCGCGGACGCGCAGATAGTCGAGCACCGGCAGCAGCGGCATGCCCAGGATCGTGAACTGGCTGCCGTCGATGCCGCGAACAGCTGCGCGCCGGGTCCCTCGATCCGGTAGCAGCCGACGCACCCCGAGATCGCAGGCCATTCCACGTCGAGATATTGGGCGATGAAGGCCTCGGACAGCGGCCGGACGTGCATCCGCGCGCGATCGACGTGGCGCCACACCGGCCGGCCGCCCTCGGCGATCACCGCGGCGCTGGTCAGGTCGTGGCGGCGGCCCGACAGGCGGCGAAGGTGCTCGGCGGCCTGATCGCGGCTGGCGGGCTTGTCGAGCAAGGTGCCGTCGTCGAGCGCCACCACCGAATCGCCGCCGAGCACCAGCGCGGCTGGCGCCAGCCCCGAAACCTTGAGCGCCTTCATCTCGGCCAGCGCATCGGCCAAGTCGCGCGGCGCGACTTGGCTCGCGAGTAAGCGATGCCTTGACCGATTCCTCGTCGACCTGGGCGGCGACGGCTTCGTACGGCACCCCCGCCGCATCGAGCATGGCCCGGCGTGACGCGCTCTGCGATGCGAGCACCAGCCTCACTTGCCCGCCTCGGCCAGCGTCCGCTCGTTGCACAGCTGGATGATCGCGGCGGCGGTCTCCTCGATCGAGCGGCGAGTCACGTCGATCACCGGCCAGCCGTTGTCGGCGAACATGCGCCGCGCAAAAGCGACCTCGCGCGCGACCGAATCCTGGTCGACATAGGCGGTCTCGGGCTGCTGGTTGAGCGAGAGCAACCGGTTGCGGCGGATCTGCACGAGCCGGTCCGCGCTGGTGGTCAGTCCGACGATCAGCGGGTGCCTGAGCGTGAACAATTCGGGCGGCGGCGGCGATTTCGACCACGATCGGGATGTTGGCGGCCTTGTAGCCGCGGTTGGCGAGATAGATCGAGGTCGGAGTCTTCGACGAGCGCGACACGCCGGCGAGGACGATGTCGGCCTCCTCCCAATCCTCGGCGCCGATCCCGTCGTCGTGCGCGATGGTGAACTGGATCGCGTCGACTCGCGCGAAATAGGCGGCGTCGAGCATGTGCTGGCGGCCGGGCCGGGCCTTGGCTTCCTGGCCGAGCAGCTGCGACAGCGCATGGTTGACCGGATCGAGCGGTGCGATCGCCGGAAGCCCCATCGCCCGGCAGCGGCTCTCCAGCGTGCGGCGCACTCGCGGAATTGACCAGCGTGAACAGCACCAGCCCCGGATTCTGCGCGATCTCCTGGAGGATGCGATCGAGATGCGCCTCGCTGCGCACCATCGGCCAGAAGTGTCGCAGCGTCTCCACGTCGTCATATTGGGCGAGCGCGGCCTTGGCGATATTCTCCAGCGTCTCGCCGGTCGAATCGGAGAGGAGGTGGAGATGGAGCCGCATCAGCGGGCCGGCGCGCTTGTGGAAAACATGGGCATAGGCGCTAGCGCAACGCATGGCATGGGCCAAGCGCCCGCGGCCGTGCGGAATCGCCCGTCACTCATCCACAACGCAATCCCCAGCCGCCGGTTGCGATCCACAGACTGTGGATTGCGGGGATGCGGCGAGCGACTCCGCAGCGCCCTGCGGCTCCATCCGAGTCAAGCTGTTGGCAGATCGGGCCCGAGCGCATAAGCCCCGGCTTCCACGCGCCAACAACCTCCAACAACCTTCTAGAATCTCTTTTATTAGATAGTTGAAAGGCCGACCCTGAACGCTCCCGTCCCCACGAAACCCTTGCTCGAAACGCTGCGTGGCGTCCGCCGGGTGGTACCCCCGGTATGGCTGATGCGCCAGGCGGGGCGCTACCTTCCCGAATATCGCGCGCTTCGAGCCGAGAAGGGCGGATTCCTCGCGCTGGTGAACGACAGTGCGGCGGCGGCCGAGATCACGCTCCAGCCGATCCGGCGCTTCGGCATGGACGGCGCGATCCTCTTTTCCGACATCCTGATGGTGCCGATGGCGCTGGGGCAGAAGCTGTGGTTCGAGACCGGCGAAGGACCGCGGCTGGCGCCGGGAATAACCGACGCCGCGATTCTCGACGGGCTCGTGCCCAATCCAGCGCTGCTCGATCCGGTCTACGAAACCGTCCGCCGCGTTGCCGCTGCGCTGCCCGCCGAAACCAGCTTCCTGGGCTTTGCCGGCAGTCCCTGGACGGTGGCGACCTATATGATTGCCGGGCAGGGCAGCCGCGAACAAGCCGAAGCACGGCGGCTAGCCTATCGCGATCCCGCGCTGATGGTCGAATTGATCGGCCGAATTGGTGCCTGTACCATCGACTATCTGCTCGGCCAAATCGCTGCGGGCGTCGAAGCGGTACAATTGTTCGACAGCTGGTCTGGCAGTTTGTCGCCCGCACAGTTCGAACAATGGGTGATCGCGCCGACCGCGCGGATCGCAGCCGTGCTCCAGGAACGCGCACCGAAGGTGCCGGTGATCGGCTTCCCCAAGGGCGCGGGCGGCAAGCTTGCGCCCTATGCGCGCGAGACCGGGGTGAATGCGATCGGGATCGACGAGACGGTGGATCCCGAATGGGCGCACGCCGCGCTGCCCGAGGGGCTACCGGTCCAGGGCAACCTCGACCCGCTCGTGCTGATCGCCGGCGGAAAACCGCTGGATTCGGCGGTGGATCGAATCCTTGCTGCCTTTGCCGATCGTCCGCATATCTTCAATCTCGGCCACGGCATCCAGCAGGATACGCCGATCGCCCATGTCGAGCAGCTGATCGCGCGAGTGCGGGGAGAAAGGCGATGATCGGATTCCTCGGCGGCGCCTATCTGTGGGTCAAGGCCGCGCACATCATATTCGTGATCTTCTGGATGGCGGGGCTGTTCCTGTTCCCGCGCTACCTTGTCCATCATCAGGAAGCGCTCGGAAGCCCTGAGGCCGCGAAATGGGTCGAGCGCGAGGCGAAGCTGCGCCGCATGATCCTCGGCCCGTCGATCGTCGCGGTGTGGCTGTTCGGGCTGGCGCTGGCGACCGATGCGAACTGGTGGCCGGCGGGATGGCTCCACGCCAAATTGCTGCTGGTCGTCGCGCTCAGCGGTTATCACGGCTGGATGACGGCCTATTCGAAGAAGCTCGCGCGCGGCGAGGCGCCGGTCGCGGCGCGAACCCTCAGGCTGCTCAACGAAGTTCCGGCGCTTGCCGTGGTGCTGATCGTCGTGCTGGTGGTGGTCAAACCGTTCTGAACCCGGTTGACTTGGGGGCGGTGCGCACCTAACTCCCGGCGGTGTCGATGCCCGTTCGGGCGATCGCCGTCCTTCTCCAGCATCGTCTGCGCGCAAACCCTTTCCGCCCGATCGACGCTCTCAATCTATCCTTCGCAGCATCCGGACTCCAAATGCACCTCAAGGACCTCAAGAAGAAACCCCCCGCCGAACTGGTCGAGATGGCCGAGGAAGTCGGCGTCGAAGGCGCGTCGACGCTGCGCAAGCAGGACCTGCTCTTCGCCATCCTCAAGGCCCAGGCCGAGAATGGCGAGCAGATCATGGGCGAGGGCACGATCGAAGTGCTGCCCGACGGGTTCGGTTTCCTGCGCTCACCGCAGGCCAATTATCTTGCCGGGCCCGACGACATCTATGTCTCGCCGAATCAGGTGCGGAAGTTCGGCCTGCGCACCGGCGACACGGTCGAAGGCGAGATTCGCGGGCCCAAGGACGGCGAGCGCTATTTCGCGCTGGTGCGGCTGGTGTCGGTCAATTTCGACGACCCCGAGGCGGTCCGCCACCGAGTCAATTTCGACAATCTGACGCCGCTCTACCCCGACGAGAAGCTGACGCTCGATCCCGAGGATCCGACGATCAAGGACAAGTCGGCGCGGGTGATCGACATCATCAGCCCCCAAGGCAAGGGCCAGCGCGCGCTGATCGTCGCGCCGCCGCGCGTCGGCAAGACCGTGCTCTTGCAGAACATCGCCAAGGCGATCACCGACAACCACCCCGAGGTCTTTCTCATTGTGCTGCTGATCGACGAGCGGCCGGAGGAAGTGACCGACATGCAGCGCAGCGTGAAGGGCGAGGTGATTTCCTCGACCTTCGACGAGCCTGCCAGCCGCCACGTTCAGGTCTCCGAGATGGTGATCGAGAAGGCCAAACGCCTCGTCGAGCACAAGAAGGACGTCGTCATTCTGCTCGATTCGATCACTCGCCTCGGCCGCGCCTACAACACGGTGGTGCCAAGCTCGGGCAAGGTGCTGACCGGCGGCGTCGACGCCAATGCGCTCCAACGGCCCAAGCGCTTCTTCGGCGCCGCGCGTAACATCGAGGAAGGCGGCTCGCTCTCGATCATCGCCACCGCGCTGATCGATACCGGCAGCCGGATGGACGAAGTGATCTTCGAAGAGTTCAAGGGCACCGGCAATTCCGAAATCGTGCTCGACCGCAAGGTGGCCGATAAGCGCATCTTCCCGGCGCTCGACGTCGGCAAATCGGGTACCCGCAAGGAAGAACTGCTGGTCGACAAGGCCAAGCTCTCCAAGATGTGGGTGCTACGCCGCATCCTGATGCAGATGGGCACGATCGACGCGATGGAGTTCCTGCTCGACAAGATGAAGGACTCGAAGACCAACGAGGACTTCTTCGACAGCATGAATCAGTGACCGAGATCGCCTGAATTAGAGAAGCTAATTCAGGACTCGATCCGGTCCGGCCGGCGGGGTGGAGCTCTGGCCGACGACGGCACGGGCTTTGCCCGTGCCCGGTTTACGCGGTAAGCCACCCCCATGCCCGTCCTCGACTTCGCCGACGTCTGGACTCCCGCCGGCCTCGCGGTCCTCGGCCAGGTCATCCTGATCGATCTGACGCTGGCGGGCGACAATGTCGTCGTGCTGGGCATGCTCTCGGCGGGCCTGCCCCCGCGCGAGCGGCGGCGGGTGCTAGGCTTCGGGGTCGCCATCGCGCTGTTCTTCCTCGTCACCTTCGCGATCCTCGCGACTCAATTGCTGAAGGTGGTCGGCCTGCTGCTGGGCGGCGGGCTGCTGCTGTTGTGGGTGGCGTGGAAGATGTTCCGCGAGCTCCATCCGAATCGTCCACCCGCGGTCGACGATCCGGACACGCCCGCGATCGAGGGGATTCAACCGAACAAGAGCTTCGCCAAGGCGGCGATTCAGGTTGCGATCGCCAACCTCTCGATGAGCCTCGACAATGTCCTCGCGGTGGCGGGCGCGGCGGTGAAGCATCCCACGGTGCTGCTGTTCGGTCTCGCACTGTCGGTGACGCTGATGGCGCTTGCCGCCAATCTGGTCGCGCGCGTAATCGCACGGCATCACTGGATCGCTTATATCGGGCTGGCGGTGATCCTGTGGGTCGCGGGGAGGATGATCTACGACGGCCTCGCCGATCCGGGCCATGGCGTGATCCAGTGGATCCTGCAGCAAATCTGACCGCGCCGCTCGACACGGCGTGCGACCGGCGATAGCTATTACTCGTACAAATAGAGAGTCGGGAGAGCGGGCATGCGGATCACGCGTAGGGATTTGGCCGTAGCCGCGGTTGGAGCCGCCGCCACCTGGTCGATCGGCGCACTGGCGCAGACACCGCCGGCGATCCTGGGGCCAGCGGTGTTCGACTGGAATTCGCTCAAGGTGACCAAGACCGATGTCGGCGAGACCCGCAGCGTCGTCCGCGCCCCGACCGCGACGCTCAAGGAGCTGGAGCTGCATGTCACCACGCTCAATCCCGGGCTCGCTTCGCATCCGCCGCACAAGCATCCCAACGAAGAGCTCGTTATCCTGCGCGAAGGCACGGTCGAGGCCTTGTCTGGGGGCGTGTGGAAGCGGCTGGGGCCGGGATCGATCATCTTCAACGCATCGAACTCGCTCCACGCGCTGCGCAACGTGGGCGATACGCCCGCCACCTATTTCGTCGTCAACTGGAAGTCGGGCGACACCCCCGCCGAGTAAGGAGTCCGCCGATGGACCGCCGCACGATCCTGACCGGTGCCGGCACCGCCGGCTTCGCCGCGTCGCTTCCCGCCGAGCTGCTGGCACAATCGGCCTCGGCGGGAAACGCGGTCAGCGAGCAGGCGGCGCCGGCTGGGCCCGAGCCGCAAGTCAAATATTCGGTCCCCTTCGCGGTGATCGGGCTCGACCACGCGCACATTTATTCGATGACCGACGCGATGATCCGCGGCGGCGGCAAGCTCGCGGCCTTCTTCGCCGAGGATCCCGCGCAGATCGCCACCTTCCGCCAGCGCTACGGCAATGACGTCAAGCTGGCGCGCGGCGAGGCCGAGATCCTCGACGACAAGACGATCCAGCTCGTCGCGGGGGCGCCGATCCCCGATCTGCGCGCGCCGCTCGGCATCCGGACGATGCGCGCGGGCAAGGACTTCCTCGGCGACAAGCCCGCCATCACCACGCTCGCCCAGCTCGCCCAGGTCCGCCGCGCGATCAGCGAGACCGGTCGCAAGTTCGCGATCATGTATTCCGAGCGGCTCGAGGTGCGCGCGGCAATCCAGGCGGGATATCTCGTCGACGAGGGCGCGATCGGCAAGGTCGTCCAGACGATCAACATCGCCCCGCACCGCGTCGGCGAGCCCAGCCGACCGGCGTGGTTCTGGGACAAGGCGCGCTACGGCGGTATCCTCACCGACATCGGCAGCCACCAGGCCGAGCAGTTCGTCTATTTCACCAGGTCGAAGCGCGCGCACGTCGTCGCATCGCAGACCGGCAACCTTCACTGGGCGAAATATCCCAAGTTCGAGGATTTCGGCGACATGGTGATGACCGGCGACGGCGGCACCGGCTATGTCCGGGTCGATTGGTACACCCCCGACGGCTTGCCGACCTGGGGCGACGGGCGGCTCTTCATCCTCGGCAGCGAGGGCTACATCGAGCTTCGCAAATACGTCGACGTCGCCGGGCGGCCCGGCGGCAATCACCTCTTCATCGTCGATGGCAAGGGGATGCGCTACATGGACTGCTCGAAAGTGCACCTGCCGTTCGGGCCGCAATTCATCGCTGACGTGGTCGAGCGCACCAACGTGGCGCAGGATCAGGAGGGCGCGCTGCTCGCCGCCGAACTGGTGCTGACCGCGCAGAAGAACGCGACGCGGCCGGTTTCGGTCTGAGGGGAGAGAAGGTCATGCAGCTTTCGAGGCGCACCATATTGAAGACCGCTGCGGCTTTCCCGGCGATCGTCCCGTCGAGCGTGTTCGGCCGGACCGCGCCGAGCAATCGGATCAATATCGGCGCGATCGGGGTGGGGCGGATCAGCCGAGTCCACGACATGAAGGAAGTGCTCCGCCACGACGACGCGCAGATCGTCGCGGTGTGCGACCTCGACACTCGGCGGCTCGGCGCCGGGCAGCAGTTCGTTGACGACCGCTATGCCGAGAAGACGGGCAAGCCCTATTCGGGCACGCAAGGTTACACCGACTATCACGAGTTGCTCGCCAACAAGGATATCGACGCGGTCCTCGTCTCGACCCCCGACCACCAGCACGCGCGGATCGCAGTGCACGCGGTGCGCGCCGGCAAGCACGTCTACCTCCAGAAGCCCGCCTCGCTGACCATCGCCGAGGGACGGGTGATGGCCGATGCCGTCAAGGCGTCGGGCCGGATCGTCCAGATCGGCTCGCAGCAGCGCGGCGCCGACCCCTGGCCGCAGTTCCGCAAGGCGTGCGAGCTGGTGCGCAACGGCCGGATCGGGCATCTCCAGCGAGTCGAGGTCGGGCTGCCGGGCGATCCTTCGGGTCCGCCCGCGCCGCCGATGCCGGTGCCGCCCAACCTCAACTACGACGCCTGGCTGGGCTCGACCCCTGAGCAATATTACACCGAGATCCGCGTTCATCCGCAGCATTCGTTCGAGGACCGGCCGGGCTGGTTGCGCTGCGAGCAGTTCGGCGCGGGAATGATCACCGGCTGGGGGGCCCACCACGTCGATACCGCGCACTGGGGCATGGATACCGAGCTGACCGGGCCGATCGAGGTGTGGGGCAGCGCCGAATTCCCGACGAGCGGGCTGTGGGACGTCCACGGCCCGTTCGAGACTCACGGGCGCTATGCGAATGGCGTGGTGATGACGATCTCGGGCGCTCTCCCCAACGGGATCAAGTTCATCGGCGACAAGGGCTGGATCTTCGTCACCCGCAGCGGCGCGGTGACCCCGAGCGACCCGACCGGACCCCAGATCGATCCGCTCGTCGCGAGCGACCCCAAGATCCCCACCAGCGTGATCGGGCCGAACGAAATCCATCTGCCGGTCACCCCCGAGCATCACCGCAACTGGCTCGATTCGATCCGCACCGGCGCCCCCAACGCCGCTCCAGCCGAGATCGGCCACCGCGCCTGCTCGACTTGCCTGCTCCACTGGATCGCGATGAAGACCAAGCGCCGGCTCAAATGGGACCCTGTGGCCGAGCGCTTCATCGGCGACGATGCGGCCAACGCGATGCTCAGCCGGCCCCAGCGCGCGGCCTACGCGATATGAAGGCCGTGATCGCCGCGTTGCTGCTGCTGGCCGCGCAGGATTCGCCGGTGGAGAGCGTGATCGGTCCCGACTACGCCGATGCGCCGGGCATGGCGGTCAACCCCCGCCTGCCGCAGGGCAGCCTCCACGCCTTCGTGATGCGATCGGAGGAGAGCAAGCTCTATCCGGGTATCCGCCAGCTCCAGAACGACGTGACCGCGCGCCGCGACGCATGGGGGAACCGCATCGCTGCCCCCTTCGCGCAGGAATCGGAAGCCGCGCCTTATCGCCGCGAGATATTCGTCTACGTCCCCGCCGGGTACCGGCAGGGCACGCCGCTACCCTTCATGGTGGTGCAGGACGGCGCGGGCTATGCCGCCCGAGTCGCGCTCGCGCTCGACGGGCTGATCGCGCGGCACCGGGTGCCGGCGATGGCGGCGATCCTGATCTCGTCGGGCGGCGGCGACGCGCAGGGCTCCGAGCGCGGGCTCGAGTACGACACGATGTCCGGCCGCTACGCCGAGTTCGTCGAAACCGAGGTGCTGCCGCGCGTCGAGGCCAATTATCACCTCAAGCTCCGGCGCGACCCTGGCGGCCGCGCGACGATGGGGGCGAGCTCGGGCGCGGCGGCGGCGCTGGCGATGGCGTGGTTTCACCCCGAATGGTACCGCCGGGTGCTGTCCTATTCGGGCACCTTCGTGAACCAGGCCGCGCCGGTCGATCCCGTCACGCCCGAAGGCGCGTGGGACTTCCACGCGCACCTGATCCCCGAAAGCCCGCGCAAGCCGATCCGCATCTGGATGGAGGTTGGCGAGAAGGACCTGCACTGGGACGACCCCGAGCAAAGCTTCCACAACTGGCCGTTCGCGAACCAACGGATGGCCGCGGTGCTCAAGGCTAAGGGCTATGCCTACCGCTACGTGTTCGCGAAGGGCGCGGTGCACGTCGATCCGCGAGTGGTGGCTCAGACGCTGCCCGATGCGATCGAATGGGTCTGGGCAGACTACCGGTAGGCCCGCGGCCAGCGCTCAACGTGCCGCATCGAGCTGCCGGTTGAGCAGGAGCACATTGACTCGGTCCTCGCCGAGGAAGCCCAGCAAGGGATGCTCGGTTGCCGCTTCGACCATCGTCCGGACACGCGCCTCGGGCCACCCCCGCGCCTTCGCGACGCGGGGCATCTGATACAAGGCCGCCTCGGGGCTGATGTGGGGGTCGAGCCCCGAGGCGGAGGCCGTCACCAGATCGGCGGGGACCGACTTTCCTGGTGCTTTGACCAGATTGGCGGCGACGTCCGCCTTGACTCGGTCGGCGAGTGCCTGGCTGGCGGGGCCGAGGTTCGATCCGGCCGAGGCCAACGCGTCATAGCCCTTGCCCGCGGCCGAGGGCCGGGGGTGGAAGTAGCGGTCGCCCGCGAAGCCCTGCGCGAGCAGGCTCGATCCGATCACGTTGCCGTGAGCGTCGCGGATCAGGCTGCCGTTCGCCTGGCTCGGGAAAATCGCCTGTCCGATGCCGGTGAGCGCCAGCGGATAGGCCAGGCCGAGCAGCAGCGCGAACAGGAGGGTGAGGACAAGCGCGGGGCGGATCGCGGTCTTGATGTCTGCAAACATGGGATTGCTCCTCAGGCGAGGCCGATGGTGTTGACGAGCACGTCGATCGCCTTGATGCCGATGAAGGGGACGATCACGCCGCCCAGGCCGTAGATGGCGAGGTTGCGCCGCAGCAGCGGACCGGCGCCGATCGGGCGGTATTTCACACCCTTGAGCGCGAGCGGGACCAACGCCGGGATGATCAGCGCGTTGAAGATGATCGCCGACAGGATCGCCGATTGCGGCGTTGCCAGACGCATGATGTTGAGCACCGCCAGCCCCGGATAGAGCACCACGAACATCGCAGGGATGATCGCGAAATATTTGGCGATGTCGTTGGCGACCGAGAAGGTCGTAAGGCTGCCGCGAGTCATCAGCAGCTGCTTGCCGAGCCCGACGATCTCGATGAGCTTGGTCGGGTCGCTGTCGAGATCGACCATGTTGCCCGCTTCGCGCGCCGCCTGCGTGCCCGTGTTCATCGCCACGCCGACGTCGGCCTGGGCGAGCGCGGGGGCGTCGTTGGTGCCGTCGCCGCACATCGCGACCAGCTTGCCGCCCTGCTGCTCGCTGCGGATCAGCGCGAGCTTGTCCTCGGGCGTGGCCTGGGCGAGGAAATCGTCGACTCCGGCCTCGGCGGCGATCGCCGCGGCGGTGAGCGGGTTGTCGCCGGTGATCATCACCGTGCGGATTCCCATCCGGCGGAGCTCGCCGAAACGCTCGCGGATCCCCGCCTTGACCACGTCCTTGAGCGCAACCGCGCCCAGGATGCGGCCGTCCTTCGCCACTGCGAGTGGCGTCATGCCCGCGCGGGCGATCTCGTCGGTGGCGCGGCGCAGCTCGGCGGCGGCGGGCGTTTCGCCGGTGCCGGGATTGGCCTTGAGCACCGAATCGACCGCGCCCTTCTGAATTAGAGCGCTGCCGATGCGCACGCCGGAGATGCGGGTCTGCGCGGTGAAGGGAATGACTTCCGCACCGTGGGGCAGCGCATCGTGCTTCACGTCGAAGCGTTCGCGGGCGAGGATGACGATCGAACGGCCCTCCGGCGTCTCGTCGGCGAGGCTGGCGAGCAGCGCCGCCTCGGCGAGTTCGGAGACATTGACGCCGCTCACGGGCCGGAACTCGCTCGCCTGGCGGTCGCCGATGGTGATCGTGCCGGTCTTGTCGAGCAGCAGCGTGTCGACGTCGCCGGCGGCTTCGACCGCGCGGCCGGATTTGGCGAGCACGTTGAAGCGCACCAGCCGGTCCATTCCGGCGATGCCGATCGCCGAGAGCAACGCCGCGATCGTGGTCGGGATCAGCGTGATCAGCAGCGCGGCGAGCATCGACCACCGGGATCGTCGCCGCCGGCGTAGCTGGCGAAGCCGGGGATCGTCGCCGACCGCGATCAGGAAGATGATCGTCAGCCCGACGAGCAGGATCGTCAGCGCGATCTCGTTGGGGGTCTTCTGCCGCTCGGCGCCTTCGACCAGCGCGATCATCCGGTCGAGGAAGCCCTGGCCGGGATTGACCGTGATGCGCACCTTGATCTGGTCCGAGATCACGCGCGTGCCCGCGGTCACCGCCGAGCGGTCGCCGCCCGCCTCGCGGATCACCGGCGCGCTTTCGCCGGTGATCGCGGCCTCGTTGACCGAGGCGACGCCCTCGACCACTTCGCCGTCGGCGGGGATCAGGTCGCCGGTCTCGACCAGCACGATATCGCCCGCGCGCAACTCGCTCGCCGAGATCATCTGAAGCTTGGTGCCGTTGACGCGCTTGGCGGTGAGATCGGCCTTGGTCGCGCGCAGCGACGCAGCCTGCGCCTTGCCGCGCCCTTCGGCGAGCGCCTCGGCAAAGGTGCCGAACAGCACGGTCAGCCACAGCCAGACGACCAGCTGACCCTTGAAGCCGACGCCGAGCGTATCGTGGCCGAGGACTAGCAGGACGGTCAGCAGCGCCGCCACGCTGGCGGTGACGAACATCACCGGGTTGCGGATCAGCTGGCGCGGATCGAGCTTGCGGAACGCGTCGCCGATCGCGGGTGCGATCAGCTCGGCGGTGAACAGCGATTGGGTTGCGGTGCGTGCCATGGTGGCGTTCCCGATCAGAAGAGATGGCCGCCGATCATCGCGAGATGATCGGCGATGGGGCCGAGCGCGAGGCTGGGCAGGAAGGTGAGGCCGCCGAGGATCAGGATCGATGCCGACGAGCAGGCCCACCCACAGCGGGCCGGTGGTCGGGAACGAGCCCGCGGTCTCCGGCGTGTATTTCTTGGCCGCCAGGCTGCCGGCGATCGCCAGCATCGGCACGATCATGAAGAAGCGCCCGATCCACATCGCGACGCCCGAGCATGCCGTCGTAGAAGGGCGTGCCCGCGGTGAGGCCGGCAAAGGCCGAGCCGTTGTTCCCGATCGCCGAGGTGAAGGCGTAGAGGATCTCCGAGAAGCCGTGCGGCCCCTTGTTGAGCGGCCCGGCGAGGCCCGTCGGGCACCACCGACGCGAGCGCGGTGAAGCCGAGGATCACTGAGCGGCAGCACCGCGATCGCCAGCACCGCGAGCTTGACCTCGCGCCCCTCGATCTTCTTGCCGACATATTCGGGCGTGCGGCCGACCATCAGCCCGGCGACGAACACCGCGAGGATGGCGAACAGCAGGAAGCCGTAGATGCCCGAGCCGACGCCGCCGACGACGATCTCGCCGAGCTGGATGTTGAACATCGGGACCAGGCCGCCGAGCGCGGTGAAGCTGTCGTGCATCGCGTTGACCGCGCCGCACGACGCGTCGGTGGTGACCACGGCGAACAGCGCCGAGGCCGCCGACGCCGAAGCGCACCTCCTTGCCCTCCATGTTGCGCGCCGGCGACGCCGAGCTGGTGGAGCACCGGATTGCCCGCGGCTTCCTGCCAATAGGCGACGCGTAGTGCCGGCAAGGAACAGGACCAGCATCGCGCGCAAGGATCGCCCAGCCCTGCCGGGTGTTGCCCACCGCCTTGCCGAAGCACCAGGTCAGCCCGAAGCCGATCGCGAAGATCGACAGCATCTGGATCGAGGTTGGTCAGCGCGTCGGGATTCTCGAACGGATGCGCGGAATTGGCGTTGAAGAAGCCGCCGCCGTTGGTGCCGAGCATCTTGATCGCTTCCTGGCTGGCGACCGGGCCAAGCGCGATCGTCTGCTTGGCGCCCTCCAGCGTGGTGGCGTCGACCTGCTGCGGCGAGCGTCTGCGGCACGCCGCTCGCGATCAGGTAGATCGCGTAGACGATGCAGATCGGCAGCAGCAGATAGAGCGTGATGCGCGTGCAGTCCGCCCAGAAATTGCCGATGCTGCTCGCCTGGCGCCGCGCGAAGCCGCGGAACAGCGCGAAGGCGAGCGCGATGCCGGTCGCGGCGCGAGAGGAAATTGTGGATCGTCAGCCCCACCATCTGGCTGAGGTTCGACATCGCCGCTTCGCCCGAATACCATTGCCAGTTGGTGTTGGTGGTGAAGCTCGACCGCGGTGTTGAACGCGCCGTCCGGCGCGATGTTGGCCATGCCCGGAGCATTGAGCGGCAGCACTGCCTGCAGCGCGCAGGATCGCATAGGTGAACAGCGCCAGCACGGCGTTGAAGATCAGCATGTGCACGGCGTAGCGCCGCCAGCTCTGCTCGGCGTTCGGATCGATCCCGGCGAGCTTGTAGAAGCCGCGCTCGACCGGGCCCGAGCACGCGGTGCAGCGGCGTGCGGCGCCCCTCGTAGAGCGCGAACAGCCACATCCCCATCGGCTTGGTGAGCGCGAGCAGCAAGCCCGACGAACACTGCGATCAGCATCCAGCCTTGCAAGGTCATGTGCCGCTCCTCAGAACCGCTCGGGGCGCAGCAGCACCGCGACGAGATAGACGAGAAGGCCGAGCGCGGTGACGGCGGCGAGCCAGAGATCGAAGGTCATGTCAGGCCTCGTCGCACAGACGGACATAGCCGAGCGTCGCCGCCAGCAGCCCGAGGACGAGGCCGATCCAGAGAAGGTCCTGCACGTCGCGTCTCCATTCGTGGAGATGCGCGATTAGGGACCGCCGCCGTTTTGAAGCGAGACCGGAAGATGGGTCAGTGCATATGGATTGCGTAACGCTTCGCGAATTTTGGCACGATCGAGGATCGACGCCGCGGCAAAGCCGCTTCGTCGGTCGCCGTCGTAGCGGCGCCGGCCGAGCCGCCGCAAGGCGGGCTCCGATTCAGCTCCGCTAAATCGTTCGCGCGACCGCTGGAGCGGGCGAAGGGATTCGAACCCTCGACCCCGACCTTGGCAAGGTCGTGCTCTACCCCTGAGCTACGCCCGCTCTGGCGTTGACCCGCATGTCGCGGGCCGGGTGCAAGGCGGCGGCCTCTAGCATCGGTCCCGATGGGGGGCAACCCCCTTGGGTCGTAACCGGAAAAGGCTTGGCCTCCCGCCGCCGAATGCCCACATAGCGGCGAACCAGAACCGCACGAATCGGGAGCGCCCCTTGGCTACCACCCTCACCGCCGCCGAACGCGAAGCCGTGGAGGCATTCCGCCGCGATGTCGTCGAGCCTTCGATGACGGCCCTCGTGATCGTCGATTTCTGGGCCGAATGGTGCGGGCCGTGCAAGCAGCTGTCGCCGGTGCTCGAGAAGGTCGCCGCCGATTATGCCGCCAAGGGCGTGCTGCTCGCCAAGGTCGACGTCGATGCGAATCAATTCATCGCCGCGCAGTTCCAGGTGCGCTCGATCCCCACCGTCTATGCGATGTTCCAGGGCCAGCTCGTCGCCGACCTTAGCCAGGCGCGCACCGAGACTCAGCTCCGGACGATGCTCGACCAGATCCTCAAGCAGCTACCGCTCGAATCGGAGGCGGCGCAGGCGGAGGCCGAGCTCGAGCCTCTGATCGCGATGGGCGAGCAAATGCTCGACGGCGGTGAGGCCGAGCGCGCGCTTTCGATCTTCGACCAGATCGGCGAGATAGCTCCCGGCCATCCGGCGGTGGCGGCGGGTCGCGCGCGTGCGCTGCTCGCGCTCGACCGCACCGACGATGCCGAAGCGGCGCTTGCCGAGCTCGACGAGGAAGCGGCCAAGGCGCCTGAGGTCGAGCGCGCCAGAGCGGCGCTGGCGCTCGCGCGCGAAGCGACTCCGGTCGACGACATCTCGGGCCTCGCCGCGCACGCCGCCGCCAATCCCGAGGACATGGACTCGCGCTACGAGCTGGCGGGCGGCCAGATGGCGGCGGGCGACCGTGATGCCGCTGCCGACACGCTGCTCGCGATGATCGCCGCCGACCGCGACTGGAACGAGGGCGCCGCGCGCCAGCGGCTGCTCACGCTGTTCGAGGCGGTGGGGCTCGAGGATCCATGGGTCTCGGCGCCAGCGCCGGCGGCTTTCGGCGATCCTGTTCGGATGACGAAGACGCGCCTGTCGGTCTTCCCGCTGGCGGGCGCTTTGCTGTTTCCGCGGATGCACCTGCCGCTGCACATCTTCGAGCCGCGTTACCGCGCGATGATCGCCGACAGCCTCGCGCGCGATCGCCGCATCGGCATGATCCAGCCGCGCGAGACCGACCTCGAGCCGCCCGCGCTGTTCGACGTCGGCTGCGTCGGCCGGATCGCCGAGGTCGAGGCGCTGCCCGATGGCCGCTTCGACATCGTGCTCGAAGGACTCGCGCGCTTCCACGTCCTGCGCGAGCTCGACGTGACCACGCCGTTCCGCCAGGTCGAAGCCGAGCTCGAGAGCGCTGGCGAGAGCGGGACGCTGGCGATCGCCGAGCGTGCCTCGCTCGAGATGGAAGCGCGGCGCTTCGCCGATGCGCAGGGCTATGCGGTCGACTGGGAAGCGGTGACTCGGCTCGACGACGAATCGCTGGTCAATGGCATCGCCCAGATCGCACCGTTCGATGTCGCGTCCAAACAGGCGCTGCTCGAAGCCGGTGGCGTCGTCGAGCGCGCCGGGCTGATCGTCCAGCTGATGCAATTCTACGGCCGGCACGGCGACGGCGCGGAGGGCACGCTGCAGTGAGCCTCGACCCGTGGCTGCTCGAGCGGCTCGCCTGCCCCGTCACCCGCACGCCGCTCCGGTATGACGCCGAGCGCCAAGAGCTGGTGTCGGAGGCGGCCGGGCTGGCCTATCCGGTGCGCGACGGCGTCCCGGTGCTGCTGGTCGAGGAGGCTCGGCCTACCAGCGCCGATACACGCCGGTGAACGTGACGTTCACGCCGCCGCAATCGCCATTGTCCTCGATGAGCAGATAGGGTCCGAGCAAGCGCAGCCGGGCGTTGCACTCGCCGACCTTCTGGGGAAACCCTCCGAGAATGATATCGCCCGAGGCCGAACGATTCGGCTGCCGGCGACCGTGATCGCCCCGTCCAGCTCGCCGAGATTGATGCCGCCGCTCGCCACGCGCTGCGGATCGAACGAGCCCCAGGTCGCGTCGCCATGGACCGCCAGCGCGCCGGGGCGGCGCGTGCGCTTGATCTCGACGTCGGCTTCGCCCTGGTGCCACATGCCGAGCCATGCCGCCGCGCCTGCGGCTGAGGGCGGATGCAGCTCCAGCAAGGCTACGGTTTCGATGAAGCCGTGCGTCGTCGTTCCCTTGGCATTGACGAACTCGACGCTGGTGAAGGCGCCATTGCGCCCTGAGGCGACGAGCAGATCGCCTGGCACGACATAAGCGGCCATGCGGCATTTCGCCGTCATCGCCGGGCAGCCGCCCTCATATTCCTGGTAGAAATAGCGCTTCGGCCCGGGGCGCACCTGAACCAGCGTCTGATCGTCGATCGTTTGCGCCTGCGCCGCCGGCAGCGCGGCAACCGCCAACGACAACATCGTGCCGAGCCATCGGATGGTCATTGCGTCGTCTCCTGCCCCACGTTCACGGAATATGACCGCCCGAGGCGACGAGGCGCGCCCGGACTTGCTCGAGCGTCTCGGGCTCCGCGGGAAGTTTGAACCGGTCCGCCGCGATGGGAGCGGCGGTGACGCTGACCAGGTCCATCCCGGCAACGCGGAGCGGAGCGCCGGTCCGCAGCACGTCATTCATCCCCGACATCCTCCCGTCCTTGTGTCCGAGCATCTGCCCGAGCGTCCGCGTGGACATTTCGAATTGGCGTGCCATTGCCCGGCCGAGTTCGGCGAGCGCGGGATCGTTGCTGATCACGATCTCCGGTTCGGAGTCGGCCCGCTGCGCGGCGCCCCATTGCAGGTACCAAGTGGTCCCTGCCCGGCCGTTGACGGTAAGCACGCCGCCGGCAACGTATTTCGGCCCATCCGGCCCGCCCGGTCCGTCGATGCCGGGCATCTTGGCCAGCTGCGGCATCTTCTCGCGAATATAGTCGGTCATCGCCGTGGCGGCGTCGTCCACTCGATCCACCACTACGCCCTTGTCGGTGAAGAAAACTAAATATCCTTTGCCGTCGAGCGTCAGTATGTAGTCGCCCCGGCCTCCCACCGAGCCGCGAACGTCGCCGTTCGATGCGATCTCGATCGTCATCTCGGCGCCGAGCTTGGGCGATTTGTAGACGGCGGTGGTGTCTGCCTGCACCGGGGCCGCGATCAGGAGCGCGAACGCCGCGCATGCAAAGGTCCGAAGCATCACCTTTCCCCTAGACCGTGATCCCCTGAAGCAGCTTGGGCACATCGCCGCTCTCGCCGCGTGCTTCGGCCATGAACATGCGTTTGAGCGGGGGCGCCCGGTCCACCGCCGCCAAGCCGAAGCGACGGACGGCGGCGGCGGTCTTGCCGGGCACGCCGAACAATCGGGTCAATCCGTCGGTGGCGGCGGCGACCATGAAGGTGTCGAGTCCGCGCCAGCGCTGGTAGCGCGCGAGCAATTGCGGATCGCCGAGATCGAGGCCGAGCCGCTTGCCGTCGACGAGCACCTCGACGAGCGTCGCCACGTCGCGGAAACCGACGTTGACGCCCTGGCCGGCGATCGGGTGGATGCCGTGCGCGGCGTCGCCCACGAGCGCGAGCCGGTCAGCGGTGATCCAGGCGGCATGGTGGAAGCCGAGCGGATAGCTCGAACGCATCGAGAGCGGCCCGATCTTGCCGAGGAACCCGCCCATCCTTTTCTCCGCTTCGGCCAGATAGGCCCGCTCCGACAGCGCGAGCATCCCGGCGGCATGCGCGGCCTTGACCGTCCAGACGATCGCCGAGCGGTGGCCGTGCGCGTCGTCGACCAGCGGCAGGATCGCGAAGGGGCCGGCGGGGTAGAAGATCTCGTAGGCGACATTCTCATGGTTCAGCTCGTGGCCCACCGTCGCGACCAGGGCGGCGTGATCGTAGGTCCAGCGCGCGACCTTGAGCCCGGCCGCCTCGCGCGTCGGCGAATTGCGACCCTCGGCGGCGATCAGCAGTGGCGCGCGGATTTCCGCGCCCGAATCGAGCTGGCGCGATGACGCCATGGGGGGCCGCGCTCGACCGAAACCGCGCGTGTCTTCATCCGGAGGTCGACGCGCTCCGCCGCCTGTCGCCGCGCCGAGCAAGGCGGTCCTGCAGCGCGCGATTCTCGAACATGTAGCCGAGCGCGCCCTCGCCCTCCTTCGGCTCGAAATCGAGCTTGCCGGGCTCGAGTCCGTCGCGAGACCCGGATGCCCTCGATCGGGCAGCCCTTCCCCGCCAGCCGCTCCGGCGACGCCGAGCGCCTCGAACATCCGCCACGGCGCGCTGGCGATCGCCGAGGCGCGGCCGTCGAATGCGGCGGCGAGAATCGTCTCGGGGTCGGCAGGATCGACCACGATCGCGCTCAGCCCGTGCGCGTCGAGCGCGACCGCAAGCGCACTGCCAACCAGCCCGCCGCCGAGGATGAGGACGTCCGCTTGATCCATGAGCGCGGAGTAGCAGAGTTGCGTCGCGGTGCCAGCCTTGACGCGGGACTCGTGCAGGCGCGATGATTCCGCCGCACCGCCGTGAAAATTTGGAGGCTGGGCGATGGCGACCCGGGCACAGGCGGCGCTTTGGCGCGAGACGATGAAGGCAGGCGCGCGCCGCAGCGGCGCGCTGATTGGTGCGAATCCGCTGTTTTCGGCGATGATCGCGCTGGTGTTCGCGATTCTCAGCTATCACGCGCAGGATCCCTCGCTCGATACCGCCTCGGGGGGCCCCGCGCTCAATTGGCTCGGCGTGCCCGGCGCGTGGATCGCCGACCTGCTGCTCGCGATTGCGGGACCGATAGTGGTGTTCCTAGTGCCGGTCGGCGTGATCGCCGCCAACCGGCTGATGCGCGACCGTCCCGTGACGGGCTGGGGCAAGATGCTGCGCGGCGCGGGCCTGGGTGTCGTGCTGATGGCGGCGGCGTTGGCCTTCGTGCCGATCGATTCGAAGCTTCCCGGCGGCTGGGGCGGCGTGAGCGGGCTAGTGGTCGCGGGCGGAATCCGCTGGGGACTTGGCTTCATCGGCCACGCCGTCGTCGCGCTGTGGATCGGGCGGCTGCTGGCGCTGGCGCTGGCCGCGGGCGGGGCGGTGATCTGGTTCCGCAGCCTCGACTTCAGCCTGCCCGAGCGCACTTGGCGGCTGCCGCGGCTGCCGTTCCTCGGCGGTGAGGCTCCGCCCAAGCGGATCGAGGGCCCAAAGCCGCAGCCGCGCAAGGTGGCGATGCCCGATGCGCGCCCCGGCCCCGTGATCGCGGACCGCACGATCCAGCCCTCGCCCGCGCGCGCCAAGCCGCCCAAGCAGACCTCGCTCGATTTTCGCGACACCTACAAACTGCCGCCGCTCGACCTGCTCAAGCCCGCCCCGCCCAACCAGAACGCGGCGGTCGACAAGGCCGCGCTCGAACGCAACGCCCGACTGCTCGAGAGTGTGCTCGACGATTTCCACGTGAAAGGACAGATCGTCGAGGTGCGGCCGGGTCCGGTGGTCACGATGTACGAGCTCGAGCCGGCGTCTGGAATCAAGGCGAGCCGCGTAATCCAGCTCGCCGACGATATCGCGCGTAACATGTCCGCGATCTCGGCGCGGGTCGCGACGATTCCGGGCCGAAGCGTGATCGGGATCGAGCTGCCCAACGCGAAGCGCGAGGCGGTCAACCTCCACGAGTTGATCGGCAGCCAGAGCTACGAGGACCAGGGCGCCTCGCTGCCGCTTGGTGCTCGGTAAGAACATCGCCGGCGAGCCGATCATCGCCGACCTCGCGCCGATGCCGCACCTGCTCGTCGCCGGTACCACCGGATCGGGCAAGTCGGTCGGCCTCAACTGCATGATCCTGTCGCTTGCTCTACCGGCTGACCCCCGATCAGTGCCGGATGATCATGATCGACCCCAAGATGCTCGAGCTGAGCATGTACGAGGGCATCCCCCACCTGCTCGCCGACGTCGTGACCGAGCCCGCCAAGGCGGTGCGCGCGCTCAAATGGACTGTCGAGCAGATGGAGGATCGCTATCGGATGATGGCGACGGTCAACGTCCGCAACCTCGCCAGCTTCAACGACAAGGTGCGCCAGGCGAAGGCGAAGGGGCAGAAGCTCGGGCGCAAGGTCCAGGTCGGCTATCATCCCGAAACCGGCCAGCCGATGTACGAGGAGGAGACGCTCGACCTCTCGCCGATGCCGCAGATCGTGGTGGTGGTCGACGAGCTCGCCGACTTGATGATGACCGCGGGCAAGGAAGTCGAGTTCCTGATCCAGCGGCTCGCGCAGAAGGCGCGCGCGGCGGGGATCCACCTGATCATGGCGACCCAGCGCCCCTCGGTCGACGTCATCACCGGCGTGATCAAGGCGAACCTGCCGACCCGGATCAGCTTCCACGTCACCAGCAAGATCGATTCGCGCACGATCCTCGGCGAGCAGGGCGCCGAGCAGCTGCTCGGGCAGCGGCGACATGCTCTACATGCCCGGCGGCAAGCAGATCACCCGCGTCCACGGGCCGTTCGTTTCCGACGACGAGGTCCAGGCGGTCGCCGAGTTCTGGCGCGGCCAGGGCCAGCCCGATTACATCGCCGCGGTCACCGAAGAGCCTGAGGACGGCGGCTTTGCGCTCGACGGCAGCCCGCAGGACGACGGCCCCGAGGAGCAGGGCTACCGCAAGGCGGTCCAGCTCGTCGCGGAGAGCCAGAAGGCGTCGACGTCATGGCTCCAGCGGCAATTGCGGGTCGGCTACAACACTGCCGCACGGCTGATCGAGCGGATGGAGCGCGAGGGGCTCGTCTCCAAGCCCGATCACGTCGGCCGCCGCGAAGTGCTGATGGACACCGACGGGCGGGCGCTTTGACCTGGGGGATCGATCGGGTTCACAGCGGGTTCAAGCCCCGCGCGCTAGCCGCGTGCCCTTCATCCGGAGACTGACCCTTCGTGTTTCGACTGCCAATAGCCCTCGCGCTCGCCGCTCCCGCCCTGATCGCCGCCGCGCCCGCGGAGGACGAGGTCGCGCTCGTCCAGCGCCATCTCGAGGCGGTGACCAGCATGACCGCGGGCTTCACCCAGACCGATCGCAACGGCCATGTCCTCACCGGTACGATGACGCTCAAGCGCCCAGGCAAGATCCGCTTCCAATATGAAAAGGGCGTGCCCCAGCTGATCGTCGCCGACGGCAATTCGCTCTATTTCATCGATTATCAGGTGCGTCAGGTCGAGCGCTGGCCGATCGGCAATTCGCCGCTCGCGGTGTTGCTCAATCCCAAGCGCGACATCCGCAAGTTCGCGCGGCAGATTCCCACGACCAACCCGCAAATCATCTCGGTCGAGGTGCACGACGGCGCGCATCCCGAATATGGCCGGATCACGATGGTCTTCCGCCGCGACGCCTCGGCGCCTGGTGGGCTGATGCTTCAGGGCTGGGTCGCGATTGATTCGCAGAGCAACCGCACCACGATCCAGCTCTCGGGCCAGCGGTTCAACGCCGCGGTCTCCGATAATGTCTTCAGATGGAACGATCCGCGCGTGACCGGCGCCAAACGTTAATTCTGTTCATATTGGCGACAGGAACGCGCCGCTAAAACGGGAATGCGGATGAGGGGCGGTACCCGGGATTTTCCCCCTGTTGCCTGGGCCGAACTTCATCCTGCCTGCGTGACGAACGCTAGGTCGGCCCTCGCTCCATTGCCCCCGGAGCGGGGGCCTTTCCTTGTCTGGCGCGGGCGCGTGCCCTAGCTACAGAGCGATCATGCCCGACACGCTCAAGATCGCTTCCTGGAACATCAATTCGGTGCGGTTCCGCATGGAGATCGTCCAGCGCTTCCTGAACGAGGAAGCGCCCGATGTGCTGTGCCTCCAGGAAACCAAGGTAATCGACGGCGATTTCCCGACGCGCCCGTTCGAGGAACTGGGCTACGCCCACAATTTCCTCCACGGCCAGAAGATGCACCACGGCGTGGCGATCCTCTCGCGCATCCCGATCGTCGAGGACGACCGGCTCGACTGGCAGGCGAACGGCGAGGCGCGGCACGTCGGCGTGCGGCTGCCCAACGGGGTAAGGCTCGAGAACGTTTACGTCCCCGCCGGCGGCGACACGCCCGATCGCGAGGCCAACCCCAAGTTCGGCCAGAAACTCGATTTCGTCGAGCGGATGACTCGCTGGTCGGAAGGGCTGCGCGTGCCGACGATCCTGACCGGCGACCTGAACATCGCCCCGCTCGAATGCGACGTGTGGAACCACAAGGCGCTGCTCGACGTGGTCAGCCACACGCCGGTCGAGGTCGAGGCGATGGCGCGGCTGCAGGTGGCGCACGGCTGGATCGATCTCGGCCGCCGCTTCATCCCCGCGCCGGAGCGCAACTTCACCTGGTGGAGCTACCGCGCGAAGGACTGGACCGCCAACGATCGCGGCCGGCGGCTCGATCATATGTGGGCGAGCCCGGAGGTAGCGGCGCAGGCGGTGGCGCACACCGTCCACGAGCCGTGCCGCAGCTGGCTCAAGCCTTCGGACCATGTGCCGATCGTCACCGAGTTCGCCTTTTGAGCGGCGCCCGCGCGGTGGCCCGGGCGGTCGACGCGCTTCGGCGCGGCTGGCCGATCGCGATCCGCGGACCCAAATCGACCTTCCGCTTGCTCTCGATCGAAGCCGCCGACGCCGAGCAGGTGCGCGAGTTCGATCCTGAGGAGAATGCCGCGGTGCTGCTCTCGGCGGGGCGCGCCGCGACGCTCAAGCTCGCCAACCAGATCGAGGCGGCCGTGCCCGACGCGCCGGTGCTGATCGGCAGAGTGGCGTGGCTCGGCTTCGAGACCGCGCTGGCGCTCGCCGACCCCCAGCTCGATCTCGCGACCCCGCTCAAGGGGCCTTTCGCCGCGATTTCGGTCCCGGACGGCGAGGCGGCAGCGGCGGCCCTGCGGCTGGCGCGGATCGCCGGGCTGCTCCCGGCCTTCTACCTGTTCGAGACGACCGATATCGAAGCAATCACGCCCGCCGACCTAGATGCGCATGAGGACGCCGGGCGGCTGCGCATCGTCGCGCGCGCGCATTTGCCGATCGAAGGTGCGGAGGACGCGGAGATCGTCGCCTTCCGTACCCCCGAGGCGCCCGACGAGCATGTCGCGCTGTTGATCGGCCAGCCCGACGGCAATCCGCCTTTGGTCCGGCTTCACAGCGAATGTCTGACCGGCGACGTGCTCGGCAGCCTCAAATGCGATTGCGGGCCGCAGCTCCACGCCGCGATTCGCGAGATCGAGAAGAGCGGATGGGGGATTCTGCTCTACCTCCGCCAGGAGGGGCGCGGGATCGGGCTGATCAACAAGCTTCGCGCCTATGCGCTTCAGGACCAGGGCTTCGACACGGTCGACGCCAACACGCGGCTGGGGTTCGCGGTGGATGCGCGCAACTTCGCGATCGCCGGGCGGATGCTTGCGCTGCTTGGGCAGAAACGGATCCGGCTGCTGACCAACAACCCGGCCAAGGTCGCGGCGCTCGAAGCTACGGGGATCACGGTCGCTGAACGCGTCCCGCATGCGATGGCGCCCAATCCCCACAACGCGCGCTATCTCGCTACCAAGCGCGACCGGACGGGACACGACTTCTGAACGTGGAGAATTGCAAATGAACGCCGTCGCCGGATTGCTTGCGATTTCCGTGGCAGCCGCCGCGCCGAATCTCGGCTCAATCAGCGACCAGACGCTTGCGGCCTACGCGGTCGGGCCATTCGACAAGTCCGCGAAAATGGGTCGCCTCGAAATATTGGGCGTCAATCATGGTGCGCGGGTCGTTGCCGACTTCCCCTGCTCGGATCTCTGCCCGGACTACACCACGCGAATCATCCATTATGCAGTGCCGCCGGGTCCCGAATGCGCGCGCATCGGCGGGGTGAAGGCGATCATACCGACCCCACGCGGGATCGCGAGGATTGACGAGGCCTATTGCGTGTCCCGCGTGGTTGCGCGCCTACTGGCCAAGTCGCCTAGCAAGGTTCTTGGCTAGCCGATCAGCCCCGCCACCGCGTCGAAATCAGGCGCGATCGCGTCGACGCCGATGGCGCGGAGCCGATCGGCATGGCCGGGCCCGCAATGGGTGCCCCCGCAAAAGCCGATGACCGTGGCGCCCGAGGCGACCGCGCCGGTCGCTCCGACGGGTGAGTCCTCGAGGATCACAGTGCGGGCGATGTCGACCCCCAGTGCCTCTGCGGCATGGAGGTAGAGATCGGGGGCGGGCTTGCCGCGCGCCACATGCTCGCGGCCGCTGAAGACCATGCTGCCGAATGCGTCGCGGATGCCCAGATGTTCCAGGTGCCGCTCGATCCAGCGGACCGAGCTCGACGAAGCGATCGCGCGGGGAAGATCGGGCGGCAGCGACCGGACGAAGGCGACCGCGCCGTGCACTTCCTCCAGCCCCTCGGCCATCGCCCGGCGATCCTCGGCGGCGCGGGCGGCGTGGAAGTCGTCGGGGATGGCGCCGCCGATCCATTGCTCGATCGCGGCGTGGAAATCGCCGCCGGCGAGCCCCATGAAGGTCGCCATCGATTGCTCAACGGTGGTTGGGTGGCCGATTCCGGTCAGATAATCGGCGATCTGGCGATTCCCGGCGAACTCGCTTTCGATCAACACGCCGTCGAAATCGAAGATTATGGCCTCGTACTTCACGCGCGCGCTCCGAACAGCGCCGTACCCACGCGGACATGGCTCGCGCCGAGCATCACCGCGGCCTCGTAGTCGCTCGACATGCCCATGCTGAGCTCGGCCAGCCCATGCTCGCGCACGAGCTTGGCGAGCAACGCGAAATAGGGCGCGGGTTCGAGCGCGAGCGGCGGTACGCACATCAGCCCGGCGAGCGGCAGATCGGCACCGCGCGCCTCGGCGAGCAGCGCCCCGAGCGCCTTGATCGTGCAGCCGCCCTTCTGCGGCTCGTCGCCGATGTTGACCTGGACGAAGCAGGCGGGGCGGCGGCCGGTGCGCTCCATCGCTCGGGCGAGTGCGGGGACGAGCGAGGGACGATCGAGCGAATGGATCGCGTCGAACAGCGCGACTGCCTCCTCGGCTTTGTTCGACTGGAGCTGGCCGACGAGGTGTAGCACGATGCCGGGCGTTTCCTCCAGGAGCGCGGGCCATTTGGCTGAGCTCTCCTGCACACGGTTCTCGCCGAACACGCGCTGGCCGGCGGCAATCAGCGGGCGGATGGCCGGCGCCTCATGGGTCTTGGAGACGGCGATTAGCGTCACGTCGCCGGCGTCGCGCCCTGCGGTCTTCGCTGCGCGCGCGATCCGTTCGCGGACCGCGGCGAGCCGCGCACTGGCATCGTCGGAAAGCATGCGCGCCGCTATAGGCAGGGGCATGCCGCCCCGCCACCCCCCGATTCCCCGCCTCTGGCTGATGACCGACGAGCGGATCGGTGAGGCGCTGTGGGATGCGCTCGAGCGGCTGCCGCGCGGCGGCGGGGTGGTGTTCCGTCACTATGGCCTGCCGTCCGGCGAGCGGCGCGCGCTGTTCGAGCGCGTGGCGGCAGTGGCGCGGCGGCGCGGGCTCGTGTTGGTGCGCGCCGGGGTCGACTCGCTCGGACGCGGCGAGGCTGGAGTGCATGGGCGCGGCCGGCGGTCACGGCCGGGGCTGAGGACCTTGTCCGCGCACAACCGCAAAGAACTGATTGCATCGATTCGCGCCGGCGCCGACGCGGTGTTCGTCTCGCCGGCGTTCGCGACGCGCTCGCATGTCAGTGCCCGGCCGCTGGGACGGGTGCGGTTCGGACTGATGATTGCCGGGTGCCCGGTGCCGGTGATCGCGCTGGGTGGGATGACCGCCGCGCGCGCCAAGGGACTCCGCGCGCACGGGTGGGCGGCGATCGACGCTTGGCTCGACAAAAAAGGTGACTGGTCCGCCTAGAAGCGGAAGGCAGTGCCGACGTAGACGGCCTGGCTGTCGCGTCGCTGATCGGTGAGCTGTGGCAGCCGCTCGCGTTCGGACTTGTAGCGCACGCCTGCGGTCACCGCGAAGTTGCGGGTGAGCGAATAGGAACCGCCGACATCGATCGAATAGCTCGGTGCGTCACCGATCAGGACCGGCGTGCTCGCGAGCGGACGATCGGTGGCGGCCTGGACTCGGCCGCTGGCGCGCTTGCCCGAGTAGCTTAGCCCGACTTCGCGATGCTCGCGGCTGCCCGGCTGGTTGATCAGGTCGATTCGGCTCACGTCGCCGTCGATCGCGAAGCGCTTCCAGCTGACCGAAGCGCCGAGATTATAAGCGATCGGGGCGAGGCTGACCGCGGCCGGAGCGGGGGCCGTGCGCGTGCCCGCCTGCGCGGTGCGGGTCGAGCGAGCGTGCACCGCAACCGTCACCACGCGGCTGACCGTGCGATTCGACTCGGACGGGGTGAAGCGGAAGCCGCTGTCGGGCAGGCCGCTACGGGCCAGCACCGCCGCCAGCTTGGGATCGGCGGCGGCAGGGGTGAACACCCCCATTTCCATCGGAACCCGCGCATTTTCGCGCTTTTCGGCCCGCTGCGAACGATTCTCCGGTGCCCCGAGCGCGGACGACGCAACGAGACCGGCGGCGACGATCGCCCCCAACCCCATTCCTGCCGTCCAGCGTGAGAATCGCATGTGCATCCCTACTCCTCGCCACACCTACCATGATTCGGAAGCAGGGTTCCACATGTCGGACAAATTTGATTCGACTGTTGCAATCGCCCCACAGCACGCGCCGTGCGCGTGTCCGCCTTGCTCCCGCCACACGAGCTTCTATAGATGCACGTCGTTTGCAACTCTACGCCTTAGGAATGTGTCGATGAACCGCCTGTTGCGCACCGCGATCCTGGGGTCGCTCGCCTGCTCGATCGCCGCCTGCAGCCACCATCACGGCCGCCCGAAGGCGGATATCGCCGCCTCGCAGATCACCACGATCGGCGTCAATTCCTATCTGTGGCGCGCCAGCCTCGACACGCTCAGCTTCATGCCGCTGCTGGAGAGCGATTCGAACGGCGGGGTGATCATCACCGATTGGTACGCCAACCCGAACGCGCCGACCGAACGCGTCAAGTTCACCGTGACGATTCTCGACAAGGATCTGCGCGCCGATGCGGTGCGCGTCGCGGCGCTCCGCCAGGTCTACACCTCAGGGGCCTGGGTCGAGGCGCCGGTGCAGGCGGCGACGGTGCAGAAGGTGGAGGACATCATCCTCACCCGCGCCCGCGATCTTCGCCGCGCCGCCATCGCGGAATGATGAACGGCGGTGCCCGGGCGCACCGCGCTTTCCGAAGGATAAGAACGTGTCGCGCTTCAACGCGCTGAAGGCCGATGCCGCTTGGCAGAAGGTGTGGGAAGAACGCCGCACCTTCGCCGCGCGCGACGATTCGCCCAAGCTCAAGAGCTATGTGCTCGAGATGTTTCCCTATCCCTCGGGGCGCATCCACATGGGGCATGTGCGTAATTACACGATGGGCGACGTCCTCGCGCGCTTTCGGCGGATGAAGGGCATGGAAGTGCTCCATCCGATGGGCTGGGATGCGTTCGGCATGCCCGCCGAGAATGCGGCGATGGAGAAGAAGGTCCATCCGGGCAGTTGGACGCGCCAGAACATCGCGACGATGAAGGCGCAGCTGAAGCGTCTCGGCTTCGCGCTCGACTGGACTCGCGAGCTCGCCACCTGCGAGCCCGATTATTACGGCCACGAGCAGGCGCTGTTCCTCGATCTGATGGCGGCGGGGCTGGTCTACCGCAAGGAATCGGCGGTCAACTGGGACCCGGTCGACATGACCGTGCTCGCCAACGAGCAAGTGATCGAGGGGCGCGGCTGGCGCTCGGGCGCGCTGGTCGAGCGGCGCAAGCTCAGCCAATGGTTCCTCAAGATCACCCAGTTCGCCGAGGAATTGCTCGATGGCGTCAAGGCGCTCGAGCATTGGCCGGACAAGGTCAAGCTGATGCAGGAGAACTGGATCGGCAAGAGCGAAGGGCTGCTGTTTCGCTTCCTGCTGGCGCCGAACGATTCGGGCGCGAGCGAGGTCAAGGTCTTCACCACCCGGCCCGACACGATCTTCGGGTCGAGCTTCGTCGCGGTGGCGGCCGACCATCCGATCGCGCAGGCGCTCGCGGCGGCGAATCCCGGGGCCGCCGCCTTCGTCGAGCGCTGCAAGCAGGGCGGCACCACCGCCGCCGAGCTCGAGACGCAGGAGAAGCTGGGCTTCGATACCGGCCTGCGCGCCGCGCATCCCTTTGATCCGGCATGGGAATTGCCGGTCTACATCGCCAATTTCGTGTTGATGGACTATGGCACCGGCGCGGTGTTCGGCGTGCCCGCGCACGACCAGCGCGACTTCGAATTCGCGAGCAAATATCGGCTGCCAATCCGCCGCGTCGTCTCGGACGGCGACGAGACCGCCCCCGAATTCCACGATTCCGAGGCCTATTCGGGGCCCGGCACGCTGGTGAACTCGCATTTCCTCGACGGCATGGACGTGGCCGACGCCAAACGCGCGGTGATCGTGCGCGCCGAGGCGGGTGGCTGGGGCATCGGCACCACCGTGTGGCGGCTGCGCGACTGGGGTGTCTCGCGCCAGCGCTATTGGGGCACGCCGATCCCGATCATTCATTGCGACGCGTGCGGCGCGGTGCCGGTGCCGCGCGACCAGCTGCCGGTGGTGCTGCCCGACGATGTGACCTTCGACGTGCCTGGCAACCCCCTCGACCGGCACCCGAGCTGGAAGCACGTCGACTGCCCAGCGTGCGGCGGCGCGGCGCGGCGCGAGACTGACACGCTCGATACGTTCGTTGATTCCTCCTGGTATTTCATCCGCTTCGCCAGCCAGCCCAGGGACAAGCCGTTCGACAAGGCCCAGGCCGAGCAATGGCTGCCGGTCGGGCAGTATATCGGTGGGGTCGAGCACGCGATCCTTCACCTGCTCTACGCCCGCTTCTGGACGCGCGCGCTCCAGCATATGGGGATGCTCGACGTGGCGGAGCCCTTCGCCGGGTTGTTCACGCAGGGAATGGTGACGCACGAGACCTACAGGGCGGCGGACGGTCGCTGGCTGGGGCTCGACGAGATTCGCCGGGATGCGGCCGGCGCGGTCGAGCTTGCGTCGGGCGAGCCCGCGCAGATCGGCCGCACCGAGAAGATGTCTAAATCGAAGAAGAACACCGTCGACCCCGAGCCGATCGTCGACCAGTACGGCGCGGACGCGGTGCGGTGGTTCATGCTCTCCGATTCGCCGCCCGAGCGCGACCTCGAATGGTCCGAGAGCGGGATCGAGGGCTCGTGGCGCTTCGTCCAGCGGCTGTGGCGCCTGTTCGACGGGCTGGAAGATGCCGAGGGCGACAATCCCGAGCTGACCCGGAAACTCCACCGCACGATCGCTGGAGTCGCCGAGGATATCGAGGCGCTGACCTTCAACAAGGCCGTCGCCAAGCTCTACGAACTGGTCAACGCGATCGAGCGCGCCGAACCCTCGGCCGCGCGGACGGAGGCAATCCGTACGCTGGCACGAATCGCCGCGCCGATGGTTCCGCATCTCTCCGAGGAGGTGTGGGCAAAGGTCGGCGAGGACGGGCTGATCGCCGATGCGGCTTGGCCCGAGGTCGATCCCACCCTGCTGGTCGACGACGAAGTGACGATCGCCGTTCAAGTCAATGGCAAGCTGCGCGATACGCTGGTACTGCCCAAGGGAAGCCCGCGCGAAACCCTTGAGGCGGCGGCACTGGCTTCGGCTAATGTCGTGCGCATCCTCGAAGGAAAGGCGCCCAGGAAGGTGATCGTCGTGCCCGACCGTCTGGTGAACCTCGTCGCATGAGGATCGCGGCGCTCCTGCTGGCCGCGTGTGTGCTGTCGGGCTGCGGGCTCCGGCCGCTCTACGGCGGCGGGGCGGACGGCCCGGTCCGCTCGACGCTGGCGTCGGTCGAGGTCGCGCCGATCGAGGGACAGGCCGGCTGGCTGCTCGGCAATGCGCTGCGCGACCGGATGGAGCCGGGCGCATCGGGGTCGGCGCGCTACCGGCTCGAAGTCAAGCTCGACGACAAGATCGCCGGGCTCGGCGTGCGCAGCGATGACAGCGTCGCGCGCGAGCGGAGGACCTTGCGCGCGCGGTATCAGCTGATCGATGTATCGAGCGGCGCGGTGGTGCTCGACGCCACCGCGGGTTCGGATGCGGGTATCGACGTCGTCGGCTCCGAATATGCGACGATTGCGGCCGAACGCACCGCGCTCGAGCGGCTTTCGGACATCGTCGCCGATCAGATCGTCGCGCGCGTCGCCCGCTATGCGCAATCGGCGGATCGCGCCGCGAAATGAAGGTCAGCGCGGGCCAGATCCGCGGCCTGATCGACGCCCCCGATTCCGGCACTCGCCTTTACCTTTTCCACGGACCCGACGAAGCCGGCGCCAACGAGCTCGCGGCGCGAATTGTCCGGGCGATGGGGCCCGAGGTCGAGCGAGTCGACATCGAGCCGAGAAGCTTGCGCGAGTCGCCGGGGCGGCTCGCCGACGAGGCGGCGTCGATGTCGCTGTTCGGCGAGAAGCGCCTGATTCGGGTCGGCGGAGCGGAGGATAATCTAATCGAGGCGTTCGCGCTGTTGCTCGATGCGGAGTGCGCGGGCAATCCGGTGGTGGCGATCGGCCCCGGGCTCAAGTCGAGCGGCAAGCTGGTCAAGCTCGCGATCGCCGCGCGCGCCGCGGTGTCGCACGGCTGCTACGTGCCCGAAGGGATCGAGGCCAACCGGCTGGTGACGACGATCGCGCGCGAGCATGGGCTGCGCCTGAGCGGCGATGTGCCGCACCTGCTCGCGAGCGCCTGCGGCGGCGACCGCGCGATCATGACTCGCGAGATCGAGAAGCTCGCGCTCTATCTCGACGCCGCTCCCGACCGCCCGCGCGACGCCGACGGACGCGCGCTCGAGGCGATCGGCGCCGACTTGGGCGACGCCGAGATGTTCGGCGCGATCGAAGCGGTGATCGACGGCCGCGTCGCCGATCTGGGCGCGGAGCTCGGCCGGCTGCGCGAGGCGGGCGGTTCGCCGGTCCCGTTGCTCCGGCAGCTCGCGCGGCGACTGCTCACTCTCGCCGAATTGAGGGCGGAGGTCGACGCCGGCGCTACGGCGGAGCAAGTCATTGAAAAAAATCGGATATTCTTCAAGGAAAAGGCCGCGACAGGCCGTGCGCTACGCCGCTGGAATGCGGTCGCGCTTGCCCGCGGCATCGATCGTGTCCGCGAAACCGAGCGGGCGCTGATGCATTCCGGCGGCGCGGGCGAGGTGCTCGCCGATGCCGAATGCGTCGCGGTCGCGCGTGCCGCGGTGCGGATGCGCGGCTAGATCCGCTCCCCGGTCAGCCGCTGGCAGACCATGTCGAGCTGGTCGAGCGTCGAATAGGCCAGCGTCAGCGAACCCCCCTTGGCTCCGTGTGAGATCCGCACGTTGAGCCCGAGCACGTCGCCGAGGTGATGCTCTAGCGCCTGAAGGTCGGGGTCGCGGCCTGCTGCGGCGCCCTTGCGCTTCGACGGCTTCGCCTGGCGGGCGAGCCGCTCAGCCTCGCGAACCGACAGGCCCTTGTCTGCCACATGGCGCGCGAGCTTCTCGGCGTCAGGGGTGCCGACCAGCGCGCGGGCGTGGCCCATTTCGATCGCACCCTCGATCACCATCTGGCGCACCGCTATGGGCAAATCGAGCAACCGCAGCAGATTGGCCACGTGACTGCGCGACTTGTGGACGATCTTCCCCAGCACTTCCTGGGTGTGCCCGAACTCGCCGATCAACCGGGAATAGCCCTCGGCTTCCTCGATCGCGTTGAGGTCCTCGCGCTGGATATTCTCGATCAGCGCGACCTCGAGCGTCTCGGCGTCGCTCAGCTCGCGCACCACAGCGGGCACCTCGTGGAGCCGCGCGCGCTGCGCGGCGCGCCAGCGGCGTTCGCCGGCGACGATCTGGTACCCCTTGCCGTGCGGGCGCACGAAGATCGGTTGGATCATGCCCTTCGCGGCGATCGACTTGGCGAGTTCCTCGAGCGCATCCTCGTCGAAATGGCGGCGCGGCTGGTCGGGGTGCGGTGTCATCGCACTGACCGGCAGCATGCGGATGCCCGCGCCCCCTTCGGGCGTGCCGGCGATCGACTCCTCGCGGATGTTGTCGCCGAGCAGCGAGCTGAGGCCGCGACCGAGCCCCTGACGGGTCTTGCGCGCGGGCGTGGAATCGGCGGGCGTGTCGGTCATGCGGCCTTCTTATGCTTGGGCAAACGCTCGATCACCTCGCGGGCGAGCGCGATATAGGCTTCGGAGCCGGGGCATTTGTAATCGTAGATCAGCGCGGGCAGCCCGTGGCTCGGCGCTTCGGACAAGCGGACGTTACGCGGGATCACCGTGTCGAACACTACTGGTCCCAGCACCGCGCGAACGTCGTCCGACACCTGCTCGCTCAGCCGGTTGCGCCGGTCGTACATCGTCAGAGCGACGCCGAGGATCGACAGGCCGGGGTTGAAGCGAGTGCGGATGCGCTCGACGGTGTTGAGCAATTGACTGAGCCCTTCGAGCGCGAAGAACTCGCACTGGAGCGGCACGAGCAGGGCATGCGCGGCGACCATCGCGTTGATCGTCAGCAGGCCCAGCGAGGGCGGGCAATCGATCAGCACCACATCCCACCGGCCGCCGGCGTCACGGCGCAGCGCGGCCTCGAGCCGGTGGGTGCGCTCCTCGAACTCGATGAGTTCGATCTCCGCGCCCGACAAATCCTGCGTGGCAGGAACGATATCGAGCCGCGGCACCTTGCTCGCCATCGCCACATCGTCGAGCGTCGCGTCGCTCACCAGCAGATCGTAGCTCGAGTGCTCACGCGCGGCGCGGTTGATACCCAAACCGGTCGAAGCGTTGCCCTGCGGATCGAGGTCGATCAGCAGTACGCGCTTGCCGATCGCCGCCAGCGCGGTGCCGACGTTGATCGCCGTGGTGGTCTTGCCGACACCGCCCTTCTGGTTGGCAATGGCGATGCAGATCATCTCGGGCGCACCCTTTTCGCGATCACGATGCCGGATTCCGGTTGCGTGATGCTTTGTTCCACGTGGAACGAACCTTGCCACGCCCGGCGCGCGGCATCCACCTCCGATTGCGCGCTTCGGCCCTTCGGCAGCAACCAGATTGTGGACGAATTGGCACAATGATGTGCCGCAGCGAACAATTTGGCGAGTTCAGCGACCGCACGGGCAGAGATGACGGCTGCTGGCGTGGAGGGATGATGGTTCTCAACCCGGCCGGCGATGACCGTCACGGCTAGCCGGAGCTGGTCCGCCGCCTGGCGCAGGAAGGCAGCGCGCCGGGCCCTTGGCTCGACCAGAACGACGGGACGTTCGGTCAACGCCGCCACCACCAGCCCCGGGAGGCCCGCGCCCGAGCCGATATCGAGCCAAGGGCCTTGGCGGCCTTCGCCGAGCGGCACTAGTTGCGCCGAGTTCGACGAAGTGCCGCGACCAGAGCGTAGCGAGAGTCGACGTCGCGATCAGATTCTGGCGCTGCGACTCGGCGCGGAGAATTTCGGCGTAGCGCGCCAGCGCTGTTTCACGTGGAACACCGTAGCGCTCGCGGACCCACGTTCGCGCTTCGTCCTCGGTCATGCGGCACGCCGGCGAAGGTGGAGCAGAATCGCAGAGAGGGCAGCGGGCGTGATTCCGCGGATGCGCGAGGCCGCCCCCAGCGTCTCCGGCCGAGCCGCGCTCAGCCGCTCGACCATTTCGTTCGAGAGCCCGGCGATGCCTGCATAGTCGAGATCGGCGTGCAGCCGCACCGCATCGTTGCCCCGAAGTTGGATGACCTCCGCCTCCTGCCGCTCGAGATAGGGCGCGTAGCGCGCGTCCTCGGCGAACTCGGCGA
The DNA here is from genome assembly GCA_963799985.1 of uncultured Alphaproteobacteria bacterium. GTDB lineage: Bacteria > Pseudomonadota > Alphaproteobacteria > Sphingomonadales > Sphingomonadaceae > Sphingomonas. The sequence continues at coordinate 738,152 of CAWCZC010000002.1, read as the reverse complement.
GGAGTTGCGGGTCAACGTCGAGAACGGGGACGATATGCGAGGGTTCGACCCCCGGAAAACGCAGCCATTGCCGGCCCGATCGCCGGGAGCCGTCGAGACTCACCGGCGCGCCCTGGTGGCGCACGGTACTCGCGCTCAGCACCGGCTCGAACGCCGCGTCGAGCGCCGCCCCTGCCCGTTCGCGCTCATCGAGCCGGGCAAGCCTCTTCGGCCCGAGGCAATCGAGCGCGCGGGCGATCGGGCCGAGCCGGGTCTCGGCATTGTCGGCGCGAAGCCGCAACCGATATTCGGCGCGCGCGGTGAGCATCCGATAGGGCTCGGTCACGCCCTGGAGCACCAGATCGTCGATCATTACACCGAGGTAGCTGCTCGCTCGGTCGAGGACGAGCGAGGCTACGCCCAGCGCGTGCGCGGCGGCATTGATCCCGGCAATCAAGCCCTGCCCCGCCGCTTCCTCATAACCGGTGGTGCCGTTGATCTGGCCCGCGCAAAAGACGCCGGGCAACGCGGGCAGCGCCAGCGTCGCGGCAAGCGCGCGCGGATCGATATGGTCGTACTCAACCGCGTAGCCTGGCGTCACGATCGCGGCGCGCTCGAGCCCCCGGATCGAGACGATCATCGCCTGCTGCACGTCCACCGGCAACGAGGTCGACATCCCGTTCGGATAAACCAGGGGCGTATCGAGGCCCTCGGGCTCAAGAAATATCTGGTGACCGTCGCGGTCGCCGAAGCGGTGGATCTTGTCCTCGATCGAGGGGCAATAGCGTGGGCCGATCGCGTCGATTGCGCCGGTGAACAGCGGCGAGCGGTGAAGGCCGGCGCGGATGGCGTCGTGCGTCATTTCAGTGGTGCGGGTGACGGCGCAGTGGAGCTGGGGCAGGATCCGGCGCGGCGACATCGGCGACATCGTCCAGGGATCGCTGTCCGATGGCTGCTCGGCGAGTCGCGACCAATCGATCGTGCGCCCGTCGAGGCGCGGCGGCGTGCCGGTCTTGAGCCGCGCCATCGGCAGATCGAGCGCGCGGAGCTGCAGGGCGATCCGGTGCGCGGCCGCCTCGCCGATCCGCCCGCCTTCAAGCCGCTCCTCGCCTCGGAAGATGCGACCGCCGAGGAAGGTGCCGGTCGCGAGTACCACTGCCTTGCCGCGCAACAGGCTGCCGTCCGCGAGCCGTACCCCCGCGATCGTGGTGCCGTCCAGCTCGAGCGAAGCCGCCTCGCCTTCCACGAGCTCAAGTCCGGCCTGTGCACGCAGCATTGCCTGGATCGCCGCGGCATAGCGCACTCGATCGGCCTGGACGCGCGGACCCTGGACGGCGGTGCCCTTGCTGCGGTTGAGCATGCGATAGTGGATGCCGGCGACGTCGGCGGCACGCGCGATCAGCCCGTCGAACGCGTCGACCTCCCGGACGAGATGGCCCTTGCCGAGCCCTCCGATCGCCGGGTTGCACGACATCGCCCCGAGCTTTGCCAGATCGAAGCTGAGCAAGGCCGCGCGAGCGCCGCGCCGCGCCGCAGCTGCCGCCGCTTCGGTCCCGGCGTGGCCGCCGCCGATGACGATGACGTCGAAGTCCATGCGCCGCGCGCTAGTCGCTCAGGTCGCCCGCGTCAAAACACGTTCCACTGGAACATCACTTGCCGATGCAGAAACGCGTGAATAACGCATCGAGCATCGCCTCGACGTCGGCGCGCCCGGTGATCGCGTCGAACGCGCGACGAGCATTGCGGAGATGCTCCGCGAACAGGATCGGGTCGTCTTCGCATCCGGCACATGTCAGAGCCTCGGCTGCGCTCCTGCAGAGATCCTGCTGGCGGCGATTGAGCGCAACCGTGTCGAGTGGCGGGAACAGTTCGGCAGCTCGCGCCGACATCGCGTCCCACAGCGAGTTCGATCCCCGCGCCGGTCCGGGCGGAAACCGCGATCCGGCCTTCGCTCGCGCCCCTGCCCGTTTCATCGGCGCGGGCGTGCAACGCCATCGCCCCCGGCGGCGAGGCATCGTCGCCAAGCCAAAGCACCAGGTCGGCCTCGGCCAGCGCGTCGCGGGCACGCCCGATGCCGATCGCTTCGATCGTATCGCCGGGGGATTCGGCGAGACCTGCTGTGTCGATCAGCAGCCAGGCGATTCCGTTCCGCACCACTGGCGCCTCGATCCGGTCGCGTGTCGTGCCGGCGATCGGCGACACGATCGCCGCGTCGCGATCGGCAAGCGCGTTGAGCAGGGTCGACTTGCCGGCATTGGGCGGACCCGCGAGCACGACACGAATGCCGTCGCGAACCCGCTCGACCGTCGGTCGGGCGATCACCGTCTCGATCTCGGCGCCGAGCCCGGCGGCATCGGCCTGTAGCTTGGGCAGCGCCCCCGCATCGACGTCGTCCTCGTCGGAATGATCGAGCAGTGCCTCGACCCCTGCGGCGATCGACAGCGCGCGTACCGTCCATCCCTCGACCTCGCGGCGGACCGCGCCTTCCGCCGATCGCAGCGCGTGGCGGCGCTGGGATTCGGTCTCGGCCATCAGCAAGTCGCCGAGCCCCTCGGCCTCGCTCAGGTCGATGCGCCCATTCATCAGCGCGCGCCGCGTGAACTCGCCCGGCTCGGCAGCGCGCAGGCCGGGAAGCGCGCCGAGCGCCACTTCGACCGCGCGCACCACCGCGCGGCCGCCGTGCAGATGGAGCTCGGCCACATCCTCGCCGGTGGCGCTCGCGGGGCCGGGGAAGCAGAGCAGCAATGCGCGATCGAGCAATTCGCCGCTCGCCGGGTCGCGGAGCGACGCCAGCGCCGCGCGTCGCGGCTCTGGCAAGGTCCCCGCCAGCATCCGCACCGCATCGAACGCGCCCGGGCCGCTCACCCGCACCACCGCGATCCCGGCCGGTGGCGCGCCGCTCGAGAGCGCGAAGATCGAGTCCATGGTCAGCCCTGCGGCTTGCCCGCGCTTTCGAAGAGGCCGCGCCAGAAGCTCATCCCGGCGTCACCCATCGGGCCCCACTGTCGCATCATGTCCTGAAATCCCTCCGGGGTACCTTGCTTTTCAATGGCTTGCAGCATCATCGCGACATAGCGCTCGTGCACCGGCGAGAGATCGGGTAGTCCCATCGCGCGGCGGGCCTCCTCGGGGGTGCAATTGACTTCCAGGTTGATCTTCATGCTCTTCTCCGCTTGAGCGCGCGCCTTCGCGGCTGCTAGCTTGGCGCCATGTATGCGCGCGACCATGCGGTGATCGCAACGCCCATCGGCTCGGTGCGGATCGAGGGCGACGAGACGCGGCTGAGCGCGATCCGGATCGGCGGCGATGGCGCGCTTTCGCGGGGTAGCGCGGCCGCGGTGCGCACGGGCGCCGAGCAGCTCGAGCAATGGTTCGCGGGCGAGCGGCTGGACTTCGACTTGGCGCTTGAGCCGGCTGGCACGCTGCGCGGGGGCGTGCTTCGCGACGGGTTGATCGCGGTCCGCTATGGCGACACGCTCAGCTACGGCGCGCTTGCCCGCCTGCTCGGATCGAGTCCGCGCGCCATCGGCCAGCTCTGCGCGCGCAATTCCTTCCCAATCCTGGTGCCCTGCCACCGCGTGCTCGGCAGTGGTGGCGCGCTCGGCGCCTATTCGGCGGGCGAGGGCCCCAAGACCAAATCCTGGCTGCTCGATCACGAGCGCCGCCACGCCAAGAGGACGATGCTATGAGCGAGATCACGATTTCTGCCCTCGACGGCGAAGGCAGCTTCACGGCCTATGTCGCCGAACCGGAAGGCGCGCCGCGCGCGGCGATCATCGTGATTCAGGAGATCTTCGGGGTGAATCCGGGTATCCGCCGCAAATGCGACAAGCTCGCCGCCGAGGGCTATCTGGCGATCGCGCCCGATCTGTTCTGGCGGCTCCAGCCCGGCATCCAGCTCGATCCCGACGTCCCCGAACAATTCCAGCAAGCGCTAGGGCTGATGGGCAAGTTCAACCAGGACGCCGGCATCCGCGACATCGAAGCGACGATCCGTGCTGCCCGGACCAGGATAAGCGGCGGCAAGGTCGGCGTAGTCGGCTACTGCCTTGGCGGGCGCCTGGCGTACATGACCGCGGCGCGCACCGACGTGGATGCGAGCGTCGGCTATTACGCGGTCGGGATTGACGGGCTGCTCGGCGAGAAGCACGGCATCGCCCATCCGCTGCTGCTCCACATCGCGATGAACGACCATTTCGTCACCCCCGACAACCAGGCGAAGATGCACGAGGGACTCGACGATCACCCCAGAGTGACGCTGATCGATCACGCGGGGGTCGACCACGGCTTCGCGACCGAGGCCGGCAAGCGCCGCGCTTCCGCCGAAGCCGACCGCGCCGATCGCCAGACCGCCGAATTCTTAGCCGAGAACCTCGGCTAGCGCAGTCCGGCGGCGTCCGGGAAAGCGCGGCCAATTGATTGCCAAAGAGCGCGGGCAAGCGGCCTGTGTCGCCGCAAGGCTCCGCTATCCTCGCCGATCGCGGCCGACCGGCGAAAGTCAAGAAGTCCGAACCCTACGCGGACGCGGGATCGTGCCCGCCCGTCCCCGCACGCGAATGGTCGCGCCCGGGCGGCCCGCATCGAGCACGATGCAGGACGGAGAATGCGGAAGGGTGATTCGAAGCTTCGACTCGAGCGAATGGAACAAAGCAGGAACTTTATCAAGCCCCTTCGAGTTCCGCCGGCCCGCTCTGCGAGAGGGAGACCAAGAATCCCGATGTCGACCGGGCTTAGAAGGTCACGTTCAGCGATTTGGGGAACGGCCCGTTCATCACCAGCCGCCCCGCCGCTCCGCGCGCGCGCTTGAGGTTGGGCATCGTGAGCAGCGGCTTGATCATCAGCGGGATCGTCGCTTCGTTGATCGCCTTGGCATAGCATTGGTGCATGCCCGCGCCGAACGCGAGATAGTCCGAGGCCGGGCGGTTGGGATTGAAGGTGTAGGGATCCTTCACCTGGCGCGGGTCCATCATCGCCGACTGGATCATCGCGAACACCATCTTGCCCGCCGGCACGGTGCCGCTGCTCACCTGCTGGGCCGTGAGCGTCTGGCGCGTGAGGAACGGCGCGAGCGGATTGAAGCGCAGCGCCTCGAAGAAATAGGCGCCCAGCGTGGCATCGTCGTCCTCGCGCGCGGCTTTCTGCGCGGCGACGAGCGCGGCGGGGCGCATGAACAGTTGGTCGAGCGCCTTGGGCACTGCCATCGCCGGCTGCGGCAGCCCCGCGACGATGAAGCCGACCAGCGCGGTGCGGATCTGGATATCGCTCAGCCCGGGGACACCCTGCGCCTGGAGCCTCAGCGCGCGGGCGAGCACGTCGTCGCCCTCCGGATTGGCCTTGCGCGCGGCGATCAGCGAATCGATGTGCGCCTGGAGCTGAGGCGCGATCTGCCGCACCTCCGCGCCGAGTTTCGGATCATTGTTCATGTCCGCGAACAGGAACTTGAACAAGGTCTGCGCCCATTGCTTCATGTTGGCGGTCTTGGGCTCGGGCGTGCCGAAATAGGCGCACAAGGTGTCGAAGGTGATGTCGCGGATATAGGGGACGACGTTGAGCGCCCCATCGGCATTGTCCAATCCCTGGCGCGCTGATTCGAGCGTGGCGGGGACGAGCCGGCTGGCGATGTCCGATACCGGGGTGGTCTGGCGCAGTCCGGCGATGTTCTGCTGGAACGCAGGTCCCTGCGGCATGCCGAGCATGAAGGGCTGGTTGCCGGTGATGACGTTGAGCTTGGCATCGTAATCGGTTGGGAAATCCACATCGCGCTCGAGCACTGCGACGACATCGGTGTAGCGCACCACCGCGGCCTTGTTGCCGATCACCGGCACCGGCCAGATCGTACGCAACACGCCGAGGCCCAGGTTGATGAGCGTGGGCAGTGGCCCGAAGATCCGGGTGAGGAGTCCCGAGAGCCAGCTCATCGCCGGTCGTCCCGCGGTGCGCGTGCAGTCAGCGTGCGTCGATCCATGATTTTTCTCCCCGATCCGGTGCATTTGCTCTCGTGCGGGCGAATTTGTCCAGATGGGAGCAATCACGTTTCTCGTTCGAAATGGCCGCTATTGCGGGCAAGCTTCGGGTTCCCGCGCGTGAGGATTGTTCTAGACTCATTTGCAGCTTCGCTGGGCCGGTGCCGCTACCGTTTCAGCTTTGCTGAAACGGAGTAGAACAGGTTCATGCATGCACCCATCCGAATCGGCATCGGCGGCTGGACCTTCGAGCCGTGGCGCGGGACCTTCTATCCCGAAGGCCTAAGCCAGAAGCGCGAGCTCGAATTCGCCAGCCGCGCGCTGACCGCGATCGAGATCAACGGCACCTACTACAGCGGCTTCAAGCCCGCGACTTTCGAAGGCTGGGCCAAGACCGCGCCGGAGGGTTTCGTCTTCACGGTCAAGGCGTCGCGCTTTTGCACCAATCGCAAGGTGCTCGCCGACGCCGGCGAATCGATCCAGCGGTTCGTGAGCCAGGGCATCGTCGAGCTCGGCGACAAGCTCGGCCCCGTCCTGTGGCAGTTCATGGCGACCAAGAAATTCGACGCCGCGGATTTTGGCGCATTCCTCCAGCTGCTGCCCGATGCCCATGAGGGCGTGAAGCTCCGCCACGCGATCCAGGTCCGCCACGAAAGCTTCAAGGCGCCCGAGTTTATCGCGCTGTGCCGGGAGGCCGGGGCTGGAATCGTCTTCGCCGATTCGCCCGACTATCCCGCGATCGCCGACGTGACCGGCGATTTCGTCTACGCGCGGCTCGAGGCCGGCCAGGACGAGAACCCGCTCTGCTATCCCGAGCGCGAGATCGGGAAATGGGCGGAGGCCGCGAAGCTGTGGGCGTCGGGCGGAAGCCCCGAAGGATTGCCCTACGTCGGCGCTCCGGCGCCGGAGCGGCCGCGCGAGACCTTCATCTTCTTCATCCACGGCGGCAAGGTCCGAGCGCCCGCGGCGGCGCAGGCGCTGATCGAGGCGGTGACCTAGGCCGGCGACTAAGCGTCGTTCGCCGGGCGCCGCGGGCTCGGCCGGTCCGAGACCATGCGCTCGCCGTCGATCACGATCGGGCTGGCGACGCCGGGAACCCCATCGCGCATCAGCCGCATGCCCCGCGCTACCACCTGCGGATCGGCGAACACCTCGTCGACCGTGTTGATCGGTCCGGCGGGGACGCCTTCGGTTTCCAGCGCTTCGTAGAGATCGGCCTTGGCCCACGCGGCGATCGCAGCCTGGAGCAGGGGGATCAGCGTGACGCGATGAGTCACGCGCGATGGATTGGTGGCGAAGCGCGAGTCGCCGCCCAGCTCGAGCCCCAGCACCGCGCACAGCTTGCGGAACTGCGAATCGTTGCCGACCGCGACGATCAGATCGCCGTCCTTCGTGCTAAACGCCTGATACGGCACTAGATTGCTGTGGCCGTTGCCCATCCGGTGCGGCACTTTGCCCGAGGCCATCCAGTTGAGCGCCTGGTTGGCGAGCACCGAAACCTGCGTGTCGAGCAGCGCCATGTCGATCCAAGCGCCCTCGCCGCTCGTATCGCGCCGTCGCAGCGCCGCGAGGATCGCCACCGCCGAATAGACGCCGGTGAAGATGTCGGCATAGGCGATCCCGGCCTTCTGTGGGCTCCCGTCGGGCTCGCCGGTCAGCGACATGAAGCCGCCCATGCCCTGAATGATGAAGTCGTAGCCGGCGCGGTGGGCGTAGGGCCCGTCCTGGCCGAAGCCGGTGATCGAGCAGACCACCAGCCGCGGGTTGAGCGCGCGCATCGCCTCGGGGTCGAGACCGTATTTGGCGAGTCCGCCGACCTTGTAGTTCTCGATCACCACGTCGGCATCGGCGATCAGCGCGCGGACCTCGGCCTGCCCCTCGGACGTGGCGATGTCGATCGCGCGGGCGGTCTTGCCGCGGTTGCAGGCGTGGAAATAGGCGGCGTCGAGGTTGTTGCCCGCGGCATCGTGGAGGAAGGGCGGGCCCCAGTGGCGAGTGTCGTCGCCCTCGCCTGGCCGCTCGACCTTGATCACCTCGGCGCCCAGATCGGCGAGCAATTGCCCGCACCACGGGCCCGCGAGAATGCGCGCGAGCTCGATCACCTTGACGCCCCCAAGCGGTTTGGCCTGCGGCTTCATGGCCGGCGGATCGCATAATAGACGTGGCGCACCCGCTCGCCCGCCATCATGCGTTCGGAAGTGCGGTCGATCAGTTCGCCGCCGATCTTCTCCATCGCGCGGCGCGAACGGACGTTGCGCTCGCCGACGATGAACAGGACGGTGCCGGCATATTGGAAGATGTGATCGAGCATCAGCCGCTTGATCTCGCGATTGTAGGCGCCGCCCCAATAAGCGCGCGCGACGAAGGTCCAGCCGATCTCGATCTCGTCGCGATCGGGCTCGTAGCCGTGGTAGCGGCTCGCGCCGATCACGGTCCCGGTCGCCTTGTCGATAATGGTGAGGCCGCCGCCCGAGGCCAGCGCATCGCTGAAATAGCGGCGGAACACCGGCTCCTGCCAGCGGTCGTGCGCGGGATGCACCTCCCAGATCAGCGGATCGCTCGCGACCGCATACATCGCTTCCCAATCCTCCGGCACCGTCGGCCGGAGGGTCACCAGATCGCCGGTCAGCGTCGGCTGCAGGTCCATCAGAACGCCGCGATCCCCGTGATCGCGCGGCCGAGGATCAGCCCGTGGACGTCGTGGGTGCCTTCATAGGTGTTGACCGTCTCGAGGTTGATCGCGTGGCGCATCACGTGAAACTCGGCCGAGATGCCGTTGCCGCCGTGCATGTCGCGGGCCACGCGGGCGATATCGAGCGCCTTGCCGCAATTGTTGCGCTTGATGATCGAGATCGTCTCGGGGCTGAGGCTCCCTTCGTCGAACATCCGCCCCGCCCGGAGCGCCGCCATCAGCCCCAGGCCGATCTCGGTCTCCATGTTGGCGAGCTTGAGCTGGACGAGCTGGTTGGCGGCGAGCGGCTTGCCGAACTGCGCACGGTCGAGCGTGTACTGCCGCGCGGCGTGCATGCAGGCCTCCGCCGCGCCCATCGCGCCCCAGGCGATGCCATAGCGCGCGCGGTTGAGGCAGCCGAACGGCCCCTTCAATCCCTGCACCTCGGGGAGCAGCGCGTCCTCGCCGACCGCGACTCCGTCCATCACGATCTCGCCGGTGATCGAGGCGCGGAGGCTCAATTTGCCCTCGATCTTGGGGGTGGAGAGCCCATCCATCCCGCGTTCGAGCACGAAACCCTTGATCCCGCCGCCGTGCGCGTCCGACTTGGCCCAGACCACCATGACGTCGGCGATCGGCGAATTGGTGATCCACATCTTGGTGCCAGTCAGCCGGTAGCCGCCGTCGATCTTCTCGGCGCGGGTGCGCATCGATCCGGGGTCCGAGCCGGCGTCGGGCTCGGTCAGGCCAAAGCAGCCGACCCATTCGCCGGTGGCCAGTTTCGGGAGGTACTTCCGGCGCTGGTCCTCGGTGCCATAGGCATGGATCGGGTGCATCACCAGCGAGCTCTGCACACTCATCGCCGATCGATAGCCCGAATCGACTCGCTCGACCTCACGCGCGACCAGCCCATAGGCGACATAGCCGAGCCCGGCGCCGCCATAGGTCTCGGAGATCGTCGCGCCGAGCAGGCCGAGCGACCCCATCTCGGTCATGATCGCGCGGTCGAAATCTTCGTCGAGGAACGCACGAGTCACGCGCGGCTGCAATTCGCCCTGCGCGTAATCGTGCGCGGCATCGCGGACCATCCGCTCTTCGTCGGTCAGCAGCGCGTCGAGCGCGAACGGGTCCTGCCAGTCGAACCGGCCCATCTCAGCCATGTCAGTCCTTCACTTCGCGGCGGTGGTCGCGGCCACAGGCGCCGGAGCCGCCGTCGGCGTCTCCATTGCCGCGACTTCGATCTCGCGCAAGGCCGCGCGGGCGGCGATATAGTGGCGCGCCGCGGTCACCCAGCTCGCGGCATTGGCGACGCCGGGCATCCGCGCCACCTCGGCGAGCGCGGCCTCGACCTGGCCTTCCTCGAGCGTGCGGCGGGCGCGGCGGAGGCGGTCGGCGGGCCTCGGGCTCGGCGATTCGCTCTGGCGCAGCACCACCATGTCGCCGAGCATCCGGCGGAAGGCCGACAGGAACCCCTCGTCGGGCGCAATCACCAGCCGCGGCGCGATCGTATCGAGCGCGAGCCTCAGGTCCTCGAGCGTCACCGGCTGGCCGGCTGCCTGGATCAATGTCGCCACCGCTTCGCCGTGCGCTTCGCCGAAGCGGCGGCGCAGCTGGGGTTCGAGCGGCCCGAGCGGCATGCCGCGCTCGATCGCGCGCCGCGCCGCGAAGGCGATCATCAGCCGCTCGGCCTGGGTGGCGTACGAATTCGCCGCGCGCGCGCCGCTGTCGACGTCGGTCAGCCGCGTGTCGAGCTGGTCGAGCCGCGCGGCGAGCGCTTGCTCGCGCGCGTTGAGCGTGGCGATGTCGGTCCCGGCGGGAAGAGCAGGTGCCGTCACCGGCTGGGCCTGGGGTGCACCGGCCGGCCGAGGCGCGACCACCGGCGCGGGCGGCGGAGCGCCGTAAACATGGATCAGCGCCGCCGTCCCGCCAACGCCCGCGACGAAGGCGACCGCACCGATCAGGACCTGGGTTGCCAGCGGGGAGAGGCCGCGGGCCGGCTCCAGCGCGAGAGGCTCGTCGGCATTCATGGCACCGCTTATCCCCGCGCTGCGCGGGCGGGTCAATCAGCGAGCGCGATCGCGGCTTCGACGAGCGTTTCGGGGCGGGGATTGGCGGCGACAGCCACCGTCTCCCACCCGCCCCCAGCGTGCACCGCCGCTTTCTCGCCGATCGCGACCAGCGCGATGCGCGCGCGGTCGAGGCCGGCTTCGTCGACCACCTTCGCCAGCCGCGCCGCCGCGCGCGCCGATTGCAGGATCGCCACCGATCCCGCCAGCCGCGCCGCCGCTTCGGGCGCGATCACCAGCGGGTCGCTCGCATAGACGGTGACGATCTCGGCGACCAGTTCGCCCGGCTCCACGCTGCGGTCGCGCCCGGCGAGGTGGAGCGCATGGGTCACGCCGGCCTCGCGGGCAAATGCGATCAGGTCCGCCGCCCCCCGGTCCCCAACCGCCGCGACATGGAACCCGGCCCGCCGCGCGGCGCTCGCGGTCACCTCCCCCACCGCATAGACCGGCAGCGCCCGGAGCAATTCGAGCCCCTTGCCGCCGTGCCGGATCGCGTTGGCGCTGGTCAAGATCAGCGCGTCGAAGCGCGCGGGATCGGGCAGGGTCCAGGCCAAGGCGCGGACGCCGAACAGGGGCAGCCGGATCGCGCGGCGCCCCGCCGCCTCGATCGCCGAAGCGGTGACGCGGTTGCCCGGCTCGGGCCGCAGCACGGCAATCGGCCGGCTCATCCGCCGAACAGCCGCCGCACCAATTCGGGCGCGCGGGCAAGCAAGTCGCGCGCCACCGCCTTCGGAAGCTCCGGATCGAGCGGGCTGCCCTCCTCTTGGGCATGGACATGGCCGGTGCCGTCCTCGGAGAGCAGCTCTGCGCGGAGCGTCAGGATCGCCCCCTCGATCGTCGCGAGCGCGCCGACCGGCGAATGGCAATCCGCCGACAGCGCCGCGAGCAGGCCGCGCTCGGCGAGCACGCAGGCGCGAGTCTCGGGATGGTCGATCGCCGCGAGCACCCCGAGCGCGCGACGGTCGTCCGCGCGCGCCTCGATCCCGACGGCACCTTGTGCCGGGGCGGGCAGCATCGTCTCCACCGGGATCGCGGCCCCCACGTCGCGCCGCCCCAGCCGTTCGAGGCCCGCCGCGGCAAGCAGAGTCGCGTCGACCTCGCCCGCCGCCAGCTTGGCGAGGCGCGTGTCGACGTTGCCGCGGAACATCGCGATCCCGAGGTCGGGGCGCAGCCTCCGTACTTGCGCGGCGCGTCGCGGCGAGCTGGTGCCGACCACCGCGCCCGGGCGGAGCGCGGCGACCGAATTCGGCGCCGACGATCCGGTCACGCACGTCGGCACGCTCCAGGATCGCGGCGATCGCGATTCGCTCGGGGCGGATCGTCTCGACGTCCTTCATCGAATGGACGCAGCAATCCACCTCGCGGTCGAGCAGCGCGCGGTCGAGCTCCTTGGTCCACAGCGCCTTGCCGCCGATCTCGGCGAGAGGACGATCCTGGACTCGGTCGCCGGTGGTGCGGATCGTGACGATCTCGATTGCGGAGGGCGCCCAGCCGTGCGCGGCGAGCAGCGCGTCACGGACGAGATGCGCCTGGACGAGCGCGAGTGGGGAACCCCGAGTACCGAGGCGGAAGGGCGGCATGGCGGCTTGTGCTAGCGGCCCGCGCCTCTAGAGGGAAGCGATGGCCCTGATTCTTAGGCTTGGAATCGAGTTGCGACGAAACCGCGGCGGCGCTGGTGACGAGCGATCGCCTTGTCCGCGCGCACAAGCTCGCCCGCCAGGAAGCCGCGCACCGGCCCTATGGCGGGGTCGTGCCGGAGATCGCCGCACGCGCGCATGTCGAGGTGCTGGCGCCTTTGGTCGAGGCGGCGCTCGCCGAGGCTGGGGTGACGCTTGCCGAGGTCGATGCGATCGCCGCGACCGCGGGGCCGGGGCTGATCGGCGGGGTGATGGTCGGGCTGGTCACCGGCAAGGCGCTCGCGCTCTCGGCGGGCAAGCCGTTGATCGCGGTCAACCATCTCGAAGGCCATGCGCTGTCGCCGCGGCTGAGCGATCCCGACCTGGAATTCCCCTATCTGCTGCTGCTCGTCTCGGGCGGACATTGCCAATTGCTGCTGGTCGAGGGGCCGGGCGCCTATCGCCGGCTCGCCACCACGATCGACGATGCCGCCGGCGAGGCGTTCGACAAGACCGCCAAGCTGCTCGGCCTCGGCTTTCCCGGCGGACCCGCGGTCGAGGAGGCTGCGAAGCGCGGTGACGCCAAGGCAGTACCCCTCCCGCGCCCGCTGTTGGGCTCGGACGAACCGCATTTCTCCTTTGCCGGCCTGAAGAGCGCGGTCGCCCGCATCGCCGGCGACTATCCAGCCGAGGACATCGCCGCTTCGTTCCAGCAGGCGGTGGTCGATTGCCTGGTCGATCGCACGCACAAGGCGATCCACGCGATCGATCCGCCCACCGCTCTGGTGGTTGCTGGGGGAGTCGCGGCGAATGCGGCGGTCCGCGCCGCGCTCGAGGAACTCGCCGAAGCGCACGGCCTGCGCTTCGTCGCGCCGCCCTTGTGGCTGTGCACCGACAATGCCGCGATGATCGCCTGGGCGGGGGCCGAGCGATTCGCGGCAGGGCTCACCGATCCGCTCGATTTTCCGGCCCGCCCGCGCTGGCCGCTCGATCCCGATGCCGAGAAGGTGCGCGGTGCGGGAGTCAAGGCATGAAGATCGGGGTCATCGGCGGTGGCGCCTGGGGCACGGCGCTGGCGCAGGTGCGTCGCGCGCAACGAACCGGTGCTGCTGTGGGCGCGCGAGCTCGAAGTCGTCGACTCGATCAACGCGATCCACGAGAATCGCGCGTTCCTCAAGGGCGTGCCGCTGTCGGAGCAGGTCAGGGCGACGGGCAATCTCGCCGATCTGGCGAAGATGGACGCGCTGCTGGTGGTGGCGCCCGCGCAGCACGTCCGCGCGGTGCTGGCCGAAGCTCCGGTCGAGCGCACGCCGCTGATCCTGTGCGCCAAGGGGATCGAGGCGGGCACGCGGCTGCTCGTCGGCGAGGTCGCGCGCCAGGTGCATCCGCAGGCTCCGTTGGCGGTGCTCTCGGGTCCCACCTTTGCGCATGAGGTGGCCGCCGGGCTGCCGACCGCGGTGACGCTCGCGGCCGAAGGAGATGAATTCCGCGCGGCGCTGGCGCTGCGGCTCGGGGGCCCCGCGTTCCGGATCTACGGATCGTCGGACGTCGTGGGCGCCGAGATCGGTGGCGCGGTCAAGAACGTGCTCGCGATCGCGTGCGGCGTGGTCGAGGGCGCGGGGCTCGGCCAGAACGCCCGCGCCGCGCTGATCGCGCGCGGCTTCGCCGAAATGACGCGGTTCGGGCTGGCGAAGGGCGCGCGGGCCGAGACGCTGGCGGGGCTTTCCGGCCTCGGCGACCTCGTCCTCACCTGCTCGTCGACCAGCTCGCGCAACTTCTCGCTCGGCGTCGGCCTCGGCCAAGGCAAGCGCGCGAGCGACTTGCTCGCCGACCGGACCACCGTCGCCGAGGGCGCACACACCGCGCCGGTGCTGCGCGAAGCCGCCGCCGAGGTGGGAGTCGATATGCCCGTGGTCGAGGCGGTCTGCGCGCTGCTCGCGGGCACGCCCGCGCCTCAGGTGATCGAGACGCTGCTCAGCCGTCCCTTGCGCGAGGAGGGTCGGTGAGGTGGGCGGCGATGCTGAGGGGGATCAACCTCGGCAAGCGCACGCTGGTGAAGGCGGACCTGCTAGCGGCGGCCGAAGCCGCGGGCTTCACCGAAGCGCGGACACTGCTTGCATCGGGCAACCTGGTTTTCGAGGCCAGCGACCGGGCCGCCGAGGCGATCGAGCGCGATCTCCACTACGTGGTGGCGAAGGCGACCGGCATCCGGTCCGACGTGTTCGCCCGCAACCATGCCCACCTGGCGCGGGTGATCGCCGCCAATCCCTTTCCCGAAGTCGCGCGCGAGCGGCCGAGCAAGCTGCTCGTGATCTTCCACCATGAGCCCGTGCCGCAAGATGCGGTCGAAAAGATCGCCGCCGCGCACGACGGCCCCGAGCGCCTGCATGCGGTGGGCCACGAGCTCTACATCGACTTTCCGCTCGGCCAGGGCGAATCGACGCTGATCAATCGCACGATGGCGAAGCTCAAGCTGCTGCCGCCGGGCACCGGGCGCAATTGGAATACGGTCGGAAAGCTGGCAGACATGCTCTGACAACCTTGTCGGAGGGGATGCATGAAGATCTGGATCGCGGCGCTGCTGATGGCGCTCACACCGCAGGCGTCCGCGCCCGAACGGATTTCGCTCTGGGCGGACGGCGCGCCGGGATCGCAAGCCCACCGCGGCGAGAAGGAGGTGGCGCAGGACTATTGGGTCAAGAACATCCACGACCCGTCGATCACGGTGTATCGGCCCGAGCATCCCAACGGCACCGCGGTGGTGATCGCGCCCGGCGGTGGGCACGCGCTGCTGGTGATCACCGCCGAGGGTGAGGCGCCTGCCAAATACTTCAATTCGCTGGGCGTCACCGCCTTTGTGCTACGCTACCGCCTCGCGCGAGAACCCGGCTCGACCTACACGATCGAAGGCGACGCCAAGGCCGATACGATACGGGCGATGCGGCTGGTGCGCGACCATGCCGCGCGGTTCGGGATCGACCCGCACAAGATCGGGCTGATGGGCTTTTCGGCGGGCGGCGAGCTGGTGTCGATGGTCGCCAACGCCGATCCGGCCGAGCTTGCGCCGAGAAGCGGCGTCCAGGACCCGATCGACGTCACCAGCGCGCGCCCCGATTTCCAGATCCTCGTCTATCCGGGTCCGCTCGGCATCCCGAAGGAGATCCCCAAATCCGCCCCCCAGGCGTTCCTGGTGGCGGCGAGCGACGACGAATGCTGCTCGGCGCCGGTGCTCGAGCTGGTGAGCAAGTTCCGCGCTGCGGGAATCCCCAACGAAGTCCATCTGTTCGCGCGCGGCGGCCATGCGTTCAACATGGGCGTCGGCCGCACCGAGCGCCCGGGCCTCAAATACTGGCCCGACCGGCTGACCGACTGGCTCGAGGATTCGGGATTGATCGGCAAGCAGCCGCCTAGGGTCGGGACTCGATTGGAAGCCCTGCCTAGTCGAGGGTGAGGGCCATCGTATTGCCGCGCGGGCACCTTGCGAGACGGAAAGTCACACCAGGGTCACACTGGTACGCATGGTTCGTCGGCGGCCCGGTCACGCGGGAATTCGCAACAGTTCGGTCCAAACGCAATTTGCGTTCCGGCCGCGATCGAACCTGTCAAAGAGCGGCGGATGGGCAGGGGCAAACGTCCGGGGGACGTTTGCCCCTGCCCATCGGCAGCGCATCGATCCCAGCAGGCGAGGTCCAACATTTCAAGCGCTTCGTCCGGCCCCGATTGGAAACTCCCAATCAAGCGGACGGCAATCGCCCGGCCGCACATGAACGAAGCCAATTGAGTACAGACCCTAGGTTGGGAACCTATACATATCACTGATTCTATATAGTAATAAGCGCCTTCTTTGGGTTTGGGAGGCCGGCGATGTCACGTCATCTGTTTTGGCTATCGGATGAAGCCTGGGCAGCGATCGAACCGCATCTTCCGCGTGGCAGGCCGGGCAAGCCTCGGGTGGACGATCGCACGGTGATCTCGGGCATCCTGCACGTGCTCAAGACCGGCTGCCGGTGGCGCGACGTGCCGGCCGCCTATGGGCCGCCAACGACGATCTACAATCGCTACAACCGCTGGGCCGGACACGGCATCTGGCAGCGATTGTTCGAGAAAGTCGCGGCAACCGGGCCGGTGCCCGACGAACTGTCGATCGACAGCAGTCATGTCAAAGCGCGCCGTTCGGCAGCCGGCTCAAAAAGGGGGAGTATGAAGAAGCGATCGGCCGCTCGCGCGGGGGTCGGACCTGCAAGATCCATTGCCTGGCCGACGATCGCGGCCGACCGGTCGCCTTCGCGCTGACGCCCGGCAACATCGCCGACATCACCATGGCGATCCCGTTGCTGAGCGTCGCGCTGCCCGCCCGACGCCTCATCGCCGACAAGGCCTATGATGCCGACAGCCTGCGCAACTGGTTGAAGCAACGGCGCATCAAGGCCGTCATACCTTCCACTGCCTCGCGCCGCACTCCATATCCGCTCGACCGGCGCCTCTACCGGCGAAGGAACGTCATCGAACGGCTGTTCGGACGCCTCAAAAACTGGCGGCGCATCGCCACCCGATACGACCGACACGCCACAAACTATCTCGCCGCCATCGCTCTCGTCGCCGCCGTCGCCGAGTGGATCACATGAGTCCCCAACCTAGAAGTCGACCGCGCGCCCTTCCAGCTCCCAGTCGCCGTAACGGGTGGGATCGCGTCCCTCGGGGTCTGCCGGGCGTTCGGCCTGCTCCGCGTCGGGCTCGGGAATGGGCGGGCTGCTCGATAGATAGTCGGGCGGCTTCACATGTGGCGGTCGCTGGCCCATGGGCATTGCCTCACAATCGGCTCCGCTGTCGGAGTCTCGAGGAGCCAGGTCAAGGGATGCGCGCCGGAACGACACGAACCCAGGGCGACCCGCCGGGCGTCCCCGCGCGTCGCGCGGCGCTGCGCGTGCTCGATGGCGTGCTGCGCGGCGCGGTGGCGCTCGAAGCGGCGCTCGAATTCGGCGGGGCGGGGGCTCGCCCCCAACGACCGCGGGCTCGCCCACGCGATCGCCGCCGAGACGCTGCGCCGCCTGCCCGATCTCGACGCACTGATCGATTCTGCGACCGCGCGGGCCTTGCCCGACGACGCCAAGGCGCGGTTCGCGCTGCGGATCGCGCTGGTCCAGGCCTTGTGCCTCGGCACGCCCGGGCACGCGGCGATCGCGACGGTGCTGCCGCTGGTCGACGGGGGGCCTCGCAAGCTCGTCCACGGCGTGTTCGGCACGCTGATGCGCGGCGGCGCCACGCTCCCCGATCCGCCCACCCTGCCCGCGCCGACCCTGCTGCGCTGGCAAGCGGCATGGGGCGAGGGTGTGGCCGAGGCCGCCGCGCGCGCGATTGCGGCGCCGCCGCCGCTCGACCTGACACTCCGGGATCCGGGCGCTTCGCGGCTGGAGGGAGCGAGCCTCTTGCCGGGGCACGTCCGCCTGCCTGCCGGGACCGCCGTCGCGACCATCCCGGGCTTCGCCGAGGGTGAGTGGTGGGTGCAGGATCTCGCCGCGTCGCTGCCCGCGCGGCTGATCGGACCGGGCACGGGCCGGGCGCTCGATCTCTGCGCGGCGCCGGGAGGCAAGACGCTCCAGCTCGCCGCGACCGGGTGGCAGGTCACCGCGGTGGACATCTCGGATAGTCGTCTCGCGCGACTTCGCGAGAATCTCGAGCGGACCGGCCTCGCCGCGAAGGTGGTCGCGGCCGACCTGCTCGACTGGGAGCCCGATGCCGCCGTCGACGCGGTGCTGCTCGACGCGCCCTGCAGCGCCACCGGCATCTTCCGCCGCCACCCCGACGTGCTCCACCGAGTCCGCCCCTCGTTGATCGCCGAGCAGGCGGCGCTGCAATCGCGGCTGCTGACACGCGCCGCCGCTTGGGTGCGCCCCGGTGGCACGTTGGTCTTCGCCACCTGCTCGCTCGAACCGCAAGAGGGCGAGGCGCAGCTGGCCGAATTCCTCGGCGCGCACCCCGAATTCGCGCTCGATCCGGTGCGGGTCGATGAACTCCCCGTGGGCCTTCTTCCGCGCGCGGACGGATCGCTTCGTATCCTTCCGGGTACGCTTGCCGAAGCCGGCGGAATGGACGGCTTCTTCATCGCGAGGCTCCGGCGCAATTCCCCCTAGTTGCGCGCAATTCGCGCCATGCTAGAGACCGAAGTCATGCCGCCAGTCCGCATCGCGCCCTCGATCCTCTCCGCCGATTTCGCTCGGCTCGGGGAAGAAGTGCGCGCGATCGACGCGGCGGGGGCCGACTGGATCCATGTCGACGTGATGGACGGGCATTTCGTCCCCAACCTCACGATCGGCCCGGCGGTGGTGAAGGCGCTGCGCCCGCACAGTGCCAAGCCGTTCGACGTCCACTTGATGATCGCGCCGGTCGATCCCTTCCTCAAGGCGTTCGCCGATGCCGGGGCGGACACGATCTCGGTGCACCCCGAAGCGGGGCCGCACCTCCATCGCACGCTCCAGACGATCCGGGGGCTGGGCAAGCGCGCGGGCGTGGTGCTCAATCCCGCGACCCCGGTCGACGCGATCGCGAACGTGCTCGATCTGGTCGACCTGATCCTGGTGATGACGGTCAATCCCGGCTTCGGCGGGCAGAAGTTCATCGCGAGCCAGCTCGACAAGATCGCCGCGCTGCGCGGCCTGATCGACGCCAGCGGCCGCGCGATCGATCTCGAGGTCGACGGCGGGATCGACCGGACGACCGCGCCCCAGGCGATCGCCGCGGGAGCCGACGCGCTGGTCGCCGGCACCGCGACCTTCGAAGGCGGGCCTTCGCACTATGCCGCCAACATCGCCGCGCTGAGGGGCGGATGAGCGAGCTCCCGCCTGCCGGCTCCGACGGGATCGAGGAAGGCAAACGGCTGATCCGCCTCGGCGGCGACCGCGGGCTGAGCCTCGCCGATCGCGTAGCCGAACGGCTCCAGCGGCTCACCTGGCGCACGCCGATCCACACGATGCGCCTGCGCGGCCGCCATCCGCTCAAGCTGATCGCGGTCGCCGACGATCCCTTCCTGGGGGACGTCGCGCGCGGCAATGCGCTGCTCGACGGTGTCGTGATGTTCCGCGGCGAGGAGCGCTCGATCCCGGCGCTCGATTTCGCGCGCGGCAACACCTCGAAGGCGTTCGCCGACCATCTCCACAGCTTCGCCTGGCTGCGCGACCTCTCGACCGTCACCACGCGGATCAACGGCGCTCCGATCGCCGAGGCGATCACTCGGATGTGGCTCGATGTCCACGCCGAGAAGGTCTCCGATCCCGCCTGGCGCGCGGACCTATGGGGCCGCCGAATCCTGTTCTGGACCGCGCACGCGCCGTTGCTGCTGTCGAGCAGCGACCTGGTCTATCGCTCGCGCGTGCTCCACGCGCTCGCGCGCGGCGCGCGGCACCTCGATCGCGCCGCCGACCGAGTCCAGATCGGCTGCCCGAGGATCGCCGCCTGGTGCGGGGTGCTGGTCGCCGGGCTGATGATCCCCGGCGGGGATCCCCGACGGGCGTTCGGCGAGGCCGGGCTCAAGCGCGCGCTCGATGCCTCGATGTTCGAGGACGGCGGGATCGTCGGCCGCTCGCCCGCCGGGCTGCTCGACGCGGTGATGCTGCTGACGATGCTGTGCGAAGCCTATGCCGCGCGGCGGCAGGAGCCGCCCGGCTTCGTCCAGTCGGCGCTCAACCGGATGGTGACGGCGCTGCTTGGCGTGTGCCACGGCGACAAGGGGCTTTCGAGCTGGCAGGGCTGCGCGCCGATCCCGGGCGAGACCGTCGCGCAGGCGATCGAGGCGACGGGGGTGCGCACCCGCGCGCTCAAGCAGGCGCGCGAATGGGGCTACCAGCGGCTCGCCGCAGGCGGGACCGTGCTGATCATGGATGCCGCGCCGCCGCCGCTCGCGCGGCTGATTGAGGGCGGCTGCGCATCGACGCTCGCCTTCGAGCTTTCCGACGGGGCCAACCGGATCGTCGTCAATTGCGGGGGCGCGCGGATGACCAACGCCTCGGTCCCCGCCCAGCTCAACGAAGGGCTGCGCACCACCGCCGCGCATTCGACCCTGGTGGTGGCGGACAGCAACTCGACCGCGATCCTGCCCGACGGCACGCTCGGCCGCGGCGTCGGCGAGGTCGAGCTGTCGCGCCACGAAAGCGAGCAGTCGAGCCGGATCGAGGCGAGCCACGACGGCTATGTCCGCCGCTTCGGCTTCCTCCACCGCCGCCAGGTCGCGTTGGCGAGCGACGGGCGCGACATCCGCGGCGAGGACATGCTGCTCCCCGCCGACCGGCGCCGCAAGAAGGGCACCACGCCCTTCGCGATCCGCTTCCACCTCGCGCCGCAGATCGAGACCTCGCCCACCGCCGACGGCCTCGCGGCGATCCTGCGTACGCCCTCGGGCGCGCTGTGGCAGTTCCGCTGCCGCGGTGGCGCGTTCGCGATCGAGGACAGCGTGTGGATCGATGGCCAGGGCAAGCCGGTCCCCAGCGAGCAGCTCGTCGTCACCGGCGAAAGCCCGCCCGGCGGCACCAATGTGAGCTGGGTGTTCCATCGCGCCAAGTAGGGGCTTGCGCGCGCGGGCTCGATCCGGGAGAGGGCGCGCATGAACCAGGTCAAGATCGCTCGCGCGCTGCTTTCCGTCTCCGACAAGACCGGGATCGTCGATCTCGGCAAGGCGCTCGCGCGCCACGGCGTCGAACTGGTCTCGACTGGCGGGACTGCCTCCGCCTTGCGCGACGCGGGGCTCGAGGTCCGCGACATCTCCGACCTGACGGACTTCCCGGAGATGATGGACGGCCGAGTCAAGACGCTCCATCCGAAGGTCCACGGCGGCGTGCTCGCGGTGCGCGACGATCAAGGGCACATGGCCTCGGCCGAAGCGCACCAGATCGGCATGATCGACCTCGTCGTGGTCAATCTCTACCCCTTCCTCCAGACCGTGATGAAGGGCGCCGATCGCCCCGAGATCATCGAGAATATCGACATCGGCGGCCCGTCGATGGTCCGCTCGGCGGCGAAGAACCATGCGTTCGTGGCGATCGTCACCGATCCCACCGATTACGCCGAGCTGATCGCCGAGATGGACACGAGCGGCGGCGGCACTTCCCTGCCTTTTCGCAAGCGCCTCGCCGCGCGCGCCTTCGCCGCTACCGCCACCTATGACGGCATGATCGCGAGCTGGTTCGGCTTCGTCGACCAGGGCGAGGCGTTCCCCGAGACGATGCCGATCACGATTCGACATGGATCGACGCTGCGCTACGGCGAGAACCCGCATCAGCAGGCGGCTTTCTATGTCGCCACCGGCCCGCATGCGCAGGGCATCGGCCAGGCCCGCCAGGTGCAGGGCAAGGAGCTCAGCTACAACAACCTCAACGATGCCGATGCCGCGCTCGAACTGATCAGCGAGTTTCGCGATGCTGGCCCCACCGTCGTCATCGTCAAGCATGCCAACCCGTGCGGTGTGGCTACCGCAGCGACGATCGAGGATGCCTATTCCGCCGCCCTCGCCTGCGACGCCGTGTCGGCGTTTGGCGGCATCATCGCACTCAACCGGACGCTCGACGAAGCCACCGCCCGCGCCATTGCCGGCATCTTCACCGAGGTCGTCGTCGCCCCCGATGCCGACGAAGCCGCGCTCGCGATCTTCGCCGCCAAGAAGAATCTCCGCCTGCTCCTCACCGGCGACCTGCCCGATCCGAGGCGGCACGGCTTCCAGGCCAAGTCGATCACCGGCGGCTGGCTGATCCAGACGCGCGACAATGGCAGCATCGGGATTCCGGGCCGTCCGGTAAATGTTCAGCGTGATTTCACCGTCGGGGGTGATCTTCAGCTCGTAACGAAGCGTGCCCCGACCGATCAGGAGCTCGCTGACTGCCTATTCGCCTGGACGGTCGCCAAACACGTCAAGTCGAACGCGATCGTCTATGCCAAGGACGGAGCGACCGCCGGCATCGGCGCGGGCCAGATGAACCGGCTCGAATCGGCGCGCATCGCTGCGTGGAAGGCGAAGGACGCGGCGGAGAAGGCGGGCTGGGCGGCGCCGCGCACGATCGGGTCGGCAGTCGCGTCGGACGCCTTCTTCCCCTTCGCCGATGGGTTGCTCGCCGCGGTCGAGGCCGGCGCCACCGCGGTGATCCAGCCGGGCGGCTCGATCCGCGATCCGGAGGTGATCGACGCCGCTGATGCTGCCGGATTAGCGATGGTCTTCACCGGAATGCGGCATTTCCGGCACTGATTCCGTTTCAGCGGAGCTGAAACGGTTGCGGCACCGGCCCGCTCCGCGAAGCTGCAAACGCGCCTAGCGCCGCGCGTGCCGGGGGGGCTTGGGCGGCGGGCCGCTGCTCTTGGTCAGGCTGGCGATTCGGCACTGCTGGTGATCGGCGATGATCGTGCTGCCGCGATCGAGCGTGTCGCTGCCAGCGAAGGTCTTGTATCCGATCCGCATCGCGAACGGCAGGTCGCTGCACCGCGAGAAGAAGCGCGCGTAATACCAGTGCCGGAAGCGGTCCTGGAGGAACACGCCTTCGCCGCCCCGGTCGGACTCGAAATTATAGATGCCGCCGTGGCTGACGAACGGGATTTCGGCCTGCGGCTCCTCCTTGGGAGGCGGAGCCTTTTGCGCCGCGGCGGCGCCGGCGATGAGCAGCGCGGGGACCAGCGCTGCGGCAAGAAGCTTTGGCATCGGGATTTCCTCTTTTCTGCCGATAGGTTGGACGCAACCTAACCCATGTCACCTGTACGCTGCATGAAGTGCCGGCGGCACAGTGCGACGTAACGCTCGTTGCCGCCGATCTCCTTCTGCGCGCCTTCGCGCACCGCGTTGCCGTGGCTGTCGACGCGCAGATTCATCGTCGCCTTGCGCCCGCACTCGCACACCGACTTGATCTCGATCAGCGCGTCGGCGAGCGCGAGCAGCTCGGCCGAGCCGGGAAACAGCCGGCCCTGGAAATCGGTGCGCAGGCCATAGGCGAGCACCGGAATCCCGGCTTCGTCGGCGAGCCAGGCGAGCTGGCGAACCTGCGCCGCCGAGAGGAACTGCGCCTCGTCGACCAGCACGCAGGCGAGCGGCGCCTGCCCATGCTCGGCTTCGGAGATCGCGCGAAGATCGGTCGCCTCGTCGAACGGAATCGCATGGGCGTGGATGCCGAGCCGCGAATCGACCACGCCCCTGCCGCCGCGATCATGCACCCCGGCGGTGAAGAGCAAGGTGCGCATCCCGCGCTCGCGATAGTTGAAATCGGCCTGGAGCAACGTGGTCGATTTCCCCGCGTTCATCGAGGCGTAGTAGAAATAGAGCTTGGCCATGCCGCTTGGCTAGCCCAGCTCAGGGCGCCGCGTAAGGGCCATCCTTGGGCATGGCGTCGTCGTCGCTCGTGCGGATGCTCGCCGGGTCGATCGTGCCTGTCACCGGATCGCCGATCACCCAGATCGTGCCGGATTGCGCGCACCCGCCTTTGCCGGGCCGCGCGGAAAGCACCAACCGAACGCCGTCGCGCTGCCACTGCCGCCCCGAAACCGCGATCGCCGCGTTGGCGGGGCAGCCCGCGCGCGCGATCGCCAGCGCGCGCGCCGCTTCAGGAAGCTTTGCGCGGTGCGCGAGCCGCCCGTCATCGATCGCGTAGACGCCGGCGCGTTCGACGCCGGAGACCTCGTGATTGGCGAAGAACGATTCGCCGTGCGGCGCCCAGAGCACGGCGAACCCGTTGCCGTCGTCCAGCGCGTCGAGATCGTCGAGCGACGCAGCGTCGGCAGCTCGGACCAATCCCACGCCGGTGCCCACGCCGCCATTCTTGACCACGAGGAAGCTTCCGTCGGCTGAAGCCACCTGGCCCGCGCAATCGCCCGTGAACACATAGGCAGAGCCTGCACTCGCGCTGCCCGGGCAGGCCGTCGGCGGCGGAGGTTCGCGGGTGATCCCGCTCTCGTGATCCCCGTGCAGGAAGATCGCGCCCATCGAGCGAATCGCCGGAACGTCGCGCAGCACCAGCGCACCACCGCCGAAGACGATCGCGGCGGCGAGCAGCAAGGCGGGGATGTTGGGGCGGCGGGGCATGGTGTCGGCAAGGCTAGTTCATGCGGCGCGTGTTCGGCAAGCGCGTGATTTCCCGGCAGAAATCCCGATCCTGGCCTTGCCGTGCGACGCGCCATCGGGCTAGCATGCGCCGGCGGGGAGGCGGTGCGGATGCGCGGGGGCCTTTGGATCCTGAACGTTTTCGCCGTGCTCTGGTGCGCGGCGGGTTTGTGGGCGGCGCATCAGCCGCTCTGGCCGCTGGTCGCGCCGGCGGCGGTCAGCGCGGCGATCCTGATCTGGGCGAGCCGACGGGCAAGCGGCGACGCGGGTCCCGATAACCCGAACGTCGGCCGACTGGTCGGGATCTGGAGCGCGGTCGAGGGGGTGGCGATGTTTCTCGCCGCGAATACACTGATCAACCTGCACCGCAGCGAGCTGCTGCTGCCGGTGTTCGCGATCATCGTCGGGCTGCATTTCCTGCCGCTCGCGCGCGGCATTCCAGTGCGGCTCTACTATCTGACCGGCGCCGGACTAATCGCGGTCGGGATTGCCGGAACGCAGATGCCGCCAAGCGATGCGCCGCTCGTGGTTGGCGGCGTGGCGGCGCTGGTCCTGTGGGCGAGTGCGATCGGGCTCGCGACGCGCAGCGACGCCTAATCTTCTTCCGCGCCGAGGTCGCGCGCGACCTTGGGATCGCGCAGCAGAGCGTCGATCCTGGTGCCTTCGTCGAAGCTCTCGTCGGCGAGGAACTTGAGCTTGGCGGCATATTTGGTGTTCACTCGCGCCGCCACTTCGCGCTGGAGATAGGCGGTGTTGGTACGCAGCGCCTTGAGTACCACCTCCTCCTCCTTGCCGAGCAAAGGCTTCACGAAGACGGTGGCGTGGCGCAAATCGGGCGACATCCGCACCTCGGTGACCGAAACCAGATGCCTCGCCAGCGTCTCGTCATGGACGTCGCCGCGCATCAGGATCTCGGACAGGACATGACGCACCTGCTCGCCGACGCGAAGCAGGCGGACCGAACGGTTTTCGGGGGTTTCGGTGTGGCGCATGCGGAGCGGCTTCTAAGCTCCTCTCCCGCTTTCGCGGGAGAGGCTGGGTGAGGGTCTTCTTCTTCTTCGGGCCGGGGCACACAGAAGGAGAAGGAAGAAGACCCTCATCCTCCCGCTTCGCGGGCCCCTCCTTCTCCCGCGAAAGCGGGAGAAGGGTAGCGTGTCAGAGTGTCCGTTCGCGCATCTCGACTTCGAAGGTCTCGAGGAAGTCGCCTGCCCGGATGTCCACGAAGTTGTTCGAGAAGGTCACGCCGCACTCGAGGCCCGCGCGGACTTCGGGGACGTCGTCCTTGAAGCGGCGGAGCGACGCGATCTCGCCCTGGTAAATGATGACGTCCTCGCGGGTGATGCGCGCCTTGAGCGCCTTGCGGATGACGCCCTCGGTGACGAGCAGGCCCGCCGCCTTGCCGTGCTTGCCCGCCGAGAAGACCTCACGGATCTCGGCGCGGCCGACCACGGTCTCGAACGCTTCCGGCCCGAGCTGACCTGCCATGCCGGCGCGGATCTCGTCGGTGAGCTCGTAGATCACGTCGTAATACTTCAGCGCGACCTTCTGCCGCTCGGCGATCTCGCGCGCCTTGGCGTTGGGACGGACGTTGAAGCCGATGATCGGCGCGCCCGAAGCCCCGGCGAGCGTCACGTCGCTCTCGGTGATGCCGCCGACGCCCGGCGTGGAGCACGCGCGCCTTGATGTCGTCGGTCGAGATCTTGTTGATCGCGGCGACGATCGCCTCGACGGTGCCCTGGGTGTCGGCCTTGACCACCAGCGGATATTCCATCGCCTGCTTTTCCTTGAGCGCCGAGAACATGCTCTCGAGGCTGGCAGGAGTGTTGGTGGTACGCTTGTTCTGAATGACCCCGGCGCGATAGGCTGCGACCTCGCGGGCGCGCGCTTCGTTCTCGACGACCTGGAGCGGATCGCCTGCCATCGGCACGCCCGAAAGACCCAGCACCTCGACCGGCATCGACGGGCCGGCTTCCTTGAGCTGGCGCCCCTTGTCGTCGACCAGCGCGCGGACCTTGCCGCTCTCGGCGCCGACGACGAACACGTCGCCGACCTTCAGGGTGCCGCGGCTGATCAGGACGGTCGCCACCGGGCCGCGGCCCTTGTCGAGCTTGGCCTCGATCACGGTGCCTTCGGCGGCGCGATCGGGATTGGCGCGCAATTCGAGCAATTCGGCCTGGAGCTGGATCTTCTCGACCAGGTCGTCGAGCCCGGTCTTCTTGAGCGCCGAAACCTCGACGTCCTGGGTGTCGCCGCCCATTTCCTCGACCTGCACGTCGTGCTCGAGCAGCCGCTCGCGGACGCGCTGGGCATTGGCCTCGTGCTTGTCGATCTTGTTGATCGCCACGATCATCGGCACGTGCGCCGCCTTGGTGTGGTTGATCGCCTCGATCGTCTGCGGCATCAGCCCGTCGTCGGCGGCAACCACGAGCACGACGATGTCGGTGACGTTGGCGCCGCGCGCACGCATCTCGGTGAAGGCTTCGTGGCCCGGCGTGTCGAGGAAGGTGATCTTCGACTTGTCCTTCAGTGTCACCTGATAGGCGCCGATGTGCTGAGTGATGCCGCCGGCCTCACCCTTGACGACATCGGTGCCGCGGAGCGCGTCGAGCAGCGACGTCTTGCCGTGATCGACATGCCCCATGATCGTCACCACCGGCGGACGCGGACGCAGCGATTCGGGCGCGTCCTCGCTGGTGTCGGCGGCGATGTCGATGTCGGAAGCGCTGACACGCTGGATGTTGTGGCCGAATTCGGTGACCAGCAGTTCGGCGGTATCCTGATCGATCGTCTGAGTCATCGTGACGGGCATGCCCATCTTGAACAGCGTCTTGACCAGGTCGGCGCCCTTCTCGGCCATGCGGTTGGCGAGTTCCTGGACGGTGATCGCCTCGGGCACCACCACGTCGCGGACTTGCTTGGCCTGCGGCTCGCGCGGGCCGCCCATCCGGCGGTGCTCCTTCTCGCGGGCACGCTTGAGCGCGGCCAAGCGAGCGAGCTCGCGCGCCGTCATTGTCGCCCAATGCGCGGTTGACGGTGAGCTTGCCCGACTGGCGGCGGTCGTCGCCGCCCTTCCGGTCGCGCGAGGGACGCGCGGGCGGCTCGACGCGCTTGGGAGCGCCACCGCTCGGGGCAGGGCGCGGCGACGGCGCGGTGCTCGCGGCTTCGCGCTCGGGTCGCGGCTCGGCAGCCGGGCGCTGCGGAATCTCGGGGCGCTGGACCGGGGTGAAGCGGCGCGGTGCAGGACGATCGGGATCGAGCTGGAGACCGGCGGGAGCCGCGGGCTCCGCCGCTGCGAGTTCGGCCTCGGGAGCCTCGGCGGGCTCCGGGGCGGCGCGCGCGGTCTCGGGTTCTTCCCCGGCGCGCTCGCGCTCCTCGGCACGGCGGCGTTCCTCCTCGGCGGCCTCGGTGCGCTCGCGCTCCTCGCGGCGGCGCGCTTCCTCGAGCGCGTTCATCCGCGCTTCGTCCGCCTCGCGCAGCAGCTTGGCCTGGAGCTCCTGGCGCGACAGCAGCGAATCGCCGCTCGAACGCGGCGGCGGAGGGGGCACGGCGGGGACCGGCGCAGGGGCCGGCGCCGCGACGACGGGCTCGGGCGCCGGCGGCGGTGCGGCTTCCTCCTGCGCGGCGGGGCCCTGCGGCCCCAGCACGCGGCGGCGCTTCACTTCCACGACCACGGTGTTCGAGCGGCCATGGCTGAAGCTCTGCTTCACCTTGCCCGTCTCGACCGTGCGCTTGAGGCCCAGCGGCGCGCGCATGCCCAGTTTCGGCTTTTCGTTGTCCGTGTCGCTCATGCGGCTACTCAAGTTCCTCAAGATGTTCGTTCTTCGCGTCGGGCGGAAACGCCGTTGCGCCCTGCGAGCCTGTTTCGCAAGGCGCGGGAGCGGGTTCGGGTCCGATAAAGTGCAGCCAGCGGTCGAGCGCTTCGCTCACCCGCTTCGCCGCCCGGGCGTCGGTCAGGCCGGCGTGTACCACATTTTCCCGACCCAGTGCCAAGGACAATATGGTGCGTGGGACGGGCAATGCCAATCCCTTGAGGTCGCTTCCCTCGCGGTCGCGACCCGACCCGCCAAGCCTGCGCGAGCTTGCCCGATCCGTCCGTGCTGGCGTCCGACGCGTGGAGCAGAAGCTCCAGCTTGCCCGAGCGCGCCGCCTTGTCGAGCTTCTCGCCGCCGGTGATCAGCGCGCCGCTCTTCGCCTCGAGTCCGAGACGGTCGAGCGCGTTGCGCTGGAGCTGCGTGGCGATGCGTTCGGCCAGATCGGTGGGGATGCGGAAATCGCCGGTCTTGAACGCACGCGCGAGCGCGCTCCTGAGCTTGCCCTTGACGATCGCGGCCTCGAGCTCGCCCCGGGTGACGCCGATCCACGCGCCCCGGCCGGGGGCCTTGGCGCGCACGTCGGGCAGCACCTCGCCATCCGGCGCGAGCGCGAGGCGCACGAGATGCTCGCGCGCTTCCCGCTCGCCCGAAAGAATGCACTTCCGGACGGGGCCGTCTTCGGGGGGGAGCCCTAGATGATCATTGTTCGGATTCCGCAACAGCGTCCTCCGAACCTGCGGCCGGGACTTCATCCTCGAACCAGTGCGCACGCGCAGCCATGATGATCTCGTTGCCTTGCTCGTCGCTCAGGCCATATTCGGCGAGCACGCCGCCCTTGTCCTCGGCGCGCGCGTTGGACGTGGCGTCCTCGTTGCGGCGGCGCGGCTCCTGGCGCTTCTTCTGCACCAGCTCGTCGGTCGCGAGGTCGGCGAGGTCGTCGAGCGTCTTGATCCCCGCCTTGCCGAGCGTGACGAGCATCGCTTCGGTGAGATAAGGCATCGTCGCGAGATCGTCGGACACGCCGAGGTCGCGGCGCAGCTGGCGATTGGCTTCCTCGCGGCGCTCGAGCGCCTCGGCGGCGCGGCTCTGCAGCTCGCTGGCCGAGCTCCTCGTCGAAGCCTTCGATCCCGGCGATTTCGTCGAGCTCGACGTACGCGACTTCCTCGAGGCTGCCGAAGCCTTCGGCGACCAGCAGCTGCGCGAGCGTCTCGTCGACGTCGAGCTCGTTCTGGAACAGCTCGCTATTCTGGACGAACTCGCGCTGGCGCTTCTCGCTGGCGTCGGCCTCGGTCAGAATGTCGATCGCCTTGCCGGTGAGCTGCGACGCGAGCCGCACGTTCTGACCGCGGCGGCCGATCGCGAGGCTCAGCTGGTCGTCGGGGACCACCACTTCGATGCGGTCGTCCTCCTCGTCGATCACGACGCGGCTGACGTTCGCCGGCTGGAGCGCGTTGACGACGAAGGTCGCGGTATCGGGCGACCAGGGGATGATGTCGATCTTCTCGCCCTGCATCTCCTGGACCACCGCTTGGACTCGGCTGCCCTTCATGCCGACGCACGCGCCGACCGGGTCGATGGAGCCGTCGTGACTGATCACGCCGATCTTGGCGCGGCTGCCCGGATCGCGCGCGGCCGCCTTGATCTCGATGATGCCGTCGTAGATTTCAGGGACTTCCTGCGCGAACAGCTTCTTCATGAAGTCGGGATGCGCGCGGCTGAGGAAGATCTGGGGGCCGCGGTTCTCGCGGCGGACGTTGAGGATGATCGAGCGGACGCGGTCGCCGACGCGGACGATCTCGCGCGGGATCTGCTGGTCGCGGCGGATCACGCCTTCGGCGCGGCCGAGATCGACGACGACGTGGCCGAACTCGACGCGCTTGACTACGCCGGTGATGATCTCGCCCATCCGGTCCTTGAATTCCTCGAACTGGCGCTCGCGCTCTGCGTCGCGGACCTTCTGGAAGATGATCTGCTTCGATGCCTGCGCCTGGATCCGGCCGAACTCGATCGGCGGCAGCGGATCGACGATGAAGTCGCCGATCACCGCGCCCGGCTGGAGCTTCTGCGCATCCTTGACCGAGACCTGCTTGAAATAATCGTCGACCGCCTCGACCACCTCGACGACGCGCCACAGGCGGAGATCGCCGCTGGTCGGGTCGAGCTTGGCGCGGATGTCGTTCTCGATGCCGTAGCGGTTCTTGGCGGCGCGCTGGATTGCGTCCTCCATCGCCTCGATCACGATCGCGCGATCGATCAGCTTTTCCTTGGCGACCGAATTGGCGATCGCGATCAGCTCGGCCTTGTTGGCGGAAATGGCAGTGGCCATGACTTACCCTTCTACTTCGATGAATTCTTCGGCGCCCTCGGTCGAGAGCGGCGCGGTGGCGGCGATGAGTGCGTCAGTCAGCAGCAGCTTGGCGTCGGCGATCTGGCCGAACGCCACCGTGACCGGCTTGTACTTGGCGACGTCGATGGTGACCTGGTCGCCGTCGAGCCCGTGGAGGATTGCCCGTCAGCTGCTTGCGGCCGTCGAGCTTCTCGTCGAGCGTGATCCGAGCCTCGTGCCCGGCCCAGTCGGCGAAATCCTTGAGCCTGGTCAGCGGCCGGTCGATCCCGGGTGAGCTCACCTCGAGCCGGTAGGCGTGGTCGATCGGATCGCGGCCCTCGGCTTCGAGCGCGTCGAGCCGGTCCGAGATGCGGCGCGAGAGATCGGCGCAATCGTCGATGGTGAGCTGGCGCGTGTCGGGCCGCTCGGCCATCACCTGGAGCGTCGGATCGCCGGTCCCGCCGAACATCCGGACGCGCACGAGATCGAGACCGAGCGCTTTCGCCTCGGGTTCGATCAGTCGCGTCAGTCCGGCCATGTCCGCCATGCGGGTCCTTCGAATGAATGCAGCTTCGGCGCCGGAACCCTGCGGGGCCCGGCCTCGGCATTTTTGACGATGTCGAGAAAGCACGGGCGATATACGCTCTCATGCCCAGCGCGGCAAGGCCTCTCTCAGGATGGGTTGTACTTGTCGAGGAAGGCGCCGACTCGATTGAGAAAATCGATCGAGTTGACCGGATTGTCGAAGCCGTGGCCCTCGTCCTTGTAGAGCACATATTCGTGCGGCCGCCCGAGCTTTACCAGCGCTTCGTGGAGCTTCTTCGATTGCGAGGTGGGGACCGTGTCGTCGTCGGTGCCGTGCGCGATCAGGATCGGCACGGTCATCCGCGCGACTTGCTTGAGCGGCGAGATCTGGTCGAGCTGAAAGCTGGCCTCGCCCTGGACGCGCTCGCGCCAATCACGGAAATAACGCGGCGCGGAGAAGGATTTGCGGCTGTATTTGAGCTGCGCCTCGATATCCGAGACGCCCGCGAAGCTGATCGCGCAGCGATACGTCTCGGGGTTGCGGATCGCCGCCCATTCGGCCGCATAGCCGCCGTAGGACCCGCCCATGATGCACACCCGCTTGGGGTCGACCGTGCCCTTTTCCGCGAGCCATTTGACGCCGTCGTCGACGTCGTCTTGCATCCCCCGACCCCATTGGCCGCTGCCCTTCTCGACGAACTCGCGGCCGAAGCCGGTCGAGCCGCGATAGTTGGGCTGGAGCACCGCGTAGCCTTTGCTCGCGAGATATTGGACCCAGGGATCATAGCCCCATTCGTCGCGCGCGAAGGGGCCGCCGTGGGGCATCACCACCAGCGGCAGGTTTTTGTCGGGGTGGCCGGCGGGGAGGGTGAGATAGCCCCGGATATCGAGGCCGTCGCGCGCCTTGTAGCGCACCGATTGCATCGGCGAGAGCGTCTTGCCCTTCAATGCCTCGTGCGTGCGCGCGAGCAGTTTGAGTTCGCCGGCCACCGGATCGAGCAGGACGAAGGATCCGGGGTCGCTCGCCGATCCGCTCCAGAACAGCACCTTCTTCTTGTCGTCGCTGACCGAGAGGATACGGTTGATCATGTCGGGCAGCGCGGCGTCGATCCGCGACTGCAGCGCGCTGATGTCAGGATCGAACCACGCGGTCTCGGCGCGGTCGTCGGTGTAGTAGACGCCGAGCACCTTCCCGCCCGAGCTGGTGATCGGGCTGTCGATATCGACCTCGGGATTCTCGTAGATCAGGTCGCCGAGCTGGTCGTTCTTGAAGTCGTAGCGGTAGAGCGCGAAGCGGCCGTTGTCGCCATTGGCCACGGCATAGCCCTTGTCGCTGCCGTCGACCGGCAGGAACTGCTCGATGTCGTTCTTGTCGTCGTCGTCGAAGTCGTGCCGGGTGGTGCGTTTGAACTCCTCGGCGGCGGTGTCGCGATAGACGATCCACCATTTCCTGGAATTGATCCCGATCCCGGCGCGAACCACTCCCGCCGGATCGGCGTACCAGCTCCACACATAGTCGATCGGCTTGACGATCTGCTGGTCCTTGCCGGTCACCAGATCCACCTTGTAGACCGAAGGGTATTCGTAGATCGTCGCTTGGGTGCTCAGCAGCAGGAACTTGCCGTCGTGATCGACGTGGATGACATCGTCGCCGTCGACCCCTTCGTCCTCGGGGCCGATGAACACGGATTTGCCGGTGACGAGGTCGATCGAGATCAGCCGGGTGATGCGGACATCCTCGCCCATCAGCGAATCGGTTCGGCTGAGGCTGACGATCACCTTGTCGCTACCGGCCCAGCGGAACCATTCGAGCTGATGTCCCTTGGGAAGCCCGAAGGGCGTGATCTTGCGCGGACTGGCGGAGAAGTCGATGATCAGCATGCCGGTCTGGCCCTGGATCAGCCCGCGCGCCGCCACGCGCTTGCCGTCGGGCGAGAGGACCGGGTCAGTGAGCACCGGAAGCGCGCCGAAATCGGCCGCGGTCGGCACTTGCGGATCGGGCGCGGCAGCCGCTGTCGGCGCGCCAAGGCACAGGATGCAGGCCAGCAAACCCGCACTCAAAAGACGCCGAACCATGAAGTTGCCCCCCAAGCCGTCCCCGCCGTCTAGATGAACCCCGATCGTCGATTCGCGCAAGCAGGAATTCGAAGGCCCCAAGTGTTCGACGACCGTTTCGAAACTATAACAACCGTCCTTTCCCCGAATCGCAAAGGTGAACTCATAATTCGTCGAACCCGCGCGCTCGTTCCCGCAATCGCTCTCCTCGCTGCCTGCAGTGCGGGCCCTGGCGCAACCGCGCAGGTCGCGCCTGGCGCCACCACGCCGAGCGCAACCATGCCCTTCACGCTGACCAAGGTGGCGCAGTTCGACCGGCCGTTCGCGCTGGCCTTCCTGCCCGACGGCTCGGCCCTGATCACCGAGAAAGCGGGGCACCTCAAGCTCTGGCGTCAGGGTTCGCCCGCGGTGGACGTGGCGGGCGTCCCCGAAGTCAAGATGGTCGAGCAGGGCGGTCTGCTCGATGTCGCGCCCGCGCCCGATTACGCGACGAGCCACACGATCTATCTCTCCTATTCGGAGCCGCGCCCGGCGGGGACGAGCCTGGCGCTGGCGCGCGCGACGCTTGATCTCTCGGGCGCGCCGCACCTGAGCGCGCTTCAAGTGATCTGGCGTGCGGGCTCGGACGGCGAGGGCGGCCAGTTCGGCGCGACGATCGCGTTCGCGCCCGACCGCCAGTCGCTGTTCATCAGCTCGGGCGAGCGCCAGCGTTTCACCCCCGCGCAGGACCCCAACCAGGCGATCGGCAAGATCATCCACCTGACCCTCGACGGCAGGCCCGCGCCGGGCAATCCGATGGCGGGGAAGACCGGCACCGCGACGATCCTCGTCGCCGATCCGCCCGAGGATACCGAGGCGGCGAAGACGGCGCCCACGCGCACCGTGACGCTCACCGGCCCCAACCGCGCCCCCGCCGAGACGTGGAGCAGCGGACACCGCAACCCCTATGGCCTCGCCTTCGCGCCCGACGGGCGGCTGTGGGAGATCGAGATGGGGCCGAGGGGCGGCGACGAGGTCAATCTGATCCTGCCGGGGCGCAATTACGGCTGGCCCAACGTCTCGAACGGCGACAATTACGACGGCAAGCCGATCCCCGATCACGCTCCCGGCGACGGCTACGAGCCGCCCAAGGTCTGGTGGAACCCGTCGATCTCGCCTGCCGGGTTGATCGTCTACACCGGCAACGACTTCCCGCAATGGAAGGGATCGCTGCTGCTGGGCGCGATGTCCGGCCAGGCGCTGATCCGGATCGCGCTCGACGGCGACACGGCGGCCAAGGCCGACCATTGGAAGCTGGGGATGCGAATCCGCGACGTGGCGCAAGCACCCGACGGCAGCGTCTGGCTGATTCAGGACGGGGCTGGCGGGTGGCTGATGAAGCTCACGCCCGCGGGCTGAGCGCGGCGAGACGCGATTCGGCCTCGGCGACGCCGGGGTTCTCCAGCTTGCCGAGAAGGCGGGCGAAGAGTTCGTCGAGCGCGGCGTAGCGATCGCGCGCCTCTTGCCACAGCGCGCGTGCCGCGGCCGTGTCTCCGATCGCCTGGGCTTGGACCGCCGCGCCGCGCACGGCATTGGCCACGTCGAGCCGCGGTGCGTCGGGCAGCGCGCGATAGAGCGCCAGCGCCGCGGCGAAGGCAGGGCCGGCCTCCTCGGCACGCCCCGCCTCGACGAGCATGTCACCGACATGGCGGATCGCGTGCGCCAGCGCGGCCTCGTCCGGCCCCGCGCGCAGCAGCGCCACCGCTTCGTGCTGGTGAGCGAGCGCCGTGGCCAGGTCCCCCGCGTTGCGAGCTTGCCGCGCGAGATGGATGCGCTCGCGCGGCGTCATCGGGCGCGGACGATCAGATAGTTCATCCGTGCCGCCGCGATCGGCTTGCCGGGCTCGTCCTGCCACGCGATCGCCTCGACATTGGCGATGCGGGTGCCGAGCCGCGTGACCTTGCCGGCGGCGCGGGTCGACTTGTCACGGCCGCCGCGCATGAAATCGACCGTGACGTTGATCGGCTTGATCCGGCCGCCATCCTGCCCGAGTGCCTGCTTGAGCGCGCCGATCGCCGCCATCTCGAGCAACCCGCCCAGCGCGCCGCCGTGGACGAAGCCGGGGCGGCCGACGACATGCGGTCCGAAAGGCATCAGATAGACCGGTGCGGCCTCTCCAGGCTCTTCGATCAGCCCGAGCAGTGCGGCATAGGGCGGCAGGGTCATCGATAGCCCTCGGGCGCCATGAAGGTGCCGGCGACGTGCGCGAGCGGGTCGTCCGGGTCGCTGTCGTGCGCCAGGCCGCGCACGAAGGCGATCGAGCGAGTGATGCGATAGCATTCGCCCCGCCCGATCACCGTGCGGCCCGGCGTGGCGGGACGCAGGTAGTCGATCCTGAGGTCGAGTGTCGCGTGGACGTGGAAGGCGCCGAGCTTCAGCCAGACCGCGACGCTGGTCGCCATGTCCATCAGCGACAGGATCGGCCCTGAGGCGAGCACGCCCGAAGCCGGATCGCCGACCAGCGACTCGCGATAGGGCAGGGTCAGCTCGGCCCAATCCGGCCCATGCGCCAGATAGCCGATTCCCATCACGCCGGTATGCCCGTCGTGGCGCATCTCGAAGAACCGGCGGGGATCGAAGGCTTGCATCGCCATGGCCTAGCGGGGGCTCCCCCCACGCGCAAACCCGCGCCGGCCCGTCCCGAGATTACAGGGATTTAACTAAGGCCGGACCCAGCCTGGCCATACCGTCCGTGCCGGGGAACACGGCGGGGAGCGGAACATGGACCTGATCCAGATGGACGTGAGCGAGATCGCGACGCTCGCCACCCAGGTCGCGATGCACGGGTCGATCGGGGCGGGGGTCGATCTGGTCGACGAGGTGTTCGACATCATCGTCGGGCTGGTCGCGCTGGTGATCGAAATCACGCCCTGAGGGCCCACCCATGAAGGCCGTTCCCGAATCTTGTGCGCGCCGCGATCGCGGCGGGGCGCGAGCGCTCGATCGAGATCGCGCGGCGCTGGCGCGACGGCTCTGAATATCGCGCGCTCGCGCAGGCTTTCGCCGATTGCCCGCTGAGCTCGGCCGAGCCCGCCGCCGAGCGCGCCGAGCGGCTGCTTGCCGACGCCGGCCTCGCGGAGGCGCTGCTCGCGCCGCTCGTCGCGGGCCTTGCCGAGGATCCCTTCTTCGAGCCGCCGCTTCGGCTCAGCCGCGACGCGGTGCGCACCGGCGCGATCCTGTTCGATGCGCCTGCCGTCACGATCACCGCGAGCGTGGTCGACCCCGTGGCGCTCGCCGCCCGCCCGCCGCCCGAAACGGCCGTCTTCACCGGGCGCGTGGCAATCACCCGTTACGCGAAAGCGGGCGGCGCCATGCTCAAGCGCTGGCGCACCGATCGACTGCCCCCCGGCTTCAGCGCGGCCCCTGCGCCGCCGTGCGTCGCGTTGGCGCCGATCGCGCTTGCCGACGGCGACCTCCACCGAACCGACGGGAACACCCACGCCCATCAACTGAGTGGTGCCGCTTCGGACGTGGTGATGCTATGCGCGGCGATTCGCGCGGGCGGCGCGCCGCTGCTGCGCGAGCATCGCATCGCCGACGGCACGCTGGTCCGCGCCGCCAGCGCCGACGAAGGCGCGTCGCGCACCGAAATGCTGCTCACCTTCCTCCGTCTCGCCGGCCGAGCCGACGCCGGCGCGTTTTTCGAGGCCGCGACGCACGATCCGGCGTTCCATTTGCGTTGGGCGGCGATGCGCGAGTGGCTCGCGCTGGATGCCGAGGCCGCATTGCCGCGGCTCGTCGAAATGGCCGCGCACGACCCCAATTCGGAGGTGCGCGCCGCCGCGACTCTGACTGCGGTCGCGGTCGGCCGCCGGATCGACGAGGCGCGATGCCGCATCTGATCGATCCGGGCGACGGCAGCGCGATCGGGCTCGATGCCCTGGTCGAGGCGCTCGACACTACCCGCTTCGATGCCCGCGACGAAGCCGACTTCGCCCGGCTCGGGCCCCTGCTCGCGCGGCTGGGGCGCAACCGGAGCTTCCTCGCCGACCTCGCGATCGAGGAGCTGAAGACTCGCTGCGAGGGGCAGAGTGCGGGCAACAGCTATGGCGCGCAGGTCTTCCTGCTGCGCCCGCCGAATGCCCGCTATGTGCTGCGCGCCAATTTCTGGCCCGCGCGCGCCGATCCGGTGACTCGCGCGAGCGGCGCGGCGGCCTTCTTCTACGATCTGCCGCACGATCACAATTTCCCGTTCCTCACCTACGGCTATCTCGGCCCGGGCTATTGGAGCGACTATTACGAATATGACGTGGGCGCGGTGACTGGCCTGCCCGGCGAGCCGGCGGGGCTGCGCTTCGTCGAGCGCGCGCGGCTCGAGCCCGGCATGCTGATGCTCTACCGGATGCGCCGCGACGTGCACGTCCAGCTTCCGCCCGACAGCTTCTCGGTCTCGCTCAATATCCTCGGCGCCGACCCCGCGCAGCCGTGGCTCGATCAATTCCGCTTCGACGTGACGCGGGGCACGATCGCCGGATGCCTGACCTGTACGCCCGCCGAGGCGCTGATCGCGCTCGCGGTCCATTTCGGTGGCAACGGCGTTGACCTCGCGCACGCGCTGGCGGAGCGGCATCCGTGCGAGCGGATGCGGGTGACGGCGACCGCCGCGCTGGTATCGGCGACGGTCGGTCCTGGCGAGCGGTTGCGGATTCTGGAGAGGGCGGCGGAATCGCCCCGTGCCTACGTGGCCGGCCATGCCCGTGCTCGGTTGGCGATGCTGGCGGGGCAGTCTGCTCCGTAACGGAGCCA
Organism: uncultured Alphaproteobacteria bacterium; assembly: GCA_963799985.1. Classification (GTDB taxonomy): domain Bacteria; phylum Pseudomonadota; class Alphaproteobacteria; order Sphingomonadales; family Sphingomonadaceae; genus Sphingomonas. The sequence goes on along the minus strand of CAWCZC010000002.1, from coordinate 700,293 downwards.
GTTGGACCGAGCGTCGCCGCGCTTCGCGCTAGCCTCATGCTCGTGACCGGCCCTGTCGCTTCCGCACCCGACCTGCCCCAATTGGAGGCGGCGGCGCGCGCCTGCGGAATGCGGCTGGTCCCGCTGACGATCGACGTCGGGCCGCTCAGCCTGGATCCGGTCGAGCGCCGCGTGACGCGCAGCGGGCTGCCGGTTTCGCTGCTGCCGCGCGAATATGCGCTGCTGCTTCATCTGGTCCATGCCGAAGGACGCTGCGTCAGTCGCGCCGAATTGCTCCGCGCGGTCTGGGGGCTGCGATTCGATCCGGGGACCAACGTGGTCGAGGTCCATATCTCGCGGCTGCGCGCCAAGCTCGATCGGGGCTTTCCGGTAGCGATGCTGCGGACCGAGAAGGGCCGCGGCTATTATTTGGTCCAGGGTTTGAGCGCGATATCGGCGACATAGAAGTGCGGCGCGGCCTGGCCGCTGTTATTCTGCAACCAGAAGCCATCGATCGACCGGTTTTCGGCGCCGAGCTGCTTGAGCGGGATGACGACCTGGGTCCAGCCGCCGGGCTTGACGGTCACGACCTTCATCATCGCCTCGGGCTGGCCGTCGGCCCCCACCTTGGTGCCGTCGGGGATGGGTTTGCCGTCGGCGATGGCGATGATCCGCACCTCAGCGTCGCCCCCGACCGACTGAATCAGCATCGAAACGCCGTTATAGGGCGCGGTGCTGAACGGCGCGTGATGGAGATACAGGCCCTGATAGCCCTGCGCGTCGACCATGATCGGCTTCTTCGCGCCGGCATCGGTACTGAGCTCGGTCTTGGCCCAGCTCCAATTCTCCCAGCCCGGCCCGAGTGCGGTGCTGTAGACATTGGCCTCGGCCCCCACCGCGGGCGGCGCGACCACGACGGGCTTGGGCTTGGGCCGGTCGTCCTCTGCGGAATCCTGCGCAAAGGCAGCTCCGGGGATGAGCAATAGCGCGGCCGCGATGATCCAGGTTTTCATGACCCCCTCCTTCTTGTGTCCCGGCTTCGGGATTTGGCCTAATCATGCCCTGCGAAGCGGGCAGCGGGCAAGAGGATAGACACATGGGCGAAACGAGGGTGTCGATCGAGGTGAAAGCGGGCGTGGCGGACGTGCGCCTAGCCCGGCCGGAGAAGCTCAACGCGCTCGATCCGGCGATGTTCGAAGGACTGGTCGGCATGATCGACCGGCTGGGCGCGGCACCTGAGCTGCGCGCGATCGTGCTCTCGGGCGAAGGACGCGGGTTCTGTGCGGGGCTCGACATGGCGAGCATGACGGGCGGCGGAACCGGGCTGGATCTCGATGCGCGGAGCCACGCGATCGCCAACGTCTTCCAGCAGGTCGCCTGGGGCTGGCGCACGCTGCCGGTGCCGGTGATCGCCGCGCTCCACGGCATAGCGTTCGGCGGCGGGCTGCAGATCGCGAGCGGCGCCGACGTGCGGATCGCCGCGCCGGGCACGCGGCTGTCGGCGATGGAGGTAAAGTGGGGGATCGTGCCCGATATGGCGGGCTTCGCGCTGTGGCGCGGAATGGTTCGCGACGATGTTTTGCGCGAATTGGTCTATACTGCGCGCGAGTTCACCGCCGAGGAGGGGTTGGGCTTCGGCTTCGTCACCCGGATCGCGGAAGACCCGCATGCCGACGCCATGGCGCTCGCCCGTGCCATCGCCGATCGCAACCCGCACGCGATCCGCGCCGCCAAGCGGCTCGCCAATCTCGAGGGGGATGCCGCCGCGATCCTCGCCGCCGAGAGCAGGGAGCAGGCGGCGCTGCTCCGCTCGCCCAACCAGATCGAGGCAGTGATGGCGAACATGCAGAAGCGCCCGCCGGCCTTCACCGACTGAGGATTGCCCATGCGCGAGGCTGCAATCGTTTCCACCGCCCGCACCGGCATCGGCAAGGCCGGGCGCGGCGCGTTCAACCAGACCGAGGCGCCGGTGCTCGCCGCGCATGTGATGAACGCCGCGATCGCGCGCGCCGGGATCGATCCAGCGCGGATCGACGACGTCTTCTACGGCATGGGCAACCAATGGGGGACGCAGGGCGGCAACATGGCGCGGCTCGCGCTGTTCGCCGCGGGAATCCCCAATTCGGTCCCCGCGTTCAGCCTCGATCGCAAGTGCGGATCCGGGCTCACCGCGATCGCGCTGGCCGCGCGCTCGATCATGACCGGCGAGATCGACGTGGCGCTCGCCGGCGGCATGGAATTGATCAGCCTGACGATGAAGGACGCGCCGCGCCATGTGAACCGATCGGTCACCGATCGCGTGCCCACCGCCTATATGCAGATGATCGAGACCGCCGAGGTGGTCGCCGAGCGCTACGGCATTTCGAGAGAGGCGCAGGACGCGTTCGCCGCGCGGAGCCAGCAGCGTGCCGTCGCGGGGCTGACGAAGGGCGCTTTCGCCGAGGAGATCGTGCCGATCACGGTCGAGAAGGCGCTGTTCGACGGGGAAGGCAATCGTAGCGGCAGCGAGACGGTCACCGTCACGCAGGACGAGGGCATCCGCGCGGGCACCACCGCCGAAGTGCTGGCGACGCTCAAGCCGGTGTGGAAGGACGGCGCATTCGTCGTCGAGGGCCGCCACGTCACCGCGGGCAACGCCAGCCAGCTTTCCGACGGCGCCTCGGCGCAAATCCTGATGGACCGTGCCACGGCCGCGGCGGAGGGCCTGCCCGTTCTCGGCATCTATCGCGGTTTCCAGGCGGCCGGGTGCGACCCCGACGAGATGGGGATCGGTCCCGTGTTCGCGGTGCCGAAATTGCTGGCGCGCGCGGGGCTGGGCGTCGCCGACATCGGCTTGTGGGAGATCAACGAGGCGTTCGCGTCGCAATGCCTCTATTGCCGCGACACGCTGGGGATCGATCCCGAGCGGCTCAACGTCAACGGCGGCGCGATCGCGGTGGGCCATCCGTTCGGGATGACCGGCAGCCGCCTCGCGGGCCACGCGCTGATCGAAGGAAGGAAGCGCGGCGTGCGCTTCGTCGTGGTATCGATGTGCACCGCGGGCGGCATGGGCGCGGCGGGACTGTTCGAGATCGTCTGACCGGGGGAGCCGTATGACCAAGGGGACCGCACTCGTCACCGGAGCCTCGGCGGGGCTCGGCTTGCTCTTCGCGGAGGCACTGGCGCGGCAGGGATATGACCTGATCCTCACCGCCCGCCGCACCGCGCGGCTCGAGGGGCTGGCGATGGCGATCCGCACCCAGACGGGCGTGAAGGTCGACGTGATCCCCGCCGACCTTGCCGAGCCCGGCGCGGTGGCGGGGCTGATGGCCGAGATCGGCAAGCGCGGCCTCGCAGTTAACACGTTGATCAACAACGCCGGCTTCGGCCTGTCGGGCGCGGTGGTCGACCAGGACGCGGGCGAGCTCGGGCGGATGATCGAGCTCAACTGCCGTGCGCTGGTCGAGCTGTGCCACGCGGTGCTGCCCGGGATGATCCAGATGCGGAGCGGCGGCATCCTCAACGTCGCCTCGACCGCGGCCTTCCAGCCGGGGCCGCACATGGCGGTCTATTATGCGAGCAAGGCGTTCGTGCTGAGCTTCTCCGAGGCGCTGCACGAGGAAGTGCGCCGCCAGGGCGTGCATGTCGCCGCGCTCTGCCCGGGCCCGACCGCGACCGAATTCTTCGATGCGGCCGGGACCAGCGCGGATTTCGCGCTCAAGAAGCTCGCCGGCGACCCCGCCAAGGTGGTCCGCGACGGCCTCAAGGCGCTCGAGGCCAATCGCGCGGTCAAGGTCTCCGGCGCGATGAACGCGGTGATGGCGGGATCGGTGCGTTTCACGCCGCGCTGGCTGATCCGGCGAGTGGTCGCGGGGATTCAGCGTTCGCGGTAGGCGAGCCAAATCCATCCCTCGACCCGGTTGCGGACGTTTTTTGCGGCATGTTTGCCGCGAGATCGTGGCAACTCTATTCGGGCACCTTGGATGGAGGCCGAAGCATGCCGGAGTTCATGGGCAAGAAAATTACGCGAGCGGAAGAGTCCGCTCGCCATGCGTACCGCCGAGCATTGGAGAAGTCCGTTCGAACGCAAGCTAAAGGCGCCGGATGGAGATCGGTTAGCGGCTCAGTTTTCCGCGAACAGGCCGGCTGGTTCATTGAAGTGAGCCCGAGTGTTTACATCTTCGAGCACGTAACAAAGGCTGTCGTCAGCGTGAAGCCGATGGCAATCGATCCGATCTTTTGGGATATTGTGGGTCTCCCCGAAAATCGTGACCAGCCGTTATCTTTCCGTGCGAACGGTGCATGGACCTGCCGCCCCCCTTATTTCGCAGAACTGGACCTTGAGGAAAACAGCGGTCCGGCAGTCGTCGCCCGTCGCCTGATCGACGTGGCAAACGATCAGCTTGCAACCGTGTCGCGGTCCTACACGCTAGACGCGTTCCTTCTCTCCTGCCGGACAGCTGACGTCGGCGGGAGCTATTTGTCGAGCATTGTCTCCGCGCTGGTTGCCATGCACCGCGAAGGCGAGGCGCTGACGCTTTGCGAAGACGCCCGGTTGGGTGGTCAGGAAGGCGGCTTCCTCGCTCCGGAAGGTTCGTTTGTTGAGATGGCAACCGCTTACCTGCGAAGATCTCTGTCGGCCGCAACGCGCCACTGAACGTCCGCTGCCGCACCACCGCCGGTTGACGGAGACGGATCAGGCCGGCTGGTCCTCGCCCAGTTCCGCACGCACCGCGGCTTCCGATTCGGCGTGGAGCTTCCAGAAATCGGGGATCGACCCCCCGGCGAGCTTGGCCTGCAGCACCGCAAGGTGCGAATGCCAGCCGCCGCCGAAGTTGATGCAGCTCTTGAGGCTCGAAATGCCGCGGTGGGTGAGCACCAGCCGGGTGCGGTCGCCCTCGGGGAACAGCTCGAAGGTGGCGATGCTGTCGCCCTTGCCCTCGAAGGTGAAGGCGAAAACGTGCGGCGGATCGAACGCCACTACCTTCTCGCGTGCGATCATGCCCTTGTGGCACGCATAATTCTCCGGATAGGGCACGTCGTCGACCGACAGGCTGTCGTGGTCGAAAGTCATCACCAGATCGCCGCCGACGCGTGGCTCGGCCGGTCCGGCGGCGAACCATTGTCCGCGCAGCTCGGCATCGGTCAGGTAGTGCCACACCGTGTCCACGGGGGCATCGAGCATCCGCACGAAGCGGATCGTGTCGGGTGCGGGGCGTTCGATATCGACCAAAGTCTCGGTCATCGTCATTCTCCAAGCGTTCGGGCTAGGCTGGCGAGGATCGTTGTCCAGCCGTGGCGGGTCTGTTCCTCATAGGCAGCCCAGGCGGGGTCCATTTCGTGAGTGAGCGTCAGCCGGCATCCGCCGGGCGCCTCGACGATATCGATCGAGACTTCGAGTCCATTGGCCCTCTTCGGCCGGATCGGCGGCGAACAGGAAGACGAGGCGGCGCGGCCGCTCGATCGTCTCGAACTGGAGCCGGTGTCGCGCGTCCCCGCCCGGGCGCCGCTCGACGATCAGTGCGCGTCCGCCGATGCGCGCGTCGATCTCGACCTGGAGCATTTCGCCGCCGGGCGTGGCGAACAGGAATCGCGCCGCCTGCGCGGGATCGAGCCAGGCATCGAACACCCGCTCTGGGCTCGCAGCGAAATCGCGCGTTACGATGAGGACGATCGGATCAGCCATTGGCCTTGTCCTCCGCGATCAGCGCCTCGAGTTGATCGAGGCGGAGCGTCCAGAACTGCTCCCATTGCCGCAGCCAGCGATCGGCTTCGCCGAGCGGTTCCGCCTTGAGGGTGCAGAGCTGGGTACGCCCCACCTTGCGCCGCGCGATCAGCCCCGCGCCTTCGAGCACTTTCACGTGCTTCGAAGCGCCCGCGAACGACATCGCGAAGGGCTCGGCGAGCTCGCCGATCGATTTCTCGCCGAGCGCGAGAGTGGCGAGCATGCCGCGCCGGGTGGGGTCGGCGAGCGCATGGAAGGTGGCGTCGAGTCGCTCAACCATTTGGTTGAATTAAGCGCGCCGTCGCGATTAGTCAACCGGTTGGTTGAATGATTCTCAGCTGTCCGGGAATTGGCTGCAGATCGATCGCTCCTCGCACTTCACCGTGCGGCAGTTGAATTTGACGAAGCGGTCCATCAGCCCCAGCCGGCGATAGGCGTTGAGCGCGGTCGCCATCTCGCACGAGAAGCCGATCTGCTCTTTGGCGCAGAGCCGCTGCGAATTGGCGGTCTTCGCGACCTGTGCCCGGGTCCGCGCCGCGAGCGTGCGGGCGAAGGCGTCGATCAGCTCGGTGTAGCTGCCGTCGGCGATCCAGTCGGCATGGCGGTTGGGGCAGGCGCGGTGCAGCCCGTGCTCCCAGGCGCGCCAGCCGATGTCCGATTGCGCGGTCGAGGCCAGCGGCCAGACCAAAGCCAGTGCCAGAACGATCTCCCTCATGCTTCCTCCCTCGCCGGACGCCGGACGATCCATAGCAACAACGCCTCGATCGCGAGAAACAGGACGACGACTCCCGTCGCTCCGCCCTCGCCTGCGATCGCGTATGCGAAGTGCGCGACGACGTAGAGCAGGACGAGCTGGCTCTGCACCATCCCCACCAGCCCGATCGCGCGGAAGCGTGGGGCGATGTGGTAGCCGATCCAGAACGCCCATCGGCCGAGCGTCCAGACCAGGCTTACGGCGATCACCGCGCGGCCGTCTGCGACGTAGGAAAGCAGGAGGAGGCCGGGCGTGAATACCGCCCATTGCTCGAGCGTGTTCTGCAAATAGCGCTGGTTGACCCGCATCCTCGGCGAATCCGCGCCCGCGGTCGGATCGATCGCGGGGGTGAACAGCCGCTCGTGCGCGACCGCCTCGATCCCCGGCACCAGCGCGAACAGGGTCGCCGCGGCGATCCATTGCAGCCCGTAGCCCAGCCCCGCGCAGCCGAGCGGGGGCAGCGCGGCGTAGGTGCCCCACCAGATCAGGGCTGCGCCCACGCCCGAGGCGATCATGCCGAGCAGCAATGTCGTCCGCTGGCGCGCGGGCGAAAGCGCCGTGCCCGCCATCAGTCGGCGAAGAGCAGCACGGGGGTTTCGAGCAATTTCCTGAGCGCCTGGACGAAGCTCGCCGCGTCCCAGCCGTCGACGACGCGGTGGTCGCAGCTGATCGAGAGGTTCATCAGCTTCGCGCGGACGATGTCGTCGCCGTGGAACACGGGGCGCTCGACGATCTTGTTCGGCCCGATGATCGCGACCTCGGGACGGTTGATCACCGGCGTCGTCGCGATCCCGCCGAGCGGCCCGAGCGAGGTGATCGTCAGCGTCGAGCCGCTCAGTTCGTCGCTCTTCGCCTTGCCGGTGCGCGCGGCTTCGGCGAGGCGCCCGATCTCGCTCGCGAGCTGCCAGACGTTCTTGTCCTGCGCATCGCGGATGACCGGGACCATCAGCCCGGCGTCGGTCTGCGTCGCCATGCCGAGATGGACGCTGCCGTGGCGAGTGACCACGCCGGCCTCGTCGTCATAGCGGGCGTTGATCATCGGGAAGTCGGGGATCGTCCGGCAGATCGCGACGATCAGCAGCGGCAGCATGGTGAGCTTGGGGCGCTGCGCCGCGATTGGCGTTCGAGTCGGCGCGCATCTCCTCGAGCGCGGTGACGTCGATCTCCTCGACATAAGTGAAATGCGGGATCGCGCGCTTCGACGCCGCCATGTTCTCGGCGATGCGGCGGCGCATGCCGATGACCTTGACCGCTTCGTCGTCGCGGGCGCGGCTGGCGTGCGGGCGCGTGATAGCCCTGGCCCTGGCCGTAGCGGAGGTACGCGTCGAGATCGGCGTGGCGGACGCGGTCGCCGTCGGCCTTCACGGTGGCGAGGTCGATGCCGAGGTCGCGTGGCGCGCTGGCGGACCGCGGGGGAGGCGAGGGCGTGCGATTGCGGCGCCGCGGCGCTCGGCGCGGCGACTGTCGGGAGCAGGCTGCGGGCAGGGGCGTGGGCAGGCGGGGCAGCGGGTTCGGGCGCAGGCGAACGGCTCGGCCACGCTGGCTTCCTCGACCCCCGGCGTTTCCGCCTCGAGCGCTTCTTCGGGCGGTTCCTGCGGCGCATCGGCCTCGTCGCCGTCGGTCTCGACCACCATCAGCGCCGATCCGATCGGCACCTGATCGCCGACCTCGCCCGCGAGCTCGAGCACCACGCCCGAGACCGGCGATTCCATCTCGACGGTCGCCTTGTCGGTCATCATGTCGGCGACCTGCTGGTCCTCCTCGACACGGTCGCCGACCTTGACGTGCCAGGCGACGATCTCGGCCTCGGCGATGCCTTCGCCGATATCGGGCAAGCGGAAAGTGAAACGAGCCATCGTCAGTCCTTCATGATCTTCTTGAGCGCCTCGCCGATCCGCACGGGCCCCGGGAAATAGGCCCATTCGAGGCTGTGCGGATAGGGCGTGTCGAAGCCGGTCACGCGCTCGATCGGCGCTTCGAGATGGTAGAAGCAGCGCTCCTGGACGAGCGCAGAGCAGTTCGGCGCCGAAGCCGCCGGTGCGGGTCGCTTCGTGGACGATCATGCAGCGGCCGGTCTTCTTCACCGATGCCTCGATCGCGTCGATGTCGAGCGGCACCGAGCGTGCGCAGGTCGATGATTTCGGCGTCGACGCCCAGCTCCTCGATCGCCGACGCGACGACATGGACCATCGTGCCGTAGCACAGGATCGTCAGCGCCTCGCCGGCGCGGACGATCGCGGCCTTGCCGAGCGGCGATCTTGTAATAGCCCTCGGGCACCTCGCCGGCGGGATGGTTCGACCAGTTCTTCGACGGGCGGTCGTAATGGCCGTCGAACGGGCCGTTGTAGATTCGCTTGGGCTCGAAGAAGAGCGTCGGGTCGTTGTCCTCGATCGCCGCGATCAGCAGGCCCTTGGCGTCGTAGGGCGTGGCCGGGATCACGGTCTTGAGGCCCGAGACATGGGTGAAGATGCCCTCGGGGCTCTGGCTGTGCGTCTGCCCGCCGAAGATGCCGCCGCCGAAGGGCGAGCGCACCGTGATCGGCGCGATGAACTCGCCCGCCGAGCGGTAGCGCAGCCGCGCCGCCTCGCTGACGAGCTGGTCGAGCGCCGGGTAGATGTAGTCGGCGAACTGGATCTCGGGCACCGGGCGCAGGCCGTAGGCGCCCATGCCGACCGCGACCCCGATGATCCCGCATTCGGTGATCGGCGTGTCGAACACGCGGGTCTTGCCGTACTTGGCCTGGAGCCCCGCGGTCGCGCGGAACACGCCGCCGAAATAGCCGACGTCCTCGCCCATCACGATGACGTTCGGATCGCGCTCCATCATCACGTCCATGCGCCGGTTGATCGCCTGGATCATGTTCATGCGGGTGCGTCCGGTCATCCGCGCGTCATCTCCGAGCCACGTTGCTCAGATGCCCGTCGCGATCCTTGCGCGTCGCTCGTCGATCATCTGCTGGCACTGTTCGCTTGCAGGTGCCAGGGCATCTCCTCGAACACGCCCTCGAACATCGTGTCGAACGGCTGGTGCATGCCGTGGCCGAGCATGCCGTTCTTCTCGGCTTCCTTCTGCGCGGCCTTGACCATGCTCGGCGAGCTCGAGGTCCTGCGCGGCGTGGCGCTCCTCGTCCCACTCGCCGAGCGCGATCAGGTGCTGCTTCAGCCGCGCGATCGGGATCGCCGAGCGGCCAGGCGGTGGGCTCGCCCGCCGAGCGGTATTGGCGTCGGGATCGTCCGAGGTCGAATGGCCCTCGGCGCGATAGGTGAAATGCTCGATCAGCGTCGGGCCCTGGTTGGTCCGCGCGCGCTCGGCGGCCCATTGCGGTCGCGGCATAGACCGCGAGCGCGTCGTTGCCGTCGACGCGCAGGCCCGCGATGCCGTAGCCGATCGCGCGCGCCGCGAAGGTGGTCGCCTCGGCGCCGGCGAAGCCCGAGAAGCTCGAGATCGCCCATTGATTGTTGACGACGTTGAGGATCACCGGCGCGCTGATAGACGCTCGCGAAGGTCAGCGCCGAATGGAAGTCGCCCTCGGCGGTCGATCCCTCGCCGCACCAGGTGGCGGCGATCCGGCGTGTCGCCCTCGCGCCGCGCTCGCCATCGCCCAGCCGACCGCCTGCGGATATTGCGTCGCCGAGATTGCCCGAGATCGAGAAGAAGCCGAATCGCCTGCGCCGAATACATGATCGGCAGCTGGCGGCCCTTCAGCGGTCGCCCGTGTTCGAATAGATCTGGTTCATCATCTCGACGAGCGGCCAGCCGCGCGCGATCAGGATGCCCTGCTGGCGATAGGTCGGGAAGCACATGTCGTCGCTCGGCGAGCGCCATGCGCCGCGGCGACCGCGACCGCCTCCTCGCCGGTCGACTTCATGTAGAAGCTGGTCTTGCCCTGGCGCTGGGCGCGGAACATCCGCTCGTCGAACGCGCGGACCAGCGCCATGTTGCGGAGCATCCGGCGCAGCGCGTCGGGCGTCGAGCCGCGGGTCCCACGGGCCCACCGCCCGGCCGTCGTCGTCGAGCACGCGGACCAGGCGTGTAGGCGAGCTCGTGGAAGCTCGTCGGCGGCGTCGGCGGTGTCGGGCCGCCGCGCGGCGCCCGCGGGCGGGCACGTCGACGTCGCTGAAATCGACCGCGTCGCCGGGCCGGAACTTGGGCTCGGGCACGTGCAGCGAAAGGGGCGGCAGATTGGCGCGCCGGGGCTCGGTCAAGGCTCTCTCCGAATGCAGAATCCGTGGCGTGTGAACGCCCGGGAATCGGTTTCGGCCCTTGTTATAAAATTTCAAATGCCTTGTCCAGCAGGTCAGCATCGCTGTCCTATTGCGAGGCGCTTGCGCGGAGGAGGCGCCGGAGCGAGCATAGGACCGCACGCGGAACATCGGGGGGATGCGATGTTCGATTATCTGGGCGTGCTGATCTCGGTGATCCTCGGGCTGGCGCTGACTCATCTGCTACTCGGCACCAGCCGCGTGATCCAGGAACGCGGCAGCGTGAGGGTCTATTGGGTCCAGCTCGCCTGGGCGCTCAACATCCTGATCTACGTGCTCGGGATCTGGGGCGCCAGCTCGAGGTGTGGACGATCCAGACCTTCTTCTTCCTCGCCCTCTATGCCTGCGTGCTGTTCCTGCTCGCGGCGATGCTGTTCCCGCACGGCAGCTGCGAGGGCGTGGATTTCGAGGCCTATTTCATGCGCAACCGGCGCTGGTTCTTCGGGCTGCAGCTCGCCGCCTTCCTGCTCGATATTCCCGAGGCGCTTGCCAAGGGGGTCGACCAGCTGCGCGACGTGCCGGTCGAGTACCGCTTGTTTCTCCCGGTGATGATCGCGATCAACGTGACCGGTACCGCCAACCGCCGCGTGCATGCGGCGCTGTGCCTGATCTGGCTCGCCGTGATCACGCTGTACCTGACCTTCACCTCGCTCGACCGCATCGTGGCCCGTTAAACCCCAGAGTCGGTGGATTGACTCTTGGCTCGATGAGAACAAAATAGGAACATCTGAGTCGAGCGAGTCGTGAAGCCGTGGCCGATGCCGCCATCATTGCCGAATTGCGCGAGAGGCTTCGCGCGATCGAGACGCCCGCGATGCGGCGGCGCCCGGCGCTGCCGTTTGCCATCGATGCGCTCGATTCGCGGCTGGCGGACAAGGGGCTGCGGCTCGACGCGTTGCACGAGGCGACTGCGGCCAGCCCCGACCTTGCCGACGATTGTGCCGGGACGCTGTTCCTCGCCGGAATCGCTGCGCGCGCCTGGGGGCCGGTGCTGTGGGTGGTCCGTCGGCACGACTTGTTCGCGCCCGGAATAGCGCAGGCGGGGCTCGCGCCCAAGCGGCTGATCTACGCCGAGGCGGCCGACGATGGCGAAGTGCTCGCGCTGATGGAGGAAGGGCTGAGGCATCGCGGGCTGGGTGCGGTGATCGGCGAGGCAAAGCGCGCCGACATGGCCGCGACTCGCCGGCTCCAGCTCGCGGCGGAAGGCGGGCGGACGATCGCGCTGCTGTTGCGGCGGCACGGGAGGAACGGCGCCGACCCTTTGGCCATGCCCTCGGCGGCGATCACGCGCTGGCAAGTCGGCGCGCGCGCCCTCGGCGCCGCTGCCGGTCGCGGGCGTGGGACGGCCGCGCTGGAAGCTGCATCTCGTCCGCCAGCGGGGCGGCGAGGAAGGCGAATGGATCGTGGAGGCATGCGATGAAACGGGTCGCTGCGCTCTGCCTGCCGATGTGGCCGATCGAACGGCTGCGGCGGGCGGAGCCGACCGCAAGGCCGCCTGAAGGGGCAAGCGCCCGGCATCGGCAAGACGCCCGGCCAGGGCCATTGGCGGCCGGGTGCGCGATGGGCGCAGGACGATTGCCGGAATCCTTTCCGAACGGGTTCTGGGCAATAGTGTCCCGCACGCGTCGATGGCGGCTATACCGCCGCCACTCGTGACTAGCCTCCGTACCGGCAACCGCGTGCTGATCGCCGCCGCTTGTCCGCGGGCGCGAGCGCTCGGGATCGCGCCGGGCATGGCGCTGACTCAGGCGCGCGCGCAGACCCCTGGGCTCGACGTCCGTCCCGCCGATCCCGCAGACGACCTTGCCGAGCTTGAGCGGCTGGCGATGGCGTTCGCGCGGCGTTGGTCACCGGTCGTGGCGATCGAAGGCGTGGATACCCTGTTGCTCGACCTGACCGGGGTCGCGCATCTGTTCGGCGGCGAGGCGGCGATGGCGCGGCGGATCGTGCGGCTGCTCGCCCGGCTCGGCTTCACCGCGCGGATCGCGGTTGCCGATACCGCTGGCGCCGCCTGGGCGCTGGTTCACCATGGCACGCCGCGATGCTGCCCTTCCGGCCATCACGCCGAGGCGATCGCCGCGTTGCCGCCCGAAGCGCTGCGCATCGATCCTGCCGCGGTCGAACTGCTGGGGCGGCTCGGGGTCGACCGGATCGGCACGCTCGCGGCGATGCCGCGCGGGCCGCTGGTGCGGCGCTTCGGCCGCGAGCTGGCGCTACGGCTCGATCAGGCGTTGGGTTTCGCGCCCGAACCACTCGATCCGGTCGTGCCGCCGCGGATGATCGTGGCGGCGCAGCGCTTCGCCGAGCCGATCGCCACCGCCGAGGCGATCGGCCATTGGCTCGGCCGCCTCGTTCCCGAGCTGACTCGCGGACTGGCGCTGGCCGGGCTGGGCGCTCGGCGGGTCGAGCTGGTCGCCGACCGGATCGACGGGGTGCCGCAGCGCCTGACCATCGGCCTCGCCCGCCCCAGCCGCGATCCCATGCATCTCGCCCGGCTGCTCGCACGCCGTGTCGAGGAGATCGAGCCCGGCTATGGGATCGACGCGCTGGCACTCCATGTCCGCCGCGCCGTACCGCTCGGGCCCGAGCCGGTCGTCGAGCGGCTCGACGCGGAAGCGGCGCCCGATCTCGCGCTGCTGGTCGACACGCTCGCCACGCGGATCGGCCATGCGCGGTTGTGGCGCTGCCGCCCGGTCGAGAGCGACGTTCCCGAACGCTCGGCGGCGCGCGCGCCGGTGCTCGATCCGCCCGAGCGCGCTGGGCCGCGCGTCAAGGCCGACGACATTCGCCAACTCGCCCGCGCGGCTTCGCTCGCTCCCTGGCACGCTGCCTGGCCTCGCCCGGCGCGGCTGCTCGCCAGGCCCGAGCGGATCGACGACGTGCTCGCGCTGATGCCCGATCATCCGCCGCGCCGCTTCACCTGGCGCGGGGTGACTCACAGCGTGGTCCGCGCCGACGGGCCCGAGCGAATCCACGGCGAATGGTGGCGCCGCGTGGCCGAGACGCACAGCGTCCGCGACTATTTCCGCGTCGAGGACGAGGCTGGCCGCCGCTACTGGCTGTTCCGCAGCGGCGACGGCGAGCGCGGCATGACCGGCGACCTGAGCTGGTACCTCCATGGGGTGTTCGGATGACCTGGTCCGAGCTCCAGACCACCACGCATTTCTCGTTCCTCCGCGGGGTCTCCTCGGCGGAGGAATTGTTCGCCACCGCGGCGCTGATGGGGATGCCGGCGCTCGGCGTGACCGACCGCAATTCGGTCGCCGGCGTGGTGCGTGCGCTGGTCGCGGCCGAAGCGACGGGAGTGCGGCTGGTGGCCGGCTGCCGGCTCGATCTGGTCGACGGCACCAGCCTGCTCGTCTGGCCCGAGGATCGCGCCGCGTGGAGCCGGCTCACCCGGCTGCTCACGCTCGGCAAGAGCCGAGCCGATCCGCAGCACGGCGAGAAGGGTAAATGTTATCTCCACTGGGAGGACGTCGCGGCCGGCGGCGACGGGCTGGTCGCCGCGCTGGTGCCGCGGCTCGCGGACCAAGGCGACCCGTTGGCGCTGCGCTGGATGGCGGACGTGTTCGGCGCGCGCGGACACGTCTGCCTCACCCAGCACCGCCGCCCGGGGGATGCGCTGCGGCTGCACCGGCTCGACGAGGCCGCCCGCCGCCATGGGCTGACTCCGCTCGCGACCGGCGACACGCTCTATCACCATCCCGACAAGCGCATGCTCCAGGACGTCGTCACCGCGATCCGCGAGAAATGCACGATCGACGAGCTCGGCTTCCGCCGCGAGCAGAGCGCCGACCGACACCTGAAGCCGTCGCACGAGATGGCGCGCCGCTTCGCCGATCACCCGCAAGCGCTCGCCGCAGCGGAGGCGATCGTCGAGCGCTGCACCTTCTCGCTGCGCGAGCTCGACTACCAATATCCCGACGAAATCGTGATGACTCGCCATACGCCGCAAAAGGCGCTCGAGCGGCTCGCCTGGCAATCGCTTCGCGCGAAGTTCGCCGGGTTCAAGCCGACGGCTTACCGCCGGTTGATGCGCAAGGAGCTGCGGCTCGTCCGCAAGCTTCGCTACGCGCCCTATTTCCTGACGGTCAATTCGATCGTCCAATATGCCCGCAGTCAGGGAATATTGTGCCAGGGCCGGGGCTCGGCGGCCAATTCGCTGATCTGCTACGCGCTCGGCGTCACCTCGATCGACCCGATCCGGCACCAGCTCCTGTTCGAGCGCTTCGTCTCGGGCGCGCGCGGCGAACCGCCCGACATCGACATCGATTTCGAGCATGAGCGCCGCGAGGAAGTGATTCAGTGGATCTACGAAACCTATGGTCATGACCATGCCGCGCTGACCGCGGTGATCAGCCGGTACCGCTCACGCGGGGCCTTGCGCGAGGTGGGCAAGGCGATGGGGCTGCCCGAGGACCTGACCTCCGCGCTCTCTTCGCAGGTGTGGGGCTCGTCGAACGAGGTCGACGACGGCCATGCCGATGCGCTCCACCTCGACCGCAGCGATCCCCGGCTCGCGCTGACGCTCCAGCTTGCCCGCGAGCTGATCGACACGCCGCGCCACCTCTCGCAGCACCCGGGCGGGTTCGTCCTCACCCGCGACAAATTGCACGACCTCGTCCCCATCGAACCCGCCGCGATGATCGACCGGCGCGTCGTCGAATGGGAAAAGCTCGACATCGAGGAGCTCGGCCTGATGAAGGTCGACGTGCTCGGGCTCGGCATGCTGGGCTGCATGCGCCGCGCCTTCGCGCTGCTCGACGAGCACAAGGGCGTGAAGCTCGATCTCGCCTCGAACGAACTCCAGCGCAACGATGGCCCCACCTTCGAGATGATCCAGCAGGCCGACACGCTCGGCGTGTTCCAGATCGAGAGCCGCGCGCAGATGTCGATGCTGCCGCGGATGAAGCCCAAGGACTTCTACGACATCACGATCCAGGTCGCGATCGTCCGGCCCGGGCCGATCCAGGGCAACATGGTCCACCCCTATCTCAAGCGGCGGCAGAATCCCGAGCTGGTCGAATACCCCTCGCCGCAGCTCAAGGACGTGCTGAAGAAGACGCTGGGGGTGCCGCTGTTCCAGGAACAAGCGATGCAGGTCGCGATCATCGGCGCGGGCTTCAGCCCCAAGGAAGCCGACCGGCTGCGCCGCGCCATGGCGACCTTCAAGGCGACGGGAGACATCGGCGAGTTCGGCCCCCGGCTCGTCTCGGGGATGCGCGAGCGCGGCATTTCGGAGGAATTCGCCGAGCGACTGGTCGAGCAGATCAAGGGCTTCAGCAACTACGGCTTCCCCGAGAGCCACGCCGCCAGCTTCGCCAAGATCGCGCTCGCCTCGTGCTGGATGAAATGCCACCACCCGGATGTGTTCTGCGTGGCGCTGCTCAATGCACAGCCGATGGGTTTCTATGCCCCCGCGCAGATCGTCCGTGACGCGCGCGAGCACGGCGTCGAGGTGCGCGCGGCATGCGTCAATGACAGCGACTGGGATACGCGAGTCCTGCCGCGCGGGCCCGGTCCGCGCGAACGGCCTAAAGCATTCTGGGGAACCGAGGTCGATTGGGCGGCGCTCCATCCGCTTCGGCTGGGGATGCGGATCGTTCAGGGGCTGGCCGAAGCCGATGCGCAGGCGATCCTCGATGCCCGAGCGCGCGGTCCGTTCGCGACGGTCGAGGAAGTGTGGCGCCGATCAGGGGTGAAGCCCGCGGCGCTCGAGCGTCTGGCGCGCGCCGATGCGTTCCAGTCGCTCGGGCTCGATCGGCGGCAGGCGCTCTGGGCGGTGAAAGCGCTTGGCGAGAAACCGCTGCCGCTGCTCGCGGCGTGCGACCGGCGCGGAGGCAGCGTCCGTCCCGAAGTCGTCGAGCCGCCGGTCGTGCTCGCCTCGCTGACCGCGGGGCGCGAAGTGGTCGAGGATTACCGAGCCACGCAGCTCAGCCTGCGCGCGCATCCGGTGACGTTTCTGCGTGAGCGGCTGACGGAGCGGCGGATCGCCAGATGCGGCGACCTGATCCACATGCAAGACGGGGCGCGCGTAGAGGTCGCGGGGCTGATCCTCGTTCGCCAGCGACCGGGCAGCGCCAAGGGCGTGGTGTTCGTCACCCTCGAGGACGAGACCGGCATCGCCAATGCCGTGCTGTGGCGCGATCGGTTCGAGGCGCACCGCCGCACGGTCATGTCGGCGACGATGCTCGCGATCCGGGGCAAGGTGCAGCGCGAGGGAATCGTCATCCACGTCGTCGCCGAGGACGTCGTCGACCTCACCGGCTGGCTACGTTCGGTCGGCGAGCTCGATCTGCCGCGCGCGACGATGCCCGGCGACGGCGCGACTCACGGCGGCGAGATCGACCCGCGCGACCGGCTGCCGCCGCGCCGCAGCCTCAAGGCGCCGGACCTGATCCCGGTCCGCTCGCGCGATTTTCACTGAGGAACGGCGATGATTGCCCTTGCCCGCAATTCCGTCACGCCGTCGGCACTCGACTACGAGCCGCTTCTCTATCTCATGCTCAAGCCCCCGCTCGAAATCGCGCGCATGATCCACCGGCTGCGACTCAAATACGGCATCGAAAGCCGATACGGCCATGAGCGCCTTCACACGACGTTGCTTCCGCTCGGTGACGAGCGATATCTTTCGCCCGGGCAGATCGCTTCGATCCATGCGGCGATGGCCCTGCTGCGCGCCGAGCCCTGCGAGATCCGCTTCGACCGGCTGAACGGCAACGCGCTCGTCGGCGGCGCCATGCCCGGCCTGCGCGCGATCCAGAGAGCCATGGCGCGACTACTGCTGACGCAAGGCTTCCCTGTCCCCGACTATGAATTCAGGCCCCACCTCTCGGTGACCTATGGCGAACGGCCGGGCCGCAACGGCTCGATCCCGCCGATCGCGTGGCGCGCCGAGGAGGTGCTCCTGATCCGGAGCCTGAAAGGCCGGCGCCGGCATGTCGAGCTCGCTCGCTGGCCCCTGCGCGCGGCACAGCTGTCATTCGATTGGTGAGGCGCTAGGATCGATCCAACGTCGGGAGGGGGAATGCCATGATCGGACGGCTATGGTTCGCCTTGGCGATGAGCGGACTCGCTGCCGGCTCGGCGGTGGCGCAGGAGGCCGGCGCCGAAGTCCGGCTCGATCACGTCGCGCTGCACGTCGCCGATCCGGCGAAGAGCGTCGCCTTCTATCAGGAGCTGTTCGGGCTCAAGGAAATCCCCGCGCCGTTCCGCGGCGGGGGCACGCGCTGGCTGGTGTTCGCGAACGGCGTGCAGCTTCACATCCAGCCCGGCCGCACCGAGGCGATCGTCTCGCCCCAGCCGGTCCACTTCGCGGTGACGGTGGCAAGCATGACGCCGATCCTCGCCTGGCTCGACGCGCACGGCATCGCCTGGGTCGATTGGAGCGGCAAGCCGGGCGTGGTCTCACATCTGCGCACCGACGCCGTCCTCCAGATCTATTTCCAGGACCCCGACGGCTACTGGATCGAAGTCAACGAATCGAAGAAGCGCTAGCCCGCCACCACGCTCTGCTCGATCGTCCCGAAGATCGGATGGTGCTTGTCGTCCTCGCACCAGATGCGGACCGTATCGCCGTGCTTGAGGAACGGCGTCACCGCCGCGCCGCCGCGGATCGTCTCCACGGTGCGGACCTCGGCGATGCATGAATAGCCCACGCCGCCTTCCGCGATCGGCTTACCCGGGCCGCCGTCGGTATCGCGGTTCGAGACGGTGCCGGAGCCGATGATCGTCCCCGCCCCAAGCTTGCGTGTCCTGGCGGCGTGCGCGATCAGCGACCCGAAATCGAAGGTCATGTCCTCGCCCGCCTCGGCGCGGCCGAACGGCTTGCCGTTCAGGTCGACCATCAGCTTGCGGTGGAGCTTGCCGTCGCGCCACCAATCGCCCAGCGCATCGGGCGTCACGAACACCGGCGAGAAGGCGCTCGCGGGCTTGGACTGGAAGAAGCCGAACCCCTTGGCGAGCTCGCCGGGGATCAGGTTGCGCAGGCTCACGTCGTTGGTGAGGCCGATCAGCTTGACGGCAGCCAGCGCGTCCTCCCGCGCGACACCCAGCGGCACGTCGCCGGTTACCACCACCACCTCGGCCTCGAGGTCGCAGCCCCAGGCCTCGTCCCTCAGCGGAATCGCGTCGCGCGGACCGAGGAACCCGTCCGATCCGCCCTGGTACATCAAGGGATCGTGCCAGAAGCTCTCGGGCATCTCGGCCGAACGCGCCTGCCGCACCAGTGCGACATGGTTCACATAGGCCGATCCGTCCGCCCATTGATAGGCGCGCGGCAACGGCGACGCCGCCTGGCGCTCGTGGAAGCGCATCATCGGGATCGCCTCATGTTCGAGATCGGTGGCGAGGTTCCTGAGATCGCCCTCCACCCGCTCCCAATCGTCGAGCGCCGCCTGCAGTGTCGGCGCGATCGCGCCCGCATCCGCGCACCAGGCGAGATCGTTCGAGACGACGACGAACCGTCCGTCGCGGCCATGCTTGAGGCTCGCCAATTTCATGCTTCTCTCCTCTATTCCCTCCTTAGCCGCCCGGGCGGCCAAGTCGAGTTCGCAGCTTATGGCTTGACGCGCGCGGCGCCGCGCGCCATTCGCGCTGCGGCCCGGGCCTTTGCCCGCGAGCCCCCAACAAGCCCAGCCGCCGAGCCCTGTCGAAGGGCGGCTTCGGGTCCGCCCGGCAGGCGGAGACGCACATCCAATGGCCAATGTCGCAGTGATCGGCGCCCAATGGGGCGATGAGGGCAAGGGCAAGATCGTCGACTGGCTCGCCGAGCGCGCCGACATGGTCGTGCGCTTTCAGGGCGGGCACAATGCCGGCCATACGCTGGTGGTCGGCGAAACCACCTACAAGCTTTCGCTGCTCCCCTCGGGGATCGTCCGCGGCACGCCGAGTGTGATCGGTAACGGCGTGGTGCTCGATCCCTGGGCCTTGAAGGACGAGATCGAGCGGCTGCGCGGCCAGGGCGTCGACGTGACCCCGGACGTGCTGATGGTCGCGGACACTTGCCCGCTGATCCTGCCCTTCCACGGTGAACTCGATGGCCTCCGCGAGGATGCGAGCGGCACCGGCAAGATCGGGACGACGCGGCGCGGGATCGGCCCCGCCTATGAGGACAAGGTCGGCAGGCGCGCGATCCGGGTGTGCGATCTCGCGCACCTCGACGAGTTGGGTCCCCAGCTCGATCGCGCGATGGCGCATCACGACGCGCTCCGCGCGGGCTTCGGCGTGCCCCCCGTCGATCGCGCGGCGTTGCTCGAGATGCTGCGCGAGATCGCCGGGTTCGTCCTGCCCTTCGCCCAGCCGGTGTGGCGCACGCTCCATCAGGCTCGTGCGCGCGGCCGCCGCATCCTGTTCGAGGGCGCGCAGGGCGTGCTGCTCGATATCGATCACGGCACTTATCCGTTCGTCACTTCGTCGAACACCGTGGCGGGGACGGCGGCGGCGGGATCGGGGCTGGGGCCGGGCGCGGTCGGCTTCGTCCTCGGCATCGCCAAGGCCTATACGACGCGGGTCGGATCCGGCCCCTTCCCGACCGAGCTCGACGACGAAATCGGCGAGCGGCTGGGCACCCGCGGGCGCGAGTTCGGCACCGTCACCGGTCGCAAGCGCCGCTGCGGCTGGTTCGATGCGGTGCTGATGCGCCAGTCGGTCTCGGTCTCGGGCATCACCGGCATCGCCCTCACCAAGCTCGACGTGCTCGACGGGTTCGACGAGATCAAGGTGTGCACCGGCTACCGGCTGAAGGGCAAGGCGCTCGACTACTATCCGTCCAATTCGGCCGACCAGGCGGCGGTCGAACCGGTCTACCAGTCGATGCCCGGCTGGTCCGAATCGACCGCAGGCGCGCGCAGCTGGGACGATCTGCCCGCGCAGGCGATCAAGTACATCCGCCGGATCGAGGAATTGATCCGCTGCCCGGTCGCACTGGTCTCGACCAGTCCCGAGCGTGAGGACACGATCCTGGTGAGGGACCCGTTCGCGGACTAGTGACTAGCCGCACTGCGCCCGGTGGAGCAGCTTCTGGTCGGCGAGCACCAGCGCGACCATCGCCTCGACCACCGGCGCGCCGCGGATGCCGACGCAGGGGTCGTGGCGGCCCTTGGTCATGATCTCGGTCGCTTCGCCCTCCCGCGTGATCGTCTCGACCGGGGTCAGGATCGAGCTGGTCGGCTTGAACGCCGACCCGGACGCGCACCGGCTGGCCGGTCGAGATCCCGCCCGCGATCCCGCCCGCGTGATTGGCGAGGAAATGCACGCCCATCCGCGCCCGGCCGCATCGCATCGGCGTTTTGCTCGCCGCGTCAGCGTCGCCGCGGCGAAGCCGTCGCCGATCTCGACCGCCCTTGACCGCGTTGATCGACATGCACGCCGCCGCCAGCTCGCTGTCGAGCTTGGCGTAGAGCGGCGCGCCCCAGCCCGGCGGCACCCCGGTCGCCTCGCAAGCGATCACCGCGCCGAGCGACGATCCCGCCTTGCGCGCGCCGTCGACCAGCACCTCCCAGCGCGCGGCGGCGACGGCGTCGGGGCAGAAGAAGGGGTTGCGGTCGATTTCCTCGGCGTCGAAATTGGCGGGATCGATCGCATCGCCGCCGATCGCCTCGACCCAGGCGCGGATCCGGACCTCGGGGATCACGAGCCGCGCGACTCCGCCTGCCGCGACCCGCGCCGCGGTCTCGCGCGCCGAGGAGCGCCCGCCGCCGCGATAGTCGCGAAAGCCGTATTTCTGGTCATAGGCATAGTCGGCATGGCCCGGGCGATAGGCCTTGGCGACCTCCGAATAGTCCTTCGAGCGCGGGTCGACATTGTCGATCATCAGGCTGATCGGCGTGCCGGTGGTCCGCCCCTCGAACACGCCCGAGAGGATGCGGACCTGGTCGGGCTCCTGCCGCTGAGTGGTGAAGCGCGAGGTGCCGGGGCGGCGCTTGTCGAGGAACGGCTGGATATCGGCTTCGCTCAGCTCGAGCCCTGGCGGGCACCCGTCGACCACCGCGCCCAGCGCAGGCCCGTGGCTTTCCCCCCAGGTCGTGAAGCGGAAAACGCGGCCGAAGGTGTTGAAGCTCACGTCAGACCAGCGCGATGTCCGGCGCGTCCTCGGCCTTCATGCCGATGACGTTGTAGCCCGCGTCGACATGGTGGATCTCGCCGGTGACGCCGCTCGACAGGTCGCTGAGCAGGTAAAGCCCCGCGCCGCCGACATCCTCGATCGTCACGTTGCGCTTGAGCGGGCTGTTGAGCTCGTTCCACTTGAGGATGCAGCCGGAAATCGCCGATTCCGCTCGCCGCCAGCGTCTTGATCGGGCCGGCCGAGATCGCGTTCACCCGGATGTTGTCGCGCCCGAGGTCGACCGCGAGATACTGGACGCTGGTCTCGAGCGCGGCCTTGGCGACGCCCATGACGTTGTAGTGCGGGATCACCTTCTCGGCGCCGTAGTAGCTGAGCGTGAGCAGGGAGCCGCCATTCGGCATCATCTTCGCGGCGCGCTGCGCCACCGCGACGAAGCTGAATAGACCGAGATGTTCATCGTCATCAGGAAATTGTCGAGGCTGGTGTCGACATAGCCGCCGCGCAGCTCGTTCTTGTCCGAGAAGCCGATCGCGTGGACGACGAAGTCGATCGTCGGCCAGCGTGTCGCCAGCGTCGCGAAAGTCTTGTCGAGCGCGGCCATGTCCGCGACGTCGCATTCGATCAGGAAGTCCTGGCCGAGCTTCGGCGGCGAGCGGGCGCACGCGCTTCTCCAGCGCCTCGCCCTGATAGCTGAACGCCATCTCCGCGCCCTGCTCGCGCGAGCTTCTTGGCGATGCCCCAGGCGAGCGACGCGATCGTTGGCGAGCCCCATGATCAGCCCGCGTTTTCCCTGCATCAGTCCTGTCACGATGCCGCAACCTCCTGTCCTGGTTCCGCGTCTAGACCGTTCTCGGGCGCTTCCGCCAGTGCGGCGTTGAGTTCGGCGCCGATCACCACTCCCAGGCCGACCACGAAGAAGAAGATCAATGCAATCATCACCCCCGCCAGGCTGCCGTAGGTCAGGTCGTAGTTGGTGAGGGTGGCGAGGATGATCGGCAGCAGCGCGGTGGTCGCCATCCACCAGGCCGCGACGAAGGCCGCGCCGGGCCATTTGAGGCATTTGGCCTTGCGGTATTTGGCCGGGGTCAGCGAATAGAAGAGGATGTAGAAGGCGCCGAACAGCGCCAGCCCGGGCACGACGCGGCTGACCGAGATCGCGCGCTGCGCGTCCGAGGCGAACGGGAAGACGCGGTAGATGAACTGCTCGAGCCCGGTGAGCACCACCTGGAAGCTGAACGCCGCCATCGCCAGGATCACCGATCCGATGATCAGCCCGATCGCGCCGAGCCGGTAGCGCCAGAACGGCGTGATCGAGCGCACGCCATAGGCGCTGGCGCAGGATCGCCGCGGAGCGTCTCGATGAAGCCCGCGGTGGTCCACAGCCCGACCAGCGCACCCAGCCACAACAGGCTCCCGGATCGCGCTTCGAGCACGTCGTGGACGGGCTGGCGCAGCACCGTCGCGACATCGGGCGGCACGGTGCGCAGGAACGCCTCGAGCGTCTGGAGCCCTTCGTTGGTTCGCCCGACCAGCCGAGTGACCGCGGCGGCGACGATGAAGAAGGGGAAGAGCGTGACCAGCGACAGATAGGCAAGATTGCCGGCGTAGGTGAAACCGTCGGTATAGGTGCCGATGGCGACGCGCTTGATGACGGTGAGAACGCGGTCGGAGACGCCGAGGTCGCTCAAGTGACGCCGGATGTGCCCGCCCAGCCCGAGCCGCCGCGCTTCGGGAGACTTCGGGCGAGATTCCATCGGGCGGCACGTCCACCTAGACGCCCATCCGCCCGCGGGGGTTCCCCTTGTCGCGATCGCGCCAGCCCTGGACGAACTCGATCAGCGCGTCGTCGTCGACCGGCAAGTCGACCATCAGCGTGACGAGCAGGTCGCCGCGCGTGCCGTCCTTGCGATGGAAGCCGCGGCCCTTGAGACGAAGCACCTTGCCCGAGGTCGATCCCTTGGGGATCGTCAGCATCACCGCGCCCTCGGCGGTGGGTACCCGCACCTGCGCGCCGAGCACCGCTTCGGAGAGGCTGACCGGCAAGTCGAGCCGGATGTCGTCGCCCGCGCGCGTGAAGAAGCGATGCGGCTGCACCTCGATCGTGATGATCGCGTCGCCGAAGCCGCCAGGACCTTCCTCGCCCTTGCCCGCAAGGCGCATCTGGGTGCCGTCCTCGACGCCGGCGGGAAGCTTCAGGTCGATCGTCTTGCCGTCGCGAAGCGTGATCCGCTGGGGCGCGAGCTTCGCCGCGTCGGTGAAGGCGACCGCGAGCCGGTAGGCGACGTTCGCGCCCTTCGGCGCCGGGCGCCGCCCGAAGCCGCCGGTGAACCCGCCGCCGCCGCCGCGCCCGCCGCGGTTGAACAGGCCTTCGAAGATGTCGCCGAAATCGCTCGCCTCGCCGCCGCCGAAATCGAACCCGCCGGCGCCGGGGCGGAACCCGCCCTGCTGCGGCCCGCCGCCGAAACCGAACGGCGCGGCCGGGTTGCCGTCGCCGTCGATCTCGCCGCGGTCGAAACGCGCGCGCTTGTCCTTGTCGGTCAGCAGGTCATAGGCCTGCGTGACCTTGCTGAAGCGCTCGGTCGCCTTGGGATTGTCCTTGTTCTTGTCGGGGTGGAGCTCCTTGGCGAGCTTGCGATAGGCCTTCTTGATGTCGGCCTCGGTCGCATTGCGCGCCACACCCAGAGCTGCGTACGGATCGGCCATTCTCGTCCCTTTTTCCGCGCCGTACATCGGCTCGGGACGGGCTTCGCGCAAGCCTTCAGGTGACGGCTTCCTCCAGCGGCGCGACGTCGACCGAGACGTCCATCTTCTGCGCGCCAGATCCCAGCACGATGCCGTCGATCGGCGCGACGTCGGCATAGTCGCGGCCGATCGCCATCACGATGTGATCGCCCGCCATCCAGATGCCGTTGGTCGGGTCGACACCGACCCAGCCGCGATCGGGCCCGCACCACAGCAGCACCCAGGCATGAGTCGCGTCGGCGCCGACCAGCCGGGGCCGGCCGGGCGGCGGCAGCGTGCGCAGATAGCCCGAGGCGTAGGCGGCGGGGAGGCCCGCGGCGCGCAAGCCCGAGATCATGATCTGCGCGAAATCCTGGCAGACCCCGCCGCGCTTCTCGAATGCCTCGCGCGGGGGCGTGTCGACCAAAGTCGCGGTCGGATCGAAGGCGAACTCGCGCTGGATTCGCCGGGCGAGCGCGATCGCCGCCTCGAGCGCACCGCGGCCAGGATCGAGGTCCTCGGCGCACCAGTCGGCGATGTCGCGGTCGAGCGGGATCAGCGGCGAGGGGAACAGGTAGCTCGCTGGGCTGACCGGCGACAGGTCGCGGCTGCCCCGGGCCAGGTCGGCGATCTCGGCGAGGATCGGGATCGGAGGCGTCCGGAACCGGGATCTGCCGGTCGACGCGGACGAGCGATGCGCTCTCGATCGTCAGCGCGCGCGCGGGCGCTTCGACCACGAGCCGGACGACGTTCGCCAGCCCCGCCTCCGCTCGCGCGGGCGAGGTACGGCCGCCCGGCTCGACCGAAAGGCGATAGTCCTCGACTTGCTGCCCCGACCAGAAGATCGGCTTCAGCCGCAGGTTGCAGCGCGCGAAGCCCACCGGGCGGGCATATTCGAAGCGGGTTATGTGGCGAATCGCGTAGAGCATCTCAGGCGAGGACGAGCCCCGAGGCGCGGAGCGGCTCGGCGCCTTGCAGGAAATAGCGGCGCGCGATTTGGTCCGACAGGCGCGCGAGGCGAGCCTCCAGGTCGGCGAGCATTGCATCGTCGATCCTGGCCGCGCGCGCGGTGACGAGGATCGCGCTCAGCTCGCGGGCCTGCTCCTGCTGCGGCTCGGCGAGACCGTCGTCCGAGAGCACCGGCAGCTTGTTCAAGATGCGCGCCGATCGCGGCAATCTGGAAGGCGATCGCGCGCGGGTTGCCCGGATCGAGCGCGACCAGATCGAGCACCGGCACCCGCGCGATTCCGGTCAGGTAGCGCTGGCGGTAGCTGATCTGGCTGTCGGCGAGGTCGAGCAGGGTCGAGAGATCGTCGCCGGTGGCGTCGGGCCCGCCGAACGCGCGAGCGAAGCGCACCGCGGCGCTCGCGCGCTCGATCCGGCGGCCGAGGTCGTGGAATCGCCACGCGTCGGTCCGCGCCATATGCTCGGCCGAAAGCCCCGCGAGCGCCGAATAGCGCCGCTGGAGCGATCCCGCGCTTCTCGAGCACCCCGCCGCGCTGCGGAAAGGGCGCGTCGAGCAGCCGGACCATGTCGGCCGAGAGCCGCTCGCGCGAAACGTCGCCGATCAGCTTGCGCCTGGGCGTTGATCGCGCGGTTCGAATAGGCGGCGTCGTCCTCGAGCGCAGTGCGCGCAAGCTGCTGGAGGTCGGCGCGCTTGTACGCCTTGGGCGCGGGCGCCGCGCCGCTCGCGACGACGAGGGTCGCCAGCCGCCGCACAGTATCCTCGGCGAGCGCGGCGCCGGTATCGGCGCTGATCGAATGGCCGAGCAGCACCCGCAGCACCGCGAGCAGCGCCTCGCCGCGCTCGAGATAACGGCCGAGCCAGAACAGATTGTCGGCGACTCGGCTGGGCAGCGTGCCCGGATTGCGGCGAAGCTGGGTGGCGTCGCCCGAAGGCAGCAGCGAGACCGGCGGCACCGGCGCATCGCCGTGGATGCAGACGTCGGCCGACCAGATGCCGTCGCCCATCACCGCGGCGCGCGCGTCGGGATGCTCGCCGATCCGCGCGAACCCGCCGGGAAGCACGGTCCACGCCCCGTCGGCGCCGCGCGCGGCGAAGACGCGCAGGGTGAAGGGCCGGGGCGCCAGGCCTTCCCCCGAGACCACCGGCATCGTCGAGAGCCGCGCGACTTCCTGCCCGACATAGTCCTGCGGCCGATGCGCGAGGTCGGCGAACAGCGCCGCGCGCGCTTCACCGGTGATCGATGCGCCGAGCGCCGCGCCTTGCGGCAGGCCGAGCGGCGCCGGGCCGAAGGCGGGGGCGATCAGCAGCGAATCGAGCTCGGCCTCGACATGCGCCTTCGCGCGCTCCTGCCCGCACCACCAAGTGGCGATGTTGGGGATCTTGAGCGCTTCGCCGGTCAGCACTTCGGCGAGGCGCGGCAGGAAGGCGGCGAAGGCCGGCGCCTCGAGCACGCCCGCGCCGGGCGCGTTGGCGATCACCACGTTGCCCGCCGCCATCGCGTCGATCACCCCTGGGACGCCGATCGTCGAATGCGAATCGAACGCGAGCGGATCGAGCAGCCGCGGATCGACCCGGCGCCACAATGCATCGACCCGCTTCAGCCCCGCGATCGTTCGGACGTAGAGCTTGTCGTCGAGCACCGCGAGATCGGCGCCCTCGACCAGCAGATAGCCGAGATAGCGCGCGAGATGGGCCTGCTCGGGATAGCTGGGGTTGAGCCTGCCCGGAGTCAGCAGCGCGATCCGCGGATCGACTCGGCGGCACAGCGCCGCGAGCCCGGCCTTGAACTCGGCGAAGAAGGGGGCGTGGCGCGCGATGTTGAGCCGCGACTGCGAGTCCGCCCAGCGTGCGCGCCATCGCCAGCCGGTTCTCGAGCGCATAGCCAGCCCCGGCAGGCGCGCGCAGATGGTCGGCGAGGATACGCCACTCGCCGGTAGGGCCCCGGCAGAGATCGGCGGCGACGAACTGGAGGTGGTAGCCGCCCGGGGGCGCGAGCCCGGCCAGCGGGCGGAGGAAGAAGGGGCTGCCGGTGACGAGCGCGGCGGGAATGTGACCGTCGCGCACCAGCGCACCGTCGCCGTACAGGTCGGCGAGCACCTGTTCCATCAGATCGACGCGCTGGGCGACCCCCGCGGCGATCCCGTCCCATTCGGCTTGCGGAATCAGCAGCGGGACCGGCGAGAGCGGCCAGGCCCGCTCCTCGCCTTCGCCGGTGATGCGGAAGCCGGTGCCGATATCGTCGGCTTGGCGCTGGGCGCGCTCGGTGGCGGCGGTCAGGTCGTCGCCGGCGACGCTCGCCAGTTCCTCGAACACCGCGGACCAGGCGGTGTCGCCGCTCCCGCGCGCGCACAGCACGTCGCCGTCGCGCCCGTGCGCGCAATAGTCGGCGATCCAACGGTCGGCGATGGTGCCGGCGTCGAACAAGGTGGCGGCGCGGCTGGCCACAGGCGTTCCCTAAAAGCCCCTCAAAGCCACGATGGGGCAATCCATGCTGCCGTGCAACACGGATTAAAGGTCGGGCAGTGCCTGGCCCGCCTCGCCCCAGCCGGCGAGCGCGCGGCTGTTGGCGCGATCGATCAGCGTGGCGGCGTCGCGGATG
Source organism: uncultured Alphaproteobacteria bacterium (assembly GCA_963799985.1). GTDB lineage: Bacteria > Pseudomonadota > Alphaproteobacteria > Sphingomonadales > Sphingomonadaceae > Sphingomonas. The sequence continues at coordinate 672,241 of CAWCZC010000002.1, read as the reverse complement.
GTGAAGCGCTTGGCCGACTCCAGGTCGCGCAGCTCGGTCCAGGTGACCGGCGCGGCCACCGGCGCATTCTCGCGAGCGCGGGCGACGTAGGGCAGCACCGCGGTGCTCCCGCGCTGGTTGCGCAGATAGTCGATGAAGATCTTGCCCTTGCGGGTGACTTTCTTGAGGTTGGCGGTGAAGCGATCGGGCTCGGCCTGCGCCAGCGCCCGCGCGAAGCGTTCGGCGAACGAGCGCACCGCGGGCCATTCGGCAGCGGGCTTCGAGCGGCACCACGACGTGGACGCCCTTTCCGCCGGAGAGCAGCGGCCAGCTCGTCAGGCCGATCTCGGCGAGATGCTCCTTGAGGTCGGTCGCCGCTTTCTTGACCATTTCGAAGTCGAGGCCTTCGTCGGGATCGAGATCGAAGACCATCCGGTCGGGCTTCTCGATGTCGGCGACGAGGCTCCCCCAGCCGTGGAACTCGATCGTCCCCATCTGGACGCAGATCAGCATGCCGTCGGCGTCGTCGATGTAGAGATAGGGCTCGACCGATCCGTCCTTCTCGCGGACGTCGACGTGGTGGACGTGGTCGCCGAAGCTGCCGGCGTCGTGCTTCTGGAAGAAGCAGTTCTTGGCGCGCCCCTGCGGGCAGCGGACCAGGCTGATCGGGCGGCTGGCGAGCCAGCGAAGCGCGAGCGGCGCGACCGCGGCGTAATAGTCGGCGAGATCGCCCTTGGTGACGCCCGGACTCGGGATAGATCACGCGGTCGCGATTGCTGATCTTGACCGCGGACGGCGGCGGTCGGGCAGCGGCGCGGGCTTCTCGGCGACCACGTCGCCCGGCTTCTTGTCCTCGCGCAGGCCGAGGAAGCTCGCGTGGCGCAGACGACATTGTCGGCGGTGAATTCGGTGAAGGCGACCTCGGCGACCAGCTCGGGGCGCAGCCAATGCGCGCCGCGCGCCTCGGCGCGCGGGGACTTCGAGCGGGGGCTTCTCGCTCGCGAGCCGATCGAACTTCGCGCGCAATTCGTCGAGCGTCGCCGGTGCTGAAGCCGGTGCCGACCTTGCCGGCATAGACCAGCCCCCCGGTCCGTTGACCCCGAGCAGCAGCGAGCGGAAGCCGCGCCCCTTGGCTCGCTCGGGGTCCAGCCGACGATGACGAATTCCTGGCGGCGGATGCACTTGACCTTGAGCCACGCCTTGGTCCGCGCCCCGCGATAGGGCGCGTCGGCGTTCTTCGAGACGATCCCTTCATAGCCTTCGCGGCACATCGCCTCGAACAGCTTCTCGCCGGCGCCGAGGATGTGCTCGGAGAACTGGATCGGCTCGGGCACGCCCGCGACCAGCGCGCGGAGCCGCTCCTTGCGCTCGATCTGGGGAAGCTTGGTCAAGTCCTCGCCGTCCAGCGAGAGCAGGTCGAAGGCGAACAGCGTCAGGCCCTGCCTGCCGCTGCCGATCGCTTCCTGGAGCGTCGAGAAGTCGGGCTTGCCGTCCTTGTACGCGACGATCTCGCCGTCGATCAGCGCGGCGCCGGGGATCGATTTCGCGGCTTGCGGCGACGCCGGGGAACTTGTCGGTCCAGTCGAGCCCGGTGCGGGTGTAGATCTTCGGCCTCGCCCGCGCCGATCGCGAGCAGCGCGCGATAGCCGTCGTACTTGACCTCGTGGAGCCACTGGTTGCCGGGCGGGACCGCGTCGACCGAGCGTGCGAGCTGGGGCGGGTGGAACGGCGGCGGCGAGCTTTGCCCCGCGGCGCTTGGCGCCGCGCTGTCGGCGACCCTGCTTCGGCCTTCGGCGAGCCTTGCGGTTCGTGCCCTCGGCGATCTCCTGCATCGTCCGGCCGGTCTTGACGCTGGTCAGCGCCGGTCTCGACCAGCGCGTCGGTCGCGCCGGCCTCGGCGTCGTCGATCTTGCGCAGCAGCCAGTTCTCGGCCTTCTCCTTGCCGCGCGGCTTCAGCCGGATCAGCAGCCACTCGCCCTTCATCCGCTCGCCGTCGAAGCGTGAAATGGAGATGGCCCTTGTCGAGGTCCTTCGCGGATCTTGCCCTCGACCGGCGCCCAGGTGCCCGATCCCACAGCATCACCGTGCCGCCGCCATATTGGCCCTTGGGGATCGTCCCCTCGAAATCGGCGTAGGACAGTCGGATGGTCCTCGGTCCGCACCGCGAGGCGCTTTTCGCCCGGATCGAGGCTCGGCCCGCGCGTCACCGCCCAGCTCTTGAGCACCCCGTCGACCTCGAGCCGGAAGTCCCAGTGGAGCCGGGTCGCGTCGTGCTTCTGGACCATGAAGCTGTTGCCCTTGGCCGGGCGCGACCTTGCCGGCGGGCTCGGCGGTCTTCGCGAAGTCGCGCTTGGCGTTGTATCTGGCGAGCGGATCGGCGGTCGGTCATCACGCTCGCTTCGCGCGACGGGCTTCTTGCGGACGCCGCGGGCGCCGCTTCTTCGCCGCGGGTCTGCCGCGTCCTTGCCGGGGCTCGGCTGGCGCGTCGTCGCTCGCGCCGCGCGCCCTTCTCCATCGACTTCTTGAGCGCCGCCATCAGGTCGACGACGTTCGATCCGCGCCGGCCGGCGCCTCGTCGTCGGCTTCCTCGATGATCTTCTTGCCCTTGGCCTTGCGCTTGCGCTCGATCAGGTCCTTGAGCGCATCGACGTAGCGGTCGTGGAACTCCTGCGGGATCGAACGCGCCCGCCTTCTTCTCGATCAGCGTCTGCGGCGAGGTCGAGCAGCTCGGGATCGGGCTTGCCGTCGGGGATGTCGCGGAAATAGCCCTGCGCCTTGTTGACCTCGTCGGCGTAACGCAGCGTCTCGAGCACCATGCCGCGCCCGCACGGCTTCAGGCTGACGACATATTCGCGGCCGCGCATCGCCAGCTGCCCGAGCCCGACCTTCTTGCGCCTGCGCGCAGCGCCTCGCGCAGCACGATGAACGCTTCCTCGGCAAGATCGTCGGCGGGGACGACGAAATAGGGCTTCTCGAAATAGAGCACGTCGATCTCGCTCGCGTCGACGAACTGGGTCAGCTCGAGCGTCTTCTTCGATTCGAGCTTGACCGCGTCGATCTCGTCCTGCTCGAGCAGGACGTATTCGCCCTTCTCGACCTCGAAGCCCTTGACGATCTCGTCGGCGTCGACCGGGCCGATGCCGGTGACGACCTTCTCGTACTTGATCCGCTTGCCGGTCGGCTCGTGGATCTGGTGGAAGGCGATCTGCGCGCCCGATTTGGTCGCGGGATAGATCTCGACCGGGATCGAGACCAGCGCCAGCCGGATCTGCCCTTGCCAATAGGCCCGTGCGGCCATGCGCTGTTCCTTCGGTCTGCGAAAGCGATTCAAAGCATGAGCCAAGGACTCGTTCCTCGACAATAAGCGCGTGGCGCGGCTAGACGCGCGGCATGGCCGATGACCCCTCGCCCTGTTCGACGCCTGGTACGCCGAGGCGCGCGCGAGCGAGCCCAACGATCTCGAACGCGATGGCGCTGGCGACGGTCGACGCGGACGGGCGGCCCTCGGTGCGGATGGTGCTGCTGAAGGGGCACGGGCCCGAAGGCTTCGTCTTCTACACCAACCGCGAGAGCCGCAAGGCGGGCGAGCTGCGGCGAATGTCCGCACGCGGCGCTGCTGTTCCACTGGAAGTCGCTGCGCCGCCAGGTGCGGATCGAAGGGCCGGTGAGCATCGTCGAGCGACGCCGAGAGCGACGCCTATTTCGCGAGCCGCGAGCCGCGATTCGCAGCTCGGCGCCTGGGCCTCGGACCAGTCGCGCCCGCTCGCCGACTCGCGCGACCTTCGAGGCGCGCTACGCCGAGATGCTGGCGCGGTTCGAGGGCGGCGACGTGCCGCGCCCGCCGCACTGGGGCGGCTATCGCGTCGCGCCGGAGCCGAATCGAGTTCTGGCAGGATCGCGAGCATCGCCTCCACGAGCGGCGGCTGTTCACCCGCGCGGATGGAGGCTGGAACGAAGGCCTGCTGTACCCATGAACGCGCTCGCGCGCCGCGCCGCGCTGGCGAGCGTCGCCATCGGCGCTGTTCCTCGGCGCGCTCAAGGGCATATGCCGCGTGATCGAGACCGGATCGGTCGCGGTGCTCGCCAGCCTCGCGGACAGCGTGCTCGACCTGCGTCGCCTCGCTGGTGACGCTGGGCGGCGTCCATTGGGCGATGCAGCCGGCCGACGAGGAGCATCGCTTCGGCCATGGCAAGGCCGAGGCGCTCGCCGCGCTGTTCCAGGTGGGTGTGATCGCGATCTCGGCATTCGTGATCCTGCTGCGTGCGATCGGGCGGCTGATCGAGCACCAGCAGGGCGTCCATGCCGAGCTCGGCATCGCCGTCTCGCTGGTCGCGATCGTCACCACGCTCGCGCTCACGCGCTATCAGCGGCACGTGATCCGCAAGACCCAGTCGGTCGCGATCGGCGCGGACCGCATCCATTACGAATCGGACCTGTTCCTCAACGCTCGCCGTGATCGCCGCGCTCGCGCTCGATCAATATGCCGGATTCCATGGCGCCGACGCGATCTTCGGGATCGCGATCGCCTTCTGGCTGCTGTTCGGGGCGTGGCGCGCCTCGGTCGAGGCGATCGACCAGCTGATGGACAAGGAATGGCCCGAGGAGAAGCGCCAGCGCTTCATCGACGTGGCGGCCGGCCATCCCGAATTGCTCGGCATGCACGACCTGCGCACCCGCACCAGCGGCGCGAAGGATTTCGTCCAGTTCCACGTCTGGATGGACCCGGCAATGACCGTGCTCGAGGCGCACGACGTGATCGAGGGGCTGGAGGCCAAGCTCGGCGCGGAGTTTCCGGGCACTGAGATACTGATCCACATCGACCCCGAAGGCCAAGTCGACGAGCCCGGCAATCCGCTCGCCGAAGCGGACCTCCTCAAGCCCAAGGACTGCGCATGAAGCTCGCCTTCGCCCAGATCGACGCGTTCGCCGACCAGCCCTTCACCGGCAACCCTGCCGCGGTGATGCCGCTCGAGGCATGGCTCGACGATGCCTTGCTCCAGGCGATCGCCGAGGAGAACAATCTCGCCGAGACCGCCTTCTACCTGCCCGACGCGAGCGGCGAGGCCGATTTCGAGCTGCGCTGGTTCACGCCCGGCGGTCGAAGTGGCGCTGTGCGGTCATGCGACGCTGGCGAGCGGGCATCACGTGCTGTCGGCCGATCCGGCGCGCGAGCGCGTCACTTTCCGCACCCGCAAGGCGGGCGTTCTCGAAGTGCGTCGCGATGGCGGCGGCTACGCGATGACGCTTCCGGCCTATCCCGCCAACCCCCAGCCGCTGCCGGAGATCGTCGCCGGGATGGGCGCGGAGAACGGCGTCGAGACGCTGTGGCATCCGGGTGGCTACGGCCTGGTCGTGCTCGAAAGCGCCGATGCGGTGCGCACGCTCGCCCCCGATTTCCGCCGCCTCGCCGCCGAGGGCGACGTGCTCAACATCGCCACCGCGCCGGGCGAGGACACCGACGTGTTCAGCCGAGTCTTCGCCCCCGGCGCGGGGATCGACGAGGATCCGGTGACCGGCTCGGCGCATTCGGTGCTCACGCCCTATTGGTCGAAGCGACTGGCGCGCGACTCCTTCACCGCTTTCCAGGCGAGCAAGCGTGGCGGCCATGTCGGCTGCACGATGGCGGGCGACAAGGTGATCCTCGGCGGCCGCTGCGTGACGGTTATCGAGGGCGCGTTCCGGATCGCGGGATAACCGCCTCGACCACGTCGCCCAGCAGCTGCATCAGCGCCGGATTGCTGTGATCGGGGGTATTGCCGAGCCGCACCAGCACCAGCCGATGCGGCACCCCGTCCACCGTCCCCGCGGCGGCGATCACCTTCTGGCCGAGGTGCCCGTTCATCGCCACGGTCGAATCGGGGCCCTTGCCCGGAAACAGCGACGGGTGCCCATCGGCCACCGGGTGGTTGAGCCACAGTTGCCCGCCATAATCGGCCTCGTGCGGCGCGGAAGTCTTCATGAAGGCGAGCCAGTCGGGCGCGATCACCTGCGCGCCGCCGGGCCCTTTGCCGTCGACGAGCAGCGCGCCCATCCGCGCCCAATCGTCGAGCGTCATGTGGATCAGCGATCCGCCGACCTGAGTTCCCGACCCGTCGAACTCGAGGAAGGCGCTGGTGACCCCGGCGGGCCGGAACAGCCGCGCCTCGGCGAAATCGCGATAGGCTCGCGCGCGGACTTGCGGATCGCGAGCGGGCGTGAGCGTGCGGGTGATCACCTCGGAGAGGAGGATCGCGGTCAGCGTGTTGTATTCCCAGCGGCTGCCGGGCTTCGCCGCCATCGGCTGCGCAAGGCCCGCGGCGGCCATCGCGCCCGCGCCGCTGACGAACTCGGTCTGGTTGGTGTCCGAATTCTCGACCGGATCGCCGACCTCGATATGACGGACGCCGCTTTCCATGTTGAGCATCTGCCGGAGCGTGACGGCCGAGTGCGGATCACCGGGCTTGCGCCATTCGGCGAGCGGCACCGGGTCGTCGAGCTTCAATCTGCCGTCGGAGACCAGCGCGCCGACCAGCATCGCGGTGACCGATTTGGCCATTGACCAGCTGATGAAGCGGTTCGTGGGCGCGTAGCCGGGGGCAAAGGTCGTGACCGCCGGGCAGCCGTCGATCACCAATTTGACCGCGCGAGTCTCGGGCGCGTCGGTGAAGAGCTTGCCGATCGCTGCCCGCGCCTTGGCGAGGTCCATGCCGCAATCCGCGGCCGGTGCCGGCGCACGGGGCGCGTCGCTCGCCGCCGCCAGGAGCAGCGCGAGGCCCGCGAGAGCCGCGAGGCGGGCGGACTTGCGTGTCATGAGTGTAACGATAAGGTCCCCACTTATGTTGGCAAGACGCATCGCCCTCGCGGCCGCCGCGCTGCTGTTCATCGCGGCGGCGGGGGCCGGCTGGTACGTCCACGCGCACCGGGCCCAGCTCGAGCTCGGGGTCGGCTATGGCGCGCGCGTGGCCTGCGCGTGCCGCTACGTCGGCGGGCGCGACCTCCAGTCGTGCTACAAGGATTTCGAGCCCGGGATGGAGCCGATCCGGCTGAGCGACGATCCGAAGACCCGGACCGTGATCGCCTGGGTCCCTCTGATCGCGAAGCGTTCGGTGCGGTTCGATCCGGTACTCGGCTGCCAGCCGGAACCGTATCGGGGCAAGCCGTACAAGATGCGGTACTAGCTGAGCGTCTTCCCCTCCCTTCCAGGGGGAGTCTAAGCGGGTACCAATTCGGCGCGCTCGGTTTCGGCGATCCAGCCGCCGCCGAGCACGCGGTCGCCGGCGTAGAGCACCGTCGCCTGGCCGGGCGAGACGCCGTATTCGGGCACGTCGAACACCACCCGGTCGCGTTCGAGCCGCGCGGGAACCGGCTTGGCGAGCGAGCGGACCTTGGCGGACAGCGGCCCCGCGATAATCGCCACCGATCCAGTTGATCCCCTCGATCCGCGCCGCGCGAACGGCGAGCGCGCGCTTCGGCCCGACGACGACGCGGCCGCGTCTCGGGCTCGAGCCGCAGGACGTAGAGCGGCTCGGGGCTGCCGCCGATCTCGAGCCCGCGGCGCTGGCCGACGGTGAAATGGATCAGGCCCCGATGCTCGCCGAGCTTACGCCCGGCCTCGTCGACGATCTCGCCGCCGGCGCCCGCCTCGGGGCGGAGTTTCCGCACGAGGCTCGCATAGTCGCCGTCGGGGACGAAGCAGATGTCCTGGCTGTCGGGCTTGGCGGCGACGCCGAGGCCCAGCTCGGCGGCGATCGCGCGGACTTCCGGCTTGGGCAGGCCGCCCAGCGGAAAGCGCAGGATAATCGAGCTGCGCGGCGGTGGTCGCGAACAGGAAATAGCTCTGGTCGCGCGCCGGATCGATCGCGCGGTGGAGCTCGGCGCCGTCGCTCCCGACCATTCGGCGGACATAATGGCCGGTCGCGAGACAATCGGCGCCCAATTCGCGCGCGAGCGACAGAAGATCGGTGAACTTCGGCCCCATGTTGCACTTGACGCACGGGATCGGCGTGCGGCCCGGCGAGATATTCGTCGGCGAAATCGTCGATCACCTGGGCGCGGAAGCTGCTTTCGTGGTCGAACACGTAATGCGCGATCCCCAGCCGGTCGCACACCGCGCGCGCGTCGCGGATGTCGCGCCCGGCGCAGCACGATCCGGCGCGCCCCACCGCCTCGCCATGATCGTAGAGCTGGAGCGTGACGCCGATCGTCTCGGCGCCGCTGCGCGCGGCGAGCGCGGCCACCACCGAACTGTCGACCCCGCCCGACATGGCGACGACGATTCGCCGCTTTGCCAGCGGCTCCGCAAGCTGGAAATCACCAGGGTCCATCGCGGCGCCCCATAATCGGTCAGGTAGTTAAGCGCCAGTTCTCAGCGCCTTTACGGCCCCTTCATTGCTCATCGCTACAAACAGTCGTCCGAGAAAGAGTCGAAACGGATGCGTAATTGTGGATCTGAGCTTCGCCAGACTGGATCGCGACGTCGCCGTCACGGCGATGCCCACCGAGCTGGCGGTGCTGCTGGTCGGTGTCGCCGCGCGGCAGGCCGCCAGCCCCACGGCACGCTTCCAGACGCAGTTGACGATCACCGCGCCCGCGGAACTGCTGCTCGCGCCTGCGCACGGCAGTTTCCATGGGCCTGCGGCGCTGGCGCTAACGCGCTGGCAACAGGAGTAAAGCCGCTGTTTACCGCGCCATTTCAGCGGATGTTCAAGCCCGCGACTGTAGTGGTCGTTAGTGAGTGGAGGGGGCCCCCGCCCCGATTGAGGTTAGTAGCATGATTGAGAACCAGAAGATCCGTCCCGCGAAGGTCATCGGTCCGCTCGGCGAGCCGCTGACCCTCGATACGCTGCCGCCGCCGGAGACGACGCGCTGGGTGGTGCGCCGCAAGGCCGAGGTCGTCGCCGCGGTCAACGGCGGGCTGCTCTCGGTCGACGAGGTGTGCGACCGCTACAGCCTCACGGTGGAGGAATTCGCCGGCTGGCAGCGCGCGATCGACCGGTCGGGCATGCCCGGCCTGCGCGTGACTCGCATCCAGCATTATCGCTCGCTCTACGAGCGTCAGCAGAAGTACTGACGGATCCTGCGACGGAGCGATTGTTCCGGCGCGGAACCAAAATAAGCGGTCGCGAGTCTCTTCCCTGTCGCCCGGGTCGCCGGGCCTGAACGGAGGGACTTCCTATGAGCATGACCAGTCTTCTTGTCTGGCTCGTCATCGGCGGCATCGTCGGCTGGCTGGCGAGCATCGTAATGCGCACCGATGGCCAGCAGGGCATCTTCATGAACATCATCGTCGGGATCGTCGGCGCGTTCATCGGCGGCTGGCTGTTCGGCCGCGCCGACATCAACGACGGCCTGGTCACCCCGACCACCTTCCTCGTGTCGCTGGTCGGCGCGATCATCCTGCTCGCGGTGGTGAACCTGGTGCGGCGCGGCTCGCTGCGCTGATTCGTTCCCGGAGTTGCATGGAAGAGCCGCCCGGTTCGGGCGGCTCTTCCTATTTGAGCAGGAAGCGGACCGACAAGGTCACCGACAGAGTCTGTTCGCCGGGTGCGATCGACGTGTCCGCGTTGGCGCGGACACGGTGGAGATAGCCGGTCACCACGACGGGTTGATCGGCGTCGCCTCCCTCCGAGATCGAAACGATGTGGTCGACGCGCAGCCCGGCGGCGCGCGCGTAGAGCTCGGCGCGCGCCCGGGCGGTGGCGATCGCGGCGGTCCGCGCCTCGTCGAGCGCGGCCTCGGGCGCATCGACCGAAAGGCTCGGCCCCTGGATCGAATTGGCGCCTTCGCGCACCAGCGTGTCGAGGATCGTTCCCGCCTTGGCGACGTCACGGAAGCGAATCGTGACTCGGTTGGAAGCTTCGTAGCCGGTGACGACCGGCGGCTTGTTGTCCGAGGTACGATATTGGGCGTTGAGCGAGATCGTCGCGGTACGGATGTCGCGGTCGGCGACGCCGGCGGCGTGCAATGCCGCGCGCACTTGGCTCATCCGCGCGCTGTTCTCGCGCAGCGCCTCGGCCGCGGTCGGGGCCTGGGTGACGACTCCAGCCTCGATCGTCGCCAGATCGGGCGTTCGGTCGCTGTGCCCCTCGGCGACGATGGTGAGCAGGGTGCCCTGCGCCGCCGAGTCCTGAGCGCGAGCGGCAGGAAGCGCGAACGCGGCGAGCGAGATCACCGCGACGGCAGCTAGGGCGAAACGCATCGATCACCTCTCAGTTCGAACAGAAACAACAGGGGTCCCGCGCACGGCAGCACGCGGGACCCGGAACTCGCAACAGTGCCCGCAGGCGTCAGCCGATGCGGCGCGCCATCACCAGGCGATAGAGCGCGAGCAGCACCACCGATCCCGCGGTCGCGGCGGCATAGGCCTGCCACGTGCTGTCGCGGACCTCGCCGATCCCCAGCATCGGGGTGATATAGAACGCGAGCAGCGCGCCGGCGATGCCGATCAGGATGGTGACGATGATTCCGCCCGGATCCTTGCCGGGCATGATGAGCTTGCCGAGCGCCCCGGCGACGAGACCGATCAAGAGCCATCCGACGATACCGTGTGGCATTGCAATCCTCCTGTTTCGGCCCTTTCGCTCGGGGCCTGGCGTGAGAGTCGCGCCATGACGCCGCCAATGCAACCCGTTTCTTGAGCGCACCGATTTCGCGCCTGTCCCGACCTCGTTCTTGCTCGCGCGGTGGTGCCGCACTTGCGAATCCGGGCGAAAAGAGGCAAGGGCCGCGCCGGGGGGCAAAACGACCGCTTGTGGTCGGTGCCTTATTCATCTAATACACAATGTGTCTGCGGCGTTCCGGCCGCATCGGCCGGATTGGGAAGACGCACATGAATTATGAGGCGGGAATGTTCGGTAGAGACGAGCAGCTGGCACTGACCGGCGATGAATTCGAGCGGCGGCGGCGCTGGCCCTGGATTGTCGGGGGCCTGGTCATCGTCCTCGTGCTGGTGCTTGCCTTCATGGCAATGAACCGGCCCAAGCCGGGACCGGCCAAGCCGGGCGCGAGCGCGAGCGCGGCCGCCGATGCCTCCGCCAAGAACCAGAACACCCAGATCCCGACGGTCACCGTCGCGGTCCCCGGGCAATCGACGATCGAGACGATCGTCACCGGCACCGGTACGCTGGCGGCCAAGCGCGAGATGCCGGTGGGCGTCGCGGGCGAAGGCGGGCTGGTGACTCGCGTGCTGGTCGAGCCAGGCCAGTGGGTGGCGGCGGGCCAGGTGCTCGCCACCGTCGATCGTTCGGTGCAGGCGCAGACCGCCGAGTCGCTCTCGGCGCAGGTGCGCGTCGCCCGCGCCGACGCGCAGCTCGCGCAGTCGAACCTCGATCGCGCGAACAAATTGGTCGGAAACGGGTTCATCTCCAAGGCCGACCTCGATCAAAAGACCGCGACTCGCGATGCGGCACTGGCGCGCGTGCGCGTCGCCGAGGCGTCGCTCGCCGAGACCCAGGCGCGCAACCGGCGCCTCGACATCCGCGCCCCCGCGGCGGGGCTGGTGCTGACTCGCAGCGTCGAGCCCGGCCAGATCATCAGCTCGGGCAGCGGCGTCTTGTTCCGCATGGCGATGGGCGGCCAGATGGAGCTGCGCGCGCAGCTGAGCGAGACCGATCTCGCGCGGCTTCACACCGGAACCCCGGCGGACGTCACGCCGGTCGGCACCACCCGGGTCTTCACGGGGCGGATCTGGCAGGTCTCGCCGGTGATCGATCCGCAGACGCGCCAGGGCATCGCCCGCATCGAGCTGGCCTATGATCCAGTGATCCGCCCGGGCGGCTTCGCCTCGGCCCGGATCGTCGCCGGATCGTCGGTCGCCCCGCGGCTGCCGCAGTCGGCGGTGCAGAGCGACGAGCGCGGCAACTTCGTCTTCGTCCTCGACGACAAGGACCAAGCGGTGCGCAAGCCGGTGACCACCGGCGAAGTTTCGGACGAGGGCGTGGCGATCACCAGCGGGCTGACGGGCAACGAGCGCGTCGTGCTCACCGCGGGCGCCTTCCTCAACGCCGGTCAGAAGGTGATCCCGAACCTCCAGAAAGCACGGTAGGCGCATATGAGCTTCCGGAACATATCGGCCTGGGCGATCCGCAACCCGGTTCCGCCGATCGTCCTCTTCATCGCGCTGACCATCGCGGGGTTCGTCAGCTTCGCGCGGATGGACGTCAACAACGATCCCGACATCGATTTCCCGATCGTGTGGATCGCGATCTCGCAGCCGGGCGCCGCCCCCAGCGAGCTCGAGACTCAGATCACCCAGAAGGTCGAATCGGCGGTCCGCAGCCTGCAGGGCATCGACGAGATCAACTCGACGGTGACCGAGGGCAGCTCGCAGACGGTGGTCCAGCTCGATATCGGCACGCCGATCGATCGCGCGGTGGAGGACGTGCGCAGCGCGATCCAGCAGATCCGCGGCGAGCTTCCCGACGGCATCCTCGAGCCGCAGATCGGCCGCGCCGACACCACCAGCAACGAGATCGCCAGCTTCACCGCGATCGCGCCCGACATGACCGTCGAGCAATTGAGCTGGTATGTCGACAACAGCGTGTCGAAGGAGTTGCTTTCGGTCTCCGGCATGTCCGCGGTCAGCCGCAACGGCGGCGTCGATCGCGAGATCAGCGTCGTTCCCGATCCCGCCAAGATGCAGGCCTATGGCCTGACCGCGGGCCAGCTCAACCAGCAGCTGCGCGCGGTGAACGTCAACGCCGCCGGCGGCGACACGCGCATCTCGGGCTTCGTCCAGTCGGTCCGCGTGCTCGGCAACGCCAAGGACGCGCGCACGCTCGGCCAGACGCAGATCTCGCTCGGCGGCGGCCGCACCGTGCGCCTCGCCGATATCGCCGACGTCCGCGATTCGTTCGCCGAGCCCACCTCCTATGCGCGCTTCGGCGGCAATCCGGTGGTCTCGTTCGACATCCAGCGTGCCAAGGGCGCGTCGGACGTCGCGGTGTTCCACGGCGCCTGGGAAAAGCTGCAGGAAATGCAGAAGAACAACCCGAAGGTCCGCTTCGAGGTGCTGTTCAACCAAGCGAAATACGCCGAGCAGCAATATCACACCGCGATGGAAGCGATGATCGAGGGCGCCGCGCTGGCGGTGCTCGTGGTGCTGCTGTTCCTCCGCGATTGGCGCGCGACGATCATCTCGGCGCTGGCGATCCCGTTGTCGGCGATCCCGAGCTTCTGGTTCATGTCGCTGCTCGGCTTCACGCTCAACCAGATGACCCTGCTCGCGCTGAGCCTCGTCGCCGGCGTGCTGGTCGACGACGCGATCGTCGAGATCGAGAATATCGTGCGCCACATGCGGATGGGCAAATCGGCCTATCAGGCATCGATCGACGCCGCCGACGAGATCGGCGTGGCAGTGCTCGCCACCACGATGTCGATCGTCGCGGTGTTCCTACCTGTGGGCCTGATGCCCGGCATCTCGGGCCAGTTCTTCAAGAATTTCGGTCTCACCGTCGTCGCCGCGGTGCTGATGAGCCTCGCGGTCGCGCGGCTCGTGACGCCGATGGTCGCGGCCTATTTCCTCAAGGCCAAGGGCCATCGTCCGCACGGCGAAGGCTGGATGATGAACGTCTATATGCGGGTGCTGCGCTGGACGCTGCTGCACCGCTGGTCGGCAGTGGTCGGCGGCGCGGTCGCGCTCCTGCTGACGCTGTTCCTTGCGTTCGGCGGCCCGATCCCGATGACCTTCCAGCCGACGCAGAACCAGGACGACGTCACCGCGATGGTCGAGATGGTGCCCGGCACCACGCTCCAGCAAACCGACGCGGTGGTCCACCAGGCCGCCGATCGCCTACGCCGCGAGCCCAACGTCCAGGACGTCTACGAGCGCAGCTTCGTCGGCAGCGGCCGAGTCGTCGCGCTGCTCAAGGACAAGCGCACTGAGACGAGCGACGATTTCGAGCGCCGCCTGGCGCCCGACCTGCTCAAGATCGCCGACGCCCGCGTCACCTTCCGCGCGCAGGGCGGCTGGGGATCGAGCGGCCGCGCGCTGACGATCACCCTCGGCGGCGAGGATCCCGAGCTGCTGACCAAGACCGCGATCACGCTGGTCGACCAGATGTCGAAGCTCAAGACGGTGGTGGCGCCGCGCATTTCGGGCGATCTCAACCGGCCCGAGATCGTGATCCGGCCGCGGCTCGATCTCGCCGCGAGCATGGGGGTGACCACCTCGGCGCTGAGCCAGGCGATCCGCTTGGCCACGCTGGGCGACATTCCGCAGAACAGCGCCAAATTCTCGCTGAGCGACCGCCAGATCCCGATCCGCGTCGCCCTCAACGAGGATGCCCGCGCCAAGCTCTCGACGATCCAGAACCTGCCGGTACAGACCCAGGCCGGCGGCTCGGTCCCGCTCAACGTCGTCGCCGAGATCGGCTTCGGCGCGGGGCCGACCAAGATCGAGCGGCTGAATCTCCAGCGCCGGCTGGTGGTGGGCGCCGATCTCGCTACCGATCCGACGACGGGCAAGGCGGTCGTCTCGGGTGTCGCGCTCGACCAGATCCACAATCTGCCGATCATGAAGAACCTGCCGGTCGGCGTGGGCGAGCTCTCGGTCGGCGCGGCCAAGTGGCAGGCGGAGATGATCACCAACTTCCTGATCGCGCTGGTCGCCGGCGTGTTCCTGGTCTTCGCGGTGCTCGTGCTGCTCTACCGCCGCTTCATGTCGCCGTTCGTCAACATGGGGTCGCTGCTGCTGGCGCCGCTGGGCGGGCTGATCGCCTTGTGGGCGACCGGCAACCCGCTGTCGCTGCCGGTGCTGATCGGCATCCTCATGCTGTTCGGCATCGTCGCCAAGAACTCGATCCTGCTGATCGACTTCGCGCTCGAGGAGATGAACAAGGGCGTCGACAAGTTCACCGCATTGCTCGATGCCGGGCACAAGCGTGCCCAGCCGATCGTGATGACCACGGTCGCGATGGTCGCCGGCATGGTGCCGACCGCGATCTCGCTCTCGGGCGATGCCTCGTGGCGCGCGCCGATGGGCATCACCGTGATCGGCGGGCTGATCCTGTCGACGATCCTCACGCTGGTGCTGGTCCCCGCGACCTTCAGCCTGGCGGTGGGCGTCGAGATGTGGATCGGGCCGAAGCTGCGCAAGAGCCTGCTCACCTACAAGCCGGGCGACGACGGCGGCACCCGCGTGATCGACCATCGTCCGGGCCGGCTCGGGCACCACGGCGACGAAGAGCCGCAGCCCGCGGAGTGAGTCCCCCTCCCGCTTGCGGGAGGGCTAGGGGAGGGCATGTCTTTCGCGCCGCAGCCTCTTTGAGCAAGCCCTCCAACCCCTCCCGCGAGCGGGAGGGGAGAGGAAGTTCGCCCGGGGCGTTGGAAGCCGCATGACCCTGTTCCTGCGCCCCCGCCCGGCTGATCCGGTCCCCGCCGGCCTCCGCCGGATGCGCTTGCTGGCGACCGGGCTGCTGGTGGCGATGGCTTTGGTCTATCTGCTGGCGCGGCATTTCGAGCCGGGTCACGGCTGGATCGGCTTCGTCCGCACCTTTGCCGAGGCGGCGATGGTCGGCGGGCTGGCGGACTGGTTCGCGGTCACCGCGCTGTTCCGCCATCCGCTCGGGCTGCCGATCCCGCACACCGCGATCGTGCCGCGCAACAAGGATCGCATCGCGGAGACGCTCGCTTCGTTCCTGCGCGACAATTTCCTGATCCCCAGCGTCGTCGCGCGGCGGATGCGGCGAGTCGACGTGGCGGGCGCGGCGGGCCGCTGGCTCGCCAACCCGCGCCAACCCGGCGGCCGGATCGGCACCGGCGCCTCGCGGCTGGCGGCGGACCTGCTCGAATCGCTCGATCAGGAGCGATTGGGCGGCATGGCCAAGACCGCGATCGCCGCTCGGCTGCGCGCGATCGATCTTTCGCCGCTGTTCGGCCAGGCGCTCGGCGCGGCGATGGCGAGCGGGCGTCATCTGCCCTTGCTCGACGGCATGATCCGCTGGGCTGCGCGAATCCTCGAGGCGAACGAGCATCTGATCCGCGAGATGGTGCACGCGCGTGCCGGCGGATTGATGCGCTGGACCGGGCTCGACGAGACGCTCGCCAACAAGATCATCGACGGGCTGCACCGCTTGCTGTTCGAGATGGCGGACGATCCTGCCCATCCCTTGCGCCTCAAGGCCGAGGAGGGGATGGCGCGGCTCGCCGACGACCTCCAGCACGACGAGCGGATGCGCGCGCGGGTGGAGGCGTTCAAGGCCGAGATGCTCGAGAACCAGGCGTTCCACCGCTGGATCGACGGGCTGTGGGAATCGAGCCGCGCGGCGCTGCTCCGCGTCGCGCGCGATCCCGAGCGCGTGATGGCGGGAAAGCTGGGCGACGCGCTCGCCCAGTTCGGCGAGACGCTCCAGTCCGACCGGCGCCTCGCCGAGACGATCAACCGCTTCGCCCGACGCACCGCGGTGGGCGCGGCGGCCGATTATGGCGACGGCATCGTCCGGCTGGTCTCGGACACGATCCGCGGCTGGGATACGCGGACGGTGACCGGCCGGCTCGAGAGCGCGGTGGGGCGCGACCTGCAATATATACGGATCAACGGCACGCTGGTGGGCGGGCTGGTCGGCGTCGTGATCCATGCGGCCGATATCCTGCTCTAGCGCCAGCCGAGTTCCGTCCACCCCTTCTCCAGCGCCAGCGCCCGCAGCGGCCCATGCGCGTTGACCGCGAACGCCTCGTCGGCCCAGCCGAGCAAAGGCGCGTCCGAGACGTGGTCCGAATAGGCGCGGACGTGCGCGTCGCCCCGCGCGATGCCCTCGCCCGCCAGCCAGGCCTCGACCATTTGGAGCTTTACGGCTCCGTAACAGTTCTCGCCTTCGATGGTGGAGAGAATATGTCCCTGAGCGTCGCGCCGCGCGCCGGTTGCGACGACATCGTCGATGCCCAGCCGGCGCGCGATCGCGGCGGCATAATAGCCGTGCGAGGCGGTGGCGAGCACCAACCGGTATCCCTCGGCGCGGTCGGCCGCGATGCGCGCGAGCGCGCCGTGGAGCACGCCGACCGCCACGGTCGCCTCGGCGAAATCCTCCGCGAGCGCCGTCATTTCGGCGGGGGGAACCGCGGGCCCGATCAGCAGCCGCTGCGAGGCTTGCTTGAGGCCTGCGCGGGAAACCCGCCGCATCAGATAGCCGACGCCCAGCACCCCCACCACGGGCATCAGCGCCAGCCGCCACGGCGCCCGCTTCTTCGCGGCATGCACCAGGAACCGCGTCCAGGTCGGCGCCGCGGTGATGGTCTTGTCCATGTCGTAGATGGCGAGGCGCTGCATTTGATCCCTCTAGGGCGCTCTTTTCTTGCCGATCCAGCACAAATCGCGGAAAGATCGCCCCGATGACAGGGCGGGCCGATTTCGAGCGGAGTGAGACCGGCGGGGGCAGCTTGCGCTTCACCGGCAACCTGTCACTCGCCGAGATCGGCGATCTGCCCGAACGGCTCGATGCGATCCAGGGGCCGATGGCGCGGATCGACGTGTCGGCGGTCGACCGGATCGACACCGTCGGCGCTTGGCTAC
The DNA here is from genome assembly GCA_963799985.1 of uncultured Alphaproteobacteria bacterium. Lineage (GTDB taxonomy): Bacteria > Pseudomonadota > Alphaproteobacteria > Sphingomonadales > Sphingomonadaceae > Sphingomonas. Next base: position 654,776 of record CAWCZC010000002.1, on the reverse strand, counting down.
TCCACCGCTTCGCGCGAGATCACGGCGCCACCGTCGAGGGCATGGGCCCCGACGAGCAGCATCTGTTCGATCAAGTCGCCGCCGCCGAGCAGCCGGTGGCGCTGCCCCCGCGCAGCGGCGATCCTTTCACCAACCTGCTCGCCGATCTGGGCGGCCAGGTGATGGTCGCGTGGCACACGCTCTACGGCCTGCTCGGCTTCCTCGGCGCGACGCTGATCGCCTTCGCCAACGTCGCGATCCACCCGCGCCGCTTCCGCTTCGATGCGACCGTGCACCGCTTCGAGGTGGTCGGCGTCTCGGCGCTGTGGATCATCGGGCTGATGAGCTTCCTGATCGGCATCGTCATCGCGCAGCAGGGCGCGGTCCAGCTCCGCCAGTTCGGCGCGGAAATCTACACCGATCAACCTGGTCGGCCGCCTCTCGCTGCGCGAACTCGGCGTGCTGATGACCGCGATCATGGTCGCCGGCCGATCGGGATCGGCGTTCGCCGCGCAGATCGGCACGATGAAGCTGACCGAGGAGATCGACGCGATGCGCACGATCGGCGTGTCGCCGATGGAGGCGCTGGTGGTGCCGCGCACGCTGGCGGTGGTGCTGATGATGCCGCTGCTCGGCTTCTACGCCGCCTTGCTGTCGATCATCGGCGGCGGGCTGCTCTGCTGGATCTAGCTCGGCATCCCGCCGATCACCTTCATCGCAGCGCATCCGCGACGTAGTGCCGATGACCGATCTGTGGGTCGGGCTGATCAAGGCGCCGGTGTTCGGCGTGATCATCGCGATCGCGGGCTGCTTCCAGGGCATGCTGGTCGAGGGCGACGCCGAGCAGGTCGGGCCAGCGCACCACCACCGCGGTGGTCCAGGCGATCTTCCTCGTGATCGTGCTCGACGCCTTCTTCGCGGTGTTCTTCAGCCAGGTCGGCTGGATATGAGCCCGGACCGATCCAAAGGCGAGATCGTCATCTCGGTGCGGGGGCTGCGCAACGCGTTCGGCGACCAGATCGTCCACGACGGCCTCGATCTCGACGTGCGGCGCGGCGAGATCTTCGGCGTGGTCGGCGGATCGGGCACCGGCAAATCGGTGCTGATGCGCTCGATCATCGGGCTCCAGACCCCGCTCGCGGGCGAGATCCTCGTGTTCGGCGAACCGACGATCGGGCGCGACGAGACCGAGGCGATCGATATCCGCAAGCGCTGGGGCATCCTGTTCCAGGGCGGCGCGCTGTTCTCGACGCTGACCGTCGCCGAGAATGTCCAGGTCCCGATCAAGGAATTCTATCCCGCGATCGACGGCGCGCTGCTCGACGAGATCGCAGCCTACAAGATCGTGATGAGCGGGCTTGCCGCCGACGCTGGGCCCCAAATACCCGTCCGAGCTTTCCGGCGGCATGCGCAAGCGCGCCGGCCTCGCCCGCGCGCTCGCGCTCGATCCCGAGCTGCTGTTCCTCGACGAGCCGACCGCCGGACTCGATCCGATCGGCGCCGCCGCGTTCGACGAGTTGACCCTGTCGCTCCAGAAGACGCTGGGGCTCACCGTCTTCCTGATCACCCACGATCTCGATACGCTTGTACGCGATCTGCGACCGCGTCGCGGTGCTCGCCGATCACAAGGTGATCGCGGTCGGCACGATTCCCGAACTGCTCGCGTTGGACCATCCGTGGATCCAGGAGTATTTCAACGGTCCGCGCGGCCGCGGCGCGATGAGCGGTCAGCGCGCGTTCCATGGCGCGAGCGTCGCCACGACATGAGGTGCTGATGGAAACGCGATCGAACCATGTCCTCGTCGGCGCCGTCGTGCTGATCCTGCTCGCGATGCTGGCGCTGTTCATCGTCTGGCTGGCGCAGCTCGGCGGAAGCAACGCGCGCGAGTACGACATCTTCTTCAAGCAGTCGGTCGATGGGCTGAGCCCGGGCTCGGCGGTCACCTTCTCCGGCGTTCCCTCGGGGCAGGTCAAGGAGATCGCCTTCTGGAAGGATCCGCAATTCGTCCGCGTGCGGGTGAGCGTGAAGCCCGACGTGCCGATCCTCGAAGGCACCACCGCGACGATCCTCGGCAGCTTCACCGGCCCGAGCACGATCCAGCTCGACGGCGCCGTGAAAGGCGCGCCGCCGATCGAGTGCCCCGACGTCAATCCCGGCGCGGCCTGCCCGCTCGGCAAGCCGGTGATCCCGACCAAGCCGGGCGGGATCAGCGCGCTGCTCAATTCGGCGCCGAAGCTGCTCGAGCGAATCTCCGAGCTCACCGAGCGGCTGACCGAGATGCTGGGCGACAAGAACCAGAATTCGATTGCCGGACATCCTCGCCAACACCGACCGGCTGACCAAGGCGCTGGCCGACCGCGGGCCGGAGATCGCGGCGACGCTCGCCGAGACTCGAATCACGATCCAGAAGGCGGGGGTCGCGGCGCAGCAGATCGGCGACCTCGCGACCACCACCAACGGCATCCTGTCCAAGGACGTGCCGCCGATGATCGCCAACCTCAACAAGACGATCGCCGCCGCGCAGCAAAGCATGCAGACGCTCGACGCGACGATCGGCGACGCGCGGCCTGGGCTCCAGGCCTTTTCGAAGAAGACCGTCCCCGAGGTCGGCCAGCTCGTCCAGGATCTGCGCGAGATGGCGCAGTCGCTGTCGTCGGTCGCCGAAAAGCTCGATCGCGGCGGAGCGACCAGCCTGCTCGGCGCGCCTGCCCTCCCCGACTACAAGCCCAGGAAGTGAGAGCCCGGATGATCAAGCCCGCCCTCCTCGCCCTCCCGCTCCTGCTGCCGCTGGGCGCGTGCGTCTCGTTCGGCGCGAAGCCGCCGCCGCAGCTGCTGACCCTCGATCCGTCGGTCACGCTCCCCGTCGGCCAGGTCCAGCGATCGAGCGAATCGCCGACGATCACCATCGGTGTGCCCGCGGTTCCGCAGGAATTGTCGGGGGCACGCGTGCCGGTCCACGCCGGCGGCACCACGATCGCCTACGTCAAGGCCGCCCAATGGGTCGAACCGCCCTCACGGCTGTTCGCGCGGTTGCTCTCGGATACGGTGACCTCGCGCACCGGCCGGGTGGTGCTCAGCGGCCGGCAGTCGCAGATGGACCCAGGCGCGCAATTGAGCGGCGAATTGCGCGCGTTCGGAGTCGATGCCGATACCGGCGAGGCAGTGGTCACCTTCGACGCGACGCTGCTGCGCGGCGGCGAGAGCGTGGTGTTCGAGAAGCAGCGCTTCGAGGCGCGCGTGCCGGTCACCCCGATCGAGGCCGAGCCGGTCGGTGCCGCGCTCAGCAAGGCCGCCAACCTCGTCGCGGCGCAGGTCGCCGACTGGGTGGGGAAATAGTCCCCGCGCGGCGGTTGCCGGCGGGGCTTGCAATGTCGGGTTTGCTCGGCTTGCGTCGCCTCGCCCAGGCGAGCCCTTTTCGGTCCACCGCGAAGCGCACGCTGGGCAAAGTGGAAAAACGTGCGCGTTTTGGCGAAACTTTGGGAACGCCGGCGCCTAGGGTCAGGGCGCCCGGCGCACCGCGGGCATTGCGTTGCAGATGTCGGCACCGCCCGCGGGCACGGTGAAGAAGGGCGGCGTGCGGTTCTCGCGGCCCGAGATCCACGCGGCGAAGCGGGGATTGTCGGTCGCGCGATACTGGAAGTGCGGCCGCTCGTCGTCGGGGAGCTGACTGGCGAGGCGGACCGAGAGGATCGGCAGCCGCTGGCTCGCATCGTCATAGACGCCCGACTTGGCGATCGGCCCGCGCGGCAGGCTCGAGAACCATTCCATCCCCTCGATCACGCGGCCCACCAGCGCGATGTTGCGATCGAGGTGGCGCGGCGCGTGGCCGATCACCGTGTAGAGTTCGGCGCCGGTGCCGGTATCGGGCGCCATGTCGCGCGCGACGCCGACCATGCCGTAGCAATGCGTCAGCCAGCTGTGCTTGCCGTCGGTGCCGAGCGGCCAGCCGTCGGCGCTGTGGCCGGTCCTGGGTGTATAGGGATCGGCGCGGGCGAAGGTGGTGACGCCGTCATAGCCACTCCACTCATATTCCGGCGGCAGGTTGCGGATCACCAGCGGCGGCAGCTCCTTCTTGCTGTCGCCGTCACCCCACTGAGTCACGTAATTGTCCTGGACTCGGTAGACGCTGGTGCCGTCCCACCATCCCGCCTCGGCGAGCTTGCGGATATTGGCGACGTGCGCGGGCGCATAGCGCGGCGCGAGGCGGATGAAGACCTGATGGCCGCCTGCGAGGGTGATCACCATGATCTCGGCATCGGGAATCGTGTGCCAGTCGCTGTCGATCGCGTCGGCGGGCGAGGGGGCGGCGGTCTGGGCGAGCGCCGGGGTCGCCAGGATCGCGGGGGCGGAGAGCGCGAGCAGCGCGAGCAGGGGCTTGAGCATGGCGACGAAACTGGCACGCCCCGTCGCGCTTGCCTAGGCGCTTTGATCGTACGGCACCGGCCTGCTCCCCTCCGGGCCACCCATAGGCTACTACAGTAAGGGCGGTCGGAACCCGCCAACGCCGCTGGAGGGCGGTGCCGTGACCCTTGCCGACGCAGTCTCCACGCGGTAGGGCAGCCGCCTTCCAGGAAATGCGGAGCGGTGGCCGAGTGGTCGAAGGCGCTCGCCTGGAAAGTGAGTATACGCCAAAAGCGTATCGAGGGTTCGAATCCCTCCCGCTCCGCCACCATTTGATCTTGCGGCAAATGCGCTTCGCGCGTGCCCCCGATGGGGCGGCCTGGCCGGCCGGCGCGCGGTCGCGCTTGCGAACCGTCCGGGTTCGAACTGTCCCCGCTTCGCTCCGCCAGTCGGTCCTTCGAATCGGGGTCTGGTCGCCGCTCGGCGCCAGCATCACACCCCGCCAGGGATCGGAACGCCCCGCCGGTAGAAGCTACGCCGGCCGAACTTGGCCAGCAGCGGACGCTCGACCCAATTGTGAATGGCGATGCCGCCGGCGATGCCGCTGACGAACAGTCCGAGCGCGAAGACCCAGGGCGGCGTGCCGTAAACTTCCTCCAGCCACTGCCAGGCGAAGAACGGGATGATTTGCCACAGATAGATCGAATAGCTCGCGTCCCCCACGAGGCGCAGCGGAGCCCATTCCGGTATTCCACCGGGGCGGCGTTCCGCGTCCAGCACGAAGACGAGCAACAGGGCATAGATGCCGAGCCCCACGACGTTGAGCATCGGTCGCGGGGTCGCGATTTCCAAGGCGCCGAGCCAATAGCCCGGGATCCACAACAGCAGGATGACGATGAGCGTGGGCCAGAGTGATTTCCCCTTTTGCCACGCGCGGCCGATCCAGGCCCCGGCAAGGAACTCGAAGATAATCGGATTGCTCCAGGCGCGCAGCGGGATCGCGTGAGGCTCGAAGACGAGTCCGGCTGCCACGATAAGGCCAAAGACCGCGGTCAGCCCAACGAGCTGCCGGTCGCGCGGCAGGAACAGCGCGAGCGCGAACAGCCCGTAGAACATCATCTCGAGATTGAGCGTCCATCCGGCCGGGAGCACGGGATTAGGATTGCCGAGCTTCGGATACGGCCAGGGAACGAACGCGAACGAGGCGACGACGTGCTTCCAGGGGATGCCTGCGGAAAAGCTGGCCAGGCGGGCAAAGGGGATCGACGCGCCGCCGCATCGCAACCCGAAAACGATCAACGTCATCAGCCAGTAGAGCGGCACGATCCGGAAGATGCGGGCCTTCAGGAAGGACCAGGGACGCGTTCGTTCATCGGTGATCGCGACCATCAGGAAGCCGCTGAGCAGGAAAAAGAGGTCCACGCCGGTGGCCAGCAGGACGAACGGCAGTTTCACCGTGCGCAACGCGTGGACGAGCAGGACCATGAGCGCAGCGAGCGCGCGCAGATATTGCAGTCCGTAGAGCCGCCGCGTCGGCGAAGCGGCGTCCGACGCGCCTGTCGCACAATCGATGGAAATGACGCCGCGCCCCCTTGGTGGCGAGACACTATCATCTCATTCCGAGGCAAAGAAGGACCGGGAACGAATGACGCTCGTACGACATACGAGGAGCTATCGGGAGGTTCGGCCGTCGATGTGCGCAGCGGGCTGCGACTTTTGCGACACTAGATGCCCCAAAAGGTGATTTTCCGCGATTGCCTGATGGATAATGCTATGAAAGGAGACACGAACGATCCGCTGAGTTGCAGGCATGGTGATGGCTCCCGAAATAATCCCGAGCATCCTTGCCGATGCCGCGTCGGCACGATCGCGATCCCATCGCCGATATCAGGAACTCCGCGCTCGCGTCGGGCGCCTTGTTCCGAGCAACTATGACATCTCCGACACGTGCAACCTGCGCTGCGAAGGGTGCCTGTTCTTCGATGGGGCGGACCGCCTCGGCCATGACGACGCTGCCGACGATGCGGCTTGGGACGCGTTCTTCGCCGCGGAAGGCGCGCGCGGCGTGAACTTCGCCTACCTCGCCGGCGCCGAACCGACGCTCGCGCCCGGCCGAATCCGCACCGCGCGCAAATATATCCCGCACGGGGTGATCTTCACCAACGGCACCCGCCGCGTCGCGCCCGAGATCGACTATCGCATCCACGTCTCGGTGTGGGGCGCGCCGGCGGAGAATGCGCGGCTGCGCGGCGCCGACAATGTGGCCAAGGCGATCCGCCTCTACGCCGGCGATCGCCGTGCGATCTTCGTCTATACGATCGGCCGCACCAACATCGCCGACATCTTCGAGACCGCGCGGGCGATGCACGCGGCGGGTTGTACGCTGACCTTCAGCTATTTCAGCCCGACCACCTCCTATCTCGCCAAGCTGGCGAGCGGGGGCGCCGGCGACGATTATTTCAAGATCAGCACCGCCGAGGACAATCTCGTCATGTCGCCCGCCGATTTCGCTGCTGCGCGACGCGAGATCGTTCGCGCGATCGAGGCGTTCGGGCCGACGATCCTCTATTCGCTCGATTACGATGCATGGATCACCGGCGAGGCGCCGCACCGGGTCGATCCGGCGACCGGAATCGCGATCGATTGCGGCAATCGCCTGACCCCCAAGCACCTCCATTTCTCGGTCGACCTGTCGCAGTCGACCGGCAAATGCTGCTCGCCGAACATCGATTGCAGCGGCTGCCGAGCCTATGCGCAGGGTTATGGCACGTATCTCACGCGTTTTCTGGAGATGCGGCACGATCCCGCCGCGTTCGACCGCTGGTTGTCGGTGTGGGAGTTGTGGGCGCGCATGTTCCTGCCGCTGGAAGCAGAGGCCGCCGCTGCCGCCGCTTAGTCGAGGTACCGCCGCGGGATCTTGAGGCAGTCGCGCAGAGTCTGCGCCAACAGTCCCGGGAACAGAAAGCAGTGCACGGCGAGGACCCACAGATCGCCCGAGTGCCGCAGCGCCGAGGCGGCCAGCAGCGAGACCGGCAGGAACACCTCGTAATAGCCGTTGAGCAGCAGGAGGTAGCGCGGCCAGGGTCTCGATATGGTCGCCTTGAGTTCGAAGCGCTGGAGCTTGCCGATCGCGAAGAAGGCATAGAGCGCCAGCGCGACCAGCGGCGCGCGCTCGTCGAGCATCCACAGCAGCGCGAGCAGCGACGCGAATTCGAGCGGAAAGGCGATCCATTCCGCGACAATGTGCGCCCGATCCTGGCCGTAGCGCACGACCAGGGTCCGCACGCCCGCTGCGCGGTCGGCCGAATCGTCGGCGACCTGGTGCCACAGGATGCCGCGAACCCCGAAGCACGCGCTCCACAGCCCGATCGCTGCGAGCCACGGCATGTCGGGCATTCGGCCCGCCGCCCCGAACGCTAGCAGTGCCGCGGTGAGGCTGGGAAAGAGGTGCGCCCCGCTCGCATCGGCCAGCACCCCCGCGAAGGTGCGTGCCTTGAGCCGCAGCGGCGGCACCGAATAAGCGGTGAAGGAGATCCAGGCCGCGGCATAGACCGCGACGAGCGGCGGATTGTTGCGCCAGTCCCACGCCACCGCCAGGCCCACCGCGACCGGCGCCGCGAGCAGAAACAGCGCTAAGCCGGTGGGGACGCCTGCCAGCCGGTTGGGCTTGCCGGCGCGCGAGTTGTCCACGCGGTCGGTCAGGTCGTTGATCAGGCTGACGTAGACTGCGCCCGCGACCAGCGCGATCAGCAGTTCGATCGTCTGGGGCCAGGCCGGCAGGATCGGCGCGCGCAGATGGACGAGCGTCGCGTAGAACACGGCGAGCAGCGGCGCGATCTTGTACTCGCGCCATTCGTTCGCGCGCACGACCGTGGCAATCCGCATGGCTATGCCTCTCCCGCCAGATACTCGGCGGCATAGGATCGAAACAGCGGCTCGGCGGCAAGCGCGACAGCATGATCGCGATGCACCGCGAGCGCTGACTCTGGGATCGAAGCAGCGGTGACGGGCGGCACCGGCCTCAACCGGTCGAGCAGCGCGATCGGCTTGGCGAGCCGGTTCTCGAACGACGCTGCCGCCAGCCTCCGATGCACGCGCGCACGGGCGCCTGCGGGGAGCCGTTGCGCCATCCAGGCGAGGCGCGGGTACCAGGCGAGTTCGCGCGGCGAGAGCGCGATATTGTCGCGGCCCGGAGCGAAATCGAACGCATCGAGTCCCAGCCGCCGTTCGATCTCGTCCCGGAAGGCTGCGGGATCGTCGACGAGCAGCTCGTAGGGCAGCACGATCACACGTTCGCCGAACGCCCGGCGGTAGAGCGCGACGATCCGGTCATATTGCCACTGGAGACCTCCGCCTCGCGCGAACAGTGCGTCGATCCCCGCGGTGCCGCCTCGCCGGACATATTGCGAATAGCTCGACAGCATGATCGAGCGAAACCCGCGCGTGACGATCAGCACGTGCGCGTCGGGGAATAGGCGCGCCAGATTGGCGCATGCGCGCTCCTGAGCGTGCGCCAGCGTGCCCGAAAAGGCGTTGCCGCCCGCGGGAATCGCATGCGGCACGCCGGTATCGAGGCGGGGGATCGTGAGGGATTCGGAGCTCGTCACGAAATAGCGCGGCCGGCACGCCGCGCCGACGCCATGGAGCATCAAGTCGAGCGCCGAGGAGAAGCCGGCGATACCGCCCGCGCGATAGTGGAGCTGCGGATGCGCCGCGAACCAGCGCCGAAGATAGGTGGAACCCGCCTTTGCGAAACCGACATGGATCAGGTGGCGGATCATGGCTGCCCCGCCAGATAATCGGCCGCATAGCGCCGGTAGAGCGGTTCGGCGGCAAGCGCCTCGGCGCGTCCGCGGTGCGCTTCCAATGTCGCGTGCGGGATCGATTCGACGGTGACCGGCACCGCGGGTCTCCACCGGTCGAGCAGCGCGATCGGCCCAGCGAGACGGTTGTGGAAGGCGGCCGCGGCGAGACGACGGTGGAAACGCGCGCCGAACGGCAGTTGCTTCGCGGCGCGGGCGAGGCGCGGATACCAGCGCAGCTCGATGGGTGACAACCCTGGATTGGGACGCGTCTCGGCATGGTCGAAGGGATCGAGCCCCAGCTGCAACTCGATCTCGCCGCGAAACGCGCGCGGATCCTCGGCGAGCAACTCATAGGGCAGCGCGATGACCCGTCCCGTGAAGACCTGCCGATATTCCGCGACGACGCGGTCATAGTCCCAAGGCGTTTCTGCCGCCATGCGCTGCGCGAACGCCATGTCGCGATCGCCGCCGGTCCTCACATATTGCGAATAGGCGGAGAGCATCATCGAGCGGAACCCGCGCGTGACGATCAGAATATGGGCATCCGGAAACAGGCGCGCGAGATCGGCGCACGCACTCTGCTGAGTCTCGGCGAAGGTGCGGACAAGCGCCGTGCCGTCGGAGCGTGCCCGTTCCCGCGTTCCCGCGTCGCGACGGGGAACCGTGAGTGCCTCCGAACTCGTCACGAAGCAGCGCGGCCAGCCTGCCGCCCCGGCGCCGCGGAGCATCAGATCGCGCGCGGAATGGAACCCGGCGATGCCGCCCTCGCAATAGTGCAGCTGCGGATGCGCAGCGAACCAGCGCTGGAGATAGGTCGAGCCCGCCTTGGCGAAGCCGACGTGAATCAGATGACGGATCATCGCCCGCCCACCCGCCAGCGCGCGAGCGCCTCGACCGCGAAGGCCGTCGTAACGGCTTCCGACCCCCAGTGCGGAGTATCGGGATGCGGCGCGGCGAACCCGCCCGCCGCCAACCGCGCGCGGCCACCGTGGTAGAGTGCGGCGCGGGGCCATCCGCCGTTTTCGTCCTGCAGCGCGAGCAATGCCCGGACCTGGCTTTGCCTTAAAGCGAGACCGGCGCTCAGCCGCGCGCCGAGTGCCAAGGCGTGATCGAGTGCGGTTTCGGGTCGGGCTTGGGCCAGCCGTGGTTCAAGCATCTCGCGCGCGTCACTCCCGAGCGCGCGAGCGAAGAAATACCAGACTGCGAACGGATTGTCGTACCACTTGTCGCACCGTGCCTCCGAGCCGGTCCGCAGCACTTCGAGGAGGTGTGCGGCGACCGCCTCGCGCCCGGAGAATTCACCGAGGCAGTGCAGGCAGTTGGCATTGACCACTGCGTCCACGTCGCCGGGCTTGGCCGAGGTTTTGCGGAAGAACAGCCACAGCCCCGGCAGCATCGGGATCCACGGGAGCATGACGCGCAAATGGTCGAACCCCATCCAGCGCGGGCGTGGGACTACCCAGGTGAGGAACAGCCCGCGCCGGTCGCGATTGGCGAGCATCAACCGGCGTGCCGCCACGGCACCGAGCGCCGCGGAAGCGCAGGCAGTGTCGTCGAGGTCCGGCGGCAGATAGCGCGCCTGAGGATGCTGCTTCGGCCAATGTTTCCACAACCCGTTGCGGTCGCGCTGCGCGGTGAGAAAACCGAGCGCACGCTCGCGGATCGCCGCCGCCTCGGGCGCGAACGCTAGGCAATGCGCGGCGAGGGCGGTCGGGAAGATCGCCGGATCGGCCTCGACCGGCCCGACCATATCGCGCCGCGTCGCCATCGCGACGGGCACCTCGCCGCTGGGCAGCTGCGTCGCCGCGAGGAAATCCACCGCGCGGCGGATGGCCTCGTCCACGTCAGCCATCGAGCAGATACTCGCGTGCGAACGGCGCGTATACGGGGAGCGCGCGCAGCTCCTCGGCGCTCCCCCGGAACGCCTCGACCGCTTCCTCGGGGATTGCGTCGTCGGTGACCCGCCGGTCGAACGTTCTTTCGAGCACGCGCACCAGCCGACGGGGCCGATCGCGGCGACTGGCCGTGACGTGCGTGTTGAACAGCTTGCGCCGTAGCCGCGCGCCGATCGGCAGACGGGCGATGCCGCGGGTGATCCAGGGCACCCAATAGAGCTGGCTCGGCGAAAGCCCGGGACGCGCGGGGCCGGGCAGTGGCGGATGCGGGGCGACGCTCGCCGCGGCCTCGATCGCGCGGGTGAACGCCGCCGGATCGACGGCGAGGAGTTCGAACGGGAGCACGATCAGGTTTTCCGCGCCGAACGCCGCGCGGTAGAGCGCGATCACGGCGTCGAAGTCGAACGGACTGAGCCCGCGCCTCGCCAGCGCCGCCTGTCCGTCGGCGAAGGCCTCGAGCGAGCTCGAGGCGCCGCCGCGCACCAGTTCGGAATAGGTCGAAAGCAAAAGGCTCCGGTAGCCGCGCGTGATCAGCAGCACGCGCGCGTTGGGAAACAGGCCCGCAAGAAGCTCGCACACCCGCCGCCGTCCGCCGGGCTTGGGCACGAGCCGGCTGCCATGCGCGCAATCGAAATCGTCGACCCAGTTGAGCGGTGTCGCGAACGCCTCGAAGCTGGTGACCCGGCAGCGCAGATCACCGCCATTCGCCGACTGGCGAACCAGATCGTAGACGTCACCATAGCCGCCGATCCCAAAATCACGCCAGGCGAAGCCGGGATGCGACGCGAACCACTGCTGCAGCCAGGTCGATCCCGACTTGGCGAAGCCGATGTGGATCAAGTGGGGATGCGGTTCGGCGGTCATTGCCATTCGACCTCCAGCCGGGTGAGCTGTCCAGCGATCACGCGCAGGTTGTCGCCCGCGCCAGCGTCGCTTTTCACCTCGAGCACTGGGCCATCGCCGAGATGCCCGTACCGCGCGAGCGGGTAATGGGTCGCCGGATCGATCAGCGCAGCGCGCAGCCGATAGCGACCCGCGATCAGCGGCACGCGCGGAATCGCACAATGGAGCACGCCTTCGCCCGCCTCCAGGCGCACCGGTTCCGCCGCGGCCGCGCCCGCGACGCACACCCAAAGATCGGCGGTCCACACGCTGAATGACCAGACGGCCTCGACTGCTTCCTTCGCCGAATATCGCAACGTCACGCGCGCCGCGCCGCCGGTGCGCAGCTCGGCCGCCACGGGCTCGACGCGCAGCTCGAGGATCCGCGCCGGCGAATCGTCGTCGGATTCGCCGGCCGGCTCGGGCTGGGCCGGGGCGCTGGCCTCGATCATCCGGTTCACCGTCTCCGCCGCGTCGCCCTCGAACGCCAGCCGCCCGCGCTCGAGCAGGATCGCGCGGCGGCAGACCGCCTGGACCTGGAGCACATTGTGCGAGACGAACAGCAAGGCCCCGCCCTTGGCGAGGTAGGCGCGCATGTGATTGACGCACTTGCGCTGGAAATCGAGGTCGCCGACCGCGAGCGCTTCGTCGACCAGCAGTAGGTCTGGCTCGAGGTGGGCCGAAAGCGCATAGGCCAGCCGCGCGCGCATCCCCGAGCTGTAGGTCTGGAGCGGCGCATCGATGAACGTGCCGACGCCCGAGAAATCGATCACCGCGTCGAGCAGCCGCCGCTCGCTCGCGCCCGCCTGGCCGGCCAGGCGCGCACCGATCGCGACATTCTCGCGGCCGGTGAGCAAAGGGCTGAACCCCGCGCCCAGCTCGATGATTGCGCCGACTCGGCCGCGGATGCGGATTTCCCCCGCGTCGGGCCGGAGCAGCCCGTTGATCAGCTTGAGCAGGGTGCTCTTCCCAGCGCCGTTGCGGCCGAGCACCGCGAGCGCCTCGCCGCGGTGGAGTTCGAACGACACATCCTCGAGCGCCCAGAATTCGTCGCGCCTTAGCGTCGCCGGTCCACCCGCGCGCGGGATCAGGTCGCGCGCGATGTCGCGCACGCCGTAGCCGAGCGCGCGCCTGAGGCTGGTGCAATATTTCTTGGACAGGCCCGCGACCGCGAGGACGGAATCGCTCATGTCGCGACCCTCAGCCGCGCTGGCATCGGCATCCGCTGGATCGGGTGAAAGCGCAGGCTTTCAAGCGGTTCGGCGGGGCGCAGATCGCGCTCGATCAGCGCCTTGATCGCCGCGAGCGCGATGCGCCGGCCGAGCCCGGCGCCGATGCACTGATGCACCCCGCTGCCGAACGCGATGTGTGCCTTGCCGCGCCGGCCGAGACGGATCGCGTCGGGCGCCTCGAAATGAAGCGGGTCGCGATTGGCGGCGGCGAGCGAGAGCAGCACCGGCGCGCCCACGGGGATGGCCACGCCGCCCAGCCCGGCCGGCGCAGTGGTGATCCGGATCACCGCCGGCTCGGGCGGATACAGGCGCATCACTTCCTCGATCAGCTCGGGCAGCAGCGACGGCTGATCGCGGACGGCGGCGAGCAGCGCGGGCTCCTCGAGCAGCGCGAGCGCGGCGCGGATGACGACGCGCTCGACCGTCTCGGAAGCCGCTGCGCAGAGCAGGGCGACGACGCTCGCCGCGTCGTCGTCCGCGACGCCGGAGTCGGTCAATCGCGCGTGCAGCCTGGCCTCACGAACGGTGTTCGCGATCTCGCCGGGCAGGGTCGGCGGCGCCGCGCCCGTCCTGAGCGCGAGCGACGCGTCGATGACGAACTGGACGCGCTCCGGGGCGAGGCCGAGCAGCTCGGAGGTCGTCCTGCGCGTGAGCGGAACCGCAAAGCCGCCGACCACGTCAAACTCGGGTGCGATCAGCGCAGCGACGTGCGCGTCAAGCTGCTCGGTCAACGCCCCGAGCGCCTCAGGGGCGAAGAATCGTGCCATCGCGCGGCGGGCGCGGTCGTGCGCGGGAGGATCGGTGCCGATCAGGAACGGATCGATCATCTCGAGGCAGCGGCTCGAATAGATCTCGGGCTGCGCGAGCGCGGCGCGAACTTCGTCATACCCCAGCACGAACCAGCTTTGGCTCGCGGTCAGATAGTGCACCGGCCCGCTTGCCCGCAGCGCTGCGAGATGGGGGATCGGATCGGCCATCACCTCGGGCGCCGACAGGTCGAGGTCCGAAACCGGATGTGGGGAAAGAGTCGGCTTGAGGCGCCCTTTCATCGCGGTCCACAGCGCGCGTATCACCGCGTCACCACTTCGATCTGCAGGCGCACCGGTCCGGTCGCAGCGTCGACCACCAGGAAGCGGCTGTCCAGCGCCTGCGCGCTGCGCAGTCTGCGGCCCTCGATCAGCGTCCCCACCGCGGCTGGAACCACCCGGCGCGAAAGCGCGGCGCCGATGCAGGCGTGGACGCCGGTTCCGAAGGTGAGACCATGTTTGCCGGGGCGGCCGGGGCGAAGCTCGCCGGGTGCGTCGAACACCGCCGGGTCTCGGTTCGCTGCGGCGAGGTCGAGATGAACCATTGCGCCTGCCGGCAGGGCGACTCCTTCGACCGTGCACGGCGCCGTCGTCACGCGCTGAAGCATCGGCGCAGGAAGATGCAGCCGCACGACTTCGTCGACCGTGCGCGCCAGCAGCGCCGGCTCGTTCGCAATCGCATCCTGGAGGTCCGGCCGCTCGATCAGGCACTGGATGGTCCGTGCGATCGCCCGCTCGGTCGTCGCGACCGACGCGAACCACATCAGGCGGACAAGGCTGCGCGCCTCCGCATCCCCGACGGTCTGGCGAAGCGCGTCATACAGCGTTGCGCGCGGTGCGAGGCCATCGACCAGCGCCACTTTCGCGGCGAACCCGCGCGCCGCGGCCGTGATCGCGCAGTCACCGAGCGCGATCTCGCGCAGCGTACCGCCGTCGAGCCCGATGAATTCCGCCGCCGCCGCCTGCGAAACGGGTGCCGCGAACTCGCCGACCGCGTCGAACTCCGGCGACGCGCGCTCCCGCGCCGCGGCGATCGCCCGCGCCTCGATCCGCGACAGCACCGCGAGCCCGAGCTGGCGCGCGAGTAGCGCGCGCGCCGGCGCGTGCTCGGGCGGATCGCTGCCGAGCAGCACGCGATCGAGGTCGCGATAGGGCGCGTTCGAATAGAGTAGGGGTTGCAAGAGCACCGATCGAACCGCCGCATTGCCAGTGACCAGCAATATCTGCTCGTTCGGCAAAAACCGCACCGCTTCGTCGCGCGTCTCCGCCTCGGCTATGCGCGCCACCGGCGTGCGGGGCGCGGCACGGGCGAGGGCTGGCTCCCAGTCGTTCCACGCGATCACGCGAGTGGCGTATCCCGTGTGGTTCGCGGTGGCGCGCATCCAGTCGCAGATCAGCGGCGAGCCGACTTCGATCGCGACGTCGTATCCGTCGGCGAAAGCGTTTGCGATCGTCTCGCCGAAGAAATGCGGGGCGCTGCCGCTGCGCCGCCAATGGTCGGCGTCGCAGGCCCGGTCCGCGATCCGACCGCCGAGCGCGCACGAATAGAGCGGCATCGTCTGCGGTCGTGGCGCAACGCCCGCGACGTCGGCCGCGAAGCCGGCGCGGTCGAAAGGCACGCCGCGAACATGATACCAGCCTTTGACCTGGCGTTCGTCGACAATCTCGAACGGTGCCAGATAGGCGCGAATCGCGTCGGCGTCCTCGGCCGCGCACAGCAGCATCGCGACGCCGCGTGCGGCTTCGCCGACGAGCCCGAGCGGCGCTGGCGCCAAGCGGCACAACGCCGTCGCGGTCGCGGTGTCGACACGCAATCCGAGGTGGAGGCATTCGCGGGGTTCGTGCCCGACCCGCCGCGCCAGCGCACAGATCACGGTCAGCGCTTCGTCGCGCGTCAGCACACCCGCGACATGCGCCGCGACGGCCTCGCCGAGGCTGAGCCCGAGCGCTCCGGCCGGCCGAACGCCGCGAGCGGCGAGTTCGTCGCAGACGCCGAGCGACATCAGCCCCATGTTGACGATGTCGGCCTGGCGTGCGTGTGCCCAGGTGCCGGGCTTCCAACCGGTCTCGTAGGATGCCGCCGGCGAGAAGCCGATGGTGCCGCGGACCAGCGCTTCCGCAGCCTCGACGCTGGCGCGGAACCGGGGAACGGTTTCGTACAACTCTCGGCCGATGGTCCGCCACGCCGGTCCGCCACCGCTGATCGCGAGCAACACCTTTGCGTCGGCGTCCGAGGGCCCGCTCCGCCGCGCCTCTTCGCGTCCAAGCCGGGCGATCCGGCCGCCGACAATCCGCTTCCATGGCATGACGCCGCTCAACCCAACCTGGCGACGAGGTGCGGCCGCGCGATCCGGTAGAGCAGCCAGCCGAGCAGCAGCCCCGCCAGCGCGGCTGCGGTCACCATCGCGAAGCTCCCCGATCCGGCCGGCCCGGTGATCCATCCCCGCGTCGCCGCGAGCAGCGGGGTCACCGGGTTGAACGCCCAAGGGCCGCTCCGCGGAAGCGGATAGAGAATCGGCGTCAGGAAGAACCAGAACATCACCCCCAGCCCCAATCCCCGCCCGATATCGTCGTAGAGCAGCCCCAGCGGCGTCACCAGCAGGCCGATCGCGGTTCCCAGCAACGCCAGCGCGACCACGCCCAACGGCATGAGCAAGATGGTCGGCGCGACCGTCACACGGAACAGCGCGAGCACCAGGCCGAGCACCACCAGCCGCGCGGCGCAATTGACCAGCACTTCGAGCAATCCCGCAATCAGCAGCGCCTCGTGCGGTACGCGCGTCCGCGTGATCATCGGGCGCGCCGCGCCGAGCTGGCTCATCGGCGCATTGAGCGCCTCGACGAAGACCTGCCACAGCATCATGCCGGTCAGCACGAATACCGGATAGGGCAGCCCCGTCGGGATGGTCGAGACGGCGTGGCTCGATCGCACCAGCGCGCTCACCAGCGCCGCGCCGGCAGCCGGCAGTAGCAGCCAGAAATAGCCGAGCCAGGCGCGCCGATAGCGCACGCGCAGGTTGCTCCGCAGCAGCCAGCCCGCGAGACCCAGCCCCGACCTCAGGTCGGCGAGCGCGCTTCCCACAAAGGCGGCGGGCCGCCGAAGCGCGGAACGGGCATCGTAACGGGTTTCGGGCATGTCCAAGTCTGACTAGGCACGCGACATTGGCTTGTCGACTCTCAGGCCTCTCCGGGCGCGTTCGCGAACTCGACCGGGCCGGGAACGGCCGCGGCTTATGCTGCCGGCGATCGGGTGAGTGCGCGGTCGACCGATTCGAGCCAAGCCATCCGATTCTCGCGCAGGCGACGCGACCAGGGCAGTTCGTGCGCAGGCATCAGCATGCTGCCGTGCGCGGTCGACGCGTCGTAGGTCTCGAACCGTGCGTAGTTCCGCTTGCGCGAGACCCGGCCGCACGCGCGCTGTATGACGAGCAGCGCGTGATCGAGGATTGCCAGCGCGGTGCCGGCCGGATCGCCCGCGAACGCCCGGGCCAGCGACGCCATCGTGCCGAGCAGACGCCCGCGCCGCGCGCGGTTTCGGCACAGGGTCAGTGCGCTGCTCGCGCGGTTCCAGCGCCAGGCGCGCGCCGGGATCGCCAGCCCGGCGTGCGCGCTCCGGAACAGTGCCTCCGCGCGCACCTGCGAGACGAACATCCGCTCGACGTTCTTCGACATCGCGTCGGGAAGCTGGCGGTAGCCGACCAGATATGCGGGCAGCGAGGCGATCGGATAGCGCGCCGCGATGTTCAGCTGCAGAAGATAGTCTTCGCACCCCTCCGCGCCCCACGCGCGCAGGCCCGCGTCGTAGCCGCCGACAGCGAGCGCGGCGTCGCGGTCGATCAGCAGCGCGCTGCCGTTGCCGACCAGATTGCAGAACGCCATTCGGCAGATCGCTCGACCCGCGACGTGTACCGGCGGAGGCGTCCACAGGACGTTGGCGTCGGTATCGATATGCCGCGAAAGCGCGAAGACCAGCGCCGGCCGCGGCACCGTTTCGAGCGCGGCCGCGAGCAGCCGTTCGAGATGCGCCGGGTGCCACAGATCGTCGGCGTCGACCGGCGCGACGAAACGTCCGCTCCCTTCGGCGATCCCCAGGTTGCGCGCTGAGGCGACGCCGCCGTTGGGCTTCGCGATCAGCCGCGCGCGCGGGTCCTTCGCGCAGTGCGCAGCGGCGATCGCGGCAGTGGCGTCGGTCGATCCGTCGTCGACGATCAGGATCTCGATCGCGGCGTGGCGCTGCGCCGAGACCGAGGCGAGCGTCTCGGCGAGCGTCCGCTCGGCGTTATAGGCGGGGATGACGACCGAGATCAGGCAATCCGACGGGGAGACGTTGGTCATCGGGAGATTCGAAACTGGGATATTGCTACCCCGTTGCCTGGAGGAAGGTTTCCACTATCGCACAGCAATGGACACGATCCACCGAAATAATATGGACATCCAGCCGAATCGGCTGGCTTTCATCAGCAGCAACGACGTTTGGGGCGGGAGCGAGGAGTTGTGGAGCCTCACGGCTGCATCGCTTGCGCGAGCCGGGCACTCGATCGCGGTGCTCAAGGTGCGTCTCGATCGCACCCACCCCCGCATGCGCACGTTAGGCGCGCTAGGCTGCAGCCTCTCCGATCTGCGGGGGCCCCGCTGGATGCCGCGCAAGGCGCGCTCGGCGATCTCGCTGTTCTGGCCACTCGGCCTTCGGATGTACCGATATTGCGTCCGCGCGGGCGTTCGCGCGCACCGTTCGGAACTGGCGGTGATCTCGCAAGGGTTGAACTACGACGGCTGGCTCGCGGCGCGCGAATGCCACCGCGTGGGCGTCCCGTTCGTGCTGATCAGCCAGAAAGCCGATGACCTCTACTGGCCGAACGATTCCATCCTCGACGATCTGCGCGTGTTGTACCGCGCCGCGCGGGCGGCGTTGTTCGTGTCGGAGCACAACCTGCGCCTGACCGAGCAGCAGCTGGGCTGCCGGCTTCCCAATGCGCGGGTGGTGCGCAATCCGTTCGAGGTCGGCTGGGCGGAGCGCAGCGATTGGCCGGACGAGGCGGAGGGAATGCGCCTCGCCTGTCTCGCCCGGCTCGACGCGCGCGAGAAGGGCCAGGACGTGTTGCTGCGCGTACTCGCGCAGCCGAAGTGGCGGGCGCGGCCGATCCGCGTGCGGTTTTTCGGCGCCGGCCACAATGCGCTCGGGCTGACCGACATGGCGCGACTGCTGGAGCTCGACAGCGTCGAGTTCGCGGGCTTTTCGTCGCGCCCCGCTGCGATCTGGGATGATCATCACGGCCTAGTGCTGCCCTCGCGCTGCGAGGGACTGCCGCTCTCGCTGATCGAGGCGATGCTGAGCGCGCGGCTCGCGATCGTGACCGATGTGGGCGGCAACGCCGAAGTGCTGACCGACGGCCGGACCGGCTTCCTCGCCGCGTCGCCGACCGAGGCGGATCTCGACGCGGCGATGGAGCGCGCCTGGTCGCGCCGCGCCGAGTGGCGCTCGATCGGGCGGGCGGCTTCGGCGCACGTGCGCACGCTGATGCCCGAGGACCCGGCGGCCGCGCTCGGCGATCTGCTGATCGATCTGCTGCGCGCTCCGGACGGACCCGACTGAGGACGCGGAGGACCCGTTGCCGTCATGCCCTCCCCTTCTCCGGGATGTCGTTGCCCGTCGCGGCGAGCCGCTCGAGCGCGTCAGCATGATCGCCGAAGTTCAGCAGGCAACGGGCGATGAAATCATCGAGCCGCGGTAGATCGACCCGGTCGAGCGCGGGTCTGAGCCGCGCTTCCTCGGGGAATGTGCCATAGCCCGCGAGCAGGCATTCCCACGATGCCGGCGCGTAATAGCCGCCAAGGTTGCGATCAGCGATCAGCGCGGGCACGTCACCGCCGGTGAACCACGTGGTCATGAGCGCCTTGAGATCGTCCGAGAGCGCATTGTTGGCGGCATTGTCGCGCCAGTAGGGCGTGTCGGCGCGCTGGTTGAGCCGGTAGTGCGCGACAATATAGTCGCGCACGCCCTCGTACCGGCGCGCGATGCGCGTGTTGAACGCATCGCGGTTCGCGGGATCCGAGCCGCCCTCCTCATAGGCGCGAATGAAGCCCTCGACCGTCGCCTGAACAATGTGCAGCGCGGTCGCCTCGAGCGGTTCGATGAAGCCCTGCGCGAGGCCAACCGCGAGGCAGTTGGCGTGCCAGCTGTTCTCGACGCGCCCGACCTTCATCGTCAGGTGCCGCGCCGTGACCTCCTCACCGACCCCCAGATGGGCGCGCAGTTCGGCTTCGGCGGCTTCGGGGCTGCAATAGCGGGAGGCGTAAACATAGCCGTTACCCGTGCGGTTGGTGAGCGGGATCGCCCAGGCCCAGCCGTTCGACAGTGCGGTCGAGAGAGTCTGCGGCGCGATCCGGCGTTCGCGCCGGGGCGTTGCCATCACCACTGCGCGGTCGTTGAACAGGTTGGCGGCGAAGGGGAGGAAGCGCACTCCGAGCGCCTCCTGAAGGATCACGGAGCGGAACCCGCTGCAATCGACGAACAGATCCCCGGCAATCGTCTCGCCCTGCTCGCCGACGAGACGGAGGACGTCGCCGCTCTCGCCGATCCCCACATCGACGATGCGGCGAGGCAAGTGAGTCACGCCGCGCGAGACGGCGTGCGCGCGCAGGAACGCGCCGACGAGCTGGGCATCGAAGTGATAGCCATAGCCGATGTCGAACGGGAAGCTCTCCGCCGGCAAGGGCGCGAGCCCGGCGCGGGCCAGGCGCGTGTTGACGAAGAAGCGGTCCGGATGCGCCGGCACGTCCGCGCCGCGGCGCCGTGCGGCGGTATTGTAGTGGAATTGCGGCTGGGTGTGGGGATCGAGCTCGCTCGCGAAGGGATGGAAATAGCGGTCGTGGCCGGGACGTTCGGACCAGCCGTGGAATTCGATGCCGGCCTTGTAGGTCGCATTGCACGCCGGCATCCACTCGGCCTCGCCAATGCCGAGCCCGGCGAAGAAGGCGCGCAACTGCGGGGTCGAGCCCTCGCCCACGCCGATGATGCCGATGTCGGGGCTTTCGATCACCGTCACCGCCGCTTGCGGCCAGGCTCGCGCGAACAGGCAAGCCGCCATCCAGCCGGCGGTGCCTCCGCCAAGAACCACGACTCGCTGCGTTGCGCTCATCGCGGCAGCCAGGCGGGCATATCGGCCGGCGGCGGTATCGGCACGTTCGCGAGCGCCAGGATCCGGACCGGTGCGATCATGCTCATCCTCTCGCCCGGACGGTGACCGGCCCGGCACAGGCCCGCAAGGTAGCCCTGATCGTCCGGCGCGTTCAATGCTTCGCTCGCGGCGCCTTTTCGCGGCCATGCGTTCTCGAGCCGCGAGCCGATTCGCGGGGTACCTGTCAAAATGGAACAAGTTACCCCTACTCCAGGCGGGCCAAGTTGGTTACGCCCCGACACCATATCCGGTCGGGCCGCGTCCGGACGGCGTGACCGCACTACCCGCTTCGAAAGTCCGAACAGGGAGGCTGCCCGGTGAAGAAACTGGTCGCGATCGGCGCCGCGAGCGCATTGCTGCTCGCGACGGGATGCAGGAACACCGACAGCAATTCCGGCAATTCGGTCGCGCCGGGCAATACCGCCGCCGCCGACGTGCCGATCAACCCGGTGGTCGACAATTGCAACACGACGCTGCCGCCGTCGCCCGCGGTGGTGACTCCGGCAATGGCGCACGGCGGCCTGCCGTGCTCGCTGGCGTTCAACGGCAAGGTCGCGCTCGAGCCGCTCCAGGAAGCGTTCGATTTCAACTCCTGGCTGACCTTCGTCGCGCTGAGCGCGCCGGCGACCGGATCGGACGCGCCGGCGGGATGGGAGAGCTGGCAGGACATCTTCAGCCTGATGCTGCCCGACGGCTCGCCGCCGCCGGCGTTCGGTACGTCGGTACCCCCGCCCAAGATCTGCAAAGGGGCAGCCGCGGGTACCCACGTGCTCCAGATGATCAGCAAGACGCCGGTGACGCCGACGGTGCAGGTGGCTGGCCAGCCGCTCAACACCGGACCGCTGATCGATCAGAACGGCAACTATGTCCGCTACCAGATCCTCGTGAACAAGCCGATGTACGAATACATCGTCCAGAACGGCCTCTACAGCAAAGCCGGCCAGCAGAAGTTCACCGGCGACATCACCTTCCCGATCGGCGCGACGAACAAGGGCACCACCAGCGGCACGATCGGCGCGATCGTGGTCAAGGCCGCGTGGAAGGTGCTCGATCCCAAGGATCCCAGCGACAATCCGGCGAACTTCCACGTCACCAAGGCCTATGTCTACACGCCGGCGTCGACGGGAGTGCAGGAGTCCTGCGAAACCGAGACGCTCGGCCTCGTCGGCCTGCATATCGTCCACAAGACCGACGGCGAGCCGCAGTGGATCTGGTCGACCTTCGAGCATATCGACAATGTGCCGACTAAGGCGCAGGCGAGCAGCCCGCCCGACCCGCACTACAACTTCTTCAACGCCGCGTGCGGCGCGTCGGCCTGCAAGGTCAACCAGCAGCCGCCGCAGCCCTGGAACGCGAGCGCCCCGCCCACGCCGGGCGGCTTCCGCAGCCAGATCGTCCGCGCGACCACCTATCCGGCGAGCGCGCTCAGGAGCGCCGCCTTGTGGAACGGGCAGTTCCGGCCGGCGCTGAATGGCAGCGTGTGGCAGAACTACGAGTTGATCACCACGCAGTGGCCGACCGATGGCGCGAACAAGATCGATCCCAACGGCGTGCCCTTCCCGGTCTACGCCGCGAACGCGACGATGGAGACCTATGTCCAGGGCAACGTGCCCCAGGCCTCGTCGAGCTGCATGGCCTGCCACGGCAACGCGACGAGCGTGACCGGCAAGGCGTCCGACTTCAGCTTCGTCCTCGAAAAAGCGCATTAGGAGCAAGCGACATGGCCGACGCGCCCGATCCGCTCGACGACTTCGTCGCGCTCTCCGCGATTCTCACCGGGGTCGCCGCGGACAAGTTGCATCCGCAGCTCGATACCTACGAGACCGCCGCCGAATATCTCGCTTACGCCACCAAGACCGGCGGCGCGGTGTTCCAGCAGCTGATGCAACTCTACGAGCAGAACAGCGGCCTGCCGCCCGCCCAGATCGCCGCGCTCATCTTCGCGGACCCGCAGAGCGCGGTCGCCTATATGGCGAAGACGGTGACGCTGATGTGGTATCTCGGGTCGTGGTACGATCCGGCGGGCCTTGTCGCCTACGCCGCCGGCAAGACGCCCTTCGCGCCCTCGGTGGTGGTCTCCAGCAACGCCTATACGCAGGGTTGGGCGTGGCGCGTCGCCCAGTCGCACCCGATGGGCTATAGCGACTGGCGTTTCGGCTATTGGAACACGCAGCCCCTGCCGCTCGGCGATTTCATCGGAGGGAGCTGATCATGGCCACGGCACCGCAATATGATGTCGTCATCGTCGGCGCGGGCATCACCGGGGCGCTGATCGCCAAGCGGCTCGGCGCGGCGGGCAAGAAGGTCCTGATCCTCGAGGCGGGGATCGACGGCCAGGGCTCCTATGCCGATTTCCTCGAGCGCTTCTATCTGGCCCAGGCGAAGGTCCCCGAATCGCCCTACACCCCGCCGATCGTCACCGCCGGGCCCGACGGGGTACAGTCGGTCGCCGATCCGACCGGGATGGCGGTCGGTCGGCCGACCGTGCTGACGCTCAACGCGAGCAACTGGAAGGATCCCAAGCAAGCCTATCTCGACCAGCAGGGCCCGCTCGCGTTCGCCAGCAGCTACGAGCGCGTCGGCGGCGGGACCATGCGGCACTGGCTCGGCACAAGCCTGCGCTTCGTCCCGAACGATTTCCGCGTGAAGACCAAATACGGCGTCGAGGAGGACTGGCCGATCGGCTACGACCAGCTCGAGAGCTGGTACGGCGAAGCCGAGCACGAGATCGGGGTCGCCGCGAACGTTGCCGACCAGGACTATCTCAAGATCCACTTCCACGCCGGCTATCAATATCCGATGCCGGCGATCCCGAGCTCGATGGTCGACCAGGCGGTGATCGCGGCGATGCCCAAGCTCGCGCCGGTCGAGGACATCCAGCTCGAGGTCGCCAACACGCCGGCGGGCCGCAACTCGATCCCCTATCAGGACCGGCGCGTGTGCGCGGGGAACACCAACTGCATCCCGATCTGCCCGATCCAGGCGAAGTACGACGCGAGCGTCACCCTCGCCCAGGCGCTGCAATATCCGAGCGTCTCGATCCTCTATCAGACGGTGGCGAGCGAGATCCTGGTCGGTGACGACGATCAAGTCAGCGGCATCAACTACCTGCAATATACCGACCCAGCCGGCCCGGCGAGCGCCAGCGGCAGCGTGACCGCCACGCGCTACGTGATCGCCGGCCATGCGATCGAGACGCCCGCGCTGCTGCTCCGCTCGACCAACGGCGGCAAGACGCCGAACGGTGTCGCCAACAACAGCGGCCATGTCGGCCAGCATCTGATGGATCACCCGATCTATCTGTCGTGGGCGCTCGCCGATGATCCGCTCTACGGCTATCGCGGCCCGCTCTCGACCGCGGGCATCGAGAGCATGCGCGACGGCGCCTTCCGCAGCAAGCACGCGGCGTTCCGTATTGAGATCGGCAACGAAGGCTGGAACTTCCCGATCGGCGATCCCTACACCACCACGCTCGATTTTATCCTCGGCACCAACGTCAGCCAGCTCAACCCGGCGAAGCAGGCGCTGTACGGCGACGAACTGACCGGCGCGCTCAACCACGCGCTCATCCGCCAGTTCCGCCTCGGCTTCCTGATGGAGCAGACCCCCGACGACGATTGCGCGGTGACGCTGTCGCCGACCTACAAGGATGGGCTCAAGCTGCAGCGGCCGCAGATCAAGTACAATTTCTCCGATTATACCAAGATGGGGTTCGTGGTCGCGCGGCGGACCGCGAGCGAGATCTACGCGGCGATGGGCGCGACCGAATATACCGCGATGCCGACCGCGGCCGACATGGGCGATCCGACGGTGTTCTCGATCACCTATGACGCGAACGACGTGCCGGTGCCCGAGGGCACCACCCCGCCGCCGGGATCGACGACCGAATATTTCCGCTACTACGGTGCGGGGCACGTCGTCGGCACCTATCGCATGGGCGTCGACAAAGACTGCTCGGTCGTCGATTTCGAGCAGCGTTCGTGGGATCACTCGAACCTGTTCCTGGTCGGCAGCGGGGTCTTCCCCACGGTTGCGACCGGCAACCCGACGCTGACGATCGCGGCGCTGGCACTGTGGGCAGCGAAGACGGTGCTGGCCGATCTGGGCTGAGAGGGAACCCCGAATCGCGTGATCTTGCCGATGGCGAACGGGCCCGGCTTGCGTCGATCAGAGTCCGCGGTGACGCAATCGGGCGAACATCAGCCACAGATAATCCGGTCAGCGCGGCGTCGACTTCGGCTTCGAGCGCGAGGATTTCCTGCATGGGCGAGGTCATGAGCCGGCCGCCGGCGCTGGGCGGATCCGCGCCAGTTCCGCGCGCAGCACCGCCAGGCGGTCGCCCGGGGCCGGATGGGTCGGCGAGTGAAGCGCCTGCGCGAGCCCACGCCATTCGCGCTCGCGGAAGGCGATCGCTTCGTCCACGTCGAAGCCGGCGCGCGCGACGAGATCGACGCTCAGCCGGTCCGCCTCGATCTCGGTCTCGCGGATCATCCGTGCGTTCCGCCCGAAGTGCTGGGCGATGCCGTAGCGCACGCCCGCTGCCTCGAGCCGGGCGCGGTGCCCGAGGATATTGTGCGCAAGTTCGTGCGCGAGGACGATCGCGAGCGCCGCGTCGCTTCCCGCGCGCTCGACATAGCCGCTGCTGATCTCGACGTAGCGGCCGTCGGCGTCGGCCGAGGTCTCGTTCGAGACGCGGACGAGGAAGCGCGAGGCGCAGCCGGAGGCGAGCGGTACCGCCAGCGTGCGCAGGGTCCCATGGTGGCGTACGGTCAGGCCGAGCGTGCCGTCGCGCGCGTCTCGATCGAGCGCGCCGTCGAGGGCTTCGATCCGGTCGAAACTGGCGTCGCCCCGGCCGGCCGGTGGAACGGGCACGCCACCAACCGCGAGCAGCGCATCGCCGCGCTCGAGCCCTGCGCGCGCGGCCGGGCTGTCCGCCGCGACCGCGAGGAGCTGGGGTGCGCCGTCGAGGCCGAACGCGCGGCGCGCTTCGTCGCGGTCCGCGCCGCCGTAGAGCGAAAGGTCGTGAAGCTCGATTCCCGTCAGCGGCACCGGATTGGCGCACAGCGCCGCTGCCGCTACCGCCAGTCGGTAGCCGGTCGAGGTCACGCGCTGGTCGAGCGACTGGAGGTGCAGCAGGCCTGCGACGCCCTCGTCGCCGGATTGAGCGAGGGTCGCGAGCAGCGCGCCGATCGCGATGAGGCGACTAACCATCGGCCCGCTCGTCGATCGCCGCGCGATAAATGGCCTCGAGCGCCTCGCCGTTGGCATGGGGGGAGAAGCGAGTCTCGGCCTGTGCGCGCCCGGCTTGCCCCAGCGCTCGCGCGGTGATGGGGTCGTCGTGGATTCGGCGGATCTGAGCCGCCAGGGCGATAGCGTCGCCGGGTTCGACCAGCGCCCCGGTCACGCCGTCCTCAACCCATTCGGCGAGCGCGCCGATCCGCGACGCGACCACCGGCGTGCCCGCGGCATAGGCTTCGAGCAGCACCATCGGAAAGCCCTCGTACCAGAGCGACGGCATCGCCAGCAGCCGCGCGCGGCCGATCGCGGCGCGGACGTCGGGACGTGACAGTGCCCCGGCGAGCCGGACGTTGGCGGGCGCAAGGCCGCGCAGCCGCTCGGCCTCCGCGCCCTCGCCGATCAGCATGAAGTCCACGTCCGGCAGCAGGCGCGCTGCTTCGATCAGGATGTCGACGCCCTTCTCCCGGCTGAGGCGCCCCGCGAAGACGACGCCGCGCCGCTCGGTTCCACCAGGTGCGGGTCCCGGCATGTCGATGAAATTGGGCTTCACCACGATCCGCTCGCGCGGCAGGCCGCCCTCGGCGAACTTGTCGCGCGCGAAGCGGGACAGCGCGATGAGGCGACGCCCGGGACGGTCCCAGAGGTTGAGCAGCTTGATGCCGCGCTGCATCGCGACGACGGCCGCGCTGCCGATCGCCGATCCGCGGTAGCAGCGGTGCCGAATCGCCGCCCAGCCCGAGCCGCCCACGCATTGCTCGCATGTCGCGCCGTCGCGGAGCAGCAAGGCGTTCGCGCAGATCGTGCGGTAGTTGTGCAACGTGTGCACCACCGCTGCGCCCGCATCGGCGGCGCCCTCGACGACCGCGGGCGAGAGCAAGGGGAACGTATTGTGGACGTGGACCAACTCGGCGCCGGCCCGCCGCACGTGCGCGGCGGCCCAGCGGCGCCGCCAGGGCGTGTAGGGCGCGCCGAGCGCCGCGCGCGCGGCCCCGAGCGGCCCTTCGATCGACCGGTTGTCGACCTCGATCAGCGTGACCCGATGCCCGCGCGCGCGCAGCAGCGCGGCCTCGGCGGCGACGACGACATCCTCGCCGCCGGCCAGGCGATAGCGGTTGTGGAGCATCAGGATGTTCACGAAACCGACGCGGCGCGGCGCGCGACGAGGTGCGTCGAGAACAGCACGAACACGCCGAGGCAGTTGAACGAGACGAGGAAATAATTCTCCGCGGTCATCGACGTCGCGACGAACAGCAGCACCGCGAGCGCCGGCGTCCCGCTCCGGCCGAGGCGCGTGAAGAAGTAGAGCAGCACCACCAGCCCGACCACGCCGAAATCGTAGAGCCAGCTTAGATATTCGTCGTGCGCGAGTTGCAGGTCGGTGTGGAGCCAGCGCATGTTGGCGACGACGTGTTCGACCGAGCCCGGGCCATGGCCCCAGAGCTGCTCGCCCAGCGTGCTGCGCGAGAATTCGTCGAGGATCGCTTGGTAGATCGGCGCGCGTCCGACGCTCAGGAACTCGACATTGTATCCGCGCACCAGGTCGGCGGCGACCAGATCGAACAAGTCGGTCAAATAGAAGGCCAGGAGCGCCATCAGCACCACGGTGACGATCGCGATCCGCCGCAGCGTGCGCGTCGCCGACCAGGGGCGGAGCAGCCGGACGGCGACCAGCAGCGCCACGACGATCGGCGCCGCGACGATCGCGTTGCGCTTGAAGAACAAGAGGCACGCCGCATAAGCGAGCGCCGCGAGCAGCCAGCGGTTCGACGCGACCAGCCACACCGCGATCGCGCCGAAGGTTACCCCCAGGATCGATTCATAGGGCGAATCGGTCGAGAAGAACCCGTCGGCGACCACGTCCGGGGTGTCGGTGGTGTAGACGTAGGCGACGGCGAAGAGGGCGATCAGGAAAAGGAGCAGCTGGCGGGGAGAAATGTAGAAACGGAAGATCGCGGGAGCCATTCCGACGAGGGGGAGGCCGAGCTTGCGGATCGCGAAGCTGTCGGTGGTCTGCTGGGTCAGCATCAGGATCAGGCACACCGCGCCATAGACGAGCACCAGCCAGAGGACGTCGCCGTTGAGCTGGGGCAGCTTGCGCTCGATGATCGCGGTCAGCACGGCGCCGGCGCTCACGACCGCGATCGGCAACGCGGGCGCGAGGACGCGCGAATCGTCCTCGATCATCACGAAGAAATAGACGATCGCGATCATGTACGGGATCGCGAACCACCAGAAGCTGAGCACCGGCCGCGCTTCGTCCGCCGCGGGCATCGCCAGCGGGAGCGGCAGCCGCTGGAGCATCGCGGTGGTCACGCGCCGCGCTCCCACAGCACGTGCCAGACGAAGCTCGGCGCCATCACGAGATAGCGGCGCCACAGCCGGCGTGGCTCGGAGAGCAGCCGGTGCAGCCATTCGAGCGTCGCGCGCCGCATCCATAGGGGCGCGCGCATGATGACGCCGGCGTGATAGTCGAACGCCGCGCCGACCCCGATCAGCGTCGTGCCGGGCAGCGCGGCATGGTGGCGGTGCATCCAGCGCTCCTGCTTCGGGGTGCTGAGGCCGATCCAGACCACGTCGGGCGCGGCGTCGCGGATGCGCTGGAGCTCGAGCGCGACGGTCCATTCGTCGGGGGTGCCGTAGGGCGGGGTCGACCAGCCGGCGACGCACAGCCCCGGATAGCGGCGCGCCAGACTGGCCGCCATCCGCTCAGCGACGCCGGGGGCGCCGCCGTGGAAATAGTGGCGCAACCCGCTCGCCCGCCCGCGATCCGCGAGCGTATCGACGAAGTCCGGCCCGGCGACTCGCGCGATGCCGCGATGCCCGCGCAGCCGCGCGACATGGACCAGCGGCATCCCGTCGGGGAGCACCAGCCCAGCCTGGCGGTGGATCGCGCGCAGCTCGGGATCGCGCCGGGCGAGCATGATGCCGTGGACGTCGCGGACGCAGACGAAGGCGCCGCGACGCCGGGCCACCCAGCCGAGGATTCGCTCGGCGGCGCGGGCATGGTCGGTCAGTGAGACCGGCGTGCCGAGGATCTCGATTCGATCGGGCTCGTGCCGCGCCGACGCTGGGGCGATGCTGCGTGCCAGCGAGCGCGACAGCTCGACCAGCATCAGCAGCGAAGCCAGCGCCGCGAACAACGCGAAGCCGCGGAGCGGCGCGAGCATCGTCATCGTCGCCAGCGCCGCCAGCGCCGCGACGAGATTCGCGCCGACCACGCCGACCGCGAGGCGCTCGCCGTCGAGCACCAGATTGGCGACGCTGGCATAGACGCGGTAGAAGCCGATCACCCCGAACAGAAGGAAGATCGGCGCGAGCCACAGGCCAGGCTCGGGCGCGGGCAGGCGAAGCATCAGCCGCGCATAGAGTGGCCCGCCAATGCCGAGCCCGCCCGCGATCGCGATGCAGGTCAGCAGCCCCGCCCCGAAGGCGAGCTTTGCCAGATCGCGCTGTCGACCTTCGCTGGCGTTCGACCATTTGAGCCGCAGGAAGCTCGCCAGCGGCACCATCACCGTCATCACCGGCGTGAGGCTCATCTGGAACAGCCGAGTTCTGAGTCGCGAACCACGCCGCGGTCTCCGCCGCCGCCCACATCTGCAGCCCGATCAGCGCCAGCCCAAGGCTGGCGGTCAGCACCCCGTCGGCGGTGCCGAACGAGATCGCCGCGCGCAGCATCGCGGCGAGCTGGTTGGCGCGCCCCCGCCACAGATAGGGCCGCGCGCGCATCAGCAGCACCGCGTTGACCATGCTCGCGAGCGTGATCGGGGCGTGGAAGATCGTCGCGGCGAGCAGGATGTTGGTGCGATAGGCCGGGATCGCCAGCACCGCGCCGTAGCAGAGCAACTGGAACACGAAGCCGAGCGACGCCGCCCAATAATGCTCGTTGTGCGCCAGCCGGCAATTGTCGAACGTCGTCGTCAACCCCGCCTGGAGCAGCGGCAGCAGCGCGACGCAGACCACCAGCAGGCTATCGCCCCGCGCCCATTCGACGATGGCGACGATCGCCATCAGCCCGGCGGTGAGCAGCAGGTTGGCCAGGGCGAGGCTGGCGAAGGCGTCGGCTTCTTCCTGGCGATTGCGCTCGGCCGCCGCGGCGCCGATCCGCCGCATGCCGAGCACCGCGGCGCCCCCCATCAGGAACACGCCGAGGCCGCCGAACGCGAGCGCGGCGAACATGGTCGCATAGCCGTCCGCGCCGAGACCGCGATAGAAGAGCGGCAGCACGATCAGCACCAGCAGCACGCTGGGCAGGCGAGTCAGCACGTTGGTGCCGATCGACCAAACCAGCTTGCGCCGTTCGGGATCGGCGAGCAGCGCGCTCATTCGCACGGCTCGAGCATCGCCCCACCCGTGGCGCCGGGCCGGCGGGCAGGATCCCGCACGGCTTGAGCGGCCATGCGGCGGTAGATCGCGGCCGAGGCGCCGATCGAGCGGCACAAGACGTCGGCGCGCGCGGTTGCCGCCATTTCGGTCCACCGTGCCTTGTCGTCGAGCAATTCCTTCGCCGCCATGGCCCAGCGATCGGGCTCGAGCGCGAGCACGCGGCCGTTGCGGCCTTCGCGCACCAGATCGTCGGCGGCGCCCACTTCCGGAGACACGAGGCACGGCGTGCCGCACTGCATCGCCTCGTCGCACACCAGCCCCCAGGCCTCGCGGCGCGACGGCAGCAGCAGCAGCC
Organism: uncultured Alphaproteobacteria bacterium; assembly: GCA_963799985.1. Classification (GTDB taxonomy): domain Bacteria; phylum Pseudomonadota; class Alphaproteobacteria; order Sphingomonadales; family Sphingomonadaceae; genus Sphingomonas. The sequence goes on along the minus strand of CAWCZC010000002.1, from coordinate 623,741 downwards.
GCGCGCCGGCGAACACCCCGGCCATCTCCTGCCAGGGCACCGCCGCTTCGTAGCGGACCGCGATGCCGGCGGCGTGCAGGCGCCCGGCCATCGCTGGGCCGCGGTCCTCGCCGACGATCCGCACGCTCAACCCGGGCCGCTCGCGATGCAGCCGCTGCGCGACCTCGACGAAGAAGCTCGCATTCTTCACCGCCTCGTCGATCTCGGCGACCCACAGCAGATCGGTCGCGCGCGAGTCGAAGCCCGGCAGCTCGCGCGGCGCATCCCACGCGGGCACCAGCGGCATCTCGAACAGCCGCTCGGACGCAAAGCCCTCCCCCGCGAAGAAGCGAGTCCCCTTGACGCCGCAGGTGAGCACCGCGCGGCAGCCGCGCAGCATCATCGGCCGGACAAGTCGGTGCCAGGCGCTCGCCGGCATGTCGCGCGCGCCGCCGTCGATGCGCAGCGCGACCGGGGTGCCCGACCAGCGCGCCCAGGCCCAGGCGATCAGCATCGAGGGATAGAAGCCGTTGATCACCAGCAGCCCGGGGCGCATCCGCCCGAGCGCGCGCCAGATCCCGAGGTTGAGGTGCGCTCGCCGTCGCGGTGCGACCTGGACCTCGATGCCGCGCAGCACCTGGTGGACGTAACGCTGTTCGCCGACGCCGCCCCAGCGCCGGTTGCGCTCGCTCGCGGTGCACGAAAGCACGCCGATCCGGAGGCCGTCGTCCGCGAGACGGTTGAACAGGCGGTTGGTGTAGGGCGTGACCATGTTGTTGAATTCGACGACGTCGAACCGCCCGGCCCCGGTCGTGTGCGACGGGCGAGTCATTGGCGCGCCACCGGCTGGATCGCGACCTCTTCGATCTCGACGGTCGCGGCGAACGCGACGCCGCCGTCGGCCTTCACGATCAGGTCCTGGCGCGGGCAATCGGTGGGGATGGTGACGGCGCCGGCGTAGCGCAGCTTGTCGGCGTTCATCTGGGTGATGCGGGCGTCGCGCAGCAGAATATCCTGCTGGCGGGGAGAACAGCGCAGCGTGAAATCCAGGCCGTCGAGGTCGCGGCCGCTGCGCGCGTGGAAGCGGGCGAGCAGCTGATAGTCGCCGGGCGGCAGGACGAGCGTTTGCCGCGCGAGCACCGCCGGATCGCCCGGATTGCTGCTGAGGCGGAGCGCCGACCCGCGGCCGTCGGACGCTGATTCGACGCTGGCGAGGCTGGTCCCGTCGGGGTCCACCCACCATTCGAAGCGCGGCGGCGTCGCGGCATCCTCCCGGCCGCGCGCCACCGCGAAGCGGCCGTCGTAGAGCAGGTTGCCGGGGATCCACCCAGCACGCGGCGCGCGGGCCCGCCACAGCGCCTGCGCCGGTGCGATCGCGCCGAGCTCGAGCAGCCGCTCGACCAGCGGAAACAGCTCGAGATCGGTGACGGGCTGTCGGGTCCGGTCGATGTCGGCGATCAGCTGGGCGATGCCGGGAAGTTCGGCGGGCGCGGCATGGCGCCAGTCGAGGAACATCAGCCCGCGCCAGTCGGGCTGGTCGGTCAGCCGCTCGACCAGCGCCGCGCGCGCGGCGGGCTCGGCGGCGAACGGGCGCAGCTCGGCGAACACCTGGTCGCGGATCGCATCGCGGCGGATCAGCGCGTCGGCGCGCTGGAGCGCGGTCGGATAGTCGCCGCCCGCCAGCGCCGCCTGCATCGTCCAGAGCTGAGTGACGTTGTCGCGCCAGCCGCCCCGCGCGGCGACGTCCATCGCCGCGAGCCCGGCGTCCTCATGCCCAAGCGCGAGTTCCGACTGGCCGAGGACTCGCGCGGCGCGAGTCTGCAGCGGCGACAGCACGAGTGATTGCCTCGCCGCGGCGGAGGCTGCGGCATAGTGCCGCTCGAAGAACAAGTGCTGCGCCGCGCGCGACATCCGGTCGGCGTCGGGCGCGATTCCCGCGGCGAGCGCCGGGTCCGAGCGCGCCAGTCCCGCGGCGACGCCGTTCGACCCGACCAGCCACGCCAGCGCTGCCGCTGCCGCCCCGACGGCAAGCTGACGGACGCCGATCGCCGCCATGTCAGAACCGGTCGGTGACGAGCGCGGCCGCGCGCCGCGGCATTCGCCTGCGGCGCTCATATTCGTAGCTATAGCCGTAATCGCCATAGCCCGCCGCGCGCGGATCGAACATCGTCAGCACCACGCCGAGCACGCGCCCGCTGGCGCGCTGGAGGCGGCGGATCGCGGTCTTGGCGCGGCCGCGACGCGACTGGCTGGTGTCGACGAGGAAGACGACGCCCTCGACCGCGCCGGCGAGCAGCGGTGCGTCGGCGAGGCCGAGCACTGGGGGGCCGTCGATCACGACGACGTCGAAGCTGTCCGAGAGATGCTCGATCGCGGCCCTGACCTGCGCCTTGCCGTACAGATCGGCGGGGTTGGGCGGCAGCGGGCCGCTCGGCAGGAAGAACAGGTTGGGCGTTTCGAGCGGTACCACTTGCTCGTCGAGTGCCGCGGTGCCGTTCAGCACGTTCGAGAAGCCGGTCTCCTGCTCGACGCCGAGCAGCTTCGCGAGCGACGGGCGGCGCAGATCGCCGTCGACCAGCAGCACGCGCCGGCCGACCGCAGCGAGGCTGCGCGCGATCGCGTAGGAGCTGAGGCTCTTGCCCTCCGCCGCTTGGCTCGAAGTGACGAGCAGCCGCCGCGGCACCCCGGCCTCGCCCGAGAATTCGAGCGCGGTGCGCAGCGACGAATAGCTCTCCGAGAGAGTCGAGCGCTGCGTCGCCAGCGCCTCGAGCGGGCTTGCGCTACCGCCGACGCGGGGAATGGTGCCGAGCAGCGAGAGGCCGAGCTTGGCCTCGGCGTCGTCGGGCGTGCGGATCGCGTCGTCGATCGCCTCGCGCAGGAAGATCAGGCCCGCCGCCGCCATCGCGCCGAGCAGGATCGCGATCGCCAGGTTGAGCATCGGCTTGGGCCAGGCGGGGTTGAACGGCGCCTCGGCCACATCGACCACGCTGATGTTGTTGGCGGTGATCCCCGCCGAGGCGCCGACTTCCTTGAAGCGCTGGAGCAGGCCTTCGTAGAGCTCGCGGTTGGTGTCGACCTCGCGGCGCAGGATGCCGTATTGGATGCCGCGTTGCTGCTCGGCGAGCGTGTCGGCGCGGAGACCCGTCAAATTGCCGCGTGCCGCCTGCTCCTGCTGGAGTGCGACCTGATAGGCCTCCTGGATCGAATCGCGGATCGAGGTCGCCATCCGGTTGATCTGCGAATCGGTCTCGTCGAGCTGGGCCTTGGCCTGGCGGACGGTGGGATATTCGGGGAGGTGAGTTTCGAGTTCCTTCTGGTAATCGGACGCGAGCTCGGCGCGCGACCGCGCGAGCTCCTGGATCGCCTGATTGGCCAGCACGTCGGGCAGGCTCATCACCGGCGTGCGGCTCGCGCGCTCCCAGCGCTGCTGCGCGCGGATTCGATCGGCGGTGAGGCCGCTCAGCGTGTCGTTCATCGAGACCAGGCTCGACGTGACCAGCGAACGGCCATGCTCGGTGGTGCCGCCGGGCTCGGAGCCGGTGTCGATCAGCCCGGCGCTTTTCGCATAGGCTATCGCCGCGCGCTCGGAGATCTCGAGCTTGGCCTTGGTGCGCTCGAGCTGATCCTGGAGGAAGTCGCGCGCGTAGGACGACGCCTTGTAGCGCCGCTCAAGATTGTCGGTGATCAGCGCCTCGGAATAGGCGTTGGCGATCGCGCGCGGTCGAGCTCGCGTGTCGCGGCTGCTGAACGAGATCGACGGCGAGGCGCGAGAAACGCGGCAGCGCGATCTGCAGATTGTCGTCGCAGCGTGGTGATCACCTTGCTCGCGCAGCTTCGCGCGCGCTCCATCGGCGTGCCCTTGGGGACGGTGCTCACCCCCATCGCATCGAGGAAATCGGTGCCGCGGAACAGCTGGAGCCGCTCGGCGACTCGCACCGCGAGCGAGCGGCTGTGGAGGATATCGACCTGGGTCTGCAGGAAGCGCTCGGCATCGGCGTAATTGACGCTCGCCTCAGGCTGGACGCCGTCGTCCTTGATGACACGGGTCGACTGCTGCTCGAGCTGGACCGAGGCGGTGGCGCGGTAAATCGGCGTGACATCACGGTCAGCAGGACCGCGGCGGCAGAACGAAGAAGGCGAGGCAGGCGAGATCAGCCAGCGATTGCGGCGCAGGATCAGCTTGGCGCGCTCGAAATCGAAGCCCGGCTCCCGCCCGTCGGGCGCGGACGGTCCGTCGAACAGGTCCGGCCCTGCGCGGGCGACGCAGGCCCGGCCGTCGGGAGTGAGCGTGAGTTCGCGTCGGAACATGGCGGGTCCTTGTTGGTACCCAGATTGGCGTCCGAAGAGCGGCGAACACGCCGAGCGACGGCACCGTCGTCGAGCAAATCGCGGAACACGCCCTTGCCCTTGGAGAAGGGCACGACGACCACGTCGTCGCCGCGGATCTCGGGGTCGGGCATGTCGCCCCGCCGGATTGCCTTGACGTCGAACACTGCGAACTGGCGGGTGTGGTCGATCGTGCGGAAGATCACGACTCGATCGAGCCTGGCGGTACGGTTGGGGCCCTTGGCGAGCGCGATCGCCTGGAGCAGTGTCATCTCGCCCCTTCAATTCGAACACGCCCGCCTGCATCACCGAGCCTTCGACCGTCACCTTCTGCGACACCGCCGAGGTGACGATCACCGAAACCTGGGGATCGCGCAGGTATCGCTTGCCGAGCCGGCTCTCGAGCTCGGTCGCCAGCGCCGACGACGACAGGCCCGCGGCGTGGACGCTGCCGACCAAAGGCAGCAGGATGTTGCCGCTGGCGTCGACGTCGACATGGTCGAGCGTCAAGTCCTTTTCCTGGAAGGTGTTGATGCTCAGCGTGTCGCCGGGCCCGATCCGATAGTCCTGCACCACCGCGACCGCGTCGGGGGGAAGGAAGCTCGCCGACGGCACGCTTCCCTGCTTTCCAGCCGACGACTCGGCACAGCCCGCCACCAGGGCGAGCGCGGCGAGCGCGAAGAGACGGGCGCGGTGCATGACTATCCTCCTGCGGTGACGATGGGCGCTTCGAAATGGCGGGGCGCGGCGACCGGCGCGGGCAGCCGCGCGGCGTTGAGGATCGCGCACAATGCGGCGAAGACGGTCGAGAGTGCTTCGGTGCGCAGCGGGTAGTCGATCGCCGAGTGCACCAGCAGCAGCAGGATGCCCGCGGCGGCGAACCAGCCGGTCATGCCGCGTCCGTGGCGGATGAGCCGGGTCACCTGCCAGCCGAACCAGCCGAGGAACGCCGCGACCAGCGCGATCGCGGGGGCGCCGCCCTCGATCAGCAGCTGGAGGTAATCGTCGTGCGCGGCGTTGGCGACCAGCGGCGTGACGCCCGCGAGGCTCTCGATCCGCTGATAGGCGAGTTCGAACGTGCCGAAGCCGGTGCCCGCGGGCCAAACCGTCTGCGCGAGGTACCAGGCGTCGGGCCAGATCGTGAACCGCAAGTCTCGGAAGCTCTGCATTCGCTCGGCCAGTACCGCGAAACCCGCCCAGCCGATCGCGATGACGAGGAGCGGAACCGCGGCGAGCGTCAACCGGCCGGACCAGCTCGTCTTGCGCCTGCTCGAGTCGAACACGGCGACGGTCAGGTTGAGCGCGGCACAGGGCACGAACAGCGCCATGCCGGTGCGCGAGGCGGTGAACAGCACGCCGAGTCCGAACACGCCCGTCACCACCGCGGCGGTGAGCAGGCGGTGATCGCGGATCCAGGCGATGCGCGGCGCGAGGCCGTATTGCGCCGCGCCGGCCATCAGCAGCGCAAGGCACATCGCGTCGGCCTGGTGGTTGCGGTTGGAAAAGAGCCCGAGCGACAGCCGCGCCTCGGGCTGCCCGTAGACGTAGAGCGGGCTCTCCACCCCGGCCATCAGCTGCACCGTGCCGAACAGCAGCGAGACGAGCGTGCAGGCGATCACCGCCAGCATCACCCGCCGCAGCCCTTCGCGGTCGAGCGTCAGGCCGAGCGCGAGCATCGCAAGCGCGGGGAGCAGCATCAGCGCCGATTGCAGCGTCGCGCCCGGATCCTCGCTCAGCGCGTGCCACGGCCGGCCCGGACCGGCGAGCCGCATCGCCGCGACGACCGTCTCGCGTCCTGGCGGCGCGCTCCACCAGCCATAGGGCAAGGGCACCAGCTGCGCGACGATCAGCACCAGCGCGGCACCCGCGATCGCGAGCGCCGCCACCGAGCCCGGCGCGAAGTCGCTCGGCCGGCTCGACCAGCCGAGCCACGCCAGGACCAGCACGCCGAGCAGCTGCGGCACCGTCTGGACGAAGGTGAGATCGACGCTCTGGCCGCCGAACAGGAAGCTTGCCGCGACCAGCACGACCGCGGCGAGCGTCGCGCGCTCGTGCCGGGTCCGCTCGCGGGCGAAGGGATAGGCGGGCACGGTGATCATCGCGCGTGCTGGAAAAAGACCGGGAAAAAGGCCCGGAAAAGGGGGTGCGGCGAGGCCGTCGCCGCACCCCAGTAGGAGGGCATCGCAACCAGCCTCATCGGCTGGCCTTGTTGTCCTCCTTGGTCGCGAAATAGATCGCGGTTCCGCCTGCGGCGACTCCAGCGATCACGATCGGGATCAGTGCCCCGTCGTGATTCGCGTGCTGCAGCTTGGGCGACGCACGCTTCGCATGCTGCCAGCTCTTCGCGACCCCGGGCGACTGGGAGGGGCGAACCACTTCCCCAGCCGACGCGATCGACGACGAGCAGAGCATGAACGCAGCGGCGCCCATCGCACAGACCCGAAGTTTCATTCGCAGTCTCCTTCCGTAAGAAAATGCCGGGGCGACGGAATTTTACACCCGATCCGGCATACGCACCGGCCGGAGCCGGACGCCTGAGTGGCCCGTGGCGACGGCCGCCGGGCAAATCTTGGAAACGCGCGGAAGAGCGCGTTTCGAGGCGGCACCGGCCCGTTCCTCCTCCCGGCCGCCCATAGTTTACTACAGTAAGGGTGGCCGGGAGGAGGAACGGGCCGGCGCCGCAACGCGCCGGAGGCGCGTTTCCAGACAGACGCTCAGAAGGCATTGGCATGCGCCAGCACCCGGAACGTGCGCCCGATGATCAGCAAGTCGCGCCATATCGTCCACGACTGGAGATAGGCGAGGTCGGAGCTCACGCGGTGCGCGAGCGCGCTCTGGTCGTCGACCGAGCCGCGGAAGCCGCGGACCTGGGCGAGCCCGGTCATGCCCGGCTTGGCGGCGTGGCGATCCCAATAGCGCGCCTCGAGGTCCCAAAAGGCAGTGTTGGTCGCGCGCGAGCCGAGCGCGTGCGGGCGCGGGCCCACCACGCTCATCTCGCCCTTGAGCACGTTGATGAGCTGGGGCAGCTCGTCGATGCTGGTGCGCCGCAGGAACGCGCCGACGCGGGTCACGCGCGCATCGTGGCGCCCGGTCGAGGCGTTGCCGTCGGCGTCGCACGCCTCGTCGCGCATCGTGCGCAGCTTGAGCATGCGGAACTGGCGGTTGCCTTGCCCCACCCGCTGCTGGATGAACAGCACTCGGCCCCGGCTCTCGAGCTTGATCGCCAGCGCCGCGGCCAGCATCAGCGGCACGGCGACGGGGGCGACGCCGAACACGATTCCCAGATCGAGCGCGCGCTTGAGGATTCGGTCGCCGTGCCCCAGCGGCCCCGTCGCCACTACCGAGGTGGTGTGGCCCGCGAACAGCGCGATCGAGAGTGCGCGCATCCGATCGAGCTCGGGCATCAGCACCTCGACGCTCACCCCCGCGCCGCGCAGCGCATTGGCCCAGGCCAGCCGCCGCTCGGGCCGGCAGCCGACGATCACTCGGTCGGTGCCCTGGATGCAGCGTCCCAGCGCGTCGAGCATCGCCGGATCGTCGAGCCGCGGCGCGAGGCCCAGCCGCTCGCAATCGATCACCATCGCGCCCGGCGCGGCAGCGAGCTCGACGCCGTCGAGCAGCACGGTCTCGTGGAGGATCGACCCGGTGAACCAGCGTTGCGACAGCCAGGCGAACAGCGTGCGTGCGCCCGCCAGCGCGGCGAGCCCGAACACCAGGGTCAGGCCGAGCACGATCCGCGAGAAGCTCTCCCCCGCCTTCATGTAGAAGACCGCGCCGAGGATCAGCCCGGTGGAAAGCGCGAAGGCGAGCAGCGCGCGGCTGCGCCCTGCGGTCTGGCCGTGGATCGCTTCGCCCAGCCGGAACGCGCGGCCGTTGGCGGCGACCAGCAGATAGACGGGCAAGCTCATCACGCAGACGCGGACCAGCTCCTGCGCGAAGTCGCCGCCGAAGCGGATCAGCGCCGCGGTCGCCGCCGCGGTCATGATCGCGGCGCAATCGAAGCCGAGCAGCAGCAGTCCGAAGCGAAGCCGGCGGTGACGCTTCTCGGTCGCGGCGCGCTCGGGCGAGGGGAGCGCGAGCGGCGCGGTTTCGTCGAGAAGTGCGCGCGCGCTGACCGCGTCCATGCTAGCGCGCTCCGCCGGGGAGGCGCTTGGCGGCGGTCCCCCGGATTTCGGGCAGGTGCCGGAGCGTTAGTGCCACTGCTTCGGCCGGATCGGCGGAGAGCGTGAGGCGCCAGGCGCCCGCTGCGGAAATCCGCCGCACCGCATAGGCGATCTCGGTCCGCCGTAGGTCGAAGCCGGGTTCGAGATGCGCGAAGGCGGCGAGGGCCTCGGCGGGCGTGACTGGATGGAGCGCCACCGCGCTGCCGCGTACGAGCAGCAGCAGCGCGATCGAATCGGCTGGCGCGCGGGCGAAGGCGGCGAGCGGGACGGCGCGTTTCAGCTTGCCGTTGCGAACCCCGACCGTTCCCGAATGCTTCGCCGAATCCTGCGGGAAGAGATGGACGGGCCGCGGAATGCCCCAGGCGCGCAGGACGGGGTGGGTCTGGACATAGACGGTATCGTCGGACAGCAGCTCGAGCCCCCGCTCCTGCGCCTCGAGCGCGAGGCAGCTCTTGCCCGATCCGCTCGGCCCGGCGAGCAGCAGCGCGACGCCCTCGGCGACCACGCCCGCGGCATGGATCGGCGCGCGCCCCGCGGCGGTGAGCAGGAACAGCAGCAACGGTTCGAGCACCTGCGCACGCAGCGCAGCGGCATCGTGCGCGAACTCGGGCGAAACGCGGGCTCGCGCCACGCCCCGCCGCAGGTCGGCGCTTCCGCGCACCCCGGCGCCGTCGAGCCGTAGCCAGGTCTGGGCGACTGCGGGCTCGGGCGCATCGGCGCCGTGGAGCGTGTCGCACACTTGCAGGTAGAGCCGCAGCGGCGGGCGCGTCTCGGCCGTTTCGCCTTCCCAGCCCGCCAGTGCCGAGCGCAGCGCGTCCAACAGCGCCGGATGGTCGACGGTGGCGTGGAGCGGGACCCCGAACGGGTTGAGTTGCGCCTCGATATCGGGCTGCGCCCGCAGCGGCGTGCGCGGAGCGTGCGGCGGGGCTGCGGTAAAGCTGCCCCCCGCGCGTTGCTCCAACGCTTCCGTGCTGCTGGCTATGCCGGCCTCCCATCGCCGCAGTCCTTGGTCTGCGTGGGTGGGGAGCGCGCGGGAAAAGGTTCAACGCGCTGAGGATCCGGTTCTTTCTTCGCCTGTGACCGATTTCGGGACGTGGATTGAACCGCGCGGGCGTGGCCCCTCACTAACCCAGCGGATCGGCTCGATGCACCGCACGCAGGCGCCGGCTCCGTTCGTTTTCGGGAGGCGACGCCGGGCCGCGATGATCCTAATTGCTCACAGCTTCTTCCTGCAGCGCGATCCCAAGCAGTTCGAGCGGCTGAAACCCTATCCGCCGCTGACGACCCTGCTCGCGGCGGCGATGCTGCGCGAGGCGGGGTATGAGGTCGCGCTGTTCGACGCGACCTTCGAAGCCTCGACCGAGGCGTTCGCCGCGACGCTCGCACGGACCGGCGCCGACCTAGTCCTGCTGATCGAGGACAATTTCAACTTCCTCACCAAGATGTGCACCGAGAGCCGCCGCGGCGACGCGCTCGACATGATCGCGCGGGCGCGCGCATCGGGCGCGCGAGTCGCGGCCAACGGCCCCGACGCCTCCGACCATCCCGAACTCTATCTGGGCGCGGGCGCCGATGCGGTGCTGACCGGCGAAGGTGAGTTCGTGGTGTGCGATCTCGCGGCGGCGTTCGGCTCGGGAACACCCTTGGATGCGGTGCCGGGGCTCATCCTGCCTGATCTGCGCCGCACCCTGCCGCGGCGGCAGCAGCACGACCTCGATTCGCTGCCTTTGCCCGCGTGGGACCTGGTCGACGCCGCCGCCTATCGGCGGATCTGGCGCGGCGCGCACGGCTATTTCTCGTGGAACCTCGCGACCTCGCGCGGCTGCCCTTACGCATGCAACTGGTGCGCGAAGCCGACCTTCGGGCGGCGCTACACCCAGCGCTCGGCGGTGTCGGTCGCGGAGGAGATGCGGCGCTTGAAGGCCGAGGTCGGGCCCGACCACCTCTGGTTCGCCGACGATATCTTCGGGATGACCGAGCAGTGGATCATCGAGTTCGCGCACGCGCTCGCCGAGCGCGATGCGCGGATCCCGTTCATGATCCAGTCGCGCACCAATCTGATCGATCCGCGCACCGCCGAGGCGCTCGAGGCGGCGGGTGCGGCCGAAGTGTGGCTGGGGGTCGAATCGGGATCGCAGCGGATCCTCGACGCGATGGACAAGGGCACGCGGGTCGATTCGGCGCGGCTCGCGACTCGGCTGCTCAAGGAGCAGGGCATTCGCGTCGGCTGGTTCCTCCAGCTCGGCTATCCGGGCGAGGAGTGGAACGACATCCTGCTCACCCGCGACCTGGTCGCGGCGGGCGAGCCCGACGACATCGGCGTCTCGGTCTCCTACCCGCTCCCGGGCACGCTGTTCCACGAGCGCGTGGTCGCGCGAGCTCGGCGAGCGGCGCAACTGGCGCGACACCGACGATCTGGCGATGCTGTTCCAAGGCACCTTCGCCACCGCCTTCTACCGGATGGTTCGCGACGTGCTCCACGCCGACGTCGCGCGGGGCGGAACCGACATGTCCGCATGGCGCGAGCTGGCGCGGCAAGCCCTGGCGCATCGCTCGGCCGAGCCGCTGGGCGTGCCGCTGCGTGCTTGAGATGGAAGCCGAACTGCTCCCCGCCGGCGCCGCGTTCGATGCGATCGCGGCCGGGTTCGACGCGCGCTTCGAGCCCTGGCTGAGCGTCGCGGCGCAGCGCCGCGCGGTCCGCGCAGAGTTGATGGCGGCATTCCCCGAGGGCGCGCGGCTGCTCGAGATCGGCGGCGGCACCGGGCTCGACGCGGCCTGGCTCGCGGCGCGCGGGCGATCGGTGCTGCTGACCGACGCGTCGCCCGCGATGGTGGCGGAGGCGGCGCTCAAGCTGGGGCCGGGCCGGGCCGAAGTCGCGGCGGCCGAGCGGCTGAGCGGCCTCGCGGCGCGCGGCGAGCGCTTCGACGGGGCCTTCTCGAATTTCGCCGCGCTCAATTGCGTGACCGATCTGGCGCCGGTGGCGGAGTCGCTCGGCGCACTGGTGCGGCCGGGGGGCATGGCGCTGCTGGTGGTGTTCGGCTGCTGCTGCCCGGGCGAGGTGCTGGTCGAGGCCGCACGAGGCAGGTTCGGCAACATGTTCCGGCGGTTCGCGCGTGGCGACGTGCCGGCGCGGCTGAGCGGACGCCACTTCACCGTGCGCTATCACCGCGCGCGCGATCTGGCGGCGGCGATGCGGCCGTGGTTTCGCCCCGCCGGGCGCAAGGCGATCGGGCTCACCATCCCCCCCAGCGCCGCCGAGCCGTGGGTCTCGCGTCATCCACGCCTGATCGCCGCGCTGGAGGCGATCGACCGCCCGCTGGCCGGGCCGCTCGCGCTGCTTGGCGACCATATCCTCTACCGCTTCGAGCGGCTCGCCGATCGCGAAGGTCCCGCATGAGCGCGGCCGTCCCCGCAATGAATCCTTCGACCGATCCGGTCTCTACGCGCATTGCGGTGCGCGTGGTGCGGCCGGGCGGGCGCGTCGTGGTGCTGGAATCCCCCTTCTACTGGCACCGCGACGCCCTGCCCGGCTTGCCCTTCATCGACGATTCGGCGCGGGGAGCGGAGGCCGCATGATCGTCTTCGTCAATCCGCGCGCGACGAGGCCGAAGAACCGCCGTTTCCCGCTCAGCGTGATGATGGTCGGTGCCGCGCTGCCGCCGCACATCCACTGGGAGATCGTCGACGGCAACTTGCCCGACATCGACGTCGTCGCGACCGTCGGCGCGATGATCGAGGCGCGCGCCGGGAGCGCCGATCCGGTCGAGCTGATCGCGATGACGGTGATGCCCGGGCCGCAGCTGGTCAGCGCGGTCGCCGCTGCCAAGGCGCATCAAGCAGCGCCACCCGGACGTGCCGATCGTGTGGGGCGGCAATTTCGGCAGCCTCTATCCCGCCCCGGTGCTCAACGCGCCGTTACGTCGACTGGCTGATCCGCGGCCAGGGCGAGCAGACCTTCGTCGAGCTGCTCGATGCGATCGCGGGCCGGCGCGATCCGAAGACGATCGCCGGTCTCTGCTTCCGCGAGGCCGACGGCACCGCACTGGATTGGCGCCGAGCGCGTCTGGCTCGGCCCCGACGAGCTGCCCGAGCCGCCCTATCACAAGATCCCGGTCGGCCAGTATCTCCACCCGACTTTCCTCGGGCGACGGTCGGGGGTGTACCAGGCATCGATCGGCTGTCCGTTCGCGTGCAGCTTCTGCGGCGTGATCTCGGTGTTCGGGCGGCGCGAGAAGGTCCAGGCGCCCGAGCGCACCGCCGCGCACCTCGCCTTCCTCGCGCGCGAGCACGGGATGGATTCGGTCCATTTCTACGACAACAACTTCTTCCTCGAACGAAGCTCATGCGCGCGAGATCGCCGCCGCCTTCCAGCCGCTCGGCCTCAAATGGTGGTGCGAGGCGCGAGTCGACGCGCTCGGCGATATCTCGGACGACACCTGGCGGCGATTGAAGGCCGCCGGACTGACGATGGTGTTCTGCGGCGCCGAGTCAGGATCCGACGCGGTGCTCAGGAAGATGCAGCAAGGGCATCACCACCGATCAGATCGCCCACGTCGCTGCGAAGACGCGCGAGCACGGCATCATCCCAGAATTCTCGTTCGTGTTCGGCGACCCCGACGATCCCGAGGGCGAGATCGACAACACCCTCGCCTTCATCCGCCGCCTCAAGGGCATCAACCCGGCGATGGAGCTGATCAGCTATTTCTACACGCCCACGCCGCAGCGCGGCGCGACCTATGGCGACATCGATCCGCTCACCGGCACGCCGGGCAGGCTCGAGGACTGGACCACGCCGGAATGGGTCGCGTGGATGACGCACGAGGACCCGCAGGTCCCTTGGCTCGACCGGCGGATCAAGGCGCGAGTCGAAGATTTCGAGCTGGTGCTCAAGAGCCGCTTTCCTTCGGTCCACGACAAGCGCGTGCGTCCGTGGGGCAAGGCGGTGGGCCAATTGCTCGCGCGGCGGCGCTGGAGCCGGGGCGATTATGCCGACCCCAGTCTGCTCCGCCAGGTTCGCCGGCTCGCCGCGCATGCCCCCGATGATCGCCAGGCCTACGGCCATCTGCGCGCCGGCGCCGAAACCGAGGTCGCGGCATGAGCGCGCTCAACCCCCGCGAGGCCTATCGGCGCTGGGCGCCGAGCTACGAGCGCGAGACGGCGATCACGCACCTGGAAGACGGGCTCGTGTCGGCGATGACTCCCAGGCTCGACGGCAAGCGCCTGCTCGACGTCGGCTGCGGCACCGGGCGGCGGCTGCTCGGCACCCGAGCCGCCGAAGCGCTCGGGATCGAGCTTTCGCCCGAAATGATCGAAGCGGGCGCGTCGCTCGGGCCCTGGCCCCCCGAGGTGCGCTTCCTGCAAGGCGACGTTCTGGCGCTGCCGCCGGTTTGCGAAAGTTTCGACGTGATCTGGTGCCGGCTGGTGCTCGGCCACGTCGCGCCGCTGCGCCGCGCCTATGCCGGGTTGGCGCGCGCTGCGGCGGCGGGGGGCACGGTGATCGTCACCGATTTCCACCCGCGCGCCTATGAAGCCGGGCATCGCCGCACCTTCCGCGATGCCGACGGCGTCCACGAGATCGAGCATCACGTCCACGACATCTACGCGCATCGCGAAGCCGCGATCACCGCGGGGCTCGAGCTGATCGAGGTGCGCGAAGGCGTGATCGGCCCGCGCGTCCGCGACTTCTACGAGGAAGCGGGGCGGCTCGCGCAATACCAGGCCGAGCTGGGCCTCGCGATCGTGCTCGCGCTCGGCTTCCGGAAGGCATGGTGATGCGGCTGCTCCTCGTCACCCTGACGCAGGCCATCGGCGTCGAGGACGGGCGGATCGTCGCCCCCGACGGCCGCTTCGATCTCGAGCTCGATCTCGGCGCCGCCGAGCTTCGCCCCGGCTTGATCAACGCGCACGAGCATCTCCACCGCAACCACTACGGCCGCCTCGGCCATCCGCCCTACGCCAACGCCTACGACTGGGCGAACGACATCCAGGCGCGCGAGCGTGCGCGGATCGCCAAGGGGCAGGGGCTGCGGCGGCGCGACGCGCTGCTGAGAGGCGCGTGGAAGAACCTGTTCGCGGGCGTCACCACCGTGCTCCACCACGACCGGTGGGAGCGCGAGTTCGAGCGCGATTTCCCGCTCCGCGTCGCTCGAGTTCGCAAGCGCCAATTCGATCGGCATGACCGGGGCGGTGGCGCGGCTGGCGCAGGGCCCGTTCGCGCTGCACCTGGCCGAGGGCACCGATGCGGTGGCGCGGGCGGAAGTCGCGCGGATCGAAGCGATCGGCCTGCTCGACGACCGCCTGATCGCGGTCCATGCGGTCGGCCCCGACGCGGATGGTGTCGCCCGGCTGCGCGCGGCGGGAGCCGGCATCGTCTGGTGCCCGAGCTCGAATCTATTCCTGTTCGGCCGCACCGCGCCGGCGGCATTGCTCGCGCCGGGGATCGACGTGCTGCTCGGCAGCGACTCGCTGCTCACCGGCGCGGGCGATCTGCTCGACGAGCTGCGGCTCGCGCGGAGCCTGGGATTGCTTTCCGACGAACGGCTCGAAGCCGCGGTCGGCGAGACGGCGGCGCGCCGACTGGACTTGCCCGCGCCTTCGCTCGAGCCGGGCGCGCCAGCCGATCTGATCGCGATCACCCGGCCTTTGCTCGAGGCGCGCGCGCGCGACGTGGTGCTCACCCTGGTCGGCGGCGAACCGCGCGTCGCTTCACCCGAGATCGCGCGCCGCTTTCACGGCCGCTTCGGCGACGGCCGGCTGCGCCGCGCCGGCGCCGTCGAGCGCTGGACGCCCGCACGCTTCGATTCCCGCCCTTTCCCCGCCGCGCCGGATTCGCGCGGCACCGTCGTCGAGTTGAAACCGGAGGTACCGATGCAAGTAACCCGATTTGCGCTTCAAGCCGCACCCGCGCTGGCGGCCCTGCTGTTAGCCATGCCCGCCTGGGCGCAGGACGCGCCCGCGGCCGATCCGAACAAGCCCGCAGCGGCCACGGCCGGGGCGTCCGATCAGAGCCAGACGGCACCGGCGGATGCCGCGGCCACTCCGGCGAGCGACGCCACGGACAAGAGCTCGGATACCGACATCTTCTCGAAGAACACGCTGGCGATCCTGCTCGACGGCCGGCTGGTCGCGGCCGACGGCCACCTCTCCTGGGCGAAGGGCGGGCTCGGCAAGACGCGGTTCTCGGGAACTTCAGCCGGCGATGAGCGGGTCGAGGCGTTGCCGATGGAAGCCGATCTGGTCTGGACGCCGCGCTTCACCAAGTCGCTTTCGGCCAACGTCTCGGGCGGCTGGCAGCGCGACCAGGAGCACAACGTCGACCTCTACGAGGGGTTCGTGACCTTCATTCCCGAGCGCAAGGGCAATCTCGGCTTCTCGGCCAAGGCGGGTCTCTACTGGCCCGAGATCTCGCTCGAGCATTCGACCGGCGGCGCGTGGAGCACGGTCTACACGATCACGCCCTCGGCCATTAATTCCTGGGTTGGCGAGGAAGTGAAGGTCATCGGAAGCGAAGCGACGCTCTATGCGACGGTCGGCAAGCAGGATTTCTCGCTGACCGGCGGCGTGTTCGGGTTCAACGACACTTCGGGCACGCTGCTTTCGTTCCGCGGCTGGGCGCTGCAGGATTCGAAGGCGACCGCGTTCGGCCATTTCCCGCTGCCGCCGCTCAACGCCTTCATGCACCTTGCCCAGGCTCCGGAGACACGCTCGCTGCTGGAGATCGACAACCGCGTCGGCTTCTACGGGCGGTTCGAGTGGAAGGCATCGGAGCCGCTGTCGCTCAACTTCTTCTACTACGACAACCGCGGCAATCCCGAGGCGGTCAATCCGTCGAAGCAATGGGGCTGGCGCACGCGCTTTGGCAATGTCGGCCTGACTGCCGACCTCGGCCCCAAGACCCGGCTGCTGATGCAAGGGATGTGGGGAACGACGCAGATGGGCTTCGCGACGCACGGCGTATGGGTGAACACCAAGTTCCAGTCCGCCTATGTGCTGCTCAGCCAGACCGTCGGTCGCGGTGCGATCAGCGGCCGCGTCGAGGCGTTCGGCACGCGCGAGCGCGGCACCCTGATGTCGCCGCGCGAAAGCGAGAATGGCTGGGCGACGACGCTGGCGTACCGGATGCCCCTCACCAACTGGCTGACCGGCTTCGTCGAGGCGCTGCACGTCCGCAGCGATCGCCCGCGCCGCACCGACATCGGCATCCCCGGCACCGAGAACCAGACGGTGCTGCAGGTCTCGCTTCGGGCGCGGATCTAGCGCGGAAAGAGCCCCTCCCCTGCAGGGGAGGGGCTTAGGAAGGTCAGGCCTCCGCCTCTACGCGCCGACGTTCAGCGTCCCGCGCATCATCGAGTGATAGACGCAGAAGAAGGGGATGGTGCCGGCCTTCTTCACGGTCATGCGCACGCTCTGGCCGGGGTTGGCGCGGATGTCGAAGCTGTGGTCGCGCGCGGTGGCGGTGTGGATCACCGAGTCGCGGTTCACCCACACGATCGTGTCGCCCACCTTGATGCCGGACGGCACCGCGCCATAGGTCATGTTGCCCATCGTCACGGTATATTCGTGCGGGGCCGCCAGCGCGGGCGCGGCGGCGGTCATCAACCCCAGCGCCACGGCGGGCGCGAGCAGGCGGAACAGGCGGAGCGGGTGGCGGGAATGCGTCATCTTGGTTCTCCTCGTCGGCGGCCGCGTCACCGCAGCAGCGTGCCGCGCGCCAGCTTCCAGGCGCGGCGGCGATAGATTCGCGCGAGGCCGCCAAGCGAACCGGCCTCGCGCGGGAAGATTTCGGACAGGATCTGGGCCGCCCTGGCGGTGCGCGACGGCGCCCAGAGGAATTTCTCGCCGCGCAGCGCCAGCACGCGGTGCGCGGTGGCGGGCGTCAGGCTCTCGACCAGGCGGGACGCGCTCTCGGGCGCGGCTTCGCACGACAGGCGCCGCACGTCCGCGGGCACGCCGCCCGGTGCGAGCGCTTCGCACAAATGCAGCGCGGGATAGATCAGTCCCAGCGCGCCGGCGCGCTCGGCGGCGGCGACGAACGCGCCCCAGTCGAGCCGCCCCGCTGCCGTATCGGCGCGCGCCACCAGCGCCAGCTCGGTCAGGCGCAGCAGGCTGAGGTTCTCGAAGCCGTTGCTGGCGTGCACCGCGAGATAGAGGAGCAGCCAGGGTTGGCCGAGCACCTTCGCACCCCGCCCGACAGGCCACGTCCCCTGACCGGAATGGCGAACGCCATCCTCCATGCGCACAGTTCTGCCGCCCGAGGCGAAGCGCCGGTCGAACGAGCTCTGCAGGTCGATCGCCCAGGGATCGTCGTGATGCACGAAGGCAAGCGTGCGCGGGAGCAGGCGGGCCAGCGGCGTCCGCCACTCCTGCTGGCGCGGCGGGCCGGCGATCGTCTCGCCGGGGGCATAGCCCTGCTCGCGAAGCACGATCTCCGCAGCCTCGATCTGCTCGGGCGCAAGCACGAGGTCCACGTCGGCGAGCGGCCGCGCGCCGGGCTCGGGGAAATAGGCGTGCGCGGTGTGCATGCCCTTGACCAGCACCGGCGTCGCGCCCGCGCGGTGGAGGGCTTCGCACAGCGCCGCGGCGTGCGCGGTCAGGCGCTGCATCCTCAGGCGGTTGTGGCGCAGATGATAGGAGAGCATCGCCGCGACGGGCGCGCTCGCGCCGATCGTGCCCCGCTCGAGCCACACGCCGAGCAGCGCACCGGTGCCCGAGGTGTAGGCGGCAACCTCGAGCGCGGCGAGCGGCCCGTCTAGCGGCGGCGGCGCGTCCGATCCGGTCAGGACCGCGCGGAGGATCGCCTCGATCCGCTCGAGCGCCGTGCTCCAGTCGCGCGGGTCGACGTCTGGCCACAGCCAGCGCGGATTGCCGCGCCGCTCCGCCCAAGCGAAACGCGCCTGCACCGTTTCCGGCGGCAAGTCGAAGGCGTCGAGAGGCAAGTCCTGCGAATACATGCGACGGCGGCGAGGCCTCCCAGCGATGGCTGTTAGTGCCTGCGCGCGCGTCGGGGGTTCAAATCGGGCTCTGGCAAGAGATGAAATCGGGCTCGCTCACCAAAAAATGGGGACGGTCCCTATTTTCCTGACCCTTCCCCTTCAGGGGAGGGGCTTGCAGATCGCACGCGACTCGGCCTGATCGAGCCCGCCCCTAGAACGTATAGGAGATGCCCGCCGTCACCGCCGTCCGGCTGTGATATTCGGCGACGTAATAGTCGCGCCCGGGTCCGCCGCCGGAGACCGTGGCGTGAAGGTCGACCGCACCCAGCTGGCGTGAGACGCCCACGCTCCAGTCGTACTGGCCGTTGGGGTTGGCGTAGCGCGGGCGGTTGGCGACATAGACCAGCTTGCCGGCATGGAGGTTGATCCCCCAATGCGCGTGCGGTTCGAGCGCCAACTCGGCCTCGCCGTAGAGCGTGCCGACGCCGGCGGCGAGATAGTCGGGCGAGTAATAGAGGCGCGACGAGAACTTGCCGCGGCTCACCCCGGCATAGAATTCGGTATAGCCGATCGATCCGGCGTTGCCGCGGCGATGGGTGTATTCGGTGTGCGTCACGCCCGCGTCGAGCGCCAGGCGAGGGGTCACGCGCTTGGCGAAGCCAAGGTCGGCCTGCGCGGTGAGCAGCCCGGGATCGCTGCCGGTGACGGTGAACGCGCCGAATCCCGAGAGGTAGATTCCGCTCTTGTCGTCATAGCTGAGATCGATCGTGGCGACCGGCTTGCCGGCGCTCAGCGAGTGGCCGCGGTACCGGTACGCGCTTTCGGCGCCCACGGTCGCCGCGACCTGCGCCGCGGCCGGAGCGGGCGCCAGTGCAAGCAGGATGGGGGCGAAGGCGAGAAGACGAGCGATGCCGGCCGGTCTAGCGGCGCCGGGCGTGGCCCGCCAGTGCCGAAAGCGCGCAGTCGCAGTCACAGCCGGGCGCCGACGGAAGCAGCGACGCGCAGGCGTCGATGGACCGGCGGCCGTCGGTCACGAATTTGGTGGGCTCGCGCCGCTCGCGCATCAGCGCCAGCAATCCGCTGACATGGGCCGCAGCGTACGAACTGCCATCTGCCAGATACCATTTTCCCCCCGGCTGAGTTGTCGGCACGTCACGCCCGGGGGCAACATAGACCAAAGGCGGAAGCGACGGCAAAGCCTGATCGCTCACCGCGACCACCCCAGGTTGGGACGCCGGAAACCCGCCGCGCGGCAATTTGGGGTCGAACGCGGCTACCACCGAGATCCCGCGCCCGAGGGCGACCTCGATCAACTGCGCAAGCAGCCGGTCCTGCGGTCCGCTGAGGCTCAGGTTCATCACCTGCGCGCGATGCTCGATCGAATATTGCAGCGCGCGGGCGAGGCTGAGCGAATCGCAGACGGTCGCGGCGCTCCCGGCGGCCTGCCAGCAGGCACGCAGCGCCATCATCCGCGCGCCCGGCGCCACGCCGACGATGCCGACACCATTGCCTTGGCGCGCGCCGATCACCCCGGCGATGCCGGTGCCGTGGATTTCGGCCTGGGTGCCGTGGCCACCGACGAAATCCATGCTCACGTCGAACTGGCCGACGAGATCGGGATGGTCGGTCTGGACTCGACTGTCGATCACCGCGACGGCGACGCCGTGCCCGGTCGCGACCTTGTGGAGATCGGCGAGCCGCCAGCCGAGCGCTGCGGGCTGCGCGGCGTAGAGGGGATCCGAGCGGTTCTGGGGCGTTCCCATGCTGCGGAACTGCTGCATCGGCTGCGACCAGGCGACGTTGCGGTCGCGCTCGGCGCGGGCGATCGCCTCCGCCTCGCTCATTCCCTTGGGCAGCTGCATCACGAAGCAATCGACGCCGAGCAGGGGCATCGGCCAACCGTCGACCAGCGTGAAACCGTTGTCGCGAGCGATGCGCTGGGCGATGCGCTGGCGCACCGTGCGCGATCCGGTGTCGCCATAGCTGCCGCCATAGCTGGCGCGCTGCCGGTGGTGCGGCGGCGGCATGCGGAGCATCACCAGGATCTGCGTGGCATTCGCCTGCGGAGCGGCGGCATCGGCGCGGGGCAGCGGCACCTGCGCGAAGGCTACGCCGCCGAACGCGATCAGCAGCACGAGCGCAAGCAGCCGCTTCATCGCGGCGCCCCCGGATCGATCGGCTCGGCGAGCGTCACGTGCTTGTCGTCGCGCAGCCGCGCCACCGCGCCGGCGCGCGCCTGATCGGCGACATGGAGCACGTAGGCGCCGGTGACGGTGGGCCCGTCGACGATCCGCGCGCCCGATCGCTGCAAGGCCGCGCGCAGATCGGTCTCGCGAGTGCCGTCTGCGAACATCACGAGGAGGTTGCCCGCTGCGGCGACCGGCGCGGTGCCGAGCACGTGATAGACCGGGTTCGGCTGTACCGGCGCCCGCGCCGGCAGGAGCACCGCCACGATCAGCGCCGCCGCCGCCGCTTGCGCGCCGACCGCCCAGGCCACCGGCACGCGGCGCCCGGTCCAGCGCTGCCAGCGGCCGGTGCTCGCGGCGCGCATTCGTGCCTGCATGTCCGCCCAGCCCTGCTCGACATCGGGCGCGACG
Organism: uncultured Alphaproteobacteria bacterium; assembly: GCA_963799985.1. Lineage (GTDB taxonomy): Bacteria > Pseudomonadota > Alphaproteobacteria > Sphingomonadales > Sphingomonadaceae > Sphingomonas. The sequence continues at coordinate 602,744 of CAWCZC010000002.1, read as the reverse complement.
CTGGCGACGCGCGTGCCGATCAGCCGCTCGGTCTCCAGGTCGGCGCGGCATTCGTCGCACTCGGCGAGATGCGCCTCGACTCGTGCCTGCTCGCTTTCGGTCAGGCTGTTGTTCGCGTGCCAGGGAAGCAGCTGCTGCACTTCCAGATGCGCGTCGTCATGCAAGGAGATGATGGTGCCCATCGGTCGGCGTCCTATACCCAGTCCGCGAGTTCGCCGGACAGCCGGCGCTTGAGGTGACGGCGCGCATGCAACATGCGCGTCTTCACGGTGCCCACCGGGCAGCGCATGATGCTCGCGATCTCGTTATAACCCATTTCGTGCTGATAGGTGAGGTCCAGCACGGTGCGGTGCTCCAGCGACAGTTCGGCGATCGCCTTGCGCAGCATCACCTGTCGCCGCGCCTGCGCCGATTCCTCTTCGGGGCTCGGATCGAGCGACGCGCGGTTCTCCCACTCGCTGTCCTGGACCGGCTCGTCCTGCCGCGAGCGCGCGTTGAGCGCCTTGCGATAGGCGATGCCGAAGATCCAGGTCGAGAGCTTGCTCGCACCGTTGAAGCTCGCGCCGCGTTCCCAGACCACCATCATCGTGTCGTTCAACACTTCCTCGATCACTTGCGTCCGCCGCAGCATCCGCGCCAGGAAACGCGCGAGCCGCGGATGATATTCGCGGTAGAGCTGCTCGAAGGCCGTGGCGTCGCCGGCGCAGGCGCGTTCGAACAGCAGCAGGTCACCGTCGCGCCGCTGCACCTGATCGCCCTGCCGCCGCTGGTCCGTTCGTTGCCCGCCCAATGCACCTGTCCGTTCCGCCCGTTAGTGCGGCATCGGCGCGCTGCGGTTCAATCCCGCAAATCGCGCGCGATCCGGTGGGGCGGAAGATGCGCTATATCAGGGCTTTCGCCAGACTTCGCCGTCTTCCTTTTCGAATTCGGCGGGCGCCCGATCGAGCAGCTCGAACACCGTTTCGGATGGCCGGCACAGCCTGGTGCCCCTCGGCGTCACCACGATCGGACGGTTGACGAGGATCGGGTGCGCCACCATCGCCGCCAGGATCGTTTCGTCGGAGGTTGCGGGATCGAGCAGGCCGAGCTCGGCGGCGGGCGTGCCCTTTTCGCGCAGCAGGTCGCGCGGCTTCGCCTCCATCGTTTCGAGCAATCGCGCGAGCTGCGCGCGGGTCCAGCCGGCCTCGCAATAGTCGATCACGTTCGGCGCATATCCCGCTGCTTCGACCATCGCGACGGTGTTGCGCGACGTGCCGCACGCCGGATTGTGATAGATGGTGACCGGAAAGGCGCAGGTCATATCGCGCGTTCCTGCCTGAACAGCCAGCCGAACAGGGCGACGGCGGCGACACTCCCCGTCAGCTGAGCCGCCACAAACAGCGGAGCGGATGCCGGGGCGATGCCTGCGAAGCTGTTCGACAGGCTTCGCGCGATCGTCACCGCGGGGTTCGCGAACGAGGTGGAGGCGGTGAACCAATAGGCGGCGCTGATGTAGAGGCCGACCGCTACCGGCGTGAACTCCGGCCGCGATCGCTGCGTGCCGAAGATGGTGCCGATCAGCCCGAACGTCGCGATGAACTCCGACAGGCCCTGCGACGGGCCGTCGCGCAGCTTTGTGGAAATCTGCCACAGCGGTTCGGCGAACATCGCGTGGGCCGTCCATACGCCCAGCACCGCGCCGACGCACTGCGCTGCCACATAGAGGCCCGCCGTGCGGCCCTCGATCTCGCGGCGGAGGAGGAAAGCCAGCGTCACCACCGGGTTGAAGTGCGCGCCGGAGACGGGCGCGAAGATGTGGATCAGCACCACCAGCCCCGCCCCGGTCGCGATGGTGTTGCCGAGCAGGGCGATGGCATCGTTGCCGCCGGCGAGGCGCTCGCCCATGATTCCCGATCCGACGACGATCGCCAGCAGCAGCGCGGTGCCGAGCAGTTCCGCGGTGAGGCGTCGCGACAGCGTCATACGCTCTCGCACGCTGTCGCCAACGGAGAGCAGATTTCGGGACGGCCGCCGCAGCAATCCTCGACCAGGAAGCCGAGCAGATCGCGCATCCGGGCATAGTCCGCCGAATAGATCACCGACCGGCCGTCGCGGCGCGACCGGATCAGTCCGGCGTGCCCGAGGATCGCGAGGTGCGACGACAGGGTGTTCGGCAAGGCGCCGACTTCGCGCGCGATCCCGCCCGCCGCCATTCCTTCGGCCCCCGCTTTCACGAGCAGCCGGAACACGGCGAGGCGGCTTTCGTGCGCGAGCGCGGACAGCGCTTCGACAGCGGTCGGCATTTGCATCGGCAGCGGGTCCTCTTGCTTCGATAGTTCGAATATCGTCGAAATATCGATTCGACAAGCGGTTCGCATCGGGATCGACCCGTCAGGGCGCCGGAACCGTTTCCTCGGGAAGGATCCCGCTCGGCACTTTCTTGAACAGCGCCCGGTCCTCGGGCCCGAAGGCGAGGCGCAGCAGCACGGTGAAATAGGCGAGCAGGATCAGCGGGATGCCGAAGGTCAGCTGCGCCCATTCGGGCAGATGGCTGATCGCCCAGCCCGCGAGTCCCGCGGTCGCCATCGCCGCGATCAGTCCCCAGCGGATCCCCGATACCGGCGCGCCGAGCAGCCGCGACAGCAGGCGCGCCTTGATCACCGACCCGATCCCGAGCGCCAGCGCGAGCGCCAGCGCGGGCCCCACCGCCTGCCAGGCGATCGGATAGCCCAAGCCGCGAATCGCGAACACCAGCCCGAAGCTCAGCGCCACCTGGAAGGTGAGCAGCAACGCCGAGATCATCAAATTGCGGTGCCGAGCGACATAGACCAGCCCGCCTTCGGACACCGCACCGGTTGCCGCCAGCACCTCGGCCGCGAGCAGGATGCATAGCGCCCCCGCGCCCGAGACGAAGCGGTGCCCGAGCAGCCCCATCACGCCGTCCGAGGTCACGCCCACCGCGATCGCGAGCGCTGCCTGAACCGCGATCACCCAGAAGGCGACCTGGCGCACCTGTTTGGCGACCGAGACCTTGTCCCCCGCCGCCAGGCTACGCGTCACCACCGGCCCCAGGATCGGGTCGAAGGTGGTCTTGAGCCGCTGCGCCGGCGAGGCGACCTGCTGCGCCATGTAGTAGATGCCGACCACCCCGGGCGCGAACAGCAGGCCGAGGATGAAGCGATCGACGTTGCGCGTGCCCCATTCGAGCGCGTCGGCGCCCGCGAGCGGGGCGTTGACTCGCGCCATCCGCCACGCGCGCAACGGGTGCGGCCGCCAGCCGCGCGGCAAGCCGTAGCTGCGCACCAGCGGCACCATCGCCGCGATCAGCATCGCCGAGTTCGAGCAGACATAGGCGATCACCAGCCCGTCGCGCGACGAAACGTAGGACAGGAGCCAGGCCGCGATGCTGATCGTCCACGGCTCGACGATCGCCCGCGCGGTGACCGAAACCGCGACATTGTGCCGGTACGCCAGCGCCGAGAAGGCGACGTCGGACCAGGCCAGCGCCACCACTACCGCGGGGATCAGCCTGTCGAAGCCGACCGGCTGGCTGTCGGGGTACATGATCCACGGGAACGCCGCGAGCACGGCAGCGGCGACGACCGACGCGCACAAGGCCACCAGCAGCGCGTCCGCCACCACATGCGAATGGTCGCGCTCGGTCCTGGCGAGCGCTTGCGCGAGGCCGCGCTTCAATCCCAGGGTCGCGAGCAGCCCCGCCAGCTCGATCACCAGCACCGCCAGCGCGAACCGCCCCACCACCTCGGCGCCGTAGATGCGCCCGGCGATGAAGAGGAACGGCAGCCGCCCGGCGAGGCGGATGACGAACCCCAGGATATTGGTACGGCCCCCTTTGGCGAGCGCGTTGATGTCGTCTTGCGCCTCGCTCATTCGATCGGTTCCGATTGGATCGTGGCCGAGACGGCACGGACCCGCGGCGCACGGCGACCATCCGCAGCGCCGGCCGGCGCCTCGGCCTCGGCGGTCGCGATCGTCACGACGGCGCGCTCGGGCGTCCGCGCGAACACGCACAACGTCCGCGCGTCGTCCCGGCAGGGCTCGACGGCAAAAATGCGGAACTCCGCGAGGCTCAGGCGTCGAAGCGACGCGGTGCCAGCCGCGCAATTGGCCGGCTCGCCGCAGTCGGCCGGGACCAGCCCTTCCGGATGCGCGACCGCCACGGCTTCGAAGACCGCGAGCGCGAAGGCATATTCGTCGAGCGACGCTTCGCGTCCAGCGCCGAACGACCAGTAGCCCAGGGAGCGCTTGTCCGCGCCGTGCGCACTGCCGGCGCACGCCGCCTGCTGGGCAGCCCGGGCAGCGGCGTCGAGAGCGAGGAGGCCGGGATGGACGTCGAGCAACAGATATTCGTGGGTCGTTCCCGAGTAATCGCGAACAAGCGGCGTGGCCTCGTCATGGGGCTCGGACTGCCATCGGAAGCCGACAAAGGCGGTATCGACTTCGCAGACGCCCGTGCGATCGGTGCTCCGCGGGGTCGCGATGAACTCGACGATAACGCCCTGCCATTTGTGCCGGCCGTGCGCGATACTGGCCTCGACGAAGGCCGCGCCGCTTTCGCCGAACAGCGCGCGCGCGAGCTGATTGGGAGGGGTGGCGCGAAGCGTCGCCTCGGTCATGACCGAATCCTGTGCACGCGCGCCTTCGGGGGCGAGCACCAGCGCGGCGAACGCGACGGCGCGGATCAATGCGCGGCGCCCCAGCTCTTGCCCACGCCGATCTCGACGCCCAGCGGCACGCTGAGCCGGATCGCCGGCTCGGCCGCCGTGGCCATCACATGCTCGATCACCGGCTTCGCGGTGTCGACATCACCCTCGGGCAGCTCGAACACCAGCTCGTCGTGCACCTGCATCAGCATCCGCACGTTCGGCAGCCCCGCATCGAGCAGCGCGGGGCCCATCCGCGCCATCGCGCGCTTGATGATGTCGGCGCTGGTGCCCTGGATCGGCGCGTTGATCGCGGCGCGCTCCGATCCGCCGCGTTCGTTCGGATTGGGCGATTTGAGACGCGGGAAATGCGTCTTCCGGCCGAACAGGGTGGTGGTGTAGCCGCGCTCCTTGGCCTCGCGCAGCGTGTCCGCGATATAGCGGTTGATGCCCGGGAAGCGCTCGAAATAGCGGTTGATCATCGCCTGCGCCTCGTCGGGCGTCACGTCGAGCCGGCCGGCCAGCCCCCAGCGCGAGATGCCGTAGAGGATCGCGAAGTTGATCGTCTTGGCGCGGCCGCGGGTGTCGCGGTTGACTTCGCCGAACAGCTCCATCGCGGTCATGTTGTGGATGTCGTCGCCGTTCTCGAACGCGGTGCGAAGTGCCGGGACGTCGGCGATGTGCGCGGCGAGGCGGAGCTCGATCTGCGAGTAATCGGCGGCGAGGATCACATTGCCCGGCTCCGCCACGAACGCGTCGCGGATCTGCCTGCCGACTTCGGTGCGGATCGGGATGTTCTGGAGATTGGGGTCGGTCGACGAGAGCCGCCCGGTCTGCGCGCCGGTCAGCGAATAGCTGGTGTGGACTCGGCCCGTCTCGGGATTGATCTGCGCCTGGAGCGCGTCGGTATAGGTCGATTTGAGCTTGGTGAGCTGACGCCAGTCGAGCACCTTGAGCACCATCTCGCGGCCCGGCGAATCCTTGTCCGCCGCGATCCGCTCGAGCTCGTTGACGTCGGTCGAATAGACCCCTGACTTGCCCTTGCGCCCGCCCTTGATCCCCATGCCTTCGAACAGCACGTCGCCCAGCTGCTTGGGGCTGCCGATCGTGAACTTGAACCCCGCCAGGCCGTGGATCTCCTCTTCGAGGGCCGCGATCTGGTGCGAGAATTCGGTCGAGAGCCGCGCCAGCGCCGCGGCATCGACCTTGACGCCCGCGCGCTCCATTCCCGCGATCACCGCGACGAGCGGCCGGTCGACCATCTCGTAGACGCGAGTCGCGCTCTCGTACGCCAGCCGCGGCTTGAAGCGGCGCCACAGCCGGAGCGTCACGTCGGCATCCTCGGCGGCGTAGCGGGTGGCGGCCTTGAGATCGACCTCTTGGAAGCCGAGCTGGCTCTTCCCCGTGCCGACCACATCCTTGTAGGCGATGCAGCTGTGCGAAAGGTGCGTTGCGGCGAGTTCGTCCATGCCGTGGCCGTGGAGGCCCGCGTCGAGATCGAAGCTCATCACGATCGTGTCGTCATAGGGCGCGACATCGATCCCGCAGCGCCCGAGCACGATCATGTCGTACTTGAGGTTGTGCCCGATCTTGAGCACCGCCGGGTCCTCGAGCAGCGGCTTCAGCCTGGCGAGCGCCACCGCGCGGTCGAGCTGGCGCGGTTTCTCGGCGAACATGTCTGTCCCGCCGTGGCCGAGCGGCACATAGCAGGCGAGGTTGGGGTGGAGCGCCATGCTCACTCCGACCAGATCGGCGCGGGTGGCGTCGACGCCGGTGGTCTCGGTATCGACCGCGACCCAGCCCTGGTTGCGGGCCGCGGAGATCCAACGGTCGAGCGCCATTTCGTCGACCACCGTCTCATAGCCGTCGTGGTTGCACGGCGGATCTTCCTCGAAGCCGGGCGTATCGTGCGTCTCGACCGGCGCGTCGGCGACCGCCGCCAGCCGCGCGATCAGCGACTTGAAGCCGTGATGCTCGAGGAAGGCGCGGAGCGGCGCGTCGGGAATGCCCTGGAGCTCGAGCGATTCGAGCGGATCGGGGAGCGGCACATCGCACGCCAGCTCGACGAGTTTGCGCGACAGCCTCGCCTGCTCGGCGAACTCGATCAGATTGTCGCGCATCTTCGAAGGCTTCATGTCCGGCGCCGCGGCGAGCACCGCCTCTACGTCACCGAACTCCTGGATCAGCTTGGCCGCGGTCTTGGGGCCGATGCCGGGGACGCCGGGCACGTTGTCGACGCTGTCGCCCATCAGCGCGAGCACTTCGCCCAGCTTCTCCGGGCCGACCCCGAACTTCTCGCGGGTGTCTTCGGGGCCGAGGCGGCGGTTGTTCATGGTATCGAGCATGTCGACCGACGGGTCGGTCATCAGCTGCATCAGGTCCTTGTCGGAGCTGACGATGGTGACGCTCCACCCCTGCGCGAGCGCGGCCTTGGTGTAGCTCGCGATCAGGTCGTCGGCTTCCCAACCGAGCTCCTCGATGCACGGCAGCGAGAAGGCGCGGGTCGCGTCGCGGATCATCGGGAACTGGGGGACGAGGTCCTCGGGCGCGGGCGGGCGGTGCGCCTTGTAGAGGTCGTAGAGATCGTTGCGGAAGGTGTGCTCGCTCTTGTCGAGGATCACCGCCATGTGGGTGGGGCCATCGGCCTTGTGGAGCGCGTCGGCGAGCTTCCACAACATCGTCGTGTAGCCGTAGACCGCGCCGACCGGCTCGCCATGCTTGTTGGTGAGCGGCGGCAGCCGGTGATAGGCGCGGAAGATATAGCCGGAGCCATCGACGAGATAGAGATGGGGCATCGCCCCGGCGATAGCCGAGGCGGCGGGCCGAACAAAGCCCCAGCGGACTCGGCAGGTCCCGCCCGAGCCGAATTCAGCCCGTCGGCGAGCTTTCGAGCGGGAACAGGAGCAAGTGCTCGGGCTTGCGCTCGAGCGCCGGGAGCAGCGACCGGGGCGCACCATCGCGCCACTCCGAATCCCGCCAAGTCAGCGAGAGCATCGTTTCGTCCGCGGGATCGCGCCATTGCGCGAACCAGACGAACACCCGATCGGCGCGAAGGGCGAAGCCGGGCACGTCGGCAGGCGCCGCCTCGCTCAAGCAGGTGGCGAACGGCCGGATGCCGCCGCGTTCGAGCCGCGGGACGAGCGTGGACTGGAAGTAATCGGCGAACTCGGCCTGGTCGACGCCATGCAGATCGTGGATCATCGCGGTGTAGAGCCTCCGCGATGGCTGCTCGGGAACCGACCATCCGCCGCGCCGCGGCCGCAGCAGGAGCCCGTTGGCCTCGTCGCGCATCAGTGCATCGACGCTGTTGCGCAGCAGCTTCCATCGCGGTTCGGTGGCGAGCGCGTCGAGCGCGCGGCTGCGCGGCGCGAGATTAGGATAGCCTAGCAGCCAGACGAATTCATCGAGCGGGCCATCGAGGGAATAGACGAACTCACAGTAGAAGCCGCCGAGCAATTGGGCACCCAGCTCGGCAAATGCTTCCCCGAGTTGGCGAGTCAGCCGGTCGATGTCGTCGTAAGCGGCGCCTTCGGGTAGTTTGCACCGGCGAAGCTCGATGAGTCCCGGCGGCGTCGCCGCGAGCGTCCGGAAGGGGAGCGTCGATGCGACCAGCCCCGCGATCAGCGCCCGGCGATCGATCACCATCGCTTCACGCCCGGGCTTTCGACGAGAGGGAGATCGGGCATCGACGGGGGATAGCAGCGGCGGGCGGCGCGGGCGAGCCGTCAATCAGCGCGGCGGTGCGAAGCGATCGAGCGGCGCGAAGAGCCACCACAAGGGCGCCCAGCCGAGCCGGGCCTTCCACCGCGCAACGGGTGCCTGCGGCCAGCTGCCTGCGAGCGGCGACTGGGTGCCGAAGCCCGGCGTTCCGCGCGGCCACTCAGTGTCCGCGGGTGCGACGCCGAGCCACCGCGCATCGGGCGCGAAATCGCCCCGCAGCGCGATCGCGCGCACCGCCGGTCCGGCGGCGATCTGGCGATAGCCGTAGATGTTGCGGCGGACAGCGCCCCCGTCGCGGATCGCGGACGAGGCGAAATAGACCGAGCCCCAGGTCGCGCCCGCGGGCGGCGCGAAATCGATGCGGCGCGCGGCTTCGGCGGGCCGGGCGGGGACCGCGTCGAAGTGAAAGCCGGTGACCAGCAGCACCGCGGCGATCGCGGCGATCGCGGTTCGCGGCGCCTGGATCCCGCGCGTCGCCAGGGCCCAGCCGAACAGCGCAAGCAGCGGCAGCATCCACTTGAAATAGTGGATGTTGTCGTAGCGCCACAGCCCCGTCGGCAGCAGCTCGACATAGGCTGCGAGCACGCAGCAGCACGCCGCCATCGCCACCGCGATCGCCGCGACGAAGCGACGCGCCGGCCGCTCGCTCGGCGCGCCGATCAGGAAGAGCGCGCCCGCCAGCCCGATCACGACCCAGGGCAGCGCGCGCAGCAGCCCGGCCGATCCCGGAAACCACGGCGCGGGATCGAGGAACAGCGTCGTCGCGCGCCAGCCGAGGTCGGCGAAGTTCGCGCCGATCGCTGCCTGGAGCCGCATATAGTCGCTCGCGCGCGGCCCGTAGATCGCCAGGTGCAGCGCGCCGTACAGCAGCAGTGGCACGCCCGCGCCGATCGCGGCAGCCGCCAGCGCGCGCCGCTCCAGCCGGATCGACAGCAGCAGTCCCATGCCGATCGCGAAGGGCACCGCCGCGTCGGCGGGGCGAGCGAGCGCGACCAATGCGGCGAGCGCGCCCAGCGCCACGAGCCGGCGCGCTGTCGGCGCCTCCCCGGGCGGTACCATCAGTTCGCCGGCTCGCGCGATCAGCGTCAGGATCAGCGCGGTCGAGAGCGTGCTGGTCCACGGCCGGAACCAGCTCTCCTGCATCGGTGGCAGGAAGCTCGTCGCGACGAACAGCGCGAACGCGACCGGCGCGACCACGCCCAGCCGCCGTCCGATCGAGACCACCGCCTGCGCGGAGGCGCCCGCGCAGATCAGGTCGAGCGGAAGATAGGGGTTGTCGGGGAACAGCGGCAGCCACGGCACCGCCGCGAGCGGGTAGAGCAAAGGATACCAGTGCGCATCGGCCGACAGGTCGCCGTGCGCGAACGCCAGCGTCGAGCGATAGTAATAGGCCTGGTCCCACCAGCCGTGCCAGCGGGTGCCGTGGTAGAGCGCGCCCGGTGGCGTCTCGATCAGCGCGAAGAGCAGGAACAGCACCGCGCCGAGCAATGCCGGCCAGAAGCGGATCGCCCAGCCGCGCAGCGCCGCCCCGGCCCGGCGCGTGATTTCGCTCGCGCGGGTGCCCGTCACCTCGGCGGGGTCACATGCCGTGCTCGGCCGTCCAGTACGCCACGATCGCCTTGGCGACGCCTTGCATCAGCTGCTGGCGCGCGGGGATCGGGCGAGTCGTGTCGCCGATCATGACCGCGAGCGTGTAGGCATTGCCGTCGGGCGCGATCAGGATGCCGACATCGTTGTAGCCGGCGATCCGCGCGCCCAGGTCCTGCCCCGTGCCGGTCTTGTGGCCATAGCTCCAGCCCGGCGGCACCGCACCATGGACGCGCGCGCGTCCGGTCTTGGCGGCCTCCATCGTCGAGATCAGCCAGGCGGTCGACGAAGGCGAGAGCAGCTCGCCGCGCCGCAGTTTCGCCAGCGCCTCGGCGATCGCGAGCGGCGCCGCGCCGTCGGGCGGATCGGCGACATAGGCTTCGAATGCCGCCTTGCGCACGGTCGGCGGCAGCTTCGACCGCGCGACCGCGAAGGCGTTGCCGGTCGCATATTCGGGCTTCCATTCGAGCCCCGCGGTGCCGCTCTGGAGCAACCGCTCGCCCGGGCCGAAGCGGATCGAGCCGAGCCCTTTGCGGGCGATGAACGCCCGCACGGCGTCGGGCCCGCCGACATATCGGAGGAGTTTGTCGTTGCAGGTATTGTCGCTCATCGTCAGCGCGCGGTTGAGCAGCTCGCGGACGGTGGTGTGATAGCCGTCGCCCTTCACCAGCGCCGCGACGGGCTGGTGGAACAAGGTAAAATCGTCGCGCGTGATCGTGATCGGGTCGTCGAGGGTGATGCGGCCCTGGTCGCGCTGGTCGAGCACGGTCATCGCGACCCAAAGCTTGCTCACGCTCTGCTGCGGGAACTTGCGTTCGCCGTTCGAGGTGGCGGTCCAGCCGGTATCGACACTGGTCACCGCGACTCCGACGATTCCGCTGAAATTGCGAGTCAGCGCGTCGAGCGCCGAGACCAAGGCGTTGGGAGCGGCGGGCGGAGCCGGCTTGAGGATCTTCTCGAACTCGGCGGTCTGCGCGGGCGCGGCGATCACGCCGCCGCCGATCGGGCCGGCGCTCGCCGCGGGCACGTAGATCGCCGCGCGCGATTGCTCGTGCACCGCGCAGCCGACCAGCACCGCTGGCCCCAGCCCGGCGACGGTCACCGCGCGCTGGACGAGGGTGAACGGCGCAGCGCTCCTCAGCGCGGCGGGAACCGGGATCGCGTGGATGCGCGCCACAGCCGCATCCCAGCGCTCGCGAACCTTCAGCGACTGCAGGACCGACTCGCCACGCGAAACTATCTGACGGAAATCCAACACAACTCTGCCCTATGCCCCACGCGTTACATGCGGCGCGCGCACGAACGGCAACAAGGGTGCGCCGTCCGGGGTTGCGACGAATGCCATCAGTCTAGCGACGAATTGTGAATCCGGCGCAAACAATCCGCGGGACCATGCTATCGAAACGACGGGAGGCCTGCCGATGCGCACACTGATTTTGGCCGCGATGCTGGTCGCGCCCGTTTCGGCGCCGGCCGCGCCAATCGCCGACGCGGCCTCGGCGCGCGCCTTCGTCGAATTGATCTATCATTATTACCGCAAGGGCGGCACCGGCGCGCCGATGGACCGGCCGGCGCGCTGGTTCGAACCGGTGCTCGCGCGCGCGATCCAGCGCGACATCGCCAAATCGGAGCGCACCGGCGACGTCGGCAAGCTCGACGCCGACCTGTTCTGCGACTGCCAGGATTTCGACGCGCTCCACGCCACGATCGATCGGTTCGCGGTGGTGCACGGCCGCACGCACGTGACGGTCCATTTCAGCAACGGCGGCCCGATCACGATCCGGCTGACGCTGGTCTGGACCAAGGCCGGCTGGCGCGTCTCCGACATCCGCTGGCCCGATCGCGGCACCGTCCGCGAGCTGTTCCTGGCGCACGGCGGCGAGGGCTAGGGCACCAGCACGGTATCGACCGCCTCGGGCAGCATGGCCGGATAGTCGAGCGTATAGTGCAGCCCCCGGCTCTCCTTGCGGTGGAGCGCCGAGCGGACGATCAGGTCGGCGGATTCGAGGAGGTTGCGAAGCTCGATCAGGTCGGGCGTGACGCGGAAATGGCCGTAGTAATCGGCGATCTCCTCGCGCAGCGTGCGGATTCGGTGCGCGGCGCGCTCGAGGCGCTTGGTCGTCCGCACGATGCCGACATAGTTCCACATGAAGCGCCGGATCTCGGTCCAGTTCTGCTTGATCACGACTTCCTCGTCCGAATCGGTGACTCGGCTCTCGTCCCACGGGTGGATCGCGGGCGGTAGCGCAAGATTGTCCCAGTCCGCGGCGATGTGACGCGCCGCCGCCTCGCCGAACACGAAGCATTCGAGCAGCGAGTTGGACGCGAGGCGGTTGGCGCCGTGCAGCCCCGACTGGGTGCATTCGCCCGCGGCATAGAGGTGCGGCAGATCGGTCCGCCCGTCGCGATCGATGACGATCCCGCCGCAGGTATAATGCTGCGCGGGCACCACCGGGATCGGCTCCACGGTCATGTCGATGCCGAGCTCGAGCAGCCGCGCGTGGATCGTCGGAAAATGCTGCTTCACGAACTCGGGCCCCATCGCGCTGATGTCGAGATGGACGTAGTCGAGCCCCAGCCGCTTGATCTCGTGATCGATCGCGCGGGCCACCACGTCACGCGGGGCGAGCTCGGCGCGCGCGTCGAAATCGGGCATGAAGCGGTGGCCGGTCCCCGGAATCCTGAGCTGCCCGCCTTCGCCGCGCACCGCTTCGGTGATCAGGAAGTTCTTGACGTCGAGGTTGTAGAGGCAGGTCGGGTGGAACTGCATGAATTCCATGTTCGAGATGCGGCATCCCGCGCGCCACGCCATTGCGATGCCGTCCCCGGTCGCGCCGCGCGGGGCGGTCGAGAACAGATAGGTCCGCCCCGCGCCGCCGGTCGCGAGGATCGTCGCGCGCGCGGTGAACAGCTCGACGCGGTTGGTCGCGCGGTTGAAGGCATAGACGCCCCAGACGTTGCCCGACCCCGAATAGCGCGCCTCGTGGCGGCTGGTGGCGAGATCGACCACCACCATGCCCGGGACCAGCGTGATGTTGGGATGCGCGCGCGCGGCGTTGAGCAGCGCCTGCTGGACCGCCCAGCCGGTCGCGTCGTCGACATGGACGATGCGGCGATGGCTGTGCCCGCCCTCGCGGGTGAGGTGGAGCGTGTCGCCCGCGGTGTTGAACGGCACCCCGAGCTTCTCGAGCCGCTCGATCGCCGCAGGGGCAGCCTCGACGACGAACTCCACCACGCTGCGGTCGTTGAGCCCGGCGCCGGCGATCATCGTATCCTCGATATGGCTCTCGAAGCTGTCCCCCGGCTCGAGCACCGCGGCGATCCCGCCCTGCGCCCAGGCGGTCGATCCCTCGTCGAGCGCGCCCTTGGCGAGCACGGTCACCCGGAAGCGGTCGGCGAGGTTGAGCGCGGCGGTGAGCCCGGCGGCGCCGGAGCCGATGATCAGGACGTCGGACTCATGCTCCTCAGCCATTCGCTGCCCGCGTCAAATTCAGGAACACGTCCTCCAGGTCCGCCTCGCGGGTCGAGACGTCGACGATCCCGTAGCCGTCCCGCTGGACCGCCGCGAGCACTTCGCCGGCGTTCGCCTGGTCCTTGCGGTAGGTGATCACAAGCGTGCGGTCGCCCTTCAACTCGATCTTGTGGAAGCAGATGTTCTCGGGCGCGGCGGGCACGTCGCGATCGACGGTCACCTCGACCACCTTCTCCTGCGCCATCCCCACCAGCGCGCGGGTCGGCTCGTTGGCGATGAGCTTGCCGTGGTTGATGATCGCGATCCGGTCGCACAGCTGCTCGGCTTCCTCGAGGTAATGGGTGGTCAGCACCACCGTCACGCCGCGTCCGTTCAACTCGCGGACATAGGCCCAGAGCTGCTGGCGAAGCTCGACGTCGACGCCGGCGGTCGGCTCGTCGAGCACCAGCACCGGCGGCGAATGCACCATGGCCTTGGCGACCATCAGCCGCCGCTTCATCCCCCCCGAGAGCGTGCGCGAATAGGCGTGCGCCTTGTCCTCGAGATGGACCGCGCGGAGCAGCTCCATCGAGCGGCGCCGATCCTTGGGCACGCCGTAGAGCCCCGCCTGGATCTCGAGCGTCTCGATCGGCGTGAAGAACGGGTCGAACAGGATCTCCTGGTTGACGATCCCGATCGACGCCTTGGCGTTGCGCGGATGCTGATCGATGTCGAAGCCCCACACCGACGCGCGCCCGCTGGTCTTGTTGACGAGGCCCGCGAGGATGTTGATCAGCGTCGACTTGCCCGCGCCGTTCGGCCCGAGCAGCCCGAAGATCTCGCCCCGCGGCACGTCGAAGCTCACCCCGTCGAGCGCGCGCTTGCCGCCCTGGTACGTCTTGCAGAGCTGGTCGATCACGATCGCGGCTTGAGTCATCCGGCCGATCTAGGCGCGCGATTCACCGCCGCCAAGCGAAACTGCGGGGTTGCCAAGCGGCGGCACCGCCCTACGCTCGCGCACTGCCTTGTTGGAGTACCCATTGCCATGCTCGTCCTGCTGCTCGCCGCCGCGCTCGCCGACCCCGCGGCCGACACCAAGGCCGATGCGCGCTGCGCCGCGATGATGGGAACCTACCTCGAAACCTTCACCGGGGACGCGTGGAGCCGGGAACGAGCCGGCGCCTATGGCGCGAAGACCTTCTTCCTCGGCCGCCTCTCCGCCACCCTCGACAATGCCGGTACCAAGGCGGCGATCGCAGCGGCGGAGCTCGAGTTCGGCGATCTCACCCGGGCCGATCTCGCCAGCGCCGCCGACAAATGCCAGCAGGACATGATCGCCGCGAACGAGGGAATCTGAGCTGGGCGATTGCCCGCCCTGCGGCGCTTTGCTAACCGCTCGTCGATGGTCCCGCCCCCCGAAACCCTCCGCGTCTCCCATGCTCGCGTCGCCTGCGACGGTTCGGGCCCCGGCGTGCCCGCCGCGCTCGGCCATCCGCGTGTGTTCCTCCAGATCGACGAGCACGGCTATGTCGATTGTGGCTATTGCGACCGGCGCTTCGTGCTGATCGGCGGCCCCGCCGACGGGGCGGATCAATCGACTCTCCCCGATCATCCGGCTGGCGCGAGCGTCTAAGCCGCCTATATCGGTGGGTATGAGCCTGTTCACCGATCCGCGCGGTTTCCTCTACCGCGATACCCTCGACCCCGAGACCGCGCAGAAGCTCACCGCCGAGGCGCTCGCGCGCGCCGAGGACGGCGAGCTCTACCTGCAGTATCGCAAGACCGAAGCGTTCGGCTTCGACGACGGGCGGCTGAAGACCGCGAGCTACGATACCCAGTCGGGCTTCGGCCTGCGGGCGGTCTCGGGCGAGACCACCGCCTTCGCCCATGCCAACGAGATCAGCCCGCAGGCGATCCGCCGCGCCGCCGAGACGATGGCGCTGATCGACCCGGCCAAGGGCCCCCACGCGGCGCCCCCGCGCAAGAACAACCGCCATCTCTACACCGACCGGGACCCGCTCGAACTGGTCCCCTTCGCCGACAAGGTGAACCTGTGCCAGACGATCGACGCCGCCGCGCGCGCCCGCGATCCGCGCGTCGTGCAGGTCTCGGTCGGGCTCACCGGCCAGTGGAGCGTGGTCGAGATCGTCCGCGCCGACGGCTTCGTCGCCACCGACGTGCGCCCGCTCGTCCGCCTCAACGTCTCGATCGTGGTCGAACAGGCAGGGCGGCGCGAGACCGGCAGCTTCGGCACCGGCGGCCGCGCGCTCTACGACCGATTGCTCGAACCCGCGACCTGGAACCGGGCGATCGACGAGGCGCTGGCGCAGGCGCTGGTCAACCTCGACGCCGAGGATGCCCCCGCCGGCGAGATGACCGTGCTGTGCGGCCCCGGCTGGCCCGGCGTCTTGCTCCACGAAGCGGTCGGCCACGGGCTCGAGGGCGATTTCAACCGCAAGGGCACCAGCGCCTTCTCAGGGAGGATCGGCGAGCGAGTTGCGGCGCCGGGCGTCACCGTGGTCGACGACGGATCGATCCTCGATCGCCGCGGCTCGCTGTCGATCGACGACGAGGGCACCCCCACCCGCGAGACGATCCTGATCGAGGACGGCATCCTCAAGGGCTATATGCAGGATCGCCTCAACGCCCGGCTGATGGGCGTCGAGCCCACCGGCAACGGACGGCGCGAGAGTTTCCAGCACGCGCCGATGCCGCGGATGACCAACACCTTCATGAAGGGCGGCAACGATGACCCCGCCGAGCTGCTGTCGCGCGTCAAGAAGGGCGTGTTCGCGCGCAGCTTCGGTGGCGGGCAGGTCGATATCGTCTCGGGCAAGTTCGTCTTCTCGTGCACCGAGGCCTATCGGATCGACAACGGCAAGCTCGGCCGGCCGATCAAGAACGCGACGCTGATCGGCGACGGACCCACCGTGCTCACTCGAGTCGCGGGCATCGGCAACGACTTCGCACTCGACGAAGGCATCGGCATGTGCGGCAAGGCCGGGCAGAGCGTCCCCGCGGGCGTCGGCCAGCCGAGCCTGCTGATCGAGGGGCTGACGGTGGGCGGGACCGCAGCCTAGGGAGGACGCGCGATGACGGTCACCGTGTTCGTCGGCGTCAGCGTGGACGGTTTCATGGCGCGCCCCGACGGCGCACTCGACTGGCTGCCCGAAGGCGGGGGCGAGCCGCACGGCTATGCCGAGTTCATCGCGAGCGTCGATGCGCTGGTCATCGGGCGCAACACGTTCGAGATCGTACTGGCGTTCGAGACCTGGCCCTATGCGGACAAGCGAGTCGTGGTGCTGAGCAGCGGGCCTCTCGATCTGTCGTGGGTTCCCGGGACCGTCGAGCGGATGACGGGCGAGCCGGGCGACATTGTCGCAAGGCTCGCGGCCGATGGCGCGCAGCACCTCTATATCGATGGCGGGATCACGATCCAGCGTTTCCTCCGCGCCGGCCTCGTCGACCGGCTGATCGTGACGCGCGTGCCGGTGCTGATCGGCGAAGGGATTCCGTTGTTCGGCTCGTTGCCGCACGACATCCGGCTCGACCATGTTGCGACTCGGGCCTATCCGAGCGGGCTCGTCCAGAGCGAGTATCGCCTCCCGTGAGCGCGGCCTGGCCCGCACTCGACTGGCCCGAGTGGCGTGAGACCGCACTGCACCTCCAGCTGATGACTCAGGTCGCGGGCAAGATTCGCCTCGCCTGCACGCCCTGGCTCAACCACGGCTGGCACGTCGCGCTCTACGTCACGCCGCGCGGGCTCACCACCTCACCGATCCCCTACGATGGCGGCAGCTTCGAACTCGATTTCGACCTGGTGTCGGACGCGCTCGACATCACGCACGGCGAGGCCGCTCGGACGATCCGACTGGAGCCGGGCAGCATCGCCCAATTCCACGCGGCCGTGTTCGAAACGCTCGCCGATCTCGGCATCGCGGTCCGAATCGATCGCATGCCCAATGAGATGGCCGATCCGGTGCGCTTCGACCTCGATACCGCGCCGCGGCCGTGGGACGGCGAGGCGGTCGTGCGCTTCCACCGCGCGCTGGTCCTCGTCGACGGCGTCTTCAAGCGCTTCCGCACCAGCTTCCTCGGCAAGGCGAGCCCGGTCCATTTCTTCTGGGGGAGTTTCGATCTCGCGGTGACTCGCTTCTCGGGCCGCATCGCGCCGCGCCATCCCGGCTGCTTCCCCGGCCTGCCCGACGCGGTCACTCGCGAAGCTTACAGCCATGAGGAAGCGAGCGCGGGCTTCTGGCCCGGCAGCGACGCGTTTCCGAAGCCTGCCTTCTATGCCTATGCCTATCCCCCGCCCGCGGGCTACGCCGGGGCGGCGATCCAGGCGCCGGCATATTTCGACGCGACGCTGGGCGAATGGCTGCTCGATTATGACGCGGTTCGCGCCGCGCCCGATCCGGAGGCCATGCTGATCGGCTTCCTCCAGGCGACCTATGTCGCCGCCGCCGACCTCGGCGATTGGGACCGCGCGGCGCTCGAATGCGAGCCGGGTGTCCCCCGCCGCCCGCGCGCGGTATAGCGGCACCATGGCCGAATTCTTCGACGCCCTCGATGACGCGCACCGGGACTTCATCGCGCGCCAGCCGGTGTTCTTCGTCGCCACCGCGGCGCAAGGCGCCCGGATCAACCTCAGCCCCAAGGGGATGGACTGTTTCCGTGTGCTCGGCGCCGACACGGTCGCGTATCTCGACGTCGCCGGTTCGGGCAACGAGACCAACGCGCACCTGCTCGCCGATGGCCGCATCACGTTGATGTTCTGCGCGTTCGACAATCCCGCGCTGATCCTGCGGATCTATGGCCGCGGCGCGCCGGTGCTGCCGCAGGACGCGGGATGGGCCGATGTCGCGCCGCACTTCACGCTATTGCCGGGCACCCGCCAGATCTTCGTCGTCACGGTCGATCAGGTCCAGACCTCGTGCGGCTGGGGCGTGCCGCACATGACCTTCGAGCGCGAGCGCCAGACGCTCAGCAAATACCATCTCAAGCATGGCGACGAGGTGCGCTTCGCCAAATATGCGGTGCGCGACCGAAGCATCGACGGCTTGCCGGTGCGCAATCCCACCAAGGTCCCAGCCTGATGGCGCTGGTCGAGCTTGGCCGGTTCAATTATTTCGAGGCGCAACTCCTCGTCTCGCGGCTCGAATCCGAGGGCATTCCCGCGTTCGACTTCGACAGCGGCGCGAGCATCGCGGACAGCAGCAGCTTCCTCATCCCGGTGCGCGTGATGGTCGACGACAGCGACCTCGAGGCGGCGAGGCGGATCAAGGACGAGCCTGCCTAACTCCCCGCGCGCAGGCTGTTGTTGCTCCTGTCCTTGTCCGGGATGCGGTGGTCGGGGTCGATCGTCGCGCCCGACACTACCTTGCCCGCCTCGACGGTGACGAGCGTGCTCGGCTGGCGGATCCAGCTTTCGGCGGGCAGCCGAACGTCGCGGTGGCTGCCGTCGGCGAAGTCGATCCGAAGCGTCGCCGGCATCACGAGCTTGTCGCGCGCGCTGACGGTGATCGCGGTCCCCTTGGCGGGGTCGCCGCCGAGCGACGCGATCTTCGTCGACCGCGAGGTCGAGCGACCAGTTGTTGTCGTACCAGCCGCGCCACCACCAGCTGAGATCCTCGCCGCCTTCGCTCTCCATCGCGCGGAAGAAGTCGGCGGGCTTGGGGTGCTTGAACGCCCAGTCGGCGATGAAGTTGCGGAACGCCGGGTCGAACCGCTCCGGGCCCAGGATTTCCTCGCGCAGCAGCCTCAGGCCCAGCGCCGATTTGAAATAGGTGACCGGGTGGCGGTACTTCTCGCGTCACCGTGTCGGCGCGCGAAAGGATCGGCGGCGCCTCGGGGTCCGCCAGCACCGGCAGGATCTCGTCGACCGGATTGCCCCCGCTCCGGCGCATATTCGCTGTCGCGCTTGGGGCCATATACGCCGTGCTTGAAGTCGTCGGACTCATAGATGTCGATGAAGGTGTTGAAGCCTTCGTCCATCCAGGCGTCGCGGCGCTCGTCGAAGCCGACGATCATCGGGAACCAGCTGTGGCCGATCTCGTGCGCGCGTGATCCAGAACAGCTCCTTGCCCGTGTCGTCGATGCCGTCGAAGACGATGCCGGGATATTCCATGCCGGTCGCGGGCCCGGCGATGTTGATCGCGGCGGGCCAGGGATAGGGATACCAGCGCGCCGAGAAGCGCTCGACCGCGTCCTTCATATATTCGGTCGAGCGGCCCCAGCGGTCGTTGCCCGGGCTCTCGGCGGATAGACCGACTGCGCCAGCGAGGTCTTGCCGCCGGGCAGGTTGATCCGCGCCGCGTCCCAGACGAACGCCGCGGAGGCGGTGAACGCCACGTCGCGGGTGTCCGTCCATGTGGAAGTGCCAGGTCTTGCGTGCCGCCCTGCTGCGGCCGGCTGGCCGGGTCGCCCACCTCGGCGGGCGCGCGGATCATCACCGTCGCGTCGCTGGTCCGCGCCTGGTCGAGCCGCGCGCGCTCGGTCGCGGTGCAGCACCTCCTTGGGGTTCACCAGCTCGCCCGAGCCGGCGACGAGCATGTCGGCCGGCACGGTCACCGCATAATCGAAGTCGCCGTATTCGAGGTAGAATTCCTGCGCGAGATAGGGGAGCGTGTCCCAGCCGCGCATGTCGTCGTAGACCGCCATGCGCGGATACCATTGGGCGAGGTCGTAGATCGGCGCCGTCCTTGGCCTTGCCCCACGCCATGCGCCCGCCGAACTCGCCGGGAATGGTGAAGTGATAGCGGATGCGCAGCCTGGCCCTGGCGCCCCCGGGCTTGAGCGGCGCGGGCAGGTCGACGCGCAGCCGCGTGTCGCTCACCAAAGTGGGGACGGCGGCGAACCCGCCTTTGCCCTCGACTTCGACGCCGTCGAGCACGAAGCCCTCGGTCGAGGCCGTGCGTGCGCGCCCCCCGGCATAGCGTGCCGCGGCTGTCGGCCTTGTAGAGGTTCTGGTCGAGCTGGAGCCACAGCACGTCGAGCGTGTCGGGGCTGTTGTTGGTGTAGGTGATGTCCTCGCTCGCGCTGAGCACCGGGCCTGTTGTCGTCGAGCGTCGCGTGGATCGCATAGTCGGCGCGGTTCTGCCAGAAATCGGGGCCGGGCAGGCCGTTGGCCGAACGATAGCCGTTGACCGCCTGGCCCATGTCGCGCGGCGCGAAGGTCTCGCGCGGATCGTAGGATTGGGCGAAGGCGGCGGCGCTGAGGAGCGTGAGGGCCGCGGCGAGGCCGGTCGCGAACTCGGCAATTCTCATCGGATACGCCTTTGCTGGGGGTGTCGAGGCCTAGCGCCGCGCTGGCGGTGCGGCAAGAACGCGGGGGCGCGGCAGCGGGGCTAACTTAACGACGCCGCTGCCTGATCGGCTCGCCGCCCAAACAGTTCGAGCCTCCCCGCCAGATTGGGGAGCGCCGCAAGCATTGGACTCGCTGACTCGGCGATTGCGTAGTTTACAAACCTATCGTTACTACGAGCGATAGATCACAATGAATACACAGAGAGCAAGGCCCGCCAAGTTTAGCGCGGCATTGTACCAAAAGCCGGTGGGGTTTGTGATCCTCGATCTATCGCTTGAAATAGAGCCTACGCCCCAGTGCATCACGCCGTTTCGGAAGCCGGAGACAAGGTACCAAGCACATGCGGCACCTGCTGCCGCTGCTATCACGCCCCCTGCGCTCACTCCGATTTCTCCAGCACCGGCTTGTGCTCCGCCGGCCTTACCTTCATCGCGTCATGCGGCTTGTGCGGGGTGGCGAGCATCCGCTTCAACGCGGCCTCACGACGGGCTACCGTCTCCTCTTCGGAGTAGGTGCCTTCGGAGGAGGGGTTGTGCATGTCTGACTTTCCAATGGACGACTTGGATCGCACTCTCACACAAGACGCCAAGGACGCCATTTGCGACCTGGTGCTAGCGTGGGCGGGATTTGATACAACCGTTTCGTACTGGATGGGCCTCACGTTCGGACTCGACATTGATATCGCGTCCATCCTCATTGGCAACATGGACACACGCACCAAGCTCGACCGCATGAAGCTGGTTTACGATCACCTCGGGGCGCCACAGGCTTCCGCGAGCATAGGGCGGCTGGTCAAGGCACACGGCGAGTTCGTCGATACTCGGAACGCGATTGCTCATCGCCGCTGTGTAGGCATGACCCATACCGACTGCGAAAGACTAATCTTCACATCGTCAAAGCACATCCGCAAGGATGTTGGCAGATTTGAGGTGTTGGCAATCGATGTCGAGCAATTGAAGGCTGCGACCTCATTTGCCAATGAGGCTGTCGAGAAAATTCTGAAAATCAGCGAGCCACAGGAAGAAGCCGCAACACGGCAGCGAGAGCGCAACGCGCAGTTTCGCGCAGAGTGGGAAGCTCTCCACCCTCTTCAAAGCCAGAGCGATACATAGGGACATCACAACGGCTTCGATCATCGTCGATGTGATCTCAAACCCATTAATCTGCTCGCCCACCTCGGGCAAAAATTGGGCGGCGGCTGTGTCCTTCAGTCAGCGAATCGTGGCCTGTTAACCAGACATACAGCTGCCCAATAATTGAGCATCCTTTCGCAACTGCACAAAAATTTACCTGCGGGTAATATTTGATTGCGCCGAAACCGGCGGAATCGCGTGATTCTTGCCACTGGCACGGCCTTTGCTGCGTCGCCCCTTGGAACAACCGCCAGAGGGGGCGAAATGAAGCTCATCATCGCCATCATCAAACCGTTCAAGCTCGACGACGTCCGCGAGGCGCTCACGGGAGTCGGCGTCACGGGAATGACCGTGACCGAGGTGAAGGGGTTCGGCCGCCAGAAGGGCCAGACCGAAATCTATCGCGGCGCCGAATACAGCACGAACATGGTGCCCAAGATCAAGATCGAGGTCGCCGTGCGCCACCGATCTGCTCGACCGCGGCGGTCGAGGCGATCCAGGCGGCCGCCGCCACCGGCGCGATCGGCGACGGCAAGATCTTCGTCCTCGATCTGGGCCAGGCGGTGCGCATCCGCACCGGCGAAACCAACGAAACCGCGCTGTGAGCAAGGGGGTTATGATGAAGCATGGAATGAGATTGGCCGGGCTCGCCGGCCTCGTGGGAGCGGTGGCGTTCGCCGCGCTTCCCGCCTGGGCGCAGGCTCCCGCCGCGGCGGCGGCCGCAGCATCGCCGGTGCCGCCGCCCACCGTCAACAAGGGCGACACCGCCTGGATGCTGGTCTCATCGGCGCTGGTGCTGATGATGTCGGTCCCGGCGCTGGCGCTGTTCTACGGCGGCCTGGTGCGCACCAAGAACATGCTCTCGGTGCTCACCCAGGTGCTGATGATCGTCTGCATGGTTTCGGTGATCTGGGTCACCTGGGGCTATTCGGAAGCCTTCACCAGCGGGTCGCAATGGGGTCCGCTCCTCGGGCAGTTCTTCGGCGGCACCTCCAAGGTCCTGCTCAAGGGCGTCGACGCCAACAGCACGGCCGCGACCTTCTCGAACGGTGTCTACGTCCCCGAATTCGCGTACATCTGCTTCCAGATGACCTTCGCGTGCATCACGCCGGCGCTGTATGTCGGCAGCGTCGCCGAGCGCGTGAAATTCTCGCCGCTGATGCTGTTCACCGCCTTGTGGGTGACCTTCGTCTATTTCCCGATCGCGCACATGGTGTGGTATTGGGACGGCCCCGACGCGATCGCCAACGGCGCGATCGCCGGCAAGGCCGCGCTCGACGCGGTCAACGCCGATGCCGGCTTCCTCTTCCAGAAGGGCGCGCTCGATTTCGCGGGCGGCACCGTGGTCCACATCAACGCCGGCATCACCGGCCTGGTGATGTGCCTGCTGCTCGGCAAGCGCATCGGCTTCCCCAAGGAGCCGATGCCGCCGCACTCGCTGACCATGACGATGATCGGCGCCAGCCTGCTGTGGGTCGGCTGGTTCGGGTTCAACGCGGGCTCGAACCTCGAGGCCAACGGCGTCACCTCGGTCGCCTTCATCAACACCTTCGTCGCCACCGCGGCGGCGGGGATGTCGTGGCTGCTGGTCGAGCAGATCGTGCGCGGCAAGCCGTCGCTGCTCGGCGCGGCATCGGGCGTGGTCGCGGGCCTCGTCGCGGTGACGCCGGCCTCGGGCTACGCCGGGCCGATGGGCTCGGTCGTGCTCGGGCTGATCGTCTCGCCGATCTGCTTCTTCTTCGTGAGCACGGTGAAGTCGCTGTTCAAGTACGACGACTCGCTCGACGTGTTCGGCGTCCACTGCATCGGCGGCATCACCGGCGCGCTGATGACCGGCATCCTCGACGCGCCCTATCTCGGCGGCCAGGGCATCGCCGATTATTCGACCAAGCCGGGCACGATGGTCGCGGGCACCTACGACATGGCGGGCCAGCTGTGGATCCAGGCACAAGGCGTGCTGACCACCCTGGTGTGGTCGGGCGTGGGCGCGCTCATCCTCTTCCTCCTGATCGACAAGACCTGGGGCATGCGCGCCAAGCCCGATGTCGAGCAGGAAGGCCTCGACATCGCCGAGCATGGCGAGCGGGCCTACCACTACTGACGAGCTCGGGCGCCGCACCGCACCTCTCCTCAAGGTGCGGCGCCCAACCGATGTTCCTCCTGCGGAATGACCTGGGCCGGTGCGAAAGCGCCGGCCCTTCTTTTTGCTACCCCAGGTCCTCGCGCACGAACGCCGCGGCGCGCTCGCCGATCATGATGCTCGGGGCGTTGGTGTTGCCGCCGATCAGGCGGGGCATGATCGAGGCGTCGGCGACATAGAGTCCCTCCACCCCGCGCACCCGCAGCCGCGGATCGCACACCGCGTCCGCGTCGGATCCCATCCGCGCGGTGCCGACGGGGTGGTAGACGGTGTCCGCCCGCGCGCGGATCAGCCGCTCGAGCGCCTTGTCGTCGCCCAGGTCGATCGGGTAGCGGTCGCGGCCCTTGTAGTCGGCGAGCGGGGGGGTGCGCAGGATGCGATACATCGCCCGCACCCCGCGCTTGAGCACCGCCATGTCGCGCGGATCGGAAAGGAACGCGGGATCGATCAGCGGCGGCGCGGCGGGATCGAGCGACTGGAGCCGCACGCTCCCCCGGCTCTCGGGGCGAAGCACGCAGGCGTGGCAGCTGAAGCCATGCCCCTTCACCTTGGCGCGCCCGTGATCGTCGACGATCGCTATCAGGAAATGGAGCTGGACGTCGGGCACCTCCAGCGCCGGATCGGTCTTGAGAAAGCCGCCGGCCTCGGCATAGGGCGAGGTCATCGCGCCCTTGCGCGTCGCCAGCCAGCGCACCATCGATCCCATCGACTTGAGCGTTCCCGCCAGGCTGCGCCCCATGAAGAAGCTGCCCCGGGTCTCGAACGCGGCGACGTAATCGATGTGGTCCTGCAGGTTCGCGCCCACCGCGGCGCGATCGACCTGCACGGCGAGGCCCATCTCGCGCAGATGCTCACCCGGCCCGATGCCCGAGAGCATCAGCAGCTGCGGCGTCTGGAACGCGCCCGCCGCGAGCACCACCGCGCGGCGGGCGCGGATCACCCGCGCCTCGCCGTCGCGCTGATAGGCGACGCCCCACACCCGGCCGTCCTCGAACAGCACGCGTTCGACCATCGCGTCGGTCACGATCTCGAGGTTCTCGCGGCCCTTCGCGGAATCGAGATAGGCGCGCGCGGCGGTCCAGCGCTCGCCGCCCCGCTGAGTCACCTGATAAAGGCCTACGCCTTCCTGGGCGGCGCCATTGAAATCGGGATTGACTGGGATCTGCAGCGCCGCCGCCGCCTCGATGAAAGCCTGGTTGCCCTTGTGCGCATGGTTCTGGTCGCTGACCCAGAGCGGCCCCGAGTCGCCGTGGAATGCGTCGGCGCCGCGGGTGTTGTGTTCCGAGCGTTTGAACCAGGGGAGCACGTCCTCCCAGCCCCAGCCGGTGCAGCCGAGCGCCGCCCATTCGTCGTAATCGCGCGGCACCCCGCGGATGTAGAGCATCGCGTTGATCGCGCTCGATCCGCCCAGGCCCCGTCCGCGCGGCTGATATCCGCGCCGCCCGTCGAGCCCCGGCTGGGGCACGGTCTCGAACGCCCAGTTGGTCTTGGGGCCCTGGAACGGCATCATGCCCGGCATGATCGTCTTGAGGCTGGTGTTGCGCCCGCCCGCCTCGAGCAACGCGACGGTATATTTGCCGCCCTCGCTCAGGCGGCCCGCGGCGGCGCTCCCGCCCGATCCTCCGCCGATGACGACGATGTCGGCTTCTTCCACTCGGGCCCCCGTTCCTGCCGCGCTTCCCATCGCGCCTTGATCATCTCCGATGTATCGCGGCTGCCGTCATGGCTCCAGCCCGGCGGCGCGGCGACGTACATCCATTTCGCCTTGAGCCCCGGCGCCCGCCACACGTCCTTCGCGATGCCGATCCATTCGTGCGTTGCCGCCCACAGCAGGTTGAAGCTGCCGAGGTCCTTGACGATGCCGTAGCGCGGGGCGTCATCGTCGCGCTCGGGCTCGAAGCTGCCCAGCCAGCGGTCCCAGACGATGAACACGCCCGCATAATTCTTGTCGAGATAGCGCGGGTTGGTGGCGTGGTGGACTCGGTGGTGCGAGGGCGTGTTCATCACGGCCTCGAACCAGCGCGGCATCCGCCCGATCACTTCGGTGTGAATCCAGAACTGGTAGATCAGGTTGATGCCGCCGACGAACAGCACCATCGGCACCGGGAATCCGATCAGGAACAGCGGCAGCCGGAAGATGAAGGCGATCGAGAAGAAGCCTGTCCAGGTCTGCCTCAGCGCGGTCGACAGGTTATAGTGCTGGCTCGAGTGGTGGATGACGTGGCTCGCCCAGAACCATCGCACCCGATGCGCCGAGCGGTGGAACAGGTAATAAGCGAAATCGTCGATCACGAAGCAGAGGACGAACCAATACCATTGGTAGCCGATCTCGAAGAGGCGGAACTGAGCCACCCAATAGGCCATCCCCGTCACCAGCGAGAGCGACAGCGCGCCCGCCACGGTGCTCCCCGTTCCCAGCGCGAGCGAGGTCAGCGTGTCCTTGGGCTCGTAGCGCCTGCGGTCCTTCGCCCAGGCATAGATCATCTCGGCGAGGACGAGCAGGACGAAGGCCGGAACGGCGAAATCGACGGGGTTGGGCAGCTTCACGGGCATCTGCTTACATCGATGTCAGCGAGGCTTCCAGCCTGCGCACGTCGGGCTCGATCACGCCGAGCAGGGTGACGTCGCCGAACATCCGCTCGCCGGTCCGGATCGTCACGCCTTCGACCGCCGGAGCGATCGGCAGCGGCGCGGTCAGCCGCCGCGCGGCGACGTGCGCGCCGTGGCGCTTGAGGATCGCGATCGTGCCGTTGCCCGCGACGATCGCCGCGCCGCCGTCGGTGCTCACCAATGCGGATCCCGCGTCGAAGCCCGCGAGGATTTCCTCGGCGAAGCGCCGCGCCGCCGCATCGTCGCCGATCCGGCTTTCGCCGAGCCGAAGCGCGCGGGCTACTCCTGCGAGCACCAGGATCGCCACGATCGACCCACCGAGCTGGATCCAGTTCATGCCCGCGCCGCCAGCGCTTCGAGCGCGGGCCTGAGCCCCGAGAGATCGAATCCCCCTGCCGCCGCCTTGGCGATCAGCGTGGCCGGGTCAGCGCCGCGGCTCGCCTCGGCCAGCGCCCAGAGGTTGGTCGAGCGCGTGCCCGAGCGGCAGAAGGCGAGCACCGGCCCCGGGGCGCCCGCAAGCGCCTCGGCCATCGCCGTGACCTGCGCATGGGTGAAGCCGCCCGGCGTCACCGGAATCGCGACATAGGCCATCCCCGCCGCCCGCGCCGCCTCGGAGATGGCGGCTCCATCAGGCTGGCCGGGCTCCTCGTGATCGGGGCGGTTGTTGATGACGAGCGCGAACCCGTCCTCGCCCAGCTCGCCGAGATCGCCCGGCGCGATCTGCGGGGCGACCGAGATGCTTTCGTCGATCCTGCGCACGTCGGTCATGGCACGTCCTTCGTTTCGACCACCGGCCCCGGCTCGGCCCAATCGGCGATCTGGCGGTCGGCTTGGCCCAATTGGTCGACGATCGCGCGCGTCGAAGCTTCGCGGCACGCGGTGTAGAAGGGCAGGGTTGCCGTGCGGCCGCCCGGCTCGACCCAGCGGACGGTCCCATAGGTCGCGTCGGTGACGGCGACGGTGCAGCGAAGCTGCCCTCCCGCGCGCTGCTCGGCCGCGCCGATCAGCACCCGGATCCGGCGGAAGCCCGCCGTGCCAGCGGCGAAGCTTCGCGTCACCAGGTGTTTGGCGTTGAACGTGCCCGGCTCGGGCACGGTCCAGCGGCCGTTGCCCTCGGCGTCGATCGACCAGGAAGCGACAGTGCGGCCCCAGCTGCTCGTCTCCATCTCGATCGCCTTGAGCCGCGGGGCGGGGTGCTGGCCCATGGCCACGGCAATCAAGACCAGTGCCAACAACAGCTTCATGTCGCCTCGCGGATCACTTGCAGGAAGGCATCACCATAGGCCTCGAGCTTGCGCGCGCCCACTCCCGAAATTGTCCCCAGCGCGGCACGCGTCGCCGGCCTGGCCGCGGCCATCTCGCGCAAGGTGGCGTCGTGGAAGATCACATAGGGCGGGACCTGCGCTTCCAGCGCCAGCTCGCGGCGTTTCGCGCGGAGCGCATCGAACAGCGGATCGTTCGACCGGGTTCGCCACCGCGCCCGCCTTGCCCTTGCGCCGCCGTTCGCGCTTGGGCGGCAGCACCAGCGCGACCTCGGCCTCGCCCTTCAGGATCGCCCGCGCGCCCGGCCCGAACTCCAGGCCCGCCATGCGGATTGGCGCGGAGCGCATCGCGCAGCAGCAGCGCGCGCGCCACCGGCTTGACCAGCGTCGCTTCCTCGCCCTCGACGATCCCGAACACCGAGAGCTGCTCGTGCCCGTTCATCAGGCTGCGCTCGGAGGATTGTCCGAGCAGCACGCTCTCGACATAGCCGGTGCCGAACATCTGCCCGGTGCGGAACACCGCCGAGAGATATTTCTGCGCGACCACCGTCGCGTCGACCGCGCTCGGCGGCGCGAGGCAATTGTCGCAATTGCCGCAATGCTCGGGCGGATCCTCGCCGAAATGCTTGAGCAGGATGCGGCGGCGGCAGCCCGCGGTCTCGACCAGCGCGCCGAGCGCATTCAATCGTGCGCGCTCGCCGGGCTGGCGGCCGGGCTCGACCTCGCCGATCCGCTGGCGCGCCTTGGCGAAATCCTCGGCGCCCCAGAAGAGCTGCGCGACCGCCGGATCGCCGTCGCGCCCCGCGCGCCCGGTCTCCTGGTAGAAGGCCTCGATCGACTTGGGCAACCCGGCATGCGCGACGAAGCGGACGTCGGGCTTGTCGATTCCCATGCCGAAGGCGACGGTCGCGACGATCACCATTTCCTCCGAGGTCACGAACGCCGCCTGGTTGCGCCGCCGGACGGAGGGATCGAGGCCCGCGTGATAGGGCAGCACCGGCCGACCGCCGCTCCCGAGTCTCTCGGCGAGCTTCTCCACTGAGGTCCGGGTCTGGGCATAGACGATCCCCGGCCCCGGCTGCTCGGCGAGCAGGTCGGCGACCTGCGCGCCGGTGTTCTCGCGCGGCGCGATCGAATAGCGGATGTTGGGCCGGTCGAACCCGGCGATGATCAGCCCATCGCGCGGAATCCCGAGCTGCTCGAGGATATCGGCGCGGGTGTGCGCGTCGGCGGTGGCGGTGAGCGCGAGACGCGGCACCTCCGGGAAGGCGTCGAGCAAGGGCTTGAGCAGCCGGTAGTCGGGGCGGAAGTCGTGCCCCCATTCGGAGACGCAATGCGCCTCGTCGATCGCAAACAGCGAGAGCCGCGCCTGGCGCAGCAGGGTGCGGAAGCTCTCGCCCGACGCGCGCTCGGGCGCGACATAGAGCAGGTCGAGCTCGCCGCCGCGGAACCGCGCGATCGTCTCGTCGCGATTGTCGTCGGCGGAGGTCAGCGTGGCCGCGCGAATCCCCACCGCCTCGGCCGCGCGGAGCTGATCGTGCATCAGCGCGATCAGCGGCGAGACGACCAGGCACGTGCCCTCCATCGCCACCGCCGGAAGCTGGTAGGTGAGCGACTTGCCCGCACCCGTCGGCATCACCGCGAGCGTACGCTCGCCGCCCAGCACCCGATCGATCACTTGCCGCTGCACCCCGCGGAACTCGGGGAAGCCGAACGTCGTGCGGAGGATTTCGAGGGGATCGGTCACCCGGTGCGATTAGCCGCAGCGCCCCCGCCAAGTCGAGCGCCGCCTTTCCGCCATGCGAGCGCCCCCATCTTCGCCTAACCTCGGCACAGGAGGTCGAAGATGGGAGGAAATCCCGTGATTTGGCTGGCGGTGGCGGCGGTGTCGCTCGCCGCGGACTCGCCCGAAAGAGTCGTGGGCCCCGATCGCGCGCTCGCGGCAACGGTCCACGGCGTGCCCGCCCGGCTGAGCGTCGATCCCGGCGCGCCGTCCGTGCCGGTGTTCAATCCCGATTTCGCCGCGCGCGCAGGGTTCAAGGCGGGGATGTTCGGCACGATGGCGCGCATCGGGCCGGTCATCGTCGCGGGCAAGTCGGCGGTGGTCCGGCTCGACCTCGGCGGCGGCGAATTCAAGCGCAGGGTGACCTGGTTCGCGGCACCCTTCGTCGCGGACGCCGATGGCACGATCGGCCCCGGCGGGCTGCCCGATCCGGTGATCCGCTTCGATCTGCGGCCGCCGCAGCCCGGCGAGCGAAGCGTCACCCTGCCGCTGGCCGACTTCGGCTGGTCGGGCATGGGCACATGGGTGACGGTGGGCGATCGGCCGGTAGCGGTGCGCTTCAGCCTCGCCCAGGCGCGCACCCTTGCCAGCGCCGCGGCCGGCGCTGCGATCGCCGCAGCGCAGGGAGGGGGCTTCGATCGAGCTGCCGAGCGCACGGTCATCCATCTCGCGGTCGAGCGTCCCGTCCGCCATGTCGCGCTCGCAACCCCGCTCCGGATCGGCCCGTTCGCGCTCGCGGCGCTGTGGGTGCGCACCCAGGATTTCGGATCCGCCGCGGGCATCCACGACACGAACGCGCCCGATCCGGACGAGATCGTCGTGGCGGCGCAGACGAAGCAGAAGCAGTCCCTCCTCCTCGAAATCGGCCGCGACGATCTTGACCGTTGCTCGTCGATCCGGTTCGACAAGCCACGCCAGGAGCTGACGCTGACCTGCCGATGACCGAGCCGCACGACAATCCCGAGCGCCGCCGCTACGAACTGGCCGAAGCGGGCCAGGTCGCGATCGCCGAATATCGGCTCGAGGGCGGCGTGATCACCTTCACGCACACCTACGTCCCGCCCACGCTCGAGGGGCAGGGGATCGCGAGCAGCCTGATCGCCTTCGCGCTCGCCGACGTCCGCGCGCGCGGGCTGAAGGTGCGATCGCGTTGTTCGTTCGTCACCGCCTATCTGGCGCGGCACCCGGAGACGCGCGACCTGCTCGCCTAGGCCATCCGGACCTCGACCGCGCGGAGCCAGGCGGCGGTCTCGTCGGCGCGCACGATCAGCGGCATGTGCCCGCCGTCGATCAGGTCGATCGAGCCGCCGGGGATCGCCGCCGCGGTCACCTCGCCGTTCAGCGTCGGATCGAGCACCGCGTCGTCGCGGCCGAACAGGATCGCGACGGGCACCGTGATCGCGCCGTAGCGCGCCACCATCCCCGGCAGCTCGTGCCCCGCGGCCACGTCGTGCGTCCCCGTCAGGAAGCTCTTGGGGCGCACCGCCAGCGCACCGCCGCCGCGCGTGCCGAAATCGGCCGGCACCGGATCGGGCGCGAAGACCTGCGCCGCGCCCTTGGCGCCGCCCCGCACCGCCATCGGCGCGGCGAACAGCGCGGCGATCGCCGGCCGCAGCACCGCGGGCAAGGCGAGCGGCCGGAAGACTTGCGGCAGCGCCGCGATCGGCTGAGTCACCGGCGCGATCAGCGCGAGCCCGCGCACCAGCTCGGGGTGCGCCAGCGCGAGCGCGAGCGACACCGCGCCGCCGTAGCTGTGCCCCACCACCAGCGGCCGATCGAGCTCGAGCGCCCGGATCAGCGCCGCGATCGCTTCGGCCTGCGCGGCGATCCCGGGGCGCGGTCCGGTCAGCCGCGAATGCCCCCAGCCGGGCCGGTCGACCAGGATCACGCGGTGGTCGGCGGCGAGCCGGTCGGCGAGCTCGGTGAAGTTGCGCAACTGCCCCATCAACCCGTGGATCATCACCACGGCGGGCCCGGTGCCGCGATCGACGTAGTGGAGCCGGGCGCCGGGCACCTCGACGAAGCTGCCCTCGGCTGGGACCAGCGCCTCGGCACGCCGCGCGATGAGCGCCGACCAGCCCGCCAGCGCCAGCCCGACCGCGACGATCGCAAGTGCCGCGAAACCCCACCCCATCCTCGTCTCCCGTCGGATTTGGACGAGCAAAGCACAGCGGCGATACGCGCGATACCCCGATTTGCCCGGCGCGCCCGCCTCGCTTAGCGTGGCGCGATGACCAACCCGCTCCGCCTCGCCCGTCGCGAGCTGATCGCCGCAGGCGCCGCCGTCTTGCTCCTGCCACGTGCCGCCCAGGCCGAGGAGGTCGACTGGCACGCGCTGGGCGAGGAAGTCCGCGCCGAGATGCGCTGGGCCTGGGGCCAGTATCGCGAGCGCGCGTTCGGCAAGGACCAGATCAAACCGGTCAGCGGCGGGATCGAGAGCTTTCCGCTCAAGGAGCATCACCTGGGGCTCAGCCTGATCGAGGCGCTCGACACGCTGTGGGTGATGGGGCTCGACGCGGAGTTCGCCGAAGGGCTGGCCTGGGTGAAGGCCAATCTGGATTTTGACGTCGATGGCGAGGTCTCGGTGTTCGAATCGTCGATCCGGCTAGTCGGCGGATTGCTTTCGGCGTGGCATGCGTGCGGGGATCCGGTGCTGCTCGCCAAGGCGCGCGACCTCGCCGACCGGCTGCTTCCCGCCTTCCAGGCCTCGCCGATCGGATTGCCGCACCGCTATATCAACTTGCGCACTGGCGCGCTGCGTGGGGATGTCACCAACCCCGCCGAGGTCGGCACCTTCCTCCCCGAATGGGGGTTCCTGAGCAAGGCGACCGGCGACGACCGCTACCGCGCCGCCGCCAAGCGCGCCTTGGTCGCGATGTTCGAGCGGCGCTCGAAGATCGGGCTGCTCGCCGATGCGATCGATGCGATGAGCGGCGAATGGCGCAGCCGCCGCGCCAGCGTGGCCCCGCCGTCGGACAGCTATTACGAATATCTGTGGGACGGCTGGGACCTGCTCGGCGACCGCGACTGCCTCCATATGTACCGCACCTGCACCAAGGCGATCCTCGAGCACCAGCGCTACGAGCAGGGCGGGCAAATGTGGTTCGTCGACGTCGATTTCGAGACCGGCGAGCGGATCAACCTCGAGCAGGACGAGCTCGCGTCCTTCTACGGCGGGCTGCTCGCGCAGGGCGGCGCGCATGCCGAGGGCGCGGCCTACACCCGCGCCTGGGCCACGGTGCAGGACAGATATGGGGTGCTGCCCGAGGGCTATGACATCGCCACCGGCGCGCCGACCTCGGTCACCAATTCGCTCCGCCCCGAATTGGCCGACGCCGCGTTCAACCTGTGGCTGATCGACCGCAATCCCGAGTGGCGGATGCTCGGCCGCGCGCATTTCCTGAACATGAAACGCTGGAACCGCGCGCAATACGGCTACGCCAGCCTCGCCGACGTCACCGCCGATCCCAAGCGCCAGGCCGATCAATGCCCGGGCTATTGGTGGTCCGAGCAGATGAAATATTACTGGCTGCTGTTCTCGGACACCAAGCGGTTCGACTATCGCCGGAACTACCTGAGTACCGAAGGCAATGTGCTGAGAGGATTGCGGCGCTAGCTACTCCGCCGGCACCGCGCCTTCGCCCGCTTCACGCTCCTGCGCCTGCCGCGCCCACATCTCGGCGTAGAGCCCGCCCTTGCGCAGCAGTTGCGCGTGGGTGCCGCTGCTCGGCGACGCGGCCGGCTTCGAGCACGACGATGCGGTCGGCGTGGACCACGGTGGACAGCCGATGCGCGATCACGATCGTGGTGCGGCCGCGCCCGATCGCCTCGAGCGTCGCCTGGATATCGGCCTCGGTCTTCGAATCGAGCGCGCTGGTCGCTTCGTCGAGGATCAGGATCGGCGGGTTCTTGACCAGGGTCCGCGCGATCGCGACTCGCTGCTTCTCGCCGCCCGAAAGCTTGAGCCCGCGTTCGCCGACTCGAGTCTCGAACCCCTGCGGCAGCGACTGGATGAACCCCGCGATCGCCGCGCCGCGCGCGGCATCGGCAACCTCCTCCGCGCTCGCGCCCTCGCGGCCATAGGCGATGTTGTAGCCGATCGTGTCGTTGAACAGCACGGTATCCTGCGGCACGATCCCGATCGCGGCGCGCAGGCTCGACTGGGTGACTCGGGCGATGTCCTGCCCGTCGATCGTCATCGCGCCCGCCGGTCAGGTCGTAGAAACGGTAGAGGATGCGCGCGAGGGTCGACTTGCCCGCGCCCGAGGGCCCCACCACCGCGAGCGTCGTTCCCGGCCGCACGTCCAGGTCGATGCCCTTCAATATCTCGCGGTCGGGATCGTAGGCGAAATGCACGTCCTCGAAGCGGACGTGCCCGTCAATCACGTTGAGCGGCAGCGCGTCGGCTGCGTCGACTACCTCGGAAGGCGTATCGATCAGATCGAACATCGCGCCCATGTCGATCACGCCTTGGCGGATCGTGCGATAGACCATGCCGAGCAGGTCGAGCGGGCGGAACAGCTGCGATAGCAGGGTCTGGACGAGGATCAGCCCGCCCGGGGTGAGGAGGATCGGAACGCCGGGGGTGGCGAGATGCTGCCGAGCCCAGCCGACCACCACCAGGATCATCCCCGCGGCGAGCATGAGGTTGGTCAGCAGCGCCTGGCCGATGTTGAGCCAGGCGAGCGAATTCTCGCTCACCGTCGCGGCGCGCGCATAGGCGGCGACGGCATCGTCGTAGCGCCGCGCCTCGCGCTCCTCGGCGTTGAAATATTTGACCGTCTCGAAGTTGAGCAGCGAATCGACCGCGTGCGCCACCGCGCCGGTATCGAGGTCGTTCATCTGCTGGCGCAGCTTCGAGCGCCAGTCGGTCACCATCCGCGTATAGGCGATGTAGACCACCACCATCACCAGCGTGCCCGCGACCAGCCAGACGCCGAACTTCACCCAGAAGATGCCGACGACCAGCGCGAGCTCGAACAGCGTCGGCGCGATGTTGAACAGCAGGAAATAGAGCATCGTGTCGATGCTCTTGGTGCCGCGCTCGACCACCTTGGTCACCGCGCCGGTGCGGCGCTCGAGGTGGAAGCGCAGGCTCAGCTGGTGGAGGTGGCGGAACACGTTCGAGGCGAGCCGCCGGGTCGCCTCCTGCCCGACTCGCTCGAACACGACGTTGCGGACGTTGTCGAAGAACACCGTGCCGAAGCGCCCGGCGACATAGCCGATCACCATCAGCGTCACGAAGGTGAAGGGATCGGACAGCGCTTGCGGGCGGGCCATCCCGTCGACCGCGGCGGCGAGCGCGAAGGGCGAGAAGACCTGGACGAGCTTGGACACGACCACGAGCAGCATCGCGACCACGATCCTCGCCCGCAGCCCCGGCGCGTCGCTCGGCCAGAGATAGGGGAGGAAGCGCCGCATGGTCGCGAGCATCGGCCGCTCGGCGCGGGGCGCTTTGGACTGGGAGGCCATCGCCTCCCGACATGGGGCGCTCGCCGGCAGGATGCAACGTTCCGACGGAACGCGGCGGGCGCCTCGCGGGTTTATCCCTTTCGAAGGGAAAGCGCGATGGAACCGGTCTATTTCGTGATGGCGATCCTCGGCTGCGGCGACGACGGCGGGCAGTGCAGCCGCCAGCGAGTCGAACCCGTCCGCTACGCCAGCGCGATCGAATGCCAGGCGGCGATGCCCGAGGCGCTCGCGCGCAATACCGATCTCAACTATCCGGTGCTCAGCGCCGCCTGCGAGCGCCGCGGCGAGCAGATCGCCGGCACCGGCCCGTCGCGGAGTCCCGCGCCCCGGAGCTGAGCGGCTGGATCAACCCCTTGATCTGAGTTATCCTGGGGCCGCGAAACAGTTCTTGGGGGGAACGCGGTGCGCAAGGTGTTGGGCATCCTGGTGGGCGCGATTGCCGGAGTCGGCGTGATCTACGGGCTCGAACAGCTCGATCACCGCATGTTCTCCTGGCCCGACCTCGACCTGCGCGACCTCGCCGCGCTCAAGGCGCAG
This sequence comes from uncultured Alphaproteobacteria bacterium, assembly GCA_963799985.1. Taxonomy (GTDB): domain Bacteria; phylum Pseudomonadota; class Alphaproteobacteria; order Sphingomonadales; family Sphingomonadaceae; genus Sphingomonas. Next base: position 567,100 of record CAWCZC010000002.1, on the reverse strand, counting down.
ATCGAGGCCGCGCCGATGACCGCGAAGGCGATGGTGGTCGGCGGCTGGTTCATGGGCGCGATGGCCGGCGGGCTGATCGCGGTGCGAGTCTCGGGCTGGGCCTGGGCCGGCTGGGTGGTCACCGCGCTCGCGATCGCGGGCGGGGTCGCCAACGTGCTGCTGGTGCCGCATCCCTTGTGGATGCAGATCGGCGCAGTGGTCGCGCCCTTGCTGGCGGGCGTGGTCGTGTCGGGGGCGTCAGGGGCGGCCTGACGCTTGAACCTGCCTTCTATTTCTTATTCGTCATCCCGGAAGCCTGCGGGTTCCGGGATGACGGCGTGGAGGGATGACCCTACTCCACCAACCCCCGCTCGATCGGGAGCGCCCAGCGGATCTGGTCGCGCAGCAATGCCTCGAGCTCTCCCGCACCCGCGTTGTGCGCGGCGGCGCGTTTGCGCAGCAGCGTCGCGAGCAGGTCGGCGCGAGTCTGCGGTCGCGGCGGAGCGGCACGGCCCCGCGCCAGCGCGCGCGACAGTTGGAGCGAAAGCATGGTCATGCTCCGCCCTTGCGTCACCCGGGCTTAGCGAGCCCTTTGCGGAAATGGTTAATCGGGCCGCGTCCAGAGCCCGACGCGCGTCGTAACGGGAAAAAGCTTGCGCCGCTGCAGCGCCTGCGCGCTTGCCCGCGCGGCCCAGCCGAGCTTCTCGACCGGCGAAGTCGTCACGCGCCGGTCCCACGCATGCGCGCCGCGTGCGGCGACGTGGCGGGCGATGTCGCCATAGATGCCGGCTGCCGCCAGCACCGCCCAGGCCGACCGGAACCGCAGTCCCGGCGTCCCCGCGCGCCCGCTTGTGGCATAGGCGTCGGCGAGGGCGGCGAGCCGTCCGGCCAGTACCGCAAGTTGCGGATGGTTGTCCGGAAGCACGGCCTCGTCCGCGGTCAGATCCATCTCCGCCAGCCAGTCGGCGGGGAGATAGCAGCGTCCCGCGCGCGCATCCTCGGCGAGGTCGCGGACGATGTTGGCGAGCTGGAAGGCGATGCCGAGGTCGCACGCCCGATCGAGCGCCGCCGTATCGTCCGGCTTCACTCCCATCGCCACCGCCATCATGCAGCCGACCGCGCCGGCGACATGGTAGCAATAACGCAGCAGATCCTGCTCGCTCGCGGGCCGCCATCCCGCGGCATCCATCGCGAATCCCTCGGTCACGTCGTGGACCCAGCCGTGCGGGATGCCGGTCTCGGCGACGACGATCCTGAGCGCGTCGAACGCCGCGTCGCCGACCCATTCTCCGTCAAGCGCCGCTTCGGTCCGCGTCCGGATCGCCGCAAGCCGCGCCTCGGGATCGACGACGGTCCGTGCCCCGTGGCCGTGGTCCTGCGCATCGGCGAGGTCGTCGCAGCGGCGGCACCAGGCGTAGAGCAGCCAAGCCCGCTCGCGCGTCGTGCGATCGAACAGTCGGCTCGCCGCCGCGAAGCTCTTCGATCCGCGCGCGATACTCTCCTGCGCGGTCGCGACGATCGCGGCGCGGCTAGGCTTCACAGGTCGCTGCGCTTCATGTGGATGATGGGCAGGGTCGGCTCGAACGCCGCCATCCGCTCGAGCAGCCGGTCGAGGTCGTCGTCGTGGAGCAGGATTCCCTGGTGCTGCGGCCGCAGGAAACCGACCTGGCCCATCTTGCCGACGAATTCGAGCAGCCCGTCGTAAAAGCCCGCGACGTTGAGCAAAGCCACCGGCTTGGCGTGATAGCCGAGCTGCGCCCAGCTCATCGCTTCCCACAATTCGTCCATCGTGCCGGTGCCGCCGGGGATGGTGAGGAAGCCGTCGGAGAGCTCGGTGAAGCGCGCCTTGCGCTCGTGCATCGTCTCGACGGTTTCGAGATGCGTCAGCCCGCGGTGCGCGACTTCGGCGTTGACCAGCGCCTGCGGGATCACGCCGATCACTTCGCCGCCGGCTTCAAGCGCCGCGTCCGCCACCGCGCCCATCAACCCGAGCTTGCCGCCGCCATAGACCAGCCCGATCCCGCGCGCGGCGAGCGTCCGCCCCACCGTCCGCGCGCTCTCGATATAGACCGGATTCGCCGGCGAGGCCGATCCGCAATAGACCGCGATACGCTTCACTTGCCTTCTCCCAGCATCAATGCCGCGGTCGCCTTGGCGCTGCTGATCACGCCGGGGATGCCGGCGCCCGGATGCGTGCCCGCGCCGATGAAATAGAGGTTCGAGATCGCGTCGTCGCGGTTGTGGACGCGGAACCAGGCGCTCTGGGTCAGGATCGGTTCCAAGCTGAAGCCCGATCCCAGATGCGCGTTCAGATCGTGCGCGAAATCGCTCGGCGCGTAGGAGAATTTGGTGACGATCTTGTCCTTGAGCCCCGGGATCAGCCGCCGCCCGACTTCGGCCAGGATCCGCTCCTCGAGGATCGGCCCGATCTCGGCCCAGTCGACCGGGAACTTGCCGAGGTGCGGCACCGGGGCGAGCGCGTAGAAGGTCGAATGCCCCTCGGGCGCCATGCCAGCGTCGGTCGCGCTCGGATGATGGACGTAGAGCGCCAGATCGGCGGGGAGCACGCCCGAATCGAACAGATCGGCGAGCAGGCCGCGATAGCGCGGCCCGAACAGCACATTGTGATGCGGAATGTCGGGAAAGCGCCCCTCCACGCCGAAATGGACGAGGAACAGCGAGGGTGAGTAGCGCATCCGCTGGAGCCGCGAGGCGGTGCGCTGCGCGGTGCGCGAGCCCTTGAGCAGATCGCGGTAGCTGTGGACGATATCGGCGTTGCTCGCGACCGCATCGGCCGTCGTCTGATAGCCGCTGCGCGTGCGCACGCCGGTCACCCGGTCGCCAAGCGTGTCGATCGCCTCGACCGGATCGCCCAGCCTGAGCTCGCCGCCGAGCCGCTCGAACAACGCGACCATCCCCGAGACGAGCCTGTTGGTGCCGCCACAAGCCCACCACACCCCGCCATCGCGCTCAAGCTTGTGGATCAGCGCGTAGATCGCGCTCGCGGTCATCGGGTTGCCGCCGATCAGGAGGGTGTGGAAGCTCAGCGCCTGCCGCAGCTTCTCGTTCTTCACATAGCCCGAGACCTTCGAATAGACCGATCGCCACGCCTGGTGCTTGATCAGCGCCGGCGCCGCGCGCACCATCGAGGCGAAGTCGAGGAAGGCGGTCTGCCCCAGCTTCACATAGCCGTCGGCATAGACTCGCGCCGAATAAGCGAGAAAGCGCCGATAGCCCTCCACATCCTGCGGATCGAGCCGCGCGATCTCGGCGCGGAGCTGGTTGTCGTCGTTCGAATAATCGAACCGAGTCCCGTCGGGCCAGGCGAGGCGGTAGAAGGGCGAGACGGGGACGAGCTTGACGTCCTCGGCGATGTCGCGCCCGGTCAGCTGCCACAGCTCGCGGAGCGCCTGGGGCGCGGTGATCACCGTCGGCCCGGCATCGAAGGTGAAGGTGCCGGCCTCGGTTGGGCGCTCCCAGAAATAGGCGCGCCCGCCCGGCTTGTCGCGGCCCTCGATCAGCACCGTATCGACCCCCGCGGACTGCAGACGGATCGCGAGCGCGAGCCCGCCGAACCCGGCGCCGATCACCACCGCGCGCTTCACTTGCCGCCTCTGCGGATCGCCTGGAACGCGCGGCCCACCGGCACCGGCGGCTTGCCCGCGAGCAGCCGCGCCCGATCGAACAGGCTCGACCGCCCTGCGTAGAAGCGCGCGATCAGCCCCGCGTCGAGCCGGTAGAAGCGCTCGAGGATCCGGTAGCGTTCTTGGGGGGAGGCGGCCTTGAACAGCATCGCCGCGAGCATCCGGTAAAAGCCGCGCCGGCGCCACGTCTTTCGCGCGAAGCCGTGGAGCAGCTCGTGGAGCGCCGCGCCGGAGAGGTCGCCCGCTCCCGCCACCAGCGCGGCGGTGCGCACCGCGTCGGGCAGCGAATAGCCTGTCATCGGATGGAACAGCCCGGCGCGCAGCCCCGCCTTGGCGACCTTGTTGCCCCCCGATTGCCAATAGCCCTCGAAATCGCCGCCCATCGCCACCGGCAGCGCGCCCGCCTCCTCGCGCGTCACCCGCTCGGCGTGCCAGCCGCGCGCCGCGACATAGGAATCGATCCGCGCGCCCGTCGTCTCGAGGTCGAGCCCGGGGGTGTCGCTGTAATAGGTATCCTCGACGAACATCCGCGTCGCCGCGAACGGCAGGCAATAGACGAAGCGGTAGCCGTCCTCCTGCGCCACCGTCGCGTCCATCAGCAGCGGCTGCGCGAGGTCGTGCGCATCGCCGAGCAGCAGCTCGCGGCCGTGGAACTTCTGCCAGCCGAGCTCGAGCAGCCCGAGGTCGCCCGGGCCCCGGCAATCGATCACGCCCCCGGCCTCGACTCGGTCGCCGTCCGCGAGCACCACCGCCGTGGCGCTCGCCGCCAGCACCTTGCGCTTGAGCATCAGCGCGCCCTCGGGCAGCGCCTCGCGCACCATGGTGTGGAGCCGTTCGGATTCGATCGAATAGTAAGGCGCGCGGATCGTCCGGGCGTGAGCCGGGAAAGCCACGTCGTAGCGGGTCCAGCCGTAGCTGATCAGCGGCGCCACCAGCCAGCGGTCGTGCGCGGCCACGTCGCTGCCGAAGAACGACCAGAGGTGGTTGCCGCCCACCTGCCTGCCGCTCTCGATCAGCCGCACGTCGCAGTCCGGGCGTTTCTGCTTGAGCGCCAGCGCGATCAGCCCGCCCGCCAGACCGCCGCCCACGATGGCCACGTCGCAGGAGAGGATCGCAGGCATGGAGCGCGGCCTAGCGGATCGATTCCGCGAGTGAAACCCCCACAAAAATGCCCGGTCCAGCGCGAACCGGACCGGGCAGGGGTGGGAGCAAGCCGGATGCGGGCTTGGCTCCAGAGATCGTGCGCCGCTCAGGCTGCCTTGAGCAGCGGCCATTCCTCGGTCATCGCCGCCGCGACCGAGGGTCGCGCGCGCAGCCGCTTCCGCCAGTCGAGCAGCACCGGCCAGTCGGCCAGCGCCACGCCGGCATGCTCGCACCAGTTGAGCACGGTGACGAGATAGGCGTCGGCGACGCTGAAGCCGCCTTCCAGAAACTCGCGCGCCCCAAGATGCGCGGAAAGTACCGCGAATGGCCGCGTCAGCCGCTTGCGCGCCGCCTCCGCCTCCACGTCGCCGCCGCTGTAGCCGATCAGCGGATAGAAGACCGCCTTGTGCAGCTCGGTCGCGATGAAGTTGAGCCAGGCGAGCATCCGGTAATGCCCGTCGGAGAAGACCGGCGGGGCGAGCACGCCCTCCGCCGCCAGCTCGGCGATATAGGTCAGCACCGCCGCCGTCTCGCTCAGCACGAAGCCCGCGCGAGTTCTCGATCGCTGGCACGGTGCCCATCGGGCTGAGCGCGGTGAACATCCGTCCGCACGGCAGCGGACGCCCCGGCGCCACCTGGACGAACTCGGCATCGAGCTCGGCCTCGAGGATCGCGATGCGCGCCGCGAGTGAGCAGGCGAAGGGGCGGAAATAGAGCTTCATCAAGGCCTCCCGACTCGAATCCTTGATTTCTTTACTGGTTCGCATAAAAATAGGTCAAGGCCATTCTATGCGAAGCAGTACAGAAATCTCCCGGCGCCCCAGAGGCCGCCCGTGTGGCTTCGACCGCGACGAGGCGTTGCGCGCCGCCGCCCAGCGCTTCCGCACCCGCGGCTTCGCAGGTACCTCGCTCGACGAGCTCGCCGAGGCGACCGGGGTCGCACGGCCCAGCCTCTACGCCGCGTTCGGCGACAAGCGCGGCATGTATCTGGCCGCGCTCGCGCGCACCCATGACTGGGTCGCCGAGAGCTTCGCCGGCCTCCACCGCGCGCGTCTGCCGCTGCGCACGCTGATCGAGCGCGTGTTCGCCTTCACGATCGACACCTATCTGGGCGGCGAGCTGGGCCCCTCGGGCTGCATCGCGATCAACACCGCCACCGCCGCGGCGGTCACCGATCCCGACATCCGCGCCGCGCTCCACCGCATCATCGCGCTCCAGGACCGCGAGTTCGAGAGCCTCCTCGCCCAAGCCGGCAGTGCTGCGCCGCAGGCCCACGCGCATCTGCTCTCGTGCGTGATCCACTCGCTCAGTGTGCGGGCGCGGGCAGGGGAGCCGCGGGAGGCGCTCGAGGCGATCGCGGCGGAGTGCGTGACGATGATCGCCGGAGCCTAGCCTCCCTTCGGCGCCGGGCAGGTGCAGCCCGCGTAGGCCGAAGGCACCAGCGCGGTCTCGGCGCAGGCATAGGCGAGCCAGTTGCTTCCCTGCATCGGGTTCGATCCCAGCCCCCCGGCATAGAAGCCGCCGAACGCGATCCGGGTGGCGCTGTCCGCGCGGATCTTGGCGGCGAGCGAGGCGAGGCCCCCGGCGCCGTACGCGCCGACGCCATAGGCCGAGCTGAAGCGATACTCGACCGGCCATTTGCTCGCGCCCGGTCCGGCCGGATCGCGCACCACCGCGTGCACGGCATAGTCGGTCGCCGCCCCGCTCGCGCGGTCGTAGCTGAACACCGTGAAGCTCGGCTGGTTGCCGAACACCGGGCTCACCGAGGGGCCGATCTTGATCGGCGTCAGCGGGGCGCCGCCGGGCCCGGTCAGCACGCGGAAATCGTCCATGTGGGTGTGCCCGGCATAGGCATCGGTGACGACGTCGGCATAACTCGCGAGCAGCGCGACCAGGTCGCCGTTGGCGGTTCCGTCGAGTAGCAGCGGCGAGCCGGTGGGGCATCCAGCCTTGGCCGCCTCGTAATTGTTCGCCCCGGGCGGCACGTGCATGAGCAGCGTGACCTTGCGCCCGGCCTTGCGCTCGGCGGCGAGCGTGTTGGTGAGCCACGCCGTGAGCGCGGGTCCGTTCGCGGGATCGTCGGGCTGGCAGAGGCTCGCGTTGCCCGGCCAGGTGCGGTTCGCCTCGGCCACCCAGAAAATGTCGTCGAGCACGATGATGTCGCGCTTGGCGACGGTGGGGTGCGGAACGAGGTAATAGCCGAGCGTCGAGAAGCCGGCGCGCGCGGCGCCGCTCGCCGCGATCACGGGCAAGTCGCGCGCCATCGCCGCCGTGAGCGCGCTGCCTTGCTGGAGGTGATAGTCGCCGCACAACGAATCGTTGTTGCCGAGCGCCGCGACGATCGGCGCGCCGCGGAACGCCTCGCGCAACGCACGGTCGATGAACAGTGCGGTCTTGATCGCGAAGCCGGGATATTCGGAAGGCATTCCGCCGTCGCCGGTGAACTCGGTGTAGAAATTGTGCGGGAAATAGTCGCCGGTGAGCAGCACGTAATCGTACCGCCCGGCGCCTGCGGCCGCGAGCATCGACTTGAACAAGGGGTAGTTGCTGTCCTGGTTCGGAGCCGGAAAGCCGGTCAGCTTCGAGGTCGAGAGGATCGCGTCCCACTGCTCGACCGGCGCCGCGATCAGTGCGCGCACCAGGCTCGGATCGGCGAGCGGATCGAAGTGGATGTCGCTGAGGTGGAGAAAGCTCCCCTGCCGCGCCGGCGCGGCGCCGGCGGCCAGCGGCGACAGAAGCAGCAGCGCGCCGAGCAGAAGGCGAAAGAAACGGGCCATCGCGATTGATCCCCCATCGCCGGGTCCCTGCGCACCGGCGCGAGCGAGCATAGCCGCGATCGCGCGCGACCCAAACAGGGTAACGGTCCGTTCCCGCCGCTTCGCTCAGCCGGCGAGGAACGCAATCGTCCCGTCCGCCTCCGCGCATCCCTGCGCGATCCCCGCCCGCGCGATCGCCGGCCGCCGCCGCACGTCCATGGCTTGCGGCCCGATCGCCTCGAGGCTGGCGGCATCGGGCGCCACGCACAGCACCTCCGCACCGCCCTCGCGCAGCCCCGTTACCTGCGCGTCGAGCCGCGCGGCGATCCGCTCGCCCGCGGGTCCGGGCGGCCGGTAGGCGATCACCAGCACGCGGGTACATCCCGCCGCCAGATCGGCATTGGCGGTCGAGGCGAAGCCTCCATCGATGTAGCGCCGCCCGCCGATCGTCACCGGTGCGCCCATCCCCGGCAGGCAGCAGCTTGCCGCCACTGCCGCGGCGAGCGGTGCGCCGCAATCGCGCCTGAGCACGTGCACCGTTCCGTCCGCGGCATCGACCGCGACGCAGCCGAATCGCTCCGTCCAGTCCGCGCCGCCCAGCATCGCCGAGAAGCGCGCGACATAGGCCGCCTCGCTCTCGCGCGCCGCCGCGATCGCCTGCGCCCCGACCTCGGCGCGCCCCGCTTGCCCCGAATGCGCCGTAGCGAACAGCCCCGGCAATTGCGCGACGGCCGCGGGATCGAAGCGCACCGCGCCGCGCGGGGGAATGCCGCTCGCCTCACCGACGATCGCCTGCGCCAGCGCGCCCGGGTCCGCCCCCGCCGCGATCTGCGACCCCAGGATCGCGCCTGCCGACGTGCCGAGGATGCAGTCGGCCTCCGCGACGCGCACCCCGGCTTGCGCCAGCCCCGCGAGCAGCCCGCTTTCCCACGCCACCGCCAGCGGACCGCCCCCGCTCAACACCACCGCCCGCATGCCTGCCTCCCTCGCGCCGACCAGCCCTATACCGGATCGAACGCCGCGCGTAGATTTCGGACGATGCCCGGCGCGCCCGCTCTCGCCATCCTGCTTTCGGCACTCGCGATGACGCTGATCGTGGGGATGCGCTACCTCCTCGCCTCGGGCGCCTTCGCCTTCGCCACGCGCCTCAAGCACCCCGGCCTCTACGCCCGCCTCGGCCCGCAGATCCGCCGCGAGATCGGGTGGAGCCTCGCCAGCGCCGCGATCTACGGCGTGCCCGCGGGGATCCTGGCCTGGGGCTGGGCGAACCGCGGCTGGACTCGAATCTACACCGATCCCCGCGCGCTGCCGCTCTGGTATCTTCCGCTCTCGGTGCTGCTCTACCTCGCGGCGCACGACGCCTGGTTCTATTGGACTCACCGCGCGATGCACGCGCCCCGGCTGTTCCGCCTCGTCCACGCCGTCCACCATGCGAGCCGGCCGCCCACCGCCTGGGCGGCGATGAGCTTCCACCCCCTCGAAGCGCTCACCGGCGCAGCCGTCATCCCCGCGCTCGTGCTGCTGATCCCGATCCAAGTCGCCGCGCTCGGCGTGGTGCTCGCGGTGATGACGACGATGGGCGTCACCAACCACATGGGCTGGGAGCTCTTCCCCCGCGCGCTCGCGCACGGCCCGCTCATCACCGCGAGCCACCACCAGCGCCACCACGCGCGCTACCGGTGCAACTATGGCCTCTACTTCCGCTTCTGGGACCGGCTGTGCGGCACCGACGGCGGGGTCGGCGGGTTCGACTCCTGACCCCTTTACAGGTTTGCAGCCTTGGAGCATTTCCGGCATCGGGGCGTTTCGCAGGTGCAACATATTCAGGAGCATCCCCGTGCCGGTTCCCCAGCGTATCGCCTGTTCCGCAGCCGCGCTGCTGCTGCTCGCCCCACCCGCCCTCGCGCAGGACAAGGCGGCTCCCACGATCGATCCCGCCAAGCTCGACGGCGATGCGCTCACGATCGGTCTCGGCGCCGGCGCGCTGCCCAGCTACGAGGGATCGAACGACACCGTGTTCGCGCCCGTCCCCGGCATCGTCGGGCGTTTCCACCGGATCAATTTCGTGCTGCGCGGCAATCGCCTCTGGGCCGATCTGGTGCCGACCAAGGGCGGACCCGGCTGGGATTTCCAATTGGGGCCCATGGCCGACATCAACGCCAACCGCAGCGCGGCGATCGTCGATCCGCAGGTCAAGAAGCTCGGCCGCCTCGGTCGCGCGATCGACGTCGGCGGCTATGTCGGGCTCGGCAAGACCGGGCTGATCACCAGCGACTACGACAAGTTGAGCGTCACCGTCTCCTATCTCCAGGACGTGTCGGGGGTGAACCGCAGCTATGTCCTCACTCCCGCGATCGACTACGCCACCCCGCTCAGCACCCGTGCCTTCGTCGACCTCGATCTCTCGGCCGATTACATGGGCCAGGGCTATGCGAGCACCTATTTCGACGTGACCCCGGCGGGCAGCGTCGCGAGCGGCCTCCCCGCCTTCACCGCGCGCAAGGGCTGGAAGGACTGGGCAGGCACGCTGATGGCGGGCCATTCGCTCACCGGCGACCTCACCCACGGCCTGATGGTGGTCGGCGTCGTCAACTACCGCCGCTTGCTCAACGACGCCGCGGCGAGCCCGGTCACGCGCATCGCCGGCTCGCCGAACCAGTGGACCGGCGTGCTGGGGCTTGCCTGGACGTTCTGAAACGGGCGCTTGCCGCCGGACCGAGCCCGCTTTTCTTTTCGGCCGGAGTCGTTAATCCCCCGACCATGGACGCAAAGGGGACGGGTGAACCGGGCGTCGATCCGCGCCCACCGGGGGCCTTGCACGGGTGGCTCGCCTTCTTCCTGGTGACGCTGAGCGCGATCACGCCACTCCTCGCGCTATGGATTACCTACCGCCATCTTTACGCCAATCCCGATCTGCCGGACTATTATGGCGATGGCTGGCCGATGCTCCAGGCGATCGCATGGACCGCCACGGCGCTCACCGTGGGCGGCAGCTGGCTGCTCGCCTGGCGGATGAACACGATCCGGCGTTGGTCGACCGTCCGTTTCACCCTGATCGCGCTGTGGGTGCTGATGTTTGTGCCGACCGCGCTCGAAATCGTCGGCATCTCCGTGCTCACCGGCGCGCCGATGGCGCGGCTGGCCGGGGCGAGTGTGGCGATGTTCGTTCGCGGCGGCCTCTACGCGGCGATCTGGACCGCCTATCTGCTCGGTTCGGCCTATGTCGCATCGGTGTATCTTCGCAACACCCCTGCCGATCTCGAAAGGGTGTTCGACTGAGCCCGATGCTCGGCGTCGCGCCGTGAGTTGCGGGCCCGCTTTCCTTTTCCCTTCCCGCCATTTGCGGCTAGTCTGCAGCCAACCAGGGGAGACGGTCATGGCATCAGGATCAGGGCGCGCTCTGGGCGCGGCGGTGGCGTTGGCGCTGTTCGCGCTCGCGCCCGCGGCGCAAGCCCAGCAGGCCATATCGCCGCTCGGTCCGCCGCTGCGCGGGGGCGATATGGTGAGCGGCGATCCGGTGGCGATGCCGCTGCCCCCGCTCGCGCCCGCCGCCGCGACGCCGGGGGAGATCGTCGCGCGCGGCGCGATGCGCGCCGACGAGCAACGCTGGCGAACGGTGGCGCCGGTGCGAGTCCCCGCGCCGATCGGCGCGACGATCCCGGCGGGCACGCTGTTCGCGGCACGGCTCGGCGCCGGTGGCGCGATCGAGCCGTGCCTGTGGCGCGCCGACGGGGCCTCCTACAGCCCCTATCTCGACGGGCAGGGCCATTTCTATCCCGACATCTGCCTCCAGGCGCCCGTCGCCGGCGGCAGCTACGGCCAGGCCCGCTTCGTGCCCTATCAGTCCGGCTGGGAGCCGCGCATCTTCACGCTTCCCATCCGGCTCGAAGCGGTCGCGCCCTCCGCCGAGCTCCTGGCGACGACGCAAGTCGCGATCCGGCGCCTGCGGATCGACAGCGTCGATGCCGCCGGCGCGCATGTGGTGATGGAGGACGGCATCTTCTCGATGAAGACCGCCAGGGCCGCGATCGAGCAATCGGCGATCGAGGGCGCCGCTCCCCCGGGCGCCTATGACCAGGCGAGCGAGACGGTGCTCGCGCTCGCGGAGGGCGCGCACGCGTCGATCGCCGGCGTCACCCTCACCGCCCGGCGCGACGGGACCGGCTGGCGGATCGTCGCGAGCGGCGAATTCGAGCCGTTCGTCCGGCTCGCCGATCACGGCGCGGCGATCGTCACCTATCGCCATCCCTGACGCGTTGACCTCGCGCCCGCACAGGCGCAGAACCCGCGCATCCCCGGGGTGGTGCTGACCGGCACCTGAGAGGCAGGCACGAGCCTGTAACCCGCCGAACCTGATCCGGCTGACACCGGCGTAGGGAGGGAGCGGCGCCCGTCAAAGGTCCGTTTTCTCCCCAAATGGAGAAGACGAACATGGCCGACATCCCTGCCAAGACCGAAATCGGCGTCACCACCGGCCCGATCCGCGGCTCGAAGAAGGTCCACGTCGGCCCGCTCGGCGTGGCGATGCGCGAGATCCACCTCGAGCCCAACTCGGGCGAGCCGCCTTTGCGCGTCTACGACACCTCGGGCCCCTACACCGACCCTGAGGCGCGCATCGACATCATGGCCGGCCTCCCTGCGCTCCGCCGCGACTGGATCCTCGGCCGCGGCGACGTCGAGGCCTATGACGGCCGCGAGGCCCGGCCCGAGGACAACGGCCTCACCGGCCCCGATCGCTCCGCCGGCGTCCCGCAATTCCCCAACGTCGTGAAGCGACCCCTGCGCGCCCGCCCCGGCGCCAACGTCAGCCAGATGCACTATGCCCGCAAAGGCATCATCACCCCCGAGATGGAGTATGTCGCCCTCCGCGAGAACATCGGCCGCGAGCAAATCATCGGCCACGTCCGCGACGGCCAGGATTTCGGCGCCGAGATCCCCGATTTCGTGACGCCCGAATTCGTCCGCTCCGAAGTGGCGCGAGGCCGTGCGATCATCCCCAACAACATCAACCACCCCGAGAGCGAGCCGATGGCGATCGGCCGCAACTTCCTCGTCAAGATCAACGCCAACATCGGCAATTCCGCCGTCGCCTCCGACGTCGCCGCCGAGGTCGACAAGATGGTCTGGTCGATCCGCTGGGGCGCGGACACGGTGATGGACCTCTCCACCGGCCGCAACATCCATGACACCCGCGAATGGATCCTGCGCAACTCGCCCGTCCCGATCGGCACCGTCCCGATCTACCAGGCGCTCGAAAAGGTCGGCGGCGTGGCGGAAGACCTGACCTGGGAGATCTACCGCGACACGCTGATCGAGCAGGCCGAGCAGGGCGTCGATTATTTCACCATCCATGCCGGCGTCCGCCTGCCCTATATCCCGATGACCGCGAAGCGAGTCACCGGCATCGTCAGCCGCGGCGGCAGCATCATGGCGAAATGGTGCCTCAGCCACCACAAGGAGAGCTTCCTCTACACCCGCTTCGAGGAAATCTGCGAGATCATGAAGGCCTATGACATCGCCTTCAGCCTCGGTGATGGCCTCCGCCCCGGCTCAATCGCCGACGCCAACGACGAAGCCCAGTTCGCCGAGCTGGCGACGCTCGGCGAGCTCACCCAGATCGCGTGGAAGCACGACGTCCAGGTGATGATCGAGGGCCCCGGCCACGTCCCGATGCACAAGATCAAGGCCAACATGGACAAGCAGCTCGAGGCCTGCGGCGAGGCGCCCTTCTACACGCTCGGCCCGCTCACCACCGACATCGCCCCCGGCTACGACCACATCACCTCGGCGATCGGCGCCGCGATGATCGGCTGGTTCGGCACCGCGATGCTCTGCTACGTCACCCCCAAGGAGCACCTCGGCCTCCCCGACCGCGACGACGTCAAGGTCGGCGTGGTAACCTACAAGCTCGCCGCCCACGCCGCGGACCTGGCGAAGGGCCACCCCGCCGCGAAACTGCGCGATGACGCGCTGAGCCGGGCGCGGTTCGAATTCCGCTGGCGCGACCAGTTCCATTTGTCTTTGGACCCTGACACCGCCGAGCAATACCACGACCAGACGTTGCCGGCCGAGGGCGCCAAGACCGCGCATTTCTGCTCGATGTGCGGGCCCAAGTTCTGCTCGATGAAGATCACGCAAGAGGTGAGGGATTTCGCGGCGAAGCAGAATGCTTCGGGGGATACGTTTCTCGCCGCAGGCGCGCCGGACCCGTCCCCCGAAGCCCTGGCGGAAGCCGAAGCCGGCATGGCCGCGATGAGCGCTGTGTTCAGGGAGACCGGGAGTGAGTTGTATATGGGGGTCGGTGAGCGGGAGCGCGATTAAGTCCGTAAATTGGAGTTGCGCGTGACGCCCTCCCCAATCAACATTGACTGGGGGAGGAGCATAGATGTTGCTCAACGAAGCTGAAGCAAATCGATGGGAAGAAGGGTGCAGATCGGACGTTATTAGAAATCAGTTTGTGGCGCCCAATCTGTCACGTCTCTTGGACCTATATAGACCGGCCTCTATACTCGATATTGGGACGGGAACTGGCTACGTCCCGCGCATCGTGGATAGCCGCCTCAGCTACCGACCTGACTGGACGTTGCTTGACAAAGACGTCTTTCGGCTAGCCGTTGCGGAGCAGCTGGCGAGCCCGGCAATGCGGTCTGTAACCGTTGCCGCAGACGTCTTGGAGCATCGGTTTGCAATCCCCTTTTCGGCTGCCTTGGCAACCTTTACGCTGCTCGAAATCGACGACGTGGATCGCCTTATTGGCCTGCTCCCTGAGCTTATAAGCGACGGCGGCCTGCTTTTGCTCAGCCTCCCCGACGTTTGGCGTGATGTCCTGAGGCATGGTGAGAAAGCGCCAAGTTCAGTAAGCGAATTCCTGCTCGGTAGCACCTCCGTCCCAAAGATTGATAAGTTCACTCAGGAGTCCTACCCATTTCAGGCCGTGCGTCTCGAACACCTCATATCCAAAGTGCTCGCGTCGGGTTTCAGGCTCTTCGAGCTTGTGGAGAGTGATGGCGACCAAGCCGGTGTATACATTCTCGCGTTTCAGCGCAGAGAGAACGGTCGGTGACAGCCCATTGGACTCCATTCGGCGATAATGCGTATCTCGTCCTTGCGGCGGACGCGATAAGACGTGAGAGGCGGCCTCTCACTCCGGCGGAGATGCTCGAGGTAGCGGAGCGCCACGGATTCCTCCCCGCACACCTCTTTGGCGCGACCATGCACAAGACCTTGGCCGCGCGTCTATCCGAGCATATTCGCTCAGAAAGCAGCGGCTCAAGCTTCTACCGCACCGCACCGTCCACATTCTTTCTGCACGAATTAGCGAAGGTACCGGGAGTCCCTCAAGAATATCGCACAGTATACGTCGGCCATCTCCGGTCCAAGTCGATACGTAAAGAGAACGTGCTCGTCGCGCCGCGAAATAAATTGGCCGCGACAATTTATGGCGATTTTGTACGATACGACGAGAGCGAATTCGAAGCTATGTACGTCGAACTTTGCAAGTTCATGGACAGGTCGGCTGCAGAAGAAGACGAGTTTGTCAAGCAATTCGTAACCTTTACTCTTGTTCATCATGAAAATAAGCTACTCATTTACCGACGCGGAAAATTTACCACGACCAGCGATAGGTTAAAGGGCCAACTTAGCGTCGGATTTGGGGGCCACGTCAATGACGGCGATTTTGACTTATTTAATCGAGGAAAGGATGCGTTTCGCGCAAATGCTGCGCGAGAATTAAAAGAAGAACTTTTTCTCGATGAGATTTATAGCGAGCAACGCGACGCGATGGATCGTGCAAATGTTGTGGGATATATCAATGTGGACGACAGTCCTGATGCTGAGCATCATGTAGCAGTTTTGGTCGTATTTAATCATCAATCTCCCGATCTTCCAAAAAAGGGAGAGCTTTCGATAAATCAGCTTAGCTGGTTGGACCTTAGGTGTCCGTTAAACAACATTAGTGATTTTGATCTTTGGTCAGGCATGATTCTGAGAAATATCTATGAGGGTAGAATTCTTTTGGAGGCGTGATGACTGTCGGGCAAGACCTAGCTGCCACGGAATTGAAAATCGCCTTGGAGAACAGGGCGTTTGAAATCCAACTATTTTGGCAAAGATCTAACTATTTTCTTGTTCTAATGACGGCACTTGGCGTTGCGACGTTTTCTGTAAGGGATATATATTTCTCGCCATTGGTAGCCATGTTTGCAACTATCGCCTCTTATTTTTGGCTTCGTACCAATCTTGGTTCAAAATTTTGGCAAGAAAGCTGGGAAGTCGAAGTGGTATCCTTGGCGAAGGAGCAAAAAATTCGATCGTTCGAGAGGTCAACGGCGGAAGTTATTGAACAAGTCAAAAATTCACTTCTCGGAAATCACGGGGATGGACGCTCTTTTTTACGGAAATGGATTGATCGTAAAATAATCAAAAAATACTCGGTTACTTACAATATGATCCTTCTATCTATGTTCGCGACGGGGGTATGGGCTATAGTTACGTTCATTTTTTTAAAGAGATTGATCGATCACTATTGCGATCTTTATGGATGGTGCTTTACCTGCCTAGTTAATCCCTGAGGCCGCGAAACCTCTTTCCTATTTGGATTTCGCCTGCTCCAAGCTCGTAGATGAGCAAGCGATCAGACCCTGCAGCCTTCGCGCGCGCCGCTGTCGTCCGATCCCAGCCCGCCCCAACATCGGCCCCTTCGCGCACGAGTTGACCCCCAGCAAGATACCGGCGACACTCGTCCAACCCTGGAACCACGCAATTGGAGTGACCGGGAAATGCAGATG
Organism: uncultured Alphaproteobacteria bacterium; assembly: GCA_963799985.1. Classification (GTDB taxonomy): domain Bacteria; phylum Pseudomonadota; class Alphaproteobacteria; order Sphingomonadales; family Sphingomonadaceae; genus Sphingomonas. Next base: position 550,789 of record CAWCZC010000002.1, on the reverse strand, counting down.
AAGCCTTGGCATGTCGCCGCGATCGGTGCGGTGCTGATGGTGGGCGGATCGGGCGCGGCGTTGGCGCAGCGTTCGTTCGACGCGGTGTTCGACTCAACTCGACCGATCAAGCTGCAGGGCCGGGTGACCCTGTTCGAGTGGACCAATCCGCAAAGCTGGATCTTCATCGACGTCCGCGATCCCAGGACGGGCGAGCACAGCTCATGGAAAATCGAAGCCGGTTCGCCGAGCCAGATGCTGCGCAACGGATGGACAAAAAAGACGCTCCCGCACGGCACGGCAATCACCGTGACCGCGTTCCGCGCGCGCGACGGAAGCAACCGCGCGTGCGCTGCCTACATCAGCGTCGGGGGTCGCCATATGCCGGTGGGCAACGCGGCGGCCGAAGCCGCGTTCGCCGCCGCCGCCCCGCGCGCGGAGGGCCAGTAAGCGAGGCCGCTCCTTGAAAAGGGGGTGGGATTACGGCGACGGGCTACGAAATGCACCGACGCCCCGATCGGTAGCGCCCCTAAAAAACCCCTTTCCTAATTGGATTCCCCCTGCTCCAAGCTCGGAGATGAGCAAGCGATCAGACCCCGCAGCCTTCGCGCGCGCCGCTGGTGCCGCCGATCCCGTCGACTTCGCCGATCCCGCCCCCGCGCCCGATCCCGCGCCTTCGCCCCCAAGCGCCAACGCCCTCGCGGTGCCCGATGACCCGGCCCCACCTCCACCCACCCCCTACGACCCCGCCGACTACCGCTGGGTCCCCGTCCGCCGCGTCCCCCGGCTCGACGGCTGGACCGAGGAGAAGCAGCGCCGCTTCATCGAGACGCTCGCCGATACCGGGCTCGTCAATGTCGCGGCCAAGGCGGTCGGCATGTCGCGCGAGACTGCCTATCGCCTGCGCCGCTCCCCGCATGGCGCCGCGTTCGCGCGCGCCTGGGATGCCGCGCGCCAGCATGCCGGCGGCCTGATCGAGGACATCGCCTTCGACCGCGCGATCGAGGGCACCGAGCAGGAAGTGCTCAACCGCGAAGGCAGCGTGATCGCCACCCGCCTCGTCCACGACAATCGCCTGCTCAAATATCTGCTCAGCCACCTGAAGCCCGAACGCTATGGCAACGCCCGGCCGCCCGCGGGCGAGCCCCAGGGGACGGTCGAGCCCGTCCTGGAAGAGCGTCTCCGCGCGATGGAACCCGCCTTGCCCGCGCCGCCCGAACAATTGCTCGATCCCGAGACCTTCGCGGCCGAGCTGGACCTTGCCGACGTGGCCGATGGCGTGTTGCCGCGCTTTCTCCGCGAGCAGCGCAGGCCCAAATCTGCCGCGCAGCTCGCGGCCGAGGAAGCCGCGGCGCGCGACGCGCGGGGCGCCGCTGCACTGGCGAAGCAGGACGCGGGCGGCGTGCTGACCCAGGAGGAGTTCGCCGACTCCTGCTATCATCTCGATCCGCTGAGCAATCCCCGCCCGCGCAGCCGCCGCCGGCAAGGTGCGTGACCAGTGTGACCCTGGTGTGACCTTTGACCCCTCGCGGAGCATCCGCCCGATCGCCTGCTCCCGCGCCAGCTCGTCCGCCACCCGGCGACCTGCTCGCCCCCGGCTTCATCGAGGGGTGCGGTCCGGTCGACATAGAACCCGCTTGACGCCGAACCCGCCGCTCGAAAGACTGATCCGTCATCGGGGAGGCCTTGAAATGAAACGACTCTTCGCGCTGGTGCCGGCGCTGCCTCTGGCGCTGGCGCTGGCCGGCTGCGCGAGCGGCTACAAGCAATTCTACACCCCCGTGCAATTCTCGGGGACCGCCGCCTCGCTGCCCTATGCGGCCCCCCCCGAGCTCAAGGGCAGCTCGGGCAACTCCGAACGCGACATCGCCTATATGTGGAGCGAGGGCTTCGCCCCCGTCGGCTATTCGAGCTTCAACGGCCCCGCCGAGAGCCAGTCCGCCGCGCTGAAGCAGGCCAAGGCCGTCGGCGCGCGCTTCGTGGTGGTGGACGCGCGGTACGTATCGACCATCACCGGCTCGATCCCGGTCACCACGCCGACGACGTCGACCTCCTACACCAGCGGTACGGTGTCGTCCGGGCGGACAAGCGGAACCTATTCGGGCACCGTCACCACGCGCGGCTCGACGACCAGCTACATCCCCTACAGCATCGATCGCTACGACCAGAGCGCCGTCTATTTCGCGCCCCTCGAGCGCCGCGGGCTGGGCACCTACGGCGCGCCGGTCTCTCCGCAGCAGGCGCGGCAGATCGGCACGAACAAGGGCTACTATGTCGAAGCCGTCCGCCGCGGCTCCCCCGCGTTCGACGCCGACATTCTTCCCGGCGACGTCCTTCTGGAGATCAATTCGGCGCCGATCATGGATTTCGAAACCTACCGAACCGCGCTGAGGGCGGCCTATGGGACCCGGGCGCGCATCCTGGTGCTTCGCGGCGGCAGGCGAGTTGCGATCGAGGTGCCGCTGTCGGCGGATGGGAGCTGGTAGGGGGGATTGGCCCGCCGCGTCGCGGTGACACGTTCAATATCCTCAACCCTGCCGACGGATCGAGGGCTTGCCCCCACCCGGATCCCGAACTCCGATCCGTCCCCAACGCTCGCTCGCCAAGGCGTGACGCCGGTCACGCGCAGTCGTCCTCGAGCCTTCTAGCGTCTGCCCTGTCGAGAACACGGCGGGACCGGAGGCAGATGATGCGTGAAGCAAATCCTTTCGACTTGATCGATCATGCGCGCGAGCCGGATCCTAACGCGCATGTCTTCGGCGCCGGCCATCGCTGCAAGACCGACACCCGGGGGCTGGAGACGCCGAAGGGCCGTTCGCCGTTCGAGCTGCGGGTAGATTCCTCCGGGGGCTTCATTCCCTTGTGGGCGCCGGAAATGATGCTGAGGTACCGTTTCCAGGAATCGTCGATGCGCCGATTTCGCGATCCCGAGGCGGCGAGGGCGGGAATCCGGCAATTGTTGGGCGAGGCACTCGCCTCCTGGGGCGATGCCTCGCCCATCAGGTTCGCCGAGCGACAGGACGCCTGGGACTTCGAGATCACGGTGCGAAACGCCGACGATTGCGACACCAGCGGATGCGTGCTCGCCAGCTCCTTCTTTCCCGACGCCGGCCAGCACGAATTGGTGCTCTATCCGGAAATGTTCGGCCAGGTCAAAAAGGAGCAGGTCGAAACGCTGGTGCACGAGCTGGGCCACGTCTTCGGGCTGAGGCACTTCTTCGCCAATGTCAGCGAATCGGCATGGCCATCCGAGCTGTTCGGCACCGACAGTCAGTTCTCGATTATGAACTATGGCGCCAACAGCTACTTGACCCCCGACGACGTCAACGATCTCAAGAAGCTTTATCAAGCGGCGTGGGCCGGGACGCTGACCAACATCAATGGAACTTCGATCCGCCTGATGAAGCCGTTCAGCTCCAACCGGCCCTAGTCCGGGGCAAGGCGCCTACCGCGCCTTGCCCGACCGCGGTGTGACCAGGGGATGCGCATTGATGCGCTCCAGCGTCTTCGCGTCCGCGCGAGCCGGCAATTGCGCCCCATCAAAATCGAGCCTACCGTTCCATATCCGGAACGAATTCGCTGGGCCCCCACGCCATGACCCCCAACGCCCTCCTCCGCATCGCGCTCGTCGTTGTCGGCGTGCTGTCGTGCCTGCTCTATCCGCTCGCGATTGTCTGGCCGTCGGGCTGGGCGTGGCACGAAGGCGCGCCCGCCGCGTCCGACTATTTCATGATGATCGTCGGGGTCTATGCCACGCTCGGCGTGTTCCTGATCCGCGCCGCGCGCGATCTGGCGGCGAACCGGTCGCTGATCTGGTTCACCGTCTTCTCGAGCCTCGTGCACGCCGGGATCATGGCGGGCCAGTCGCTCGCCAAGCCGATGCACATGGGCCACCTGATGGGCGACGTGCCCGCGCTGGTGCTGATCGCGCTGGTGCTCGGCGGGCTGATGCTCGCGGACAAGCGCGCCGGCTGAGGCCGCCTCAGCCCTTGATCGTGACGATGCCGACCGGCTTGTCCTTGCTCGACGGGTTCGACGCGTTCTGCTTGGGGGGCTTCTCCGCCTTGGGCTTGCGCACTTCGCGGTTCGATTTCTTCTGGCTCTTGGCCATGGCATGTCCTTCAACGGGCGGAACGCCCATCCGCTGATAGCGCGAACCGGCCGGCACGCGCGCATCAAATCGCCGCCAAGGGAAGCGCCATGCGCCAGAGCCTCGCCCATATCGCCCTCGTCGTCCACGATTACGACGAGGCGCTGGCCTTCTACGTCGGCACGCTCGGCTTCACACTCGTCGAGGACAGCTACCAGGCGGAGCAGGACAAGAGATGGGTCACCATCCGACCACCCGGCGCGCCGGAGGGCGCGACGACGATCCTCCTCGCCCGCGCCGCTACGTCCGGCCAGGCGCGCTTCGTCGGCGATCAGGCCGGCGGTCGGGTGTTCCTGTTCCTCGCCACCGACGATTTCGACCGCGATTTCGCCGCCTACGCCGCCGCCGGCGTCCGCTTCGTCCGCTCGCCCGCGGTCCAGCCCTACGGCAAGGTCGCGGTATTCGAGGATCTCTACGGCAACCGCTGGGATCTGGTCGAGTTCGCGGCGCGCTGAGCCGAGTTCGACCCCGACGCGTACGGTGAGTTCCGCGAAGAAAGGACAGAGCTTCGACAGGCTCGGCCAGACCGGTGCCAGGCTATTCCGCTCAACCTAAGCTCGCACCACGCCCACGTCGCTGAACTTGCGCGGCTCGACCGGCGGTACCGCGGGCTCGTTCAGCTCGCACTGCCAGATGCCGACGTCGATCCAGCGGCCGTGCTTGTAGCCGACCTCGCGATAGACCCCCGCACGGCGGAAGCCGACCGCTTCGTGGAGCGAGATCGAGGCGTCGTTGGGCAGCGCGATCGCGCCGATCGCGTGGACGAAGCCCTGCGCGCGCAGCGTGTCGATCAGCGCCTCGTAGAGCAGCCGCCCGGCGCCCTGGCGCTGCGCGGTATCCGCCACATAGATCGTCGTCTCGACGACGTACTTGTACGCCGGCCTGTCGCGGAAGCGGGTGGCATAGGCATAGCCGATCACGCCCCCGTCATCGTCTCCGCCCTCGTCGCCGGTCGTCACGACCAGCCATGGATAGAGCCCTTCGCTCGCCGCCATCCGAGTCCGCATCGTCCGCGTATCGGGCGGCTCGATCTCGAACGAGACCGTTCCGGTCAGCACGTGCGGGGCATAGATGGCGGCAATCGCCGCCGCGTCCTCGGGCGCGGCGGCGCGGATTCCGATCATCCGCCCAGCCGTGCGAGCAGCAGCTCGAACAGGTTGCGGTCGTCAACGTCCGGGTGCGCCGGCGCGAGCCCGGCGCATTCGAGGCAGCGGACCTGCACCGCGCTGCCCGACGCCAGCCGCCGCGCATCGCCCAGCGCCTGCGCGACCACCGCGCGCCGCTCGGCGGCGATGCGGGCGTAGGCGTCGTCCCCGGCAGGCGAGTCGGTCCAATTATCGCCGTCGTCATCCTTGTCGTGCGCGAGCGAGGCGAAGAAGGCACGCCAGCCGCTCGGTTTCTTCTCGAGAAACACCGGGTGGACCTGCGCCGGATCGAGCTTGGCGCGGCGTGCCGCCTCGGCGATCGCGTCGTCGAGCCCGCCGAAGCGGTCGACCAGCCCCAGCTGGTGCGCGATCCCGCCCATCCAGACGTGGCCCTGGCCGATCTCGTCGACTCGCGCCGGGGTCAAGTGGCGCGATGCCGCGACCAGCCCGATGAAGCGCTGGTAGCCTGCGTCGATCGCCGATTGCAGGATCTTGTCGGTCACCGCGTTGGTGCCGCCCTCGACGTTGGGCTGGCCGCTGAGCGGGGTGGTCGCCACGCCGTCGCTGGTCACGCCCACCTTGGCGAGCGTCTTCTCGAAGGTCGGCAAGATGCCGAAGATGCCGATCGAGCCGGTGATCGTATTGGGCTCGGCGAAGATCGTGTCGCCCGCGGTCGAGACCCAATAGCCACCGCTCGCGGCAAGGCTGCCCATCGACACCACCACCGGCAGGCCCTGCGCCTTCGCCTGGAGGATCGCCTGGCGGATCTGCTCGGACGCCATCGCCGAACCGCCCGGCGAATCGACTCGCACCACCAGCGCCTTGAGCCGGTGCTCGGCGAGCCCGTCGAGAATCAGCTTGCTCACCGAATCGCCGCCCGCGCTGCCGGGGCCGGCCTTGCCGTCGACGATGTCGCCCGCGACCGTGATCACGCCGATCTCGTCGCCCGAATTCTTGGGCGGATTGGCGGCGAGGAAATCGACCATGTTGATCGCACGGAAGCTGCCAGGGCGCTTGTCGTCGGGCGTGCCCGCGATCTCGGCGACTCGCTTGCCGAACGCCAGCCGGTCGCCCTTCTTGTCGATCAGCCCGGTGCGCAGATTGGCCTCGGCGATGTCGCCGCCCGTCGAGGCGACGACCTCGTCGGGCTTGGTCAGATAGTCGGCGATGTGCGCCTTGGGCCGCGCCTTGGCGATCTCGCTTTGCCACTGGCTGAAGATCGCGCCGTACATCTCGGTATTCATCTGCCGCGCCTCGGGCGACATGTCGGCGCGGATATAGGGCTCCACCGCCGACTTGAACTTGCCGACCTTGTAGACGTGCGCGTTGACCCCGAGCTTGTCGAGCAAGCCCTTGTAGTAGAGGTGCGTGCCGCCCGGCCCCGCGAACAGCGTGCCGCCCTGCGGATGCACCCAGATCTCGCTCGCGTTGGCGGCGATCAGATAGGAGGAATCGGTGTAGGCGGTGGCATAGGCGAGCACCGGCTTGCCGCTCTTGCGCACCCGGCCGACCGCGTTGGCGACCTCGGAGACCGCGGCGGGATAGCCGCCCATGAAGCGGTCGAGGTCGAGCACCACCACCTTCACCCTCGAATCGCCGATCGAGGCATCGAGCGCGCGCACCACGTCGCGCATCCGCACCTGACCCAGCGCACCGCGCGACTGGCCGAAGTTGGCGAACGGATCGGGATCCTCGGGCTGCTCGACGAGCTGTCCGGCCAGCGCCACGACCAGCGCGCCATCGTGCACCGCCGCGCGGTTCGGCCGCGCCGAAAGCGCCATGAACAGGCCGGTGAAGAAGATCAGCATGAAGACGAGCACGAGCCCGTCCTTGATGCCGACCAGGATTTTCCAGGCGCCTCGAACCAGGTTCACGAGACCGCTCCCACTCGAAATTGAGAGTCCCTGCTAGAGGATGCCGGTGCCCGAGTAAACGGCTGTATTAGACGCACAATACAGGCGGGCTGGATCACATCGGGAATCACGCGCGGCGTCGATTGCATCGCGCGCCAATCGCGGTCGGGCAGATCGCGCTTGCTCGTTCGAATCGCTTCATAAATTGGCACGAAGGTGCACTATGACGCCCGCGATTCACACTATAACGCTCGCGCAACATATTGATCTACTTTGAACTTCCCCGGTCCACATCCGTTATGCGCCCCGTCCAAGCCAAGGAATCCTCGGGTCAACAGGCACAACGGAGGACGTGATGAAGAAGAAGTCTCTGCTCGCCGCCGCCGCCGCGATCGTCGCGGTGCCGGCCTTCGCCACCATGACGTACGGCCCGAACGATCCCCCCGTCGACAACGACGCCCCGGTCGCGTCCAAGGCCGTCACCGGCACCGGAAACGGCGCGACCGGCGCGCAGCCCGGTACTGCCGCCCAGATGCCGGCGAGCTCGGTCGACGGCGGAAACGGCGGCACCACGGGCACCACCACGGGTGGAGCCGGATCGGACGCGGGCGCCGGAGACGACGCCCCGGGCATGGGCGGCATGGGCGGCGGCACGGCGGGGGGCCTCCCCGGCTCCGGAACTGGATCGACCGGCGGCATCGGCACGCTCGGCACCGCGAGCGCAGTGAATGGTCTCGCGCACGGCGGCGCCGGAACGACCGGCGCAACTCTGACGGGTACGGCCGGCACTCTCGGCTCGCGTGCCGGCGGTTTGAACGCAGGCGCTGCTGCCAACGGCCTCGCCCAGACCGGTACCGGCCGCGCGCGGAGCACGGTCGGCGCCACCGGCAACCTCGCCACTCGCGGCTTGAACGCTGGCGCGACCGCCAACGGCCTCGTCCGCTCCGGCAATGCTCGCACCGGTGCCGCGCTCGGCACGGTCGCCAACGCGGGTACCGGTGGCCGGAGCTTGCTCGGCGCGCGCGGCGGCACGCTCGTCCAGAGCGGCAACAGCGGCAACCTGCTGACCGGCGGCGTGGGCGCGGCGGCGCGCGCGTCGAGCGGCACCGGCGGGATCAACGCCACTGTCGGCGCGCGCGCTCGCACCGGCAGTTCGGGCTCGAGCAGCGGCACCATCAGCCGCAGCGGCCAGTCGGGCACGCGCGGCACCCGCGCCGGGCTCGGCGTCCATGCGCTCGCCGGGACTGGCGGTAGCTCCACCGGCGCTGCGGTCGGCGCCGCCGCGCGCACTGGTTCGGCCGCCACGCAAACCGCGCGCGGCCTCCGCGCCGGGCTGAGCGTGTCGAACGGCACCCGCGTTTCCACCGGGACCAGCGGCCTCGGCGCCGCGAACGGTACCACGCTCAACGCCGGTGGCCGGCACACCAGCGCGCTGCTCGGCGCGGGCGTGAACGGCACCGGCGGCGCAACCAGGCATTCGGGCGTCGGCGTCAACCTCGGCCGGACCGGTGCGCTGGCCGGCGTCCGCGGAACCGCGACTCCGCAATAAGCGGGGCGCAAGGCGACCAGGCGGCTCCTCCCCCCGCCGCCTGGTCGCGCTTCCCCTGACCGGAACCAATTCCCCGCCGAAGGGATTTAGCTCGCCGACAGGGAGAAGTCGCGATGCGGCGGATGTGCGTGATTGCGTTGGGGCTGGCGGCGGTGCCGCTTGCGGGATGCGCCGACGGCCAGGGAATCAACGTCGCCCAGGGGCCGATCGGCACCTACACCGAACCCGCGCGGACCAGTCAAAGCAGTAGCGATACCGGCGCGGCGGCAGTCGGCGGCGCGAGCGCGCCGATTCCGGGCGTCCTCTATGCCTCGGGCAACGTGCTGCTTCCCGTTGCCGGCACCGCCAACACGCTCGCGGTGGTTGCGAACGCGGGGACGCCGATCGCGGGACTGGTTTCCCCGACCGACGGTGCGAGCACCGTGCTGAGCGGCGCCGCCGCGATCTCGCCCGCCAGCCCGGGCGCCAGCGTCGATCTGACCGTCGGCGCGGCAAGCGCCGGGGTCGGTGCGCCGGCTCCGGGCACGAACACGGGCTCCACCGGGATCGTCGCGGGGCAGGCCCTGACTGCCGGCGCCACGCTCGGCGGCACGACCGGTATCGGCCTCACCGCGGGCACGCCGGGCCAGACCGGCGGCGCTAACACGCTGGTGACCTCGCTCGTCGCCGGCGCGGGCGGCAGCGGCGTGCCTTTGCCGATCCATCCCTGATCCTTTCCGCCAGCCCGGGGGAGCCCGAATTGCCGATCCGACGCACGACTCTCCTGCTCGTGGCCGCGGTGGCGCTGCCCGCGCCCGCCCTCGCCCAGACCGCCCCGCGCGTGGTGCCCCCCGAACGCGCCGACCAGAACGCTCCCGCCACGCGCCACCGCACCGCCGGCCCCGCCAACGCCCCGGCGCACACCGCCGCCCCCGCGATCCAGCCGTTCGTGCTCAGCTCGGTCGAGGTCAGCGGCAGCTCGGTCGATCCCGCCGTGCTCGCCGCCGCCTGGTCGCCCTGGCTGAACCGGCAGATCACCGGCGAGGATCTGGCGAAGCTTGCAGACGCGGTCTCGGCGGCCGAGGAGCGCCACGACATCGCGCTCTATACCGTCACCATCCCCGACCAGAGCTTCGCCGACGGCGTGCTCCGCTTGAAGGTGATCGAGGGATATCTCGAGGGCGTGAAGCTCGATGGCGCGGCCAACGGCGCATTGTCGCGCAGCTACATGCGCCGGATCGTCGGAAGGAAGCCGCTCAAGCGCTCGCAGCTCCAGCGCTACGTCTCGCTCACCCGCGACATCCCCGGCCTCACCCTCACCACGGACCTGCGCAGCGGCACCCAGGAAGGCGCGGTCGAGATCGCGATGGACGGCAAGCGGCCCCCGATCCAGTTCGGCCTCGGCGTGACCAACCGCGGCACCGCGCTGCTCGGCCGCACCCAAGTGCAGGGCGACCTCTACCTCAACGGCCTGCTCGGCCAGGGCAGCCAGACTCGATTCACCGTCGCGCTCCCGACCGCGCTCGACCGCTTCCAATATTATGCCGCCGCGCAGAGCGTGACGCTCGGCTCGGAGGGCACCCAGCTGCTGGTCAACGGCGGCTATCTGCGCACCCGCCCGCTCGGCACCGGCATCACCGGCAAGGCCAAGTCGCTTGGGCTCCAGCTCAGCCATCCGCTGCTGCGAAGCTACGAGACCAACGTCACGCTGTCGCTTGGGCTCGACGGGATCAACAGCGACAATGCCTTCATCGGGTCGCGCTTCTCGGACGATCGCTCGCGCGCGGTGCGCGGATCGGCCTCGTTCAGCAAGGCGAACGACCGGCGGCTTTTCCTCGTTTCCGCCACGCTCAGCCAGGGGGTCGGCGTGTTCGGCGCCGCGACCCGCACCCCGCTCTACACCGACCTTCGCTTCACCAAGGCCAACGCCCGGATCGTCTACAACCAGGCGATCGGCAAGCTGTTCGTCGTCCGGCTCGACGGCGTTGCGCAGCTCACCAACAGCCGCCTGCCCGCCTCCGAGCAGTTCGCGCTCGGCGGCGACGCGTTCGGCCGGGCCTATGAGGCATCGTTCGTCACCGGCGACCGCGGCTATGCCGGATCGGCCGAGCTCGCGCTGCGGCCGACCCTTCCCACGCCGATCGCGGGCTCCGAGCTCTATGGCTTCGTCGACGGCGGCCACGTGACCTACGTCGCGCGCGTCGGGCTGCCCGATCGCGGCTTCGGCGTCGGCTCGATCGGCGGCGGCGTGCGCGCCAACGTGCTGTCGCACCTCGTCCTTGGGCTTGAGGGCGCACGCGGCCTGTCGAACCCGGTCCCCGGCGCCGACCGCAAGCGCTGGCGCGCGATCTTCAGCGCCCGGACGATGTTCTAATCTTCCTCCCCTCCTTTCCAGGGAGGGGAGTGTCATTAGTCTGAGCTCGCGCAGTGGATTTTTTAGCGTGCGCCCGTTGACGCGCGCCTGCCCCGGCAACATATGCGTGCCGCTGGCACTCGTCCTGCACGAGTGCTAATAGCGATTTGCAAGCTCAACACAGAGGATCAGGGCCCATGAACTTTCGTCCCCTGCACGATCGCGTGCTCGTCCGCCGCGTCGAAGCCGAGGAAAAGACCGCCGGCGGGATCATCATCCCCGACACCGCCAAGGAAAAGCCGCAGGAGGGCGAAGTCGTCGCCGCCGGCACCGGCGCCAAGACCGAGGACGGCAAGATCACGCCGCTCGACGTCAAGGCCGGCGACAAGATCCTGTTCGGCAAATGGTCGGGCACCGAGGTCAAGGTCGACGGCGAAGACCTGCTGATCATGAAGGAAAGCGACATCCTCGGGATCGTCGGCTGACCTTCCGCGCGATCCGGCGAGCAGTGCAACTTCAGTCAACTTCAAGCAGATTTGAAAGGGTAGCCAACATGGCAGCCAAGGACGTGAAATTCAGCCGCGACGCGCGCGAGCGCATCCTGCGCGGCGTCGACATCCTCGCCGACGCGGTCAAGGTGACGCTTGGGGCCAAGGGCCGCAACGTCGTCATCGACAAGATCGTTCGGCGCTCCGCGCATCACCAAGGACGGCGTCACCGTCGCCAAGGAGATCGAGCTCAAGGACAAGTTCGAGAACATGGGCGCGCAGATGCTGCGCGAAGTCGCCTCGAAGACCAACGACATCGCCGGTGACGGCACCACCACCGCCACCGTGCTCGCCCAGGCGATCGTCCGCGAGGGCATGAAGTCGGTCGCGGCCGGCATGAACCCGATGGACCTGAAGCGCGGCATCGATCTCGCCGTGATCAAGGTCGTCGAGGACCTGAAGGCGCGCTCGAAGCCCGTCTCCGGCACCAAGGAAATCGCCCAGGTCGGCATCATCTCGGCCAATGGCGACACCGTCGTCGGCGAGAAGATCGCCGAGGCGATGGAGAAGGTCGGCAAGGAAGGCGTGATCACCGTCGAGGAAGCCAAGGGCCTCGAGTTCGAGCTCGACGTCGTCGAGGGCATGCAGTTCGACCGCGGCTATCTGTCGCCCTACTTCATCACCAACCCGGAGAAGATGACGGTCGAGCTCACCGATCCGTACATCCTGATCCACGAGAAGAAGCTGTCGAACCTGCAGGCGATGCTGCCGATCCTCGAAGCGGTCGTCCAGTCGGGCCGTCCGCTGCTGATCATCGCCGAGGACATCGAGGGCGAGGCGCTCGCCACGCTCGTCGTCAACAAGCTGCGCGGCGGCCTCAAGGTCGCGGCCGTCAAGGCGCCGGGCTTCGGCGATCGCCGCAAGGCGATGCTCGAGGACATCGCGATCCTGACCAAGGGCGAGATGATCTCCGAGGACCTCGGCATCAAGCTCGAGAACGTCACGCTCGGCATGCTCGGCACCGCCAAGCGCGTCACGATCGACAAGGACAACACCACCATCGTCGATGGCGCCGGCGACGCATGACGCGATCAAGGCCCGCATCGAGGCGATCCGCCAGCAGATCGAGAACACCACCAGCGACTACGACAGGGAGAAGCTCCAGGAGCGCCTCGCCAAGCTCGCCGGCGGCGTTGCGGTGATCAAGGTCGGCGGCTCGACCGAGGTCGAGGTCAAGGAGCGCAAGGACCGCGTCGACGACGCGCTCCACGCGACCCGCGCGGCGGTCGAAGAGGGCATCGTCCCCGGCGGCGGCACGGCGCTGCTCTATGCCACCAAGGCGCTCGACGGCATGAAGGGCGCCAACGACGACCAGACCCGCGGCATCGACATCGTCCGCAAGGCGCTGTACGCGCCGGTTCGCCAGATCGCGCAGAACGCCGGCCATGACGGCGCGGTGATCTCGGGCAAGCTGCTCGAGGGCAACGACCCGACGCTCGGCTTCAACGCCCAGACCGACAGTCTATGAGAACCTCGTCGAGGCCGGCGTGATCGACCCGACCAAGGTCGTCCGCACCGCGCTGCAGGATGCGGCCTCGGTCGCCGGCCTGCTGATCACCACCGAAGCGGCGGTGAGCGAGCTGCCCGAGGACAAGGCCGCGCCTGCGATGGGCGGCGGCGGCATGGGCGGCATGGGCGGAATGGACTTCTGAGCGGAGGCAGCCTGGATTAGCGTAGCTAATTCAGGACTCGCCGAAGGCTCGGCCGGCGGGTTGGTGCAAGCCGAACCCGTCCGACGTCCAGGCGGGGGCTTTGCCCGCGCCAGCAACCAAACCCAAAAACGAAGAGCCGGCGGAGCAATCCGCCGGCTCTTTTCTTGGTAGTAGGTCCTCGGAAGCGGAAGCGGCAGGTCCCCGCGCCCGCACCAAACCGCCGGCCCCCTTCGGACCCATCTGGCCGATACATTGCGAGTTCAGCGGCTATAGTGCTCACTGGCGTACGGCAATCACGGGGTGGGGCGTGAACTCGGGAGCCGGTCTGGGGGCGATGCTGGAGATGCTGCTCCGCTGCGAAGCGGACGTGGCGGCGGCGCTGCTCGCGCTCGGCCGGCTACGCCAGGCCGGCCGGCGTGACTATCTGGCGAACCAGGGCGACGTTCTCGGTACGATGTGGCTCGTGCTCGAAGGCCGGATCGAGATCGACTCCTGTTCGTCCGGCGGGCGGTCGAGCCGGCTATCGACCTGCGGTCCGGGGGACTGGGTCGGCAGCTATGCGCGACCGGCGGTCCATCTCGCGGACATCGTTGCGCTCGAACCCTCGACTCTGCTCGCTTTCAACGCCGGGGACCTGCCCAGGCTGGCCGCGAGCCATCCGCAGCTCGGCGGCACGCTGGCACTGTCGTTCGCGCGCCAGCTCGAGAGCATTATCGCCAGGCTCGACGCGCGTTCGACACTTTCGTCGAAGGGGCGAATCTATGCGGAGCTGCTCCGTCGCGCTGGCGCCGACCACGAAATCGCGCCCTCGCCGATCGTGGCCGAACTCGCGCACACGGCACAGACGAACTCGCGAAACCGCATCGCGCGCGATCATGGAGATCGAGCGTCGCGGCATCATCTCGCGCACCGCGACGAAGCTGACGATCAATTCGCCGCGTCTGCTTTCCGATCTGATCGTCTAGCCGAAGCATCACCCCACAGGCTGAAGAACTCGACCGATGGCGCCAATCCTCCGCTGGCGCCCGCAGGCGCCGTGGTGATCGGTGCGCCCCGTGACGCGAGCGTGAGCGCGGCGGCACGCGTGGCGATGGGGTACCGCTGCCCGGACATTTCTAGAAGGGTGTCGAGCGCGGCGGTGTCGGGGGTTCCGTCGGGATAGGGCAGCGCATAGTCGAGCACCACCTGTCCTTCGGCGGACCCGTCGAAGAGCGCGAGTCCCGCCGCCGCTGCCACCGTTAGCGAGTCGCAGACGGCGTAAACACCTGTCGGCGTCAGATGCTCGGCCGCTCCCGTCAACTCACCGAGTCGGTGCGCCGAGGCATGACGGCAGCCGAGCAGTGCGATCGGGCGCGCGGGCGGCGCGAGTTCGGGCCAGTGCGCCTCGATCGCCAGCGCATCTCCCGAAACCGTCACCAGGCGTCCCCCGCTCCCCGCCGCCGCGCCGGTGCCGGCGCCGGCCAGGCGCAGCATCACGGCTTCGGCGTCGCGCGAGCGTGCCTCGATCATCGCGCAGCCCAATGCCATTTCCTCGGCGAGCACCGCCGCCGCCGCGGAAAGGCCCGCAGGTGTGTCGATCTCATCCAGGGTGTAGGCGGCCGCGATCAATGCCTCGAACCGCGTCAGCCAATCGCCACCGGCGGGGCGCACCGACGCCTCGACGAAGCTGTCGATCCGGGCAGGCAGCACGATCTGGAGACGCATGCCCGCGCGGTGCAGCGCCTCCGCCGCGGCGATATCGAACCCCGCGGCCAGCGCGCCGGTGGCGGTGCCGCCGCCGAACCCCTCCGCCACCCGGGCGAGCGATGCCTCGAGCCGCGCGTCGTGCGGCCTGATTCCGATCGGCCCGGCGAAATGAACGGCCGGCGGAGGGCGGCGCGCGTCGAGCCAGTCGGCCGGCTTGGCTTGGGCGCCGAGGATGCGGCGGAACTGGCGCAGCGTGACCGCATGATCCTCCCACGCCAGCGGCGTCCCGGCGATCGCCGCATCGAGCGCGGCGCGGGCCTGCGCGTCGTGCCCCAGCAGCAACAGCGCCTCGGCGCGAGTCGCCGCCAGCCAATAAGCGGTGTCGGGCTCGTGCGCGCCACCGTCCAGCAAAGCGAGCGTCTCGCGCGCATGCGCTTGGGCCAGCGCGCGGTTCCCCGACAGAAAGGCGAGCGTCGCGGCGTTGATCAGCGGATAGGTTGCCGCGGGCGACAGCCGCGCCGCAGTCGCATAGGCCTCTGCCGCTTGCGCGAGCAGCCCGCCGCGCTCCTCCGCGGTCGCGGCGCCGGCAG
Organism: uncultured Alphaproteobacteria bacterium; assembly: GCA_963799985.1. Taxonomy (GTDB): domain Bacteria; phylum Pseudomonadota; class Alphaproteobacteria; order Sphingomonadales; family Sphingomonadaceae; genus Sphingomonas. The sequence continues at coordinate 535,305 of CAWCZC010000002.1, read as the reverse complement.
CGTCCTTGAGCAGGCGGCCCTTGAGGGCGAGCGTGACCGCATCGTCATCCGTGGCGTCGAGACCGGCCGCGACGAACGCATCGCGCGCCGGGGCCACGGCTCCGGCGCGCGCAAGCGCGAGAACATCGGCAATCGGTTCGCTCAATCGACTCGCCCGTTACAACTTGCTCGCGGCGCGGCGGCGATTCGATCATAGCCGCATCGCCCGGCCGAGTCTTGCAGGGACGGCGCCGGATGAAATTCCAGCCGGCGCCGCCGCGCCACGCGTCGCCTCAAGGTTCGTAGCCCGATCCGTTGCCGGTGTCGGGATCGATGAGCATCGTCGCCTGGCCGATACCAGCGGTCAGCTGAAATCTGATGTCCATCGAATAGCTGTGCTTCCAGTCCCCGACTGTCTTTGCGCCAGTCGCGTAGTTTTCCACGCGGAGCAGCGTTCCGGCATTCTGCAGCGTTCGCATATCCGCGCTTGGCACCGCGCGCGCGTTGTAAAAGGTGTCGTTGCGCTCCCGAATGGGATCGACGTCGTTTGGCCCTTGCTTCTTGAAGCCGAGCAGCCGGTCGGCGACGACGTCCACCCGAATGTTCGGATGATGCAGAAAGATGAAGATCTCATTCTGGCTCTTGAACCGGAAATCTTCGAGCGAGCCGCTATCGAGCAATCGCGCCGGCTGCTGGTAGATGTTGGGAAGCAGGTGTTGGAACGGCGGATGCCCCGCCAGATTCTGCACCCCGAAGGTTACCGAGCGCGCCACCTTGTCCTCGAGAATGTCGAGCGCCTTGGCGAGCCGGAAATCCGCGGTACTCGCGCCCGGCGGCAGCGCATAACAGGCGTGATTGATCGAAAAGCTCCAGTTGCTCTCCAACCCGACGTAGAGCAACGCGATGTAGCGCGGGTCATAAGACGGGGGCGGCACACCGGGCGGCCCGTCGTGAGGGTCGTCCCCCCAATATTCCAGCACTGACATCACTAGGATGTCGAGGAGCGATTCGGCCGTGGTATTCGTCACCGAATCCGAAACGGCTTGTTGGATGAACCCGCGCAACTCGTTGAGATGGCGCGTGCGCGAGTTGACGAGATCGGCGCCATTTGAAACCAGCATGTCCATTGAAAGTCTCCCGAGTTTGAATCCAAACGCGTTGCAACTCAGCTCAGGCTTCGAATCTGCTTACCCAGCCGCCGCCTTCACCCCGGGTGCCACATGATGCGGACGCCCGGTCAGCCGTGCTAGCGCCGGGTGACGAGACTGCGCGTGACGCAGGTCACGCGTTTTACGGAAACGGTCGACGGACGGGGCAGGCGCGGCTGCCCCGCCCCTAGTCAAGGCTCGTAGCCGGAGCCGTTGCCGGTGTCGGGATCGAGGACCATCGGAACCATCCCGCCGCCGTTCTTCAGCATCATCGCGAAGTGGATGTTCATCGAAAAGTCCATGGAATTGGTATCGAGCAGGCAGCCATAAGGGTCCGTCATGTGGTTCTCGACGCGGATCAGCGCGCCGGAGAGGGTGTCCAGCTGATCGGTAGGAACGACCTGCGCATGGGCGTAGCTGTAGTTGGGCTTCCTGGTCTGGCCACTCGCGGAATAGGGCGTGAACGAGATCAACCAGTCCGGATCCAGCACGATCTTCGGGTTGTTGAAATAGATGAAGAGCTCGGTCTGGCTCATGAAGTCGAAATCCGCGAAGGTGACCCGGTCCGTGCCCTTCATGCCATTCTTCCGCGGGTAGATATCCTCATCGGTAATCAAGGACAGCCGCTCGACAGCCAGTCGCTTCTTGATGATTCCGATCGCCTTTTTGAGACGTTTGGCCGGGTCATCGGATGCAAACATAAAGCTGGCGTGGTTGATCGAAATCTCCGCTTTATCGGCAAACTCGATGAACAGGATGGCGATGAACTTGGGCGAATAGCCGTATGTCGTGCATTTTTCAGGCTTCGGGGGAAGCTGGATCGGGGGGCGCGCGATGGGGCCGGGGCTCGAGACATATTCGGGCATGGGCAGGGCGGGCGGGCTGCCATACATTTCGTCATGACCTCTCTTGCGACCCCTCGCCGACACACCGGAATCATTCCCATTTGGCTTGCCGCCGCACGCCGACACAAGTACGGCGGCGCCGCCGACGGTGATCAGATTCCGTCGATTGAATTCGCTGGTCATGGCATTTTTCCTTTCGTTGGCGATCCGACGCGCGTGCACGTCTTGTTGAAATAGTCGCGAAGGTTCTGCGGCGCGCTGCCGCCGGGATGGCGGACCGCATCCTGATCGAGCATCGCGCTCGCGGCGGCGCAGTTCGCGCGCCATCGCTGGTCTCCTGCGGCAATCCGGGTTTCGGCGACCAGCACGGTCACGCGGAACCGCTCCCAGAAGATAATCATGTTGTCGGGAAAGTCCGCGAGGAGCCGGTCGAATTCTGCGATTGCTTGCTCGAACCGCGCGATCCCTTCGCCGGGCTCGCCGCGAGCGACCGCGATCTTGCCCAGGCCGATCACCGAGGCGACCGCGCGGTCACGCAAGTTCGCATCTTCGGGATTGAGGCGAAGCGCCTCGTCGATCAGGGCGCGTTCCTGGACACGACTTTGCACCGCTTCATCGAACCGGCGCGACTCGTCGAGGGCATCGGCGAACCAGGCGAACCGGTTGGCAAGCGCAGTGCGAATATCCGAGTCGGGGAGATCCCCCTCCGCGCGGGGGGCTGCAAGCGCTTGACGGACGAAATCGAGCGCCGCTCGGCAATGCACCAGAGCGCCGGGAACGTCGGTCCGCTTGCGCAGCTTGAGGTTGCACAGGTTGCCATTGGCATAGCCGAGCTCCATCAAGGATCGCCGGGTCCTGCCCTCGATCCGCCGCAGGTCCTCCGCCCGCCGAAGATATTCGACCCATCGCCGCCCGGCCTCGTCGACGTCGCCCCTGTCGAGCGCGCCGTTGCCGCTCCAGAAGGCGCTTTGCGCGTGCGCATAGATGGCGTCGGGATCACCCGGATGGCGGCGCAGCGCCCCGAGAGTTCGCGGCATAAGCTTCTCCGAATTGCTTGAACGCCCGATCCTTGTCCCCCGACGCCGCCTCAACCTCGCCGAGCGCGTGCAACACCAGCGCACGCAGTTCGATACTCGCATCGGGAAGGAGTTGCGGATCGCCCTGCTCGTCGAAATAGCGCAGTGCGCGCTCATTGGTCTCCTGCATGATCGAGAGCCGCCCGACTTCGCGCAGCTTCGATCGCTGGGCCGTCAGCATGAACCTCACCAACCCCTCGGCTCCTGCGCGCCGCCGATCCGCCTCGGCTCGCGCCTGCAAGGCCACCACCAGCAGCCCAGCCATCACTGCCACAAGCAGCCCCGCCCCCAGCGTGACCGCCGTCACGCGCCGCACCTGCCGCTGCGCGTCGCGCTGGACGAGCGCGTCGAGGGGGAGCCCAGCCACGCCCGCGACGATCTTGAGGAACGCCAGCCGCCGTCCGTCTCCCTCGGGACGGAAATCGGCGGCAAGCGGCTCGGCGCCGGGCTGCAGCAGCGCGGGCGGCGTCGCCTCGGCGGGCTCGCCGCGAACCAGCGCGACGAGGATCGGCGCGTCCGGATGCAGCTCGCCGAACAGCGCGATCTCGCGCGCCACCCAGATTGAGCCGGCCGCATCCGGCGATGCCACCACGATCAGCACCGAGGACGCCGCGATCGCGTCGCGCACCGCGGCCGACAGGCTTTCCGCCGCCGAGAGATCGGCGCGGTCGCGGAAAACGGGCCCGATCCGCCCGCGCGGCTGGCCCGCAAGCGGCGTCACCCGATCGGCCAGCCGCTTCGGAAGACGATAGGCTTCAAGCCGCCGCTGCAGCTTCGCGGCAAACGCGCGATCCGCGTGGCAATAGCTCACAAATGCCCGGAAGGTCCCAATCGCCACGATGCGCCTCCCCATTTCCCCGTAATCCCCGAAATGAAGGATGCACTCGCGCGCGGATTCTCCAAGTAGATTCTTCGCCGGCGAGGCACCCGTCGTGCCGGTGATTTGTCGCGGCTTGCGGATTTCTTCCCGTCGTTCGACCGGGCAAACCGAATAGGCCGGGAATTTGCGCGTGAAGGCTCCGCGAGATCGATCCAGACTGGACCTTTGTCGATTCCGCTTCCCGCAGCGCGAGCCACGGCGAGCGCGCAACTGGCGGCGATCTGCGCCGGCGTGTGTGTTGGCGCCTTAGACCAACAAAGCACTTCCCTTCGGCGGCGAAGCGCGACAGATTGCATCCATTCAACTCCGCGCCGGGCTTCCGGCGCATCCCCGGGGAACCATCGATGACCGAAGCCACTCGCCGCGAAGCGCTGACCGCCGCCGCGCTCGTCAGCCTTGCCGCCGCGCTGCCCGCCTGGGCGCAGGACGCCGCCACCGCCGGCGCCGCCTGGGACTTGACCGAAATCTATCCGACCGACGCCGCTTGGGACGCCGCCCGCCAGGCGACGCTCGCCGCAATTCCGGGAGTCGAGAAGTACAAGGGCCGGCTCGGCGAGAGCGCCGACGTGCTCGCCGAAGCGCTGGCGCTCGGGTCCGACCTCGGCCGCACGATCAGCCGCATCTACACCTATGTCAGCCTCAAGAGCGACGAGGACGTTCGAGTCGCCGCCTATCAGGAGAAGCAGGCGCAGGCGCGCGACCTCTACACCAAGTTCGGCGAGGCGACCGCCTGGATGTCGCCCGAGCTGCTGACGCTGGGGCGGGACAAGATCGCGGGCTTCATCGCCGACAACGCCACCCTGGCCACGCGCTTCGACCATTATCTCCGCGATGTGCTCCGCCAGGCCGCGCACACGCTTTCGCCCGAGGGTGAGGCACTGCTCGCCAGCGCCGGCTCGCCGCTCGCCGCGCCGAGCGAGATCAGCAGCCAGCTGCGCTCGTCGGACATCCCTTGGCCGACGATCACGCTTTCGACCGGCAAGTCGATCCGGCTCGATTCGCAGGGCTATACGCTCACCCGCGACGCCCCCAACCGCGCCGACCGCAAGCTGGTGTTCGACACCTTCTGGAAAGCGCACGGCGATTTCAAGAACACGTTCGGCGCCACTTATGGCGCGCGAGTGAAGAGCGATATCTTCTACGCCAAGGCGCGCAAATATCCGACCGCGTTGGCCAACGCGCTGTCAGGAAACAACATCCCCGAGGCGGTCTACCGCACGTTGGTGGCCGAGGCGAACAAGGGCCTGCCCGAGCTCCATCGCTATTTCGAGCTGCGCCGCCGCATCCTGGGCCTGCCCGACATGAACTATTACGACATCTATCCGCCGCTGGTCGCGCTCGACCGGACGTGGACGCTCGACCAGATGCGCGGCGTCGTGATCGAGGCGGTCAAGCCGCTCGGGCCCGATTACGGCGCGCGCTTCGCCAAGGCGACCGCCGCCAAGTGGATGGATCCGCGCCCCCGCCCGGGCAAGAGCCCCGGCGCCTATATGAATCCCGGCGCCTATGACGTGCATCCCTATCTGCTGCTCAACCTGAGCGACAAGTACGACGGCATGACCACCTATGCGCACGAATGGGGGCATGCGATGCACACGCTGCTCGCCAATTCGACCCAGGTCTACGACAAGTCCGACTATCCGATCTTCCTCGCCGAGATCGCCTCGACGCTCAACGAGCAGTTGCTGGTTTCGTACATGCTCAAGCAAGCCAAGACCAAGGAGGAGAAGCTCTTCTACCTCGGCCAGCAGATGGAGCAGATCCGCGGCACCTTCTATCGCCAGACGATGTTCGCCGAGTTCGAACTGAAGGCGCACGATCTGGCCGAGGCGGGCGAGGGCCTGTCGGGCGAGCGGTTCACCGCGGTCTACCTCGATCTGCTCAAGACCTATCACGGCCCCAAGGTCGGGATCGACCCCGTCTACGGCAACGAATGGGCCTATATTCCCCATTTCTACAACAGCTTCTACGTCTACCAATATGCCACCTGCGTCTCGGCGGCGAGCTACTTCGCGCGCCAGATCCTCGCAGGCGGGCCGAAGGAGCGCGACAACTACCTCTCGGTCCTGAAGTCGGGCGGATCCGACTATCCGGTCGCGATCCTCAAGCGCGCCGGGCTCGATATGGCCAGCCCCGCGCCCTACCAGGCGCTGGTCGCGACGATGAAGGACACGCTCGACCAGGCCGAAGCGCTGCTCGGGTAGAGTTGTTTGCAGCTCCGCTGAGCGGCACCGGCTCGTTTCAGCTTCGCTGAAACAGACTTACGTCAGCTTGCGGAACACCGTTTCGGGATTGTCGGCCCCGGCGATCAGGCGATTGTCGGGGCCGAAGACGGGGGTGCGTTCGGGCCGCTGGGCGGGCCGGCTGAGCAGCAGCTCGAAGCGCGCCGCCGCGGGCGTGTCGCGAAGCCGGAAGTTGCTGTGGCGGAGCACCAGCAGCCCGCCCGGCTTGAGGCACCGGTCGAAGCCGTCGATCGTCCGCGCGAAATCCTCGAAGCGGAGCAGCGGATCGCTGCGGGTGACACCCGGCCGCGCCAGCCGGCCGTCGCGGAGCACCGCCATGCAGAAGATCGCGTCATAGGCTGCGTCGGGCTCGTGCCCGACATCGCCCGCACATTCGAAGCTGAAGCGGTCGTCGTCCGCGACTCGCCGCCGCGCCGCGGTGACGGCGGCACGGTCCACGTCGATTCCCTTGATCTCGGCCGAGGGGAAATAAGTGCGCAGCGAAAACATCTCCTCGCCGCTCGCGCAGCCGAACGAAAGGATTCGGCCGGCGAAGTCGCTGCCCAGCCGATCCCGTACGAACCCGAAAATCGCCGGATAGCGGTCGGACGAGGTGGTGCCGAACGGCTGGAAGCCGCCCTTCGGGCGCAGCAGCCGCAGCCGGAGCGATCGTCGATAGGCGGGATCGCGGGCGAGCCGTGCGAGCGCCCTGCCGATCCGCCGCACCGTCATCCGCGCTTCATCGCGTCGATGATCTTCTTGACATCCTGGCTGCGCCCGCGCGGGAGCACCAGCACGTCGTCGCCGTGCGCGATCACGATCAGGTCGTGGACCCCGACCAGCGCGATCCGCTTGCCCTCGCCCGCGCGCACCAGGCAGCCTTCGGTCTCGATCGCAATGACATCGCCCGTGCAGGAATTGCCGCTGCCGTCGCAGTCGCTGATCGCATGGAGCGCGTCCCAGCTGCCGACGTCGTTCCAGCCCATGCTGACCGGCACCACGGCAACGCGCTCCGCCTTCTCCATCACCGCATAGTCGATCGATTCGGCGGGCGAGGCGGCGAATTCCGCGGCGTCGGGCCAGATCCGCGCGCCTTCGCGCCGAGCCTTGTCCATCGAGCGTTGCGCGGCCGAGAGCATGTCGGGCGCATGGACGCTCAAGGCGCCGAGGAACATGTCGGCGCGGAACAGGAAGATGCCGCCGTTCCAGGCATGGTCTCCCGACGCCAGCATCGCCTCCGCGTGCTCGCGCGGCGGCTTCTCGACGAAACGCGCGACGCGGTGGACGCCGCCGCCGAGCGACTCGCCGACCTTGATCCAGCCATAGCCCGTCTCGGGCGCGTCGGGCGCGATCCCGAAGGTCACCAGCCAGCCCTCCGAAACCAGCGGCAGCGCGGCGTGGATCGCGGCGTGGAACGCGGCGACGTCGGCGATGACGTGATCCGAGGGCATCACTAGCAGCGGCGCGTCACCACCGCCCGCCGCCAGCGCCGCGAGCGCGATCGCGGGCGCGGTGTTGCGCCCCACCGGCTCGAGGATCAGCGCCTCGGCGCCCTGGCCCACCGCCTCGAGCTGAGCCTCGACGATCTCGGCGTGAAGCGCGTTGGCAACGACGATCGGCCGCGCGAACTGCTCACCGGCGGCGCGCTGGGCGGTCAGCTGGAGCATCGTCTCGCTCGCGGTGAGCGCGAGCAGCTGCTTGGGCCGCTCGGGCCGCGACATCGGCCACAGGCGCGTGCCCGATCCTCCCGACAGGATGACAGGAACGATCGGCTTGAAATCCGGCATGCGAAATGGCCCTCCACGGCCCTGATGATGGCGTTTGCCCCGCCCGTCAAACGGGTTGGAAGGCCAACGGTTTCGCGAAAACTTAGCCTCTCCCCTTCACCCGGTGCGGGGTTGGGGTTGGGCCTGTCCACGGGGTTGGCCGATCGGACCCCGCGCCTCCAATACCGCCGGGTGATAGAGGCTGAAGAGTAACGATGAGTCCGGCCTACCCGCCGGGCTTTTTCGTGAGCGTGTCTGTCTGAAAGTGGTGGAAAACGAACGTTGGGCGATGGGCCTAATTATCCGCGTTGTCGAATTTCCTCACCTCGACGGTGGCTTCATCGAAATTGTCGAGCAAGCGCGCATTGATGCCCATCTTGCCGAAATCTTCGCCGAGAGACTGCCAGTGGGTGCCGCAGCCGCAGACGGGACAATGGTGAATGCCGATCATTCGATCGCCCCAGATATAGGCTGTCGTCTCGCCTGAAATGCGTACCTGCTCCGGCGGGAAATAGGCGACGCGCCATGCGAGTCGGCGGCAAAGCGAGCAGTTACAATCTGCGACCCATGCGGGCTCGCTTGGGAGATCTATCCGCACATTGCCGCAGTGACAGCTTCCGTGGACACCCATCGTGATTTCCTATTGCGATTTGGGAATGTCCGCAATTGGCGCGCTAGCGGAGCTTGCGATTCGTCAGTTCGGGCGACACCCTCGGCTGTGTCGGATTCGTTTACACTTAGCGGTTAAGCCGATCCTGCCATGATCCGCTTGTTCCGGCATTATGTCCCCAACGCCGTGCTGTTGCTCGGCCTGCTGGACATCATCCTCCTGCTCGTCTCCGGCGAGCTGGGCTGGATCGCGCGCGCCGACCAGCTGGGAGTAACGCCGCCGCCGATGGTGACTCGGCTGCCGCAGCTTGCGAGCTTCGCCGCCGCGATCGAGCTGGCGATGATCTCGGTCGGGGTCTACGGCGCCGACGCGCTTCAGTCGCTGCGCTATGCGACCGCTCGGCTGATCGTGGCGATCTCGCTCGGGATCATCTTCCTGAGCGTCCTGTTCTTCGCGGTGCCCGAACTCAGCATCTGGCGCTCGAACCTGCTCTACGCGATGGGGATCTCGATCGTCGCGCTGATCTTCCTGCGCATCCTGCTCGGCAAGACGCTGGGCAGCCAGGCATTCAAGCGGCGCGTGGTCGTGCTCGGCGCAGGTGCGCGCGCGGCGCGGCTCAAGGTGCTGTCGAAGACGCCGGGCGCCGGGTTCGCGGTGGTCGGCTATGTCTCGATGAGCGAGGCCAACCGCGTTATCCCCGAAGCGATCGCGCGCGACGCGATCTACAACCTCGCTGACCATGTCGTGCTCCTCAACGCCAGCGAAGTCGTGCTCGCATTGGAGGAGCGCCGCAACGCACTGCCGCTCAAGGACCTGCTGCGGATCAAGACCACCGGCGTCCACGTCAACGAGATCTCGACCTTCCTCGAGCGCGAGACCGGCCGCGTCGACCTTGATTCGGTCAACCCCAGCTGGCTGATCTTCTCCGACGGCTTCTCGTCGGGCCGGATGTTCTCGAGCATGCTCAAGCGGCTGTTCGACGTGACCGCCAGCCTGATCCTGCTCGCGGCAATGCTCCCGGTGATCGCGATCGCCGCGATCGCGGTGAAGCTCGACAGCAAGGGCCCCGCTTTCTACCGCCAGCGTCGCGTCGGCCTCTACGGCCAGGGCTTCGACATCGTGAAGCTGCGCTCGATGCGAGTCGATGCCGAGGCGCCGGGCAAGGCGGTGTGGGCCGAGAAGGACGATCCGCGCATCACCCGGCTCGGCCGCACCTTGCGCAAGCTCCGCATCGACGAGCTGCCGCAATGCTGGAGCGTGCTGAAAGGCGAGATGAGCTTCGTCGGCCCACGCCCCGAGCGCCCGCAGTTCGTCGAGGACCTGGAATCCAAGCTGCCCTATTACGCCGAGCGCCACATGGTGAAGCCCGGCATCACCGGCTGGGCGCAGATCAACTATCCCTATGGCGCCTCGATCGAGGATGCGCGCCAGAAGCTCGAATACGATCTTTACTACGCCAAGAACTATTCGCCCTTCCTCGACGTGCTGATCCTGCTGCAGACCGCGCGGGTCGTGCTGTTTCCCGAGGGCGCGCGATGATCGGGACGCTGACCTTGTGGACGCACGCGCTCGCCGCGCTGCTGTTCGGCGCGCTGACCTTGTGGGCCTGGCAGCGCCGAGAGGGCGGGGTGCCGCGGCGCCCGTTCGCGATCGCGCTGGCGATGACGGCGCTCTGGGCGCTCGCGGTCGCCGGGATCGGCGGCGGCCAGATGGGGACAGAGGTCGCCGAGACGCTGCGCAACCTCGCCTGGCTCGGCTTCATGATCGTGCTCCACCGGCGCGACGGCAACGCGCGGCCGCCGGTCGCGCTCGGCACCGTCTACGGCGTCGTCGCATTGGTCGCGGTCGGATCGCTGGTGCTCCACGGCATCGGCAACGCCGCTCCGAGCGATGTCGCGGAGAAGATCGACAGCGCCGCGCTGATGCTCCGCATGCTGGTCGCCGTCGCCGCGCTGGTGCTGGTGCGCGCGCTCCACGCCGCGGTGGCGCCGAGCGCGAGCCTGGGGCTGCGCTGGATCGTGATCGCACTGGCGGCGATGTGGTTCATCGACTTCAACCTGTTCACCGTCGCCTATCTCGCCGCCCAGCCGCCGCTCGGCCTGCTGATCGCGCGCGGCGTGGGGATGATCGTGGTCGCGCTGGTGATGGCCGCAGGGCTCCACCGCCGCGAGCATTGGAACGTGATGGTCTCGCGCACGGTGGCCTACCAGTCGCTGTCGCTGGTCGCGATCCTCGCCTATTTCGCGGTGCTGGCGCTGGTGACGAGCGCGCTCGCGACCGTCGGCGGCGGCAGCGCGCGCGTGCTCCAGACCGCGTTCGTGTTCGGATCGACCGCGGCGATCCTGACCCTCGTCTCCTCGACCTGGCTGCGCGCCTGGATGAAAGTCAAGCTCGCCAAGCACTTCTTCCGCCACCGCTACGATTACCGCGCCGAGTGGATGCGCTTCACCGAAACGCTGGGCGCGCCCGACGGCGCCGCGCCGCTCGACGAACGCATCGTCAAGGCGATCGCCGACCTGACCGATTCGCCTGGCGGAGCGCTGCTCGTGCCCGACGGTGCCGGGCTTGGCCTCGGCGCGACCTGGAACTGGGAGCGCGAGCGGCTTGCCGGCACCGCCGAGCCAGCGCTCGCCCGCCACCTCACCGACACCGGCCGGATCCTCGAGCTCGACATGCTGCGCGGCGACGACGGCGGCGAGGCCGCGGTGGTGCCGCAGTGGATGCTCAACCTGCCGGAGGCCTGGGTGCTGGTGCCGCTGCCCCACCTCGGCGCCCTCGCCGGCGCGATCCTGCTCGCGCGTCCCCCGGTCAAGCGTGCGCTCGACTGGGAGGATTTCGACCTGCTCAAGGTCGCGGGCCGACAGGTCGCGAGCCACCTCGCCGAGGCGCGTGCGCAGGAGGCGCTCGCCGACGCCCAGCGCTTCGACGAGTTCAACCGCCGCTTCGCCTTCATCGTCCACGACATCAAGAACCTCGTCAGCCAGCTCAGCCTCACCGCGCGCAACGCTGAGCGCCACGCCGACAAGGCCGAGTTCCGCGCCGACATGGTCGAGACGCTGCGCAGCTCGGCCGAGAAGATGACCGCGTTGCTCGCGCGCCTCTCGCAGCGCCCGCGCACTCGCGCCGAGCCGCTCCAGGCGATCGAGATCGTGCCCCTAGTCGAGCGTCTCGCCGCCGCACGGCGCGGCCAGCACCCGATCGCGACGATCGGCGTGCGCGCGGCGATCGCGCTCGCCGATCCGGCGAGCCTCGAGCAGCTCCTCGGCCATTTGATCCAGAACGCGATCGACGCGAGCCCCGCGCACGAGCCGGTGACGCTGTCGGTCGGCGCCGACGGCGTTTCGGTGACGATCGAGGTGATCGACAAGGGCTGCGGCATGAGCCCCACCTTCGTGCGCGACCGGCTGTTCAAGCCGTTCGTCTCGTCCAAGCCCGGGGGGTTCGGCATCGGCGCGTTCGAGGCGCGCCAGCTCGCGACCGCGATGGACGGCCGCATCGAGGTCAGCTCGCAGGAAGGGCGCGGCAGCCGCTTCCGGGTGGTCCTGAAGGCGGCGCATGCCGCCGACGTCGCGGTGGAGCGCGCCGCATGACCGAAAAGCCGAAGCTCCTGATCGTCGAGGACGACGCCGGGCTCCAGCGCCAGTTGCGCTGGGCGTACGACGGCTATGAGATCATCGCCGCCGCCAACCGCGATGAAGCGATCGCCGCGGTCCGCGCCGAGGAGCCGGCGGTGGTGACGCTCGATCTCGGTCTGCCGCCCGATCCCGACGGCACTTCCGAAGGCTTCGCCGCGCTGACGACGATCCTGCAATTGCGCCCGGATACAAAGGTGATCGTCGCCTCGGGCCACGGCGCGCACGAATCGATGCTCAAGGCGATCGTCGTTGGGCGCCTGGGACTTCTACCAGAAGCCGATCGACATCGACGCGCTCGGGCTGATCGTCGCGCGCGCCTTCCACGTCCATGCGCTCGAAGCGGAGAACCGTCGCCTCGCCGAACGAGTCGAGGGTGGGGCGGTGCTCGGCGGCATGATCACCGGCAGCCCGGAGATGCTCAAGGTCACCCGCACGATCGAGCGAGTCGCCGGCGCCGACGTCTCGGTGATGCTGCTCGGCGCGAGCGGCACCGGCAAGGAGCTGCTCGCACGCGGCCTCCACGACGCTTCTCCGCGCAAGAAGGGCGCGTTCGTCGCGATCAATTGCGCGGCGATCCCGGAGACCTTGCTCGAATCCGAGCTGTTCGGCCACGAGAAGGGCGCCTTCACCGGCGCCGTCAAGACCACCGAGGGCAAGATCGAGCAAGCGCACGGCGGCACACTGTTCCTCGACGAAGTCGGCGACATCCCGCTGCCGCTCCAGGTCAAATTGCTGCGATTCCTCCAGGAGCGGGTGATCGAGCGGATCGGCAGCCGCACCGCGATCCCAGTCAACACCCGCGTCGTCTGCGCGACTCACCAGGACGTCGACGCGATGGTCGCCGACGGGCGTTTCCGCGAGGACCTCTATTACCGGCTCGCCGAGATCGTGATCCGCATCCCGACGCTCGCCGAGCGGCCCGGCGACGCGGGGCTGCTCGCGCGCCATTTCGTCAAGAAATACGCCGCCTCGATGAACTCGGCGGTCAAGGGTTTCGCCCCCGACGCGCTCGCCGCGATCGATGCCTGGGGCTGGCCCGGCAACGTTCGCGAGCTCGAGAACCGGGTCAAGCGCGCGGTGATCATGGCCGACGGCAAGATGATCGCCGCCGCCGACCTCGACCTCGAAGGCGCGGGCGATGCCTCGCCGATCAACCTCAAGGCCGCCCGCGAGATCGCCGACCGCAAGACGATCCGCCACGCACTCGCGCGCGCCGAAGGCAATATCTCGGGCACCGCGCGGCTGCTCGGGATCAGCCGTCCCACCCTCTATGACCTGATGAAGGCCTATGACCTCCAGCCGTAAGCGCCGCAAAGGCCCGCCGGTGCTCCGGCGCGCGCTCGTCATCGCGGGCGGCCTCGCCGCGTTCGGCGTGGCGCTGTTCGCCTTCTGGCATCTCTGGGCATCGCGGGTCGATCCCGAGGCCCTGAACAAGAGTCTCGCCTTGCTCAAGGCCGACAACCCCACCGCCGCTCGCGCCGCTGCGCTCGAAGCGGTGCGCGGCAGCCCCAGTTCGGCCGATGCCCACATCGCGCTCGCCCGCGCCGAGCTCGCGCTGCAGGACGGCGTCGGCGCGCAGGCCGAGATCCAGCGCGCGATCGACAATGGCTATGACGCCAAGCTGACTCACCATCTCGTCGCGCAGGCGCTGCTGCTCCAGGGCGAACCCGACAAGGCGATCGACGAGGTCGAGAAGACCGATCCCGCCGACCGCGCCTATGGCCTGCGCATCCGTGCCCGCGCGATGACCGCGCTCGGCAATTTCGCCGCAGCACGTGATTCGATCGACGAGGCGATCCGCATCGCCCCGAACGACGCCGGTGTGTGGACCGACGCCGGCCGCTTCCGTTTCGCCGCGGGCGACATGCTCGGTGCGATCCAGGCCTCGACCCACGCCGTGCAGCTCGACGCGGGCGACCTCGAGGCGCTCGTCCTGCGGGGGCAGGTGGTCCGCGCACAATATGGGCTCGTCGCGTCGATCCCCTGGTTCGAGGCTGCGCTCAAGCGCGACCCGGCCTATCACGACGCGCTGATCGAATATGCCGCGACGCTGGGCGACAGCGGCCGCACGATCGACATGCTCGCCGCCACGCGCCGCGCGCTGGCTGCCCGGCCGGGCAGCCCGCAAGCCTACTACCTCCAAGCGGTGCTCGCCGCGCGTGACGAGAACTACGACCTCGCGCGCAGCCTGATCGAGAAGACCGGCGGCACGATCGACGGCCTGCCGGGCATGCTGCTGCTCGGCGGCACGCTCGATCTCGAGGCGGGCGACTATCAGCAGGCCTCGAACAAGCTCAAACAGCTCGTCGACGCCCAGCCGATGAACATCACCGCGCGCAAGCTCTACGCGCTCGCCCTGCTGCGCAGCGACGCGGCGCGCAACGCGATCGACGTGCTCCGCCCGGTGGTCACTCGCGGCGATGCCGACAGCTATGCGCTCACCCTCGCCGCGCGCGGCTTCGAGCGGATCGGCGACCGTGCCAGCGCCGCGCCGCTGCTCGATCGCGCGGCGTTCCCCGCGCGCGACGAATCCGCGCCGTTCAGCCCCGACGATAGCCTGGTCGTGCTCGGTGGCGGCGCGGCGGAACGCCCCAACGACCCGTCCGCGGTGGTGCCGCTGATCCGCGGCCTGATCGCGGGCGGCGACAAGGGCGCGGCGCTTGCCCGCGCCCAGCAGATCGCCGTTGCCAACCCCGGCGCCCCCGGCGCGCATGTCGCGGTCGGTGACGTGCTGATGCTGCTCGGCCACTTCGCCGACGCCGCCACCGCCTACAAGGCCGCCGCCGATCTCCGCTACGACGAGCCGACGATGCTCCGCCTCGTCGAGGCGCTCGACCGCGCGGGCCATCGCCCCGATGCCTCGAACGGGCTCGCGCTGTTCCTGTCGCAGAACCCCACCGACGTCGCCGCGCTCCGCCTCTCGGCGCACTGGCAGCTCGCCGCGGGCGACTTCGACTCCGCGATCGACACACTCGAGGACCTCCACGACCGGATCGGCGACCGCGACGCCGCGCTCGATGCCGATCTCTCCGCCGCCTATGCCGGATCGGGCGACACCGACAGTGCGCGCGACTACGGTCAGGAGGCCTATGAGCTCGCCCCCGCCAACCCCGCCGCGGCGGATGCCTATGGCTGGGCGCTCTACACCGCAGGCGATGCCGCCGGCGCCGCCGAGCTGCTCCAGAAAGCGGTGGCGCTCGCGCCGCGCCACTCGGGGCTGCGCTGGCACCTCGCGCAAGCCTATGCCGCGCTCGGCCGCAAGGCTGATGCCCGCGCTCAGGCCCAGGCCGCGCTCGCCGATCCGGGCTTCCCGGACCGCTCGGACGCGCAGACGCTGATCGCGAAGACGAGCTGAAAATCCTCACTCGCGAAGCGGGGGAGGTGGCACGCGAAGCGTGACGGAGGGGGCTTCACCCCGCGCGAATCGCCTGTTGCCAAGCCCCCCTCCACCACTTTGCGGTCCCCCTCCCCCGCTTCGCGGGGGAGGATTTTCCGGTATAGCGCCGCGATGGATCCCCTCGACCGCATCGCCGCCGCGCTCGAACGGCTCGCACCGCCGCCGTCCGCGCCCGCCGACGCCACCCAGCACGCGGCCTATGTGTGGCGCGATGCCGTGCTGGTCGCGACCCGCGCGTTCGAGCCGCTGCCGCTCGCCATGCTCCACGGCGTCGACGCGCAGAAGGACGCGCTCACCGCCAACCTCACCCGCCTCGCCGCAGGCCACGCCGCGCAGGACGTGCTGCTGTGGGGCGCACGCGGCACCGGCAAGTCCGCCCTCGTCAAGAGCGCGGTGGCGCACGTCCAGGCCGAGGGCGGCAACCTCGCGCTGATCGAGGCGGCGACTCATCGGCTCGAAACATTGCCCGAGCTGTTCGTCGCGATCGCCAATGTACCGCGCGCCTTCGCGATCTTCCTCGACGACCTCGGCTTCGACGCCGCCGGCGACGCCCGCGCGCTCCGTTCACTGCTCGAAGGCGGCGCCGAGGCGCGCCCGGCCAACGCCCACCTGCTCGTCACCTCGAACCGCCGCCACTTGATCCCGCGCGACATGGCCGAGCAGGCAAGCGCGATCAACCCGCGCGACTCGGTCGACGACAGCCTCGCGCTCGCCGATCGCTTCGGGCTCAGCCTCGGCTTCCACGCGATCGACCAGGATACCTACGTCGGCATCGTCCGCGGCTACGCCGAGGCGCACGGGCTCGACTTCGATCCGGCCGAAGCGATCGGCTGGGCGACCCGGCGCGGCAGCCGCTCGGGCCGGGTGGCGTGGCAATATGTCGTCGATCTGGCCGGGCGGAGCGGCAAGGCGCTCTAGGTTGGGGACTCATTTGATCCACTCGGCGACGGCGGCGACGAGAGCGATGGCGGCGAGATAGTTTGTGGCGTGTCGGTCGTATCGGGTGGCGATGCGCCGCCAGTTTTTGAGGCGTCCGAACAGCCGTTCGATGACGTTCCTTCGCCGGTAGAGGCGCCGGTCGAGCGGATATGGAGTGCGGCGCGAGGCAGTGGAAGGTATGACGGCCTTGATGCGCCGTTGCTTCAACCAGTTGCGCAGGCTGTCGGCATCATAGGCCTTGTCGGCGATGAGGCGTCGGGCGGGCAGCGCGACGCTCAGCAACGGGATCGCCATGGTGATGTCGGCGATGTTGCCGGGCGTCAGCGCGAAGGCGACCGGTCGGCCGCGATCGTCGGCCAGGCAATGGATCTTGCAGGTCCGACCCCCGCGCGAGCGGCCGATCGCTTCTTCATACTCCCCCTTTTTGAGCCGGCTGCCGAACGGTGCGCTTTGACATGACTGCTGTCGATCGACAGTTCGTCGGGCACCGGCCCGGTTGCCGCGACTTTCTCGAACAATCGCTGCCAGATGCCGTGTCCGGCCCAGCGGTTGTAGCGATTGTAGATCGTCGTTGGCGGCCCATAGGCGGCCGGCACGTCGCGCCACCGGCAGCCGGTCTTGAGCACGTGCAGGATGCCCGAGATCACCGTGCGATCGTCCACCCGAGGCTTGCCCGGCCTGCCACGCGGAAGATGCGGTTCGATCGCTGCCCAGGCTTCATCCGATAGCCAAAACAGATGACGTGACATCGCCGGCCTCCCAAACCCAAAGAAGGCGCTTATTACTATATAGAATCAGTGATATGTATAGGTTCCCAACCTAGGTCGTGAACTCATAAACGGTCACACGTCGGGGTAGCCGGAAAGGAAGAAATCGGAGAGCTTTCCCCGAGCTTACTCGGGAAGGACCGAAGGCGATTGACTCACAACTCTACATAGGTTGTGGCACGCCCATGACCCGCAACCGACGACTCTCGAAACAGATGCTCCTCCTTCTCGCGGCCCTTGCTGACCGTCCGCAGCAGTGGCGGCACGGCTACGCCCTGATGAAGGAAACCGGCTTGCTGTCAGGCACACTCTATCCGCTGCTCATGCGCATGACCGAACAGGGGCTGGTCGAGGCCGAGTGGTGCGAGCCAACGCAGCCCGGTCGTCCCGCGCGGCATGCATATCGCCTTACCGCCACGGGAGTCGCGCTGGCGCAGGCGGTGGCGCAAGGCACCGGCGAGTTTCCCGCTTCGGCCGCCTTCGCATGATTATCGCGATCGCACGCGCACTTATGGTGCTTACGGAGCGCTCGCTGGGGCGCCAGCGTCGCGACTGGGCAATGGCCATGCGCGCCGAGTTCGACTTGGCTATGGAGGACGGCAAGCCCCTGGTCTTCGCCGCCGGTTGCCTGATAGCGGCGTGGCTCGAATTACCGCGCCAAGCCGAGGGACGCTTCGCGGTTGCGAGTCATGCTCTCGCGATCGGCCTGTTCGCGCAGCTCGTGCTGTTCGAATTCGCGTGCACGGTGGGCTTCGCTCGGATCCTGCCGATCGCGCCTTTCACGGCCGGCGTCGGACCCGACCGATATGTCGCCGAGTCGCAACTCGGCGCGGTGCCGATGTTCGTGTTGCTGTGGATACTGCTTGGTGTCGGTCACGTCTGGCTGGCCTGGGAGGTGGTCGAGCGCAACTGGGCACGCGTGCAGCAGCTCGGCGCTGCGCTGGCCTCCGCGGGGGCAACGCTCGTGCTGTTTGCCGAGCTGTTGTTTCTCGATGTGGCGTCGCCGCTCTGGCAGGCCGCAGCGCTGATGGTCGAACTGGGCTTCGTGATTGCGGTCGCGCGATGGGATGCGCAACTCGAGCATGCTTGACTCTTAATTCTACATATGTAGATTTAATTCGAGATGCGCCGATCGGTGCGTGCCGTCGAAGGAGAGTCACATGCCGCGCCATTCGGTGCCGATCGCATTTGCCCTGTTGCTGGCCGTCGCGCCGGTACCGTCGATAGCGCAGCCTGCGCCGCAAATGGCCACACCGGCGCCGCTCGATGCGGCGGCTCGTCGCGAGATCGTGGCGACGCTGGCCCAGGCGCTACGCGAAAGATATGTCTTCCCGGACACGGGCGATCGCGCCGCCGCCGCGATCGAGGCGGCGCTTGCGGCGGGCAGCTATGACGCGCTGAGCGATCCCGCGGGTTTCGCGAAACAGCTTACCGCCGATCTGGCGACCGTCGCACACGACAAGCATCTGGTGGTTGGCTCCGCCATGGCCGGGCCGCCGCCTCGGCCTGCCGGAGGGCCGAATGCCATGCCGGCGGCCGAATCCGGCGTGACTCGCGCGGATCACTTTGCAGGGAACATCGGCTATATCGAAGTGATCGGGCTTCCGCCGCCGCAGGTGTTCAAAGAGGCGCTCGATCGCGCGATGGTCGCACTCCGGGGCAGCCGTGCGCTTATCATTGATACGCGCCGCAACAACGGAGGGACGCCTGGTGGAGTGGCCTATCTCGTCAGCTATCTGATTCCCGCGAATCATCCGGTCGAGATCAACACGATTGTCGGGCGGGTCCCCAATACCCGAGACTTCACGCGTACGTCGTTCCGCAGCGAACCGACCCCGGTCAGCTTCTCGGGCGTGCCCACGATCGTGCTGACCAGCAAGGACACCTTCTCGGCCGGGGAGGGAGTGGCGTACTACATCCAGGCGCTCAAACTGGGTACGATAATCGGCGAAGTTACCGGTGGTGGGGCGAATCCCGGCGGCCCGATGCCGATCGGGCATGGCATGATGATCGGGATGCCGACGGGCCGGTCCGAGAGCTCGGTTACGAAGTCGAACTGGGAAGGGCGCGGCGTCCAGCCCGACATTGTCTCGCCCGCGGATAATGCACTCGCGGTCGCGCTCAAGCGACTGCATCAACCGCCCGTGCGCCAGGTTGCAGAAGCCTCGCTGCGGCAAGTGTTCGCACCGCGCACGACGCCACGTCCGCAATCGGAGCCGGCACTGCGCCGGCTCCTCGACGATCTGGCGAGCGGCAAGATCGACGATGCGTTGGTGACGCCTCAGGCGGCGCAGCAGATGCGTCGGAACCTGCCGATGCTTCAGGGCGTCCTCGCGCGGCTCGGCGCATTGCAATCGGTTCGCTTCCAGCACACTGACGTGGAGGGTGGCGACTTTTTCGAGCTCACCTTTGCCAATGGCAAAGCGAGGATGGCGCTAATCGTCGACGCCGCGGGGAAGGTGCTCGCGATGCAGCTGCCCATGCAGGTGCCAACCACGCCCTAGGCCGCAAGCTCATCAACGGGATTCCCATTTTGAGTTGGCGTGATTTTGTCTTCGCAAGGAGACGCAGATGAGCGCGAGGCGATATGAGCTTTCAGATTTTGAGTGGTCGGTGATCGTACCGTTGTTGCCGAACAAGCCGCGTGGCGTGGCGCGGGTGGACCCGAAAAACACGATGCCAACTACCTAGCCCTCGTCAAACTCGCCTCCGCACGGATTTGGATGCGGTTTATGAGCCGGTGACCTAAGGTCGGCGCGATCCAGGAATTGTGTTCGCCCTGAGTTTGTCGAAGGGCCGCACTTCTTTCGCGCCGAAGAAGGACAGGGCTTCGACAGGCTGAGCCCGAACGGGCCAGGGGTAGGTCGGCTAGTCTCGAGCCTAGCCCAGCGCCTCGACTTGCTCGGCGAGCTCGAGCCAGCGCGTCTCGGCCGACTCCTTCGCCGCGCGCGCGGCAGCGATCGCCTGCATCAGCCGGTCGAACTTCGCCGGATCGCGCGCGTAGAGATCGGGGTCCGCGAGCACCGCCTCGTCGCGCGCGATCGCCGCTTCGATCTCCTCGATCCGCTTGGGGAGCAGGTCGTAATCGCGCTGGTCCTTGTAGCTGAGCTTGACCTTGGGTTTGGTCGCCGCAGCCGCGGGCGCCACCGCTTTGGGCGTAGCCTTGTGCGGCTCGGCGCGCGGGCGGCGCTTGCGCTTCCCAATCGGCATAGCCGCCCGCGACGATGTCCGACCGTGCCCGATCCGTCGAGCCCGAGCGTCACCGTCACCGTCCGGTCGAGGAAGTCGCGATCGTGGCTGACGATCAGCACCGTGCCTTCATAGTCGGCGATCACTTCCTGCAGCAGGTCGAGCGTCTCGAGGTCGAGATCGTTGGTCGGCTCGTCGAGCACCAGCAGGTTCGAACGCCGCGCGAACTCGCGCGCGAGCAGCAGCCGCGAACGCTCGCCGCCCGAGAGCGAGCCGATCTTGCGCGTCGGCCAGCGCGGGATCGAACAGGAACTCCTTGAGATAGCCGATGATGTGCTTCTTGACCCCGAGCACCTCGATCCAGTCGCCGCCGTCGGCGAGGACGTCGCGCACGCGTCTTGTCGGGCGTCCATCAGGCTGCGCTGCTGGTCGATGATCACCCCGTCGAGCGTCTTGGCGAGCCGCACGCTGCCTTCGTCGGGCGCGATCTCGCCGGTCAGCAGCTTGAGCAGGGTGGT
Source organism: uncultured Alphaproteobacteria bacterium (assembly GCA_963799985.1). Lineage (GTDB taxonomy): Bacteria > Pseudomonadota > Alphaproteobacteria > Sphingomonadales > Sphingomonadaceae > Sphingomonas. Next base: position 514,334 of record CAWCZC010000002.1, on the reverse strand, counting down.
CTTGCCCGCGCCGTTGGGGCCGACCACGCCGATCCGGTCGCCGCGCGTGACGCGCAGCGTCAGGTCGCTTGATGATCGTGCGGTCGCCGAAGCGCTTGGTGACGTTCTTGGCGTCGATCACCATCTTGGTGCGGACGTCGTCGCTGCCGATCGCGAGCTTGGCGGTGCCCTGCGGCCCCAGCATCGCCGCGCGCTCGGCGCGCATTTCGTGCAGCTTGGTCAGCCGCCCCTGGTTGCGCCGCCGCCGCCCGGTCACGCCGCGCTGCAGCCAATGCTCCTCGATCTTGAGCTTGGCGTCGAGCTTCTCGGCGTTGCGCGCCTCCTCGGCATAGACCTGCTCGGTCCACGCCTCGAACCCGCCGAAGCCGATCTCGGCGCGGCGGATCGCGCCGCGATCGAGCCACAGCGTCTGGCGAGTCAGCCGGGTGAGGAAGGTGCGGTCGTGGCTGATCGCGACGAACGCGCCGGTGAAGCGGCTGAGCCACGTCCTCGAGCCATTCGATCGCGGCGATGTCGAGATGGTTGGTCGGCTCGTCGAGCAGCAGCACGTCGGGCTCCTGCGCCAGCGCGCGGGCGATCGCCGCGCGGCGCCGCTCGCCGCCCGCTCGCGGTCGCCGCCTCGCGGCCGAGGTCGATGCCGAGCTGGTCGGCGATCGCTTCGGCCTCGTGCGCGGCGGGCGCATCCTCGCCGCCGAGCACGAAATCGCGCAGCGTCGCGAAGCCGTCGACTTGGGGGTCCTGCTCGAGCAGCACGACGTCGAGTGCCCGGCACGATCGTCCGCCGCCCCTCGTCCGAATCGATTCGCCCGGCGAGCAGCTGCAGCAGCGTCGTCTTGCCCGCGCCGTTGCGGCCGATCAGCGCCAGCCGGTCGCGCGCGCCGATATAGAGATCGAGGTCGCGGAACAGCCAGCCCGATCCCTGGACCAGGCCAAGGCCTTCGTAACTCAACACAGGTGCAGCCATGCGGCGGCCGTTAGGGCCTATGTCCGATCGCCGCAATGGGCGGCGAAGCCGGGGTGTGGCGGGCGGGTTACACTCGCCTGACCGGCATGTTCAGGGGCTATTCAATGCGCGGTGCCTATGTCATTCGGATGGCAATGTTGGAAAAACTCGGTCTTTTCGCGTGCGCGGCGTTCATCGCGACGATGACCGTCGAGGCGGCGCCGTCGCGCGATTCGCGCTGGCCGCTTACGCCTGCGATGCTGGCGGCGCGGGCCCAGGCGAAACCTTCCCGCTGCGCGAGATCGAGCGCCGCGTGGTGCCCACCGTGCCGGGCTCGCAATATCTGGGCTTCGACTACGATCCCCAAACGAACATTTACACGCTCAAATTCCTGCGCAATGGATCGGTGATCTGGGTGGATGTCGACGGCCGCACCGGCCAGGATCATCCGCCGCGACCGGTGGATAAAGCGCGGATCGATCGCGCGAACGGGGAAGAAACCATGCGCGTTTTGATCGTCGAGGACGAACCCAATCTGGGCCAGCAGCTCCGCAACGCGCTCGAAGGGCGCGGGCTATGCGGTCGATCTCGCGCACCGATGGCGAGGACGGCCATTTCCTCGGCTCGACCGAGAGCTACGACGCGATCATCCTCGATCTCGGCCTGCCCGAGATCGACGGGCTGACCGTGCTCGACCGCTGGCGCAAGGAAGGGCGCAGACACGCCGGTGCTGGTGCTGACCGCGCGCGACAGCTGGTCGGACAAGGTCGCGGGGCTCGATGCCGGCGCCGACGATTATGTCGCCAAGCCGTTCCAGACCGAGGAGCTGATCGCTCGGCTGCGCGCGCTGATCCGCCGCGCCTCGGGCAATGCCTCGGCCGAGCTGAACGCCGGCGACGTCCGCCTCGACACGCGCTCGGGCAAGGTCACGCAAGGCCGGCGAGCCGGTCAAGCTGACCGCGCAGGAATATAAGCTGCTCAGCTACCTGCTGCACCACAAGGGCAAGGTGGTCAGCCGCACCGAGCTGATCGAGCATATCTACGATCAGGATTTCGATCGCGATTCGAACACGATCGAGGTGTTCGTCACGCGCATCCGCAAGAAGCTCGGCGCCGACGTCATCACCACCATCCGCGGGCTCGGCTACAGCCTGGAGGAGCCCGCCGGCCGCGCCGCCTGACCGCACGCCGCCGGGGCGAACGCCCAGGATGGAACGCAGAGGACGCGCCTTTCGAGCCGCCGCGCCGAGTTCTTATGTCCGCGTGACCGGATCGCTCAGCCGGCGCATGATCGCTGATCGCGGCCGCCTGGATCATGATCCTGCTGATCGGCGGCGGCTTCGCGCTCGATCGCGTGCTGACCACCGCGCTCACGCGCAATTTCGACGACCAGCTCGAATATCTGATGCGGCGAGATCGCTGCTCACGCGCCGAGATCGGGCCCGGACGGCGAGGTGCTGCTCCAACCGCAGCTCGCCGACCAGCGCTTCCTCGAGCCCTATTCGGGCGCTCTACTGGCAGGTCACCGGCAAGGGACTCGACGCCGTTCCGCTCGCAGCTCGCTGTGGGACTCGATCTGCGTCGCTCAAGACCGACACGGCCCACACCGACACCAACATCCATTTCTACGACAGCAGCGAATTCTCCGGCCGAGCCGCTCCGCGTCGCTCGAGCGCGACGTGCTGCTGCCCGGATCGCCGGTGCGCTGGCGCTTCCAGGTCGCGCGAGGCGCGCGACCGAGCTCGACGACCAGATCCACGCGCTGCGCACGCACGCTGGTCCGCAGCTTCATCGCTGCTCGGCATCGGGCTGATCGTGATGGCGGCGCTGCAGACCTGGTACGGCCTGCGGCCGCTGCGCCGAGTGCGATCGCGAGATCGCGCGATTGCGCAGCGGGCAGGCGCGGCGGATCGATGGGCGCGATGCCCGCCGAAGTCGCGCCGATGGTCGAGGAACTCAACGCGCTGCTCGAGCATAACGACCGCCAGGCCGAGGAAGCGCGGCGCCACGCCGGCAACCTCGCCCATGCGCTCAAGACGCCGCTGACCGTGATCATGAACGCCGCGACGGCGCAGGCTCCGAGGATTTGGCGCGATACGGTGGTGCGCGAGGCGCGGACGATGCGGCGCCAGGTCGACCACCACCTCGCGCGCGCGCGCGCCGTCGGCCGCCGCGGCAGCGCGCACAGCCGCGCTCGCCGTGTGGCCAGCCGTCGAAGCGGTCGAGCGCGCGGTCGCGCGGCTCTACCCCAACGTCCGCATCGACGTCGACGGCGCCAAGGACCCGGTCGCGCATGTCGAGCGGCAGGATCTCGACGAGATGCTCGGCAACCTGATCGAGAATGCCGCCAAATATGGCGGCGGCAGCGTGTTCGTGACGGTCGGGCGCGCAGGCCGGGTTTCGTCGAGATCATGGTCGAGGACGACGGCCTCGGCATCCCCGAGGCGGACCGCCAGCGCATCTTCGATCGCGGCGTCCGGCTCGACACCGGCAAGCCCGGCACCGGCCTCGGCCTCGCGATCGTGCGCGACGTGGCGGAGATCTATGGCGGCACGGTCAGCCTCGAGGAGAGCGAGGACCTGGGCGGCCTGCTGGTGCGGCTGCGGCTGCCCGCGGCCGGGTGAGCCCGGCACTCCAGCGGACTGCCCGGCGCGCCAGCGAAACCGCGTTGCGCTCGGGCAATGAGGGAAAGCCCCATCGGGCGAGCAAGACATAGTCCTCGGCGAACCGCTCCAGCACCAATCGCCTCACCGCCGGATCTTCCATCACCCGCGCGCGCTGCCAGACGGTGCCGGCGCTCGAATTGACTCGCGGCAACTTCAGCGCCGGCAGCTGCAACGCCGTCGCCATCGCACCCAGATCGTTCACAAGATGAGTCCGCCGCAATACGAAGTCGGGACGCCTCAGGGCGTTGCCAAGCCGCACGAATGAACTGAGCCGAGCGATGGCCGGTAGCATCGCCTTGAATTCGTCGAAGTCCCAGACCGGCCGGCCGCCGTGCGCAGCCCACCGATGCGGCGAGAAATAGAAGGAGACCGCGCGTGCAAGTGGATCGCGCACGCTCATCGCAACGCGGTACTCCGCCAACGCTTCGACGCCCATCTTCGCCCTATAGTGGGCGAGGGGCGCGTGCTTGGACGCGGTGATGTCGCCTTCGATCTCGAAGCGGTGCCGCCCATCCTGAGCGCCCGACACCCTGAGCTGGTCGTCCGAATGAGGCAGCAACGCATGCGTGACGGAGTTCCCTCCGGTTTTGGAGGGATGTAGATAAATCAGGCGAACGCCGGACAGTTGCATCGGAGCATCATAACAGGCCCGCAACGATTGGCCACCGAGCCGGACTCTATTCGTTCCCCAATATCCCCCCCAGCAGCCCGGTGATCGCCGCGCCGGCGACGCCCGCGCCCACCACCGATCCCGCGCCGCTGCGGACATTCTCGCGGTCGGGCAGGTAGCGCGCGATCTCTTCCGCCAGGTTGAGCACCGGCATCGACTGGAGCCAGATCCTGCCGGGGCCGGTCAGCGTGGCAAGGAACAGGCCCTCGCCGCCGAACAGCATGTTGCGGAAGCCGCGCACCATCTGGATATCAGTCGAGACGGTCGGCTCCTGCACGCCGATGTGGCCCGCGTGGACCAGCAGCCGTTCGCCCGGCGCCAGCGTCTTCTCGACAACTTCGCCCGAGAGATCGAGGAACACCGTCCCCGGCCCGGTCACGCGCTGGAGGATGAACCCCTCGCCCGCGAAGAAGCCGGCGCCGAGCCGTTGCTGGAAGGCGATGTCGAGCGATACCGAATATTCGGCGCACAGGAACGTCTCCTTGCGGCAGATCAGCGACTGGCCGGCCGCGAGATGGACCGGCATGATCGTCCCCGGAAAGCGTGGCGCGAAGGCGACGTGGCCGGGCCCGTCGGCAATATATTCGGTGATGAACAGGCTGCCGCCGCTCATCGCGCGCTTGAGGCCCGCGAACAGCCCGCCGCCAGTGTGCGTGTCCATCCGGATCGAAGGACTCATCCAGGCCATCTGGTGCGTCTGGCTGACGATCCGCTCGCCGGACTCGAGATCGATCGAGACGGTCTGCATCACGGTACCCGAAAGTTCGTATTTCATCGCGCCGCCTCCATAGTGAGTGGTGCGGCTATAGCGCCTCAGGCCGCCACCGTCAGCCCGCGCATCGCCTGAGCGGTGATCGAAAGGCTGCGCTTGCGCGCCTCGTGATCGTACATCGCGCTGCCGATCATCAGCTCGTCGGCTTGCGTGCGTTCGACGAACGCCGCGAGCTCGCGCGCGACCTTCTCGGGCCCGCCGATCGCCGAGGCCGAGAGCACCTGGCCGAGGATCGCACCCGCCTGCGGCCCCAGGCTCTCGCGATAGCCCGCGACCGGCGGTGGGAGCTGGATCGCCTGGCCGGTGCGGATCGCGACGAACGCCTGTTGCTGGGAGGTGGCGAGCAGCTCGGCCTCGTCGTCGCTATCGGCGGCGAAGACGTTGTAGCCGAGCATCAGATAGGGCTTCTCGAGCACCGCCGAGGGCCGGAAGTTGCGCCGGTAGGTCTCGATCGCCTCGTCGAGCAGCCCGGGCGCGAACTGCGAGGCGAAGGCGTAGGGCAGGCCCAATGCCGCCGCGAGCTGCGCGCCGAACAGGCTCGAGCCCAGGATCCACAGCTTCACGTCCGCGCCCGCGCCGGGGACCGCGCGGATGCCGGTCTGCTCCGTCGTCGGCGAAGTAGCTCTGGAGCTCGAGCACGTCGCGCGGGAAGGCATTGGCGTCGCTGTCGAGGGTGCGGCGGATCGCCTGCGCCACCCGCTGGTCCGATCCCGGCGCCCGGCCGAGCCCGAGGTCGATCCGGCCGGGGAACAGCGCGTCGAGCGTGCCGAACTGCTCGGCGATCACCAGGGGCGCATGGTTGGGCAGCATGATCCCGCCTGCGCCGATCCGGATATGGTTCGTCGCGTGCCCGACGTGCGCGATCACCACCGCGGTGGCGGCGCTGGCGATCCCGGCCATGCCGTGATGCTCGGCCACCCAGTAGCGGGTAAAGCCCAGGCTTTCGGCATGGCGCGCGAGATCGGCTGCGTTGGCGAGGCTCCGGCGCGCGCTCCCGCCCTGCGATGATGGGGACGAGATCGAGCAGCGAGTAGGCGGTCATGGGCAGGAGATGGGGAGACGCACGCGCACGCGCCAGCCAGCCGATCTTTAGAACCCCAAAGTCAGCCTTACCGCGCCGCCGACGTCGTTCGCCCAGCATGGCGAAATTGCCCGGCTGGCGGCGCAGGAACAGGTTGCTGCTCAAGTCGCCGCCCCACAAGCGGCACCGAATAGCTGCCCTCGAAATCCACTTCGCGGCCTTGCGGAGCGAGGTTGACGTGCGAAGCGTTCCACTCGGTCACGCTGGTCGAGAAATAGTCCCACCCGCTCGGGCAGCATCAGATCGATCCCGCCGCTCGAGACGCGCAGCGGCTGCGCGACTGCGGAAGCCGATGCGGTCGCCCGATCCGAACACGCCGTACTTGCCCACGTCGGCGGCGAAGGCGTCGGTGCGAATCAGCCCCGACCCCTGCATACCGCTGCGCAGATGCGCCTGGGTCCAGCCCTGGCGCATCGATCCGCCGAGCGTCCAGCCTTCGCCGAGATCGTAGCGCAGCCCCAGGTCGACGAACATGCTGTCCGCCCGCGCATTGCCGAGCGCGCCGGAGAAGCGCGCGCCGAGCACGCTGTTCGCCTCGGCCAGCGCGGTCAGCGACAGGCCGGCGCGCAAGCCCCCGAAGCGGCGGTCGAGCCCCAGCGTGGTGCGGTTGTAACCGAAGCGCTCGGGCTTCCACTCGAGCGCCGCCAGCGTGGTGTCGCGCCGGGTGAGCACGTCGCCGCGCTCCTCGGCGAGCGTCACACCCCAGTCGCCGACACGCTGGCGCACCGCCACAGATCCGCCGACATCGACGTCGAAGCCCGAATTGTTGGTCGGATCGCGCGCGACGAGGAATGCGGGGTCAGCGCGGCCCGAGAGCTGAGCGGTGAGCGCGTTGCCGCTCTGCGACGCGCCGATCGCGAATTGTGCGGTGCTGCCGAGCGTGCCGCTCACCGTCGCTGCCAGCGCGCGCGCCTGCTCGGCGTCGCCGCGGGTGAGTTCGAGCTGCACGGGCACCATCGTGCCGCGCGCCGGGACCAAAGTCACCGCGACGCTCATCCCGCCGACGCCGGTCTGGAAGGTGCGGGTGCGCGACGCCATTAGCGCGGGCAGCCGCTGTCCCGGCCCTTCGCGATTGATCGCCCGCGCGAGATCGACCGAATAGGCACGGGCAAACCCGTCGAGCACGACGCTGTCGAGCGAACCTTGCCGCGCATCGCCCATCGGCGCCGACAGCGAGGCATTGCCGCGATCCGACGAGACGCCCGAGCGATCCCGCCACCGTCAGCGATCCCATCGGCGCGAACGCGCGGGTCAGATCGAGCACGCCGCGGCCATAGACCGCGTCGATCCCCGGATCGCCGCCCTCGCGCGCGCTGTTGTAGAGCAATTGCACGATCTGGGTCGGGCGTCAGCGTGGGGAAGGCCTGAGCGAGCAGCGCGATCGCGCCCACGATCTGCGGCGCGGAGAAGGAGGTGCCGCGTCCACAGGAACGGCGTGTTGGTCTGGTCGGGCGCGCGCACGCTCTCGCCCACCGCCATCAGATAGTAGTTCTGCGCCGTGCCCGCGCGTTGTTCGAGAAGCTCGAGACGGCGTCGCCGCCCACGGTGCGCGAATTGTTCGCCCCGACCGAGCCGGCGATGATCACCAGCCCGTGCGAGACCGACGGATCCGCGATCCCGAGCGCGAACGGATCGGGATTGGCGCCGCCGTCGTTGCCCGCCGAGACGACCACGATCACTCCCGCCGCCGTCGCGCGGCTCACCGCCTGGGCCACCGCGGTGGCCGGCCCGTCGCCGCCGAGCGAGATGTTGACGACCTTCGCCCCCGCCATCCGCGCGGTATCGAGCCCCAGCGCGATCGCATTGTCGTCGAACTTGCAGCCGGGATCGGTTCCGGTCGTGGTCGCGCAGGTGCCCGGCTCGTCGGCGCGGGTGATGATCAGCGTGGCGTCGAAAGCGACGCCATGCGTGCCCGCGTCGTTGCGCCGCCCGGCGATGGTGAAGGCGACCGCGGTGCCGTGGCCGCCCTCGTCGTCGATCGTGCTGTTGCCGGCGACGTCGCGCGATGCCGAGTCGATGCGGCACGGCCCGGTCGCGCCGACGCTCTGCGCGCAAGTGCCGAATTCGCCGCTCTGCAGGTCGATCCCGCTGTCGATGACGCCGACCTTGACCCCGGTGCCGATCCCGCCCGCATTGTAGATCGCGAGCGCGTTCATCGAGACCGCGCCGACCGTCGCCTGATATTCTGCGGTGTTGTAGTTGACCGACGGGGTCGGGGTCGGCGTCGGAGTGGGAACCGGCGTGGGCGTCGGAGTCGGAGTTGGCACCGGGGTCGGCGCGGGCGCCGGCGCGGGAGACGGCGCAGGCGTCGAGCCGACTCCGCCGCCACCACCGCCGCCCGAGCAAGCGCTGGTCAGCAGCAGGACGCTGATCGCCACGGAGGCGCTCAGCCGCGCGCGAAATACCGGTCGCATGATGGCTCAATTCCTTGTCAGGTTGCGCGCACGCAAATAATTTCCTCGCCTTTACCGAGGCTTAATAGCGAATTCGGGGCGCGTCTTGCGACCCCGGCCGCCACCGCCTAGGGCCGTCCGGCCATGCTCGCGCAGCTGTCTCACATCCACAACTGGATTTTCGATCTCGACAACACGCTCTACCCGTCGAGCAGCAACCTGTTCGCGCTGATCGACGTGCGGATGGGCGACGTATATCATGCGCCGCTTCGGTTGCGATGCCGCCGAGGCGCGGCGCATCCAGAAGGGCTATTTCTTCGCGCACGGGACGACGCTGGCCGGGCTAATGGCCGAGCACGACGTCGATCCGCACGAGTTCCTCGGCTTCGTCCACGACATCGAAATGGACGCGCTCGCGCGCGACGAGGCGCTCGCCGGCGCGCTGGCGCGGCTGCCCGGGCGCAAGCTCGTCTTCACCAACGGCGACCGCCCCTATGCCGAACGCGTGCTCGACCGGCTCGGGCTCGGCGCGAGCTTCGAGGCGGTCCACGACATCCACGCGACCGAGTTCCGGCCCAAGCCCGATCCGGTCGCCTATCGCGGCCTTTGCGAGGCTTATGATCTCGATCCCGCAGCGTTCGCTGTTCGCCGAGGACATCGCGCGCAACCTCAAGCCGGCCAAGGCGATCGGCATGGCCACGGTGTGGGTCGACAACGGCTCGGAGCAGCCGCCCGAGGACCGCGACCGCAGCTTCGTCGACTATACCACCACCAACATCGGCCGCTGGCTGCTCGACATATTGGAGGAAGACGCTTGACCGACCTCGCATCGCTGATCGACGCCGCCTGGGAAGACCGCGCGAGCCTGGGGACCGGCACCACCGGCCCGGTCCGCGAGGCGGTGGCCGAGGCGCTCGACCTGCTCGATCGCGGCGAGGCGCGGGTCGCCGAGCCCGACGGCGCGGGTGGCTGGCGCGTCAACCAGTGGCTCAAGAAAGCGGTGCTGCTCTCGTTCCGCCTGGGCGACAACACGGTCGATGGACGGCGGCTGGTTCGACAAGGTGCCGCTCAAGTTCGCCGGCTGGGACGATGCCGCCTTCCGCGCCGCCGGCTTCCGCGCGGTGCCCGGCGCGGTGGTCCGCCATGGCGCCTTCATCGGCCGGAATGCCGTGCTGATGCCGAGCTTCGTCAACATCGGCGCCTATGTCGGCGAAGGCACGATGATCGACACCTGGGCGACGGTCGGCAGCTGCGCGCAAATCGGCGCGGGGGTGCACATCTCGGGCGGCGCCGGGATCGGAGGCGTGCTCGAGCCGCTCCAGGCCGATCCGGTCATCATCGGCGACGGCGCGTTCATCGGCGCGCGCGCCGAGGTGGCCGAAGGCGTTCGCGTTGGCGAGGGCGCGGTGCTCTCGATGGGCGTCTATCTCGGCGCCTCGACCAAGATCATCGACCGCGTGACCGGCGAGGTCCACCGCGGCGCGGTCCCGCCCTATGCGGTGGTAGTGCCCGGCTCGATCGGGGGCGGCGACGGCAAGCCGGCGCTCTATTGCGCGGTGATCGTCAAGACGGTCGATGCGCAGACGCGCGCCAAGACCGGGATCAACGAGCTGCTGCGGGATTGAACCGGCACGGGGCGTCCGCATCAGCGGATGCCCCGTGCCGTTCCGGTCGAGACGAAATTCACCGTACCGGCGCCGTCGATGTCGGTCAGGAGGAAGACGAAGGCGAATTCGCGGCCCTCGGGCCCGAAGAAACCACCGGTAAAGATGCCGCTCAACGTGTGTCCGGGTGCGGTCCAGTTGCCCTTGAAAGCACTGGCGGGCGACGTCAGGTTGGCATCGCCGGTGAAGGTGCCCAGATCGACGTCGGCACCCGAACCTGTGGGGAGCGGGGTGCCGATCAGATGAACCACCGTCTCCAATTGGAGGGTGCTAACGTTCACCGCGAAGGTGAGCGTGCTGTTCCCAAGCGAATAGTCGGCCACCCCGCCCCCGGGAATTGGATGTCGGGCGGTGCCGATCAACCTGGTCTTGCCGAAGGGGAATATCGTGCCGGGAGGCCGATCCGTGACTTGGGTCTGGGCGCCGTAAATGCAGTTGAAATCCGTACGCTGGCCGAAAGCGGCGGTCTCGAGCGTTGCGTCACCGGCGTAGTCGAGCGTGGTTCCGCCGGCATCGAGATCACTGAGGATGAACTCGTCCAGTCCGCCCGCCGTCGGCTTGAGGTACAATTTCACGCCCGGCGGTGAGCCGGGGTCAAGATCGGCCGGACCGAAGAGGAAATTGAGCTCGCGGCCTGTCAGTGAATAGGTCTGCGACGCCGAAGTATAGGCGATGCCCAGTCCCTCGCCAAACGAGGTCGGAAGGCTCAGCGGCGGCCGATCAAGGTTCGGCAGGTAGCTGACGCAGGCCGAATTGAAATTCCGGTCAGCGCTCAGGTCGGAGAGTTTGACGTAGCTCGCGGTCGGCGTCGGCGTGGGGGTTGGTGTGGGCGTGGGGGTGGGCGTAGGAGGAACTCGCATATTGCCGCCACCCTGGGAACCCGAACCACCGCACGCAGCCAGAAACAGGGCGCCCGAAACCGCCGCGAAAACCTTCGTCATCGGAAAAAATCTCCAGGAACTCGAATTGAAGCACGGCCGAAGAAGGGCGCAGTAACGCCAAGCGCCGCGGCACCGAGCTATTCCCGGGAGCAACGTGACCCCTTTCCCCGGGCAGGCCAAAATGGCGATGAGGGCATCGGAAATACCGATGGGATGGCGATGACAAGGGAGCTGGAGGTTCGTCGCCGGCGTGTTTACGGATGCAGCCATGACCCGTATATTTTCTCGCGCCACCTCGCCCGCCTGCCGCGTATCCCGGCTCACCTGGTTGTTTCGCAACGCTGGCGCCAACCGTGTCAATCGGATCGGGTGCGCGCGATGACCGAACCCATGACCTACGGCCGCTACCTGGCACTGGAGGATATCCTCGCCGCGCAGCATCCGGTGTCGGACAAGCACGACGAGTTGCTGTTCATCATCATCCACCAGACCAAGGAATTGTGGCTCAAGCAGATGATCGCCGAGCTTGAGCTCGCGATCGCGCTGGTGCGCGAGGATGCACCGGTCGAAGCCTATAAGAGCCTCGCGCGAGTCAGCCGGATCCAGGCGGTGATGACGCTGTCGTGGGAGGTCCTCACCACGATGACGCCCTCCGATTATACCAGCTTCCGCCACGTCCTCGGCACCAGCTCGGGCTTCCAGTCGGACCAGTTCCGCGCGGTCGAGACCCTGCTGGGCGTGCGCGGCGGCGGGGTGCCCGGCGAGCTCACCCAGCGCTTCGCCGCGCAGCCGAGCCTGTGGGACGAAGCCAATGCCGCGCTCGCCCGTGCCGGGCTACTCGCCCCGGCCCCCGTCCGCGACTGGCCCCAGCCCTATCAGCCGAACGCCGCGGTCGAGGAGGCCTGGCTCCAAGTCTACCGCGACCCGCATCGCTGGTGGGAACTGTACCAGCTCGCCGAGAAGCTGGTCGATGTCGACGACGCGCTCGCCACCTGGCGGCACAAGCACGTGCTCACCGTCAGCCGGGTGATCGGCGGCAAGCGCGGCACCGGCGGCACCCCGGGCGTGCCCTATCTCGAATCGACCGTTGCCAAGCGCGCCTTTCCGGAGCTCTGGACCCTGCGGACCCAGCTATGACCCAGAGCTACAAGCGCCTGTTCCAGCGCGCGATCGCCGCCGCGCCCGACCGGCTCCATTTCGCCGCGCACAGCCACCACCTCTGGCCCGACGCCAGCTATGTTGGCCATCTCGCCGCCTGGGAGGACGCCGCCCGCCTCGCCGATCTCAAATGGGGCCGAGTGATGGAGGAGATCTTCCCGGCCGGGCAGGATCATGTCGCCGCCGAGCTGCGGCTGCCCGATCCCTCGACGGTGGTGTTCGCGCCGAACACGCACGAGCTGCTGGTTCGGCTGGTCTCGGCGGTGGGCAAGCGCCCCGTGCGGGTGCTGTCGAGCGACGGCGAGTTCCACAGCTTCCGCCGCCAGGCCGCGCGCTGGGTGGAGGGCGGGACGATCGCGCTCGAGACCATCCCGACCGGCCCGGACTTTCCCGAGCGTTTCGTCGCGCGCGCGCGCGCGGGCGAGCACGACCTGATCTTCGTCAGTCACCTGATGTATGGCAGCGGCCTGCCGTTCGACCGGCTCGACGAACTCGCCGCGCTCGCCCGGCCCGAGGGGCCGTGGGTGGCGATCGACGGCTACCACGGCTTCATGGCGGTCGACACCGACCTCTCGGCGATCGCCGACAAGGTCTTCTACCTCACCGGCGGCTACAAATATGCGATGTCGGGCGAGGGCGTGGGGATGATGCATGCGCCGCCGGGCTATGGCCCGCGGCCCGAGGTCACCGGCTGGTTCGCCGAATTCGACGACCTTTCGCTGCCCCCGGGCGCGGTCGGCTATCGCGGCGACGCGCGACGCTTCATGGGCGCGACGTTCGATGCGACGGGTCTCTACCGCTTCGTCGCGGTGCGCGACATGCTCGCGGACGAGGGCCTGACCACTGCGGCGATCAGCGCACATATCGCGATCCTGCGCGACCGGGCGATCGCCGGGCTGGGCGCCACGCCACTGGGCCAGGCCGAGCTGCTCAATCCGCCGGGCAATGGATCGCAGGCGCGCTTCCTCGCGCTGCGGCACCCGCGCGCGCAGGCGTGGAAGAAGCTGCTCGAGATGGAGGAGGTGATCACGGACGTGCGCGGCGACGTGTTGCGGATCGGGATCGGGCTCTACCACGATCCCCGCGACATCGACCGGCTGCTCGAGGCGCTCGCCCAATTGCCGGGATGAGCTACGGCTGGCTCACCGTCGCGATCCCAAGCCGCGGAATCTCGATCGCCGGGCAGCGGTCCATCACTACCTTCAGCCCCGACGCCTCGGCGCGCGCGGCGGCCTCGGCGTTGATCACACCGAGCTGGAGCCACACCGACTTCGCCCCCGCCGCGATCGCTTCGTCCACCGCCTCGCCCGCGGCGATCGGGCGGCGGAAGATGTCGGCCATGTCGATCGGGTCGCCGAGCTGCGCGAGTTCCCGGAACACGAACTCGCCGTGGACATGCTCGCCACTGATCTGCGGGTTGACCGGGATCACCCGATATCCGTGGCGCTGGAGGAACGCCATCACCCGGTAGCTCGGCCGGTCAGGCCGGTCCGAGGCGCCGACCAGCGCGATTGTTCGCACGCCCTCGAGCAGCGCGCGGATATCCTCGTCGCGGGTCAACGGCATGCGATCAGCCTTTCGTGTCCAGCCAGCCGGTCACCTTGGCGGCCAGTTCCGCAAACGTCTCCGCATCGGGCCCGTTCCCGGCGGCGGGCGGGTCGCCCGCGTCCGACGCGGCGCGGATCGCGATCTCCAGCGGGATGCGGCCGAGGAACGGTAGCCCCAGCGCCTCGGCCGCCGCCTCCGCCCCGCCGCGCCCGAACGGATCGGAGATCTCGCCGCAATGCGGGCATTGGTAGCCCGCCATATTCTCGACCACGCCGATGATTGGCACGTCCATGCTTCGGAACAGCTCGATCGCCCGGCGCGCGTCGATCAGCGCGAGGTCCTGCGGGGTCGAGACGATCACCGCGCCCGCTGGTCTGTGTTTCTGGATCATCGTGATCTGCACGTCGCCGGTGCCCGGCGGCAGATCGACCACCAGCAATTCCGCCTCGCCCCACTCGGCATCGACGAGCTGGCCGAGCGCGCCGCCCGCCATCGGGCCGCGCCACGCGATCGCCTTGTCGGGCGCGACGAGCCCGCCCATCGACAACAGCGAGACGCCGAAGCGAGTCTCGACCGGGATCATCTTTTGCTCGTTGGCCTTAGGGCGGATGCCCTCGACGCCGAGGAGCTTGGTCTGCGACGGGCCGTAGATGTCGGCATCGACCACGCCCACCCGCTTGCCCGCGCGGGCCAGCGCGATGGCGAGGTTGGCCGCGACCGTCGACTTGCCGACCCCGCCCTTGCCGCTCGCGACCGCGATCAGCCGACGCGTCCGCCGCTCGCTGGTCATCAGCACGCGGACCTCGTCTATGCCTGGCAGCGCCTCGACGGTACGGCGGACATCGGCTTCGAGTTCGTCGCGGGTCGCGGGGGCCAGACCAGTCACGTCGAGGACGATGCTGGCGCGCGCGCCTTCGACCCGCGCGGTGGCACGGCCGGCGGCGAGGGGGGCCAGCGCGGCATGGATTTCGGCTCGATCGGTCATGCCCGAGCCCCATAAGGACACAATCGGTGACTGCCACTGTAAATCGCCGCAGCCGAACCTATAAAGGCCGCATGGCGAAACGATTTGGCTGGGCGCTCCCCGGCATCTTCAACAACGATCCCCCGAAGAGCCCCTGGGGCGGCGGCGGGAAGGGCGACGGCGACGGTGGCTCCGGCAGCGGCCCGCGCAACCCCTGGTCGTTTCCGCCTGCGGGCAAACGGCCGGCACCCGGTGGTGGGGGCGGCGGGGGCGGCCCGCTCGACGAGCTGCTTCGACGCGCCCGGCGTGGCGGCCCGGGATTTCCGGGCCTGCCGGACGGGGTCAATCTCTGGTTGCTCGCGATCGGCCTGCTCGTTGCGCTGTGGCTGGTCTTCACCTGCTTCCACTTGATCCGCCCGGCGGAACGCGGCGTCGTCCTGGTGCTCGGCCGCTATTCGCAGACGCTCGAGCCGGGCGTCGGGATCACCTTCCCCGCGCCGTTCGTCACCGTCCAGACGATCGACGTTCAGAACTACCACACCGAGACCTTCCCCGAGAACGGCAACGAAAACCTGATGCTGACCAGCGACCGCAACATCGTCGACGTTTCGTATCAGGTGCAGTGGGATATCAGCAGCGCCTCCGATTTCGCCTTTCAGATCAAGGAGCCCCAAGAGACTGTGAAGGCCACCGCCGAGACCGCAATGCGCTCGGTGATCGCGACGACCACGCTCAACGACGTGATCGGCACCGGCGGCGCGAATATCCAGGCCCTCGTCCAGAACGAGATGCAGGCGATCCTCGACAGCTATCATTCGGGCATCCGCGTCCGTAGCGTGGCGATCAACAAGGCGATCTATCCGCAGGCCGTCGACGAGGCGTTCAAGCAAGTAACCGTGGCTCAGCAAGGCGCGGAGAGCGCCAAGAATGCCGCGCGCGGCTATGCCCAGCAAGTGATCGCCACCGCTCAGGGCGAGACCGGCGCGTTCGATCGCATCTACGCGCAATACAAGCTCGCTCCCGAAGTCACCCGCCGACGGCTCTATTACGAGACGATGGAGCAGGTGCTCTCCAAGTCGAACAAGGTGATCGTCGAATCCCCGGGCGTGACGCCCTATCTGCCCCTTCCCGCGCTGGCTCGCCCCGCGCCCGATGCCGCGAAGCCGGGAGCCGGCCAATGAACGCCGCGTTCCGCAACCAGATCGCGCTCGCGGTCGCTGCGCT
Organism: uncultured Alphaproteobacteria bacterium; assembly: GCA_963799985.1. Lineage (GTDB taxonomy): Bacteria > Pseudomonadota > Alphaproteobacteria > Sphingomonadales > Sphingomonadaceae > Sphingomonas. The sequence goes on along the minus strand of CAWCZC010000002.1, from coordinate 498,370 downwards.
CGTCGCGCTGCTCGTCGTCGTCAGCACGGTCGTGATCGTTCCCGAGACCGATCAGGCGGTCATCCTGCGCCTGGAACGACCGATCGCCACAGTGAACGTCTACCGCGCGGGCGAGGAGTTCGGCCACACCGGCGCCGGCGTCGTGTGGCGGGTCCCCTTCCTCGACCGGGTGGTGATGGTCGACAAGCGGATCCTCGACGTCGATCTCACCGACCAGCCGGTGCTCTCGACCGATCGGACTCGCCTCCAGGTCGATGCCTACGCCCGCTTCCGTATCGTCGATCCGCTCAAGATGGTCGTGACCGTCGGGTCCGAATCGGCGATCGCCGAAAAGCTCAAGCCACTGTTCACGGCGGCGCTGCGCAACGAGCTCGGCAAGCAGCAATTCGGCGCTCTGCTCAGCCCCGAGCGGACCGAGGTGATGAGCAACATCCACCTCGGGCTCCAGAAGTTTGCGAACAACTACGGCGTCCAGATCGTCGACGTGCGCATCCGCCACGCCGATTTCCCGACCGGCTCGCCGCTCGACAGCGCGTTCACCCGCATGCGGAGCGATCGCGCGCGCGAAGCGACGATGATCAAGGCGCAGGGCCTGCGCGATGCCCAGATCATCCAGGCGGACGCACAGGCTCAGGCCGCGCAGATCTATGCCGCGAGCTTCAACAAGGACCCGGAATTCTACAATTTCTACCGGGCAATGCAGTCGTACCGCGCGACCTTCCTGAGTGATGGCGCGGACAAGACCCAGACGCAGATCATCCTGTCCCCGAACAACGCCTATCTGAAGGAGTTCACGGGGCAACGATGAAGCTGTCGGTTCGTTCATATTCAATCGCCGTTCAGCCTTTTCGCGCAAGAAGCGGCGCTGAACACGATCCCTTCGTCTGAGAGGAACTATCTCCGTGCGTTACGCTTACGCTCTCACCACTGCCCTTCTCCTCAGCGGCGCGGCCGTCGGGATGACCCTGCATCAGCCCGCTGGCGCGCAGACCGCGCAGAACGAGCCGGGGGCGATCGAGGCGACCGCGCCCAAGGCCGGCGCGCCGATGAGCTTCGCCGATATGGTCGCCAGGCTGCAGCCGGCGGTGGTCAACATCTCGACCACTCAGAAGGTGAAGGTCGACGCCAATCCGCTCGCGGGCACCCCGTTCGAAATGTTCGGCAACCAGGGGGGCGGCGGCCAGCAGGTCACCCGCGAGGCCGAATTGCTCGGCTCGGGCTTCATCATCTCGGCCGACGGCTATATCGTGACCAACAACCATGTGATTTCCGCGGGCGAGCGCGGCGCAGTGGTCGAATCGATCACCGTGACGCTGCCCGACCGGCGCGAATTCAAGGCCAAGCTCGTCGGCCACGACGTCTCGTCGGACCTCGCGCTGCTCAAGATCGAAGGTACCGGCCTGCCGTTCGTCCGCTGGGGCGATTCGAACCATGCGCGCGTCGGGGACTGGATCGTCGCGATCGGAAATCCGTTCGGTCTCGGCGGCACCGTCACCGCAGGCATCATCTCGGCGGTCCACCGCGTCACCGGCACCGGCAGCGCCTACGACCGTTTCATCCAGACCGATGCTTCGATCAATCGCGGCAATTCGGGCGGGCCGATGTTCGATCTCAATGGCAATGTGATCGGGATCAACTCGCAGATCCTTTCGCCGAGCGGCGGCAACATCGGCATCGGCTTCGCGATCCCTGCCGAGGAGGCCAAGCCCGTCATCGACACGCTGATGAAGGGCACGACGATCAAGCGCGGCTATCTCGGCGTCGGCATGCAGGACCTGACCGCCGATCTCGCCTCGGCGCTCGGCGTGCCGAAGGATCGCGGGACGATCGTCTCGCGGCTCGAACCCGGTCAGGCGGCCGAGAAGGCGGGAATCAAGCCGGGCGACGTGATCGTCAGCGTCGGCGGTAAGGACGTGACGGCCGACCAGACGCTCAGCTATCTGGTCGCCAACCTGGCCCCGGGCAGCCGCGTTCCGGTGGACGTGATCCGCGACGGCAAGCCGCAGACGCTGACCGTCACCGTGGGTACCCGCCCGCCCGAGGAGCAGCTCGCCAGCGGCAACAACTTCGACCCCAACGACGACAACGCCAACCCGGGCGACGATGCCGACGGCGCGCCCGCGCCATCGCTCGGCATGGCGCTGACCCCGCTGACCCCGCAGATCGCCCCCAACATCGGCGTCGATGCTTCGACCACTCACGGCGTGGTGATCGTGACGGTCGATCCGGCGAGCGACGCGGCCGGCAAGGGCCTGCAGCGCGGCGACGTGATCGTCTCCGTCGATCGCAAGCCGGTGGCGAGCGCGGGCGACGTCGCCAAATTCGTCGCCGACGCGAAGACCGCAGGCCGCGGCGCGGTGCTGCTCTACGTCCAGCGCCGCAACATCGGCCAGTTCGTCGCGGTGAAGATCGGCTGATCGAATCGAGCGCGCAACGGGCCTGCTGCCTCCCGCGAGGCGGCGGGCCTTTTGCTGCGCTTCGTGCGCAGCGCTTGATCCCCGCGCCCGACCGCAATAGCTTCGCATTTCTGAAATCGGGTTTCAGAAACAAAAACGGGGAGAGGATCGATGAAGCTGAGCACCGCCTTGCTGCTGGCCGCGTTCGCCGCGCCGGCGGCCCTCGCCGCCAACGTCGCTCATGCACAAGCCGCGCAGAGCGACGACCAGGCCGCGCAGCAGATCATCAACGACATGAACCCCGCGACTTACAACATCTATGGGCTGACTCCGCCGCCCAAGTCGATCAAGGACCTGACCGTGCAGGGCGGCCGCTCGATCGCCATTCCCGTGACGGGCAAGGGCAATGTGTGGGATATCAGCGCCAACGTGCCGATCACCAAGCCGATCAAGGCCGGCGACAATCTCCAGATCATGTTCTACGCCAAGCTCGCCAAGGCCGACCCAGGGGTCACCACCGCCCGGATCGCCGCCGCGCAGATCCAGCTCGCCGCGGCGCCCTATTCGACCGTGATGAGCCAGAGCTTCGACGTGACCCCCGAATGGCAACTGTTCACGGTCTCGGGCAAGGCCGACAAGGATTATGCCGGCGGCACCCTCAACGCCGCCTTCCATCTCAACACCGGCAAATACACGATCGCGCTCGGGCTGGTCGCGGTGTTCGACAAGGGGCAGTGACGCCGCCTCAGGCGCGGACGGCAGTCACCAGATAGTCGAGGCTGGTGTCGCCACTCAGCACGAAGCCGCGCGCGGGCGAGAAGCCGAGCCCGCGCACGTCGGTGACCTTCAACCCCGCCCCGGCAAGCAGCTCGGTTAGCTCATCGGGCGTGAGGAACTGGCGCCAGTCGTGCGTGCCCTTCGGGATCGCGCCGGTCCCCTCGCCGACCGTGATCATCGCGAGGTGGGAGAGGAGCGTGCGGTTGGGGGTCGACAGCACCATCAGTCCAGCCGGCGCCAGCGCGTCCGCGAGCCCAGCCGCAAAGGCCTCGGTGTCGGCGACGTGCTCGATCACTTCCATCGACACGACCAGGTCAAAACACCCGGAGACCGCCTCGATGCCGCCTGCCAGATACTCGATCTCGAGCCCGCCCGCCTTGGCATGCGCCCGCGCCGCGCCCACGTTCTCGGGCGCCGCGTCGAGGCCGGTCGCGCGCGCGCCCAATCGTGCCAGCGGCTCGGTCAGCAGCCCCGCGCCGCAGCCGACGTCGAGCACGGTCTTGCCCGCCAGCGGCGCGAAGCTTGCCGGATCGCCGCCCCAATGCTGGTCCACCGCCTCGCGCAGATAGGCGAGCCGCGCCGGATTGAGGCGATGGAGCATCGCCGAGGAACCCTTTGGATCCCACCAGTCCTTCGCCAGCGCTCCGAAATGCGCGGCTTCGGCGGGGTCGATCGTGGCGGCTTTCGGCATGAACGGTCTGTTAGCAGCCACCGGCGCAACTCCCAAGCGCTTGGCGTAGCGGGGAAACCGTATTAGCCAAGCGACACACCTTCGGAGACCGCCGATGCTCGCCCGATTGTTCGCGCTGCTCGTCCTGCTGCTTCCCGTCGTCGCGACCGCGCAGCCGCTGCCCAGGGGCATCGAGGCTTATCTCGACGATCAGGCCAGGCAGGGATTCAGCGGCACCGTCCTCGTCGCGCGGCACGGGGTGGTGTTCCAGCGCGCCTATGGCCTGGCCGATCGCGAATGGGGCGTGCCCAACACGCTCGACACGCGCTTCAAGATCGGATCGCTCAGCAAGCAGTTCACCGCGGCTGCGGTGCTGCTGCTCGTCCAGCGCGGCAAGCTCTCGCTCGATGATCCCTTGTGCCGTTACGTCCCCGATTGTCCCGTCGCCTGGGCGCCGATCCGAATCCGCCAGCTCCTCGACCACAGCTCGGGGATCCCCGATTTCGTCAAGCTGCCGGGCATGCGCGACCGCTTCCCGCTGCCGATGAAGCTCGACGACACGGTTGCGCTGCTGAAGGCGCAACCGCTCGAATTCACGCCGGGGAGCGAGGCGCACTACGGCAATTCGGGCTTCCTGATCTCGGCGTGGCTGATCGAGAAGCTGTCGGGCCACCGCTACGCCGATTTCCTCGCCACGTTCCTCTATGGACCGCTCGGCATGGTGGATTCGGGCTACGCCGCCGACGCACCGATCCTGCCGCGCCGAGCGCACGGCTACACCCGCCAGGACGGCAGCTACGCCAACGCGCCCTTCATCGACATGTCGGTGCCGATCGGGGCTGGCTCGCAATATTCGACCGTCGGCGACCTCTATCGCTGGGACCGCGCGCTTTACGGCCCGGGCTTGCTCTCCGACGCCAGCCGCGCCGCGATGTTCGCACGCGGGCTCGGCGATTTCGGATTGGGCTGGGAGATCGCCGACGAAGGCGGCCGTCGCGTGATCGAGCACAACGGCGACATCAACGGCTTCGGCGCCTTCATCGCCCGCTACCCCGATCAGGACGCCGCGATCATCATCCTCACCAACACCGAGGGGACCAGGGTGCACGCGATGAAGGATGCGATAGCTGGGCTTCTCTTCGCCGCGCCCTAGCCTTTCTTGCCTTTGCCCGGCGCTCTTCCTATCAGCCGCGCTCTTCTCAAAGGGGTTCGGCGGAGACCGATGGCACGCATCGTGATGAAGTTCGGCGGCACCTCGATGGCCGGGATAGAGCGCATCCGCAGCGTCGCCGCGCGGGTCAAGCGCGAGCACGACGCGGGCAACCAGGTTGCGGTGGTGGTCTCGGCGATGGCGGGCGAGACCGACCGGCTGGTCGGCTTCTGTCGCGAAGCGAGCTCGCTCTACGATCCGCGCGAATATGACGTGGTGGTCTCCTCCGGCGAGCAGATCACCAGCGGGCTGCTGGCGATCGCGCTCCAGGCGATCGGCGTGCCGGCGCGGAGCTGGCTCGGCTGGCAGCTGCCGATCCGCACTTCGGACGGCCACGCCTCTGCGAGGATCGCCGACATCGACACGGCGGCGCTGAACGCGAGCCTCGCGACGGGCGAGGTGGCGGTGATCCCGGGCTTCCAGGGCGTCGCGGCGGGGGAGCGGGTGACGACGCTCGGCCGCGGCGGCTCCGATACCTCGGCGGTGGCGATGGCGGCGGCGATGAAGGCCGACCGCTGCGACATCTACACCGATGTCGACGGCGTCTATACCACCGATCCGCGCATCGTGCCCCGCGCACGCAAATTGAAGCGGGTGACCTATGAGGAAATGCTCGAGCTCGCGAGCGTCGGCGCCAAGGTGCTCCAGACGCGCTCGGTGGGGCTCGCGATGAAGGAAGGCGTTCGCATCCAGGTGCTGTCGTCGTTCGTGGAGGCCGACGGCGATCCCGAACCGGGCACGCTGATCGTGGGCGAAGAGGAGATCGACGACATGGAACGCCAGCTCATCACCGGAATCGCCCACGACAAGAACGAGGCGAAGGTGACGCTCACCGACGTGCCCGATCATCCCGGCGCGGTCGCCTCGATCTTCACGCCGCTGGCCGATGCAAACATCAACGTCGACATGATCGTCCAGAACGTGGCGCACTCGACCGGCTCGACCGACGTGACCTTCACCGTCCCCCAGGCCGAGCTCGCCCGCGCGCTCGACGTGCTCGAGAGGGCGCAGGGCGCGATCGGCTACGAGCGGCTGGTCCACGATACCCGCGTCTCGAAGGTCTCGATCGTGGGCGTCGGCATGCGCAGCCATGCCGGCGTCGCCGCGACGATGTTCAAGACGCTGGGTGAGCGCGGCATCAACATCCAGGCGATCGCGACGAGCGAGATCAAGGTCTCGGTGCTGGTCGAGGAGGATTATACCGAGCTGGCGGTGCGCGTGCTCCACACGGCCTATGGGCTCGACGCGGAGGATGTGGCGGGCTGAGCCGCGCCCTGCCGGTTCCTGACCGGTTCGAGACGGAAAGCGCCGCAAGGAATGCGGCCGGGATCGGGGATTGCCGCCGAAGTTCACGCCTCGGTTTACTGCCTCGCTTGACCATCTTGACTCGTGCCATCGCGCGGCGGGCGGTTGACGCCTCGATCGCGAAACATCCCGAGCGCGCGCGGATGCGCGACTCCTGCCGGTCGAGGTCGGGAACTGGTGTGCGGGGTCGGCCATGACCGCGAGCAAAGCAGGCGAAATCCTACATTGCGAGGAGTTCTGCTCCTGCTCGCGCAACCTGCTACTTGAGGGCCCGCCTGGACTGCGCCGGGACGCGGGAGGCGCTAGGTCCGGGGATCGACCGCTGCCAGCGCCTGAACCAGCTCCGCGGGCATGAACGGTTTGGGCACGACCACCGCATCGCGCATTCGCTCGCGCACTTCCCGATCCGTCGCCGTCACGAAAACGACGGGAATGGGTTTGTCGCTCCGGATCGCTTGCACCGCGGTGATGCCGCAGCCTTCCGCCAGCCTGACATCGGACGTGATCAGATCGGGGCAGCGCTGCCGTGCAGACGCGATGGCCTCTCCCTCGGTCATCGCGAAATCCACGCTCGTGCAGCCGAAGTCGCGCAAGACATTCTCGATCAGGGCCGCCACCATCGGCTCGTCTTCGACGATGAGTGCGTGCATCGCATGTCCTCCGCTAGGGCGGGAGCGCGATATCTCTCAGCCGCCGGGAGCCCAGAGCGTCCAGCGATGCGCGATGAATGCGCGGCGATGCGGAAAAGTTCAATCCAGATTAAAACAGAATTTATAATCAGATTAGGACTTGTTCCTGAAATGGTTTAAGGTGCATGCATCACCAGCCCCCTAGTGTGGACTCTGGTGGCTGAGAGACATTGGAAGCGCTCCCACCTGTGGAGCGCGCTGTGTCCAATACCGAAGAACCCGTTCTCGCCCCTATGGTTCGCAAGCTCCAGCATTGGCGTCCGCTCGAACCCGAAGACCAGCAGGCGCTGCTCGCGCTGCCCTACCGGATCATCAAGCTCCGGCCGCAGGAATATATCGTCCGCGAAGGCGACAAGCCCCACAGCTCGTGCCTGATGCTCTCGGGATTCAGCTTCCGGCACAAGATGAGCGGCGCCGGCGGCCGGCAGATCCTTTCGATCCACATGAAGGCGGACCTGGCCGACCTGCAGAACTCGCTGCTGGGCATCGCCGATCACAATCTGCAGGCGCTAACCCATGTGGAAACTGCGTTCATCCCGGTGGAAGCGATCCAGGAGGTGGCCTTCCGCCACCCGGCGATCGGCCGGGCGATGTGGTACGAGACGCTGGTCGACGGGTCGATCTTCCGCGAGTGGACGCTCAACGTCGGCCGCCGCGATGCCCGCACGCGGACCGCGCATCTGCTCTGCGAGTTCGCGCTCCGGCTCGAGATCGCGGGCCTCGGCCAGCGCTACCACTATAATCTGCCGATGACGCAGGAGCAGCTTGCCGACGCGCTGGGACTGACTCCGGTGCATACCAACCGGACGCTGATGAGCCTCGGCGAGGCCGGTCTCATTTCAAGAGCGCATCGCTCGGTGCGGATCGCCGACTGGAACGGATTGATGGCGGCTGGGGACTTCGACCCGACCTATCTTCACCTGAGTGGCGATCCGAACGCAGCGGCATGAACCATCGCGCGGCCCCGGCGTTTCGAGGCGATGCCGCGCTACTTCTTTCATCTGCGAAACCGGCTCGACGCGGACGATCCCGAAGGCCGGATGATGCCCGATGCGGATACTGCCCGGGCCGAAGCGATCAAGGACGCGCGCTCGGTGATCGCGAGCGAGGTGCTCGAAGGCCGGCTCGACCTCGACGGCTGGATCGAGATCGTCGACGAAACCGGCGATCCGGTGCTGACGGTCACTTTCCGCGACGCGGTCTCCGAATAGCACGTCGCCCCTTGCCCCTTGCCCGCGCGCCCGGCTAGGCCCTGCCGCCATGAACCAGACCACCACGATCGGCGCCGAGCGCCTCGCCCGCAGGATGGCGCGCGGCTGCGAATTCCTCGGCTCCGAGGTCGCGATCATGTGCGGCGCGATGTCGTGGGTGAGCGAGCGCCACCTCGTATCGGCGATGTCGAACGCGGGCGGGTTCGGGCTGATCGCGTGCGGGGCGATGACGCCCGAGCTGCTCGATGCCGAGATCGCCGCGACCAGGGCGCTGACCGACAAGCCGTTCGGGGTGAACCTCATCACGATGCACCCGATGCTGTTCGACCTGATCGAGGTCTGCAACAAGCACCAGGTCACCCATGTCGTCCTCGCGGGTGGGCTGCCGCCGACGGGGAGCATCGACGCGATCAAGGCCAACGGCGCCAAGCTGGTCTGCTTCGCGCCCGCGCTCAGCCTCGCCAAGAAGCTGATCCGCTCGGGCGTCGACGCGCTCGTCGTCGAGGGGATGGAAGCCGGCGGGCACATCGGCCCGGTCTCGACCTCGGTGCTCGCGCAGGAGATCCTGCCCGAAGTGTCCGATCAGGTGCCGGTGTTCGTGGCCGGCGGGATCGGGCGCGGCGAGGCGATCGCCGGCTATCTCGACATGGGCGCGGCCGGGGTCCAGCTCGGCACGCGCTTCGTCTGCGCGACCGAGAGCATCGCCCACGCCAATTTCAAGAAGGCCTTCATCCGTGCCTCCGCGCGCGACGCGGTCGCCAGCGTGCAGCTCGATCCGCGGCTGCCGGTGATCCCCGTGCGCGCGCTCAAGAACAGCTCGACAGAGCTGTTCACCGCCAAGCAGCGCGAAGTCGCCAAGCTGCTCGACGAGGGCAAGGTCGAGATGATGGAGGCGCAGCTCCAGATCGAGCATTACTGGGCCGGGGCGCTGCGCCGAGCGGTGATCGACGGCGACGTCGACAACGGATCGCTGATGGCGGGCCAGTCGGTCGGGATGGTGACCAAGGAGGAGCCCGTCGCCGAGATCATCGCCACGCTGATGGCCGAGGCCGCCCACGCATTGGAGAAGCGGGCGGCCTGAACCTCAACGGCTGCGCTCGCGCGCCAGCCGCCACAGCAGCACCAGGCACTGCCAGGTCCAGGCCACGCCGCTCGCGACGATCGCGATCTTGAGGCCGAGGTTGAGCGCCGTGTCGAGTTCGGCTGCCTTGTCCGCGGGCATTCCGGTGGAGACGATCACCGCCCAATGGCCGGCCTGGTAGATCAGCGCGAGCAACGCGAGCCCAGCAGCGGTGGTGAGCACCGCGAGCGTTCCGCGCACCGCCTTCCAGCGTGGCTGCAGCCAGTCGATCAAATTCTGCACCAGCCGCGCGGCGGCCAGCGCGAGGATCGGCCAGTAGAGCTGGAAGATCACCGGCGCCGGCTCGACCCGGAAATCGGGGCCGGCCGAGCGGAAGGGGAAGTGGATGACGCCGGTCCACCACAACAGGAACACCACGCCCGCGGCGACTTCGAACACCGATTCCCAGGCGCTCTTCCGCTTGTCCTTGACGTCGGGGAGCTGTTCGGGGCGCCACTTGCGCAGATGCTCGGCGGGGAATCCGGAGCGCTCCATCACCGCGAACACGATCGTGACGATCGCGACGTTGAGAAGCAGCGACATCCAGATGCTGCCCCAGGTCTGGCCGAGCACCTGCAGCGGTGCCCCATCGCCGAACAGCGCCCTCGCCACGCCGATCGCAACGTCGATGCCGACGATGATCAGCACCATGATCCGCATCACGAACAGGTAGAAGGGGAAAACGTCGGGGCCGATCAGCCATTGTTGCGGGCGATAGCGCGCGGCGACGATCAGCGGATGGCCGACCTCCTTGAGGAGCGCGCTTGTCTCGTCTTTCGTCAGCGGCCGGCCGAGCGATTGCTCGCGGTCCTCCTTGCGGGTGACGAGGTCGTCGCGCAGCTCGGCGATGATGTCGTCGGCCTTGGCGGCGGGGAGGGCCCAGCGCACGGCGTGCAGATAGCGGTCGATCAGGTCCATCACTTGTTCCCTTCGGTCAGGCGCAGGATCGATTCGGAGATCGCGTTCCATTCGCCGAGGAGTTGCGCGAGGAGGCCCTCGCCGTCGTGGCTGAGGCGGTAGAAGCGCTTGTTGCGCTTCGCCTCTTCGCGCCATTCGCTGGTGAGCAGGCCCTGCGCCTCGAGGCGGCGGAGCAGCGGATAAAGCGCGCCTTCGTCGATCGGCAGTCCCGCATCCTCCAGGCTCTGGCGGAGCGTGTAGCCGTAGCGCTCCTCGCGCAGCGCTCCGAGCACAGCGAGGATCAGCGATCCCCGCCGCAGCTCGACGCGCAGCTTTTCGAACAGGTCTTCCTCGATCGGCATTATGCCGTACCTCATATCGTGTATGACACACACTGTATGTCATACAGTCTTTTTGCGCGCAAGCCCAAAATGCGGGGCTCTCTTGGCGCGCGCGCCCGCAATCTGTTAGCGCACGCCCATGGCCCTCACCGCCGCCGCCTCCGCCCGCGAGATCCTGACTCGTCTCCACGACGTGATGGCCAAGCGTTTGCCCGCGCAATCGAAGCTCAATTCGGTGGTCAACGTCATCGGCGAGGCGCTCAACAGCGAGGTCTGCTCGATCTACCTGTTGCGCGAAGGTGTGCTCGAGCTGTTCGCGACGCGCGGGCTTTCGCAGGAAGCGGTCCATGTCACCAAGCTCGCGCTCGGCGAGGGGCTGGTCGGCACGATCGCCGCCAATGTCGAGACGCTCAACCTCGACGAGGCGGCCTCGCATCCCGACTTCGCCTATCGCCCCGAGACGGGCGAGGAGGCGTTCCACAGCTTCGCGGGCGTGCCGATCATCCGCCGCGAGCGCGCGGTGGGGGTGCTCGCGGTCCAGCACGCCGAGCCGCGCCGCTATGCCGACGTCGAGATCGAGGCGCTGCAGACCGTGGCGATGGTCCTGTCCGAGCTGATCGCCAACGCCGGGCTGATCGATGCCGCCGCGGGCGCATCGACTCGCCCGCAATCGACCGCCGCGATCCGCGTGTCGGGCTTCAAGCTGGTCGACGGGATGGGGCGCGGCGTCGCGACCTTCCACCAGCCGCGCATTACGATCGAACACACCGTTGCCGAGGATACCGAGGCCGAGCGCCACCGGGTCTATGCCGCGTTCGACAAGATGCGCGCGCAGATCGACAAGATGGCGAGCCAGGCCGAGTTCGGTGTCGGCGGCGAGCACGACGAGGTGCTCGCGATGTACAAGATGTTCGCCTACGACGAGGGCTGGAGCCGCCGGATCAACGAGGCGATCGATTCGGGGCTGACCGCCGAGGCGGCGATCGAGCGAGTCCAGCAGCGCACGCGGATGCGGATGCGCGAGATCAGCGATCCTTTGCTCGCCGATCGGATGCACGACCTGGAGGACCTCTCCAACCGCCTGATCCGGATCGTCTCCGGCAAGCTCGGCACCGCCGCGCAGCTGGGGCTCCGCCACGATTCGATTCTGATCGCGCGCAACCTGGGTCCGGCCGAGCTGCTCGAATACGACCGCCGGAGGCTGAAGGGTGTAGTGCTCGAGGAAGGATCGCTCACCGCGCATGTCATCATCGTCGCGCGCGCGATGGGCGTGCCGGTGCTCGGCCGCGTGCGCGATGTCCGCCGGCTGATCGCGGAGGGTGACATGCTGCTGCTCGACGTCGGCGAGGAGAGCCTGTTCATCCGCCCCACCGCCGCGATCGAAGAAGCGTTCGAGGCCAAGTCGCTGCTCAGCAAGAAGCGCCGCGCCGTCTTCGCCGCGCTCAAGACCGAGCCGCCGGTGACTCGCGACGGCCATCGCGTGACGCTGATGATGAACGCAGGGCTCCGCGACGACCTCGCCGGGCTCGACCTGACCGGGGCCGACGGAATCGGCCTGTTCCGCACCGAATTCCAGTTCCTCGTCTCCGCGACCCTGCCCCAGCGCGAGGCGCAGCGGCGGCTCTACAAGGACGTGCTCGATGCCGCGGGGGAGCGCCCGGTCACCTTCCGCACCGTCGACATCGGCGGCGACAAGGCCTTGCCCTATCTCAACCACGACGAGGACGGCGAGGAGGAGAATCCGGCGATGGGCTGGCGCGCGCTCAGGCTCGCGCTCGAACGCGACGGGCTGATGAAGGCGCAGGCGCGCGCGTTGCTCGAAGCCTCGGCGGGGCGGACGCTCAACGTGATGTTCCCGATGGTCTCCGAGCCCTGGGAGTTCGACGAGGCGCGCGCCTTGTTCGAGGCGCAGCGCGCCTGGCTGGGCGGACGCGGGCGCAAGCTGCCGTCCGCGATCCGCTATGGCGCGATGCTCGAGGTGCCGGCGCTCGCCGAGGTGCTCGACCAGCTGCTGCCGCGGCTCGACTTCCTGTCGATCGGCACCAACGACCTGACCCAGTTCCTGTTCGCCGCCGATCGCGCGCACCCCAAATTGGCGCTGCGCTACGATTGGCTGAGTCTGCCGATCCTGCGCTTCATCAAGCGCGTGACCGACGAAGCACACGCCGCCGGCGTGCCGATCGCCGTCTGCGGCGAAATGGGGGGGCGTCCACTCGAGGCGATGGCTCTGATCGGGCTTGGAATCGACCGGCTTTCGATCACCCCGGCGGCGATCGGACCAATCAAGGCAATGATCCGCTCGCTCGATCGCGCGGCGCTGATCGGGCACATGAAAGGGGCACTCGGACAACCCCTGGGACCGCTTCGCGAAACGCTGGGCGCCTGGGCCGCCGAACATTCGGTCGAACTGGCCTGATCTGGAGGCGGATTTCCCCTTCCGCACGTTGACAGCCGCTCCCCCGTGAGAGACACCGCGCCCGAGGCGGGCATGCAATCGTGTCGCAACCCCCACCGCCGGAGAGCAGGATGGAAGGCGAGCCCCAGGAAGAGGCCACGCTCTTCCCGACCACGGTCGGGGAGAAGCTGCGCGCGGCGCGCGAGGCCCAGGGGATCGATCTCGCCGACATCGCCCAGCGCACCCGCATTCCGCTTCGCCACCTCGAGGCGATCGAGCGCGGCAACTACAGCCTGCTTCCCTCGATCACCTATGCGGTGGGTTTCGCCAAGGCCTATGCCCGCGCGGTCGATGTCGATGAGGTCGCGATCGCGCGCGATGTGCGCAGCGAGCTGGGAACCGCCCCCGAGCGCCCCGCGCCGATGCCCAGCTACGAGATGCGCGATTCGACGCGCTCCCCGCCCAGCGCGCTGGTGTGGATCGGGCTGGTCGTCGCAGTGCTGGTGCTGGTTGGAGCGGGGCTGTGGTACGGCACCGACCTGTTCCGCGGTGCCCCCGCGCCGGAGAATCTCTCGCTGGTCGAGCCGACGCCGACGCCCACCCCCACACCTTCGGCGACGCCAGTCGGCGGTGGCCAGGTCTCACTGATTGCGCTCGATTCGGTGTGGCTGCGCGTCTCCGACGCCACCGGCAAAACGCTGTTCGAGAAGCAGATGGCGACCGGCGAGCGCTACGATGTGCCCGCCGACGCCGATCATCCCAAGGTCAAGACCGCGCGTGCGGACAAGATCCAGGTGACCGTCAACGGATCCAACGTCGCGCCGCTGGGGCCGCCCGAGCAAGCGATCGAAGTCGAGGTCAGCGCGGAAGCCCTGCTCTCGCGCGGGACCACCGACGCGACGCCGACGCCGGTTCCGGCCGCGGTATCGACGCCGGCGCCGGCCGCCCGCCGCCCGGCGGCGCGCCCCACCACGCCGCCGGCGGCGACCCCGGTTCCGTCGCCGTCGCCAACTCAGACGCCCGCGGGCTAGAGGCTGGCGGCGGATGCGCGCTTCGCTATATTTCGAGTTCCGATCAATGCACCGGGGGGTGTGGTAATGCGTATCTTGATGGCAGCGGCGGTGGCGATCGCCGCCTTGGGCACGAGCGGCGCGGCGCACGCGCAGACCACCCCGCTCGAGGGCCGGGTCGACCGGCTCGAGCATGAGATGCGCGCGGTGCAGCGCAAGGTCTTCCCCGGCGGCGCCGGACAGACCGTCGAGCCTGAGATCACCCAGCCTGCGGTCACCGACGTTGCGGGGACGCCCGCGACCAGCCCGGTTACCGACCTCACCCAGCGCGTCGCCGCGCTCGAATCGCAGGTGGCGACGCTCACCGGCCAGGTCGAGCAGCTCGGCTATCGCCAGCGCCAGTTCGAGGATGCCTATTCCGCGAGCAAGCGCACGCTCGAGGCACGGATCAAGGCGCTCGAGGACACCGCCTCGGCGGTCGGCGCGGGCCATGCGGGCGACGCCGCGATCGTACCCGATACAATTCCGGCGCCCGCCGCGGCGGTCATCGATACGCCGCCCAAGCCGATCGCCAAGCCCGTGGCCAAGCCGCCGGCCGTGAAACCCGAGACGCCGGCAACCGCCGCTCCCGCCGCGGCGACGACGCCTCCCGCCGCCGGATCGCGCGCGGCGCAAGTCGCCAAGGTCGTGCGCCCATCGACCGCCGATCCGGCCGATGACGGCTATTTCTACGGCTACCGGCTGTGGCAGGCGAAGCTCTATCCCGAGGCGCGCGCGGCGCTCGAGGAGGTGGTCGCCAAATATCCCAAGCACCGCCGCGCGAGCTATGCGCAGAACCTGCTCGGCCGCGCCTATCTCGACGCCGGCGCGCCCAGCCTCGCCGCGGTCGCCTTCTACGAGAACTACAAGAAGAACCCCAACGGCGAGCGCGCGCCCGACAGCCTCTATTATCTCGCCCAGGCGCTGATGCAGCTCAAGAAGCCGGCGAGCGAGGTGTGCAAGGTCTATGCGGAGCTGAGCCAGCTCTACGGCGACAAGCTCTCACCCGAAATGACCACCGGAGTCGCCGAGGGCCGCGTCAAGAACAAGTGCCAGTGATGCCATGATGCGCGCGCCGGATCCGGCGGCGGTCGCGCGGTTTCGGGCCGATCTGGAGTCGATTACCGGGCGCCCGCCCAGCGGCACTCGATGGCTCGGGCTCGCGGTTTCGGGTGGGCCGGACAGCGTCGCGATGCTGTTGCTTGCCGCTGCCGCTTATCCGGGGGCGATTCGCGCCGCGACCGTCAATCATGGGCTGCGGGCGGAAGCGGCGGACGAGGCGACGCTGGTGGCGAGGGCCTGTGCCGCGCTTGGGGTCGATCACGCGATCCTGGTCAACCGCCGCCATCTCGCCGAAGGCAACCTTCAGGAAGCGGCTCGGCGAGTGCGCTATGCGTTGTTGCGCGAGTGGGCCGAACGCGCCGGGGGGCCGGATCCGGCGGGATGGGTGGCCGTCGCGCATCACCGGGACGACGTCGCGGAGACCTTCCTGATGCGGGCGCGGCGTGGATCGGGGGTCGCAGGATTGGCGGCGATGCGCCGAAGCCGCCCGCTCGAATTCGATGGCGGACCGCAGCTGATCCGTCCGCTCCTGGACTGGAGCCGAAGCGAACTCGCCGGAATCGTCGATTCGGCCGGATGCGGCTGCGCGAGCGATCCCTCGAACCAAGCCGAACGGTTCGATCGCAGCCGGATTCGAGCGCTGCTCGCCGCCGCGCCGGAACTCCCCGCGTCGCGGTTGGCGTTGGCGGCACGCAACCTGCGGCATGCCGACGACGCGATCGAAGCCTGGGTCTTGCGCGAATTGACGCAGCGCTTCGAAGAGGATGAGCAGGGCGATCTCTGGCTCGATCCGGGTGACCTCCCCTACGAATTGCGCCGACGGTTTCTCCATCGCGCGATTATCGGCGTTCGCCGGGAGAACGGCTTGTTCGCCGGCTGGCGCGCGTCGGGGCTGGACCGGCTGCTTGCCGCGCTCGATGCCGGCGGCACCGGTACCATTGCGGGAGTACAAGCGCGCGCGATTGGTGCTAGATGGCATTTCAGATTGGCTCCACCTCGCCGATCGCACTGATCGACGATGTTCCATTGCCATTAACCGATGCGCGCTTATCTTGAGGGTGCGCAGAAGGTACCGGGACAGCATGAACGACAACGACAAGCAGAATGGCTCCGACAATGGCGGGGGCAATCCGTGGATGAAGCACCTGCTGATCTGGGTGGGCATCCTCGCGGCGCTGGCGCTGTTCGTCACCATGTTCGACCGGCCGGCGCCGGCGACCGGCGGTCCGATCGCCTACTCCGCCTTCCTCGACAAGGTCGACGCGGGTGAAGTGAAGGAAGTCAACATCGCGCCCGGGCTCGTCACCGGCACCTTCGGCGACGGTACCAAGTTCCGCACCAATGCGCCCAACGACCCGAAGCTGATCGAGAATCTGCGCCAGAAGAAGGTGGCCTTCACCGCGCGGCCCGACGAAGCGCCGTCGATCTGGCTCTACATGCTCTATAATTCGCTGCCGTTCCTGCTGTTCATCGGCATCGCCTTCTTCGTGCTGCGCCAGATGCAGAAGAATTCGGGTTCGGGTGCGATGGGCTTCGGCAAGAGCCGGGCGCGGCTGCTCACCCAGAAGGAAGGCAAGGTCACTTTCGACGACGTCGCCGGCATCGACGAGGCGCGCGAGGAGCTGCAGGAGATCGTCGAGTTCCTCAAGGACCCGACCAAGTTCGCCCGCCTCGGCGGCAAGATTCCCAAGGGCGCGCTGCTGGTCGGCTCGCCGGGCACCGGCAAGACCCTGCTCGCCCGCGCGATCGCGGGCGAGGCGGGCGTGCCCTTCTTCAGCATCTCGGGTTCGGATTTCGTCGAGATGTTCGTCGGCGTCGGCGCCAGCCGCGTGCGCGATATGTTCGAGCAGGCCAAAAAGTCCGCGCCGTGCATTGTCTTCATCGACGAGATCGACGCGGTCGGTCGTTCGCGCGGCGGCGGCTTCGGGAACCAGAACGACGAACGCGAGCAGACGCTCAACCAATTGCTCGTCGAGATGGACGGCTTCGAGGCGAACGAAGGCATCATCATCATCGCCGCGACCAACCGCCCCGACGTGCTCGATCCCGCGCTGCTCCGCCCCGGCCGGTTCGACCGCCAGGTGGTGGTGCCGCGGCCGGACATCGAGGGCCGAGTCAAGATCCTCCAGGTCCATATGAAGAAGGTGCCGCTCGCGCCCGACGTCGATCCGCGCGTGCTCGCGCGCGGCACCCCCGGATTCTCGGGCGCCGATCTCGCCAATCTTGTCAACGAGGCTGCGTTGCTCGCCGCGCGGCGCGGCAAGCGCCTCGTCGCGATGAGCGAGTTCGAAGACGCCAAGGACAAGGTCTATCTGGGCGCCGAGCGCAAATCCATGGTGATGACCCCGGACGAGAAGAAGAACACCGCCTATCACGAGGCCGGGCACGCGATCGTCGCGCTCCACGTGGAGGGCAATAACCCGCTTCACAAGGTCACGATCATCCCGCGCGGCCGGGCGCTGGGCGTCACTTGGACGATGCCCGAGCGCGACATACTCAACCGCAACCAGAAGCAGATGAAGGCCGATCTGGCGATGAGCTATGGCGGCCGCATCGCCGAGCAGCTGATCTACGGGATGGACGAGCTCAACACGGGCGCGGCGAGCGACCTGCAGCAGGCGACCCGGCTCGCGCGAGCGATGGTGATGGAATACGGCATGAGCAAGAAGCTCGGCTGGCTTCACTATCGCGACGGCGAGGAGAATTATCTCGGCCATGGCGGCGGACGCTCGCATATCTCCGAAGAGACGTCGCAGATGATCGATTCGGAAGTCCGGCGGCTGCTTGAGGAAGCCGAGGCAGTTGCGCGCAAGGTGCTGACCGAGAATCTCGATCAGCTTCACCGGCTGGCCGAGGCGCTGCTCGAATATGAGACGCTTTCGGGCGAGGAAACCAAGCGAGTGATCGTGGGCGAGGATATCGGCCGCGACGATCCCACCGGCATCCACACGCCCGTTCTCGCGGGGGGAACCTCGATCCCCAAGATTCGCCGGCCCAAGGGTCCGTTCGGCAATCCGGCGCCGCAAGGCGCCTGATTCCGGCATGAAGCGGTTATTCGCGGTCGCCGCGGCGCTCTGCTGCGTGGCGCTCCCGGCCGAGGCAATGACCGTCGCGCAATTCCTCGCCAAGGCGCATGCGCTCCAGGCGCAGGGCGTGCTCGCGCTGACCTCGCCCGACCTCAAGCTGCTCCAGGACGAGATGCACGGCATTGCGGACGCGTACCGCCATGACGTCGATGCCGCGAAGGCTGCGCATCGGTCGCCGAGCAGCTGTCCCCCGCTCAAGGGCCAGGCGAAACTGACATCGACCGAGCTGATCGGCGAGCTCGAGAGGATCCCCTCGGCACAGCGCGGCATGGACCTCAAGCCGGCGTTCTACGCGATCATGCGGCGCCGCTATCCCTGTCGTTGAGGATTCAGCCGAGCATCCCGAGCAGCACGAGCAGGATGAGGAAGATTGTGATCACCACCACGATGAAGCCGGTCAGCACCAGCGTCCGCAACAGCGCCGAAAACCAGCCGAGCTGGTAGGCCTGCTTGAGCTGGCGGAACAGGTGGACGAACGGGACCCCGAACGCCGCCAGCATCAGCCAGCCGCCATCCACGCCCAGCTCCGCACCAACCGTGATCGCGATGAACAGCAGCGACATGAACGCGATCGAATAGGTGATGAAGACCGTGTGGTCGTAGAGCCGGTACTGGCGCTTCCACGCGAACAACAGCCACACGAACGGCAACGACAGGGGGATCAGCAGCCACGAGAATTTGTAGACGCTCGACTGGAGCTTGTAGAGCATCAGCGAGGGGTTCTCGCGCCATTTCTCGATGCCGTGGTCGATCGCCTTCCAGCCGGTGCGCCGCTCGTCGACGGTCAGCTTGGCGCCTCGTGCGGTGACTTCCTTCGCCGCCGAATCGAGCGCCGCGATCTGGCGGTCGGCGTCGGCGATGCGCGCCTCGTATTTCGCGCGGTTCGGATCGCCGACGGCGCGCTTGTCCCGCGCCTCGATCGCCTGGGCCCGCCGCGCGACCTGGTCCGCGCGCGCCCACGCGATCGCCGCTTCGGGACGCTGCGCCTTCAAATCGGTCGGCGTGGAGATGCCGGCGAGCTGGAACACCGCGAACATCGTGAAGATCGAAAAGAGGAACAGCGCCATCGGCGACACGAACCGCGCGCGCTCGCCCTCGACGTAGCGCCGTGTCAGCTCGCCCGGGCGCCAGACGAGCAGCGGTAGCGTGCGCCACAACTTGCCTTCGAAATGCGCGACGCCGTGGAGGATCTCGTGCCCGATCGCGCCGAGCGAGCGATGGACGTGCCCTCCCTGCCCGCACGCGTGGCAATAGGAGCCGATCAGCGCGGTGCCGCAGTTGAGGCAGATGCCGCCGCCGTGCTCGCCGCCGCCTTCGCCCGCGCGCGGCTCGAACACACGGCCGAGCAGTCCGCCGGTGACCAGTTCGCCTGCCGCGTCGAATTCCCCCATGCCGCTTTCGCTACCAGCTTGGGCCTCGCCGTGCTAGGCGCTCGCGCCATGTCCGCGATCGATATTCCCTCGCTGATCGGCGCGATGAGCGCCCGTGCCCGCACCGCGGCCACGGCGCTCGCGGCGATGGACAGCGCCGCCAAGGCACGCGCGCTCCAGGCCGCCGCGCAGGCGATCCGCGCCGACAGCGCCGCGATCTGCGCCGCCAACGCCGAGGACATGGCGGCGGGCGAGGCGAACGGGCTCACCAGCGCATTGCTCGACCGGCTCCGGCTCGATCCCGACCGGGTCGAAACGACGGCGGCGGGGGTCGAGGCGGTGTCGCGGCTCGACGATCCGGTCGGCCGAGTGATCGACCGCGTCGAGCGGCCCAACGGCATGGTGCTCACGCGCGTGCGCATCCCGATCGGCGTGATCGGGATCATCTACGAGAGCCGCCCCAACGTCACCGCCGACGCCGGCGCATTGTGCGTCATGGCAGGCAATGCCGCGATTCTCCGCGGCGGCTCCGAGGCGATCCGCAGCAACCACGCGATCCACGCCGCGCTCGCGCGCGGGCTCGAGGCGGGCGGCGCCCCCACGGACTCGGTCCAGCTCGTCCCAATCACCGATCGCGCGGCGGTGGGGGCGATGCTCCAGGCCGAGGGGGCGATCGACATGGTCGTGCCGCGTGGCGGCAAGAGCCTGGTTGCGCGCGTTCAGGCCGAGGCGCGCGTGCCGGTGCTTGCGCACCTCGACGGGCTGTGCACGACCTACATCGACCGCGCTGCGGACCCCGAAATGGCCCGGGCGATCGCGCTCAACGCCAAGATGCGCCGCACCGGCATCTGCGGCGCAACCGAGACCTTGCTGATCGACACGCGGTTTCGCCGATCCCGCGCCGATCCTCTCGGCGCTCGCCGAGGCCGGCTGCGAGCTGCGCGGCGATGCCGACGTCCGCGCGATCGAGCCGCGCGCGCACCTCGCCAACGCCGGGGACTGGGACACCGAATATCTCGACTCGATCCTCTCGGTGAAGCTAGTCGACGGCGTCGAGGCAGCGATGGATCACATCGCCCGCCACGGATCGCACCACACCGACGCGATCGTCACCGACGACCCCGCCACCGCCGAGCGCTTCCTCAACGCCGTCGACAGCGCGATCGTGATGTGGAACGCCTCGACTCAGTTCGCCGACGGCGGCGAGTTCGGGCTGGGGGCCGAGATCGGCATCTCGACCGGCCGCCTCCACGCGCGCGGCCCGGTCGCGCTCGAGGGGCTGACGACCTACAAATGGGTGGTCCGGGGGACCGGCCAGACGCGGCCTTGAAGGCCACCGTAACGCTGTGGCGCCCGGTGGGTCTGGCGGAACTGGCGCTGATCGAAGAGAGCGGCATGACCGCGTTCCCTCCCCGGCTGCCCGATCAACCGATCTTCTACCCGGTCACGACCGAGGACTATGCGATCAAGATTGCGCGCGACTGGAACGTGCGCGATAGCGGCGCAGGCTTCGTGACTCGGTTCGAGGTGCGCCGCGACTTCCTCTCCCGCTACTCCGTCCAGGACGCCGGCGGACGCGCGCATCGCGAATATTGGATACCGGCCGAGGAACTGGCGCAGTTCAATGCCGCGATCATCGGTACGATCGAGGTGGTGCGGCGCTTTCCAGAATGAAACGCATCGGCCTCCTCGGCGGATCGTTCAATCCGGCGCATGCGGGCCACCGCGCGATCAGCCTGCATGCGTTGCGCGCGCTCGGGCTCGACGAGGTGTGGTGGCTGGTCTCGCCGGGCAATCCGCTCAAGCCCGAGGTAGGCATGGCGCCGTTCCCGGTGCGCATGGCTTCGGCGCGGGCGATGGCGCGGCATGCGCCGATCCGCGTCTCGGCGATCGAGCAAAGGCTGGGCACGCGCTACACCGTGGATACGCTTGTCCGGCTTCCCCTCCTCTACCCGCGCCACCGCTTCGTCTGGCTGATGGGCGCGGACAATCTTGCCCAGTTCCACCGCTGGCACGACTGGCGGGGAATCGCCCGCGAGGTTCCGATTGCGGTGGTGGCGCGCCCGGGCTATGATGCACCCGCTCACGCAAGTCCTGCGATGAGTTGGCTGCGGCGCTTTGTGCGGCCCGCAGGCCAGGCCAAGAATTGGACGCGATGGAGATTGCCGGCACTCGTGCTGTTGCGCTTCCGCCCCGATTTTACCTCGGCGACACGCCTTCGGGCCGCCGACCCTGCCTGGCACCGGCGATTTTCGCCGCCTCCAGAACCACCCGCCACACCGCCGAAACCCTAGGAGTCCTCTTGGCAACATCCCCCAATGTGCTGCGTTCGCCCGATGCCGATGGTGTCGAGGCGCTGCATCAACTCGTGCTCAGCTCGCTCGACGACGATCAGGCGGTCGAAACCGTCTCGATCCCGCTCGCGGGCAAGTCCAGCATCGCCGATTACATGGTCGTCGCTTCGGGCCGCTCGACTCGTCAGGTCGCGTCGATGGCCAACAAGCTCGCCGAGCGGATCAAGGCCGAGTGCGGCCGCTCCGCGCGGATCGAGGGGTTGCCGACCGCCGATTGGGTGCTGATCGACGCCGGCGACGTGATCATCCACCTGTTCCGCCCCGAAGTGCGCAGCTTCTACAATCTCGAACGCATGTGGGCATTCGGCGACGCGCCGCCGGTCGGCCAGGCCTGATCTCTCTCATGGAGTAGCGGGCCATGCTGCTCCATATCGTCGCGCGCGGGCGCATCGGGCGGGGCCCGGAGGCGGAGCTCGTCGATCGCTACGTCAAGCGGCTCGCTTGGCCGAGCCGCATCACCGAGCTGCCCGATAGCGGCGGCCGCATCCCCGCCATCGAGGGTACCACCCGGATCGTCGTGCTCGACGAGTCCGGCGAGAGCCTGCCCTCGCGCGTGCTCGCCGAGCGGCTCGGCGGGTGGCGCGACGACGGCGTGCGCGAGGCGCGCTTCCTGATCGGCGCGGCCGACGGCT
This sequence comes from uncultured Alphaproteobacteria bacterium, assembly GCA_963799985.1. GTDB lineage: Bacteria > Pseudomonadota > Alphaproteobacteria > Sphingomonadales > Sphingomonadaceae > Sphingomonas. The sequence continues at coordinate 475,806 of CAWCZC010000002.1, read as the reverse complement.
TCGACGATGCCGAGCGTGCCAAGGCCGACCTCTTGCTCTCGTTCGGCCGCGCCACCTGGCCGCACCTGCTCGCCCGCGCGATGCTCGCGGAGCAGCTGTGGCGCGCCACCTCGATCCTTGCCAATCACCCCTATCACCGCGAAGGATGACTCGGTGGACTGGCGACGGAACCTGCTGCTCAGCCTGATCCTGCTGGCGATGCTCGCCGGCAGCAGCCTCGTGCGCGCGCAGGCGCCGAGCCTCGAGGAGCAGCAGGGCCGGCTGAAGGCGGCGACCGTCAGCTCGCAGGCCGCGCTCGCCCGCTCGCAGGCGCTCGAGCAGCAGGCCGCGGGCGAGCGCGACCGCGCGGCGCAAGCCCAGGCGCAGGAAGCCGCGGCTGCCGAGCGGATCAAGGCCGCCGAAGCCGATATCCTCGCCGCGCAGGCCCGCATCGCCATCGTCGACAAGCTGCTCGCGGTCCAGCGCACGCGTGTCGCCGAGCGGCAGGGGCCGATCATGCGGCTGATCGCGGCGCTGCAGTCGCTGGCCCGGCGGCCCGCGGCGCTCGGGCTGGTCCAGCCGGGATCGACCGAGGACATGGTCCATGTCCGCGCGGTGCTCGGCACGGTGATGCCGGTGGTCGAGGCGCGCACCGCCGACGTTCGGGCCGATCTCGACCACGTCCGCCAGCTTCGCGGGCAAGCGGTGGCGGCGGTGCAGAGTTTCCGCGACGGGCACGCGCGGCTCGAGGGGGAGCGCGTCGCGCTGGTGCGGCTCGAGGCGCAGCACCGGATGCGCTCGCTCGAGCTCGACAAAAGCGCGATGGTCGAATCGGACCGCGCGATCGCGCTGGGCGAGCATGCGCGTGACCTCGTCGACCAGATGCAGTCGCTGGGCGCGGCGGAGCAATTGGGGCAGGGCCTCGCCGCGCTGCCGGGGCCGCTCCCGCGTCCGCCCCAGCCCGGCGATCCGGCCGCCGCCGCGGGCTCCAGCCGCCCACCCGCATATCGCCTGCCCGCGCCCGGGCAGGTCGTTATTGGGCTCGGCGAGCTTTCGGACACCGGCGTGCGAGCGCGCGGGCTCACCCTTGCGGTCGCCCCGGGCGCGGAGGCCGACGCACCTGCAGCGGGCCATATCCTCTACGCCACCGGTTTCCGCGATTACGGCGGGATCGTGATCATCGACCATGGCCAAGGCTGGACCTCGTTGATCACCGGCCTCGGCAACGTCAGCGTGGCGAAAGGGCAGGCGGTCAGCCAGGGCCAGCCGATCGGCCATGCCGCGATGGGCGAAGCGCCGCGCCTGACGGTCGAACTGCGCCGCCGCGGACGGCCGATGGACCTGACCCGCCTGCTCGATTGAGGCGCTTTGCCCGCCGCCGAAATGCCGCTATCCCGGCGTAACACAGTCCGGTCCGCTTACCCGAAGGTCAGTTCATGCTTCGTCCGCTTCTCCAGGTCACCGCCGCCGTCAGCGCGCTTGCGCTGATCCCGATCTCGACGGCCGCGATGGCCGGCGTCGATACCGGCAGCTACCACGAACTCGAAGTCTTCATGGACGTCTACAACCGGGTGAAGCAGGACTATGTCGACAAGGTCGACGACAAGACGCTGGTCAACGGCGCGATCCAGGGGATGCTCTCGGCGCTCGATCCGCACAGCTCCTACGCGGACGGGCTCGATTTCGACAATCTGAAGATCCAGACCGACGGCAACTACGGCGGGCTGGGCCTCAGCGTCACCCAGCAGGACGGCGCGGTGAAGGTGATCGCCCCGACCGAGGATACCCCGGCCGCGCGCGCGGGGATCAAGTCGGGCGACTTCATCACCCACCTCGACGGCAAGTTCATCTTCGGCGGCACGCTCGACGAGGCGATCCAGCAGATGCGCGGCCCTCCCGGCACCAAGATCTCGCTCACCGTCGTGCGCCCGGGCGTCGACAAGCCGCTCCAGTTCACGCTGATCCGCGAGATCATCGTCACCAAGCCGGTCAAATGGGAAGTGCGGGGCGACGTCGGCTATATCAACATCAACACCTTCACCGCTTCGACCAGCGCCGACACCGCGGCGGCGGTGAAGGGGATCGACGCCAAGCTCGGGCACAAGCCGCTCGGCTATGTCGTCGATCTGCGCGAGAACGGCGGCGGCCTGCTGAGCGAGGCGATCGACGTCTCGGACGTGTTCCTCAGCCACGGCGAGATCGTCTCGCAGCGCGGCCGCGAGAAGACCGAGATCGAGCGATATTACGCCGAATCGATGTTTCCCGGCGATCTCGCCGGCGGGCTGCCGGTGATCGTGCTGGTCGATTCGGGCACCGCCTCGGCCTCCGAGATCGTCGCGGGCGCGCTCCAGGACCATCACCGCGCGCTGATCATGGGCGAGCGCAGCTTCGGCAAGGGATCGGTCCAGTCGCTGATCCAGATGGGTCCGCGTACCGCGCTGCGGCTCACCACCGCGCGCTACTACACGCCCTCGGGCCATTCGGTGCAGGAGGGCGGGATCAAGCCCGACGTCCTCGTGCCGCAGCTCTCCGATCCAGACTACAAGGATCGGCCGGTGCTGCGCGAAGCCGATCTGAGGCGCCACCTGATCAACCAGGCGAAGGTCGACAATTCGGTGCTCGAGGACGACGCCAAGGACGATCCGCGCTTCACCGCGACGGCCGATCAGCTCAAGAAGCAGGGCATCGACGACTTCCAGCTCCACTATGCGCTTCAGACGATCGCTCGGCTCGGCGCGACGAACGCGCGCGTCGCTTCGAAGGGCAAATAGGAACCGGCCATGCGATTCGACGGACTAGCGACCGCGCGCTGGATCGCGTTCCTGGTGCCGCTCGGCCTGATCGGCGGGGCACTCCTCTCGCAGTTCGTCGGGCATCTCATTCCCTGCGAGATGTGCATGTGGCAGCGCTGGCCGCACTACGCCGCGATCGCGCTCGCGCTGCTGGCGTTCCTGACGCCCAACCGAGTGTTCCAGATCCTGCTCGTCTCGCTCGCGTGCCTGGCGATCGCCGCCAGCGGCGCGATCGGCGTGTTCCATGCGGGCGTCGAATATCACTGGTGGCAGGGCATCACGCCGTGCACCGCATCGATCACTCACGGCGCGAGCGCGATGGAGATGCTCGACCAGGTGCTCAGGAGCCCGGCGATCCGTTGCGACACGCCGCAATGGACGCTGTTCCATATCTCGCTCGCCGGATTCAACGCGCTGTTCTCGCTGGCGGGAGCGCTCGCGATCTTCGTGTGCGCGGCGCAGGGCAAGCGCGCATGAGCGGCTGGCGCCCCGGCGATCGCCGCGGGGGCACCGATTCGATGGTCCGCGTCGACCAGGCCGGCGAATATGGCGCGACTCGAATCTATGCCGGCCAGCTCGCGGTGATGGGCGACCGCACCCCTGCCGCGCGCGCGATTGCCGGAATGGCCGCGCAGGAGGAGCGCCACCGCAAATTCTTCGACACGATGGTCGCGCGGCGCGGTGTACGCCCCACCGCGCTGCAACCGCTGTGGAACGTCGCGGGTTATGCTCTCGGCGCGGTGACCGCGGCGATGGGTCCGGAGGCGGCGATGGCATGCACGGCGGCGATCGAAACCGAGATCGACCGGCACTACGGCCAGCAGCTCGCGGCGCTCGGGCGTTCGGACCCCGAACTGAGCGAAGCGGTCGCAGAGTTCCGCGCCGAGGAGGTCGAGCACCGCGACGCGGCGTTCGCGGCGGGCGCCGAAAGCGCGCCGGGCTATCCCTTGCTCTCCGGGTTGATCCGGGCGGGATGCCGGGCCGCCATTGCGCTGTCGAAACGGATATGAGATTTCGCGCGTTGAGTTGGCTGAGCGGCCCGGCGCGCGTTTGAGGAGACGGTCTATGAGGAAGATCATGCTGGCAGTGCTGCTGGGCGGCGCGCCGATGCTGTTCGCGGCACCCGCGTTGGCGCAGAACGCCGCCCAGAACGGCGTGCTGCTGATCTACGGCAACGACAAATGCCCGACCAACACCAACGGCGAGGAAATCGTTGTGTGCAGGCGGCTCGACGAATCCGAGCGCTTCCGCATCCCGAAGACGCTGCGCGAGACCACGCCGCCGCCGACCGCCGACAGCTTCACCGTGCGAATGAATCCGATCGTCACCACCAACCCGACCGGCATCGGCAGCTGCTCGACCGTCGGCCCCGGCGGATCGACCGGCTGCTTCGTCCAGGAGGCCAAGGCCGCCAAGGCGGAATATAAGGATCGCCACAAGGCTGAGACCAATCTGCCGCTGCCGTAGGCCATTGTCCCATCCTGCGGACTTGGGTTAGCCGGGCGCGGGGGGAAAAGATCTTGGCCACCATCAGCGACGCACCAGCGCAGCCTGTCGATCCGACTGCCCCCAATCTCTACGAGCGCTTCCTCGCGCTCGCAGCGCTGGCGCTGCTCGGCTGCGTCGCCGCGGCGCTGGCGAAAGGCTATCCCCGCTGGGAACAGGTGCCGTGGCAGGTGTGGCCGCACCTCGCCACCGTCGTGCTCGCGCTGGTGCTGACCCCGGTGATGCTGCTCCGCCGACGTGGCGATCCGGCCCATCGGCTGCTCGGCAAGGTCTGGGTGCTGGCGATGACTGCGACCGCGCTGCTCTCGTTCAACGTGCGCGGGATCAACCACGGCGGTTTCAGTCTGATCCACGTCCTGTCGGCGTTTACGGTGATCCAGGCCCCGCTGATCTGGTGGCATGCCCGCAATCACCGCATCGCGCAGCACCGGCAATCGGTGCGGATGATGGTGACCGGCGCGCTGATCGTCGCGGGGGTCTTCACCTTCCCGTTCGGGCGGCTGCTGGGGTCGTGGCTGTTCGGCTGATCCACTCGGGCGCGGGCAGCATCGTGCAGTCGCAGATCAGCCACAGCATCGCCGCGCCGCGCACACCCGCAGCCAGCGCGATTTCCAGAGGAGTCGCGCTCGGCCAGGCATAGTTGAGCCCGGCCAGCCACCAGAATTCGGCAAAATAGGCGCAGACGTCGCCGATCACAAACAGCGCCACCGGCCGCAGCCGTGGCGCGGTCATCACCAGCAGCGGATAGAGCCACAGGTCGAACTGCGGCGAATAGACCTTGTTGGTGAGCAGGAACCAGGCGGTGAGCGGAGTGAACAGCACCCACAGCCGCTCGCGGTGCCGCGCCCATCCGAACGCGACGATCGCCGCACCGCCGCCGAGGAACAGAAACCCCGAGAGCAGGTTGCGCAGCGGCGTCGAGGTCGGCACGCCGAGGGTGACCTGAAGAATCTCCCACACCGATGCCGCGGTGCCGCTGCGCTCGCCTGAGAAACGGTAGAATTCGCTCCAGTTTTCGTGTGCCAGCAGCGCCACGGGCAGGTTGACCGCCGCCCATGCTCCGATCGCTGCGCCCACGGCGGCCAGCCCCAGCCGCCACCGTTTCGCCCAGTCGCGCCATCCTCCCGAACCGAACACCGCTTGCAGCCCGATCAACGGCAGCAGCAGCACCGGGAAGAGCTTGGCCGCCATGCCGAGCCCGGCCGCCGCCGCCGAACCCGCCGGCTTGCCTGCGCGCGCGAGCAGCAGCGCCGCCACCGCGAAGGTCACCGCCAGCATGTCCCAGTTGTGCCCGACGTAGAGCACCAGCGGCGGCGCGCAGGCCCAGGTCCACAGCCGCCGCGGCTCCATCCCCGCGCGCCACAGCATCCACAGGACCAGCGCGGCAAGCCCGGCGTTCACCCAGCTCACCACACTGAGGAACAGCAGCGCGTCACCGCCGCCGAACAGCCGGGTGATGCCGCCCTCGACCCAGATCAGCGCGCCGGTGAGCACCGGATATTCCATCCGCGCCTGGAAATAGGGGACTTCGCCCGCCGCAACTCCGCGCCCGCCCCAGAAGGGCACCGCGTCGCTATAGCAGCCGCTGGTATATTGGACGAAGCCGCTCCAGCCGCCGCCGCACTGCGCCTTGAACAGCCAGCCGAGCGCGCAGGTCAGCGCCAGCGCGAGCATCAGCCGGGTCAGGTCGCGGTCCCAGGGAATTCGCATCGTCGTTCCCTAGCCGCGCGGGGAAGTCGCGTCCAACCGAGGAGTCGTGCGTTGCACATGCGATGAGCAACATCGCCCGAAGCTGGGAAGCGTTGCGCGACGAGGCGGCGCGCTGCACGCGCTGCGACCTCTATCGCTGCGCGACCCGGACCGTGTTCGGCGAGGGACCGATGGACCCGCGGATGATGTTCGTCGGCGAGCAGCCCGGCGACCAGGAGGATCTTGCCGGACGCCCATTCGTCGGCCCGGCGGGGCAAATCTTCGACCGCGCGATCGCGGAGGCCGGGATCGATCGCGCGGCGGTCTACGTCACCAACGCCGTCAAGCATTTCAAGTTCGAGCAGCGCGGCAAAAGGCGCCTCCACGCCAAGCCCAACGCGGGCGAGATCGCGGCGTGCCGCTGGTGGTACGAGCAGGAACGCTTGCTGCTCGCGCCCCAGGTCACCGTCGCGCTGGGCGCCACCGCCGCGCGCCAAATGCTCGGCCGCGCGGTCACCATCGGCCGCGAGCGCGGCAGGCCGATCGAGCTGGCCGAGCGCGGCCTCGGCTGGGTCACGATCCACCCGAGCTTCCTGCTGCGCATGCCCGACCGCGCGCGCGCGAAAGCCGAATATGCGGCGTTCGTGGAGGATCTGAAGGCCGCGAGAGCGCTGCTCCGCTAAACCGGCGACACCTCGACCTGCAGACCTCCCCTGGGCCTCAGCGTCACGCTGCCCAACGGATCGACATGGAACCCGCTTGCAAGCGTGAAACGCCGCGCTGCGAGCCAGTGCGCGAGGATCACGAGCGCCTCGACCACCGCGAACCGCCCGCCGACGCAGACTCGAGGGCCGCCGCCGAACGGGATGTACTGGAAGCGGTGCCGGCCGGCCTCGCGCCCCGGCGCGAACCGATCGGGATCGAAGGCGTCGGCATCGGCCCACAGCTCGCGGTGGCGGTGGAGCAGCCACGGCCAGATCGAGACGATATCGCCCTTGTGGACCGCCACCCCGTTCAGCACATCCTCGCCGATCGCCTCGCGCTCGAAGCGCGGCGCAGGCGGATAGAGCCGCAGCGCCTCGTCGAGCACCTGGCGCAGATAGGGCAGCCGCTCGGGCAGGGTATCGGAATCGCCGGCCAGCGCCGCCACCGCCTCGAGGCGGGCGCGTTGCTGGACCACCGGGCTCCCCGCCATCAGGTAGATGCTCCAGGCGAGCGCGTTGGCGGTCGTCTCGTGCCCGGCGACAAAGAAGGTCGCGGCATTGTCGATCGCCAGCGCGGTCGCCTCGGCAGGCGGAAAGCGCTCGCGCAGGTCACGGATCATCCCGCCGAGGAAATCGCCGCCGCCCGCCTGCCCACGCTCGCGCACGATCGCGGTGAGCATCGAGCGGAGGTAACGCCGCCCGCGCTCGCCGCGCCACGCGGTGCGGCCGATCTTGAGCCCCGGGACGCCGAGCAGAGCAGTGATCCTTACTTGGCCCGCCGCCAGCAGTGCCGCCTCGATGTGCCGCGCCGCCTCGCGCGTGCGGAGCCGCGAATCGCCCGAGAAAAGCGCGTCGGCGATCACCGCCATCGCCGTGGCCGTGGCCTCGGCGGCGATGTCGACGCGGCCGTGCGCGGGCCACTCCGCCGAGCTCGATGCTGCCGCCGCGACCATCAGCCCGGTGAGCTGCGCCACCGCCCCGGGCGCAAAGCTCGGCGCGACGATCCGCCGCTGGGTGCGCCACAGCGCCCCGTCGGCCGCGAACAGGCTCCGCCCGATCAGCGGCGCGAGCACGCGCTTGACCATGCGCGGCTTCTCGTAATTGACCGCGTTGCCGAGCAGCACCCGCTCGATCGCGTCGGGGTGGCGCGGGATGTGGACGACGGTGCCGAGCACGGTCTGGCGCGTGTGCCATTCGGTGAAGGCAAGCTCGGACCAGCCGGCGATCGAATTGCGCGAATGCTCGTTGAACAGCCCCGCCCAGCCGCGCGCGGGCTTGGGCAGCCGTTCGGGGCGGACGGGCTCGAAGCGGTCAGCCATCCATCGCCTCGGCAATCGACCTGACCTTCCCGGCGCGGCCTGGAGCATGCTTCTCGATCATCGCCCGATAGCGCGCGAGCGTCTCCGGCGTGGCGCGCTCGGGCGAGCCGGAGTCGAACGGCGGGGCAGGGTCATATTCGAGGCTGAGCTGGACCAAGCGCGCGTGCGCCTCGCCGCGGATCGCTGCGGTCAGCGCGAGCGCGAAATCGATCCCCGCGGTCACGCCGCCGCCGGTGACCCGGTTGCGGTCGAAGACGTAGCGCTCGGCGACCGGCTCGGCGCCGAACCAGGCGAGCTGGTCGCGCGACGCCCAATGGCAGGCCGCGCGGTGTCCGGTCAGCAGCCCCGCGGCGGCGAGGATCAGCGAGCCGGTGCACACGCTGGTCACCCACTCGGCATCGACCGCGACCTGGCGGACCCAGGCGATCGTCTCGGCGTCCTCCATCGCGGCGACGGTGCCGAACCCGCCGGGGACGCACAGGATGTCGGTTCGGGGCACATCGGCGAAGGTGGCGGTGGGGAGCAGGTCGAACTGCGCGTCGGTTGGAACTGGATCGCGCGTCCGGGCGACCAAGTCGAGCTTGACGTTGCCCAGCCGCGACAGAACTTGCGCGGGGCCCGTGAGATCGAGCTGAGTCACCTGCGGAAAGAGCAGGAAGGCGATATGAAGGGGAGCGGACTCGGGCATCAGTGCAGCTTCAGCCTCGGCCGCACGATTGCATTGACTTGCCCCACCGCCATCAGCGTCAGCCCCTTCCACCAGCCGTGGATCGCGATCAGGTGCATCCGGTAGAGCGAGGCATAGACGAAGCGCGCGAGGCGGCCCTCGATCGCCATGCGCCCGCCGATCAGGCTCCCCATCAGGCTGCCGACCGTCGAGAAGCGGCTGAGCGACACCAGCGACCCGTGGTCGTGGTAGTGGAATTCATGGAGCGGCCGCGCCGCCATCAGCCTTACGAGGTTGCGATAGGCGCAGGTCGCCATCTGGTGCGCCGCCTGTGCGCGCGGCGGCACCGGGCGATCGCTGCCGGGCACCGCGCAGGCGCAGCAGTCGCCGATCGCGAACACGCGCTCGTCGGTCACGGTCTGGAGCGTCGGGCGCACGACGAACTGGCCGTTGCGGTTGACCTCGAGTCCGCCCGGCCCGCCGGCGAGGTCGGGCGCGCGCACGCCCGCCGCCCACAGTTTCAAGTCCGCGACGATCCGCTCGCCGGATTTGGTGATGATCGCGTCGGGGGTGACTTCGGTGACCTGGGTCTCGGTGAGCACGCGGACCCCGAGCGTCTCCAGCTCCTCGCGCGCGGCCTCGGCCAGCCGTTCGGGAAGCGCGGGCAGGATGCGCGGACCCGCTTCGAGCAAGGTGACCTCGAGCCGCTGCTCGTCGAACACTTCGAGGCCGTAGTGCCTGAGCGCCCCGGCCGCGTTGTAGAGCTCCGCAGCCAGCTCGATCCCCGTGGCGCCGCCGCCGACGATCGCGATCTTCACGTGCGCGTCGCTCGCCGGATCGGCGATCATCGCGCGGCTGACGCGCAGGCAGTGGTTGAGGAGCTTATTTCGGAACCGGTCGGCTTCGTCGCGGCTGTCGAGGCACATGCAATGCTCGCGCACCCCGGGCGTGCCGAAATCGTTGCTCACCGCGCCGATCGCGAGGACGCAATAATCGTAGCGGATGCGGTGGCGGCCGATCAGCTCGTTGCCGTCCTCATCGAGCAGGGGCGCGATCACGACCTCGCGCTTCTCGCGGTCGATCCCTTCGAGCGTCCCTTGGAAATAGCGATAGCCCCAGCGGTGGCAGTGGCTGCGATAGCCGACCTCGTCGAGATTGGCATCGAGCGATCCGGCCGCGACTTCGTGGAGCAGCGGCTTCCACACGTGCGTTCGGTTGCGGTCGACGAGGATGATGTCGTGGGCCTTGCGCCCGAAGCGCGCACCGAGCCGCCGCACCAGCTCGAGCCCGCCGGCGCCGCCGCCGACCACGACGATCTGGGTCTTTTGCGTCATGCCCGAACGATCCCCCGCTTTCGGCACGAAATCCCTCTGCACCATCGTCCAGCCCACACCAACCCCCGGCTTGGGCGAGCCGCGATCAGACGGCGAGCCTGGATACGGGTGCCCCCACAACCTCGTCGAAATGCGGCGCGAGCCATTGCCGCACCGCCTGCTCATCCACCGCGTCGCATGCCCGCCGCAACACCTCGAGCTCGGTGCGCAGACGTTCGAGCGGCGGGCACTCGGGGCTTGAGCGCCAGATGTTGCGCAAGGCCACGCGTTCGACCGGTTCGTCCTCGCGGATCAACTGCTCGGTCAGCCGCTCGCCCGGGCGCGGCCCGATGACCTCGATCGCGATGCCGGTCTTGCCGCCGTGCGCGATCATCCGCTCGGCAAGATCGGCGATGCGCACCGCCTCGCCGGTATCGAGGAGGTAGATCGCGCCGCGGTGCCGCTCATCCTCCAGCGCGAGCGTGAGCGCGCACGAGACCAGCGACGCGGCCTCGGCGATCGTCAGGAAGTAGCGAGTCATGCGCGGGTCGGTGAGCGTGACCGGCCCGCCTTCGGCGATCTGGCGCGCGAACAGCGGCACGACCGAGCCGGTCGATCCGAACACGTTGCCGAAGCGCACGCTGACGAAGCGGGTGGCACCGCGCTGCAGGTCCATCGCCTGGCACACGGCTTCGGCCAGTCGCTTGGTCGCGCCGAGCACGCTCGCCGGGTTGACCGCCTTGTCGGACGAGATCGCGACCATCGCGGCCGCGCCCGATGCCGCCGCCGCCTCGGCGACGTTGAGCGTGCCGAATATGTTGCTTAGCGCGGCCTCGCGCGCGTTGGTCTCGAGCAACGGCAACTGCTTCAGCGCCGCGGCGTGAAACACGATCTCGGGCCGTTCCTCGGTGAAATGGCGGTGGAGCGCGCGCGCGTCGCGAATGTCGCAATAGAGCGCGCGGCGAGGAACTTCGGGCCGCTCTTCGGCCATCATCCGGTCGACCGCGTAGAGATTATACTCGCCGTGATCGAGCATCACGATCCGCGATACGCCGAGCGTTGCGAGCAGCCGCACGATCCCCGATCCGATGAAGCCGCCCGCCCCGGTGACCAGCACCCGCCGCCCGCTCAGCGAGCGCGCGAATTCGGCGGGCACGACGGCGAGACCCGGCCGGCCGAGCATGGCAGCGGCGAAGGCATCGTCCCGGATCGGAAAGGCGGCAAGCAACTCTTCACTCCAATCGTTGGAGGCCAATCGCCCGCCCTGCTCGCTGATAGAGCGCGGCGCCCGGCCAAAGTCCAGTGGTTAGCGCCGGTCCGATCGTGCCAACCGGTGCGAAAACGGACCGTTGCCGCCCGCCTTGAATATGGCGCTAACCCTCCGTCAGCAGTTCCGCGACGCCGCCGCGCGCGGCGATCTCGCCGTTCGCCAGCCGGATCCCCGTGTTGCACCACCCCTCGAGCAGTGCGCCCGAGTGCGATGCGAGCACGAGGATGCTGGCGCGACCCACGAACGACGCCATGCGTTGATAGGCTTTCTCGTGGAAATCCGCGTCTCCCACACCAAGCCATTCGTCCATCAGCAGAATTTCCGGCGCCTGCGAGGTCAGCACGGCGAAGGCGAGGCGCAGGATCATGCCGGACGAATAGGTCCTGAGCGGCGCGTCGATGAACGCGCCGAGTTCGGTCCAGGCGATGATCTCGTCCATGCGCGGGCGCATCTCGCGCGGGGGGATGTCGAGGTGCATGCCGAGCAGCAGGATGTTCTCGCGCCCGGTCGCTTCGGGGCTGAGGCCCATGCCGAGGCTGAGCAGCGGCATCACTCGCCCGGTCCGCTCGATCCGGCCGCGCGACGGCGCATAGACCCCGGCCATCGTACGTAGCATCGTCGTCTTGCCCGCGCCGTTGGGGCCGATCAGCGCCAGCCGGTCGCCGTCGTGCAGCTCGAGGTCGATCGCGTTCAAGGCATGCACCACCGGCCGCGCGCCGCCGCGGTCGATCCGGCGACCGATCAGCGTGTCGAGCGCGGCGCGGCGCATCGAGCGCGACGCATGGTAGATCGGCAGATCGACGCCGACGCCCTGGAGCCGGAGCAGCGCCACCTCAGATCCAGAAGGCGATCGAGCGGCGCATCGTTGCGAGCGCCGCGAACGCGCCGAGCATCGCCGCCAGCGTGGCGGCCGACGCCACCAGCCACGACGTCTCCGCCGCGACGCCGCCGAGCAAGGGCGCGCGGACGATGTCGATGAAGGCGAACACCGGGTTCAGCCGCACCAGCCAAGCGTGGCCGGGGATCAGCGCCGAGGGCAGCCAGAAGATCGGCGTCAGGAAGAAGAGCAGCTGCGTGGCATAGGCGGTGATCTGCGGCAGGTCGCGAAACCGCGCGCCGAGCAGGCCGAGCAACGCGGTGGCGGCGAACAGGGCGAGTGCGAGCAGCGCCAGCGCGGGGACCACGCTCCAGCTCCAGACGCTCGGCGCGATCCCGGCCGCGAGGAGGACGATCGGGATCGTCACCGCGGTGTGCGCGAGAATGATCAGGTTGCGCCAGACGAGCCGCAGGAACTGGACGCTGAGCGGCATCGCGCCGTTGCGGATCGTGTCCGCCGCGCCGACCAGGATGTAGCACGCCTCGTTGAGCGTGCCCTGGATGAACTGCCAGAGCACCAGTCCGATCGCGATATAGGCCGCGAGAAACCCGCGCGCCGCACCCAGCCGGTCGCCGAACACCAGCACCAAGGTGCCGACCATCAGCACCACGCTCGCGGTGCTCCAGAAGGTGCCGAGCGTCGAGCCGAAATAGCGCTGGCGCAGATCGTGCCGGCCGAGCGCGGTCCACAGCCACGGCCGTGCGAGCGCACCACCGAGATCGGCCGCGCCGTCGCGCCACCAGCCGTCACCGCTCATCGCGGTTGTTCCCCGCCTTCGCCCGGCCTAGGCACGGGGCCATGCCGGCCACCCCCTCGCTCAAGGTCTGCCATTTCTGCTGGAGCGCGCACGGGGAGCGGTGGATCTACGACCAGCTCGAGGCGCTCGGAAACGGCCATGGGTTCCATGTCTCGGTTGTGCTCGGCGGCGAGAGCGGGCGTACCGCCGATCTCTTCCGGGCCGCCGCGATCCCCGTCAAGGTGTTTGATCTCGGCACGCGCGGGCCAGCCGCGCTCGTCACGATCCCGTGGCGTATCCTGCGGCTGGCGCTGTGGATGCGGCGCGAGCGGTTCGACGTCGTCCAGTCGCACCTGATCCAGTCGACCCTGTTCGCGCGGCCGGCGGCGTGGCTCGCCGACGTGCCGGTGCGAGTTGAGATGGTGCCCGCGCCGATCTACATGCAGATGCCGCTCACCCGCCGCCTCGAGCGGGCGACCGCGCGGATGGATACCGCGATCGTCCCGACCTGCGAGTTCACCGCGGCGCTTTATCGCGACGCCGGGATCGGCCCGCCACGCCTCCGGCGCATGCTCTACTACGGCCCCGCGGCGAGCGAGTTCGATCCCGCACGTACCCCATCGGCAGGCCTGCGCGTCGAGTTCGGGCTGGCGGAGGACGCGATTCTGATCGGATCGGTCGCGATGTTCTACGGCCCCTGGACGAACAACCCCCTGATCCCGCCCGCCCTCCGCTTCGCCCATGTGAAAGGCCAGGACGACCTGATCCGCGCCTTTCCCGCGGTGCTCGCGCGCCATCCGGGGGCGCGGCTGGTGCTGGTCGGTACCGGCTACGATGCCGCGGGCGAAGCGGCGATGGCCGAGCTTCGGGCGCTCACCCGGTGCCTGAGCCTGGCAGATCACGTGATCTTCGCCGGGTTCCGTGACGACGTGGCCGCGGTCTATCGCGACCTCGACGTGTCGGTGCAGGCTTCGCGCAACGACAATCTCGGCGGCACGGTCGAATCGCTGCTGATGGCGCGGCCGACCGTGGCGACGCGCGTGGGCGGCATGGTCGACAGCGTGGTCGACGGCGAGACCGGCATCCTCGTCGCCCCCGGTGACCCTGCCGACCTGGCCCGCGGCATCCTGGCGATGCTCGACGATCCCGAAAGCGCCGCACGCATGGCGGCGGCAGGTCGCGAGCGCATGCTCGCGGGCTTCACCCTGTCGACGACGGCCGAAGGGTTGGCCGCGCTCTACCGCGAGGGGCGAGCCGCAGCGCCGGGCGCACGCCGGCTCGGCGCGATGCTCGGCCGGATGATGCTGGCGGCCGTCGTCTACGGCCCGATACTGGTCAAGGCGCTGGTCTGGGATCACTATCTGACCAACCGCCTCGCCCGGGCGCTCAGACGGAAACCGCGCGCGTCCCGATCCACGCCAGCGGTTCGCCGTCCGCCCGGATGAGGCCGGTCTCGGCCAGGCCACCGGCCTCGCCGTGCAGCCGCCATTCGAGCGGCGCGCCCGCATCGGCGTTGGCGAAATAGCAGACGTCGCGCTCGACCGTGCTGATCCGCGCCGCCGCCCCCGCATCCTGCCCGGCCGCACGGGCGCGGCAGATGTCGGAGATGATCGGATAGGCGGCGAAATAGAGCAGGCCGACGCCGTTGATATCGTGCGTCGGCAAGATGTCGTAGCGCGTGCTCGCCAGCGCCGGGCGCTGGGTCCCCCGCTCGCGCCGCCGCTCTTGATAGCCGAGCCCGAACGCGGGCAGCGTGTCGAGCGCGGGGGCGGCGCAGCGCGCCAGGCTCGGCTGCCCGCGCACCAGCCCCGCGTTGCTCGCCGGGTCGCCGCGGCGGACGAAGCTCGACATCAGCTCGGCGAGGATGTGCCGCCCGTCCTCGCCGCCCACATCGACCGTCGAGAAGAAGATGCCCGGCCCGAAGCAGGCGAGCCGCGCTCGGAAAGTCAGCCGCTCGCCCTCGACGAACGACGCCAGCGGCACGTTCGACCGGAAGCGGACTCGCGCGAACGCCGCATAGAGCCGATGGCCCTCGCCATCGCGAATGTCGCGCGCTGGTGTGCCCAGCGCTTCGGCGATTTGCCGCCAGTGGAGGTCGCCGAGCGTCTTGAGCAGCCAGCTTTCGGAAAGCCCGCCCATCGCCATCTGGGACATGCCGAGGTCGATCGATTCGACGAATGGCGCGTCCCCGTCCACCCGCGTCGCCACCGGGTGCGCGCCTTGCCCGGCAAGCTCGATCAGCTGGTCGGCCGATTGAGCGCTCTCCCACTGCCGGTCGGAGAATTCGACGCCGAGCGCGGTCTCGCACGCCGCGCGCAGGGTCAGCAGGTCGAAGCTGTCGACGCCGAGATCGGACCAGCCTCGCGCACGATCCATATCGGCGAAACCGGGGATTTCCTCGATCAGCACACGGACGATCGCATCATCGGCAAGCACAGGCCGCGGCTTCACATTCGATCTCCGTTCGCGAACCACCAACGCTCCGGCGCGCGCGCGTCCCGCTCGCCGGCGGGGATCATGTAGAAGGCGCCAGGCGCGCTCGCAAAGCCATTCGCCTCCAGTCCGGAAATGACCGCGGGATCGGCCGAGTAAGTGGCCAATGGCCGCGCCCCGCCCGAGAGAGTCCGAGCAGCCGCGACGAAGGCCGCGGGATCGGCAGCGCTCGCGTCGATCAGCACGTCGCGCGCCGGTCCGCGCTCGATCAGCGCATAGGTGCCGCCCGGCGCCGCCACCGCCTCGACCGGGTGGGGCCGATCGATCATCTGCGACCGCCAGCCCGCGTCATCGTAGAGCAGCCGGCTCGTTTCAGCGTCGAAGCGCCGCGCCGTGAAAGCCGCAATGGCCTCTTCGATCGGCACTCGGGGCGCCTCCAGCGCACCCGCCGGAGCGGTGAGATAGGCGGTCTCGACCACGCGTTCGCTCACCCGGACGAGCGTCGCATAGCTGCCGTTGGCGACCGCGCCCCAGCCCACCAGGATCCGGCAGCCATTCGCCGCCGCCCGCTCGCGCGAGGCCTCCATCATCGCGTGGAAGAAGCCACGCCGCCGCGCCTCGGGCGCGGTCCACGATCCGGTCATGCACGCGATCAGCTCGATCTCGCCCCGCCGCAGCACGCGCCGGTAGGTCACCGCCGAGCCCGCGATCGGCGTACCCGCTTCCTCGATCACCAGCAGGTCCGCCGCCGGCCCGCCCACCGTCCGTCGGAAGCACCAGTCGAACGTGCGCGCGTCGCCCCAGCCGGGGAAGCACGCGTTGAGCCCGGCGAGATAGGGTCCGGCCATGCGGTCCACATCGTCGACGAGCCGGATCATCGTCCGCTCGCCGCCTGCGCCTGCGGCCGGGCCGTGATCATCCGCTCGGCAACATCGCCCATCGACGCCCACCAGATCGCCTCGCCGAAGCGCTGCTCGAGCCGGTCGAACAGCAGGTCGAGATAATTGGCGTAGGTGCGATCGAGCGCGTCGAGCGCGACATAGCTTCCTATCGACTTGACGACATGCGCCTTGATCGAGAGCAGCCCGCCGCTTTCGAGCACCGTCTCCGCGCGCCCGGCGTCGCTGGTGGCCTGGAAGTTGGTGGGCACGTGGACGAGTCCCTCGGGCGTGAAGGCGGGGAAGATCAGCGGCAAGCCCTCGATCCCGCTCATCGCCCCGACTGCGTCCCGCGCGATCGGCGTCACCACGTCGCGCGACGAGGCGAGGAAGATCAGCCCCTCGTCGCGCATCGCTCGCCGCAATGGTTCGGGCGCGATCCAGCCCGGCGGGATATGCCCGCGCGCCGGGGCGATCCCCGCGGCCGCCATGATCTCGGCGCCTCGCTCGAGCGCAGCGCGGCACTCGGCGTAATCGGCATGCTCGAACTCGATCGGCACGCGCGGTCCGCGCTGCATGTGGTGCAGCCCGTGCGGCACGATCTCCGCGCCGCGAATCGCCTTGAGGAACGCGACGAACTCAGGATGCCGGTCGAGCCGCATCCATCCCTCGGGCCAACGAGGCGCGAGATAGCTGCGCCTCGCCAGGGCCGGCACGCGCGCGCGCAGCCCCCTGCGCGGGATCGGCGATCGCGGTCGCCAGTCGGGGGTCACCGAGAGGGTGGTGCGGAGCTGCGGATGGCGGTCCACGAGCCAGAGCAGGTGTCCCAGCGCACCGCCCGCTAAGTCGCCGCCGGCATCATAGCCGTCGGCCGAGCGCGCGGGATGGACGTCGTCGATCGAGAAGGCGATCGCGCAGGTCTTGCCCGAGGGCAGCCAGTCCGGCGGCGGCTCGGCCATGCTAGGCCGCCGCGGAAGCACGCGCCGCGCTGCCCGCGAGCACTTGCCCGAGCGCGTCGCACACCTGATCGACCTGCGCCGCGGTCATCGCGTTGAAGAAGGGGAGCGCCAGCGTCGACCGCGCCACCTGTTCGCACACCGGAAAGTCGCCCGGACGATAGCCGAAGCGATCGCGATAGAGCGGCTGGAGGTGGAGCGCGGCGAAATAGGCGCGCGCCGGGATGCCGAGCGCGGCGAGCCGCTCGATCACCACGTCGCGGTCGAAGCCGGGATCGAGCCGCGCGATCGCGGTGAACCAGCTCAGCCGCGTGGTCGAGGGGGCCTGTGCCATCAGCCGCACGCCGGGGATGGCCGCCAGCCGCTCGCGGTAGAGGTCCGCCACTGCCTGGCGCAGGCCGAGCATCTCGTCGATCCTCAGCAGCTGCTGCAGGCCTAGCGCGGCGCTCATCTCGTCGATGCGGTAGTTGTAGCCGAGCCGCTCATGCGTCAGCCACGCGCCGCCACCGTCGCGGCCCTGGTTGCGCAGGCTGCGCATCAGCTCCGCCGTGCCCGCGTCGTTGGTGGTGACGATGCCGCCCTCGCCGGTGGTCATCTGCTTGTTGGCGAAGAAGGCGAAGACCGCGCTCTGCCCGAAGCCGCCGACGCGGCGCCCGTCATATTCCGATCCCAGTGCCTCGCACGCATCCTCGATCAGCGCGAGGTTATGATCCGCCGCCAGCGCGCCGAGCGCGACCATGTCGCACGGCTGGCCGAAGACATGGACCGGGAGGATCGCTTTGGTGCGCGGCGTCACGGCCTCGGCGGCGAGCGCAGGATCGAGGTTCATCGTCGCTTCGTCCACGTCGGCGAATACCGGCGTGGCGCGCTCGAACAGCGCGCAATTGGCGGAGGCGACGAAGCTGAACGGAGTCGTTACCACCTCGTCGCCCGCGCCGACGCCCGCCGCTAGGATCGCGAGATGGAGCCCGGCCGTGCCGCTGCTCACCGCCACCGCGTGCTCGGTGCCGACATAGGCCGCGAAGGCGCGCTCGAACCCCGCCGTCGCCGGCCCTAGGCTCAACATCCCGCTGCGCAGCACCCGCACCACCGCCTTGATATCCTCTTCACGGATATCGGGCGCCGACATGGGCACGCGATCGGTCATGTTCCTGCTCTCCAACGCTTTGACGTAGCGCGCCATTGTGGCATCGGCTCGCCCTAGAGCGAAGCGCGCCGGCAATCCACCGGCGAAGAGGAGCGGGATGTCCGACGAGGGACGAAAACTCAAGGTCTGCCACGTCTTCGCCGGGACCGAGGGCGCACGCTGGCTGTGCGAGCAGCTCGAGGCGCTGCGCGACTGGCACGGGTGCGAGGTGACCGCGGTGCTCGGCGGCGCCGAAGGGCCGACGGTCGACCGGTGCCACCGCGCGGGAATCCGCACCAAGGCGGCCGACTTCCGCTTCTACGGCTGGCACGGCTTCTTCACCATGCCATGGCGGATGCTCAAGCTGGCGTGGTGGATGCGCCGCGAGCGGTTCGACGTGGTCCAGTCGCACGTCATCACCTCGACCTTCCTCGCTCGCCCCGCCGCCTGGCTCGCCGACGTGCCGGTGCGGATCGAGATGGTGACCGGCCCCTTCTTCATGCAGGCGCGCTCCTACCTCTGGATGGAGAAGGCCACCGTGTTCATGGAAACCGGGGTGGTCCCGACGTGCGAGTTCACCGCCCAGCTCTACCGCGAGGCAGGGGTCGACGAGCGGCTGATCCTGCCGGTGCTCTATTACGGCCCGCGCGACGAGGAGTTCGTGCCCGAGCAGGCCAGCCCGGCCGGGCTGCGTGAGGAATTCGGGCTGGCGCCCCGCACGCCATTGATCGCGTCGATCGCGGTCTTCTACCCGCGCTGCGGCGCCAGCGACTTCGTGCCCCCCGATACGCACAACCGCTTCATCAAGGGCCACACCGACCTCATCCAGTCGCTCCACACCGTGCGCGAGGAATTCCCCGACGCGCACCTGATGATGATCGGCCGCGGCTGGGGGCCGTTGGGACATCTGGTCGACGAGGAGCTGGTGCAGTTCGTCGCCGACGAGGGATTGACCGGCGCGGTGCATTTCCTCGGATGGCGCAACGATTGCCCGGCGATCTACGTCGACATCGACGTGTCGGTGCAGGCGTCGGTCAACGAGAATCTGGGGGGCACGGTCGAATCGCTGCTGATGGCGTGCCCGACCGTCGCCACGCGGGTAGGCGGGATGGTCGACAGCGTGATCGACGAGGAGACCGGGCTGCTCGCCGATCCCAACGATCCCGTCGATCTCGGCAATGCGATCCGGCGATTGCTGCACGACCGCGCGGCGGCGCGGGCGATGGCGCGTGCCGGGCGCGAGCGGATGCTGTCGCGCTTCACGCTCACCACCACCATTCCCGCGCTCCACCGGATCTACCAGGAGCAGCGCGCCGCCGCGCCGGGGGCGTTCCGCCCGATGGTGAGCCTCGGCCGGCTGCTCCACGCTGGCGTGCTGCTGTTCACCGTGCTGGCGCGCGCGATGCTGGTGGACTATTTCCTCAAGGTCACGCTGCCGCAGCGTCTCACCCATCGCAGGCACCGGCTGCGCTACTTCATCGGCAAGCTGGGGATCGGCAAGCTCACGCGGCGGGTTTTTCCCCGGAAGGTATGATCCGCGCCGGCGTGCCGCCGACCATCACTCGGTCGGGCACGTCTCGCACCACCAGCGAGCCCGCCATCACCCTGACTTCCTCGCCCAGCGTCAGCCGGGGCAGCACGCCGCTCTTCATTCCGAAATAGCAGCCGCGCCCGGTGCGGATGTGCGAGGCGAGGGTCACCCCCGGGGTCAGCTGGCTGTCCTCGCCCACGTCGCAGTCGTGGTCGACCGAGGCGAGCGTGTTGACGATGCAATTGTCGCCGAGCCGCGCCCCGGCCGCCACGATCGCGCCCGGGCCGATGAACACGCCGCGGCCTAGCCGGGCGTCGCGCGCCACCCAGGCGTTGGACGCGACCACCGGCGGAAGCGAGGCGTCCAGCGCGGTCAGCCGGTCGAAATAGCTGCGGCGGACCGCATCGTTGCCGATGCCGATGTAGAAATCGGCGTCCGCGGGGAGCGGCGCGGAGAGCACGGCATCCTGAGCAAGCTCGCCCGGCCCCGGCGTGCCGAGCACGAGGAAGGTCGCCGTGCCTGCGGGCAGCAAGGAGGCGATCACCCGGGCGTGGCCGCCGTTTCCGATGATCATCGCAATCCGTCCGGGCACTCTAGTCTCCACGCAAGCTGAGGTGCGCCGCCCCTCTCTCACGGAACGCCGACCGCTGCCAGTGCCGGTTGCGGGTGCCGCGCCCCGGGCCTAGGTCGCGGCATGGACGGATGGATCATCCTCGACAAGCCGATCGGGCTAGGCTCGACCCAGGCGGTGAGCGCGGTCAAGCGCGCGCTCCGCGACGGCGGTTACGCCAAGCGCAAGGTGGGTCACGGCGGCACGCTCGACCCGCTGGCCTCGGGCGTGCTCCCGATCGCGATCGGCGAGGCGACCAAGCTCGCCGGGCGGATGCTCGACAGCGACAAGGTCTATGCGTTCACGATCGCCTTCGGGGTGGAGACCGACACGCTCGATCTCGAGGGCAAGCCGATCGCCACGTCGACCGTGCGGCCCACGCTGGCGCAGGTGGAAACGGTGCTGCCCCGCTTCACCGGGCCGATCGACCAGGTTCCGCCCGCCTATTCGGCGCTCAAGGTCGACGGCGAGCGCGCCTATGACCTGGCGCGGGCAGGGGAGGATGTGGCGTTGGCGAGCAGGAGCGTGACGGTGCATTCCCTTCGTCATTCCCGCGAAAGCGGGAACCCATCTCCTGCGGGCACCACGCAGTCGACAGCGAGGGAGATGGGCCCCCGCTTTCGCGGGGGTGGCGATCTGGAGCAAGTCACTCTCACCGCCCATGTCTCCAAGGGCACCTACATCCGCTCCCTCGCGCGCGACATCGCGCGTGCGCTGGGTACCGTCGGCCACGTCACCATGCTCCGCCGCACCAAGGCGGGCCCGTTCACCCTTGCGCACGCGATTTCGCTGGACAAATTGGCCGAAGGCTCTAAGGACCGCGCGCTTGAAGACTGCCTCCTGCCGCTGAGGGCGGGGCTGGACGACATCCCGGCTCTATCCCTCACCCCCGACCAGGCAGGGCTGCTCCGCAAGGGGCAGGTCTTGGCCGGGATCGCCGCTGACGATGGCCCCCATTTCGCGATGCTGGACACGATTCCGGTCGCGCTGGTGGAGGTTGCGGACGGAAACGTCCGGGTCGTGAGGGGCTTCAACCTGTAAACCGATGTCGAAGGAAGACGCATGACGATTTCGCAGGAGCGCAAGGATGCGCTCGTCAAGGAACACGGCCGCGCCAGCGGCGACACCGGCAGCCCCGAAGTCCAGGTCGCGATCCTCACCGAGCGGATCCAGAACCTCACCGATCACTTCAAGGGCCACGCCAAGGACAATCACTCGCGCCGCGGCCTTTTGATGATGGT
The DNA here is from genome assembly GCA_963799985.1 of uncultured Alphaproteobacteria bacterium. GTDB lineage: Bacteria > Pseudomonadota > Alphaproteobacteria > Sphingomonadales > Sphingomonadaceae > Sphingomonas. Next base: position 454,179 of record CAWCZC010000002.1, on the reverse strand, counting down.
CAACAAGCGCCGCTCGCTGCTCGACTATCTCAAGGGCAAGGACGAGGCGCGCTACACCGATCTCATCGCGAAGCTCGGGCTTCGCAAGTAACAAAGGGCGCCTCCGGGCGCTCTTTTCGTATCCCGGCGCAAGCCGGGTCACCGAGCCACGGGCAATTCGGCCCGCGGCTCCCAGGGGTGAAGATTCACTCCGAACCGCACGAGCCGGCTAGCTCGACAGGCCCCCCGACGCATCTGGCGCGGGGAGTGAAGGAAACCAAATGTTCGATATCAAGAAAGTGGAAATCGAGTGGGGCGGCAAGACCCTCACGCTCGAAACGGGCCGCGTTGCCCGCCAGGCCGACGGCGCGGTGCTCGCGACGCTCGGCGAAACCGTGGTGCTCTGCGCGGTAACTGCCGCGCGCAGCGTGAAGGAAGGCCAGGACTTCTTCCCGCTGACCGTGCACTATCAGGAGAAGTTCTCCGCCGCCGGTCGCATCCCCGGCGGCTTCTTCAAGCGCGAGCGCGGCGCGACGGAAAAGGAGACGCTGACCAGCCGTCTCATCGATCGCCCGATCCGACCCTTGTTCCCTGAAGGGTTTTATAACGAAATCAATGTCATAGCCCAGGTTTTGAGCTATGATGGAGAGAACGAGCCCGATATATTGGCGATGATCGCGGCCAGCGCCGCGCTCACCATCTCGGGCGTGCCGTTCATGGGCCCGATCGGCGGCGCGCGCGTCGGCCTGATCGACGGCGAGTACATCCTCAACCCGACCAACGCCCAGGTGAAGGAAGGCGAGCTCGACCTCGTCGTCGCCGGCACCTACGACGCGGTGATGATGGTCGAATCCGAAGCCAAGGAGCTTTCGGAAGACACGATGCTCGGCGCCGTGATGTTCGCGCATCGCGCCTGCCAGCAGGTCGTCAAGGCGATCGTCAACCTGGCCGAGAAGGCCGCGAAGGATCCGTGGGAAATGGCCGCGCAGGCCGATCTCACCGCCGCCAAGAAGAAGCTCAAGGACCTGATCGGCAAGGACATCGCCGCCGCCTACAAGGTGACCGACAAGTCCAAGCGCTCGGGCCTGCTCAACGAGGCGCGCGCCAAGGCCAAGGCCGCCTTCGCCGACGCCGCGCCGCAGGACCAGATGGCCGCCAGCAAGCTCGTCAAGAAGCTCGAGGCCGAGATCGTCCGCACCGCCATCCTCAAGGACGGCCAGCGCATCGACGGGCGCAACACCAAGCAGATCCGCCCGATCGAGGCGATGGTCCACTTCCTGCCGCGCACCCACGGCTCGGCGCTGTTCACCCGCGGCGAGACTCAGTCGATCTGCACGACCACGCTCGGCACCAAGGACGCCGAGCAGATGATCGACGGGCTCGAGGGCCTCTCGTACCAGCGCTTCATGCTCCACTATAACTTCCCGCCCTATTCGGTCGGCGAAGTCGGCCGCTTCGGCGCTCCCGGGCGCCGCGAAGTCGGCCACGGCAAGCTCGCCTGGCGCGCGCTGCACCCGGTGCTGCCGTCGATGGAGGAGTTCCCCTACACGATCCGCGTGCTCTCCGACATCACCGAGTCCAACGGCTCGTCGTCGATGGCGACGGTGTGCGGCGGGAGCCTGGCGATGATGGACGCGGGCGTTCCCTTGAAGCGTCCGGTCTCCGGCATCGCGATGGGGCTGATCCTCGAAGGCAAGGACTTCGCGGTGATCAGCGACATCCTCGGCGACGAGGATCACCTCGGCGACATGGACTTCAAGGTCGCGGGCACGTCGCAGGGCATCACCACGATGCAGATGGACATCAAGATCGCCGGCATCACCGAGGAGATCATGAAGGTCGCGCTGGCACAGGCCAGCGAAGGCCGCGCGCACATCCTGGGCGAGATGGCCAAGGCGCTCGACCACACCCGCGAGGAGCTTTCCGCCCACGCGCCGCGGATCGAGACGATCACGATCGACAAGTCGAAGATCCGCGACGTGATCGGCACCGGCGGCAAGGTGATCCGCGAGATCGTCGCCACCACCGGCGCCAAGGTCGACATCGACGACGAGGGCGTGATCAAGGTCTCGTCGTCCGACGTCAGCCAGATCGAGGCCGCGATCAAGTGGATCCGCGGCATCGTCGAGGAGCCCGAGGTCGGCAAGGTCTACAACGGCAAGGTGGTCAACCTCGTCGATTTCGGCGCGTTCGTGAACTTCATGGGCGGCAAGGACGGGCTCGTCCACGTCTCCGAGATCCGCAACGAGCGCACCGAGAAGGTCTCGGACGTCCTGAGCGAAGGCCAGGAAGTCAAGGTCAAGGTCCTCGAGATCGATCCGCGCGGCAAGGTCCGGCTGTCGATGCGCGTTGTCGACCAGGAGACCGGCGAGGAGCTTCCCGACACGCGCCCGCCGCGTGAGGATCGCGGCCCGCGCCGCGAGGGCGGTGATCGTGGTGATCGGGGCCCGCGCGGCGACCGGCACCGCGAAGGCGGCCGTGGCCCTGGCGGCGGCGATCGCGATCGCGGTCCGCGCCGTGAGGGTGGCGACCGTGGTCCGCGCGGCGAAGGCCGCGGCGATCGCGGCCCGCGCCCCGCGCGCGAAGGCAGCAACGACGAGGGCGGCGAGAACATCGGCCTGCCGTCGTTCATCACCGAAAGCTGATCGCGCGCTCAGCAAACGAACAGGGGTCCGGGAAACCGGGCCCCTTTTTCGTTGGGAGCGCCGGCGCCTTCAGGGCTCGACTCACTTCCCTTCTTCGTCATCCCGGAAGCCCGGCTTCCGCGATGACGAACTCAACTGTGGCCCTGCTTCCCCCCAGCCGGCTCGCTCTCGGGATGGTCCACGCCGATCGACTTGAGCCGTTCGATCAGCTCGTCGCCGCGGTCGCCGAGGTGCCAGGCGCCCATCCAGTAGAGCTTGGCCGACTTCACGTCGCCGCGATCCTTGGCGAGGTCACCGAGCACGGTGAGCGCAATCTCGTTGGGGTGGATCTCGAACGAGCGCTTCGCGTCGGCGAAGGCGTGCTCGGCGTCGTGGAGGTTGTAGTTCGCGGACGCGCGCCCGGCGAGCGCGGCCCAGCTCGGCTTGATCGCGAGCGCGCGATCGAACTCGCGCTTCGCCGCCCAGCTGCGATGGACCGAGAGATAGGCGAAGGCGAGATTGGCGTGCGTATCGGCATTGCCCGGATCGAGCGCCGCGGCGATCGCTCGGTCGTCGGTCGAGGCGTACTCGTCCTGCGCGGCGCTCAGCCACGCGAGCGAGCGGGTGGTCAGCAGCTCGGCGCGCTTCGCCGGGTCGGTCTCGGCGAAGAAGGCGGCGGTGCAATCGCCGATGAAGCCGGGCTGGCGGAACCCCGCATCGTCCTTGGCCATGACGCAAGCGGCCGCCGCGTCGCCGCTGCCCGAGCGCGCCGTCCAGAGCGCGAGCAGCCCGCGCTCGTGCTCGATCTGGCGCGTCGCCCCGGCATCCCCCTGCGTCGTGGCGAGCGCTGCGGCAGCGTCGAGATCGGCGCGCACCTGGTCGAACCGCCCGAGCCACCGCGCCGCGATCGCGCGCGCGACCAGCGGCCCCGGCGCGCCGGGCCTCAACGCCACCTCGCGGTCGCGATCGGCAAGGGCGCCCGCGAGGTCGCCGAGATAATGGCGCGAGAAGGCGCGCTCGGAATAGGCGCCGGCGCTGTCCGGGCTGAGCGCGATCTCGGCATCGAGCGCGCGCTCGCCCTGGGCATAGTCGCCGAACGCATTGGCGGTGTAGCCGAGCTCGTGCTGCGCGCCGACATTCTGCGGATCGAGCCGGACCGCCTGCTCGAGCGCCGGCCGCGCGTGGAACATGTCGTTCGCTTCGTTGTAGCCGAAGCCGCTGTGGGCAAGCAGCACCGACTTGCGCTTCGGGTCGGTCTCCGCCGCGATCGCCGCATCGCACGTCGCGCGCCAGCCCGGCGCGGCCGAGGCGCCGTTTTCGATCGCACAGGGCTCGGGCATCGCCGCCTGCATGCCGAGCATCAGGATAATCAGCAGCATGTCATGGTCTCCCCCACGCCAGGGGCCGACGATAGGTCGCCGTAACCCGTTGGGAAAGGCCGCGCGTCGCGCGCTCCCGCACGGCACCCGCGGCCGCACCCGCCTTTGGCGATGTCGGAAGATTCCAATCCCCCAGCGCCGCGATCGGCTATCAATGGGCTCCACGCGGCGGGGTTTGCTTGCCGCGGGCGAAAGGAATAGCCAGGTCGGTGCCATGAAGGGGGCGAGCGAAGAACGGCGTCAGGCCTGGGTGGAGCGGTTGCCGCTGGCGGCGGACCGGCCGTGGCTGGGGGTGGCGATCGCGCTGGGGATCGTGGGGTTCGCGATGCTCGTGCGCTTCGCGATGCGCCCGCTGCTGCCGATCGGATCGCCGTTCGTCACCTTCTTCCCCGGGGTCATCCTCGTCTGCTTCCTGCTTGGCGTCCGGCTCGGCGTGTTCGCGGCGCTGGTGAGCACCGCGCTGGCGATGCTGTTCCTGATGTCCGATCCCTGGGCGCCCGGCTATTTCGTCACCGCGGTGCCCTCGGCGTTCGCGTTCTGCATCCTGGTGACGCTCAACCTCACCCTGTTCCACTGGATGCAAAGCGCCAACGCCAAGCTGCGCGACGAGCGCGCGCGATCGGCGGCGCTCGCCGAGACGCGCGAGGTGCTGTTCAGCGAGCTCCAGCACCGAGTCTCGAACAACCTCCAGATCGCCGCCGGGCTGCTCGCGCTCCAGAAGAAGCACGTCGGCGGCGAGCGCGCGCAAGCGGCGCTCGACGAAGCCTCGCGGCGGATCGGCGTGATCGGGCGGATCAGCCGCCAGCTCTACGAGCCCGACGGCGGCACCCGGAACATGTACGCGTTCCTGGGCCCGCTGTGCACCGACGTGGTGGATGCGGCGGGCAAGCCGGGCGTGACGCTCAAGGTGAGCGGCGGCGAGGCCGAGGTGCTGCTGCCCGAGGCGGCGCTGCCGGTCGCGCTGATCGTCGCCGAGGCGGTCGCCAACGCAATCGAGCACGGCTTCGCGGGGCGCGAGAGCGGCGCGATCCACGTCGTCTGCGCGCGCGACGGCGCGGGCGCGCTCACCATCGAGGTGCGCGACGACGGCTGCGGCCTGCCGGAGGGATTCGAGCTGGAGAAGGGCGGCAGCCTCGGCCTGACCATCGCCGCGACGCTGGCCGCGCAGCTGGGCGGGCGGTTCGAGATGGTGGGGGGCGAGGGGGCTACGGCAAGGCTGGTGCTGGCGTAGGGGTTCAAAGCCATTCCGGAAGTGGATCTAACTTGCACGCGTGGGCCTTCTTAAGCCCCTCCCCTTCAGGGATATTCTGAGACATCAGACGCTAGCCTCTCGGGATCGAAAAATGACCGCGCCGGAAAATTTAGATACGAGGTATTTTATTATGCCATCCGCCGTTGCTGCACTCTTTACATCAATTATTCTCACTAGTCACTGCACCTCTCAAGATCACTATGGGAATATCGCAGAATTCACCGGTCGTTATTTCGAAGACGGCGGCAGCAAAATAGTACTGACGCCAAAGTTTAAAATAAGATTTCGAGATAAAGATATAGTTAACTATCGCATAATTACCCCGGTTGGAGGTAAGCACGGATATTTATTGGAAGTCGATCAGGTAAATGTTACTCGTATCGGCGCAGAGTTATCGATGTCTCAAGGGGATAACGGTTTCCTCTGGCCTATATCACAAGCGGGTGATTTGGAAATGACATTTCCACCGCTCGAAAGATTGACATTCCATAAATCAAACTGCCTCTAACTGTGGCGAAATAGAATTATCGAGAAAGTAATACATGCAGAAAATACGTGGCTTTAGCGCACAGTCGTGCTCGCACCGTGCTGGAAATGCACCGGCCCGCTCAACGTAATAAGGCGGAATTGCGTGAGGTTGGGGCGGGGGCCATCCCCGTTGACGATGGTCTCGGTGAGACTGAGACCCCCCACCCCCACCCTCCCCTGAAGGGGAGGGGGAGCAACGCCCCCCCCCATTTTCCGCTGTCCTACACGCACGGTCCGCGCATATTTCATTCGCCTCCATCTCGAATCGGGAGGCAAATCATGAGTGCGAAGACGAGCGCGGCGCGGCGGGAGGCGTTTTTCGCCGCGCTCAGGGAAACCGGCAACCGGACGATCGCGGCGGAGCGGGCGCGAGTCTCGCAATCACGGGTCACGCTGCACCGTGCGAACGATCCGGCGTTCAAGGCCGAGATCGAGGCGGCGGTCGCCGAAGCCAGGGCGCGGTTGCGCGATGCGGAAGGCATGCGCCCCGACAAGGGCTGGGGGTCGCTCGACGGCGAGGAGCTGGTGGTGCGCAGCACCAACGGGCGGCGGGTGCAGGTGGCGCGCGCACGCGTGGCGCAATGGGCGCCGCGGACCGAGGATCGCTTCCTCGCCACGCTCGCGGCGACCTGCAACGTCAAGGCGGCGTGCGCCGAGGCGGGGATGAGCCAGGCGACCGCCTACAATCACTATCGCCGCTGGCCCGCCTTCGCGCGGCGCTGGAACGAAGCGTTGGAGACGGGCGCGCTGCGGCTCGAGATGGCGCTGCTCGAAAACGGCGGCAACCCGTTCTCGCCCGACGAGATCGTGCCCGATTCGCCGATGCCGCCGATGACGCCCGACCAGGCGATCCACCTGATCCACATGCACCAGCACCGGTTCCACGGGATCGGCGGCAAGCCGGGGCGCTGGAAGCCGCCGCCCAGCCTCAACGACCCGCGCATCCGCGAGAGCATCCTGCGCAAGTTCGAGGTGCTCGCCCGGGCCTGGGGACGCAACGAGGAGGAATGAAGGGGGGCGGGGCCGCTACCGCGCGGCGAGGATCGCCGGGATCGGGTCTGGCGGGTCGGCGGGGCAATAGCTCTTGAGGTACTGGGGGTGCCCCGGCATCGGCCCGACGAGTTCGGCGATCTCCTTGCGCATCTTGGCGAGCTCGGACCGCAGCTGCTGCTCGGGCATCATCTCGGCGAGGTGGTGATAGCCGCGCGGCATCACCCGCTGGCCGAGCAGCACCATCGCCCAGCTGTCCACCCGGAACAGCTCGTGCGGCAGCTGGAACGCACGCGCATCCTCGCGCCACAGCGCCAGCCGGTGCTTGAGGCTGTCGGGCACGTCCATATTGCGGCACTGGCGCCAGAAGCCCGAATCGTCGCGCTCGGTGACGTGATAGTGGAGGATGATGAAGTCGCGGATGTTCTCGAATTCCTGCCGCGACTTCTCGTTGAAGCGATCGACCAGCGCGGGGTTGCAGCCGTTGAACGGGAAATCCTCGATCAGCCGAGTCACCGCGGTCATCATCAGGTGGATGCTGGTCGATTCGAGCGGCTCGATGAAGCCGTTGGCGAGCCCGAGCGCGATGCAGTTCCCGCTCCACGTCTTGTGGCGCATGCCGGTCTTGAAGCGGATCAGCCAGGGCTCGACGGTGGGCTCGCCGTCGATGTCGGCGAGCAGCCGCGCACGCGCCTCGTCGTCCGACATGAAGTCGCTGCAGAAGACGATGCCGTTGCCTTCGCGGTGCTGGAGCGGGATCACCCAGCGCCAGCCGGCGGTGTGCGCGATCGCCGAGGTATAGGGCTTGGGCGGATGGACCGATTTCGACTGGACCGCGACCGCGCGATCGGTGGCGATCCACTTGCCCCAGTCCTCGAAGCCGACCCCCATCGCCTCACCGAGCAGGAGCGAGCGGAAGCCGGTGCAGTCGATGAACAAATCGCCCTCGATCCGGGTGCCGCTTTCGAGCGCGATCGCGTCGATCTGCCCGCTCTCGGGGTTGCGCTCGACGGTCTGGATCTTGCCCTCGATCCGCTTCACCCCCGCGGGTTCGGCGAGGCCGCGCAGGAAGCGCACGTAGCGCGCGGCGTCGAGGTGATAGGCGTAGCTCGGCGGCAGCGCGCCGTCGTGGCTCATGCGGTTGGCCTCGCCCGCGACCCATTCGAGGCAATATTCGCCGAGTTCTCCGCCGAAGCCGTTGGCGCGCGCGTGCATCCAGAAATGATGGAAATCGGCCATCCAGCTCCAGCGCCGCCCGAGCAGGCCGAACGGATGGATGTAGCGGTCGCCGATCCGCGCCCAGTTCCTGAACTCGATCCCGAGCTTGAAGGTCGCCTGGGCGGCGGCCATGAAATGCTCTTCCTTGATCTTCATCAGATTGTGGAAGCCGCGGAAGGTGGGGACGGTGGATTCGCCGACGCCGACGGTCGAGATCTCGTCCAATTCGACCAGGGTGATATCGAGCAGCGGTCCGAGGTGGCGCACGAGCGCGGTCGCGGTGACCCAGCCCGCGGTGCCGCCGCCCGCGACGACGACTCGCTTGACGATCCGGTCCGATACCGGCCGGTCCGACGACGGCTTGTCCTTCATGCGCCCTCCACGCGTTTGGCCGATCGGCCGCGCGGCATGCTATCTCGGGCGGAAGGTGGGGGAAAGGTCCAGGGGGTTCTGTTGCCCGGCCCCCCTGGTAGCCGCTGGAATCCGCTTCTGTTGCCCGGTGCGGTCCGACCGCGCTTTTGTTAGTCTAACCTAGACCGTGAGGTCTTGGGTTAGGCCGCAATCGCGAGTGCTACGTTATCGTTGGCACTTGTGTTATGGGCCGTCGCGGTGGTCCCATTCCGGGCGAAAGCTGCGTTTTTCAACACACGTCGATCCTGGTTCGGCCCCGTCAAAAAACCCGCTGCCGGGGTTTGTGGTGGAGCCGCCGGGTACTGCCCCCGGGTCCGCTGCGCCTATTGCGCGCAACCGTTTATCGCCATAGCCGACCGAAGCCGACCCTCCCCATATAGGGACATGGCCATCAATGAAAAGGCCGGGCAGGCCTTTCAATTGTCGCAAAGAATTGGCATGAAACCCGCATCATGTTGACGCAGCGTTCCCGTTACGCGCTTCGCGCGATGCTTTTCCTGGCCACTCAGCCCCCCGGCGGCAAGCCGATTCCGATGAACCGCATCGCGATCGAGGCGAACGTCCCGCGCAAGTTCCTCGAGCTGATCCTCGCCGACCTGCGCGAGGCCGGTTTCCTCCACAGCCATCGCGGCAAGACGGGCGGATACTGCCTGTCGCGCCCGATCCACCTCATCTCGCTCGGCGAGATCATCCGGGTGATCGAAGGGCCGCTGGCGCTGGTGCCGTGCGTCAGCCGCACCGCCTATCGCCCCTGCGCCGACTGCAAGGACGAGACCGCCTGCGCGATCCGCATCGCGATGGCGCGGGTACGCGACGAGACCGCGCGAATCCTCGACGGCACCAGCCTGGCCGATGCCGTCGCCGAGGATCTGGCCGCCGCCTGATCCCCGGTTCGGCTCGGCAAGCGCCACCGTTGCTGTCATGGTGATGCGGGGGCCGGGAGGGGGATGAGCCGTGACGATGCTGCGAACGATCCTGTCTGGGGTTCTGACCTGTAGCGCGCCCCTCGCCGCCAGCCAGGATGCGGAGGATCCGAGCCGCGGGTGGGCAGCCAGGGCGATGTTCAAGGATCTCGCCCGCGCGCTCGATTCCGGCGCTCAGGCGGGCCGGATTTATTACAATTCAGACCGTTGCGCGAAGTTCGGCGCCTCCCCGCCGATGCCTCAGCCGCACGCGCAGCCGCAGGCGCCCGGGAGCACCGGCCTCGCCGCCGTGCGCGACGTGTTTCGGGGCGATGCGAGCGTGACGATCTCAGGGGAAACGGCGGGGATTGTCCGCGTGAGGGTCGGCGCGGTTCCCGACGCCATCCTGCAAACGAGGATCGCGCGGCTCGATCTGGACGGGGACGATCCGTTCAATCCCGACGACGTGATCACCGCGATCGAGCACACGCCGGAGATGCAGGCCGAGATGCGCCGGCTGGGGGTGCAGGAATTGCAGATCATCATCGATCACATCGTGCAACCGGCGGATCCGGACGTACCCCATGTGCCGGCCACCATGACCAACCTCACCGCCGAAGAGGCGCTCGACGTGATGGCTCGCAGTTTCCACATGCTCGTCATCTATGAGGCCTGCCCGCAATCGGGGCAGTTCCACATCGACTATTGGGCGCTCGACGACGCCTAGGGTTTCGGCTTCGCCGCCACCGGTTTCTTCACCAGCGCGTCGCGGATCTCGCGCAGCAGGATCACGTCCTCGGGCTCCGGCGCGGGGGCGGGTGGCGCCTCGGCGGGCTTGCGCTCAAGCCGGTTGACGGTGCGCACCAGCACGAAGATCAGGAAGGCGAGGATCAGGAAATTGATCACCACGGTCGCGAACTGGCCGTAACCGAGCAGCGGCACCCCCGCCGCCTTCAATGCCGCATAGTCGCCGGGCGAACCGTGGTAGCTCGGGGGGACCGCGCCCAATCGGATGAAATGGCTCGAGAAGTCGAGCCCGCCGAACGCCCAGCCGACCAGCGGCATGATCACATCGTCGGTGAGCGATTTGGTGATCGTCGCGAAGGCGGCACCGATGATCACCGCCACGGCGAGATCGAGCACATTGCCGCGCGCGACGAAGCTCTTGAATTCCTTCAGCATTGTCGATTCCCTCAGCCTTTTCGTCCGATTCCCCTTCGCAGGGTGCATCGAGTGTCCTATATCAGCAAGGCACATGCTCTGGAGGATCACATGAAGCTACGTGTTGCCCTTGCCCTGGTTGCCACGGCACTGCTGTCGGCCTGCGGCATCAACAGCGTGCCCACCGCCGAGGAAAATGCCAAGGCCCGCTGGGCGGACGTGCAGGCCGCCTACCAGCGCCGCGCCAACCTGATCCCGAACATCGTCTCCACCGTGAAGGGCGCCGCAGCTTCGGAGGACAAGATCCTCACCGACGTGCAGGACGCCCGCTCGAAGGCGACCGCGATCCAGGTAACCGGCGCCGACCTGAGCGATCCCGCCAAGGTCCAGCAATACCAGGCGGCGCAGACCGCATTGGGCGGCTCGCTCGGCCGGCTGCTCGCCACCGCCGAGGCCTATCCCGACCTCAAGAGCCAGGCGCGCTTCGGCGATCTGGTCAACGAGCTCGAGGGCACCGAGAACCGGATCAACATCGCGATCAAGGACTACAACACCGCGGTGCAGAGCTACAACACGCGCATCCGCACCTTCCCCGACGCGATCGGCGCCAAGGTGTTCTACGGCGCCAAGCCGATGGTGCCCTTCCAGGCGCAGCCGGGCGCGGAGACGGCTCCCACGGTGAGCTTCGGGAACGGTAGCTGATCGACCTCTGGCGCAAAGGCTCGGGCGCATGACACTGCGGAAACTCTTCCTGGCGCTGCTGCTGCTGTTCGGCGGCGCCGGGCTCGCTCAGGCGCAGACCTTCCCCAAGCTCGACGGGCGGGTGGTCGATGCGGCGAACCTGCTCTCGGCCGAGCAGAAGGCGCAACTCACCCAGCTTTCGGCAGATGTCGAGAAGGCCTCGTCGCGCCAGTTCGTGGTGGCGACAATCCCCGATCTCCAGGGCTATGACATCGCCGACTACGGCTACCAGCTCGGCCGCGCGTGGCAGATCGGGCAGAAGGACGCCAACAACGGTATCCTGCTGATCGTCGCGCCCAACGAGAAGAAGGTGCGGATCGAGGTGGGATACGGGCTCGAGCCGATCATGACCGATGCCTATTCGAAGAAGATCATCGACGAGCAGATCCTGCCCAAGTTCCGGAGCGGCGACATGCCCGGCGGGATCATGGCGGGCGCCAATGCGATCGCCGAGCAGATGAAGCTGCCCCTCGAAGCCGCCGAGCAGCGCGCCAAGGATGCCGCCGCGGCGGCGCCCGCGCGCCGTCACAAGAGCGGCGGAATTGGCCTCTTCGTCGCGATCTTCTGGGGGTTCGTGTTCCTTTCCTTCCTCGGCAACGGCATCTTCGGACGGCGCCGTTACGGCCGGCGTTACGGCGGCGGCAGCGGCCTGGGCCCGATCCTGTTGTGGAGCGCGCTCAACAGCGCGAGCCGCGGCGGCGGAAGCTGGGGCGGCGGTGGCGGCGGCGGCGGGTTCGGCGGCGGTGGCGGCTTCTCCGGCGGTGGCGGATCGTTCGGCGGCGGCGGGGCTTCGGGAGGCTGGTGATGGCAAGTCTGCGATTCACCCCCGAGCAGCACGCGCTGATCACCAACGCGGTCGCCGAGGCCGAGCGCACCACCGACGGCGAGATCGTCACGATCGTCACCGACCGGTCGGACGCCTATCACGACGTCGCGCTCCACTACGCGGTTGGCGCGATGCTGCTCGTGACCGCGGCGGCTGCGTTGTGGCCCGGCCTGCTCGAGATGAAGCTCGCCTGGTTCCACGGCGGCTGGACCACCGAGACCGACCTCCACCAGTTGCTGTTCCTGCTGCTGATCGGCGAGGCGGTGGTCTTCCTGATCGTGCGCTTCGCGCTGGCGTGGACTCCGCTCAGGATGCTCGTCACCCCGCCGCTCACCAAGTCGCGCCGGGTGCGCCGCCATGCGCTCCAGTTCTTCAAGGCGAGCGCCGAGAGCCGGACGCAGGGCCGAGTGGGCATCCTGCTCTATCTCTCGCTCGCCGAACGCCGCGCCGAGATCATCGCCGACGAGGCGATCCATTCGAAGGTCGAGGATTCGCGCTGGGGCGATGCGATGGCGGCGCTGATCGCGCGGATGAAGGTGGGCGATGCGGCGGGCGGCATGGCGGGCGCGGTCGGCGAGATCGCGAAGATCCTCGCCGAGCACTTCCCCAAGACCGGCGACGACGTCAACGAGCTGCCGGACCGGCTGATCGAGCTTTGAACGACGAGGCCGTAGAGACGGCGTGGCAAGGCAAGTGGATTGCCGTCAAGCGCCAGGGCAGATGGGAATATGTCTCGCGCACGCGCGGCATCCGCGCGGTGGTGATCCTCGCGATCGACGCGGGCGAGGTGCTGCTGATCGACCAGTATCGCGTGCCGCTGGGCCGCCGGTGCATCGAGCTGCCCGCCGGGCTGATCGGCGACGATCATGACGACGACACCGTCGAGGCGGCGGCTGCGCGCGAGCTGGAGGAGGAGGTCGGCTACGCCGCCGGGCGAATCACCGCGATCGGCGAATTCCACTCCTCGCCGGGACTGGTGACCGAGGGCTTCACGCTGGTTCGCGCGGAAGGGCTGCGGCGGATCGGCGATGGCGGCGGGATCGAGGGCGAGGATATCATCGTCCACCGGGTGCCGCTGGCTGAGGTGCCCGCGTTCGTGGCGACGAAACGGGCGGAGGGGCTGGCGGTGGACGTCAAGCTGCTGCTGCTGCTCGCGGGGACGATTTTGGGCTGATTTGAGTGGGATCGGTTCAGATAGAGCCATAGCCGTCACCCTGAACTTGATTCAGGGTCCACGTACCGCCCTTAACCGCATGCCTTACGCTGATGGGGTACGTGGATGCTGAAACAAGTTCAGCATGACGATTTCATATAGTCGGCCGCGCTAAGCGCTTCCGCGTCAGGATGGGCTAAGGATCACCGGAAATTGTCGGCGTAGGCCTGGAGCTTGAGCTTGCGTTCGGGGGCGGGGACCACGTGGTAGGCCAGCCCTTCGCGCTCGGCATAGGCCTTGGCGGCCTCGACCGTCGGGAACCCCAGCCTCAACTGGTTCGCGGTGTCGCCCGAGCCGGCCCAGCCGGTGAGCGGATCGGGGCGCTGCTTCTCGGATGGCTCGAACTCGAGGATCCAGCGATCGGTCCGCGCTCGGCCGGACTGCATCGCGTTCTTGGGGCGCTGGTAGATGCGGGCGGTCTTCATGGGATCGCTCTTAACGCGGCGGAGCGCCCCTTGCATCCGCCTTTTTGGTGCGGAGCGTCGGCGACGCGCTCGCGGGATCGTCGGGCCAGGGATGCTTTGGGTAGCGGCCGCGCATTTCCTTCGCCACCGCCGCCCAGCTGCCCCGCCAGAAACCCGGCAAATCGCGCGTGGTCTGGATCGGCCGCCCCGCGGGCGAGGTAAGGCTGAGGATCAGCGGCGTCGCTCCCGCCATCGGATGCGCGGCGAGCCCGAACAGCGCCTGGACGCGGACCTCGACGGTGGGCCCGCCCTCGGCCGCATAGTCGATCGCGTGGCTCGAACCTGCCGGAGTCTCGAAGCGCGCGGGCGCGAGGCGGTCGAGGGTGCGCTGGCCGTCCCAGCCGAGCTGGTTCTGCAGCGCCTGAACAAGTCCCTCTGCCGCGACCGCATCGAGCCGCCGCTTGCCCTCGATCAGCGGCGACAGCCAGCCGTCGAGATCGGCGCGCAGCGCGGCCTCAGAGAGGTCTTCGATCCCGGCGAAGGCGGCGCGCAGCCGCAGCTGGCGTGCGGCATCGGGCCACGGGAGCAGGTCGAGGCCATGCTCGCGAACGCCTGCCAGCAGTGCCCGTTCGATCTCGGCGCCGGCGACGGCATCCGGCCCCGACGACAGTCTGATCGCGCCCAGCCGCCGCTCGCGGAGTGCCTGAACCGCGCCGGTGGCGGGATCGAAGTCGATCGTGCGCCGGATCTCGATCCGGTCCGCGAACAGCGCCTCCACCGTCGCCGCCTCGATCTGCGCGGCGGAGAGGATACGCGCCCCCGCGGCCATCCCCTGAGTTTCGGCGACCGCGAGCCATTCGGCGCGGGCGAGCGGCGAGGCCGGATCGAGCTTGAACCCGCGCCCGCCCGCCGATGCCCAGGTCTCGCCGCTCGCACCGCGCCGCCTGGCGATCCGATCGGGAAAAGCGAGCGCGATGCAGACCTCGACTCCCCTCCCTGGAAGGGAGGGGTTAGGGGGTGGGTTTCTATCCGCGGGCGTTTCGGATCGGGGAGAGTAACCCACGCCCGACCCCTCCCTTCCAGAGAGGGGGGTCAGTTTGCTCCACCGCTCCGCCAGCCGCCGCGCATTCTCCGCTCTCGGACCGCGCTCGCCGCGCCAGCGCCGCAACCTCAGCTCGAGATCGGCGTCATTGCCCCCCAGCCCGCGCTCGCCGAGCAGCACCGCGACCTCGGCCGCCTCGCGCGCTAGCCCCATCTCGCCGGCGCGCACGAGCATGTGCCCGAGCCGCGGCGCGAGCGGCAGGCGCGCGATGGCCCGGCCATGCGCGGTCACGCGTCCGCCCTCGTCGAGCGCTTCGAGCACCGTCAGCCGCGTGCGCGCCTCCGTCACCGCGGCTTCGGGCGGCGGGTCGAGCCATGCCAGTGCGCGCGGGTCGGCGACGCCCCAAAGCGCGCAATCGAGCGTCAGCGCGGAGAGATCGGCCTCGAGGATTTCGGGCGGATCGAAACGCGGCAGGCCGGCGGTGGCGGCGGATTCCCACAGCCGGTAGGCCACGCCCGGTCCTTGCCGCGCAGCACGGCCGGCGCGCTGGGTGACCGCTGCCTGGCTCGCGCGCTCGGTCACCAGCCGAGTCATCCCTGCGGCGCGATCGTAGCGCGGGCGGCGTGCAAGGCCCGAATCGACCACCACCCGGATTCCGTCGAGCGTGAGCGAGGTCTCGGCGATCGAGGTGGCCAGCACGACCTTGCGCCGCCCCTCGGCGTCGGGCGCGATCGCGGCGCGCTGGGCAGCGGGATTGAGGCTGCCGTGGAGCTTGTGGAGCACCGCGCCGCCCAGGTCGCCCAGCCGCTCGGCGGTGCGCTCGATTTCGGCGACGCCGGGGAGGAAGGCGAGCACCCCGCCTTCGGCCTCACGCAGCGCCAGGCGGACCGCGGCGGCGATCGAATCCTCGATCCGTCCGTCGCTCCGCCCGAGGTGGCGCAGCTCGAGCGGATGGTTTCGCCCTTCGCTCGCGATCACCGGCGCCCCGGAATCCCTTGCGCGCATCAGCGCCGAGAAGCGTGCGCCGTCGAGCGTGGCGGACATCGCCACGAGCCGGAGGTCTGGGCGCAGTGCCCCCTGCGCATCGAGCGCGAGCGCGAGGCCGAAGTCGCTGTCGAGGCTGCGCTCGTGGACTTCGTCGAACAGCACCGCCGAGACGCCCGCCAGCTCGGGATCGGCCTGGATGCGCGCGACGAAGATGCCCTCGGTCAGCACGGTGACTCGAGTCGCCGCCGAGCGCTTGCTGTCCATGCGGGTGGCGTAGCCGAAGGTTCTGCCGACGGGTTCGCCAGCAAGCGACGCCATCCGCTCGGCGGCGGCGCGCGCGGCGAGGCGGCGCGGCGAAAGCAGCAGCACTTCGCCGGTGCACCAGGGCTCGGTGAGCAGCGCGGGCGCGACCGCAGTGGTCTTGCCGGCGCCCGGGGGCGCGACGAGCACCGCGTTGCTCCCCGCACGCAACGCGGCGAGCAGATCGGGCAGCACCGCCCGGATCGGCAGATCGACGCTCATCCCGCGCAACCAATCGCGCCCGGCCGGGTTTGCGGAGCGGATGTTCGCAGGCATCGGAGGGCAGTCATGGCCAAGGCTCTGGCACAATTCACCGTAACGCGCACCGGCGAGGACTATCTGCTCAGCCTCGAGGACGAGGACGGCGACACGATCGAGTTCATCGCCACTACCGACGACCTCGACCTGATCGCCGAGGCGATGGACGAGGCGTTCGGGGCCGAGGACGAGGATCGGCTGGAGGACGAGGGGGAAGTGGAAGAGGAATGAGCGGCTAGTAAGCCCGCGCCACTGCGAACTCGACCGCCTCGACCATCGCGTCCTTCGCGGCGCCGCCGGCGAATCCGCCGAGCGCATCGATCGCACGCTGGCCGTAGTGGCGGGCGCGGGCGAGCGTGTCGTCGACCGCGCGGCTCGATCGCACCAGCGCGACCGCCTCGGCGAAGTCCTCGTCGCGGGTGCGCAGGCCCGAGATCGCGTCCTTCCAGAACGTGCGCTCGGCCTCGTTGCCACGGGCATAGGCGAGGATCACCGGCAGCGTCACCTTGCCCTCGCGGAAATCGTCGCCCGCATCCTTGCCCATCGCTTCGGCGGTCGAGACATAGTCGATCGCGTCGTCGACCAGCTGGAAGGCGATGCCGAGGTTGCGGCCATAGCTGTCGAGCGCCGACTCCTCGGTCTCGCCGCGCTCGGCGACCACCGCGGCGATCCGGCACGCGGCGGCGAACAGCGTCGCGGTCTTGGCGCCGATGATGTCGAGATAACGCTCCTCGCCCAGATCGATCCGGCGCACGGCGGTGAGCTGGTTGACCTCGCCCTCGGCGATCATCGCGCTGGCGCTGCTCAGGATCTTGAGCACCTTCAGGCTGCCGTCCTCGACCATCAGCTCGAACGAGCGCGAGAACAGGAAATCGCCGACCAGCACGCTCGCCGGGTTGCCCCAGATGATGTTCGCGGTTCGCCGTGCCGCGCCGCAGGTCCGATGCCATCGACGACGTCATCGTGGAGCAGGGTCGCGGTGTGGATGAACTCGACCGCGGCCGCGAGCTTGTGGTGCCGTGCGCCCGAATAGCCGAGCAGCTTCGCGCTCGCGAGCGTCAGCATCGGCCGCATCCGCTTGCCGCCGCCCGCGATCAGATGGCCGGCGAGCTCGGGGATCAGCGGGATCTCGGACTGCATGCGATCGAGGATGACCGCGTTGACCAGGTTCATGTCGTGCGCGACCAGAGTCATCATCGCGTCCAGCGAAGGCTCGGCGCGCGAGCCGAGGCGATGGAGGGTGGCGCTCATGCCCCACGGCTCTGGCGCGACGCGCGCGCAAAGGCAAGTGTCGCGCTTGCATGGGCGCGCGCGCCGGGCGAAAGGGACGCGGGGAGAAGATATGCCGGACGAGACGCTCAGCCGCTTCCGCCAGAGCATCGACAATATCGATGCCGCGCTGGTCTTCCTGCTCGCCGAGCGGTTCAAGGTGACCCAGGCGGTGGGGCGCTACAAGGCCGAGGCGGGGCTGCCTCCGGCCGATCCGGGCCGCGAGGAAGCGCAGATCGCGCGGTTGCGCGGGCTCGCCAAGGACGCCGACCTCGACCCCGAATTCTCCGAGAAGTTCCTGCGCTTCATCATCGACGAAGTGATCCGCCACCACGAGCATCTGCGTGACTCGGGAACAGGAAGCGCCCAACCCCGTTCGGGCTGAGCTTGATGCGCGAGGGTAGGCGTGGGTTCCGACGACCATCTGATCTTCACCCCGGACCATGTCGACCTCACGCGCTCGCCGCTGCGCGGATCGATCGCCGAACCGACTTATGTGCTGGGGGCGTTCAATCCCGGGCTGACGCGATTGCCGGGGGGCAATCTGCTGCTGATGGTGCGGGTGGCCGAGGCACTGACCGAGCCGGTCAAGGGCGATTACGCGCGGACGATCCGCTGGACGCCCGAAGGCTATGTGCTCGACCGGCACCCGCTTTGCGGAATCGACATGGGCGATCCGCGCCAGTTCGCGCTGAAGGACATCCGCCCGCCCCTGCTGGGGCTGACTTCGCTTTCGTGGCTGCTCCCGGTCGAGATTTCGGGCGACGCGCGCGAGATCGTCAAGGTCCATTACGACAAGGCGATCGCGCCCTCGGCCAGCTTTCAGGATTACGGCGTCGAGGATGCGCGGATCAGCCTGGTCGGCGGAAGCTGGTGGATGACCACCTGCGGCGTCTCGGCCGAACGCCACTGCACCGCGATCTACCATTCGGTGAACGGGCTCGATTACAAGCCGCTCGGCGTGGTGCTCGATCATCAGAACAAGGACATGATCCTGTTCGAGGGCAAGGTCGGCGGCAAGTTCATGGCGCTCACCCGCCCGCTCGGCGAGGTCTATTTCGCGTATCCGGAGGACAGTCCTTGGCTGGGTGGGCCCTCGATCAACTTCGCCACCTCGCCCGACGGGCTCCATTGGCGCCCACTCGACGCGCCTGGCATCCGCGCCCGCAAAGGGACCAGCTCGAACCAGCGGATCGGCGGCGGCAGCCAGCCGGTGCTCACCCCCGAAGGCTGGCTGCTGATCTACCACGGCGTCGAGAAGCGCGAGGCGGTGGGCGTGTACCGCAGCTTCTGGGCATTGCTCGACCGCGACGACCCGAGCCGGATCCTGCGCCAGGAGGACGCGACTCCGCTGCTTGAGGCGAACCCCGGGCTGACCCAGGAGATTGCGCACCGGATGTACCTGCCGACGCCGGTGGTCTTCACCACGGGAGTCGCCGACGCGGGCGATCATTACATCGTCGCGAGCGGCGAGGCCGATCTCGCCTGCCGGATCACGCGGCTTCCGAAGGAGCGGTTCCGGTGAGCGCATGGTGGCAATCGGCGGTGATCTACCAGATCTATCCGCGCTCGTTTCAGGACTTCGAACGGCGACGGGATCGGCGACTTGAAGGGTATCGAGGCGCGGCTCGACGATTTGAAGGCACTCGGCGTCGATGCGATCTGGATCTCGCCGATCTTCCCCTCGCCGATGGCCGATTTCGGCTATGACGTGGCGGATTATTGCGGGATCGATCCGCGCTTCGGCACGCTCGCCGACTTCGATGCGCTGCTCGCGGCGGCCCACGCGCGCGGGCTAAAGCTGCTGCTCGATCTCGTTCCCAACCACACTTCGAGCGAGCATCCCTGGTTCAAGGAAAGCCGCTCGTCGCGCGACGATCGCAAACGCGACTGGTACCTGTGGCGCGATCCCGCGCCCGACGGCGGCCCCCCCAACAACTGGATCAGCGATTTCGGCGGATCGGCGTGGGAATATGACGCGGCCACCGGCCAATATTACTACCACGCCTTCCTGAAGGAGCAGCCCGACCTCAACTGGCGCAACCCCCAGGTGCGCGCGGCGATGATGGACGTGCTGCGGTTCTGGTTCGATCGCGGCGTCGACGGCTTCCGGATCGACGTTCTGTGGCACATGATCAAGGCCGCGGACTTCCCCGACAATCCTGTCAACGTCGAATGGCAGCCCGGCTGGCCCGAGTTCATGACGGTCCACCAGACGCATTCGACCGATCAGCCCGAAGTCCACGCCATCGCCGCCGAGATGCGCGCGACTCGCCGACGCGGCGGGCGAGCGCGTGCTGATCGGCGAGATCTACCTGCCGGTCGAGAAGCTGATGGACTATTACGGGAGCGCGGCCGCGCCCGAGGTGCACCTGCCCTTCAACTTCCAGCTGATCGGCGCGAGCTGGGACTCGCGCAAGATCGCGCACCGGATCGACAAATACGAAGCCGCGCTGCCGCCGGGCGCTTGGCCCAACTGGGTGCTCGGCAACCACGACCGGCCGCGCGTCGCCACCCGCGTGGGCGGCCGAGCAGGCGCGCGTGGCAATGGTGCTGCTGCTGACGCTCCGGGGTACGCCGACGCTCTATTACGGCGACGAACTCGGCCTCGAGGACGTGCTGATCCCGCCCGACCTGGTACAGGATCCGCGCGAGCTGAACGAGCCGGGCATCGGCATGGGCCGCGATCCGGTCCGCACGCCGATGCCGTGGGACACCGGCGCCAACGCTGGCTTCACCACCGGCACGCCGTGGCTGCCGCTCAACCCGAACTGGCAGACGCGCAACGTGGCGCAGGAGCGAGCCGATCCGCGCTCGCTCTGGTCGCTGACGCAGCGGCTGCTCCAGCTCCGGCATGCGCATCCGGCGCTGGCGCTGGGCGACTATCACGCGACCCCGTGCACCGGCGACTTGCTCGCCTATGAGCGGAGGCTGGGCGACGAACGGATCGTGGTGGCGCTCAATCTGGGGGCAAGCCCGCAGGCCTTTTCGATTCCCGAATGGGCGGAGGGCCATCGCGTGCTGCTGTCGGTCCGCGGCGGCACCGATCCGGCGATCCTCGGGCCGCATGAAGCGATGATCCTCGCGCCATGAAGGTCGCGATGATCGCGCCGATCGCCTGGCGCACGCCGCCGCGGGCCTATGGCCCGTGGGAGCTGGTGACGAGCCTGCTGACCGAGGCTTTGGTTGCGCGCGGCGTCGACGTGACGCTGTTCGCGACGCGGGATTCGATCACCGCGGGCCGCCTCGATGGGGTCGTACCGCGCGGCTACGAGGAGGATCGCGACCTCGACGCCAAGGTCTGGGAATACCGCCACCTCGCCCATGTCTTCGAGCGCGCGGGCGAGTTCGACCTGATCCACAACCAGGCGGATTTCCCGGCGCACGCCTTCGCCCCGCTGGTCGCGACCCCGATGGTCACCACCATCCATGGCTTCTCGAACGAACGCATCCTGCCGATGTACAAGCCGTTCGAGCACCGCGTGCACTTCGTCGCGATCAGCGATTCGGACCGGCATCCCGACCTGGAATATGCCGCGACGATCCACCACGGCATCCGCCTCGACGACTTCCCCTTCGATGCCGAGGGCAGCGACGGCCTGCTGTTCTTCGGCCGGATGCACCCCGACAAGGGCGCCGCCGAAGCGATCGCGGTGGCGCGGGCCACGGGGCGGCGGCTCGACCTCTACGGCATCGTCCAGGACCAGGGCTATTTCGACCACGAGGTCGCGCCGCTGCTCGACGACCGCATCCGCTATCACGGCGCGGTCGGCGGCAAGGAACGGGTGCGCGCGCTGGGGAACGCCTATGCCTTGCTCCACCTGATCAACTTCGACGAGCCGTTCGGCCTCTCGGTGATCGAGGCGATGGCGTGCGGCACCCCGCCGATCGCGATCCGACGCGGGAGCATGCCCGAGCTGATCGCCGACGGCGAGACCGGGGTGCTGGTCGATTCGGTAGGGGAGGCGATCATCGCGCTGACCCGGATCGAGGGCATCGACCGCGCGGCAAGCCGGCGCGCGGTGGCGGAGCGCTTCTCGGTCGAGGCGATGGCGGAGCGGTATCTGGAGCTCTACCGCCGCATCCTCGCTACGGCTCCAGCGCGCGGGTAAGCGCGCGGCCGAGCAGCAGCACCGCCACCACGCCGCCCCCCGAGATCGCCGCCTGGAGCAGCCAGAAGCCCACCGGGCTCATCGTCGAATAGAGCCCGCCGATCTGGCCGATGATCAAATTGCTCGCGAACAGACTGAGGAAGGCGGTGCCCATCAGCGTGGCGTTGACCTGGCGCGGCGCGGATTGCGAGACCAGCGTCAGCAACGTCGGCCAGTAATAGAGGAAGCCGATGCCCGTCCCGGCATAGCCGAGCAAGGGCAGCCAGATCGCGGTTCGCCCCGCGCCGGCCATCCACGCCGCCAGCGCGACCAGCAGCGCGGATGTCACGACGATCGCCGCGCCGACGCCGATCTTGGTCACGTCGCCCGGCTCGCCGCCGCGCTTCGCCTGCCACTGCCACAGCGCGATCAGCGGCGGCACCGCGAGGATCGAGACGAGCGGGTCGATCGAGTTGAACCATTCGGTCGGCACCATGCCGATCGGTGTCATCCGGTCGACATGCGCATCGACCCACAGGATGCCTGAATTGGTGAACTGGTAGTAAGCGACCGACTGGAACACCGTGATCGCCATCACCACGAACAGCAACGCGACGGTGCGCCGCTCGGCGGGGGTGAGCGGCTCCTTCGCCACCTTCTCCCGCCGCGGCGCTTCTGGCGGAAGCGCGCGGCCGCCCGCGAGGTAGGTCAGCATCGCCGCGACCATCAGCACCCCCGCCGCGCCGAAGCCGATATGCCAGCCGTAGAGCGTCGCGAGCAGCCCGCACGCCATCGGCCCCGCGACCGCGCCGAAATTGATCGCCATGCTGTAGATCGTGTAGCCGCGCGTCCGCATCGCCTCGTCGTCGTGTGCGTAGAGCCGGCCGACCTGCGCCGAAATGTTGCCCTTGAGGCAACCCGTGCCGACGATCAGCAGCAGCAGCGCGGCGAGGAAGCTCGCGTCGAACGCCATCGCGAAATGGCCCGCGCTCATCAGGATCGCGCCGATCACCACCGTCCGCCGCGCTCCCAGCCACTTGTCGGCGATCCAGCCGCCCAGGACGGGCGTGAAATAGACGAAGCCGGTGTAGAGCCCGTAGATCTGCGAGGCGAAGGCCTGGTCGGTCATGTGCCCGAACAACCCCTCGAGCGCATGGCGGAAGCCGGCGAGCCCGGTGACATGCTCGACATGGCCCGGCAGCAGCAGCGCCTGGTTCATGTAGAGCACCACCAGCGCGGTCATGCCGTAGTAGCTGAAACGCTCCCAGGCTTCGGTGAAGGCGAGATAGGCGAGCCCCTTCGGGTGCCCGAAGAACGCCGTATCGCCGCTCGTGTCCGCCATGCCTCGCCCTTCCTGACATCCAAATCGCGCGCTACGCTGGCGGTTTCTCGGGGCAAAAGGAAGCCGGATGGCGATCGAGGAGAGGGAAGCGCTGCCCGCAGTGACGGGCCTCGACGAGCAGCCGCATTTCATGGGGCATCCGATCGGCCTCTACGTCATCGCCTTCACCGAGGCGTTCGAGCGCTTCAGCTATTACGGCATGCAGACGCTGCTCGTGCTCTACATGGTCAGGGCGCTGCTGCTGCCCGGCCATGTCGAGCATGTCGCGGGGTTCGGCTGGTTCAGCGGGGTGCTGACCTCACTCTACGGCGCGCCGCCGACGATCCAGGCGCTCTCGTCGCACGTCTTCGGCGTCTATACCTCGCTCGTCTATCTGACCCCGATCCTCGGCGGGCTGATCGCAGACCGCTGGCTGGGCAAGACCCGGACGATCACGCTCGGCGCGCTGTTGATGACGGCCGGGCATTTCCTGATGGCGTTCGACGTCTCGTTCCTGCTCGCGCTGCTGCTGCTCGTGCTCGGGGTCGGCTGCCTCAAGGGCAATCTCGCGAGCCAGGTCGGCGACCTCTATCCGCCGGGCGACAACCGCACCGCCGACGCCTTCCAGATCTATTACATCGGGATCAGCGCGGGGGCGATCGCGGCGCCGCTCGTCTGCGGCTCGCTGGGCGAGGGCGTCGCGTGGCACTGGGGGTTCGGCGCGGCTGGCGTGGGGATGGTGATCGGCCTGATCCTCTACCGCGCGGGCCGCCGCCATCTGCCGCCCGACCCGGTTCTCGAGCCCAAGGCCGCCGCCGAGCCCAGGCCGCCGATGAGCCGCCGCGACTGGCAGGTGCTCGCGCTGCTCCTCCTGCTGATCCCGGTGCTCGCGGTCGGCGCGCTGGGCAACCAGCAGATGTTCAACGCCTATCTGGTCTGGGCCGACCGCAGCTACGATTTCGCCCTGCTCGGCGTCCGCATGCCGACCTCGTTCCTCGTCACCTTCGACGCGGCCACGGGCGTCGCGACGCTGGCGGGAACGGTCGCCTTCTGGCGCTGGTACGCCAGGCATCACCGCGAGCCCGACGAGCTTGGCAAGCTGGTGATCGGCTGCGCGATCTCGTCGCTCGCCTTCGTCCTCGTCGCGCTGGTCGCCGCGCACCACGCCGCGACCGGCGCCAAGGCGGGGCTGTGGGTGGCGCTGATCGTCAACACGCTCAACAACCTGGGCTTCGCCAACGTCTTCCCGGTCAGCCTGGCCCTTTATTCCCGCGCGGCACCCCGCGCGATCGGGGGGACGATGATCGGCATTTACTACCTGTTCCTCGCGTTCTCCAACCAGCTGGTCGGCTGGGTCGGCGGGTGGCTCGACACGATGCCGGCGATTCAGTTCTGGGGAATCCACGTCGCCGCGTGCCTTGGGGCCGGAGTGGTGTTCGTTGTGGTCAAGATCGCGTTCGGAGGGCTGCTGGCTGCAGATTCGAGTCCGCGGGGATCGGATGCTACCATCGCCTCCACTGCCAACGCCGGGTAAACGCGAATGGAAACGCGTTTCGAACTCCGGATCTATCGCGACCGCATGATCCTGTTGGATCATCGATCCGGAGAGCAGCTCGACCGAAAGTCTCCGGAGCCCTTCTCCTCCAGGCGCTTGCTGGTCGCCGATACCAACATCGCCGGCGACCTGCTGGGCGCGATGATCCGGGAAATGCTGTCCTCGCGCTTCATGTCGTGGCCGACCGTGACGCTGGTCTCCATGGAGCTTTGCGATGACGGGCTCAGCATGGTCGAGCTGCTGACGCTCGGGAAGCTCGCGAGAGACGCCGGCTTCCGCAAGGCGTTCGTCAAGGAAGGCGGGTCGCCCCCTTTCGCGCTAAGCTAGGTCACTCCGCCGCGGACGGCCTCACGGCCTTGGCCGATTATAGGCCATGCCTCCGCAAGGGGCCGCCGGGTTATTGACGTGCGGCTCGATCTCCACGGTCACCTCCCTGCCGTCGAGCCCCACTTTGGGCGTCACCCATCCGCCCTTCGAGGTCGCGAAGCTCACCCGCAAGCGCTTGGTCCCCAGCCACTTCATGTCCACCCCCCAGGCGCAATCGCTCCGGCTGGCGGCTTCGAGGCTGGCGACTCTCGCTCCGCGCCAGTTTCCCAGCGCTCCGGTCGGCCGGAGTTCGACATCGTAAGCGAAATCGGTGGTCGCGCCGCCGTTGGTTTCGCTCAGGACCGCCTCGAGCGAACCATCCGGAGACTTTGCCCGCGCCACCACATCCCGAGAGACGCACGTCGAAAGGACCAGTACCGCAAGGAGAAGCACGATCACGGCGAGGCAGCCAAGAGTGGCGCCGAGTGCCTTCAGCGCATCGACGCAGGCGCGGGCGACCGTGCGCGCGGTTTCCACGTCATTCCGCCGCCAGCAAAGTCTCCGCGCCGCCGAGATCGACCGACACCAGCCGGCTCACGCCCTTCTCGACCATCGTCACGCCGAACAGGCGGTGCATGCGGCTCATCGTCGCGGCGTTGTGGGTGACGATCAGGTAACGGGTGGCGGTCTCGCGAGTCATCGCTTCGAGCAGGTCGCAGAAGCGCTCGATATTGGCATCGTCGAGCGGCGCGTCGACTTCGTCGAGGACGCAGATCGGCGCTGGGTTGGTGAGGAACAAAGCGAAGATCAGCGCGATCGCGGTCAGTGCCTGCTCGCCGCCCGAGAGCAACGTGAGCGACTGGAGCTTCTTGCCCGGCGGCTGCGCCATGATCTCGAGCCCCGCCTCGAGCGGATCGTCCGAATCGACCAGCTCGAGATGCGCCTGGCCGCCGTTGAACAGGGTGGTGAACAGCCGCCGGAAATGCTGGTCGACCGCTTCGAACGCCGCGAGCAGGCGCTGGCGGCCTTCGCGGTTGAGCGTGCCGATCGAGCCGCGCAGGCGATGCACCGCCTGAGTCAGCTCGTCGCGCTCGCGGGTGTTGGCCTCGGCGGAGTCGACCAGCTCGGCGAGCTCGCTCTCGGCGATCAGATTGACCGGGCCGATCCGCTCGCGCTCGGCGATCAGCCGGTCGTGGCTCGCCGATTCCTCTTGCGGCCCGCGCACCCCGTCCTCGCGGAAGCCGACGCGCTCGGGGAGCAAGGGCGGCGGGCATTCGAAGCGCTCGCCCGAGAGGCGGTTCATCTCGAACTCGGCGCATGTCCTGGTTCTCGGCGCGCGCCACCGCGCCGGCGCGCTCCTCGCGGGCCTGGCTGAGCGATTCGTTGGTGGTGCGGACCTCGGCCTCGATGGCGCGGAGCGCGGCTTCGGCGTTCGCCTCGGCGGCCTGGGCTTCGGCGGAGGCCTCGCGCGCCGTTTCGCTCGCCGCCTCGGCTTCGGCCACCGACCGGTCGAGCTCGGCGGGGCGCTGGGCAAGGCGTTCGCTTTCCTCGGCAAGGTCGGCGGCGCGCTTGTCCATCTCGGCGCCGCGCCGCGCCGCTTCGCCCGCGCGGGATTTCCAGCCGCGGCTCTCGGCCGAAGCGGCGGCGAGGCGCTCGCGCGCCTGGGCGATTTCCTGCTCCTGGGTGCCGCGCGCGGCGCGGGCGGAGGCCGAGGCGGCACGGCGCGCGTCGGCCTCGGCGGAAAGTGTGGCGACTCGATCGCGGGTCGCGCTGCCGTCGGGGAGCGCGGCCTTGGCGGCTTCGGCGCGCGAGAGCTCGCCCGCGGCTTCGTCCTGCTCGGCGGCGATGCGCGCGCGGCGTGAGTCGAGATCGAGCGCGCTGCGACTCGATCCGCTCGAGCTGGCCGGCGGCGCGGTCCTCGGCGCGCGCGGCGTCGCGCCCGGCGCTCTCGGAATGATCGAGCAGGCGGCGGCAGTCGGCGGCGGCGCGGCGCGCTTCGGCGATCGTCTCGTCGACTCGCGCCAGCTCGGCATCGGCGGCATCGACGGCGCGCACCGCGGCCGGACGCGCCTTCTCGATCGCGTGGAGCCGGTTGACTCGCTCCAATCGCTCGGCCGCCGCGGCACCGCCCGAGGTGGCGACATAGCCGTCCCAGCGGCGCAACATGCCCGCCCAGCGTCACCAGCCGCTGGCCGACCGCGAGCGGCTGGCCGGTGTCGCTTTCGGCGACCAGCACCTGCGCGAGGCGGCGCGCCAATGCCGCCGGCGCCTGGACGTGCGCGCCGAGCGCGGTCGTCCCCTGTGGCGCGCGCGGATCGCCTGACTGGGCCTCGGCGCCCGCCCAATAGCGCTCGGCGGTCGCGTCGAGCCCGGCTTCGAGATCGTCGCCCAGCGCCGCCGCGAGCGCGCGCTCGTAGCCTGCGTCGACGCCCAGCTTGTCGAGCAGCCGGTCCTTGCCCGCCGGGCGCGTGGCCTTGGCGAGCGCGGCGGCCTCGCTGTCGAGCTGTGAGAGTTCGGCGTGCGCGGTTGCACGGGCGGACTGGGCGCGGTCGCGCGATTCGATCGCGCCGCGCTCGGCCGAATCGGCGCGGGCAAGGCCGGTGCGCGCGGTCTCGGCCTGGCGCAGCGCCTGCGCGCGGGCCTCGGCGGCACGCGCCTTTTCGGCCTGGAGCGGGGTGGGATCGGCGAGCGCCTTCACTTCCGCTTCGAGTCGGCCCGAATCGCGCGCCGAGCGTTCGACCCGAGTGCGCGCGGCGGCGAGCGCGGCTTCGGCGACACGCGCTTCCGCGGCTTCGCTCGCTTGCGCCGCCAGCGCCTGGGCGAGCGCGACCTCGGCGTTGCGCGCGGCGCGCTCGGCCTCGGCGAGCGCGGCATCGAGCTCGGGCAGGCGTTCGGTCGCGGCGGCGATGCGGCCTTCGAGCGCGGCGGCTTCCTCGGCGAGCCGCGCAAGCGCGTCGGCGGCATCGCGGGCAAGCGCGCCTTCGCGACCGCGGTCCTCGGCGAGCCGCAGCTCGGCGTCCTTGAGCTCGCCGATCCGGCGCGCGACCGTGGTGCGTTCGCTCCTGAGCGTCGCAAGCCGGTGCATCGCCTCGGTCGCGCGATCGCGGACCGCGAGCGCATCGGCGCGGACCCCGGCGAGCGCTTCGGCGGCGGCCTGCTGGAGCAGCGCGGCGACCTGCTGCGCCTCGGCCCGGGTTGTGACCAGCGCCTCGGCCGTCGCGGCTTCCTTCTTGGCGAGATCGGCGGCGGCCGCGGCATCGCGCCAGCGCGCGAAGATCATCCGCGCCTCGGCGCCGCGGATCTTGTCCGAAAGCTCGCGGTAGCGCTCGGCCTGGCGCGCCTGGCGCCGTAGGGCGGAAGCCCGAGTTTCTTGATCGGCGATCACTTCGTCGAGCCGGGTGAGGTTGGCCTCGGTCGCGCGCAGCCGCTGCTCGGCGTCCTTGCGGCGGACGTGGAGCCCGGCGATCCCAGCCGCTTCCTCGAGCATCGCGCGGCGCTCGGCCGGCTTGGCCGAGATGATCGAACCGATCCGCCCCTGGCTGACCAAGGCCGGCGAGTGCGCGCCGGTCGCCGAATCGGCGAAGATCAGCGCGACGTCGCGCGCGCGAACGTCGCGCCCGTTGATCCGGTAGGCCGATCCCGCGCCGCGCTCGATCCGGCGGACGACCTCGAGTTCATCCTCCTCGCCGACCTCATCCGCGAGGATCGAGACTTCGGCGAAATCGCGCTGTGGCCGGGTGGCGGTGCCGGCGAAGATCACGTCTTCCATGCCCGCGCCGCGCATCGACTTCGCGCTGTTCTCGCCCATCGCCCAGCGCAGCGCCTCGAGCAGGTTCGACTTGCCGCAGCCGTTCGGCCCGACGATCCCGGTCAGCCCCGGCTCGATGCGCAGGTCGGCGGGATCGACGAAGCTCTTGAAGCCCGTGAGCCGAAGCCGCTTGATCTGCATCGCCGCCGTCCACGTCCCTCGATCAGCGCGCGCCCGCGGATTGCAGCGCGGGCTCGAGCCCGTCGAAGGTCACGACATTGGGGACGACCTTGCCGTTGATGAAGAAGGTCGGCGTGCCCTCGACGCCCTGGTCGGCGCCCTTCTTCATCACGTCGGTCAGCTCCTTGAGCAGCGCCGGATCGGCGACGCAAGCGCGCGCCTTCGCCTCGGGAACGCCGCGCTGCTTCATGAAGTCGAGATAGCCGAGCGCCTCCACCCAGGCGGCCGGCTGCTGGGTCTTCGGGAGCGCCTGGATCTGCTCGTACACCTGCTGCGCGCGCGCGTTGAGCTGCGACTGGGCGGCGTACATCTGGTCGAGGATGGTGAAATAGGCCTCGGTCGGCACGCAATGCCCAAGCAGCGAGACGCCCGGATCCTGCGGGTGGACCCAGAAGTCGCGGAACTCGTAGCTGACCTTGCCGGTCGAGATATATTTGGCGCGGAGCGGCTCGACGCCTGTGTTGTAGAAGGCGCCGCACACCGGGCAGGTGCGCGAGCCGTATTCGACCAGCTTGATCGGCGCGTTCGGATTGCCCTGCATATAGCCGTTGTCGGGAGTCTTGCGGACTTGGCTGAGCCAGTCGGTGCCGGCCGGCGCCTGGACCGCTGCGACCGGCGCCGCGCTGTTGCCGCCGCCACCGCCACCGCAGCCGGCGAGTATCAGCAGGGGCAGCAGGAAAAGGGCAAAACGCATGTCACATCTCCGTTGGTGTTCGCGGGCGCTGGTTCAGCCGCCCCGGGATTGCAGCAGGGGCTCAAGCTGGGCCCAGGTGATGACGTTGTCGAGCCGCTTTCCGTTGAGCACGAAGGTCGGCGTGCCGTCGATCGTCCATTTGTCGTCGTCGGCCTTCATCCGGTCGGCGAGCGCCGTGAGCGCTTGCGGGGTGAAGCATTGCGCGATCCGCGCGTCGCTCATGCCGCTCTTGCGGAGCAGGTCGGTATAGCCGAGCGCATCGGCCCAGGCGCGCGCGGCCTGGAGCCGCTGCATCTGCTGGATCCGGCCGAAGGCGTTGAGATCGAGGCTCGCCGCCCGCGCGTTGTAGGCGCGCTGATCGACGTACATCCGGTCGAGGAGGGTGAAATAGGCGGCGTCGGGCACGCACCGGCCGACCAGCGAATTGCCGATATCCTGCGGGTGAATCGGGAAATCGTGAAATTCCCAGCTGACCTTGCCGGTCGCGATGTAGCGGGTGCGAAGCGCCGCCGCTCCATCGGCATAGAATTTCCCGCACACCGGGCAGCTGCGCGACCCGAACTCGACCAACTTGAGCGGCGCGGCGGGATTGCCCATCCGCCAGCCGCCGTCGGGCGTGCGCGCGACGACATTGGTCCAGGCGGGGTGCGCCGGCGCGGCGGCGTGTGCAGGCGCCGCGGCATGCGCGGTGGCGCGCGCGGCTTGCGGCTTCTTGCCGCCCGGCCCGGCGGCGAGCACCAGCAGCGAAAGCAACGAGAGCGAAAGCGTGCGCAACACCGTCATCAATCGATCCTGCCGATCTTCGGAAGGCCTTCGCTCGCGGCAACTCCCGCGGCGAGCGATTCGAGCACGGCCTTGAGCTCGGGATCGGCGATCCCGCGCAGGTTGATCCCCAGCTCCTCGGAGACCGGCTGCAGCTCGGGGCGCGGCGCCACGCGATCGGGGCGCTTGACCTGGCCGTGGCGGATCGTCAGCCGCTCGACCGCGGGATAGCCGAAGAAGCGGTTGACCCGCTCGACGATCTCGGGGGCGATGTGCTGCATCATCGGCGCGTGCGCGCCCGCGACGACGAGGGCAAGCACCCCGCCCGCGCGCTTGCCCGGCGGGAAGCGGATCGATTCGGGCGCCGAGACCCGCGCGTAGCGCTCGCCGACGATCTCGCACCAGCGGCTCACCACCGAATGCTGGACGAAGCCGAACTTGCGGAACGCGGCGCGGCCGACGTCGGGCAGCAGCTCGGAAACCGGCCGCACGCGATTGCCGCGCTGGGGCTCGGGTTTGGGCTGCCGGATCGTGGCGCGGGGGGGCTTCGTCATTCCGACATGTCCATGCCATAGGGTCCTGTGCCCGACAACATCGCTGCATCGCTTCTCGACTGGTACGACGCCAACGCCCGCGATCTGCCCTGGCGCGCGCCGCCGGGAGGTGTGCTCCCCGATCCCTATCGCGTCTGGCTTTCCGAGGTGATGCTCCAGCAGACCCAGGTCGCGAGCGTGCGCCCCTATTTCGAGCGCTTCACCGCGCGCTGGCCCGATTTCGCGAGCCTGGCGGCGGCGGACGACGCCGAGCTGATGGCCGCCTGGGCGGGGCTCGGCTATTATGCCCGCGCGCGCAACCTGCTCGCCTGCGCGCGGGGGGTGGCCGCGCTCGGCTCTCTCCCCGACAGCGAGGAAGCGCTGCGCGCGCTCCCCGGCATCGGTGGCTACACCGCTGCCGCGATCGCCGCGATCGGCTTCGGGCGGCGGGCGGTGGTGGTCGACGGCAATGTCGAGCGAGTTGTCGCCCGCCTGTTCGCGGTGGCCGAGCCGCTCCCGGGCGCCAAGCCGCGGATCCACGCGCTCGCCGAATTCGATCACGCCTGCTGCGCGCGCGGGCGATTTCGCTCAGGCGATGATGGATCTGGGCAGCACGGTCTGCACCCCGCGCGCGCCGCAATGCCTGCTCTGCCCGCTCCGCGCCGATTGCGCCGGATTCGCGAGCGGAGCGCCCGAGGCCTTCCCGGTCAAGCCGGCGAAGGCGCCCAAGCCGCGGCGCTTCGGCACGATCTTCTGGGCCGAGCGCGAGGGCAAGGTCCTGCTCGTCCGCCGTCCCGGCAAGGGCCTGCTCGGGGGCATGCGCGCGTTGCCCAGCGGTGCGTGGGGCGAGACGCCGCCCGGACTCGCCGGAGCACCATTGGCGTCGGACTGGCGGATGCTCGACTCGACGGTCACTCACGTCTTCACCCATTTCCGGCTCGAATGCGCGCTTGCGGCTGCCGCGATCGCGGAGCATTCAGGCGCCGCGGAAGGCGAGTGGTGGCCGGTCGCCGATCTGGAGTCGGCGGGGCTGCCGACGCTCTTCGCCAAGGCGGCGGACAAGTTCAGGAGAGCAGGATGCGCATGAAGGTTCTGGCGGGATTCGGCGCAGCGCTGCTGCTGGCGGGAAGCGTCGCGACGCTCGGGCAGGCGCAGACCGCGCCCGCCGCGGTCGCCGCGGGCAATGTCGAGGCGATGGTCCAGCGCTATGTCAGCGAAGGCAAGGTCCCCGGGCTGGTGATCGCGGTCGGCAAGGGCAGCGCGGCGCCGCAATTCCATTCGGCCGGCCGAATCGCCAGCGACGTCGCCGCCGCGCCCGCGGGGCCGGACAGCCTGTGGCGCGTCTATTCGATGACCAAGCCGCTCACCGGCATGGCGGCGATGATCCTGGTCGAGGAAGGCAAGCTCCACCTCGACGAGCCGGTGTCGGACTTCATCCCGGCGTTCAAGACGATGCGGGTGATGGACGATCCGAACGGGACGACCGCGGCCACGCATCCGGCCAAGGCGCAGATCACGATCCGCAACCTGCTCACTCACACCGCCGGACTCGGCTACGATCTCGGCCAGACCGCGGTGGCCAAGGGATCGCTGCTCGAGCAATATCGCGCGCTCGGGATCAATCCGGCGCAGATCAACCGCGCGCTCGAGCCGGGCTTCCGCCAGACTCGCCCCGCCACGCTCGAAGCGTTCGCCAACAAGGTCGCCGCGCAGCCTTTGCTCACCGAGCCGGGCACCCGGTGGAGCTATTCGATCGGGCTCGACGTGATGGGCCGGGTGATCGAGGTCGCCTCGGGAATGCCGTTCGACGTGTTCCTCAAGAAGCGCATCTTCGATCCGCTCAAGATGCGATCGAGCTTCTTCACCGTGCCCGCCTCCGAGGTGGGACGGCTCGCGACCAATTACTTCTATCTCGGCAGCGCCGCATCGCCGCTCGATCCCGCCGCCACGTCGGTCTATCTCGACCCGCCGAGCTTTCCCTATGGCGGCGCCGGGCTGGTGATGTCCGCGCGCGATTACGACCGCTTCCTGTGGATGCTCGCCAACGGCGGCACGCTCGACGGCGTCCGGGTGATGAAGCCCGAGACGGTACGGCTCGCGATGTCGAACCTGCTCCCCGAGGGCGCCGACACCCGCCTGCTCAACGGGCTCGCGGGGAAGGGAAAGCTCGGCTTCGGCGCGGGCGGATCGGTCTATCTCGAGGACATGCCGGGGGTGGCGGGCAAGGGCACTTACGGCTGGGGCGGTGCGGCGGGGACGATCGCGTTCGTCGACCCGGTCCGGCGGGTGCGCGGAGTGGTAATGGTCAACTACATTCCGTCCGACCATTGGCCGCTGCGCGCCGACGCCGACAAGGCGATCGCCGCCGACCTGGGGCAGTGAGGCCCGGATTCACCGGCGCCACGCTCGACCGCGCCGACGCGCTCCGCAACGACTCGGAAGCGCTTGGCCGGGCCATCGCCGATCCCCGCGCGCGGCTGCTCAAGCTGACCGCTCTCGATCCCGAGGTCGGCGCTGACGGGCGGCTGGTGTGGATGTCGCTCGCCGATGCGCCCGAGGCCGGCGAGCTGATTCTGCTCGGCCTCGCCGAGGGCATTCCCCATTTCGCCGCGGTCAACCCCGCCGAGCCGATCGTCAAGGGCCGCAGCCCGGCGATCTTCCGCATCCTCGACATCCTGCCGCCCGAGGAAGCGGCGCTGTTCGCGGCGGCGCGCAGCGTGGTCGACTGGCACATGCGGCATCGCTTCTGCGCGGTCTGCAGCACGCCGACCGCGGCGTTCCGCGCCGGATGGGGCCGCCTGTGCCCGAATTGCGGCGCCGAGCATTTCCCGCGCGTCGACCCGGTGGTGATCATGCTCGCCGAACACGATGGCCGCGCGCTGGTCGGCCGGCACAAGAGCTGGCCGCCTGGACGCTATTCGGCGCTCGCGGGCTTCGTCGAGCCCGGCGAATCGCTCGAGGAAGCGGTGGCACGCGAGGTCTGGGAGGAAGCCGGGGTGCGTATCGGCCAGGTGCGCTACGTCGCCAGCCAGCCCTGGCCGTTCCCCTCGCAGCTGATGATCGCGTGCATCGGCGAGGCCGGGGACGACACGCTCACGCTCGATCCGAACGAGCTCGACGATGCGATCTGGGTGAGCCGCGACGAGGTCCGCGCGGCGCTGGCGGGCGAGCCCGCGCCGTTCCTCCCGCCGCCGCCCTATGCCATCGCCCACACGCTGCTGAGCGCGTGGGTGGGAAGCGGCTGAGGCTCAATCGTCGTCGTCGGCGATCGGACGAGTTGCCCAGCTCGCATGGAGCGTCGGCACCGCCGAGCACAGCACGATCAGGCAGAAAGTGAACAGGCACAGCTCGGAGGCCAGTTGCCGGACGGTCCAGGCGTCGATCAGGGCGAGGGCGACGAGCAGCCAGATTCCGAGGATGGCGACCGCGCTGGCCGAGGCGAAGGTCACGAAATAGGCGTTGCGGCGAGTTCGAACGATCGAATTCGTCGAACTCGCTCGGCCGATCCCCACGGCTTGAGCGGCCCAAGCGCGGTCAGCATGGCTGCGATCGAATTGCCGAACACGACGAAGGACAGCGCGAGCGCGAACCGGTCGGGCCGGGCGAGCGCGAACGCCATCCCTCCCGCTGCCAGCGCGAGCGCGGCCACCGGCGTCCAGCGCAAGTGACGGCGGCGCAGCGGCCGTGTCGCCACCGCCGCGAGCCCGCTGCGTTCGGCCGCGGCGTCGAGGCCGTGGATGAGCTTGTCGTGCAGTCCGGTCATGGGACGTTCCTCGGGTCAGTCGCCGGCGCGGCGGAGCGCCAGCGCGACCGGTTCGAAAGGGGTGAACGAGAACAGCAGCTCGACGCTCACGCCGAACTGCGCGGCGATCTTCATCCCCAGCTCGAGGCTGGGGCTGTAGTCGCCGCGTTCGAGATATCCGATCGTCTGCGGATTGACTCCCACCGCTTCGGCGAGCGCGCGGCGGCTCATGCCGCGTTCAGCACGAAACAGCGCGATCCGATTGTGAAGGTCAGGCATGCCTATGTTTATCTCGACTGAATATGTTGTCTATACACAACAAATCATAGCGTCGTCAAGTCAACCTCGCTGACGCGCCATCGGATAGGTGCCGAGGATGCGCAGGCTCTTGGTCTGGAACGCGAGCTCCTCGAGCGCATGGTCGACCGCCGCGTCGCCAGGGCGGCCGACGATGTCGGCGTAGAATTCGGTCGCGGCGAAGCTGCCGCCGCGCTGGTAGCTTTCGAGCTTGGTCATGTTGACGCCGTTGGTCGCGAAGCCGCCCAGCGCCTTGTAGAGCGCGGCGGGGACGTTCTTCACCTCGAAGATGAAGGTCGTCATGAACGGTCCTTCGCCCACCAGCGCCGGCGCTTTGCGCGCGAGCACGACGAAGCGGGTGGTGTTGTGCTCGGCGTCGGCGATGTCCTCGGCGAGCACCTTGAGCCCGTAGAGTTCGCCCGCGCGCGGCGGCACCAGCGCCGCGACCGCCGGATCGCCCATCTCGGCGACGACCGCGCCTGCGCCCGCGGTGTCGGGATAGCCGAGTGGCGCGATATTGTGCGCCTTGAGCCAGTGGCGGCACTGGCCGAGCGCCTGCGGATGGCTCATCGCTTGGCGGACGTCGCTCAGCTCGCCCAGCCCGACCAGCGCGTAGCGAATGCCGAGGAAATGCTCGCCGGTGATCGCCAGCCCCGATTCGGGCAGCAGGAAATGGATATCGGCGACGCGGCCGTGGAGCGAATTCTCGATGGGGATGATCGCGCAATCGGCTCGCCCGTCGCGCACCGCATCGATCGCGTCCTCGAAGCCGAAGCAGGGAAGCGGCAGCCCGTCCGGAAAGGCCTCCATCGCGGCGATGTGCGAATTGGCGCCGGGCGCGCCCTGAAACGCGACCGCGCGCTCGGGTGCGGCTTCGGCTTCGGCGATCATGCGGGCGACGATCGGCAGGGCGGGGGCGGCGAAATTTTCCATGAGGGAGGCGCGCTACCCGTCCGACTCTTCTCGGGCAACCCCCGCTTGCGTTCGGACCGAGGCCAGTTCTAAAGGGGCACCAAATTTCGCCAGGGGCTTTTGACGATGGACGATCGCGCGAACACGATTGCAGGCTGGGTGCTGGCGGGCGGCATCGCCGCGCTCGGACTGTCGATTGCGAGCTCGATGATCTTCCACGCCGAGAAGCCCGAAAAGCCCGGCTATGCGATCGAGGGCGCCGATGCGAGCGCCGAGGGCGGCGCCGCGGCCGCCGACGTGCCGATCGCGACCTTGCTCGCCACCGCCGATCCCGCCAAGGGCGCCGACGTCTTCAAGAAGTGCGGCGCGTGCCACACGATCAATCAGGGCGGCGCCAACGGCATCGGCCCGAACCTCTACGCGACGGTCGGCGAGCCGATCGGCCAGGGCAAGGCGGGGTTCGCTTTCTCCCCGGCGCTCAAGGGCGTCGGCGGAAACTGGGACTTCGACAAGCTGAACGCGTGGCTGACCAGCCCGCGCAAGTTCGCGCCGGGAACCCTGATGACCTTCGCAGGGCTCCCCAGCGCGCAGGATCGCGCCAACGTGATCCTCTATCTGAACAGCCAGGGCTCGAACCTGCCGCTTCCGGCGGCCCCGGCCGCCGCTGCGCCCGCCGCCGGCAACGCCGTCGAGGATAATGCCGCCGCTCCGGCGAACGGATCGAACGAAGCGGCGCCCGCCAAGAAGTAAGCGGGGCGCTCAGCCCCCCCGGCGACCGCTCGTCGTCGGGCGCTTGTCGCGCCAGAAATCCTGGACGATCTCCCAGCCTTCCTCCGCGCTTTCGACGAAGTGGAAGAGCTTGAGGTCGCGCTCCGAGATCACGCCTTCCTCGCACAGCGCTTCGAAATTCACGACTCGGTTCCAGAAGTCGCGGCCGTAGAACAGCACCGGGATCGGGCTGATCTTACCGGTCTGGATCAAGGTCAGCAGCTCGAACAATTCGTCGAACGTCCCGAACCCGCCCGGGAACACCGCCACCGCGCGCGCATGCAGCAGGAAGTGCATCTTCCTCAGCGCGAAATAGTGGAACTGCATGCTGAGGCCGGGGGTGACGTAGGGATTGGGCGCCTGCTCGTGCGGCAGGACGATGTTGAGCCCGATCGATTCGGCGCCGACATCGAGCGCGCCGCGGTTCGCCGCTTCCATGATCGAGGGTCCGCCGCCCGAGCAGACGACGAAGTGGCGCTTGCCGGCCTCGTCGAGCGGGAAGTTGCTGACGATCCGCGCCAGCTCGCGCGCGACGTCGTAATATTTCGACTTCTCGATCAGTCGCTCGGCGATCCGCTTCGACAGGTCGTCGTCGGCGAGCTCGCGCAGCGCCAGCGCCTTGCTCGGCTCGGGAATCCGCGCCGAGCCGTAGACGACGAAGGTCGAGGCGATGTTGGCCTCGTCGAGCAGCAGCTGGGGCTTGAGCAGCTCGAGCTGGAAGCGGACCGGGCGCAAGTCCTCGCGCAGCAGGAAGTCCATGTCCTGGAAGGCGAGGCGATAGGCGGGATGCTCGGTCTGCGGTGAAAGGCCGGCGGATGCAGCGGTCTCGGCGTCCTGCTGGGCGCGGCGGAAGACTCGGGAGGGCACGTGCGTTTCGGTCATTCGACAGCCTGTAGGAGAATCGCGTCCCAAATCCAATGGTGCGCTATTTCCGGTGTGCGAGCCGCCTGGCGATCGGCTCGAATTGCGGTGTCGACCCGCGCTTGGCGTGGGCGGGGTCGTCCCAATATCCCGGCGGCGGCACGCCCGGGCCCAGCTCGTAATCCATCGCGTCCCAGGCGTCCTCGCGGAAGCTGTAGAAGGCCCAGTGGACCTTCGCGGCATCGAGCGTGGTGAGCACGTCCTCAAGATAGGCAGGGCAGAACGGCAGGCGGCGGATGCAGCCGAACTCGGCCGTGACCAGTCGGTTATGCGGGATGCCGTGCGCATCGGCCCAGGCGACCGGTTGGGCGAGATACTGGGCGACGCGCGCGGAATCCCAGCGCTGCTTGCGCCCCTGCCACTCGGTTGTGCCCGGATAGGGTAGCGGAACCGCGCGGTTGACGTTGGGGAGGCTGGTCAGGTCCCAGGGTTCGTACATGTGATAGGCATAGAGCAGCGCGGGATCGCCGAGCGGCCCCGGCCAGTAGGCGAAATCGTCGGCCGAGGCGTACCAGCCCGCATCGAGCATGATCGGCGTGTCCGGATCGACCTCGCGGATCGCGGCGATCATCGCGCGGTAGAAATCGGGCAAGTCGCGTGCGGTGCCGCGGTTGGCGGCGTACCAGGCCAGGTCCGCGGCGGCATCGCTGTGCTCCTCGAGGCCGAAGCCGCGCTCGGGCGTCGGCTCGTTGATCAAATTGTAGGCGGCGATCGCGTGGCTGCCCTTCAGCGCGGTTGCGAGATCGCGCCAGAAGGCGATCGCCTGGGTCCAATGCGCTTTGTCCTGCCACAGGCGGCCGTCGTACTGGTTGCCGTTGTTCTGGATCCAGCGCAGCCACGGCAGGCTGAGCGGCGCGATCACCACCTTGAGCCCCGCCTTGTCCGCGCGCGCGATCACGGCCTCGAGAGTCGCGAGATCGGAAGGGGGAATGCCGGTATAAGCGTCGGCATCGCCGATCAGGAAGTCGCGCCGCGCGCCCTTCCATTTGTCATAGGCCAGCCGCACCCAATCGGCGCCATAGCCCGCCAGCGCGTCGAAATAGCCTTGGTCGGGCGGCACGCGGTTGAAGCTGTTGCCCCCGTGGCGGGGCGCGTCCCACCAGTCGATCGGCTTCGCCGCGGTCAGGCCGAAGAGGCAGGCGAGCAGCAGGAGCAGGCGCATCGCGCCACGCTAGCCGATCCGGGT
The DNA here is from genome assembly GCA_963799985.1 of uncultured Alphaproteobacteria bacterium. GTDB lineage: Bacteria > Pseudomonadota > Alphaproteobacteria > Sphingomonadales > Sphingomonadaceae > Sphingomonas. The sequence continues at coordinate 415,619 of CAWCZC010000002.1, read as the reverse complement.
CAGGCGCAGAAGGGGCCGCGGCCCATGTCGAGGTGGAGGTGATCGTGGTGCGCGGCGTTGTAGTCGGGGCTGAGCACGGTCTCGAAGCGCCGGCATGCCGAGCCGTGGATGACCTGGAGGAACTGGCGCACCTGCGGATCGTCCGAGCGCCAGCCCGCCGCGACCGTCACTCGTCGTCCGTCGGCGAGATCGAAGCCCGAGACGTCGACCGCATCGGCGAGCGCGTGTTCGGACAGCACCTTCGCGCCGGCCGAGCCGCGCCCGATCACCCCGCGGCACGCATAGGTGCCGAGCGTCTCGACCTTGACGAGGTCGCTGCCGAGGATTTGACGCGCCGCCGGGACCACCGCGAAGCGCACCCAAGCGACGAACGGCCGCGCGAGCCCGCAGCGCATCGACTTGAGCCCGGTCACCGGCACGCCGATGTCGAGCAACTGGACCGCGCCGATCACTTCGCAGCCGCCGCCATAGTCGCGATCGGGCAGCGGGCTGTAATCGACTTGCTCGCGCGAGAGATCGGTGAAGCAGGCCTGGGTATCGCGCGAGGTGGGGATGTGGAGCGTGACGGGGCCGGCCGGATTGGGGCGGATCGGCGCGGGCGCCGGCCTGCTGTCCCCGCCGAACAGGCAGCCGGAGAGCAGGATGGGCAGCAGCAACGCCGAACTGAGCCGCCGGATACGCATGCCACCCGGGCTAGCGGCTTATGGTTAAAGCTTTCCGAATCCGGGCGGGAGCGGCGCGGGATAGAACAGCGCCCACACCATCGGCGCGAGCTTCGACAGCGCCACACTATGCTCCTCGCCCGCCAGCGGCACCACGCGCGCGTGCTGCAGCGACGCCGCCGCCAGCCGCCCGGCGTTCGCGAAAGGGATCACTCGGTCGTGGTCGCCATGGAGCAGGAAGACCGGCGCGGTGATCCGGCGCACCGCCGCGAGGTTGTCGAACTCGTCGGCGACGAACGGCCGCGCGTACCACGGCGCCTGATCGACGATCCGGGTGAAGGTGCCCAGCGTCGCGACGCCGTCGACCGGGTGCCGCACCGCCATCGCCAGCGCCACCCCGCCGCCGAGCGAATGGCCGAAGACGAACAGCCTGCCTCCCGGCGGCAGCAGCGCGCGTGCCTTGGCGATCCAGGCGTCGCCGTCGGCGAGCAGCCCCACCGCGCTCGGGCTGCCGGGGTTGCCGCCGTAGCCGCGATAGGAAGCGATGAGCACGCCGTGCCCGCCCTCGGCGAAGTAGCCGGCATGCTCAGCCACCCCCTGCTGGCTGCCGGCGTTGCCGTGGAAGATGACCAATATGTCGCGCGCGGCCCCCACCGGCCAGTAGTAGCCCTGAAGCATCAATCCGTCGGCCGTGGTGACTGTGACTTCCTTCGGCGGCATGCCGGTCCAGTGCGGGGTCTCGACCACGGCACCGGGCCGGAACTCGAAATGACGCACCAGCGCGGTCATCCCGAACCAGACCAGCGCCGCCAGCACCAGCACGCCGAGCGCGATCTTCCATCCTGTTCGCATGGGCGCGACGGTAGTGGGGCGCTCCAGGGCCGGCAAGCACGTCCGAAACGACACAAAATTGCTCGTTCCGGCGCCCGCACGCAATTGACTTTCGATTGAACGCCGCTAGGGCCGTCGACGGGCCACGCGGTCCCAACGCCGCGCGTGCTCTCTGCAAGGAGAGTCGACATGACTGAACTCGTTACCGCGCCGGTTGGCGCGTCCGTACCTGCCGAGCCCGCCATCAAGCCGGCTCGCCCCTATTTCTCCTCGGGACCCTGCGCCAAGCCTCCGGGCTGGGACGCGTCGAAGCTCGCGACCGCGTCGCTCGGCCGCTCGCACCGCTCGAAGATCGGCAAATCTCGCCTCCAATATTGCATCGACCTGATGCGCGAGATGCTTGGCCTCCCCGATACGCACCGCATCGGCATCGTGCCGGGATCGGATACTGGCGCCTTCGAAATGGCGATGTGGACGATGCTCGGCGCGCGCGGCGTGACCACGCTCGCGTGGGAAAGCTTCGGCGAGGGCTGGGTGACCGACGCGGTCAAGCAGTTGAAGCTCGAGCCCGACGTGGTCCGCGCCGATTACGGCCAGCTCCCCGATCTCGACACGCTCGACTGGTCGAACGACGTGCTGTTCACCTGGAACGGCACCACTTCGGGCGTGCGCGTGCCCCACGGCGAGTGGATCCCAGCCGACCGCGAAGGGCTGAGCTTCGCCGACGCGACCAGCGCGGTGTTCGCCTACGATTTGCCGTGGGACAAGATCGATGTCGCGACCTTCTCGTGGCAGAAGGTGCTGGGCGGCGAGGGCGGGCACGGCGTGCTGATCCTCGGGCCGCGCGCGGTGCAGCGGCTGACCGAATATACCCCGCCCTGGCCGCTGCCGAAGGTGTTCCGGCTCGTCTCGAAGGGCGCGCTCGCCGAGGGCGTGTTCAAGGGCGAGACGATCAACACGCCGTCGATGCTCGCGGTCGAGGATGCGATCTTCGCGCTCGAATGGGCGAAGGGCGTGGGCGGGCTGCACGGGCTGATCGCGCGCTCGGACGCCAATGCGAACGCGCTCGACAAGATCGTGGCGGAACGCGATTGGCTCGGCCACCTCGCCGAGGATCGCGGCATCCGCTCGAAGACCAGCGTGTGCCTGACGGTGGAAGGGGCGGACGAAGCCTTCATCAAGAAGTTCGCGTCGCTCCTCGAAGCCGAAGGCGCGGCGTACGACGTCGCCGGATACCGCGACGCCCCGCCGGGCCTGCGCATCTGGTGCGGCGCGACGGTCGATACCGCCGATATCGAAGCGCTCGGGCCCTGGCTCGACTGGGCCTACGCGAGCGCTCGCCAATAGCCGTCATCGCGGCGGAAGCCGGGACGCAGAGCCAAGAACGTCATCCTTTGCAACCCTGGGTCCCGGCTTTCGCGGGGATGACGGGGGGAGAAAACAAAATGCCCAAAGTCCTCATCAGCGACAAAATGGACCCCAAGGCCGCCGAAATCTTCCGCGAGCGCGGGGTCGAGGTGGACGAAATCACCGGCAAGACCACCGACGAGCTCGCCGCGATCATCGGCGACTATGACGGGCTCGCGATCCGCAGCTCGACCAAGGTCACCAAGGCGATCCTCGACGCCGCGACCAGGCTGAAGGTGGTCGGCCGCGCGGGCATCGGGGTCGATAATGTCGATATTCCCGCTGCCTCGGCGCGCGGCGTGGTCGTCATGAACACCCCCTTCGGCAACTCGATCACCACCGCCGAGCATGCGATCGCGCTGATGTTCGCGCTCGCCCGCCAACTGCCCGAGGCCGACGCTTCGACCCAGGCTCGGCAAGTGGGAGAAGAACCGCTTCATGGGCGTCGAGCTGACCTCGAAGACGCTGGGGCTGATCGGCGCGGGCAACATCGGATCGATCGTCGCCGACCGCGCGCTGGGGCTGAAGATGAAGGTGGTCGCCTACGACCCCTTCCTAACCCCCGAACGCGCGGTCGAACTCGGGGTCGAGAAGGTCGATCTCGACACGCTGCTGGCGCGCGCGGACTTCATCACGCTCCACACGCCGCTGACCGACCAGACTCGCAACATCCTCAGCCGCGAGAACCTCGCCAAGACCAAGAAGGGCGTGCGGATCATCAATTGCGCGCGCGGCGGGCTGATCGACGAGGCGGCGCTCAAGGAAGGGCTCGAGAGCGGCCACATCGCCGGCGCGGCGCTCGACGTGTTCGTCGAGGAGCCGGCCAAGGCGAGCCCATTGTTCGGGATCGCCCAACTTCATCTCGACCCCGCATCTCGGCGCCTCGACCAGCGAGGCGCAGGTCAACGTCGCCATCCAAGTGGCCGAGCAGATGGCCGATTTCCTCGTCTCGGGCGGAGTCACCAACGCGCTCAACATGCCGTCGCTCTCCGCCGAGGAAGCGCCGCGATTGAAGCCGTACATGGCGCTCGCCGAAAAGCTCGGCAGCCTGGTCGGGCAGCTCGCGCACGGGTCGCTCAGCGGCATCTCGATCGAGGTCGAGGGCGCCGCGGCGGAGCTCAACCAGAAGCCGATCACCGGCGCGGTGCTCGCAGGGCTGATGCGCGTGCATTCGGACACGGTCAACATGGTCAATGCGCCGTTCCTCGCCAAGGAGCGCGGGATGGACGTGCGCGAAGTGCGCCACGACCGCGAAGGCGACTACCACACGATGGTGCGCGTGACGGTGAGCACCCAGGCGGGCGACCGCTCGGTCGCGGGAACCCTGTTCGGCGACGCCGCGCCGCGGCTGGTCGAATTGTTCGGGATCAAGGTCGAGGCCGATCTGGCGGGTTTCATGCTCTACATCGTCAACGAGGACGCGCCGGGCTTCATCGGCCGGCTGGGGACGACGCTGGGCGAGGCCGGGGTCAACATCGGCACCTTCCATCTCGGCCGGCGGAGCGCGGGCGGCGAAGCGGTGCTGCTGCTCTCGGTCGACGAGCCGGTGACGCCCGAGCTGATCGCCAACGTCCGCAAGCTGCCGGGCGTGAAGACGGCGATGGCGCTCAAGTTCTGAATCTTATAGCGGGAGGCGCATGACCGGACTCCTCCCCGAGGGCTTCCACGACCGCTTGCCGCCGCTCGCCGATGCGGCGGCGCGGCTGGAGGGGCGCGTGCTCGCGGTGGCGCGGGGCTATGGCTACGAGCAGGTCGATCCACCGCTCGCCGAGTTCGCCGACGAACTCGCCGCGCGATTGAAGGCGGCGCGGATGCAGGATGCGGTGCGCTTCGTCGATCCGCAATCGCAGCGCACGCTGGCGATCCGGCCCGACATCACCGCGCAGGTCGGGCGGATCGCGGCGACTCGGATGGCGCACCACCCGCGCCCGGTGCGGCTTTCCTACGCCGGGCCGGTCATGAAGCTCACCGCTTCCGAGCTGCTGCCCGCACGCGCGATGCGCCAGATCGGCTGCGAGCTGATCGGGCTCGACAGCGTGGCGGCGGCGACCGAGATCGTCCGGGTCGCTGTCGAGGCGCTTGCCGCGGCGGGAGTCGCCGGGCTCTCGATCGACTTCACGCTTCCGGACCTCGTTGACACGCTTGCGGCGGACCGGCTGGCCCCGGCCGCGCTCGCAAGCCTGCGCGATCGGCTCGACGCCAAGGACGCGGGTGGAGTCGCGGCGATCGATCCGGGCTTCCTGCCGCTGATCGAGGCCGCCGGGCGGTTCGACGCGGCGATGGCGCGATTGCGCGCGATCGCGGGCAAGCCGCTCGCGAGCCGGCTCGACGGACTGGCGCGGATCGCCGCGAGCCTCTCCGGCCAGGCCGCGCTGACGCTCGATCCGACCGAGCGCCACGGCTTCGAATATCAAAGCTGGCTCGGCTTCTCGATCTTCGCGGGCGGCGTGCGCGGCGAGATCGGGCGCGGCGGCACCTATGCGATCGTTCATCAGGACGGGCACGAGGAGGCGGCGGTGGGCTTCTCGCTCTATGCCGATCCGATCCTCGACGCGGGGCTCGCCGACGGCGAGCGGCGGCGGCTGTTCCTGCCCCTCGGCACCTCCGCCGAACACGGCGCGGCGCTCAGGGCCGAGGGCTGGGTGACCGTCGCGGCGCTCGAGCCCGGGGATACGCCCCAAGCGCAATTGTGCAGCCATGTGCTGGGCGTCGAAGGGCCGAGGCCGGTCTAGAGGCTACCCGTTCAGCAGGCTGGACGCATCTCTGGCCGCCAGCTTGGTGAGGGCGTTCGAGACCGCGTTCCGATAGCCCGCATCTCCGGCCAATCGCTCGGGAAAGACCTGGCGCAGCGCGAGGATCGCATCGACCGGCTCGGCGCGGGTTGCAGCGGCAGCGAGCCGATCCGCCAGCGGATCGGTGATCGTCTCGCCCGCCCCGGCCTTGCGTCGGAGGAAGCCGATCCATGCCGCCACCGGCACCGCGAGCCGCTCGATCGGCCGCCCGGCGGCGAGCGCCTCGGCGGTGGTCTCGAGCAGGCGATACGGGAGCTTCTGCGATCCGTCCCAGGCGATCTGCGACAGCAGGTGCCGGATCACCGGATTGCGGAAACGGTCCAGCACCGCATCGGCATAAACGGCGACATCGAGCCCCTCGACCGGCTTGAGCGATGCGGCGATGTCCTGGTGGACCAGGCGCGTGACGAAGCCTTCGAGCGCGGGGTCTGATATCGCCTCGAACACCGTCTCGTGCCCCAATGCGAGGCCGATGTACGCCAGCGTTGAATGCGCGCCGTTGAGGATGCGCAGCTTGGCCTGCTCGTAGCCGCTCACGTCGCCGGTCAGCGTCACCCCCGCCGCGGCGAGATCGGGGCCGCCGGGCAGATCGAAGCGCTCGAGCGCCCATTGGGTGAAGCTCTCGCGCTGGACCGCGGCCTTGTCCTCCACCCCGAGCGCGTCCGCCACGTGGGCGAGGAACGCCGCGTCGCTCGCCGGGGTGATCGAATCGACCATCGAATCGGGGAAGGCGACTTCGCCCGCGATCCAGTCGGCGAGGCCCGGGTCCCACTCGCGCGCGAGCGCTTGGCACGCGGCGCGGAGCTTGGCGCCGTTGCCGGTCATGTTGTCGCAGCAGAGCATCGCGAACGGCGCGGTGCCCGCGGCGCGGCGATCGGCGAGGCCTGCGACGATCCAGCCGATCACGCTCGCGGGCTCGGCGGGCCGCGCGCGATCGTGGACCACGTCCGGGTGGGTGAAATCGAGGGTGCCGTCGCCGGCGAGGCAATAGCCCTTCTCGGTGACCGTCGAGGTGGCGATCCGCACCGCCGGATCGGCGAGCAGCTTGCGCAGCCGCGGCCCCTCGCCCGGGCCGATCGAATCCGAATGCGCCGCGATCACCCGCATCGACGGATCGCGGTCGATCACCGCGAGCGTGTAGAGCCCGTCCTGCGCGCGAAGCGCGTCGACCGTGCCGCCGCTGCGCAGCGAGACCGCGGCGATGCCCCAGCGCGGGTCGTGGTCGAGCAGCCGATCGACATAAGCGGCCTGGTGCGCGCGGTGGAAGGCGCCGGGGCCGAAGTGGACGATGCCGGTGCGGATCGCCTGCGGCGCATGGCCGGGGCGCAGGATCGCCGGTGGCAAGGAGGCAAGCAGCGCGCGCGAGAGCTGGGGCATCGCCCCCCAATCAGCCCCGCGGCGGCAAAGTCAATGCAGACCGACCGATGAGCCCGGCGAAGCGGAATTCACACCCGGGATGATCGAGCCGAGATGGCTGCGATTCTTGTCCTTCGGGAGCATGAAGCGGATCTGGCGGTTGGGGAAATCGATCTCGACGTGGCGGAAGAACTTGAGCCCGTCCATGCCGAGCAGCAGCGCCGGCCGGTCGGTGAGCCCGAAATGCGCGAACGGCGCGACGTCGGCGAAGGCGACCGGCAGGTTATTGAAGGTCACGCCGCCGATCTGGATCTGGCCGACCTGGAGATAGTCGGCCGGCATCTTCTCGCCGGTGACGCCGGTGATGACGATCTTGTTGACCTCGTCGCGACGCAGATGGAGCTTCTGGAACAGCGCGCTGTTGCCCATGCTGATCTGCGCGCCGGTATCGATGACGACGCGGATCCGCGTCGAGCCGTACCAGGCGTCGGTCACGATCAGCTGGCCGAACAGACTCTTGCCGGTGACGACGATCTCGTCCTCGTTCTGGCGCGGGCGCTCGCGGTTCTTCTTTTCCGAGCGGCTGACTCGCATCTGCCCGGTCTCGAAGTCGATCGCGACCTGATGGAGGCTGAGCGTATCGATGCCGAGCAACCCGGCGGCGCCGAGATTGGCCTGTTCGAGCGCGGGCGCCTCGATCGTATGCTGATCGCCGATCGACTGGATCGACAGCTGCGGCACGATCACGGTCGAGACCTGGCGCGTGCCGGTCATCGAGATCAGGGTCACCGGCTTGCCCGGGCCGAGCTGGAGAGTGCCCGCGAGCTGGCGCGACACCACGGTGCGTTCGGCGCCGGTGTCGATGATGAAGTTGTAGGGGCCCGTCGATCCGACCACGACCGGCACCGTCAGCCGCTGCTCGACCTCGCCCAGGTTGAGCACGGTGCCGTCGATCGGCGGCTGGCCGGTTCCCAAGGTGGTGGCGCTGGCGGGGCCCTGTTCGTTGGGCTGCTGGCCGGCCGCGGCGCCCAAGGGCGGCAGCAGCGCGAGCAGGGCGAGGACGCGTGAGAGACCGATCATGAGCGCGAGCCTATACCTTCCGATGCTGCGCAGCAATCGCCTGGAAACATGATGCCGAGGCTCAGCAGCGAAACCCCGATCGCGATCAGCGCCAGCTGGTTCTGGGCCGTGATCGAGCCGAAATCCATGGCGTCCTCCCCCCGCTCTCATTGCGTGCGCACCGAGCGCCGTCAATCGCGCCGCATCGCCACCGCCGCGAGCGTCTCGGCCTCCATCAGCAGGGCGTCGTCGGCGGTACCCTGCGCCACGGTCTCGCGCCCGATCATGATCAGCACCGGCACCGCCATCGGGCTGACACTCGCGTCAGGTCGATGTGGAGCATCGTATCGGCGGCGGTGTCGAGCAGATGCGCGAGGCGGCCGACGTCGGTCATCCGCGCGCGCGCATCGGCCCAGGCGGCGCGAAGCAGCAGATGGTCGGGCTCGTACTTGCGCAGCACGTCGTAGATCAGGTCGGTCGAGAAGGTGACCTGGCGCCCGGTCTTCTTCTTGCCCGGATGCTGGCGCTCGACCAGCCCGCCGATGATCGCGACTTCGCGGAACGCGCGCTTGAGCAGCGCCGAGCCCTGCACCCAGTCGACGAATTCATGCTCGAGGATGTCGGGCGAGAACAGCACGCGCGGATCGGGGATTTGCTCGAGCCCGTAGCAAGCGAGCGCATAATCGTTGGCGACGAACCCCAGTGGCTTGAGCCCGAGCGCTTCCATCCGCCGAGTGATCAGCATTCCGAGCGACTGGTGCGCGTTCCAGCCCTCGAAGCTGTACGCAACCATGTGGTGCCGCCCCTCGTGCGGGAAGGTCTCAACAAGAAGCTCACCCGGCTTGGGCAGCGCCGAGCGATACGCCTGCGCCTCGAGCCATTCGCGGACGTCGTCGGGGAAGCGCGGCCATTCGCGGCGGTCGTGGAGGAAGGCGCGGACTCGATTGGCGAGGTTGGCAGTGATCGCGAGCCGCGCGCCCATGTACGAGGGGATCCGCGCGTTCTTCGAGGTGGCGCGGACGATCAGTTCAGTGGTGTCGATCCGCTCGACCTCGAGGCTCATGCCTGCGAAAAAGAAGGTGTCGCCGGGCGTGAGCGACGCGCCGAACATCTCCTCGACCTTGCCGAGCCGGCGGCCGTTCTTGAAGCGCACCTCGAGCATCGGCGCCTCGACGATGATCCCTGCGTTGAGGCGATGCTGCGCGATGAAATTGGGGTGGCTGACTCGCCACAGTCCGTCCTTGCCCTGGGTCAGCCGCTTGAACCGATCATAGGCGCGCAGCGCATAACCGCCGTCGGCGATGAAGCTCAGGACGCGCTCGAACGTCTCCTGCGCCAGCGCAGAATAAGGGAGTGCTGCGTGGACTTCCCGTAGCATCTCCGCAGCATCGAACGGCGCGGCACAGGCGCAGGCCATCACATGCTGCGCGAGCACGTCGAGCGCGCCCGGGCGGAACACGTCGGCGTCGAGCGCGCCTTCCTCGATCGCGTCGAGCGCCGCGCGTGCCTCGAGATATTCGAAGCGGTTGCCGGGAACGAGGATCGCCTTGGAGGGCTCGTCGAGCCGGTGGTTGGCGCGGCCGATCCGTTGGAGCAGCCGCGACGATCCCTTGGGCGCCCCCATCTGGATCACGCAATCGACATCGCCCCAGTCGACCCCGAGATCGAGGCTGGCGGTTGCGACCAGCGCGCGCAACTTGCCGTCGGCCATCGCCTGCTCGGCGCGCCGCCGCGCCTCGAGGCTGAGGCTGCCGTGGTGGACGCCGATCGGCAGCTTGGCCTCGTTGACCTTCCACAATTGCTGGAAGATCAGCTCGGCGAGGCCGCGGGTATTGCAGAACACGATCGTAGTGCGGTGCGCCTCGATCTGAGCCATTACTTGGCGGATCGCATAGATGCCCGAATGCCCGGCCCACGGCACCGTCCCCTCGGGCAGCAGGATCGCGATCTCGGGGTCGGCGCCCTTCTCGCCCTGAACCAGCGTCACGCTGCCGATGTCGCCATGCGGCGCGAGCCACGCGCGGTAGCCGTCGGGATCGGCGACCGTCGCCGAAAGCGCCACTCGGCGGAAGCCCGGCGCGAGCGCCTGCAGCCGCGCCAGCGCGAGCGCGAGCAGATCGCCGCGCTTGCCGGTAGCGAAGGCATGGACCTCGTCGATCACCACGGTCTTCAGTCCCGCGAACATCGTCAAGCTGTCCTCGTACGACACCAGCAGGCTCAGCGATTCGGGGGTGGTGAGCAGAATCTGGGGCGGGTTCGCGCGCTGGCGCAGCTTGCGGTCGTACGGCGTGTCGCCGGTGCGCGTCTCGACTCGGATCGGCAGCCCCATCTCCTCGATCGGGGTGAGCAGGTTGCGCCGCACGTCGACCGCGAGCGCCTTGAGCGGCGAGATGTAGAGTGTGTGGAGGCCGTTGCCGGGGCTCTCGATCAGGTCGGCCAGCGTAGGCAAGAAGCCGGCCAGCGTCTTGCCCGCGCCGGTCGGCGCCACCAGCAGCGCATGCCTGCCGGCGCACGCGGCGGCCAGCATCTCAAGCTGGTGCCGCCGCGGCGCCCAGCCGCGCGAGGCGAACCAGGTGGCCAGGAGCGGGGGAAGATCGTGGTCGGTCATGCGGGCACGCCCAGCGTTGAACTTTCGCGTGTCCTGGGCAAGCCGAGATTGTGCCGTGACGCCCGTCACGCGCCGGCGAGACGCAGCCGCGCTAGCCCGGCGGCGTGCACGGCGATGAAGCCGGGCGCGACAGTCGAGGAGGTTTCGATGGCCGATTTCACCGCAGAAGACCGCGCCAAGGCCGCACAGGCGGTGGCCGGGCTGATGAGCGCAAGCGACGCCCACGTCCTTCCCGCCACGATGATGACCACCGCGGCGCTGAACGTCGATCCCAAGAAGCTGTTCTGCGAGAATTGGGAAACGGTGAAGACGGTGCTCCAGGCGCTCGCCAGCCTCGTTCCCGGCGCCGGCCTGATCGTCGGCTGGATCATCAAGGCAGGCGATCTGGCGCACGGCGCGATCTGCCCGGGCTGACCCATCGTCCGCGCGGCGGGCGCACTCGCCGGCTTCGACCCCTGGCGGGTGCGCCTTGCGCGCAGGTTGGAACCGCGACGGCGCGTCGCCATATCGCGGCGATGGCGCTTGGAAGCTGGATCGAGGCGAAGCCGGGCGGAATTTACGTTCCCGCCGCCGATGCGTGGATCGACCCGGCGCAGCCGGTGCCGCGCGCGCTGATCACGCATGGGCACGCCGACCATGCCCGCGGCGGCCACGACGAGGTGTGGGCGACGCCCGAGACGCTGGCGATCATGGCGGCGCGCTATGGGCCGCAGAACGGGCGGCCGGTGGCCTATGGCGAGGCGCGGCGGCTGGGTGGCGCCGACGTGCAGTTCATCCCTGCCGGGCACGTGCTCGGATCGGCGCAGGTGGTGCTCGAGCATCGCGGCGAGCGGGTGATCGTCTCGGGCGACTACAAGCGCCGCGAGGACCCGACCTGCGAACCCTTCCTGCCCGATGGCGTGCGACGTGTTCGTCACCGAGGCGACCTTCGGCCTGCCGGTGTTCCGCCATCCCGCTACGCACGACGAGCTCGACAAGCTACTGGTCGCTCTGCGCGCCGATCCCGATCGCTGCGTGCTGCTCGGCGCCTATGCGCTCGGCAAGGCGCAGCGGGTGATCCGCGAGCTCAGGGTGATGGGGTTCGAGGAGCCGATCTACCTCCATGGCGCGCTGCAGCGGCTGTGCGACCTTTATGCCGAGCACGGCGTGGAACTCGGCGAGCTGCGCCCGGCGACCGGCGTGGCGAAGGCGTGAGTTGCAGGGCCGCCTGATCCTCTGCCCGCCGTCGGCGCTCAACGATCGCTGGTCGCGGCGGCTGCCCGATCCGGTCACCGCGATGGCATCGGGCTGGATGCGAGTCCGCCAGCGCGCGCGGCAACGCAATGTCGAGCTGCCGCTGATCCTCTCCGATCACGCCGACTGGGACGAGCTGACCGACCACGATCCTGGAAATACACCCGAAAGAAGTGTGGGTGACGCATGGGCGCGAGGACGCGCTGGTCCACTGGTGCCGCCAGCGCCAGATTCGCGCGCGATCACTCGACCTTGCGGGGTTCGAGGATGAGGACGATTGATTTCAGCCGGTTGCCTGACAGCGCCGGCGGCGATAAACCCGGACAAAAGGAGAGTTTCCCGATGAAAGCCATGCTCAAGCTTCTCGCCGTCGGCGCGGCCGCGATCCTGGCCTCCAGCGCGGCGCATGCTCAGGATGCGCCGGCGAGCGCGGGTCCTCCCCCGGGGGCCGGACTGACGGCCGAGAACCCGTCGGTCCGCAACGGTGGCGACACGATGGATCGCGATACCGCGATGCTGCGCGATCAGGCGATCCAGGAGCAGCAGCGCAAGGCTCGCGAAGGCAGCAAGGGCACGCCGCGCTCGGTCGCGGCGCTGCCGTCCGAGGTGACCGTGGGCAGCGAAATCCACGATCCGCGCGGCGCGCTGATCGGCACCGTCGATTCGGTCGACATGGCGAACGCGGTGGTCAAGACCTCGATCGGCCGGGTGGCGGTGCCGCTCGAGGCGTTTGGCAAGGACTCGAAGGGCCTGATGCTGGCGATGAAGAAGGACGACTTCGACGCCCAGGTCGCGGCGGCGAATAAGCCGGCGGCACCCGCGCACTAGGATCCGTGCTCGAGACGCCGCGCCGTCAGCCGGCGGCGTGTTTCAACTCGGGCTCCGGGGCTCCGGCACGCTCGGCGTCCGCGGCGAACAGCCAGCGTTCCGCGGCGCGGGTGTGTTCGAAGCAGCGCGCGCTCCGATTGGCGAGAGCGCGCACCAGCTGAGTCCGGGCCAGCGTGGGGCTGACCACAAACGCCAGGCGCCGCGACCGATAGGTGGGATCGGCCAGCATCGCGCGAAACGCATCGACCGCCTCCTGCGACTGGATCTTCATGTCGCGCAGGTCGTTGAGCGTGAGGTGCGCGTTTCGTCGGCAGGTAAGCTGCGCGTGCGCCTGGCGCCGCGCTTCGAGAAAACCGCGAATGTCTTCTTCGGTGAAGAACCCGCCCATCTTGATTCGGATCAGGTCGCGGGCGGGGTCCGCCTCCACGGAATATTCGGCGCTCATTGAACGTCTGGTTAGCGGCGCACTGCCTACCAATTCGTAAAAAAAGGGCGATTAGCCTGCCTCCTCACGAGCCGAGAAGAGCCAGGCCTCAGCATCGGCAACATCCTCGAAGCAGCGCGCGTCTCGGCCATCGATCGTCCGCATCAGTTGCATCCGCGAAAGCGGCGAGGTGACCACGAAGGCCAACCGGCGCGAACGAAATTCGGGCGCCGCCAGCATGGTGCGGAACGATTCCACCGCCTCCTGCGAGCGCACGCCCATGCCGCGCATGTCGTTCAGCGTGAGATGCTCGTTGGGTCCGCAGCGCAGCTGACGGTGCGCCACCGCGCGCTCGGCGAGGAACGCGCGGATGTCGTCGTCGGTGAAGAATCCCGACATGGCGATCCGCACCAAGTTGCGCGGCGCGTCGACCTCGATCTGGAAGTGTCCGGCCATCTGCGTGCGGATACCTCCGGCGCGGCTAACGAACCTTGAAGGCGCGGCTCAGGAAACTCCCTCGAGCGCCTTCTGCCGCCGCCGCTGGACCGAGCTGCCGATCCCCATCGCCTCGCGATATTTGGCGACGGTGCGCCGGGCGATGTCGAATCCCTTGGCGTTGAGCAGCTCGACCAGCGTATCGTCGGACAGGATCTTCTTCGGGTCCTCGGCCTGGATCAGCGTGCGGATCGCGTCCTTGACCGCCTCGGCCGACACGGCGTCGCCGCCCTCGCTCGACTGGATCGCCGAGGTGAAGAAATATTTGAGCTCGTAGAGCCCGCGCGCGCAGCTCAGATATTTGTTCGAGGTCACCCGGCTCACGGTCGATTCGTGCATCTCGATCACTTCGGCGACTTGGCGGAGCGTCATCGGCCTGAGGTGCGCGACGCCGTGGAGGAAGAAGGCTTCCTGCTGCTTCACGATCTCGCTCGCCACCTTGATGATCGTGCGCTGGCGCTGGTCGAGCGCCTTGACCAGCCAGTTGGCGCTGGCGAGGCATTCGGAGAGCCACGCCTTGCCCGCCTTGTCCTGCTTCGCACCGCCCGCCAGCTCGACGTAATAGGCGCGGTTGACGAGCACGCGCGGCAGCGTCGCCGCGTTGATCTCGACCGCCCAGCCGCCCCCGCGCCGCGCGACGAAGATGTCCGGCACCACCGCCATCGCCGGCTCGCCGCCGTAGCGGCAGCCCGGCTTGGGGTCGTAGTTCCTGAGCTCGCGGATCATGTCCGCCAGGTCTTCGTCGTCGACGTCGCAGATGCGCTTGAGGCGGGCGCGGTCGCCGCGCGCGACGAGATCGAGATTGTCGATCAGCCGCGCCATGCACGGATCGTAGCGATCGGCTTCCTTGGCTTGGAGCGCGAGGCATTCGGAGAGGCTGCGCGCGCCGACCCCGGTGGGATCGAAGGTCTGGATGATCGCCAGCACCGCCTCCGCCCGCGCGAGCGGGACGCCGAGCCGGTTGGCGATGTCGAGCAAGGTCGCGGTCAGGTATCCGCACTCGTCGATCTGGTCGATCAAGTGTGCAGCGATGAACAGGTCCGGGCCTTCGACGCTCGCCCCGGCTTGTGCCATCAGGTGATCGGCGAGGCTGATGTCGCGATTGGCGAAGCTGTCGAAATCGGGGCCGTCCTCGCTTCCGCCGCCGCCGATCGCAGCCATGCCGAGGCTGCCGTCGAGGCTGCCGATCGAATCGGCGGCGCTGTCGTGGTGGAAGGTCTCGGTGGTGAAATCGACGTCGAGCGCTGCCTCACCCGCCGCCTCGCCGCCGCCCGCGAGCAGCTCGCTCGCGTCGGCCGGGCCGTCGCGGGACTCCTCGAAGTCGGGGGCCTCGGGTTCGGTCGCACCGCCCGGCTCGTCGCTCGATGCGTCGAGCAGTGGGTTCTTCTCCAACTCCTCGGCGATGAAGGTCTCGATCTCGAGATTGGAGAGCGCCAGCAGCTTGATCGCCTGCTGGAGCTGGGGCGTCATCACCAGCGATTGGGATTGGCGTAAGTCCAGGCGGGGGGCGAGACTCATGGCATCTAGAGCGAGAAGCCTTCGCCCAGATAGAGCCGCCGCACGTTCTCGTCCGCGACCAGATCCGACGGCGAGCCCGCGAACAGCACACGGCCGTCGTAGATTATGTAGGCGCGATCGACGATGTCGAGCGTCTCACGGACATTATGATCGGTGATCAGCACGCCGATGTCGCGCTTCTTGAGCTGGATCACGAGGTCGCGGATGTCGGCGATCGAGATCGGGTCGATCCCCGCGAACGGCTCGTCGAGCAGCATGATGGTGGGATCGGCTGCGAGCGCGCGAGCGATCTCGGCGCGGCGCCGTTCGCCGCCCGAAAGCGCCATCGCCGGGGCTTCGCGAAGACGCGTGAGGCCGAATTCGTCGAGCAGCGTATCGAGCCGTTTCTGGCGCGCGCCCTTGTCCGGCTCCGAAAGCTCGAGCACCGCGAGGATGTTCTTCTCCACCGTCAGCCCGCGGAAGATCGAGGTCTCCTGCGGCAGATAGCCAAGGCCGAGGATCGCGCGGCGGTACATCGGCAGCTTGGTGATGTCCTCGCCGTCGAGCATGATCCGGCCCGCGTCGGGCTTGACCAGCCCCATCACCGAATAGAAACAGGTCGTCTTGCCCGCGCCGTTGGGCCCGAGCAGCCCGACCACCTCGCCGCGTCCGACCGAGACCGACACGTCGCTGAGCACCACGCGCTTGTCGTACTGCTTGGCGATCGACACGACTGCGAGCCCCTTGTCGGGGAGCGGAGCCGGGTCCGCGACCGGCGTTTCGAGCGTGGCGACATCGTTCATGGCTGGGACCCTGCATGGACCGGCTTGGTTACCGGATTCTTACCCGGCGCGCATTTGGCAGGATTCCTGCATGAAGAATACGCCAAAAGGAAGGGGGAGCGCGCTATCCCGCCCAAAAACCCCGTTTATTGGGGCTTGGGGACAGCGTCCGGCGATTGGGCGGGCGTGTCGCCGCTGCGCTTCGGCACCGAGAAGCGGCCGGTGACTCGGCCGCCATGGGTCTGGACGGCACCCGGCGTGCCCGGAGCGGCGCCCACGCCCGAACCGTCGATCGTCGCGCGGCCGGTGTCGAGGTTGATCGAGAGCCGCGCGCCCTGGACGGTGTTGGCGCCCTGGGTCAGCGTCACCCCGCTGATCATCGTGATCAGCCGCGCATTGAGGTCGTAGACCGCATATTGCGAGCGCGCAGTCTGATCGGGGCGAGTCACCAGCACCCCGCCCGACGCGTCGAGCCGCGACGCCTGGGGCGATCCGTCGACCACCTGCCCGGTGTAGGTGATCGTCACGCGATCGGCGTTGAGCTTCATCTCGCCCTGAGTGATGCGCACCGCGCCGGTGAGGAACACCTTGTGCTCGCGATCCTGCAGATCGACGTGCGCGGCATCGAAATCGATCGGCGCGGTCGAATCGTGGCGCGACTGCGCGGCGGCGGGCACGGCGCCGGCCAGCGTCAGCGTGAGTGCCAAGGGCAGCGAGGCGAGCGCGCGCATCATTGCCGCCTCTTTGCGCGCCCCGGCACGATCCGCAAGTGGACATTGCCGTCGAGCGAGACAGTCCGCGCCTCGAGGTCTGCCACCAGATGGTCGCCGCGGAACACCCCCATCGGCGTGCGCCCGTTGGCAACGCCACCGCTCTGGAGCTTGCGGGTCTTGAGATCGAGCGTCGAATTCTCGGTGTCGAGCACATAGCCGTCGGCGGTCTGGAAGTGGATCGGCCCGTCGACCGCGACTTGCTGCTTCTCCATATTGTAGTGGCCGCGCTGCGCCTTCACTTGCGCCGGACCCTCCGGCAGGCGGATTTGTGCCGACAGGTCGTTGAGCTGGACGACCGGCTCGGCCGAGCTCTTCTGAACCGCCGATCCGGCGCGGAGCTCGAACGGCTGCCCCTTGGCGTCCTGGCCGCGATAGTCGGCCGCCTCGATTCGCAGCCGCTCGGTCGCGATATCGACCTTGTTCTTGTCGAGCACGAAGCTCACGTCACCGCCGACGAACAAAGGCGACAGGATGAGCACCGCCGCGAGGATCCCGATCGCGCCGGGCAGCACCAGCGAGGCGATCCGCACGATCCGGTCGTGATGGCTCCCCGGATGCGCCCAGGCGCGCCGCTGCGATTGCAGGCGCAGGGCGATCTCAGACATGCGCGTTTTCATCGGGAAGACGGCGCCAGCCCGCTCCCACGTCCGGCCACCCATACGATGCTGCCGTCGGGTGGCCGGACGTGGGAGCGGGCTGACACCGCGCAAGGCGGAAGCCTTCAAACATGCGCGAAGATGTCGGTTTCGGGCCAGCCGGCGAGATCGAGCTCGGCGCGCCACGGCAGGAACTCGAAGCAGGCCTGGGCCAGCTGGGTGCGCCCTTCGCGGGCGAGGCGCTTGTCGAGTTCCACCTTCATCGCATGGAGGTAACGCACGTCCGAGGCTGCGTATTCGCGCTGGGCATCCGAAAGTTCGGGGCCGCCCCAGTCGGACGATTGCTGCGCCTTCGAGAGCTCCTGCTGGAGCAGCTCGCGCACCAGATCCTTGAGGCCGTGGCGATCGGTGTAGGTGCGAACGAGCCGCGATGCGGTCTTGGTGCAATAGACCGGCGCCGCGGTGACGCCGAGATAATGTCGGATCGCGGCGAGATCGAAGCGCGCGAAATGGTAGAGCTTGATCCGGGCGGGGTCGGCAAGAACCGCCTTGAGGTGGGGCGCGGCATAATCCGAGCCGGGGCCGAAGCGGACGAGATGCTCGTCGCCGCCGCCGTCCGAGAGCTGGACGACGCACAGACGGTCGCGCGGCGTGATCAGCCCCATCGTCTCGGTATCGACCGCGATCGAGGCACCAGGCGCGAACAGCCCCGCGGGCAAGTCTTCTTCGTGGAAATGGACGGTCATCGCCTGCGCCTAGTCCCGTTCGCGCCTGTGCTCAATGGGCGGCGCGCCCTTTGCGGCCGCACAGAGCCGCGCGGTCTCACGGTTGTATCGCTCGACATAGGCAAGTGCCGGAGCTTCGAAGGTCGGACACGTCCGCCCGGCCTCGGAGCCACCGTCGATCCGCCGGTTCGCGTTGCTCAGCCGGCATTTGGCGATCGTGGGGCCTGCGGAGACGCCGGGCATCGCGAAGCTCGGAGTAAGGCCGTTGAAACCGTATCCGACCAGATGGGGGTCGCCGCTGGCGAATGCGGCGCGGGCATCGGCTTCGGGGTGGTCGTCAATCTGTCGGAAGAAATCCGGGCAGCCTCGCGCTTGCTGCGCCAGATTCGAGAGCGGATCGGGCGTGACAGCGGCGGTCTCACTGTTGCTCGTGGGCGCCGGGCCGCAGCCGGTGAGAAAGATCGCGGCGCTGACAAGGAGCGGGTTGGCCTCACGGACCATTCAAGCGCCACCCTTTTCACGCGCTCGCTTGCGATTCTGCCGCGCGAGGATGTTGAGCACCTCGACCGACGCCGAAAACGCCATCGCGGTGTAGATGTAGCCCTTGGGCACGTGCACCCCGAACCCGTCGGCGATCAGCACCGCGCCGATCATCAGCAGGAAACCCAAAGCGAGCATTACCACGGTCGGGTTGCGGTTGATGAAATTGGCGAGCGGATCGGCGGCGAACAGCATCAGCCCCACCGCGACGACCACTGCGACCATCATGATCGCGAGCTGATCGGTCATCCCCACCGCGGTCAGGATCGAATCGACCGAGAAGACCATGTCGAGCAGCAGGATCTGGACGATCGCCGCACCCACGCCGAGCGCGACATGCCCCTTCTTGTCGAGTGCTTCACCCGAGGCTTCAGAATCCATGTTGTGATGAATCTCGGTGGTGGCCTTCCAGACGAGGAACAGCCCGCCCGCGATCAGGATCAGGTCACGGAACGAGAAGGCGGTCTCGAGCGCGGGCTCGCCATGCTCGCCGGGCAATGTGATGCCGAGATCGAACAGCGGCGCGGTCATGCTGGTGATCCACACCAGCGACGAGAGCAGCACCAGCCGCAGCACCAGCGCCAGCGAGATGCCGATCCGGCGCACCCGCGAGCGCTGCGCCTCGGGCAGTTTGTTCGACAGGATCGAGATGAAGATGAGGTTGTCGATGCCGAGCACCACCTCCATCACGATCAGCGTGAAGAGCGCCAGCCAGGCGGCGGGATTGACGGCGAGGGCCAGCAGCGAGTCCATGGCTTCGCGTCCTGCCGCGCGGCGCCCGGGCGCGCAAGCGCCTCGCTTCGAACATCTTTGCCGTAATCAAGGCGAATTTCGTTCGCGCCCTGTCCGATTTTGGGCTATGGCCAATTCTCGCGGCAGGCGCTTTTGCTGCCCGAAGACCTGCGTTTTTCGTCCGGCGCTTGGGTTTCGATTGGTGACTGTGGGCGAACCGGGAAGACGAACAGGGCAATGAGTTTTGATAGAGGGCGCCGCGGGGATCGCGGCGGGCGCGGCAGAGACAAGCGCGACGGCTTCGGCGATGAAGGCGGCTTTAGTGGCGGCGGATTCGGGGATCGCGGTGGCTTCGGCGACCGGGGCGGATTCGGCGGCGGTGACCGTTTTGGCGGCGGCGGCGGCGGCGGTGACCGCTTCGGCGGCGGTGGCGGCGGCGGTGGATTCCGTGGCGGCGGCGGTGGCGGCGGTGGTTTCCGCGGCGGCGGCGCCGGCGGTGGCGGCGGCATGCCCCCCCAGGTCGTCGGCGAGGCGACCGGCGTGGTCAAATTCTTCAACGGCCAGAAGGGCTTCGGCTTCATCGTCCGCGATGACGGCGCCGAGGATGTGTTCGTGCATATCTCGGCGGTCGAGCAGGCGGGGCTGACCGGTCTGGCCGAGGGTCAGCCGCTCGGCTTCACCCTGGTCGATCGCGGCGGCCGTATCTCGGCGACCGAGCTCAAGATCGACGGCGAGCCGATGCCGGTCGAGGACCGCGGCCCGCCGCGCGATCGCGACGCGGGCCCCGGCGGCCCCCGCGGCGGCGCCGGCGGCGGTGGCCCGCAGCGCCAGCTCACCGGCGAGAAGGCGACCGGCGTGGTCAAGTTCTTCAACGCGATGAAGGGCTTCGGCTTCATCCAGCGCGATGACGGACAGCCCGATGCCTTTGTCCACATTTCCGCCGTCGAGCGCGCCGGCATGCCGACGCTCAACGAGGGCGACCGGCTCGAGTTCGAGCTCGAGGTCGATCGCCGCGGCAAATATGCCGCGGTGAACCTGGCGCCCAAGCAGGACTGAAGTTCTGGCGAGACTGAATGAGAAAGCCCCCGGAAGCCTGGCTTCCGGGGGCTTTCGTTTGGTGGGAGGGGCGCTGCGAACGTCGCGCATTCGGGGGCTCGACCCAACTGCAGACATTACCGCCGCGCGTAGCTCTCTTCTGATTTTAGCCGTTAACGGAATGCCTGCCTTAAGCTGAGAACAGGCGAAAGCTGTGGTTTCGGCGCTTCGCTGCCTTTCTCCAACACTAGGAACGGAGACTGGTGGCTAGCGCGCACTTACGCATGCGTCCGAAGCGCGATGGAAAGGGCTTCGAACTCGACGTGCCCTTCCGAATCTCCGTGCGCAAAGGTCGCGACCGTGATGGGCGTGGTGAAATCGGGAAAGTGATAGACCGCATTGACGGAATGGGGGCCGGCGCCGGTGTGTCCCCAGGCGCGGCCCGCGTCGCGAGCCGAGCCGGTCATCAACCCGAGCGCGTATCCGCGGCTTGTCCAGGGGCGGCCGGGCAGAGCGTCGCCCAGCATGCTCGACCGCGCAAACATCTCCTCAACCGAAGACCTCCGGAGCAAATTCCCGCGGAACAGGGCGTGCAGCAGCCTCGCCGCATCGACAGGCGTCCCGATCAGGCAGCCGTGATAGACCCATTGCGGATCGTAACTCCTGAGCTCGGGCCAGAATATGTCTTCAAAGTCAGTGCGCTTCGTAGCGAGTTCGGACTGATGCCAAGCCAAGCGGTTCGAGCACCCATTCGCGAAGCGTCTCGCCCAGCGGGAGGCCTGCGGCTTCCTCTATCGCATCGCGTACGAAAAGATAGCCGACGTTGCTGTAGCTCCAGGCCGTGCCCGGTTCGAAGTCAAGCGTGTCGGCGCTTACGGCGTCAAGCAGGCGCGCTCGCGGCCAGGCGTCCTCCCCCTTCGCAACGGCCTCATGATAGGCCTCCAGCCTTCCATAATTCGGAACGCCAGCGCGGTGCAGCAGCAACTGGCGCAAGGTGTAGCGCTTGTGCGGCAGCGGCGCATCGAGCTCGAGCTTCCCCACTTCAACGAGGCGGAGAGCGGCTATCGCGAGCACGGTCTTGGTGAAGCTCCACCAGGGGAAGGTGTCGAGGGTGGCACCGGTGCCGGTTGCCTGTGCGCGGTCGAGGACCCACGCCGAATGAAAGGCCGCCTTCTGCATTCCCTCATGATTTCAGGGATCAGGCCGCAGTCAATGTCCGAATATGGATCGCAAGCGGTGATCGGGAAGGAGGCACAAACAACGACCGTTTCCAGGATCCCCCGAGGGCGCGTTGTGCGCCAGCCATTGGGCGCAAAGCGGTCGCGGACGTGCGTTGGTTCTACTTTTGATTTCCACCGATTGTGGAACCCCAGCCGCGGCTGCATCCGATGCGATCGGTTCTTCGGCGCCTCGCCGCCTACTGCATCGGAATCGGCTTCCCCTTCACCATCACATAGGCGACGTGCAGCACCGCCGCCGGATCGGCGAGCGGATCGCCCTCCACCGCGATCAGATCGGCGGACTTACCGGGATCGAGCGTGCCGGTCTCCGCCGAAAGCCCGAGCAGATCAGCGCCCCCCTTGGTCGCGGCGATCAGCGCGTCGCGCGGGGTCATCCCGCCCTTGCTGACCATCAGCCCGAGCTCCTCGCCGTTGCGCCCGTGCGGGAAGACCGCGGCATCGGTGCCGAGCGCGATCTTGACTCCGCCCTTGTACGCGCGGTTGAGCGCATGGCCCCATTCGGCGAGCGCGATCCGCGCCTTGGCCTCGGTGTTGTCGGTGTAGAGCCCCTTGCCCATGTACATCTGGAGGCCGGTGAACGCCATCAAGGTGGCGCTGAAATAGGTGCCGTGGGCCTTCATCAGCGCAACGTCGGCATCGTCGGCGAAGGTGCCGTGCTCGATCGAATCGACGCCGGCGCGCACCGCCGCCTCGATCCCGCGCGCGCCGTGGGCGTGCGCCGCGCACTTGAGGTGCTCCTGGTGCGCGGTGTCGCAGATCGCCTTCATCTCCTCGTCGGTGAAATGCTGCTCGAGCCCCATTGCGCCGGGATCGAGCACGCCGCCGGTGGCGTGGAACTTGATGACGTCGACCCCGATCGCCGCCAGCCGCCGCACCGCCTTGGCGCATTCGGCGGCACCCGTGCACACCCAGAACTGCTCGCCGCTCGCGTTGACCGCATCGCGCAGCTCGGGGGCGAGACCGACGGTATCGTCGCCGTGCCCGCCGATGATCGAGAGCGGCGGCCCGGCGACGAGGATGCGCGGACCCGGGAAGCTACCTTCGTTGATCGCGTCGCGCATCGCCGTGGTGGCGAGCGGCCCGCCGCCGAGATCGCGCAGGGTCGTGAAGCCCGCCCGTGCGGTGACCAGCGCGTTCCGCAGGCCGACGGTGGTGGCATAGGGCTCCGAATATTTGGTGGTGAGCCCCTCGTACCAGGGCTGGCCGGCGTCGGAGGTGAGGTGGACATGGACGTCGATCAGCCCGGGCAGCACGGTTTTGGTGCGCATGTCGACCACGGTCGCCCCGGCGGGCGCGGTCGCGCCGCTCTCGATGCGGACGACCCGGCCTTTCTCCACGATCACCGTCGAGGGCCCGCGCTCGGGCTGCGCGGCGTCGACGATCAGGTGCCCGGCCTGGACGGCGTAGGTCTGGGCGTGCGCGGCGGTGGTGGCCAGCAGCGCGGCGGCGATGGCGAGCGAGCGTGTCAGCATCATGGAGTCCCCTTTGCCGCCAGCCTATCCGAGCGGGGGCTAGAGTTTAGCGCGTCAGGATCAGTACCGTGCCCGCGAGAATCCCGACAACTCCGGCCGCGCGCCCGGGCGTCACCCGCTCGCGCAGCACGAAGGTCGCGATCAGCAGCGCGGTGACCATTCCCGTCTCGCGCAGCGCCGCGAGTGGCGCGGTGGGGCCGAGCGCGAAGGCGCTGAGCGCGAGGCCGTAGGTGAGGATCGACAGCGCTCCGGCCGCCACCCCCGGCCGCCACTGCTTCGCCGCCGAGCGGAAGATCCGCCCGCGCGACAAGAGGCCGAACACGGTCACGACGACGGCCCCCATCATGACGAACATCCAGACGATGTAGCTCTCGGGCGTCGGCGCGGCGCGGACGCCGTGCGCGTCGATCACGGTGTAGCCCGCGATGGTGACGCCGGTGAACAGCGCCCAGGCTAGCCCGGCACGGCCGATGTGGCGGCCCATCACCATCACGAACATCGCCGCCCCGATGCAGCCGATCCCGATCAGCTCGCGCGGGCTAGCAGCCTCGCCGAACACCCCGAGCGCGAGCGCCGCGGTGACCAAAGGCGCCGTGCCGCGCAGCACCGGATAGGCGGCGGAGAAATCGCTAGTCTCGAACGCCTTCACCAGCGCGAACAGATAGATGGAATGGAGCAGCGCGGTGGCGATCAGCCAGCCCCAGGCGCCGATGGGCAGCGGCACCAGCAGGATCGCCGGCAGGAGGATCACCGCACTCGATCCGTCGATGATCGCGCGCCCCGCCATCTTGTCCTCGCCGCCCTTGAGGATGGCGTTGACGACCGCGTGGATCGACCCCGACGCGATCATCATCGCGGGCGGCAGCCAGGCGGGCGTCACCGGTTCAGCGCAGGCGAAGCAGGAGATGCGTGACGCCGCGCGAAACCAGGGCCATCACCGCCCCGGCACCGGCGCCCAGCATACAGACAGGCACGACGTTCAGGGGCAGGCCGGACGGCAGTGCGTTCCACGCATCGATCAGGCTCAGCCTCGGATTGAGCATGGTGTAGGTCATATAGCCAAGAAAGAGGATCGCGACGATCAGCCCGGCACCGGCGCCCGTGCCGGCCCAGCGCTGCCAGCGCTCCTCGGGATCGCGGAGGAACAGGAGGGCCAACGGGAAAGCGACGAGCAGCGAACCGCCGAAGCACAGCACCAGCATGAATTCCTCGCGGAACAGCAGCTCGGCGTCATGCTTTGGTCCGTCACCCACGCCCCAGCTGCCGATCAGATTGACTTCGAACAGGATCAACCCGGCGATCAACGTCGGGATCAATATCCCGGCCCCCAGCGCCCAGGCTGGCAAAGGCTGCGTGTCTTCCACGCCGCGAGCCTAGGCTCAGGTCGCCAGCCGCCGCAATCCCTCGATCGTATCCGCCTCGCTCGCCGGCTTGTCGGTGCGGATTCGGGCGATGCGGGGGAAGCGCATCGCCAGGCCCGATTTGTGGCGCTTCGATTCGTGGACCGAATCGAACGCGACCTCGAGCACCAAGCTCTTCTCGACCTCACGGACCGGGCCGAAGCGATTGAGCGTGTGGGTGCGCACGAACCGGTCGAGCCATTTCAATTCCTCGTCGGTGAAGCCGAAATAGGCTTTCCCCACCGGCAGCAGTTCGCCGTCCGGCCCCCAGGCGCCGAAGGTATAGTCCGAATAGAAGGACGAGCGCTTGCCGCTCCCGCGCTGGGCATACATCAGCACGCAATCGGCATTGAGCGGATCGCGCTTCCATTTGTACCACAATCCCGCGCGGCGCCCCGCGACATAGGGCGAATCACGGCGCTTGAGCATCACCCCTTCGATCGCTGCGTCGCGCGCGCCGGCGCGGGTTTCGGCGAGCGCGTCGAAATCCGCAGCATCGATCAGCGCCGATAGATCGAACCGCTCGGGATCGAGGCGCGGCACGAACGCTTCGAGCCGGGCGCGGCGATTGCCCCAAGGCAGCGCGCGCAGATCCTCGGTGCCGTCGAACAGGATATCGTAGAGGCGGACGAATGCCGGATATTCGGCGAGCGCCTTCGCCGAGACGAGCTTGCGCCCGAGCCGCTGCTGAAGCGCGTTGAAGCTCGCCGCGCCGCCCTCCCCGCCCTGCGCCTCGCCCTTCACCAGCAACTCGCCGTCGAGCACGCTGGGCACCGTGAAGGCGGCGGCGACTTCGGGGAAGCTGTGAGTGATGTCGTCGCCCGCGCGGCTGTAGAGTCGCGTCTCGCCCGCGACATGGACGAGCTGGACTCGGATGCCGTCCCATTTCCATTCGGCAGCATAGTCGGCGAGGCTGACGCTCGCGTCCTCAAGCGGGTGCGCGAGCATGAACGGGCGGAACACCGGCACATTGTCCGGCGTCGGCTGCGCGCCCTTGCCCTCGGCCCAGGCGAACAAGGGCGCATAGGGCGGGGCCAGCCCGTGCCACACTTCCTCGACCGCATCGACCTCGAGCCCGAACGCCTGCGCGAGCGCGGTCTTGGCGAGCCGCGCCGAGACGCCGACTCGCAAGCCCCCGGTCGCGAGCTTGAGCAAGGCGAATCGCTCGTCCGCGTCGAGCCGGTCGAGCATCGCGGCGAGCGCGGCGGGGGCATCCGAGCGCGACAGCGCGGCGAGCATATCGACCACCGCGGCGAGGCGGAGCGGCTCGCCCACGCCATCCTCGGGCGCTGGCCAGAGCAGCGCCACCGTCTCCGCGGTATCGCCGACGAAATCGCGGCTCATCGCGAACAGCACCGGGTCGACTCGCGCCTCCACCAGAGCGCGGATCAGCGCGGGCTTGATCGCGGGGAGATCGAGTCCGCCGGTCAGCGCCGCCATCGCCCAGCCGCGATCGGGATCGGGGGTGGCGGCGAGATAGTCGCCGATGCGCTTGAGCTTCGCGTTGCGCGACCGGGTGTAGACGAGGGCGTCGAGGAGATCGGCGAAGGCGCGCATGCTGGATAGGTGGCCGCTAGGGCGGGCTTGCGCTAGAGGGAGGGCGATGCTGCGGGTGCTCGGCCTGATCGCGCTTGCCGCGCTGATCTTTCTCGGATGGGGTTATGTCGACTCGCTCGCCGACCCGGTGATCCTGCGGGCGGATGTCGCGGTGGCGGGTTGGCCCGCAGGCACGCCGCCGGTGCGAGTCGCGCTGCTCGCCGATGTTCACGTCCAGGGGCCCGACATGCCGCCCGAGCGAGTCGCGCGGATCGTGGCGCAAGTGAATGCCCAGCATCCTGACCTGATCCTGCTCGCCGGCGACTTCATCGGCAGCCGTAAGATCGCCACGCACGACTATACCAACGCCGAGATCGCCGCGCCGCTGGCGAAGCTGCATGCGCCGCTGGGGGTGTTCGCGGTGCTCGGCAACCACGATCACTGGCATTCGCGCGGCGCGATCCGCGGTGCGCTCCAGGGCGCCGGGATCCCGGTGCTGATGAACAATGCGGTGCGCGCCGGGCCACTGGTGCTGGCGGGGGTGGACGACGTCACGACGGGGCATGGCAACATTGGGGCCGTGCTCCACGCCGCGGCCGCGCTGCCGGGGCCGCTGGTCCTGCTTTCGCACAGCCCCGACGTGACGCCGCGGCTGCCGCCCGAGTTCGGGCTGGTGCTCGCGGGACATACGCATTGCGGGCAGATCGTGTTGCCTTTCATCGGCGCGGTGGCGAGCTCGACTCGCTACGGCGAGCGCTATCGCTGCGGCCTGATCCGGGAGGGAAGCCGCACCGTGGTGGTCACCGCGGGACTCGGCACCAGCGTGGTCCCGCTGCGCTTCGGCGCGCCGCCCGACTGGTGGCTGCTGACGCTGGGCGGCAAGCGCTAGTCCACCGCGTCCTTCACCGTTTTCCCAGCCATCAACCCGAGCACTAGGAACACCAGGAACAACGCGAGCGCGACGAAGAACAGCAGCTTGGCGATGCCGATCGCGGCACCCGCGAGGTTGCCGAAGCCGAGCACGGCGAGAACAAGCCCGATGACGAGGAAAATCACAGCCCAACGCAGCATCTTAGGTCTCCTTGAGCAACGCCCTGACAATCGCTCCAGACCGGGAAATAGTTCCGCGCGGCCCCCTCGCGGAGCGATTCGAATCCGGCTAGGGTCGACGCGCCCGAAAACCGGAGAAAGTCGACCCCTATGAAGCTTGCCCTGACTGCCGCCGCCGCACTCGCGATGCTTGCCCCCGCCGCCGCCCTGGCCCAGACCGCGCCGGCGGCAGCGCCCGCTCCGGCCGCCACTCCTGCCCCCGCCGCGGCGCCTGCAGCCGCCGCCAAGTTCAACCTCGACACGCCGATCGAGACGCTCGTCGCCGATCCCAAGGCCAAGGCGGTGCTCGATGCCGACCTCGGCGGCGATGTCACTCAGAACCCGGCCTACGAAAACTTCAAGGCGATGAGCTTCCACCAGGTCCAGCCCTATGCGCCGGAAAAGCTGCCCGACGATCTGCTCAAGAAGATCGAAGCCGATCTCGCCGCGATCCAGTAAGCGACACGGGCCGGGGGCGGCAAGTCCCCGGCCCCGCCATGTCGCTTCCCAGTCACATGTCGCTTCCCAGTCAGGAGTCCAATCGCATGAAGCACATCCTCTGTATCGCCGCGGCGTGCCTGGTCTCCGCCCCGGCCTTTGCCCAAGATGCGCCGGCGCCAGCGCCCGCCGCGACGCCGGCGGCGGCCAAATTCAATCTCGATACTCCGATCGAAGTGCTGGCGGCCGACGAGAAGGCCAAGGCAGTGCTCATGGCCGATTTGCCCGACCTGCTGCCGCATCCCTCGTACGAGCAATTCAAGGAGATGAGCCTGCGCCAGGTCCAGCCCTATTCGCAGGGTGCCCTGACCGACGCACTGTTGGCCAAGGTCGAGGCTGACCTCGCCGCGATCAAATAGGCGCATCGGCCCGAATCAGATCAGGCGCAGCGCTCCCAGCGCGATCACCGCCGAGGCGACCAGCATGATCCCCCCCGTCACCGCGCGAAAGCTGCGAAAAGGGATTCGCGCCCAGGCGAGCTCGCCGAGCACCGCCGCAACGAACGCCACCGCGAACGCCCCCGCGCTCGCACCCGCCGCGGCGAACCAGGGCTCGCTGCGCGCAGCGATCGCCACGGTGAAGAATTGCGTGCCGCCGCCGAACGAGAGAATCAGCACGCCGAGGAAGCTAGTGAGCAGCGATCCGAGCTTCCACCGCTCGAGGCGGTCGGGCGGCTTGACCGGCCAGAACGCCCCGAGCGCACCGAACAGCAGCGCCACCGCTAGCAGCAGCGCTTGCGCGTTGGGCGTCATCATCGCGGACATGGTCGTGCCCAGCAGCGCGGCGGCTGCGTTGCCAAGGCCGTGCGCGAGCCCCGCCGCGATCGCGACCGTGAGCGGACGGCCGTAGCGATCGGCGAGCATCGCGGTGAGAAGCGCGGGCCGGTCGCCGAGCTGAGTCAGCAGCGCCGCGATGAAGGCGGGGACGAGCGCTTCCAATGCCGAACCTCCGCCGTTGCCCGCCGCGATCTTGCGCGAATGTGGTTAAGAGTCCGTTCGGCAACGCGCGAAGGTGCGCGTTTCGCTGGCACCGCACGCACCGGAGGCGCGTTTACAAATAGACTCTAGCCTCTGTAGCGTCTCAGTTTCAATTGCGCTGACGCAGCAGGTTAGCGATTGTTTCCGGTTTGGCTGCGATAAGGGCGAGCAGGGCGGCACTAGTCAGCACGCACGCCAAAATGATCCAATGCTCCATCATTGCCCCCGCTCCTTGTAGGGGCCGCGCGGCTTCGGAGCCAGGGCCATAGCGTCCATCTTGGCCACAGCATCCTCAAGCGACCACAGCCGATCGGGGATCCCTGCCGCCATCGCGGGCAACATGCGCAGCGTCTTATGGATGCGGATGAAATTTTAGAACACGAAATAGAGCGCCAGCACGTGAATGTGGTTGTCGAGCTTTTTTTAGTGCCGATGAAGGGAGTTGGTTCACCCTTGCGGCCAAAGCAGTTAGCCAGTCCGACGACCTTGTATCTTTTGGGACCATCGTGATTGAGCAGCCTTCCGAGCAATCTCCGCCCGACGCTCCGGCGTCATAGCCTCCGCACGCGCCTTCCCGCCCTTGCGCCCCAACTCAGCCGCAGCGCTGGACAGCGTTTCGCGCTCGTCTTCAATCTCGCCGGTTGCGATCTTGCCGATCATCACCGCAAGGCCGATGGCGTCGGCGGGGCGCTTCTCTCCACGGGGGCCTTTAGGCATGGGGCTTGTTTCTCTTCTTGGCGTCCAGAATGGTCCCCGCGAGCAACCCAAGGATGAAACCTAGAGCGACGCCGATAGCCAGATGGCCGGCAAGGCCGCCGATGGCGGCACCGAGACCCACGCCGATTATCCAGCCGACACTAGTGTACATCGCCTGTCTCCTCCATGCTTTCCGCTAAGCATATGGGTAGGCGGCGCGGGAAGCTGCCGGGGATTATAGATTCATAATCGCCGGGGCAATTCAAACTGCGACACTACCCTAGCCTCCGGCGCCTTGACTTTTCCGCGCCGCTGACGCATCCGCCACGCCTGTTTAGCGGCGTGCCGTGCGCGCGCCGCTTTTTCAATTCTGTTAGAGGTTAAGGGTCATGGCCAAGCCGACCACTGTCAAGATCAAGCTCGTCAGCTCGGCGGATACGGGTTTCTTCTACGTCACCAAGAAAATCCGCGCACCCAGACCGAGAAGATGTCGTTCCGCAAATACGATCCCGTCGTGCGCAAGCACGTCGAGTTCAAGGAAGCGAAGATCAAGTAGCTTCGAGTCTCCCCTAGCGCAGCAGCGCCGGGGGCATCAGCGCCGTCACTTCCTCGAGCTTCTCCGGGCCATAGAGCGCAGCGAACAGTGCGCCATAGGCGCGCCAATGCGCGTCGTTGCCTTCCGGTTCTCTCGATGAAAAATTCCGCCAAGCCTCGCTGAGGTCATCGGCTGCGAGCAGATGCAGCTCGGCCAATTCGTCGTGGAGCTTGCCCACGCTCGCGTCGTCCGCCAGCGCGGCACGGTCGTGCTCGCTGTCGGCACGCAGCACGTGCCAGCTGTAATCGGTCATGCGCCGAAGCCTGCCGGTTTGATCGGTCACTCACGATCCCCGTTTTGCTCCGAATCTCTTGCGCCCGTATTGGTTGCCGCTTTGTGAAGGTAACGCCAATCTGGCGGTTTTTCGTGCTATTCGGTGGGGATCAGCCCGCGCACTTCCTCCATGAACCGCGCCAGCGAGATCGGCTTCGAGACATAGGCGTTCGCGCCGGCCGCGCGAATCCGCTCCTCGTCGTCGTGGCCGGCATAGGCCGTCACCGCCATGATCGGGATCGGCTGGAGCTCGCGAATCGGCCTTCATCTGGCGGATCAGCTCGAGCCCGCTGACGTGCGGCATCTGGATGTCCATGATCACCAGGTCGGGCTCGAAGCTGCGCGCGCGCGCCACCGCCTCGCGCCCGTCGCTCACCGGCTCCGCGGCGAAGTCGTGCGCGCGCAGCAGATCGCAGAAGAGCTTCAGATTGAGTTCGTTGTCCTCGACAACGAGCACCCTTTTTGCCACGCGCTTCCTCATGAGTTTGGAAACCCTCTAGGCGATGAGCGCCCTCGGAAACAACACGCCGCGCTGGCGCTCCACGCGCTCGCCTGGACGCTGGGTGAGCCCGCGCGGGCGGAGCGGCTGCTCGCGCTGACCGGGCTCGATGCCGCCGACTTGCGCGCGCGAGCGGGCGAACCGGCGCTGCTCGCCGCGATGCTCGGCTTCCTCGAGGCGCACGAGCCCGATCTGGTCGCCTGCGCCGAATCGATCGGCGCCACCCCCGCCGCGCTGGTCGCGCGCACGCCACGAGTTGGAATCGGCATGAGGCCGCTGCTGATCACCGATTGCGACGAGGTGCTGCTTCACATGGTGCGGCATTTCGGCAGCTGGCTCGATGAAGCGCATGCGATCGACTTCACCCCCGACGGCGGCCAGTTCGAGAATTCGATGAAACGCCGCGCCGACGGGAGCGCGATCGACCGCGAGGAGATGTGGGCGCTGATCAACGGCTTCTTTCCCGGCGAAATGGACGCGCCAGACGTTGGTGCCGCATGCGCGCGAGGCGCTGGCCGCGCTCGCCGAGACCGCCGACATCGTCGTCCTCACCAATCTCGGCGATCAGTGCCGCGATCATCGCATCGCCCAGCTCGCCGCGCACGGCATCGCGCACCGGGTCGAGTGCAACCAGGGCGGCAAGGGCGGGCCGGTGGCGCGGCTGGTGGCGGAATATGGAACGCCGGTGACGGTGTTCGTCGACGATCTCGCCGTGCATCACGAATCGGTCGCGAAACATGCGCCGCACGTCCACCGGCTGCACATGATCGCCGATCCGGACATCGCCGCGATGGTGCCGCGCGCGCCGTTCGCGCATGCGCGGATCGACGACTGGCTGGAAGCCAGGGGCTGGATCGAGGCACGGTTCGCGATGGGGTTGACCGCCGAAGCCGCGAGTGGTTGAGCCGGGCTCATGACGACCCGGATCGACGCGAAGCTGGCCGAGCTCGGTCTCACCCTGCCTGAACCCGCGGCGCCGGTCGCGGCTTATGTGCCCGCGGTCGAGGCGGGCGGATTGCTCCACATCTCGGGGCAGCTCCCGTTCGACGAGCATGGCGCGTTGATGCTCGGCCGAGTCGGCGAGGACCGCGATCTCGGCTATGCCGCCGAGGCGGCGCAGCGCTGCGGGCTGATGCTCGTCGCGCAGATCAAGAAGGCATTGGGCGGGTTCGAGCGGGTCGACCGGATCGTCAAGCTCGGCGTGTTCGTCAATTCCGTGCCCGGCTTCACCGATCAGGCCAAGGTCGCCAACGGCGCTTCCGAGTTGATGGCGGCGCTGTTCGGCGACTCGGGGCGGCATGCGCGCAGCGCAGTGGGCGTGGCGGTGCTGCCGCTGGGCGCGGTCGTCGAGATCGACGCGATCGTTGCACTCCACACGAGCTGAAGCTGTTGCGGGACCGCAACACTCCCGGTGGTTTTCTGTAACAAACCAGCAAATATTGTTGTGCAGCGCAGCGCAATCGGCAATCATCATGTGCCGCTCGAAAGCTGCGCAGGATCCTTTGGACCAACGACGCAGCGCCGGCGGCAGCAGGCGGGGACCCTTGGATTAATTTGAAAGGGTATTCCATGCGCTTCTCGACCATCAGCTTCGGCGCGCTCATGCTCGCCTCCACCGCGCCGGCGATGGCGCAGGACACTGCGCCCCCGCCCGCGATCACGATCAACGGCAGCGCCACCCTCGTCAGCGACTACAAGTTCCGCGGCATCTCGCAGACCGACGGCAACTTCGCGGTCCAGGGCGGCCTCACCCTCACCCACAAGTCGGGCTTCTACGTGTCGTTCTGGGGCTCGTCGGTCGACGACTATGTGACCGTGCACGGTACCGCCCACCAGGAGCTCGACCTGATCGCCGGCTGGAAGAAGACCTTCAGCGGCGTCACCTTCGATGTCGGCGCGCTCTACTACGTCTATCCGGGCACGCGCCCGGGCTTCACCGGCGACAAGAGCGCTTCGGACTTCATCGAGCCCTATGCCGACGTCGCCTATACGGTGGGTCCGGTGACCGGCAAGGTAACGGTCAACTATTCGCCGAAGCAGAAGGCGCTGGCGCTCGACCAGGGCGCGACGGGACTCTTCCCCAAGGAGGACAACGTCTATCTCGCCGGCGATCTGTCGATCGCGATTCCGAAGACCCCGATCGGGCTCACCGGCCACCTCGGCCACACTTTCGGGCCGAGCTGGCTGTCGGGCCCGACCAGCGAATATACCGACTGGGCGCTGGGCGCGACCGCGACGTGGAAGAATATCACCGTCGGCGTGAGCTATGTCGACACCGACACCTTCTTCATCACCCCGAGCGGCAAGGATGCCGCCAAGGGGAGCGTGATCGGCTCGATCGGCGTTAGCTTCTGAACCCGGACGGCCGGGCGGACGACTTCTCCCTCCGCCCGGCCAACGGGTTTCGCCGATTGCGCGCCGCTTACTTGGGCGTGCTGGTCTTGGCGTCCTGGCCGTCGCCTTCGGGGGCGGCGACGATGTCGCGGGTGGTGGTGCCCTTGTCGACGACGTTGGTCGTGGGGCTGCCGGCCGACGAGCGGATGCCCGGATCGACCGAGGTGCGCCCGGCAGCGTCGAGCGTGGCGTTCTCCCCGGGGCTGCGCGCCGCCGAACCGCCGAAGATCGCGTCGAGCGCCTGCGCCGAGGGGCTGGTGTCCTGCGGGCGCGGCGCGCCGGGCGAGGGTGGCACCAGCGAATAATCGGGCGGGATCACCAGCGGCGCCTGGCGCGCGACGGCGAATTCGTCCGGGCGGACTCGGTCGAGGCCATTCTTGGTGCAGGCCGAAAGCGACGCGGCGAGCGCCGCAGCGGCGGCGAGGGTGAGCAGCTTACGCATTGACTTCTTTCTCCACAGGATCCCGCTCGGCCCGAGGCCGGTCGCGCATGAATAGGGCGCGGATCAACAGGATCAGCACGCCGATGGTAATCGCCGCGTCGGCGACATTGAAGACCAAAAAGGGACGCCACTCGCCGAAATGCAGATCGGCGAAATCGACGACATAGCCGAGCCGAGTGCGATCGACGATATTGCCGAGGGCGCCGCCCAGCACCATGCCGAGCGCGACGACGTCGCCGAGCTTGCGCTCGCGCAGCATCCACCACAGCACGCCACCCGCGATCGCCGCGGTGAGCGCGACCAGGAACCAGCGCATCGTCGCGCCGTCGGCGGGCATCAGCCCCAGCGACACGCCGATGTTGCGCACATGGCGCAGGTCGAAGATCGAGACGACAGTATAGGGCGGCCCGTCGGGCAAGTTCAGCCCGAGAGGTCCGGTCACGAAATATTTCGTGCCCTGGTCGACCAGGAACACCAAAGCGGCCACCAAGAGGCCGATCGATCGAGTCACGTTCATTGCCCAACCACCTCGGTGCATCGGTCGCACAGAGCGCCGTCCTGTGCAACTTCGGGAAGGTGGCGCCAGCACCGGCCGCATTTAAGGCGCTGGGTGGGCTGAACGGTGACCGACTCGCCCCGGGTCACCTTCGAGACGATGAACAGCTCGGCGAGCGCGTCCTCCGAAAGCGGCAGATCGGGCACGGTGACCTCGGCCTCGAGGCTCGATCGGATCGCCTTTTCGCGGCGGTAGGGCTCGATCGCCTCGGTCACCCGCTCGCGCAAGGCACGGATCGCGCTCCAATCGGCGCTCGACGAGGCGCCCTCGGGCAGCGCCGGCCATTCGAGCAGATGGACCGAATCGTCCTCATCCGGGAAGCGCGCCTGCCACACTTCCTCGGCAGTGAAGGCGAGGATCGGCGCGGCGTAGCGGACCAGCGCGTGGAACAGCAGGTCGAGCACGGTGCGATAGGCGCGGCGCTTGGGATCGCCGGGCGCGTCGCAATAGAGGCAGTCCTTGCGGATATCGAAGAAGAAGGCCGAGAGGTCCTCGTTCGCGAAATCGGTGAGCGCGCGGGCGTAGCGGTTGAACTCGAACGCCTCGGCGGCGCTGCGCAACTCGGCATCGAGCGCGGCCAGCTTGTGGAGGATGTAGCGCTCGAGCTCGGGCATGCCCGCGACCGGCACCTTCTCCGCCTCGGTGAAACCGTCGAGCGCGCCGAGCAGGTAGCGGAAGCTGTTGCGGAGCTTTCGATAGGCGTCGCCGGTGCCCGCGAGCACTTCCTTGCCGATCCGCACGTCCTCGAAATAATCGGTCTGCGCCACCCACAGCCGCAGGATGTCGGCGCCCGATTCCTGGATGATCTTTAGCGGATCGACGACGTTGCCGAGGCTTTTCGACATTTTCCGCCCGTTGCCGTCCATCGCGAAACCGTGGGTGAGCACCGCGCCATAGGGCGCCCGCCCGCGCGTGCCGCACGATTCGAGCAGCGACGACTGGAACCAGCCGCGGTGCTGGTCCGACCCTTCGAGATAGAGATCGGCGCGGACATGCGCGCCGAAGCGCTTCTCGATCGTGAAGACGTGAGTCGACCCGGAGTCGAACCACACGTCGAGGATGTCGGTGACGACCTCATACTCGTCGAGCGCATAACAGGGGCCGAGCAAGGCCTGGTGGTCGGCGGCGAACCAGGCATCGGCACCACCTTCGCGGAAGGCCGCGAGGATGCGTTCGTTGACTTGGGGGTCGCGGAGATAGTCGCCGGTCTTGCGGTTGACGTAGATCGGGATCGGCACGCCCCAGGCGCGCTGGCGGCTGATCACCCAATCAGGGCGCCCCTCGACCATCGCGGCGATCCGGTTGCGCGATTTCTCGGGGACCCAGCGGGTATGTTCGATCGCATCGAGCGCCAGTTCGCGAAGGGTCGGGGCGTTGCTCTTGAGCCCCTCCCCTTCAGCGGAGGGGTTGGGGTGGGGGCTGTCCTCACGGGCGTCGGTCTCGGTGAGACTGAGAGCCCCCACCCCCAACCCCTCCCCTGAAGGGGAGGGGCTCGCTGTTGGCTTGTCCATCGGGATGAACCACTGCGGGGTGCAGCGGAAGATGATCTTGGCCTTGCTCCGCCACGAATGCGGGTAGCTGTGGGTAAAGTCGTCCGACGCCGCGAGCAGCGCGCCCGCGTCGCGCAGGTCCGAGCAAATCGGCCCGTCGGCGGCGTTGAGCTTCTTGTTGATGACGCTGCCCTGCCCGCCCAGCCACGCCCAGTCGGCGCGGTAGAAGCCGGCATCGTCGACCGCGAACACCGGATCGATCCCATGCGCCTTGCACAGCAGGAAATCGTCCTCGCCATGATCGGGGGACATGTGGACGAGGCCGGTGCCCGCGTCGGTGGTGACGAAATCGCCGGGCAGGAACGGGCGCGGCTTGGCGAAGAAGCCGCCGAGATGGTGCATCGGGTGGCGGGCGACGGTGCCGGCGAGGTCCGAGCCGATCCCGTGCCACGTCACGAAGTCGCCGGGTTTCTTGGTCCAGCTCTCGTCGATCGTGTTGGAGGCGAGCCAGCGGCGATGAAACTCGGCCGCGAGCCGGTTCGCGATTAGATATCGACGGCCGGCATACTCGGTGACGTGATACTCAACCTCCGGCCCATAAGCCAAAGCCTGGTTCACCGGGATCGTCCACGGCGTGGTCGTCCAGATCACGGCGTGCGCGCCGATCAGTTCGGGGATCGGGCTCTCCACGATCTCGAACCCCACGTCGATCTGCGTCGAGACGATGTCCTCATACTCAACCTCGGCCTCGGCCAGCGCGGTCTTCTCCACCGGCGACCACATCACCGGCTTGGCGCCGCG
This sequence comes from uncultured Alphaproteobacteria bacterium, assembly GCA_963799985.1. GTDB lineage: Bacteria > Pseudomonadota > Alphaproteobacteria > Sphingomonadales > Sphingomonadaceae > Sphingomonas. The sequence goes on along the minus strand of CAWCZC010000002.1, from coordinate 379,285 downwards.
GTAGAGCTGGCCGCTCTCGGCGAACTTGAGCAGCTCGCCGGCGATGGTCGCCTCTGAATCAAAATCCATCGTGAGATAGGGATCGTCCCAATCGCCCATCACGCCGAGCCGCTTGAACTGCTCGCGCTGCACGCTCACCCAATGCGCCGCGTACGCCCGGCATTCGGCGCGGAACTCGGCCGAGGGGACTTCATCCTTGTTGAGCTTCTTCGCGCGATATTGCTCCTCGATCTTCCACTCGATCGGCAGGCCGTGGCAGTCCCAGCCGGGGATATAGGGCGCGTCCTTGCCGATCAGGCTCTGCGACCGCACGACGATGTCCTTGAGGATCTTGTTCATCGCATGGCCCATGTGAATGTCGCCATTCGCATAGGGAGGGCCGTCATGCAGCAGGAAGCGCTCGCGCCCGCTGCGGGCCGCGCGGAGCTTCTCGTAGAGCGCGATCTTCGCCCAGCGCTCGAGGATCGCCGGCTCCTTGGCGGAGAGGCCGGCTTTCATCGGGAAATCGGTCTTCGGCAGGAAGACGGTGTCGCGGAAATCAGGAGCTTCGGTCATGGGTCCGCGCGAAATAGGGGAAGCGCCCGAACTTGCAAAGCGGATGTTGTTGACTCGGGAATAAGGACGAATTGCGGGAACTTAATCCAGGTTCCTGAGTTCATGTTAAGTATGCGAAGCCGGGAAGAGCCGGATACCCGCGCAAGCACCGGCGATGAAATCGGTGTCCTCGCGCGCAGATATCTCGATGAATCGGGCTCATACGGGCTCGAGCGCATCGACGGGCGCATCGCTCGCGCGACCGAACGATCGGACTGGGACGATGTGAGCAAGTGGCACCGGGTCCGCTTGCGCTTCCTCCGTTTTCAGCAGGATCACGCGTTGTATGGGGGGCCGCGGCCCGCCAACGACGCGCGAGGTTAGCCGAGCGTAGCGCGCGCCTTGGCGGCATCCTCGTCCATCTGCGCCTTGAGCGCGTCAAGGCTGTCGAACTTCGCCTCGGGGCGCAGATAGTCGATCAGCTCGACCTCGATCGTCTGGCCGTAGAGGTCCCCGTCGAAATCGAAGAAATAGGGTTCGAGCAGCTCGACCGGCGGCTCGAAGCTGGGGCGGACGCCGAGGCTCGCGACGCCGCCCAGCACGCGCCCGTCGGCCAGCCGCCCGCGCACCGCATAGATGCCGTAGGCGGGGCGCAGATAGTTGGCGAGGTCCAGGTTCGCGGTCGGATAGCCGAGCGTGCGGCCGAGCTGAGCGCCGGGCTCGACCACGCCTTCGATCGTATAGGGCCGGGTGAGCAGCACTGCCGCCTCGCGCGTTCGGCCCTCCTGAAGCAGGGTGCGGATCCGGCTCGAGGAGACGGTCTCCCCGCCGAACGCGACTGGCGGCACCACTTCGGCCTCGAACCCCAGCGCGCGACCCAACTCGGCGAGCATCGCGACGTCGCCGCTGCGGCCCTTGCCGAAGGTGAAATCGCCGCCGGTCACCACCCCGCTGGCGCCGATCAGGCCCGCCAGCCGATCGCGCGCGAAGGCTTCGGCGCTCAGCGCAGCGAGCTCGGCGTCGAAATGGAAGACCAGCATCGCATCGGCGCCCGCTTCGCCGAACAGCCGCTGGCGCTGGTCCATCTGGGTCAGCCGGAACCGCGCCGACTCGGGGCGAAAGAAGCGCTTGGGATGCGGATCGAAGGTGGCGACGATCGCCGGGCGCCCGCCTGCGCGCGCGCGCGCCACCGCTCGCCCGACCACCGCCTGGTGCCCGAGGTGAAACCCGTCGAAATTGCCGAGCGCGACGATACCGCCGCGAAATCGAGACGGGACCGCCGAGCCGCCGTCCAGCCGCTCCATCCGCGCGCCTATACGGGGAGGATTATTGCGGCGCCATCCCCGCCCGGAGGACGCGAAGCACGTTGCCGCCCATCACTTTGGCGCACGTCGCCGGCGGTGAAGCCAGCGATCGACCAGCGCCTGAGTCACTTCGACGAGCCTGGCGACGAATCGAAGCCGGTGGTCACCGCGCCGTCGAAGTCCGAGCCGAGCCCGACATGATCGATCCCCACCAGATCGCGGACGTGCGCGATCGCGCGGGCCACGTCGGCGGGTTTGGTCGAGCAGATCGCCGCGTCCCAATAGCCGATGCCGATCACCCCGCCGGTCTTGCGCGATGCCGCGGATCTCGTCGTCGGTCAGGTTGCGGTTGACCTTGCACGTCGCCTGGACGCCCGCCATGGCTCGAGACGACCGGACGCCGCGCCATCGCCAACACCTCGGCGACGGTCGCGTGGCTGGCATGCGCCACGTCGACGACCATCCCGAGCGCCTCCATCCGCCGCACCACCTGGCGGCCGAGCGGGGTCAGCCCGCCCTTCTTCTGCCCATGCATCGATCCGGCGACGTCATTGTCGAAGAAATGCGCGAGCCCGGCCATGCGGAAGCCCGCGTCGTGGAGCTTGTCGAGATTGGCGAGGTTGCCCTCCAGGTCCTGCAGTCCCTCGATCGAGAGCATACCGCCGACTACCTTCTTTCCGCCCGCGCGATCGGCGAGCAGCCGGTCGAGATCGGCGGGGGTGTGGATCACGCGGAGCTGGCCGTTCGACGCGGCGGCGGCGCGGTCCAGTTTCTCCGCGTGCCATAGCGAGCGCTGAGCAGCGATCCCCAGGTGCGCAGCGGCTGGAGCTGAGCGATCGCCAGTAGCGTGATGTTGTCGCTGTCGGCGCCGTTCGAATCGTAATTCTGGTGGCTCGGCGTCTTGGTGACCGAGGAGAAGACCTGGAGCGCCTGGTTGCCTTCGAGCATCCGCGGCAGATCGACCTGGCCGCGGCTCGCCCGGCTAAGCAGGCTGCGCTCCCACAGCAGGGTGTCGGCGTGCATGTCGGCGATCTGGAGCGTGGCATGGAGCGCGCGGGTCTGGGCGGTAACCGTGGGCAGTGTGGTCGGCACCACCTTGTTCATGCCGGCCTCGACGATTCCCGGCAGGAAACCGAAGAAGAAGATCGCGCCCAGCACCACCAGTGCCAACGCGCCCCATCCGAGAATCCGTTTCATCGCGCCCGCTCCAATGTGACGAAGCTGTAGGCCGGGTGGCCCCCTTCGCTCGGGTGATCCTCGCGGAAGGTCTCGCGCCAGGCAATGCCGAAGGGCGGGACGGTCGCGTCGCCGTGGGGCAGATCGTGGACTTCGGTGAGTTCGATACGGTCGGCGCGATCGAGGAACAATGCGAACACCTCGGCGCCGCCGATCACCGCCACGTCGCTCGCGCCGGCCAGCGCCAGGGCTTCCTCGAGCGTGTGCACCACCTCCGCTCCCGGCGCGGACCAGCCGCGGTCGCGCGTCAGCACGATGTGCCGCCGCCCGGGCAGCGGCGCAGGGAAGCTCGCGAAGGTCTTGCGCCCCATGATCATCGGCTTGCCCATCGTCTGGGCCTTGAAGCGCTTGAGATCGGCCGGGAGCCGCCAGGGCAACCCGCCGTCGCGGCCGATCACACTGTTGTCGGCGCGGGCGAGGTGGAAGGTGATCACGGCGTGCCGAACATCGCGCGCCACTGCGGGGCGTAGCGCGGATCGTGCGAGGTGGCGCCGTGATAAGGGTTGCGGCCGCGGCCTGCCCCGGCGGGCAGGTCGAGGCTGAAGACCTGGATGTGGTCCGCGGGAATCCGCAGCGCGGCATAAGCGGCCTGGATCAGGTTCGCGGTATTCTCGCGGGCGTTATATTCGGCGAACCAGCGGTCCACCGGCGTCGCGCTCGCCCCGGCCAGCCACGGCGCCGGGCGCGCGGTTGGCGCCGGTCGTCTCCCACGGGCTCGAGAACAGGACGGCACGGCGCACCGTGTGATGCTTGGCGATGAACGCGGCCATGCCCGCGCCCTGCGACATGCCCGAGATCACGATCCGCTGCCAGCGCGGCTCGCCGCCGTCGAGATAGCCGCCCCAGCCCTCGCCGGGCGCCGCCTTGTCCAGCGCGCGCAACGCCGCGACGAGGCGTGCGACGATCGCCTCTGCGGGCGGGTTCGAGACCCGTTTCGACTTGCCGGCCCCGGCGATGCGCATCTCGCGGAAATCGGCGGCGCAATCGGGATCGGGATCGCGCGTGCAGATCTGCACCACCGCCGGCACGTCGTTGTATTCGAGCCCGAGCACGCGATACCCCTGCCCGGCGACGACCCGGAGCAATCCGCCAAGGTTCGCGGGCGTGCCACCGGTGCCGGGCAAATAGACGACGAGCGGAGCAGTTGCGGGCAGGCCCGGCTTCGCGACCGCGATGCTGGGCGCGTCGAACTGCCTGACGCCGGGGTCGGCGGCGGACGGGACGACCTGGCGAACGACGAGATCGGATTGCGCGACGGCAGGAGCGGCGAGGACGATCGCCAACAGGGGCAACAGCAACTTCATCGGCGCTTCTCCCGATCGCTCCAGTCAGACCGCGACCGGCGCTTTGATGTGCGGCTGCGGCTCGTAACCGCGGATCGCGAAATCCTCATATTCGTACGCGTCGATCGCGGGCGCCTTGCGCAGGATCTCGAGCCTCGGCAGCCGCCCGGGGTCGCGCGACAATTGCTCGCGCGCTTGCTCGAGATGGTTCGAATAGAGGTGGCAATCGCCGCCGGTCCAGACGAAGTCACCGGGCTCCAGCCCGCATTGCTGGGCGAGCAGATGCAGTCAGCAGCGCGTAGCTGGCGATGTTGAACGGCACGCCGAGGAAGATGTCCGCCGAGCGCTGGTAGAGCTGGAGGCTCAATCGCCCGTTCGCGACATAAGTCTGGAACAGGCAGTGGCACGGCGCCAGCGCCATCGCGTGGAGCTCGCCAGGGTTCCACGCCGAGACGATCTGGCGGCGCGAGCCAGGGTTGTCGCGAACCGTGTCGATCAGCTCGGCGATCTGATCGATCCGGCGCCCGTCCGCGGTCTCCCACGCGCGCCATTGCTTGCCGTAGACCGGGCCCAGCTCGCCCTCGGGATCGGCCCATTCGTTCCAGATGCTGACCTTGTTCTCCTGCAGCCAGCGCACGTTGGTGTCGCCGCGCAGGAACCACAGCAATTCGACGATGATCGAGCGCAGGTGGAGCTTCTTGGTGGTGAGCAACGGAAAGCCTTCGCTCAGATCGAACCGCATCTGGTGGCCGAACACGCTCCGCGTGCCGGTGCCGGTGCGGTCCATCGTCTCGGCGCCGTCATTGAGCGCGCGGGCCATCAGATCGAGATATTGACGCATCGCGTGAGCGTAGACCCGCGCGCGCGCGCCGCCAAGCCGGCGGCGATTGCTCCGTTATGGAGTTCGGCGCCTCCGAAGCGGAGGCGGTAGCGCTTCGACTGGGCGGGACGAGGTGGCACGCCGCGGGGATGGCGACCGATATCCTCCCAGGAATGCGCTTGCCGAACTCCGCCGCTGCGAGCGCCTTGTTCGCGCCGCTTGGTGACGAGCAGTACGAGGTCGTTGCCTTCGCGTTCCTTGGCGCGGACCAGGAACTGCTCGGGCTGCGCCAGGCGCGCTCGGCCTCGGTCGACACGCTCGACCTGCCGATCCGCGAAGTGGTCGCCGACGCGCTTCGGCTCGATGCCCGCGCGATCGTGATGGCGCACAACCATCCGAGCGGGGATGCCAGCCCGAGCGCTGCGGACCGGGAGGCCACCCACCTGCTCGCGCGCGCGCTCCACCCGCTCGGGGTGCGGCTGATCGATCATCTCGTCGTGACTCGGCACGGCTTCAGCAGCTTCCGGACGATGGGGTTGCTCTAGGGCAGGGCTGGGAGCTGCCGTTCTTCTCCCCTCCCCGGAAGGGAGTTGTGCGCGCCCAATCGCGGACCAATCTAAGGTGCCGGCGAAGGCGTGTTGTCGCTGGTCTTGCAAGGCCGGATCGCGGTCGGCTCGGGGCGTGGGCCCTCGGCCTTGAACAATCGCCAGATAGCCGCCCGCCGACGGGCATCGGCTGGAACGCGACTTGAGTGTAGCCGACCGCGGCGAACTCGCACTTGAGCAGCGCCGGCGGCGTGCCGTGATCCTGGGTCGGCCGGTTGGCGTCGACCACCACCACTTCGCCGTCGGGCTTCAGCGATGGGCGCAGGCGCCACAGGAACTCGTAAGGGCTTTCGATCTCGTGATACATGTGGACCATCATCACGCGATCGAAGCTGTGCTCGGGCAGCCGCGGATCGGCGGGGAGGCCGAGCCGGACGCTGACATTGTCGAGGCCGCTCGCGCGCGACTCGCTTGGCCAGCGCGTCGTGCACCGCGGGAACGATGTCCTCGGCGAGCACGCGCCCTTCCTTGCCGACGCGCGCGGCGAGGCGGATCGTGTAATAGCCCTCGCCGGCGCCGATATCGGCGACGGTCATCCCCGGCTTGATCGCCGGCGCTGGTTCATCACCTCGACGGCTTCGTTGAGCCTGTCGCGGTCATCCTCGGTCGACCAGCGCGGCGATACGATCGCGGCGACCGGGCGATCGGCGGCGGGAAAGCCGGTGACCTTGGGCTCGGAGGCGTTCTGGTGGGCCGGCGCGGAACCGCGGCCGCAGCCCGCCAGCAGCAAGCATCAATGCCAGGAGCGAGCCCTCGCCTCAATCGACGTCCTCCACCTCGACCGCCTCGCCGGTCACGCGCTGCGATAGCGCAGCCGCCATGAACGGGTCGAGATCGCCGTCGAGCACGTCCGACGGCGCGGTCGAGGTCACCCCGGTGCGCAGGTCCTTCACCAGCTGGTACGGCTGGAGGACGTAGCTGCGGATCTGGTGGCCCCAGCCGATATCGGTCTTGGTGGCGTTCTCGGCATCGGCGGCGGCCTCGCGGATCGGCAATTCCCGTTCGTAGAGCCGCGCGCGCAGCTGGTTCATACGCCTCGGCGCTTGTTCTTGTGCTGCGAGCGCTGGTTCTGGCACTGGACGACGATGCCGGTGGGCAATGTGCGTGATGCGCACCGCCGAATCGGTGGTGTTGATGTGCTGCCCGCCCGCGCCGCACGCGCGATAGGTGTCGATGCGCAGGTCGCCGTCGTTGACCTCGACGTCGATGTCGTCGTCGATCACCGGATAGACCCACACGCTCGAGAAGCTGGTGTGGCGCCGCGCCGACGCAATCGTAGGGGCTGATCCGGACCAGCCGGTGCACCCCGCTCTCGGTCTTGGCATAGCCATAGGCGTTCTCGCCCTTGAGCAGCAACGTCGCCGACTTGATCCCGGCCTGCTCGCCCGCGTGATAGTCGATCAGCTCGACCTTCATGCCGTGGCGCTCGGCCCAGCGGGTGTACATCCGCTGGAGCATCTCGGCCCAGTCCTGGCTCTCGGTACCGCCCGCGCCGGCGTTGATCTCGACATAGGTGTCGTTGCCGTCGGCCTCGCCCGAGAGCAGCGCCTTGACCTTGTCCTGTTCGGCGCGCTCGGCGAGCTCGGCGAGCGCCTCGGTGCCTTCGTCCGCCATCGTCGGTATCGCCCTCGGCCTCGGCCATCTCGATCAGCTCGACGGTGTCGTCGAGCTCGGTCTGGATCGCGCGGGTCGCGGCGATCGCCTCGTCGAGCCGGCGACGCTCGCGCATCACGTCCTGCGCGGCCTTGGGATCGTTCCACAGCGCCTGGTCCTCGACGCGCGCGTTGAGTTCGTCGAGCCGGCGGAGCGCGCGGTCCCAATCGAGGAAGCGGCGCAGCAGCGCGAGCGCGTCGTTGATCTTTTCGACATGGGCCTGCGCTTCGGCGCGCATGGGAAACCCTCTCAGAAATCAACGGTGGACGCCGCCGCTGGGCATCCCGGCACGTCGCTCGAGCATGACGATATGGGGTGCCGGCTAGTAAATCCCGCCCTCTCGTTGCAAGAACTCGCTGTCGCCGGTCTGCGCCTTGGACTCGGCCTTCTTCTCGCACCGCCTTGGGCGCTGCTTCCTCGGCGGTGGTGCGCCGCACGCGGCTCGCTCTCGGGCTTGAACGCTTCCCAGATCACCGGCGAGAGCGGATCGTTGCTCGGCCAGGTGCCGTAGACGCGGCTTGCCCGCTGGCGCGATCGATTCGGACCATGCGGATGCCCGCGGGGGCGGTGAAGGGGATTTTCTCCATCCCCTCGAACGCCTTTTGCGCGAATTCCTTGAAGATCGGCGCGGCGATCACGCCGCCCTGGGCATAGCCGCCGAGGTTACTGGGCACGTCATAGCCGAGATAGAGCCCGCCGATCATTTGCGGGGTGCCGCCGACGAACCACACGTCGGTCGGGCCCGAGGTGGTGCCGGTCTTGCCGATCATCGGCCGGTTGAGGTCGCGCAGCACGGTGGCGGTGCCGCGCTGGATCACGCCTTCGGTGATGTGAACGATCTGATAGGCGCTCAAGGGATCGACCACTTGGCGCGCGCGATTGGCGGGGCGCGGCATCGGCTTACCGTCCCAATCGGGCATGTTGCAGCGGTCGCACGGCGCGCCAGTTCTCGGGCCAGACCACCTTCGCCGCGGCGGTTCTGGACGAAGTCGATCAGCGTCGGGTTGAGCGCGCGGCCGTGGTTGACCAGGATCGAATAGGCGTTGACCATCCGAGTCACCGTCGTCTCGCCAGCGCCGAGCGCGTAGCTGAGATAGGGCGGGTATTTCTGCGAGCTGACCCCGATCCGCTGGATCATGTCGACCACGTGATCCATGCCGACCTGGTTGGCGGCCTGGACCGTCATCAGGTTGCGCGACTGCTCGATGCCCCAGCGCATCGTGTGCGGTCCGCTGCCCGCCTCGTTGCCGAAGTTCTTGAAGCATTTCTGCCCGAGCTGGGCGCCCTGCCAGACGCAGAACGGCCCGTCGACGATGATCGAGGCCGGGGTCATCCCCTGCTCGAGCGCGGCGGCATAGACGATCGGCTTGATCGTCGAGCCCGGCTGACGCTGCGCCTGGGTGGCGCGGTTGAACGCCTGGAGCCGCTGGTCGAACCCGCCCTGCATCGCGAGGATCCGGCCGGTGCGCGGATCCTCGACCACCATGCCGCCCGAGATCTTGGGCACGCTGCGGATCGAATAGACGCCGCCCTGGGGCGCGACCGCGATGATGTCGCCCGGGCCGAGCGCGTCGAACGCGGCGCCGCCCTGGCCGCGCATCGGCATCGTCGCGGCGTAGCGGGGCAGCGTCGAGGTGGTGCCGTCGTCGAAGCCGATCTGCCAGGCGTCGCCGGCGCGCGCGATCACGATCGCGGCACGCCAATCCTCGTAGTCGAGGCCGATGTTGGTATCGAGCAGCGCCTGCTGCCAGCCGCCCTTGATGCCGACGTTGGTGATCCTGCCCGACCAGCCGCGGCCCTTCTCGTAGCGCACCAGGCCATCGCGCAGGGCCTGCTGGGCATAGGCCTGGATCTGCGGGTCGAGCGAGGTGCGCACCCACAGCCCGCCCGAATAGACGCTGTACGGCCCCGAAGCCTCGGTCTCGCCGAACTTGTCGATCAGCTGGCGGCGGACCTCCTCGACGAAATAGCCGCCGACTCGCTCGAACTTGGGGGTCTGGCGCGGCACCGTGCCGAGCGGGGACGCGACCGCGGAATCGTGCATCGCCTGGTTGATGAAGCCGTTCCTGAGCATCTCGCCCAGCACGTAGTTGCGCCGGTCGAGCGCGCGCCGGGTGTTGCGGTCGGGATCGTAATTGGCCGGCCCCTTGGGCAGGATCGCCAGATAGGCCATCTGCGGCAGCGTCAGGTCCTTCAAGTCCTTGCCGAAATAGGCATGGCTCGCGGCATCGACCCCGCCCGAGTTGCGGCCGAGCTCGATCGTGTTGAGGTAGAGTTCTAGGATCTGCGGCTTGGTCAGCGTATCCTCGATGCGCCAGGCGAGGATCGCTTCCTTCAATTTGCGGGTCGCCGAATATTCGTTGCCGATCAGCAGGTTCTTGGCGACCTGCTGAGTGATCGTCGATCCGCCGTGCGCGCGCTGGCCGGTGCCCGACTTGGCGACGTAATCGAACACCGCCGCGATTGCGCCGGGATAATCGACGCCGTGGTGCTCGAAGAAGGTCTTGTCCTCGGCGGCGAGGAACGCCTTGACCAGGAGCGGCGGATATTCGTCGTAGCTCAGCTGGACTCGGCGCTCGCGGGCGTAGCTGTGGATCGGCACGCCGTCGACCGAACGGACGTAGGTCGGCAGCGGCGGCTCGTAGGTCCTGAGCGCGTCGACCGAGGGCAGGTTGCGCGCGATCAGCAGCCAGACGAGGAAGACGAAGATCCCGAACAGCAGCGCCAGCACCGCGAGGATTCGGAACCACCAGCGATGCCGCACGCGCTCGAAAAGCCCGCGCAGCCCGCCGATTTCACGCTTGATCCGGAGCTTCACGCCGGTGAGTTCGAGGTCCGCCATTTCCGCGCGGTGTAGCAAGATTCCTTGGGGATTCCAGCGGTCCGATAGCCCCTCCCCTTCAGGAGAGGGGCTTTTTTCTACCTAGACGCCAGCCGCGTGGCGAAGTGGATCTCCACCGCGCGGCGCACCGTCTGGGCAACCTTGCGGCGGCCTTCGTCGGAGGCGAGGAACTGGGCGTCGCGCTCGTTGGAGATATAGCCGGTCTCGAACAGCACCGAGGGCATGTCGGGCGCCTTGAGCACCATCAGCGACGCCATGCGGTGGTAATTCTCCTTGATCGGCATCAGCGGCATGCCCTCGCGGCCGAGCAGCCGGGCGAAGCTCGCCGAGGTGTTCATCGTCTCGCGCTGGGTGAGGTCGATCAGGATCGACGAGATGTCGGGATTCTGCGCACCAAGATCGACGCCCGCGATGATGTCGGCCTTGTTCTCGCGCGCGGCGAGCCGGGCGGCTTCCTTGTCCGAGGCGACCTCGGACAGGGTGTAGACCGTCGCGCCCGAAGCCTCGCCGCTGGCGGCGCTGTCGCAGTGGATCGAGATGAATAGGCTGGCGCCGAGCCGCCGGGCGATCCCGTAACGCTCCTGGAGGATCAGGAAGCGATCGTCCTCGCGGGTGAGCGCGACGCGGACTCTGCCCGACTTGAGCAATTCGTCGCGGATCGCGAGCGCTTCCTGGAGCGTTAGATCCTTCTCGCGCAACTTGCCCGACGGCGAGATCGCGCCGGGATCGTGGCCGCCGTGGCCCGCGTCGATCACGACCAGCGGGCGGCTGTCGTCGCTGCCGTAGATGCGCGGAAGCGCCGCCATCGGCGCACGCGGCGGGACCGAGACGCTGACGCTGTACGCATGGCGCGCGGATGGCTGGAGATAGCTGAACGGCGGCAGGAAGCTCATCTTGCCCTCGGCTGCGGCACGGGCGAAGCGCGCGTCGTCGACGGTCTGGAGCTGGAGCGTGAGCGTGCGCCCGTCCTTGCCGAACGTTCCTTCGGTGACGATCGCCGGGCGCGAAAGATCGAAGACGATGCGTGCGCCGGTGCCGTCGTGGATTCCCTGGCGGATCGCCTCGACGGGGCCGCCGGATTGCGTGGCCGCGCCGGGAGCCGTGTCCGACAGGTCGAGCGCGATCCGCTGCGGACCCGCAAGCACGAACGCGCTTGCCTGGCGCACCGGCTCGTCGAACTTGATGACGACCCTGTCGCCCGAAACCTTGACGTCCTGCACGCTGCCCGCCCAGCTGGGCACGCCGGTCAGCCAGCCGGCGAGAAGGGCAAGAAAGAACAGCACCCGCGCGATATGCCGCGCGGACTGGCGGGGGGTCCAGTCCAAATGCATAAGCACAATACTCGGCTCGACGAAGCCCTGACGCAGTTCGAGTAGGCGAACCCTTCTCAAGTCGCGGTGAAGCAGAGCGGTTAATGCGCCGTCAGTGATGAATTGGTGCTTGATCGGACATTCAGTGTCCTTGCAGACTAGGGTTTGCCCTTAAGTCCGGCATTAACGCCCTGACCGCCGGTTGCCGCGTCTGCCGGGGGGTGCTAGGCAGGCTGGCACCCGGGTCTTGCGCCCGGGACAGGTCGCGGCCAGATGGGCGCGCGACAGTTCAGGTTGACGCTGCATGAGGCAATTTCCCCAATGTTCGCATCGCATGGCCACGCTGGCCGGGCGCGCGGGCGTGGCGGAGCATCCGGACCACGCGTCCGGACGTGCCCGGGCAGCAGAGGCATTTCTTGAAACCAGCGCGATTGCAGCCGGCGTGCCCGGCCTTTCGCGCATCGCAGATCGCGCGCTTGCGCCCCAACTCTTTTGGGAATCGGGCCGGCGCGCCCGGAGAAAACTAAATGACCATGCGTATGCTGATCGACGCACGCCACCGGGAGGAAACCCGCGTGGCCGTCGTCAAAGGGAACCGGATCGAGGAGTTTGATTTCGAGTCCGCCGAGCGCAAGCAGCTCAAGGGCAACATCTATCTAGCCAAGGTTACCCGCGTCGAACCCTCGCTCCAGGCGGCGTTCATCGATTACGGCGGCAACCGCCACGGCTTCCTCGCCTTTTCGGAAATCCATCCCGATTACTATCAGATCCCCAAGGAGGATCGCGAGGCTCTGCTCCGCGAGGAGGCCGAGCACGCCGCCGAGGAAGCCGCGCTCCGCGCCGAGGAAGACGGCGACGAGGACGGCCATGAGGACGGCGTCGAGGTGCTCGAGCGCTCGCACGACGACGACGACCACGACCACGATGACGAGTCGGAGGACGGCGAGTCTGACGACGGCGAGAGCGCCGAGGGCGAAGGTGACGGGGAGGGTGGCCGCGGCCGCCGCCGCGGCAAGGGCCGCGGGCGCGAGGACAGCCCGGCCGAGGCGCTTCGCCAGCGCCGAATGAATCTCCGCCGTCGCTACAAGATCCAGGACGTGATCCGCCGCCGCCAGGTGCTGCTCGTCCAGGTCGTCAAGGAAGAGCGCGGCAACAAGGGCGCGGCGCTCACCACCTATCTCAGCCTCGCCGGCCGCTATTGCGTGCTGATGCCCAACACCGCGCACGGCGGCGGCATCTCGCGCAAGATCAGCAACGCGGGCGACCGCAAGCGCCTCAAGTCGATCATGTCGGACTTGAAGCTGCCGCCGACGATGGGCTGCATCGTCCGTACCGCCGGGCTCCAGCGCACCAAGGTCGAGATCAAGCGCGACTTCGACTATCTCGCCCGCCTGTGGGACGGGATCCGCGAGGAAGTACTCAAGTCCTCCGCGCCCGCGCTCGTCTACGGCGACAGCGACCTGATGAAGCGCGCGATCCGCGACATCTACAACAAGGACATCGACGAGGTGATCGTCGAGGGCGAGGACGGTTACCGCCAGGCCAAGGAATTCATGAAGCTGTTGATGCCGTCGCACGCGCGGCGCGTGAAGCATTATGCCGACACGGTGCCGCTGTTCCAGCGCGCCGGCGTCGAGGAGCAGCTCTCGGCGATGTACCATCCGGTGGTGCAGCTGAAGTCCGGCGGCTACCTCGTCATCAACCCGACCGAGGCGCTGGTCTCGATCGACATCAACTCGGGCCGCTCGACTCGCGAGCATTCGATCGAGCAGACGGCCACCGCGACCAACCTCGAGGCCGCCGCCGAGATCGCCCGCCAGCTTCGGCTCCGCGACATGGCCGGGCTCGTCGTCATCGACTTCATCGACATGGATCACGGGTCCAACGTCCGGAAGGTCGAGAAGGCGATGAAGGAGGCGCTCAAGAACGATCGCGCGCGCATCCAGGTCGGCCGCATCAGCGCTTTCGGCCTGATGGAGATGAGCCGCCAGCGGCTGCGCACCGGGGTGCTCGAGGCCTCGACCCGCCAGTGCCCGCATTGCGAGGGCACCGGGCTGGTGCGGACCGCATCGTCGGCAGGGCTGTCGGCGCTTCGCCTGATCGAGGACGAGGCTGCGCGCGGGCGCGGCTCGCAGTTGCTGCTGCGCGCCAGCCAGGAAGCCGCCTTCTACGTGCTCAACCGCAAGCGCGGCGAGCTGGCCGAGATCGAGGAGCGCTACGGCGTCACGATCGAGGTCGCGCCCGACGGCGAGCTCGAGGGCGCGCGCATGTCGGTCGAGGCCGGCGGCCCGCCGCCGACTCGCGTCCCGCGCATCACCCAGGTGATCGAGGAAGACGAAGAGGATTACCCCGAGGTCGACGAAGAGGAGATCGAGGAAGAGGAAGCCGAGCGCGAGCCGCGTCAGGCGCGCGGTCCCCGCGAACCGCGCGAATCGCACGAGGGCGAGACCGATGCCGAGGGCCGCAAGCGCCGCCGCCGCCGCCGCGGCCGCCGCGGCCGTCCGCGCGACGGCGACGCGCCGCACGCCGGTGAGCATGATCACGAGGGCGAGGGCGAGGAATCCGACGAGGAGGCTCCGGCCGAGGCCGAAGCCGGCACCGATGTCGCCGAGGGCGCAGCGGGCGAAAGCGAAGCCAGTCGCAAGCGCCGCCGCCGCGGCCGCCGCGGCGGTCGCCGGGGAGCGCCACATGCCGACGATCGTGCCGAGGGCGAAGCCGCTCCCGAGCCCGAGAACGACGTCGTCGCGATGGCCGAGCCCGAGCCCGAACCCGAAGCCGCGCCGAAGCGCTCGCGCCGTCGCAAGGTCGCCGAGCCGGCTGCCGAGGCGCCCGTCGAAGCCGCGCCCGAGCCCGAGCCCGCCGCCGAGGCCGCTCCCAAGCGTCCCCGCCGCCGGAAAGCGGTCGAACCGGTCGTCGAAGCCGAGCCCGAGCCCGTGGCCACCGAGCCGGTCGCCGAAGCCGCGCCCAAGCGTCCACGCCGCCGCAAGGCCGCCGAAGCCGCCGAAACTCCGGTCGAGCAGGACCTTGCGCCCGACGCCGAGGAACCCGCCGAAGCCTTGGGCGACGACGAGTCGGGCCCGCGCCGCGGCTGGTGGCAGCGGACCTTCGGCGCGTGATGCTGCCGGTCCCCCTCGGCGCTGCCGAGGGGGACGGTAAGCTGAGGTTCATGTCGCCGCACCAAGAAATCGCGGCGGAGAAAACCCTGCCTGGGCGTTGCGGGCGAAGGAGTTTGGGACGATGATGCCGGGCATGAAGCGCTTCGCCGCACTGCTCGCCTTCCTGTGCCTGTCCGGCTTCGCGGCGGCCCCCGCCGCGGCGCAAAATATCCTGCGCGACGCCGAGACCGAGGCCGTGCTCGCCGATATCACCAAGCCGATCATCCGTGCCGCGGGGCTCGATCCCGCCGCCGTCCACGTCAAGCTGCTCCAGGACAAAGACATCAACGCCTTCACCGCGGGCGGGCAGACGGTCTACGTCAATTCGGGGCTGATCGACGCGGCGGACAATTACAACGAGGTCCAGGGCGTGGTCGCGCACGAGCTCGGCCACGTCGTCGGCGGCCACGTCGCGCTCGGCAAGGATGGGGGCGCAACCGGGATCTCCATTCTCAGCATGGTGCTCGGAGCGGCGGCGATGGCGGCGGGCGCGCCCGAAGCCGGCGCCGGCCTCCTGATGGCGGGGCAGCGCGCCGCGATCGGCAAGTATCTCGCCTTCTCGCGCGTCCAGGAATCGCAGGCTGACGCCGCGGGCGTCCGTTTCCTCAACGCCTCCGGGATCAGCGGCAAGGGGATGCTCAACTTCTTCAAGAAGCTGCAGGACATGGAATATCGCTACGGCTATTCCGCGTCCGATCCGGACATCGATCCGTTCCTCCAGACTCACCCCATGTCCGGCGAGCGAATCGCGACGCTCCAGCAGGATCTGACCGGCGCGCCGGCATTCAACGCGGCGCTCGATCCGGTGATGCAGGAACGCTTCCTGCGCGTGAAGGCCAAGCTGCGCGGCTATGTCAACGAGACCCAGGACACGCTGCGCGACTATCCGCTGTCCGACCAGTCGGCGCCGGCGCATTACGCGCGCGCCTACGCCTATCACAAGAAAGGCTATAAGGATCAGGCGGCAGCCGAGACCGCGGCGCTGATCAAGCTCTCGCCGCACGATCCCTATTTCCTCGAACTCGAAGGGCAGATCCTGCTCGAATCGGGCGATCCCGTCGCCGCGCTGGTGCCGCTGCGCGAAGCGACCGAGGCCACCAACTACCAGCCGCTGATCGCGACCACCTTCGGCCATGCCCTCGTCGCCACCGAAGACGATTCGCACCTCGCCGAGGCCGAGAAGGTGCTCCGCCAGGCGGTGGTGCGCGACGACGACAATCCCTTCGCCTGGTATCAGCTCGGCACCGTCTACGAGCGCAAGGGCGACGAGGCGCACGCCGCGCTCGCCAGCGCCGAGCAGGCCAACCTCACCGGCGACGCCGGCCAGGCGCTGATGACCTCGCGCGCCGCGATGGCGGGGCTGCCGCAGGGATCACCCGACTGGATCCGCGCGCAGGACATCATGATGGTCTCGCAGACCGCGTGGGACGAGCAGCGCAAGAAGCGCGACCGCAACCGCCCGTGATGGTCCGACCATGATCGAGCGCCTTTCGCGCAGTCCCCTGCTACTCGGCGGGGCGTTCCTGCTCTCGGCGCTGCTCGGCGCCGGGCTGTTCGCGGCGATCCAGGCGCTGGTGCCGGGCGCGAGCAGCGACCGCGCTCGCATCGAGAGTGTGGTCCACGCCTATCTGCTCGAGCACGGCGAAGTGATCCCCGAGGCGATGAATCGGCTCCAGGACCGCCAGACCGCCGAGCTCAACCGCCAGGCCGATGCCGCGCTCGCCCCACACCAGGCCGCGATCGCCAAACCCTATGCCGGCGCCTGGAACGGCAACCCCAACGGCGACGTCACCGTCGTCGCGTTCATGGACTACAACTGCGGCTATTGCCGCGCGAACCTGCCCGCGCTCGCGCAACTCGTCGCGCGCGATCCCGGCGTCCGCATCGTCTACCGCGAATATCCGGTGCTGAGCGACGAGAGCGTGGTCGCCGCGCGCTGGGCGCTCGCCGCCGCCGAGCAGGGCAAGTTCCTGCCCTTCCACGACGCGCTCTACGCCGGCGGGCAGCTGAGCGGCGCGAGCATTGCCGCCGCCGCCGCCAAGGCCGGGCTCGACCAGGCCGCCGCCGCGAAGACGATCGCCACCGATCGAGTCAAGACCGAGATCGAGAGCAACTACAAGCTCGGTCAGGACCTTCACATCACCGGCACGCCGGGCTGGGCGATCGGCCGCCACGTCTATTTCGCCGCGATGACCCTGGAGCAGCTCGTCGACGCGGTCACCACCGCTCGCGCGGGCAAATAGGCCGCTTGTCCAAGCCCCACCGCGTCCCTAGGTAACGGGTCCGTTCCGATCCCCCGGGGGCTCCACCCATGCAATCCATCCTGTCGGTCCGCCAGGTCAGCAAGACCTATGGATCGGGCCACCGCGCGCTCGACCATGTCGACCTCGACATCCGCAAGGGCGAGATCTTCGCGCTGCTGGGGCCGAACGGCGCGGGCAAGACCACGCTTGATCAACATCGTCTGCGGGATCGTTACCCCGAGCACGGGCACGATCCTGGTCGACGGCCACGACGCGATCCGCCAGCCCCGCGAGGCGCGCAGCCGGATCGGACTCGTCCCGCAGGAGATCGCGGTCGACATGTTCTCGACCGTGATGGGCACCCTGCGCTTCAGCCGCGGCCTGTTCGGCAAGGCGCCCGACCAGGCGCACCTCGACCAGGTGCTCAAGGACCTGTCGCTGTGGGACAAGAAGGACAGCCAGATCCGCGAGCTTTCGGGGGGCATGAAGCGCCGCGTGCTGATCGCCAAGGCGCTGAGCCACGAGCCAGACCTCCTGTTCCTCGACGAGCCCACCGCAGGCGTCGACGTGTCGCTGCGCCGCGACATGTGGAAGCTGGTGCTCGGGCTTCGCGAGCGCGGCACCACGATCATCCTCACCACCCACTACATCGAGGAGGCCCAGGAAATGGCCGACCGGGTGGGGGTGATCGACAAGGGCAAATTGCTCCTCGTCGAGGACAAGACCGAGCTGATGAAAAAGCTCGGCAAGCGCGAGATGACGCTGACCCTCACCGAAAGCATGGCCACGATCCCGGCGGGGCTCGAGGACTGGCACCTCAGCCTCGAGGACGGCGGGCATCGCCTGCGCTACACCTTCGATGCGCAGGCCGAGCGCACCGGCATCCCCTCGCTGCTGCGCAAGCTCGCCGACATGGGGGTGGGGTTCAGCGACCTCGACACCTCGCGCTCGAGCCTCGAGGACATCTTCGTCGATCTGGTCGAGCACCATGCCGAAGGCGCGCACCAAAAAGCCGATGAGGGAGCCGCGGCATGACCGGCATCAATTTCAACGGCATCTGGGCGATCTACAAGTTCGAGATGGCGCGCACGCTGCGCACGCTGTGGCAGAGCATCGCCACGCCGGTGATCACCACCTCGCTCTATTTCATCGTGTTCGGCGCCGCGATGGGGAGCCGCATGCCCCCGATCCCGGGGGTCGCCAACTATGGCAGCTTCATCGTTCCGGGGCTGATCATGCTGTCGCTGCTGACCCAGAGCATCTCAAATGCCTCGATCGGCATCTATTTCCCCAAGTTCACGGGCACCGTGTTCGAGCTGCTGTCCGCGCCGATCTCGGCGGTCGAGCTCGTGGTCGGCTATGTCGGCGCGGCGGCGACCAAGTCGGTGGTGATCGGCCTGATCATCCTCGCGACCTCGGTGCTGTTCGTGCCGTTGCGCGTCGATCACCCGCTGGCGATGCTCGCCTTCCTGCTGCTCACCTCGACCGCGTTCAGCATGTTCGGCTTCATCATCGGCATCTGGGCCAAGGGGTTCGAGCAGCTGAACGTCGTGCCCGCGCTGATCGTGACCCCGCTCACCTTCCTCGGCGGCTCCTTCTACCCGCTCTCCTATCTGCCCCAGCCCTGGCACACGGTGAGCCTGTTCAACCCGGTCGCCTATCTGATCAGCGGCTTCCGCTGGACCTTCTTCGGCAATGTCGGCGACATCGACGTGCGCTGGAGCCTCGGCTTCATCGCTGCCTTCCTGGCGCTGTGCATGCTGCTCGTCTGGACGATCTTCAAGACGGGGTACCGGCTGAAGAACTGACGGTCGCCGGGTGATTTGTGGTTGCTGCCCTATTGTAGGAGCACGCATGCCATCGTGACCTGCGGGGGCAGCACATGAAACCATCGATTCTCTATCGCGTCGCGGCGGTGCTGCTGCTGCTGTTCGCGGCCGGTCACATGTTCGGCTTCAGCCAGGTCGATCCCGAATGGCGCGTCGACGCACTGGTCGGCGCGATGAAATCGGTCCGTTTCGATATGATGGGATTCAAGCGGACCTATTGGGACCTGTTCCTGGCGACCGGCTATTGCGTCGGGCTGTTCTACCTGTTCGGCGCGGTGCTGGCCTGGCAGCTCGGCGGCCTGCCGGCGGAGACGCTGGCGCGCCTGCGCATCACCACCTGGGCGTTCGCGCTAACCTTCGTGGCAGTGCTGGCGGTGAGCTGGTGCTTTCTCTTCCTCATCCCGATCGTCTTTTCGGCGCTGATCGCAGCGTGTCTGATCGCGGCGGCCTGGCTTTCGCGGTAATAGTCACTTCACCACCGGCAGCGTCACCAGCGAGCCCGGGCAGACCTTCTGGATCGCCTTCACATAGTCCTCGGGCTTTGCCTTGTAGATGTTGGGGACGAAGCTCTGCGGGTTGCGGTCGATCACCGGGAACCAGCTCGACTGGACCTGGACCATGATGCGGTGGCCCTTCTTGAAGACATGGTCATGGTCACGCAGCGGCACGTCCCAGGCGATGACCTTGCCCGGGCACCAGCGCGTGCGGCACCTCGTTGCTTAGCAGGTACCGCCCGCGGCGGACCTCCATCGCGATCGGCAGCTCATAGCCGTTGAGCGACTTGGCATAGGCGCCGACCGCGCGCGGGGCGGTCTCGGTGTCCGTCGGGGAGGACGTCGATCAGCTTGACGACGAAATCGCTGTCGGTGCCGCTGGTCGAGGCCTGCAGCTGCGCCGCGACCGCGCCCGTGACGGTCAGGTCGGCGTCGAGCGGCTTGCTGACGTAGCTCAGCACGTCGGGGCGGTCGTCGACGAAGCGCTGGTCCTCGGCTTCCCACCAGCGCCAGTCGGGAGTCGTGTAGGTCGCCGACATCGGATGCGCGCGGAACGGCACCGGCCGCGCCGGATCGGAGACATAGTCGCGGCAGCCCTCGCCCGCCGCCGGCGCGATCGAACGACAGGCTGCCGTCGGCGTGGAGGTAGAGCGGAGTCGCCGCGGCGTTCGGCAGCGGCCAATGCGCATAGGTCTTCCATTGCCACGAGCCGGACTGGAAGCTCTTGAGCGCGTAATCGGGCTTGGTCCCCTTGCCGTGGAGCCAATAAGCGAAGAACGGCGCCTCGACCTGCTGCTGGAACTGGGTCCCGCTCTCGACGCCGTAGCGGGATGCGGCCGAGCTCGGCGGCGGGCGAGCGCCAATCGCCGTGCGCCCAGGGGCCCGCGACCATCAGCGCGAGATGGTTGGGATCGTCCTTGGCCTGCTTGTAGTAGATCTGCCAGCTGCCCCAGGGATCCTCCTGATCCCAGTAGCCCGCGACGTTGAGCGTCGGCACCGTGGTGCGCTTGAGCGAATCGGACCAGCGCTGCGATTTCCAGTGATCATCATAGTCGGGATGATCGATCATCTCCTGATAGCGCGGCACCTTCCCCTTGAAATACTTGGCTTCGATGTCGGCGGGCGATCCGGCGTGGAGGAACCAGTTGTAGGTGTCGTACTCGTCGTAGGGGAAATCCCTGTTGGCGTTTGTCGACCTGGAGGCTCGAGACCCAGTCGGTCGCATAGGTCAGCCGCATCGCGCCGTAGCGATGGAGATCATCGTTCATCCAGTAATCGATCCACGCCGCCTGCGGGCTCACCGCCTTGAGCGCGGGATGCGGATTGACCAGCGCCACCGCCGCCGCGAAGCCGGGGTAGGAAACGCCCCACATCCCGACCTTGCCGTTGTTCTGGGCGACATGCTTCACCAGCCAGTCGATCGAATCGTAGGCGTCGGTCGATTCGTCGGTCGCCTTCTGGTCGCCCGGGTGGACCGCGGTCGAGAGCGTGAACGGCCCGCCCTCGGACTTGAAGCGTCCGCGCATGTCCTGGATCACGAAGATGTAGCCGTCGGCCGCAAGCGCCGCCCAGTTCTTGGGGACCGAGGGGGCGCCTGCGCGGGGGCGCCGTAGGGCGTGCGCGAGAACAGGATCGGCAGCGGGCCCGTCTGATCGCGCGGGCGCAGGATCACGGTGTGGAGCTTCACCCCGTCGCGCATCGGGATCATCGCTTCCTCGAGGAGGAAGGGCGATTGGGACGCAGTGGGCTGGGGCGGGGGCGTCTGCGCGGGTGCCGGCAGAACCGGAAGGGCCAACAGTGCCAGTCCAGCGAGAAGCAGTCCCCGACCCATATATCCTCCGTCATGCTGAACGTGTTTCAGCATCCATGGTGAAGCAGGCGACGGCGTCGCTTGCGGAGAAATGGACCCTGAAACAAGTTCAGGGTGACGGGAAGAGGGGATGTGCGGCGCTCAGTCGATCCGGTGCTCGCCGCGCACCCAGCGCACCGTGCCCGAGCTGGCGCGCATCACCACGCTCTCGGTGGTCATCTTGCCGCCGCTGCGCTTGACGCCCTGGAGCAGCGAGCCGTCGGTCACCCCGGTCGCGGCGAAGATGACAGTCGCCCTTGGCGAGTTCGCTCGAGGTCGTAGATCTTGTCGAGATCGGCGATCGCCCCATTTGCGCGCGCGGGCGCGTTCGTCGTCGTTGCGGAACACCAGTCGTCCCTTGAACTGGCCGCCGACGCAGCGCAGCGCCGCGCAGGCGAGCACGCCCTCGGGGGCGCCGCCCGACCCCATGTAGATGTCGATCGTGGTGTCGGGGTTGGTGGTCGCGATCACCCCCGCGACGTCGCCGTCGGGGATCAGCATGATGCCGCAGCCGAGCGCGCGCAGCTCGGCGATCAATTTCTCGTGGCGCGGACGGTCGAGCACGCAGGCGATGATCTCGTCGGGCTCGCACGCCCTTGGCCGCCGCCACCGCGTTGATGTTCTCGGTCGGCGATTTGGCGAGGTCGATCACGCCCTCGGGATAGCCGGGGCCGACCGCGATCTTGTCCATGTAGACGTCGGGCGCGTTGAGCAGGCAGCCCTCCTCGGCGATCGCGAGCACCGCGAGCGCGTTGGGGCCGGCCTTGGCGGTGATCGTCGTGCCCTCGAGCGGATCGAGCGCGATGTCGATCTGCGGGGCCCTTGCCGATCGCCGCGCCCGACCTTCTCGCCGATGAAGAGCATCGGCGCCTCGTCGCGCTCGCCCTCGCCGATCACCACGGTGCCGTCGAGGTCGAGCTTGTTGAGCGCGTCGCGCATCGCCTCGACCGCGGCCTGATCGGCCGCCTTCTCGTCGCCGCGGCCGACCAGGCGTCGAGGCCGCGATCGCCGCCGCTTCGGTCACGCGGACCATTTCGAGCACGAGCACGCGGTCGAGAGTCTTGCTGGCGATGTTCATGGAATCGGGGACCCCGAAGGCTGGTTTCGTGCGGGGCGATAGGGGAGCCGGCGGCGGGGGGCAACCATTCGCTGTGCGCGTTCGTTCAACCCGCGACAGGAGATTCCAATGATTTTGCTCGCCTTCGCCCTGACCGCTGCCGCCTCCGAGCCCCCGCGCGCGCAGGTCTATGTCCCGCGCATCGTGGCGACGCACCGTGCCCGGCCGAGGCGGCATGTTGCCCGCGCGCGCCAGGTGCCGATGAACGTGATCGCGCAGGCGCCGCATGATCGTAACGCGCGCTACCGGCTCCCCTTGCGCGACAACCAGATAGTCGATTTCAAGACTCGCGTCGTCCAGAAGGGTGCGGCGGCGCCGTGCGGCACCACCGGCTCGTCGATCTGCCCGCACGACGGCATGACGATCGTCCGCGCGCCGCTGAGCGACTCGAACTGAGCGACGGCTAAGCGAGGATATGCATCCACATCGGCTCGCCGGCGAGGCTGGGCGAGCCGCACAGCCGTTCGAGCGCTTGCGCCACACAGCGCTCGGGCCCTTCGTGGGTGACGATCGCGACGAGCACGCTGCCGTCGGCCATCGCGCCGCGCTGCATCAGGCTCTCGATCGAGACTCCTGCATCGCGCATTGCCGCGGCGATCTCCGCGAGCACGCCCACGCGGTCGGCGACGGTGAAGCGGACATAGGCGCGGCCGCGCCGCTCGCCGCTGTCCGCCGCGGGCTGCGCCGAGAGCGCATCGGCGGGCATCGCGTAAGGGGGGCCGAACTCGCCGCGGGCGATGTCGATCAGATCGGCGACCACTGCGCTCGCGGTTGGCCCGTCGCCTGCGCCCGCGCCTTCGAACAGCAGCCGCCCGACGAAATTGCCTTCGGCGACCACCGCATTGGTCGAGCCTGTGACGTGGGCGAGCGGATGACTCACGGGCACGAGGTGCGGATGGACTCGCTGGAACAGCCCGTGCGGGCCTGAATCGGCGATCCCCAGCAGCCGCACCCGATAGCCGAGCGCTGCGGCCTCGGCGATGTCGGCGGCGATGACGTGGCGGATGCCGCCAATGCCCACATCGCCGAACGCCGGTTGCGTGCCGAACGCGATGCTCGCGAGGATCGAGAGCTTGTGCGCCGCGTCGACCCCGTCGATGTCGAAGCTCGGATCGGCCTCGGCGAAGCCCAGCCGCTGCGCCTCGGCGAGAATGTCTCCGAAGTCGCGGCCTTCCGCTTCCATCTTCGAGAGGATGAAATTGCAGGTGCCGTTGAGGATGCCATAGACGCGCCCGATCACATTGGCCGCAGCCCCTTCGCGCAGCCCCTTGATCACCGGCACCCCGCCCGCGACCGCCGCCTCGAACTTGAGCGCGACCCCGGCCGTCTCGGCGGCGCGCGCCAGCTCGAGCCCGTGGTGCGCGATCATCGCCTTGTTCGCGGTGACGAGGTTCTTGCCCGCCGCCAGCGCGCCCCGCGCGAGCGCCAGCGCCGGCCCGTCGGCGCCGCCGACCAGCTCGACGATCACATCCGCATCGCCATGCCGCGCGAGCTCGGCGGGATCATCGACCCAGGCGAAGCGGGCGATGTCGATGCCGCGATCCTTGGCGCGGTCGCGCGCCGATACCGCGACGACCTCGATCCGCCGCCCCGCGCGCCGCGCGATAAGGTCGCCGTTGGCGTCGATCAGCCGGATGACGCCTGCGCCGACGGTGCCGAGGCCGGCCAGAGCTACACGCAGGGGCTTAGTCATTACTTCTTGGTCAGCCCGATCTCGACGAGACGCTCGTGGAGATAGTCGTGCGCTGTAATCGGAGGCTCGCGCTCGGGGTTAGCCGCGGTCACGCATTGCGGAAGCGCCTTGATCAGGAAATCGGGCGCCGGATGGAGGAAGAAGGGCATCGAATAGCGCGGCTTTCCGCGGCGCTCGGGGGGCGGATTGACGACGCGGTGAGTGGTCGAGGGCAGCACATGGTTGGTCAGCCGCTGGAGCATGTCGCCGACGTTGACCACCATCGCCCCGGCGGGCGGCTTGACCGGCAGCCAGCGTCCGTCGCGGTCGAGTAGTTCGAGCCCGGCTTCCTCGGCGCCGAGCAGCAGCGTGATCAGGTTGATATCCTCGTGCGCGCTGGCGCGGACCTCGGGGGCGTTTTCGTCGACCGGAGGATAGTGGAGCAGCCGCAGCACCGAATTGCCGTCCTTGACCGCGTGGTCGAACCAGTCGGGCGCGAGCTCGAGGTAGCGCGCGATCGCCGAGAGCAGCCGGTCGCCCGCGTCGTCGAATGCCTGGAACAGCTCGAGGAAGGTCTGCCTGAAGCCCTCGGGCCGGTCGGGCCAGATGTTGGGCGCCATCTCGGCGGAGAAGCGGTGCCCGGGGGGCAGCTCGCGCCCGACGTGCCAGAACTCCTTCAGGTCGACATATTGCGCGCCCTTGGCGATCTCGGTCTTGAACGGCGTCAGGCCGCGCGCGCCGCCGCCGCCTTCGATATGGTAGCGGCGCTTCTCTTCCTCGGGGAGCGCGAAGAAGTCCTGGGTCAGCTTCCAGGCGCGCGCGATCAGATCCTCCGGCACGCCGTGATCGGCGACCATCGCGAAGCCGAAGCGCTTGAACGACTCGCCGAGCGCCTGCCCAAAGCCGTCGGGATCGTCCGCCTGCTCCTTCATCGAGACGAGCGGGACTTCGGCGAGGGCGGCTTCGGGCATCACGGGTCCTTCCGGGGACGATCTCAATCCTCCCCGATAGCCCCGCATTCCGCCGGGGAAAAGACTTAGCCGCGGCGGAGGCGGCTAGTGCGACCCAACCTCCATCACGCCCTTCGCCTTGTCGGTGCCGTCGGCGTTGAGCTCGAGCGTGATCGGATCGCCCTTGTCGGTGGTGCCGGCGAAGCCGCTACCCTTGGCGCTTACTTTGAAGCCGCGCTGTGCCATGCCGTCGCGGAACCAGGCCTGGACCTTGTCGACCGAGGCCGGCGCGTCGAAGGCGATGCGGACCCTGCCATTGTCCTTGCCGTCCTTGCTGTCCTGCGCGTCGACATTGAAATCGGTGATCTTCGAGCCGGGATAGAGCTTCATCCCGTTCACGTCGAAGTCCTTCTCGTCGATGTTGATCTTGGGAAGGCTGATCTTGGCGTCGATGCCGGGCACGTTGATCGTCGTCTGCCCGTTGCCGTCGGCGTGGATGGTGACGTTGCCGTCGCCGTCACTCCCCTGGATCGAAATGTTGCCCGAGGGCGCGTTGCACGCGGCGAGCGGCAGGGCGAGCAGAAGCAGGGCGGCGCGAGTCATGGCGATCCTCCAGCGTATTATCTTGATAACACACTAGCCCGACCGCCGGATGGCGTCAAGCAAAGCAGGTGACGCCGCGAGCCCGATCCGCCATGAGAGCCGCGCCATGGACCAGGCCGCTCCGCATCTGACCCGCGAAAGCCGCAATCGCGCGCCGCTCGGCTTCGTCGAGTTCGTCGCGCTGATCGCGGCGATGATGGCGCTGACCGCGATGGGAATCGATTCGATGTTGCCCGCGCTTCCCGCGATCGGCGCCGGGCTGCACGTCGCCGAGCCCAATCATCGCCAATATGTCATCACCGCCTTCCTGCTCGGCTTCGCGTTCGCGCAGCTCGCTTATGGGCCGCTTTCGGACCGCTACGGCCGCCGCCCGGTGCTGACGGTCGCGCTGGCCGGCTATGTCTGCACCTCCGCGATCGCCGCGCTCTCGGGGAGCTTCGTGCTGCTGCTGGTCGCGCGGGCGGCGATGGGGACGGCGGCGGCAGGCGCGCGGGTGGTGACGGTGGCGCTGGTCCGCGACTGCTTCTCGGGGCGGGCGATGGCGCGCGTGATGAGCCTGGCGGTGATCGTCTTCATGGCGGTGCCGGTGATCGCCCCGGCGTTCGGGCAGGCGGTGTTGACGGTGGGCACGTGGCGGCTGATCTTCTGGGGCGTGGGCGTCGCGGCGGCGCTGGTGCTGTTGTGGTTTCGCCTCCGCATGCCCGAGACGCTCGACCCGGCCGTGCGGCAGCCGCTCAAACCCGGCCGCGTGCTCACCGACTACGGCCTGGTGCTGCGCGACCGTTACTCGGTCGGCTACACGCTCGCCGGTGCGGCGATCAGCGGCGGGCTGTTCGGCTTCATCGGCTCGATCCAGCAGATCATGGCCGACGTCTTCCACCGCCCGGCGATGCTCACCTTGGTGTTCGCATCGATCGCGAGCACGATGGCGCTGGGCGCGTTCCTCAACTCGCGGATCGTGATGCGCTTCGGGATGCGCCCGATCTCGCACACCGCGCTGACCGTGCTGATCGCGATCGCCGGGCTGCATCTGGCGATCACCTTGTCCGGGCTCGAATCGATCTGGAGCTTCGCGATCCTGCAAGCGCTGATGATGGGCTGCTTCGCGCTGGTCGGCGCCAACTTCTCGGCGATGGCGATGGAGCGGATGGGCGAGATCGCGGGCACCGCATCGAGCCTGCAGGGCTTCGTCAATACCTTCGCCGGCGCGACGATCGGCGCGGCGATCGGCCAGCAGTTCAACGGGACGACGGTGCCTCTTTACGCCGGGTTCCTCCTCATGGGCGCGATCGCGCTGATTGCGGTAGCCGTCACCGAGCGCGGGCGGCTGTTCCGCACCAGTTGAGCCGTTCACCGCACAGCCGTGGAACGCATGCGCGCCGTCGCCGTTGGCACCGGTGAAGGAGAACCTGCGATGGGCGGCTATCAAATCCCCGGACACGGCCCCGGCGACGACGGCTATGACGAGGAAGGCTATGACGAGAGCCAGCGGGCGGAAATCCTCGAGGCGACGCGCGACGGCCCCACTGACGGCGCGATCCTGACCGACCTCGTCCCCGACCTCGGCGACGACCCGGACGACGACGACCTGCGGATGACCGACGACGATCTGGGCGAGGAGGACGACGCCGCCGAGCTCGGCGCGACCGCTACCGCCGAAGACGAGACCCAGGCGGACTTCGACTCCGACAGCCTCGAGGAGGACGACGACCTCGACGACGAGGACGAGGCCGCGCTCGAACCCTGAACGCGCGACTTGACCGCCGCGCGGCGCCGAACCAGCATGGGGCTCCATCCCCTCACGGAGCCCGGCAATGCCCACCGGTCCGCGCGTCGACGCCTATATCGCCAGGCAAGCCGAATTCGCGAAGCCGATCCTCGCCTGGCTGCGCGAGCGAGTCCACGCCGCCTGCCCCGAGGCGGTCGAGACGATCAAGTGGAGCATGCCCTTCTTCACCTACCGTGATCGCCCGCTCGCCAACATGGCGGCGTTCAAGGCGCATGCGGCGTTCGGTCTGTGGGCGCGCGACGTGCTCGCGACCGGCAAGGAAGGCGAAGCGATGGGCCAGCGCGGCCGGATCGAATCGCTCGCCGACTTGCCCTCCGCCGCCGAGATCGAGGAGCAGGTCCGCGCCGGCGCTGCGCTGATCGATTCGGGCTACAAGTCGACCCGCGCCACGCGCGCGCCGAAGGGCGAACCCGAGGTTCCGCCCGAGCTCGCCGAGGCACTGGCCGACGACGAGGCCGCCGCCGCGACCTTCAACGGCTTCCCGCCGAGCTGCCGCCGCGAATATTGCGAGTGGATCACCGAGGCCAAGCGCCCCGAGACCAAGGCCAAGCGCATCGGCGAGTCGATCACGATGCTGCGTGAGGGCAAACGGCGGCATTGGAAGTACGAGAACTGCTGAGGGGGCGGGTGCATCGGCCGGACGTCTGCGACAGGCGGTTAGCTGCCGTCCCGCGCGGGCGGGACGTATAGTTGGCCGTCGCCCCAACCGGGAGGAAGGTCCAAGTCATGCTGACCAACGTAGGTCAGGCGGCCCGATTTGTAGAGGTCGCTCTCCATAAGCTCGGAATGGACTGACTTCATCGCCAACACCAATGCTTGAACGCCATCCAGCCCGCATGTGTAGCGTTGTTGAACCCGATCGGGCCACACGATTGCCCACCGGCACTGATACTCGCCGCCCGGAGCCAAGGTCGGTCGCAAGAAGCGAGCCGTGATGACGTCGTCTCCGCTCTCAAATACGCGCTCTATGAAGAGATCGTCGCTCATGCGCCGTTGATGGCACGACTGCGGAAAGCCAGCAAACGGGTCTGAAGCGCACGTCGCGCCGGATTTTGCAGGTGCGTGTCGGCTAAACGAGGCCCGGCGCCAGCGGGCCTTTCCACGCTTCCTATTATATGATACGTTACAACATCAACAGGTGGAGAACCGTGATGGCTCGAGCCGCAGCGATGCCCGAACCCCCGTTGTTCAGCGCGATCAACGTCACGCCCTTCATCGACGTTCTACTGGTGCTGCTGATCGTCCTGATCCTCGATCTTCCCCCCGCCACGAACAATCTGCCGATCGAGCTCCCGGGGCCCGGGACGGCCAGCATGCAGGTGCCGCATCAGCTCGCGATCGACGCGCGAGGCGGGCTTAGATGGGACGGCGGCGAGATTCTCGATACCGCGTTGCCGGTGCTGCTCGCCCGGGTCGCCAAGACTCCCCACGGCATGCTCACGATGAGCACCGATCCCGAAGCGCGTTACGAGCGGTTCGATTCGGTGCTCGCGGTGGTCAAGCACGCCGGCATCACCCGGCTCACCTTCGAGGGCAATCGCCCGCTCGAGGATTGACGGCGAAGGGCGCATCCGCGAGCCTGCAGCGACTTGCTCCCTCGCTCGAGGTTTTCGGATGCGCCTGACATTGCCACTCGCCGCGCTCGCGCTCGCCGCTTGCAGCCCACAACCCGACGGTCCGACGAACACCGCCGAGCCCGCGCCCTCCCCGACGCCTTCGCCGTCTTCCGAGCCCTCGCCCGCGGCGAGCGCGGCCGACGCGAACGTCGACATTACCGCCCCGCCCGACGAGGCCGGCTTCGCCCCCGCCACGCCGCAGGGCGCCGCCGACGTCGTCAGCCATTACTATACGCTGATCGAGGAGGGCGCCTTCGATCGCGCCGCGCGGCTGTGGGAAGCGGGGAACAAGACCGCCGTCGACCTCTCCGCCGATGCCGCGCGTTATTCCGATTTCCGCGCCGATGTCGGCGCGCCGGGCGACGAGGACGCCGGCGCGGGCCAGCGTTACGTGACCGTGCCCGTCCACCTCCACGGCACCACCACCGCTGGCAAGCCGTTCGAAAGCAAGGCGACCGTCACGCTCCACCGGGTGGGCGAGATCGACGGCGCCACCGCGGCGCAGAAGCGCTGGCACATTCGCTCGATCGAGTGATGATGGGACGCGACCGCTTCTCGATCACCATCACTGCCGGGCCCGACGACATCGACGAGCTCGGCCACGTCAACAATGTGGTGTGGGTGCGCTGGATCCAGGATCTCGCGGTCGCGCACTGGTATGCGGTCGCCTCGCCTGACCACCGCGACGCCTATTTCTGGGTCGTGACCCGGCACGAGATCGACTATCGCGGCAACGTGAGCGCGGGCGAGACCGTCACCGGCGAGACCTGGGTGTCCGATCCGCCGCGCGGCGCGCGCTTCGATCGCCACCTCCGCTTCCTCGGCGAGGACGGCAAGGTCCGCGTCGAGGCCAAGACCACCTGGGCATTGATGGACCGCGCCACCGGCAGGCTGATTCGCGTGCCGGCGGAAATGGCCGCGGCGTTCCTCTCCTAAAGTCGTTTTCAGCTTCGCTGAAGCGGGCCGGTGCCGCCCTTCTGAAAACGAGTCTACCCGCTGTTCCTCAGCGCGGTCGCGATCGCGTTGATCGAGAGGAGGATGCCCTCGCCGATGCGGGAATCGCTTTCGCCCGCACGGTGGCGTTTCATCAGCTCGATCTGAAGCAGGTTCAAGGGCTCGATATAGGGCAGCCGCAGCCGGATCGAGGTCTCGAGCGCGGGATGCTTCTCGAGCAGCCGAGTCTGGCGCGTCACCTGGAGCAGCCCGTCGTGGGTCTCCTCCCAGCCCTCGCGGATTCGGCCGAACACCGTGTCGCGCAGGCTCGCGTCCTCGACCAACCCGGCATAGCGCGCGGCGATCCCCATGTCGGACTTGGCGAGCACCTGCTCCATGTTGTCGAGCGTCGCGCGGAACAAGGGCCAGCCCGCCGCCATCTCGCGCAGCAGCCCCTTGTCTTCGAACGCCTGCAGCGCCGCGCCGACGCCGTACCAGCCCGGCAGCATCACTCGCGCCTGCGCCCAGCTGAACACCCAGGGGATCGCGCGCAGATCCTCGATCGCGTCGGATTTCTTCCTCGATGCGGGGCGCGAGCCGATCTTGAGGCCCGAAATCTCGGTGATCGGGGTCATCTGGCGGAAAAAGGTGCGGAAGCCCTCGGTTTCGTAGACCAGCCCGCGATACGCGCGGAATGCCGCGTCCGAGAGCGTGTCCATCGCCGCCGAGAAGCGCGCATAGTCGCGGTCGCTCAGTTTCTCGGGCTCGAGGCTGGCGAGCAGGGTCGCGGACGCCATCGCCTCCAGATTGGCGGTGGCGCTTTCGCGGGTGCCGTATTTGGCGGCGATCACCTCCCCTTGCTCGGTGATCCGCATTCGGCCCTGCACCGTGCCCGGCGGCTGGGCGAGGATCGCCGAGAAGGACGAGCCGCCGCCGCGCCCCACTGCCCCGCCGCGCCCGTGGAACAGCTGCATCGCGAGCCCGGCCTTCTCGAACACCGGCGCCAGCGCGGTCGATCCGCGCGAGAGCTGCCAGGTGGAAGTCAGATAGCCGCCGTCCTTGTTCGAATCCGAATAGCCGATCATCACTTCCTGGTGCCCGCGCGCCGCGGCGATCGACGCGACCTCGGGCAGGCCGAGCCACGCCTGCATGATCGCTGGCGCGCCCTCGAGATCGGCGATCGTCTCGAACAAGGGGATGGCCATGATCTGCGCCCGGGGCGAGTCGCCCGGGAAATAGAGGCCGGCTTCCTTGAGGAGGATGTGGACCTCGAGCAGGTCCGACACCGACTGCGCCATCGAGACTATGTAGTGGGTTATGCACGCTTTCCCGTAGCGTTCGTGCGCCTCGGCGGCAGCGCGGACGATCGCGAGCTCGGAGGCGGTTTCGTCCGAATAGCTGGCGAAAGGACTGGTCAGGAGACGCGGGCTGGCGAGCTCGTCGCGGAGCAGCGCCACGCGCTTGTCTTCGGGGAGCCCGGCATAGTCGTCGCACACCCCGGCGGCCGCAAGCAGCTCGCCGACCACGCGCTCGTGGACCGCGCTGTTCTGGCGCATGTCGAGCGTGGCGAGATGGAAGCCGAAGGTCTCAACTGCACGGATCAGCCGTCCCAGCGCGCCGCCGCTCGCCAATGGCCCCTTGCCTCCCTCCGCCAGCCCCCGCGCGATCGCGGCGAGCTCCTCGCGCAGCTCGGCGGGAGTCGCATAGGGCTCGGCGACGATCGGCGCGGGGCGGGGCGGGGGCTTGCCGATCAGCGTCTCGTGCGTGGCCGACAGCCGCGCATAGATCCCCGCGAGCGCACGGCGGTAGGGCTCGTCGTCGCGGCTGTGGCCGGTGTCGTGGCTCGCTTCGGCCAGCGCGAGCACGCCCGGATCGACGTCGGCATAATCGGTCGAGATCGACAGCTCGGCGCCAAGCGCATGGACCGACGCGAGATAGTGGCCGAGCACCGCCTCCGCCGCGCGCGCCAGCGCCAGTCGCATCGACTCCGCGGTGACGAAAGGATTGCCGTCGCGGTCGCCGCCGATCCAGGTGCCCGCGCGGAGGAAACTGGGGCTTCGCGCGCCAAGCGCCCGGTCCCAGCGGGCGTAGAGCGCGGGAAGCACCGGCAGGAAGACGTCGCGCAGATAGGAAAGCGCGGTCTCGACCTCGTCGGCGACGCCGAGCCGGTCGTGCCGCAGCACTCGCGTCTGCCACAACAGCGCGATCTGGCGCAGGATCGCCTCGTCGACCTTGTCGCCGTCCTCGGTCTCGTCGAATCCCTGATCCTTCGCCGCCATCAGTTCGGCGATCCGGTTCTTGTGGTCGATCATCGACTTGCGGCGCACTTCGGTGGGGTGCGCGGTCAGCACCGGTACCACCAGCGCGTGATCGAGCAGCGCCATGATCGCGTCATGGCCGATCCCGTCGCTCTCGAGCCGCTTCAACGCGCTTGCGACGTCGGCATTCTTCTCCGCCGCCACGCCCTGTCGGTCTTCGGCCAGATTGGCGAGCATCGAGAAAAGCATGAAGCCGCGCACGAATTCGAGCGTCTCGTCGAGGGTCAGCCGGTCGAGCCCCGGATCGATCGCGTCGGCGCCCGCCACGCCGCGGTGGCGGTCGACCGAGGTCGCGCGGATATATTCGATGCGCTTGAACAGCTCGTCGCCGCCATAGGCGCGGATCACGTCGCCCAGCAGCCGGCCGAGGAAGCGGATATCGGGATTGTTGGCGATCGTGACGGTGGCCATGCCGCTTTGCTGCACTGCGACAGAAGCCCGGTCAACCGCGAATCCGTAGAGGCCGCCGCCGCCAATATCGGTCCATTATGGGCGTAATTATCTGGAAACGCAGCACAATTGACAGCGCGACCCGCTGCTATACTCTCGGCCGATAGTGCGGGGGCAGTTGCGTTTCCTTCGGCATTCCGGATGCGTCAATCCTCGAGTGCGGGGCGGCAATCATGTTCGACTGGAGGACCTTCGGGCGCGGCCTGATGCGCGCGCTGTTTTCGACCGGCGTCGCTGGATTGTTCCTGCTCGTGCTGCTGGTCGCCTCGGCGCAGCAGCAAGTGATGAACCATCTCGATCCGGGAATGAGCTACTCGGTGGCGCGCAAGGTCGTGGGCGATGCCGAGGGCGCCCAACGCGCGCTCAAGGGCGAGCAGGCGAACCACGACAAGCTGAGCACCGCCAAGCGCGAGTTCGAGCAGCAGCTGAGCGACCTCAACGGGCAATTGTACATCAGCATGACCGCGGTCGACCGCATCGCCGAGAGCATCGTCCATTCGAAGCTTTGCGCGCGGCTCGACGTCGATACCGTGCCCGAGGGGCTTCCCAAATGGGGCGCGGTCTATGGTTGCTACCGATCGAGCACGGTCCCCAAGGAAGAGATCGACGATATCGAATCGCTGCTCCAGCCGGCCAACGATCCGACCAAGCTGACCGAGCAGGTCGGCCGGGTGAAGTTCGATCTCCAGAGCATCGACATGCAGATCGCCGACAGCGACACTCGGCTCAAGACGGCGCAGACCACGATCGAGAAGGCCGCCAAGGCGAGCGACGCGCTCCAGGTCGTGCTGATCCTCGACCAGTCGTTCATCGGTTGGTTCGGCCTCACCTATGTGCCCCCGGCGCTGATGCAGATCCTGTTGTGCTTCTCCTCGGGCCTGTTCGGCGCGCTGCTGATCACGCTGGTGCTGCTGGTCTATCCCAACAACGACCTGAGCTTCGCCAAGACCAACAGCTTCTGGAACCGCATCCTGCTCGGCGGGCTGATCGCGGTGGGGGTGTTCGTGATGATCGCCGGCGGAGTCGCGGTGCTGGGATCGAGCGAGGCGATCCTCAACGGGCAGAACAACTTCCTGTCGTTCTGCGCGATCGGCATGCTCGCGGGCGGCTTCTCGGACAAGTTCGCCAAATGGCTGTCCGACAATGCGACGATGCTGGTGACCAGCAAGCAGCCGAAGGAGCCGCCGCCGCCGGTGCATGAGGCGGAGGGGGAGACGGCGGGGTAGGATCCGCCACGTGGCTCCCCTCTCTCGAACGGAGGGGGGAGAAGGTCGGTTCAGCGCGTGGCCGTCTCTCCCGCACTCCCCGGCACGCCCGCCGCAGGGTCGCTTTCCATTACCGCCACCGGCTGCGAGGGCGCACTGCTGCCGAGCCCTAGCGAATCGGGGACCACCACCATCGTCGTGCCCGGACCGACCACGCTCGCCAGCGCCTGGCGGAACGGATCGGAACCCTGGAAGCGGCTGCCGTCTTCTCCGGGCATCTCCGGCGGCGCCTCCGCGCTCTGCCCGGGCAGCGCGACCTTCTTCCAGCGATAGTCGCCGCCGACCACGCTCTCGAGCATATAGGCCTGGACCTTGTCGATCACGCCCGGGAAGGTGACCGGCGCCGAGCCGATCTCGACGCCGTTGCGCAGCACCACCATCCGCCGGTCGGCCGCGCTGACCACGATCGAGACCGGGCCGGTGCGCGACAGCTCGGGGTGCCACACCGCCGCCTGGCCCGCCGGCATCCCGCCGCCATGCACCAGCATCTGCGGGGTCGGGCCGACACGCAGCACGGGCGGCTGGTCGACGATGACCACCGTCATCCCGAGCTCGGTTTCGCCGAACAGCAACCTCGCGAATTCGGGCGGCAGCCGGATGCAGCCGTGCGACGCGGGATAGCCCGGCAAGTCGCCCGCGTGGAGCGCGATGCCGTTCTCGGTCAGCCGCTCCATGAACGGCATCGGCGCATTGTGGTACTTGCTCGAGCGGTGGACCTCGGCCTTGGCGAGGATCGTGAACACGCCATAGGGCGTCGCGTGGCCGGGCCGCCCGGTCGACACGGTCGAGACCGCCACCGGCACGCCGTTGCGATAGGCGATCAGCCGCTGGGTGGCGACGTTGACGACGACCAGCATCGGGCCCTGCGGGGCGATCTGCGGCGCCCAGATGAACTGCCCCGGCTCGAGCCGGTCGACCGCCGCCATCACCGATCCGCTGGTGAGCGGCTGCATCTGCGTGGCTCCGGCGGTGGCGAGCAGCCCCACCGCGACGGTCAGGAAAAACGCACGACTACGCCTCGTTCTCAGCATCGCGCGAGTCCCCCGACATCGGCCAGGGGGCATCATAGCATCATGGTTAACGTTTCGGAACCGGCCCGAAAGGGGAACCTCAGCGCGGCTTGCGGAACTTGTAGATGAACTGGTCGGTATGGCCGCGGATCGACTTGTCGAACACCAGCTTCGAGTGATCGTCGGCCGGGTTGGCGAGCAGCGGGCTCTCGCCGACGAAGCGGAAGCCCGCGCGGATTACCTGCGCCTTGACCACCGCCGGATCGATGCGGTGGAGCGTGTCGGTGTCGCGCAGTCCCGAACCCTTCGCCGCTGCATGATCGATGATCAGGAAGGTGCCGCCCGGCTTCAATGCCGCGAACACCGCGCGATCGAACGCCTCGGGATCGGTCGGCCCCATGAACTTGTCGGGATAGTCGTGGTAGTTCTGCGAGGTGAAGACGAGGTCGGCCTTTGCGGGCGCGTAGACGAATTCGGCAGGCTGGATGCTCGACGAGACGTTGGCGAAGCCGGGATCGGCGAGCAGCCGGGCATAGGCGTCGCCATCCTCCTTGTCCTCGGCGTAGAGCGGCGCGGGCCAGATGCCGTAGACATGGCCCTTCGGTCCCACCGCCTTGGCCAACAGCCGAGTCCAATAGCCGCCGCCCGGCATCAGATCGATCACCCGGTCGCCCGGCCGCACCCCGGCGAAGGCGAGGATCTCGGGGCCGTGGCGGCGCGAGTTGCTCTTCGCCTGTTCGGCGCGGGCAGGATCGGCCGCGGCGGCGGCGATGTGGGCAGGGAGATGCGGGACGGTCTGGGCGAGCGCTACGCCCCCAAGCAGGGTCGCCGCCATCAATCCGGCAAGCCGGGCTCCGATCGCCATCATTCCTCTCCCCAGATCACACGTCCAGATTCGCCACGCTCAGCGCATTCTCCTGGATGAACTCGCGCCGCGGCTCGACCACGTCGCCCATCAGCCGAGTGAAGATCTCGTCCGCCACATCGGCCTGGTCGATCGCGACTCGGAGCATCGAGCGGTTGGACGGATCGAGCGTGGTCTCCCATAATTGCTCGGCGTTCATTTCGCCCAGCCCCTTGTAGCGCTGGATCGACAGGCCCTTGCGCCCCGCAGCGAGGATCGCCTCGAGCAGCTGGCTGGGGCGCGAGACGAGCGTCTCGCCCTTGCCCGCTACCACCGGCTCGTCATTCTCCTCGGCGGCGGCGTCCTCGATGGCTTCGGCTGCGGCGACGGCCCTGGACGAGACCAGCTTCGACGGCGTGAGGTAGCTCGGCGCCTGCTCGGCGGCGAGCGCGTGGAGCTTGCGCGCCTCGGCCGAGACCAGGAACGCCGCCTCGACGATGTGGTGATCGGTCACCCCGCGCCACAACCGTTCGAAATGATAGCCGCCGTCCTCGGTCACCCGCGACTTCCAGCGCGCATCGGCGTCGGCGGCGTCGAGCCGACGTCACCACGCTCGTCAGGCTGGCGGCGCGCATCTCGCGCGAGGCGTTCGGGATCGAGTCCGCCGCCCAGCGCCAGCGCCTCGATGATCATTGGATCGTAGCGGCGCGGCACATAGTGCATCAGCGTGCGCATCCGCCGGGCATGCTCGACGAGTTCGCGCAGATCGCCGCCGGTGCGCGGGCCGCCGCTGGTTTCGAGGATCGTTCCGCCCACGCCCGCCTCGACCAGATACTCGTCGAGTGCGCCGTCGTCCTTGAGGTAGACCTCGGAACGCCCCTTGCTCGCCTTGTAGAGCGGCGGCTGGGCGATGAAGAGGTGCCCGTTCTGGATGATCTCGGGCATCTGGCGGTAGAAGAAGGTGAGCAGCAAGGTGCGGATGTGGGCGCCGTCGACGTCGGCGTCGGTCATGATCACGATCTTGTGGTAGCGCAGCTTCTCGACGTTGAAGTCGTCGCGGCCGATGCCGGTGCCCATCGCCTGGATCAGCGTGCCGATCTCGCGGCTCCCCAGCATCCGGTCGAAGCGCGCGCGCTCGACGTTGAGGATCTTGCCGCGAAGGGGGAGGATCGCCTGGAAGTGGCGGTCGCGGCCTTGCTTGGCCGAGCCGCCTGCGGAGTCGCCCTCGACGAGGAACAGCTCGGACTTGGCGGGGTCGCGCTCCTGGCAGTCGGCGAGCTTGCCGGGGAGCGAGGCGATGTCCATCACGCCCTTGCGCCGGGTCAGCTCGCGCGCCTTCTTGGCGGCCTCGCGCGCGGCGGCGGCATCGATCACCTTGGCGATGATCGCGCGGGCGTGCGCCGGGTTTTCCTCGAGCCATTCGGCCATCTTGTCGGCCATCAGGCTTTCGAGCGGCTGGCGCACCTCGGACGAGACGAGCTTGTCCTTGGTCTGGGAGCTGAACTTCGGATCGGGCAGCTTGACCGATACGATCGCGGTCAGCCCCTCGCGCATGTCGTCGCCGGTGAGGGAGACCTTCTCCTTCTTCAGCATGCCGCTCTTGTCGGCGTAATTGTTGAGCGTGCGAGTCAGCGCCGCGCGGAAGGCGGCGAGGTGGGTGCCGCCGTCGCGCTGGGGGATGTTGTTGGTGAAGCAGAGGACGTTTTCGTAGTAGCTGTCGTTCCACTCGAGCGCGACATCGATCGTCACGTCGTCGCGGGTGCCCGCGATCGCCACCGGATCGGGCATCAGCGCGATCTTGTTGCGGTCGAGATACTTCACGAACGCGGCGATCCCGCCCTCGTAGAACAGCTCGATCTCCTTGATTTCCTCGTGCCGCGCATCGCGCAGGAACAAGCGGCACGCCCGAATTGAGGAAGGCGAGCTCGCGGTAGCGGTGCTCGAGCTTCTCGAAGTCGTATTCGGTGATCTTGAAGGTCTCGGCAGACGCGAGGAAGGTGACTCGGGTGCCCTTCTTGTCCGAGCGGCCCCACCACCTTGAGCGGCGCCACGGCGTCGCCGTACGCGAAGCGCATGCTGTGCTCCTCGCCGTCGCGCCAGATCGTCAGATCGAGCCATTCCGAAAGCGCGTTGACCACCGAAACACCCACGCCATGCAGCCCGCCCGAGACCTTGTAGGCGTTGGTGTCCGAGGTGTTGTCGAACTTCCCGCCCGCGTGGAGCTGAGTCATGATGACCTCGGCCGCCGACACGCCTTCTTCCTGGTGGATGCCGGTCGGGATGCCGCGGCCATTATCCTCGACCGAGACCGATCCGTCGGGGTTCAAGGTGATCAGGATCCGGTCGCAATGCCCGGCCAACGCTTCGTCGATCGCATTGTCCGATACCTCGAACACCATGTGGTGGAGGCCCGACCCGTCGTCGGTGTCGCCGATGTACATGCCGGGGCGCTTGCGCACCGCGTCGAGGCCTTTGAGGACCTTGATCGAGTCGGCGCCATAGGCGTTTTCGTTGGGGGTGTTTTCGGGGGTGATGTCGTTGTTGGATGCCATACCGAGCATATAGGGATTCGGGGGCGCAAACGAAAGCGAAATGGCGCCCTTTCCACTCCGCGCCGAACGTGCTGAAACGCACCCGGTCGCAACGTGCGGGGGTGGTGAAATGAAGAGGGTTTTGACGGCGCTGGCCGGTCTCGGTTTGTGCGCGCAGGCACTCCCCGCTGCCGCCCAGGACCTCCGCCCCGACCAGGCCCGCTTCCGCGCGCTCTACAAGGAGCTTGTCGAGACCAACACCGCCCTCAGCGTCGGCAGCTGCACACTCGCGGCGGAGCGTATGGCGGCGCATCTGAAGGCGGCCGGGTTCAAGGACGATCAGATCACGCTCTTCTCGGTGCCCGATCATCCCAAGGAAGGCGGGCTGGTCGCGGTCTTTCCCGGCAGCTCGAAGAAAGCCCGGCCGATCCTGCTGCTCGCGCACATCGACGTGGTCGAGGCCAAGCGCGCCGATTGGACTCGCGATCCGTTCACCCTCGTCGAGGAGAACGGCTATTTCTACGCGCGTGGGTCCACCGACGACAAATCGATGGCGGCGATCTGGACCGATTCGCTCGTCCGCTTCGCCAGAATCGGGATACCGCCCCAAGCGCACGATCAAGCTGGCGCTGACCTGCGGCGAGGAGACCAGCTACGCCTTCAACGGCGCGCAGTGGCTCAGCCGGAACAAGCCCGATCTGGTCGCCGCCGAGTTCGCGTTGAACGAAGGCGGCGGCGGCCGCAGCGACGGGCACGGCAAGATCGAAGTGCAGACGATGCAGGTCGGCGAGAAGGCCTCGCAGAACTTCCGGCTCGAGACGGTCAATGCCGGCGGCCACAGCTCGATCCCGATCGCGGACAATGCGATCTATGAGCTCGCCGACGCTCTGATGAAGATCCGGGGCCACGAATTCGCGCTCGAGATGAACGACACCACCCGCGCTTATTTCGCCCAGGCGGGGGCCGCGCGTGGCGGTGATCTGGGCAAGGCGATGGCCGCGCTCGCCGCGAACCCGCAGGACACGGCGGCGGAGGCGGTGGTCAACACCGACCGCTCGTACCACTCGATGCTGCGCACCACCTGCGTCGCGACGCTGATCGAGGGCGGACACGCCAACAATGCGCTGCCCCAGCACGCCGAGGCCAACGTCAACTGCCGGATGTTCCCGGGCCGCACCGTCGAGGAGACCGAGGCCGCGCTCGTGGCTGCGATCGGCGATCCCGAAGTCAAGATCACGCCGGTGCCGCCGATCCGCCCGATCGCCAAGGCGCCGCCGCTCGATCCCCAGGTGATGGGGCCGGCGATCAAGCTCGCGGCGAAATACTTCCCCGGCGTGCCGGTGATCCCGTCGATGTCGACCGGCGCGACCGACGGCATCTTCATGGAAGCGATCGGCATCCCCACCTACGGCGTGCCGGGGCTGTGGACCGACCCCGATCTCAACGGCATCCACGGCCTCAACGAGCGGATGGAAGCGAAGTCGCTCTACACCGGGCGCGACTATCTGTTCGACCTGGTCAAGGCCTATGCCGACAAGGAATGAGAGGGCCGGAGCCCGGGACCGCCCCTAGTCGCTGTCGAACTTGGTGTAGGTCGTTCCCACCGCGGGAACCGGCGCGCCCTTGTAGGTCGCCGGGGTGAAGCGCGCGCGCTTCTGGAGCAGCTCGCAGGCGAGCGTGTCGAAGGCCGCCATCCCGGTGCTCTTGTAGGCACGGCAGGCCGAGACTCGGCCGCTCGCATCGACCTCGAAGATGAGCTGCGCGCCGGCATGCGTGCCGACCGTCATCATGGCCTCGGGGATGTCGTCGAAGGTCAGCCACCTCGACTGGTTGCCGATCGCCATCGCGGGCGCGATCCCCGCCGGGATGCCCTTGCGCTTGAGCTGCGCACAGGCCTGGTCGGTGGCTGGGGTTCGCGCGGAATTGTCGACCGCGTCGCACTCGTCGATCTGGCCGTCCGAGCCGGTGGTGACGAGGAAGGCGGCGCCGTCCTGGCGGAGCGCCGGATAGACGCCGCGCACCGGCGCCATGCCCGCCCCGTCGTCGGCGGCGAGCGAAGGGGTTGCGAGGGCGGCCGCGGCGATCCCGCCGAGCATCAGACGGCGCAAGTGAGAGCTGGTCATGACCGGGTTTTATCGCGATTCTCGCGGCTTGGCGAGAGCCGGCGAAGCTCAAGCGCCGCCCGCGGAAATTTCGCCGCCCGCCACCGCGAACCAGATCGTCCCGCCGGGCAATCCGTCGAACAGCGCGGGCTCGGTTCCCGTCATCCACACCTGCCCCTTGCCCGCGAGCCGGTCGAACAAGGCCGCGCGGCGCACGGGATCGAGGTGCGCGGCGACCTCGTCGAGCAGCAGCACCGGCGCGCGGCCGGTCCGTTCGGCGACCAGATCGGCGTGGGCGAGCACCAGCCCGAGCAGCAGTGCCTTCTGCTCGCCGGTCGAGCAGAGATGCGCGCTCTGGCCCCCGGGCTTGCCGAGATGCGTGACGATCAGGTCGGTGCGGTGCGGGCCGGCCAGCGTCCGCCCGGCGGCGGCATCGCGACGGCGCCCGCCGTCAAGCGCGCCGGCGAGCGCAGCAGCGTCGCCCTGCCACCCCTCGAGCGCGATCCCGGCGCGCGCGAACGGTCCCTCGGGCTCGGCCGCCAGCCGCTCGCCGAGTGCCGCAACCGCGCCGCGGCGCGCCGCATCGATCGCCGCGCCATGCTCGGCCATCCGCGCCTCGAGCGCGTCGAGCCAGCCCGGGTCGGGCACCGCATCCTCGCTCAGGATCCGGTTGCGCTGGCGCATCGCCGCCTCGTAGCGCGCCGAGTGATGCGCATGGCCGGGTGCCAGCGCCAGCGTCAGCCGGTCGAGGAAGCGCCGCCGCTCGCTCGCGGGCTCGACGAACAGCCGGTCCATCGCCGGGGTCAGCCACAGCACGGTGAGCCATTCGCCGAGCGCGGTCGCCGCGGCGGTGGCGCCGTTGATCCGCACGATTCGCCGCTCGGGCGCGCCCGGCGCGATGCCGGTGCCGATCTCGACGTCTCTGAATTCGGTCGGGCCGAGCCGCGCCGCCACCCCGAACCCGCCCGATCCGCCTTGCCGCGCCATCTCGCCCAGCGGCGCGCGCCGCAGCCCGCGCCCGGGCGCGAGCAGCGACACCGCCTCGAGCACGTTGGTCTTGCCCGCGCCGTTGTCGCCGGTCAGCACGACGAAGCCCGGCCCGGGCGCGAGCCGCGCGTCGGCATGGTTGCGGAAATCGGTCAGGACGAGGCGCGACAGCGACATAGGCCCCCACTACCGCAGACCCTTGCCGCCGAACACCGGTTCAGGGATGATGCGCGTATGAAACGATCGCTCCTGCTCGCCATCGCGCTGGCCGCGCTGCCGCTTCCCGCGTTCGCCGACGTCACTGCGCACTACAAAACCGGCCAGTCCGGCTTCACGGTCGAGATCGATAACGCGGGGGACGTCCGCTTGGAGGTTCCCGGGAAATTCACCGAGATCCGCCGTGACGGCGCGGACTATGTGGTGCTGACGCTGGGCGGCGCCACCAAGGTTCTCCGGCTCGATGACCTGATCACATTTGCGCACGACAAGCTGGCCAAGAGCCCTGCCGGCAAGTCGCCGATCGATATCAAGCTGCCCGGCGCACCGGCGTTGATCGACGGCGGGGTCGGCACCGCCGCCGGCGTCACCGGCACGGTGTGGGCGGTCGAGACGGGCGACGGCAAGACCGCCAAGCTCCTGGGCGTCGCGTTGCTGAGTCCCGATCCCCGGTTGACGCCCGTGGGTGACTGTTTCCGCCGCACGCTCGCCCTGCTCGCGGACCTCTTCACGCCGGTCGCGGGGCCGGACGGCGCGCTGGCTTTCAGGACATTGAAGGACCTGTTCGCCAAGGGAACTGTGATCCGGATCAATCGCGAGCTCGAGCTCGAATTCGATCGATGCCGCGCCGATCGACCCGCACCGGTTCGACCTGCCGGGGCCGGTGCTGTCCGCCGCCGATCTGCGGACGCTTTTCGAGAAGCCGATGCAGACGCACGCGGTGAAGGTCGACTTGCCCAAGCCGGGCGCGCCGCATCCCTGAGCCGGGCGTTCAGATCCCCTGGAGTCCCGCGGCCTGAAGCCGGGCCTGGGCGATCCGGTATCTGGCCGGCTCCTCGATCCCCAGCCGCCGCCGCGCCGATTCCAGCGGTTCGTTGAGCAATGCGACATAGTCCTCGCCGTGGAGCCACTGGGCGCGCTTGCCGTGGCGATAGCCCTCACGGACCGCGCGGACGAACGCCAGCTCGCCCGTCACGCGGATACTCTTGAGCGCCGCGCCCAGCCCGATGAACGCCCAGCCGAGCCCGCCGGTCTGCGCGTAGGAGAAGGCGACCAGGCACGCTTCGCCCAGATGCTCGCTCGCCTTGTAGCCGGTCAGCACGTGCCAGATGTCGTGGATGTCGCGCTCGCGGCGGCCCATCCAGGCGTAGGGATGCTCGACATTGCCGTCCTGGAACGCGCCCTCGGCCATGCTGATCTCGACGAGGCCGTCGGCCGAATAGCCGGTCGAATCGAGGAAATCGCGATAGGTGGCGCCGACGCTGCCCGCGGGCAGGCGGTCGATCCAGTCGCGGTCGGTGAGCAGCGTCGAAAGCTCGAGATGCTCGTACGCGAGCCGCCCGCCCTGCGGCATCGTCAGCAACCGGCGGTAGTTGCGCTGAGTCACGTCGCCGTTGAGCGCGCGCATGATCCGGAACACCTGCGCGGTATCGTTGCCGTCGGCGAGCAGCCGCCGCAGCGCCGAAAGCGCGGTGCCCCACTCCCGCTTCAACGGGACGCCGGGATTGAATGAGGGGGTCGGGGCGGGTTGCGTGGCCATGTGGCGATTCCTTACTGACAATAGTGTCAATACCATTGTGCGATCAGGAATCAACCCCCTTCGTCGCCACGGCCCCTTCGACTGCCTGCCAAGGCAGGCGCTCAGGGCAGGCAAGTGCCGGGGTCCACCGTGCGGCATGGGAAGTGCTCGAAATACCGGGACAGTCTCCCCG
Source organism: uncultured Alphaproteobacteria bacterium (assembly GCA_963799985.1). Classification (GTDB taxonomy): domain Bacteria; phylum Pseudomonadota; class Alphaproteobacteria; order Sphingomonadales; family Sphingomonadaceae; genus Sphingomonas. The sequence goes on along the minus strand of CAWCZC010000002.1, from coordinate 336,013 downwards.
GAGCCGCGGATGCCGGAACAAGTCCGGCATGACGGATGGGTTACACCCGCATCGGCATCAGTACGTAGAGTGCCGCCGACTTGTCGTTCTCGCGGATCAGCGTCGGCGCGGCGGCGTCGGCCAAATGGACCTCGCACGTATCGCCCTCGATCTGGCCGAGGATGTCCATCAGATAGCGGCTGTTGAAGCCGATCTCGAACGGGGCGGCGGCATAGTCGCCGGGCACTTCTTCGGCGGCGGCTCCGTTCTCGGGGCTGGTGACCGAGAGCGTCACCTTGTCGCGGTCGAGCGCCATCTTGACCGCGCGGGTCTTCTCGGTGGCGATCGTCGAGACGCGGTCGACGCCTTCCATGAAGCTCTTGCGGGTCGATCTTGAGGATCTTGTCGTTCCCGGTCGGGATCACCCGGCTGTAATCGGGGAAGGTGCCGTCGATCAGTTTCGAGGTGAGGATCGCCTGGCCGAGATCGAAGCGAATCTTCGAGCCCGACAGCGACACGCCCGACCGATCCGTCGACCTCGTCGAGCAGCTTGCGGAGTTCGGCGATGCATTTGCGCGGCACGATTACGTCGGGCATCTTGCCCTTGCGGGTCGGCCCCTCGCCGGTGCCGTTGGCGCCGTCGGGGCAGGGCACGGTAACGCGCGCCAGCCGGTGCCCGTCGGTCGCGGCGGCGCGCAGCAGCGGCAGCGACTCATCGACGACGTGGAGGAAGATGCCGTTCAGATAATAGCGCGTCTCCTCGGTCGAGATCGCGAAGCGAGTCTTGTCGATGATCTGCTTGAGCGTCTCGGCGGGGAGCTCGAAGGTGGTCGGCAGCTCGCCCTCGGCGATCACCGGGAAATCGTCGCGCGGCAGCGTCGACAGCGTGAACTTGGCGCGGCCGGCGTTGACCGTGATCCGCCCCTCCGCCGCCGAAAGCTCGACCTGCGACCCTTCGGGCAGCTTGCGCACGATATCGAACAAAGTGTGCGCCGAAAGCGTGGTCGCACCGGGCTGGTCGACCGCGGCGGGGATCGTCTCGTCGATCTGCAGGTCGAGATCGGTCGCCATCAGCCGAAGCGCGCCCGAAGGCTGCGCCTCGATCAGCACGTTCGACAGGATCGGGATCGTGTTGCGCCGCTCGACCACCGATTGGACGTGGCTGAGCCCCTTCAACAAAGTCGCGCGTTCGATCGTCGCTTTCATGTGCTTCAAACCCCCGGGCCGCCGCCCAATCCCACCCAGCTCGTACCTGCGGCCGGTGGCAGTTCGCCGAGCTTCATCCTTAACGCGAAAAAGGGCCGGAGCAAGCGGCTCCGGCCCTCCATTCACAGCATATATCGCCGATCAGGCTCAGAACTTCACGCCGAGGCCGCCGAGCACCTGATGGCGATCGAGGTCGATGTTGTAGCCCTGAAGCTTCTGATAGTTCGAATAACGGTATTCGCCCTTCAGATAGATGCTGTTGCTGAGGTTGAACTGCGCGCCGGCGCCCAGCCGGTAGCCGCCGGCATTGGCATGGTCGCTGACCGTCGTCGTGGCGTTGGTGTAGCGGGTATCGACGCGAGCGTTGGTGTAGCCTGCCTTGCCATAGATCATCACCCGCGGTGCCAGCGCGACGCCGATGCGGCCGCCGGCATAGAGATCGCGGCCCGCGCTGGTGCGCAGCGAATCGCCGACGGTGACCACGCCGGTGCTTCGGTTGCGTGCGGTCGATCCGGTGATTTCGCCGTCGGCGCCGAGCACGAGCTTGCCGACCTGGACGTCATAGCCGGCCGCGCCGCCATAGGTGACGCCGTCGCTCGACACGCGCTGGCCGGTGCCGCCGTCGTTGAAGTGATCGTAGCCGCCGACGACTTCGACGTGAGGGCCGGTGAAGGTGGAGTCCTGCGCGAAGGCGGGGCTGGCGAACGCCGTTGCAGCGAGTGCGGAAGCGGCGAAAAGTGCGATACGCATAACTAACTCCTTGGGTACGTACTGGCCCGTGACGGTGGGCGGCTGCGAGAACCGGCGCCGGTGCGGGCAGGTTGCATGAACGGGGGATAAACGAGGCAAAGCGTGGCCGATCGGCCACAGTCGGCCCGTTCGGAAAGTGGGTGTCGGCGGGCTCCTTCGGTTCGTTACGGGGCTGTGCTGCTGCGCCCCGGCACCTGTGCGGCGCATGAACCAAAGGCGGCGGAAAATGGGCATTGTGTTTCCGCGCGCAACCCGCTCAGACGTACGCCATGACAGGCACACGCAAGGGACGCGACTTCATCGCCCGCCACGGCGAGACGGTGTACAACCGCGCCGGCCGGATGCAGGGCGATCATCCGCACACACCGCTGACGCGCGAAGGCTTCATGCAGGCCGAGCATATGGGCGCGGCGTTCCGCGCGCTGCTCGGCGCGCAGCCCAAGGTGACGCTATGGGCCTCGCCCACCGGACGCGCGCTGCAGACACTGGCGGTGGTCGCCGAGCATCTCGACCTCGACTGGCACGCGGCGAAGACAGATCCGCGGCTGGTCGAGATCGGCATGGGTGAGTGGAGCGGGCGCTATTACGCCGATCTCGCGCGCGAATCGGCCGACTTCCTCGATGCCGAGCACCGGCTCTATCTGCGCCCGCCGCCGGGCGGCGAATGGTATGACGCGATCGCGGTTCGCGTCTCCTCGTGGCTCGCCGACACCGACGACGATCCGCTGGACCGGGTGGTGATCATGCACGGCATGTCGAGCCGGGTGCTGCGCGGCGTGATGATCGGGCTGCCGGTGCTCGCCCCCTTCGGCGCGCCGATCGCACCCGATCTGCCGCAAGGATCGATCGCGATGATCGCGGGCGGCGTCGAGACGGTGGTCCATCGTGGCACCGGCCGCATCGCCAACGCCGTCGTGTGATCCTCGCGCCGATCCTCTTCGCTTTCGCGCAGCAGGTGCCCGGGCGAGTCCCGCTCGGCGTGTTCCAGAGCTGGGGCGCGTTCCGCGATCCCTCGCCGCGGCATTGCTTCGCGATCGCGGTTCCGGTCGAGAAATATGCGCAGGCCCAGCCGTTCGCGAGCATCGCCACCTGGCCCGGCGACCATGTCCACGACCAGCTCCACATCCGCCTCAGCCGAGCGCGCGGCCCCAATGCGCGCGTGACGCTCTCGATCGGCGAGCGCCGCTTCGAGTTGCTCGCCGGCGAATCCGACGCCTGGGCGCCCGACGCGCGCACCGACGCCGCGGTGGTGGAGGCGATCCGCGACGGCCGAAGCATGAGCGTCGAGACCGTCAGCGCGGCAGGCGTCCCCTTCGCCGACACCTATTCGCTCAAAGGCGCCGCCACCGCGATCGACGCGGCGGCGCTGGGGTGCGTGGGGCGCTAACCCAGATACCCCAGCATACCCTCGACCAGCGCATCGAACACCGCGCGGACTCGGGCGACGTTGCGCAGATCCTCGTGGCACACCACCCAGGTCTCGAGCTCCCAGGCGAAGACGTTGGCGAACAGCGGCACCAGCTCGGGATCGCGCGCGGCGATGCCGGTCTGGCATACGCCGATCCCCAACCCCGCGCGGATCGCGGCGAGATGGGCGAGATCGCTTTCGCTGCGGAAGCGGAAATCCTCGATCCGCACCGGCAGCCCGGCTTCCTGCACGCGCCTGAGCAGCGGCGAATCGCGCGCGACGCCGATCAGCGCATGGTCGCGTGCCTCGGCGACGCTCGCGGGCATGCCATGCCGCTCGAGGTAGCGCCGGTGCGCATAGACGCCGAGCCGCACCGCCCCCACCCGCCGCGCCACCAACGCCTCCTGCTGGGGCGCGAACATCCGCACCGCGACGTCGGCCTCGCGGCGCAGCAGATCCTCGTTGCGGTTGGTCGCGCTCAGCTCGATCGCAAGCCGCGGATGCCGGTCGCACAGCTCGGCGAGGATCGGCGGCAGCACCTCGACCGCGATCATCTCCGCCGCCGAGATCCGCACCGTCCCCGCCACTTCGTGCGCTGAGGCCGACGCCGAGCGGACAAAGGCATCGGCGGCGAGCGCCATCGCCTCGACATGCTCGGCGAGGCCCAGCGCCTGGTCGGTCGGCAGCAGTCCGCTTGGGGACCGCGTGAACAGCGCGGTGCCGAGGCTCGCCTCGAGATCCTCGATCCGCCGTCGCACCGTCGGCTGCGCGACGCCGAGCGACCGCGCCGCGCCCGACAGGCTGCCCTCGCGCAGCACTGCCAGAAACGCGCGCTGGCGCTCCCAATCGGGGGTGGAATCGAGGGGGTTCATCACTTTTGTATAGGCGACCTGTTCATCCTTGCCAATTTTCTATCAGTCGCGGTGCGCACATAGCGCTTCCGACAGAGATGGAGGCGAACATGACCAGGACGGCTTTGATACTCGGCGCGACGGGCGGGATCGGCGGCGAGACCGCGCGGGCACTGCTCCGCCACGGCTGGGAGGTGCGTGCGCTGACCCGCCGCATCCCCGCCAGGGCCGACCCGGCGATCGAGTGGATCGCGGGCGATGCGATGGACCGAACCGCCGTGCTCATGGCGGCCGAGGGCACGCAGGCGATCGTCCATGCGGTCAACCCGCCGGGCTATCGCAACTGGGCGAAGCTGGTGCTGCCGATGCTCGACAACAGCATCGCCGCGGCGCTCGCCACCGCCGCCCGGCTCGCGCTGCCGGGCACGATCTACAATTACGACGTCCGCTGCGTCGCGATCGCCGATCCGGACACGTCCCAGCTTCCGCATACCGCCAAGGGCGCGATCCGCGCCGAGATGGAGCGCCGCCTCACCGAGACGCCGGACTTGCGGGCGCTGGTGCTGCGCGCAGGCGACTTCTTCGGGCCGCGCACCACTGGCAACAGCTGGCTGTCGGCGGGCATGGTCACCCCGCGCAAGCCGGTGCGCAGCGTGCTTTATCCGGGGCGCCCGGAGATCGGCCACGCCTGGGCCTATCTTCCCGACCTGGGCGAGGCGTTCGCGCGGCTGCTCGATGTCGAGGCCGAGCTGCCCGCCTTCGCCAGCCACCATTTCGCGGGCCACTGGACCGACGGGAATGGCTTCGTGGCGGCGATCGGCGAGGCGGCGGGGAACCCCAGTCCCAAGCTCCGCCGGCTCCCGTGGCGCCTGCTCCCGCTGCTTGCGCCGTTCAACCCGACCTTCCGCGAGCTGATCGAGATGGAGAGCTTCTGGCGCCACCCGCTGCGGCTCGACAACGCCAGCCTCGAAGCAGTGATCGGCGCCGAACCCAGGACACCGCTGGTGCAGGCGTTGCGCACCTCGCTCGCGGCGATGCGATGCTTGCCCGGGCGACCCGAAATTGGCGGCGCGCTGCTGGTGTGAGACGCCGGGTGCTGATAGCATCGCGGGATGGTCGATATCTGCATTCTCGCGATGGTCCTGCTATTGGGCGCGGCACAGCTCGGCAGGTTGTTGGGGCTGGCGCGGGATCGCCCGGCAGTGAAGTGGCTGCTGGTGGCAATGAATCTCGCAGCCGTGATGTTCGCCCTCGCCTTTCTGCTGGGTTTCCAGTTGCAGGCACCGGTGCCGGCGTTCGTGCCGATCTCGGCGGCGCTGGTCGGGTTTGCGATGTGCTGCGGCGGACTCTATCTCCGGAGCCGGCAGCCGCTGTCGCGCGGCTCCTGATCCGGCAGTAGAAAAACCAAGCGCGATCGACTACATGCGCGCCATGCATTCAGCTTCGGCCGCACTCATGCCCATCCCCGGGCACATCGATCCCGTGCCCGTCCCGCGCGCCTTCGTGCCGCGTCCGGACGGCCGGATCGACTTGCTCGGCCTGTCCAAGGCCGATCTGCGGTTGGCGCTCGAGACCTCGCAGCTCGAGCCCAAGCAGGCGAAGCTGCGCGCCAAGCAACTGTGGCACTGGATCTACAATCGCGGCGTCACCGATTTCGCTGCGATGACCGACATCGCCAAGGCGCATGCAGCCCTGGCTCGCCGGCGCGCTTCGTCATCGGTCGGCCCGAAGTGATCGAGCAGCAGGTCTCGACCGACGGCACCCGCAAATGGCTGCTGCGCTCGCCCGATGCGCAGGATTACGAGATGGTGTTCATCCCCGACGCCGATCGCGGCACGTTGTGCGTGTCGAGCCAGGTCGGCTGCACGCTCAATTGCCGCTTCTGCCACACCGGCACGATGCGGCTGGTGCGCAACCTCACCGCGGGCGAGATCGTCGGCCAGGTCATGCTCGCGCGCGATTCGCTCGGGCGAATGGCCGAGCCAGCCCGAGGGGCGGATGCTCACCAACATCGTGATGATGGGGATGGGCGAGCCGCTCTACAATTTCGACAATGTCCGCGACGCGCTGAAGATCGTGATGGACGGCGACGGGCTGGCGCTGTCGAAGCGCCGGATCACGCTCTCGCACCTCCGGCGTGGTGCCGATGATGGCGCGCGCGGGCGAGGAGATCGGCGTCAACCTCGCCGTCTCGCTCCACGCGGTGACCAAGGAGGTGCGCGACGAGATCGTGCCGATCAACCGCAAATACGGGATCGAGGAACTGCTCCAGGCCTGCGCCGATTATCCCGGCGCCAACAATGCCCGGCGGATCACCTTCGAATATGTCATGCTGAAGGACAAGAACGACAGCGATGCCGATGCGCACGAGCTCGTCCGGCTGATCCGGAAGTACAAGCTCCCCGCCAAGGTGAACCTGATCCCGTTCAATCCCTGGCCCGGCGCGCCGTACGAATGCTCGACGCCCGAGCGCATCCGCGCTTCTCGAACATCGTCTTCGAGGCCGGCATCTGCGCGCCGATCCGCACCCCGCGCGGCCGCGACATCGACGCCGCCTGCGGCCAGCTCAAGACCGCCGCGGAGAAGAAGAGCCGCGCCGAGCTCGACCGGCTGGCGGAGGAGAAGCAGGCGGCGCTCGGGTGACGCTGGCATATATCGCCGCCACCGCGCTGATCGTCTATTGGTGCTGGCAGCTCTACCGGGGGCTTGCCACCGGCGAGATCCGATCGTTTCCGCCGCTCAATGCGCCGAGCAACCGGGCGAGCGCGCCCTTCGGTTTCTAAGTCGAGGTGGCGCTCCATGCCCTCGGGGTCGTCGGCTTCCTCGCAGTCCTGATCGCGATTTCGCCGAACCCCTAGTCCGCCATCGCGATCCTCGCTCGCGGCGCGGGCGCGGATTTGGTAAGTGCCCGCAATGACCGACGAGGAACCGCCCGCGCAGCCGCCCGCGCCCCGCCTCTACCGCCATCGCCTCGCCACGCGCATCTGGCACTGGGTCAACGCGGTCACGATCTTCATCCTGATCGGCAGCGGGCTGATGATCTTCAATGCGCATCCGCACCTCTATTGGGGGCAATATGGCGCCAATTTCGACCACCCCTGGCTCGATCTCCCCCGCTTCCCCGGCTGGCTGACGATCCCCTCGCAATACAGCCTCGCGGGGGCGCGGACGTGGCATCTGTTCTTCGCGCTGGTGCTTGGCTTCGGGCTGCTCGGCTTCATGATCGCGAGCCTCATCAACCGCCATTTCCAGAGCGACCTGACCCTCCGCCGCGCCGAGCTGGCGCCGCGGCATTTGTGGGAGGATCTCAAGGCGCACCTCGCCTTCCGCTTCCATGATCCCGCGCATCCGGGCGCGTTCAACATCTTCCAGAAGCTGTCCTACGTCGGCGTGATCTTCGTCCTGTTGCCGCTGGTGATCCTGACCGGGCTCACCCTTTCGCCGGCGATGGACGCCGCCTGGCCGTGGCTGGTCGACCTGTTCGGCGGGCGGCAGTCGGCGCGATCGCTCCACTTCATCGCCATGGCGCTGATCTCCGGCTTCGTGATCGTTCACCTGACGCTGGTGATCCTCGCCGGCGCCTGGAACGAGGTGCGATCGATGGTCACCGGCTGGTGGGACGTGCCGGAGGACGAGGCATGAGCCTGATCACGCGCCGCAACGCGCTGGTGCTCGGCGCCGGGGGGCTGGTCGCCGGGTGCGACTCGGTGGGCCACAGCCCCGCCGCGCGCTCGATCCTGAAGAGCGCCGAGGGCGCGCACGAGTCGTTCCAGCGCACGCTCGGCGGCACCGCGCTCGCGCGCGAGTTCCGGCCCGACCAGATGAGCCCGGTGTTTCGAGTCAACGGCAGCAGCAATCCCAACACGCCCGACTACAACGCCCACGCCGCCGCGACCTTCGCCGACTGGCGGCTCCAGTTCGACGGGCTCGTCCGCCGCCCGTTGTCGCTCTCGCTCGCCGAGCTCCGGTCGATGCCGCAGCGCGCGCAGATCACCCGCCACGATTGCGTGGAAGGGTGGAGCGCGATCGGCAAGTGGCAGGGACCGCGCCTCGCGACCTTGGTCGACCTTGCCCAGCTCCAGCCGGGCGCGAGATATCTCGTGTTCCACTGCGCCGATTTGATCGGCAACAACCAGCTCTATTACGAATCGATCGACCTGATCGACGCGCTCCATCCCCAGACGATCCTCGCCTGGGCAATGAACGACCGGCCGCTCGCCATCGGCCACGGCGCGCCGCTTCGCCTGCGAGTCGAGCGCCAGCTGGGCTACAAGCAGGCGAAATATGTGATGCGGATCGAAGCGGTCGCCGACCTGACCAGCGTCCGCGGCGGCAAGGGCGGCTATTGGGAGGATACCAACGGCTACCAATGGTATGCGGGCATCTGAACGACGCCGTGGAACCCATTGGCAAATCATGGGTTGCGTGACGGTAGCGTAACGGGTCGAAAACAGAAAATGACACTGATCGATGGCTTTCTCGCCCGCGCGGTGAAGCGCGGGCCGCTTAACATCGTCCATGCGGACGGCACTTCCGCTTCCTTCGGCGTGCCCGATCCGGCATTCCGGCCGGTCACCCTTCGCTTCGGCCCCGGCGCCGCCGCCGCGATCGTGCGCGATCCCGGACTCGGCGCGGCGGAAGCCTTCATCGACGGCCGGCTGACCTTCGAGCAGGGCGACATCCGCGATCTGCTCGTGCTCCTGACCGCCAACAACCGGTGGGAGGAAGGCGAGCGAACGCTCAAGCCAAGCACGATCCGCCTTGCCATGGATGGCATCGCGCACCGGATCGGCCGGATCAACATGCGCCGCCGCGCACGCCGCAACGTCGCGCACCACTACGACCTCTCGGCGCGGCTCTACGACCTCTTCCTCGACGCCGACCGCCAGTACAGCTGCGCCTATTTCGCCGATCCCGCGAACGGCCTCGAGCAGGCGCAGTGCGGACAAGAAGGCGCACATCGCCGCCAAGCTCGCGATCCGGCCGGGGATGCGCGTGCTCGACATCGGCTGCGGCTGGGGCGGGATGGCGCTCTACCTCCACGCGAAGACCGGCGCCGACGTGCTCGGCATCACCCTGTCCGAAGAGCAGCTCAAGATCGCCCGCGAGCGCGCGCTGCAGGCGGGGGTCGACCGCCACGTCAAGTTCGAGCTGATCGACTATCGCGACGTCGAGGGCCCGTTCGACCGGATCGTCTCGGTCGGCATGTTCGAGCATGTCGGCCCGCCGATGTACCGCACGTTCTTCGCCAAGTGCCGCGAGCTGCTGACGCCGGAGGGGGTGATGCTGCTCCACACGATCGGCCGCGCCGGAAAGCCGGGCGTCACCGACAAGTTCACCGCCAAATACATCTTCCCCGGCGGCTATATCCCCGCGCTTTCCGAGATCGCGCGCGGCTATGAGGGGATGCGCTTCTTCCTCACCGACGTCGAAGTGCTGCGCAAGCACTACGGCTACACGCTCCAGCACTGGTACGAGTGCACGCTCGCCGCGCGCGACCAGATCGTCGCGATGTACGACGAGCGCTTCTACCGGATGTGGCAATTCTACCTGGCGGGGTCGATGGTGAGCTTCATGAACGGCGGGCTGGTCAACTATCAGCTCCAGTTCGCCCGCTCGCGCGAGGCGCTGCCGCTCACCCGCGACTATATGGGCGTCGCCGAGGAAGCGCTGCGCGCGGTCGATCCTGAGCGCGCCTTCATGCTTCAGTCGGGATAGGCTTCGTCCATATAGGCGAGCGCACCCTTCACCAGCGCCTCGAGCACGTCCGCTTCCACCTCGGCGAGCTTCCTGATGTAGAGGCAGCCCTTGCCGGTCTTATGCTTGCCAAGCCGCGCCATCAGCTCGGTCTGGCGCTGGACGCCCATGCCATAGAGCACCAGCTCGGCCTTGCGCGGCGAGAAACCGATCCGGCACATCTCGCCCTCGCGCCCGCTCTCATATGTGTAGCGATAGCTGCCGAAGCCGACGATCGACGGCCCCCACATCCTGGCGGACTCGCCGCTCAGCCGCGCCATCAGCGCCGCGACGGCCTTGCCATCGGCGCGGCGCACCGGATCTGGCACCGCCTCGAGGAAGCTATCGACGCTTACGTCCGTAGCCTGGGTCTTGTTTGCGGCCATTCCTGGCTCCCCTGCTTTTCATGGAGGCGCACCGTCTCGTCCAGATCGCCGATCGCGTCGCGGATCGCGCCCGGCAGCCGCGGCTCGGGCACGAAGATCGTCGTGGCCCAGGCCAGCTTGCCGGTGCCGGCCTCGACGGCCTCGACCACCAGCTCGGGCTTGCCGCTCCACAGCGCCAGTCGAGCACGGAGCGCGAGTGTCGCCGACGTGGCCGCGCTGCCGCCGCGCACGAGGTGCAATTCGGGGTGCGCCGCGAGGCTGCCCAGCATTTCGCCGCTCGTCGCCGTCGCCAGCGCGTCGTAGCGCGGCGATCCGGTGGCGTTGGCGACGTCCGAAACCGCGATCGTCGTCGCGGGACCGTGACTGAACGGGAACGCCGCCGCGATCGCGATCGCCGCCACAGCCGCGGCTCCCGCCGCAACCAGCCATCGGGGACGCGTGGACGCTGGGACCGGCTCGGCACCGGACGCGATCAGCCGGTATCCGCCCTTGTTGACCGTCTCGATGAAGACGGGCTTGCGCGCATCATCGCCGAGCGCGCGTCGCAGATCGGCGATCACCACCGGCACGCTGTTGGCGCTCACGTGCCGGCCGCCCCACACCAGGTCGAGGATTTCGCGTTGGCTGACGATCGCGCCGCGCCGTTCGCACAGCAGCGCGAGCAGCGCCGCCGCCCGGCTTTCCAGCCGTACGACCTCGGCGCCCCGCTTCAGCTCGTGCGCTTGGCGGTCGAAGGTCCACCCGTCCAGCCGGTACACCATCATCGGTCTCTCCACGCGTCAGCTTAGCAGAAGTTGAGCATTTCTTGAGTGGCATTCGTCGCGCGCCCCGCCCAGCCATCGCACTACCAACGGCTCGTGGAGACCCTCCGAATGCGCATGCCTGTCCGATTGCTGGTCGCGACCAGCCTGGCGACACTCGCCGTCCCCGTGGCCGGGGCGCCCGGTTCCCAGGCCGCCATGTTCAAGGGCGATCCCGCGCTGACCGGGGTGTCGCCCGCACCGCCGCCGCGTGGCCTCGCCGGGGTACGCTTCCGCTTCCAGGCGGAGGGGCCGATCCGAAGCACTCCGGTGCTCGCGAGCGGCACGCTCTTCTTCGGCAGCGACGATGGCCATCTCTACGCGATCGACGCGCGCACCGGGCGGCTGCGCTGGTGCTACGATGTGGGCGCGGGCGTCGCCTCCTCGCCCTCGGTCGTGGATGGGCTGGTCTATTTCACCGCCTGGAACGGCGATCTCCACGCCGTGAACGCCGCCACCGGCCACCTGCGCTGGAAGGCCGACCTCGGCCGCGACCTCGGCACGATGACCTATTGGGACTTCTACACCTCGTCGCCGACCCCGTTCGGCACCGCGCTCTACGTGGGCAGCGGCGACGGGCACCTCTACGCGCTCGACCGCGCTACCGGCCGCAAGCTTTGGACGCATGCCACCGGTGCGCGCATCCGCGGCACGCCGGCGGTGACGGCAGGCCACGTCGTCGTCGGGACGATGGACGGCCATGTCGTCGCGGTCGACCGCCGCACCGGCGCGGCGCAATGGACCTTCGCGACCGATGGCGCCGGTTACACCTTCGAGCGCAAGCACAACGACACCACCGCGCTCCCCGCCTCGCCCGCGGTGCACGACGGCGTCGTCACGATCGGCGGGCGCGACGGCAACATCTACGCGATCGACCTCGAGACCGGTGCGAGCCGTTGGAAGACCACCCACGACGGCGGCTCGTGGATCCTCTCGACCGCGATGCAGGGATCGACCGTGTTCGTCGGCAGCGGCAGCGCGGCGATCGTCCAATCGGCGAAACTGGCGGACGGATCGGAAAACTGGCGCGCGCCGATCTCCGGCGCCGCGTTCGGCGTGGTGAGCGTGGCGGGCGACGTGCTCGTCGCGGACGATTTCGGCGGCAACGTCCACGCCTTCGACACCGCCAACGGCCACGAACTCTGGCGGTTCGCGCTCGGCGACCGGATCTTCGGCGGCGCGCTGATCGCCGACGGCGCGGTATTCGTCGGCGCCGACAACGGCGAATTGGTCGCGCTCGACACGACCACGACCGGCGCACCGCCGGGGCCGAAGCTGCTGGTCTATGCCGAGCCCAATCCTGCCGCCGACCAGTTCGAGTGGTTCCAGAACCACATCGACCGAGCGGTGTTCGATGCCTTCGCCGGCGCAGGCTATGCGAAGCTCGACGACGCCGCGCTCAGGGCCGCGATCGACGACCAGATCGCGGGCAAGGCGAGCAGCGCGATCGTGTTCGCCGACGGGCATGTGCCACAATCGATCGGCGACGACAGCGCCGGTCCGCCCTTGCTCCGCCGCTTTCTCGATGCGGGCGGGATCGCAGTGTTCGTCGCGCACAATCCGCTGGCGTTGCACTACGGCAAGGACGGTACCGTCAGCGACATCGACAACGCGGTCGCGCACCGGGATCTCGGCCTGACCGAGCTCGCCCACCCGCTCGATTATGGCTACCACGTCTCGCGCTACACCCCCGAAGGCGAGCGCTGGGGGCTGACCGGCGTGCTCGTCACCAGCGGTGCGATCGACCCCGCCCAGGTCTCCACCGTGCTCGCGCGCGACCGCCTCGGCTATGTCACCGCTTGGGCCAAGGCCTATCCCAAGGGCGGAATGGTCCTCCAGCTGCCGATGGCGCTCAATCGCCCGCCCGACATCACGCCGGTTCGCGCCGCGATCGACCACGCGATCGCGCACGGGCCGGGCCGCTGAGATTTGAACCTCGGGCATCGTCCTCCTAGGGGAGGGCGATGCCCGCGCTTCCCCTCACTCGCCGGTCGATCTTCGCCCAGGCCTGGCCGATCATGCTCGGCCAGACGACGGTGCCGCTCGTCGGGCTGGTCGATGTCGCGGTGATCGGGCGGACCGGCGATGCCGTGGCGCTCGCCGGAGTCGCGCTGGGGACGACGATCATCAACTTCCTGTTCTGGAGCTTCGGCTTCCTGCGGATGGGGATGACCGGCATGACCGCGCAGGCGCAAGGCGCGGGCGACGGCGCCGAGGTCGACGCGCTGCTTGTGCGCGGGCTCGCCGTGGGGTTGGCGATGGGCGCGCTGCTCACAGCACTTCAATTGCTGCTGATCCCCGCCGCCTTCGCAATCCTCGCGGGTGGCGTCGAGGTCCACGCCGCTGCGGCACCCTATGTCTCCGCGCGCTTCTTCGGCGCGCCGGCGAGCTTGGCGGTGTTCGCGATCAACGGCTGGCTGCTGGGGTTGGGGCGTAGCCGCTCGGCGCTCGCGCTCCAGATCGTGATGAACCTGGTCAACGCCGGGCTCGACATCCTCTTCGTCTGGCATTTCCACATGGGCGCGCGCGGCGTCGGGCTCGGTACCGCGTGCGCCGAGTGGACCGCGCTTGGCACCGGGCTGCTGCTCGTCGGCCCGCACCTCCATGCGCTGCGTAACCGCGCCCGGCTGTTCGACTCCACCGCGCTCAAGCGGCTGTTCGCGGTCAACGCCGACATCATGATCCGCACGGTCGCGCTGCTCCTGCTGTTCACCTGGCTCGCCAACGCCGGCGCGCGGCTCGGGACGATCGCGCTCGCGGGCAACCAGGTGCTGCTCCAGGTCGTCGCGCTGGTCGCCTTCGTGCTCGACGGCTTCGCCTTCACCGCCGAATCGCGCGTCGGCCAGGCGATCGGCGGGGGAAGCCGCGCCGACCTGGTCCGCGCGATCCGGCTGACGGGCGAATTCTCGTTCGGCTTCGCGGCGCTCGCGTGCGTGCTGATCTGGATCGGCGGCGTCCCCGGCATCGCGCTGCTCGTGACCAACCCGGACGTCCGCGCGACCGCGGGAATGCTGCTGCCGCTCGTCGCGCTCCTGCCCCTCATCGGCACGCCCGCCTGGCTGCTCGACGGCGTCTTCATCGGCGCGACCGCGGGCAAGGCGCTGCGCAACGCCGCGATCCTATCGACCGCGCTCTACATCGCGACCGATCTGCTGCTCAGGCCCTGGGGCATCTGGGGCCTTTGGATCGCGTTTTTCCTCAGCTACGCCTATCGCGCGGCGGCGCTGGGCCGTTATTTGCCGGCGATGATCAACCGATTGCCCCGCGCCTAGCCGTCGCAGTCGTTCCAATAATCCTTGTTGGTCGTGCACTGCTGGAGCCCGGAGTTGCGATCGACCAGGCAGACGGTCTTCATCGGGCACGCCTTCCACACGCGCGGCTGATAGTCGGGCGGCGCGTTGGCGCGCTTGAACGCGGCGGCGACGCGCGGGCGCATCGCGCCGACCTGCTCGCGGATCTTCGCATCGCCGTCGCGGATCGCGACGTCCATCCAGTAGAGCACTTCATCCTCGTGCTCCTTGGCGTCCTTCATCTGGAGAAGCGCGCTCGCCGCGATCACCGCGCCGACCACCTCGCCCTGCTGCGACAGGTTGCGCGCGAGCCGATAGGCGAGGAGGTGGTCCTCCTTCACGCCGTTGCCGTCGTTGGCCATATAGGCGGCGAGGTAGGTGGCGTAGACGTGCCCGTGCTCGGCCGCCTGGCGGAAACAGTCGAACGCCTTCTGGGTGTCCTTCCTGATACCCAGGCTGCCGTCGTAATAATAAAAGCCCGCCAGGAACTGCGCGTCGACGTGGCCCGCCTTCGCCGCCGCTTCGATCAGCGGTAGCGCGCTCGCATAATCGGCTTTGCCGGTCGCAGTGCCGTTGATGTAGAGCAAAGCCTCGAAATATTGGGCCTGCGCGTAGCCGAGCTCCGAGGACTTGACGAGCAGGGACCAGCCGACCGCGGGCGCAACGTCGGGCACCTTGCCCTGGAGCACCGAATAGGCGGCCTCGTAATAGGCCACCGCGTCGTTCTGTTTGTGATAGAGCGCGAGCTGACTGAGCCCCTCGGGCGTCACCACGGTGCGATCGGTGGCGCGGCGGGCGAGCGCGGGGCCGGGCTCGGGACAGGGCTGGCCGGTCTCCGCGCCCTTTTCGTAGAACCCCGCCCAGACCTTGTCGTCGTTCGAGACCTCGCGTCCGGCCTTCATGTCCTCGGCGATCAGGTCATAGGCGCCGTGGCAATCCGCCCGGTGGAAATAGGTGGTGCTCATCTCGGGCATTCCGCCGTTCGGCGCGGAGGCCGGCGCGGCCGCCGCCAACGCGCTTACGGTCAGCGTGGTGAGCCAAGGAAGAATCCGCATCCACAGTCCCCTTTTCTGCGTAGCTTCGCAGCCATTGGGCCATCGACGCCCCGCCCCTGTCAAGCGCACGCTTGCCCGCCCCGGGAGGTCCTGATACCCGCGCCCGTCCCCCAATCCCCGGAGTTCCCGAGTTCATGTCCGAGCAGATCAACCGAGTCGTCCTCGCCTATTCGGGCGGGCTCGACACCAGCGTGATCCTCAAATGGCTGCAGCAGACCTATCAATGCGAGGTCGTCACCTTCACCGCCGACCTCGGCCAGGGCGAGGAGCTCGAGCCGGCGCGCGCGCAAGGCGGAGCTGACGGGGGTCAAGCCCGAGCATATCTTCATCGACGACCTGCGCGAGGAGTTCGTCCGCGACTACGTCTTCCCGATGATGCGCGCCAACGCGCTCTACGAGGGGCTCTACCTGCTCGGCACCTCGATCGCGCGGCCGCTGATCGCCAAGCGCCAGATCGAGATCGCGCGCCTGGTCGGCGCCGACGCGGTGAGCCACGGCGCGACCGGCAAGGGCAACGACCAGGTCCGCTTCGAGCTCGGCTATTACGCGCTCGCGCCCGACATCAAGGTGATCGCGCCGTGGCGCGAATGGGACCTGACCAGCCGCACGCGACTGATCGAGTTTGCCGAGCAGCACCAGATCCCCGTCGCCAAGGACAAGCGCGGCGAGGCGCCCTTCTCGACCGACGCCAACCTCCTCCACACCTCGTCCGAGGGCAAGGTGCTCGAGGATCCGTGGGACGAGGTGCCCGACTATGTCTATTCGCGCACCGTCAATCCCGAGGACGCGCCCGACACGCCCGAGTACTATCACGATCGATTTCGAGCGTGGCGACGGCGTCGCGCTCAACGGCGAGGCGATGTCCCCCGCCACGCTGCTGGCGGCGCTCAACGAGCTCGGCCGCAAGCACGGCATCGGCCGGCTCGACTCTGGTCGAGAACCGCTTCGTCGGCATGAAGTCGCGCGGCATGTACGAGACGCCGGGCGGCACCATCTACCATCTCGCGCATCGCGGCATCGAGCAGATCACGCTCGATCGCGGCGCCGCCCACCTCAAGGACGAGCTCGCGCCGCGCTATGCCGAGCTGATCTACAACGGCTTCTGGTTCGCCCCCGAGCGCGAGATGCTCCAGGCCGCGATCGACCATAGCCAGGAAAAGGTCGCGGGCACGGTGCGGCTGAAGCTCTACAAGGGCAGCGTGGTCGTCACCGGCCGCAAGTCGCCCAACAGCCTCTATTCGGAGAAGGTCGTCACCTTCGAGGACGACCAGGGCGCCTACGACCAGCGCGACGCGGCGGGCTTCATCAAGCTCAACGCGCTGCGGCTGCGGCTGCTGGGGCGGCGCGATCGCTAGCGCCGCGCCTCCCTTCGCGCGCGCGCAACTGCCGACCCCGGCACTCGTGCTCGATCGCGCGGCGCTGGAGCGCAACATCGCCGCGATGGCACGCTTCGCCGCCGAGCGCGGCATCGCGCTTCGCCCCCACGCCAAGACCCACAAGAGCGCGCACATCGGCCGCCTCCAGATCGCCGCGGGCGCGGTCGGGCTGTGCTGCGCCAAGCTCGCCGAAGCCGAGGCGCTCGCCGACGAAGGCCTCGCGAACCTCCACTTGACCTCACCGGTGGTGACGCCCGAGGCGATCGCCCGGCTGGTGGCCCTCAACCACCGCGTCGAGGGCCTGTCGGTGGTGGCCGATCACCCGTCCGTCGTCGCGCGGATCGCCGACGCGCAATTGGGTTCGCCCCGGCCGCTGACGATCTTGATCGACGTCGATCCCGGAAACCGCCGCACCGGCGTCGCCTCGCCCGAAGCCGCGGTCGCGCTGGCGCGGGCGATCGTGGCCAGTAGCGGCCTCGTCTTCGGCGGGGTGCAATTCTACTGCGGCTCGCAGCAGCACATCCAATCCTATGCCGACCGCCGCGCGGCGATCGCCGAGCTGACCGCCTATCTGGGCACCGTGCTCGACGCGCTCGCCGCCGCCGGCTTCGCGGTGCCGGTGGTGACCGGCGGCGGCACCGGTAGCTTTGCGATCGACGCCGAACTGGGCGTACTCACCGAGCTGCAGGTGGGCTCCTACCTCTTCCTCGACCGCGAATACGCCGATTGCGAGCTGGACGGGGGGGCGCCGAGGTTCGAGCATGCGCTGATGGTCGACTCGACGGTGATCAGCGCCAACGCGACCGGCATGGTGACGATCGACGCGGGGCTGAAGGCGCTCTCCCCCGACGCCGGCCCGCCGGTCACGCCCGCGGGCACCTATCGCTTCATGGGCGACGAGCACGGCGCGATCGTCGCGGAGGGCACGCCACCGGGCCTCGGCGAGCGCGCGACGCTGATCCCCGGCCACTGCGACCCGACGGTCAATCTCTATGACCAATATCATGTGCTCGAAGGCGACACGATCGTGGATACCTGGCCGGTGACCGCGCGGGGGCGTTCGACCTAGCCGGGCTTTCGCCACCGCAGCGACATGCACGAGAGCCCCGCATCGATCCGGCTCACATGGGTGGTGTCGAGCAGGACCAGCCCGTAGCCATCCTTGTCGAGCCGCTCGGCGATACGCGGATGGCTGGCGGAAAGCAGCAGCCGGTCGTTGATCCGCAGCGCGTTGGCGGCGGGCGCCTCGCCGGGATCGAGCACGATGGTGCGGAACCGGTCGAACAGCCCGCTCGCCTCGCCCGCCGGCGTGGTCAGGATCGTCTCCTCGTCGATCAGCGTCGCGATCGTCTTGAGATGGAGCGCCTCGCGCGGCGGCTCGACGATCGCCGCCTCGCGCCCGAACCGCGCGAGCGCCTCCGCCAGCGCCTGCGCTCCCGCCCTGTCGGTCCGCGCTGAAAGCCCGATCAGCACGCGGCCGGGCGTCACCAGCACGTCGCCGCCATCGGCGTGGCCCTCGGCCAGCCGCACGACCTTCGCGAAATTCTTGTCGAGCACGGGCATGAGATGCGCGCCCTCGCCACGGCGTGACGCCGCGCCCGGATCGAGCAGGATTGCGCCCTCCTCGAACACCAGCGCGGGATCCTCGACGAAGATCGAATCGGGGTAATCCTCGAGCGGATCGAGGGTCTCGACGGCGAGCCCCGCCTCGCGCAGCGCCGCCGCATAGGCCGCATGCTCGCGCAGCACCGTCTCATACTCGGGCGCCGGCCCGTCGTTCGCGCGCAGCCCCGCGACGACCGATCGGCCGGGCGTGCGGAGGATCGCGTGGGTGAAGGCGTGGCAGGACACGCCACGCTCATAGCCTACCGCCGCGGCTGATCCAGCAGCCCGATGAAGAATGCGGTCACCACCATCTGCAGCCCGACGCAGCCGAGCACCATCGAGGGGATGGTGAGCCGCATCAGCGCGGCGGGGTTCATGTCGCCGAAGCCGTGCGCCGCCCAGGACACGGTCGCGGCGACCGCGCCGCCGAAGCCGCCCGCGAGCATCAGCCCGCCGAGCACGCACGCGCGCTCGACCGAGAACCAGTTGCGGATTCGCCGCATCAAACCGCTCTCGGGCCACATCCCCGCGATCGCGCCATAGCGCCGCGCCATCACGCTCAATCCGATCAGCTGCGATCCCATCAACACCGCCATCGCCGCGAAGATCATCGTGTGGACGCCGAGCTCGACCCCGCCCACGCGTGCGTCTCCGGGCATCAGCCCGAGCACGCCGGCCAGGCCGGTAAGCGCCAGCGCGACGCCCGGATAGAGGAACAGGAACTTGGGCGCGAAGATCAGCAGGAAGCGCAAGTGCCGCCACCCGTCGCGCCAGGTCCTGAGGTGCGGCGGGCGGCTGCGGCCGTCGGGCTGGAGCGTGGTCGGCACTTCGCGGATGTCGAGCTTCTCGATCGCGGCCTTGACCACCATCTCGCTCGCGAATTCCATTCCCGGCGCGGTGAGCCCGAGGCTGCGGATCGAATCGCGGTTGAACGCGCGCAGGCCGCAGTGGAAGTCGCCCACCGGAATGTCGAAGAAGGTGCGGCCGAGGAAGCTCAGCACCGGATTGCCCAGCCAGCGGTGGAGCGGCGGCATCGCGCCCGGCGCGATGCCGCCTTGGAAGCGGTTGCCCATCACCAGATCCGCGCCTTCCCGCAATTGCTCGACGAAGGGCATCAGCCCGCCGAAATCATAGCTGTCGTCGGCGTCGCCCATCGCGACGAACTCGCCCTTGGCCGCCTCGATCCCGCCGATCAGCGCCGCGCCGTAGCCGCGCGAGGGGACATGGACGAGCCGCGCGCCCAAAGCATTGGCGATCTGCTGCGATCCGTCGGTCGATCCGTTGTCGGCGACGATCACTTCGCCGCTCAGCCCGTGCGCTTCGAGGAACGCCTTGGCCTTCTTGATGCACACGCCGATCGTCTCGGCCTCGTTGAGGCAAGGCATCACGATCGACAGCTCGACGCGCGCCTCGGGCGCCTGCGGCGGAGTCGATCGGGGCGCGATTTTCTTGAGCGCGGTGGCGGCGGGCATGGCGTCTCCTGGGTCGGAGAGGGTTTGGCCCGGTGCGCGCAAAGTTTTGGTTAACGACGCAACCGATTCTTAAGTCCCGCGGGCGCATCGAGGCGAGCGATGACCGCGATCGCCGTCCCTGCCCCCGCGCGGGTTTCCGCAAGCCGGCGCGCCGTACCGCAGCTGCTGCTCGCGGCCGCAATCGCGATCCTGCTGACGATCGCCTGGACCCTCAAGGACTGGAGCAACCTCTCCCAGCTCCGCTTGCCCGACAACGACGACATGGCGCGCCTCGCGCAGGTGCGCGACTGGCTGGGCGGGCAGGGCTTCAACGATCTGATGCAATACCGGCTCGGCCCGCCCGGGGGCGCCTCGATGCACTGGTCGCGGATCGCCGACCTCGTTCCCGCCGCGCTGATCTTGCTGCTCACGCCGCTGCTCGGCGCCCACGGGGCCGAGCTGGCGATGGTGCTGATTTGGCCCGCGCTCCTGTTCTTCGCCTACCTCCTGCTCGCCGCGCGGATCGCCCGGCGGCTCGGCGGCGAGCAAGCCGGGGTGCCCGCGCTGATCCTCGCCGCGCTCGCCTTCCCGACGATCAGCCTGTTCATCCCCGGGCGGATCGATCACCACGCACTCCAGATCGTGATGACCTTCCTCCTCGCCGACGTGCTGGTCGCGGGCCCAAGCTTCCGGCGCGGCGCGATCGGCGGCTTGGCCACCGCGGTCAGCCTCGCGATCGGGCTTGAGGCCGCGCCCGAGATCATCGCGGCGATGGCGGCGATGGGGGTCTGCTGGCTGACCGGCAACCGCGACGACGACCAACGCGCGCTTGGCTTCGCCGCGGCGCTGGGTGGAGTCACGCTGCTCCTGCTCGCCTTCGCTCGCCCGCACGTCTGGACCGAGCAATGGTGCGACGGCTTCACCCCGGCCTCGACTCGCGCGACGCTGACGCTCGCCGCGGCCTGGTGGCTGATGGCTCTGTCCGGACGCTTCGCCCGCAGCTGGCAGCCGCGCCTCGCGGTCACGGCGGTGCTCGGCGCGGGAGCGGCGCTGGTCGCGTGGCGAGTCTCGCCGGTCTGCCTCAGCGGACCCTATGCCGCGCTCGATCCCTTCCTCCAGCGCGTGTGGATGCGCAACGTCGCCGAGGCGCGCGGATTGTTCGAGGGGCAGGACACGTTCGGTACCTCGCTCGCCTATGGCGGGTTGATGCTCGCCGGCGCCGGCGTCGCGCTGACCCGGATCCGCGAGCCGCAGTGGCGCGGCTTCGCGATCTTCCTCGTATTGAGCGCGCTCGCCGCGATCTTCGCGATCCGGATCACCTACATCATGGCCGGAATCGCCGCGATCCCGTTCGCGGTAGCGCTTGCCCGTCCCGGTCCGATCGCCCGGCGCCTGGCATACTGGGTGCTCGGCGCCGGCATCGCCTGGAACATCGCCGGGACCAACCTCGACGCCGCGGTCGCCCAGCCGATCGTCGCGGCCAAGGCGGTGCAGCAGGAATGTACCGCAACGGCCCCGCTGCGCGTTGTCGCCGCGCAACCCAAAGGGACCATCATCGCGCCGCTCGACTTGGGCGCCTATTTGACGGGGATGACACCGCACCACGTCGTCGCCGGGCTCTACCACCGGAACAACAGCGGGAATCTGGCCATGTACCACTTCTACCTCTCGCCCCCCGAACGCGCCGAAGCGCTCGCGCACCAATGGGGCATCGATTACGTCGCGCTGTGCGACGACAATCTCCACGAGGCGGACCTCGCCCCCTATCGCCACGGCAGCCTGGCGGAGGCGCTCCAGTCCGGCGGCCCCGTCCCCGCCTGGCTCCAGCCGATCCCGACCGGCGGCGCGATCCACCTCTATCGGGTGCGTTGATGCGTTCTTGGCTTCGCGGTTGCGGCACCAGCCCGCTTCCCCTCCCGGCCACCCATAGGCTACTACAGTAAGGGCGGTCGGGAGCGGGGAGCGGGCTGGTGCCGCTCTACTGAAAACG
This sequence comes from uncultured Alphaproteobacteria bacterium, assembly GCA_963799985.1. Taxonomy (GTDB): domain Bacteria; phylum Pseudomonadota; class Alphaproteobacteria; order Sphingomonadales; family Sphingomonadaceae; genus Sphingomonas. The sequence continues at coordinate 314,130 of CAWCZC010000002.1, read as the reverse complement.
AGCAAATTAGTCCCGCTTGCCGGGCGCGGCATTGCAATCGTAGAAGCGGCGCGATGGACAGGGGCGAAGCGCTGCATTGGTGGCAGACACGATGGTTCGTGCTCGCGGCGGCGCTGCTGGCGATCGTGCCTTTGCTGTGGCCCGATATCCCGCCCCTCGTCGACCTGCCCGGGCACATGGGGCGCTACCGAGTCCAGCTGAGCGGCGGCGCCTATCCGTGGCTCGGCGAATGGTACGATTTCAAGTGGAGCCTGATCGGCAACCTCGGGGTCGACCTGCTCGTCATCCCGCTTTCGAAGATCTTCGGGCTCGAGCTGGCGGTGAAGCTGATCGTGATGACGATCCCCGCGCTCACCGTCACCGGCCTGCTCTGGATCGCGCGCGAGGTGCACGGGCGAATCCCGGCCACCGCGCTGTTCGCGCTGCCGCTCGCCTATGCCTTCCCGTTCCACTTCGGCTTCGTCAATTTCGCGCTGTCGATGGCGCTCGCGTTGAACGCGTTCGGGCTGTGGCTGAGGCTCGCGCGGCAAGGGCGGTTCACGCTGCGCGCGATTCTGTTCGTACCCTTGTCGATGATGATCTGGGTCGCGCATGCGTTCGGCTGGGGCGTGCTGTGCGTGCTCGCCTTCTCGGGCGAGCTGATCCGGATCCACGACCTGCGCCGCCGCCCCGAGCTCGGCTTCGCCAAGGATTTCGTCAGCGGCTGGCTGGTCCCCTGGTTCCAGGCGGGACTCCACTGCCTCGCGATCGCGCCACCGCTGATCCTGATGCTCGCGTGGCGAAGCGGCCACGTCGGCGGCGAGACCGGCGACTGGTTCAACTGGATGGCCAAGGTCCGCTGGGTCACCCAGGTGTTCCGCGACCGCTGGCAATTGTTCGACATCGCCAGCGTCGGCGTGCTGTTCCTGCTGATGTTCAAGGCGGTGCGCGACCCCAACATCCAATATTCGCGCAACCTCGGCCTTTCCGCGCTGTTCCTGCTGGCGGTCTACATCCTGCTGCCCAGGATCGTGTTCGGGTCGGCCTATGCCGACATGCGGCTGGTGCCGTTCATGATCGCGATCGCGATCATCGCGATCCGGCCCAAGCCGGGCCTCTCGATCCGCGGCACCGCCGCGGTCGCCGCGATCGGCATGGCCTTCTTCGTCGCCCGCATCGGCGCGACGACGTGGAGCTTCGCGCTCTACGATGCCGCCTACGACCGCGAATTGAAGGCGCTCGACCATCTCCCCCAGGGATCGCGGCTGATCACCTTCGTCGGCGAGACTTGCTACAACGAATGGACGATGACTCGGCTCGAGCACGTCCCCGCGCTCGCGCTCGAGCGCAACCTCTCCTACACCAACGATCAATGGTCGATGGCGGGCGGCCAGCTGCTCACCGTGCGCTACCGCGCCGCCGGCCGCTTCGCGCACGACCCGTCCGAGATCGTCACCGACGTCCAGTGCCCGCGCGAATGGTGGCGCCCGATCGCGCGCGCTCTCACCACCTTCCCGCGCGACGCCTTCGACTATGTCTGGATCATCCGCCCGCCCGCTTACGATCCTCGGCTCCAGCAGGGGCTGGTGCCGGTGTGGCAGAGCGGCACGAGCGGCCTCTACCGCATCGACCATAATATCCCCGCGGCGACCACCACCCCGCAGGATCTCCCCCGCCCACGCCCCGAAGCCGAGATGCCCCTCCCCGCCGACGGCCGCGCGCTGACCAACAGCATGGAGCCCTAGGGGCCGCCCTGAACCGTTCCGAAGCGATTTGTTCACGCTCGCGGGCGCACGCTGTGCACGGGCAAGCGAGGCACCAGGTACAAGCTGCGTATCGATCCTTCCCGCAATCTCGTCGACATCGCGATTTGCGGATTCTGGCGCCCCGGGGATACCGAGAGCTTCTGCGCGCGCCTGCGCCTCGCGCTCGGGGCGCTGGGCGAGGGGCTGGGCACGCACACGATCCTGTGCGACCTGACCTAGGGCAGCGTCGCCCCCGCCGAAACGCTCGCCACGCTGGGGCGGATCTTCGAGAATCCCGCGTTTGCCGATCTCAGGGCGCGCCGCATCGCGTTCTACACGCCTTCGGCGCTGTCGCGGCTCCAGATGAACCGGCTGACCGGGGTGCGTGAGGGCATCGCCGTGTTCGGGGACCGCGCGAGCGCCGAGGCCTGGCTCGACGAACCGGCCGCCGCCGAAACCGCCCTGACGGCAGTCGCTACCCGCCCCGCTTGAACGGCATCATCTCCCCCAGGAATTCCTGCTCGCGCGCCACCGCCGCGCGCTCCTGGTCGAGGAACCCCGCAACCGCGCGCCGGAACCCGGCATCCGGAACGTAGTGCGCCGACCAGGTCGTCACCGGTGCATAGCCGCGCGCGAGCTTGTGCTCGCCCTGCGCCCCCGCCTCGACTCGCGCCAAGCCCCGCGCGATCGCCGCATCGATCGCCTGGTAGTAGCAAAGCTCGAAATGGAGGAACGGCACGTCCTCCGAAGCGCCCCAGTAGCGCCCGTAGAGCGCATCCGCTCCGATCAGGTTGAGCGCCCCCGCGATCGGCCGCCCGCCGCGTTCGGCAAGGATCAGCAGCACCGCGTCGCCCATCGCCTCCCCCAGCATCGAGAAGAAGGCGCGCGTGAGGTACGGCCGCCCCCACTTGCGGCTGCCGGTGTCCTGGTAGAAGCCCCAGAAAGCGTCCCAATGCGCCTCGGTGATCTCGGCGCCGGTCAGGTGGCGGACGGTCAGGCCCCCTTCGAGTGCCGCCGCGCGCTCGCGGCGGATCGCCTTGCGCTTGCGACTGGAGAGCGCCGCGAGAAAGTCCTCGAACCCCGCATAGCCCGCATTGTGCCAGTGGAACTGCGTGCCCGATCGCACCAGCCACCCCGCCCCCTCGAACCACGCCAGCTGCGCCTCGTCGAGGAAGGTGACGTGCGCCGAGGAAAGCCGGTTCTGGTCGGTCACCGCCTCGATCGCCGCGATCAGCGCGGGCGCGAGCGCGGCGTCGCGCAGCAGCAGCCGCGGCCCCGGCACCGGCGTGAACGGCACCGCCACCTGCAGCTTGGGATAATAACGCCCGCCCGCCTGCTCCCACGCATCGGCCCAGCCGTGATCGAAGACATACTCCCCCTGGCTATGACTCTTGGCATAAGCTGGGGCGATGGCGGCGGGGCGCCCGTCGGCTCCGTCGATCACGATCGGCAGCGGCTGCCACCCGGTCTGCGCAGTGGCGGAGCCCGAGGCCTCGAGGATCGAGAGGAAGGCGTGGGAGACGAACGGATTGCCGGTGCCTGCGCAGGCGTCCCACTCGGCGGAGGGGATGGATGCGATGCTGGGGGCGATACGGGCGGTGATGGGGGCGGGGGGCACGGGGCTAAGGTAGGGGCGCTGCCCGCCCCGCCGCAATCCCCTCCAAGGCGTTCCTGCAGGTGCGCAAAGTGCTGTAGCGAGTCCGCGCTCCTCGCTCTCTCTCCAGCGCGCGGAATGGCGGAGGCTCCTCAAATCCCCCTTTCCCACAACCCCCGCTCCATGCCATGTTCCCTTATCGTTCTGTGAACCGTCCACCGCCACCGCATCACCCGCACGCAAGATCCCCGCGCGGGAAAGCATCCACCCGTGCGACCTCGAAACCCGCGCCGGGTAAATCCAACCACTCGAAAGTCACACTTAACCGCGCACAGGGTCGTGACTTTCGGGCCTTCGTTCACTCAATGCAGGTAAATAGGCACTGGCCTTCATCGAGCTCGCGAAACATCCCACCCCAACTTTCATAACTTTCGCCGGCCGCTCGCCCCGTTCCTGGCCTAACCCTCGGCGTCCTGTTTCCCCGCGCCGCGCTCGATCCGCACCACCCGCTGCGGGAACGGGATCTCGATCCCGTGCTCCTTGAACAGCCCCCACAGCCGGTTGAGCACGTCGCTCTTCACGCTGCCGACGCCGCTCTCGGGGTCGTTGATCCACACGAGGATCTCGTGCTCCACCGCGCTCTCGCCGAACGCCGTCAGCCACACGTTCGAAGGCGGCGTGTCGAGCACGCGCGGGCTCTGCTTCGCGGCCTGGAGCATCAGCGACTGCGCGAGCTTGAGGTCGCACGAATAAGCGACGTGCACCGGTATCCGCACCCGCACGTTGCGATCGGTGTACGACCAGTTCTCCACCTCCTGCGTCATCAGATTCTCGTTGGGGATCAGATGCTCCTTGCCGTCGCGGGTGACGACCGAGACCGCGCGCACGCCGATCTTGTTCACCCAGCCGAAGCTGTTGCCCACCACGATCACGTCGCCCGGCTTGATCGATCGGTCCATCAGCAGGATGATTCCGGCGATCAGGTTGCCGATCGTCTTCTGGAGCCCAAAGCCGACCGCGAGCCCGAACGCGCCGCTGAACACCGCGAAGGCGGTGAGGTCGATGCCGAGCAGCGCGATGCCCGCGAAGAAGGCGATCACCACCACCACGATGCCGCCGAGCTTGCGGACGAGCAGCTTCTGGGTGGGATCGAAGCCGCGCGAATGCTCGACGACATGGGTGAGCACGCGGTTGACCAGCCGCACCGCGGCGAACAGGACCATCGCGGTGATCGCCAGGGTCAGCGCCGAGAGCAGGGTGAAGTGCTGCATCCCCACATCGACGCCGACGCCCCGCAGCGTCGCGCGGATCACCTTGAGCCCGCCCATCGCGTGGCTCATGATCCCGGTGAAGGCGAGCAGCGCCATCGTCCACGCCGCCCAGCGCGGCAGGCTCAGCCCGCGCAGCACGCCGACGGTGAGCATCGCCACCGCGCTCGCCTCCGCGAAGCCGATGCCGAGCACGGCGAGCGGGTGCCACGGGTGCGCGACGGCGAGGATCGCGAGCAGGATCGCCGCCCCGCCATGCCGGGTGATCTCGCAAAGCCGGGGGCCGAGCCCCGCCGGGCTGCCCCCGACCCGCGCCTCCCACGCCGCGGCGGACCAGCGCCCGAGCGTGCGCCCCGCGTACCAGCCGATCGCGAGCGCGGTGATCACCAGCGCGAGCGCGACGCCTGCCTGCTCGATGTCGGCGTTGCTCGGCATCGTCATGCCCTGGCCCGCGAGCCACTGGGCCAGGTTTTGCATCATTGCGCGGCGCGGAAGCGGGCGAAGCCGCGCTCGAGGTCGGCGATCAGGTCGCCCGGGTCCTCGAGCCCGATCTGGAGCCGGACCAGCGGCCCCTCGGCCTGCCACTTCGTCGCGGTGCGATAGCGTTGGGGATCGACCGGGAGCGCGAGGCTCTCGAACCCGCCCCAGCTGTAGCCGATGCCGAAATGGTCGAGCCCGTCGATCAGCGCCGCCCGTGCCGCGTCGCTGCCGGCGTTGAGTACGAACGAGAAGAGCCCGGCGGGCCCCTTGAAATCGCGGACGAAGGCCTCGTGGCCCGGGCATTCGGCGAAGGCCGGATGAAGCACCCGCGCCACCTCGGGCCGCGCCTTGAGCCATTCGGCGACCTTGAGGCCCCCCTCGCCATGCTGCCGAAGCCGCACCGCCAGCGTGCGCAGGCCGCGAGCGCCGAGCCAGGCGTCGTCGGGGCTCGCGCACTGGCCAAACTGGTAGGTCGCGTCGCGGAGGCGGGCGTACTGCCCCTTCGCTGCGGTGACCGATCCGAGCATCAGGTCCGAATGCCCGCCGATATACTTGGTGCAGGCAAGGATCGAATAATCGACTCCCAGTCCGATCGCCGGGAGCAGCAAGGGGGTCGCCCAGGTGTTGTCGATCAGTGTGGCGATGCCCCGGTCCCTGGCGACGCCGACGATCGCCGGCACGTCCTGCACCTCGAAGGTCAGGCTACCGGGGCTCTCGAGAAAGATCGCCCGGGTGCGATCGGTGCACCGGTCCGCGATCCCGGCGCCGATCAGCGGGTCGTAGAAGGTCGTCACGATGCCGAGCCGCTTGAGCATGCCGTTGGCGAGGCTGCGGGTCGGGTCGTAGGCGCTGTCGGGCACCAGCAGATGGTCGCCCGGCGAAAGCACCGCGAGCAGCGCGCTCGCGATCGCCGCGACGCCCGAGGGATAGAGGAGAGTGGCCTCGGCGCCGGGCTCGAGCTCGGTCAGCGCTTCGGCAAGCGACCATTGGGTCGGCGTGCCGCGGCGGCCGTAGAACAGGCGGTGGTGGGTGTCGCGCCCGCCCGCTTCGCGCAGCTCGGCGACGCTGTCGTAGAGAATGGTCGAGGCGCGCCACACCGGCGGGTTGACGATCCCCTGAGTCCACTCGTCGCGCCGCCCGGCCTCGACGACGCGAGTCGCGTCCTTGTCGTCCTCCCCGCCGCTCATGCCGGACCCATCGCTTTGGGGGTGGCCGGGTCCATGCCCCATTCGGACCAGCTGCCGTCGTAGAGCGCAGCCTCGTTGCCCAGCAGGTGCGCGGCGAACACGATCACCGCGGCGGTGATCCCCGATCCGCAAGTCGCGACCAGTGGGCGGGCAAGATCGATCCCCGCCTCGTCGAACACCGCCTCGAGCGCGGCGCGGCGCTTCCATGTCCCATCGGGCTCGAAGAAGCGGCCGTAAGGAATGCTGCGCGAGCCCGGGATATGGCCCGAAGCCGATCCCGGGCGCGGGTCCGCCTCTTCGCCGGTGAAGCGCGCGCCCGACCGGGCGTCGGCGACCAGCTCGGCCCCGCTCGCCACATTGGCAAGCATCTCGTCGCGGCTACGGACCTTGCCCCACGGCTCGGCGGGCATGAATCGGCCTGGTTCGACGGCGCCCGCGCCGCTCGCCATCGCGCGTTCTTCGGCCACCCATTTTGCCAACCCGCCGTCGAGGATCGAAGCCTCGATCCCCGCCATGCGCAACACCCACCAGGCACGGCACGAGGTGTGATGGGCGCTGTCGTCGTAGAGGACGATGTGGCTGCCCTGCTCAACCCCCAGCGCCGCCAATCGCTCGGCGACCTTGCGCACCGGGGGCAGCGTGGAGGGCAAGGGGCTGGCTTCGTCGACCAGCGTGTCGAGATCGAGGAAGCGCGCGCCCGCGATATGCCCGGCCTCGAATTCGGCGCGCGGCGCCCGCGGCGGAGCGCCGGGCAGGGTCGATGTATAGCTGGCGTCCAGCACGATCAGATCGGTGGCGCCGAGTTCGCCCGCCAGCCAGTCGGTGGTCACCAGTGCGTCCATCGGCCCCGCTCTAGAAGGATGCAAAGCGCTCCGCAAACGCCTACATCGGCGGCATGGACCCGAAGCATCTCGGCAAGCATTCCGCGCTGCCCATCTCTCCGGACGAGGCGGTGCTCGACTTCGTCCCCAATCCACGCCCGAGCGAGCGCTACATGGTGCGCTTCGCGGCGCCCGAGTTCACCGCTCTCTGCCCGATCACTGGCCAGCCCGATTTCGCGCATCTGGTGATCGATTACGTGCCCGGCGAAACGATCGTCGAATCCAAGTCGCTGAAACTGTTCCTCGGGGCGTTCCGCAACCACGGCGCCTTCCACGAGGATTGCACGGTGGGGATCGGCGAGCGGCTGTTCCGCGAAATGGCGCCTGAATGGCTGCGAATCGGCGGTTATTGGTACCCGCGCGGCGGCATCCCGATCGATGTCTTCTGGCAATCGGGCGATCCGCCGGCCGGCGTCTGGATCCCAGCGCAGGACGTTCCCGGCTACCGCGGACGCGGCTGAACGCCACATTTACAACGCCCCGGCGATTCTATAGATGTTGCAATGCAGCATAAGCGCAACCATATTCAATCGAGTGAGTTGAGGAGGCCGTAGCGGGCTGAGAAGTCGCAATTAATGTGCGTTAGCGAAGAGGCAGAAATGGCGTCGATGATCGATCCGGAACTCAAGCACATCGCGCTCATCGGCAATTTCCTGCCGCGCAAATGCGGCATCGCAACCTACACCACCGACACCTATTCGGCGCTCAAGGACCGCTTTCCCGATCTTCGAGTCGACGTCTATGCGATGGACGACCATCCCGGCCGCTACGCCTATCCGCCCGAAGTGACTCGCGCGATCCCGCAGCAGGATCGCGCCGCCTATCTCGACGCCGCCCGCGCGATCGAGGCGAGCGGGGCCCAGGCGTTGTGGATCCAGCACGAGTACGGCATCTTCGGCGGCCCGGCGGGCGAACTGCTGATCGCCTTGCTCGATCGGCTCTCGATCCCGGTCGTCGCCACGCTCCACACCGTGCTCGAAAAGCCCAGCACCGACGAGCGCCGGGTGATGGAAGCGCTGCTCCGCCGCTCGGCCAAGGTGATCGTGATGGCCGAGAAGGGCCGCGACATCTTGAAGCGCGTCCACGGCACCGACGACCGCAAGATCGTGATGATCCCGCACGGCGTGCCCGATCGCGAATTCCTCGACCCCGACCTGTTCAAGCCCGCGTTCGGCTGGGAAGGGCGCGAGGTGATCCTCACCTTCGGGCTGCTCGCGCCGAACAAGGGCATCGAGACGATGATCGCCGCGATGCCGGAGATTGTCGCGGCGCGGCCGAAGGCGCTCTATGTCGTCCTCGGCGCGACTCACCCCAATCTCGTCGCGCACGAAGGCGAGGCCTATCGCGACCGTTTGAAGGCGCAGGCAGCCGAGCGCGGCGTGGCGGAGCATGTCCGCTTCATCGACGCCTTCTTCGATCACGACCAGCTGATCGACTATCTCCAGGCCGCCGACATCTACGCGACGCCCTACACCAACCCCGCGCAGATCACCTCGGGCACGCTTTCCTACGCGGTCGGAGTCGGCAAGGCGGTGGTATCGACACCCTATGTCCACGCGACCGAGATCCTCGCCGACGGGCACGGGGTGATCGTCGATTTCGGGGATGCGGAGGGTTTCGGACGCGAGATCGTCCGGCTGCTGTCGGACAAGACGGCGCGCCTCGAACTCTCGGCACGCGCCTATGCGCGCGGTCGGACCATGATCTGGCCGTGCCTCGCCGAGACCGCGATGACGGAGATCGCCGGCATTCTCCACGCCAAGCCCCGCCGCCTGCTCAAGCCCGCCGCCGAGCTGGCGACGCTCACCCCCGATATCGCTGCGGTCGAGCGGATGAGCGACGCGACCGGCATGCTCCAGCATTCGATCTTCTCGGTCCCCGACCGGCGCCACGGCTATTGCATCGACGACAATGCCCGCGCGCTGATCCTGATGTCGCGGATCGATCCGATCGACGCGCAGCTCCGCGACAAGTGGACCAGCACCTACGCCAGCTTCGTCCAGTTCGCGTGGAACCCGGAGGCGCGGCGCTTCCGCAATTTCATGAACTTCGACCGGACGTGGTGCGAGGACGTGGGCTCGGAAGATTCGAACGGCCGCGCGCTCTGGGCGCTCGGCGTCACCGCGCGCGATGCCCGCTCGCAGAAGCATTGCGATTGGGCCTCGGCACTCTTCGACGCCACCGCCTCGATCGCGCTCGAGCTCGGATCCCCGCGTGCCCGCGCCTTCGCGATGCTCGGCGCCGCGGCGATGATCGAGGCGCATCCTGGCCACGCGCTCTCGCGCACGATCCTCACGCGCTTCGGCGAGGAGCTGATCGAGCTGCTCGATGCGCGCGCGCCGGCCCGAGTGGAAATGGTTCGAGATCGTGCTCGCCTATGACAATGCCCGCCTGCCCGAGGCGCTGCTGCGCGCCGGCAAGGCGCTCGGTCGCAGTACGTTCACCAGCGTCGGGCTCGAGACGCTCGAATGGATCGTCGAGCGCCAGACCAGCCCCGAGGGCCGCTTCCGCGCGGTCGGCACCGAGAGCTTCGGGCGGCCGTATGCCGATCCGTTGCCGTTCGACCAGCAGCCGCTCGAGGCGCAGGCGACGATCGATGCCTGCGTCGCCGCGCACGAAGCCACCGGCGAGCCGCGCTGGGCCGAGGAAGCGATGCGCGCCTATCGCTGGTATCTCGGCGCCAACGACCTCGAGCTGCCGCTCGCGACCGCGCAGGATGGCGGTTGCTTCGACGGATTGATGCCCACCGGACTCAACCGCAACCAGGGCGCCGAATCGATTCTGGCGCTGCAACTCGCCAGCTGCGCGATTTCCACCCTTTCAAAGGCGTCGGAAATCGTGGCAGGACCGGCGCTGGCCGTCGCCTAGGATTTCCTGACGCCGGCCCGTGTTTCCGGGGGGCGAATGCTGGACCTGTTCAATCACGCGTTGAGGCTGAAGGCGGACCCGTCGCGAGTGGTGGTGCGCCCGTTCCACATCGGCTGGCAAGCAAACGGCAAGGCATCGAGCCGCACCGAGCGGCTCGTCAACGAAGTGCTCGCAGATGTCGCCGGCCGACGCGCGCGCGCAGCTCGACATCGTGCTCAAGGATTTCGAGGCGCGCCACTGGCAGACGCGGCGGGTGTTCATGACGCGCTATGACGAGATCGAGGCTGCGCTCGGGCTCGACGGCACCGAGATCGGCGACGAGAAGCGCCAGCTGATCGGCGCCTATTTCTGCCACGAATACAGCTATGCCGCCGCCGCGCTGATGAATCCCAGCGCGGTGCCGCACTACGATCAGTCGGGCATGCCCAAGGGATCGCTGCGCATCCTGATGTCGCTGCGCGCGGTGGGCGAGGGGCATATCTCGTCGCTCGCCTTCCGCGAGGGCATCATCACCGACAAGAACCAGCTCAAGCTCGCCCCCGAGCCGCCGTTCGCCACCGCCGCCGACGCGCGTCGAGGAAGACGAGGAGCATGTCCCCGAGGGACCGGTCACCGTCTATCGCCACCGCGATTCGACGCTGTCGGGCACGGTCATCTTCCCGATCACCAAGGCACAGTCGAACGGGCTCGAGGATCTGCGCATCGTGCCGCTTCGAACACGACGACGGCAGCGACGAATGGATCGGCACCTACACCGCCTATAACGGCTCGCAGATCCAGTCCGAGCTGCTGCGCACCCGCGACTTCCGCGCGCTCGACCTGGTGCCGATGACCGGCAGCGCCGCGCGCAACAAGGGCATGGCGCTGTTCCCGCGCAAGATCGACGGCAAGTACATGATGATCGGGCGCCAGGACGGCGAGAACATCTTCCTCCATCAGCTCGGACACGCTGACGCATTGGGAAGAGGGCGAGACGCTGCTCACCCCGGTCTATCCGTGGGAGCTGGTGCAGATCGGCAATTGCGGCCCGCCGATCGAGCTCGACGAGGGCTGGCTGCTGCTGACCCATGGCGTCGGCGCGATGCGGAAATATTCGATCGGCGCGGCGCTGCTCGACAAGGACGATCCCTCGAAGGTGATCGGCCGCACTCGCGACCCGCTCCTCGCCGCCGCCGACCAGGACCGCGAGGGCTATGTGCCCAACGTCGTCTACACCTGCGGCGCGATCCGCCACGGCGACAAATTGTTCATCCCCTATGGCGTGGCGGACAGCTCGGTCGCCTTCGCCTTCGTGCCGATCAAGTCGCTGCTCGACCAGATGTGACCTGCCGGCGGGTGTAGAGGTAGAGGCCCGTCAGCAACGCCAGGAAGACGATCGTGCCGAGGATCAGCGCGGTCGAGGCGAAATTGTCGCCGACCAGTGCCAGTCGGCGCGTCCTTGTTGGTGAAGTAGACGATGAGCGCGAAGGCGACGCCCCACAGGCTCTCGCCCACGATCATACCGGTCGCGACCAGCGTGCCCATCCGCCGCGCGAATTCGGGCGCGCGCGTGCGATCGGCCCAGCCGTCGTAGAACCAGCCGATCACCGAGCCAACGACGGTCGGCAGGATCACGCTCATTGGCAGATAGATGCCGATGCCGACCCCGAGCGGCGGCAGCCGCAGCAGCTTCGCCATCCCCAGCAGTTCGTCGAGGAGGATCAGCACTACGCCAGCGCCGGCGCCGTAACCGATCATCGTCCAATTGAGGTTGCCGCCCAGCACGCCCTTGGCGAGCGCGGAGATCAGCGCAGCCTGAGGCGCGGCGAGCGCGTTGGGGCCGGCATGAGGCATGCCCGCGAACCCGAACGCAGGCGTTGAGCACGTCGAGCACCGGCGGCACCACCAGCGATCCGAACAGCACGCCGAACAGCAGCGCCACCTGCTGCTTCCACGGCGTCGCGCCCACGAGCTGGCCAGTCTTGAGGTCCTGGAGATTGTCATTTGAGATCGTCGCCACACCGAACACGACCCCGGTCACGATCAGCGCATAGGCGACCAGCGCTTGCGTCGTGTCGTGTGGCGTATCGCGGCCGAACAGCCCGACCAGCATCAGCGACGACGCGATCACCGAAAGGATTCCGATCCCCGAGACCGGGCTGTTCGAGGCGCCGATCAGGCCCGCCATATACCCCGTCACCGCGGCGATCATCAGCCCGATCACGACGACGAAGATCAACGCGCCGCCGATCAGCAGCAGCGCCGATCCCGCCAGCGGGCCCTTGGCGATCACGTCCCACAGCACCCAGGCGATCGGCACCATCACCGCGAGCGATCCGAGCAGCACCAGCGCGATCGGCATGTCGCGTTCCTCGACCGCGAGCACCGCGCCGCTCTGCCGCGCGCGACTGGCGGCCATCGCCGAACGGATGCCGCCCAGCACGGGCCCCGCGATCCGGAGCAAGGTCCACACCGCCGCGACACCGATCACGCCAGCGCCGAAGAAACGCACGTCCTTGCTGAAGATCGCCCCCGCCCAGTCTGCGGTGGCAGCGCCCGGCATCGGGTGCGCACCCGTCAGAATCGGCAGCAGCACGCCCCAGGCGATCACCATGCCGAGCCCCATCGCGAGCCCGACCGAGATGCCGACGAGATGGCCGACGCCAACGAGCGCGAACGAAAGCTGACCCGAGATGCCGGTCGCGCCCGGTGGCGACGCGGAACCAGGTGGTCGAAGTATCCACGAGCGCCTTGGTCTGAGTCGAGAACCGCGAAGCCAGCCGAGACCATGCTTCCCCACACGAGCACCGCCAGGCCCTTCGCGCTTTCCTCGCCGCCTTCGCGCGATTCCGAACCGACCCGCAGCACTTCGGCAGCGGCGCGGCCTTCGGGATAGGGCAGGTGCGGCGAATCGACGACGAGCGCGCGCCGTAAGGGCACCGAGAACATCACCCCGAGGAAGCCTCCGGTCGCGGTGATCAGGACGGTCTCGACATAAGGGAAGTCGTGCCAGTAGCCGATCATCACCAGCCCCGGCAGCACGAAGATGATCGCCGCCAGCGTTCCCGCCGCGCTCGCCACGGTCTGGACGATGTTGTTCTCGAGGATCGTCGAATTGGGAAAGGCGCGCAGCACCGCCATCGAGATCACCGCCGCGGGAATCGACGTCGCGAAGGTGAGGCCGACCTTGAGCCCGAGATAGACGTTGGCTGCGGTGAACAGCAGCGTGATCAGCCCGCCGAGCAGAATACCGCGAAGGGTGAGCTCGAGCGGGGGGCGGGCGGATGCGGTGGCCAAGCGCGGCACTCCTGGATCGGTGGATCGAATCAAGGGGTTGTGACGGCCCGGCCCTGTCTTGGCAATGAACCCGGCGGCGGAACCGGTGCGGCACGATCCCGGTTGATGCGCCAGTCGCAACAGGAGTGATCCCATGCCCGCCAAATCCGCCGCCCAGCAAAAAGCCGCCGGCGCCGCGCTCTCCGCCAAGCGCGGCGACACCCCCAAGTCCAAGCTCCGCGGCGCCTCGCGCGGCATGGAGGAATCGATGAGCGAGAAGGAGCTCGAGAAGATGGCGCACACCAAGCGCACGGGGAAACCCGAGCACGTAAGCTAGGCGGAATGCCCGCGGCGCTCGATCGCTTCGTCTCCGCGCAGGACGGGTCCTATCCCCAGGCGCTCGTTGAGCTGCGGCGCGGGCGCAAGGCGAGCCACTGGATGTGGTTCGTCTTTCCCCAGCTCGCCGGACTTGGGCGGAGCGACATGGCACGCTTCTACGCCATCAGCGATCCGGACGAGGCGCGCGCCTATCTCGCGCATCCGCTGCTGGGGCCACGGCTCCGCGAGTGCGTCGAAGCGATGCTCGACCATGCGGGGACAGGCACCGAGACGATCCTAGGAGCGATCGACGCGATGAAGCTGCGCTCGTCGATGACGCTGTTCGAGGCGGCGGGCGGCGATCCCGAATTCGCTGCATGCCTCGACGCGTTCTTCGACGGCGAGCGCGACCCCGAGACGCTGCGGCTGCTCGGCCGCGATTGACAGGCACCGTCGCGCTCGAACACCATCCGCGGATGGCCGATGTGAAGCTGCACCCGAGCTGGCTCGCTCCGCTCAGCGAGGAATTCGCGAGCCCCTATATGGCGGCGCTCCGGCAGTTCCTCGTGGCCGAGAAGGCCGCGGGGAAGGCGATCTTCCCGGCGGGCAGCGAGTGGTTCCGCGCGCTCGACCTGACTCCGCTCGAGCAGGTGCGCGTCGTGATCCTAGGGCAGGATCCATATCACGGGCCGGGCCAGGCGCACGGGCTGTGCTTCTCGGTGCGCCCGCAAGTCCGGACCCCCCCGAGCCTGGTCAACATCTACAAGGAGCTGGAGAGCGACCTCGGCATCCCGCCCGCGCGCCACGGCTTCCTCGAGCATTGGGCCAAGCAGGGCGTGCTGCTGCTCAACGCGGTGCTTACGGTGCAGATGGGCGCGGCGGCGTCGCACCAGGGGCGCGGCTGGGAGCGCTTCACCGACGCGGTGATCGGGCTGGTCAACGCGCGGCCGGAGCCGGTGGTGTTCATGCTCTGGGGCAGCCACGCGCAGAAGAAGGCGGCGTTCGTCGACTCGGTCGATCGCGGTGGGAGGCACCTCGTGCTCAAGGCACCGCATCCCTCGCCGCTCTCCGCGCACAGCGGCTTCTTCGGGTGCAAGCACTTCTCCAAAGCCAACGCCTTCCTGGAGAGCGTCGGCGAGAAGCCGATCGACTGGCGGCTGCCCGATCCGACCTAGGCCGGTGCGGCAGCGAAGAACATCAAGTGCACCAGCCGCCCGCTCTCGGGCCGGTCGCCGAACCCGGCGGCCGAATTGTGGAACATCCACGGGCTGAACAGGATCAGCCGGTTGAAGCGCATCGGCACGGTCATCGTCCGCTCCCAGCGCGACGGGTTGAGCGTGTCGCGGTTGACGACTTCCTCGATCAGCCGGTTGACCTCGGTATAGCCGCTCGCGTGGAGCGCGGCTTCGGTCTGGGGCACGCGGTCGAGGCCGGTGCGGCGGTGCCGGAAGAATTCGGTGCCGCCGCGGCAATGCTCGGGCAGGCTCAGGTACAGGATTCCCGAGTAGAAGCAGGGATCGATGTGGACTCCGCTCGCGCCCTTGTCGCCCTTGAGCGTCAAGCGGCAATGCTGGTGAGTGGTGCCTGCCGCCGCCTGGAGCCGCACGCCCGCGCGCTTCGAGGCGGCTTCGTCGAGCCCGGTGATCGGCAGCGAACCGGTCGAGAGCAGGCCCGGATAATTGCCCTTCTTGAACGCCGGATCGTAATCGAGCGCCAGCGCCTGCGCGCGAAAGCCAAGCGGATCGCTCAGGAAGTCGTCGATCAGGATCAGCGAGGGGAGCACGCGCAACGCCTACCAAGCGGCCGCGCCACCGGCAACGCCGCACCCGCTGCGGCCTTTGGGTCACGCCCGGCAGGAATCTCCCCGGCCCCGGTCGCTTTTGCTCTCGACAGCGGCGAGTCGCCCCGTTTACGACCCGCCCGGGGTCGCAACCCAAAGAAAAGACGGCATATTCTTTCAACATCCAGAGGGGGGAATTCCAGTGATGAGGACTTCTGATTATCGCCGCGACGGCACTTGCCTGCATTCCGGGCATCGCCGCGGCACAGGATGTGAGCGTCCGCGCCGAAGCGCGAGTCGGCTATGAGACGCCGACCGTCAGCGACGGATCGGGCGCGGTCTACAAGATCGGCAGCGCGGTGTCCTATGGCGGCGAGGCCGGCGTGGACCTGGCCGCGGGCAAGAAGATCACGATCGGCGTCTACGGCAACTACGAAGGATCGAGCGTCTCGATCTGCTCGTCGGGCTCGTGCCTGAGCGAGGACGGCAACCTCGCCGCCGGCGGCCGGATCGGCTTCAACCTCGGCACTCGCAGCCAGCTCTACCTCAAGGCCGGCTATGCCCGAATCACGATGCGCGGCACGGCGGGCGGATCGACCGGCACGCAGAACAACGACGGCGTGCAGGGCGGGATCGGCCTCTCGTTCGATTTCGGCAAGCACTTCTATGGCATGGTGGAAGCGAGCTACGCCGATTACGGCGACTTCTTCGGCATCAAGCTGCAGCGCCGCCACGTCGCGGCGGGACTTGGCGTCCGCTTCTGAGCGGCACCGTGGAGACAGGGAGGGGCATCCGCGGGGCGCCCCCTTTTTCATGCCGGCATGACAAGCGCCGCGCGGCGGAGTAAACGGCTGAGAAGGCAGGGGGAATGACGTGATGCGGCGATTGCGCGGTGGAGCGGTGCTGGCCTTGGTCTCGATGCTGTCCGGCTGCAGCGGCGGCGGGAACGGAGGATCGACGAGCGGGGGATCGGGCGGATCGGGCGGAACCACCACGGTGGCCACCTGCTCGCTGCGCGATCGCCAGAACTGGGCGTTCCAGACGCTCAACGAATGGTACCTCTTTCCCGACACGTTGCCGGCAAGCCTCGACCCCACCCCCTATTCGACCGTCGGCGACTATGTCGACGCGCTGACCGCGACCGCCCGCGCGCAGGGCCACGACCGCTATTTCACCTATCTGACCTCGATCTCCGAGGAGAACGCCTATTATGCCACCGGCTCGAGCGCCGGCTTCGGCATCCGGCTGACCACCGACGCCGCAGCGCAGCGGGTGTTCATCGCTGAGGCGTTCGAAGGTGCCCCCGCGCTCGCCGCGGGGATCGACCGCGGCGCCGAGATCGTCGCGATCGGCACGTCGAGCGCGGATCTGCGCAGCGTGAGCAGCATCATCGCCGCGGGCGGCACCGCCGCGGTGACCGACGCGCTTGGCCCCTCGACCGCGGGTACCACCCGGCTGCTGCGCATCACCGACGCCGGCGGCACCCGCGACGTGAGCGTGACCAAGGCCGACTATGCGCTCACACCCGTCTCGAGCCGCTATGGCGCCAGGATCATCAACGATGCCGGCCACCAGATCGGCTACGTCAACCTGCGCACCTTCATCGACACCGCCGACCCGGCGCTCCGCACCGCCTTCGCCAATTTCCGCACCGCTGGCGTGACCGACGTAATCGTCGACCTGCGCTACAACGGCGGCGGCCTCGTCTCGATCGCCGAGCTGATGGCGAACCTGCTCGGCCGCAACCGCCCCGCCGGCGACGTCTTCACCTACACCACCTTCCGCACCTCCAAATCGTCGCAGAACTCGGTCGAGACCTTCGCCCCCCAGTCGCAATCGATCGCGCCGACCCACATCGCCTTCATCGGCACCGGAGGCACCGCATCGGCGAGCGAGCTGGTGATCAACGGCTTCATCCCCTACCTCCACGCCAGCGACGCGCTGATCGGCAGCAACACCTACGGCAAGCCCGTCGGCCAGGTCGCGATCGACCGGACGGCGTGCGACGACCGCCTCCGGGTGATCGCCTTCGCCAAGCAGAACGCCTCGCACCAGGGCGCCTATTACAACGGCCTCGCCGCGACGATCGAGGCGAGCTGCCAGGCCGGCGACGACATCGCCCACCCGATGGGCGACCCCGCCGAAGCCTCGACCAAGGCCGCGATCGACTTCCTCGACGGCCGCGCGTGCAGCGCGATCTCGCAGGCGGGCGTGGGCACGCTCTCACTCGCGCCCGGCAAGCGCGAGCTGCTGACCCCGGCGCGGCCCAGCACCGCGCAGCGCGAGGTGCCGGGGTCGTTCTAGCTACACCATCTCCAGCTTGAGGCTGTTGATCCGGGCGAAGCCGATCGTGTCGAACATCTCCATCACGCTCACCGCCTTGCCGTCGCGGAAGCGCCAGATGTCGACCTTGGGTGTGCTCGCCTCTCGGCCGGTGCGCGGGCAGCGCCAGCGGCAGCTGCCGATCCACACCACGGTGTTGCCCTGCGCGACGATCTCCTCGGTGGGGAATTCGATCATCTCGAGGTTGAGCACGAGCGAATCGAGATAATCGCGGGCATGCTCGATCCCGACCCGCTCCTCCGCGAGCGGATGGAGCTCCGGCGGGTTGAGCAGGGTGCGCATGCTGATGTCGGGTGCCATCAGATCGAGGAAGAGATCGGCGCTGGCGCCCCGGGTTTCGTGCCACTGCTCATACGCGTGGCGGATGCGATCGACGAGGGGCGGCGCTTCGCTCATGCATGGCTCTCCGGCAAGGGGGCACGCGACGCGTTACGCAGACGTAAGGACAGCATGGCGAGTGCTGGCGCGGGAGGCAAGAGGGGGCGGAATACGCGCGGAAGCTGATGAAGATAGGACAGCCCTTCGACGGTGAGCAGGTGGGAACCGCCGCCCGCAGTTCCCAGCCAAGCCGGGGGCTTGGCGACCTGCCTCACCAGGGCGAGCGGATATTGGAACGAACTGTCCGAAAACGAACCCTAATTCGTCCGATCGTACCGCACCGACCGCGCATTCCCGCCGACTTCGTGGATTGCCAGATAGGCATCCGCGCCGTCCGCGTGGTCCCAGTGCACCGTCATGGTAAGCTTGCCGCCGTCCTTGCCGACATAGTCCGCCGTGCCATAGTCGAGCCCGGCCGGCGTGCCGTGGACCTCGCCCGTCATCGTGCCCCCATCGATGCTGGTATAGGTCCAATGGATGGCGCCGCCGGACCAGACGTAGACGGTGTCGCCCGAATAGACGTTCTTGCCGTCGTGGATGACGTCGTGGTGGTCGATCACCTGGTTGCCCTCCAGTTTGAAGCAATGCGTGTCCGCATCGAGGTTGGCCAGCACGCCGTGCCAGCAATGGCCGACGAGGAAATCGAGCGGGGCGAGTTCGGGGGGTGTGGCGAACAGCGCGGCGGCCAGCAGGATCGGCATGGTCATTCTCCCTTCAGGCGTACGAAATGGGCGCGGAGCTGGGCGACCGCGCGATCGAAGAAGCCGATGTCGCGGTGAGTACGCGCGAGCATCACGCCGCCTTCCATCGTCACCAGCACGAACTCGGCGAGCGGCTGCGCATCGGCGAAACCCGCGGCCTCGAGGTCGCCGCGCACCGCCGCGACCCAGGCACTGAAGTTGGCGGCGAGCGCGGCGCGGACCGGCGGATCGGGCTCGTGCAGCTCGAGCGCGAGGCTGCCGATCGGGCAGCCGTAGCTGCACTCGGTCGCCTCGAGCGCGCGGCGATAGGCGCGCAACAACGCGAACACGCGTTCGAGCGGATCGTCGATCCCGCGGCAAGCGGGCTCGACGAGCATCGGACGGATGCCGGTGCGGTAGGCCTCGAGCACCGCGAGCAGCAGATCCTGCTTGCCCGGGAAGGCGTGGTAGAGGCTGCCGCTGTTGATCCCGGTCTCGGCGAGGATGTCGGCGATCGAAGTCGCGCCATAGCCCTTGAGCAGGAACAGCCGCATCGCGGCGTATGTGATTCGCTCACGAGTGCTCGGCTGAGTCGGCATGCGCGCGATATTTGATTGAACGTTCAATCAAGTCAAGTCAGCGTCGCCCCGATAGGCGGGCAGCGCGAGCTTCCAGCGAATCGCGGCGGCGCGGAGCGCGAAGCCCGCGGCGGCGGCGGCGAGGCCCGCGGGGAAGGGCGCGAGACCGGCAAGCGTCAGCCCGACCTGGAGCGCGGCGGCGAGTGCGGCCGCGCTCACGTAGAGCTCGGGGCGCATCAGGATCGAGGGTTCGCCTGCCATCATGTCGCGGATGATCCCGCCCGCACAGGCGGTGACCACCCCCATCACCATCGCCGGCACCGGGGGGATGCCGTAGCTCAGCGCCTTGGCCGCGCCGAACGCCGCATAGGCGGCGAGCCCGGCGGCATCGAACCAGTCGAGCCCGGCGCCGCGCCACCAGCGCTCGGGCGTCACCCAGATCGCAGCGGCGACGCCGAGGCATACCGTCGCGACTTGCGGATCGTGGACCCAGAACACCGGCGCGTCGATCAGCAGGTCGCGGATCGTGCCGCCGCCCACGCCCGTCACGAGCGCGAAGAAGGCGGCGGTGACGAAGGTCTGGCCGCGCAGCGCCGCGGCGATTGCGCCGGTCGCGGCGAACACCGCGATCCCGAACAGGTCGAGCCAGGGCAGGAGCGGGCCAAGCTGGGCGGTAGCGGCGTGCATGAGCGCGTCTGATCCACCTTCTCGCCGGAACGGTCAAACTCGGGTCTGGCGACGTGCGGCGGCGTGCGCCATGAAAGCAGCCATGCACCGCACCGAATCGCCGCTGATCGCCGTTGCCATTTGCCTCGCCGCGCTCGCCGGTTTCGTCGATGCGCTCGCCTTCACCAGCTTCGGCGGATTCTTCGCGTCGTTCATGAGCGGCAATTCCACTCGGCTCGGGACGACCCTGGGGACCGGCCCGGGCGGCGACGCGCTGATGGCGGCCGCGCTGATCCTGAGCTTCGTCAGCGGCGTGATCGTGGCGAGCGTGATCGGGCGCGCGCTGCCGGACCGCAGGATCCCCGCCGTGATGGCGGCGGTGACGGCATTGCTGTGGTGCGCGGCGATGGTGGCGTGGCTGGCGCCTGGATCGCTCGTGCTGTTGCTGCTCGCAGCGGCGATGGGCGCCGCACACCTCGTGCTGCACCTCGAGGCCCACGGGTCCGCCTATCCGACCGGCTCGCTGGTCCGGCTTGGCGAGCTGCTCGCCGGCGCATTGATGGGGGACCGCGACCGGTGGGGATGGCTTGGCCCGCTGCTCTTGTGGGCCGGATTCGCAGCAGGCGCGGTGCTCGGGGCCGGGGCACACGCCCGGTGGGGGGCGGCCGCCTATTGGCTCGCCGTGCTCGGCGCTGCGGGGCTCACCTTGTGGTTCGGCCTGGCCCCGCGCCGGCAGACCGGGTCCGGGCCCAAGTCCCAACCTTAATGGCTCTGGCATTATCGGTGATGTACTATACATCATAGATAATGTTTGGTATGTGACCGACTACCATGATGACCGCCGCCCAGATGCGCGCTGCTCGGGCCCTGCTCGGCATCGACCAGCGCCAGCTCGCCGATATTTCGGGTGTCTCGCTTCCGACGATCCAGCGGATGGAAGCGAGCGACGGCAACGTGCGCGGCGTGATCGACTCGCTGACCAAGGTGGTCGAGGCGTTCGAGCGTGCGGGGGTCGAGCTGATCGGCGAGGGTGCCGCGAGTAGCGGCGGTGGCCGCGGGGTGCGCTTCAAGGAGGCGCGGCCGCGATGACCGCGCGCGCGCTGAACCAACCCAGTTTCGGCGAGCTCTTCACGCCCAAGCTGGTAACGATTCTGCGCGAGCATTACGGGCTGGCCGACCTCAAGGCCGACGCAGTGGCGGGGCTGACGGTTGCGATCGTCGCGCTGCCGCTATCGATGGCGATCGCGATCGCTTCGGGGGTGGGTCCCGAACGCGGGCTCTATACGGCGATCGTCGGCGGATTCCTCGTCTCGGCGCTGGGCGGCAGCCGCTTCCAGATCGGCGGGCCGGCGGGTGCCTTCATCGTCCTCGTCGCGGCGACGGTGGCGCGCTACGGCGTCGACGGGTTGATCCTCGCGACATTGATGTCGGGAGTGATCCTGATGGCTGGCGGGCTGCTGCGCCTCGGCACCTTCATCAAGTACATCCCCTATCCCGTCACCGTCGGCTTTACGTCGGGTATCGCGGTCATCATTCTCGCAAGCCAGCTCAGGGATCTGTTCGGTCTCAGCCTGGCTGGAGCTGAGCCGGGACCGCTGGTTCCGAAACTGATCGCGCTGGGTGGCGCGATCCCGACGCTGAACGGGGTGGCGGTGAGCGTGGCGGCGGTCTCGATCGTGATCGTGATCGTGCTGCGGCGGCTGCGTCCGCACTGGCCGGGCTTCCTCATCGTGGTGGTGATGACGGCGGGCGCGACCGCGCTGTTGAACCTCCCGCTTGAGACGATCGGATCGCGCTTCGGCGGCATCCCCAGCTCGCTGCCGGCGCCGCATCTGCCCGTGATCTCGATGGCGAAGGTCAGCGCATTGCTGCCCACGGCGCTTTCATTCGCGCTGCTCGGTGCGATCGAGAGCCTGCTCTCGGCGGTGGTCGCGGACAGCATGACCGGGCGACGGCACCGATCGAACTGCGAACTGGTGGCGCAGGGCGTGGCCAACATCGCTTCGGCGCTGTTCGGCGGGATCTGCGTGACCGGCACGATCGCGCGCACGGCGACCAACGTTCGGGCGGGCGCGCGCGGACCGGTTGCCGGCATGCTGCATTCGCTGTTCCTGCTCCTGTTCATGGCGATCGCGGCACCGCTGGCGGCCTATATCCCACTCGCGACGCTTGCCGGTGTGCTGGCGGTGGTCGCGTGGAACATGGCCGAGAAGCACGAGTTCGCGATCTTGCTGCGCGCTTCGCGCGGCGACGCTCTGGTGCTCCTCGCGACTTTCCTGCTCGTCGTGTTCCGCGACCTGACCGAGGGAATCCTGACCGGCTTCACGCTTGGCACCCTGCTGTTCCTTCACCGCATGGCGCAATCGGTTGAGGTCGAGCGGCCGCTGGTGGAGGAGGATCGAGCCGACAACGAGGACACTCGCGCGTCCTACGACGCCGGCCTCGCCAGCGACCCCGATGTGGTGATCTATCGCATCTCCGGCGCGTTCTTCTTCGGCTCGGCGAGCGCGGTCGCCGCAGCGCTCGACCGGATCGGCGAGCATCCCAAGGCTTATGTCGTCGACGTCTCCGGCGTGCCTCTGCTAGAACTCGAGCGCGGCGGCGAGCGTCGCCGGCTTCGCGCGGCGCGCTGCGAGGGCTGGCACGAAGGTGTTCATCGCAGGCGCCGGGCCTGCGATCCGGCACATCCTCGTTCTCCACGGCGCACGGCCGCCGGTTGTGCATTTCCGCGCGACGCTGGCCGCGGCGGTCACGCAGGCGCGACTGGGCACTGCCAGTTCGTAGCGTGAGGCGCCGCGGCGCCTAGATGTGGATCGGTTTGCCTGTCACCGCCATCGCCGCTTCCTTGATCGCTTCCGAATGCGTCGGATGCGCGTGGCAGGTGTAGGCCACGTCCTCGCTGGTCGCGCCGAACTCCATCGCTTGCGCGGCCTGGGCGATCATCGTGCCCGCGACCGAGGCGATGATCCACACGCCGAGCACCCGGTCCGACTTGGCGTCGGCGACGATCTTCACGAAGCCGTCGGGCTCGTGATTGGTCTTGGCGCGCGAGTTGGCGGCCATCGGGAACTTGCCGACCTTGACCTCGCCCTTCTCCTTCGCCTGCTCCTCGGTGAGGCCGACGCCGGCGATCTCGGGCATGGTGTAGACCACGCTGGGGATCACGTCGTGGTTCACGATGCCGGTGAGCCCGGCGATGTTCTCGGCGACTGCGATGCCCTCGTCTTCCGCCTTGTGCGCGAGCATCGGGCCCGGGACGACGTCGCCGATCGCCCAGATGCCGGGGACCGACGTACGGAAGCCGTGGTCGATCTCGATCTGGCCGCGCGCGTTGGTGGCGAGGCCTGCCGCCTCGAGCGCGAGGCCGTCGGTGTTCGGACGGCGGCCGATCGAGACGAGGACGGTGTCGGCTTCGAGCATCTCGGCCGCGCCGCCCGCGGCGGGCTCGAGCGTGAGGGTCGCCTTGCCGCCCTTGACCGCCACGCCGGTGACCTTGGTCGAGAGCTTGAACTCGAGACCCTGCTTCTTGAAGATCTTGTTGGCTTCCTTGCGGACCTCGCCGTCCATGCCGGGGAGGATCTGGTCGAGGAATTCGACGACAGTCACCTTGGCGCCGAGCCGCTTCCAAACCGAGCCGAGCTCAAGCCCGATCACGCCGCCGCCGATCACCACCATATGGTCCGGGACCTTGGGCAGCTCGAGCGCGCCGGTGGAGTCCACCACGACCTTTTGATCGACGGTGACGCCCGGCAGCGGGGTGACCGAGGAACCTGTGGCGATGACGATGTTCTTCGCGCGCACCGTCCGGTCGCCGATCGTGACCGAATCCTTGCCCGCGAAGGCGGCGTGGCCCTTGAGCCATTCGACCTTGTTCTTCTTGAACAGGAACGCGATGCCGGTGGTCAGGCCCTTGACCGCATCGAGCCGCTGGGCGTGCATCGTGTCGAGATCGAGGGCGACCGCGTCGGTCTTGATGCCGAGCTTGGCGAGCTTGCCCGAGGCGGCTTCGTCGTAGAGTTCGGAGGCGTGGAGCATCGCCTTGGAGGGGATGCAGCCGACGTTGAGGCAAGTGCCGCCCAAGGTCTCGCGGCTCTCGACGCAGGCGGTCTTGAGCCCGAGCTGCGCCGCCCGGATCGCGGCGACATAGCCGCCCGGCCCGGAACCGATCACGAGGACGTCGAAGTCGTAGTCAGCCATGGTGCGTCCTAGAGATCAATGAGGAGCCGGGTCGGGTCCTCGATCGCGTTCTTGAGCGCGACGAGGAACGTCACCGCCTCGCGGCCGTCGATCAGGCGGTGGTCGTAGCTGAGCGCCAGATACATCATCGGGCGGACGACGACCTGGCCGTCGCGGACGACCGGGCGGTCCTCGATGCGGTGGAGGCCGAGGACGGCCGACTGCGGCGGGTTGATGATCGGGGTCGACATCAGCGATCCGAACACGCCGCCGTTGGAGATGGTGAAGGTCCCGCCCTTCATCTCCTCCATCTTGAGCGTGCCGTCCTTGGCGCGCTTGCCGAAATCGCCGATCGTGCGCTCGATCTGCGCCACCGACCTGTCCTGCGCGTCGCGGATCACCGGGACGACCAGGCCCTGCGGCGCCGAGACCGCGACCGAGATGTCGGCATAATCGTGATAGACGATCTCCTCACCGTCGATCGAGGCGTTGACGTTGGGGATGTCCTTGAGCGCCTGGCAGGCGGCCTTCACGAAGAAGCCCATGAAGCCGAGCCGCACGCCGTGCTTCTTCTCGAACAGATCCTTGTACTTGGCCCGCGCGGCCATCACCGCGGTCATGTCGACGTCGTTGAAGGTGGTGAGCAGCGCAGCGGTGTTCTGCGCTTCCTTGAGGCGGTGCGCGATCGTCTGGCGGAGCCGCGTCATGCGGACGCGCTCTTCCTTGCGACCGGTGCCGGTGGGCGACGGAACAGGTGCGGGAGTGGGAGCGGGAGCTGCGGGCGCAGGCGCGGTCTTGCTGGTCGCGGCGGCGACCACGTCTTCCTTGGTGAGGCGGCCGTCGCGGCCGGTGCCCTGGACGGTGGCGGGATCGACGTGATGCTCGAGGATCGCGCGGCGGACCGAGGGCGAAAGCGCAGCGGCATCGGCGGCCGGAGCCGCGGGTTCAGGGGCAGCCGGAGCAGCGGCGGCGGCTGGGGCGGGGGCCGCAACCGCGCCGCCCGCCTCGACCTGCGCGATCGCGGCGCCGACCTGCACGGTGTCGCCGACCTTGACGAGCTGCGCGCCCATCACGCCCGCGACCGGCGAGGGCACCTCGACCGAGACCTTGTCGGTCTCGAGACTGGCGATCGGCTCGTCGGCGCGGACCGGGTCGCCGGGGGCCTTGAGCCACTCGCCGAGCGTCGCCTCGGTGATCGATTCGCCCAGCGTGGGGACTTTGACTTCGGTCATGTGCAGATCAGCCTTTCCGGGTTCTGCGGATCTCTTCGCGGACATTGTGGCCGAGCGCGTCGGCGACGAGCGCGGCTTGT
Organism: uncultured Alphaproteobacteria bacterium; assembly: GCA_963799985.1. Lineage (GTDB taxonomy): Bacteria > Pseudomonadota > Alphaproteobacteria > Sphingomonadales > Sphingomonadaceae > Sphingomonas. The sequence goes on along the minus strand of CAWCZC010000002.1, from coordinate 288,642 downwards.
TCCATCTGGTGGCGCTTCATCAGCCCGGTGGCGGGCGACGCGGCTGCCGCGCGGCCGGCGTAGCGCGCGCGCTTCGGCGTCACGCCCGCGGCGGCCATGCTCTCTTCGATGAAGGGCTCGACGAAGAACCAATAGCCGTTGTTCTTCGGCTCTTCCTGTGCCCAGACCACTTCTTCGAGACCGGTCATGCGCTTGAGGCGCTCGATCAGCGGCTCGCCGGGGAAGGGATAGAGCTGCTCGATCCGGACGATCGCGGTGTCCGTATCGCCCGCGGCGTCGCGCGCCTCGATGAGGTCATACGCGACCTTGCCGGTGCACAGCACCAGCCGCCTGACCTTGTCGTCCGCCGGCGGGGTGGGATCGGAGAGGATGCGCTTGAAATGCATGTCGCCGGTGAAGTCCGCGGTCTTGGAGACCGCCATCTTGTGCCGCAGCAGCGACTTGGGCGTCATCACGATCAGGGGTTTACGGAAATTGCGGTGCATCTGGCGGCGCAGCAAGTGGAAATAGTTCGCCGGGGTGGTGCAGTTGGCGACTTGCATATTGTCCTGCGCGCAGAGCTGGAGGAAGCGCTCGGGGCGCGCCGAGCTGTGCTCGGGGCCCTGGCCTTCGTAGCCGTGCGGCAGCAGGAGGACGAGCCCATTGGCGCGCAGCCACTTGGCCTCGCCCGCGGCGACGAACTGATCGATCATGATCTGCGCGCCGTTGGCGAAATCGCCGAACTGCGCTTCCCACAGCACCAGGCTCTTCGGATCGGCGCCGGCATAGCCATATTCGAAGCCGAGCACGCCATATTCGCTCAAGGGACTGTCGAGCACTTCGAAGCGGCCGAGCGGGATCTGGCCGAGCGGCACATATTTGTGCTCGTCTTTCTGGTCGACCCAGACCGCGTGGCGCTGGCTGAACGTGCCGCGCCCGAATCCTGGCCCGAGAGGCGGACGCCATAGCCTTCCGAAAGCAGCGATCCGAACGCGAGTGCCTCGCCGGTCGCCCAGTCGAAATTCTCGCCCGTCTTGAACATCTCGGCCTTGGCGTCGAGGACGCGGGCGAGCGTCTTGTGGATTTCGAGTCCCTCGGGGACCGTCGTGAGCGTTCGGCCGAGCGACTCGAACAATTTGGGCTCGATGCCGGTATCCATGTTGCGCCGTGCGGTCTCTTCCTCGGCGGGGGCGCCGAGGCCGGACCAGCGCCCAGCGAACCAGTCCGCCTTGTTGGGCAGGTAGGAGGCACCCGCCTCGAACTCGCCCTCGAGCAACTGCGTGAACTCGTGGATGCGCGCGTCGATGAAGGCGTCGTCGATAACGCCCTCGGCGACCAGCCGCTCGCCGTAGATCGCGCTGACCGGGGGATGCTCCTTGATGCGGGCATACATCAGCGGCTGGGTGAAGCTCGGCTCGTCGCCTTCGTTGTGGCCGAAGCGGCGGTAGCACCACATGTCGATGACGATGTCGCGGTGGAACTTCTGGCGGAATTCGATCGCCATCTTGCACGCGAAGGTCACCGCCTCGGGGTCGTCGCCGTTGACGTGGAAGATCGGCGCCTCACCCCCTTGGCCACGTCCGACGGATAGGGCGACGAGCGCGCGAACTGCGGGCTGGTGGTGAAGCCGATCTGGTTGTTGATGATGAAGTGGATGCAGCCGCCGGTATTGTAGCCGCGGATCCCCGAGAAGCCCAGGCACTCCCAGACGATCCCCTGTCCCGCGAAGGCGGCGTCGCCGTGGAGGAGGACCGGGAGCACCTGCTCGTGGTTGTCGAGATCGCCGCGGAAGGTCTGCTGCGCGCGGACCTTGCCGAGCACGACCGGATCGGCGGCTTCGAGGTGCGACGGATTCGCGACCAGCGACATGTGGACGTTGATCCCGTCGAACACGCGGTCGGTCGAGGTGCCGAGGTGATACTTCACGTCGCCTGATCCGCCGACGTCCTCGGGATTGGCCGAGCCGCCCGAGAATTCGTGGAAGATCACCCGGAACGGCTTGGCGAGGACGTTGGCGAGCACGTTCAATCGGCCGCGGTGCGCCATGCCGTAGACGATCTCGCGGACGCCCATCTGGCCGCCGTACTTGATGATCGATTTCGAGCGCGGGGATCATCGCCTCGCCGCCGTCGAGCCCGAAGCGCTTGGTGCCGACGTACTTGCGGCCGAGGAATTTCTCCCACTGCTCGGCCTCGATCACCTTGGTGAGGATCGCCTTCTTGCCCTCGGGGCTGAACTGGATCGCCTTGTCCTTGCCCTCCATCCGATCCTGGAGGAAGCGGCGCTCCTCGACGTCGGCGATGTGCATATATTCGAGGCCGACACTGCCGCAGTAATTGGCGCGCAGGATGTCGACGATCTCGCGGACGGTGGCCTGCTGGAGCCCGAGGACGCCGCCGAGATAGACCGGGCGATCGAGGTCCTCGCCGCGAGAAGCCGTGATATTCGGGGGTGAGATCGGCGGGGAGGTCGCGCTTGACCAGCCCGAGCGGATCAAGATTGGCGGCGAGATGCCCGCGCACCCGATAGGTGCGGATCAGCAACATCGCGCGGATCGAATCGCGCGCCGCGCTGGCGATGGCGTCGGCCGAGGCGGCGGGCGCGGCCTGGGGCGGCGGCGACCTTGGCGGGCTTGACCGCGGGTTCCATCTGGGTGGGGTCGAGCGCGGCGGTGAGCGCGTCGGTCGTCGGCCGGCGGCCAGCCCGGGCGGGCCCAGCTCGGGCCAGTCACGTTGCTCTCGAGCCCCTCGAACCAACCGCGCCAGCCGGGCTCGACCCCGGCGGGATCGGCCTTGAACTTCTTGTACAGCGCCTCGACGAAGCCGGGGCTCACGCCGCCGGCGATGTCGTCGAAGTCCAGGCCTTCATAGCCCATCTTGGCGTCTCACTTATCGTTAGCGCTCACATGGCCCCGATATGGGGAATGGAACGTTAATTTCAGCCCTTCAGCAGCGCGCTCAGCGTCGTGCCCAGCTCGGAGGGGCTTTCCGATACGCGGATGCCCGCCGCTTCCATCGCCGCGATCTTGTCGTCCGCGCCGCCCTGCCCGCCCGAGACGATCGCACCGGCATGGCCCATGCGGCGGCCCGGCGGCGCGGTGCGGCCAGCGATGAAGCCGACCATCGGCTTGCTTGCGCCCGCGCTTGGCTTCGTCCCTCAGGAATTGCGCTGCCTCTTCCTCCGCCGATCCGCCGATCTCGCCGATCATGATGATCGACTGCGTCGCGTCGTCGGCGAGGAACAGCTCGAGCACGTCGATGAAGTTGGTGCCGTTGACCGGATCGCCGCCGATCCCGACCGCGGTGGTCTGGCCGAGCCCGGCGTTGGTGGTCTGGAACACCGCCTCATAGGTGAGCGTGCCCGAGCGGCTGACGACGCCGACCGAACCCTTGGAGAAGATCGAGCCGGGCATGATGCCGATCTTGCACTCGCCGGGGGTGAGCACGCCCGGGCAGTTCGGGCCGATCAGTCGCGACTTCGAGCCTGACAGCGCGCGCTTGACCTTGACCATGTCGAGCACTGGAATGCCTTCGGTGATCGTCACGATCAGCGGCACTTCGGCGTCGATCGCCTCGAGGATCGAATCGGCGGCGAACGGCGGCGGCACGTAGATCACGCTCGCGGTCGCGCCGGTTTTGGCAACGGCTTCCTCGACGGTGTCAAACACCGGCAGGCCGATGTGCTCGGTGCCGCCTTTGCCCGGCGTGACCCCCCCCACCATCTGCGTGCCGTAGGCGAGCGCCTGTTGGGTGTGGAAGGTGCCGGTCTCGCCTGTCATCCCCTGAGTGATGACGCGCGTATTCTTGTCGACGAGAATGCTCATTGGGCCGGCTGCTTCTCCGAAGGGGTCTGGTCGGGAGCGGCGCGCAGGACGGTCCACCCCTGGTATTCGGCGGCGGCGACGATCGCGCCGTTGCCCTGAAGGGCAGTGTAGTTGAACCCCGAAACAGCCTTGCCGAGCGGGACCGACGGATCGGTGGGGACGAGGCCCCGGGCGATCTTGAGCGCGTCGGCATAGTGATCGCCGCGCCACAGGACGGTGCAGAAGGGGGCGTAGCGGCCCGCCGCGTTCGCCGCGGGAAGGATCAGGAAGGCCTGCTTCTTCGGAAGCACTGCGAGCACCCGGTTGGTCATCTCGGTCGGTGGCAGCGGCTGCGGCATGAAGATGGCGTCGACCTCAGGCCCCTTCGGCGGTTTCGTTTCGGCGGGGGGCCCGCTATCCGGAAAGGCGAAGGCCAGGGCGATCCTCGCGCCGCCCGGAAGGCGCGCGAAAGGCGTCTCCTCGAAGCTCTTCGCCGGAAGGCTGACCTTGTCGCCGAGGCACACGGTGTTGAACAGCGTCACCGGATCGGCGAGCGACGCGGCGTCCTGCGCAGATGCGGTCGAAGCCGTGCCCAGCAGGACCGCCGCCAGCGCCGCGAGCCGCAGCCCGTGCGCCGCGGTGGTCCTGCCGGTCGCGTGCGTCATTGCCCAGGCTTGCCGGCGTCCGGAGCCACGGCCGGTACCGATTTGAGCACCGTCCAGCCGTGCGTCGTCGCGGCGCTGAGCGTCAGCTGGGGCGTCACGCCCGCGGAAGCGACCGCATTCGCCGCGGCGATGTCGTCGCCCTTCCAGACGACCGCGCAGGTGTCGGAAAAGGCGGCGCCGGCCTGGGACGCGGTGACGATCAGATATTCGTCACCGGCATTGATCTGGAACACCGGGTTGGGGACGTCCTTGTCGGCCGGGGCGGGCGCGCCGGGAGGGGCGCCGGCAAGGCCGAGCGCGCGCTTGGCATCCATCGGCATCGCCGGATAGGTCGTCGCCGAGGCCCACTTCCGGCTGAGATTGGCGCTGCCGGGACTGGTGCAGACGGCCTTGAAGAGCGGAATCGGCTCGGTGGGCGCAAACACGGGAGCGGCCGGAGCCGGCGCGGTCTGGGCGTTCGCGGCGCCCGCGAGCAGCAGCGCTGCCGGCAGCGCGGTCAGGCTAGCGATTTGTCGATAGTTTTGCATACGGCAACCAGCTCCTTCACGGCGTCCACCGACACGGCGAAGTTGGCCTTCGCCGCCGGGTTCAGCTCGATCTCCACGATGCGCTCGACGCCGGCGGCGCCCAGGACAACCGGGACGCCCACGTATAGGTCATCCACGCCATATTGTCCGGTAAGATGTGCGGCGCAGGGAAGCAGCCGCTTCTTGTCCTTGAGATAGCTCTCGGCCATCGCGATCGCCGAGGCGGCGGGGGCGTAATAGGCCGATCCGGACTTGAGCAGCGCAACGATCTCGCCGCCGCCCGAACGGGTGCGCTGGACGATCGCGTCGATCCGCTCCTGGGTCGACCAGCCCATCTTGATGAGGTCCGGAATCGGGATGCCGGCGACGGTCGAATATTCGGGGACCGGCACCATCGTGTCGCCGTGGCCGCCGAGCACGAAGGCGGTGACGTCCTCGACCGAAACCCCGAATTCCTGCGCGAGGAAGGTGCGGAAGCGGGCCGAATCGAGCACCCCGGCCATGCCGACCACCATCTGGTGCGGCAGCCCCGAGAATTCACGCAGCGCCCAGACCATCGCGTCGAGCGGGTTGGTGATGCAGATCACGAAGGCATCGGGCGCGTGCGCGGCGATGCCCTCGCCGACCGACTTCATCACGCTGAGATTGGTCTTGAGCAGGTCGTCGCGGCTCATCCCCGGCTTGCGCGCGATTCCGGCGGTGACGATGCACACGTCGGCGCCCGCGATCTGGGCATAGTCGTTCGCGCCCGTGAGGCTCACGTCGAACCCGTCGACCGGCCCCGACTGCGAAATGTCGAGCGCCTTGCCCTGGGGGATGCCCTCCATGATGTCGAACAGCACGATATCGCCGAGCTCGCGCTGCGCGGCGATGTGCGCGAGCGTGCCGCCGATCATGCCGGAGCCGATCAGCGCGATCTTCTTGCGGGCCATGGGAACTCCTTGCTCGGTCGCAGGCATGGGCGCGGCATGGTCGTGCGCGCCGGAAAACGAGCGCGGCTTAGGCGGATTAGGGGAGCGCCGCAACCCGGGAAAGCGCGGGGTTTCCGGATTATCTTTGCAACTCATTCGCAGTTGCAATTAGGCGCGAGCCTATCGGGAGAGGTCCTTCAACCGAAGTAGATGGCCTTCGATCGTGAGGACGAAACTGACGCTGAAAGAGTTGGAGCCGCTTCCCATTCCGCTGAGATCGTAGACCGTGCCGGGCTTGAGCGGCATCGGGGCCACATCGGGGGCCATTCCGGGCAGGCTGGCGCCGTAGAGGATCGGCAGCCCCCCGGCGCATTTTCGATTCTGCGCGTCATACGGAATGCTCCAGACCACGCGGTTGGACTCGTGCTCCCGCATTTCGATCGTGTAGATGCAGTCGACTTCGCCGCCGAGCGCGATGAAGCCGATCTTGCCGTCAATGAACCGCGCGCTGACGTCGGTGGCTTTCGAGCAGCCGGCGAGCGCGAACGTCAGCAACGCCGCAAGCGCGTATTTGAGCGGGCGCGGGGAAGCCACGTCAGCGCTTCGGCGCGCCATCGGCCTTGGCGCGCCGGGCATATTCGTCGGCGAGCACATGGAACGCCAGCTTGCGCTGCCCGGTCTCCGAGATCAGGCCCTTGCGGTTCCAGCCCTGCTGGTAGATCGGATGCTGGCGCCGCGGCGAGCGGAAGTCCTTGAGGATCCATGGACTCATCCCGCGCAGATTGGGGATCTTCGCCGCCATCGCGAGCGTCTGGCGGTAATATTCGGCCTGGAATTCCTCGCTGAACTTGTGCGGCGCGGCTGCATCGTCGTGGTTGCCCGCGAGCGCGTCGGCGCCGAACTCCGAGAAGACCAGCGGCTTGTCCGCCGGCGATCGCCATTCCATCGCGGGCAGGCTGACGAGCGGATCGGGGGTGTACCAGCCGTTGTAGGTGTTGACCGCCATCACATCCAAGTCGCCCGCCAAGGGATCGTCGAGCGTCGAGACGTTGCCCTCGCGGCGGCTGAGCAGCGCGGCTGTGACGAGGCGGCTGTCGTCGAGCCGGCGGACCTCGCCGATCAGCGCGCGGAGGAAGGCGTTGCGCGCGTCGCTGACGGGAGTTTCGTTGCCGACGCTCCACAGGATGATCGACGCGCGGTTGCGGTCGCGCTCGATGTTCTCCGAAAGCATCCCGCGCGCCGCGGCGAGGGTCGCGGGATTGCTCCAGTCGACGCGCCAGTAGACCGGCACCTCGCTCCACACGAGCACGCCGAGCTCGTCGGCCATCCGAGTCATCACCTCCGAATGCGGATAGTGGGCGAGGCGGACGAAATTGCCATTCAGCCCCTGCTTGACCTCGGTGAGCAGCGCGCGCGCGGCGGCGGGCGTGATCGCGCGGACCGGATCGGCGCCGATCTCCTCGCCATGGACCGAGATGCCGCGCAGGAACACCGGCTTGCCGTTGAGCAATATGTCGGCGCCGCGCACCTCGATTGTGCGGAAGCCGATGCGGTCTGCAAGCACGTCGGTGCCCGCCTCGACGCGGACGTCGTAGAGCATTGGCGTCTCGGGCGACCAGCGCTTGAGCGCGTGCGGCGCGGGGGCGCTACCGGTCCACAGGCCGTTGGCATCGGTGGTGCCGTCGATCGCGAGGCCGAGTTCGGGGATGCGCAGATGCACCGGCGAGCCCGCTTCGTGCGACCCGTCGAGCTGGACGGTCGCGGCGATGCGGCCGTCGCGGGTCAGGCGCACCCAGGCGTCGTCGACATAGGTTTCGGGGACTTGCAGCAGCGAGACCGATCGGGTGATGCCGCCGTAATTCTCCCAATCGGTGACCGGCGGCGGCACGTCGGCGGCGGTGCGCTCCGAATCGACGCCGACCGTCACCTGGTTGTCGCCCGCGCGCAGCAGCGCGGTCACGTCGAACGCGAAGGGGGTGAAGCCGCCTTCGTGGCGCCCGACGAGATGGCCGTTGAGATAGACTTCGGCACGATAATCGACCGCGCCGAAGCGCAGGAAGGCGCGCTTGCCCGGCTGGGGCGTGGCCTTGAAGGCCCGCTGGTACCAGACGAGGCCATTGTAGTAGCGCATCTCGGCGGAATGGCCGATCCACGCGCCCGGCAGCTGCGCGACCGGCGAGCGCTGCATGTCGTATTCGTAGAGCGCGGTCGGATCGCGCTCCATCGCCTGCTCGACGTTGGTCGTATCCCAGCGGCGGTGGCCGGTGCCCGCGTCGCCGCCGTGGAAGCCGGCCTCGCCGTCGCGATACGGATCGACCGACCAGTGCCATGGCCCGTCGAGGCTCTGATGCTCGCGCAGATCGGCGGCGGCGAGCACGGGCGGTCGGTGTGCAGGGCTCTGCGCCGCAGCGGGTGCTGCCGCAAATCCGAGTGCAACCCCCACGATCGCCCAGAGCATCCGCCGCATCGTCTCTCTCCCGTTCGCGGCTTGTTACGACACCGCTGTCGGGCCGCTATAGCGCAACTTGGGCGCCCGGGTCAGAAATTGAGTTCGAGCGCCGCATAGGCGTGCGTCTGCACCGGGCCGCCGCGCTCGAACCCCGGGCCGGCCGAGAAGAGGATCGAGAAGGGGCCGTGGAGGCGGTAGCTCCCGCCGACGCCCAGCGTGGTCAGCGCGCGCGAATCCCGCGCGTTGCGGCCTTGGTGCGTGGCTTCGACGCCGAGCGACAGGCGCCGGGAGACGTCGTGGGTGAGCGCGATCCCGCCGCGCCAGAAGTTGCGGTTCCCTGCGCCCGGGTTGATCGTGTAGCCGCCGCCGCCGAACAGCGACCAGCCGTGGAAATCCTTCTGGAGCCACACCGGCAGCAGCACTGCCGCCTTGCTCGAGCCGAACCGGCCGCCGGTGGGGAGAATCACGCGCGGAAAGGCGGCGATCGAGAGGCCCGCGGCCTGATCCTCGAAGAAGCGGTATTTGACGCCGAGCTCGACATCGCCGGCGTGCGCCGGCTCGCTGGTCGCGAAGCCGATCGGCAGCGTCGCGGTGAGCTGGACCCCCTTGAACGCGCCATAGTTGAGGTCGAGGCCCGCCGCGCCGTCCACGCTTCCTTGCGCGCGCGAGCCCGCGGTGAAGGCGTAGACCTCCCAATGGCCGAGGTCGGTCGGCTCGGGGTCGTCGGTGTCGTAGGGCGGGCCGGCCAGCGCGGGCGTGGCGGCGAGGCAAAGCAGGATCGCAATCGCTCGGAGCGCGGCGCGAGTCATTGTCCGCTCTCGCCATGCCCCTCGGCGAGATACGCTTCCGATCGCATCTCCTCGAGCCGGCTGGCGGTGCGCTGGAATTCGAAGCTGCCGTCGCCCTTCTCGTAGAGATGCTCTGGCTCGGCGTCGGCGGCGGCGAGGAGCTTGACGCGATGCTCGTAGAGCGCGTCGATCAGCGTGACGAAGCGCGCGGCCTCGTTGCGGTTGTCGGGCCCGAGCTTGGGGATGCCGACGAGGATCACGGTGTGGAAGCGCCGCGCGATCGCGAGATAGTCGGGCGCGCCGCGCGCGCTCGCCGCACAGCCGCTTGAACGAAAAGACCGCGACCCCTTTCAGGCATTTGGGAACGTGAAGCTCGCGATCGCCCTGCACGGGCAGCTCGCACGCGGGCACGTGCGCGCGGTCCTCGGGCGGATAGTCGGTCAGGCGGAAGAAGGCGGCGGAAAGCTGCGCGGTCGCCTCGGGGCCATTGGGCACCAGCCAGGTGTCGATCCGGCCGAGCCGGTCGAGCCGGTAGTCGACCGGTCCGTTGAGTGCGATCACGTCCATCTGTTCTCCGATCAGCCGGATGAACGGCAGGAACAGGTCGCGATTCAGACCATCCTTGTACAAGTCCTGAGGCGGCCGGTTCGAGGTGGCGACCACCGTCAGCCCATGCCGCATCAGCTCGGTGAACAGCCGCGAGAGGATCATCGCGTCGGCGGGATTGTTGACCACCATCTCGTCGAACGCGAGCAGGCGGATATCGTCGGCCATGGCGTCGGCGACCGCGATCACCGGGTCCGCGGTCTCCTTCTGGCGCTCGACGTTGAGCCGCTCGTGCACCTCGAGCATGAATTCGTGGAAATGGACTCGGCGCTTGCGGCGGATCGCGACGCTTTCGAAGAACAGGTCCATCAGCATCGATTTGCCGCGCCCGACCCCGCCCCACAGATAGACTCCGCGCGGCGGATCCGGGGCGCGGCCGAGCGCGCGCCACAGGATGCTGCCTTTCTTGGGCACTGCCTCGAGCTCCTGCGCGAGCCGATCGAGCCGTTCGGCGGCGGCTTCCTGCTCGGGATCGGCGCGAAGCTCGCTGGCGGCGACGAGCGCGCGATAGTGCTGGAGGACCTGGGTCATGCCAGCGAGGGCTTGCGCACCGTGCCGGAGAAGCTCGCGACGGTCTCGTCGTCCTGGACCACCAGCCCGCGCAGGAACAGCAGGCGGCCGGTCTCGCGGAGCAATTCGACACGCGCCTCGAGCGGCCGCGCCAGATCGCCGCCGGCGATGAACTGGACCGAGAGATCGAGCGTCGCGGCAGTGCCGGCGCCGAGCACGCCGAAGCCGCGACCGGCAGCGAACAGCGCGACATCGATGAAGCCGAGCAGCGCGCCGCCGTGAACGTGGCCGCGCAGGTTCGAATGCCGCTCCTCGGGGACCATCCGCACCCGCGCGATGCCGTCCTCGACCTTGACCGAGATGGGCCCGAGAAAGGCGTTGAACCGGTTCGGCGCTGGCAGCCACCAGCGCTTCCACCCCGGCGCGTCGGGATCGTCCTCGTAGACGAAGGCTGTGGCGGGGGCGGGGGGCACGTTGGTCAACGGATCAAAGCGTCCGCTCGGCTTCCATCTTCTTGATCTCGGCGATCGCCTTGGCGGGGTTGAGGCCCTTGGGGCAGACGTTCGCGCAGTTCATGATCGTGTGGCAGCGATAGAGCCGGAACGGGTCCTCGAGCTGGTCGAGCCGCTCGCCCGTCATCTCGTCGCGGCTGTCGGCGAGCCAACGATAGGCCTGGAGCAGGATCGCCGGGCCGAGGAAGCGGTCCGAATTCCACCAGTAGCTCGGGCACGCGGTCGAGCAGCAGGCGCACAGGATGCACTCGTAGAGGCCGTCGAGCTTCTCGCGGTCCTTGGGGCTCTGGAGCCGCTCCTTGCCCGACGGCGTGGTCGAGACGGTCTGCAGCCATGGGCGGATCGAGGCATATTGCGCGTAGAAATGGGTGAAATCGGGGACGAGGTCCTTGATCACGTCCATGTGCGGCAAGGGCGTGATGCGGATCTCGCCCTTGATGTCCTCGATCGCGGTGGTGCAGGCGAGGCCGTTGCGGCCGTCCATGTTCATCGAGCACGAGCCGCAGATCCCCTCGCGGCACGAGCGGCGGAAGGTGAGGCTCGGGTCCTCCTCCGACTTGATCTTGATCAGCGCGTCGAGGACCATCGGGCCGCAATTGTCGAGATCGACCTCGAACGTGTCGTAGCGCGGGTTTTTGCCGCTGTCGGGGTCGTAGCGGTAGATCTTGAACTTCTTGACGCGCTTGGCGCCCACCGCCCTGTGCGCCTTGCCCGTCGTGACGCGGCTGTTCTTGGGCAAGCGGAATTCGGCCATCGGGACTTCCTCGTGTTGAGCGCGCGATAGCCAATCGGCCGGCAAGGCTCAACCCGCTTGCCTCAACTGGCTTCCGCAGCCCTGTCGCCGCACAGCTCGGCCTGCTTGCCGGGCGGGCGGAGGACGGTGTCGAGATAATAGTCGAGCAGCTCCTGCACGTCGGCATGATCCTTGGGGGTGGTGAGGAAGGCGGCGGCGTCACGGCTCCACCCGTCGATGCACGCCTGCTTGGGGGCCTTGCTCTTCGCGCAATCGGCGAGCCGGTCGTAGGCGCGGCGCCAGAGCTCGAACTGGGCGTGAGTCATCGGCGCGCCGTGGCCTGGGATCAGCGTCTTGAACGGCACATGGGTGATCTCGATCAGCGCCGCGCGCCAGCCCTCGGCGCAGGCGGTGTCGAAGAAGGGCGCGGGGATCACCACGAGATCGCCCGCGACCAGCGTCCGGCTCGCCGGATCGTAGAGCCAGGTATCGCCATCGGTCGCGGCATAGGGCGCGAGGTGGAGGCGGAGCGCGCCCGTGCCGAGCGGAAGCCTGGTGTCGCCGCTCACCTCGACGTCTGGCAACAAGTCCTTGCGGTCGGTGATCGCATCGACGCCGAGGCGGATCTCGGCCTTTTCGGCGTCGGAGACCTTGGGATCGGCAAGCCTCGCCCGGGCCCGGACGAGCGACTTGGCGAGGAAGCCGTCAAGCGCGCCGATCACCGCCAGGCTCGTGTAGAGCTTGGCGTGCGGATAGACCGCGCGGATCTCTTGGTTGCCGCCGCTGTGATCGAGGTGCCAGTGGGTGTTGACGATCGCGACGATCGGCTTGCCCCGCGCCTTCGCATAGTCGAGGATCGCCGCCTGATGATCGGGGTGGCGGCCGGTATCGACCACCACCAGCCCGTCGGCATCCTCGAAGACGATCGTGTTGCCGTCGGGCTCGCGGTCGGCGGGAAAGGCGCCGGGGATCAGCTTGACCGGATAGCCGGGATCGGGGGCGATCCCCGTCAGGCCAAAAGCGGCGAGCGTGAGAAGGACCGGCTTGAACATGCGTACTCCCTTCGGCCCGTCCGCGTGCGTAGCACGCCGCCGCATCGCCGCAATCCGCTTGCATCGAAACGCGCGTCCGCGCCCATGACCGCCCGCCTCAGATGACCTCGTGTACCAGCCTCAACGCAAGCGCTTCCCCGGCGTCGAGGTACCAATTCTCGGGCGCGCGGCGCTGGACCTCGTCGACGTCGATCGTCGATCCGGCGACGAGGTCGCGGTAATAGGCCTCGTCCACCTCGGCGAAATGCTCGATCTCGCGGAGCGTGCTGCGCAGCGTCGCGGCGAGCGTCTTGGGCGAGCCCCATTCCGAAACGCCGATGCTGCGCTCGTGGATCAGGACTCGCGTGCCGCGGGTGAGGTAGCGCCGGTCGACCGGAAACGCCGCCATCAGCACCGTCCCCGCCGAATAGACCGAGACTCGGCCGAGGAACACGGCGTCGCGGCCGCCGGTCTCGCGCAGCAGCCGGAGTTCGTCGGCCATCAGCCGCGCGACCTCGGGGTCGCCGCCGTAGGTCGAGATCGCGATCACCAGCGGCTCGGGCCCTTCCGCCATCAGCAGCTGATGGCGGAAGCTCGCGTACATCGCCTGGTCGACCGGACCGGAAAGGCTGATCTGCGGCTGACCCAGCAGCGCCTGGATCCCACCGGCCCCGTCGGCAACGACGCGGCGCGGCGCGGCAGGCGGCGGCGCGGCATGCGGTTCGGGCCGGCGCGGCGGCAGCGCCGCGGCGGGGCGGGCGAACGAGCGGAGCTTGTGCTCGCGGGCCTCGACCCAGCGGCGGACGAGGAACTTGAACCCGAAGGCGAGCAGCAGCCCGAGCCCGATCTGGACGATCCGGTTGCGAAACCCGCCGGGAAGCACCTTCTCCACGGCCGCCGGGATCTGGTGCTCCAGATCGCCCGGGATCAGCCGCTCCAGCAGGGTTTCGTGGTCCGCCATGCGCGTCAGTTGGCCAGCGCGTCGGTGGCGGGTCGACCAACCGGCTCGGTGGCGACCTTGGGCATCCGCGCATCGAGCGGCTTCAGCCACCGCGCGACGCCCGCGCCGATGCTGACCTGCGGATACGACGGCTCGATGTGTCCGGCATGCTCCCACGCCGAGACCAGCCCGCCCGCCTCGCTCGCCGCGTCGGCGAGCGGCTGCGGATCGCGCAGCGCATGGTTGATCATCGCGTCGCCGAAGAAGGTCCAGTCGTTCTCCGCGCGGCAGCCGAACGAGGTGCGATCGGCGGCCGCGGCGGTGAACAAGGCGGTGGTGTCGCTCGCCAGCGCGGGCACGAAGATTCCCGAATAGCAGGCCGAGAGGATCAGCACGCGGTTGCGGATGCCGAGCTCGTCGAGCATCCGGGCCAGGCGCGAGGGGGAGAGGACGCCGAAGCCTTCGTCGCCGTCGTGATAGGCGATGCCGACATCCATGCCATGGCTGGTGGTGTAGAGGACGAGCACGTCCTCGCGCGTGTCCATCACCTCGGCGACGCGGGCGAGCGCGAGCGCGAGCGTATCGAGGTTGCCCGAGGCGAGCGCGCTTGGACCGCGTCCGTCGGGGCCGGCGAAGACGAGCGTGCGCCCCGTCGCATCGAAGCGGTGCGCGAGCACCTTGCCCGCCTCGCGCGCCTCGCGCGAAAACACCGGATCGCTGTCGAGCGCGATCGAGACGACATAGGCGTCGACCACGCCCTTGCGCTGCGGGGCTAGGCCAGCGAGCGTGGCGGTGATCCGGCGCTGGTTGGCGAGCAGCCATTTCGCCGAGCGGTTGCGCTCGAGATTGGGGCCGAGCGCGAGGCTCGCCACCGCTGCGGCCTGAGTCGCGCCCGTGGTCATGGCGGGCCAGTCGGGTGTGTGCTGGGGTACCGGGTAGGAAATTGCGGCTTGCGACACGGCGGCGGGCTTGGCGTGGCCCGCAGGCGCGGGCGCGGGCGCGGCACGGCGCGCGGCGCCCGCACGCTGCGCGCTGGCGGCCGAAACGGACAGGATGGACGCAGCCAGGATCGCGGCCACGCGAAACGGAATCGACGAACGCAAGGACGCGGCTCCCCCAGGGTATCGGTTCGCGGCCAGTCTCCGCCGTGACGCCATGAAGTCAACCCGGCGGTGCGGAGGCCGGGTCCTATGCCGGGACCGCGAGTCACCGGGCGTTCAGCTACGGGGATCGAGGATCCGGACCGATCGGGGGGCTGGCCTATGCAAGATCGACGCGCGTTTCTGACCGGCGGCGGAGCGGCGCTGACGCTGACGTGGGCCGCGCCAGCGCTGGCGGCGGCAATCACGGTCAGCCCGGCGGGGCTGATCTTCGTGACCGTGGCGGCGAACGGCGGTACCGGCAAGGCGCTGGTCGATACCGGATCGGTGCGCGGGCTCCAGCTGAGCGAACCGTTCGCGAAAGCGCTGGGCCTGACGCTGGCCGACACCGGCCAGCAGACCCAGCGCTATCAGGGCGGTCCGCGCGCGGTGCTCGGCGCGAGAGTCGACAGTTTTGCTTACGGCGGTGTGACGGTTACGGCTGTCGACGCCACCGTCAGCCCGGGCGACATCGAGGCGATCGGCGGCCAGATCGGCGAGAGCTTCGACGCGATCCTCGGCTGGCCGCTGCGTTCGAAGCGTGCCTTCGTGATCGACTATCCGGCGAAGGATCTGACCGTTCGCGAGGACAAGGGAGCAGGCCTGCTGCTGCCGCTGGAGGCGGGCAAGCTGCTGCCGGTGGTTGCGGGCACGCTCGGCGGGCAGCCGGTCACCTTCCTGATCGATACCGGCGCGCCCTGGTGCAACGTCGACGTGAGCCTCGCCGGCGGCGCGACGGCGGGGAGCAAGATCGAATTGTCGTTCGAAGTCGGCGGCAAGGATTTCACCAGCCCGTTCCGAGTCAAGGATCTGGGCGCGATGAGCCGCAGGTTGGGTGCGCACGCGGTGATCGGGCACCGGTTCCTCGAGCAATTCCGATTCGCGTGGGATCCCGATGGGCACGTCATTCGGTTGGCGTAGAGACGGTCGCGTGCAACTCGACCTGGAGGACTATCCCCGCCTTGTCATTTCGGCGAATCGCTAGAGCGTGCCTCCGTCAGGCCAATTCGACCAATGCGTATTGCCTCGTCCGGGCGTGTAGGAACTGGCGTCGCCCGATACGATCGCGTCGGCGATTTGCCGGAATGCCGCTGACTGGCTGGGAAGAACGTCAGAATCGACAACGTCGGGATGTTCCCAATCGTCGAGGACAAGCAGCGGCACAAGCCCGGGACAGAGCCCGACGCGGCGCTCGGTCTGCGTCGCGAGCACTTTCTCGCGATGCGTATAAGCGAGCGCGCGACATAGCTCGAAAACGCGAATTTGCGGCTCCGACAGCGCAATGCGCGCGTCACGATATTCCGACGATCCCGGTATCGGCACCCGCTCTCCACGGAGCATCAGGTGAGTCGCCGTCGGATCGACCGTCTCGCCCTCGGAATCGATCCACGCAACGTCCTCGATCGGCGCGAAGAACACCATGTCCCAGTTGCGGTTGTTTTCGAGATAGGCTCGATGCGCCCGCGCATCGACGAAATCGGCCTCCGCGCGGTTGTGTGCGATGCAGCTGCCGATCGTCGTTATGCTAAGGCTGGGCTCGCACGCGCGCGGCGAAAAACCGAAAATCTCGAAGACCAGCGCCCAATCCTCGCTCGAACGGAAAACGGACAGACGCGTAGCGGCCAGATAGACATAGCCGTTGTCGAGCATTGGAAAAATGAAAAGCGATGCCGACACGTCGAGGGTCTCTAGAATGCTCTCGGCCGAGAGCATGAACTAGTACGTCCGCTTCTTCGGCTCGATGTACGCGATATCGTCGGTCAGCGTGTAGTCGTGCACCGGGCGGTAATCGATCGCAGTGGTGCCGCTCTTGCCGCCCCAGCCCTCGAACGTGGCGATGGTGTGCTTCATCCAGTTCTTGTCGTCGCGCTCGGGGTGGTCCTCGTGCATGTGCGCGCCGCGGCTTTCGGTGCGGTTGACCGCCGAGCGGATCGTCACCATCGCTTGCGCCAATAGGTTATCGAGCTCGAGCGTCTCGATCAGGTCGGTGTTCCAGATCAGCGAGCGATCGGTGACGCTGACGTCGCCGAGGCGGGCGTAGACCTGGTCCATGTGCGCCACGCCTTCGCGCATCAATTCGTCGGTGCGGAAGACGGCGCAATGCTTCTGCATCGTCTTCTGCATGTCGGCGCGCAGCGTCGCGGTGGGCGAGCCGCCGGCGGCGCCCCGGAAGAAGTCGAGCCGGCCGATCGCGAGTTCTTCCGAGCCGGCGGGCAGCGCCTTGTGCGCGGTCTGCGGCTTGATCACCTCGGCGATTCGCTTGCCGGTGGCGCGGCCGAACACGACGAGGTCGATCAGGCTGTTCGAGCCGAGCCGGTTGGCCCCGTGGACCGAGACGCACGCCGCCTCGCCGACCGCGAACAGGCCCGGCACGACCGCGTCGGGATCGTCCTTGGCGCCACGGCCCTTGCCCTTTTTCAGGTGGACGACCTCGCCGTGATAGTTGGTCGGGATGCCGCCCATATTATAGTGGACCGTCGGCACCACCGGCAGCGGCTGGCGGGTGAGGTCGACCCCCGCGAAGATCTTCCCCGTCTCGGTGATGCCCGGCAGGCGCTCGTGGAGCACCTTGGGATCGATGTGCGCGAGGTTGAGGAAGATGTGGTCCTTTTCCTTTCCGACGCCGCGGCCCTCGCGGATCTCCATCGCCATCGAGCGCGACACCACGTCGCGCGAGGCAAGGTCCTTCGCAGACGGAGCATAGCGCTCCATGAAGCGCTCGCCTTCGGAATTGGTGAGGTAACCGCCCTCGCCGCGCGCGCCTTCGGTGATCAGCACGCCGGCGCCGTAGATGCCGGTCGGGTGGAACTGGACGAACTCCATGTCCTGGAGCGGGAGCCCGGCGCGGAGCACCATCGCATTGCCGTCGCCGGTGCAGGTGTGCGCGCTGGTGGCGGACTGATAGACTCGGCCGTAGCCGCCGGTCGCGAGCACCACGGCGTGTGCACGGAAGCGATGGATGCTGCCGTCTTCCATGCACAGCGCGATCACGCCGCGGCAGGCTCCGTCTTCCATGATCAGGTCGAGCGCAAAATATTCGATGTAGAAGTCGGCGTCGTACTTCAGGCTCTGCTGGTAGAGCGCGTGGAGCATCGCGTGGCCGGTGCGGTCGGCGGCGGCGCAGGTGCGCTGCGCGGGCGGGCCGGCGCCCATATTCTGCATCATGCCGCCGAACGGGCGCTGGTAGATCCTGCCCTCTTCGGTGCGGCTGAAGGGCAAGCCGGCGTGCTCGAGCTCATAGACCGCGGCGGGAGCCTCGCGGACCATATATTCGATCGCGTCCTGGTCGCCGAGCCAGTCGGAGCCCTTGACGGTATCGTACATGTGCCAGGTCCAGTGATCCGGACCCATATTGCCTAGGCTCGCGGCGATGCCGCCCTGCGCGGCGACGGTGTGGCTGCGCGTCGGGAAGACCTTGGTGATGCACGCGGTCTTGAGGCCGCTTTCGGCGACTCCCATCGTCGCGCGAAGACCGGCGCCGCCAGCACCCACGACGACCGCGTCATAGGCGTGGTCGATGATCTTGTAGGCGGCAGGCATCACGCTGCTCCGGCGGTGAACGCTACCTTCAGGATCGAGAAGACCGCGAGCGTGCCCACGCCGACGGTGAAGAAGCTGAGCAGGATCATCAGCACCAGCCGGGTCTCGTCGTGCTGATAGTCCTCGATCACCACCTGCACACCGAGGCGGAAGTGATAGAAGGTCGTGACGATCAGCAGGATCATCGGCACCGCCGCCCAGGGCGACGCGAGCCACGCGCTGACGGTCGCATAGTCATAGGCCGGCAGCAGCGCGATCGAGAAGATCAGCCACAGCATCAGCACGAGGTTGGCGCCCGCGGTCAGCCGCTGGTGCCACCAATGGTGCGCGCCTTCGCGCGCGGAGCCGAGCCCGCGGACCTGGCCGATTGCGGTGCCGTCACCCATTGGTCTTCTCCAGAAGGACGAGCCAGAAGGCCACGGTCGCGGTGGCCGCGGCGATGAAGGTCAAGAGCGCGGTACGCTTGTTGCCGGTCAGCTCGAAATTGGCGCCCTGATCCATGAACAGGTGGCGCACGCCGCTCGCCATGTGCTGGAACAGCGCGAGGCTGAGGCCGATGCCGAAGATATAGCCCGCGGCGTTGAGCTTGCCGGTGGAATAGGTGAAGGTGTCGACGAAGCCGTCGTACACCGCCGGGCCCGACGCTAGCGCGGCCAGCCACCAGACGAGCAGGATCGAGCCGACGATGGCGAGTCCGGTGCCGGTCACGCGGTGAACGATCGAGACCGTCATGCCCGGCCCCCATTTCCAGATGCCGAGGTGCGGCGAGAGCGGTCGCGCTTCATTGCGGGGGTTGGCCACGGGCGTTCCTTTCGGGTCTGCGCGCCTCATTAGACGGGCGCGTGCGGGATGCAAGCCGCATCCGGTGTGCGGGCGCTGCGGAAGTCGCTGGATAACCCGGTCTTAACCAATGCGGGCATAGGTCACAGGGGGGTCGTGGGCATGTTGCGCGCGGCCGGGAAGGGGATCCCATACGTGACAGCCACGTCCAAGGAGCAGAACTTGCCCGCACCAGGAACGATGAGCGCCAGGATCGACGTGAAGGCGCGGTTGCGGGTCTTCGACGTCGATGGCTCGCTGCTCCGATCGAGCCGAGAGGCGTGGATCCTGCTGGAGCCGGAAATTCATGCGATCTCGGAAGCCTATTGGCAGCAATGGCTGCGCTGCTTCGCCGATGAGCGCAACTGGGCGCCCGACGATACCGGCAAGATGATCGAGGTCGGAGTCGTTTTCCTCAAGAACCGCTTCCTCGACACCGCAGGAAGCGCCTGGATCGAATCGATCGAACGCTCGGTCGCGGCGGCCTATGCCGACGACGTGCCGCCGATGGCGTTGCTCTCGATGATCAGCGCGAGCGACCGCGCCGCGCTCGACGTGCTGATTCACCGCAGTGGAGTCGGCCGATCCGCGGCTCCCAGTGCTGATCGACACGCTGATGCGGCTCTCGGCGCTCGAGGGCGACATCACCGTCGAACTCTACAACATGTATCGCGAGCATACCGCTCAGGTGGGGCGCGACCGGCTCGCGCTCGAATTCCGCGACGCGATCGGCGCGACGGTCGAGCGCGCTTCGGCGGAGGGTGATCAAGCTGCGCGTCCAGGCGGTACGGACCTCGGCGTCGGCGCGCGGCATGCTGGGCAAGGCGTCCGAAGTCGCCGCGGCGGCCGAGCAATCGGCGGTGGCGATGCGCGAGGCTGCCCAGACCGCGGCAGGCCTGATCCGCGCGATCGAGGATGCCCGCAACGAAGTCGAAGTCGGCGGCGGACATCGCCACGCGCGCCTCCGGCCAGGCGGGCCTTGCGGTCGGCATGTCCGAGACGCTGAGCGAGCACGCCAAGTCGATCGAATCGATCCTCGGGCTGATCCGCGACATTGCCGGGCAGACCAACCTGCTCGCGCTCAACGCGACGATCGAGGCTGCTCGCGCGGGCGATGCCGGCCGTGGCTTCGCGGTGGTCGCGCAGGAAGTGAAATCCTCGCCAACCAGACCGCGCGCGCGACCGACGACATCGCCGCCAAGATCGCCGCGATCCAGTCGGCGACGAAGAGCACGGTCGAGACCAACGCCTCGATCCGCTCGACCGTCGCCGAGGTGCAGGAAAGTGCCAACCGCATCCGCAGCGCGATGGAAGTCCAGGCGCAGACCGTGACCGCGATCACCGCGGCGGTCGACGAGACCGCGCTTGCCGCCGACTCGATGTCGGCGACGATCGGCGCGATCCGCGAGGATACCGAAACCGTTGCATCCGAAATCGACCGGGTGGGCCAGGGCTTTGCCGCCCTCGATGGCCAGCTCGGCAGTTTGAAAGGCAGCGCCAGCGACTTCGTGATGAAGGTCGCGGCCTAGGAGAGAATGATGGTGAACCGGCAGACCACTAAATGGGGCGACGACCGCACGGTCGCCGAACATTTGCGCGATTATGACTGGGACGGCCAGATCGGCCCGGCATGCGTCGAGATCGACGCGCTGCTGCACGATCACTACGGCGAGATCGCCGAGGCCTTCTGGCGCCACTATCTCGCGCTGCCCGCCGCCGATCGCCTCCGCGCCGTGCTGGACGAGGCGGGGCTCGCCGAGCAGATCGAGAAGAGCGCGCAATATACGCGCAGCAAATATAGCCGTCCCTTCGACGATGGCTGGATGGAGACGAGCTTCCGCCAGGCCGAGGGGAGCTATCGCGCGCACATCCCGGTGCCCGAGATGCTGACCGCATTTTCATATGCGCATAGCGTGGAGATCGCGCTGCTCGCGGGCAAGCTCGCCGGGGATACCGCCAAGTTCGCGCGCCTCTGCGACGTGATCCAGCGGCTGGCGCTGCTCGAGGCGGATATGATGGCGTGGCACGTCGCCCCCGAATCGCGCGAGGAGCGCGCCGAGCGCAGCGCCCAGTCCGAGCGCTTCCGCGACACCATCCACGAATCGATCGAGATCGCCACCACGCTCGGCAACCGCATCCGCGTCCAGGCGGCGGGTGCATCGAGCTCGGCGCGCGGCATGCTGGGCAAGGCGTCCGAAGTCGCCGCGGCGGCCGAGCAATCGGCGGTGGCGATGCGCGAGGCGGCGCAGACGGCGGCGGGCCTGATCCGCGCGATCGAGGACGCGCGCATGGAAGTCGAGTCGGCCGCCGACATTTCGACGCGTGCGTCGGGCCAGGCAGGGCTGGCGGTCGGCATGTCCGAGACGCTGAGCGAGCACGCCAAGTCGATCGAATCGATCCTCGGGCTGATCCGCGACATTGCCGGGCAGACCAACCTGCTCGCGCTCAACGCGACGATCGAGGCTGCTCGCGCGGGCGATGCCGGACGTGGCTTCGCGGTGGTCGCGCAGGAAGTGAAATCGCTCGCCAACCAGACCGCGCGCGCGACCGACGACATCGCCGCCAAGATCGCCGCGATCCAGTCGGCGACGAAGAGCACGGTCGAGACCAACGCCTCGATCCGCTCGACCGTCGCCGAGGTGCAGGAGTCGCGCCAGCCGAATCCGCATGGCGATGGAAGTCCAGGCGCAGACCGTGACCGCGATCACCGCGGCGGTCGACGAGACCGCGCTTGCCGCCGAACTCGATGTCGGCGACGATCGGCGCGATCCGCGAGGATACCAAGTCGGTCACCACCGAGATCGACACGCTCCAGCGCGACGTGGCCGAGGTGGACGACCGCCTCCACCAGCTGCGCGACGCGGCGGAGAGCTTCTCCTCGTCGGTGGCGGCCTGATCCTTTCGGCGCTAGTGGGGGCCGATGGCCCTCACTCACATCCTTCTCACCGGTAGCAGCCGCGGTATCGGCGCGGCGATCGCCGAAGCGCTTGACCGCCCCGACGTCCGCCTGATCGGGCACGGCACGCGGAGCGGAATCCCCGCCGACTTCGCCGATCCGGCGGGACCGCGGGCGCTATGGGATGCCGCGCTCGATGCGCTCGACGGGCGCATCGACGTGCTGATCAACAATGCCGGCATCTTCGAGGACGCGCCGATCTCCCTCGACGATGACGAATGGGTCGCGCGCTGGGAGCGGACGATGCGAGTCAATCTGACCGCTTCCGCCGAGCTTTGCCGGCTCGCGATTCGCCATTGGCAGGCGGACGGACGCCCGGGCCGTATCGTCAACCTCGCGAGCCGTGCCGCCTATCGCGGCGACAGCCCCGCGCACTGGCATTATGCCGCTTCCAAGGCCGGGATGGTCGGCATGACCAAGAGCATCGCCCGCGGCTATGCGCGCGAAGGCATCCTCGCCTTCGCGATCTGCCCGGGGTTCGTGATGACCGGTATGGCCGAGGAGTATCTCGCCAGCCGCGGCGGCGACCAACTGCTCGCGGACATCCCGCTCGGCCGGGTCGCCGAAACCCAGGAAGTGGCGACGCTCGCCCGCTTCTGCGCACTCGAGGCGCCCCCCTCGATGACCGGCGCGGTGCTCGACATCAACGGCGCGAGCTATGTACGCTAGCGACTGACAGGAGACGATCGATGGCGGACGAAGGCGAGAAGCCCAAGCGCGCGGCGCGGTGGCTGTTCTGGGGGTTCGCCGCGGTCGGGGCGCTCGCGGCGCTCGCGGTGATCGGGCTCGCGGTGCTCGTGCTCGGCTTTGCGCTCCACAACCCGCCGGGGCAGCCCGCGACGGTCGCCGGGGCCGGCGCACCCGGGCAATCCGAAGCCTATTCGGTCCAGAGCGTCGATGAGGTGCGCGGTACCGATCTGCTCCAGATCGCGATCGGGGTCGGCGACTCGAGGAGCGAGCCCTATTCGAGCCGCGGCCCGAACGATCAGCGCAACCTCATCCTTCTCAACCGTTCTACGGGCGACAGTCGCCGGCTGCTCCAGGACAACAGCCGTCATATCGACGCGGTGAGCTTCTTCCCCGCGGTCGCCGAAGGCACGGCGGAGGAAACCAATCCCAATGACGTCGCCCCGCGCGACGACGAGGCGAAGAAGACGCCGCCGCCCGCCTTCGCTTATTACGCTCTCACCGTCCGGCAGAAGGAGGGTCTCCAGCGAGACCTGCTCGTCGGCGATCTCGCGAGCGGCAAGCAGGGTTTCGTGCTGAGCGGAATCGACGGGATCGACCGGATGTGGATGCTGAGCCCGACGCGGCTCGCGGTGCTGCTGCGCGAGAAGCTCAAGCTGCACTACCGGGTGATCGACCTGCCTTCGCTCAAGATGGTGACCGCGCGCCCGATCGACATCGGCTGATGGCGAGCTGGAAAGTCGTCGTGCTGTGCACTCGCGCCGAGGCCGAGGCGATCGGGTTCGACGATCCCGCGCTCGCCGCGCTCGATCCGCCGCCGGTACTGATGACCTGCGAGCGCGAACCCGACAATCCCGATGCCTGGCAGCTCGAGGCCTATTTCGAGAGCAAGCCGAACAGCGCGGTGGTGGCGGCGGTCAAGTCGCTGGCACCGGGCTCCCGCGGGCGGCCGGCGATCGAGCGGATTCGGGATGCGGACTGGGTGACGCTCAGCCAGGCGGGGATCGAACCGGTCCATGCCGGGCGCTTCTACGTCCACACCGCCACCAACAAGGGGCGCGTACCGCAGGGCGCGCGCGCGCTCCGGATCGACGCAGGCCTCGCGTTCGGCACCGGAACGCACGAGACCACCACGGGCTGCCTGCTGACGCTCGATGCGATGCGCGCGCGCGGCGCGGCCTTCCGCAACCTGCTCGATCTGGGGACGGGCACCGGCCTGCTCGCCTTCGCCGCGCTCCATCTTTGGCCGCGCGCCTATGCCACGGCATCGGACATCGATCCCCGCTCGGTCGAGGTGACGCGCGAGAACGCGCGGATCAACGGGGTGGCGGTCGGGCGCGGCGCGGGCGAGCTGTCGCTCGCGGCGGCGGCGGGCTTCAACCATCCGCTGCTGATCGCCAACGCCCCCTATGACCTGATCATCGCCAACATCCTCGCCGGGCCGCTGATCGAGCTGGCGCCGAGCATCGGCGCGGCGCTGGCGCCGGGGGGCACTCTAGTGCTCGCCGGGTTGCTCGCGACTCAGGCCGACGCGATCGCCCGCGCCTATCGCCGCCAGGGATTGCGGCTGGCGGGGCGCATCGACACCGGCGACTGGCCCGCACTGCGGCTGGTCAAGCGCGGCCGCTACGGCGCCGACCGGGTGTCGCGGCTGGGTGGCGGCGCGGGCGAGGCGCCGGGGTTCGGGAGCTGGTAGTCGCCGCGACTAGCCCGCGTCGCGCAGGGTTTCTGCCTCGGCCAAAAGGCCGCGTAGCAACACAGCCGCCTCTTCGCTGGCCGGATCGTGGATCGCCGCCGCGCGCCTTCGAATTGCTTCCAGCCGGGGATCCTTGATGGGGACGGAAACGAGGTCGTCCCAATCCCAGGGTCCGCCTTCCTCATGGAGAAATTTGCGCAACTCGTCGGCGACATCGTCCGCCGTCAACTTGGCCTTTCCACCCAGGATCGAAGCAATCAACGCGAACGGGGCGACCGCCAGCACCACGAGGGGCATCAGGACAACACGGAGCCTCATCAACCTCGGCTCCGCGCATACTCCTGCGTTCCACGCGTGATCACTTCGTCCTCAGGGAGGATCGTGGCGATCGGGATGTCGGGCTGGGCGAGCAGCTCGCGATAGAGCGGCGCGAAATCGGTCTCGACGGTGACCCGCAGCAACTCGTCGAAGCCCGGGATGACGAAGTAGTTCTGCTGGAAATCGTCGATCCGATAGTCGGTGCGCATCACGCGCGCGAGATCGAAGCGGATTCGATTGGGGCTCGGGTCCTCGAGCGCAAACCGGCTCTCGGCCGAGCTCGAGACGATCCCCGAGCCATAGATGCGCAGCCCCTCGGGCTCCTCGATC
This sequence comes from uncultured Alphaproteobacteria bacterium, assembly GCA_963799985.1. Taxonomy (GTDB): domain Bacteria; phylum Pseudomonadota; class Alphaproteobacteria; order Sphingomonadales; family Sphingomonadaceae; genus Sphingomonas. Next base: position 263,704 of record CAWCZC010000002.1, on the reverse strand, counting down.
AGCCCGAATTCCACGGTGTACCAGTAGAGGCGGGCGAGCTGCTTGAGCGCCCCTAGCTCGAGCGCGCGGATGCCGCCGCGGCCATAGGCCTCGAGATAGTCGGCGAAGCGCGGGTGCGCGAGCATCGGCACGTGGCCGAACACGTCGTGGAAGACGTCGGGCTCCTGGATATAGTCGAGCTGGTCGGGCCGCCGGATGAAATTGCCCGCGACGAAGCGGCGATTCGCCATGTGATCGAAGAACACATCGTCGGGCACCAGCCCCGGCACCGCGACGACTTGCCAGCCGGTCAGGTTCATCAGCCGCTCGGACAATTCCTCGAAATTGGGGATGCCCGATTCGGAGAGCCTGAGCGCCTCCAGCCCGTCGAGATAGGCGCGGGCGGCGCGGTCGGGGAGGAGCTTCGCCTGGCGCGCGAACAGAGTATCCCAGGTCGCGTGCTCCTCGGCGGTGTAGTGCTCCCAGTTCTGCGGGATCGTCCAGTCCGCCGCCGCGCCTTCGGGTGGCCGATCGAGGACGTGCGTATCTTTTTCCATGACGGCGTGCATAGCATGGCCGCCGGATGGCACGAAATCAGGACCTGACCTTGTTGCGGCGCGCGGGGCGGGCAGCGTTGCGGCTGATGTCGGTGCCGGTCGGGCTTGCGATCGGCTATGGACTAGCGGCCACGATCGGTGGTGCGATCCCGGTCAACTCGGCGTGGCGCGCCCCCGCAGAGGGCGTGCGCATCTATGTCGTCGACGGTGGGGTGCACACCGATCTGGTTTTGCCCGCGAGCGCCGACTGGAATGATCTGCTGCGCCCCGAGGATCTGGCGGACCCGGCCATGGCGGTGCGGAGCCATGTCGCGTTCGGCTGGGGCGACCGCGACTTCTATCTCAATACGCCGAGCTGGAGCCGGATCGACCTGGCGCGCGCGGCGAGCGCGCTGGTCGGCGCGGGCCGATCGGTGCTGCACGTCGCGCACGTCGACCCGCCCGGGCCGGCGCCCGAGGTCCACGCGCTGACGCTCCGGCCGGAGGAATACCGGCGACTGGTCGCATTCGTCCGCGCGACCTTCGTGCTGAACGGCGGGCGCGCGACGAGCGTGCGCGGCTACGGCGGCGGCGACGCTTTCTACGAGGCGCGCGGCGGGTACAGTGCGATCAACACGTGCAACCAATGGACCGGCGGGGCGCTTCGAGCGGCAGGGGTGCGGCTCGGCGCCTGGACTCCTCTGACCTTCACGGTGATCGAATGGCTGTAAGCAGGCTCAATTCGCATTCGGCCGACGTGCCGCCGGGCGCGATGGCGCGGCTCGCCGAGTGGCCGCGCGCGGCGGGAAACCTCGCCGCGCTGCTGCGGGCGGGGCCACGGCTGCGCGCGGCGCCGCGTGGGGATGGGCGGCCGGTGATGATCCTGCCCGGGCTGTTCAACGCGGATCGCTCCAATTTCGTTATGCGGCGGTTCCTCGGCCGTCTCGGCTACCGCGCCCAAGGCTGGCGGCTGGGGCGCAACTTCGGCGCGAAGACGATCGGCGCCGAGGCCGAGCGGCTGATCGCGCGGATCGAGGCGATCCACCGTGAGACCGGCGAGCCGGTCACGCTGATCGGCGTGTCGCTCGGAGGGATCATGGCGCGGATCGCGGCGCAGCGCCGGCCCGAGCTGGTGCGCGAGGTGATCACGGTCAGCTCGCCGTTCGCGGGGCCCGCGACGTCGACCAACGTGTGGCGCGCGTTTGAATGGCTGACCGGCGACCGGATCGACGACCCGGCGGTCCAGGCGCGCGCAACCGAGGCGGCGGCGCCGCTACCGGTCCCTGCCACCGCGATCTGGAGCCGTAGCGACGGGCTGGTCAACGGCCTGATCTGCCACTTGCCGGACGAGCGCTCGATCGAGGTGGCGAGCAGCCACCTCCTGGTCCAGCTCAATCCGGACGTGTTGGTCGCGATCGCGGGAGTGCTGGGAGGGCGGGCCTAGCCTCAATCGCCGCGGTGATGGCGGCCGTCGTCGCGGTGCTCTTCGGCGCGGTAGCCTGTGTAGGGCGGGCACGGCCGGTCGCGGTGTTTCGCGCACTCTTCGTCGTGCGCGCGGCGCTCCTTGCCTTCGCGCTCCTCGGCCTTGCGCATTTTCTTGCCGTAGTTGCGGTCGGCCTCGGACTGGCTGGTCGTCGCCATGTCGGCCGCCTTGCCGACCACCTTCACCGGCGCGGTGACGATGTCGAGCGCGGTCTTGGCGATGCAACCGCTCAGCAGCAGCGAAACGCCCGCGAGCGCCGGAATGAGAAAGCTCCGCATGATCCGTCCCCTAACGCGCGGCATGCGCTTCCGCCGCACGCGCCTGAACTCCGATATAAGGGTAATCGGTGAAGAAACCGTCCACGCCGCGCTGGATGAACGCCCGGATCTCCCCTTCGAGATCGCCGTGCGCGGCTGGGATGATGCCGTTGCGATAGGCGGCCGGCAGGAAGAAATTCTCGGCGCGGAAGGTCCAGGGATGGAGCTTGAGCCCCACCGCATGCGCATCGGCGATCAGGCTGGTCGGCGTGCCAGAGGCGGAGGCGATCATCACCTTCTCGGGCCCGATCCCCCAGGCATAGGCCGCGACCGCCTTGAGACCCTCGGGCGTCGCCATCGCCGCATAGCTGGGCGCGGCGTGATCGGCGGGGCCGCCGGCGGCGCCCATCAGCTGGATCAGGCGTATGCGGGTCATGGTCTTGAGTTGCTTGAGGTTGTTCACCTCGAACGACTGGATGAACACCGGCGCATCGGCGCGGTCCCATCCGGCCGCGTTGAGCTGGTCGACCAGCCTCGCCTCGAGCGGAAGGCCGATCGAGGCGAAATAGCTGGGATGCTTGGTCTCGGGATAGATGCCGATCGTGCGGCCCAGCTCCTTCGAGCTGCGCTTGGCGAGCGCGATGATCTCGGCGAGCGTCGGGATCTCGGCCTGGCCGTCGTACTGGGTGTTGGCGGGGCGCAGCAGCGGCAGCCGTTCCTTCGCGCGCAAGGTCTTGAGCTCGGCAAGGGTGAAATCCTCGGTGAACCAGCCGGTCATTTTCTCGCCATCGATCGTCTTGGTCGTCCTGCGTGCGGCGAATTCGGGGTGGGCGGAAATGTCGGTGGTGTCGGCGATGTTGTTCTCGTGCCGCGCGACGAGGACGCCGTCCTTGGTCGGCACCAGATCGGGCTCGATGAAATCGGCGCCCTGCTCGATCGCCAGCTCGTACGAGAGCAAAGTGTGCTCCGGCCGTAGCCCGCTCGCGCCGCGATGGGCGATGACGATGACCTTGGGCTCGGACGGGGCCATGGCATCGCTGTGCACCGGCGCGGCGCCCGGCGCCAGCAGCAACAATGCCAGAAGGAACGATCGCGCCACGGGCACCTCCACTCGTCCTCGGCCTAGCGCGCGGATATGACCGAAGCGAGGCGGCGGCGATTTTGATGCGGCGAATCGCGCGCCAAGCGCGTTTCTCCGCCGCGCAAAACGAAAGCGAGAATCCATGATCGAGGTTGAGCGAGTCGCGCTGGTGTTGCTGGCTGCCGGGCGGTCACGCCGCTTCGACAATGGCGATAAGCTCGCCGAACTTTTCCTCGACAAGCCGTTGGCGTATCACGTCGTGACGGCGCTCGAGGACATGCCGTTTCTCGCGCGGATCGCGGTGGTTTCGGATACCGCGCTCGAGTTCGCCGCGCTCGGCTATCGCGTGGTCGAGAACCCCGATCCGTCGCTCGGCCGGGCGCGGTCGCTGTGCTTCGGGGTCGAGGCGGCGGTGGCGGGCGGCGCCGAGGCAGTGCTGGTCGCGCTCGCCGACATGCCGCGAGTCACCGCGGCGCACGTTCAGCGGATGATGGATGCTTTTGATGGGCCGTCGGCGGTGGTCGCGTCGAGCGACGGCGAGCGGCCGATGGCGCCTGCGCTGTTCGGCAAGGACCGGTTCGGCGCGCTGATGACGCTCGACGGCGATTCCGCCGGCCGCGACCTGATCCGCGGCGGGCACCACGTGGTCGCGAGCCCGGCCGAACTCGTCGATATCGACACGCAGGACGATCTGCACCAGCTCCGCGCGCTCTACGGGCTCGAGCGCGACGGTGCGGCCTGACCGCTATTCGTGCCGGAGCGCGTCGATCGGGTTGAGGCTCGCGGCGCGGCGCGCGGGGAAATAGCCGAACACTACCCCGATCACCGCCGAGATCGCGAACGAGGTGACGTTGATCGGCAGATCGAACAGGAACGGCAGGCTGCCGGCATAGGAGAGCCCCGCGACCGCGAGCTGGGCGACCACCAGCCCGATCAGCCCGCCGATGCACGACAGCACCACCGCCTCGACGAGGAACTGAGTCGAGCACTTCGTTCGCCACCGCGCCGATCGCGAGGCGGATGCCGATCTCGCGCGTCCGCTCGGTGACCGAGACGAGCATGATGTTCATGATGCCGATCCCGCCGACGATCAGGCTGATCCCAGCCACCGCGGTGACGATCTGGGTGAGCAAAGTGGTGGTGCCCGTCAGCGTCGCGCTGATCTGCGCGGTATCGAAGATGTTGAAATCGTCCTGCTTGGCGCCGGTGATGTTGCGGCGCTCGCGCAGCAGATCGGTGATCGAGGACTGGACCTGCGCGCTGTCATAGGCCGGATCGGTGCCGACGAGCATCAGCCGGATGTCGCGGCTTCCGGTGAAGCGGCGCTGGACCTGTTTGATCGGCATGACCACGACATCGTCCTGATCGCCGCCGAAGCCGGCCTGGCCGCGAGTTCGAGAGCAGTCCGATCACGTCGCACGAGATGCCGTTGATCCGCAGCCGCTCGCCGACCGGATTGGCCGCCTGGAAGAGGTTGGTGCGCACGGTGTTGCCGATGATGCATACGCCCTTGCCCGCGGCTTCCTCCTGCCCGGTCCAGTAGCGGCCCGAGACCAGCGGCCACGGCTGGACCTGGAAATAGGCGTTGGTGGTGCCGTTCACCGTCGTCGACCAGTTCGATCCGTTGTAGATCGCGGTGACGGTGGTTCCCGCCTGCGGCGCGACTGCGGTGACACCGGCGACCTGGTCGTGGATCGCGGTGACGTCGTCCGGCTGGAAATCGGGCGGGCGCGGGCCGCCACCGCCGCGGCCGAAGCCTTGGCCGGGGCGGATCTGGAGGATGTTGGTGCCAAGCGCCGAGATGCTTTGCTGCACTGCCTTGGTGGTGGCCTCGCCGAGCGTCACCATCGTCACCACCGCGGCGACGCCGATGATGATTCCGAGCGTGGTGAGGAACGATCGCAATTTGTGCCGCGAGATCGACCGGATCGCGAGGATGAAGGTGGTGCCGAACATCAGGCGACGGCCTCACCGGCATGGTGATGGCCCTCGATCCGCTCGACCAGGCCGTCCTTGAAGTGGACGATGGTGCGCGCGAAGGCGGCCATGTCGCCTTCGTGGGTGACCATCAGCACGGTGATGCCGAGCGTCTGGTTGAGCTCGGTGAGGATCTGCATGATCTCGACCGAGCGTTCGCTGTCGAGGTTGCCGGTCGGCTCGTCGGCGAGGAGCACGTCGGGGTGGGTGGCGATCGCGCGGGCGATCGCGACTCGCTGCTGCTGCCCGCCCGAGAGCTCGGCCGGGGTATGGTTCCACCAGTCCTTGAGGCCGACCTTGTCGAGCGCGGCCATCGCCGCCTCGCGCCGGATCTGCTTGGGATCGCCGCGATAGAGCAACGGCAGCTCGACATTCTCGAGCGCGCTGGTGCGCGAGAGCAGGTTGAAGCCCTGGAAGACGAAGCCGAGGTAGCGCCGCCGCAGCAGCGCGCGCTCGTCGCGGTCGAGCTGCTCGACGTGGAACCCCTTGAACAGGAACTCGCCCGCGGTGGGCACGTCGAGGCAACCGAGAATGTTCATCGTCGTCGACTTGCCCGATCCCGACGGGCCCATCACCGCGACGAAATCCCCCGCGTTGATATCGAGGTCGACGCCCTTGAGCGCCTGGAACGCGGTCGCGCCCTCGCCGTAGGTCTTGGTAACGCCGCGCAGGCGGATCAGCGGCGCGCCGCGGTCACTGGCCGCCACTTTGGCCTCCGCGGGCGCCCCCAGCGCCGCCCTGGCCGCCGCTGCCGCCGCCCGCGCCGCCTTGCCGCCGGCTCCCGCCGCCGCTGTGCTGCGCGGAGCCGCTGGCGAGCTGGCCGGTGATGACCTTCATGCCTTCCTTCAAGTCGCCGCCGGTCACTTCGGTGACGGTGCCGTTGGTGTCGCCGACGGTGACGCTGACGGGCTGCGGCTTGCCGTCATCGCCGAGGATAAAGACCGTCTTCGCCGATCCGCCGCGGCCGCCCGCGGTGCGCTCGGCACCGCCCGCGCCGCCGCGCGGACGGCGCGCCGGGACGAGCGCGCCAGCGATTCCGCCCGTACTCGCCGCGGCAGGCGCGGCGGAGGCGGGCGTGAAGCGCAGCGCCGCGTTGGGTACGAGCAGCACGTTCGGCTTGGCCTTGGTGGTGATCTCGGCGGTCGCGGTCATGCCCGGGCGGAGCTGCTGATCGGTGTTGGTGACGCTGAGCAGCGCGGCATAGGAGACGACCTGGGTGCTGGTGGTCGAGGCGCTCGTGGTGGTGGTCGATTCGGCCGAGAGGTTCGATCCCAGGTCGACGCGCGTGATCGTCGCGGGGAAGGTGCGGCCGGGAAAGGCGTCCACGGTGAAAGTCGCGGGCTGGCCTTCCTTGACCTGGCCGACGTCGGCCTCGTCGATCGCGACCTGGAGCTTCATCGCCGACAGGTCCTGCGCGATCACGAACAGGGTGGGGGTGTTGAACGAAGCGGCGACGGTTGCGCCCGGCTCGATCTGGCGGGCGAGGACGACGCCGTTGACGGGCGAGCGAATCACCGCCTTGTAGCGCTGAGTCTCGTTCGACGAGAGCGCCGCGCGGTTCGATGCGACGTTTGCCTGGGCGGCACGGATATTGGCATTGTCGCGCGCGACCGTGGCGATCGCGGTATCGAGTTCGGTCTTGGCGGGCACGCGTCCGCCCGAAAGCTTGCTGACCGCCTGGAGCCGCGAGAGCTGCGCCTGGTCCTGCTGGAGCTGCGCCTGTGCCTGCTGGACTTGCGCCAGGGTGGCGTTGAGTGCGGCCTGGCTCTGTTTGATCGCATCGTCGAGCCGCGAGGGATCGAGCATCGCCAGCGCCTGGCCCTTGACCACGCGATCGTTGACGTCGACCGCGACGGTCTCGACCAGCCCCGACAATTCCGAGCCGACGTCCACCTGGTTGGTCGGCGCGAGCTTGCCGGTGGCGGAGACGGTGACGGTCAGACTGCCGCGCTCGACCGGCTCAGTCGCGTATTGCACCGCGCCGCTGCCGCCGAACACGCAACGCGAGAGCAGAAACAGCGCGAGCACGACCACCACGCCGATCACGATCCAGCGCGTGTATTTCCGCCACCAGGCCTGCGGCTTGGCGCCGAGGAACTCGTCGAGGTTGGTCGCGTCATTGGCCATTGGCGGTGCTGCCTGTCGGGGAGGCGGGAGCCTCGGGGATGGTCGTGCTGTCCCAGCCGCCGCCCAGCGCCTGATAGAGCTGGATCAGCGCGGTCGCCTGATCGGCCTGAGCCTGCGCCAGCCCGTTGCGGGCGGAAAGCAGCTGGGATTCGGCGGTGTTGAGCGTGGTGAAATCGGTGAGGCCCGAGCGATACTCGTCGCGCGAGAGGATCGCCGAGTTGTTGGCGGCGTCGAGGGCGATCGCGAACTGGCGGCCGCGCTCCTGCGCCGCGTTGAGCGCTACGATCGCATTCTCGACGTCCTCGAGCGCGGTGAGCACGGTCGACTTGTAGGCGAGGAAGCTGCCCTCGGCGGCGGCCTCGCTCGAGCGGACCTGGCTGCGCAGCCGCCCGCCGTCGAAGATCGTCTGGGCGAGGCCGGCGAAGAGCCGCCCGCTAATCGTGTCGAACAAGGTGGTGAGCGCGCCGCCGCCCGAGCTCAGGTTGCCGCCGATCGACAGCGCCGGATAGAGCTGCGCGGTGGCGACGCCGATCCGCGCGGTGTTCGCGGCGAGGTTGCGCTCGGCGGAGCGGACGTCGGGGCGCTGGCGCAGCGTATCGGCCGGGATGCCGGCGGCGACGCTTTCCGGCCCCTTCGGGATCGGCTTGACCATCTCGAGTTGGGCCTTGAGCGCGCCGGGGGCCTGGCCGGTGAGCACGCCGAGGCGCGAGACGAAGCCGTTGTAGTTCGCCTCGATCGTCGGGATCGACGCCGCGGTCTGCGCCCGCGACGCGCGCGCTTCCTCCTGGTCGAGCGAGGAGACCAGCCCGGCCTGAACTCGCCAGCCGGCGATCTGGAGGTTGTCGTCCTGGATTGCGAGGGCATCGCGCGCATTGGCGAGCTGCTGCTGGGCCAGCCGCGCGAGCACGTAGTTGCGCGCAATCTCGGCCTCGACCGAGATCAGCACCGTCGCAGTGTCGAAGCCCGAGGCCTGGTAGCCCGCGCGCGCCGCCTCGACGCTGCGCCTTACGCCACCGAACAGATCGGCCTGATAGCTGGCGTCGGCGCCGATCGAGAAGCTGTTGTTCTGGCCGGAGAGATTGGCGCCGGCCACGGTGACGTTGCGCGAATAGCCGGCCGAGGCGGTGACCGTCGGCAGGAAGGCCGCGCGCGCCTGGACGAGCGATTCGCGCGCCTGACGCAACCGCGCGACGGCTTGGCCGACGTCGAGGTTGGCGGCGCGGCCCTGCTGAACCAGCTGGCCCAGCATCGGATCGTCGAACCGGTCCCACCAAGCGGTCAGGTCCTCGCGCGGGGCGGTGGAGGCGGGGATCGAATAGGCGTCGGGAACGCCGAGCGCGGTCGCGCTCTTCGGATGGTAATCGGGCCCGACCATGCAGCCGGCGAGCGGCAGCGCGGCGAGAATCAGGATGATTGGGCGGATGGCCATTGCCTCTAGATGGTTTCCGGGGCTTTCAGTTCCACTGAAATATTGTCGCAATATGTCTCAACTCCCGGATCGCCGGGGATCGGAGCGGGGCCGTAACAGAAAAACTGCTTGCTTGCGCCATAACCCCCGGCTTCGGCAAAAGGGGCCAAGAATTCCAGCCGCGGAGAGATTTTGATGAGCGAGAGCGTCTATCCGGTCCCCGCGGAATGGGCGCGGCGCGCGCGAGTCGATGCCGCTGGCTACGAAAAGCTTCACGGCCGCAGCCTCGCCGATCCGGGCAGCTTCTGGCTCGAGCAGGCGCGGCGGCTCGACTGGATCAAGCGGCCCGAGCTCGCCGGCGACTGGTCGTTCGACGAGAAGGATTTCCACATCCGCTGGTTCGCCGACGGCAAGCTCAACGTCTCGGCCAATTGCCTCGACCGCCACCTCGCCAGCCGACGGCGACGACGATCGCGCATCATCTGGGAGCCCGACGAGCCGGGCGAGGCGCCGCGGCGCTTCACCTATCGCCAGCTCCACGAGGAGGTCTGCCGCTTCGCCAACGTGCTCAAGGGCGAGGGCGTCGAAGAAGGGCGACCGCGTCACGATCTACATGCCGATGATCCCCGAGGCGGCGTTCGCGATGCTCGCCTGCGCGCGGATCGGCGCGATCCATTCGGTGGTGTTCGGCGGCTTCTCGCCCGAGGCGCTGGCGGGGCGGATCGACGGATTGCGACAGCGACTGTCTTCATCACCGCCGACGAGGGCCGGCGCGGCGGCAAGCGGGTGCCGCTCAAGGCCAATGTCGACGCGGCGGCGAAGCACGCGCCCGCGCTCGAGACGGTCATCGTCGTCAAGGCGACCGGCGGCGACGTGGCGATGCAGCCCGGCCGCGACGTCTGGTATCACGAGGCGGCTGCCGAACGTCCCCGCCGATTGCCCGCCCGAGCCGATGGGCGCCGAGGATCCGCTGTTCATCCTCTACACCTCGGGATCGACCGGCAAGCCCAAGGGCGTGCTCCACACCTCCGGCGGCTATCTGCTTGTGGGCGAGCCTACACGCACGAGCTGGTGTTCGATTACCGGCCCGGCACGATCTACTGGTGCGCCGCCGATATCGGCTGGGTCACCGGGCACAGCTACATCGTCTACGGCCCGCTCGCGAACGGCGCGACGACGCTGATGTTCGAGGGCGTGCCCAACTGGCCCGACGCCAGCCGCGATCTGGCAGGTGGTCGACCGCCACCAGGTCGAGATCCTCTACACCGCGCCGACCGCGCTGCGCGCGCTGATGCGCGAGGGCGACGCGTCCGTCACGCGCGACCTCGCGCAAGAGCCTCAAGCTGCTCGGCACGGTCGGCGAGCCGATCAACCCCGAGGCGTGGCGCTGGTATCACGAGGTGGTCGGCGAGGGCCGCTGCCCGATCGTCGACACCTGGTGGCAGACCGAGACCGGCGGCGCGCATGATCACGCCGCTGCCCGGCGCGACCGCCGCTCAAGCCGGGCATCGGCGACCCGGCCGCTGCCGGGCGTCGACCCGCAGCTCGTCGATGCCGAGGGGCAAGTGCTCGACGGCGCGGCCGAGGGCAATCTCGTGCATCGCGCGGAGCTGGCCGGGGCAGATGCGCACCGTCTGGGGCGATCACGACGCGCTTCTTCCAGACCTATTTCACCACCTATCCGGGCAAGTATTTCACCGGCGACGGCTGCCGCCGCGACGAGGACGGCTATTACTGGATCACCGGCCGGGTCGACGACGTGATCAACGTCTCGGGCCACCGCATGGGCACCGCCGAGGTCGAGAGCGCGCTGGTGCTCCACCCCAAGGTCGCCGAGGCCGCGGTGGTCGGCATGCCGCACGACATCAAGGGCCAGGGCATCTACGCCTATGTGACGCTCAATTCGGGGGTCGAGGCGCTCGGACGCGCTGCGCAACGAGCTGCGCCAGTGGGTGCGCACCGAGATCGGCGCCGATCGCCACCCCCGACGCGATCCAGTTCGCGCCGGGCCTGCCCAAGACGCGCTCGGGCAAGATCATGCGCCGCATCCTGCGCAAGATCGCCGAGGGCGACGTCTCGAGCCTCGGCGACACCTCGACGCTGGCCGATCCGGCGGTGGTCGACGATCTGGTGGCGAACCGTGTCGGATGAGACCGGTTGCGGGGCGCTTTGCCCAGCGTTATGCACGTCTAACACAGTTTCTTGAGCGAAGGGCATTTTTAGTATGAATACCAAGACTTTGGTCCGGCTGCTCGCCGGCACCGCGCTGATCGCGGCGGCGACTCAGGGGTGGGCGCAGACGCATCCGGGCGGCCCCAAATACGGCGCCTTCGGTATCGACCTGACCTCGGAGAAGCCGAGCGTGAAGCCCGGCGACGATTTCTGGACCTATGCCAACGGCGGCTGGGCCGATCACGTCGAGATCGCGCCCGATCGCGCTTCGGCGGGATACGGCACGATGCTCACGATCGAGGCCGAGGCGAACGTCCGCGGATCCTCGACGACATGGCGAAGAACCCGGCGGCCTATGGCGCGACGGGCAAGCAGGTCGGCGATTTCTACGCGAGCTGGATGGACGAGGCCGGGATCGAGGCGCGCGGCACGGCGCCGCTCCAGCCCTATCTTGCCCGCATCGCCGCGGTGAACGACCTCGCCGGCCTGCAGATGCTGTTCGCGAGCACCGGCTATGCCTCGCCGGTCGAGATCGGACATGATCCCCGACCTCGCCGATCCGACGCATTACATCGCCGCGACCGGCCAGGGCGGGCTCGGCATGCCGCGCGACTATTATCTGCTCGAGGGCGAGAAGTACGACGCCTTCCGCAAGGCCTATCGCGCCTATATCCAGCATATCCAGGAGCTCGCCGGCATCCCCGATGCCAGCGCCAAGGCCGACGCGATCTTCGCGCTCGAGACGGCGATGGCCAAGGAGCAATGGTCGCCCGAGCAGAGCCGCGACATCGCCAAGCTCAACGATCCCGAGACGCTCGCCGGGCTCAAGGCCAAGGCGCCCGAATTCGACTGGGCGCTGATGCTCAAGACCGCCGGCCTCGATTCGACGCCGACGATCCTGATGACGAAGAACACCGCGGTCAGCGCGATGGGCAAGATCCTCGCCGCGACGCCGCTGGCAGACCTGGAAGGACTATCTCGCCTATCCACTTCGTCAGCGATCACGCGACATTCCTGCCCAAGGCGTTCGACGACGCGCACTTCGACTTCTATTCGAAGACGCTGAACGGCGTGCAGGTGCAGCGCGATCGCTGGAAGCGCGGCGTGCAGCTGATGAACGGCGCGCTGGGCGAAGCGGTCGGGGCGATCTACGTCGCGAAATACTTCCCGCCGGCGGCCGAGAAGCAGATGGCCGAGCTGATCGAGAACCTGCGCGCCGCCTATCAGGAGCGGATCTCGCGGCAGCAGTTGGATGGACGAGGCGACCAAGCAAGGCCGCGCTCGTCAAGCTCGGCGCGTTCGAGCCGCGGATCGGCCACCCGGTCAAATACATCGATTATTCGTCGCTGGCGGTCGATCGCGGCGACCTGCTCGGCAATGCGATGCGCGCGGGCGAGTTCCAGCACCAGCTCCAGCTGCAGCGCTTCGCCAAGCCGGTGGACCGCACGCCTGTGGGCGATGACGCCGCAGACGGTGAACGCCTATTACAACCCGCTGTCGAACCAGATCACCTTCCCGGCCGCGATCCTCCAGCCGCCGTTCTTCGATCCCAACGCCGATGCCGCGGTGAACTACGGCGCGATCGGCGCGATCATCGGGCATGAGATGGGCCATGGCTTCGACGATCAGGGCAGCCAGTTCGGCCCCACCGGCAAGTATCGAGAATTGGTGGACCGACTCGGCGAAGACGGCGTTCAAGGCACGCACCGCAGCGCTTTCGAGCGCAGTACGACTCCTATGAGGCGCGTGCCCGGCGTGCACATCAAAGGCAAGCTTACGCTGGGCGAGAACATCGGCGATCTCGGCGGCGTCGAGGCGGCTTATGCCGCGTTCCAGAAATACCAGGCCCGGCACGGCAAGGCGCAGGTGATCGGCGGGCTGACCGGCGACCAGCGCTTCTTCCTCGCCTATGCGCAGGCGTGGCAGGCCAAGGTACGCGAAGGCGCGCAGCGGCAGGCGCTGCTCACCGATCCGCACTCGCCCGCGATGTTCCGGGTCAACGGCGTCGTCCGCAATGTCGATGCCTGGTACAAGGCGTTCAACGTCAAGCCCGGCGACGCGCTCTACCTCGCGCCTCAGCAGCGGGTGCACATCTGGTAGACCGCGGGCTGAGAGACTGAGAGGCTGAGAGACTGAGAGAGGAGGCCCGTCGGCGGAAACAGCCGGCGGGCCTTCTCGCGCGTGGTTCGCTGGATTGACTTGATCGTAAGCACAGACTAACCGTCATCCCACGCTAACCAATGGAGAGCCACAATGTCCGAGTTCGTCGTCCACGGGATTCCCGGAAGCCCCTATGTCCGCTCGCCGCTGTTGGTGCTGGCGGAGAAGGGCGCACCCTGGCGGCTCGCGGCGGTGCCGTTCGGCGGGCACAAGACCCCCGAGTTCGCCGAGCGCCAGCCGTTCGGCAAGATTCCGGCATTCGAGCATGATGGGTTCCGGCTCTACGAGACTCAGGCGATCATCCGCTACATCGACCGGGTCGTGCCCGCTCCGCCGCTGACCCCCGCCGATCCGCAAAAGGCGGCGCGGATGGACCAATTGCTCAACATCGCCGATTGCTACCTCTCGGCGCGCTTCACCGGCCCGCTCGCGTTCAACCGGCTGGTCGCACCGCGCTTCGGGATGCCGGTCGACGAGGACAAATTCGCGGCGGCGATTCCCGAGGCGGCGCATGTGATCGGCGTGATCGCGGGGCTGCTCGGCGACCAGCCGTTCATGGCGGGCGAGGCGCTGTCGCTCGCCGACCTGCACCTGATCTCGCAGCTGAGCTTCGCGCCCCATTTCGATGAGGGCCGCGCGCTGCTCGCGCCGCACCCGGCGCTCGTCGCCTGGATCGAGCGGATGGAGATGCGCCCGAGCATGGCCGCGACGAGCTGGGAAGCGCTGATGGCCGCCGCGGGCTACCCGCTGCCGCCGATGCCGGAGAAGGAAACGGTCGCGGCCTAGAGTTGGGGCCCGTCGAAACAAAAGATGCCGTCATCCCGGCTTTCGCCGGAATGACCATTTAATCATAAATAACTAGCAATAAACAACATTTTTTGGCATAACTTTCTACACAAGGTCCGCACAGCAATGGTAGCTCAATGACTTAGCTCGCCGTTCTGCACAGAACCTTCACAGAAAGTGAGGCAGCGCATGGCGTTTGTCACGGACAAAGAGGAACTGAAGCCCGGTTTGATCATCTTTCGCCGGTCGGATGTGCAGCACCGCAACTGGTATTGCCGGGTCAAGCTGCCCAAGGCCGACCGCTATAAAACCTTCTCGCTCAAGACCGACGAGATTAAGACCGCCCGCCATCTCGCTTGGCGGCACGATGCCAATGTCGAATACGCCCTTGAGAACGACCATCCGCTATTCAACCGCTCCTTCGCGAAGGTGGCGCAGGAGTTTCTGGCCGAGCAACAGACGCGCGCCGACGATGGCGAGATCAGCGCGCAGCGGCCGAAGAAGCTGCGGGCGGTGATCGAAGGCGCCCTCAACGACTATATGGGCTCAACACAGGTCCACCTGATCGGCGACGACACCTGGAAGGGCTACCCGGCATGGCGCCGCGCCAACGGCGAAGGCCGCGCGGCGCGCAACGGTGTGCGCACGGTGTCGGAGGCGCTGGCGACGAAGCTGGTCGATCAGGAGCTGGCGGCGCGGGAGAAGGCGCGCGAGGCGCGCGGGCTTCGTGCCCGCATCTTGCCCGGCACCGTCAACCGGCGAGGTCAGTCGGCGACCGACGAGATGATCAAAGCTCGCGCGGAAGCGATCAAGGAGCGGGTCGAGGGCACGCGCCGGATCAGCGACAGCACCATTCGCTTCGAGATGTCGATCTTCGCCTCGGTGATGAACTTCGCGACGGCGAAGCGCTACGCGCCGGCAAGCCGGCGCTATGACACACGGCCCAACCTCAAAGTCATGCGCCGCGACGAGTTCACCTTCGAGGAGTATCAGGCCCTCTACCGCTACTCCCGCGACTATTGGGTCAAGGGGAAGGCCACGGAGGAGGACAAGAAGCAGGGCAAGAAGGACAAGGTGCTGTCCGGTACCAGCCGCTGGTATCGCGCGGTGACGCACAATTTCGTGCTCGTCATGTGCAACACCGGCATGCGGCCCAGCGAGGCGCGCAACCTGCGGTGGAAGGACATCACCACCGCCAAGGATCGCGATGGCAACGACATCGTCGTGCTGTTCGTGCAGGGCAAGGGCAAGTCTCGCCAGCTGGTGGCGGTGCCGAGCGTCGGCAAATATCTCGGCCGCGTTCGCGACAGGTTCAAGGAGCGGAACCGCAAGCGGCTTGAGCAGGAGGGCATGAAAAACGTGCCCGACCATATGACTGAGCCCAAGCCCAACGATCCGGTGTTCACCACCACCGACGGCACCTCTGCCCAATCGCTCTACAAGCACCTGATCGACGACCTGCTCACCCAGGCCAAACTGCGGGTCGGCCCCGCGGGGACGATCCGCTCGACTTATAGTTTCCGCCATACCTACGCGACCATGCGGCTCGGCGAAGGAGGCGTAGACGTGTACCTACTCGCCGAACAGATGGGCACTTCGGTCAAGATGATTGAGGATCACTACGGCCATGTGAACGCCATTCGCCATGCCGGCCGCGTGCTGCAGGGCGCGGGTGGCTGGAAGGGCGGCAAGCCCGACGACGAGGAGGACGAGGAAACCGAAGCCGACGCCAAAGCCTCCAAGGCTTCCGAAACGCGCGATAAGGCGAAGCGGCCCGCTTCGCCCCGCAGGGGTCGCCGCAGTCGCGCTGGTTAGCGCCGACCGCGCTAACCCGATCCCGCGCCCGGCCCGGGCTTCCCGGCGGGATCAAAAGCCGCTTCACTGACGCGCCGCTGGCGCTCCCCGGTCAGTGAACGGCCAAGCAGGAATGGGAATTAAGGCGCGCACGGCCCGAAGCGCCCCCATGACTGCGTTCTCTCCGGACTTTTCACTTCCGTTTTACGCCAATTTTCGTCATTCAACGGATGCGTCGATTATATCGGGCGGGGAAGCAGCATCTATGTCTTCAATTGAAGAAGGCCCCGCGCGACTTTCGCTCGTGGTTAGCTATCTCAGTTTTCCCGACGCGCGCGACTCGGGTCGCATAATCGAAACCCTCGCTCACTCTTATGTGCAGTGGGCGACAAGCAATTCGGATCGGGGATTCAATCTCGTTCTCATGCGGCTGGAAATATCGAGTCTGCGCGCACTTTTCGAGGTCGCTGACTCCACCTCTAAGATTGTCGACTCCTACAAACACCTCAAAGAGTATGTCGAGAATGTCGCCCTTTGGATAACCACCCTTAAGGACGCGAACTTGGGCACTTTGCCACCTTCGATGAGGACGTTCATCGCCGCTCTCATTAAGCCCTTGGTTAAGAAGGAAGCGAGGGATGTGCGGTTGAATGTTCAGGGGGATAACAATGTAATTGTCGTTATTGACCACGCGGATTCGTTGATACTGGAGGCAATACTGAGACGTCCGACTCCGTTACGAGTGCAGGAGGATCCGTTTGGTCCAGCTCCCGGTGAACCGCTCAAGCAAGCCGCCATGCACCACGCGGATCGTCTTTGGCTTGTGGCAAGCCCGTCCGAGGGACATGCGGATGTCCCAATCCGGTGGAGGGCTGAGCGACACGCGTTGATCCAGTCCTTGGACCCAAGCAGAGATTACATTGTTAGCGGCTACTATATATTCGACGGCGACGCCCCAATATCCTTCCAAGTCGAGCACGCCTCCCAAATGAGCCGACGATAGCCAAGGTTCGTGACTGGGGTCCCTATCGAGGTCGCCGCATCACCCCAATCAGCTTGGCAATCGCCCCCAGCACCCGGGCGCAGGCATCAATCAGCAGGATCATCTCGGTGGTCGTCATGGTTTCCTCCCTTTCGCCTCGCGCGGGATGCGCGATGGACGAGGAAGGCCCGGCCGACCGGCCAAGCGCGCCGGGCACAGGTCGCATGCAATGCGCCGCCCAGCGGGCCGTAGCTGCACGTAGGAAGCAAGGAGCCTTGCCGGGCGCGCGCGGTCGGCCACAACGCCCGAGACCCTGAGCGCAACCCGCAAGAGGCCAGGGGAAACCATCCCGGCCACTCCCTTCATCCTGCCCGGCCTGCAACCGGTAGGGGAAAATTAACCAAATTTTAGCGATTGCCGGTGTATCATGCGGCTAAATCACCCGCGCCCACGAGCGATCCATAGACGGCGAAATTACAGTCCCAGCCTCCCGTCATCCGGCGCAGCCGGATGACCCGCAAGCGAGCTTGCGCGCCGAGCGCGCCGCTTTGCTCGGCCCCATCGTCGCCGCCCAGTTCGATCTCGAGAACACGCTCGATGAGCTGGCCCGCAACGCCGCCGGCGCTGCCTCCGGCCCCATCCGCGACCAGCTCCAAGCGCTCGGCAACCTGCAACGCCAGATTGCCGGCGCCGACCCGGCCGCGCTTGCCGCCATGCGCGCCGAAATCGCCGCCGCGATGACCGCCAGCCAGGCCGTCGCCCAACAGGCCCGCGGCGCCATCGCCGACACCGCCACCGCTGACGCGCTCGGCTTAACCGGCGCCGGTAACGCCAGCCGCGCCCAGGTCACCGCCTTGATGCAGGACATGCACCGTTTCCCTGTCCGCTTCAGCTCGCCCGAGGACGAAGCGACCTACCGCGAGCGCGAAGCCGAGCGCCGCGCTTTCATCGAGGCCGAGCAGGCCAAGCACACGCCGCAAGGCGACCTCGACACCAGCGCCGGAGCCATCGGCCAGATGGCCGACATCAAGGCGCATGGCGGCGGCGACAGCCCCGAGTTCCAGCAGCGCTGGAACGCGCTGGTCGCCACCACCGAGCGGCTGCGTGAGGCTGTCCGCGCCTCGGGCGGCTCTACCGCCGAATTCGACGACCGCCTGCGCGCGGATCTGCGCCGCATCCTCAAGGCCAAGGGCCTCACGGATGCGCAGATCGACGCGCAGTTCGCTGCCCATCCCGATCCGCTGGAAGCGGCGAAGACTTTCGTAAATGACAAAGACGTGCGGCAAGTCGAGGCACGAGAGAACGTCCGGGCGGATTCGGTGCTATCGGTCGTGGCCGTTCAATCCGCACCGCAGCCGCCAGCCGGTATCGCGTCGGGCGGGCTGGCAGACGCGGTGAGCAACCTGCAAGGCTTGGGCATCGTCGCCACTGATCATGACGCCGCCACGAACCCTTCGCATGGCGTGACCGCCAATGCCGCACCGGCGGCGGGCCGGAACCAAGGCATTTCCTAAGCTGACGCCCGCGCCTCAATCCGGGCGGGGAAATCCGCCCTTGCCGCCGCAGTTCGTGCAGGAGACGCTCCCGCGCCCGCCGCAGTAGTTGCAGCGCCCGAGCGCCCCATTTCCGGTTCCTGCGCACGCGGTGCATCGGTTGTAGCCCTGGCCGCCGCACTTGGAACACGGATCGAACCCGGCGAAGATTTCGCCGTTCTTCAACTCTCGCTTGGAGAAATGACGCATGATGGTCTCCGTAATGGCAGGCTGGACTGCGGGGGCTACTCAGCGGGCGTCGGGACGAGTTCGCCGTGCGCTGCGCGGGCGCCCAGCACCACGCCGACCGAGCTGCAAAGCTGTGTGTTGGGCTCGCTCTGGGCGAGGCAGCGGTCGGCGACGGGCAGCAGCGTTGCCATCGTCGGCGTGCCTGCCGGAAGCGCCTCACCCGCGAGATACCCTTTGACGAAGCCGCTATCGAAGGCGAGCGCCGGGGTAAGTTGATCGCTGCGCGAGTCGCGCACGTAGCCAAGCTGGCCGTCGCGGCCGGTGCGGGTCAGCACCGTCACGCACCACGCGCCCACGCTCGGCAAATTCCGGCGTCCTGCGGCCCCGATTTCCGCCAAGTGGGAGGGCGTGAGCCCCATGGCGCAGGACGAACGCATCCGGGCGACATCGTCGCTTCCGGTATCGTGGAGGATAACCTCGAGTTCGCTACTCGCGACCTGCGCGATGGCGACGCCGGACGCGAGGCCGAACACCAGCGCCGCACATAATCCGACAAAGCGGGGAATGACCATGGTCGCTTCCACAGTTTATGACTGCGGAATCATGCCCCCGTGCAACAAAACGAGCAATTTTGTTGCAAAGCAAATCATTAATTTTCAATGATCTAGGCAGGGTCGAACTAAGAGCCTCTACCGCTTTCCGCGCGACTCGGTAGAAGTCGCATCGGCTACAATTCGCGCACGAGCACGGCGGTCTTAAGCGAGTTGCGCGAATCGCGCCGCAAATGGCACTGGGAACATGATATACGCCGTCGGTAGCGGCCCCACGATGGGACCGGTGGGGCGCACCGATCCTTGCGCTGGCACGTGTCCCCGCCCAATGTATGTCGAATAATTGCTAAGAAGCGTCGAAATGCGATCCAGGTTAGCCGGACAGTGGGTATGAGTGAGGCCGATGAACGGTTCGATCAAACCTGACTGGGCGCACGCCGACACGGCTCACCTTGGGGGTCTCAAGCCGATCGAGTTGGTCCGACGCCGCTGGCCGACGGTGCTTGGCGGGACGCTGACCCTGCTGATGATCGTGGCGTTGGGGCGCGAGTTGTTCGAACTCGGGCCTTGCCGGCCTGTCGCGCGCGATTCCCACCAATCCGCTCTTTTACATCGCATTCGCGCTTTACTATCTGGGGCCGCCGACCTTCGATTACGTGATCTTCCGCAAACTATGGCGCATTCCGCTCGCGGGCATGGCTGCGCTACACAAGAAACGCATCTCGAACGAAGTGCTGATCGGCTATTCGGGCGAAGCCTATTTCTACGCCTGGGCGCGCCAGCGGACGCAAATGGTCGCCTACCCGTTCGGCGCGGTCAAAGACGTGACGATCCTTTCGGCGGTCGCGGGCAACACCTTCACCCTGCTCTTGATCCTGCTGATGATCCCCTTCGCCAAGGCGCTGCCGCCGTCGATCACCCCGAACAATCTGCTCGAATCCGCCGGGCTGATGGTGCTGATGAGCGTGCCCTTCTTCATCGTGCCGAAGCGCGTGTTCTCGCTGTCGCGCCGGGCGTTGTGGTGGGTGTTCGGCGTCCACATGATCCGGCTGGTCTTGGGCACCTTCTTCGTTGCACTGGCGTGGCACTTTGCGCTGCCGGGGGTCGCGTTAGGCACCTGGCTGTTCCTCGGCGCGGTGCGGATGCTGGCATCGCGGCTGCCGCTGGTGCCGAACAAGGAACTTCTGTTTGCTTCAACCGCAATGGTGGTGTTGGGGTCCGATGCGGAGGCAGTGAAGCAGCTGGTCGCGCTGGTCGCGACCCTGACATTACTCACGCATATCGTGCTGATAGGAGGATTCAGCCTAACCGCTCTTATGAGGCAACGTTCGATCTCATATTTCCTTAGATTCAATTCCTACCAATACAGTGTCTTCACAATCACCTTGGGAAGTTTGTTGGTGAGAGCGGGAGCGGTCGTCGAAAAGGCGGTCGACGTATTCGTCCGCCCACCACACGCCAGCGAGCGGTTAATCGGGCTTGGTGGCGGAATCAACACCGCATTTACCCTTGAGCAGGGGCGTGAGAGCGTTGCCGCTTTGATCGAGGAAGATTCCAACCTCGGTTGGGTCGAATCCCAAGTAGTCAATGAAGATGAATTGGCGAATAAATTCAATGTTCTAGAAGATACTGTCAAGCAGTGGCGCGCGAGCGGTGAGATTATTGGTATTGCCGGTGGGCTTCTTTATCCGGTCC
Source organism: uncultured Alphaproteobacteria bacterium (assembly GCA_963799985.1). GTDB lineage: Bacteria > Pseudomonadota > Alphaproteobacteria > Sphingomonadales > Sphingomonadaceae > Sphingomonas. Next base: position 242,995 of record CAWCZC010000002.1, on the reverse strand, counting down.
GGCAATTTTTCAAAGGACGTCCGATTGCTGGGCTCGATCTGGTTCTTGCGCATTTCGATAGCCCCGACCTTGCCTGGGAATGGCTGATCACGCCTAACACATATACGCTCGGATTGCCGCCGCTTAGCCGATTGCGCGTCGGCGCGGTAAGTGAAGTACAGTTAGCATTGAACGGCGCGCTCGACTTCGCGTGAGTTTCAACCGGCGTATCCTTAGCCGTTGCACGATCACAACGCGGGTCGCACGGTTGCCACGCATAATCTTGAAGGCATACGGCGCGACACCGGTGGACGCAGGGTTTGGCAGCAGTCGCTTCTCGAGCCCGACACAAAGGTTTCGCACTCTCTATGCCGCGCAGGACTTCGGAACCGCGCTGGCGGAGGCGGTGATGCGCGATCGTTTCATCGGCCGCGTGCGCAAAGTGATTAGCTTGGCTGCGCTCGAAGCCTTCGCTGTCACTGAGATCCACTCGAAGCGTCGGCTGACGCTGCTCGATCTAACTGGCGCAAATGCCTATCTCCTCGGCGTCAACACTGACGCGATACGTGGTCGGGAACATCAGCCCGGACAAATTCTCGCAGAGAAGATCGTTACCGAATATGGGCACGACGGAGTTGTCTATACTTCCCGTATCACTGACCGACTCTGCTTCGCCTTTTTCGATACCGCGATTATGGACCTCGAAGGCACTCCCGCAGTTCCACTACTAACGGTCGCAGGCCTCGCACAAGAACTGCGCCATCTGGAGATCGCCATCCGACGCTGACCCCCTATCTTCGCGGCGACCGCATCGAAAATTTATGCCTGCAACCCTATTGCTCGTTTTGTTGCAAGGGGGCGGGTGTGGAGTTCAGACCGCAGAGTCAGTGGCAGGTTTTCGACGGACAAGGGCAGCGGAAGTATCTCAATGCCCAGGAGCGCCAGCGCTTCCTCGCTGCCGCCGATCGAGCCCGGCCGGACATTCGGGCGCTTTGCCACGTCATGGCCTTTGCCGGTTGCCGGATAAGCGAGGCGCTCGCGCTGCGGCCGGATCAGTTCGACCCGGTTTGCGCCACGCTGACCTTCCGCACGCTGAAGCGGCGTCGACCTTGCTTTCGGATGGTGCCGATCCCGGCGGCGCTCGCGGAAATGATCCGCGAGCTGCCGACGCGCGAGGACGACCGCTATTGGCCGATGCACCGTGCGACGGCCTGGCGGCACGTCAAGCGCCTGCTCGTGGAAGCGGGAGTCGATGGGCCGCGGGCGTGCTGCCGCGGATTGCGTCACGGGTTCGGAATCCACGCGGCGAGCAAGTCGATCCTGCCGAACCTCATCCAGAAATGGATGGGCCACGCCCTGCCAACCACGACCGCCATCTACCTCGACGCGGTGGGCGTAGAGGAACGCGAGTTTGCCGAACGAATGTGGTAGCTGAGTCCTAGCTCCGATACCGCGCAATGAGCCGTTTCCATTCGTGCTCGGGCGGATCTAGTAGCGGCTGACCGGTCGGCGGATCCTTGGTCTTGTCGATCCAGGGAACGACCTTGCGCCGGTAGCGGTGGTGGCAAAGCGAGCAGTAGAGCCGCCGCGCGGCTCTTTGCACGCTGTCGTCGAACCAGCGCCGCCGTTGAAACAGCCACCACAGGCCGGCGCCGCTCACGATGCGCTCGTGCTGGCAGCGCGGGCAGCGCAGCCGCACGTTCCAGAACCGCAAGGCGAGGTCGGTGATCGTGCGCAAAGGCGGCCAATCCTCAGCGAGATTGTCTCGCCGCTGCTGCATCAGAAAAGGCTCGGCTCTTCCTCGAAGTGAAGCCGCGCGCCCTGCGCCGCCTGGACGGCGCGCCGGTAGTGGATCGTCTCGAACCGCTCGGCATCCTCGAAGCCCACCGGGGCGACTTCATCGGTCGGAAAGCAGGCGTCGTAAATCGCGCGCGCGGCGGCGCGCAGGCAAGCGTCAAGCTGCATGGCGGTTTCTCTGGTTGTGGCGACTCGAAGGAGCGCGACGATAATTCCAAATCGGAGCGGTTCAAAGGGTTTTGTTCTCTTTACGTTCCGCGTTATATCGTGCGCTCGTGTCGAGTTGGCGAGAGAGAGCATGTCGCGGCTGCATTGTTTCATGGCGACGGCGAGCGAGATCGGCGCGCGCTTCGGCGCGACCTATCCGCAAGGGATGGCCGTGCCGCAGCAGACCGTCGAAGGGCTGATGGGTCTCGCGGTGTTCGAGACCCCAAAAGGTCGCTCGCTGCGCACGATGCGCTGGGGCTTCCCGCGGCGCGTGCGCGACGCGGGTGACGGCCCCGACCGCATCGGCCTTGTCGCCGATTTGACCAACCCGATGTGGGAGCATCTGGTCGTCGACCCGCGCTATCGCTGCATCATCCCGATCACGCATTTCGCGAACCCGGATGGCGCAGCAGGCGCGAAGACCCGAACCTGGTTCTCGGTGAAGGGCCAGAAGATCGCCGCCTGGGCGGGCTTCTGTCGCAACATCGAGGAGTTCGGGCCTGTCTATGCCGGGATGACGATGACGGCGAACGAGGCCGTCATGCCGACCAACGACCGCATGCCGGTGCTGCTCGAGCCGGACGAGATCGAGCGCTGGTTGCGCGGTTCGATCCAAGATGTGATCGCATTTCAATTCCGCCCGCCGATCGCCGCCGAACGAATGATCGTCGAGCAGACGATCGACCGCTGGCGTGGCGAAGGATTGCCCGTGGACGCACGGCAGGCGGTTTTGCTCTAGGCTGAGCTATTTTTCTTTTGCCGCGTCTCTCAGCTTCGCCTGCACACATTCGTGCAGTCGATCATTGATTGCCATCAAACCGCTTAGCGGCCCAATCTGAATCGATTCCGTTCGCTGGGATCCGTCAAATTCAATCACGACGACATTCAATCGCACGTCCTTCGCTATTGGCCGCGAGCCGAATTCCTCGTCCCGAGCGTATTCAGTGTTGGGAACGTTCTCGGTCTTGCAAGGCAAGCCCAACGCAAGCTGGCGACTGGCCCCCGGCCCGACATATCGTTCCCTTGGATCGCCTTGGAGATAATAGCGCTCGGCCAAGCCACCGTGGTCCAAGTAGACCTCGCCTACCGTTCCGGGGCGCGTGCCCGCATTGGAAACGACCACGTAAGCCACGCCTTTCTCGAAATACTGGAAGGCCACGCGGACGTCGGAGTTCGGCGTCGACAACGCGCCGATGATCGCTGGTAAGGACAGTGACAGCACCGACACGAGCGCGACAAGCAGACCGAGTACCGGCACGCCCAAATTGAGAAAGAACCACCAGCCCTGATAGCCGTCGCAGTGGCGACACTTGATGGCGACGCGCTTTATTTCCTCGCCGCAAAGGGAGCACGGCTTAGTTTGCTCGGGGTCATTTGGCGTCGGATTTGGAGACATCTGGCGTGAACCGTAAGCTCGGCGTGACTCGCCCGCAATAGCCCGGAAGGTGAGGAACGCGGCGGATCAATGGAGCGCACGCTGGTCGGCTTCTGCGAAGCCGCCCAGGGTACGCGCACCTTTTTTGGGCCGCGTGGCACTCTCGCGCCGGTCGGGGGGGGGCGGAGCGGAGGCTGGCGCACTATCGCGCGCGCGCGCCGCTCCGCCGGCCGCCCTCTGCGAGGGTGCGCCTTTGCTGGCCGCCTGCGGCGGCGGGTTCAGTGCGCGACCGGCGCCGTCTGGCCTGCGCGCGGGGAGCCGCTAAACAGCCGCGATGTGCAATCTCTACACCGCCCGCAAAAGCGCCGCCGAGGTCGCCGCGCATTTCCGGGTGGACAATCCGATCAGCTCGAACGCGCCGGACGAGATCTATCCCGGCTGCCCCGGCATAGTCGTGCGCGAGCGCGATGGTGCGCGCGTCATGCAGTCGATGGTATGGGGCTTCCCGCTGCGCTTGAAGGGCATGAGCCCGACCGCCAAGCCGAAGCCCGTCAACAACATCGCCGACATGCGCAAGGGCATGTGGATCGGCCTCGCCAGAAAGCCCGAATGGCGCTGCCTGATCCCCCTCACGGCCTTCGCCGAGGCCGAAGGTCCCAAGGGCGCGAAAACGCGCACGTGGTTTTCGGTGAAGGATCAGCCGATCTTCGCCTGGGCGGGCCTGTGGCGCGACAGCGCCGAATGGGGCCCGGTCTATTCCGGCGTGATGACCGACTGCAACGAGGCGATCCGCCCGGTGCACGACCGCATGCCTGTCCTGCTGCACCCGGACGAGTACGACCGGTGGCTCCACGGCAGCTTCGACGATGCGCTCGCCTTTCAGGAGCGCTGCTTTCCTGACGAGCTTATTGAGGTGAACCGCACTGCCGAGCTCTGGGTAAAGCGGACCATCGCCTCATCTCCGAACGCGTGAGAGCGGAGGCGGCAAGCGCGAGAATGGGCCGCTTGCGATAGTTCGAGGGCCTTCCGTGCGGCGGGGCCGCACCACTTGCTGCTTCATCGGGTCGTTATGGCGCGGGCCCGCGCCGGGTAAAGCCAGCTCGCTTCCGCACTGCGTTTGTGCAGCTCCGCTCCCTGCGGGCGCATAGCGGGCTGTGACCCGGCGCTCGATGGCCAGCGCCAATTTCTCCCCATGAAGCCGCGGCGTGGTGCCGCAGCCGAAACTGGAAGGAGACTATCATGACCAAGCAACCCAAACTTCTGGCTACCAAGCCGACCCACCGCCTCTACTGTGTCACTGGCGAGGGCACGAACAGCCGCTGGATCGAGATCGGCGCCGCCTGGCCCAATAAGGACGGCAAAGGCTATTCGTTCGACATCTTTGCGTTCCCCGCCAACGGGCGTCCCGTCATGCGCGAGATCACCGAGCGCCCGGCTGCCGCCGAGCAAGAGGCCGCATGAGCCCGCTTCACACCATCATCGACTGGCAGGGAATTTCCCTGTCAGTCGACTTCACCCCCAACTGGGGTGTGAGCGTCCATCACTTGGAAATCCATGTGATCCAGCCCGAAGGTGCGGCGATCCCCATCACTGACACCGGCTACCGCTCGCATTTCTTCGCCGAACCGCTGGAGACGGTCGAGGACGTCGTCGCCTATGTCCGCGACTGGCTCGACAGGACGGCGAAGTCGCCGGAGTGGAAGCGCCGCCAGGAGGCGGCGCGCCAGCTCAGTCTGTTCTGACAGGCTCACCGCCGCAGCGCCCCGCGCTGCGGCGGTTCCTGGAACCAGTCGGCGTTAATTGCGCTTTATCGATATCTGAGCTATCGGATGAATTCACTCTTGGGTGGCCGCCGAGTTCGGCCGCTGGGACAGTCTGCACGATGGATTGGGGTGTAATCTTAGCGGCCATCGGGGCCACGGCGACCATCGTCGGGGTTTACCTCCAATACCGGTTCCGGCCTCGGCCAACTCCACCTTCAAATCCCGACCCAGACGGTGGACCCAGCGCTCCCCCGCCCGCAACGAGCGCGCGCGGTTGGTCCAAGATCGGCGCCAAGGGCAAGATCGTGTGGTTTCATGTCGTTGATGACGACGACACCGTCGCGGTGCTCGCGATGCTCGCCGCGATCATGCGCACCGGCGTGATCAAGGTCGCCGAGCTGGGCGGCCGGATCAAGGCCGAGCTCGAGCGCGTTCGTTTCAACCGCTCCCACGGCCTCGTGCTGGGCACCGCGTTCCAGGCCGACCGCGACATCGTCCGCGGCGTGCACGGCGGGACCGCCAAGGCCGAGCTCGACGCGCAGTTCTATGCCGTGATCGTCCAGGCGATCCGGGTGCTGCTCGGCAAGCCCGACGATCTGCTGACCGGGCCCTCGACGGCGGGCGCGTAATCGACGCCGATTGCCCGACCCACCGCCACGCCTCAGCGCGGCGGTGGGTCGTCCATTCCGGCACGGCGGATGGCCGTCACGACAGGTCCGCTCGGCAGTGTTGCCCACACCTTGTCGGAATATTCCTGGATCGCCAGCACTGAGGCCTCCTGAACGAGGCGCACCAGTTCATCCAGACCCCGCCCCTGCACGACGTATTGCCGCAGCCCGAAATCCAGTGAGATCATCCGATCGCCGACATACTCCACGGCGATCAGATGCGGGTAGGCGACCGCCGTGCCCATCCACATGCCAGACCTCGCATCGAAGCTGCGCAGATCGAGCAACATACTCGGCCGGGCACGGACGCGCTGGACGATCCACGGCCGATAGACGGTCGTATCCAGTGGCAGGGCGTCGCCTTCGGGTTCCTCCGGCACCATCGAAGGCGGCGGCGCCCCGGCCGGTCGCGCGCCGCGCGACGGCTCGAACATTTCACGCCATTGGCCAGTCATGTCATCGCTCCAGGTCGGGGGTTTGCTGTTTGGAGAAGTCGCGCGGCGGTGGTTCGAGGCGCGCCAACTGCCGCTCGAACCAGCCAAAGAAGCGCTGTGTCTGATGGGCGGCATTCGCCTGCCCGACCGGCGCGCGCTCCGCGACGCGAAACGCGTCCTTCGCCGCCGTTTCGACGGCGCGGTAATGCCGGGCGAACTGGAACTGCCCGAACCGTTCCTTCATTACGCCGTAGAGGTCCTGCATGTAGTAGGCGAGCCGCAGCGCCGGCTCTGGCAGGCGCGAAAGGCCCCGCGCCAGCAGGCTGCGCCGGTCGATCCGTTCGGCGACGCCCGCTTGATCAAGCGCGGCATTTGCGGTGTTTTCCCAGTCCTCCCGGCAGCGCTCGAAATACGTCACCGAGTTCCAGCTATCGGCATTGCTCTCGACCATGACCGGACGGCCATTCGGGTGCGTGCGCCCCGACGGATCGGCCACCCAGTCATGGCGCGATTTCGAGCCGAACCCCGATGCGGTAAGTGGCCGCATCGTCAGCAGCACATGGGCGTGCGGCTGTTCCTTGCCGTCGGAGGCGGTCTTGTTGTGCCAGCATACGTCGGCGATCATCCCTTTGCCGACGAAGCTGCGGGTCAAATAGTCGCGCACCACCTGGATCCGCTGCGGCGGATCGAGTTCGCGCGGAATCATGATGCGCAGCTCGCGCGCCGTCTGCGCGTCCTTGCGCTTCTCGCCGCGTTCGACCGCGTTCCACAGCGCCTCGCGGCCCGCCCCCTGCACCCAAGCAGGCGCGTCGGGCGGCAGGAGAATTTCCGTATGCTCCACGCCTGACCGGTTGCGGTAATCGTGCGTTACCCCCTGCCGCTCATCGTGCAGCCGTTCGCCTGCCCGATAGGCGGCAGCGGCCACCACCGACCTCCCGGTGCTGCGCTTGATGATCTGCATCGACCAACTAAACAGTGCCATCAGCGCCTCCCAACGCCCAGCGTCCGTTTCCCCCCGACCGAGTTGCTACCCCACCCAAAAAGCCCAAGTGTGCACTTATACATTGTGGCCAATGTGCACTTAAGAACAGTTCGCTCCATAGTTGCGGTAAGGGCGTTGTTTGCACGCTATTGTTGCGCTGCGGTAACAACGTGAGTGGCGGCGGGAGGGGTTCCATTGCCACCCCTGCGACCCGGCAAGTCCGGCTCGCGGCATCCGCCGCTCGCCGGAGCGGGGCGGCCCCGCGGCGCCGGTCAGGGACTTCAGCTCGCCCCCGACACCTCCAGCGAAAAGCGCCTGGCGCCGAGATGAGGGGCGCACGCGTTCCGAACGCCAAAGCCAATTAACGCGACATGCCGCGAAAACGGCTATGCCTGCTCCTTGATAGCAACCTGCAGGAAGGTCGGATCGTCAAAGTGACGTTGCATGGCTGCTGAGAGCCGACCCATCAACGACAGCGCCATATTTAGGTCTTCGCCCAGCGCACGCCGCAGGTGGGTCGCAGCCTGTTCCAGTTCGATCATGCGAGGACCGTGCTGAATCATTTCGTTGGGAGTCGACCAAATCGTGCCGACGTTCCCGTCCATTGTACCTCCAACAATATCGCCCAAGTCGCGTCGACGGGACGAATATTCAAAGATCGCGATTTCGTCGGCAAGGTGGCGCTCCGACATTAGCATCATCTCGTTCGCAAGTGGCGCGTCGTTGGCCGCGAAAACAATGGATAGCTCCTCCGCATCGAAGCGGACGGGCTCCGGCGACAGCCCGCCGAGTGGCTTGATCTTCATCCATAACGGCGCCGCCGCAAGGCCAGCCGCCTCGGCTTCCGCAACGCATTCTTCGACTGATTTGTGCAGGGTGAAGAGGTCGTTGGAAATCCGCTGCAACTTGATCATGGCAGTTCGCGCGCTGGTTCGTGCCTTCCGTTCGCGATCAACTGCGTCGCGGCGTTCGACATCTCGGGACGAGCGCCTGGCCAACAAAAATGCCGGGATTGCGCCAGCGGCGGCACCTAATATTCCCCCCAACGCCGCCGGAACGAGTTCCCATAATTTGCTATCAGCCCCAGCCGCACCGATCTGTATAATGATATGACCTGGCATGGCTTCGCTATCTCCGAGATCGAGTAGGCCGGCGACGGTATAGCACCCACAGTCGATGCGCGAATTCGCGAGCTGCGCCCGGATAACACCTATTCGGGCACACCCAACTCCCGCTGAGCGAGTGCCGTCACGCCATCCAACTGGGCTTTGAAAATCTTGTGGCGCTCAAGGGCGGTTTCGAATGGCTGATAGGCCTCAGGATGTTCAACGAACTCACCAAGCTCCCCGATCATCTCACGATGCCACTTCACCATCGCCTTGCTCATGATTACGAGATTGAGCGTTATGATGCGATCAAGCTTGGCTTCGAGCACCACTATGCGTTGCTCGGCTGCCCGATAGGCCTTGCTTTCAAAGTAGTTATCGCCCCCGGCTTCATCCGAAAAACAGTAGCTATGGTCTGCCGCCTGACGCTCGATATCGCCCATCGTGGCGATTATCTTCGTGTAGACCTCACGACGAACATCCCAAATGCGATCTCGGGCGAACTTCTTCCGCTCAGTCCGGGCGAGGATGAAGCTTGCAACGGTGCTAATGATGCTGCCGAGCGCGACGCCGCACAGACCGATGATTGCGCTCGATAGCTCGTCTGCCATCATCCCCCGGCCCCGGCTCCCAAGCGCCTTCTCACGAGCGTGCGGCGGGGCCGCGCCGGGATGGGTATTTTAGGCGGCTCAGGGCAGCATCGCAATCCGCATAGTCGGCTGCCCCAATCCGACTCCCTCACCACCCCGGCTTTGGACACCGGCACGGTTACAGCCCAACGGGGCGCTGAGTCCCCGATGCGGATAGCGGTCATATCAGGGGGAAGCGCGGCGAGAAACTGCCTGTTGAACCGGGATGGACATCGCAAACCGCTCGGGACAGTCTCGCCGGTTCTAGACGCGATTGGGGGAGACGATGAGGAAGCCCTACTCGACTATCTCTAGGCGTGAAACGCCTCGCCGCGAGCCAACCAACTCGGGATGGACGAAACGCGAGTCGATGGTTGCGCTCGTTAGCGTCATCGTAAGCGCGTTCGGCGTGCTCATATCGGCGGCATCGTCCCTGATCGCATGGCAACAAGTGCAGATGCTGAGAAGTGAGCGGATGACTCCTTATCGGGCGATCTTCTACACCGAAAAGGTCAAATCGTATCGAGACTTTGTGTCGGCTTCGAGTGAGTTTGATACCTCAGCCATATCCTTCATAATGCTTCTTGATACTGCCAAATCCACCGATCCAAGGGATATCAAGGATTTTGACGATGCCGCCGCGCGCGTCGAACGAGCAAAATTGGGCCTGCTTAATGTCATCGGACAAGGCACGCCAATCTGGTCTTACAAGGTCGCAGTTTCGATGCAGCACCTCTCGTTTCCAATCAGCGATGCCGCCCTCTGCGCAGAGCAAGTTCGGAACGTGAAGCGGCGTAACCCATCCGAACTCGCGGGCATTGTAGATAGATGCGAGCAGCGGGGCACGCTCGATTCCGCTGCGTATTCGCAGAGGCAGCACGCCACCGACGAAGCTATGCGGGATGAACTTGGCGCTGAGGAACTGAAGAGTTTACCCGCTCCGGATAGCCGGTAGCGCGATACAGCGTCCCGGTACGCGCCACCGTGACAATCAGGCGGCTTGCTTTAACACGCGCTGAACCACATCGTTGTTGACTTTCCAACACGTCCCGCGGCGCAGCATCTTCCGTGAGAGAAATTGGGAGCAAGTCCGATGAAAGGTACTGGGCTGGTTGCATTGCGTTCATGTCGACGAACGCCTAGTTTCACCCGATATTGTCACGAGAATTTCTGCGAATCGGGGGCTCGTTTATGCATCAGGAATCTGTTGGCGCGCTGCCGGTTACGCCTTTGCTGTTCCGCAACGCCACGCCGCGCATTGCCGGCCCTGAAATCCCCGGCAGCTACGATCCCGCGCTCAGGGTCTGGGCTGTCGATGCCGACGGCCTGCGCCAGCCGATTATCACTGTGGCAGAAAACGCGCTGGTCGATATCGAGACGACCACCAAAGTGCGTCAGGAAGGCGACGACGAAGACATCCATGCTGGGCGCGCCTTCGGCACGCTCTGCGAGATCGTAACCAAAACCGCGACGCAGCAGGAGTCCGACGATGAACGGTTCGGTGCTAACGCCCGGCTCGGTCTGCTCACAGAGATCGTGACCAAGACCGCCATTCAGCAGGAAGCCGATGACGATGCCGCGGAGACGCTGGTCGCCGACCACTTCATGTTGCGAGCTGCGCTGCCTGAAATCACGACCAAAACCGATGCCCAGCAAGAGAGCGACGATCAGGCCCGGGCGGTCGGTATGGAATTCGATTACGTGGCTCCTGAACGCCTCGGGGCGCTGGTCGAACTCGAAACCAAGACCTCTTACGAGTTGGAGCATGACGATCAGGGCACGGAGCCGATCTGAGCCCGCCTCGTTGATCCTCCTGATCACCAACAAGCGCGATATCACCACCGACTTCGTTGTGCTCGAACTCGAACGACGCGGGATGCTGTTCGTACGCCTCAACAGCGAGGACTTGCCCCAGGCGGCGGTCCGCTTCACGCCAGCTTCCGGTTGGGAAATCGCCCTCGGCGATCAGGCCGTTGCGCTGCGCGAGGTGACCGCCGGCTATTATCGTCGTCCAGGCGCGCCTGAAGTGCCGGACAACGCCGGCGATGCGGCCACACGCGACTATATCGCCAATGAATGGTCGGCAGTGTTGCGCTCGCTGTGGAACGCGCTTGAGGGACGATGGCTCAATTCGCCCTTCGCTATCCTGCGCGCCGAGGACAAGCCCCGCCAGCTGAGCGAGGCGTTGAAGCTGGGCTTCGCCATTCCCGAAACGCTAGTCTCCAACGATTTCGACCGCGCGCAGGCCTTCGTGGCGCGGGGCGGCGCCATCGGCAAGCCGCTGCGCCACGCCTTGGTCGAGCGCGGGCCCACTGGCGAAGTACTGTTCACCAGCCGCCTCGCTGCCTTAGGGCAGGACGATCGACCGGCGGTGGCGGCGGCGCCGGTGATCTATCAGCGCGAGATCGCCAAGGCCTGCGACCTGCGCGTCACCGTCATCGGCGAGCGCTTGTTCGCCACGGCTATTCATTCTCAGGCGGATAACGAAACCGAAGTCGATTGGCGGCGGGGCAGTCGCGTCGACCTCGTTCACGAACTTGTCGAGCTGCCTGAAGAACTGGCCGCGCGTTGCCTCGAGCTCACCCGCGCCCTCGACTTGCGCTATGGCGCGATCGATCTGATCCGGGACAGCGATGGTGCCTATTGGTTCCTCGAAATCAACCCAAACGGGCAATGGGCGTGGATCGAGCGCCGAACCGGCGCACCCTTGTCGGCGGCGATCGTCGATGCCTTGCTGGCCGATGCGCCATGACCAAGTGGCAGCGCTTCCGCGAATTCTTTTGGCCGATCCTCGAGCCCAAGAGCGCGGCTTTTGACGCCAAGGAGAAGCAGCGGCTCACCAACGACAAGACATCGATCACCAAGCTCAGTCTCGGTAAGGCGACCAGCGCTGCGCTCGGCGAGGCGCGGCGCTTCGCCGATGCCGAGGAAGACCGGCGGCGCCTCGCCGATCAGAAGGCCACGACCTATCTCGCCGTGGTCGCAGCCTTGGTGCCGCTGGTGGTGACGCTGGCCACCGCGGTGTGGGATAAAAAGGCGGGTAGCGCACCGACCTGGTGCAACATGCTCGCGCTGGGCATCGCGGTCGCTTATGCTTCGAAGGCAGGCCTTTGGGCGTTCCGTGTCCTCGAAGTTTCGGCATCGCACCGCCTCGGCATCTCCGATTTCGCCAAGGCTTGGAAAGGAGCCAAGCCGGAACATGAACTGGCGCGCGATATACTGCGCTGCGGTCGGATGAATCAGGCCGGCGTCAACGACAAGGTCACGGGCATCAAAATGGCGCACGCCTTTCTGCTGCGTGCCTTTCTGACCTTCGCCGGACTCCTGATGTTCAACATCGCCTGGTTCATCATCGCTACGATCTACACAGCCTGGTTCCGACCCGCCGATCCATGGCTTGCCACGCCGCAGGCGGCGCTGGCCGCCGGGATCGAGGTGGTGGAACTGGAAGATGCTCTGAAGACAGACGTGGCGTGGCGGGCGCTGGCGCCACGCTGCGCTGGCCGAGGCGGCCCGTTTACGATCACACTGCTATCCGACGCGCAGGTTGCCGCGCCCGACACGCTGCAGCGCGGCCTGCGGATGGTCGCCGCTGACCAGCTTCGACTGCGAATCCTGCAATTGCGCTGCGGCGCCACCCCTTGGGCCGAACTTCGTTTGTGGGGTGTAGCAGGACGTCTGTTGCCGCCTGGCGGTCGCGATCCGCTCGGCGCGGGCTCCGCCCAGCCGGAGCGTCTGGCGGTACGGCGGCTGTGGCCGGATCCTGACAGCAAGGCCCTGTCGACGCCGCCGGTACTGTTGCGTCAGAGCATGCGCCTGGCCCTGCCAAGCGGCGTGCCGGTCGCCCATGTCGAAGGGACGGTCTTGCTGTCAGTGATTTCGGCCCCGCCGCAGCCATCGAATGATGGAAAGGAGTGAGCGTGGAGCAATGGATCGCGGCCTTGCTGCCGCTCGCAAATTCCAAAGTGGCGGCGGCGATTGCGCCGGCGATCGTGTCGGCGGTACTCGGCGCGCTGACTGCGCTTATCGTCTATTGGGCGAAATCGCGGGAGCCATTGGACGGGGCTATCGCCTGGCAATGGCAGAACTACCCAGACGGGCAGCAAATCGAGGAACCATTCCTCGTGCTGCAGAATCGCTCGAACCTTCCTGCCTATCTTAAGCGTGCCCGGTTACTGCGCGGCAATTTCATTCGCCGCGAGGCGAGCCGCTATGCCTTTTCCTATCTCGAAATGACCGACGGCAATTTTCCGATCGAAGTGACCGCGGCCGGCGTTTCCAGTTTTCCCTTGTCGCAGACCATGGCGGACCGGGTGCTCGCCAAGGCGAGATGGTACAACAAGCTGATCTCGTATGTTTTGAAGCGTCCTTATCTCTGGGTCGAGGTGACGACCTTGAGCGGCCGCCGCGTGGTTGTCGCTGCCAATGACGCCGCTGATTTTCGAGATCGGCCCCTATGGATCGAGCTGCGCTGGTTTCCGCCACCCGCGCCGCTTTGGGCGATTCCCAAGCTCGATAGCTGAGCCCGCTTCTTGCGTCGCGGGTCGGTCGCTCGGTTGGCGCCCGCAGTTGCCGTTTTGGACCCGAGCAGGGGCTCTCGGCGACGGTCGAACGCCCACTAGTGGTTAGGTGACCTTCGATCAAATCTCCTCCACAACTTCGTTCAGTCCGCTTAACTGCTTAAATGGCTGAGAGCCGCCAGTCCGCTGACGGCCCAGGAACGGCCTGGCTTCAATTGACGTAAGCTGCCGGGCAGAAATGCGCCCCAGTTGCCGCCGTTCGGAGCGGACCAGGACGATCCCAGAAGCCGCCCTTCCTTCAAGATGGAAATTAGGTCGCTTGAAATGGCGGCCTTTGGGGACTTTGCCGTCTGCCAGCTTTGCGTCGGCGCCGCCATGAAAGCGGACACCGATGAGGCTACAACATTATCGGCAATTTTGTTGCGCCCGACCTCCTTAACTTTCAGTGCCTTAAATAGGAATGATGCGTGACCGGGATTTCGTAGGAGCGAGCCAATCAGAATTTTGATCTATCGCTCTACTAACGAATCCTTGTCCTACGAACCGATATTCAAGGACGATGCATAGCCTGGAAATCGGAGTGACATATCTGCGCCACTAGAGCATGGCATTAAGTTTTTCGAAGTGGCTGCTAAGGTCATCTGCGGATCGGCTATCGCCAAACTGGTTATCGTTCGAATAGAGAGAAATTTCTTCCTTCTCCATCTGAGTGTACGCCGCTTTGTTTTCGATCCTTGCTCCGTTAAGATTTGTCATGATGGCCGTCATCATGTGCCGCGAGAGCCATTCGTCTCTCACAAATAGCGCTCGACCACCGGCGCCCGTAAATTGTAGATATCCACTACTAGACAAAATCGCCGCTCCGGATGATCCCCACTTTGGGGCGCGCCTATTATCAAGCAAAATATAGTTCGGATTGCGCTTTAACTGCGCGATCTGATTTCCGATCCAAGAGATATATTGACGCTTCTTCGTCAACGACCTTTCCGAAAATTCTTCTAGCGTAAGAAGCGAAACGATTCGATAAATTGGACTCGATTTGCTCATCGCCTCTTCGACTGCACCCTGATACACTTGGGCGGGAGTTCTTTCGCTATCTTCCGATATAACTAACGACTCCCTCCTAGAGCGATCCGATTGATTAGCCGCAGCTCCGAGGAAAATGACCTTTCCGTTGAGAAAAATCGGAATATTCTCCCTAGCAGTTATTAGATCACGAGCTGCAAGTGAAACTTCATCGGGAGAATGCAATAATCGCACCATAGGACGATAGTTAGTGTCAACTATCACAGAAAGGGTCCGATACCACCTACCAGTACTCAAGCGACCGTAGGCGCCGCACCAACGATCAAAGTTAACTCTCCGATAAGAAACGTATGACAACGCGAACCAAACAAGTAAGATCATCGAGAGTTCAACGATGCGCGCGCTTTGGCCGCCTGAGCGACCTTGTCCAGAGCCCAAAAAAATCCGAAATAGTACCAGTGACGCGATGAGCAGGTTTAGTATCAAGTACGCTAAGGCGCCGCTATGCCGCCGGTCTATTTTGCCCTTATTCATCTCCGCCCCCTTGATCCTCGGTAGATAGCTCGGAATCTACACTGACAGAAAAACTTCCATAAACTGGCGGTAAATTCTTGATGTGAATATCCTGCTGCGGGAAAGGTATTTTGATTCCGGCGTCGCATAGACGTTCATAGAGGCTAATCAGAACCTCCGATATGACAGGTCGGATGCCGTTTTGCGCGTCCTCTATCCAGAAGCGTAACGAAAATGTTAGTTGGGAATCGTCGTATCTCACCAAGAGGGCGTTCGGGGGCTTATTGGTCAGAACACGTGGCACATCATAGCAAACGGACTCCATAATTCTCTGCGCCTGTCGAACCAAACGTGGTTCGTCTACGTAGGGTATCCCAATTTTCAGGCTGAGCCGCACGCTCCTATCCTCGTGTGTCCAGTGCTCGATGGTTTGGGATACCATTTGAAAGTTTGGCACGAGACGACGCACGGTGTTCCGATCCTCGATAACCGTATACCTGCTCCGGATATCCTTAACGATACCGTACGTACTTCCCGTATCACTGCTAACGCTTTCTGGGATAGAAATAACGTCGCCAATTTTCAACGATCCATCCCATGACATCTGCAGGCCGCTAAAGAAATTCGTAATAGACTCACGCATCGCAACTGATAGACCTGCTGCCACGAGGCCACTAAAAAGACTAAGGCTGCTGAGGTCGACATTTAACACCGCCAGTGCGCACAGAACACTAATCAATACGGCAACGATATTTTTTACTCTCGTTATTGAACTGAGTCCCACGTCGTGATCTTCGAATATATCTTTTTCGATCCGGAGTTTTGCTTCGCTAATATCGAACAGAAAGAGAAAGATGGGAACGAAGAGAGCGACTACACGAAGAAACTGAACTGCCCAGATCAGCCGTGAGTCCGCACCGCCCGGTAGGTTTTCCATTACATCGGTATTGTTCGGCGATCCGAGGTTATGAGCCGATTGCGCCGTAGGTAATACAGTTGGATTTATCAGCCACAGCAAGAGAGGAATCAGAATTGCGAATATCAAGAAGAAGGTTTTAAATCCGAAGAATGTCTGTGTTGAGGCGCTGTTTGAGATCGTGTCAGTATTCCCACTTGTACGTTGCGCGCCAAGATCGCGGGTTAGGAAAAATACTGATCCGAAAAGAGCAATCTCCAGCGTCAAGATGTCAGTGCGATGAACATTCTGGTCTCCGGCTCCAAACGACGCAATTGCAAACCCGAACAGCGACGCGATTAATAAAGAACCGAGGAACTTCGTCGAGATATATAGGGCCGGTCCGGACAATAGTTCTTCAGAAATGCTGAGCTTTTTAAAAAGTAGCGGGGCAGGCTCGAGCGGAAACAGCTTGAAGATCCTGTCCCGCTCGTTAATTTTCTGATCGGCAAATTTCGAGCCCTCGAATGCTACCGAAATTCGTTCATTCACATTATCATACCTCCCCTGGTCCATTATCCAGAGGGCGGAAAATGCTAGAATGAATGTAGTTATGGTCGTGAGTAGTAGTTCCATCGGAAGCTAGCCCCCGTCTCCTGCCTTCTCGCATTCGTTAATGAATGTATCGAGCCACGACATGCTGGTTTCGTCGCCGGAGAAGATTTCACGTCTGTTTTTGGGAAGTGATCCGTAGATGTCAGCTCTAAGTGATACTCTAAGATCGATGGCAATTCGTCGATCATAAATTGCGAATGCGGAGCCGCCATGACCCTTTATTTCGATAATTCCTGCATTTCCGATGATGGATGTGTTTGAAGAACCCCAACGTGGCGCGCGAGGGCTAAGTACCATAGTGTAGTTTGCGTCATTGATGAGGTCGCGTTGCTGGCGCTTTAACCAGTCGATATATTCGGATCGCACGTCTGCACTGCGATTGGATAGTTCTGCACTGTCAAGAAGGGAAACATACCTTCTAAAGTGCAATTTACACAAAGTTGCCTTTTCGCGGGCATGATTATATCGTGCGATGGATTGCTGCGTCACCGCGTTATCCCGGTCTTTATCGGCATCACTTTCGTTGCTCAACGAAGCTGCTCCGTAAATCGTTACAAAATATTGCGAAATATCTCGTCGCTCTCTATCACCACCCTTTATCAACTTTGTGTTTTCTTCTACTGCAGTTGAGAATTCGTTTACCGCGGCCAGGATGATTTCCGCTGCTTCCGATCGGACCTGATCGATCGAGGCGCAGAAAACCACGCGCGGACTAATCGAATCTTGGATTTGCTTTTTTGATTCTTCAATTGCATCGGCCACGCTCTTCTCGACCGCCGACTTTTTTCTCGCCATTGAGATATGGGTAGAGACCAGTGCGTACAGCACCAGGAATACCAGAGTCAGCTCTAAGAAATTTGCCTGAATGATGTCTGCCATCAGTTTCGCCCCTCCCCAGGTGCGCGGCCGCTCTTAGGAGAATGGCGGAAAGTCTCACCCTACGCAATGTTTCTCCATTTGATGATTCAATCGCGGTGTTGCTCGCGACCCGTTTTGAAATCATCAACCTTCGTACGTTTGAGCAGATGCCCCCTCAACGCCAGTATGCGTTTCTTGATTCGCGTGCCTTGCTGTCGATCGGGCTGAAGAACCTGCGCTCAAGATGATCTCTATCAATGCCGAGCGCGTTGGCGACGACGGCATATAGGGCGTTCTCATAGCCCGTATATTCCGGCGCCTGCTCGGTGCAGAGCACGCGCCCATCCCGGATCTTGAAGCTCTGCAGCTTGCCGGGGTCGTTGCACCAGCGACGCAGCAGGAATTGGGGGACATAATGGTGTTTCACGAGCCTGAGAACGCCATCCCGCGCGCCCTTTGCAAGCGACAGGCCCTTCGATGCGCGACGCGCCGTGCGGGATAGATCACACCTTTCATTTCGCCTTCGCGCCCGGCTTGGACTTCCGCTTCGCTTCCCATTTTTCGTGCATCTCGGTGTGGTAGGATTTGAGACCCAGATGGATGGACTGGGTGGCCTCGGCGAACGCTCTCAGGCTTTCGCGATGCTGATGGCCCTCGAACTTGGCGTGCTCGCCACCGAGTTCCTTCCACGTCATCCCGATATCGAACTGGCAGAAGGCTTCATGACCCGTGAGCAGGATGACGGGGTTGCGCATCTCGCCGTTCCGGTCCGGCTGCCGGCACCATCTCACAAAAGATTCCAGCGCCTTCTGCTCGTCCTTGATGAAGTGATTGCGAAGCACCGAAATCACGATGACGGCACCCTCGATCTTCCTCGCGATCGCGCGCAGCTTCGCCAGGTCCTTCGCGGTGATGAGCGGCCCCGCGCCAAAGGATTTTGCCTCGCAGATGATGAGTTCCGGATCGCTCTGCGATCCCATACGCTCGGGCGATCTCAGCGCCACGAAATCCGCCTCGGCCTCGATTCCGTCGAATCTCAGCGAGAGAGCGGTCGCATAGGACATGGGATCATGGCCCATATGCATGCTGCCGAGCGCCTTGAGCGCGAGCAGCGCGCCGTAGGAGCCCCGGGCATAGTCCGGCACGGCGAAGGGGCCGATCACACGGAACGACCAGTTCCGGTTGTTCTTCTGGAGTTCGGCTTGCGGAAAGGGATAGGAGCGTTGGCAGCGCTCGCAGGTGACGTCGTAGTCTACGGCGCTGAGCGAATGCCAGTTCAGGTACACGCAGTTGGGACATTTTGACTGGAGACCCAGGCGGATGACGCCGGGCGTCGTGAAGTCTTCAAGGCCGGATACGCCATAGCCCTGCTTCTTTCGGCGTTCGACCAGCGCATGCCAGTCCGCGACCGATTTCGAACGCCTGTCGAACAACTCCTCGATTTCGGCAACGCCAGTGCCTTTGCGTCGGATGCCGCCCGCCATCGTGTTGAGCATGTCGAGGGTTTCGGGATCTGCCAGCAGGCGAACGCCGCGCAGACTATCGAGATGGCCGAGTATCTGCTTGGCGATGTGACCCGGCTCGGACAGGCGTGCCTCGATCCCGTAGCGCTTCAGTGCCGAGATGACCGCCGCCTCCGGGGTCGGAATCGTGAGGTGGGCGGACACGTCCTTGTAGCGCTGACCCATCGACCAGCCCTCACGGCCGATCAGCACGGGCTCTCCATATCCCTGGATCATCGTGAAATAGGGATCGAACGTATTGAAGGGCAGCGTCGTGCCAATATGGTCGGTATAGAATTGAGAAGGCTGGAGCGTATTCACCCAGCGGATATCGTTCGCCCCATATTGCTGTGCGAACTCAGGCGACAGCGTCTCGAAGGACACGAAGAGTGTCGATTTGTCGAGCGGCAGGGTAATGCGCTTTTCGGCCGACTTCATGACCAGCGGACCATGATCGCGGAACGTATGGCCATACTCGGGCTCCCGCCAGATCGGGGTCGGCCAGTGCCTTATATTGACCGATCCCTGAGGGAGATCGCCCGCGATCTCCCTCGCCATCTCGGTTGCGCGCTCCTGGCTTATTGACCGGGCGAACTCGATCGTGCCGCGGTGCATCGACCCGAAGGGATTGCTTTTGATGGGACGGTGCTCGACCCGGAGGATATCGCGTAGTTCCGGGAGAAGCTGCGGCCACCATTCAAGCGGGACCGGCAGCGCCGAACGTGGCTGCGAGCGCATGTTCCATAGATCGATGGCGTCAAGGGGACTGGTCGGGTCGAAGACGAACACCGTAAGGTCGCGCCATCCGGGCTCCGCTTCGAGCTTGTAGCGAGTGAACCGAAGGGGCGTCAGACCGCCGTTTTTGAAGCCTTTGAGCCAGGCTTCTGGCGTTGGGTCCAGCTCAGCGGGCGAAAAGACGGTTCGGTAGTTCGAACGAAAATAGTCGACGAGCTTGCCACCGGGATAGCAGCCGAAAACGGTCTCGGTCAGCAGCGACCGGCTTTGCGGCTTGACGAGTACCGCGGTGCGCGACTGCTTCATGTCGAAGCGGAGCTCCCGCTCGTAGATGTCGCGCATGGCATCGAGAATACTGAGACCGAACGAAGGTTCGGACCAATCCCGGTTGTCCCGCTTAGCCATGAGGCTGCCCAAGGGAAGGACGCGAGTGCCTATCGCGTGCTTCCGGCGGAATGCGCTCAACCCGGCGGCTTCCAGCAGCCCCTCTTCCGCTTCGACATAGGCGTCCGGTTCAAAATAGCGGACGTACCCGCGGGTAACCTCGCGCGCGCTCGCCTTTAAACCATGTCGGTCCCGCCACGCGGCGGGAAGGCTGGTCATGACCGGGATGATCGGATTGTACGCGCCGCCCCACAGGCAGGCGGAAGCCCGCATGAACTTACGGATCGCGCGGGTATCGTTGGGTCTTGTGAGAAGCGCGATGCGTGCGGGGCGCAGCTTCAACGTCGCTGATAGCTCGTACATCAACGAAGAGTGCCGTCAGAGGCCGTTATTCTCAAGCGCCACAACATGATGGCTGGATTGTGAAGGATCGTTTTGCCAAAGTCTTGCTAAATGAACGTCAGCTTCGCGCCTATGCGCGCCCGAAACCTGCCGGTCTACAACCGGCCCATTTCCGGAAATCAAGACGAGCGTTCTTAGGGCTCCGCCCTCGGCGCGCTTCGAGTACCGTCCGCCCAGCTTCGTCCGCTGCGCTCCCTGCAGCCGGTTCCCCGCGACGGCACCGCTCCGCTTGCACACCCGCTGTTCGCCACAGGGGCAGGGTTGCAGGCCTGCAACCTGTTCAAGATCAGGTAAGGTTCGGTTCCTATGGACAGGGGCACTTCTTGGGGACATGGCGCGTTCATTCTTGCCGCCGCAAATGGAGACCGCGCCTTGCCCGACTATTCCACATTGATGGCCCTCACCGCCGACATCGTTGCGGCGCATGTGGAGAACAACAGCGTTGCCATTGGCGACGTGCCTGCCCTCATCGCCAGCACCTATCAGGCCTTGGCGGGGTTGGGCGCAGAGCCCGAGTTAGCTGCCGTGTCGGAAAGGCCAAAGGGCGCGGTGTCTATGCGCGCTTCGATCAAGCCCGATCACCTCATAAGCATGATCGATGGTAAGCCCTACAAGATGCTCAAGCGCCACGTCTCACTGAATGGCTACACCCCGGCGAGCTATCGCGAGACGTTCGGCCTGCCGCGCGACTACCCGATGGTGGCCGCCAGCTATGCGGAGCAGCGACGCGCGCTCGCCAAGAAGATCGGCCTGGGTCGCAAGCCGAGGGCTGCCGCCCCGGCGAAGGCCGCTCGCAAGCCTCGATCACCGAAAGCGGGAGCCTGAGTTGGGGACAACAACTCCATCACGCTGGACATTCAGATTCTCGCTGCGCAGATTGTGTTGAAATCTACACAACGCAGAATTTTATTCTGCACAGTTCCTGCACAGGTCGAAATGATGAAAAATAATGCCGTGTTTTCAGCATTTTATTTTCGCTTCGACCTCTCGCTGGGATGACAAATCATTCGGCGCTTACTGGACGCCGTGCATCCATTTCTTGATCAGCGGCGAGAGCAGCAGCAGCACCACGCCGATGCCGACGGTGATCAGCCCGTAGTGCTGATAGATGCCAGTGTAGGTTTCGAGACTGATCTTGAGGTTGGTCACTTGCCCGCCGACCGTATCGACGCTCGCTTCCTGGGCGAGCAGCCCGGCGAGCGTACTGGGCGACCGAGATCGACAGGAACCACACCCCCATCATCAGCCCGACGACGCGCGCCAGCGACAGCTTGGTGATCATCGAGAGGCCGACCGGCGAGATGCACAGCTCGGCGACCGAGTGGATCACATAGAGCCCCGCGAGCCACCACAAGGCGACCTTGAAGTCCGGCCCGGCGAAGGTCGATCCCCAGACGAGGAACAGGAAGCCCGCGCCGACGCCGATCAGCGCCAGCCCGAACTTGACCGGGATCGACGGCTCGAGGCCGCGCTTGGCCAGCCAGCCCCAGAAGATGCTCATCAAGGGCGCGAGGATGACGATCGAGAGCGGGTTGAAGTTCTGCGTCTGCGGCGCCGAGATGCTGAACAGCCCGAACACGCTCAGATTGGTGTTGCGGTCGGCGAACAGCGTCAGCGACGAGCCCGCCTGCTCGAACAGCGTCCAGAAGACGACGTTGAAGATGACGAGCACCATCGCCACCACCATCATCTGGAATTCCCTGCGGTTGCCCGCGAACCACGACCAGATCAGGATGCCAGGCACCGAAAGGATGAAGGTGACGAAGCAGCATCTTGCCGAGCAGCGGCAGCGCCATCAGATTGCCGATGAAGCCGGTGCCCTTCGCCGCCTCGGGCGTGGCGAGGACGTTGAGGAACAGCCAGTAGAGCGCCGGCACCGCGACGATCGCCAGGATGTAGATCAGCATCGCGCGATCGGGGCCTGCCCGGGCCGGGGGCTCGCCATAGCCGTCGAGCCTGCCGCCGTCGAACTGGATCAGTGTCCACGAGAAGAGCATGCCGACCCCGGCGAGTCCGAGCCCCGCCCACCAGCCGAACATGTCGGCGAGGATCGGGCAGAACAGCTGGCCCAGGATCGAGCCCATGTTGATGCCCATGTAGAAGATCGTGAAGCCGGTATCGCGCCGCCGGTCGCCCTGTTCGTAGAGCGAGCCGACCATCGTCGAGATGTTGGGCTTGAAGAAGCCGTTGCCGACCGAGATCATCGAGAGCGCGATCAGCAGGACCATCACCATCAGCGGATCCTGGTCGCTCTTCGATTCCATCTTGCCCTTGGGGATCGTCCGCGCGACATGGCCGTCGGCCGCGAGCAGCGCGACGGTGCCGTCGTCGTTGCCCTTGATCTGCAGCTTCTGGCCGTGGTCGATCAGGAAGCGCGCCTCGTTCTTGGCGCTGGTCGGCCGGTCCTTGAAATTGTCGACCTGCACTTCGTAGCGCTGGCCGTCGATCACCGCATAGGGCTTCGCGGGCGAGCCGCCGAACGCAAGGGTGAAATAGCCCAACGCCATCACGATCGCGCCGAACTTCACCGATCGCTTGGAGCCGAGATACTGATCGGCGAGCAGCCCGCCGATCAGCGGGGTCAGATACACCAGCGCGGTATAGCCGCCGTAGAGACCGGTCGCCTGGTGGTCGCCGAACAGGAAATGCTTGGTCAGATAGAGCGTGAGCAGCGCGCGCATGCCGTAATAGCCGAAGCGCTCCCACATCTCGGTGGTGAACAGCCGCGCGAGCTGGCGGGGATGGCCGAACCATGTCTTCTGGCCGGCGGGATTGATGTGGGTGATGTCGGGCTCGGCCGGGGAATCGGCGGTAGGGGTGTCCACCATGCGGAGGCTCTCCGTTTATCGTTCTGTTTTTCCGGGCGGCGGCCCGGCGCATGGGAGGCGAGACTAGCTGGAATGAAGCGGCTGTAAAGCATCGGGCGTTGGCGCGGCGCGGCGAGCGCTCTAGAGGGCGGCCATGTTCAACGATCGCTCCACCCCGCTTGCGCTGCTGCGCACTCGTCGATCGGGTAAGCCGCGCGACCTCGCTGCGCCGGGGCCGGACCTCGCGCAGCTTCAGGAGATGATCGCGATCGCCTCGCGCACCCCCGATCATGGCAAGCTCTTCCCGTGGCGGTTCGTGATCGTGCCGCCCGAGGAGCGCGCGACATTGTCGGCGCGGCTGCAGCAGATCCTGGCGCGCGAAAAGGCGGACGCCAATGCACGCGACCTCGAAGCGGCGGAGCAGTTCGCGCTGCAGGCGCCCGCGCTGGTGGTGGTGCTGTCGGCGCCGGTCCCCGATCACAAGATCCCGCTGTGGGAGCAGCAGCTTTCGGCGGGCGCGGCGTGCATGAACCTGCTCCACGCGTGCCACGCAATGGGGTTCGCGGGGGGCTGGCTGACCGGCTGGGCGGCCTATTCGGATGCAGTGCGCGACCTGTTCGGCGCCGCGCCGGAGCGGATCGTTGGGTTCGTGTTCATCGGCACGCCCTCGCGCCCGCTCGAGGAACGCCCGCGCCCCGAACTGTCCGAAATCGCACACGTGTGGAATCCCGGGGCTGGACGCGGCGGCTAATTGGTGTATTAAGGCACCATGACAGCGCTCGAGCACGACGACAGCCCCGTATATCTCAAACTTCGCGCGATCATCGCGGCGGCGATCCTTCGTGGTCAGTATCGCGCAGGCGACCAGCTTCCGTCGGTGCGCGCGCTCGCCGCCGAGCACGGCGCCAACCCGCTGACCGTCGCCAAGGCCTATCAGAGCTTCCAGGACGACGGTTATGTCGAGGTGCGGCGCGGCGTCGGCATGTTCGTGCTGCCGGGCGCGGTCGAGCGGCTGCGCGTCGCCGAGCGCGAGCGCTTCCTCAATGGCTATTGGCCGCGGGTGCGCGAGCATATCGCGCTGCTCGGCCTCGACACCAAGGATCTGCTGGACCGCGAACTGGCCTGATCAGCGGCCCGGCTTCTCGCGTTGGGAGGCGTTGCGATGAAGATCGATCTGCGTTCGGGATGGGCACGCTTGGCGATGAGCGTCGGCGGTGCGGTGGTGTGCGCCTTCGGGTTCCAGACGGTCTGCGCCAAGCCCTTCTACATCCCCTCCGATTCGATGATGCCGACGCTGCTGACCGGCGACCATCTGATCGTGAGCAAATATCCCTATGGCTGGTCCTACGCGTCGCTCTCGGTCCACGGCAGCGGGGTGATCCCGGGCCGGCTGTTCGGACGCGTCCCCGAGCGCGGCGACGTGGTGACGGTGGCGCGGCGCGGCGACGGCGAGGACCTGATCAAACGGGTGATCGGTCTGCCGGGCGACACGATCGAGGTGAGCCACGGCGTGGTCTCGATCAACGGCACGCCGGTGCCGCGAGTTGCGCGCGGATCGGCGATGCTGCCGGTCGACCGCAACCTGCCGTGCGAAGCGACGATCGCGCGCTTTCGCCGCACGGGTCCCGACGGCAAGCTCCATTGCCGCCTCCCGCTCTATCTCGAGACGCTGCCCAACGGTGTCAGCTACGAGACGATCGACCTGGGCGATACCGACCTCGGGGACGGCTATGTAAGCCCCGGCGACAACTATGGGCCGGTCTACGTGCCCGAAGGCTACGTCTTCCTGATGGGCGACAATCGCGACGATTCGGCGGACAGCCGCTTCTCGCTCGCGGAAAAGGGTCTCGGCGGGCCGGTGCCGATCGAGACGATCAGCGGACGCGCCGAATTCATCACCCATTCGTACGACGGCACTGCGACCTGGTACAACCCGGTAAGCTGGCTCACCGGTCTGCGCGGCGGTCGCGCCGGCACGAGCTTGCGGCCGGCGCACGCCGCACCTTAAGTCACAGCCGCAGGCGGATCCCGCGCCGGTCGAGCGGCACGATCAGCAGCGTGATCGCCGCGAGCACGACCAGCGCGCAGGCGAGCGACGCCAGATACGGATCGGGCAGGATCGTGCTCGCGGCATCCATCATCACATTGTGCGGCCAGCGCGGCCGGCCTTGTGCGTCGTTCACCCAGGGAATGCTGTTGAACGCCGCCCAGAACTGCTGGAGGGTGAAGGCGAGAATCGCGTTCCGGCCGAGCACGCGGAGCGGCGCGAGGGCGCGGGTGACTAGCGGGGCCTTCTCCGCGGCCGTCAGCAGCGCGAGCAGGAGCAATGAGAAGCCGCTGCTGAACAGCGCGAAACTGTCGGTCCAGAGGCGCTTGATCATCGGGAGCACCGGATCGAGCAGCAGTCCGAGCACGAGCAGCACGGCCCCGACGATGGCGAGCGGCGCCGGCCCGGGCCGCTTGCGCCAGAGGATCGCGGCGAGCGCGCCGACCAGCACATTGATTATGGCGCCCAGCGTCGAGAGCACGCCTTCGGGATCGTAGGTCACCACCTTGCCGGTGGTGCCGTAGGGCCAGAGATGCGGGACGGTGAAGATCGCGCGATCGACATAGCCGGGAAGGTTTCCAGCCGAATCGAACTGGCCGGCGCCGAAGCCCGGAACCGGCACGAACGCGAGCAGCGCCCAATAGACTGCCAGCAGGACCGCGGCGGCGATGCCGAGCGCGATCGGGTTCAAGTCCGCGCGTCCGTCCGCGTCGCGGCGCAACGTCAGCAGGCTGAGCGCTGCCACCAGCGCGTAGCAGACCGCGATCCGCTGGAGGATGCCGGGAATGCGGAGGTGGGAAAGGTCGAAATAGGGAAGCGCGTTGAGCAGCAGGCCCAGCAGGATCAGCAGCGCCGTCCGTCGCGCGATCCGGCGCCAGGCAAGGGCGCGGTCCTCGGCCCCCCACATGCGGGGAAAGCTGAGCGCGAACGCCATGCCGACCGCGAAGAGGAACGTGGGGAACACGATGTCGGCGAGCGTCCAGCCTTGCCATTCGGCGTGCCTGAGCGGCGCATAACTGATGTCCCACGCGCCCGGACTCGTGACCACGATCATCCCCGCGACGGCCAAGCCGCGCAGTGTGTCCAAGCTCTGTAACCGGTTACATTCGGTGCCCTGACGATCCCCCATCGAAACCCCCTTCCGATTGTCTGGGATGGCGGGAAGCTAACCCAGCTTGCGGCCGGCGGCAAGATCAGGCCGCGAAGCCCGCCGCGTCGACCGCGTAGAGCGCCGCCGCCTTCGCCATCGCCGCCGCGCGCAGCCCGAGCGCCTCGGGCGCGATCTGGCCGACGTAGAAGTCGGCGACGGCAGCCTTCATCTTGAGGAACTGGGGATCGCCCTCGGAGCGCCGCGCGAATCGGCCCTCGGCCTCCATCAGCCACCCGCATACGGCGACCGACAGCATCGTCAGGAACGGATAGCTCGCCGCCAGCCGGTCGTCGGTATCGGAGCCGAGCAGGTTGCGGCCGACTTCCTCGCACGCGTCGATCAGCAGGAGGAGCTGGGGTTCCTCCGCCTCGGCGCGCATCTCGGCGAGGAGCGCGAGCAGCGTGCCGCCATTGTCCATGCTCAGCTTGCGGCCGACCAGATCCATGGCCTGGATGCCGTTGGTGCCCTCGTAGATCGGGGTGATGCGGGCGTCGCGGAAGTGCTGGGCGGCGCCGGTCTCCTCGATATAGCCCATCCCGCCGTGCACCTGCACCCCGAGGCTCGCGACTTCGTTGCCGAGATCGGTGCCGTGGGCCTTGGCGAGCGGGGTGAGCAATTCGACGCGCGCCTTCGCCGCCGCGTCGCCGGCATGTGCGCGGTCGAGCTGGCCGAAGGCATAATAGACCAAAGCGCGCGCGGCCTGGGTTTGCGCCTTCATCCGCATCAGCATGCGGCGGACGTCCGGATGCTCGACGATCGCGACCGGCTCGCGGCTCGCCGATCCCGCGCGCGGCCCCTGGATTCGGTCGCGCGCATAGGCAACCGCGCGCTGCGTCGCGCGCTCGGCGATCTGGACGCCCTGGAGGCCGACGTTCAATCGCGCGTTGTTCATCATCGTGAACATCGCCGCGATCCCGCCGAGCTCGGGGCCGACCAGCTCGCCGACGCAGTCGCCGTGATCGCCGAAGCTCAGCACGCACGTCGGCGAGGCGTGGAGCCCCATCTTGTGCTCGATCGAGACGACGCGGACGTCGTTGAAGTCGCCGGGCTTGCCCTCGGCATCGAGGCGTAACTTGGGAACGAGGAACAGCGACAGGCCCTTGGTTCCCGGCGGCGCATCGGGGGTGCGCGCGAGGACGAGGTGGACGATGTTCGCCGCCATGTCGTGGTCGCCGAACGAGATGAAGATCTTGGTGCCGGTGATCGACCATTTCCCGTCCGCGCGCGGCTCGGCGCGCGTGCGGAGCGCGCCGACGTCGGAGCCCGCCTGCGGCTCGGTCAGGTTCATCGTGCCGGTCCATTCGCCGGTGGCGAGATGCGGAAGATACGCGGCCTGCTGCTCGGGCGTGCCGTGGTGGACCAACGCTTCGATTGTGCCGACGGTGAGGATCGGGGCGAGCGCGAAGCCCATGTTGGCGGTGCCGAGCGTCTCGAGCACCGCGGCGGCGAGGCTCACCGGCAAGCCCTGGCCGCCGAACGCCGGCGGCGATCCGATCGTCCCCCAGCCGCCCTCGACATAGGCATGGTAGGCGGCGGCGAAGCCCTCGGGCATCGTCACGCCCGCCTCGCTCCATAGGGCACCGACCTCGTCGCCCAGCCGCTCGAGCGGCGCCCATTTGCCCGCGGCGAACTGGCCCACGCCCTCGAGCACCGCCTCGACCAGCTCAGGGGTCGCTTCGTCCGACAGTTCGGCGAGGCGGACGATGTGATCGAGCACGAAGCGCTGCTCGGCGGTGGCGGGGGTGAACATGGCTCTCTCTTGTCGCTGGGGTCGGCGCGCTATAGCGCCGCGAGGGTGAGCCAGACAAATCCCCGCGTCTTACCCTATGGCGAGGCCGCGATCGCCGAGGCCGCGGCGGTGATCGCCGCGGGCGGATGCGTCGCGGTACCGACCGAGACCGTCTACGGCCTCGCCGCCGACGCAACCGATTCGCGCGCGGTCGCGGGCATCTACGCGGCCAAGGGGCGGCCGTCGTTCAACCCGCTGATCGTCCACGTCCCCGATCTCTCGGCGGCCGAAGCGATCGCCGTGTTCGACGAGGAGGCGCGTGACCTTGCCCGCCGCTTCTGGCCTGGGCCGCTGACGCTGGTGCTGCCGCTGCGCTCGGACGCGGGGATCGCTTCGCTGGTGACCGCGGGGCTCGACACGATCGCGATCCGCGTCCCCGCACACCGGGCGATGCAAGCGCTGCTCGCCGCGGCCGGCAAGCCGCTCGCGGCGCCCTCGGCCAATGCGAGCGGAGGGATCAGCCCGACGCGGGCGGCGCATGTCGCCGCGAGCCTCGCCGGGCGGATTTCGCTGGTGATCGACGACGGCGCAACGCCGGCCGGAATCGAATCGACGATCGTGCGCGGGCGTGACGTGCTGCGGCCCGGGCCGTTGACGCAGGAAATGCTGTTCCCGGGCGAAGGCCGGGGTCCAGGTACCGAGGTCGTCGAAACTGGGCCGCGGCCTGCACCGGGGAACACGAGACGGGTTACCGCGCCAGGCCAACTCGCGAGCCACTACGCGCCGTTCAAGCCGCTCCGGCTGAACGTGACCGATGCCCGCGACGGCGAATGGTTGATTGGCTTCGGCGCGATCTCCGGCGACCACAGCCTCTCCCTGATAGGCGATCTCACCGAAGCCGCCGCAAACCTCTTCGACGCGCTTCATCGCGCCGACGCTTCGCCCGCGGCGTGCATCGCGGTGGCACCCGTCCCCGCGACTGGCATCGGCATCGCGATCAACGACCGCCTTCGTCGCGCCGCACATCGCTGACCCGTCGGCGATCTTTACACCTGCGCAACGACTCCTGACAGTCCGCCCCAGTCGAGTCGCGTATCGGAGAAAACGGACACGGAGGGGGAAATCATGAGCAACATGCAGCGTGGGCTTGCCGAGCTGATCGGCACATTCTGGCTGGTCTTCGGTGGATGCGGCAGCGCGGTGCTCGCCTGCGGGATCGCCAATGTTGGGATCGGCTATGTCGGCGTGGCGCTGGCGTTCGGGCTGACCGTCCTCACCATGGCGTACACGATCGGGCACATCTCGGGCTGCCACCTCAATCCCGCCGTCACCGTGGGCCTGTGGGCCGGCGGACGCTTTCCGGCCAAGGACATCCCGCTCTACGTGATCGCGCAGGTGCTGGGCGCGATCCTCGCGGCGCTGCTGCTCCACACGATCGCTGCCGGCGCGCCGGGCTACACAGGCGGGCTCGCGTCGAACGGCTTCGGCGATCATTCGCCGAGCCATTATTCGTTCGAGGCGGGGATGATCATCGAGGTTGTGCTGACCTTCGTGTTCCTGCTCGTGATCATGGGATCGACCGACAGCCGCGCCCCCGCGGGTTTCGCGCCGATCGCGATCGGGCTGGCGCTGACGCTGATCCACCTCATCTCGATTCCCGTCACCAACACCTCGGTGAACCCGGCGCGGAGCACCGGACCGGCTTTGCTCGAAGGCGGCATCGCGCTCGATCAGTTGCCGTGGTTCTGGATCGCGCCGCTGGTGGGCGGGCTGCTCGGCGGCTTCGTCTACAAAATGCTCGGCGCCGATTCAGGCAAGCGTCCGCCGGTCGAGGGTGAGAAGCTGCCCTAGTCTAAATCCTCCCCGTGCCGGGGAGGATTTACGCCGTTTCCTTCAGCCGGTTGGCGAAGCTTTTCCGGAGCTTCCTGAGCTTGGGCGGGATCACCGCGAGGCAATAGGGGTTCCGCTGGCCCTCGCCCTGCCAATATTCCTGGTGATAGTCCTCGGCGGGCCACCACTCGCCCAGCGGCTCGATCGTGGTGACGATCGGCGCGGGCCAGTCCTCCGCGGCACGCTCGATCGCGGCGCGGGCTTCGGCCTCCTGCTCGGGCGAATGCGGGAAGATCGCCGAGCGGTACTGCGTGCCGACGTCGTTGCCCTGACGGTTGAGCTGAGTCGGATCGTGGGTGCCGAGGAAGACGTCGAGCAACTCGCCGTAGCTGATCCGGTCGCTGTCGAAGGTGACGCGGATCGCTTCGGCGTGGCCAGTCGTGCCGCTGCAGACTTCCTTGTAGGTCGGGTTGGGCTTGGTTCCGCCGATGTATCCGCTCTCGACCTTGCTCACGCCGATCACGTCGTTGAACACCGCTTCGGTGCACCAGAAACACCCGCCCGCCAGCGTCGCCGTCTCGATAGCCATGCGCTACTCCTTGCTTAGGACGCCAAGATAGGGTTGGGGCGAGGAAGGGCAATGGAGAGAACGATGCGCGAAGGCACGGTGCTGGTGACGGGCGGGGCGGGCTATATCGGCAGCCACGCGGTGCTGGCGCTGCTTGACGCGGGGTGGAAGGTGATGGTCATCGACAACCTCACCACCGGGTTCGACTGGGCGGTGGACCGGCGCGCGGCGCTGGTGGTCGCGAACATCGAGGACGACGCCGAGGTCCGCGCGGCGATGCGCGAGCATGACGTGATCGCGGTGATGCATTTCGCGGGATCGGTGGTGGTGCCCGAATTGGTCAGCGACCCGCTCAAATATTATCGCAACAACACCGCGGCGAGCCGGTCGCTGCTCGAAAGCGCGGTGGCGTGCGGCGTGCGGCACTTCATCTTCTCCTCCACCGCCGCGACCTATGGCATCCCCGAGAAGGTGCCGGTCGCCGAGGATTCGCCCCGGGTGCCGATCAACCCGTACGGCATGTCGAAGCTGATGACTGAGTTCATGCTGCGCGACGTGGCGGCGGCGCACCCGATCAACTATTGCGCGCTGCGCTACTTCAACGTCGCCGGCGCCGATCCGCAGGGCCGCTCGGGGCAATCGACCGCGGGCGCGACTCACCTGATCAAGGTCGCGGTCGAGGCGGCGACCGGCAAGCGCGATCACGTCTCGGTGTTCGGCACCGATTTCGCGACGCCCGACGGGACCGGCGTGCGCGACTATATCCACGTCACCGACCTTGCCGCCGCGCATGTCGACGCGCTCGACCTGCTGATCGCGGCGCCGGGGGAGAACCATACGCTCAATTGCGGCTACGGCCGGGGCTTCTCGGTGCTCCAGGTGCTCGACTCGGTCGACCGCGTGACCAATCGCCGCATCGAGCGCCGACTGGAGGCCCGCCGCGCCGGCGATCCCGACGCGCTGATCGCCGACAACCGCGCGATCCTGGCGGCGCTGCCGTGGCGGCCGCGGCACGACGACCTCGACGGAATCGTGCGCGACGCGCTCGCCTGGGAACGCAAGCTCGCCGAGCGAGGTTAGTGTCGCAGCGATCAAATCAAATCGTCATGTCGGACTTGTTGGGCTTCTATCGGCGATCGGAGCCTCTCAGGCATGAACGTGCAGCGCGTGCCGAAGGCGCCAGTTGGCGAGATGTGCGAACGCCAGCGACAAGCTGCCCGCGACCGTAGCCCAGGTCTCGGCGGGGGTCGCCGCGACCACGAACCCGCCCACTGCGAGCAACGCCAGGCCGCCGGCTCCCACCAGCAGCGGATAGAGCGCGCCATGACGTCGGCACCCGCTGACCAGCGCCAGCCCCGAGGCGGGCACTGCAAACGCAAGCAGCCAGACATGCACGCTCTCAGGCAACGACAGCAGCTTCGAGAGCATGGGCAGCGCTGCGATCAGCATCGGCAGCGCCAGGCAATGCACCAGACAGAGCAGCGATGCGCCAAGCGCCGCCCGCTCGATCCAGTCCGCGCGCGCCTTATTGCCTGCCCCCGCTTTTTCCGCAGGAATGATAGGCACAATTTCCATGACAGTTACGCCCGGCAGGCCTCCACCCATCCGCCGTCGTCGGGGCGGATGGGTGGATGGCGAGGTTCTAGAACGACTTGCTGATGCCGAAGAAGAAGCCTCGCCGCTGCCCGAACTGCGGCGCGCCTACGCCCACGCCCGAGCCGTCGCGGATCTCGTAGATATGGTCGAACAGGTTGACCACATCTGCGCGGATCTCGATTCCCGGTCCCTCGAACTTGTGCTTCGCGGTGAGGTTGAACGACCGCATAGGGCGGCATCTTGGCCCCGTTTGGCACCGCGCCGTCGCGGCGCAGCCCCGAGCCATAGATCATGCTCGCGCCAACCTGGCTGCCCGCCGAACCGATAGGATGCACCCGCGGAGCCGGTGTAAGTCTGGTCGTGGTCGAGATAGATGAAGTGGTTCTGGATATAGGCGAGGTCGCCCGGATCGAAGCTGAACTCGCTCGAGATGATGTCGCGGCCCTGTGCCTTGGCATAGGCGAAGTTGGCATAGACGAGCACCGGACCCCTGGCATAGCTGATGCTGCCCTCGATGCCGTCGATCCGTCCATCGCGATAGTTGAACGGCGTAAGGATGATCGGCGCGCCGAACTGACCCTCGTCGATCAGGTTTTTCGAGCGGCGATGATAGCCGTCGATGCCGATGGTCAGCGACGGGCCGATCTTCTGCTCGACGCCGACATCGAAATAGTCCTGCCGCTCGGCGAAAGGCGCGGTGCTGGTCAGCCCCGGCGCTTCCGCGCTGGTGCCGACGAACTTGGCAACCGAGGTGGTCGCGACGTTGGCGAACGGCGCAGGCGAGAAATAGCGCGCGTAGCCGGCGTGGATTGTCGTGGTCTTGGTCGGCGTCCAGACCGCGTTGACGCGCGGGCTGAACTGCTGCTCGGACCTGAAGCCATCATAGCGATCGAAGCGGCCGCCGAAGTTGACGGTGAAACCCGGGAACAGCTTCCACTCGTCCTGAAGATAGGCGCTATAGGTCATCTCGGTCGCGGCACCGTTGTCGGTGATGCCGATCGGCTGGCCGGCTTGGTCGCCATTGGCGTCGACCGGGAAAACCTGCGTGCTGGTCTCGGCTGGTGCCGTGGTCGCGGGTGACGATCACCCCGGCCCGCAGCGTGTGCGCGTCGCTCAGACTGATAGACGCCTTCGACCTGCCCGCCGACGGTGAAGTCGTGCTTGGTCGCGCGCTGCGCGAGGCCGTTGAACAGCAATTCGCCGAGCGTGTCGGGGAAATAGTCGAGCGCTGGAATAGCGCGCGAAGGCCGAGGCCTGGAGCGTGAACGGCCCGGAATCGTGGAGGAAGCTGGCGATGCCGAACGCGGTCTTCTCGCGCTGGCTTTCGTTGAGATTGTCGCTGAGGAAATCGGTCTGGCCGCCGCACCGACCACGTACCGTCGGGCTGGAGGCCGCGCGGGTTCGGGATCTGGAACTTCTGGTCCGAATAGCCGCCGATGAACGAGACCCGGTTGTTGTCGTTGAGGGTGTGATCGACGATAGGCGAAACCCTGGAGCTGGTCGGTCTTGTCGTGAAGCGCGCTGCGCCCCGGATCGACCGCTTCGATGCCGAGATTGCTGTAGCTTGTAGCTCGCCGGTCACGAAATAGTTGGTGCTCCCCGAGGAGCCGCCATATTCGACGCTCGGCTCGATCGTGTCGTGGCTGCCGCCATAGACCGAGAGCGTGCCGCCATTGTTGAACCCGCTCTTGGTGGTGATGTCGATGATCCCGGCGGTGCGCAGGCCATATTGCGCGGGCAGCGCGCCGGTCATGCAGGTCGAACCGGTCGACGAGCCGCGGCGACAGCGTCTGGCCGAACACAGCGACGCCCTCGGGCAGGATCGTGCCGTTGATGCGATATTGCAGGTTGTTGTGGTCGTCGCGGACGTGGAACTGGCCGAAACCGTCCTGCACCACGCCTGGAAGCTGGAGCAACATCTGATTGAGCTGCTGGTTGTCGCCGCCTGGCAGCGCCTGGATCGTCGCGTCGCTGATCGTATAGGTGGTGGCGCCGAGGCTCGGCTGGATCGACGCGCGCGCGGCGTCGAGCTTGCCGGTGACGACGATCGCGTTCTTGTCGTCGTCGGGCGGTGTGTCGGTGGGTTGGGGTGCGCTTGCCGTTGCGACCGGAGGATCGCTCGGAGGGGCGGCGGGTGCAGGCGTCTCCGGGGCGCCTTTTGCATAAACGGGAACGGCGATCAGCGCGGCCAATGCCGCGCCCGTCAGAAGAGCGTGTCGCATGAATTGAAACTCCAGGAACCTTTGGGGACGCCGATCCGGGGATCGGAGTCCGGGCGCGAGGGAGCCACCTCCCTTCGCGATTGTTTCGAGCTAGGTTCTGGAGAAGGTGGGTGGGGCTCGGCTTTGCCAGCCGTGCGAGCGCTGTTGTTGAAGCGGCAGCGAAAGCGGTGCCGCCGCAACGCTCGGCGGGACGGAGCGCGCAGGTGCCTCGACGAGGACCGGCGCGGGTGGAAGATAGTGGCCCGCCTGAGCGAGTTCCTGGCAGATCGGGCAGGTGTCGGACCGGCCCGGCACCTGCCGGTCGCGGGCAGCGAGCTGGGGGGTGCCGGTCCCGATTGCGCTCGAGACCGAGGGCAGGCCGGTCGCAGGATGGACGTGAGTCCCGATGAGATAGCTCTGCCACAACAGCGCGACGAGCATGACCAGCAGGAACGCCCGGTGAATCCTGCTTGCCCCCATTCCCGCGCTGGACCGTCGTGCGGTCAAGATACCAACTCCCGATCGGCGATTGCTGCGATGCGATAGACGAGATGATATAAGGTATCAAGCCCCCGGCTTGCTGCGGGTGTCCCGCTTGGGCAGGCCCCGCGCCGTTTGCGGAAATGGTGGGTCCGCCGGGGCTCGAACCCGGGACCTCTCGATTAAAAGTCGCTTGCTCTACCGACTGAGCTACGGACCCACGCGGGCGCACCTAGGCGGCGCCGGCTGCGGGGTCAACGCTTGGCCGGCCGACCGAGCAGCGCGCGGAGCTGGCGCACGGTGCGGCCGCTGATCGGGTCGCGCCAGCCGGGCGCGAGCTCCGCGAGCGGGGCCAGCACGAAGCCGCGGCGGCGGAAATCGGGATGCGGGACGGTGAGGCCCGCCTCGCTCCACGCGCCTCCCGACCAGAGGATGATGTCGAGGTCGATCACGCGCGGTCCCCAGCGGAGCCCCGGGCGGCGCCCGAAGCTGCGTTCGATCGCCTTCAGCCGGGCGAGCAACGCGGGCGGATCCTCCTCGCTGTCGACCAACGCGACCGCGTTCGCGAAGGCACGGCCGGCGGGCCCCATCGCGGCGCTGCGCACGATTGGCGAGGCGGCGCGGACTCGGCCGAGCGCCGCCAGCCCTGCCGCCACCTCGCGCGCCGGCGGGCCGTGGCGGCCGGGCCGGTTCGATCCCAGGGCGATCGCATAGGTTGAGCGTGACACGCTTGTGCGCCTATCCCCGGCACATGCCCGCGCCAAGCCCCGCGACCGAGCCGACGCGCGATTGCCCGCGCTGCCCCCGGCTGGTTGCCCTCCGCGATCAGTTGCGCATCGAGCAGCCCGAGTGGTGGAATGCCCCGGTGCCCGCGTTTGGCGATCCCGACGCGTGGCTGGCGATCGTCGGCCTGGCGCCGGGGCGGCAGGGGGCCAATCGCACCGGCCTTGCCTTTACCGGCGATGCCGCGGGCGAGCTGCTGTTCGCCACGCTCGAGAAGTTCGGGCTGGCCGAGGGGGGCGTTCCCAGGGGCGCGATCCTCCTCAACGCGGTCAAGTGCCTGCCGCCGGGCAACAAGCCGGTACCTGCCGAGATCCACGCTTGCCGCCCCTTCCTCGCGGGCGGGATCGAGGCGCTGCCGCGGGCGCGCGTCGTGATCGCGCTAGGTCAGATCGCGCACCAATCGGCGGTCAAGGTGCTCGGCGGGCGGCTGCCCAAGGCACGCTTCGGCCACCTTGCCGAGCACCGGATGCCCGACGGGATGGTGCTGATCGATAGCTACCACTGCTCGCGCTACAACCAGAATACCGGGCGGCTGACCGGGGCGATGTTCGACGCGGTGTTCGAGCGGGCTATTGCCGTGGGGTGCCCGGTAGCGTGCTGATGTCCTGCGTCCAGGGCAGCGCCGAATCGCACCAGATCTGGCGGACCGGTGGGAGCTCGGCGCGCTGCTTGAGCGCACCGACGCGCAGGCCGTAGGTGGGCGGGTTCTCGGGCGCGGCGGCGTAGATGGGCGAGCCGCAGCGCGGGCAGAAGGCGTGGGCGCGCTTGGCCCCGCTGTCGGCGGTCTTGATGTAGACCGTCGGCGGGCCGCCGCGGAGATGGAAGGTCTCGGCGGGGACGCGCACGGTGACTCGATACGCCGAGCCCGTCAGCGCCTGGCAATCGGTGCAGTGG
The DNA here is from genome assembly GCA_963799985.1 of uncultured Alphaproteobacteria bacterium. Classification (GTDB taxonomy): domain Bacteria; phylum Pseudomonadota; class Alphaproteobacteria; order Sphingomonadales; family Sphingomonadaceae; genus Sphingomonas. Next base: position 206,520 of record CAWCZC010000002.1, on the reverse strand, counting down.
CAGATGCCGACCGCCTGTGGATCGACCTCGGCCTCGTAGCGGATGTCGCCGCAATGGCACGCGCCTTCGACTTTCATGTCCACCTCATCCCGCCGTGGTTCCGAACAGGCTGCCGATCCCCGCGGTGACCGCCATCGCTACCGTGCCCCAGAAGGTCACGCGGAGCACGCCGCGCACCACGCTCGCGCCGCCGGTCCGCGCCCCGATCGCGCCGAGCGCAGCGAGACAGAGCAGCGAAACCGCCGAAACGCCGGGGATGACCGAATGCATCGGCAGCAGCAGCGCGGCGAGCAGGGGGGCGGCGGCGCCCGCCGAGAAGGTCAGCGCCGAGGTTACCCCGGCCTGGATCGGCCGCGCGGTGGTGACCTCCGAAATGCCGAGCTCGTCGCGGGCATGCGCGCCGAGCGCATCGGCCTTCATCATCTGCTCGGCGACTTGCCGAGCCAGCGCGGGATCGACGCCGCGCGCTTCATAGATCCTGCTCAGCTCGTCGATCTCGAACGCGGGATCGGCGCGCAGCTCCTTCGCTTCGCGGGCGAGTTCGGCGTTTTCGGTATCCGCCTGCGAGCTGACCGAGACATATTCGCCCGCCGCCATCGACAGCGCCCCGGCGAGGAGTCCCGCTACGCCCGCCACCAAAATCGCGTGCCGTTCGGGGCTCGCCGCGGCGACGCCGACGATCAGGCTCGAGGTCGAGACGATGCCGTCGTTCGCGCCGAGCACCGCCGCGCGGAGCCAGCCGATGCGCGTGACGAGATGCCGTTCCGAATGGTTGCGCACCGCGCGCATCTGCTATCCTCCCGTCGGGTGCCCCCCTTTGGACGAGGGCGGCGGCGCGGGAAAGAGCGGAAGGTTGCGGATGGCATGAAGACGATCGGCCTGCTCGGCGGGATGAGCTGGGAAAGTTCGGCGCATTACTATGCGATCCTCAACCGCGAGGTGCAGTGGCGCACCGAGGGCGCCGGTAACGCCCGCGTCGCGATGCTCTCGGTCGATTTCGCCGAGTTCAAGCGGTTGATGCACGAGGGCGACTGGGATCTGCTGGGCCGCCGGCTGGCCGAGGAAGCGGCGCTGGTCGAGGCGGCGGGCGCCGATTGCCTGGTGATCGCGACCAACACGATGCACTTCGCCGCCGAGCGGATCGCCGCGGCGGTCTCGATCCCCGTGCTCCACATCGTCGACGTGACGGCGCGGGCGATCCTCGCGGCCGGTGTGCGGCGTATCGGGCTGCTCGGCACCGCGTTCACGATGGAGCAGCCCTTCTATCGCGAGCGGCTCGAGGGCTTCGGGATCGAAGTGCTGGTGCCGGAGGCGGAGGCGCGCGAGATGCTCCACCGGATCATCTTCGACGAGCTGATCGCGGGCGCGATCCACGACGCGTCGCGCGATGCGGTGCGTGCGATGATCGAGCGCCTGGCGGTGCGCGGCGCCGAGGGCGCGATCCTCGGTTGCACCGAGATCATGCTGCTGATCGGGCAGGACGACGTCGACCTGCCGCTGTTCGACACGACAACGCTGCATGCGATGGCGGCGGTGGATTTCTGCCTGGGGTAGGACAGATTCAATCGGTCCAAACTCTCACCGGTCACCCCGGACTTGTTCCGGGGTCCACCAAGCGGCTGAGCGAGAGGCAGGAAACCCTTGTCCCCTACCCGCGGCTGGTGGATGCCGGAACAAGTCCGGCATGACGAATCAAACTGAGTGGGCCTGTCTCAGATATCCTCCACCAGCCGCCCGTAGAGCTCCGGCCGCCGGTCGCGGAAGAAGCCGAAGGCGGCGCGGTGGCGGGCGACTCGGTCCAGGTCGATCGTTGCGGTGATCACGCCGGTCTCGTCGCGGCCCAGCTCGGCGAGCACGTCGCCGCGCTCGTCGGCGATGAAGCTGGTGCCGTAGAAGGCCTGGCCGTGTTCTGTCCCGATGCGGTTTGCGGCGACGACGGGGACGACGTTCGAGACCGCGTGCCCCACCATCGCGCGGCGCCACAGGCGGGCGGTATCGAGGCCCTCGTCGTGCGGCTCGCTGCCGATCGCGGTGGGGTAGAACAGAATCTCCGCGCCCATCAGCATCATCGCGCGCGCCGTTTCCGGGTACCATTGGTCCCAGCACACGCCCACCCCGAGCGTCGCGCCGGGGCCGTCCCACACCTTGAAGCCGGTGTTGCCGGGACGGAAATAGAATTTCTCCTCGTAGCCGGGGCCGTCGGGGATGTGGCTCTTGCGATAGACGCCGGCGACCGTGCCGTCGGGACCGACCATCGCGAGGCTGTTGTAGAAATGCGGCCCGTCGGCCTCGAAGAAGCTGGTGGGGATGTGGACTTTCAGCTCGGCGGCGAGCTTGCGCATCGCCAGCACCGCGGGGTGCTTGTCGACCGGCTTCGCGTTGGCGAACAGGCCCTCGTCCTCGACGCGGCAGAAATACTCGCCTTCGAACAGTTCGGGCGGCAGCACCACCTGCGCGCCTTTGCCGGCCGCCTCGCGGACCAGCGCGGAGACGTTCGCGATGTTCGCATCCACATCGGGGCCGAAGGCGAGCTGGAGCGCGGCGACGGTGATCTGGGTCATGTGCGGCTATCTAATGGTCGCGGGCGAAACCGCCAGCCCATAGGCTGCGCGCGCGGATCGCGGCGCGAGCAGCGCCAGTGTCACCAGGACAGGAAATGCCATCGACGTCAACAGACCGTCCGGCCGAATTGCTTGCCAGGAGAATTTCCCCCCGCTGGCCGCCAGCAGGTCGATCCCGCGCAGGAGCAAGTCAACCGGCGGTCCAGCCAGCCAAACGGTGGCGATCGCAAGCGTCACGCATGCTGGCCTCCGCCAGGTCATGAGCAGGACTGCGAGGCCGATTGCCCCCGCGCACCGGCCCAAGCCGACGGCCCAGAAGTAAGGATCGGTCAATTCGGCCGCGGGCGAGCCTCCGACCTGCCAACTGTGGACCGCGGCTTGCACATAGAAAGAAAACGGCACCACGATGCATAGGCCCGCGATCGCGAGCCACGCGGACCAGGGAAGGCGCGTGGTCCCGGCTCTCACACCATGGAGCGCGGCGACGGCGATCTGGGTCATAGGGTCCTCAAAGCCGGACGCCGAACCGAGCGGCGACTGCGATCGTCGCCAGATAGGCGATCAGCGTCAGCGCGCAACCGGCGAGCAACGCCGCCCAGAAATTCACGCTTTGCCGCAGCAGATACGGGATCAGCAGGAACATCGGCAGCGACGGCAGCACGTACCAGAAGGTCGCCTCGACATGGCGCGCCATATTCTCGGTGTCGCTCGTGTCGTGCCACAGCCAGACCATTCCGAGGATCGAGAGCAACGGCAGCGATGCGACCAGCGCTCCCGCCGCCGGATGCCGCCGCGCGATCAAGGCGATCGCCGCGATGATGATGCCCGAGAGGAGTGAGCGGACGCAGAATTGGAGCATCCACCCGCCTTACCCCGCTTTGGCTGGCCGCGCATCTCTCTTGCGTCGAGGCCCGCGGCGCGGAAAGGTCGCATCAGGAGGCCACATGACCGCGTTCGAATTCGTCTTCTCGCTGTTCGGGCTGGTGCTGGGGCTGAGCGTCGCCGAGATTCTCATCGGCTTCTCCCGAGTCGCGCGCGCGGCGGGGCGAATCCATCTGGGGCTGCTCACGCCGATGCTGGGCGCGCTGCTGTTGCTCGATCTGCTCACCTTCTGGCTGCACGCCTGGGATCTGCGCGGCGCGATTCCGATCCGCTTCGCCTCGCTGGTGTTCGGCACCGGAATCGCCGGCATCTACTTCGTCGCGGCGTCGCTGGTCTTCCCAGAGGCGTTCGACGAGTGGCCCGATCTCGACGCCTATTTCTTCGCCAACAAGAAATGGGTGATGGCCGGCACGATCTCGGCCAACTGGCTGATGTCGCTCGCCGTCGGCCTGCTGCTCGGCAACCCGTTCACGTCGGTGGCGAGCCTCGCGGTCCCGGTCGGCTTCACCGTGCTTGCCCTCGCGCTCGCGCTGACACGGTCGAAGCCGCTGTCACTGGCGATCGGCGCGATCCTGCTCGCGGCCTACCTCAGTCACCTGTTCTGAACGCCGGAATCTGCTGCGAGATGCAGTGGAAGCTGCCGCCGCCGGTGAGGATCGCGTCGGCGCGGATGCCGACCACCTCGCGGCCGGGGAACAGGCCTTCGAGCGCGGCGACCGCGGCCAGGTCGTTGGGCTGGCCGTAGAGCGGGACCACCACCGCGGCGTTGCCGATGTAGAAGTTCATGTAGCTCGCCGGCACGATCTCCTCCTCGAGACCCAGCACGCGGCCGGGCGAGGGGAAGCGAACCAGCTCGACCCCGAACGCCTGCGCGCGCTGCGCGGCATCCTGGTAGATGCGCCAGTTGGGATCATTGTCCGTCGCCTCGGGGATCAGCAGCCGGCGCTCGCCGACGAAGCGCGCGAGATTGTCGACATGGCCGTCGGTATGATCGTTGAGCAGCCCGTCGCCGAGCCACAATATGTTGGTGATGCCGAGGTCTTCACGCAGCCGCGCCTCGACATCGAACTTGCTCATGCCCGGATTGCGGTTGCGGTTGAGCAGACATTGCTCGGTGGTGACGATCAGCCCGGTGCCGTCGCCGTCGATCGCGCCGCCTTCGAGGATCCAGCCGTGCGGCTCGACGTGGAAATGCTGGCGGCGAGCGAGGCGGGCGCCGACCTCCTCGTCGCCCTCGAGCGCGTACTTGCCGCCCCAGCCGTTGAACGGGAAATCGTGCGCGGTGCGATCGGCGCCGACGATCGTGCCGGTATCGCGCAGCCAGATGTCGCCGAACGGCTCGACCACGATCCGGGCATCGTGCCCGACGTGGGCCTTGGCCGAGGCGGCGGCCTCATCGTCGGCGGCGACGAGGATGACCTTCTCGCCGCGCCCGCCGGCATGCACCGCGCGGACGAACCGCGCGACTTCCTCGCGCGCCTCGACGATGTCGTCGAGCCATAATTCGGGATGGCTCGGGAAGCCGATCCACACCGCGTCGTGCGGCGCCCATTCGGCTGGGGGAGGGAGGGGACGGGAGGTCACCTGGCGGTGCGGCTCTTGTCGCGGATCGCGCGGAATTCGGCGGTGGGGTACCAGTTGGGCCAGCCGTTGCCGTCGGCGAGCTGGCGGCCGAGCTGGTAGTAGATCGTCAGATCCTCGACCGCGCCCGACCAATCCCAGGCGGGATCGTACTCGTCCTGGGGCTTGTGGTAGCGGTTGGTGACATAGTCTTCGGAGGCAGCATGGCCCGCCGCCTTGCCGCCGACGACCAGATCCTCGCCGCTGCCGCCGTCGAGCATCGGCACGCCCAGCTTGGCGAAGCTGAAATGGTCCGAGCGGTAGTAGCCGCCGCGCTCGGGGTTGGCTTCAGGCGAGATTGTGCGGCCCTGCGCGGCCAGCAGCGGCTTGACCAGATCCTCGAGCTCGGACTTGCCCGCGCCGGTGATGGTGAAGTCCTTTGCGCGGCCGACGACGTTCAATCCGTCCATGTTCACCCCGCCCACGGTGTCGCGCAGCGGCCAGATCGGGTTCTCGGCGTAATATTTGGAGCCGAGCAGCCCCGATTCCTCGGCGGTGACCGCGAGGAATACGATGCTGCGTTTGGCCGGGCCCGCCTTGGCCTGCGCCTCGGCGAGCGCGATCAGGCCCGAGACGCCCGAGGCATTGTCGACCGCGCCGTTGCAGATGTCGTCGCCCTTGACCGCGTCGCAGTGCCCGAGATGGTCCCAGTGCGCCGAATAGAGCACCACTTCGTTCGGCCGCTCGCTGCCCGGCAGCAAGCCGACGACGTTCTTCGAGGCCTGGCGACGAATCGCATTGTCCCACGAGACCGAGGCGCTGAGCCCCATCGGCACCGCCTTGAAGCCCTTGTGCTTCGCCGCCTCGATCAGCGCCGCATAGTCCTTGCCTGCGCTGGCGAAGAGCGCCTTGGCGGCGTCCTGGGTGATCCAGCCGACCGCCTGCGACTGGTCGCGGTGGTCGCCCGGCGCGTCCTGCTCGATCTGCGGCCCGGTCCACGAGGATTGGACGACGCCCCAGCCATAGGCCGCGGGCTCGGTATCGTGGACGACGAGCACCGCGGCCGCGCCCTGCCGCGCCGCTTCCTCGAACTTGTAGGTCCAGCGGCCGTAATAGGTCATCGCACGGCCGCCGAACGGGCCGTCCAATGTCATCGTCTGCCAGTCGGGATCGTTGACAAGCACGATCACCGTCTTCCCCTTCACGTTGATGCCGGCGTAGTCGTTCCAATGGCGCTCGGGGGCGTTGATGCCGTAGCCGACGAAGACCACGTCGCTGTTCCTGACGTTGACCAGCGGGGTGACGCGATAGGTGTTGAGCACCATGTCCTTGCGGTATTCGAGGGTCACCGGCGCCTTGCCCCCGGTGAACTTGAGCGGCGACATGTTGCTCGGGGTGATCTCGACCAGGGGCACGTCCTGGAACCAGCTGCCCTTGTTGCCCGGCTGGAGCCCGGCCGCCTTCATCCGCTCGACGATATAGGCGAGGCTCTTGACCTCGCCCTCGGTCCCCGGCTTGCGCCCCTCGAACGCGTCCGACGCCAGGGTCTGATCGACCTGCTTGAGCGTATCGATCGAGATTGCAGGCGCGGTCTGGGCATGCGCGGCGGTGCTGGCGATCAAGAGGAGTGCGGAAAAGGCGATGCGCATGGAAGCTCCTGGCGGCTGGGCAAGGGCGCGACATTGGCAGCGCCTCCTTGCCGCCGCAATACTTGCGTGGAGGGCCGCGCTGGTGCAGCAATGGTAGCGATAACATGGGGAGAGAGAGGATGCGTGCAACCGCGGCCGCCATCGCGCTGATCGTGACGCTTGCCGGGGTAGGCGCGGCGCAGCAGGCGCCCGACTATCGCGCCGCCGACGCCGACCGGCAGGTGATGCTCGACCGGCTCGGCATCAAGACTCTCCGCCCGGGCGCCGACGGCTTCAACAAGGCCGCCCCCAACGCCGCCAACTACGACGAGAGCAAGGTGGGGGATTACACGCTCCCCGACGTGCTGCGCCTTACGGGCGGCAAGCGCGTCACCACCGCCGCGCAGTGGTGGAAGCTGCGGCGGCCGCAGATCGTCGCGCTGTTCGACCGCGAGATCTACGGCCGAGTCCCCGCCACCGCCCCGCGGATCACCTGGCATTTCGTCAAGGAGGAGACCGGCACCGAGGCGGGGATGCGGGTGGTCAAGCGCTGGTACGAGGGCGTCGCCGACAACGCGGCCTGGCCCAAGGCATCGGCCAGGATCAAGCTGCGCTACACGCTTCCCGCCAAGCATGAAGGGCCGGTTCCGATGATGCTGTCGTTCGGCTTTCCGGAAGGGTTCAAATTCCCCGGGCCGCCGCGCCCGCCCGAGCCTGGCCCGAGCTACACCGAGCAATTACTGCTCAACGGCTGGGGCTATGCGACGCTCGAGCCCAACACCGTCCAGCAGGACAATGGCGGGTTCCTGAACGACGGCGTGATCGGCATTTCGCTGCGCGGCAAGCCGCGTTCGCCGACCGACTGGGGCGTGCTGCGCGCCTGGGCGTGGGGCGCCGACCGCGCATTCGACCTGCTCGCGACCGATAAGCGCATCGACACCCACCGCATCGGCATCGAGGGCCTGTCGCGCTGGGGCAAGGCATCGCTGGTGACGATGGCGTACGACCCGCGCTTCACGATCGGGCTGATCGGATCCTCGGGCGCGGGCGGCGCGGCGCTCTATCGCCGCAACTTCGGCGAGCGGATGGGCAATTTGACCGCGGGGGGCGAGTATCACTGGTTCGCGGGCAACTTCCTCAAGTACGACGGGCCGCTGACTCAGTTCGACCTGCCGATCGATTCGCACATGCTGATCGCGCTCGCCGCGCCGCGCCCGATCTTCATCGGCGGCGGCACCGCGGCGAGCGGCGACGGATGGGTCGACGTCAAGGGGAGCTTCCTCGCCGCGTCCGCGGCCTCGCCGGTGTGGGCGCTGCTCGGCAAACCGGGGCTCGACACCGCCGAATTCCCGCCTCTTCTCACTCCGGTGACCGGCGGGCGGATCGGCTTCTACGAGCATGAGGGCGGGCATAACGAGCGCCCGAACTGGCCGATCTTCATCGCGTTCGCGAACAGCAAGCTGGGAATCGCTGCGCCACGCCATTGAGTGCCCGCGAAAACCAGCTAGGCTCCTGGGTCTAGCGGATTTTCCGGGGGCTTGCCGTGTACAGAATGAGATCGATCGCGCTGCTGGCGCCGCTGTTGCTGGCGCTTCCGGCGCATGCCCAGAGCGCCGATGCGCAGCACTTCGGCGCGCGCCCGGCGGTGCAATCGGCAAGTATCTCGCCTGACGGCAGCCGAATCGCGATCGTCGCGCCGGTCGAGGGGAGCGGATCGGTGGTGCTGGTCGGCCCGACCGACGCGAGCAGCCCGCTCACGCCGGTGCTCTCGTCGAGCGGCAAGCCCGACCGGCTGACCGGGTGCCAATGGTCGACCGGCACGCGCCTGCTGTGCACGGTGTTCATCATCCAGGAGCACGACGGGGCGATGCTCGGCTTCAGCCGGATGGTCGCGCTCAACGCCGACGGCAGCCAGCTCAAGCAATTGAGCGCGCGCGCGACCGATACCGCGCTCGGCACCGCGGTGTTCGGCGGCGACGTGCTCGACCTGCTCCCCGACGATGCCGGCAGCGCGGTGCTGATGGAGCGCAACTTCGTCCCCGAAACGACCACGGGCCATATCATCGCGCAGACCCGCGAGGGGCTGGGTGTCGAGCGAGTCGACACCGTCACCCTCAAGCGCACGACGATCGAGCCGGGCAAGCCCACCGCCACCGAATATCTGACCGACGGCCATGGCGCGGTGCGGATCATGGGCGCGCGCGGCGTGACCGGGAACGGCTTCGAGACCAGCAGCGTCACCTATTCCTACCGCACGCCCGGCAGCCGCGACTGGCAGCCGCTGAGCTCGGTGACGACCGACGGGCAGGGCAATGTGATCCAGGGCTTCGTCCCGGAGGCGATCGATCGCGACCTGAACGCCGTCTACGGCTTCGATCGCGAGGGGGACCGCCGCGGGCTCTACCGAATCTCGCTCGACGGCAGCCTCAAGCGCGAGCTGGTCCTCAAGCGCGACGACGTCGACATCAGCGGCCTGATCCAGCTCGGCCGCCAGCAGCGCGTGATCGGCGCGACCTACACCACCGAAAAGAGCTATGCCGAGCTGTTCGATCCCAAGCTCAAGGCACTCCGCGCATCGCTGGCGCACGCGATTCCGGGGCTGCCGCAGGTCGACATCGTCGATGCCAGCGCCGACGAGACCAAGCTGGTGCTGTTCGCCGCCAGCGACGTCGATCCCGGCCGCTATTACCTGCTCGATCGAACCACCAAGCACATGGCCGAGATCATGCCCGAGCGGCCGCAGCTCGCGGCGACGCAGCTCGCGACGGTTCAGTCGATTCGCTATCCCGCCGCCGACGGGACGATGATCCCGGCCTATCTGACGCTCCCGGCCGGCAGCGACGGCAAGGGCCTCCCCGCGATCGTGATGCCGCACGGCGGGCCCAGCAGCCGCGACGTCTGGGGGTTCGACTGGTTCGCGCAATTCTTCGCGGCGCGGGGCTTCGCGGTCCTCCAGCCCAATTATCGCGGCTCGATCGGCTATGGCGAGGCGTGGTTCCAGAAGAACGGTTTCCAGTCGTGGCGCACCGCGGTGGGCGACATCAACGACGGCGGGCATTGGCTGGTGTCGCAGGGGATCGCCGCGCCGGGCAAGCTGGCGATCGTCGGCTGGTCCTACGGCGGCTATGCCGCGCTCCAGAGCTCGGTGCTCGACCCCGACCTGTTCAAGGCGATCGTCGCGATCGCGCCGGTCACCGATCTCGAGACCTACCGCGAGGAGCATCGCGACTTCACCGACTACCAGCTTCGGGACAGCTTCGTCGGCCGCGGGCCGCACCTGACCGAAGGCTCGCCCGCGCAGAACGCAGGGCGGATCAGGGCGCCGGTGCTGCTGTTCCACGGCGACAAGGACCTCAACGTCGCCATCGGCGAATCGCGGCTGATGGCGTCGCGGCTCAAGGGTGCCGGGGGCAAGGTCGAGCTGATCGAGTTCAACGGGCTCGACCACCAGCTCGACGACAATCAAGCGCGCACGCAGATGCTCGACAAGAGCGACGGCTTCCTGCGTGCGGCGCTCGGCTTGCCCGCGAAGCCCTGATGAAGCGACCGGCCCGTGCAGGAAAGTCGGTTATGGTGAGCAGGATGAGATCGATCACGCTGCTGGCGCCGCTGTTGCTGGCGCTTCCGGCGCATGCCCAGAGCGCCGATGCGCAGCATTTCGGCGCGCGCCCGGCGGTCCAATCGGCGAGCCTATCGCCCGACGGTGCCCGGATCGCGATCGTCGCGCCGGTGGAGGGGAGCGGATCGGCGGTGCTGGTCGGCCCGACCGACGGCAGCGCGCCCCTGAAGCCGATCCTGAGCGCCAGCGGCAAGCCCGACCGGTTGACCGATTGCCGCTGGTCCACGCCGACGCGCCTCGTCTGCTCGATCCAGCTGGTGCTCGAGCAGGAGCTCCAGCTGGTGAGCTTCACGCGGATGGTCGCGATCAATGCCGACGGGACGGGACTCAAGGACCTGACCGCGCCGATGCACAGCCGTTCGATCGGCCCGATCCAGTTCGGCGGGGACGTGCTCGACTGGCTGCCCGACGAGAGCGGAAGCGCGGTGCTGGTCGAGCGCCAGGTCATTCCCGAGACTCGAGTCGGCACGATCCTGGCGGTCGTGCAACCGGGGCTGGCGGTGGAGCGGCTCGACACGGTCAGCCTCAAGCGCACCCTCGTCGAGCCGGCGAAGGACGTCGCCACCGATTTCCTGACCGACGGGCATGGCGCGGTCCGCATCGTGGCGATGCAGCCGATCAACGACTACGGCTATAGCACCAACCGGCAGCTCTATTCGTACCGGCCGACCGGAAGCCACGACTGGAAGCCGCTGAGCGTCGTCGTTACCGACGCGCACGGCAAGGCGTCGGGTTTCGAGCCGGTGGCGATCGACCACGATCTCGACGCGGCTTACGGCTTCGACAACGAAGGCGGGCACCGGGCGCTGTTCCGGATGGCGCTCGACGGCAGCCTGAAGCGCGAGCTGGTGTTCAAGCGCGACGATGTCGATGTCGACGCGCTGATCCAGATCGGGCGCCAGCAACGCGTGGTCGGACTGAGCTACGCTACCGACAAGCGCCACGCCGAATATTTCGATGTGCCGCTCAAGTCGCTGGCGTCGGCGCTGTCTCGGGCGATTCCCGGTCTTCCGCTGATCGACTTCGTCGATGCGAGCGCCGACGAGAAGAAGCTGTTGCTGTTCGCGGGAAGCGATAGCGATCCCGGCCGCTATTACCTGCTCGATCGCACGACCAACCAGATGGCCGAGGTGCTTGCCGAAAGGCCGCAGCTGGCCCAGACGCCGCTTGCCACCGTCAAGCCGATTACCTACCCCGCCGCCGACGGCACGCCGATCCCCGGCTATCTCACGCTTCCCGTCGGCAGCGACGGCAAGAACCTGCCCGCGATCGTGATGCCCCACGGCGGCCCGGGCGCGCGCGACGAATGGAATTTCGACTGGTTCGCGCAATTCTTCGCGGCGCGGGGCTTCGCGGTGCTCCAGCCCAACTACCGCGGCTCGATCGGCTATGGTGATGCCTGGTTCCAGAAGAACGGCTTCCAGTCGTGGCGCACCGCAGTAGGCGACATCAACGACGGCGGGCGCTGGCTGCTCTCGCAGGGGATCGCCGCGCCGGGCAAGCTGGCGATCGTTGGCTGGTCATACGGCGGCTATGCCGCGCTGCAATCGTCTGTGCTCGACCCCGACCTGTTCAAGGCGATCATCGCGGTGGCGCCGGTGACCGATCTGGACGCGTTGCGCGCCGAGCACCACGATCTCTCCGACTACAGGCAGGTCGACTCCTTCATCGGCAACGGGCCGCACGTGCGCGAAGGCTCGCCCGCGCAGAACGCCGCGCGGATCAAGGCGCCGGTGCTGCTGTTCCACGGCGACAAGGACCTCAACGTCGCCATCGGCGAATCGCGGCTGATGGCGTCGCGGCTCAAGAGCGCCGGGAGCAAGGTCGAGCTGGTCGAGTTCGACGGGCTCGACCACCAGCTCGACGACAATCAGGCGCGCACGCAGATGCTCGACAAGAGCGACGGCTTCCTGCGTGCGGCGCTGGGGCTGCCGGCTAGGCCTTGAGCGAGATCAGGTCGGCGGCGTAGCGCGCACCGATGCGGCGGAGACCAAAGCCAGCGTGATGCTCGCGCCGAACAGATAGGTGCCGTAATAGGCGGCCATCAGCGGCATCGCGATCATGCCCCCCTCCATGAACCCGTAACACTCGCAATCCTGCGGAAACGGGATCAGCGGCACGAGCACCACCGGCAGCGCGAACAGGGCGACGAGCGGCAGACGTTGCCACGCTGGCCACAGCTGCGGTCGCTCGCCGCGGAGCCATATCGGGATCTGCGCCGGGAGCGCCGTCGCGGCCAGTGCGATCCACAGGATCGGCAGCCAGGGCACCCCGGCCAGATCTGAAAGCGGTCCGGCATAGACTGCGATCAGCAACGCGACGATGGGCAGTGCGAGCAGACCGCCTCCGAGCAGCCCGATCCTCACCGATTCACCAATCGCGGCGCCGGATTCGTCCAGGCGCCGCACGCCGAAATCCGCCATGGTCACGACGAACATCAGGTGTGAGGTTGCCAGAAGCAGCGTCATCCCCAGCGAGCCGTTCGCGCCCATCACCACCGGCATCTGCATCAGTGCGAACGCCCAGGCGAGCGCGAACCCGCCCTCCACCATCGGTGTGATCACGGTGCCGAGGCCGTTGCCGATCCAGCGCTTCGTGGTGCTTCCCATGGATGGATGCTCCTCCCGTACCGAGCACCCATAGCAAAAGGGCGGCCCGAACGGACCGCCCTTTGTTGCTTCGCTGGCTACCCGATCAACGCGAGTAGAACTCGACCACGAGGTTCGGCTCCATCTTCACCGGATAGGGCACCTCGTCGAGCGTCGGCACGCGGGTGAATGCGATCTTCGACGCGCCGTCGGGGGCGATGTAGTCGGGGATGTCGCGCTCGGCGAGGCTCTGCGCCTCCATCACCAGCGCCATCTCCTGCGCCTTGGCGGAGAGCGAGATTTCCTGGCCCGGCTTGATCCGGCGCGAGCCGATGTTGCACTTCTCGCCGTCGACGCGGACGTGGCCGTGGTTGACGAGCTGGCGCGCGGCGAAGATCGTCGGCGCGAACTTGGCGCGATAGACGATCATGTCGAGGCGCATCTCGAGCAGGCCGATCAGGTTCTGGCCGGTGTCGCCCTTCATCCGGGCGGCGTCCTCATAGGACTTCTTGAACTGCTTCTCGGTGATGTCGCCGTAATAGCCCTTGAGCTTCTGCTTGGCGCGAAGCTGGATGCCGAAATCGGACATCTTGCCCTTGCGGCGCTGGCCATGCTGGCCGGGGCCGTATTCGCGCTTGTTGACGGGCGACTTCGGGCGACCCCAGATGTTTTCGCCCATCCGGCGGTCGAGCTTGTACTTGGCGCTGGAGCGCTTCGACATGTGATCATCCTTGCAATTGCCAACAACGTTGACCGCCCCTGAGGGGGAGCGATCGCGATTCCGGTCATCGCTCCACCATGCGCAAGGCATGGCAGGGCCGCCGCTTCACCGGAGTGCGGAGCCGTTTGCGAAGGCGGGGCCTCTGGCAGAAACCCGGTGTCGGGTCAACCGCCTGACGTGCTTCGGGGACCGATCCGCTGATAGTCGTCGCGGGTGGGATCGATCACGTGCTCGGTAAAGTCGTGATTCCGAGCATCGATCGTCCGCCAGTCCTGCTCGGTATGGCAGACGCGCCGGGCGGGCATGATGCTGCCCGTCGTCGTGTAATAGCGGCAGGTTCTCTTTTCGGGAGCGGGTGCGGGCGCCTCGCCCGCGGTCTGGGCGGCGGCGGGAACCAGGGAAGCGAGGCAAAGCGACGCGGCGAGGATCGACATCCGCATCGGCGCACTCCAGCCTGGACTGCGGAGCCGGGTAAATCGTCCTGTTGCGAACGGCATGTATCCGCCCATCATCCGCGCGGGCCGAAGCCTCCGAGCGAGGTCAGCCGGGGTTGGAATTGTCCGAGCCGGGCATGCCGTGGCCGATGCCGTTGCCGTGGTTCATCCGGTCGGTGTTGGCGCGGTTCTGCGCGTCGATGTCCTTCCACTCGCTCGCGGTGTGGCAGGTGCGCTTTCCGGGCATGATGCTGCCGGTCGTCGTATAGTAGCGGCAGGTCTTCTTCTCGGGCGCGGGCGTGGCGGAAGCTGGAGTCTGGCCGCTGTCCTGGGCGATCGCGGGTACACCGATCAGCAGGCCGCAAGCAGCCGCAAGCATCATCAAACGCATCGAAAATTCCCTCACTGGACGGTCGAATCGTCCGTCACCCCCAATCATTTGCTCTTAACCTATTGCGACGCCGCGTAAAGTCTGAAGTTGTGTCGCGATCGTTGCTGGATCATCACCCGCGGCTATGGCCGTCGGGCGGAAGGCTTTCGTGCAGTCGCGCCTCGTGCGGAGGCATGACAGGCGGGCGTTACTACTTCTGGCCGAACGAATCCTCGCCGACGGCCGCTCCGCCTTGCGATCGATCGACCGTGTTCAGCGTGCGGCGGTTCAGGAACGCCTGTTCGGCGTCGTGGTCGATCGCGGCCCATTGCGCCTTGGTGCGACAGGTCTTCTTGGTCATGAGGGTGCCGGTGGGGATGTCCGAACGGCAAATCCGCTTGCCGTCATCGGGCTTCGTGCTCGCGGTTTGCGCCGCTGCCGGAATCGCGACGCCGATCAGCATCGCGATCGTCGCGAATCCAAGGCGCGCGGCGCCGCGCTTTCCAGCTCGAAGCGTTGCGAAGTCGAAATGCATGCTCAATCCCCTTCCCCGATAGATGCGGTGGCGATCCCTTTTCAGTCCCGCGGCGACCTGCCCTCATCGGGGGTCTGGCCGAACGAATCCAAACCGGCGGCAACCCCGCCCTGTGCCCGATCGACCGTGTTGGAAGTGCCGCGGTTCTGGAATGCCTGCTCGCTCTCGCGGTCAATCGTGACCCACTGCGCCTTGGTGTGGCAGGTCTTGCGCCGCATGAGGGTGCCGGTCGACCCTTCGGAACGACAGACTCGCTTGTCGCCGTCGGCACGTGTGCCCGCGGTCTGCGCCTGCGCCGGGATCGTGGCGGCGATCAGCGTCGCGATCGTCATGACTCCAGGGCGCGGGGCGCCGCGAGGCGTTGAAGCGAGGTTGCGATTCATGATCAATTCCCCCGATAGATGCAGCGAGCGATACCTTTTTTCGGCGGTTATTGCTATGCTCTCGGCCGTTTCCCGGCGAGCGACGACAGCACCCCGCGCACGGTGCGCACTTCCTGCGCGGTCCAGCCGGGCTTGGTGAGCAGCGTCCGCAGCGTCCGCCGCGTGACCTCGGCGCGTTCGGGCGGGCGATAGTAACCGGTGTCGCCGAGCATCGCCTCGAGCTGGGCGATCATGCCTTCGAGTTCTTCCTGCGGCGCTGGCGGATCGAGCGTCTCGACGGTCGGCTGGACCAGCGCCTCGCCCTTCGACCATTCGTAGGCGACGAGGATCACCGCCTGGGCGAGGTTGAGCGAGCCGAATTCGGGGTTGATCGGCACGGTGACGATCGTGCGCGCGAGCGCGACGTCCTCGGTCTCGAGCCCCGAACGCTCGGGGCCGAACAGGATCGCCGCGCGGCCGGGCGCGCCGTGGATCTCGCGCGCCGCTTCCTCGGGGGTGACGGACCGGCTTGGTGACGCCGCGCTTGCGCACCGTGGTCGCATAGACGTGGCTGCAATCGGCGACCGCCTCGGCGACGCGTCGCGAAGACCCGCGCCTGCTCGAGCACGACGTCGGCGCCGCTTGCGGCGGGCCCGGCGTCGGGATTGGGCCAGCCGTCGCGCGGGGCGACGAGGCGCAGCTCGGTCAGCCCGAAGTTGAGCATCGCGCGCGCCGCCTTGCCGATGTTCTCGCCGAGCTGCGGGCGGACGAGGACGATGACGGGCGGCCCGCTCACTGCCCCGGTCACGCCTTGCCCGCGTCGCTCACGTTGCCGGCGAATTCCTCGAAATCGCTTGGCCTCGCGGAAGTCCTTGTAGACGCTGGCGAAGCGGATGTAGGCGACCTGGTCGAGCGCCCTTGAGCCCGCCATCACCATCTCGCCGATCTGCTGCGACGGGACTTCGCTGTCGCCGAGCGTCTCGAGCTGGCGCTGGATGCCCGAGACCAGCCGTTCGATCCGCTCCGGCGTCGATCGGCCGCTTGCGGCAGGCGATCGCGACCGAGCGCGATCGAGCTTGCTCGCGCTCGAACGGCTCGCGCTCGCCGTCGTTCTTGACGACGGTCAGGTCGCGCAGCTGGATGCGCTCGAAGGTGGTGAAGCGCGCCGCCGCACGCCTCGCACTGGCGGCGGCGGCGGATCGCGGCGCCGTCCTCGGTCGGGCGGCTGTCCTTTACCTGGCTGTCCTCATGTCGCGCAGAAGGGGCAGCGCATCAGTGCGTCCGGGTAGATCGGGAAGCGCGCGCAGAGCGCGCGGACGCGCTCGCGGACGTTGCGCTTCGATCTGCGCCGTCGCCTGCTTCGGCCGTTCTTGCGCAGGCCCGTCGAGCACGTCGGCGACCATGTCGGCGATGTCGCGGAACTCGGCCGCGCCGAAGCCGCGCGTGGTGCCCGCGGGCGAGCCGACGCGGATGCCGCTGGTCTTGCACCGGCGGCAGCGGATCGAATGGGATGCCGTTCTTGTTGCAGGTGATCGCCGGCGCGCTCGAGCGCTCTCGTCGGCGTCCTTGCCGGTGACGCCGAGCGGGCGCAGGTCGACCAGCGCGAGATGCGTGTCGGTGCCGCCCGAGACGAGGTCGGCGCCGCGCTCCTTGAGGCGTCGCGGCGAGCACCTTGGCGTTCTCGACCACCGCGCGCGCGTAGGCTCTTGAACTCGGGCTGCAGCGCCTCGCCGAACGCGACCGCCTTGGCGGCGATGACGTGCATCAGCGGGCCGCCCTGGAGGCCGGGGAACACCGCCGAGTTGATCTTCTTGGCGATGGCCTCGTCGTCGGTCAGGACCATGCCGCCGCGCGGGCCGCGCAGCGTCTTGTGGGTGGTGGTGGTGACGACATGGGCGTGGCCGAACGGCGTCGGGTGGACGCCCGCCGCGACGAGCCCGGCGAAATGCGCCATGTCGACCATGAAGATCGCGCCGACCTCGTCGGCGATTGCGCGGAAGCGGGCGAAATCGATGATGCGCGGATAGGCCGAGCCGCCGGCGATGATCAGCTTCGGGCGATGCTCCTTCGCGAGCGCGCTCGACCTCGTCGAAGTCGATCAGGTGGTCGTCCGGATCGACGCCGTACTGGACGGCGTTGAACCATTTGCCCGACTCATCGCCGCCTTGGCGCCGTGGGTGAGATGGCCGCCGGCGTCGAGGCTCAGCCCCATGATCGTGTCGCCGGGCTTCACCAGCGCGAGCATCACCGCGCCGTTGGCCTGCGCGCCCGAATGCGGCTGGACGTTGGCGAAGCCGCAGCCGAACAGCTGCTTGGCGCGCTCGATCGCCAGCGTCTCGACCTCGTCCGACGGGTGCGCAGCCCTGATAATAGCGCTTGCCCGGATAGCCTTCGGCATATTTGTTGGTGAAGACCGAGCCTTGCGCCTCGAGCACCGCCTTGCGAGACGATGTTCTCGCGACGCGATCAGCTCGATCTGGTGCTGCTCGCGGCTCAGCTCGTGCGCGACTCCGGCGGCGACCGCCGGGTCGGCGTCGGCCAAGCTGCGGGTGAAGAAGCCCTGCGGGCTGCACGGCATCGAGGGCGCGGGGGTTGGTGCTCATGGCAGGGCTCCTTTCGAGCGGGTGGCTGAGCTTGTCGACGCGCCGACCGTGGCGGCCGCCGTCGAAGTCGGCGTCGAGGAAGGTCGTGACGCAGGCCTTGGCCATCTCGATCCCGATCAGCCGCGCGCCCAATCGCGACGACGTTGGCGTCGTTATGGTCGCGCGCGAGCCGGGCCGAGAGCGGCTCGGAGACCAGCGCGCAGCGCGCCTGCGGGATCGCGGTTGACCGCGATCGAGATGCCGATGCCCGAGCCGCACAGCGCGACGCCGAACTCGGCCGCGCCCTCGGCGATCGCCTTGCCGAGGCGGTAGCCGTAATCGGGATAATCGACGCTTTCGGGCCCGTTGGTGCCGAGATCGAGCACGTCGTTGCCCTGCTCGCGCAGCCAATCGGCGAGCTCGGCCTTCATGGCGAAGGCGGCGTGATCGGAGGCTATGGCGATGCGGTGCGGCATGCGCCGCTCCCTACGCCCCGAGGCGCGCGCTGGCTAGAGAGACAAGCTAGTCCGCAATCAATTCAGGCTTGGCGCAGCGCCAGCCAGCCGCGGGCTCGGACGGCGGGGAGATGGGTGGCGCTGACCGCGACCCGGCGCCCGTCGGCGAGCACCAGCAGCCAGCGGCGGCCTTCGCGCGCGGCGCCGGTCACCGCGCCATCGGCCACCCAGGCGCCGCGGTGGACCTGGAGGCCGTCGATCCCCGCGACTTCGTCGAGCGCATCGCCGAAGCGGTAGTGGATCAGCGCGTCGCTGCCGTCGGCGCGGCGGACTCGGCAATAATGGTCCTCGGCCTCGATCGCGCGGAGCGCTCCGGGCGCGACTCGGGCACGCTCGAGGAGGCCGCCGGGAACGGCGACGAACGGCTCGGCCGACGCGGCCTGCGCTGCCCCGGAGAGGCGCCGCTTGATCAGCAACATCACCGGGAAGATCGCGCCGCTGATCAGCAGCGTGTTGATCCAGATGCCGAGCGCATCGGTGGCGGCGTGGATCCCGGCGATCCTGAGCGCCAGCGCGATCTCGACCGGCATCGGCAAGTTGAGCACCACCGCGCCCAGCAGCGCCGCCCAGGTCCAATCGCGCGGGCGGCGGACGGTCAGCGCGAACCACAGCTGCCACTTGAACGCGTTCCAGGCGAACAGCGCGATCCAGAAGACGGCACGCTGCGGCGCCGGCATCAGGTTGGTGTTGAACCCGCCGGTCACGATCATCAGCACCGCCACCGCGGCGCTGATCGCCCACAGGATCGGGAAGCCCGGCAGCGCCGATGCGCGCTTCGCGAAGCCCAGCGCGCGCTTCGCGAAACCGCGCTTGCCGCGAACGGGTGCGCGGCGCTCAACGGCGGCGGGTCGGGCAATGGCCATGGCGCAACGCTGCCATCGCCCCGCCGCCGAGGCAATCGCAACCGGGGAGACACGAAAATGATTCGAGCAACACTGGCCGCCGCGGCGGCGCTGATCGCGGCCGCGCCCGCGCCGATCGCGATGGCGCAGGATGCCAATGGCGCGGCGATCGCCGAGCAGCAGGCGGCGATCGGCAAGCTGAGCTGGATGCTGGGCAAGTGGCGCGGGCCGGGCGAGGGCACCAACCGCGCCGGACACTATACCGTCACCCAGACCGAGCGGATCGGCACCTTCCTGAACGGCACGGTGATCGTGATCGAAGGCAAGGGCTACAGCCCCGACGGCACCGTGGGGTTCAACGCGTTCGGCATCATCTCCTACGATCCCGCGACCAAGGGCTACAAGCTCCACTCCTATGCGCTCGGCTATGCCGGCGACTTCGTGCTGACCCCGACCGCCGCCGGCTATGTGTGGGAAATCCCGGCCGGGCCGGGCGCGAAGATCCAATATACCGCGACGCTGGCGAACGGCGTCTGGAACGAGGTGGGCGACTATTTCGGCCCCTCGGGCCCGCCCCACCGCATCTTCGAAATGAAGCTGAGGCGTGTCGGAAATACCCGCTGGCCGCAGGCGGGAGGCATGCCAAGGGATTGATTCTCGCCGCCCCTTGCCCCAAGACTGACACTGTTTCGTCACAAGCGGAGGCTAGGCGCCGGGCGCTCCGCACCGCCTGTGGC
This sequence comes from uncultured Alphaproteobacteria bacterium, assembly GCA_963799985.1. Classification (GTDB taxonomy): domain Bacteria; phylum Pseudomonadota; class Alphaproteobacteria; order Sphingomonadales; family Sphingomonadaceae; genus Sphingomonas. Next base: position 186,584 of record CAWCZC010000002.1, on the reverse strand, counting down.
GCGGGCCGCCTCCAGGAGTCAGTAATGGGATCAGTAGCCAAGACGCCGAAGAACGGCGCCGTGCGCGGAGCGGTGCTACGCCACGAGCATCTGACCAAGCAGGGTATCCTCGAGCGGGCCTTCACCTTCGCGTTCCGCGGGCTGGTCTATGCGCAGATCTGGGAAGACCCGGACGTCGACATGGAGGCGCTGGAGATCCAGCCCGACAGCCACGTCGTCGCGATCGCATCGGGCGGCTGCAACGTCTTTTCCTATCTGACCGCCGACCCGCGCAAGATCACCGCGGTGGATCTCAATCCGGCGCATATCGCGCTCAGCAACCTCAAGAAGCAGGCGGCGCTGCACCTGCCCGACTATGCCGCCTTCCACCGCTTCTTCGGCCAGGCGAACGCCCGCGAGAATGTCGAGGCATACAAGAAGTACATCCGCCCCCACCTCGACAAGACCTCGCGCGACTATTGGGACCACCGCGATCCGCTCGGCCGCCGCCGCATCGCCGGCTTCGCCACCGGCTTCTACCGCAAGGGGCTGCTGGGCCGGCTGATCGGCTTCGTCCACTTCATGTCGCGGATGTACGGCGTCGACGCGCGCGACATCCTGAAGTCGCGCAACCTCGCCGAGCAGCGCGCCTTCTACGAGACCAATTTCGCGCCGATCTTCCACAAGAAGTTCTTCCGCTGGCTGGTCAACCAGCCCGCCGCGCTGTTCGGCTTCGGCATCCCGCCGGTGCAGTACGACCTGCTCGCCGCCGACGACAACCAGGGCATCACCGGATCGCTGCGGACCCGGCTCGAGAAGCTCTGCTGCGACTTCGATTTCTCCGAGAATTATTTCGCGTGGCAGGCGTTCGGGCGCGGATACGGCCCGGCGCCGGATGCGCCGCTGCCGCCCTATCTCCAGTCCGGCAAGTATCAGGACGTGGTCGAGCGCGCCGACCGAGTCGAGGTGCGCCATGCCAACATGACCGACTATCTCGAATCGATGCCGGCGCAGTCGCTCGACCGTTACGTGTTCCTCGACGCGCAGGACTGGATGACCGACGCGCAACTCACCCGGCTGTGGAGCGAGGTCACTCGCACCGCCCGGCCCGGCGCGCGCGTGCTGTTCCGCACCGCGGCGGTGCCCGACGTGCTGCCTGGGCACGTGCCCGAGTCGATCCTGAACCAGTGGGACTATGCGCCCAAGGCGCTGCTCGACGATTATTCGCAGCGCGACCGCTCGTCGGTCTATGGCGCGACACACCTCTACACGCTCAAACCTCACGTATGAGTTTGCCGAGCCAGGGGGCGAAGGCGGATCAGGCGGGGCAGATGGACGCGGTCTACGCGTTCCATCGTCACATCTACGACTTCACCCGCCGCTTCTACCTGTTCGGACGCGACCGGCTGATCCGCAAGCTCGCGCCGCCGCCGGGGGGTACCGTGCTCGAAGTCGGTTGCGGCACCGCGCGCAACCTGATCGTCGCCGCGCGCAAGTGGCCGAACGCGCGCTTCTTCGGCTTCGACATCAGCGAGGCGATGCTCGAGACCGCACGCAAATCGGTGGCGCGCGCCGGGCTTTCGGACAAGATCACGCTCCGGCAGGGAGATGCGGGGACGTTCGATACCCAAGCTCTGTTCGGGCTCGAAAAGGTCGATCGGGTGTTCATGAGCTACACGTTGTCGATGATCCCGCCGTGGCAGGACGCGATCGAGCGCGGGGCGGGGTGCCTCGCGCCCGGGGGCAGCCTGCACATCGTCGATTTCGGGCAGTACGAGCGATTGCCGGGCTTCGCGCGGCGGCTCCACTTCAAGTCGCTCAACGATTTTCACGTCTTCCCGCGGCGCGAGCTGCCGGCGGTACTCAAGCGGATCGCGGAGCAGGGCGGGCTGAGTCTTGAATTCACGCCGCTATATCGCGGCTATGCGTGGAGCGCGGCGCTCAGTAAGAATTAGAATCGGCCTCAACCACCGTCATCCCGGAAGCCGCAGGCTGTCCGGGATCCACCGTGAGGCACAGCCCTGGTGGAGAGGTGGATCCTGGACAGCAAGGCTTGTCCGCCGAAAACGAAGACGTTTTCGGGGAAAGCCTAACTTCCGGGATGACGAAGAAGGGGTGGTACGAACCCTAGGCCGCGCGCCGGAGTTCCAGCCGGCTCCAGATCTCGACCAGCGCTTGCGTCAGGGCGCGCATCATCGCTTCGTCGTGGGCGGGGCCGGGGGTGAAGCGCAGGCGCTCGGTGCCGCGGGGCACGGTGGGATAGTTGATCGGCTGGACGTAGATTCCGTATTCGGCAAGCAGGATGTCGCTGATCTTCTTGGCCTTGACCGGATCGCCGACCATCAGCGGCACGATGTGGGTCTCGCCGGTCATCACCGGCAGCCCGGCCTCGGCGAGCATGCCCTTGAGCAGCGCGGCGGATGCGTGCTGGCGCTCGCGCTCGTCCGAGGAGGACTTGAGGTGCCGCACGCTCGCCAGCGCGCCGGCGACCAGCACCGGCGAGAGCGAAGTGGTGAAGATGAACCCCGGCGCATAGCTGCGGATCACGTCGATGATCATCCGGTCGGCGCTGATATAGCCGCCCATCACTCCGAACGCCTTGCCGAGCGTGCCTTCGATGATCGTGAGGCGATCGGCCTGCCCGTCACGCTCCGAAATGCCGCCGCCGCGCGCGCCGTACATGCCGACGGCGTGAACTTCGTCGAGATAGGTGAGCGCGTTGTACTTGTCGGCCAGGTCGCAGATTTCGGCGATCGGGGCCACGTCGGCGTCCATCGAATAGACGCTCTCGAACGCGATCAGCTTGGGGACCGAGGAATCCTCGGCGGCGAGCAGCTCCTCGAGATGCGCGACGTCGTTGTGGCGGAACACGCGCTTCTCGCAGCCCGAGTTGCGGATGCCCGCGATCATCGAGGCATGGTTGAGCTCGTCGGAGAAGATCACGCAGCCGGGCAGCACCTTGGCGAGCGTCGCCAGCGTCGCTTCGTTCGAGACATAGCCCGAGGTGAACAGCAGCGCGCCCTCCTTGCCATGGAGATCGGCGAGCTCGGCCTCGAGGTCGATGTGGTAGTGCGTGTTGCCGCCGATGTTGCGCGTGCCGCCCGAGCCCGCGCCGACATCGTGGAGCGCTTCCTCCATCGCCGCGATCACCGCGGGGTGCTGGCCCATCGCAAGATAGTCGTTCGAGCACCACACCGTGATCGGCTGCGGCCCGTTGTGCCCCGCGAAACAGCGCGCGCTGGGAAAGGCGCCCTTGTTGCGCAGGATATCGATGAACACCCGGTAGCGCCCCTCGGCATGCAACCGGTCGATCGCTTGCGTGAACACCCGCGCATAATCGACCGCGGGACTGCTGTGGTCCGTACCCATGGCCCCGCTCTCTAACGGCAAAAGCAGCGGGTTTCCAGCGTTCGCGCTCCACGGAAATGTCCGGATAGGACCCTATCGAACGAATCGAGGCGATTGCGGCACGGCAGGCCGCGAATCTAACGCATGTGAATATCGCTGCCGCCGGTTGATGCTATAAGGGCGAAACCGCGGGCGCGACTCGGAAACCCAGGCAGGCCCGCGGCTGAGAGACCCATTGCGCTCCCGCTTGCGACGAAGAGCAATGCGATGACCGACCGGGACTATGAATATTACAGCCGGCGCGCGCAGCAGGAGCGCGAGAACGCCGAGCGGTGCGACGATCATTCGGCGCGTCACATCCATCTCGAAATGGCGAAGCGCTACACGGCGATGCTGCGCGAGATCATGATCCAGCCGAGCCTGCGCGCCTAGAGCGACTCGATTTTCGTCAATCCGAAGCGCGCGAGCGCTGGCGCCAGCGCGTCGGTGCGCGAGTCGCGCGCGGTGAAGACCGCGCGGCCCTCGCCCGCCGAGTCGGGCCAGGCGTGGCTTTCGGTGAGGTGCGCGACACGGCGCGCGATCCCCTCGCCGCCATCGACGAAGGCGACCGGGTGCGGCGCGGCCGCGGTGAGATCGTGTGCGAGCAGCGGGAAATGCGTGCACGCGTTGACGATCACGTCGATCCGCTCGCCCCCCGGCTGGTCGAACAGCCCGGCGAGGACGCCGCGCAGGCGTTCGCGCGGCGGGGGCACGCCGCCGAGCGCGGCTTCGGCGAGGTCGACCAGTTCGGCCGAGCCGTGGCGTAGCACCGTGCAGTCTGCGGCGAAGCGCGCGGCGAGGTCGTCGACATAGGGCTGGCGGACGGTTGCGTCGGTGCCGAGCACGCCGATCGCGCGAGTCCTGCTCAGCACGGCGGCGGGCTTGATCGCGGGAACCGTGCCGACGATCGGCAGGTCGAGCGCGGCGCGAACGTGCTGGAGCGCGATCGTCGAGGCGGTGTTGCACGCGATCACGATCAGCCGCGGATCGTAGCGCTCCGCCAGCCGCCCGAGCAGCGCGGGGACTCGCGCGGCGATCTCGATTTCGCTCTTGGTGCCATAAGGGAAGCCCGCCGAATCGGCGACATAGACGAGCGGCGCTTGGGGCAGCAGCCGCGCCGCCGGCGCGAGCACCGACAGTCCGCCGACACCGGAATCGAAGAACAGGATGGGGCGGCTGTCGGCCATCGCGCGCGGAATGGCCCCGTGCCCGAGGCCCGTCAACCGGCGCTCTGCGTGGGTTTCAGCGTAGCTGAAACGTTGCGGTGCGGGCCCCGCTCCCCTCCCGGCCACCCTAGTTCACTACCGTAAGGGTGGCCGGGAGGGGGAGCGGGCCGGCACCGAGCCAGCGAAGCTGCAGATAACGCCTCAGCCGCGGGGCTTCCAATCGGCGGGGAGCCCGCGCGATTGCCAGGTCGGCAGGCTGAAGGCGACGAATTCGGCCTCGCTCACCTTGCCGTCGTCGTTGGTGTCGACCTGCGCGATCCACGCGGCCTGCCCGGTCTTTCCCCGCATCCAGGTGACCGGCTCTCCCTTGGGCGGTTTCGTGCCTGCCGGATGCGGGGGCCCCACGCCGAGCGGAGGCGCTTCCGCGCGTTCGATGAAGCCCGAGTGATCGCGGTCCATCAGTGCGAAGCTCTCGGCGAGGAAGCGGCGGATTTCCTCGGGGCTTGCCTTGCGCAGCGCGATCGAATCGATCGACACGCTCTCGGGCAGGGGCGCGGATTGCGCCGCCGGCGACCTCGCGGATGGCATGGTCTGCTGGGGGGTGACCAGCAGGAGGAGGGCAAGCAGGCTCATGACGATCACTCCCGGAATCAGGACGGAACCGATCCGCCCTCCTGGTTGCTGGCGCAGCGCGGAGGCGGCGGCGAGGTCCGACGGCTGGGGTACCGCCGGTTCGTACCCTTCGGATGCGGCAAGCAGCCGCGCCGCCTGGAGCGAGGAGGAAAGCCCCAGCTTGGCCCGCGCCATCTTGAGGCGCTTCTCCACGGCGTGCGGTGAGATGCCGAGGTCGATCGCCATTTCCTTGGCGGTCTGCGGCCGCAAGCGCCGGCGGAGGCATTCCTTCTCATTGTCGGTCAGCCGGGCAAGCGCGGCTCCGCGATGCTCGTCAATCGTCACAAACCGATCCCGCTTCGCATTCGTTCCAGGCTAGCCCAGCGCACGCGCCGCCCCAAGCCCGGGTGGCTGGTACCCCATAATCCATATTGTTGCGCAGCCGGGCGCAGCGACTATTGTGAACCCATCGGGGGAAGGACTGTGCAACCGGAAATCGTCTGGCTGGGAGCGGCGGGGGCCCTGCTTCTCGGCTATCTGCTCGGATCGATCCCGTTCGGGGTGCTGCTGACTCGCATCGGCGGCGCGGGCGATCTGCGCGCGATCGGATCGGGCAACATCGGCGCGACCAACGTGCTGCGCACGGGCCGCAAGGGTCTGGCGGCGGCGACGCTGCTGCTCGACATGGCCAAGGGCGCCGCGGCGGTGCTGATCGCCGACCGGCTGTTTCCCGGCACCGCGATGCTCGGCGGGCTCGGGGCCTTCGTCGGCCATTGCTACCCGGTGTGGCTGCGCTTCCGCGGCGGCAAGGGCGTGGCGACGCTGATGGGGGTGGTGCTGGCGCTCTGCTGGCCGGCGGGGCTGGTCTATGCGGTGGTGTGGCTGGCGTTGCTCGCGGCGCTGCGCATCTCGTCGCTCGCGGGGATGACCGCGGCGGTGAGCGCGCCGGTGAGCGCCGCCTATTTCGATCGGCCGGACCTTGTGCTGCTGCTGCTCGCGCTCGCGCTGATCGTGGTGTGGAAGCACCGCGAGAACGTGGATCGGCTGCTGAGCGGAACCGAGCCGCGCGTCGGCAACAATGGGAACAGCAAGGGGTGAGCGATCCGCGCGAGGCGCGGCTTCGGCTCATCCGATCGGCCAATGTGGGGCCGGTCACCTATGCGCAGCTGGTCGCGCGCTTCGGCGAAGCGGAGGCGGCGCTCGAGGCGTTGCCGATGCTCGCGGCGCGAGGCGGCGGGCGGGCGCCCGCGATCGCCGACGCGGGCGCGGTCCGGCGCGAGATCGCGACGGTCGAGCGGCTCGGCGCGCGCTACCTGTTCCTCGGCGATCCCGACTATCCCTCGCTGCTCGCCGAGCTGGAAAGCGCGCCGCCCGCGCTGATCGTGCGCGGCGACGCCGCGATTCCGGCGCGCATGACGATCGCGATGGTGGGCGCGCGCAACGCCTCCGCCGCCGCGTGCCGCTTCGCACGCCAGCTCGCGCTGGGACTGGGCGAGGCGGGAGTCGCAGTGGTCTCGGGACTCGCGCGCGGGATCGACACCGCCGCGCATATCGGATCGATCGGGAGCGGCACGGTGGCGGTGATCGCGAATGGGATCGACCTCGTCTTTCCACCCGAGAATGCCGAGCTGCAGGAGCGGATCGCGCGTGAGGGACTGCTGGTCGCCGAGCAGCCGCCGGGGACCGAGCCGCTCGCGCGCTTCTTCCCCTCGCGCAACCGGATCATCGCGGGGCTCGCGCTGGGCACGGTGGTGGTCGAGGCGGCGCCGAGATCCGGATCGCTGATCACCGCGCGGATCGCCGCCGAGGCGGGCCGCGATGTGATGGCGGTGCCCGGATCGCCGCTCGATCCGCGTGCGCAGGGGTGCAACCTGCTGATCCGTGAAGGCGCGACGTTGGTCCAGAGCGTCGACGATATCCTCGAGGCCGTCCGTCCGATCGATCCGCGTGCGCTCCGTTCGCCGGCCGGGCGCTACGACGCCGGGTCGCCACAGGATGCGGGCGACGCCGAGCGCCGGAGCGTGACGGCGCTGCTTGGACCGGTGCCCGTCGCGGTCGATGAAGTGATCCGCCAGGTGAGGTTGCCGCCGGCGGTGGTCCAGACGGTGCTGCTCGAACTCGAGCTGGCCGGCCGGCTCGAGCGCCACGCCGGCGGGCGGGTGAGCCTGCGCTGACCGGGGTCAGCGGTCGGTCGAGACCGCGATCGCGATCGTCACCCGGGGAGGCTCGCCGCCGGTCAACGCGTGGATGACGATCGAATTGTTATAGCCGTTGACGGGCGCGAGGATGAAGGTGGCGACCGTTTCCGCGCGGCTCTGCGACACGACCGCGCGGCCTGCGCGCGCGATCGCCGCGGCATAGAAATCGGCCACCTTGCCGATCGGACCGGTGGCTCTGAGGTCGGTGCCGCGGCCAATGATGCCCTTGGCGTCGCGCTGGACGAGCTTGCCCATAACCTCGGCGCCCGGATACATCGGCGCCCAGTCCGGGAGATAACGCGGCTCGGCGAAGCTGCGGCCGTTGGCGGGAACGCCCCAGGTGATCGAACCCTCGCCGAATTTGGAGGTGTGCGCGCCGCTCCAGTCGGTATCGCGGTCAACCGGCATCTCGCACCCCGTCAGCAACACCAGCAGCAGCGCAAACGGCATCCATCGCATGTCTGGCCTTTCGCTTGCCCGCCCCGGCTACGCGAAATTCCCTAGCAACGGGCTAATCCGGCTCGTTGCGGCGTTCGCGGATCCATCGGCTGGCGAGATATTTGGTGCCGCTGAGCACAGGCATCCCGGCGTGCTCGGACATCGGATCGGCGCGCCCGGCGGTGCTGTTGCGGAACAGCAGGCCGTCGCCCTTGTGGCCCTTCACCTTGAGGTCGGTCTTGACGAAGCAAGTCTCGCCGCCGGTATAGTCGGTGTTGAGATAGACGAGCGCGGTGAGCATGCGCTGGTTCTGGACGCCGGGGATGAAATCGAGGTGACGGCGATATTCCTGCCCGGGCCGGTAGCGCAGGATCTGGAGCGGTTCGCCTTGATCGAAATGAGTGCCGCTCAGCGCTGCCAGCCGGCGGTTGAGCGCATGGGTGGCGGGATCCTCGACCAGCCAGTGCATCGTCGATCCGTCCGAGGTGCGGAACGGATCCGGGCGGTCCGGCGTGTCGGCGTCGCCGACCATCGAGGGCGCATAGGTTGGCTCGGCGATCGTCGTCAGGAAATCGCATTCGGCCGCGGTGAACAGGCCAGGGAACAGCACCACGTCGGGCGAATCGCTCAGGCGGCGCCCCGGCGGAAGCGAACGGGGATCGCCCTCGGGGGTTAGCGCCATCGTTTCGATCAGCCGGAGCATCTGGCCGCGCCGCACATCGTCGCGCGCCTCCGCGCGAAGCCGGACGAGCGCCGCGCGCCAGTCGCGCGTGCCGGCATGGCCGCTCGCGAGCAGGTTGGTACAAGCGCGGCTCGCGATCGGGTGCCCCGCCGCGCCCGCCTGGCCGAACAGGTCGCGCCCGCGGGAGAAGTCGCGCGGCACCAGCGTTCCGCGCCAATGCGCATCGGCGAGCACGAACAGCGCTTCGGGATCGCCCGCCGCGGCGACCCGCTCGAGCGTCGCCAGCGCCTCGGCCTGACGCCCCGCCTGCGACAACGCGAAGGCTTCGGCCAGTTGCGGATGGATCGCCTGCATCGCCGCGTCTATGCCAGCCCCGGCGGGGGGATGCCAAGACGGCGCTTGACGAACCCGCCGTCGGATCACCACCCTCGCGCGTGTACGTGTAAGGACACCTCGGGCCTCCATGCAGCTTGTCATCGTCGAATCGCCCGCCAAGGCGAAGACCATCGAGAAATATCTGGGCAAGGACTATCGCGTTCTCGCGTCCTATGGGCACGTGCGCGATCTTCCGGCGCGCGACGGATCGGTCGATCCCGATCACGGCTTCGCGATGGAATGGGAGGCCTATGCCGACAAGGCCAAGCAACTCCGCGCGATCACCGACGAGGCCAAGAAAGCCGACCGGCTGATCCTCGCCACCGACCCTGATCGCGAGGGCGAGGCGATCAGCTGGCACGTGCTGGAAGTGCTCAAGGGGCGCAAGGCGGTGCCGGGCGAAGTCGAGCGCGTCACGTTCAACGCGATCACCAAGGCGGCGGTGCTCGACGCGATGGCGCACCCGCGCCAGCTCGATACCGACCTGATCGACGCCTATCGGGCACGGCGCGCGCTCGATTATCTGGTCGGGTTCACGCTTTCGCCGGTGTTGTGGCGCAAGCTGCCGGGGGCCAAGTCGGCGGGGCGGGTGCAATCGGTGGCGCTTCGGATCATCGTCGATCGCGAGCGTGAGATCGAGGCGTTCACCGCCCAAGAATATTGGTCGGTGATCGCCGAGCTGGAGCAGGACGGCACCCCGTTCCAGGCGCGGCTGACCAAGTGGAAGGGCGACAAGCTCGACCGGCTCTCGATCGGCGACGGCAAGAGCGCCGAAGCGGCCAAGAAGGCGGTCGAGGAGGGGCGCTTCTCGGTCGCCGCGGTCGAGACCAAACCGCAGCTCCGCAACCCGCCGCCGCCCTTCACCACCTCGACGCTCCAGCAGGAGGCGGCGCGCAAGCTCGGCTTCTCCGCCAGCCACACGATGCGGATCGCGCAGGGGCTCTACGAGGACGGCGCGATCACCTACATGCGCACCGACGGCGTCCAGATGGACGGCGCCGCGATCCAGGAAGCCCGTCGCGCGGTGGTGACGCGCTACGACGGCCATTACGTGCCCGAGAAGCCGCGGCTCTACACCACCAAGGCCAAGAACGCGCAGGAAGCGCACGAAGCGATCCGACCGACCGATTTCTCGAAGGACCGGGCGGGGTCGGGCGATCACGGCCGGCTCTACGAGCTGATCTGGAAGCGGGCGCTGGCGAGCCAGATGGCGAGCGCGCGGATGGAGCGGACGACGATCGACCTCGAGGAAGCGACCGGCCAGCACGGGCTGCGCGCGACCGGGCAAGTAGTGCTCTTCCCCGGCTATCTCGCGCTCTACGAGGAAGGCCGTGACGATGAGGGAGACGAGGAATCGAAGCGTCTTCCCAAGCTCGCCCAGGGCGACACACCGGCGAAGAAGGGCGTCGCCGCCGAGCAGCATTTCACCCAGCCGCCGCCGCGCTTCTCCGAAGCATCGCTGGTCAAAAGGCTGGAGGAATTGGGGATCGGGCGGCCGTCGACCTATGCCTCGATCATCCAGGTGCTCAAGGACCGCGCTTACGTCCGCGTCGAGAAGAACCGCTTCTTCGCCGAGGAGAGCGGGCGGCTGCTGACGGCCTTCCTCGAGCGCTTCTTCCAGAAATACGTCAATTACGATTTCACGGCTGAGTTGGAAGACGAGCTCGACGAGGTCTCGGGCGGGCGCGCGTTGTGGCAGGCGGTGCTCGAGGCCTTCTGGAAGGACTTCAAGCCGCGCACCGCCGAGGTGATGGAACTGAAGCCCTCGGACGTCACCGTCGCGCTCGACGCGTTCCTCGAACCCTATCTCTTCCCGCCGACCGCCGACGGCAGCGACCCGCGGCATCTGCCCGGTGTGCGGCACCGGGCGGCTGGCGTTGAGGGGCGGGCGCTTCGGCGCGTTCGTCGCCTGCTCCAACTATCCCGACTGCAAATACACCCGCCGCTTCGCCCAGCCGGGGGGCGAGGAGGGCGAGGGCGGCGGCAACGAGATTCTCGGCAACGATCCCGAGAGCGGACTGCCGGTCGAGCGCAAGACCGGGCGGTTCGGGCCGTACATCCAGCTCGGCGAGGGCAAGGAAGCGGCGCGCGCGTCGATCCCGAAGGACGTCGAGATGGACCTCGAACTCGCGCTCAAGCTGCTCAAGCTGCCGCGCGCGATCGGCGATCATCCCGAGACCGGCAAGCCGATCACCGCTTCGATCGGGCGCTATGGTCCGTATCTCGCGCACGACGGCAAATATGCGCGGCTGCAGGGCACGATGGAGGTGTTCGACACCGGCATGAACGCGGCGGTGGTCAAGCTGGCCGAAGCCGCGGCGAACGCGGGCCGACCGGCACGAGGGTCGCAGGCACCGCTCAAGGTGCTGGGCAAGCATCCGCGCACCGAAGCCGAAATCAAGCTGATGGAGGGCCGCTACGGCGCCTACGTGACCGACGGCGAAACCAACGCGACCTTGCCCAAGTCGATCGACAAGGATCAGCTCACGCTCGAGGAAGCCGCCCAGCTGATCGACGCGCGCGCGGCGGCCGGACCCGCGAAGGGCAAGGGCAAGAAAAAGGCCGCGCCGAAGAGGAAGGCTCCGGCCAAGAAGGCGGCAGCGAAGAAGAAAGAGGCTTAGCTACACCCGTCACCCCGGACTTGTTCCGGGGTCCACCGCGCGGCAAGCGTCGGATGAGAGGTGCGAGCTCAGCGCGTGCGGCTGAGGGGACCGAGGAACAAGTCCGGGGTGACAAGCTCTGGACGCGTTGTGCCTCGATTACGCCGCCCGGGCGTGCGTCGACTGGAGCCAGGCCCTTGCCGCCTTCTGGGCTTCGATGATCTCGCGCGCGGTCATGTCCTCGGCGATTTCGGCGCGGCATTCCTGGGCGCGCGTGCTGCCGGACATGGCGGCGATGTTGAACCATTTATGCGCCTCGATCATATCGACGTCGACGCCTTCGGCGCCGCTCGAATAGACGATGCCCAGATCATAGCAGGCTTGCGCGTCGCCGCGCGCCGCACTGCGGAGCCGGCTCTCGATCAGGAAACGCGCACTCTTCAGGCTCATGCCCATGTCGCTTACCCCTTTTCACCCTTTGGTGAGTTTGGGTTGTGACAGGCACGTTCCGAATAAATGGTTAACGCGATTAACTGCTTTCGTTCATGTTGACGGCGACGTTGTCGATCAGCCGAGTGCCGCCGATCCGCGCCGCGGCGAGCAGCCGGAGCGGGCGGCCGGGGGCGGGATCGCCCAACGTCTCGGCGTCGACCAGCGCGACATAGTCGATTTCGAACCCGGCGGTGGCGAGCAATTCGCGCGCCTGGGCGAGCGCGGCAGCCGGATCGCCCCCCTCGGCGATCGCGCGCTCGGCGGCGCCAAGCGCGCGCGGCAGTGCCACCGCGCGGGCGCGGTCTTCGGGCATGAGATAGGCGTTGCGCGACGAGAGGGCGAGGCCGTCGTCGTCGCGCTGGGTGAGGACGCCCTGCGATCTCCACGCCCATGTCGAGATCCGCCGCCATCCGGCGGATCACCGCGAGCTGCTGGAAATCCTTCTCGCCGAACAGCGCCACGTCGGGCCGCACCTGGTTGAACAATTTGGCGACGACAGTCGCGACCCCGTCGAAATGCCCCGGCCGCGTGCGCGCCGTCGAGCGTCTCGCTCACCCCCGCGACCGAGACGTTGGTCGCGAAGCCGGCCGGATACATCACCTCGACCGGCGGCATCCACAGCACGTCGACCCCGGCTTTCGAGAGCATGCGCCGAATCGGTCAGCTCCTTGCGCGGATAGCTGGTCGAAGTCCTCGTCCGGACCGAACTGCTTCGGATTGACGAAGATCGACGCGACGACTCCGCCCGCCGCCGCGCTTCGCCGCCTCGACCAGCGCCATGTGCCCGGCGTGGAGCGCGCCCATCGTCGGGACCAGTGCGATGCGCTCGCCCTTGGCCCGGAAACCGGCAATCGCCTCGCGGAGCGCTTCGAGTTGGCGAATGGTTTGCACGCGTTAACACCCTCCGGTAAGGACGAAGGGCGGCCTTCTATGGGGGGAGGGCCGGACGATCAACAAAGGATGTTTACGCGTTGGGCGACGGATCGAACCGGCTTCACGTCATCGTTTTCGCCAACGAGAAGGGCGGCACCGGCAAATCGACGACCGCCGTCCACGCCGCGATCGCGCTGGCCGCGCAAGGGTGCGCGCGTCGTCGTGCTTCGATCTCGACCATCGCCAGCGGACGATGGGCCGCTATCTCGACAACCGCCAGGCGACGATCGAGCGCACCGGCCGCGACTTGCCGATGCCGCGCTACGAGACGCACGACGGCAAATCGATCGCGCGTTTCTCCGAATCGCTCGACCGACTGAGCGAGGACTCGGATTTCCTGGTGTTCGACACGCCCGGTCGCGACGACAAGTTCGGCCGGATCGCGGTGACCAACGCCGACACGCTCGTCACGCCGATGAACGACAGCTTCGTCGATTTCGACCTGATCGGCCAGGTCGATCCCGAGACGTTCCAAGGTCTCGCGCCCCAGCTTCTATTCGGAGATGATCTGGGAAGCGCGCAAGCGCCGCGCCAAGTCGGACGGCGAGACGATCGACTGGGTGGTGCTGCGCAACCGCATGCAGCACATCGAGGCGCGCAACATGCGCCGCGTGTCCGAGGCGATCGACCAATTGTCGAAGCGAGTCGGCTTCCGCGTGATCTCGGGCCTGTCCGAGCGGGTGATCTACCGCGAGCTGTTCCCCCAGGGCCTGACGATGCTCGATTCGCGCGAGTTCGGCGACATGGGACTGGGCCATGTCGCCGCGCGGCAGGAGCTGCGCGAGATGATGGCGGGGCTGGCGCTCCCCGAAGTCGTGATGCCCCTGTTCGCCTGACGTGGAAAAGCTGCTGTTCCTGGCGGCGGTCGCGGCGCTGGCGTGGCTCGTCCTGCGCAAGCCCGCGCGGCCCCGGCTGCCTGACGCCGAGGCGCGCGAGGTCCTCGGCGTGAGCCGCGACGCGGGCCCCGACGAGATCCGCGCCGCGCACCGCCGGCTCGCCGCGGCGGTGCATCCCGACAAAGGGGGCTCGGCCGACCTCACCCGGCGGATCAATGCCGCGCGCGATACGTTGCTGCGTCGCCGCAATTGAACTTTCGAGCCCGTTCGGGCATCGGCGGCGCAACCAGCCGGAGGCCCCATGACACACCGCTTCGATCCCACCTCGCTGCGTGAGTACGACATCCGCGGGGTCGTCGGGAAAACCCTGGGCGCGGACGACGCGCGCGCGATCGGGCGCGGCTTTGCGACCTTGCTCCGGCGCGCGGGCGGGCATCGAGTGGCGGTGGGGCGCGACGGGCGCGAATCCTCGCCGATGCTCGAGGCCGCGCTGGTCGAGGGCCTGCGCGCCTCGGGGTGCGACGTGGTGCGGGTCGGCATGGGGCCCACGCCGATGCTCTATTATGCCGAGGCGACGCTAGAGGTGGACGGCGGCATACAGATAACCGGCAGCCATAATCCCGCCGATTACAACGGCTTCAAGATGGTGTTCCAGCACCGTCCGTTTTTCGGCGAGGACATCCAGACGATCGGCCGGATGGCGGCCGAGGGCGACTGGGAGGACGGCACCGGCGCGGTCAGCGACGCCGAGGTCGAGGACCTCTACGTCAGCCGGCTGGTCGCGGGCTATGCCGGCGGCGCCTATCGCATCGGATGGGATACCGGCAACGGCGCCGCCGGCCCGGTGATCGAGAAGCTGGTCAAGCTGCTCCCGGGTGAGCATCACACGCTGTTCACCGCAAGTGGACGGCAATTTCCCCAACCATCATCCCGATCCTACCGAAGAGAAGAACCTGGAGGACCTGAAGCGCCTCGTCGCGGAGAAGCGCCTCGATTTCGGACTGGCTTTCGACGGCGACGGCGACCGGATCGGTGCGATCGACGGGCTAGGACGCGTGGTCTGGGGCGATCAGCTTCTCTCCATTCTGGCGGTACCCGTGCTGCGCGAAGTGCCGGGCGCGACGATCATCGCCGACGTGAAGGCGTCGCAGATGCTCTACGACCGGATCGCCGAGCTCGGCGGCCAGCCGCTGATGTGGAAGACCGGCCATTCGCTCATCAAGACCAAGATGCAGCGAGACCGGTGCGCCGCTTGCCGGGCGAGATGAGCGGCCACATCTTCTTCGCGCACGATTATTACGGGTTCGACGACGCCCAATATGCCGCGGTGCGGCTGATCCAGGCGATCCATGTGAGCGGCAAGTCGCTGACCGAACTCAAGGATGCGATGCCGGCGATGGTCAACACCCCCGAGATGCGCTTCCAGGTCGACGAGAGCCGCAAGTTCGCGGTGGTCGACGAAGTGCTCGACCGGCTCGAGGCGGCGGGCGCCGAGGTCAACCGCACCGACGGCGCGCGAGTCAACACCCCCGACGGCTGGTGGCTGCTGCGCGCCTCGAACACCCAGGACGTGCTCGTCGCCCGCGCCGAGGCGAAGGACCAGGCCGGGCTCGACCGGCTGATGGCGATGATCGATGCCCAGCTCGCCGCCAGCGGCGTGGAGCGCGGGGAGCAGGCCGGGCACTAAATCCCCTCTCCCTTTGGGAGAGGGAAGGGGCCCGCCGCGAAGCGGTGGGAAGGGAGAGGGCGAGCAACTCATCCAGTCACCCTCACCCTTCCGTGCCTTCGGCGCTCCCTCCCTCTCCCACAGGGAGAGGGAAAACACTGGCATTCCGCGGCCTTCGCCCCCACTTAGCGCGCCATGTCCGCCCCCCAGATCGTTCGTGTCGTCGACCTCGAGACCACCGGCAACGCGCCGCCCGCGCACGCCGTGTGCGAGATCGGGTGGCAGGATGTCGCGCTTTCGGCGAGCGGGCGGTGGGAGCTGCTCGGCGAGGGGGGCGCGACCCTGGTCAATCCCGCGCGGCCGCTGCCGCCGATCACCCAGGCGATCCACCACATCCGCGAGGAGGATGTCGCCAAGGCGCCGTTGTGGGGCGATGTCGCGCGCCAGATCCTCGATCCCTATCCGCGCCGGCTGGCGCTCGCGGCGCATCGCGCGAGCTTCGAGCAATTGTTCTGCCCGCCGGCGATGACGCGGGGCGCCGACTGGATCTGCACGTGGAAATGCGCGCTGCGGCTGTGGCCAGATAGCCCGAGCTTCTCGAACCAGGTGCTGCGCTACTGGCGCAAGCCGCTGGGCCTCGAGCACGAGCGCGGCCTTCCCGCGCACCGCGCCTTTCCCGATGCCTATGTCACCGCGCACCATCTGCGCGACATGCTCAACGAGGCGAGCCTCGCGCAGCTGATCGAATGGTCCAACCTGCCCGGGTCTGCTGCCGCGCGTGCGCTACGGCCCCGATCGCGGCAAGGAGTGGCGCGAGATCGACAACGAGATCCTTGCCGGCTTCCTCTCCGACCGCGACGAGGACGTGCGCTTCACCGCGCGCACCGAAGTCGAGCGGCGGCGCGGCGGCGGTCAGGTCGGCCGCGACACCGCCGAGTGGCTGCTACCCCTCGCGCCGCCCGGCGAGTAGCCAGCGCACGCCCTCCAGCACCACGCCGAAGGCGAGGTGCGCCGCGGCGCCCCGGACATGCGATTCGAGCGGCGCCTCGTCGATCGGCGCACTCAGCCCGGCGGCGGGCACCGCGATCTCGTCGAGCAGCACCGAGATCGTCATGCCATAGGCGCTGCCGAAGCCCGCGCTCGCCTCGGGGCGGTATTCGGTGATCAGGCCGTAGATCCCGCCCAGCACCGCCCCGGCGACATAGTGGACGGCGTGGCCGGCGGGCTTGCGGTACGGCGCGGGCAAGGGCTCGCCGAGGATCGCCTCGCTCGCCTTTTCGGCGGCCTTCAGGCTCGACGGATCGCCGGTTTCTTCGTCGTCGTCATGGTCGAGAAGCTTCGCCGTTGCCGCCGAGAACGCCGACATCGCCGCGGAGGCGACCAGCCCCGCGGCGATGCCGGCCATCACGCCGACGAAGGGTCTGGGGCCAGTCGCCATGAGGGTCAGTAGGCGACCCGCTGGGCCTTGATTCCGTGCCGCGCGAGCACCGCCTGGACGCTGTCGGGACCGGTGAGATGCCCCGCGCCGACCGCGATGAACACCGTGCCCGGTTGCGCGAGCCTTTTCTCGATCCAGTCGGCCCAGCGCGCGTTGCGATCGGTGAGCAGGATCTTGCCGAGCTCGGGGGTGTCGCGCAGGCTCTCGTTCATCAGCGTGCCGAGCGCCTCGGGATCGCCCTTGGCCCAATCGGTCACCATCGTGGCGAGTTCGGTCGGCATCTTGGGCAGGTCGTCGATCGTCGAGACGAGGTACTGGATCTGGAGCGGCGCGGGCAGCGCGTCGAAATAGCCGAGCTGCTGCTCGGCGGTCTCGAGCCCGGCGACCGGCTTGTGCACCGCCTCGGCGGCTGCGGTCAGCTCGTGCTCGACGCCCTTGTTGGGATCGTAGCCGAGCTTGGGCAGCGGCGCGACCGAGAGCGTCACCGCGACGAACCACGGCTTGAAGTGATCGATCGCCGCCGCCGGGATGCCGTCGTCGGCGAGCGCCGCGGAATAGGCCGCGCGCTTGGCTTCGGGCAGTTGCTCCATGACCGTCGGCCCGGCGGGATTGAGCGCCTTGCTCATCACCAGCCCCTGCATCGTCGCCATGTCGGGCTGGACCATCTCGAGCATCAGCGTGTCGCTCTTGTCGAACGCGGTCTTCACCGCCGAATCGAACCAGCCGAGGCCGGGCTTGAGGATGTGGATCGTGCCGAACAGGTAGATCGTCGTGTCCGCGTCCCTGACCACCCACAGCGCGGGATCGGCGGGAGTGGTCTCGACAGCGGCTGCGGGCGCGGCGGTCTGCGCGAGGCAGGGCGCCGCCGCCAGCACCAGCGAAAGCGCGGCGCCCGCGCGGAACAGGGTCTTGAGCATTCGGGGAATTCTCCGTTGGCGGGCTAGGGCCGCAGCTTCTTCCAGAAATAGGCAATCATTGTAACAGTAAAGGTAGCGCCGAACAGCAGTTCGTGGCTGGGTTCCGGCACGAGTTGGCCACGCCAAAGCAGATACCAGCCGGCATAGCCGAGCATGTAGAAATAGAGGCCGATCGAGTTGGCGAGATAATTGTCGCGCCGTTCGACCTCGTCGACGGTGCGGAAATAGCGCCAGCTGCCGTAGACGATCGAGACGACCAGGATCGCCGCCGCGGCGATCGCCGCGGCGGGGTGTAGGGTGCCGGACAGTCCGTCGCGGATATCGTGCTGGCCGAGGACGGTCAGCAGCCCGATCACCCCGCCGGCGGCCATCAGTAGCGCGGTGGTTCCCGCGATCCGGTTGCGCCGGATGCGCGCGGCGGCTTCGCCGGGGCCGATAGTGTCACGCTTCGCCATCATCGAACACCTCCTCGATCGTCATGCCGAACAGCCGCGCGATACGGAACGCGAGCGGCAGCGAGGGATCGTATTTCCCCGTCTCGATCGCGTTGACCGCCTGGCGCGATACGCCGAGCCGTCCGCCGAGCTCGGCCTGGCTCCAGTCGCGTTCGGCGCGCAGCACTTTCAGCCGGTTTTTCATGGCACTCCCGCTCCCGCCCTTGTCAGGCGACCCTGACTAAATGACAGCGAGTCGTGCCTATGTCAATAACACCTGACAAAAAGTCATCCGAAGCTGTCTCGACCGATGCACGCCGTTCGTCGTAGGAGTGGGAAAACGGCGGAGGCGTAGGATGACCGAAGCGGCAGTGGTGCCCGGCGAGGTGCTGGCGGAGCGGGCGAACGGCAAGTTCGGGACGCTGATCCGGACGTCGGAACACAGCTTCCTGGTCGACGAGCCGGTCGCGGCGGGCGGGCTCGAGGCGGGGCCGGGGCCCTATGACCTGCTGCTCGCGGCGCTCGGCGCCTGCACCTCGATGACGCTGCGGCTCTATGCGGCGCGCGAGTCGATTCCGCTCGAGGACGTGACCGTTCGGCTGCGACACGAGCGCAACCACCCGCAGGATTGCGCGAGCTGCGATCATGCGGTGACTAGGATCGAGGCGATCTTCCGCACGGTTACGCTCAAGGGGCCGCTCGACGACGCCCAGCGCGCACGGCTGATCGAACTGGCGGACAAATGCCCGGTGCACCGCACGCTATCGGGCCAGCTCCACATCCATACCGACTTCGCGGATCAATAGACGACGACGCTGCGGATGCTCTCGCCGGCATGCATCAGCTCGAACCCCTTGTTGATCTCGTCGAGGCTCAGCACGTGCGTGATCATCGAGTCGATCGCGATCTTGCCGGTCATGTACCAGTCGACGATCTTGGGCACGTCGGTCCGACCCTTGGCGCCGCCGAACGCGGTGCCTTTCCAAACGCGCCCGGTGACGAGCTGGAAGGGGCGAGTCGCGATCTCCTTGCCCGCCTCGGCGACGCCGATGATGATCGATTCGCCCCAGCCGCGGTGGCAGCATTCGAGCGCGGTGCGCATCACCTCGGTGTTGCCGGTCGCGTCGAAGCTGTAGTCGGCGCCGCCGTCGGTGATCGCGGCGATCGCGGCGATCACCGCCGCGCGATCCTTGCCGCGGCCATCGACGAAGTGAGTCATGCCGAACCGGCGGCCCCATTCCTCGCGATCCGGATTGATGTCGACGCCGACGATCTTGTCCGCGCCGACCATCCGCGCGCCCTGGATCACGTTGAGCCCGATTCCGCCCAGGCCGAACACCACGACGTTCGCGCCGGGCTCGACCTTGGCGGTGTTGACCACCGCGCCGACGCCGGTGGTGACCCCGCAGCCGATGTAGCAGCTCGTCTGGAACGGCGCATCGTCGCGGATCTTCGCGACCGCGATCTCGGGCAGCACGGTGAAGTTCGAGAAGGTCGAGCAGCCCATATAATGGTAGATCGTCTGGCCTTTGTAGCTGAAGCGGCTGGTGCCGTCGGGCATCAGCCCCTTGCCCTGGGTCGCGCGGATCGCGGTGCACAGGTTGGTCTTGCCGCTGAGGCACGATTTACACTGGCGGCATTCGGGGGTGTAGAGCGGGATGACGTGGTCGCCGGGCTTCACGCTGGTGACGCCCGGGCCGACCTCGCGGACGATCCCGGCGCCTTCGTGGCCGAGGATTGACGGGAAGATCCCCTCTGAATCGAAGCCATCGAGCGTGTAGGCGTCGGTGTGGCAGATGCCCGTGGCCATGATCTCGACCAGCACTTCGCCCGCTTTGGGGCCTTCCAGATCGAGCTCGACGATCTCGAGCAGCCGTTTCGCCTCGAATGCCACCGCGGCGCGCGTCTTCATGGCTTGTCTCCCTCGCCTGACGCCCGCCTGATCGGAGAAAGCGCGGCGGGTTGCAAGTCAGCGCAGAGGGTCGGCAGGCCGGAACAGCGTGGTGGCGAGCCCGAACCACCACGCGAGGCTGACCGCCGCCACGAGAAGGGTCAGCGGCGGGAAGATGGCGGCGACCAGCGCCGTCGCGCCGAGCACCAGCCCGGTATCGACCACCCAACGCGGCAAGGTGCCGGAGGCGCGTGCCTCGAGCGCGAGCAGCGCCGCCCAGAGTCCCACGCACGCCACCGATGCGCGCCCGGCCGCGGAGACGAGGTCCATGTACGGCAGGATCTCGGGCTTGCCGAGGTGCGCCGCCGCGACGATGCCCTGACGGCCCGCCACGATCATCAGCAGCCCCGCCAGCGTCCCCGCCAGCAGCGCCAGCAAATTGCGCCACGTCCGCGGCCCGATCGGCCGCGCGAGCGTCCACACCGCGACGAGCAGCGTCCCGCCCGCCACGACGTGGACGATCTCGCCGGCGAGCAGCAGGCCCCACAGCGGGTGCATCGCCGGGAGCAGCGCCGGATCGGCGTCGACCGGGCTGGCGGCGCCGGTCCGCCACACCGCAACGCGCGCGAGCGCGATCAACGCGATGGTGAGCATCCCGCAAAACAGCGCGGCGACGGTCCCGAACGGCCGTCCCGCTTCGCGGCGATAGGTCCATTGCGTCATCCCGATCTCCGAAGCTGTATTGTTTCAATAATACACCTATCTCGGCGCGGCGTCCAGCCCCGGTTCAGGCGCGCGGCGGCATCGGGAGCGCAGGAGGGATCGTCGGGCATAAAAGGTATTTTGCGATGGACGGCACTTCCTGGTTCTGCGGCGATGCGCGTGAGCATGCGCAGCGGCTGCAGCGCATGCTCTCGGCGCCGCTGCACGGCCACCGCTTCGGGCAAGCATCGGCGATCGTGCGCAACATCTCCGCGAGCGGGCTGGGCGGCACGTCGCGGCAATGGCTGATTGTCGGCGAAGGGATCGAGATCGAGCTCCCCACGATCGGTCGGGTCGCCGGATCGGTGGCCTGGGTGCGGGGCATGCGCTTCGGGATGCGCTTCGGCGCCGCGATCGATCCGGCGCGCGTGACTCGCGAGCGCTCGCCCGGGATGGTCCACAAGTTCCAGGTGATGGATCGCTTTCGCCCGCCGGCTTCGCCGAGGCGTCCGCCGGTCGGGCTGCGCTAGGCGGCGCGCGGCATGCGCGACGCGAAGGTCGCGCGCGTCACCGAGGTCCTGAGGCCGCCCGCGCCGCTGTCCACCTCGACCTGCGCGCCGAGCTGCTTCGCCAGCGCCTTGACGATGGTGGTGCCCAGCCCGGCATCGCCGGAGGGGTGCGCGAGCGCGTCATAGCCGATCCCGTTGTCCGAAACGGTCAGCTTCCAGTCGTTTCCGTCGCTCTCATAGGTCGCCATGATCCGCGCGCCCCGCTTGCCACCGGGAAAGGCGTATTTGAGCGCGTTGATCACCAGCTCGGTCACGATCAGGCCGAGGCTGACGGCGGTCGCGGATTCGACCATGCTGTCGTCCGACAGCGACTCGATCGATATGGAATCGGCCTCGCCGACCATCGACGTCGCGAGTCCCGTGCAGAGTTTGGCGAGATAGGCGCTTACTTCGACCTGATCGACACCGTCGGTTGCGTGGAGATATTGCTGGACGGCCGCGACCGACATCACCCGCTGGTGAGCGTCCTTGAGGTGCCCGCGAGTCTCCTCGGACGAGACCGCCCGCGCCTTGAGCAGCAGGATGCTGGCGATGATCTGGAGGCTGTTGGCGACTCGGTGCTGCATCTCCTGGAGCAGGACCTGCTTCTGCGCGAGCAGGTCGCGCGTCTGTTCGAGCAGCGTCGCGCGTTCGAGTTCGATCGCGCGGCGCGCGGTCACGTCGTGGAACGCGAGCAGGATCGTGATGGCGGGGCTGGTCCTCGTACACGACCTTGCGCGCGTTGAGCAGCATGATGCGGTGCCCGACGCCGAGAAAGTCGTGCTCGACCTCGAAATTGTCCATCGCGACGCGGTTGGGGATGATCGTCTCGAGCAGGTGGCGCAGCGCCGGTATGTTCCACTGGCCGTCGCCGAGCGCGAACAGCAGGCAGCCGTGCGTGTCGGTCGGCTCCACCTTGAAGGTCTCGTAGAAGGAGCGGCTCGCCGAGAGCACGTGGAAGTCCTCATCGAGGATGAGGAACGGCTCCGGAATCGTGTTGACGATCGCCAACGCGAGAATCTGGGCGTCTTTCAACTTGCGAAGCGGGTCGATCATACGATGCCTCCGCATGCAGGCGGGAGCGCAATCGTCTCTCGGCCACCCATGCCTGCACGGCGAGCGGGTGATCGCTTCTTATAGCAGGTTAGTGCGTGGAGGGCTAATCTCAACCGAGCCTAACGGCGTCGCGCGCCGCGCGGCGTTCCGAAGCCCGAGCCCGGCGTGCGCTCGCGGTAGATGATCCGGCCCTTTTCGAGGTCGTACGGCGTCATCTCGACCTGGACTCGATCGCCCACGACGGAGCGGATGCGGTTTCGCCGCATCCTCCCCGCCGTATAGGCGATGATCTGATGATCGTTCTCGAGCAGGACGCGAAAGCGCCCGTCCGGCAGGATCTCGTCGATCTGGCCGTCGAACGTCATCAGTTCCTCTTTGGCCATCTGGATCAGAGGGCCTGAAGATTGACCGCCGACGCCTTGCCGCGCTGGTCGTTCTCGATGTCGTACGACACGCGCTGGTCGGCCTGGAGCGTCGTCATCCCGGCGCGTTCGACCGCGCTGATATGGACGAAGCTGTCATTGCCGCCGCCCTCGGGCGCGATGAAGCCGTAGCCCTTGTCGATATTGAAGAATTTTACTTTGCCGATCGGCATGAGATGTTCCTTTCACGAAACATGGAGTGTCCAGGCGCAGTCGCGCAGGGAGCCAGGAAGCGAGAAAGGGAAGAGTCGGCCCGAGAGCGTCGATTTCCGTCGCAGGCGACGATAGCCAGCCTCATATGGGCGCTCCGGCCCGGATTTTCAATGACATGCCGCTTGGCGGCACGATCAGTTGGAAACCGTCTCGTCGTCCGCATGGCCGCGGTCGGGATTTTCGCTGAACGTGCGATCGCCAGGCGCGGTCGGTTCGAGGAACAATTCCCCCTCTGCCGCCGCGATCAGCCCGCGGCGGAGCATCCGCTCCTCGCGCTTGTCGGCGGCGAGCGCTTCCTTGGCCCAGGCGGCCGCGGCGAGCGTTGCGATCTGCCGCACGTTGGCGAGCGGCGCAGAGAGCGCGAGGGCATGCTGGTGCGCTTGCTGCGCGCGGCAGGTGCTGGACGAGAGCTGCATCGGACGATCCTTCTTCAAACGAACGATGGGCGATCGTCCGACGCGCCGGCGCCAGGGCCGGCCGTGGTTTCGAGCTAGTCGGCGCGGCCCGTCCGCCACGGCAGCCCGGGCAGCCGAACCATGTCGCGCCCGCAATGAACGCACTGGCTCGCGAAATGGCCCCGATCCCAGTGATTGTGCGCGGGATCGGGCAAATGCATGCCGAACAGGCGGTGGAGCAGGCCGCCCGTCAATTGATGCGCCGCTGCTGCCACGGCATGCGGGTGACGGGGCCGGTGATCACGCGCGCGCCGTAAGCGCGAGTCACGACCGCCGCGTCGTGCGCGTTCATGAACACGACGCGCGTGCCCGTCGGCACCAATGGCTCGATAACGCTGATTGCCGCTTTGTGCTTGGCCGACATGGCGACGACGTGCTCGACGGTCGCATCGACGTTTATCGCGCGCGACATGACGGGCCTCGCGGGGTTCGCGGCGCAGGGGTAATCTGAAATGGTCGAAGCATGCGATGCTCCCGTCAGAGCGGGAGCGCACGCATCTCTCAGTCGCATCCTTGCCCGTGAACGAAGCGGCGCGATACCTGCGATATGGGGAGCCGGCGGTGGCTTTACCAGCACCCGGATTCGCTTCAGCGGGAAATGGTGCTGCCGGTGAGGATTGAACTCACGACCTCAGCCTTACCAAGGATGCGCTCTACCACTGAGCTACGGCAGCATTTCCGGCTTTCGGCGGAGCGCGCCTATGGGCAGGGGGACGGGCGATTGTCAACCCAAGCCGGACGGCGCTATCCCGCCGCGATGAGCGATGCGGAAAAGAAGGCCCGGCTGGCCGAGGCGCTGCGCGCGAACCTGCGCAAGCGCAAGGCGCAGGCACGCGAGCAGTCCCAAGATCAGACCGGTGCGCACTTGCCCTCGAGCCAGGACCGGTCCTCGCCCTCGAGCTGAGGTCCGATCACGTCCAGCACCTGCGCGTGATAGGCATCGAGCCAGGCATGCTCCTTGGCGGTCAGCAGCCCTGGCTCGATCAGCGTCCGCTCGATCGGCGCGAAGGTGAGCGTTTCGAAGCCGAGCATCTTCTGCTCCGCGCCCGGCACCGTCTTCTCGACCACCAGCACCAGATTCTCGATGCGGATGCCGAAATCGCCCGCCTTGTAGTAACCCGGCTCGTTCGAGAGGAACATGCCGGCGCTTCAAGCGGCTCGAGCGAGGCGCCGCCCGGATAATAGGGCTGGGCGATCCGCTGCGGGCCTTCGTGCACCGCGAGATAGGCGCCGACGCCGTGACCGGTGCCGTGCGCGAAATCGAGCCCGACTTCCCACAAGGGCCGCCGCGCGAAGCTGTCGAGCTGGGCACCGACGGTGCCTTCGGGGAACAGCGCGGTGGCGATGGCGATATGGCCCTTGAGCACGCGGGTGAAGCGGTCCTTCATCTCCGCCGTGGGCGCGCCGACGGGCATGACGCGAGTCACGTCGGTGGTGCCGTCGGCATATTGGCCGCCCGAATCGACGAGGTACAGCTGGCCGAGCTCGATCGGCAGGCTCGACTCGTCGGTCACCTTGTAATGCGGGATCGCGCCGTTGGGGCCGGTGGCGGAGATGGTGTCGAACGAGAGATCGCGCAGCACGCCGGTCTCCTCGCGGAACGCCTGCAGCCGGTCGGCGGCGGACATTTCGGTGAGGCCGCCCTTGGGCGCCTCGGCCTCGAACCATTTGAGGAAGCGGCTGAGCGCGGCGCCGTCGCGCGCCTGCGCGGCCTTGTGGCCGGCGATCTCGGCGGGGTTCTTGAGCGCCTTGGCGAGCACCACCGGATCGCGCAGCGGGAGGATCTTGGCGCCACCCGCGTCGAGCCGGTCGAAGATCGCGGCGACCGCGCGCTCGGGATCGGCGGCGACGCGCTTGCCCGCGAACCGTGCAAGCGCCGGGGCGAAGGCGGCCCGATCGTGGACTCGGATCGCGTTGCCGAGATGCTGGGCCACCGCGTCGGTGATCTTCTCGGGTGCGACGAACAGGTCGGCGGTGCCGTCGGCATTGACGATCGCGTAGGCGAGCGCGACGGGCGTGTGCGCCACGTCCTTGCCGCGCACGTTGAATGCCCAGGCGATCGAATCGAGCGCCGACAGTACCACCGCGTCGGCCTTGCGCGCGTGCGAGCCAGTCGGCGATCTCGGCGCGCTTGGCGGCGCTGGTCTTGCCCGCCGCCACGTCGTCCTGGACGGCCAGCGTCGCGTCCGAAGGCGCGGGCTGGTCGGGCCACACCGCGTCGACCGGGTTGGTGTCGACCGCGACCAGTTCGGCGCCGCGCTCGGCGAGCGCCTTGCGCGCCGCCTCGACCCACGATCGGGTGTGGAGCCACGGGTCGTAGCCGATCCGCCCGCCATCGGGCGCGTGCTCGCCGAGCCAGCCTTCGACGCTGGCGGCGGGCACCGAGACATAGCTCCAATTCGCGGGCGAGACCTGCTGGCGGACCTGCAGCGTGTAGCGCCCGTCGGTGAAGATCGCGGCTTCCTGGGGAAGCACGACCGCCGTCCCGGCGCTGCCCTGGAAGCCGGTCAGCCAGGCGAGGCGCTGGGCATAGGCGCCGACATATTCGCTCATATGCTCGTCGGTGAGCGGCACGACGAACCCGTCGAGCCGGTCGCGCTTGAGCTGATCGCGCAGCGCGGAAAGGCGGTCGGCGTAGGTGGACATGGCAGGTCTATCCTCGGGATGCGGCGCCAGCGGCGCTCGCGTGGCCCGGGTATAGACCGAGTCGAGCCCGGGAGGACAGAGGGTGCCGGGAGCGGTGCGCTAGCGCCGCTCCCGGTCCGGGGTCAGCGGCAGCCGCGGCGGCGGGCGCTGACCGAACGGTCGATCGCGCGCCCGGCGAGCGCGCCGCCGACGCCGCCCGCGACCGTGCCGAGAATGCCGTGGCCGAACACCGAATGGCCGACCAGCGCACCGCCGACGCCGCCGGTGACGAGGCCGGTGGTGCCCTTCGAATAGCGGCAGCGCGAGTGATGCACGGTGTGGCCGCGATAGTGATAAGTCGTGTGACGAGTCTGGGCGCTGGCCGCGCTGATCGGAACGGTGGCGGACGGGATCGCGAGCGCGACCGCGCCGAGGGTGAGGATGAGCTTACGCATGCGGAATTCCCTGTCTTGGTGAATGCTAGCAACCAAACCAGCCACGTCGCCCGAGGTTGCATGAACCCGAAACAACCTTCCGTTCATCGCGGAGCACGGGTCGAACCGGGGTGGCCATGGGTTGTAGCGCGATGCGAGCAGTTGGCCCTTCCTTGCGGACCCGCGTCGGCGGTGCGATCGGCGCGATCGCGGCGCAGTTGGCGTTGCTGTACGTGCTGATGACTGGGTTTGCGGTGAGTGTCGCGCCGGCCGCGCGCTCGCTCGTGCTGTTCGGGATCGTTCCGCAGCCGCCGGCCCCGCCGCCCACGCCCATGCCCAGGCCAAAGCGGAGCAAGCCCCATGCCGGGGCCGCGGCGCCGCCCAATCTGGCCGCGAAGCCCAGCGAGGTCGTCGCGGCGCGGCCGGTTCCCGCGCCGCAGCCGGTCGTCGCCGTGCCGCATCCCGCCGCCGGCCCCGATGCGTCCGCCGGCGCGGCCCAGCGTCCCGGCCCCGGCACCGGCGCCGGCGGTCCGGGCAACGGCTCGGGCAGCGGCGGCGCGGGGGACGGGCCCGGCGACGACGGCGCGCCGATGCGCTGGATCAAGGGCGAGATCCGTGATTCGGATTATCCGCGCGACGCGCTCAGGCGCGGGATCGGCGGAACGGTGGGGTTGCGCTTCACCGTAGGGGTGAAAGGACGGGTGACCGATTGCACCGTCACGCGCTCGAGCGGCAACGCCGACCTCGACTCGACCACTTGCCGGGTGATCCGCGAGCGCTTCCGCTACGAGCCGAGCCGCGACGCGCGAGGCCGGCCGGTGCCCGATACGGTCGAGGGCGAGCACCTGTGGTCGGTCGACCGGCGCGAGGGCGAGGAATAGCTGGGGTTCGACACCCGCGCGGGGTGCGGTAAGGGACGGCATGACCGATACGCCCAAGCCGCCCGTCGCCGCCACGCGTCCGCACGCCTTCCAGCATCACAATGTGCGGATCGAGGATCCCTGGGCGTGGCTCAGGGACCCCCGCTATCCCAAGGCCACGGGCCGCGACATCCGCGCCTATCTGGGCGCCGAGAACGCCTATTTCCGGGAAGTGATGGCGCCGCTGAAGCCGCTTTCCAGGAAGCTGTTCAAGGAGATGCGCGGGCGGATCAAGGAAGATGACGCCACGGTTCCGCAGAAGGACGGCGACTGGATCTACTGGACCGATTTCGAGACGGGCGGCGAATACCGCCGCTGGTGGCGCAAGCCCGCCGCGGGGGGCGAAGACCAGCTCGTGCTCGACGAGCCCGCGCTCGCCAAGGGCAAGAAATTCTTCCGCCTGGGCGCGATCGCCGCGAGCCCCGACGGGCGTTGGCTCGCCTATGCGGTCGACGACAACGGCTCGGAGCGTTTCACCGTCCGGGTCAAGGACCTCGAGACCGGCGCGCTGCTGCCCGACACGATCGACGGCATGCTTTCCGAGATCGTCTGGACCGCGCGACTCGAAGGGCTTCCTCTACGGCGTCGCGAACGCGCAGTGGCGCACCGACAATGCCCGCTGGCACAAGCTCGGCGAGCCGGTCGAGGCCGATGTCGAGCTCTATCGCGAGGCGGACGAGGGGTATCCGCGTCGAGCGTCGGCGAGACTCGAGTCGCGCAAATATCTGATCATCGCGCACCGGCGACCATGTGACGAGCGAGGTCTATCTCTTGCCCGCCGACAATCCCGCCGCGCCGCTCGTCTGCATCGCGCCGCGCAAGACCGGCCGCGAATATGACGTCGACGAGCATGACGGCACGCTCTTCATCCACACCAACGATATTGATCCGCAGTTCCGGCTGGTGACCGCGCCGGTCGAGTCGCCGGGCGAATGGACCGAGCGGATCGGTCCCTCGAAGCATTTCTATATGACGGGGGTCGATTGCTTCGCCGATTTCTTCATCGTCGAGGGGCGCGAGCAGGGCTCGGATCAGATCGAGCTCCACCGCTACGATCCCGCCATCGCGCCGGTGCGGCTGGTGTTCCCCGAGGCGAGCTATGTCGCGGGGCTGGGCGACAATCCCGAATACAAGGTCGACACGCTGCGGCTCGGCTATGAATCGATGGTCACGCCCGGGACGGTCTATGACTACGACGTGGCGACCGGCGCGCTGACCACGCTCAAGGTGCAGGAAATCCCGAGCGGCTACGACGGGAGCAAATACCGCACCGAGCGGCTGAAGATCGCGGCGCGCGACGGCACCGAGGTGCCGGTCTCGATCGTCTATCCGAAGGATTTCCCGCGCGACGGCAGCGGCAAGCTCTATCTCTATGCCTATGGCGCCTACGGCATCGCCATCCCGCCGGGCTTCTCGACCAGCCGGCTGTCGTTCCTCGATCGCGGCATGGCGTTCGCGATCGCGCATATCCGCGGCGGCGACGACCTCGGCCAGCAATGGCAGCTCGACGGCAAGCTCGAGAAGCGTACCAACACCTTCAACGATTTCGTCGATGTCGCGCGCGGGCTGATCGAGCGGGGCTACACCTCGGCGGGCAACATCGCGATCGCCGGTCGCTCGGCGGGGGGCGAGCTGATGGGCGCGGTGGTCAATTCGGACCCCGAGCTGTGGGGCGCGGTGATCGCGGACGTGCCGTTCGTCGACGTGCTCAACACGATGCTCGACGCCGAGCTGCCGCTCACCCCGGGCGAATGGCCCGAATGGGGCAATCCGATCGAGGACGCCGAGGCGTTCGAGCTGATCCGCGCCTATTCGCCGTACGACAACGTCAAGGCCCAGGCCTATCCGCCGCTGTTCATCTCGGGCGGGCTCAACGATCCGCGCGTGACCTATTGGGAGCCCGCCAAATGGGCCGCCAAGCTGCGCGCGACCAAGACCGACGACAATGTGCTATTGCTCAAGACCAACATGGGCGCCGGCCACGGCGGCAAATCGGGCCGGTGGGAGAGCCTCAAGGAAGCCGCCGACGAGATGGCGTTCGTGCTGTGGCAATTGGGGGTGGAGGAATAAGGATGTGGATGCTTGCACTGTTGCTCGCCCAGGCGGTGCCGACTCCGGAGGCCGAGACGCTCGGGCGGCGGCTGGCCGAGACCGGCACGCTGGCGGCGATGCTACCGATGATCGTCGCCAAGGACCGCGAGGTGCTGGTCGCCGAGCATTCGGACTGGAGCGACGCCGACAAGGCGGCGCTGCGCGCGACCGCCGACGAGGTGGCCAAGGCGGGGATCGACCGGCTGATGGCGGCAACCGGCCACGCCTATGCCGCCAAGCTGTCGGTGGCGGACCTGCGCGCACTGGTCGCCTTCAATGAGAGCGAGGCGGCGAAGCATTGGCGCGCGGCGACCCCCGCGGCGGTGGCCGAAGCGATGGCCAAGGTCGGTGACATGAATTTCAAGGAGGAGGCCGCCAAGGCTTTCTGCGCCAAGACCGGCAAGGGCTGCCCGGCGCACTAGGGTCGGGACTCGATTGGAAGCCCTGCCTGGTCGAGGGTGAAGGCGATCGCGTGGCCGCGTTCGCACCTTGCGAAACGAAAGGTCACACCAGGGTCACACTGGCACGCATGGTTCGTCGGTCATGCGGAAATTCACAACCGTTCGGCCCAAGCGCAATTTGCGTTCCGGCCGAGATCGATGCTGTCAAAGAGCGGCGGATAGGCAGGTCGCCCGGTCCCCCGGACCGGACTGCAAACGTCCGGGGGACGTTTGCCCCTGCCCATCGGCAGCGCATCACCTCCGCAGGCGAGGTCCGACATTTCAAGGGCTTCGTCAGGCCCCAATCGGAAACTCCCAATCAAGGGGACCACAATCGCCCGGCCGCACACGAACGAAGCCAATTGAGTACGGACCATAGGGCCGGAGTCGGTCAGGCGCTTCTTTCAGCCGGGTGCGGATTGGGTTCCGGGATGGCGGCGTCGAGCGGGCACCCCGATCCCTCGCTCGACGGCCGCCATCCCGGAAGTCTGTCCGGGATCCACTGGGCGTGGGGCCCTGGTGGGATGTGGATCCCGGACAGCGGGCTTTCCCTCTGCGAACCGGGCGGCCCCGGGGAAAGCCTGAGCTCTCGAAACGATGACGGCGGAGCGCGGCACGACCTAGCCCGCGCTCGTGCCGGAACCCACCGGCCGCTGGAGCAACTGAGTCTCGCGGTGGCATTGATGGCAGAAGGCGAAATCGAACATTTCGCTTAGCACCCAGGCCTGTTCCTCGACGCTCCACTCGGCCCAGGCGTCGCACGTCACCGCGGTGTCGCCGCAGCGTTCGCAGAGATATTCGATCCTTCGGGTCTCGCCGGTCATCGGCCCGAGTCTAACCGGTAAAACTCCGATATGGCCGCAAGTGCCTCCGATTCGGAGACAACTCTCCGCGTCAACCAATTGGTGACGCTCGCGGTCCTAGCCTCGCGGCATGGCGAGGCGGGGGATCCGTTATGGCAGCGGCGGCTGGCGATACCGGCCCGCGCGCGCGTGGCTGGGGCAACCGGGCGACGGCGTGCCGCTGCGCCGGCACCGCGGCGGCGGCCGGTGGCAGTTCCGCTGGGCCCAGCTCCGCGTGCTCGCGATCGCGATTCTGCTGGCGGTGCTCGCCTGGCTGCAGCTCGTCGGCATATCGGTTGCCCATCTGCTCGGCTGGGGATAGCCTCCGCGCCACCACAGGATGGAGGCGAGGACATGCGGATCGGAACCCTGGCATTTGCGGCATCGGCGATGCTCCTCATCGGCACGGCAGCGTCCGCGAGCGGCGGCAAGGCGCAGGCCGGCCCCGGACTCGACGCATCGGGCGCGATCGCCGGGCGACAGGCCGGCATGCGGATGTCGGGTGCGCTGATGGGCGCGATCAAGGGCGGGATCGACCGCGGCGACGATGTGAAGACCTTCGCCTTCGCCGCGCGCTCGCTCGCCGGCTGGGCCAAAGCGGTACCGGGGATGTTCCCGGAAGGGAGCGGCGTCGCCCCCTCCAACGCGCTCCCCGTCGTGTGGAGCGACCGCGCCGGCTTCGAGGCCAAGGCGGCGGCCTATGCCACCGAGGCGGGCAAGCTGGCGGATCTCGCCAAGGCGAGCGATACCGCGGGCTTTGCGGCGCAATGGGCGGTAGTGCGCGCCTCGTGCAACGCCTGTCACGACGTCTACAAGAAGCCCGACCAGCACTGAGGTCGGGCGGAAACCTCCGAAACCGCTGAGTCTGGGGCGGAATCGCTCCGCACCGGACCAGCCCGCACACGATCCGCTTACCATCACCGGCCTAGACTCGCGCGCTCTGACGAGGAGTTCGGGCGATGCGGCCTTTCGGTTGGGGCGAACTGGGTGGCGTGCTTCTGGGCGGCGCGTTCGTGGGGCTGGTGGCGGGGACATGGCATCCGCTCGCACTGTCCGGCGCCGCTTCGGTTTCGGCGAGCACGCCGGTCAGCGCGAGCTTCGGCTTCTGCCATACCGGCGGCGGGATCAATTGCGCGGTCGACGGCGACACCTTCCGGATCGGCGGGACCAAGGTGCGCGTGGCCGATATCGACGCGCCCGAGACGCACCCCTCGCGCTGCCCCGAAGAGGCCCGGCTCGGCAACGCCGCGACCGCTCGGCTGCAGCAACTGCTCAACGCGGGTCCGATCACGCTCGAGCCCGCCGACCGCGACACCGATCGCTACGGCCGCAAGCTGCGGATCGTGATGCGCGGCGGCAAGTCGCTGGGCGGCCGGCTGGTCGCCGAGGGGCTCGCGCGGCCGTGGATCGGCCATCGCGAGCCCTGGTGCTAACGATTGTCCGCCTGCGCCCGCACCGCATCCAGCCCAAGGCGCGAGAGATGCGGTAGGGCTGGCCGTCCCAGCTCGCGATCAAGCGCCGCCGCTTGAGCCGGCGAAAGAGCGGCAAGGTGCAATCGGCGAGGACATGGCCCTCTCGGGTGAAGCAGTCCGCCGCGACGATGCGGCCGTCTGCGTCGCGGCGATGGACGATGCGCCCGCCCTGCGCCAGCGCATGGAGCACGCGCTGTTCGTATTTCGAGATGTTCACTTGGGAATGCCTTCGGCTGACGTGCGACGGCGCGGCCGGGCGGGCTCTCCCGCTCGACGCGCATGCCCGACGGCGCTCGGAAGCCCTCAGGCTTCCGGCCGTCGATCAGCGGGCGGCAATTTCCTTCACGTGGCGTTCTCGACAAATTGAACGCGGCGCCTGTGGCGCGGGCGGGCGCGCCCGTCAAGCCGCGCACGGCTGCCAGATCGGTTCCGATTCCCACCCTGGGAGATGTCCCTAATGGAAACACCCTGGATTGCTCGCGTTCAGCCGCGGTGGTGCAAGGGGAGCCTTGGAGACTCGCAATGCCCGGATGCATGAAACGCCGCCTGCTCTACGCATCGTCGCAGGCATACCAGCCGCGGATGGAGGTTTCGCACCGCCCGGTCGGTTGGCTCGAGCCGCCGATGGTGATCCGGCGCGAGGTGTTGCTGGGGCATCGCACGATCGACCAGGCGATCGTCGGCCGAGTGCCCGAAGGCGTGATCGTGGCGTTCCGAGGCACGCTTCCTCCCTTCTTCGGCGGCCAGCAGGACGGCTGGTCGGTGGTGCTCGACTGGCTCAACGACAGCCTCTCGGTCTGCGTCGAGGCGCCCGAATATGGCGGGGGCGTCCATTTGGGCTTCTCCGATTCGATGCGCCGCCTGTGGGCAAACTCGGGCCATAGCCTGGGCGTCGGCAACGCGATCCAGGCGATGCTCGATCAGAGCCTGCTCGATCGCCGGGCGCGGCGACACCTGTTCGTGACCGGCCACTCGAAGGGCGGCGCGCTGGCCAACCTCGCCGCGATGCGCGCCGCGAAGGCGGTCGAGTGGCGCGACATGCCGGTGAGCGTCGCGACGATCGCCGCGGCCCGCGCCGGCAACCATGCCTTCGCCCGGGCCTATGCCGCGACTCGGATCGCGTGTCTGCGCTACGAGCTGGCGCACGACCTGGTGCCGCATCTGCCGCCGGGCCCGCGCACTCCCGACTGGGTCCGCGCGCTGATCCACCCGCTCGCGCCGAAGCTGGCGGCGATCGACTATCACCCGGTCGGCCTGCAGGTGACCGGCGAGGCGGCGCGGCACGGGCGCTGGCTCGGCTCGCGCCGCCGCTTGCCGCGCCTCTTTGACCGGCGCGGGCTGAGCCTTGCCGCGCTGATGCCCGGCATCCTGACCGCGCACGCGATCTGCCCCGACTCGGGCTATGACCGGCTGATCTGCACCGGCGAGGGCGAATGCGACCACGGGCACGACGACGACGGCGCGCACGGGCACGGCCATCGCCACCGCGCGGCGTGACTATCCCACCACCACAACGCCGCCGATCTCGCCGGGGTTGAATTTGTCGGTGTGGACGTTGAGCACGACCTTGCCGTCCTTCATCGCCGCGAGGAAATCGTCGAAGCTCAGCGTCGAATTGAGCAGCTTCGCGCCCGCGGCATAATCATAGTCGGTCATCGCAACGTGGAAGCCGTCGGCGGTGGCGGTGTAGGTCGCGCCATAGGGGAGCGGGAGCGCGAGCACCGAGCTGCCGTCCGCCTTGTATTCATGGAAATGGACCGGCCCGATCGGCGCGGCGACCAGCTTGTCCCACAGGCCGTCGATCGTGATGCCGTGGACGGTGAGATCGACCGAGACGCTCTTGCTCGCGGTATCGACGCTGACCGTCGCCTCGCCGGTGGCGTCCGAGCCGGTGTTGTCCGGCGCGGCCTTGCCGCCGAGCGTGGCGTGGAACTTGAGGACTTCGGCGGCGGCGGGCAGCGGCGCGGCGGCAGCGAGGGCGATTGGTGCGGCGGTGGCGATCAGGGCGAGCAGAGTGGGTCGATGCATGGTGGTTCCTCCCGGCGGTTCGGGGTGGGTGGGGGCAAGCGGCGGATCGGTTCAATCGGGCGGCGGCCGAGCGCTTTTGCACGCGGCACCGAAATGTATCACACCGTCCGTCATCGTTCAGCAGCTTGGGGGGCAGGATGTCGAATCGGATCGTGGCGCTCGCCGCGGCATTGCTCGCAACCACCGTGCCGGCCCATGCGCAGTCGCGGGAATCGCCCGCCGTATCGCCGGCCAGACCCTCGCTCGTGCTCGTGTGCCCGGACCTGTTCGTCGGCACGATCGACTCGCGGCAGGAGCAGGCCGCCAACCCCGAATGGACCCGCGCGGCCTACGCGAACCTCATTGCCGCGCTGAAGGACGGTCCGGTCGGCCGGTCGGTGGACCTCCGCGTGCCGCCGTGCGTGCCGGAGGAAACGACTCCGCTGCGCGACCGAACCCGCGCGGAGGTGAACTGGCTCGAATCGGATATCATCTTCAAGGTGCCGGCGGGGACCTTTCCGCTGCCCGACAACGACATGAGGCGGATCAAGGGGCTGAAGGGCAAATACAGCTACCGGCTCTCCGCCGCGCTGCTCGCCGATCTGCGGGCCGCCTGCGGCGACGCGGACTATGCGCTGTTCCTCGCGATGCACGACGCCTACACGACCCCCGGCGCGAAGGCGGGCAAGATCGCGGCCGCCTTCCTCGGCGTCGCCAACACGATGCCGCCGCACTTCGCCAATTCGCTGCTGATCGACTTCCGGACCGGCGACATGGTGTGGTGGCACGGCGACGGCCAGATCGGCGGCGACGTGCGCACCGCGGCGGGCGCGCAGAAGCGGATCGAGGAGGCCCTCCACGGCTTCGCGCTGCCGCCGAAATAGCGGGCGGATCGGTCGGTCGATCGGCGCTGCGCAAGTATCGCTTCCGAAGTGGACCCGATCCCCGGAGCCGACATTGCGCGAATGCGG
The DNA here is from genome assembly GCA_963799985.1 of uncultured Alphaproteobacteria bacterium. Lineage (GTDB taxonomy): Bacteria > Pseudomonadota > Alphaproteobacteria > Sphingomonadales > Sphingomonadaceae > Sphingomonas. The sequence goes on along the minus strand of CAWCZC010000002.1, from coordinate 151,342 downwards.
AGAAGGTGGAACTATTCGCACGCGCCAATGCCAATCGACTCGAAGAACAAGGTCGCACGCGAGCCGGTCCCGATCGTCACTCCATCGAGGGATTCCGCCATGTCGACCACCAGCAAAGCCGCCCTGATTTCCGCCCGCGAACTCCCCAAGGTCGTCGATGCCGCGATCAAGGCCGCGGGGGACAAGGGCCATGCGGGCCCGTTCGTCCTGCGCTGGGATATCGCCGGCAAGGTGATCCGCGAGGCCGAGGCGCACGCGTTCGCGACCAATGTGGCGAAGCAGCTCGGCGCCGCCGGGCACGAGGTCTCGCCCGCGGTGCTGACGATCGGCGGCGAGACGCTGGCCGGCTTCGTCGAGCGCAACGCGCTGCCTCAGTTCCGCGAATTCTGACCCCGGCCGCGCGCGGTGGCCCGCGACGATCCGGTCTTGCCGGTGCCCGACCTCACCTGCCCGAGCGCCCAGCCCGGCGGCGCGGACGCGCGCGCGTTCGGCGTGGTCGGCGGCACCGCCGAGGAGCCGCGCATCGCCTATCTCAAACGCGACGCCGAGGTGGGCCCCGAGACGCTGGCGAAGCTCGGCGACGTGGACCCCACCTTGGTGTTCCGCTTCGCCGCGCGCTGCGAGAACGGCCGCTGCGCGCAATATGCCGGCGGGCGCTGCGGCCTCGCGCAGCGGATCGCGGACCAGCTCGCGCCGGTGGTCGAGTTGCTGCCCTCGTGCCAGATCCGCCCGACCTGCCGCTGGCACCACGAGATCGGCGCCGCCGCCTGCCTGCGCTGCCCCCAGGTGACGACCCGCGTGCCGCCGGAGCGGGCCGCGCTGGCGAAAGCGGCGGCGATTCCGGAGTGAGCGGCGGCGCCGAATTGAATTGTCCGAACGCTCGGCCAGCAAACTGCAAACTTATATCCGAATCCGACCAATGTCTCCGCAGTCTAGCCAAGAAGCGCGCGTGATTTGAGTTCGAGATTCGCAATTACTATTTGTGTTAACAACGTACATCGCCGGACCTGATGTTGGCACACCGGCGACCGAGAGCATCTGAAAGGCTCCCGCTGCAGCAGGGAGTCCCCCGATGCAGGACGACAGACGCTATTATTCCGGCCGTGCCGCGATGGAGTTCACGCTCGCCGCGCAGGCGACCGATCCGGTTACGCGAAGGCTCCACACCGAAACGGCGGAGGCCTACGCGCAACTTGCCGCGATCCCGCCCGCGCCGGCGAACGATCGGCACCGTCCAGGCGGCTGACGCCGGGCAACCTGAGCTTGCGCGCACCACGCCCCTCCCGGACGCGTGCGAGCCCCGGCCCGGATCGCCTTCCCGTCGGCGATCCGGGCCGTGTTGGGGGAAGGCGACGCTTTACTTCGGCGCGGACCGGCGCTAGGCCGCGCTCCGCTTCGCGAATGGTCGCGTGCGTAACGATGGAGACACGGATGTTTCGCTTCCTGCCTGTGCCTCCAGGCGCGACCGGCACGAATTCGCCGGTGCGCGCCCTCGCGCCCGTTCGACTGACCTGACCCTGGGGTGAAGCTTCGCTCCGCCCGTGGGGGTGGAGCGACACCATGTATATCCGATTCCTTGTGCCGGGGCGGCCCGTCCGTGCCGGCGTCGATTGCGGCCTGTTCCGGCCGGCGGGCGCGGTGGCGTACGATCGCAGGACGCCCGAGCCGCTGGCGCGGGCGATCGAGCACGAGCTCGACTGGTTCAATGCCGAGCTGCCGGTGCCGCGCCGCGCGGCGTTCCTCGTCAAGTCGCGCAAGCGCTGGCGCGACGAAGGCATCTGCTGGTTCCGCGACGACGCGCGCGAGATGATCGCGCGCGCCTATGCGCTCGCCGCGCTGCTCGGCGAGTGCGGGCTGGTGGTGACCAAGCGAGCGACCCGGCGCCCGGGCCAGATCCTGTACCGCGACGACTGGCAGATCGTCGCCAAGCCGGACCCCGCGACGCCGACCCGGTGGCACTGACCGTGCCGCCGGGCCGGGCTCGCGGCCCGATTTCCAGCCAGAAGGAGGTTATGATGACCCGGCATTCCACCCACGACGATCCGCCCTGCTTTCGAGGTCACCTCGAAGCGCCGCAAGGGCTTCCCCTCCGAGACCCGCGTCAAGCGCGGCCTGCGCACGCTGCGCGGCGGCGAGATCGAGTTGCTCGAGAAGCTGGGGCGGAACGATCCGTGCCCGTGCGGATCGGGGAAGCGGTTTCAGGAAATGCTGCCTGCAGGGCGGGTGGTATGACGGCGCCTTGCGGCGGGACTATTGGCGGTGAGGTTGGGGCGGTGGCTGGCCTGGGGTCGGCTGCCGCCTTCGGGCTGCGCTCCGAATTTAGGTGATTTAGTAAGCTGGCACCGTAACTCCAGAATTGGGGGTTATTACACGTGTCACCATAATCCCGATCGGGGAGTGGCCGGAGCTGGTGCAGAAATGGATGCGGGGGTTGGTGTTTTGGGGGTGACCTGAAGTATCGCATCCGTCCACGCAATTAAGCACCTACGCCCGAAACTGTGTCATAATGTGAGCGGACGCTCGATCTATTTCCGGAAAAAGAGTCGCATCAGTAATACCCAATCCAGCAAGTTCAGATCGAATTTCCTGCTTCGCCTCACTTTCTATGATAATCTTTTTGGCGGATATATTTTTCTTGTATTTTGGGCCGGCATTTCGATCAAGGCCAAATATCATAAAGGCGCCGTGTTGTGCTATGATTCTACGATTCCTCAGTTTCGGTATTACTATATAAGGTGTATGAAGATCCTCTCTCCTTATTTCCGGTGTGAAGTAAGGCTTCTCGGCTTTGATAAATTGTAAAAGACGACGGGCTGGCTTTAGGTCATTAAACTCAGCGATAGTTCTCGCGGAGGTCTCCGATAACGTGTTTTTTTCGTCGTTTGTTAGATTAGACAAGTTAGAAATGCAGCTCACCGTATCACTATCGTAATACTTCTTTCGCGCAATAGGACCATCAAAATACGTGACCAATCCATCGGGGTCGACAAACGCGTCATCATCCACACACGAGGCGAAATACAACGCCACTAGCGGATTCGTCGTAACGTCTAATAGTCTAGTGGCAATTCCAAAATGCTGCATCCGGCATAGTTTATCAAACATGGTTAGATCAGCATCAAACTCATCCGGATATTGCGAGATAATTTCCCTAGAGATATCTTTCTCGGAGTTCAGGAGATGGTCCCCTTCGCGCATAATACTGGGAAGTATCTCCCAGTTGACATTCATCTGTCCCCTAAACATTATAAAACGATCGGGCGAGCGAACGATTTCTCGAATATGAGACAAGAAACTAGTTACTGAGTTGACTGGTTCTTCACTCAATCCGGTGGCTCCGAGCAACTATTAGCGTACTTTTTTTCACTCCGCCGCAACCCCCGCCCTCGAGAACATATCCGGCCCTTCGCCCACCCGCATCCTCGTTCGCCGGCTTGTCCGCCTTGGCCTTCTGGCGCTTGTCGAAATTGTCCCACACCTCGTTCCAGTCGCCGCGCGTCGCGGCCTTCGAATATTCGGTCGCGCGGGTCTCGAAGAAGTTGGCGTGCTCGACGCCGTTGAGCAGCGGCGCGAGCCAGGGGAGCGGGTGCTCGTCGATCATGTAGATCGGCGTCGAAGCCGAGCTGGCCGAGGCGCCAGTCGGCGATGTAGCGGATGTATTTCTTGATCTCCTTGGGCGTCATGCCGGGGACCGGGCCCATCTCGAACGCGAGGTCGATGAACGCGTCCTCCAGCCGCACCGTCTTCTGGCAGATGTCGATGATGTCGTCCTTGCACCGCCTTGGTCAGGCAGTCGCGCTCCTTGCACGAAGGCGTGGAACAGCTTGATGATGCCTTCGCAGTGCAGGCTCTCGTCGCGCACCGACCAGCTGACGATCTGGCCCATGCCCTTCATCTTGTTGAAGCGCGGGAAGTTCATCAGCATCGCGAAGCTGGCGAACAGCTGCAGCCCCTCGGTGAAGCCGCCGAACATGGCGAGCGTGCGGGCGATGTCCTCGTCGGTGTCGACGCCGAAGGTGCTGAGGTAATCGTGCTTGTCCTTCATCTCCTTGTACTGGAGGAAGGCGCCATATTCGCTCTCGGGCATGCCGATCGTGTCGAGCAGGTGGCTGTAGGCGGCGATGTGCACCGTCTCCATGTTGGAGAAGGCGGTCGAGCATCATCTTGATCTCGGTCGGCTTGAACACGCGGCCGTATTTGTCGTGGTAGCAATCCTGCACCTCGACGTCGGCCTGGGTGAAGAAGCGGAAGATCTGGGTGAGCAGGTTGCGCTCGTGATCGGTCGAGCTTCTGCGCCCAGTCGCGGCAATCCTCGCCGAGCGGCACTTCCTCCGGCATCCAGTGGATCTGCTGCTGGCGCTTCCAGAATTCGAACGCCCACGGGATATTCGAACGGCTTGTACTGCTTGCGGGCTTCGAGGAGGGGCATGGGTACGGGCCTTTCAGCTAAGTAGGTGATGAGGGCGATGAGGATCGGAAAGAAGATGGCGGCGGCGCCCCAGGCGCGCGACCAATAGCCGCCGCCGGGTTCCTTGCCGGCCGAGACGAGCAGCGCCACGCCAACGATCACGCCGCTCGCGAGCAGGATGTGCCACATCCATCGGGGGTTCGAGTCGAGGAAATAGCCCCACGCGCTCAGGACTGCGGCAATGCCGAACCAGGCGCCTGCCGCGCGGAAGCGGCTGCGCCACGTGTCCGGGCGCGCTTCGACAGGCTCGAGCGTGTCGCCATGCGGCGGGCGGCGCGGCTCCACGAGTTCCCGCAGGCCGAAGAAGACCAACATCAGCGGATAGAAGATCTCGGCGCTTTCGAACCGCCGTTGCCGGGAAAGCGAAGGTGAGCGAATAGCCGATCGCCGCCAGACCAGCCACCCATCAGGTCGACCAGCCGGCGGATGAGGGGCGGGCCGTGACCGGCTCGCGCACGGGCGTGTCCACGCCGCGGGTGCACTGCTCATGCCGCGCTCGCCAGAGCAAAGGCAGTCGCGAAGCCGCCGAGGAACAGCGCGGCGGCGAAGATCATCGCGCCCACGATGCGCAGCGCATAGGTCGCTTGCCGCTCTCGCCGATCCCGAGCAGGCGGCGCGCGAGCGCGGGGCGGACGAGCAGGGCAAGCCCGCTCGCGCCCACCAGCGCCGCCACGCCGTCCGCCGGATCAGCCCGCGGTCATCGTGATCGATCACGGTACCGCGCGGTACGACCACCTTCTCGCGCACCACCACCGTCTTGTGCGTGGCGCCGACGCCGAACACGACGATGCCGAGGAAATAGCCGAAATCGTACCAGCCGCCGTTGTTGGGCACGGCGTAGACCGCGACCTCGGGCAGGACCAGGCTGAGGAACCAGGCGACCGGGAAGATGAAGCCGTGGCCCAGCCCCAGCAGGAAGCCGGGTGCGCCGGGCTGGACGGCGCCGGGCAGGGTCTGGTGCGCGCACCCCGAGAGCAACAGCATCGCGCCGAGCAGGGCGCTTGTGCTAATATGGTTTCGTATCCGGTTCATTCCGTATCCTCCGCATCGTTTTGCCGAGTCAGACGTTCGCGGTTCGAGTTCAGCACAGGAGACCAACGATGACCGACGCCACCAGTATCCAGGAACATATGGAAGTGATCGGCGCCGATGGCGTCCATGTCGGCACCGTCGATCATGTCGAGGGCGACCGGATCAAGCTGACCAAGGCCGACAGCGGATCGGGCAGCCATGAGGGGCACCATCACTACATCTCGCTCGGCCTGGTCGCCGAGGTCGAAGGCGACAAGGTCCGCCTCAGCGCCAACGCCGACGTGGCGGTGACCTTCGAGGAAGAGGCGTAAGGGCTAGCCTCGCACGACTCCCCTCACCCTTCCCCCGCCCGCGGCGGCGGGCACCTTCGCTCTCCCACAAGGGGAGAGGGAGGTTGGTGCCTTCTTTCCCTCTCCCCTTGTGGGAGAGGGAGGGAGCGGCGAAGCCGCGGAAGGGTGAGGGGGCTGCGATTGAGGCAAGCTCATGAGTCCCGATCCCCCTCATCCGGCGCTTCGCGCCACCTTCTCCACAAGGGGAGAAGGGAGCTGCGCCGCGACCGTGGCGACCACGCCATCGATGTTGGTCATCACGTCGTTGTTCCAGAAGCGGATGACGCGATAGCCTTCGCTTTCGAGGAAGCGGGTGCGGACGACGTCCTGCTCACCCTTGAGCGCGTGGCTCGCGTCGTCGATCTCGACGACGAGCTTTGCCGCATGCGAGCAGAAATCGGCGTGGTATGGGCCCAACGGCACTTGGCGACGGAATTTGGCGCGCGGAAAGGCTTCTCGTAGTGCGCGCCAGATTGTTTGTTCGGGTGTGCCCGCTTCCTGCGGAGTTCGCGTGAGCGAGTGACGGTGAAGCCGGGAGCAACTGACGCTTGGTCAGCCCCTCGGCATTCCCCCTCACCCTTCCCACGCGCTTCGCGCGCGGGCCCCTTCCCTCTCCCAAAGGGGAGAGGGAGATTGGTGCTGATCCGGCTGGCCTAGCTCCGCCACCTCACTGGCACGCCAGGCACTCGTCATAGTCCCGGCTCTCGACCTCGAACGTCGGTTTCTCGATCGTGTTGTCGGCCTCGACGCCGCCGGCGAAGCCGGCGCGCTGCACCGACTTGGAGCGCAGATAATAGAGCGACTTGATGCCCAGCTCCCAGGCGCGGAAGTGGAGCATCAGCAGGTCCCATTTGTCGACGTCGGCCGGGATGAACAGGTTCAGCGACTGCGCCTGGTCGATGATAGGGCGTGCGGTCGGCGGCGAGCTCGAGCAGCCAGCGCTGGTCGATCTCGAAGCTGGTCTTGAACACGTCCTTTTCCTCCTGGCGTGAGGAAATCGAGATGCTGGACCGAGCCGCCCTGCTCGAGGATCGAGTTCCACACCGCGTCGCTGTCCTTCGACTTCTCGATCAGCAGCTTCTCGAGATACGGGTTCTTGATCGAGAAGCTGCCCGACAGCGTCTTGTGGGTGTAGATGTTGGCCGGGATCGGCTCGATGCAGGCCTGGTGCCGCCGGCGATGATCGAGATCGACGCGGTCGGCGCGATCGCCATCTTGCAGCTGAAGCGCTCCATCACGCCCATGTCGGCGGCGTCGGGGCAGGGGCCGCGCTCCTTGGCGAGCATCATCGAGGCCTCGTCGACCTGGGCGCGGACGTGCTTGAAGATCTTGAGGTTCCAGCTCTTCGCCATCGCCCCTTCGAACGGGATGCCGCGCGCCTGGAGGAAGGAGTGGAAGCCCATCACGCCGAGGCCGACCGAGCGCTCGCGCTCGCGCTGTACTTGGCGCGCGCCATCTCGTCGGGCGCGCGGTCGATATAGTCGCTGCAGCACGTTGTCGAGGAAGCGCATGACGTCCTCGATGAACTGCTTGTCGCTCGTTCCACTCGTCCCAGGTCTCGAGGTTGAGGCTGACGACAGGCAGCAGACCGCGGTGCGGTCGTTGCCGAGATGGTCCTTGCCGGTCGGCAGGGTGATCTCCGAGCAGAGGTTCGAGGTCGAGACCTTGAGGCCGAGGTCGCGGTGATGCTTGGGCATCGACCGGTTCACCTGGTCGATGAAGATGATGTAGGGCTCGCCGGTCGCGAGGCGGGTCTCGACCAGCTTCTGGAACAGCGAGCGGGCGTCGACCTTGCCGCGCTCCGACTGCCGTCCTTGGGCGCTGCGCAGCGTCGAATTCGGCGCCGTCGCGCACCGCTTCCATGAACTCGTCGGTGACGAGCACGCCGTGGTGGAGGTTGAGCGCCTTGCGGTTGAAGTCGCCCGAGGGCTTGCGGATCTCGAGGAACTCCTCGATCTCGGGATGCGAGATGTCGAGATAGCAGGCGGCCGAGCCGCGGCGCAGCGAGCCCTGGCTGATCGCCAGCGTCAGCGCTGTCCATCACGCGGACGAACGGGATGATGCCGCTGGTCTTGCCGTTGAGGCCGACCGGCTCGCCGATGCCGCGGACATTGCCCCAATAGGTGCCGATGCCGCCGCCGCGCGAGGCGAGCCAGACATTCTCGTTCCAGGTGCCGACGATGCCTTCGAGGCTGTCGGGCACCGTGTTGAGATAGCAGCGAGATCGGCAGGCCGCGGCCGGTGCCGCCGTTCGACAGCACCGGGCGTCGCCGGCATGAACCACAGCTTGCGAGATATAGTCGTAGAGCCGCTGGGCGTGCGCGGCGTCGTCGGCATAGGCCGAGGCGACGCGGACGAACAGGTCCTGGTAGGTCTCGCCGGGCAGCAGATAGCGGTCGTTCAGCGTGTCCTTGCCGAAATCGGTGAGCAGCGCATCGCGGCTGTGATCGACCTCGACCGGATAGGGATGCGGATCGATGTAGTGCGATTCCGGGGGCGAATCGCCCTCCTTCGCGGGCTTGCGCGGTTTCGCGGCTGCCTTGGCGGCAGGCGGAGTATCGGTGACGGTCTCGTTCACGCTGGTACCGGTCTCTCTGAATTCCATAACGCTCGCCCCTGCTTACTGACCCTCACACGCCCCACCATCGGGAGGCACGGATGCGACTCGGGGGCGAAAGTCCGATGATACCACCGGCGGCGGGCAGACGAGAACAAAAAGTGTCCACAGCCTTATCCACCGGGCACGAGCCGACTTGTCCACGACATAGGGTCGCGGCGCTCCGCCTACCAGTGCTTGAGTTTGCCCCTCAGTGCAACCACAACAGATTGTGCCCAATCGGCGCGGGAGGCAAGATGGTAAATGACCGTTTCGTGACTCGGTTCGTCGCTAAAATGACTCGTTTCGTGGAGCCGAATTTTGGGTGCGGCGCAGCGACGCGCGGACCTTCCTAGGGTTTTGGGAAGGCAAGAGGGGAAATGGTTAACGCGCGAAAAAATTGCGTGGAGGAATTGTTACGCACCCGGCCTCATCGCGCGTCGCTCGGTGCCGCGACCGGCGACGAATCGCGCGATCTGATCGGCGGGAAGCGGTCGCGCGAACAGATAGCCTTGCGCGAGCTTGCAGCCGCGACCGCGCAGGAACGACGCCTGCGCCTCGGTCTCGACCCCTTCCGCGACGGTGGTGAGCCCGAGCGCTTCGCCGAGGCGCAGCACGACTTCGATGATCGCGCGGTCGCCCGCCCGGTCCTCGATGCCGCCCACGAACGACTGGTCGATCTTGAGGGTGTCGACCGGGAAGCGCCGCAGATGCGCGAGCGAGGAGAAGCCGGTGCCGAAATCGTCGAGCGCGACCGTCATCCCCGCCGCACGCAGGGTTTCGAGCGCGTGGAGGACATGACCCTCGCTGTCGCCCAGAAAGGCGGTTTCGGTAATCTCGAGCTCGAGTGCCGAGGCGGGGACGCCATGCGCCTCGAGCCGTTCGAGCAGGCGCTCCGCGTAGGACGGGTTGCGGAACTCGGCCGCCGAGGCGTTGATCGCGACGCGGCCGATCTCGATGCCGGCATCGCGCCAGCGGCGGACATCGGCGAGCACGGCCTCGACCATGGTCTCGCCGAGCACCGCGGCGAGCTCGAAATCGTCGAAGGCATGGGCGATCGTCGCGGGGCTCTGCAGCCCCGATTGCGGATGATGCCAGCGGAACAATGCTTCGAGGCCGGTCACCCGGCCCGATCCGAACGCGATCTTGGGCTGATAGAAGGGCTGCGCCCAGGCATTGTCGACGACGCTGCGCGCCTGATGGAGCATCGTCGCATGCTCTTGCAGCGTCGAGCGCATCGAGGGCTCGAACACGCGGACGGTCGACCGGCCCGAATCCTTGGCGGCATAGAGCGCGATGTCGGCGCACTTGACGAGATCCTCGGCTTTCGCGCCATGGTCGGGAAACATCGCGATGCCGAGACTGGCGCGAAGATCGACGCTGCCGCCGTCGAGCGCGAACGGGCGCCGGAAGATCGACTGGAGCTCGTCCGCGAGCGCCGACGCCGCTTCGAGCCCGAGGCCGGGCAAGATCAATGCGAATTCGTCGCCGCCGAATTGGGCGAGCACGCCGCCGGGCGGCAGCGCCGCGCCGATCCGGTCGCCGAAGGTGCGTAGCACCAGATCGCCGGCGTGGTGGCCATGGCTGTCGTTGATCTGCTTGAAATTGTCGAGGTCGATGAGCAGCAGCGCCAGCGGAGAGTGCGGCCCGGCCGCGTCCAGCGCCGAATCGAGCTCGGCCTGGAACGCCGCGCGATTGCGCAACCCGGTGACCGCATCGTGCGTCGCGGTCCAGTGGAGCCGGTCCTGCGCGGTCTTCTCGTCGGTGACGTCCTTGGCGGTGACGATCACGCGGACCAGCGCGCCGGCATCGTCGTAGATCGGGTGCCCCTGGGTCGAGATCCAGCGCAGCGCGCCGTCGTTCATGCGATGGATGCGGCGGACGCCGCGGTACTGGTGGCTGAAATCGCCCCGGCGCGCGCGGCGCTCGTGCTCGGCGGCTTCGGCCTGATCGTCGGGGTGGATGAGCGCGTGCCCGGTCTCCTGCGAGGCGGGTTCGTTGGGTCCAACGCCAAGGATCGCGCGGAGTTCGTTCGACCAGTGGAGCTTGCCGCTGCGATGGTCATAGTCCGAGATGCCGAGCCCCGACGCGTTCACGGCCAGCCGCAACCGCTCCTCACCGTCGCGCATTGCCGCCTCGGCGAGCCGCTTCTCGCTGAGGTCGACCAGAGCGCCGATCGCGCGGATCGGCGTGCCGACGGCGTCGCGGATGAGCTGGCCGCGATCGAGGACGTGCGCGTAGCTGCCGTCGGCGCGGGCGAAGCGATATTCGTTCGTCCAGCGATCGTCGCAGTTGCCCTCGAACAGCGTCGCGACATGGGCGACGATCCGCGGCCGATCCTCGGGGTGGATCCGCTCGACCCACCAGTACCGGTCGATCTGGTTCGATTCGAGCCGATAGCCGAAGCGGCTCTCGAGCGCGTCGCTCCAGGTGACGATTCCGGTCGTGCCGTCGAAATCCCAGACGATGTCGTTGGTGGCCTGGGCGACGAGGCGATAGCGTTCCTCGGCGGCGCGAAGCCCGGCCTCGGCGAGGACCGATGCGTGGATGTCTTCGGTGACGCCGTACCAGCGCAGAATGCTGCCGTCGCCGGCGCGGCGCGGCCAGGCGCGCGCGCGAACCCAGCGCTCGCCGTCGGGGGTCAGCACGCGGAACCGGAAGTCGAGCGGATCGCCGGTCGCCATGCATCGCGTGAACTCGCGTGCCGCTCCGGCCGCATCCTCGGGATGCGCGAAATCGTCGGGAGAGGCGGCGAGCGCCTGAGCGCGGGTCAGGCCCGAGAAGCGACACCAGCGATCGGTGACCGTCAGGATCCTGCCCTCGGGCGACGCGGTCCAGGGCATCTGGGGGTTGAGCTCGACGGCGTGGCGATGGTCTTCCTCGCTTTCGGCCAGCCTCGCCTCGGCGTCGCGCCGCGCCGAGATGTCGATGGTCATCCCCGCCCATTTGACGAGCTGGCCCTCGGCGTCGAACAGCGGCACGGCGCGGATGTTGGTCCAGCACCAGCTGCCGTCGGCGCGCCGGAGGCGGAACTCGCCGTTGAGATCGCTTCGAGTCCGCATCGCCTCGCCGCGCAGCCGCGCGATGTTCGCCTGATCCTCGGGATGGATCGCATCGATCCATCCGAAGCCGGACGCTTCCCTGAACGTCTGGCCGGTAAAGGCGAGCCAGCTCGGCGAGATTTCCGTGACATTGCCGCTCGCCTGGGTCTCGAACACCGCCTGGGTGAGCATGCCGATCAGCAAGCGCGAATGCTCGCCGTCGAGCGAGGCGGCGGCGGCAGGCGCGCGCGCCGGCGCCGGCGGCGGCTGAAACGCCGCAGCGAGATCGGCGGCCCGTGCGGGCTCGCGATCCTCGGATGCCTTGAACGGAACCATTGAACGCCTTCGATACTCGGCCGGGGCCTCTCCGAATCTCCCCTCCTTACTCCAGAGGGGTTTAGAAGGATTAACGGCTCTGGCGGGATTCTGGACGCCGAGGCGCCACCGGTTGCGTCCGCTGCGCAATTCCGGGCGGTAGCGATCGGTTGCGGATCGGGCCGGCGTCTGTATCGTTAGCGTAATGACGACGCATGCAAGCAAAAGAGGGGATCGTTATGCGGATCAGGGGAGGTCTTGGGGCATTGGCGGCGCTCGCGATGAGCACGAATGCCGGCGCGCAGGCCAGTTACGGCGACTATGTGCCCTATCCGCCCGCGATGCCCGCGGAAGAGATTCACGAGGGCTGGGTGAAGGGCGCTGACGGCCTTGGCCATCTGCCGTTCAACCAGGCGCATGACATGCGAAACTGCATCGTGCGGAGCGCGGCGCCGGGCAAGGATGTATTCGTCAACAAGTGCGGCGTCACGGTCTCGGTCATGGCCTTCTACGGAACGCCGCCGTTCGCGCATTTCTACGGTTCACCGATCTCGGCAAACAGCCCCTATCCGAACTATTACGACACCGATCAGGGCTATATCTATCTGTTCTGCAGCAACGGCTACGAGCAGGACGGCCATTCGGCCTGGTGCAATTAGCGTAGCGGGATGCCGGTTCGGCGCCCGCGATAGCTGCGATTGGCCTGTGAGAAGCAGGCGCGGTGTACAAATCCCCGGCGAAACGCTGCACAACCGCAGTCAGCCGGAGGAGATGCGACCATGGCCGACCCCGCGATCCCGCGCTTTGCCGAACTGGTGCGCGTGTTCGCGCGGATCGGCTGGCTGAGCTTCGGCGGCCCGGCCGGGCAGATCGCGCTGATGCACCGCGAGCTGGTCGAGGAGCAGCACTGGATCGACGAGGCGCAGTTCCTCACCGCGCTCAATTTCTGCCACTTGCTGCCAGGCCCCGAGGCGCAGCAGCTCGCCACCTGGATCGGCTGGAAGCTCCACGGCGTGCGCGGCGGGCTGGCGGCGGGGCTGCTGTTCGTGATCCCAGGCGCGTTCGTGATGCTGGCGCTGTCGTTGCTCTATGCGAGCGCGGCGAACCTCGCCTGGTTCTCGGCGCTGTTCCTCGGCGTGAAGGCGGCGGTGATCGCGATCGTGATCCAGGCTCTGATCCGTGTCGGCGGACGGGCGCTGACCACGGGGTTCAGGCGCGGGGTGGCGGCGACGGCCTTCCTTGCCCTGTTCGTGTTTGCGCTGCCGTTCCCGCTGGTGGTGCTGGGGGCGGGCGCGCTGGGCGCGATGGTGGCGGGAGTGCGGCCCGATTGGCTCAAGCTCCACGACGCGCCCGAGCAAGCGAGCGCCGCGCGTCCGCGGGTGTGGAGGACGCTGGCGACGATCGGCGCGTGGCTGGCGATCTGGGCGTTGCCGATGGCGCTGGTGTGGGTGATCCTGGGTCCGCACCACGCGCTTTGGGGGATCGGCCTGTTCTTCTCCAAGCTCGCGGTGGTGACCTTCGGCGGCGCCTATGCGGTGCTCGCCTATATGGCGCAGCAGGCGGTCGAGACGAACGGCTGGCTCGGCGCGGGCGAGATGGCGGACGGACTCGGGCTCGCCGAGACCACGCCGGGACCGCTGATTCTGGTGACGCAGTTCGTCGGCTTCCTCGCCGGCTGGCGGCATGCGGGGGTGCTCGGGCCGCTCGCGGGCGGGCTGGCGGGGGCGGTGCTGACCACCTGGGTGACCTTCGCGCCGTGCTTTCTGTGGATCTTCGCGCTGGCGCCGTGGATCGACCGGCTGCAGTCGGCCAGGCGGCTGCAGGGCGGGCTGGCGGCGCTGACCGCGGCGGTGGTGGGCGTGATCGCCAACCTGTCGCTCTGGTTCGCCGTACACGTGCTGTTTACGCGCGTCGGAACGCTGACGGCGGTGCCGGTGCGGACGGTGGCGCCCGACTGGACGAGCTTCGATTGGCGCGCGGCGGCGCTCGCGATCCTCGCGGCGCTGCTGCTGATGCGGTGGAAGCTGGGCGTGCTCAAGACGCTCGCGATTTGCGCGGGCGCGGGGCTGGTGTTGCGTTTGGGCGGCATCGGCTGAGCGAAGTTGCCGCGCGGCGCGATTTCCCCTGTCCCTGCCCGCTCCACTCTGCCAGAATCGCGCCTGCATGCAGCTGGCGCCCTCCCGTTCCGCCCGACCAGGAACCTCGAGCGAGCGCCCTTGTTACGCGAAGCTGACGCAATGATGCGCCAGAGCCTCCACACCGCACCCGAAAGGACCGCATGAGCCGCAAGCCTGTCCCAGCCCAGTCCGGCGAGCGATCGCGCGCCGAGGTCACGTTCGACAAGCCCCAGCTCCTGCCGCGACTGTTCGGCGAATATGACGCCAACCTGCGTCGCGCTCGAGAACCGGCTCGGCGTCTACATCGCCGCGCGCGGCAAGCGCGTGCAGATCGAGGGATCGGCCGAGGCGGTGGCGCACGCGCGCGAGGTGCTCCAGGAGCTCTATACCCGAGTCGATCCGCGGCGAGGAGGTCGATGCCGGCGACTGTCGACGCGGTGATCGCGATGTCGGGCGAGCCGACGCTCGACGGGCATCATCCGCTCCGACGCGAACGGCGGCGCCGCGCCGCCGATCATGATCCGCACCCGCAAGAAGACGATCGTCCCGCGCTCGGCCGCGCAGATCGCATTACATGCGCGCGCTCGGCCGCAACGACATGATCTTCGCGCTCGGGCCGGCGGGCACCGGCAAGACCTATCTCGCGGTCGCGCAGGCGGTGGCGCAGCTGATCACCGGCAGCGTCGAGCGGCTGATCCTGTCGCGCCCCGCGGTCGAGGCGGGCGAGCGGCTCGGCTTCCTGCCCGGCGACATGAAGGAGAAGGTCGATCCCTATCTCCGCCCGCTCTACGACGCGCTCTACGACATGCTGCCCGCCGAGCAGGTCGAGCGGCGCATCGCCTCGGGCGAGATCGAGATCGCGCCGATCGCCTTCATGCGCGGCCGCACGCTGGCCGACGCCTTCATCATCCTCGACGAGGCGCAGAACACCACGCCGATGCAGATGAAGATGTTCCTCACCCGCTTCGGCCAGAACGCAGCCGGATGGTGATCTGCGGCGACCCCAAGCAGATCGACCTGCCCGGCGGCCCGAGCGCGTCCGGGCTCGACGACGCGGTGGCCAGCTCGAGGGGATCGAGGGCATCTCGATCGTCCGCTTCGGCGTCGGGCGACGTCGTCCGCCACCCGATCGTCGGGCGGATCGTCGAGGCCTATGAGGGGCAAGGATGCTTGACGTCGCCGTCGCAGTCCGAAGCGCTGGCCCGCCGTCGATTGGGACAGTAGCCGCTCGCTGGCGCGCGCCGCCGATGCAGCGCTGCGCGGCGATCGCCGCACGGCGCATGCGAGCTGCGCGATGCGCCGTCGGCCGTCGAGATCTCGGTCCGCCTCACCGCCGACGACGAGGTCCGGACCGCTCAACCGCCAGTAGCGCGGCAAGGACAAGCCGACCAACGTCCTGTCCTTCCCGATGGTCCAGCCCGATCTGCTCGAGAGCGTCGCTCGAACAGCGACGACGGCGAGGTGCTGCTCGGCGACATCGTCCTCGCGCACGGCGTCTGCGCGGCCGAGGCGGCGGAGCAGGGGATCGCCATCGCGGACCATGCCACGCACCTGATCGTCCACGGCATGCTGCATCTGCTAGGCTATGACCATCAAGGGGACGCCGAGGCCGAGGCGATGGAGGCGATGGAGCGCGCGCGCGCTGCCCGCCTCGGGCATCGCCGATCCCTACCCGTGCGCGAGGACTGAACACGTGCATGGCCGACGGCCCAGTAGCACGACGCCGGCAGACGGCGATCGCGGCGATCTGGCGCAGCCTGCGCACCTTGATCTTCGGCGAATCGCACGAGCCGACGCTGCGCGACCAGATCGAGGAGGCGATCGACGAGCATGAGGACGAGGCCAGCCGCCGCGCCGCGGGCGACCTCGCCCCGATCGAGCGGCAGATGCTCCGCAACCTGCTCCATTTCGGCGAGCGCGACGCGGGCGATGTCGCGGTGCCGCGCGGCGACATCATCGCGGTCGAGGAAGCGACCAGCTTCGACGATCTGGTCGCGCTGTTCGCCGAGGCCGGGCACAGCCGCCTGCCGGTCTATCGCGGCGAGCCTCGATAAGGTGATCGGCATGGTCCACATCAAGGACGTGTTCGCGATCCTCGCCGCCGCGGCGCCGCCGCCGCGACTCGATCGCCACGCTGATCCGCGCAGCCGCTCTACGTGCCGGAATCGATGGGCGCGCTCGACCTGCTCGCGCGAGATGCGCGGCAGCGCGCACCCACCTCGCGATCGTGCGTCGACGAATTTCGGCGGCACCGAGGGGCTGGTCACGATCGAGGATCTGGTCGAGGAGATCGTCGGCGAGATCGAGGACGAGCATGACGAGGCGCCGAGCCGGCTGCTGGTGCCGATCGACGGCGGCGCGTGGGACGCCGACGCGCCGCGCCGAGCTCGAGGACGTCGCCGAGACGATCGACCCGCGGCTCGCCGAGGTCGAGGAGGATGTCGATACGCTGGGCGGGCTCGCCTTCGTGCTCGCCGGCCACGTGCCCCAGGCGGGCGAGTGCCTGACGCACGCCAGCGGCTGGAAGCTGGAGATCATCGAGGCCGATCCGCGGCGGGTGACCAGGCTCCGGCTCCACCCGCCCGAGCCGCTGGCGGTGGAAGAGGAATAAGCGATGCGCAGGCACATCCTGACCGCCCTCGTGATGCTGATCGTGCTCGCAGGCGGTGCGTGGTACTGGATCAGCCGGCCGGACGTGGCGCAGCTGAGCGTCGACGCGGTCTCCGGCCGCGTTCCCAACATCACCCCGGGGCGCGAGCAATTCTATCCGACGATGGCGGTCGCGCCCGCGCGCGGCTGGTCCGATGGCGGCAAGCCGAGCGCCGCGGCGGGGCTGCAGGTCGCGGCCTATGCCGGCGGGCTCGACTCACCCGCGATGGCTCTACCGGCTGCCCAACGGCGACGTGCTGGTCGCCGAGACCAATTCGCCGCCGCGCCCGGGGGGCGGCGTGCCGGGCATGATCGAGCGGTCGCTGATGAAGGCCGCGGGCGCCGATGTGCCGTCGCCCAATCGCATCACCCTGCTGCGCGACGCCAACCATGACGGCGTGGCCGAGGCGCGCTCGACCTTCCTCACGGGACTCAACTCGCCGACGGGCATGGCCTTGGTGGGCGGCTGGCTCTACGTCGCCAACACCGACGCCCTGGTGCGCTATCCCTATCATTCCGGCGACACGCGGATCGCCGCCCCGCCCGAGAAGATCGTCCCGCTCCCCGGCGGCGGCGCGCACTGGGCACGCAACGTGGTCGCCGCGCCCGACGGTAAAAGCCTGTTCGTCAGCGTCGGCTCGTCGACCAACATCGCCGACGACGGGCTCGATCCCGAGGGCTCGGTCTATGCCAACGGCACCCCCGGCCGGAACCCCAACGCCAATCGCGCCGCGATCCTCCAGGTCGATCCCGAGACCCGCGCGGTCACCGTCTATGCCTGGGGGCTGCGCAACCCCAACGGCATGGCGTTCGAGCCGCACAGCGGCAATTTGTGGACGGTGGTCAACGAGCGCGACATGCTCGGATCGGATGTGCCGCCCGATTATCTGACCCAGGTCGATCTCGGCACCTTCTACGGCTGGCCGTGGAATTACTGGGGCGGCTATGTCGACCACCGAGTCCAGCCCGAGCGGCCCGACCTGCTGCAATATTCGAAACGCCCCGATTTCGCGCTGGGGCCGCACGTCGCGCCGCTCGGGCTCGCCTTCGCTTCCGACGCCACGCTCGGCGCGGCGTTCGCCAACGGCGCGTTCGTCGCCGAGCACGGTTCGTGGAACCGCGAGCCGAGGTCGGGCTACAAGCTGGTATTCGTACCGTTCGCCGCCAACGGCTATCCGGTGCCGAATGCCAAGCCGGTGGACGTGCTGACCGGCTTCCTCGATTCGCAGGGCAAGGCGCAGGGCCGGCCGGTGGGCGTGATCACCGACGCGACCGGCGCGCTGCTGGTCGCGGACGATGTCGGCAACGTCGTGTGGCGGGTGAGCGCGGCGAGATAGGCCCTCAGCCAGGCGCCTGGAGGCAGATACCAAAGCCGTCGGGATCGCTGAGGTAGCATTGGCGCATGCCGTAGGATTGGGTGCGCGGCTCGCTGGCGTCGATCCCCTGTTCGCGCAGGTAGGCATGGGCCGCATCGACATTAGGGACGCCGATGAAGAGCCCCACGTCGCGGTGCCCGTCGGCGCGGGCGAGGTCGCGTGCCGGCGGCCGTTCGCCTTCGTCATAAGCGGTGTTGAGCATCAGCTCGGCCTGGTTCAGCCGCAACCACATCCAGTGCGAGAAACGCCCCTCGGGCGTGTCGCGCTCGGGCGATGCGGCGACGACCTCGAAGCCGAGTACGTCGCGGTAGAAACGCAGCGAGACAGTCATATCATGGACCTGGAGGAGCGGGACGAGCCCGCGTGCGTCGATCCCCATGACGTTCTCCCTATTTCAGCAGCTTCGGCCCGATCTGCCCGAGCTGGGCGCGGACGCGCGACGCGAGCAGCGCCAGCATCGGCGGCAGGTCGACTTCGGCATGGACCTTGTCGTCGAACACGTCGAGGCGGCTGATCACGGTCTGACCGAGCGCCGTGGCGGTGAAATGGAGCGTGTCGCCGTCCCAGCGATGCTCGACGGTGGCGCCGCTCGGGAACAGCGTCGCGAGCTTGCCGACGCCGCCGGTCAGCCTGGCCCTGGCCTCGGCGCGGCCGAGCTTGTGGGGAATGTCGACGGTGATCGGATCGGGCAACAGGCGCTCCTTCAGGTGTTGAACAGCCCCGTCACCGTCAGGTGGCAAACAACTGCTTGTCGTCGGCAAACGCCTTGAACTCGAGCGCGTTGCCGCTGGGGTCGCGGAAGAACATCGTCGCCTGCTCGCCGGGCTGGCCCTTGAAGCGGATGTGCGGGGCGATGCCGAAGGGGATCCCCGCCGCCTCGACGCGCGCAGCGAGTGCCTGCCAGTCGGGCATGGTCAGCACCACGCCGAAATGCGGGACGGGCACGTCGTGGCCGTCGACTTCGTTCGAGATCGCGTGGGGCCTGGCCGCTGAATCCAGGTGGGCGACGATCTGGTGGCCGAACAGGTCGAAGTCGACCCAGGCGGCGGCGGAGCGGCCTTCGCGGCAGCCGAGCACCGCGACGTAGAAGGCGCGCGCGGCGGCGAGATCGTGGACCGGGAAGGCGAGGTGGAAAGGGCGGAGGCCAAGCATCGTGTCGCTCTAGCAGCCCCCAGCCCGCGCTGATAGATTGGCGCCATGCGGTCCCGTCCCCTCGCCCTGATTCTCGTAGTGTGGTTCGCCGTCACAGGCGCAGCCCCGTTCCAGGCCTCACAGATGCGCGCCGCCGCCGAATGTCGCCTGCCCGCCGCCCAGATGCTCGCGGCGATGAAGCAGTTTCCGATCGCAAAGCAGGGCGAAGACCGCCTCGGCGCCCGCAGCACCGTGACTACCTTCTACAAGGTTCCATCGGGCATGGTGGTGCACGGCTTCCCCGTCGTGTCCTTCGCCTCGGCCCACGTCCTCGCCCCCGGGGATGAGTATGTGATGCTGTTGGCGAACGTGAAGGCACCCTACGTCGAGGTCGAACGGACGGTGCTCGCCGCCAACGGCGTCAAGGCATGCGAGCCCGAGAAGGACGCCGCTGCGGGAAAATGCCTCGTACAGTATCGCGGCGTCGAGGGCTGGCACTTCTTGTTGCGGCTCAAGCAAGGTGACGACGAGGTCAGCATCACTTGCAGCTTCTCGCGCGATCCCGCCTGACGCCTTACCTTGCCTAACGCGGACATCCCGGCGATAGCGCGCCGATGCTCAGCCGGCCCCTTCTGACAGCGCTTGCCGCCGGGCTGCTTTCTGCGATCGGTTTCGCGCCGCTCGGCTGGTGGCCGGTGCTGCTGGTGTGCCTCGCGGTGCTGCTCGCGCTGGTGCACGAGGCGCCGACGCTCCGGTCGGCGCTGCTGCGCGGCTGGGTGTTCGGGGTCGGCCATTTCACCGTGGGCGACAACTGGATCCAGCACGCGTTTGATTATCAGAGCCGGATGCCGCCGGTGCTCGGCTACGGCGCGGTGCTGCTGGCGGCGCTCTATCTCGCCGTCTATCCGGCGCTGGCGATGGGGCTGGCGTGGCGCTTCGCCCGGAGCGTGAAGGTAACTGCGGGATGGGAGGGGCCCGACATCGGCTTCGTCCTCGCCGCCGCCGCCGCCTGGATGCTCGGCGAATGGCTGCGCAGCGTGCTGCTGACCGGCTATCCGTGGAACCCGCTCGGCGTCGCCTGGGTACCGGTGCGGCCGATCGTCGGCTGGGCGACCGTGTTCGGCACCTATGCGCTGTCGGGCTGGACGATGGTGTTCGCGGGCGCGCTGTTCCTCGCCGCGCGGCGCGACTACCGGCTGCTCGCGGTGCCCGCGCTGGCGCTGGCGGGCGGGCTGCTGCTGTTCGCGCACCGTGCGCCGTCGGACGTCGGCCAGCCGCTCGTCCGAATCGTCCAGCCGGGCATCGGGCAGGATGGGGTCGATGCACCCGACTATCCCGAGCGGGTGCTCGCGCGGATGATCGCGCTGAGCGGCGCGCCGGGGCTGCGCCCACGGCTGCTAGTGTGGCCCGAGGGGATGGTCAATCAGCTCGTCGAGGACGGCTATCCGCCGCAATGGTATTCGCGCCAGCAGGACCCGCGGCTGGTGCGCGCGCGGATCGCCGCGGTGCTGGGTCCGCGCGACCAGGCGTTGATCGGCGGCAACGCGCTGATCTTCGATGCGAACGACCGGCTGAGCGGCGCGGGCAATGCGGTGTGGTCGATCGATTCGGACGGCGTGCTCGGGCGGCGCTACGACAAGGCCCACCTGGTGCCGTTCGGCGAGTATCTGCCGGTGCGGGGGGTGCTCGAGCGGCTGGGGCTCGCCCGCTTCGCGATGGGCGACATCGACTTCCTGCCCGGGCCGGGACCGCGCACGCTGGCGGTGCCGGGGTTCGGCCGGGCGGGGGTGCAGATCTGCTACGAGATCATCTTCTCGGGACAGGTGGTCGATCGCGCGCATCGCCCCGATTTCCTGTTCAATCCCTCGAACGACGCCTGGTTCGGCAGCTGGGGCCCGCCCGAGCATCTGGCGCAAGCGCGGCTGCGCGCGATCGAGGAGGGGCTGCCGGTGCTGCGCGCGACTCCCACCGGCATCTCGGCGGTGATTGATGCCGAGGGCCGGCTGATCGGAACGATTCCGCTGGGGCAGGCCGGCGCGATCGAGGTGCCGCTGCCGCGCCCGCTGCCGCCGACTTTGTTCTCGCAACTTGGCAACTGGATGGCGCTGCTGACGGCCACGCTGCTGCTGCTGTTCGCCGTTGCCTTCCGGCGGTTCGCGGCGCTAGGGGAGGCAAGCACATATAAGGAAAGCTTTATATCGGGCATGGCAACGGCCCGGCTTTCCGCTTCCCAGCACGAGGATTTTCCATGCGTTCCAGCTATCTCTTCACGTCCGAATCGGTTTCCGAAGGCCATCCCGACAAGGTCTCCGACCAGATCAGCGATGCCATCGTCGACCTCTTCCTCTCGAAGGACCCCGAGGCGCGCATCGCCTGCGAGACGCTGACGACCACCCAGCTGGTCGTGCTGGCCGGCGAGATCCGCTGCAAGGGAGTCTATGAGAACGACACCTGGGCGCCGGGCGCGCTCGAGGAGATCGAGAAGACCGTCCGCGCGACGGTGAAGCGGATCGGCTACGAGCAGTCGGGCTTCCACTGGGAGACGCTGACCTTCATCAACAAGCTCCACGGCCAGTCCGCGCACATCGCGCAGGGCGTGGACGCGAGCGGCAACAAGGACGAAGGCGCGGGCGACCAGGGCATCATGTTCGGCTATGCCGCCGACGACACGCCCGACCTGATGCCGGCGACGCTCTATTACAGCCACAAGATCCTGGAGCGCATGGCCGCCGACCGCCATTCGGGCGCCGCGCCGTTCCTCGAGCCCGACGCCAAGAGCCAAGTCACGCTGCGCTACGAAGGCAGCAAACCGGTCGCCGCGACCGCGATCGTCGTCTCGACTCAACACGCCAAGGGCTATGACGAAGGCGCGAAAGAAGCCGAGCTCCACGCCTATGTGAAGCGCGTGGTGGCGGAGACCCTGCCCGCGGGCCTGCTCTCGGACGCGACCGAATATCACATCAACCCGACCGGCAGCTTCGAGATCGGTGGGCCCGACGGCGACGCCGGCCTCACCGGCCGCAAGATCATCGTCGACACCTATGGCGGCGCCGCGCCGCACGGCGGCGGCGCGTTCAGCGGCAAGGACCCGACCAAGGTCGACCGCTCGGCGGCGTACATCACGCGCTATCTGGCGAAGAACATCGTCGCCGCCGGGCTCGCCCAGCGTTGCACGATCCAGCTCGCCTATGCGATCGGCGTCTCCAAGCCGCTGTCGCTCTATGTCGACACCCATGACACCGGCACGGTCGGCGACGACCGGATCGAAGCGGCGATCATGGAGATCGAGCAGCTCGGCGGCCTCACCCCGCGCGCGATCCGCACGCACCTGGGGCTCAACAAGCCGATCTACCAGCGGACCGCCGCCTACGGCCATTTCGGCCGCAAGGCCGAAGGCGACTTCTTCCCGTGGGAGAAGACCGACCTGGTCGACGCGCTCAAGGGCGCGCTTGGCTGAGGCGAGCCTCTACGCGCTGATCGCCCGCGCCGCCGAGGTGGCGGGCGACGCGCCACTGATGATCGAGGACGGCCGGACCGTCCTCACCTATTCCGGGCTCGACGCCGCCACCGCCGCCTTTGCACACGCGCTGGCGGCGGCGGGCGCGCGGCCGGGCGACCGGATCGTGGTGCAGGTCGAGAAATCCGCGACCAACGTGCTGCTCTATCTCGCGGCGCTGCGGGCGGGGTTGGTCTATGTGCCGCTCAACACCGCCTATACGGTCGAGGAACTCGGCTATTTCATCGGCGATACCGAGCCGAGCGCGGTGGTGGTCGACCCCGCTCGCGCCGGGGCGGTGCGGGCGCTGACCTCAGCCGCGATCCTCACGCTGGACGCCGACGGCAAGGGCATCGACACGCCGCCGCCCGCGATCTTCGAGACCGTCGCCCGCGGCCCCGACGATCTCGCCGCGATCCTTTATACCTCGGGCACCACCGGGCGTTCCAAGGGTGCGATGCTGAGCCACGCCAACCTCTCGTCGAACGCGCTGGCGCTGATCGATCTGTGGCGCTTCACCGGCGCCGACGTGCTGATCCACGCGCTGCCGATCTATCATGTCCACGGCCTGTTCGTGGCGCTGCATTGTGCGCTGCTGAGCGGCGCTGCGATCCGCTTCCACGCCGGCTTCGACGCGGGCGCGGTGCTCGCCGACCTGCCGCGATCGACCGTGCTGATGGGGGTTCCCACCTTCTATGCCCGGCTCGCCGCGCATCCGGGGCTGACTCGCGAGTCGTGCTTGGGCATGCGGCTGTTCGTCAGCGGATCGGCGCCTTTGCTCGAAGCGACCTTCGTCGAATTCGAGGCGAAGAGCGGGCATCGCATCCTCGAGCGCTACGGGATGACCGAGGCGGGAATGATCACCTCGAACCCCTATGACGGTGAGCGCGTGCCCGGCACGGTCGGCTACACGCTGCCGGGGGTCGATGCGCGCGTGCGCGACGACGTGCTCGAGATCCGCGGCCCCAGCCTGTTCAAGGGTTATTGGCGCAATCCCGGAAAGACCGCCGAGGACATGCGCCCGGGCGGCTGGTTCGTCACCGGCGACATCGCGACGATGGCGGACGACGGGCGAGTCGCGATCGTCGGACGCGCGAAGGATCTGATCATCGCGGGCGGGCTCAACATCTATCCGCGCGAGATCGAGCTCGCGATCGACGCGATCCCGGGCGTAGGCGAGAGCGCGGTGATCGGGGTGCCCCACGCCGACCTCGGCGAGGCGGTGGTCGCGGTCTGCACGCGCTCCGGCGAGGTGGACGAGGCGGGCGTGCTCGCCGGGCTGACCGGGCTCGCGCGTTTCAAGCAGCCGCGGCGCGTGATCTTCGTCGACTCGCTGCCGCGCAACGCGATGGGCAAGGTGCAGAAGGCCGAGTTGCGCAAGGCGCATGCGGACCTGTTCGCGGCCTGAATCAGCGGCTAAGGCCGCCAGCAATGTCCGATCCCACCACCATCCGCCGCCTCTACGGCCGCCGCGCCGGGCACAAGTTGCGGCTGGGGCAAGCGGCGCTGGTCGAGGAGATGCTGCCCGAGGTGAGCGTGCCCGAGGGGCCGCTCGATTCGCGCCGGCTGTTCGGCGATGCCAAAGACTCTGGGCACCCGCTCGAACTCGAGATCGGCTTCGGCGGGGGCGAGCATCTGGCGGCGCAGGCGGCGGCGCGGCCGGGGACTGGGTTCATCGGCTGCGAGCCGTTCCTCAACGGCGTAGTCAGCGCGCTCAACCATGTGCGCGACCAGGGGCTGGGCAACGTGCGGCTCCACATGGGCGACGCGCTCGACGTGCTCGAGCGGCTGCCCGACGCGAGCCTCGATCGCGTCTATCTGCTCCACCCCGATCCGTGGCCCAAGGCGCGCCACGCCAAGCGGCGGATGGTCAATCCCGGGCCGCTCGATCTGGTCGCGGCCAAGCTGAAGCCGGGCCGCGAGTTCCGGCTCGGCACCGACGACCCGACCTATTGCCGCTGGGCGATGATGGTGATGGACCGCCGCCGCGACTTCGAGTGGACCGCGCGCACCCCCGCCGATTTCCTCACCCGCCCCGCCGACTGGCCCGAAACCCGCTACGAGCGCAAGGCGCGGCGACAGGGACACGAGGTTTGGTATTTCCGCTACCTTCGCGCCTAGCGCACGAACGGATCGATGGTGCGGATCGCGCCGTCGGGGTTGTAGGAGAGCTCGGTCAGCTTGACGTTGCGCAGCTCGGTCCGGTTCGAGAGCTGGGTGTCGGCATAGAAGATCCACCAGCGCCCGTCGAACGGCACGATCGAGTCTTGCGTCGTCCAGCCCTGGACGGGATTCATTACACGGCCCTTGTAGGTGAACGGTCCATAGGGTGAATCGCCGACGGCATAGACGAGCAGGTGCGTGGTGCCGGTCGAGTAGCTCAGATAATATTTGCCGCGGTACTTGTGCATCCACGAGCCTTCGAAGAAGCGCCGCGCCTCGTCGCCGCTGGTCAGCGGCTTGCCCGCCTCGTCGACGATCAGCACTTCGCGCGGGGGCTCGGCGAACTCGAGCATGTCGGTCCTGAGCTTGGCGACCCAGGGCATGAACGCGCGATCGTGCTTGCCGTGCGGATCGGTCGAGGGCCCGTTCGGATCGTAGATGCCGCCCGGGTTGCGCTGGAGCTGTCCGCCCGCGAGCCCGCCGAAATAGAGGTAGCTGGTGCCGTCGTCGTCAGTGAATGCGGCGGGATCAATCGAGAAGCTCCCCTTGATCGGCTCGGGCTGCGCCTTGAAGGGCCCTGTCGGACTCGCCGAGGTGGCGACGCCGATCCGGAAGGCGCCGGCGCGGTCCTTGGCGGGGAAGTAGAGATAGTAGGTGTCGTTCCGGTACGCCGCGTCGGGTGCCCAGAGCTGGCGCGCGGCCCAGGGTACGTCCTTCAGGTCGAGCACGTTCGAATGGAGCGTCACCGGCCCGCCCGGCCGGTCCATGCCGAGCACGACATAGTCGGTCATCCGGAAGGCATTGCCTTCGCTGCGGTCGAACGGCGGAGCATCGGGGAGGGGCGGCCCGTCCACGTCGTGGCTGGCGTAGACATAGATGCGGCCCTCGAAGACGTGCGCGGCGGGATCGGCGGTGTAGGTCGAGGTCACCAGCGGCTGCGAGAGATAGTGGCGGCCATCGGGCGCGGTCTGCGCGGACGCGGGCCAGGCGGCGCCCAGCGCGAGCGCGGCGGTCAGGAACAGGCGCATCGCAATCCCCCTAGTCGGCAAGCTCGATCCACACCGGCGCATGGTCGCTGGTCTTTTCCCACCCGCGGACGTGGCTGTCGACTTCCGCGGCGCGAAGCCGCGCGGCGGCGGGGCGTTGAGCAGGAAATGGTCGATGCGCAGCCCGGCGTCGCGGGCGTAGGCGTTCCGGAAATAGTCCCAGAAGGTGTAGATCGTCTCGCCGGGGTGGCGGTGGCGCAGCGCATCGGTCCAGCCCTGGTCGAGCAGCCGGAAGAAGGACGCGCGGACCTCGGGCGCGAACAGGGCGTCGTCGAGCCAGCGCTCGGGCTTGTAGACATCGAGATCGGTCGGCATCACGTTATAGTCGCCGGCGAGGACGACCGGCGCGTCCATCCCCGCCCGCGCGGCGGCATGGACGATCAGCCGCTCCATCCACGCGAGCTTGTAGTCGAACTTGGGGCCGGGCCGGGGATTGCCGTTGGGAAGGTAGAGCCCGCCGATCAGCACGCCGTTGATCGCCGCCTCGATGTAACGGCTCTGGCTGTCGTTCGGATCGCCGGGCAGGCCGCGGCGAGTCTCGACCGGATCGCAGCCGCGCGCGAGGATCGCCACGCCGTTCCAGCTCTTCTGCCCGTGCCAGATCGCCCCGTAACCCGCGTCACGGATCGCGGCTTCGGGGAATTTCTCCTGCGGCGCCTTCAATTCCTGGAGGCAGACCACGTGCGGCTTCGCCTCGGCGAGCCAGCGCAGCAGGACGGGGAGGCGGCCGTTGACGCCATTGACGTTATAGGTGGCGATCTTCACGCGTCATCATGCGCCGGAGGTGCAATCGGTTCCGTCGGGCGATGACCGCTGCGCCGCCAGACGCCGCGCAGCATGCGCGCGGCGAGCGCTGGCGCGCCGGGGCGGACGAACAGCCAGTCGCGGATCGCAGGCCCCCTGGCGGCGCCGATGACTCGCTTGTAGCCGCTGTCCCCCGCGCCCCAATCGACGTCGGTCATGCCGTCGGCGAGCGCGTGGACGAGGTTGCGGTAGTAGAGCAATTTCCCCGGCGAGTGTTTCGCGAAGGCCGGATCGTAGCTGTTGGCGATCGCGTATTTGAGGGTGCCTGCATTCAAGTCGAACGAGAAGGCGGCGGGCGCGCCCGCGACCCGCAGCACCGCGGCCCAGAGCATCCCGGCGATGATCGGGTCCGCGGCGGCGGCGCGCCAGAAGGCGCCGTGGCCGGTGCGGGTGAACTTGGCGTCGCTGCCCTCGGTGCGCGCGGCGATCCAGCTCTTCTCCTCGACGCCTGCGAGCGCATCGAACGCGGTGTCGTCCCACGCCGCGCCCGAGACGAAGTCCCAGTCGAGCGCGCCGTGGCTCGCCAGATGCTTCTCGTGGAAGCGGTTCTTCTTGAGCGTCGAATTGCGCGGCCAGCCCTCGGGCGCGAGCGCCGCCATGTCGAGCAGATAGGAATCGGCGACGAACCGGTCGAGCACCGCCCAGCCGCGCGCCGTGGCGGCTGCCTTGAGCAGCTCGAGCGCGGGATCGCCGTCGTAGATCGGGCCGACGCGGAGCGCGGTGACTTCGCGGGCGAGGCGCGGGAGCAAGGCCTCGATCGCGCCGATCCCGGCGTCCTCGCGGACGGGCAAGCCGCGGAACGGCCAGTAGCAGCCGGGGACCTGCGCGAGCCCAAGCCGCGGCGGGCCCATCGCCACCATCGGCAGCGCGACGATCGTCTCGCCGTCGCGCGTGACGGTGATCGTCCGCGCCGCGCCGCCATAGGCCTTGAGCGCGGCCTCGTACCAGCCGTAGCGCAGGAAGCGGTGACTGGGTGCGGCGTGGGCGGCGGCCTGATCGATCCCGCTCGCCAGCCCCTCGACGCACTCGACCGCCAGCAAGGGCGGCAGGCGCGTGAATTCGGCGAGCGGCATCGGCTTCGACATGGGTGACGATTTAGCGCGAAGAAGTTGCCAACCCGTTTGACGCACGCGCCTGTGCGCCCCCATAAGCCCGATCGATGGAAGGACCCTATCTCTCGACGGTCTCGGCGACGATCCAGGCGGCGATTGCGCCGGTGTTCCTGCTCGCGGGCATCGGCGCGATCCTCAACGTGATGGTCGGGCGGCTGGCTCGGATCGTCGATCGCTCGCGCCAGGTCGAGGCGCTCCACCCGCGCTCGACCGGGCCCGAGCACGACCGCCACGTCGCCGAGTTGCGGCTGATCGACCGGCGAGTCTCGGTGATCAACACCGCGATCTTCCTGTGCGTGACGAGCGCGCTGGCGATCTGCTCGGTCGTCGCGCTGCTGTTCGTGTCGCGGCTGATCAACCTGCATCTGGGCGGGATCATCGCGGGGGTGTTCATCCTGTCGATGCTGCTGCTGATGGCCGGGCTGGTCTATTTCCTGTTCGAGGTGCGGCTGTCGCTCGGCTCGATCCACGTCCGCGAGGAATTGCTCGAGCTCGACGGCAAGTGAGCCTGGCGCGCGAGCGGCGGCTGCTCCAGGCGGCGGCGGCGCTGGCGGTGTTGGTGCCGGTCTGCGCGGGAAGCTGGGGCGTGATCCGGGGCGCCGCGTGGCTCGATCACGGCGACGTTCCGCGCGATCTCGACAGCCATTTCCGCTACCTCTCGGGCATCTTCCTGATGCTGGGGCTGCTGTTCGCGAGCTGTATTCCCAGGATCGAGCGGATGGGCGCGCGCTTCCGGCTGCTCGGCGCGATGGTGGTCGCGGGCGGGCTGGGGCGGCTCGTCTCGCTGCTCGCGGTGGGTGCGCCGGCGGCCGGGCACCTGCTCGGGCTCGGAATGGAGCTGGGCGTGGTGCCGCTGCTGGCGCTGTGGCAGGCGCGGGTCGCGTCGCGGTTCGGCCGCCGCCTTTAATTCCCCTTCGGCAACGCCTGCGGCCCGAGATCGGCGGGGACGCTGGGCAGGTATTGCGGCGGCACGCGGGCGTGCGACACCTGCTCGTACGAATAGCCGGCGTTGAGCAGCAGCCCCTCCGAATGATCGGGGCCGATGAACGACAGGCCGACCGGCAGCCCGCCGACTAGCCCCATCGGCACGGTCAGGTGCGGATAGCCCGAGACCGCCGGCAGCTCACTCGCCGACGGGCCGCTGAACTGGTCGCCCTGCACCGGATCGCTGAGCCAGGCCGGACCATAGGTGGGCGTGACGATCAGCCGGACGGCATTCCCGGCGAGCATCGCGTCGATCCCGTACGCGCCCGCGATCTGCTGCGATTTGGCGCGCGCCGCCTTGTAGGCTGGATCGTCGAGGCCCTTGGTCTTCGACGCCGCCTCGAATGTCTCCTGCCCGAAGAAGGGCATTTCCCGGTCGGCATGCGCAGTGTCGAAGGCGATGACGTCGTCGAGCGTGCGGACCTTCACCGCATCGGGCGCGGTCGCGAGATAGGTGGCGAGATCGGCCTTGAGCTCGGTGTACAGCACGGTCGATTCGGCATCGCCCATGCCGTCGCGCGGAGGCGGGGTGATCTCGATCAGGGTCGCGCCGGCGCCGCGCAGCTGATCGAGCGCGGCGTCGAACACCTTGCCCTCCGCGGCCGACATTTCGGGGCGGACGACGCCGATCCGCATGCCCTTAAGGATGCCGGCGGTGAGGCCGGCGGCATAATCGTGCGCATAGCCGTCGGCGCCCTGGGTCGCGGAATCGGCGGGATCGCTGCCGACCATCGCCGAGAAGAGGATCGCGACGTCCTTGACCGAGCGCCCCATCGGCCCCGGCGTGTCCTGGCTGTGGCTGATCGGCACGACATGCGTCCGGCTGACCATACCCACGCCCGGCTTCAAGCCGACCAGCCCGTTCATCGACGATGGGCACACCACCGACCCGTCGGTCTCGGTTCCGACCGCGACCGCGGCGAAGCTCGCCGCCGCCGCCGCGCCCGACCCGCTCGACGAGCCGCACGCCGAGCGATCGAGCGCATAGGGATTGCGCACCAGCCCGCCGACCGCGCTCCACCCGCTCATCGAATGCGACGAGCGGATGTTGGCCCATTCGGAAAGGTTGGTCTTGCCGAGGATCACCGCGCCGTGCGCGCGCAGCCGCGCGACGAGCGGCGAGTCGCGGCGAGTCATATTGTCGGCGAGCGCGAGACTGCCGGCAGTGGTGGGAAGCTCGGCGGTCTCGATATTGTCCTTGATGAGCACGGGGATGCCGTCGAGCGGCCCGAGCAGCTTGCCCGCCTTGCGCCGCGCATCGCTGGCGGCGGCCTGCGCGAGCGCATCGGGCGCGACCGCGATCAGCGCGTGGAGCGCGGGCCCCTTGCGGTCCATCGCCGCGATCCGGTCGAGATAGGCCTGGGTCAGCGACACACTGGTCGCGCGGCCCGACGCCATCATCGCCTGGAGATCGTCGATCGAAGCCTCGACGATGGGCGGAGCCTTTTTCACGGATCCGGCGAGCGCGGGGGCGGGCCCCGCGAGGATGAGCGCCAATGCCAGATACCTGCCTGCCCGCCGCATGTGCCGTCCCCCTGTTTCCGGTGAGTGCCGGCGCGACGCTAGGCGGTTCAAGCGGTGGCTGGCAAGCGCCCCACCTCGGCGAGAGAGTTCGGCCCAGCGCTCACTGCTTTGACCTCGCCGGTCAAACCGGCCCAGACGCAGAGATACAAACATCCAGATTGATACGAGTTCGCATCGGGCTATATTATCGCTTTGGCCACCAATGACGGCCTGGAGTATCCGGGGGACCATGCGTCGAAGAACGACTTTCAATCGATCGACGAATGGTCATACATTTCGTTCGATGCGCTTTACGGTCGGCGGCATCGTCATTGGCGTCACGGCCGGTTTCGCAGCTTGGATTTGGCCATCTCAAAACGTCCTTATTGCTCTTATTCTGTCCCTCGTGACGGCAATCATCGGACAGTGCATCGATCTGAGAATCAACAGTGGCTCGGTCGAGGCCAAATTAGACCAGATCGCGCCGATCGCGGCGCTCGAGCAACGGATTGCCGAGCGATGCGAGAAGGATCCGCTTCTTCGCGCGCGTCATCAGGCTCTCATGGACGAGATTCATGAACTAGCCGATGGCGGCTACACCGTTCATGGTCTCGAGGACGTGTATGCCGACGACATACGACAAATAAGAAAGCTACAGAAGGGCGAAAAACTGCGCTCTTCCTGCCCGATAGCGAACACGTCCGTCGAAGGAACACTCGAGCAGATTCGGGATCGAAATTACATTCGATCGATGAGCGAACATATAAAAGCGTCGAAACGAGGCGTGTCGGTCATGCGCCTCTATTTCTTTCGAAGTACAGACATGTTTTCCGATGAGATGATGGCTCATCTTCAGGAAATCCCTGCGGAAAACCACGAAGTACGAGTCATCTTCAGAGACAAGCTTCCAACCGACACGGACATAGACTTTCTGGTGTTTGGCGATCACACGGTATCGATGGGGATGCTCAACATCGTCACCGGCATTTGTAAGGGAACCAGGGTTACCCAGCGCCGCAACGATGTCGATGCGGCGATCGCACGCTTCGACGCCGTGTGGGATTTCGCGCTATCGCTCAAGGAAGTTGCCGGGGAACTCGACGTGGAGCCTCAGTGAATCATGTCTCGGGCACGAGGACTGGAGGGAAGCGCGAAGCCGCCCGGCGGCGCCGAAAGGACTCCTATCCATCCAGATTGGTAGGTCTCGCGCCCGTCGTCCTCCACTCGCCTCAGAGGCGATTGGTACGACGAAGTCGATAGGCCGGGTCGACCTCGTCGAGTATGCGATGCGCCTGCCTGTGCTTTGTCTGCGGGATATCGGGGTACAGATGATGCAGGAGATGATATGCGTCGTGCCAGGGGTGGAATAGTAAGTTGTTCCAGAAGCCTTCGCTTGTGATGGTCGCGGTGAACTCGGTCTCTCCTTCGAAATAGTCGTGCTCGTCCCGCTCCGCCCGCATGCGCAGGAACGGTAGCGAGGTCAGCATCGGAACCACCCACACCAGCGGCCATGCCAAAATGGCGCTGGCAGGATCACAATTGCTGAGTGAAACCAGAGTGATAGTGGCGGCCGCGCCGACCACGAGGTGCCACGCCAGGAAGAGAAGGACGCCCTTGTAGCTCGGTGCCACCGATTCGTAATAGGAGCGCATATATTTGGCGTTCGGCCAGAAGGCCCATTTCCTTCGGTCACGAACGGAAGGATCTGTGCGAGCCAGATCCTCCATGCGTCGGCGGCACGGATCCGAACTGCCGCCAAAACCTTTGTGGTGACGCAAGTGGGTCACGCGATATTCCGCGACGGTCTGGCCGACGGGAGCTGCGAACAACCCATTGGCCAGCCAGTCGTTGAGTTGCCGCTGGCGACGGAAGAAATTATAGTGAGAAGCGTCGTGAACGATCAGCTCTATCGCTCGCAATTGTCGCGCCACAAATACGAGCACAATCGGATAAATGAGGATGCCCCAAAGAGGAGCTCGGCTCAGGAGCTGGGCAACCACAAGCCATGCAGGCAGCACCGACCCCAGGAATACAAGGCCATTGAGCAAGATCGTCAAAGGATCCGCGGCGTGAAGCAGCCTTAACCTCTCCGCCGCGCCGTCCGGCGAAACATATCCCCGATCAAGTCTCATCGATCTCCACCGGCTCCCAGCCACACACAATCTATGGTCGTTTTGGCCCGCGGCAAGACGAGTCCGTCTCGCCGAGGCCGGGCCGCGCGGCCAACCATCCCTTGATGGTGCCCGCAAAGCAGATCTACTATTGGAAGCTGTTTGCCCTGACTCGCTCCTGAGGTTGGTACCATGGTTGGGACAGTGCAAGGAAGCGCGCATGCCTGATTTCGTGATTGACTCGGATATTGGAGCGATCTTTCCTGACGCCTATGCGTTGGCGCTGAAAGCGCGCAACGTCGAGTTACGCGCATTGGCTTCAATCGCGCGGGAAGTGTTGCGGACGGGCGAACTGCACGCCGCGCGTCTCGTGGACGGCGGAGGGCCGGCGAGCCTCCCGGAAATCGCCGTCTGGCGCAGCGCCTATAGCCGGGCGGGCGTCAAACCGTCGAAATTTCGATCCAGCATCGAGGCTTTGGTCCGGCAAGCAACGAAAGGCGAGGTTCGGTCCGTCATGCCGCTCGTCGATCTCTACAACGGCATCTCCCTCAAGCATCTTGTGCCTCTGGGCGCAGTCGACGCCGCGATCGTTCCGGGCGTCGTCGAATTCAGGTTCTGCCGGCCGCAAACTGACTCGTTCGTTCCGCTCGGCGGCGAAGCCGCGAATTTCCCGTTGCTTCCCACCGTCCCCGTCTACGCCACGGGATCGACGGTGCTGTGTTGGTGTTTCAACTGTCGCGACGCCGCACCCACGGCGCTTCGCACCGGAACGTCGGAGGCCACTTTCTTTACCGAGGGTGTTGGCCAGGAGCAGCTGCCGGCGGCGATGGCTGCGCTCAACGATCTGGCGACGATTCTGGGCCGCGCCGGATGCGAGACACAGATCTTGCGCTTTCAAGTCCAGTAGGTTTGAGAAGGCCGCTTCACGCAGGGAGCGCCCCCCGCTAGGCAACCGCGGTGGCTGGCAAGCGTTCCTCCCCGGCGAGCGAATTCGGTCCGGCGCTCACTACCTCGACCTCGACCATTTCGCCGATCGCGGCCTCGGTCATGAGATGCACCGATTGCAGCCACGGCGTCTTGCCGATCAGCTGGCCGGGGAGCTTGCCGTCGCGTTCGAGCAGGATCGTGCAGACGCGCCCGACCGTTGCTTGGTTGAATGCGATCTGGTCGCGGTTGATTGCGGACCTGGAGGCGCTGGAGGCGTTCGTCCATCACCTCGGCGGGCGATCTGATCCGTCCATCTCCGCCGCGGGAGTGCCGGGGCGGGGAGAGTATTTGAAGCTGAAGGCCTGGGCGTAGGCCGACTTCGCCGACCAGGCTCAGCGTCTCCTCGAACTCCGCGTCGGTCTCGCCGGGGAAGCCGACGATGAAATCGCCCGAGAGCGCGATGTCGGGCCGGCGGCGCGGACTCCGCTCGAGGATGCGCAGATAGGAGTCGCGGCTGTGGCTGCGGTTCATCGCCTTGAGGATGCGGTCGCTGCCCGATTGCACGGGCAAGTGGAGGAAAGGCATCAGCTTCTCGACGTCGCGGTGCGCGTCGATCAGGCCCTGGGTCATGTCGTTGGGGTGGCTGGTGGTGTAGCGGATGCGCGCGAGGCCGGGGATGCGGTCGAGCGCGCGGATCAGGCCGTCGAGGCCGCGCCCGTCCTCGTCCCAGGCGTTGACGTTCTGGCCGAGCAGAGTGATCTCGCGCGCGCCGGCATCGACCAGCGCCTTGGCCTCGTCGACGATCGCTTGCGCACGGCCGGCTGACCTCGGCGCCGCGGGTATAGGGCACCACGCAATAGGTGCAGAACTTGTCGCACCCTTCCTGGACCGTGAGGAACGCCGACGGGCCGACCTTCCGGCGGGCGGGCAGCGCGCCGAACTTGCTTGCGATCGGCATGTCGGTATCGAGCGCGAGCCCGCCGCGCGCCGCCTGCGCCACCAGCTCGGGCAGGTTGTGATAGGCCTGCGGACCGACCACGACATCGACACTTGCGCGCGCCGCGCGATCTCCTCGCCCTCGGCCTGCGCGACGCAGCCGGCGACCGCGATCATCGGCGCGGGGCCGTCCTCGCGCTTCCGCAGGCGGCCGATGTCCGAATAGACCTTCTCGGTCGCGCGCTCGCGGATGTGGCAGGTGTTGAGGACGACGAGATCGGCGTGCGCGGCATCGGCGGCGGTCATGCCCTCGGCGGCCATCAACTCGGCCATGCGCTCGCCGTCGTAGACGTTCATCTGGCAGCCGAACGACTTGACGTGGAAGGTCTTCGGGGCGGGTTTCATGCGTGCGCCATAGCCAAAACCGCCGTCATGCTGAACTTGATTCAGCACCCATATGCCACCGCAGCGTCGAGCATGCGGCGGAGCTTGGCACATGGATCCCGGATCAAGTCCGGGATGACGACTCTTCTTGGGAGCCTTCGTACCGCACCGCATCCACCGCATAAGCGAAATGCCTCAATGGATGCCTCAGCGCGGCGATCAGCGCCTCCTCGATCCGGCGGCGGCTTTCGGCGGCGATCGCCTTGCGGCCCGGGAAGTCGCGGGGATGGAAGGGCTCGAGGAAGGTGCACGCGCAGCGCGAAGCTGCCCTTGCGGCCGAGCACGCGCCTGGCGTTGTCGATCCCGCTCTCCTCGCCGATCCAGCCGAGCTCCTCGCCAACGTCGCCGTAGTCGAGCAGCACCGGCTGCACCATCACCCCCGGCGGCGGCGGCTCGAGCACACGCAGCATCGGCGTCTTGAACGGGAGCAGCGACTTGCCGTCGGTCGTCGTGCCCTCGGGGAAGACGGTGATCGCCCAATTCTCGGCGAGCGCGTCGCGCAGCTCGTTGATCTGCTCGGCGACGCCGAGGCGGTTCTCGCGCTTGACGTAGACGGTGCGGTTGAGGCTCGCGAGCCAGCCGACCACCGGGCGAGCTCTCGATTTCGGCCTTGGCGACGAAGGCGGTGCCGCTCGCCCCGCCGAGTGCGAGGATGTCGATCCAGCTGAGGTGGTTCGAGATGTAGAAGACGTCGCGCTTGAGCGGTACGCCGATGCGGCGCACCCGCGCGCCCGCGATCCGCGCGGCGCGGCCGAGGAAGAAGCGCGGCCACGGCGAGGGCAGGCGGAACAAGCGGACAGAGATAGTGGCAGCGGCACGCACACGATCAGCCGCGCCGAGCAGCATCGCGACGCGCAGCACGAGGCGAAATTGGCCAATCGCGGAGAGTTTCGTGGGAATTCCCGCCGCGGCGTCAGCACGACTTTTGTCGATGGCTCCCGCCAACAGGCCTATGCCTTCCGGTCGAGAGTGACGCCATAGAGCTCCATCCGATGATCGACGAGGCGGAAGCCGAGCCGCTCGGCGATCTGCTTCTGGAGCTGCTCGAGTTCGGGATCGACGAACTCGATGACCTGGCCGGTCTCGACGTCGATCAGATGATCGTGGTGCGCCTCGGGCGCGGGCTCGTAGCGCGCGCGGCCGTCGCCGAAATCGTGGCGGTCGAGGATTCCCGCCTCCTCGAACAGGCGGACGGTGCGGTAGACGGTGGCGATCGAGATGCCCGGATCGATCGCCGAGGCGCGCTCATAGACCTTCTCGACGTCGGGATGGTCCTCGGCATCGGACAGCACGCGCGCAATCACCTTGCGCTGCTCGGTGATGCGCAGGCCCTTTTCGTGGCAGAGCGCTTCGAGATCGATCTTGCGGGGCATGAGCGTGATGTAAGCGTCGGCTCCTTCGAAAAGCAAAGCGCCGGCCCGGGCAAGGAGCTCGGGCCGGCGCGTTGAACTCCGCGAAGGCAGCGGCGGACTAGCGCTTGCGGCGCTTGGTGCCGAGGCCGATCTTCTTGGCGAGCGTGCGGCGCTGCTCGGCATAATTGGGCGCGACCATCGGATAGTCGGCCGGCAGGCTCCACTTGGCGCGATACTGATCGGGCGTCATCTGATAGTGCGTCATCAGATGGCGCTTGAGCATCTTGAGCTTCTTGCCGTCCTCGAGGCAGACGATGTAGTCGGGCTTGATCGACGAGCGGATCGATACCGCCGGCTCCTGCTTCACTTCCGGCTCGACCGCGGCGCTGCCGAGACCGGTCAAGGCCCCGTGAACGTTCTGGATCAGGATCGGAAGGTCGGAAACAGCAACACTGTTATTGCTTACATGCGCAGCAACAATATCTGCGGTCAACGTGATGAGCGTCTCTTGAATGTCGCCTGACGTGTCCATTATATACCTTCCGACCCTAGAGAGATGGCGACTATAGTGCCGCCTGAATGCTTCTATCGAACCATTTCGGATCAAAAGCAAGCCTCGTACAGACAGGCTGAGAAAATTCAGCCGATGGCGCGAGCAAAAGTTTGAGCATCGAACAGTTGTCCGT
This sequence comes from uncultured Alphaproteobacteria bacterium, assembly GCA_963799985.1. GTDB lineage: Bacteria > Pseudomonadota > Alphaproteobacteria > Sphingomonadales > Sphingomonadaceae > Sphingomonas. The sequence goes on along the minus strand of CAWCZC010000002.1, from coordinate 114,724 downwards.
GTTTGCCGCGATAGTAACCGCGCCGTTCGCCGACCTTTTCGAAGCCTTCCCGACGGTATAACCGCACTGCGGCGTTGCCCGCGCGCACCTCGAGATGGAGGTTGGTCGCACCGCGCCCCGTCGCCTCGGAGATGATCGCGCGAAGTAACGCTCCGCCGACCCCCCGGCCGCGATGCTGGGGGCGCGTGGCGAGCAACAGCAGCTCGGCCTCGTCGCCGGTCGAGCGCGCGAGCGCGAAACCGCGGCGTCGATCCCGCCGACCGAAGCCACCGTCAACCACACGCCCGGGCAGCGACAGCATCCCCATGCATTGGACGGAGTCCACGCCTCGCCGTAGCGCGCGTCGAACGCCTCCTGCATGATCGCATTGACCGTCTGGAGGTCGCCGCTGCCACCCTCGCGCAGCTCGGTGAGGTTGAGCGTGGTGCTCACGACGCGGCGCGCTCGGCTAGGGTCATGGCATCGGGCGCGCGGCCGTAGATCGGGCGCGGCGGCAGGGCGGCGAGGAGTGGCGGCAGCAGCGGCGCGTCGGCGGCATCGGGCAGCGCCTCGCGCAGGTCGCTTCCAGGCTCGAGTGCGAGGAGATGGCGGATGCCGTTGCCCACGGCCACTCGCCCGCCCAGCGCGGCGAGCGCGGCGGCGGGCGCAAGCGACCGGAGCGGTTCGTCCGGCGTGATCGCTCGGGACGCGCCCGCCGGCGCACATGAAGCAGAAAACGCCTGCATGAAGACTTCGCCATGCCCCCCTTCGAGGACGACGACAAGCTGGGACAGCTCCGGATCGCGGGCGCAAGCGGCGGCCGCGACCAGCGCCAGCGATGAATAGCCGAGCACCTCCGCGCCCCAGCCGATCGCCAGCCCGCGCGCGGCGGCGATGCCGACACGGATGCCGGTGAAGCTGCCCGGCCCGCAATCGACGAGGATCGTGACCGGCGCGGCCCTGGCCTGGAAGTGCGGCAATCATCGGCATCAAGCCGCTCGGCATGGCCGCGCCCGACCACCTCGTGCGCGCGACGCCACCACCGCGCCGCCCTGCGATCAGCGCGACCGAGCAGGCCGCCGTCGCGGTTTCGATGACGAGCGTGGTCAGGCGGTCACTCGATTCGGTTGAACTGCTCGAATTCGGGCCGCGGGCTGCGGTCGAAGATGGTGGAGGGGTCGCCATGGCCGAGGGTCGAGATGAAGTTGGACTTCACATTGGGCTGGTCCGGCGAAGAACGCCGCGTCGACCTTGGCGTTGTCGAAGCCCGACATCGGCCCGTATCGAAACCGAGCGCGCGCGCGGCGATGATGAAATAGGCGCCTTGCAGCGACGAGTTGCGAAAGGCGTGCGCGTAGCGGACGTCGGGATCGGGGAACCAATCCTTGGCGGTCGGCGCGTGCGGGAAGAGCCAGGGCAGGTGCTCGGGAAATCCAAGTCCATCGCGACGATCACCGCGGCTGGGGCGACGCGGATCTTGGCGGCGTTGGTGCCGCTCGAGAGTGCGGCGAGTTTGTCCTTGGCTCTCCTGGCTCAACAGCCAGACGAAGCGCGCGGGCTGCTGGTTGGCCGAGGTCGGCCCCAGCTTCACTAGATCATAGATGCGCGCGGATGTCGGCTTCGGTGACCGGATCGTCGTTGTAGCCGTTATAGGTGCGCGCGGTACGGAAGATCGTATCGAGCCCCGCGTCGTTGAGGGGTTCGGCCATGCTCCGGCTCCTTTGCTGTTACGGGCGGATCAGACCGCGCGGACTTCGGTGACTTCGGGGACGTAGTGCTTGAGCAATTGCTCGATGCCGTTCTTGAGCGTCGCGGTCGACGAGGGGCAGCCCGAACAGGCGCCCTGCATCTGGAGGTAGACCTTGCCCTTGTCGAACCCGCGATAGACGATGTCGCCGCCGTCGTTGGCGACCGCGGGGCGAACGCGAGTGTCGATCAGCTCGCGGATCTGCGCGACGATCTCGGCGTCTTCGGGGTCGTCGCCGATAGTCGGCGCTTTCGGGCGGAACCGCGAACCCCGCCGCGACCGGCCGGAACAGCGGCATGTTCGCCGAGAAATGATCGAGCAGGATCGCCAGCACATCTGGCTTGAGCCCCGGCCAGTCGACTCCGGGCGCGGCGGTGACCGAGATGAAGTCGCGCCCGAAGAACACCCCGCTCACGTCGCCGAGATCGAACAGCGCTTCGGCGAGCGGCGAAACCTCGGCCTCCTCGGGCGTCGCGAAGTCGCGCGTGCCCGCTTCCATCACCGCGCGGCCGGGCAGGAACTTGAGCGTCGCCGGGTTGGGCGTGGTTTCGGTCTCGATCAGCATGGCGTGCATGTGGCGCGGCCGGGGCCCGGGATCAAGGCACGCGGCGGGAAACGCATCGTTCGCGATATGCGAGCCGCTCCCCTTCAGGGGAGGGACTTGAGAAGGTGCGCGTGTCCCAGGCCGGTCCGATCCGACCCTACGCCTCCGCGATCATCGCGATCGAGACCAGCAGGCCCGGAACGCGCACCGGCAGCCGCGCGCCTTGCCGCGCGGGCGGATCGACCGGAAACCACTTCGCCCACTCCTCGTTGACCTCAGCCAGCTCGGCGCCCTCGGCGAGGATGACGGTGGCGCTCACCGCCTTCTCGATCGAGCTTCCCGCGGCCTTCAGGATCGCGGCGATGTTGCGCAGGCATTGCGCGGTCTGCTCCTGGACCGTGGCGCCGGCGATGCGGCCGGTTTCCGGATCGTGCGGCGCGGTGCCGGAGACGAAGACGAGCCCGGCGCACTTGACCGCCTGGCTGTAGAAGGGCGGCGGCTTGGCCGCTTCGGCAGTATCGATGATCGTCCGTGGCATCGCAGTTCCTCCCGCTCGCGCGGCATCGATAGCGAGTGCGATCAGGCCGAGTCCATCGTCCGCGTCGCCGAATTCCATCGCATCACGTTGGCGCGCGCTTCCTGGACGAAGGCGGAGCGGCGGAGGACCTTGAGCAAGGCATCGACGAACCAGCGGCCGGGCTGGCGGAGCGGGCGACGGAACTGGATCACCAGGACGACTCGGTTGCCGCCGCTCTCGTTCCACACCTCGTGGCGGTAGGTGTCGTCGAAGATCAGCGTCTCGCCCTCGGACCAGCGCACCATCCGGTCGCCGATGCGCATTTTCGCGTCGCCGTCGCGCGGGACGACGAGGCCGAGGTGGCAGGTGACGAGCCCCTTGGTGACGCCGCGGTGCTCGGGGATGTGGGTGCCGGGCGCAAGGATCGAGAAGAAGGCGGTGTTGAGGCCTGGGACCCGCGCGACCAGCGCGCTCGTCACCGGGCAGTGCGCGAGATTCTCCTCGATGGAGTAGCCGTAGCCCCACAGGAAGTAGGACCGCCACTTGCTCAGCGGCGCGATCGCGCGGTGATCGGGCGAGATGGCGGCGAGCGGCGGCGCAGGTCGGCAGCCGAGCGCGGCGGCGCGCGCTTCCTCGCGGATCGCCTCCCAATTTTCGCGCAACACCGCGGTCCAGGGAAAGTCGCGGACGTCGAGCACCGGCTCGTTCGGGATCAGCGACGAAGCGGCGACCAGCCGGTCGAAAATCCCGCGCAGATGCTTGCCGTACTTGATCAGCCACGGACGGTCCGGATCGGCGCGGAGCGGCGGATCGAACGCGCGCGATTCGCCCGATTTAGGCCATATTGCGTTCCGCTCGCCCCCGGCTTCCACTTCCACGCTTACTTGTCCCTCGGCTGCTGTCCGAATCCTCAACGGTGCCGCGGGTTGGCGCTGGCGCGGCGCTCGGGCGCGGGGACCCGTTGAAGACACTTGCTAGCGCGAACATCGGTCGAAAACATGGCGATAGCGGGGATATGCGGTGTCCCGCGCGCGAAACGCGGCTCGTCGCGCGGCCGCTAGCGGCGCTGGTCAAAGGCCGCTACATCGTCGCGATGGTTTCGTACGTGCGCGCGCAGCGCTTCGCCCTCCTCGCCCTCTCGCTGATCGGTCTCGCGCTCCCTGCGCTCGCACAGACTCAGCCCGCGCCGCAGGCGGCGCCGCCCCAAGCTGCACAGCCTGTCCAGACCGCCGACGATCCGTGGCTCTACAAGGGCAGCGACATCGTCCACGATCCCGCGTGGAAGTTCGGGCGGCTGCCCAACGGAGTGCGCTATGCGGTGCGCAAGAACGGGGTGCCCCCGGGGCAGGTGGTGATTCGGGTGCGGATGGACGTCGGCTCGCTGATGGAGCGCGATTCCGAGCGCGGCTTCGCGCATCTGATCGAGCATCTCTCGTTCCGCGGATCGACCTATGTGCCCGACGGTGATTCGAAGCGGATCTGGCAACGGCTGGGCGTCACCTTCGGATCGGACAGCAACGCCAAGACCACCTTCACCCAGACCGTCTACCAGCTCGACCTGCCGAGCGCGACGCCGGCCGGGCTCGACGAGAGCTTCAAGATCCTCTCGGGAATGGTTTCGGGGCCGGTGCTCAACCAGCATTGGCTCGATGCCGAGCGGCCGGTGGTGCTCGCCGAGGGCCGCGAGCAGCCGGGCGCCGACAAGCGCATGCGCGACGCGATGTTCGGCATGATGTTCGCGGGCCAGCCGGTCGCGGTGCGCGAGCCGATCGGCACCGTCGCGGCATTGAACGCCGCGACGCCGGAAAGCGTCCAGGCGTTCCACGATCGCTGGTACCGGCCCGAACGCGCGGTGGTGATCGCGGTCGGCGATGTCGATCCGGCGATCCTCGAGGCCGAGATCGCCAAATATTTCTCCGACTGGAAGGGGGTGGGGCCCGCCACCCCGAGTCCCGATTTCGGCAAGCCCGAGGCCGGTCGCGCGGTCGCCGCCAGCCTGGTCGAGCCGTCGATGCCGGCGATGGCGATGCTCACGGTCGTGCGGCCGTGGACGGTGTTCGCCGACACGGTGATCTTCAACCAGAAGCGGATGGTCGATCTGGTCGCGCTTCGAATCATCAACCGCCGGCTCGAATCGCGCGCGCGATCGGGGGCGACCTTCCTCCAGGCCGGGGGCAGCCTCGACGACATCGCGCGCTCGGCCAATGTGACGACGGTGCAGGTGGTCCCGGTCGGCGACGATTGGGAGAAAGCGCTGCGCGAAGTGCGCGGCGTGATCGCCGACGCCGCCGCCAGCCCGCCGACTCAGGCCGAGATCGACCGGGAGGTTGCCGAGATCGACGCCGGGATGAAGCAGTCGATCGCCTCTGCGCCGGTCGATTCGGGGACGGCGATCGCCGACAATCTGGTCGAGGCGGTCGATATCAACGAGACGACCACTTCGCCCGAGGCAAGCTACGCGATCTTCCGCGGCGCGGTCGACGCGGGGATGTTCAATCCCGCGGCGGTACAGGCGGCGTCGAAGCGCGTGTTCGAGGGCACCGCGACTCGCGCCCTGGTCACCACCCGCACGCCCAGCCCGCAGATCCTCGCCAAGGTCACCGGCGCGCTCCAGGCCGATGTCGTCGGCGCGGGCAAGCGCAAGGAGATGGCGAACGTCACCTTCGATTCGCTGCCCAAGCTCGGCGCACCGGGAACCGTGGCCAGCCGCCAGACCGTGCTCGGCGAGCCGATGGTCGAGAAGGTGATCTTCTCGAACGGGGTCAACCTGCTCGTCCACTCGGATTCGACCGAGACGAGCAAGGTCTACGTCAACATCCGATTCGGCGGCGGGCTCAACGTGCTGCCCTCGAACCGGCGGACTCCGGCCTGGGCGGGCGAGGCGGCGCTGGTCGCGAGCGGGATCGGCAGCCTGGGGCAGGAGGAGCTCGACGCGCTGATGGGGCCGCGCCAGATGGGCTTCGACTTCGGCGTCGAGGACGATGCCTTCACCTTCGCCGCGCAGACGACCTCCGCCGACCTGCCTGACCAGCTCAAGCTGTTCGCGACCAAGCTCGCTTCGCCTGGGTGGGACGCGAACCCGATCGCGCGGGTGAAGGCGGGGATGCTCGCGGGCTATGCCGCGCTTTCCTCCTCGCCCGACGCAGTGCTCGGGCGCGATCTCGATTCCTTGCTGCACTCTGGCGACCCGCGCTGGGGGACGCCGCCGCGCGCGGAGATCGCCGGGCTCACCCCCGCCGCGTTCCGCGCCTTCTGGCAACCGGTGCTCGACGCTGGGCCGATCGAGGTCGAGGTATTCGGCGACGTCACCGCCGAACAGGCGATCAAGGCGGTCGGAGAAACGTTCGGCGCGCTCCCGCCGCGCAAACCGAGCCCGCCGGCAAGCCCGTCCGCGCATTTCCCCGCGCACGTCGCCAAACCGGTGGTGCGCACGCATACCGGCCTGCCCGATCAGGCCGCCGCGGTGATCGCCTGGCCGACCGGCAGCGGCAGCGCCGGGATTGCCGAGAGTCGCAAGCTCGAGGTGCTCGCCGCGGTGTTCCGTGACCGGCTGATCGAGCAGCTGCGCAGCCAGGCCGGGGTGAGCTATTCGCCCAACGTCGGCAGCGATTGGCCGCTCGGTGGGCCAAGCAGCGGCAAGATGATGGCGCTCGGCATGGTCCCGCCCGACAAGACCGGCTTCTTCTTCAAGCTGGCCCGCAGCATCGCCGCCGATCTGGTCGCCAAGCCGATCGACGCCGACGAACTCAACCGAGCGCTGATTCCGCTCAAGCAGACGATCATCCGCCGCTCGAGCGGCAACATGTTCTGGATGCAGCTGGTGGAAGGCGCCGCCTACGATCCGGCGCGCGCGGCCGCGGTCGCGACGATCGCGCGGGATTACTCGCTGACGACCCCCGCCGAGCTCCAGGCGCTCGCCGCCAAGTATTTGCGGCCCGACAAGGACTGGTCGATGGAGGTGCTCCCCCAACCCAAGGCCGCGGCGAGGCCGGTGGCGCACAAGGGCGGGGGCAGGGTGGCGGCGAAGAAGTGAGGCGTTCTAGCCCCTCCCCTTCAGGGGAGGGGTTAAAATCTAATACAACGCGTCCAACCGGTCGCCGTACACCGCCTTGAGCACATGCCGGCGGATCTTGAGGCTCGGGGTCAGCTGCTCGTTCTCGATCGTGAAGGGGCCGTCGGCGAGGATGAACTTGCGGATGCGCTCGATCTGCGAGAGCTCCTTGTTGACCCGCTCGACCGCATGCCCCAGCGCCGCCCGATAGTCGGGATCGTGCGCCAGCTCCTTGAAGTCGCATTTGCTGCCGTTCGCCGCGCACCATTCCTGAGTCCATTCGGGATCGGGGACGAGGACGGCAGTCATGTAGGGCTTGCGGTCGCCGGCGATCATCGCCTGGACGATTTCGGGCTGCAAGGTGAGCATTCCCTCGACCTTCTGCGGCGCGACATTGTCGCCCTTGTCGTTGACGATGATGTCCTTCTTGCGGTCGGTGATCTGGATTCGGCCCTTGGCGTCGATCACGCCGATGTCGCCGGTATGGAGCCAGCCATTCTTGAGAACGCGTGCGGTCTCCTCCTCGTTGCGCCAATAGCCGTGCATCACCAGCTCGCCGCGCACGAGAATCTCTCCGTCCTCGGCGATGCGGACCTCGCAGCCGTCGACCGGCGGGCCGACCGTGTCCATCTTGAGCCCGACCTTGGGCCGGTTGCACGAGATCACCGGCCCTGATTCGGTCTGGCCGTACCCCTGCAGAAAGGTGAGGCCGAGCGACTGGAAGAAGATGCCGACCTCGGGATTGAGCGGCGCGCCGCCCGAGACCATCGCCTTGATCCGCCCGCCGAACTTCCTGGCGAGCTTGGGTTTCAGAGTGGCTTTCAGGAACAGGTTCATCGGCTGGTGGTGGAGCGGCACGCCTCCGGCGGCCTTCTTCGCGCCGATCTGGACTGCGCGATCGAGCAAATAGGTCGAGAACTTGCCCTGCTTCTCGACCGTCTTGGTGATCCGCGTGCGCAGCACCTCGAACAGGCGGGGAACGACGACCATGATCGTCGGGCGCACTTCCTCGATGTTCGAGGCGAGCTTCTCGAGCCCTTCGGAATAATAGATTTGCGCGCCCAGCCCGATCGGGAAATGCTGGCCGCCGGTATGCTCATAGGCGTGAGAGAGCGGCAGGAACGAGAGGAACACCTCGTCGTCCCAGCCGAAGTCCTCGCTGATCAGCGCGCAGCAGCCCTCGACATTGGCGAGGATCGATCCGTGGTGCTGCATCACCCCGCGCGGGGAGCCCCCGGTGCCGCTGGTGTAGATGATGCAGGCGGTTTCCTCGCGGCGAAACCTGGCCTGCGCGGCGACGAAGGCGGGATCGGATGGGTGGCTGGCGATCAGCTCGCGCCAGTCGTGGAAGTCCATCGAGCCCTGCTGGCCGGCGCGGACCTCGTCGATCCCGATCACCATTCGCGCAGAGGACGCGCGGATCGCGGCGGGAAGCAGCACGCGCGCGAGCTTGGTGTTCGAGACGATGATCGCACAGGCGCCGGAATTTTCGATGATGTGCTGGTGATCGCGCTCGGTGTTGGTGGTGTAGGTCGGCACGGTGATGCAGCCGGCGGCCATGATCGCGAGGTCGCTGATGCAGAATTCGGGGCGGTTCTCGGAGACGAGCATCACCCGGTCGCCGCGCTTGAGTCCCAGTGCCTGGAGCGCGGTGGCGAGCGCGGCGACCTGGCGCGCGGTCTCGGCCCAGCTCGTCGGGTGCCATTTGCCGCCGGCCTTGTGCCACAGGAACGGCTTGTCGCCCTTTTCCTTCGCGCGCGCGAAGAACATCGCGACGAGGTTTTCGAACCGTTCGAGCTTGCGCATCCCGTCTCCTATCCGGGCCGCCTTTGCGGCGGTCCCGTGCGTTGTCCGGCCCTTCGCTACTCCGGCGGCCGGTTGGGTTGTGCCCCGGCCCGCACGATCGGGGCAACCTTTCCGTCCTGATCCATCGCGACGCCTTCGCTGCGCGGATCGGCGCCGCCGGCCCAGCGTCCGCCGACTCGTTCGATCGCATTGGCCTTGAGCCCGAGCGGCGCGACCTGGAGCCGCTCGCCGAGCGCCTGGAGCGCGGGGATCATCGGCTCGAGCTGGGTGCCCTTCTCCGCGACGCCGCCCGGGCCGGGCGCGTAGAGCAGGCCGAGCCCGATCGCGTCCTGCGCGGACATGTGCCAGTCGAGCACCGCGACCAGCGCCTTGGCGACCTGGGCGATGATTGTCGATCCGCCCGCCGCGCCGAGCGCGACGCGGACATTGCCGTCGGGCCCGTAGACGATGGTCGGCGACATCGAGCTGCGCGGCCGCTTGCCGCCCTGCACGCGGTTGGCGACGAGGTAGCCGTCGCGCTCGGGGACGATGTCGAAGTCGGTCAGCTCGTTGTTGAGCATGTTGCCCTCGACCGACAGGCCCGATCCGAAATAGCCCTCGATCGTGGTCGTCACCTCGACGACATTGCCCCGGCCGTCGGTCGCGACGAGATCGCTGGTGCCGGGGACTTCGCTCGAAGGCGCGCGGACGCGAGGTGGGGCGCCGGGCGGCGTGCCGGGGGCGACCTCGGCCATCGTCCGGTCGGGCGAGATCAGCGCCGAGCGCGCGGCGAGATAGGCGGGATCGAGCAGCCCTTCGACCGGCACCGCGACGTGATCGGCGTCGCCGAGGTACAGGTCGCGATCGGCGTAGGCGAGGCGCTCGGACTCGGCGAACAGGTGCCAGGCGACCGGCGAATCCTTGCCCAGCCCGGCGAGATCGAAGCGCTCGAGCTGCTTGAGGATCATCAGCACCGCCACGCCGCCGGACGAGGGCGGGCCCATCCCGCAGATGCGGTAGACGCGGTACGTGCCGCACACCGGCGTGCGGTCCTTGGCGCGGTACGCCGCGAGATCGCGCAGGCTCATCTTCGAGGGATTGCGCGTCGCGCCGTTGACTGTGTCGACGAGCTTCTTCGCGGTTGGGCCGGTGTAGAAAGCGTCGGCGCCGTGCGCGGCGATCGCCTCGAACAGCGCGGCCTGCTCGGGATTCTTGAGCAATGTTCCGGCGGGGAGCGGCTTGCCGTCGGGCCCGAAGAAATGCGCCTTGGCCCAGGCGTCGACGTGTCCGGCGTAGTTGGCGAGCCCGTTGCGCAGCCGCGGGCTGATCTCGAAGCCGTCGCGTGCGAGCCGGATCGCGGGCTGGAACAGCTGCGCCCAGGGCAATTTGCCGGAGCGCGCGTGGGCGAGCGCCATCAGCCGCAGGATGCCGGGGACGCCGACGCTCCGCCCGCCCGGAATCGCCGCGAAATGGCTGAGCGGGGTGCCGTCCGGCGCGTAGAACCAGTGCGGATCGCCGGCGGCGGGGGCGGCCTCACGCCCGTCGATCGTGGTGGTGCGGTGCGTGGCGGCATCGTAGCGGACGAGGAAGCCGCCGCCGCCGATCCCGGAGTTCTGCGGCTCGACGACGTTCAGCGCGAGCATCGTCGCGATCGCCGCGTCGGTGGCGCTGCCGCCCGCGCGCAGCATCTCGACCCCCGCCGCGGCGGCGCGCGGATCGGCTGCGCTGACCATGCCCTGGGCCTGAGCGGGGACTGCGGGGGCAAGCAGAAACGCGAGCAGCGCCGCGAAAAGTCTCTTCATCCCCCCAGCCCTAACCTTCTTTGGCGGCGAGGCAAAGCCGCTACGTCAGCCGTCGGTTCGCCCGTGGAGGATCGCGCGCACCAGCCCGGGGCCGTGAAAGACCAGTCCCGAATAGAGCTGGATCAGGCTCGCCCCCGCCTCGAGCCGCGCTTTCGCCTCGGCGGCGCTGGCGATCCCGCCAGCCGAGATCAGCGGGAGCTGGCCACCGGTCGCGTCGCGCGCGTCGGCCAGCCGCGCGCGCGCGAGCGGCGCGAGTGGGGCGCCGGAAAGGCCGCCGGCTTCGCTCGCGAGCGGCGAGCGGAGCGTGGGTGGGCGCGCAATGGTGGTGTTGCTGACGACCAGCGCGTCGATCCGGTTGTCGATCGCAGCGCGGGCGATGCCGTCGATCTGGACGCGGTCGAGATCGGGGGCGATCTTGAGGAACAGGGGCGTCTTGCTCCGAGCAGCGTCGCAGGCCGCCAGCAGCTCGTCGAGCGCGGGGCGCGACTGCAGGTCGCGCAGCCCCGGCGTGTTGGGCGAGCTGACGTTGATCGTCACATAATCGGCGTGCGGCGCGGCCTTGGCGACCCCCTGCGCGTAATCGGCGACCCGATCGGCCGAATCCTTGTTGGCGCCGACGTTGATCCCGAGCACGCCCGGGCGGCGTTTGAGCCGGGCGATCCGCGCGATCGCCGCGTCGATCCCCCGGTTGTTGAACCCCATCCGGTTGATGACCGCTTCATCCTCGGTCAGCCGGAACAGCCGGGGGCGCGGATTGCCAGGCTGCGGACGCGGGGTGAGCGACCCGACCTCAACCGCACCGAACCCCAGAGCGAACAGCCCGGGGATCGCCTCGGCGTCCTTATCGAGCCCGGCGGCGAGCCCGATCGGGTTCGGAAAGGTGATTCCGGCGAATGTGACCGGTGCAAAACAGTCCAGATCGGATGATATATGGGTACGCCCCGGCGCGCCCAATCCGCCCCAGATGCGCAGCGCGGCGATCGATGCCCGGTGGGCGCGCTCGGGATTGAGGCGGAAAAGTGCAGATTGGAGAGGGAAACCCATCGATTCCGCCCTTCGCACCGCCCGCGCCGCAGGTCAAAGCCCGTCGCGCAACTCGATTAATGCGCGATGTCGATTCCTTCCAATACCCGCGCGCGGTTCGCGGGTAGACGGTAAATGCGACCCGAGGGGTTCCGCTTTACGGGGGGACCCTTTTCTCTTGACCCGATCGGCCTTGCCGGTCGGGTCATTTTTTGCCAGCGATCGGTAACCATGCGACACGCGTGGAAATAAACCGGGTCGGGGGCGTAAAACATCGATGGCTGGAGAGGTTTCTCCCACGGACGCGGGCGGCCGGCGTACCTTCGGCGGCGGCGATGTGCCCGAAGTGATCATCTGCACCGCGACCGGCGCGCTGATGCCGCTGGTCGAATCCTATTACACCTATCGCCACGGCGCCGCGATCGAGAGCGTCGAGCGAGTCGACATGGGGCAGATCCGCTTCGTGCTCCAGGGCTCGGCGACGATCACCTTTCCCGACAGCCATTCGGAGACGACCTGCCCCGTTATGGTCAACGGCCCCTGGAGCGGCGCCTCTTCCTATCGCACCGACGGCGCCTTCCATTGCTTCGGCATCTCGCTGCGCGCGATCGGATGGAAGGCGCTGATCGGGCTGCCGGCGAACGAGGTCGCGGACCGCGTGCTCGACGCCGAGACGCTGTTCGGAAGCGAGGTCCGCGCGCTCCACGCGCGGCTCCAGGCGGCGCAGGACCGGCCCGATGCGATCGAGACGATGATCGCGCTGGTCGAGCCCTTCCTGCTCGCCCACCGCAAGCCGGTGCCGCCCGCGCATCTGGCGCTGGCGCGCGCGGTGCGCGAATGGGCGGCGAGTGCGGAGCCGACGATCGACGCGCTCTACGCCGCGGCCGGCATGGGCGAGCGCCAGGTGATGCGGCTGTGCAACGAATATTACGGCGGCCCGCCGACGCATCTGAAGCGCAAGTTCCGGGCGATCCGTGCGGCGATGCGGATCTACCAGGGCGAGGACCCGATGGACGCCGCCGAGCCCTTTTCGGACCAGTCGCACATGATCAACGAGATCCGCCACTTCACCGGCCACACGCCGCGTACGTTGCAGATGGGGATCGATCCGGTGCTCGCGGTCAACCTCGACAACGAGACCTTCCACATGCTTCCCGAAGTGATCCCGGAAGCGGTTGACCCCGAGGCCGACTGAGCCCAGATAGCAATCGGAACGAATCAGTCCGATTGGGTATGCCCGTAGCGCTGTTGCGCGGAGGGCCAGCAGGGAAGTCATGCGTCTTTCGAGCCTTGCCGATTATGCCGTGGTGATGATGGCCGCCTCGGCGCGCCATTGCGGCGCTTCGTGCCGGCTCAACGCGACTGCGCTCGCCGAGGAGACCGGGCTGCCGCTGCCGACCGTGCAGAAGCTTGTGAGCCGGCTTTCGGCCGCGGGGCTGATCGAGAGCGCGCGCGGAACCGGCGGCGGTTTCCGCCTCGCGCGGCCGCCCGCGGCGATCTCGGTCGCGGACATCGTCGAGGCGGTGGAGGGGCCGATCGCGCTCGACCGCCTGCGTCGATCACGGCAGTCACGATTGCTGCATCGAGGACCGCTGCCGGGTGAAGCCGCACTGGAACGTCGTCAACGGCGCGGTGCGCGGGGCGCTGGCGAGCGTGAGCCTGGCGAGCCTGTCCTCACGCGTGGTGGAGACCGTCTGATGGCCACCAAGAACGCCGACGCGCTCGCCGCCGCGAACAAGAAGTACGAATGGGGCTTCTCGTCGGACATCGAGCAGGACTTCGCGCCCAAGGGGCTGAGCGAGGACACCGTTCGCTTCATCTCGGCGAAGAAGCGCGAGCCGCAGTGGATGCTCGACTGGCGGCTCAAGGCCTATCGCATGTGGCTCGAGATGACGCCGCCCGACTGGGCCAAGCTCGACGTGCCGGCGATCGATTACCAGGACGCCTATTACTACGCCGAGCCCAAGGCCAAGCCCAAGCTGGGAAGCCTCGACGAGGTCGATCCCGAGATCCTGCGCGTCTACGCCAAGCTCGGCATCCCGATCGAGGAGCAGAAGGTGCTCGCGGGGGTCGAGGGCGCGCGCAAGGTGGCGGTCGACGCGGTGTTCGACTCGGTCTCGGTCGCGACGACCTTCCGCAAGGAATTGTCCGAGGCGGGGGTCGTCTTCCTCTCGATCAGCGAGGCGATCCGCGAGCATCCCGAGCTGGTGAGGAAGTGGCTCGGCAAGGTGGTGCCGCAGCGCGACAATTACTTCTCGGCGCTCAATTCGGCGGTCTTCAGCGACGGGACGTTCGTCTACATCCCCGAGGGCGTGCGCTGCCCGATGGAGCTCAGCACCTATTTCCGGATCAACGCCGAGAATACCGGCCAGTTCGAACGCACCCTGATCATCGCCGACAAGGGCAGCTACGTCTCGTACCTCGAGGGCTGCACCGCGCCGATGCGCGACGAGAACCAGCTCCACGCCGCGGTGGTCGAACTGGTCGCATTGGACGATGCCGAGATCAAATATTCGACCGTCCAGAACTGGTATCCGGGCGACGAGAACGGCAAGGGCGGCATCTATAATTTCGTGACCAAGCGGGCGCTGTGCCAGGGGCGCAACTCCAAGGTGAGCTGGACTCAGGTCGAGACCGGCAGCGCGATCACCTGGAAATATCCGAGCTGCATCCTCTCAGGCGACGGGTCGGTCGGCGAATTCTATTCGGTCGCGGTCACCAACAACCGCCAGCAGGCCGATACCGGCACCAAGATGCTCCACATCGGCAAGAACACCCGCTCGACGATCGTCTCGAAGGGGATCAGCGCGGGCCGATCGAACAACACTTACCGAGGCCGTGTGCTGGTCAATGCCGGCGCGGAGAACGTCCGCAACTTCACCCAGTGCGATTCACTCCTGCTGGGGGATCAGTGCGGGGCGCACACCGTGCCCTATATCGAGGTGAAGAACCCCACCGCGCAGATCGAGCATGAGGCGACCACCTCGAAGATCAGCGACGACCAGCTGTTCTACGCGATGCAGCGCGGGCTGGATCAGGAGGCGGCGGTGGCGCTGATCGTCAACGGCTTCGCGCGCGAGGTGCTCAAGCAGCTGCCGATGGAATTCGCGGTCGAGGCGCAGAAGCTGCTGGGGATTTCGCTGGAGGGGAGCGTCGGATGATCGCCATGTTAGTCGCGTCCGCACTGCTCGCGCCGCAGACCGCGCCCGCCAACGCCAACATCGGTCCGTCTCCCGAAATGCAGGCTGCCGTCGCCGCCTATATCCGTTGCCTGACCCTGTCGCCGATCGCCGAGTGCGCGGCGCAACGGAGCGAGAGCGCTGCGGCGATCGATCGCGGGCTCGAGGCGATGGGTGGGCACGACGCCGCGTCGCGCCATGACACGGTCGAGAAGCTGCTCGCCAAACTGGACCAGCTCGCGCCGCAACTCCACGCCTCGCTGCCGCCCGGCGCGACTGCGGTCAACACGATCACCAGCTCGCGGATGTCCCCGGCCGCTATCGGCGGCCCGGTGGACCGCTACGCGGGGTGCGTGACCGAGAAGTTCAATCGCGCGCTCAACGGAGCGAAGGACCTTCGCACAGGCGACCAGGCCCGCGCGCTCTTTGCCGGTGCCAAGGCGCAATGTGACGATGTCCGCGCCGCGGCGACGCGCGAAGCCGAGGCGATCCTGAGCAAGACGGAGCACGACCCGGCCCTGCGCGCGAAGATCATCGCCGAATCGCTCGAACTCGGTGGACGCGCAGGGCGCCGCCTTTGCCGCTTCGTTGGATCATCGTTCGGACAAGGCGGGGGGAACGCCGCAATGAGTTGGCCGATCGGGATCAGTTTCGAGGGGAGCGTGGGGTGATGCTCACTCGGCGAGACAATGATCGACGCCAAGACTTCCCCTCCCCTTCAGGGGAGGGGTCGGGGGTGGGGGCTCTCCGCGAATGCCATCGCCGAGTTGTATGCACGCGCGGCCCAAATGCGGAAGAACCCGACTGAGCCCGAGATGCGCGTTTGGCGCATCGTGTCGGCTTCGCAGATGTCGGGCCGGAAGTTCCGTCGCCAGGCCGTGATCCCGCCGTTCATCGCCGATTTCCTGTGCCCCGCTGAACGCTTGATCGTCGAAATCGACGGCGACACGCACGATCAGGCCAAGGACCGGCTCCGCGACGATCTGCTGGCGGAGCGCGGTTACAGGACGGTGCGAGTTACGAACCACGACGTGATGACGAACATCCAAGGCGTGTCCTATGCGATCGCCAGCGCGCTTGGCGCGGCGTCGGGATATGCGGCGAACCCCCACCCCAACCCCTCCCCTGAAGGGGAGGGGCTTGAAGAAGGCGAGCCGCAGGAATTGCTGGGGATTTCGCTGGAAGGGTCGGTTGGATGACCTTTTCGCAAGCACAGGTGGAAGCCGCGTTCGATCACTTCAGCAGCAACTGGGGTGAGATCGAGGCTGGCGGCTCCTGCTCCTTCTGTCTCCGCTCATTCGAGGCTGGCGACGTGACCGCCGTCGACGAGCAGGTGGATGGAATGTCCATCAGGCACTCAGTTTCGGGAGCAAGATCGACATATACCGCTGTCTGTCCGCACTGCCGCACGCCTTATTGTCTCGGCGATGCGAGCGGACTTCCCATCAAAGACGCGAGCTACCTTCTCGCCGTCCAGCAGCATTGGCATCGCTGATAATGCTCAACATCCAAAATCTCCACGCCGCTGTCGACGGCAAGCATATCCTCAAGGGCCTGACCCTGTCGGTGAACGCGGGCGAGGTGCATGCGATCATGGGCCCCAACGGCGCCGGCAAATCGACGCTCGGCTATGTGCTCGGCGGGCGGCCGGGGTATGAGGTGACCGAGGGATCGGTGATGTTTGACGGGCAGGACCTGCTCGCGATGGCGCCATACGAGCGCGCCGCGGCGGGGCTGTTCCTCGGCTTCCAGTATCCGGTCGAGATTCCCGGCATCTCGAACGTCCAGTTCCTGCGCGAGGCCTTGAACAGCCAGCGCCGCGCGCGCGGCGAGGCGCCGCTTTCGGGCGCCGAGTTCCTCAAGATCGCGCGGGCGCAGGCCGATGCGCTGGGGATGGACCAGGAGATGCTCAAGCGGCCGGTCAACGTCGGCTTCTCGGGCGGCGAGAAGAAGCGTAACGAGATGGTGCAGATGGGGATCATCGCGCCGCGCCTCGCGATCCTCGACGAGACCGATTCGGGGCTCGACATCGATGCGCTCCGCGTCGTCGGCGACGGCATCAACCGGATCATGCGAGCGCCGGACAAGGCGGTGCTGCTGATCACCCACTACCAGCGGCTACTCGATTACGTCCGGCCCGATTTCGTCCATGTGCTGAGCGACGGGCGGATCACGCGGAGCGGCGGCGCCGAGCTGGCGGTCGAGCTCGAGCGCGAGGGATATGGGGCGGTGGCGGCGTGAACGCGCTCACTCTCCCGTCCTCCCGCCAGGAGGAATGGCGTTGGTCGGATATGGCCGCGCTGCGGCGGGCCGCTGAGGCTGCACCGCACGCCTCGGGCGTCGATCCCAAGTCGCTGTTCCTCGATCTCGAAGGTCCTCGCCTCCTGTTCGTCGACGGCGCGTTCGAGCCCGCGCACAGCGTTCCGGGCAAGGTCAAGGTCATGCCGATCGCGATCGAGACGGCGCATCCGCTCGGCGCGATGGCCGGGGGCGAGGGGTGGGTGCTCGCGCTCGATCGTGAAGCGGCGGCAGGGCATGTCCAGATCGTTCACCTCGGATCGGGCGGCGAGAGCCACGTCCCCGCGCGGATCGCGATGGCGGAGGATTCGGTCGCCTCGGTGATCGAGACCTATGCCGGCGCCGGTTGGGCGAACCGGCTGACTCGGATCACGCTGGGGACCGGCGCGCGGCTGATGCGATCGGTGCGGCTGCTCCAGGCCGAGGGCTTCGTCTCGATCCGCGACGAAGCGGACGTGGGCGAGGCGGCGAGCCTGGTCTCGGTGCTCCTCGGCGCGGGAGGCATGGGGAGCCGGATCGACGGTGCGATCACATTGAGCGGCAAGGGCGCCTTCGCCGAGATGGGCGGGGCGTTGCTCACCCGCGGCGAGCAGCGGCAGGAAGCGGCGGTTGCGTTGCGCCATCAAGAGATCGAGGGCACCAGCCGCCAGGTGTGGCGCGCGGTGGCGGCGGACCAGTCGGTCGTGAGCCTCGCGGCGCGAGTCGAGGTGGCGCGCGGCGCGCAGAAGACCGACGGCGAGCAGAGCTTGCGCGGGCTGCTGCTCCATCGGAGCGCGACGGTGAATTTGAAACCCGAGCTCGAGATCTTCGCCGACGACGTGAAGTGCGCGCACGGCGCGACGGTGGGCGAACTGGACGCGCGTGCGCTGTTCTACCTCGAGAGCCGCGGCATCCCGGAGGCGCGCGCCAAGGCGCTGCTGACTCGCGCGTTCGTGGGCGATGCGCTCGACCGGATCGGCGAAGAGGCCGTGCGCGAAGCGTTCGCGGCGGATGCGGACCGGTGGCTGGAGGCGGCGCTGTGAGCGTGTCAACCGACACTCGCCCGCTCGACCTGCTCGCCGACTTCCCGGCGATCCCCGCGGGCTGGGCCTATCTCGACTCTGCCGCGACCGCGCAGAAGCCGCGGCCGGTGATCGATGCGATCACGCGCGGCTATGCCGAGGCCTACGCCACGGTCCATCGCGGCGTCTACCAGCGCTCGGCGGACATGACCTTCGCCTATGAGGCCGCGCGGGCGCGGGTGGCGAAGTTCATCGGCGGCAAGCCCGAGGAAGTGGTGTTCGTCCGCGGCGCGACCGAGGGGATCAACCTCGTCGCGCAATGCTGGGCCTATGCGCAACTCGATGCGGGTGACCGCATCCTGCTTTCGACGCTCGAGCATCATTCGAACATCGTGCCTTGGCAGATGGCTGCGCGGAGCACAGGCCTCCACATTGACGTAGTGCCGCTGACCGAAGACCACCGCATCGATCTCGATGCGATGGCCGCGATGATCACGCCGGAGCACCGCTTTGTGGCGCTGGCGCACGTCTCGAATGTGCTGGGATCGGTACTTGATGCGCGCCGCGCGGCCGATATCGCGCATTCGGTCGGCGCGAAAATCCTGCTCGACGGCTGCCAGGCGGTGCCGCGGATGCCGGTCGATGTCGCCGCGCTCGATTGCGACTTCTACGTCTTCTCGGGGCACAAGCTCTACGGCCCCACCGGGATCGGCGTGCTGTGGGGACGCTACGCGCTGCTCGACGCGATGCCGCCGTATCAGGGCGGCGGATCGATGATCGACCGGGTGACCTTCGCGAAGACCACCTATGCCCCGCCGCCTGGCCGTTTCGAGGCGGGGACGCCGCATATCGTCGGCGTGCTCGGGCTGCATGCGGCGTGCGATTATGTCGACGGGATCGGGCTGGAGCGCATCCATGCGCATGAGACCGCGCTGGTGCGCCAGACGCGTGACGCGCTGAGCTCGCTCAACAGCGTGCGGTTGTTCGGGCCCGAGGATGCGGCCGGGATCGTCAGCTTCGCGGTGGAGGGGGTGCATCCGCACGACGTCGCCACCATCTTGGACGAGGAGCATGTCGCGATCCGCGCGGGGCATCATTGCGCGCAGCCGCTGATGGATGCGCTTGGGGTGCCGGCGACGGCGCGGGCGAGCTTCGGGGTCTATAACGGGCCGCAGGATATCGAGGCGCTGGTGCGCGGCGTGGAACGAGTGACGAGGATCTTCGGGTGAACGAGGAACGGAAAATCGAGGTCGAAGAAGTGGAGGCGGTCGAGATGCCGCCCAAGGCGCGCGTCGACGTGGAGGGCCCGCGCAGCACGTTCGAGCGCAAGCGCGACTATCTCGAGGGCTTCCTCGCGCAGAAGCCCCAGGCCGATCCGGCGGGGGGCGAGGGCGGCGCGCTCCAGGCGGCGATCGTCGAGGCACTGAAGGAAATCTACGATCCCGAGATCCCGGTGAACATCTACGATCTCGGGCTGATCTACGGCGTCGAGGTGACCGACGACGGCCATGCGGTGGTGACGATGACGCTGACCACGCCGCATTGCCCGGTGGCTGAATCGATGCCGGCCGAGGTCGAGCTTCGGGTCGGGTCAGTGCCCGGGGTGGGCGATGCCGAGGTCAATCTGGTCTGGGATCCGCCTTGGGACCCGGGCAAGATGAGCGACGAGGCCAAGCTCGAGCTGGGGATGCTGTGATGACCGACACCAAGCTCCGCCAACGCCCCGCCGCGCTCATGCTCACACCCGCGGCCGAGGCGCGCATCGCCGATCTGATGTCGCGCGCACCCGAAGGGGCGATCGGGGTCAAGCTCTCGACCCCGCGGCGCGGGTGCTCGGGGCTCGCCTATTCGGTCGACTATGTGACCGAGGCCAAGCCGTTCGACGAGCGGATCGAGACCGCGGGCGGCACCTTTTTCGTCGACGGCGCCTCGGTGCTCTACCTCGTCGGATCGACGATGGACTGGGTCGAGGACGATTTCGCCGCGGGCTTCGTATTCGCGAACCCCAACGCCAAGGGCGCCTGTGGTTGCGGCGAGAGCTTCACGGTCTGACGCCCGCCCTCAGTCGGCGCTGTCGTCCTTGCAGGTGCCGATATGGCCCCAGGCGGTGCCGGGCTGCGACTTGAGTTCGGTCTGCTGGCGCTGGCTCCAGCTGCGGAAGAAATTGAGCCCTGTCTCGGTCTCGATGTACGCGATCGGTTTCACATAGGTCTGCAGATTGTCGATCCGCGAGCCGATCTTGACGTTGGGCAGCACGAAGCCGACCGTGCGGCCGGTCACCGGATCGTAGACGATCTTGTAGAATTCGCGGGGGACCGCGACCTTGTCGTGCCCCATCTCGCCGAGCGGCGGATCGTAGATCGGGCCGGTGATGACGAACAGATCCTCGTGCCCGCCGCACAGCACCCAGGCGCGCACGCTTTCCTCGAGATATTTCCAGACGCCGCGGTTGAAGCCGATGCCGATCTGCGGCGCCATGTTGTAGAGGAAGAAGGAATTGCTCATCGCATCGGTGCTGAACTTGGCATCGCCCGCAGGCGCCTGGTGGCCGCGATCATAGCCGATGGGGCCGGGCTTGCTGTAGTCGAGCAGATCGGCATCGATGCCGTGCATCGCCGGATCCTGCCGGAAATTGTCCTTGCGCATCGCCGGGCCGGTCAAATTGGCCGGGGCGAGGCGTTCGAGCACCCAGTCCGGATTGTGCGTGGCCGGGTTGTACGACAGGATATAGCTCTGGTGGCAGACCATCGTCTGGTGCGCGGCCACCGCGTCGCCGCGCTGATAGGGCAGGTCGATCCCGTTGAAGTGGGCGAGGCAATCGGCCGGCGCCATGTCGGTGACGATACCCTGCTTGAGATCGGGGAGCGCGGCCACCGGCGAGGGGACCGGAGCCGGCGGTGCACCGGGCGCGGGGGTCGGGGTTGCGGTGGCGCCGGGGACCGCCGTCGCCGTGGCGGCCGGAGCTGGCGCGGGTGCCGCCGCGGAGACGACGATCACGCGCGCGGGCAAGGGCGCAGGCGGCGGCGCGGGCGTGGGATGGACCATCGCGAGCGACGCCAGCGCGATCGGCGCTACGCCGCCGACGACAAGCGCCGCCTTCCTGCTGTGGCCGCGCGGCTTGGCGGCGCTCATTGGCCGGCGTTCGCGGCCGATGCGTCACCGGCGGCCTTGATTCCCTTCGACGCCGCATAGGTGCCGCCGCTGACGCCGAGCAGCAGCACGACGTTCTGCGGGATTTCGACGAAGGCGCCCGATTCGAGGCAGAGCACCAGATAGACGCCCGCGATCACGAAGGTGAAGATCATCAGCTGGAAGCGCGACATGCTCGCCTTGGGCGTCTCGGGCGGCTGCTGAACGCTGCCGCCGGCCGGGGCCGCGGGATCGTCCGGCGCGGCGGGCACGCCGGCCGCCTGGGCGTTTGCCTGGGACGTGGGATTCGCCGGCTCGGCGAGCAGGTATTTGAGGCTGATCGTCCCGTCGAACAGCGCCTTGATCACCGCCAGCGCCATCGCGACGATGACCAACGCGATCGCGATTCCCACGCCCGCCGAAATGTACAGCCAGATGCTCGTGCTCATGATTTCCGCCCCTTCACGATAAAGCCTTGCCCCCGAGATACGTGGCATGGCTGCCGACCAGCAGCGCCAGCATCGGGGTCGAAATATCGGGCATGCCGCTGCCCGGGCCCTTGCCCAAAGCCTCGATCACATAGCCCGCCGCGAACAACAGCGAGACGCCCGCCATCTGCAGCCGGTGGAAGCCGAACGCGCGTCCGCTGCGATGCTTGAGCATTCCCGAAACAAGAATGCGCCCGGTCAGCATCTGCCAACCGACCGCGGCAAGAAGCAGCACGAACCACAGGATGACGACGACCTCGATGGCCTTCGACGTGCTTTGCCAGATCATGCGAAAGGCTCCCACTCGCCCGGAATCGTGTCAACCGGACAAGCGCAGCGAAGGGCGGGATGCGTCCGCTTTGGCCTCGATTATTGTGGATAGTCCCCGATCCCAATATCGGAGATGACGCGGGCGTGGCGGAGCGATAGGAGGCGCTGACCACCACCGCCGGAGAAATCCATGCCCTTTCCGCGACCCTATGCCGCCGATTCCGGCCGTTACGACGGACGGATGCCCTATCGCCGCTGCGGGCGGAGCGGGCTCGACCTGCCGGCGGTCACGCTCGGGCTGTGGCAGAATTTCGGCGGCGACGACGTGTTCGAGACCGGCCGCGCGATGCTGCGCCGCGCCTTCGACCGCGGCGTCACCCACTTCGATCTCGCGAACAATTACGGCCCGCCCTACGGTTCGGCCGAGGAGAATTTCGGGCGCGTGCTCGCCGCCGACTTCGCGAGCCATCGCGACGAGCTGGTGATCTCGACCAAGGCCGGATGGGACATGTGGCCCGGGCCCTATGGCGACGTCGGCGGATCGCGCAAATATCTGATCGCGAGCTGCGACCAGAGCCTCAAGCGGATGGGGCTCGACTATGTCGACATCTTCTATTCGCACCGGGTCGATCCCAAGACCCCGCTCGAGGAGACGATGGGCGCGCTCGCGACGCTCCACGCCCAGGGCAAGGCGCTCTATGTCGGCATCTCCTCCTATTCGCCCGAACTGACCCGCAAGGCGGCGGCGATCCTGGCGGAGCACAAGGTGCCGCTGCTGATCCACCAGCCGAGCTATTCGATGCTCAACCGCTGGATCGAGGGCGACCTGCTCGACACGCTCGGCGAACTCGGGCGTGGGCTGCATCGCCTTCTCGCCGCTCGCGCAGGGGATGCTGACCTCGAAGTACCTCGGCGGCGTGCCCGGGGACGCTCGCGCCGCCAAGGGCGGGTCGCTCAACCAGCGGCTGCTGTCGCCCGAGAACCTCGAGCGCATCCGCGCGCTCGACGGAATCGCGAAGAAGCGCGGGCAGACGCTGGCGCAGATGGCGATCGCCTGGGTGCTGCGCGATCCGCGCGTCACCTCGGCGCTGATCGGCGCGCGGACCGTCGAGCAGCTCGACGATTCGCTCGATGCGGTGAACAACCTCGGCTTCAGCGACGCCGAGCTTGCCCAGATCGACGCGCATGCAACCGAAGGCGCGATCGATCTTTGGAAGGTCTCGTCGACCCTGTAGGACAACCGGATGAGCGTCGCATTCCGCCGCGAGAGCGACGAGGAACATAAGGAACCCCGCTTCGAGCTGCCGTTGCCGGCGGGCCCCAATCTGGTGACTCGCGCGGGGCCGGCGCTGCTCGCGGCGAAGGTGGCGGAATTCGAGGCGGCGGTCGCGGGCGAGACCGCGGAGGAGCCGCTCGCCGCCTTGAAGCGCGAGCTGCGTTACTGGCACACCCGCCAATCGACCGCGCAGGTCGCGCCGACGCCGGGCGACAGCGTGGCGATCGGATCGCGGGTGCGCATCCGGCTGGCGGGCAAGGCGCGGACGATCGACGTGGTCGGGCACGACGAGGCCGATCCCGCCGCGAACCGGATCGCCTTTTCCGCCCCGCTCGCGCAGGCACTGATTGGCGCCGAGGCAGGCGAGCGAGTCGATTTCAACGGCAAGGCCGAGTCGATCGAGGTGCTGGAGGTCGGCGCCATTCCGGAATAGCGTGGCGCCCATGCAGAAGCGCCTCGCCCTCGCCGCCCTCGCGCTCGCCGTCGCGCCCGCGCATGCCCAGACCGACGCGGCGCGGTGGAAGGCCGAAGCCGCTCGAGTCACGATCACCCGCGACGATTGGGGCGTGGCGCATATCCGTGGCGGCAGCGACGCCGATGCGGTGTTCGGGATGATCTATGCCCAGGCCGAGGACGACTTCAACCGGATCGAGACCAATTATCTGGTGAGCCTCGGCCGGCTCGCCGAGGCCGAGGGCGAAGGCGCGATCTGG
Organism: uncultured Alphaproteobacteria bacterium; assembly: GCA_963799985.1. Taxonomy (GTDB): domain Bacteria; phylum Pseudomonadota; class Alphaproteobacteria; order Sphingomonadales; family Sphingomonadaceae; genus Sphingomonas. The sequence goes on along the minus strand of CAWCZC010000002.1, from coordinate 90,922 downwards.
CAGGACCTGCGCCAGCGACTGTTCGTCGATCCGACGCGCCTCAAGGCCGATTACGCCGCCAGCCCGCTCTGGCTGCGCAAGCTTATGAACGGCTGGGCGGACGGGCTGAACTATTATCTCGCGACTCACCCCGGTGTTCACCCGCGCGTGCTCACTCGGTTCGAGCCGTGGATGGCGCTGAGCTTCTCCGAGGGCAGCATCGGCGGCGACATCGAGCGCGTGCCGCTCAGCCAGCTCGAGGCCTTCTATTCGAAGCGCACGCTGGCGATGACCGGGACCGAGCGCGGCCTGCTGTTCCACGAGCCCCAGGGATCGAACGGCATGGCAATCGCGCCGAGCCACACGCGCGATGGCCATGCGCTGCTGCTGATCAACCCGCACACCAGCTTCTTCTTCCGTGCCGAGCAGCAAGTGACGAGCGGCGAGGGGCTCAACGCCTATGGCGCTGCGACCTGGGGGCAGTTCTTCATCTACCAAGGCTTCAATGCGCGGGCCGGGTGGATGCACACCTCGAGCGGCGTCGACAATGTCGACGAGTTCGCCGAGACGATCGTGCATCGGGGCGGCAAGCTCTTCTATCGCTACGGCGCGGCGGAACGGCCGGTGACGACCTCGACGATCACGCTGACGGTGAAGGGCGGGGGCACGCGCCGCTTCACGACCTACGCCACCCATCACGGCCCGATCGTGCGCGCGGCCGACGGCAAGTGGATCGCCTTCGCGCTGATGAACCGATCGGTGGCGGCGCTCGAGCAGAGCTTCTTGCGCACCAAGACGCATGATTACGCGAGCTTCCTGAAGGTGGCGGCGCTCAAGGCCAACAGCTCGAACAACACGCTGTTCGCCGATTCCAGAGGCGAGATCGCGTTCCTGATGCCGCAGTTCATGCCGGTGCGGAGCGACCGCTTCGACTATCGCAAGCCCGTCGACGGCAGCGATCCCGCGACCGACTGGCACGGGCTCCACAGCCTCGCCAGCCTGCCGCACGTCGTGAGCCCCGCCAACGGCTGGGTGTATAATTCGAACAACTGGCCCTGGACCTCGGCGGGCGCGGACAGCCCCAAGGCGGCCGATTATCCGCGCTACCTCGATCAGGCGGGCGAGAACCCGCGCGGGCCGCATGCGATCCGCGTCCTCACCGCGCGCCGCGATTTCACGCCGAAAACGCTGATCGCATCCGCGTTCGATTCGTACCTGACTGCGTTCGCCCGCCTCGTGCCCGGGCTGGTCGCCGCCTATGACGCGCTGCCCGCGGGTGACCCCCAGCGGACGAAGCTGGCCGGCCCGATCGAGTTGCTGCGTGGCTGGGATGACCGCTGGGGGATCGATTCCGCCCCGACTTCGCTCGCCGTGTTCTGGGGCGAGGCCTTGTGGGCGCCCTCGGCACAGCCAGCGGAGGACGCAGGTCTGTCGGTCTGGGACTATATGGTCGATCGCGCCACGCCCGCGCAGAAGCTGGCGGCGCTCGATGCAGCCGCCGACCGGTTGACCAGAGACTTCGGCAGCTGGAAGGTGCCGTGGGGCGAGATCAACCGTTTCCAGCGCAACGATGGCGCCATTGTCCAGCAGTTCGACGACGCGAAACCGAGCACGCCGGTGCCGTTCGCTTCGTCGCAATGGGGATCGCTCGCTTCGTTCGGCGCCAGGCGCTACCCGGGCACGCGCCGCTACTACGGGACGAAAGGCAACAGCTTCGTCGCGACGGTCGAGTTCGGGCCGCGGGTGCATGCTTGGGCGGTGACGGCGGGGGGCGAGAGCGGTCACCCGGAATCGCCGCACTTCAAGGATCAGGTCGACCGCTACGCGTCGGGCAATTTGCGCCCGGTCTATTTCTACCCGGCCGACCTCGGGGGCCATGTCGAGCGCGTGTACCGACCGGGGGAGTGATCTACGTGAGCCCCTCCCCTGAACGGGAGGGGCTATGGATGACCCCTAGCTCGCCACCGACCCGCAATACTGCGCGATGAACGCCTGGTGGCTCGGCAGCCGTGTCACGGCGTTGGCGATGTTGGTCTTGAGATCGGTCAGCGCCTGACGGAGTTGATCGGGCGGCAGCATCCGGGCGATGTGGTGATAGCCGCGCGGCTGGCAGCGCTGGCCGAGCATCACCTGCATCCACGAATCGACCCGGAACAGGTCGTCGGGCGCCTGATAAGCCTGGGCGTCGTCGCGGAACAGGGCGATGCGCTGGGCGAGCGAATCGGGGATCGTCATCGTGCGGACATGGTTCCAGAACGGCGTGTCGTCGCGCTCGGTCTGGTGGTAGTGGAGGATGATGAAGTCGCGGATGCCTTCGAGCTCCGCCGCCGCGATCCGGTTGTAGCGCCGGATCAGCGCCTCGTCGAAACCGTTGAACGGGAAGGACTGGATCAGCCGAGTCACGCCGACGTGGATCAGGTGGATGCTGGTCGAATTCGAGCGGCTCGACGAACCCGCTCGACAGGCCCATCGCGATGACGTTCTTTTCCCACATCTTGCGCCGCGTGCCGGTGCGGAAGCGGATCACCTTGGGCTGGAACACCACGTCGCCTTCGATCTGCGCGTGGAGGCTGCGGTGGGCGTCGTCGTCGCTCATGAAGTCGCTGGCATAGACGAAGCCGTTGCCGACGCGGTGCTGGAGCGGGATCTTCCACATCCAGCCGGCGTCCTGGGCGATCGCCTGGGTGAAAGGAACCGCGGGCCCCACCGACATGGTCTGCACCGGCATCGCGCTGTTGGTCGGCAGCCAGTGGCCCCAATCCTCCCAGCCGGCCTTGAGCGTCTGCTCGATCAACAGGCCGCGGAAGCCGGTGCAATCGATGAACAGGTCGCCCTCGATCCGCTCGCCCGATTCGAGGACGAGGGCCTCGACCATCCCGGTCTCGGCATGCTGCGTCACCTCGGTGATCTTGCCCTCGACTCGCTTGACCCCGTGCTTCTCGCTGAAGCGCCTGCAGGAAGCGCGCGTAGAGCGAGGCATCGAGGTGATAGGCGTAGTTGATCGTCGATTCGCGCGAGGTCGCGAACTTGTGCGCCTCCGCCGCCTTGGCCTCGAGGCAATAGTCTTCGAGCGGCCCGCCGAAGCCCTGGCGCGCCGCCTCGAGCCAGAAGTGCTGGAAGTCGCCGACCCAAGTGCCGCGCCCGACCGTGCCGAACGAGTGGAGGTAGCTCTCGCCGAGCTTCGCCCAATTGTCGAAGCGGATCGCCAGTTTGAAGGTCGACTGGTTGTCGCGCATGAACTCCTGCTCGTCGATGCCGATCAGCGAGTGGAAGCGGCGCGCGGTGGGGATCGTCGATTCACCGACGCCGATCGTACCGATCTCCTCGGATTCGACCAAAGTGATGTCGAGCAACGGCCCGAGCGTACGCCCCAGCGCGGCGGCGGCGATCCAGCCCGCGGTGCCGCCCCCCGCGACGACGACGCGCTTCACGACAGGCTCCAAGTCGATTCTCCCCCAGGCTAGCGATTCAGGCGATTGAGCAGGTTGGCGCGCAGCCGCCGCGCCTTGAGGTCGTCGAGCGGCGCCAGATTGCCGCGCGCCGCCTCGGGCAGATGCGCACCCGGCGCGATCGGCGGGCCCGAAGACGTAATAGTCGAACACCGCGCGCCACGCGGCCTTCTCCTGATCGGGCCGGTCGCGCAGGCTGAGCAGCGCGTGGAGCAAGGTGTTCTGCGGCGTATCCAGGAACGCGGGCGAGGTATTCCACCAATAGTTGATCAGGATGTTGAAGCGATCGAGCGCCTCGACCTGGTGCCACCACATCGCCGGATAGAAGAGCATGTCTCCCGGTTCGAGCTCGGCGACCTCGCCTGCCGCGGCGGCATCGGCGAAGCGGGGGTATCGATCGAGATCGGGCGCGCGGAAGTCGACCATGCTGATCACCTGCCCGCCCGGGGTCGGCTCGAGCGGGCCGGGGTAGAGATTGCCGACCTGATCGGGCGGAAACAGCGTGAAGCGGCGATGCCCGGCGACGCAGACAGGCGAGGTTGTTCGACATGTCGTAGTGCGCGAGGCGATCGTGCGGTTGCCGATCCAGATGCTGGCGATCGGCGGGTGGGCGGCGAACATCGGGTCATTGAGCACCAGGTCGTTCTCCTGGCGCAGGCCCGGTAGATAGAGGTCGAGATCGGTCGAGCCGATGTAGAAGGAGGGCGGCGCCGGATCGTCGAGATGCGCCGCGATCCGGCCGAGGAAATCGGCGAGCGGCACCCGTGCGCCTTCGAAGTTCATGCCCGTCACCGCTTCGTCGTAGAAGAAGCGCCCGTCGATCTCGGGCTTGCCGGTGAAGCCGACCACTGCGCGGCCGGCGTCGAATGAGGCGAGACAGTCGAACGCCGCGCGCGGGCCCTCGAGCGCCTTCACGGACCAAAGGCCAATCGCGCGCGATGCCCTTCAGGATTGCGGGCCGCCCCGCTTCCATCAGCGCGTCATAGGGGATCGCGTCGGGCGCGACGCCGGTGAGGACCTGGGTCGCGCGGGTCACCGGCGAGCCCACGTCAGGCCGCTCCGTCCCGGGCGAGTCTTGAGGTCGATCAGCCGGCTGACGTTGCCCGTCGACGCGGCGGCGAGCATTGCCAGGCGGAGGAAGCCCGCGCGGTTGAGTTGCTCGAGATCGGCGCCGTCGAGATCGGCGAGCCGCTGCGGGTCGATCGTGAAGAGATCGGGCACTTCGTAGCGCCTGGCCTCGCTCACCTGGATCTGCGACCGCGATCGGCCGGATCAGGCCCGCCGCGTCGAACGTGGCGAACATCGCGGCGCTGACCTCCATGCCCGGCTGGATCGCGCCGAGCACGTCGGCGATATGCGCGAGATAGGGGGCGTTGCCGCCGTGGGCGAGGAACAGCGGCTCGCCGTCGTCCGCGCCGACCCGGGGATCGTCGAGATCGACCTGGATCATCAGCTCGGCGCGCAGCTCGCCGTCGACGTCCTGCTCGCGCAGCCCGATCAGGAAGGGGCCGCGGCGCTGGACCGCGGGGATGTAGCGAGTCCGCCAGCCCTCGGGGCCGAGGAAGAGATTCTCGTCGCGATCGAGGCCGAGCAGCACCACCGATTGGAGCGCGCCCGCCGAATTCGCGCGTGAAGAAGATCGGGATATTCGCGCTGCGCTTCCTCGATATTCGGTGGGGAAGATCAGCATCTGGTTGACGCTGTCGCCGAATTCCGCGGCGTGCCGGATCGCCACCTTCAGATTCGCGTGGTCAACGTTGTTCAGCAATACCCTGTTGGTCATCTGCGACTTCCGCAACCCGATCAGGCTCGCGCCCGGCGGTCGCGAAGAAATGCGCGCCGGGGCGATTTCGCGCAACCACTGAAGAGAAAAGGCCGCTGCAAGCAGCGGCCTCCCCCTTTATCCGCCGAGTTCGCCGGATCAGAACTTATAGCGCGCTCCGAGCATGAAGCGGCGCTGCTGCTCCTGCGCGAAGAACAGCTCGACCGGGGTACGTCCGTATTGACGGATGCCCTGTTCGGTCAGGTTGATGGCTTCGAACGACACCGCGAATCTTGGGCGTGATGTCATAGCTCATGTTCAGATCGAACTGGCCGTGCGGCTCGGTGTACAGCGGGCTGTGATACCCGTCGCGGTTCAACTGGGCGAGGAACTTGGAGCGCCAGTTGTAGGCGAGACGTGCCGAGATGCCGTGCTTGTCGTAGATCAGCGTCACGTTGGCGGTGTCGCTCAGCCCGACCAGCGCGAACTGATCGACGCTCGGATCCGCGCCGTTGTCGATCGAGCGTTCGAGCGGACGTAGGTGTACGCCGCCGCGAGGCCGAGACCGGTATCGCCGAGGAAGTAGGCGCCCGCGGCTTCGAAGCCCCAGACCTCCACTTCGCGGTTGTTGATCGGCTTGGTGACCGAGAAGATGTAGTTCGGGTCGTTCGGTTGCCGGTGACGTTGTAGGCCGTCAGGATCGTGTCGACATAGGCCTGGTCGAGCGAGTGCGTACCGGCGTTGTAGTGTGCGCTGAACTGCGACGTCGCCGCGGCAGTCGAGCCGGTCTGGTCGATCAGCGCAGTCATCGTGAACAGGTTGACGTCGCTGATGTCCGCGCCCAGGCCCTGCAACGCGGTCTTGGCCGCCCCGGAGCGGGTGCCCGCCGTGCCCGAGCTCGGATCCTCAAGTCCGAACAAGGACTGTTGGACTGACCGTGTTACCCACGAAGTTCTGCACGCGCTTGTCGAACACGCCGAACGAGATGTAGCTGCCGGGCTTGAAATAATATTCCAGCGACACATCGATATTGTCCGAGACGAGCGGGATCAGCGACGGGTTGCCCGTGTTCGCGGTCGGGAAACCGCCGATTGCGGTGGGTCGGCCCGGTCCGCCGACGCTCGTGGCGGAGAACAGGTTGTTGTAGTCCGTCCGGGCAATCGTCCGGCCATACGAGACGCGGCCCACCAGCTTGTCGGTGAAGTTCACCTTGAAATCCAACGACGGCATGATGTTGTCGTAGTGGGTCTTGTCGGTGAGCGACTGGGTCGTCGACGAGTTGATCACGGTGAAGTCGTTGTCCGCGTCCCACCGGATCGCTTGCGGCACCGCCTGGATCGACGTCGACGTCGAGGTCGTCCGCTCGTAGCGGAGGCCCGCGACGAGGTTGGCGTCGAGCCCGGCGAGCTGGCCGTTCCAGGTCAGCTGGCCGTAGATCGACCAGACGTCTTCCTGCACTCGGTTGTCCGCCGTGCCCGGCGCGCCCGCCGCCGGGTAGTGGCCGGTCAGCGAGGTGTAGAGCGCGGTGGCATCCTCGACCCGGAAGGCGTGAAGCGCATTGCCGGTCGCCATCAGGTCCAACTTGTGGAACTTGCAGGCGAGGCAGAAGTCCAGGAGCTGACCCGGCGCGAACGCGACGACGTCGCCCGGATTGGCCACGCCCCAGTCGCCGAGCGGCTGATAGGTCGAGACCTGAGTCGAGCGCACCTGCGAGGTGCGATAGTCGGTGCCGAAGTCGAACTTGCTGCCGCCACCGAGGTCCCAGCCGAACCGTCGGCACGGATTTCCTTGAGCCGGTCGGTCTGGGTCGAGGTGAAGGTCCGCGCGACCTGCGAGCCGATGTCGCCGATGTCGAGATGGCCGTTGCGGTTGCCCTGGCGAGTCGAACCCGGCGTCGCCGCGGTGTCGTTGAACGAGAAGATCTGAACCGGCACGCCGCTGCTGTAGTCCACCGAGTGATCGGTGATCCCGTAGCCGGCGATCGCGACGAGCGTCGAGGTATTGCCGAGGGGGTTGTCAGGCAGCGTGTCGGCGTAGCTGTAGTGGCCGTCGACCGAGAAGTTGAACTTGTCGGTTACGTCCCAGCTGAGGTTCAGGCCATAATCCTGAAGCGAGGCCTTGGTGGCACGATACTGGTTCTCGGAACCCGGGCCATCCTTGGTCGGGCTCAGCACTTCGTGCAGATAGGTCGTGCTGTCGATCACCGAATTGCCGTCGAACTTGACGACGTCGAACGGGCGGTTGAACCAGTTGCCCGAATCGGTGCGGCGCTCGCTCTGCCGGTTGCGCGCATAGAGCGCATCGGCGGTGATCGTGAAGCCATCGGTCGGCTTGAACTGCATCACGGCCTGACCGTTGATGCGCTCGCGGCTGTCTTCCGAGAAGTCCGAACGGCTGTCGTTCGGCACGCCGACCAGCGTGTTGGGGTTGGTCGGTGCGTTGGTGATCACGGTCGAGGCGTTGGTGTAGCCCAGGAAGGTCGAATAAGGGACGATGTTCCAGTCGTTGCCGCCCGTGCTCGCCACCGAGAAGTTGCGCTTCTGATAGCTGCCGAACAGCGTGACGCCGAAGTTGTCGTCCTCGTTCGCCCAGCTGACCAGGCCGGTCACCTCGGGGGTCACGTGGCTGCCGCAATCGATGCAGTCGCGGCTGCTGGAATCATAGACCGCCTTGGCGCCGATGCTTCCCGTCAGGCCGGTGTGGCCATTGTCCAGCGGCTTGCGCGTGACGACGTTGATCGTCGCGCCGATTCCGCCCGATCCGACCGACGCGCGCGCGGTCTTGTAGACCTCGAGCGTCCGGACGCCTTCGGAGGCGAGATTGTCGAAGTCGAACGAGCGGCTGGTGCCCTGCGCGCCGTCGGCATTGCCGTCGCCGCCGACCACGCCGATGTCGGTCGCCGCGAGCGTGCGGCCGTTCAGCGTGACGAGGTTGTAGCCGGGCCCGAAGCCGCGCACCGTGACCTGCGATCCCTCACCGTTGACACGGTTGATCGAGACGCCGGTGACGCGCTGAAGCGATTCCGCCAGGTTCGTGTCGGGGAACTTGCCGATATCCTCGGCTGAGATCGCATCGACCACGCCCGAGGAGTTCCGCTTGATCTCGATGGAGCGCTCGAGGCTGGCGCGGATGCCGCTGACGACGATCTCGTCGCCCTGGGCCGCCTGCGCGTCGGTGGTGGTCGCCGCAGGAGTTGTATCCTGGGCCAGCGCGATGCCGGGCACCATAAGTCCGGCCGCGACCGCGATCACTGATGCCGAGCGCCTAAGCGCCGGAGAAAGCCCGAAGCTCTTCATAATCCCCTCCTGTTATCCGGGCCTTGCTGGCCCGCTGGTGTCATGGACGAGTCACCGCCCGCATGGTAACGCTACCAGATTGTCCTACGTTGTCAATATGGCGATCCCGCCCTTTTCCGGCCGTTCGAGACCTCGCAAGGTGGTCTGCATATTCTCGCGGCTCTAGGTGTGGATCGCACCAGACCAATTGCCTGTTCTGGATAGGATTTCCAAGTGAACCCGCGCGGGCTCACCTATGTTGTGCGGCGCAACAGCGGGAATTTGGCACGAGACGTGTGCCATTTGTATCACATCCGCTCGTCGTATTTTGATTTCGACTCGACCGCGGCCCGTTTGCCTGCATGCGGGCGAGGTTGTTCGCCACGCTTTCCACTACTCGGACCTTTCGGTGCAAGACGTATTGTCCTACGTTGTCAATTACATATCAGAAACAATTCAGACGAATTTCGCCACGCCGGGCGGAATGCCGGTGTTGACAACGTTATCAAGATGAGAACTCTTGGGCCGCTTTGAAGCACTCAAGGACGGTGTCGGTCGCTGCGGCCGCGGGAAGGATTTTGGGGACGGCATGGCCGAAGGCGCGAAGAGAACGACGATCGTCGACGTGGGCAAGCTCGCGGGGGTTTCGACCAAGACGGTGTCGCGCGTTCTGAATGGGGAGCCGCACGTCAAGGAGGAGCTGCAGCGCCGAGTCCGCGCGGCCGCCGAGCAGCTCAACTATCACCCCAACGCCTTCGCGCAGGGCCTTGTGCGCCAGCGCTCGCACCTGATCGGGCTGGTCTACGAGAATCCGAGCCCGAGCTATGTCGTCGAGCTGCAGATGGGCGTGCTCGACCGGCTGAAGAGCGAGCGCTACCGGCTGGTGGTGGTGCCGGTGCAGTCGGTGCAACACTATGCCCATGAAGTGGTGGGGCTGCTGCGCTCGGCGGGGCTCGACGGGGTGGTGCTGGCCCCACCCGCCTCGGATCACCCCTTGATCCTCGATCAGCTCATCGCCGCGAACATCCGCTTCGCCCGCATCTCGCCCACGCGCCGGATCGAGGAGGGATCAAGCCAGCTGATCGACGACGTCTCCGCCGCGAAGGAGATCGCGAGCTACGTCATCGGGCTCGGCCACAGTCGCATCGGCATCATCAAGGGCGATCCCTCGCACCCCGCTGCCGAGGCTCGGCTGCTCGGCTACACCCAGGCCTTCTATGCCGCCGGTCTCGAGCTCGACCTCGACTTGATCGAGAGCGGCATGTTCACCTTCGAATCGGGATTTCAGGCGGGGCGCCGGCTGCTCGACCGCGCCGACCGGCCGACCGCGATCCTGGCGCAGAACGACGAGATGGCGGTGGGCGCGATGACCGCCGCGCGCGAGGCCGGGCTCAACGTCCCCGCCGAGCTTTCGGTGGTCGGCTTCGACGATTCGGAGGTGTCGCGCATCGTCTGGCCGCGCCTCACGACCATCCGCCAGCCGGTGTTCGAGATGGCGGCGGCGGCGGCCAGCGCGCTGATCGCCCAGCTCGAGGGCGGCGCGGCGGAGAATGTGCGGATGCATTCGCATCAATTGCTCGTGCGCGATTCGGCGGCCCCCCCGCGGCCGGCGGCGTGATCCGGCTGCGCGAGCGGCTGAGCTACGCCGCGGGCGACCTCGGCTTCAACTTCGTCTGGCAGTCGATCGAGCTCTATCTCCTGTTCTTCTACGTCCGCGAGCTCGGACTTTCGCCAGGGGCGGCGTCGGGCATTTTCCTGGCGGGCGCGGTGGTCGACTGGCTGGCGGATCCGGTGATCGGTGCGCTGGCCGACCGCTATGCGCCGCGAGTCCCGCTGCGCGCCTGGGTGCTGCTCGGCGGGCCGGCGTCGAGCCTGGTGCTGGTGCTGGTCTTCCTCCATCCACCGCTCTCGCCGGCGCTGCTCGGGCTGTTCGCGCTGGTGACGCACCTGATCCTGCGGCTCACCTACAGCCTGGGCAACATTCCCTATGCCGCGCTCACCGCGCGGATGACCCGCGAACCCGCCGAGCATCTCGCGCTCACCGGGATCCGGATGCAGGGCGCGGCGCTCGGCGGGATGACCGCGGCGGCGATCTATGCGCTGCATCCCGCCGGCAACGCGGTCGGCGCCGATTTCAGGACCGGGGCGATGCTGCTTGCCGTGCTCTCGCTGCCGGCATTCCTCGCGACCGGGCTGGGGGTGAAGGAGCGAGTGATGCCGCCGGTCTCGGAGGAGCGGCTGGGCGAGAATTTCGGCGAGATGATCAAGCTCATCGGCCGTTCGCCGCCGCTCCGCCGGCTGCTGGTGACGATCGTCGCCGCCGGCCTGTCGGTGACGGTGATCGACAAGTCGCTGCTGTTCCTGTTCGAGGAGCTCGGCGCGCTTCGGCTCGGCTACTATGTCGCGGCGATTCCGGGACTCTCGCTGCTGCTCTCGGTGCCCGTATGGCTGTGGCTTGCGGGGCGGATCGGCTGCGCGCGGACGCTGGCGGCGGCGGCGATGCTCAACGCGGGCGTGTGCTCGCTGGCGCTGTTCGCGCAGGGCGTGGTGCCGGCGATGGTGCTGATCACCGTCGCGATCGTCTCGGGCGCGGGCATGTCGATCATGTTCTGGACGCTGGTGCCCTCGGTGATCGCGCGCTGCGAGCGCGCGGGGTCGAGCGGCTGCGCGGTGCGGGTCTATGCACTGTCGGCGATCGCGCGAAAGCTGGCGCAGGCGCTGGGGCCGCAGGTCGTCGCCTTGACGCTGATCAACCGCTCGCTTTCGGTGCTGTGGGGAATCGAGGGCGCGGCTCTGTTCGCGCTGGCGTGCGTGCTGCTCTACCGCCCGCCCGATCCGATGCCGGTCGACTGACGGAAACGAAACGGGCGCCCGCGCTTCATCCTGGAACGCTGTCGACCGCCCCGGGCGGAGGCCTCGCACGACCGTGGCCGGCTTCCTCCGGTTTGCTTGGGGTGGGCCGGGCCAGGAATGGCAGTGGGATCGCCCGCGCCGGGTGACGGTCACCTATGATCCGGCGAAACTACGGTGACGCGCACAATCGTCTGATCGAGGGCGCTTCCGGTATCCTTATTGATCTAGCAACGTGACAGGCAGCGTCGGAGCTGATCGACGTCAAAAGGCTTCGACAGGATCGGGACATCCGTGGACGAGATCGCAGCCTGTGGTTCGGCGTAACCGGTGATGATGACCGCACGCATGGCGGGTCGAATGGCGCGCAATTGCCGGATGAGCTCGATCCCGGAGAGGCGGGGCATGGCATAGTCGCTCAGCACCAGATCATAGGCCTGCGGCTCGTTTCGCACCATCTCCAGCGCAATCGCTCCCTCGTTCGCCTCGAACACATTGTGCCCGAGGTCCTCGAGCAAGGCCGCGGTCGTTGCGCGTACCCCGTCATGGTCGTCGACTAGGAGGATGTTGAGGGACTGCTGACCATCCGCGTCAGCCGGCGCCTCCTCGGGGTCGAGCACCTGATCCGCTTGCCGATCGACCTCGAGAGCGGCCGGGAGCCAGATTTCGACGCTGGTGCCGCGTCCCACCTCGCTGTCGATGCGGATTGCGCCATCCGATTGTTTGACGAAGCCATAGACCATGCTCAGCCCAAGGCCGGTCCCCTTGCCCATCGCTTTCGTCGTGAAGAACGGCTCCATCACTTGTTCGAGCAGCGCCGGGGCGATGCCACATCCGGTATCCTCGACGGCCAGCACGACATAGTCGCCAGCTGCGACGGACGATTCCACGCCACCCGCGGTTCGATTGGAGGCCTTGACGGTGACCGTCCCGCCATCGGGCATTGCGTCGCGAGCATTGATGATCAGATTCATCAACGCCAGTTCGAGCTGAGCTTCGTCGGCGAACGCGTGTCGAAGCCCTTCCTCGCGCCGCCATTCGAGCTCCACCATCCCGCCCAGGGTGTGCGCCAGCAAATTGCTGACCGAGTCCGCCAGAGCGGCGATATCGACCGCGGCCGGCTCGAGTTGCTGTCGACGCGAGAAAGCGAGAAGATGCTTCACCAGTTCGGCACCCTGTCCGGCGGCGTGCTTCGTCATGTCGACGATCTTGCGGTGTTCCTCCGTCAACGGAAGCCGCCGTTCGATCATTCCCAAGCCGCCGAGGACCGCGGCCAGCAGATTGTTGAAATCGTGCGCGATGCCCCCGGTCAACTGGCCGATCGCGTCCATCTTGCGGATCTGATCGAGCTGGTTCTGCAGTTCCTTGCGATCGGTGACGTCGAGCAGCGTCCCCGCGATCTCGACCGGATGACCAAGATCGTCGCGAACGACCACGGCCTGATCGAGAAAATGCTTGTATCGGCCGTCGGCGCATTGCCAGCGATATTCGACCGAGAGCCCACGTCCGGCGCGACGTGCCGCCAAGGCTTCGATCACGCGATCGCGATCGTCGGGATGCAGCCGCGAAATCCACAGCGCCGGAGCTTGGCGAACCTGGTCGAAGGTGAAGCCGGTCATCGCTTCGAACGCGCCGCTCACGAACTTGGGAATGCGAGGCTCGGCGTCCAGCTCCTCGAGATACAGCACGATCGGGAGCGAATCGATGATCGCCGCCTGACGCTGTTCGGCGATGCGCAGCTGCTGCTCGACCGCGAGAAGCTCGGCATTCGCGCGCAAATTGGCGTCGAGCAGTTGCTGCTCCTGCAGCGCCTTGCGCTGGATTTCCTTGGTCATCGCAAACAGATCGACGAACACCGCGACCTTCGAGCGCAGCACCATCGGCTCGACCGGCTTGAATACATAGTCGACGGCGCCCATCGAATAGCCACGCAGCAAATGCTGCATTTCCTTGTTGACCGCGGACAGGAAGACGATCGGCACGCGTCGCGTCTGCTCGCGTGCGCGGATCAGCTTGGCGGTCTCGTAGCCGTCAATCCCGGGCATATAGACGTCGAGCAAGATCACCGCGAACTCGTGCCGGAGAAGCTGGCGAAGCGCCTCTTCGCCCGAATTGGCGACGACCACCTCGGCAACGTCCTCGAGCACATTCGTGATCGCCAGGAGATTATGCTCGTCATCGTCGACGACGAGCACGCGCGGCCGGTCGGCGCTCGCCGGGACCGCGGCGACCGCGGTCTCGACGACTTCGAGCGCCGCCAGCGGGATTGCCTGCTTTCCCATCGCCTCAGCCGCGCTCCGCGACAATCAGCCCGCCGACGCACTGGACATCGCGCGAGCGCGCGATCCACACGCGCAACAAGGCAAGCAGCAAATCGATGTCGACCGGCTTGGCGATATAGTCGGACGCCCCTGCGTCGAGGCACTTCTGGCGATCCCCCTTCATCGCTTTCGCGGTGACGGCGATCAGCGGCAGATCGGTAAGCGCGGAACGCTGGCGGATCTGCTGCATCGTCTCATAGCCGTCCATCTCGGGCATCATGATATCGATCAGCGCGATATCGATGCCGGGCGTCTGTTCGAGGATGAGGATGCCGTCTTTCCCGCGCTCGGCATGCACCACCTCGACGCCGTAGCTCTCCAGCACGCTCGTCAGCGAATAGATGTTGCGGATGTCGTCGTCGACGATGAGCATCTTGGCGCCCTCAAGCTCGGGGACGGCGCGAGCGGAGGGCAGCGTCTCGGGGGCGACGCCGGGCACCAACTCGACGACGTTGCTGTTCGCTTCGATCTGGCTCGCGAGACCGCTGAAGATAGCGGCGAGTTCGTCGTTCTCCGCCGGCTTCTCGGTAACGCCGAGCGCGCCGAGATCGAGCGCCTGCGCGACCTTGTCGGCGCCGGAAATGACATGGATCGGAACATGCCGGGTCTGCGGATCATGCTTGAGCAAGTCGAGCAGCACGAAGCCGTCGATGTCGGAGAGGCCGAGATCGAGCGTGATCGCGTTCGGCTGAAGCTTGCGCGCCATCGCGAGCGTACCCGCCCCTGCCGCCGAGATCACGCCCTTCAGGCCGGCGGCTCGCGCGATATCGAGCAGGATCGAAGCGAAGGTGGGGTCGTCCTCGACGATCAGGACGAACGGTTTGCCGTCGAGCGCGTCGCGATCGTCGCTGAGTTCATACGCGCTCGGCAGCGCGTTCGGCACCATCGCCCCGCTATTGTCGTAGCGTGCCGAGGTCGCTTCGATCAGCGGTAACGCCGGCGCGACTGCCTGGAGCGGGACGAACAACGTGAAAGTCGACCCCTTGCCCGACGTCGAACGCACCTGAAGTTCGCCGCCAAGCAGCCGGGCGATCTCCCGGCTGATCGAAAGGCCGAGCCCGGTGCCCCCATATTTGCGGCTGGTGGTGCCGTCGGCCTGCTGGAACGCCTCGAAGATCAGCTTCTGCTTGTCCTCGGGAATGCCGATGCCTGTGTCGGTAACCGCGATCTCGATCGCGCGATCGACGCCGCGCAGCACCGGATGGTTGGTGCTCCATCCACCCTTGGCCGAACGCACCGCCAGCGTCACCGAGCCGTGCGACGTGAATTTGAAGGCATTGGACAGCAGATTGAGCACGACCTGCTGGAGGCGCTTCTCGTCGGTGCGGATCGCCGCCGGCATCTCCTCGTCGAACGCGACGACGAAATCGAGACTCTTGTCGGCGGCGAGCTGGCGGAAGGTGCGCTCCATGTGCTGGCGCAGGCTCTGCAGCGGCATCTCGCCGATCTCGATCGAGACCGTGCCAGACTCGATCTTCGAGAGATCGAGAATGTCGTTGATCAGGTTGAGCAGATCGGAGCCGGCCGAATTGATCGTGCGGGCGAACTCGACCTGCTTGTCGTTGAGATTTCCCTGCGGGTTGTCGGACAGCAGCTTCGACAGGATCAACAACGAGTTGAGCGGCGTGCGCAGCTCGTGGCTCATGTTGGCGAGGAACTCGGACTTGTATTTGGAGGTCAGCGCGAGCTGCTCGGCCTTCTCCTCGACCGCGCGCCGCGCCATGTCGATCTCGAGGTTCTTGGCCTCGACCTGCTTCTTCTCATTCTCGAGCAGCTGCGCCTTTTCCTGAAGCTCCTCGTTGGTGGCGTGGAGTTCCTCCTGCTTGGTGGTCAGCTCGGTCTGGCGCGCCTGCAGCTCTTGCGTCAGCAGCTGCGACTGCTTGAGCAGGCCTTCGGTGCGCATCGTCGCGGCGATCGTATTGAGCACGATGCCGACCGATTCCATCAGCTGGTCGAGGAAGGTCTGGTGGGTCTCGTTGAACTCGCTGAACGAGGCGAGCTCGATCACGGCCTTCACGTCGTCCTCGAACAAGGCGGGAAGGATGTTGACATTGGCCGGCGCCGCGTCGCCGAGACCCGAGCCGATACGAATGAAGTCCGCGGGCGCGTTCTGAAGCAGGATCGGGCGCTTGTCCGCCGCGGCCTGGCCGACCAGCCCTTCGCGCAGCTGAAATTCGGGCTTCAATTGCTGCTTGTTTTCGGCGCCGTAGCTCGCCGCGAGTTCGAGCACGGTCTCGTCGCCATCGCGCTTCGAGGCGACATAGAACACGCCGTATTGCGCGTTCACCAGCGGCGCGAGTTCGGACATGATCAGGTTCGATACGGTGCTGAGGTCGCGCTCGCCCTGGAGCATGCGGCTGAAGCGTGCCAGATTGGTCTTGAGCCAATCCTGCTCCGCATTCTTCAAGGTCTGTTCCTTGAGGTTACGGATCATCTCGTTGATGTTGTCCTTGAGCGCGGCCATCTCGCCCGAGGCTTCCACCGCGATCGAGCGAGTAAGGTCGCCCTTGGTCACCGCGGTGGCGACCTCGGCGATCGAACGCACCTGGTTGGTGAGGTTGGCCGCGAGCTCGTTGACGTTGTCGGTCAGGTCGCGCCACAGGCCCGCGGCGCCCGGCACGCGCGCCTGGCCGCCGAGCTTGCCCTCGATGCCCACTTCGCGCGCCATGTTGGTCACTTGGTCGCCGAACGCCGAGAGCGTATCGATCATGAAGTTGATCGTCTCGGCGAGCGCGGCGATTTCCCCCTTGGCGTCGACGGTCAGCTTGCGCTTGAGGTTGCCCTGCGCCACCGCAGTCACCACGTCGGCGATGCCGCGCACCTGGTTGGTGAGGTTGGTCGCCATCAGGTTGACGTTGTCGGTCAGGTCCTTCCACGTGCCGCCGACGCCCGGAACCTGCGCTTGGCCGCCGAGCTTGCCCTCGGTGCCGACCTCGCGGGCGACGCGAGTCACTTCCGAGGCGAAGCCGTTGAGCTGATCGACCATCACGTTGATCGTGTCCTTGAGGGCGAGAATCTCGCCCTTCACGTCGACGGTGATCTTCTTCGACAAATCGCCGCGCGCCACGGCGGTGGTCACGTCGGCGATGTTGCGCACTTGGCCGGTGAGATTGTCGGCCATCAGATTGACGTTGTCGGTCAGGTCTTTCCACGTGCCGGCAACACCGCGCACCTGCGCCTGGCCGCCCAATTTGCCTTCGGTGCCCACCTCGCGCGCCACGCGCGTCACTTCCGACGCGAATGAGTTGAGCTGATCGACCATCGTGTTGATCGTGTTCTTGAGCTCGAGAATCTCGCCCTTCACATCGACGGTGATCTTCTTCGACAGATCGCCCAGCGCCACCGCCGTGGTCACTTCTGCGATGTTGCGCACCTGGCCGGTGAGGTTCGCGGCCATGGCGTTCACATTGTCGGTCAGGTCCTTCCACGTGCCGCCGACGCCCGGCACCTGCGCTTGGCCGCCGAGCTTGCCTTCCGACCCCACCTCGCGGGCGACGCGCGTCACTTCCGAGGCGAACGAATTGAGCTGGTCGACCATCACGTTGATGGTGTCCTTGAGCTCGAGGATCTCGCCCTTCACGTCGACCGTGATCTTCTTCGACAAGTCGCCGCGTGCGACCGCGGTGGTCACCTCGGCGATATTGCGGACCTGGCCGGTGAGATTGCCCGCCATCAGATTGACGTTGTCGGTCAAATCCTTCCAGGTGCCGGCGACGCCCTCGACCTGCGCCTGGCCGCCGAGCTTACCTTCCGAACCCACTTCGCGCGCCACGCGCGTGACTTCCGAGGCGAAGCCGTTGAGCTGATCGACCATCGTGTTGATGGTGTTCTTGAGCTCGAGGATCTCGCCTTTCACGTCGACCGTGATCTTCTTGGACAAGTCGCCCTTCGCAACCGCGGTGGTCACGTCCGCGATGTTGCGCACCTGGCCGGTCAGGTTGGCTGCCATCAAATTCACATTGTCGGTGAGATCCGCCCAAGTGCCCGCGACCCCAGGCACCTGCGCCTGACCGCCCAAATTGCCCTCGGTGCCGACTTCGCGCGCGACGCGGGTGACTTCGGAGGCGAAGCCGTTGAGCTGGTCGACCATCGTGTTGATGGTGTTCTTGAGCTCGAGAATCTCGCCCTTCACGTCGACGGTGATCTTCTTGGACAAATCGCCCGAGGCGACCGCAGTGGTCACTTCGGCGATGTTGCGGACTTGGCCCGTCAAATTGTCGGCCATCAGATTGACGTTGTCGGTGAGGTCTTTCCATGTGCCGCCAACGCCCGGCACCTGCGCCTGGCCGCCCAATTTGCCCTCGGTGCCGACCTCGCGCGCGACGCGCGTCACTTCCGAGGCGAAGCCGTTGAGCTGATCGACCATCGTGTTGATGGTGTTCTTGAGCTCGAGGATCTCGCCCTTCACGTCGACCGTGATCTTCTTCGACAAGTCGCCCGAGGCGACGGCGGTGGTCACTTCGGCGATATTGCGGACCTGACCCGTGAGATTGTCGGCCATCAGGTTCACGTTGTCGGTGAGATCCTTCCACGTGCCGCCAACGCCCTCGACGCGCGCCTGGCCGCCGAGCTTGCCCTCGGTCCCGACTTCGCGAGCGACGCGAGTGACCTCGGAGGCGAACGAGTTGAGCTGATCGACCATCACGTTGATGGTGTTCTTCAGCTCCAGGATCTCGCCCTTCACCTCGACCGTGATCTTCTTGGACAAATCGCCCGAGGCGACCGCAGTGGTCACTTCGGCGATGTTGCGCACCTGCCCGGTCAGGTTGGTCGCCATTGCGTTGACGTTGTCGGTCAAGTCTTTCCAGGTGCCCGCGACGCCCTTCACCTTGGCCTGGCCGCCAAGCTTGCCCTCGGTACCGACTTCGCGTGCCACGCGCGTCACTTCCGAGGCAAAGGAGGCAAGCTGCTCGACCATCGTATTCACGACCTTGCCGATGCGCAGGAACTCGCCGCGCAGCGGTCGCCCGTCGATCTCGACCGTCATCGATTGCGAGAGGTCGCCCTTGGCCACCGCGCCGATGACGCGCGCGACTTCGGCGGTCGGCTGGACCATGTCCTCGATCAGTTCGTTGAGCGCGCGCAACTTGGCCTCCCAGCCGCCGGTGGCGCCGCGGACATGGCCGCGCTGGGTGATCTTGCCTTCCTTGCCGACCACCCGCGACAAGCGCTCGAATTCGTTGGTCATCTGTTCTTCGAGGCTGACCACCTCGTTGAAGATCAGCGCAATCTCGCCGTCGGCGCCCGGCAGGTCTTCGGGCAGCCGAACCGAAAAGTCTCCGCGCCTGAGGCTACGGAGTGCGGCTACGAGTTGGCGGCGATCGAGGGTCTCGGGGGAAGTTTCTGCGTACACTCACCACTCCAGGCGTCTCCCACCCCGCAGTCAGTCAACGACCCCCCGGCCGTTGCGCGAGCATAGCAAAGCTTTGAGCGATCGCGCAGCAAAAAAGCGCGATGAAACTATGGGGTTAAACCTCCGTGCGGCGGGCTTTTTTTCCCCGTTTGTGCCAAAAGAATATCCCTTGCCGGTACGACGGACGGCGGTCTGGAATGGATCTCACAGGGCGTTTGAAATCCACCCGGGCGCGGGATGAATCCCAGATGCATAGCTGTCTCGCAGCGATCGCGCCCGGCGTGGGGCATGGCGATCGACCTCGATCTGCGCATCGGCCGCCACGCCTGCGTCGCTGCGGCCGTCCCGGTGCGTCTCTGCTTCTACCGGAAGAATGGTGCCCGGGGACGGAGTCGAACCGCCGACACTGCGATTTTCAGTCGCATGCTCTACCAACTGAGCTACCCGGGCCCAACCGGCGCAGCCGGGGACGATGGCTCCGGCGGGCGCCGGAAGCGCGGCTCTTAAGGTGCGCCGGGTGCCGTGTCCAGCCCGGTATCGCTCTCCGGATCGGCGGGTTCGCCCGGCACGCGATAGCCCTCGCCGAGCCAGTTGAGCAGATCGCGATCCTTGCATCCGCGGCTGCAGAACGGCGTATAATCGGCGACCTTGGGCGCACCGCACAAGGGGCAGGTTCCGTTCTTCGCCATGCGCTTACTCCTCGGTCGTCACCAGCGCGATCGGGCCCGCGCGTTGCGCCAGCGCTTCGCTCCAGCCGGGCTCGCGGGCGATGCGCCGCGCGACCCGCTCCGGGACGAGATAGGTAGCCGGAAGCGGCGGCGGAAGGCGTTCGATGCGGCGAAGCTCGGCGCGCGCCTCGGCGCCGGCCCGATCGGCGCGGAGCAGCTCGGGGAGCGAGGCGCGGACGCGGCGGCGGATGATCTGGAGGAAGCCGAAGCCGTTGACCGTGGTGCGCTCGAACGGCTGGGGCAGCGCGGCGTCTATCGCCTCGGCGACCGCCTGGCGCGCCGCCTTGCCGGCGAGGGTCGGGAAGTCGACGCCGATCGACCCGGCGATGCCGTGGCGCACGACCGCGCGCGCCACCGCCCCGGCCGCGGCGATCGCGAGCGGTTCGAGCGGGCCGCCGCCGTCGACGTCGAACAGGGTCATCGCCGGAGTCACCGCCATGCGCAGCGCGCCGCCGGGGAAGGCGATCTCGCCGTCCAGCGCCTCGTCGAGCACTTCGGACCAGCCGGCGGCTTCGAGCAGGTCGGACTCGTGCGGGTGGCAGCGGCGGACGGGGACGCCGCTGGCGGTGATGCGCGCGAGCAGGTCGGGGCCGGGAGCGGGCGGTTCGTCGGTGGCGGCGGCCTTTGCCGGCTTGGCGCGGCCCGCTTCGAGGAGCGCTTCCCGGACGATGCGGACGGTCAGCGCCGCGCCCTGGGTGACGCCCGGCGGTGCGCGGTCGAGCAAGGCCTCGCCGCCGCCCTCCAGTTCGACCCGGTTGTCGGCGCGCAGACGAGCGGCGGCAACCGTCCCGGCGCGCAAGGCGCCATCGAGCAACTCGATCCGCGCCTTGACGATCGTGCCGTTCTCGACCAGCGCGGCGCGCGCCTCGCCGATCCCGGCTTCGTAGAGCCATTCAGCCAAGCGGATATCCCGCGCTCGCCAGCAAGGCGCGAGTCTCGAACACCGGCAGGCCGACCACGTTCGAATGGCTTCCCGAGAGGAAGCGCACGAACACTTCGGCGCGGCCCTGGATCGCATAGCCGCCCGCCTTGCCCATCCCCTCGCCGCTGGCGACGTACCAGTCGATCTCGGCGGGAGTCAGCCGCTTGAAGGCGACGATCGTGTCCGAGATTCGAGTGCGCTCGCGGCCGTCGGCGTCGATCAGGCAGACTGCGGAATAGCAATGATGGCGCCGGCCCGAAAGCAGCGCGAGCATGCGGCGCAGGTCGGCCTCGTCCGCGGGCTTGGCGAGGATGCGGCGGCCGACCGCGACGGTGGTGTCGCCCGCCAGCACGATCTCGTCCGGCGCGCGCGGCACCGCGCGTGCCTTGTCGATCGCGATGCGGAGCACATAGGCGCGGGGGAGTTCGCCGGGGAGGGGAGTCTCATCGACGTCGGGCGATGCGATGCGCGTCGGCATCGCGCCGATCCGCGCGAGCAGATCGCGGCGGCGGGGGCTCGAGGAGGCGAGGACCAGCCGCATCGGCAAGCCTATCCGACTAGATCCCGGCCTTCGCCGGGATGACCCGCTGCTCCGCCGCGGGTCACTTGAAGCGATAGGTGATGCGGCCCTTGGTCAGGTCGTAGGGCGTGAGCTCGACGAGCACCTCGTCGCCCACGAGCACGCGGATGCGGTTCTTGCGCATCTTTCCCGCGGTATGGCCGAGAATCTCGTGATCGTTCTCGAGTTTCACGCGGAACATGGCGTTGGGCAACAGCTCCACCACCTGTCCGCGCATCTCAAGCAATTCTTCCTTGGCCAAAAAAACCTCATGGGCGCGCGCGAAAGTGGCGGTGCCTTTACTCCGGCGCGGCGCAAAAGGGAAGCCGGGCCGAGCATGAGCGCGCGTCGGATCGGGATCGCCTCCGTAGTTGCGCGGGCTTGCCCGGACGGCAAAGTCGTGGAACACGCGAAACTCGAAAAATGCGCTCCTGGAGAAGGCCGCCCATGAAGCAGCAGTTAGATGCCCCGGAACATGGGTTCGCACCGGGGTCGATGGAAATGATCAAGGCACGCCTGCAGGAGTGCCTGGGGGATCTCGACCGCCTCGAACTCCACCATCCCGCCGCGCTGGTGGCGATGGCTATCGATCAGCTGGATCAAATGCCAGCCGATCGCGCGCCATTCGGGTAAGCAGATCGGTCATCTTCTGCGCCGCCGGATCGGACAGGCGCAGGTAGATGCGCCGCGCGTCGTGGCGGCATTCCTCGCGCACCAGCAACCCCTGGCTGGTCATCATCTTGATGTAGCGCAGCGCCGAGGTGGGCGGCGCGCCCGAGGCCGCGCAGGCGCTGGTGACGTTGACGCGCACTTGCTCTCCGGCCGCGGCGTAGAGATCGAGCAGCACGTCCCACACCGGATCGTGGAACAGCGCCACCCCCAGCGCCGCGTCGCGGATTCGCCGCTCCTTGTAGAGGTGGCGCGCGAAGGCGGCGAGCTTGGGGGGCCGCGGCGCGGGCGGCCGTTCCAATTCCGCGCTTGGGCTGGCGACGAAGGCCGCGAGCAATTCACGGACCGCCGCCGGCGTGGCGCTCCGCGATGCCCTAGATCGTGCGAGTGTGGCCATGTTCGGCATAATAACGGCTTGCTGCCTCCTGATATTCGACCAGCGCGTCAACGGCGCCCCCTTGATCGGACGGATCGTCCGAAAGGAGGGTCATCGGCGAGCGTGCCTCGAAATTGTTGAGATTGGGCGGGAGCTGGCGGTACCCGATCAGCTCGGCCAGCTCGGGCGCGAAGGTGCGCGCGATCTCGGGCGGGTAGGCGAGATACTGGTTCTCGTACTGCTTGAGCCACGCCAGCGAATAACCCACCGCCATCCCGCGCCGAACTTCCTGGCTGCTGTTCTCGCCCTGGCCGTGGAGCGTCGCGCCCAGCCAGGCCACCGCGTCGCCGGGCATCATCTCGGCGGAGATGCAGCGATCGTTCGGGACCCAGGCCTCGCGATCGCCGCGGTGGCTGCCGCGCCAGATTCAAGTCGCGCCGGTCTCGGTCACGAAGCGCGTGAAGGGCCAGATCACGTTGATCATATATTCGATCTCGCCCTTGGGCCCCGGCCACATGTCCTCGTCGCGGTGCGGAAGCTGCGCCGGAGCGCCCGGGTGGACGGCGATGCCCTGAGTCAGGTTGAGCTGGATGCCGTTGCCCCAGGGGCCGAGGACTCGCTCGGCGATGGCGAGGATCAGCGGGTTCTGGATAAGCGTCGCGGCGTGCCGCGAGCGGATCAGCGCGCGGCCGAAGCGGACCGTCCGTGCCCCGAAGAAGGCACCCTGGCTGAACGGAGTCTCCGCGAAGGGCCGCGCGAAATCCGCGTCGAGCGCGGCGACCAGCGAAGGATCGGCCAGGCCGCGAAGGATGACATAGCCATCCTCGAGCAGCCGCTCGCAGCTTGCCTCCACCTGCGGGTGCGAGGCCGGGGCATCCGATTGCTTGAGCGCCAACATGTTCGGTCTCCTTTCGACGCGTCAGGCGGCCAGAGCGGTCGCGAAGTGGAGGGTTTCGTGTTCGTACCGCCCCGAGCGGCGGAGCAGCTGCGGCGTCTGCGTGTCGATCTCGATCATCAGTGCCGCGGCGGGGTGATCGGCTTCGAGATTCGGCAGCCCGAGCGGGCGGATGCGCCAGCCGGTCGCGAACAGATTGTTCAAGCGGCTGACGTGTGCGACCGCGGTGTAGGCGCTGAGGCCGCAAACCAGCGCATATTCGGTCAGCGCGGTCGCCAGCAGGCGGCGCGCCTGGAGCCGCACCGGGCCGCGATGCCGCGGCGAGATGCAGAAGCGCGAAATCTCGCGGATATCGGGGCCGCTCGGCACCTCGCCGTCGCACAGGCCGGGGAAGACCGACCCGAGCAAGTGGCGCCGGTCGGTGCGCAGCAACCGCAGCGAGGCGATGTGATCGTCGCCGCGCGCGAAGATCAGATACTCCGAATCGGAGTGATCGAACTCGTCGCGCTCGGAAACCGCGTCGTGCGGCACGTCCCAGCCGAGCAGGTCGACGAACACGCGTTTTCGGTCGGCGAACATCGAGGCGATCAGCGCCGCCTGCCCTGGATGATCGAATCCCTGCACCGCGTGAAGCATCCCGTCCCTCCGTCGAATGGGCCGGCATCACCTTGGTCGATGAGGAAAATCCTGACACCCCGCCATTATGGGGGGGTTATTGAAGCGCCTCGGACAGGCAGATGTGGCCATCGAACAATGCGCGCGTCACGAGCTGTGATCGCCGGGTGACGCCGAGCGAAACCTTGGCGTCGTCGATATAGCCGTTGACCGTGCTTTCCTTGAGCCCGAGCACCTGCGCGATTTCCCAGTCGGTCTTGCCCTTCGCCACCAGCACCAGGCAATCGTGCTGGCGCGGGGTGAGGTTGATCGGCTTTTCGCGGCGGACGATGCCCACCTGCCGCAGCCACAGCTGGCGCGCCGCCTCATAGCCGAAGCTGCCGATCATGTGCGCCATCGCGAGGTTCCGCTCGGGCAGCGGGGTCGCGTGGTCGACGGCGAAATTGCACGAGCCGGTCGCCTCGCCCGGGATGTTGGCGGGCACGGTGTAGCCATCGGCGATCCCCTCGCGCCGGCCGCATTCGAGCACGCGGATCTGCTTGGGGCTGAGCGGCACCAGCTTGGGGATGTCGCTCCACCTAAAGCCGACCGCGGTGCGCCGGGCCGCTCGGAGGACGGGATCGAAATGGTTGAAGTTCTTGGCGAAGAAATATTCGAGCCAGCCCATCGGATAGTTCGAGATCGCGAGCGCGTCGGCCTTGCGCCAGTCCCAGTCGCGGACGTGCTGGAACAGCGAATAGCTGGTGAAGCCCATCTCGCAGGTGATCGCGGCCATCAGCCGGCGCAGATCGTCGGCGCTGGCGCTGGAGCGCGCCTCGTCGATGAACGCGTTTATGTCGTCGAGTTCGGGACACGTTGGTTAAGCCCCTCGCCCTGCCGGACCGGCATGATAAGGCATAGCAGCTATGTTGATCAAGCTGTGGTCCGCAACGGATTTTTTCACTCGGCGGAAAGTGAAGCTTTGATGACGGCAAAGAAAAGCCCCGCCCGGCGCGCGCCGAGCGGGGCCTGCATTCTTGACGTCAACAACGCCGATCAGCTGCCGACGGCGTGTCCCGCCGCCAGCGCCGCGAGCAGCAGCAGCGCGACGATGTTGGTGATCTTGATCATCGGGTTCACCGCCGGGCCGGCGGTGTCCTTGTACGGATCGCCGACGGTGTCGCCGGTGACGGCGGCCTTATGGGCTTCGCTGCCCTTGCCGCCGTAGTTGCCGTCCTCGATGTACTTCTTGGCGTTGTCCCACGCGCCGCCGCCCGAGGTCATCGAGATGGCGACGAACAGGCCCGAGACGATCACGCCGAGCAACAGCGCGCCGACCGCGGCGAAGCCCTGCGCCTGGCCCCAGTCCTCGGGCGCCAGATATTGCGACGGCAGGTTGGCGGGCGCGAACATCGTCGCCTCGAACGAGACGGCGAAATAGACGATGATCGGCGCCAGCACCGGCAACAACGACGGCACGATCATCTCCTTGATCGCGGCCTTGGTGACGATGTCGACCGTGCGGCCATAGTTCGGACGGCTGGTGCCTGCCATGATGCCCGGATCCTTGGCGAACTGGTCGCGGACGTCCTCGACCACATGCCCCGCCGCGCGGCCCACCGCCGTCATGCCGAAGGCGCCGAACAGGTACGGGAGCAAGGCGCCGAGCAGCAGCCCGATGATCACGAATGGGTTGCGACAGCGAGAAATCGACCGGGAGATCCGGGAAGAACTCCTTGAGGTCGGTGGTGTAGGCGCCGAACAGCACCAGCGCGGCGAGCGCGGCCGAGCCGATGGCGTAGCCCTTGGTGACCGCCTTGGTGGTGTTGCCGACCGCATCGAGCGCGTCGGTGCGGTGGCGGACGTCATCGGGCAGGCCCGCCATCTCGGCGATGCCGCCGGCATTGTCGGTGACCGGACCGTAGGCGTCGAGCGCGACCACCATGCCCGCGAGCGCGAGCAGCGAGGTGGCGGCGAAGGCGACGCCGATGATCCCGGCGAGTCTGGAACGCCGCGATCACCGCGACGACGATCACGAGCGTCGGCAGCGCGGTCGATTCGAGGCTGATCGCGAGGCCCTGGATCACGTTGGTGCCGTGCCCGGTGATCGATGCCTTGGCGATCGACTTGACCGGGCGATAGTTGGTGCCGGTGTAATATTCAGTGATCCACACCAGCAGGCCCGTGACCGCGAGGCCGATCATCATGCAGGTGAACAGCTGCCAGCCCGGTGAAGGTCGGCCCGGCCGCAGCAGCGGCGCCGGTGGCGGCCTCGCTCGTGCCGAATCGAGCGCGGCGTCGAGGCCAGTCGCCCCGATCACTGAGTTCATGTCGAGGCCGAGCCCGTGGAGCACATACCAGGTCGCGCCGAAGATCGCCGGGACCGACAGCACGCAGGTGACCAGAAGCCCTTGTAGAGCGCACCCATGATCGACTGCTTGGCGCCGCTCAGGCGGACGAAATAGGTGCCGATGATCGAGGTGACGATGCACACCCCGCCGACGAGCAGCGGCAGCGTCATCAGCGCGAGCAGCAGCTTGGGATCGAGCTTGGGCATCAGCAGCGCGATCGAGACCATCGTCAGGCCGATCGTCACGACATAGGTTTCGAACAGGTCGGCGGCCATGCCGGCGCAATCGCCGACATTGTCGCCGACGTTGTCGGCGATCACCGCGGGGTTGCGGGGGTCGTCCTCGGGAATGCCCGCCTCGACCTTGCCGACGAGGTCGGCGCCGACGTCGGCGGCCTTGGTGAAGATGCCGCCGCCGAGACGCGCGAAGATCGAGATCAGCGAAGCGCCGAACGCCAGCGCGGTGAGCGCGCGACGATGACGTGGCGCGACGTTGGGCGTCTCATGCTGGACCGCGACGAGATACCAGAAGAGCACCGAGATCGCGAGCAGGCCGAGCCCCGCCACCAGCATGCCGGTGATCGCGCCCGAGCGGAACGCGAGCGTCAGGCCGCCCTGGAGCGAGGTCCGCGCGGCCTCGGCGGTGCGGACGTTGGCGCGCACCGAGATGTTCATGCCGACGAAGCCCGCCGCGCCCGAGAGGATCGCGCCGATCAGGAAGGAGATGGTGGAGAGCGGCGTGCCGTGCCCGTCGAGGAACACCCAGATCAGCACCGCGACGATCACGCCGACGATCGCGATGGTGCGATACTGCCGGCCGAGATAGGCCTTGGCGCCTTCCTGGATCGCGGCGGCGATGTCCTGCATCTTCTCGTTGCCGGCTGGCGCCTTGAGCACCTGCAGGCTGGTGAGGATGCCATAGGCGACGGCGATCAGGCCGCAGACGATGGCGATATAGACGATCGGCATTTGGTGAAGTCCTTCCCCTGAACGCTCGTGTCGGGAACGCGCGCCCAAGGCGGATTCCCTAGCAGGGCGAGACCTATAGAGGCGCGTTTGCCGAGTGCAAGCCGCTCAGCGGTGCTCGTAGCCGAGGTGTGCGGGCGGGGGCGCGCCGTCGACCAGCAGCGCGGTCGCGCCCGCCGCGATCATCGCGCCGATCCGCGTGGCGGCAACGGGCGGGGCGAAGCCGGGCGGCGCGGCGAACAGCAGTTCGTAGTCGTCGCCCCAGCGACGCTGCCGCAAGCGCGTTCCTCGTGCGAGACGCTCGCGGCGAACGGGATCGCGTCGAGCTCGATCGACGCGGTGCAGCCGCTCGCCTCGGCCATCCGCCGCGCGTCGAGC
The DNA here is from genome assembly GCA_963799985.1 of uncultured Alphaproteobacteria bacterium. Taxonomy (GTDB): domain Bacteria; phylum Pseudomonadota; class Alphaproteobacteria; order Sphingomonadales; family Sphingomonadaceae; genus Sphingomonas. Next base: position 63,496 of record CAWCZC010000002.1, on the reverse strand, counting down.
AGCAGGCCGTCGGAGACGTCCATCATCGCGTGGACGTGGGGGACGAGGGTCCGGCCTTCGGCGAGGCGGGGCATGGGGCGGCGATAGGCGGCGCGCAGTCGACCCGCCCGCGATGGCCGAGCATCGCCGCAGCCGATCGCGCCGGTTACCCATAGCGCGTCGCCCGGGCGCGCACCCGAGCGCGCGGGGACCGGGAGCGCGGTGGCGCGGCCGACCGCGGTGCAGCCGAACACCGCGGCGTCCGGCGATACGTGTCGCCGCCGAGCAGCGGCACGCCAAATTGGGTCAGCACCTCGCGCAAACCCTCGACGAACCGCTCGCTCCGCTCGACCAGGCTGGCGCCGATCAGCACGCCGATCGGCTCGGCGCCCTTGGCGGCGAGGTCCGATAGGTTCACTGCGACCAGCTTCCACGCGACGTCGGCGGGATCGGTGCCGGGGAGGTAGTGGACGCCCTCGGCGATCGTGTCGTGGGTGAGGATCAACGTCTCGCCGCCGATCTCTATCACCGCCGCATCGTCCAGCAGCCCGCGCGCGCCGCGGTGGAGCGGAAGCGTGCGCAGCGCGGCGATGAATTCGGATTCGGTCATGACGCAAATCCTCCCCCGCAGGGGGAGGAGGACCGCCCTCGAAGGGCGTGGTGGAGGGGGCTTGCCCCGCGCGAATCGTTCGAGGCGACCCCCCTCCACCATGCTGCGCATGGTCCCCCTCCCCCTCCGGGGGAGGATCGAAGGAGCGTCACCCCCTTACCTCCTTCGCCACGGCATCGAGCAGGCCGTTGACGAAGCCCTTCTCGCGACGGTCGTAGAAAGCGTCGGCGACGTCGACATATTCGCTGATCACCGCCCCCGTCGGCACGTCGGCGCGGGCGAGCAGCTCGTAGGTGCCGGCGCGCAGGATCTGGCGCATCGGCTTGTCGAGCCGATCGAGGCTCCAGTCGGCGGCGAGCTTCGCGGCGATCAGCCGCGTCGATCTCCTCGCGCCGCGCGTCGCACCCCGGCGACGAGATCGTCGAAGAATCGGCCGGTCGGCGTCGGCATATTCGACCTCCTCGATCGTCGCGCCGAGCCGGTGGTGGTGGAATTCGTGGAGCAGCGCGGGGATCGTCGTCCCCTCCATCTCCTGCTGATAGAGCGCCTGCACCGCGGCGAGACGGGCGGCGGCGCGGGCCTTGGAACGGGTTTTGGCTTTCGGGCTGGGCATATCTATCCTTGGAGCCGGATCGCGACCGACTTGGCATGCGCCGGCAGGCCCTCCGCCTCGGCGAGCGCCACCGCGGCGGGGCCGATCGCGGCGAGGCCGGCTTCGTCGAGCTGGAGGAAGCTGGTCCGCTTCATGAAATCGAGCACCGAGAGGCCGGAGGCGAAGCGCGCTCGGCGGCCGGTGGGAAGGACGTGGTTGGGGCCCGCGACATAGTCGCCGATCGCCTCGGGCGTGTGCCGCCCGAGGAACACCGATCCGGCGTGGCGAACCTGCGCGAACAGCGCCTCGGCCTCGTCGCACGCGAGCTCGAGATGCTCGGGCGCAAGGCGATCGATCAGCGGGAGCGCGTCGGCGAGCGTTTCGACCAGGATGATCGCGCCGTTGGCGTCCCAGCTCGCGCGCGCGGTCTCGGCGGTCGCGAGCTGGCCGATCTGGCGCTCGACCGCTTCTGCCACCTTGTCCGCGAACGCGGCATCGTCGGTGATCAGGATCGACTGGCTGGTCGGGTCGTGCTCGGCCTGGCTGAGCAGGTCGGCGGCGATCCATTCGGGATCGTTGTTCGCGTCGGCCACCACCAGGATTTCGGACGGGCCAGCGACCATGTCGATCCCGACGACGCCGTAGAGCTGGCGCTTGGCCTCGGCCACCCAGGCGTTGCCCGGGCCGGTGACCACGTCGACGGCAGCGATGCGATCGGTGCCATACGCCAGCGCCGCGATCGCCTGCGCCCCGCCGACGCGCCAAATCTCGTCGACCCCGGCGATGTGCGCGGCGGCGAGGACGAGCGGGTTGATCGCGCCGTTCGGCGTGGGCGTCACCATCACCAAGCGGCCGACTCCCGCCGCGCTGCGCGGGGATCGCGTTCATCAGCACCGAAGAGGGATAGGCCGCGCGGCCGCCGGGAACGTAGATCCCCGCCGCGTCCACCGCGCGCCAGCGGGCGCCCAGGCGGATGCCCTGTGCGTCGATCCCGTCGCTGTCCTCGGGGCGCTGCTTGAGATGATAGGCGGCGATGCGCTCGGCGGCGAGTTCGAGCGCGTCGCGGAGCTCGGGGGTGAGCTGTTCGAACGCCTGCGAGGCAGTCGGCGCGGTCGATGCGCCAGCCGGTCGAGTCGAGGTCGTGGCGGTCGAACAGCCGAGTCAGTTCGCGCACCGCCTTGTCACCCTCGTCGCGGACTCGGCGGATGATGTGCGCGACGTTGCCGGCGACGTCATCGTCCGCCTCGCGCCGGGCGTTGACCAGCGCGGCGAAGGCGGTCTCGAAGTCTTCGTCGGAGGCGGAGAGGCGGATCATCAGAAAAGCCCCCCCCCTTCAGGGGAGGGGTTGGGGTGGGGGAGTGCCACAGGCAACTGGCTCGGTGAGACTGACAGCCCCCACCCCCAACCCCTCCCGAAGGGGAGGGGCTAAGAAGAAAGCTCCTTTCACGCCACCGCCCTTCGAAACGCATCGACCAATGGCACGACTTCGCCCGCGCGGGTCTTGAACGCGGCGCGGTTGACGATCAGCCGTGAGGTCACCTGCGCGATCACTTCGACCTCGACCAGCCCGTTCTCCTTGAGCGTCCGCCCCGACGAGACGAGGTCGACGATCCGCGGCGCCAGCCCCAGCACCGGCGCCAGCTCCATCGCGCCGTTCAATTTGACGCACTCGGCCTGCACGCCGCGCGCCTCGAAGTGGCGGCGGGTGATGTGCGGATATTTGGTGGCGATGCGCACGTGGCTCCAGCCGCGCGGATCGTCCTTCGCGGCAAGGTCGGCGGGTTCGGCGACCGAAATGCGGCAATGGCCGATGCCGAGATCGACCGGTGCGTAGAGCTCCGAATAGTCGAACTCGGCGAGCACGTCGGAGCCGACGATGCCGAGCTGTGCGGCGCCGTGCGCGACGAAGGTGGCGACGTCGAACGCGCGCACCCGGATCAGGTCGATCGCCGGGTTGTCGGTCCTGAAGCGCAGCGCGCGGCTGCTCTCGTCGGCGAAGGCCGGCTCGGGCACGATTCCGACCCGCGCGAGCAAGGGCAGGGCCTCGTCGAGGATGCGCCCTTTGGGGACGGCGAGGATCAGCGGCTCGGGCATGGCGAGCGGGGGCTTTACTTGGGGGGTGCTCCCGGCGCAACAGCGCGCCAGCGGAGGCGCCTATGGCAAGCGAGGACAACAACCGCGGGGCTTTCCGCATCCAGGAATACTATTGCCGGATGATGGGCGCGCCGATCTACGCCGCGATCGGCGCGGCGCTGGCCGAGGGGCTGACCAACGACAGCCGCACCGGTGCGCGCGTGCTCGACTGGCCGGGCGAGCCGACCCGCGACGCGGTGCCGCTCCGGCTGATCGGCGGGCTCCATGCGCTGGTGATGATCGGCGCCGATGCCGAGCTGGGCCGGGTGTTCGCGGGCGAGATCCACGAACCCGCGGCGATCGAGGCGGTGCTCCAACGCGTGCTGATCCGCTACGACGCCCAACTGCTGCCGTGGCTCGACGGGCCCCCACAGACCAACGAGCCGGGGCGTTCGGGCGCGCTGATCGTCGGCTTGCTCGAAGTCGCGCGGCGGCACGGGCCGAGGATCGAGATCCTCGAGATCGGATCGAGCGCGGGACTCAATCTGCTGATCGATCGCTACCGGTTCGATCTGGGTGGCGCGACATTGGGTCCGGCCAATTCGCTGGTGACGATCGCGCCCGAATGGCGCGGGCCCCGGCCCGAGCTCCCACCGATCGAGATCGTCTCGACGCGCGGCTGCGACGTGGCGCCGCTCGACGCGACCGATCCGGCGGTCGCGGCGCGGCTCTCGGCCTATGTCTGGCCCGAAAAGCCCGAGCGGCTGACGCGGCTGCGGAGCGCAGTGACGATGCTGCGCGAGCAGGGCGTGCGGCTCGACCAGGCCGATGCGGCCGACTGGATCGAGGCGCGACTCGCCGAGCCCCAGCCCACCGGCGTCACGCGGGTGCTGATGCATTCGGTCGTCTGGCAATATCTGCCCGAGCCGGTGGCCGAGCGGATCCGCGCGGCGATGCAGGCGGCCGGAGAGCGCGCCACGCCCGAGCGCCCCCTCGCCTGGGTTGCGATGGAGCCCGATCGCGCCGCTGCGGAGCAGGTCGTGGCGGTGCGCAGCTGGCCCGGGCACGACGCGTGGGAAGTCGTCGCGACCGCGCACGCCCACGCCGCCTGGGTCCGCCCGGGCAGCGCGCGGGCGGAGGAGAACGACGGCATCGCGCTCGATCCCGCCGCGCGGATCATTCTCTAGCGGCCAGCCATTCGCGCATCGCCGCGTTGACCGCCTCGGGCTTCTCCCACGGCACGAAGTGTCCGCCCTCGTCGACGCGGACGATCGTCAGGTCGGGCACGACCGTGTCGAGGCCGTCGAGCTGGACCGGCAGCAGTGCCTTGTCCTTCATTCCCCAGATCACCAGCACCGGCTGGGTGACCGGGGGGAAGGGCGCGTCGATCCAGGCGGGGCGGTCGACGTGGCCGTCGGCATCGGGGACGACGATGCTCGACGCGCGGTACCAATTGAGCATCGCGGTCATCGTTCCCGGCTGCCCCCATTGCTGCAGGTAGATCGCCTTCTCCTCGCCCGCGACCGCGCTGACGAGGTGCTGGGTGAAGGTGCTCGCGAAGAAATGCTCGAGGCCCGTGCCGACGAGGCCCCGGTCGATGCCGGTGTCGCGGAAGCGGCGGATGTACTGGCTCGACTTGCGCTGCCCGGGATCGTCGAGCAGCGTCCGCTGGAAGATCAAGGGGTGTGGCGCGTTGAGGATGATCAGCCGCGCGATACGCCCCGGGTTCTGCAGCGCCGCCATCCACGCGATCGCGCCGCCCCAGTCGTGGCCGACCAGCGTGAAATCGCCGATGCCGAGGTGGTCCGCCAGCGCGAGCAGGTCGCCGACGGGCTTGTCGGGCGTGTAGTTCGCCACCCCCTCGGGCTTCGACGAGCCGCCGAACCCGCGCTGGTCGGGCGCGATCACATAGTGGTCGCGCGCGAACTCGGGGATCTGATGGCGCCAGGTGCGGTGCGATTCGGGGAAGCCGTGAAGCAGGATCAGCGGCGGACTGGCGGGGTCCCCCGCGATGGCGACCTCCAGCTCGACGCCGGTGGGAAGCGCGATTCGAAGTCATCGGAAACGGGTCCACTGGCCTCTCCTCTTTGACGCCCGGGCTACGCGTGGAATAGTCGCGCGGCAAGCAGGGGAGGCGGTGCGATGCGGTTCATGGTGATCGAGCGGTTCGAGGGCAACGACATGCTTCCGGTCTACCGCAAGCTGCAGGGCGGCGGCCGGACGATGCCCGAGGGCCTCAGCTACATCGACAGCTGGATCGCCGCCGATTTCAGCCGCTGCTTCCAGCTGATGGAATGCGACGATCCGGCGCTGCTCCAGGGCTGGCTGCTCGAATGGCGCGGGCTGGGGATGACCGCCGAGATCGTGCCGGTGGTGCCGAGCGTGGAGACGCGGGCAGCGGTGGCGCCGTTTCTGGACGCTTCTTAACCCCTCCCCTTCAGGGGCGGGGCTTACCCGCTAAGGATAGCTCACCGTCTTGGGCACTTCGGGAATCGGGATGAACTCCTTGTCGTCGCCGGGCACCTTGGGGAAGTTGCCCGCCTTCCAGTCCGCCTTGGCGGCTTCGATCCGGTCGCGGCTCGAGGAGACGAAGTTCCACCAGACGTGGCGCGGGGTGGCGAAGGCCTCGCCGCCGCACAGCATCACCCGGCCGCCCGCCGCCGACCGCAACGTCGCGGCCACGCCGGGGCGCAGGACGTAGAGCGTGGAGACCGCCAGCGGCATCCCGTCGAGACTCGCTTCGCCCATCGCGAGGTAGACGGCGCGTTCGTCGGCCCCTGCGTCGACCGGGATGCTGCCGCCGGGCTCGAGCAGGATATCGGCGTAGATCGTGTCGGCATAAGTGGTGGTGTGCGCCGACGCGCCCCACAGGCTGCCCATGATGACGCGCGCGCGGACGCCCGGCGCCTCGACCATCGGCAAGTCCGCCGCGGCGACATGCTCGAACGCGGGCGCCACTTCCTCGAAGGCTTCGGGAAGCGCGAGCCAGGTCTGGATTCCCGAAAGCTCGGGGCCCCGGGCGCGCTCGGCGGCGGGCGAGCGCTCGGAATGGACGATGCCGCGCCCCGCGGTCATCAGATTGACTGCGCCGGGCTCGATCGTCGCGAAGGTGCCGATCGAATCGCGATGGTCGATCGCGCCGGCGAACAGATAGGTGACGGTGGCGAGGTTGATGTGCGGGTGCGGGCGCACGTCGATGCCGGTGCCGGCCTCGAGATGCGCCGGGCCCATCTGGTCGAAGAAGATGAACGGCCCCACCATCGTCCGCGGGCGCGAGGGCAGGGTGCGGTGGACCTTGAACCCGCCGAGATCGTGGGTGGTCGGCTCGATCGTCTGGATGACGAGGTCGTCGGTCATGTCAGGCGCTCCAGCAGCAGGTCCAGCTCTTCGGGGAAGATCGGCTCGGGCCACCCGGCGATCTCGTCGCGGCCGAACCAGCGCCATTCGCGCATCACGCGGCGCTCGAGATCGGTGTGGCCGGCGGTGTCGATCGCGGCATCGGCCACGCGGACGCGGAAATAGCGCTCGTCGGCGGCGACCGCGACATCCTCGAGCGTGACGAACTCGACTTGGCGGGCGTGGACTTCCGCGCCGCAATCCATGTCGAGCCCGGTCTCCTCTCGCAGCTCGCGCCGGGCGGCATCGGCGAAGGCCTCGCCGGGATCGATCGCGCCGCCTGGGGTCGCCCAGAAGGCGGGCCGGTCGCCGGGGTCGAAGCGGAACAGCAGGACGCGGTCCTCGGGATCGAGCAACAGGATCCGCGCGGCGGAGCGAGGCGTGGCGGTCATGGCTCGCCCGGCGCGCGCGCGCGAATCGCCAGTGCGTGGATCTGGCTCTCGAGCAGGTCGGCGAGCGCTCGGTTGACCATCCGCTGGCGCTCGACGCGCGACACCCCCGCGAACGCGCGCGATTCGATGACGACGGTGAAGTGCGATTCGCCGGTGCCGTCGTCGCCCAGGTGGCCGGCGTGCTGCGCGCTGTCGTTGATCACCTTGAGCTGCGTCGGGTCGAGCGCCTTGTCGAGGCGAACTGCGATCTGATGGGCGAGCGTTTCAGGAGCGGGATCGGGCATCGTGGTTCCTTAGGTCCGCAGCGATCAGTCGATCAACCCATCGCGCGGCCCGCCCAGGGCGTAGACGCGCACACGATATCGATGTGCCCCGCAAGCGATCTCCGCGGACTCGTAGGTCGTCTTCGCCGGATCGGCGGTGCTCACCCGGAAGGCGGCCCTCACGTCCACGGTGCAATCGGGCGCGTCACCCATGACCAGGACGGACACCCGAGTGTCGCTTCGCGCGCACCGCCACGCGGGATCGTGCGAGCAGAGCGCCTGCCAGGCGCTCTCCGCGACCTCGGCGGCATGCGACGGCCGGTACATGTCCACAAAGCTGAGATCGGCCGGTTGCCCATCACCCAGCGTAAGGTCGCGATGGCCGCTATAGTCCTTCACGCACCCGGCGAGCGCCAGCAGGGAAAGGGCGAGCGCCGCTGCCCCGGCCGGTCGTGGAAGGGCGGTGGCGGACCTTTGCATCGCGCTTATATAGTGGGATTGTTCGAGGGAGTTGCGTGGCCTCAAGCCAGCCCAGGAAAGATCGTCCACACACTCGTTTCCACGGCCGCGTGGAGGCGAAGGGACGGGTGTGCGCCGAGCCGGGATGCACCGAGCCGGGCGAATTCCGCGCGCCGCCGCTCGAAGGCGCGCGCGGCGTGGGCGACGGGCCCGCGCCCTATCGCTGGCTGTGCCTCGATCACGTCCGCGAATTCAATTCGGGCTACAATTTCTTCCGCGGCATGAGCTCCGACGAGATCCACGACGCGCAACGCCCGTTCGCGGGTTGGGAGCGCGAGACGCGGGCCTTCTCGGGCAACGGCGCCGATCGCCCGCCGCGCTGGGCGGATTTCGCCGACCCGCTCGACGCGATCGGGGCTCGGTTCCGGGATCGGATGCCGGTCGAGCGCAAGGACGGCCGGCCGCTCTCGGGCCGAGACCGCGAGGCGCTGCGCGCGCTCTCGCTCGATGTCGATGCCGATCGGATGGCGCTCCGCCGCCGCTACTCCGAGCTAGTCCGCAAATACCACCCCGACCGCAACGGCGGCGACCGCACCCACGAAGACGCGCTTCGTCGGACGATCGAAGCCTATCAGCACCTCAAGGGTTCGCCAGCGTTCGCCTAGGGCTCCGTCCAGTTTCCTTCTTCGTCATCCCGGAAGTTAGGCTTTCCCCGAAAACGGCTTCGTTTTCGGCTGGACAGCCTTCGGCTTCCGGGATGACGGTGGTTGATGCAGACCTCACCCCTCGCGCTTCATCCGCTCCTGCCTTGCCACTTCCCGCGGACTGGCTTCACTCATCTGGAAGCTGCCGATCGGAACCTGGCCCGCGGGCTCGTAGGTCGCCATCGTCACGCCGGTGGTGCTCGTGTGGCTGTCGATCAGCTTCATCGCGAAGGGCGGGGTGCCGGGGCCGAACAGGCGCTTGCCGCCGCCGAGCACGACCGGGAAGGTCATCACGAACAGCCGGTCGACCAACCCTGCGGCGAACAGCGCGGGATAGAGCGTGCTGCTGCCCTGGATCAGCAGGTCCGGGCCGTCCGAGGCTTTGACCTCCGCGACACCCGCGATGCTCGCCACGCGCTGGCTGTTCTGCCATTCGAGCGGTTGGTCGCCGTGGGTGACGACATATTTGGTCACGCGATCGAACACCGGCCCGATCGGATCGTCGGCGCTCACATAGGGCCAATGCGCGGCGAAGATCTCATAGGTCTTGCGCCCGAGCAGCAGATCGAACGGGTCGGCGAAGAGGCCGCCCATCGTGTTGCCCATCGCCTCGTCCCAAAAGGTCGCCGACCAACCGCCGAGCTTGAACCCCTGCGTCCAATCCTCGGTCGGCCCCCCCGGCGCCTGTATCACTCCGTCGAGCGACTGGAACACGCCGCCGGTGATTTTACGCATCGGCCGTCTCCGAAATCCGCTTGGCAACTTCCTCGAGCTGCTCGGCGACTTGGCCCCATCCGTGGTGGAAGCCCATCGCATCGTGCTTCTGCATGCTCTCCGCGTCCCAGTGGCGCGCGCTGGCCTTGTAGCGGGTCTTGCCGCCCTCGGGCTCGAACTCGAAGATGCCGATGAGGTTGGCGACCGGGGAGATCTGCGGCTGCCAGTGCGAATCGAAGACGTTGGTGAAGACGACGCGCCGCTTGGGCGTCGCCTCGAGGATGACGCCTTCGAGCACGTCGCCGCCCTCGCCGTTCGGCCCGCGCATGATCATCGCCGAGCGCCCGCCGGGGCGCAGGTCCTGCTCGAGCAGCTCGGTGGTCCAGGGGCGCGGGCACCACCATTCCTCCAGATGCTCGGTAAAGGCTTTCCACACCGCCTCGACCGGGGCGTCGATCAGGCGGGTGACGGAGAGTTCGTGGGTCTCGCTGGTCATCGAAGTTTCTCCCGTCTCAAAGCGCGCCCACGACGCTGAATGCGGCGCCCTGCGGGTCCGCGCCGCCGATGACGTGATCGCCGGTGGGCACTTCCATCGGCCCCATGAAGATCGTGCCGCCGTTCGCCTCGATCGCGGCCTTGGCGGCGTTGATGCTGGCGACGCGGAAATAATAGTTCCAGTGCGGCACCGGGCTCTGCGGCGGGTTGGTCATGATCGCGCCGATCTGCTCGTCGCCCAGGCCGATGAAGTCGTAGGTTCCCATCTCGCCCATATCCATGCTGCCCGCCTTCACCCAGCCGAACATCTGGCCGTAGAAGTCGAACGCGGCATCCTTGTCGGCGGCGTAGAGCTCGTTCCAGCCGCACGCGCCGACCGCCGAACGGTCGAAAGCGTGGCTGTCGTCGGGGCTGTTCCCGCGCATCACGTAGAAAGGCACGCCCTGCGGATCGGCGCAGAAGGCGAAGCGGCCGACATTGGGGATATCGCTCGGCGGCACGAAGATGTGGCCGCCGAGGCTCTTGACCTTCTCCGCCGCGGCATCGACGTCGTCGACGCCGATATAGCCGAGCCAGGCGGGCTTGGCGCCGGCGTCGAGCATCGCCTGGTCGAGCGCGAAGATGCCGCCGGTGCCGCGATCGCCGGTCATCAGCATGCGATAGTCCATCCCGGGCTGCTGCGACCTCTGGACGGTCCAGCCGACGACGGCCGAATAGAACGTCTCGGCGGCGTCGGAATCGGTGGTCATCACTTCGTACCAGATCGGCGTTCCGTGGCGATTGGCCATGATGTGTCTCCCTCTTGAGTTGGCGTCAGGCGGCGGTGTCGACGATGACGTCGAACCCGCCCCAGAACATGCGCTTGCCGTCGAACGGCATATCGGCGGGAGGCTTCATGCGCTCGTCGGCCATCACCTTGGCCCAGCCTGCGTCGCGGGTCGCCTTGTCGGGCCAGGTGATCCACGAGAAGACGACGTTCTCGCCTTCTTCGGCCTTCACCGCCATGAAGAAGTCGGTGGCCTTGCCCCGCGGCACGTCGCTGCCCCAGCATTCGACGACGCTGATCGCGCCAAATTCCTGGAAGATCGGCGCGTTCCGGGCCGCCATCTCGCGATAGGCTTCCTTCTTTCCTTCGGGCACCGGGGCTACGAAACCATCGACGTAAGACATCGTCTCTCTCCTAAGATGTTTGTGCGGCGTCAGGCCGCGGCGAGTTCGTCGAAATCGGCCATCTGCGCGTCGAGCGCGCGCTGGAAGGCGGGACGGGCCTCGCCGCGCGCCTGATAGGCGGCGAGGTTGGGGAAGCGGCCGAGGATGTCGGTGTGGCGCAGGATGCGAAGCACCGTGATCATCATCAGGTCGCCCGCGGTGAAGCGGTCCTCGAGCCAGTCGCGATCGCCGAACCAGGTGGAAACCTGCCCCAGCCGGCGCATCACCTGACCCTCGACGATCGGACGATAGCCCTCGGTCCATGTCTGCCCAGCGTAGAAGGCGTCGATCCCGGTGCGCATCTGCACGACATGCTCGACCGAGTTGAGCGCGGCGATCAGCCAGGCGGTGGCGCGCGCCTTGCCCGCCACGTCGCCGGGCAGCAATGCCTCCGAGGTCTCGCCGATATGGAGCACGATCGCGCCGCTCTCGAACAGTTGGACCTCCGGGTCGGTGTAGGCCGGGACCTGGCCGAAGGGCTGCTCGAGCAGATAGTCGGCGGGCCGCTCGGCGCGGGCGTCGAGCAGGCGGACCGCATAGTCGCGGCCCGCCTCCTCGAGCGCCCAGCGCACGCGCAGGTCGCGCACCAGCCCACGGGCGAAATCGGGCACCCAGTTGTAAGCGCTGACCGTGATCGGCGCGGTGGGATCGACGGGCATCGGATTCTCCCCTCAGGCGTGCGCGGGCGTGCCGTCGGCGGCGGCCTCGATCGCGGCGATGTCGATCTTCTTCATCGTCATCATCGCCTCGAACCCGCGCTTGGAACGCGCGTGGTCGCTGTCAGACAGCAGTTCGAGCAGGATTCGCGGTGTGATCTGCCAGCTGAATCCCCACTTATCCTTGCACCACCCGCACATGCTCTCCGCGCCGCCGTTGCCGACGATCGCGTTCCACAGCCGGTCGGTCTCCTCTTGGTCCTCGGTGACGATCTGGAACGAGACTGCCTCGTTCGGCGTGAAGTTCGGCCCGCCGTTGAGCCCGGCGTACTTCTGCCCGGCCAGCGTGAAGTCGACGACGATCGCCGAGCCTTCCTTGCCGCTCGGGTTGTCCGCGGGCGCGCGGACGACCTGGTCGATGCGGCTGTCGGGCAACAGGCTGGTGTAGAAGGCCGCGGCCTCCTCGGCGGTGTGGTTGAACCACAGGACGGGGGTGATCTTCTGTGTCATCGTCTCTCTCCTTGGGCCCCTTGGCGGCAATACACCGCGCGGCTGACCGAGTGAATTCGCGCGCAGCCGTCCGGACGCGCGTCGCGCCCGGGCTGCCGCTTAGTGGGCGTGGGCGGCCTCGCCCGCGGCCATGAAGGCTTCCATGTCCATGTACATCGGCTCGAAGATATGGCCGTCGAGATCCTCGAAGGTGCGGCCGTACATGAAGCCCATGTCCTGCTTGTCGCGGATATCGGCCCTGCCGCCGGCGGTCGCCGCCTTCTCGACGATCGCATCGACCGCCTCGCGGCTGTCGCGCGAGAGCGCGATCAGCACTTCGGTCGCGGCGTGCGCGTCGGCGAGCGCCTTCGGGGTGAAGCCTTTGAAGAAGTCGTGCGACAGGATCATGAACACGATCGCGTCGGACAGCTGCATCGCCGAGGCGTGCTCGCCGCTGAAGCGCGGGTCCCTGGTGCAGCCGATCGCTTCGTAGAAGGCAGTCGCCTCGGCGACGTCGGCGACCGGCAGGTTGACGAAGATCATCTGGGGATTGGCGGACATGGTTCTTCTCCTCTGATCGGGGTCAATAGGTGAGCGACGGGTACCAGTCGGCCCCGCGGCCTTCGGGCGTCCAGTCGAGAATCGTCCAGAGCGGCATCAGGTCGGGCGCGCCGCGCGGGTCCTGGCCGGGATCGGCGGTCTCGCCAGCGCCCATCATCCTCTCCTTTCCGAATCGCCGTTGCGACTCGCTTCTTGACCTTGATGCGACGTGGAGTTACAAAAAGCAACTATGAAGTTAAAAAAAGTGACTCAGCGTGACGATCCCACCCAAGGCCGCTGGTACGACGATGCGTGCGGTACCGCGCTCGCGATGGAGCTGGTGGGGGAGCGCTGGTCGCTGCTGATCGTGCGCGAGTTGATGTTCGGCGGACGGCGCTTCGGCGAGCTCAAGGCGAGCCTCCCCGGGATCAGCGCCAATATCCTGACTCAGCGGCTCGAGGGGCTTGAGCGGACGGGCGTGCTCACCCGCCGCAAGCTGCCGCCGCCCGCTTCGGTCCAGGTCTACGAGCTGACGCGCTGGGGCTATGAGAGCGAGACCGCGATCAAGGAGCTCGGGCGCTGGGCGACGCGATCGCCGCTCCATAACCCGACCCTGCCGCTGTCGGCCGCCTCCTTGATGCTCTCGTTCCGCACGATGATCTCGGCCGAGCGATCGGCGGGGATGGACGCGAGCGTCGGGTTCCGGCTTGACGCCGAGACGTTCCTGGCGACGCTCGCCGGCGGGGGGATCGCGATCCGTCGGAACGAGCCCGACGGCGACGTGCGGTTCGACGGCGATCCCATGTCGATGGCGTCGGTGGTTTATGGCGGACGGCCGATCGCGGATGCCGAAGCTGCTGGCGTGCTTGCCGTCGTCGGCGACCGCGCGCTCGCCGAGCGCTTCGTCAAGCTGTTCCCACTGCCGCCGAAGACCGAGGTTGAGCCCTACGGCTTGCAGAATCCCGGCTTGCGATAGGTCTCGCGGCAGCCGTGCTCGATCTGCGCCTTGAGCGCATCGCAGCTGCGGCGCGGGCTGCATTGCCAGCCGCGGCCCGAATTGACGAGCGTGCACTGGTGCACCAGCCGCTGGACCCCGACCTGGCTGTCGGTGGCGGTGCAGCTCTGGTCGCCGAACTTGCCGCCCTGCGGGAAATCGGGGCGGCCCATGCCGCCGCGCCCGTGCCCGTAGCCGTGCCGGTAGCGCCGGCCGTGGCGGGACTTGTACGAAGTGCTCTTGTCCGCCGGATAAGCCGAATCCGACGGATAGGAGGATGCCGATCCGCCGAGATAGCGGCGATAGGCGGCGGCGACGCAAGGCGCGGTCTGGCAGGCGTCGCGCTCGCTGAGCAGCGCGTAGAGCTGATCCTCGAGCACCTGCATCTGCTCGGCCGACGCGTTCTGGCGTTTCCGCATCCATTCATGGGCAAGGCGGCGGTGGAGCTCGTTGAGCTCGTGCCGGTCGCACACCAGCCACTCGCCCTGGGTCAGCGTGCCCGAGCACAAGGGCTCGGGGTCGAGCCAGGCGGGCGGTCCGGGCGGGAGCGGCGCCGCCGTGTTCGCGACCAGCGTGTTGGTCGGGTAAGCCGTCTGGTTGTTGGTGAGGGCCGCGGTATTGCATCCACCCAGCGCGATCAGCGCCACGACGGACAAGAGCGATATTCTCATGGCTTCCCCCTCGGAATGGCCGACTCCAGCGCCGCTCCGGCGTCATGACGTCATCGTCTCACGATTCCACCGGTAGGGGAAGTGGCGCGGACTCGGCTTAGGCGTTGCGATGCGGGACACGAGCCTCTAACGGCACAGCAACTCCAGGACGTGGAACCATGGCCGACATTCCCAACACCCAGCCCGACAGCCGGGAAACGACGATCCTCGATTCGCCCGACAAGATGATCTCGATCCGCGAGGTCTTCGGGCTCGACAGCGACATGCAATGCCCCGCGTTCAGCGAGGCCGACGAGCGCGTGCCCGATCTCGATCCGGCCTATGTCTTCGATCCCGACACCACGCTCGCGATCCTGGCGGGGTTCGCGCACAACCGCCGGGTGATGATCCAGGGCTATCACGGCACCGGCAAGTCGACGCACATCGAGCAGGTCGCCGCGCGCCTCAACTGGCCGTGCATCCGCATCAACCTCGACGCGCATATCAGCCGCATCGACCTGATCGGCCGCGACGCGATCGTGCTGCGCGATGGCCAGCAGGTCACCGAATTCCGCGAAGGCCTGCTGCCCTGGGCGCTGCAGACCCCGACCGCGCTCGTGTTCGACGAATATGACGCCGGCCGCCCCGACGTGATGTTCGTGATCCAGCGCGTGCTCGAGACCGAGGGCAAGCTGACCCTGCTCGACCAGAACCGCGTGATCCGGCCCAACCCCTGGTTCCGCCTGTTCTCGACCGCCAACACGGTAGGCCTGGGCGATACCAGCGGCCTCTATCACGGCACCCAGCAGATCAACCAGGGCCAGATGGACCGCTGGAACATCGTCGTGGCGCTCAACTATCTCCCCGCCGCGGTGGAGGCGCAGATCGTGCTCGCCAAATCGGGCGAATACGACCAGCCCGACGGCAAGGCGACCGTCGACAACATGGTCCGCGTGGCGGACCTCACCCGCAAGGGCTTCATCGCCGGCGACATCTCGACGGTGATGAGCCCGCGCACGGTGATCACCTGGGCGCAGAACGCGCTGATCTTCGGCGACGTCGGCTTCGCGTTCCGCCTCTCGTTCCTCAACAAGTGCGACGAGGCCGAGCGCGCGCAGGTGGCGGAATACTACCAGCGCGTGTTCGGGACCGATCTGCCCGAGAGCATCGTCTCCAAGACTTAGCGCGCCACCGAGACCTCGACGCTGATCGTCTTTTCGATGCCGGAGGCAGGGGCCGGCGGATAGACCGACAGCCGCGCGGTGAAGATCCCGCGCTTGGCCTTCATCGCGCGGTCGGCATCGGCGGCGAGGATGTCGACCTCGAGCGTCATCGTCGCCTCGATCGTCTCGCCCGGTGCCAGCTCGGTGCTGCTCGATGACGGGCACTGATCGGGGCTGTCGCTGACGCAATTGGAAAGGCCGGCGAACCGGTCATAGCCATGCGCCACCGCCAGACGCCCGATCCCAAGGTCGAACGACGCGTTGTCCTGCGCGGCGAGCCAGACAAGCCTGACCGGGAACTTGCTGCCGTTGCGCAGCTTGATCGTCACCGTGGAATCCAGCTGGCGAACACCTGCGTTCGCCACTCCCAACGCCACAGACGCGCGCACGCCCTTCGCGCCGATCTCGGGCCGATCGCCCGACAACGGCTCCACGGGCGCGGGCGCGCGCGCCTTTGCGGGTGACGGAGACGGCTTCGTCGCGGCGACGGTGGCAGGCGCTTTGGTGGGGGCGCCACCCTTGCTGACAAAATCGCTGACGCGGGTGAAGTCGAAAAACGCCAGGATCAGGAAAACGAGTCCTGCCCCCGCGATCCAGGTCTGCATCTGCGTGTGACGGCTGTCGCTCATCGGCCTCGATCTCGTTGATGCCGCCGATGTTGCCGGGGCGAAGCGGCCGGGGCAACCTTGCAATCGCCTCACGACTTCCGCATCTGCGCCGAACCATGCCCGCCGACTCCCCCCTCGAACGCCTCCGCACCGTCCTCGGCGGCACCGCGCGGGCGCTTTCGGGCGATCGCGATGCCGAGCTGACCTTCACCGCCGACGCCCCCAGTCAGTCGGGCCATGCGATCAAGGTGCCGATGCCCGCGCGGGCGCTGCCCGCCGAGCAAGTGGCGGAGGCGCGCGGGTTCGCCGACGGGTTCGCGCTCCGGATGCGGTTGCATGATCTGGCGGTGCACGCGCGCGGGGCGCCCAAGGAACCCGTTGCACGCGCGGTGTTCGACGCGGTCGAGAACGCGCGAGTCGAGGCGCTCGGATCGAAGGGCTATGCCGGGATCGCCGACAACCTCGCGCATGCGCTCGAGATGCGCCTGCGCTCGGACCCGATCGCGCGAGCGCGCAGCAAGGACGAGGTGCCGCTTTCCACCGCGATCGCTCTGATGGTGCGCGAGCGGCTGACCAGCGCGGAATCGCCCGCGAGCGCGGCGCTCGGCATGGCGCTGGTGCGCGACTGGATCGAGGAGAAAGCCGGCGGCGACCTCGACGCGCTCGCGTTGGCGATCGACGACCAGCGCGCCTTCGCGACGCTGACGACGCGGCTGCTCCAGGACCTCGAGCTCACCGAGGGCGACCTGCTCCCCGACACCGGCGACGAAGGCGGCGGCGACGACGAGGGCACCGAGGACAAGGACGAGGCCGGCGACGAGCAGGGCGAGAGCGACGCCCAGCAGGGCCAGGGCGAGGTCGAGGCACGCGGCGAGCAGCGCGACGGCGACGAGTCTCAGGAGCAGGGCGAGGAACGCTCCGAGGAAATGGACGACGCCGAGGGCGAGGCCGGAGACGAGGGCGAGGACGGGATGCTGCCGGTGCGCCCCAACCGCCCGTGGAGCGACTTGTCGCCGCAGTTCGAGTACAAGCCCTACACGCGCCAGTTCGACGAGGTCGTGGCGGCGACCGACTTGTGCGATCCCGAGGAGCTCGATCGCCTCCGCTCGTACCTCGATCAGCAGCTCGTCCACCTCCAGGGCGCGGTGACCAAGCTCGCCAACCGGCTCCAGCGCCGGTTGATGGCGCAGCAGAACCGCAGCTGGGACTTCGACCAGGAGGAAGGCATCCTCGACGCCGCCCGGCTGGCGCGGATCGTGGTCAATCCGATGCTGTCCTTGAGCTACAAGGTCGAGCGCGACGCGCCGTTCCGCGACACGATCGTGACGATCCTGATCGACAATTCGGGATCGATGCGCGGCCGCCCGATCTCGATCGCGGCGATCAGCGCCGACATCCTCGCGCGCACGCTCGAGCGGGTCGGGGTCAAGACCGAGATCCTGGGCTTCACCACCCGGGCGTGGAAGGGCGGGCAGAGCCGTGAGAAATGGCTCGCTGAGAACCGCCCGCCGCAGCCCGGCCGCCTCAACGATATTCGTCACATTATCTACAAGCAGGCCGACGAGCCGTGGCGCCGCGCTAAGAAATCGCTCGGGCTGATGATGCGCGAGGGGCTGCTCAAGGAGAATATCGACGGCGAGGCGCTGCTCTGGGCGCACGAGCGGCTGGTCGGCCGCCCCGAGGACCGCAAGATATTGATGGTGATCTCGGACGGCGCGCCGGTCGACGATTCGACGCTGTCGGTCAATTCGGGGAGCTATCTCGAGCGACATCTGAGGCAGGTGATCGGCTGGATCGAGCAACGCTCGCCGGTGGAACTGGTCGCGATCGGGATCGGGCACGATGTCACGCGCTATTACCAGAAGGCCGTGACGATCATGGATGCCGAGCAACTCGCGGGGACGATGATCGAGCAGCTGGCGGGGTTGTTCGACAATGACAATTGACCCGCCGCCGGGCGGGTTTCGCGGGCCGGTCAAGCGGTCGATCACGATCGCGGGGCACCAGACCTCGATCAGCCTCGAGCCGGTCTTCTGGCAGGCGCTGGAGGCGGCGGCGGCCGGGCGGGGGTTGCCGCTGAGCGCATTGGTCGCGGCGATCGATCATGCGCGGATCGGGGCGAAGGTGCCGCCCAACCTGGCGAGCGCGATCCGGACGTGGGTACTGGCCGAGGCGGGGCGCTAGGGTCTGCGCTCGATTGGCTTCGTTCATGTGCGGCTGGGCGATTGCCGTCCGCTTGATTGGGGTTTTCCGATCGGGGCCTGACTACTTGAAATGTTGGACTTCGCCTGCTGAGATCGACGCGCTGCCGTTCGGCCGCCGCTCTTTGACAGGATCGATCGCGACCGGAACGCAAACAGCGTTTGGGCCGAACCGTTGTGAATTTCCGCATGACCGGGCCGCCGACGAACCATGCGGACCAGTGTGACCCTGGTGTGACCTTTGCTTTCGCAAGCCGCTCGCGGGGTGGCCGACGCCAGGACGGATAGACCAAGCCCACGACAAATTTGCGAACAACTCGCATTAGCGTTGACTCTGCGAACGATTCGCAATAGCGATTGCCCCGACACCAAGAGGGGCCATCGAGACCGTATCGACCGTGACCGCACCTGCTTTCCTCGCGCTCGCTTGCGTCGGCTTCATCGCCAGCGCGCCCGCGCATGCTGTAGGGCCGGACCCCACGACTCCGGAAGATCAGGATCACCGCAACGACATCGTTGTCAACGGCCATCACCAGAACGAGCTCGATGGCCCCAAGGCGACCGCGCGGGTGGTCGATACGCCGCGATCGGTGGTGGTGCTGCCGAGCTCGGTGATCGAGGAGACGGGATCGACCACGCTCGCCGATGCGCTGCGCACCGTTCCCGGCATCACCTTCGGCGCGGCTGAGGGCGGCAATCCGATCGGCGATCGTCCCTTCATCCGCGGCTTCGACAGCCAGGGCAGCACCTTCATCGATGGCGTGCGCGACCCCGCCTCACAGAGCCGCGAGATCTTCGACGTCGATCAGGTCCAGATCGTCCGCGGTTCGGATTCGACGCTGGGCGGGCGGGGCAGCGCGGGCGGATCGATCAACGTCATCTCGAAGCTGCCGGTCGCGCGCGATTTCGCCTCGGGCACCGCCAGCTTCGGCACCGCGGACTACAAGCGCGCCACGCTCGACGTGAACCACATGCTGAGCGACACGGTGGCGGTGCGGATCGCTGGCGTGTGGCACGATCAGGATGTCGCCGGGCGCGATGCGATCTGGCAGAAGCGCTGGGGGGTCGCGCCCTCGGTCACCGTCGGGCTCGGAACGCCGACTCGGCTGACGGCGAGCTTCTATTACCTCGAGAGCCACGAGCTGCCCGATAGCGGGCTGCCCTACCTCTATGTCTGCTCGGCGACGGTGTGCAACGCGCCGCTCGGCACGACCTACACCCAGCCGGTGCTGGGGCGCGTAACGACGATCGGCGGGGTCACCGGCAATGTCGATCGCTCGACCTTCTACGGCCTCGCCGACCGCGACTTCCGCGACACCGAGACGCTTCAGGCGACGATACGCGCCGAGCATGATTTCGGCACGGTGACGCTGCGCAACACCACGCACTTCTCGCGCAACGATCAGGAATACAGCTTCCTGCTGCCCGACGACAGCCAGGGCAACGTGTTCGGCACCAATGCCGCCAATCCGGCGACCGCGGGCGGGCGGGTGTGGCGCCGTGCCAACACGCGCTACGGCTATGACGCGAGCATCGTCAACCAGACCGACCTGTTCGGCAGTTTCGAGACCGGCGCGATCAAGCACAGCTTCTCGGCGGGCACCGAGCTTTCGTGGGAGAAGGCGCGGCGCGGGGCGCTGGTGACTCGCGGCTATCTCAACGCCTCGGGGGTCGAGCAGCTCTCGACCGGATCGACGATCAATCCGCGCTGCTCGACCGCGGCGATTGCGCGCTTCTATTGCACCGGCCTGTTCAACCCGAACCCCAATGATCCCTGGGCCAGCTACGCGAGCGACTCTTCGACGACGCCGTCGCCGATCGTCCACATGCTGCCGATCGAGGAGACGCAGAACGACGCCAGCACGGTCAGCGTCTACGGCTTCGAATTCGATCACGGTCGTGCCGCAGCTGGTCCTCAACCTCGGTGCGCGCTACGATCGCTTCAAGTCCACGCTGACCCCGGGCCTGGGCTACACCGCGACGCAGGCCGTGCACCTCTCGCGCACCGACGATCTGTTCAACTGGCAGGCCGGGCTGGTGTTCAAGCCCTCGTCCGACACCAGCATCTACGCGAGCTACGCGACCGCGGCGACGCCGCCCAACAGCCTGCTCGGCGAGGGCCGCGAGGACAATGCGCTGCCGACCAGCGCCACCGCCGCCAACCTCGCGCTGCTCGACAGCCTCAAGGTGCAGAAGACTCGGTCGTACGAGCTGGGCGTCAAGGGCAACCTGTTCCACGAGCGGCTCGCGCTCGGCGCCGCAGTGTTCCAGACCGAGATCGCCAATGCTCGCGTGACCTCGGACGTCAACACCGTCTCCTTCATCGGCAACACGCGGATTCGCGGCTTCGAGCTGACCGCCAACGGCACGATCGTGAAGGGTTGGACGGTGTTCGGCGGCTATACGAGGCTCGATCCGAAGATCGTCGACGGCGGCTTCACCGCGCTGACGGTGGCGGCCAACGGCGCGGCGGCGGCGACCACGGTTCAGGTGCCTTCGGTCAACACGGGCAAGCAAGTGCCGCAGACCGCCAAGGACAGCTTCACGATGTGGACGACGGTCGAGCCGGTGAAGGGTCTCAGCATCGGCGGCGGCGCCTTCTATTCGTCGCGCGTGTTCAGCGGCTACGCGGACAATCGCGCCGCGAGCCAGACCACGGCCGGGGTCGTGACGGTGACGCCGGCGACGCGGATTCTCTACCGCCAGGTACCGGCCTATTGGCGCTTCGACGCACGGATCGGCTATCGCATCGATGAGCATTGGGATGTCAGCGTCAATGTGCAGAACCTGACGGACAAGGCCTATTTCAGCCAAGTCTTCACCAACCACTACGCCACCATCGCGCCGGGCCGCTCGGCCTTTGCGACCCTCAGCCTCAAGTATTGAGCCGGTGAGCCTCCACGCCCTCACCCGCGCCGAGATCGCCGACCGCCTCGCTTCGCCCGACGAGCGCGCGCAGCTGATCCGCGAGGGCGCGGAAGCCGCGATCGCCGAGGCGCAGGCGGTCTACGGCCAGATGCTGCTCGACGGCGCAGGCGTGGCGCGCGATCCGCGTGCCGGCTTCGGCTGGTTCCTCAAGGCCGCGGCGCAGGGGCATCTGATGGCGCTCAACATGGTCGGGCGCTGCTACGATCTCGGCTGGGGAACCCCAGTCGACAAGGTGCGCGCAGCCGAATGCTTCCGCGTGGCCGCCAACCGCGGGCTCGACTGGGGGATGTACAATTACGCGACCTCGCTCACCCTTGGCGAGGGCGTGGCCGAGGACAGGGAAGCGGCGTACGGCTGGTTCATGAAGGCGGCGGAACTGGGGAACGCCAAGGCGATGAACTATGTCGGCAGCTTCCACGAGGACGGCTGGGTCGTCGCGCTCGACGTGGACGCGGCGGCGCGCTGGTATGCCCGTGCGGCCGAGGGCGGCGATTTCCGCGGCGCGTTCAACCACGCGCGGATGCTGATCGACGCGGGCCGCACCGGCGAGGCGAGGGGCTGGATCGCGCGCTGCTTCGAGACCGCGACACCCGCGTTCCGAGTCAAGGCCGGCTGCTGGCTGCGCGCGCGGGGACTGCCGTGCTGATCGCGATTGCCGACGTGCTGTCGCCCGACGAGACCGCGGGCCTGCGCGGGCTCATCGACGCGGCCGAGTGGATCGACGGCAACGCCACCTCGGGCACTCAATCGGCGCTCGCCAAGCGCAACGAGCAACTGCCCGAAGGCAGCGCCGCCAATGCCGAGGCCGGGCGGATCGTGCTCGACGCGCTCGGCCGGTCGCCGCTGTTCGTCGCGGCGGCGCTGCCGCTCAAGGTGTTTCCACCCCTGTTCAACCGCTATGGCCCGGGACAGGAATTCGACACGCACGTCGACACCGCGATCCGCATCAAGCGCGGCAGCGATTTCCGCATCCGCAGCGATCTCTCGGCGACGCTCTTCCTCGAGGATCCGGAAGCCTATGACGGCGGCGAGCTGGTGGTCGAGGGTACGTTCGGCGAGCAGCGCGTCAAGCTGCCCGCCGGGCACATGGTGCTCTACCCGTCGTCGAGCCTCCACCGAGTCGAGCCGGTGACGCGCGGCACGCGGGTGGCGAGCTTCTTCTGGATCCAATCGATGGTGCGCGACGATGGCGCGCGGCGAATCCTGTTCGACCTCGACCAGTCGATCCAGCGGCTGGGCGGCCAGCTCGGCCAGGACGACCGCTCGGTGATCGAGCTGACCGGCGTCTACCACAATCTGTTACGCCGCTGGGCGGACGCCTGATCGTGTCGAAGATTGCGCTGCGCAGGGCCTGGTTTCAGGTCCACAAATGGATCGGGCTGACCTTGGCGGCGCTGATCATCCCGATCTCGCTGACGGGGTCGGCGCTGGTGTGGCACGAGCCGATCGAGCGGATGCTCCATCCCGAATGGCGGGCGAGCGGGCCGATGGCGCTGCCCGCGACGGCCTATGCCGACGCGGCGCGCGCGGTGCTTCAGCCGGGCGAACGGCCGTTGCGGCTCGAGCACGACGGCGCGGTGACAGTCACCGCGGTCCGATCCGGCAAGGGCATGCCGCAGCGGGCGATCGTCTACCTCGACCCCGCGACCGCGCACGTGCTCGGCGTCGAGCGCAACACTGGGGGATTGTTCCGCGCCTTCCACGATCTCCACGGCTCGCTGTTCGCGCCGGGGCCTGGGCGGGCGATCGTCGGCTGGCTCGGCGTGGCGATGCTGATCTCGTCGCTGACGGGTCTGTGGTTGTGGTGGCCGCTGTCGGGAAGCGTTACTCGGGGCTTCCGCTGGAAGCGGCACCGCAACACCGACACCAACCTCCACCATCTCGTCGGCTTCTGGGCGTCGGTGCCGCTGTTCGTGCTCTCGCTGAGCGGGGGGTGGATCGCGGCGCCGCAGATGTTGCCGGGGCAGAATGCCGGTCCCAGGCCGCCGCGCGCAGCGCCACTAGCATCGCCTGCGATCACGCTGGAGCGTGCGGTGAGCATCGCGGCGAGCACCGGCGGCTCCGAATGGTCGATCGACTGGCCGACGGACCAGAATCGGGTTTGGCTCTTCGAACCCCTCGGGACTGATGGGACTACTTCGCCGCTGGTGATCGACGCGACCACCGGAACCGCGCAGCAAACGGTCGACTGGACTCCGCCACCCGACACCCTCGCTCGCACCATGCGGCGGATCCACGACGGGACCGGCACGGGATTCGTGTGGCAACTGATCCTGTTCCTCACGGGCATCCTCCCGGCGATCCTCGGTGTAACCGGGATCATCATGTGGTGGCGCGCCCGCCATCGGCGCCGTGCAATCGGGCGTTGACATAACCGTTAGCGCTGTCTAACGGATAGCCATGACTAACGCAAATCGCGCGATGGCCGCACTCGCCGATCCGACCCGTCGCGAAATCTTCGAACGGCTTTCCGCCGGCCCCAAGTCGGTGGGGGAGATCGCCTCCGACATGCCGGTGACTCGGCCCGCGGTCTCGCAGCATCTCAAGGTGCTGAAGGATGCCGAACTCGTCACCGACGAGGCGGTGGGGACTCGGCGCGTCTACCGGATCGATCCGGCAGGGCTGGGCGCGATGCGGCGCTGGCTCGACGAGAAATGGGAAGCGGCGCTCGCCGAATTCCAGCAAGCGGTGGAGGAACCCGAATGACCGACATGCAGCGCATCAAGCCCGCCCCGATCCGCAAGACGATGCGAAGTCAAGGCGAGCCGCGAGCGCGCGTTCGAGGTGTTCGCGCGGCAGATGGGGAGCTGGTGGCTCAAGACCCATTCGGTGCTCAAGGAAGTGAGCGACACACCGCAGAAGGACGTGGTGATCGAGCCGCGCGCGGGCGGGCGCTGGTACGAGATCGGCGAGGACGGCAGCGAATATCAATGGGGCCGGGTGCTCGCCTGGGACCCGCCGGGGCGGCTGGCACTGGCGTGGCAGCTCTCGAACAAGTTCGTCTACGATCCGGATTTCGAGACCACGGTGGAGGTTACCTTCGTCGAGGACGGCGACGCGACCGTGGTGACCTTCGAGCATCGCGACCTCGAGCGCTTCGGCGAAGCCGCCGCGGCGCAGCTCGAGGGCATGGACGGCGGCTGGGGCCAGTTGCTCGCCAAGTACGAAGAGGCGATGGCGGGCTAAGTTCCTATCGAACCATCAGCGGTGGGCCGCGCCAGGCGTTCATGTCGACCGTGTCGCTCACCTTGTAGGGATTGCCGAAGCGGTTGAGGAACAGCAGTTCCATCTCGCTGCGGGTGAAGGGGCGCGCGCCGAGGCGGCCGAACACCGCGATCTGGCCGCCGGTCTCGTCGACCGCGCGGTCGCGGTCGAGGCCTTTCGACAGGGCGATGGCGGGCGAAGGGGTGTGCGCCCAGGCGATCAGCTCCGGCATCGGCGCGGGGGAGAAGCCGTAGAAGTTTGGCTGGCTCTCCGGCGAGGTGAGCTGGAGGACCTTCAAACCGTTCTTCCCGTCGGCCACATAGGCGAAGAACGACGCGTTGGTCGCGCCGACGATCACGTCCTGAGCGTCGTTCAATTGGCCGTCGAGGGTGACGCGCTTGTAGATCATGGGCCGGGTCGGATTGGTCACGTTGACGATCACCAGCCCCTCGGCGCCCGCGGCGACATAGGCATAGGTGCGCGCAATGTAGAGCCTGCGAGCGTCGTCGAGCCGGATCGTGCCCGAGGGAACGGCGACTGGATTGCGCAGGTTGGTGACGTCGAACAGCTTCACGCCCTCGGCGTCGGTCACCCACAGGTAGCGGAACTGGATCGCGCTCGCCCGCGCGTCGCGCAGCGGACGGACCGCCGCCAACTTCGGGTGGCGCGGGTCGGCGAGATCGACCACCACCAGACCCGCGTCGGCGGTGATGTACGCCACCTCGCCCGCGAGGATGATGTGGCGCGCGCCCTTGAGGACATTGTCAGGGTTCCAGGTGACGGCGCGCCGGAGAAAATTATTCCTGAAATCGCCGTCCGCCAACGTCTCGACGTTGACGAGGATCAGGCCCTCCTCGGAATCGGTGACGGCGGCGTAGGAATAGATCGGCAGGAACGCCTGCTCCTGGTTGGCGTCGCGCATCGCCTGGGTGTTGCGCAGCGGATTGATCGGCTGGTTGGTCGGCAGCGCCATGCACGTCGCGTTCTTCGAGGCGACGTGCGCGTCATGCCCGAGCGGCGAAAAGGGCGCCGAGATCACCGCCTGCGACACGCCCTTGTTGGCGATCGAGGCGGCGTCGTAGACGCGGAATCCGCCCTTGCCTTCGGCGAGGTACATATATTCGCCGCGCAGCTGGAGGCAGCTGACGCGATCCGCCGTTCCGGTGGTCACGTTGTGGAAGACCTCGCGCGGATGCGTTTCGCCCGATGCCTTGCCGTCGAAGGTCTTGCCGCGCGTCCAATCCTTCAGCTCGCGGTGGTTCTGGTCGACGTGCATCCGCCAGTAATCGGGATAGGCGTAGCGTTGGAGGTACGAGCCGATCACCGCCTGCGGCTCGCCCCATTCGGTGACTCGCACCGCCTCGAACCCGCCCTGGAGGCCCGTCCAGGCATTGAGCCCGACGAAGTTGACCTGGTTGGTGCCGAGCAGCAGCAGCTGCGCCATGATCGCGTTGTTGTCGTCCTTCGACGAGAGGTGGCAGTCGGTGCAGGTCTTGGTCTCGGTGGTGCGCACCGTGTGGGGGAAGTGCGGGGCGAAGGCCTGGGACGAGAAGCCGATCGCGCTGATTGGGGGCTGCTGGACGTAGATCCGCTCGCGATTGACGTTGGTCGACGAGAGGACGAGCGCCGAGCTACTTCGCACCGGCGCGATCTCGCTGCCCTTGGTGGTCATGTGGCGGCCGAGCTGGAACATGTCGTCGCGCGCGACCTGCGGATTATAGGTCGCGAAGTTGCGGGTCTCCTCGCCCTTGAAGTGGTGCGTCTCGGTCTTCCAGTTGGCCTCGATCGGCAAGTGGCACCCCGAACAGCTCGTCGTCCAGCTCAAGTGGCAGGTGAAGCAGGCCATCTTGTCGTCGCCGTGCGCCCGGTTGGCCGGGGCGATGCCGGGACCGAAGGCGAAGCCGCCGTCGTCGGCGCCCGATCGGCTCATCAGCTTGGCGCGTGCCGCCTTGGGGTTGAACATCGGGCTCGCCGGATCGACCGAATCCTTCACCAGATGGACGGTCCACTCGAGCTTGGGATCGACGATCGAGCGCTGGACGAGGTGGCGCTTGCCCCCGCCGTCGTCGATCCATTCGAAGCGGCGCTGGCCATCGGGGTTGCGCAGCAGCTCGAGGTTCGATCCCTCGGGCCGGGCCGCAGGGCCCGAGGTGCGCAGGTTCGGATAGGCGTCGGCGGTGCCGTGGCAATCCTTGCAGCCGATCTCGACCGCGTTGGCGACCTCGCCGTAGATCAAGCCATTGCCGTGGCTGTCCTGCGCGAAATGGCAGTCGGCGCATTGCAGTCCCTTTTCGGCATGGATGTCCATGAGGTGGATCGCCTTGCCGGGATTGGTGCCGGGGGGGACGAACTTGGGCTCGCCGGTCCGGCGCCACTTCTCGGGATCGTCGGGCGAGATGATGTGCCCGTCGGCATCGAGCAGATTGCCCTCGCGATCGCGCTTGAAGACGCCGCGGAAGTTCCAGCCATGGCTGTGATAGTCGGCGAACTGGGTGTCCTTGAGGCTCGGGTTGAGGTCGTAGACGTTGCGCAGGAAATTGGGATCGCCCCAGTTTCCGCGCGCCGCAGCTGCCTCGGGGTTGCGCTCCAGGACCTCGTGCTGCTCGGCGATCGTCGGGTATTTCTGCTTGGCCGGCCACATCGCCGGGCGCGTCGGATTCGTAATCCCACATCGTGTAGCCGAGGTAGGAGTTCAGGAAGATGTTGGGCTGGTGCATGTGGCAGCTCATGCACTGGCTGGTCGGGATCGAGCGGGTGAAGGCGTGGCTCAGCGGGTGGCCGCTCTCGCCCTTGGGGATCGTGGGATCGGCGGACTGGCTCTGCCCGTCGCGACCGGCTTGCGCGTAGATCAGGCTGTGGCGCGGCTCGCGATCGTTGGCGTAGACCACGTGGCAGCCGGTGCAGCCCGATCCGCGATAGTCGCCGGGCTGGTCGTTGGTCCCCATGAACCAGAGCAAGGGATCGTTGAGCCGGGTCTTGTGGATGTTGAGGATCGGGATCGCGACGCGCAAGCCGGTGCCGGCGCCGCGATTCGATTGCTTGAGGTCAGGCCGGCCGGGCTCCTCGAGCTGCTGGATCTCGCCGGTAGAGTTGGGCAGGCCGACCTCGGCGAACTGGGTGCCGATCGTTGCGCCCGCCGCGCTCGAACACGCGGAAGATGTCGCCCGGCGGCATCGACCTGCCAAGCCGGCAGCGGGTACATGGCGGCGAGCGCGCCGCGCCTCTTCTGCGCGTCGGTGACGGTGCCGGGCGGGGTGCCCGCGGCGACGATCTTGGCGGGCTGGCCGTCGCGGGTATAGGCCTCGCCGAAGATGTAGTTCTTGTAGGGGAGGATGCCGTTGTTGTACGCGGCCCCGCCCCACAGCATCGCGCCCGACGCCATCAGCGAGCGTTCGGACGCCTCGATGATCTCCATGTGGCACGCGCCGCAGCTCTCGCGCACGACGCGATAGTCGCCCGGATTGACGAAGCGGATGAACTCGGGGGCTTCCTTGTTGAGCAGGGTGTAGCTGCGCTTCGGATTGGCCGAGCTGGGGTAGTTCCATGCCTTGCGGATAGCGGGGCAGCACATGCGCCCGCTCGCGCGAGGCGACGTAGCGTGGATCGGTGAAGCCGAGGTTCGGATCGCCGCGCACGGTGGCGTCGCCGCCGTGGCAATCGGTGCAGCCGAGCTCGACCGCGGGGGTGGCGTGCATCGAGGCCTGATCGGTCCGGGTATGGCACGAGAGGCAGCCGGCGGACTTTTCGGCGGCCTGCTCTGGCGTCTGGGTCTGCGGCGCGGGCGGGGATTCGGCGTAGACGTGGTCGACCGGCTTCTCCTCGCCGGCACCGCCGCTGGCATGCGCGGCCATCGCCAGGACGACCAGGGCGAGGGCAGGAGAGCAGCGCGCGCATCAGTAGCTCAGTATCACGTTGGCGAGCACCGAATAGTACCGCCGCTGCTGGGTGCGGTTGGCGAACAGGTCGCGGAAGCCACTGCCCGGGAGCAGCACCGCGCCCGACAGGCGCATGACGATGTTCTGCGTCGCCTTGGGCCGCCAGATCGCGGCGGTCGACAGGTCCCAGCCGATGTTCTTCGGGATCGTGCCTTCGTTGCGGAGCGTCTGGAGCACGATCGTATCGACGAAGGCCAGGTGGTTGACGTTGGCCGAGACGCGCACCTTGGGCGTCAGGTCGAAATCGCCGCCGACGCCGAGCAGCACCGTGCCCGGATTGTTGAAGTTCGACTGACCCTCTTCTTTCGAGGAGCGCAGTCGAATTGAGCACGCCGTTGCGGCCGTTGATCGCGATCGCGCGACCGCCGCCCGCGAAGGGGATCGACTGGCGGATCCAATAGCTAGTGTCGGCGCCCGCGAAGACCGGGTTCTCGAAGATCGCGTCGAAGCCTGTCTCGCGGTTGTCGTTGGGGTTGTGGTCGCCGCGAAGCGTAGAGGCCGGAGAGGCGGAAGCGCATCCAGTTGTGATCGTAGCTGAGTTCGGCCGCGCCGAAATACGCGCGGATGCTCGCGGGGCGGCCGGTGAAGAAGCTGTGGCTGTCGTGCCCGATCGCGGCATAGGTGGAGGCGGTGAGGTTGATCCGGCCGACATGGCCGTCGGCGTTGTAGCCGAGATAGGCGACGTCGTAGTTGTGCCCGCGCAAGTCGCCGAGCAGGGCGGGGCGCACCGGGAAGCCGTTGTCGTCGATGTGGATGCCGTCGCCCTCGCGGTTGCGGTTCCAGACTGCGGTGACCTGGCTGGTGAGCCCGGGGACGATGAAATCCTGGCGATAGGCGTTGGCGACGAAGACGAAATCGTCGCGCGGACGCGGTGATGACGCTGTTGAGCCCCGAGTTGGTGTCCTTCTCGAGTCGCCAGAAGGCGGCGAGGTTGTATTGGAAGCGGTTGCCGTCGCGATTGCCGAACAGGCGGATGCCGAGCTGCTGATCGTTGAACAGGAAGCCGCGGAAATCGGCCTGGAACGGCTGGATGCCGACGCGGATCGAATCGAAATCGTAGCGGTCCGAGACGTTGCGCACGTGATAGTCGACGAACAGCTCCTGGACGCCGACGAAGCTGTCGGTGCGGTGGCTGGGGGCGCTGGGGCGCACGTCGAGGATACGGCGCTCGGGCACGTCGACGTGGCTGACGTTGATCGCGAGCGCGACGCGATACTCGATCTCGGGCGGCTTGAAAGTGGTCGAGCCCTTGTAGAGCGACGCGCCGAGGATGAAGGTCTGCGAGGCGACATGGCTCGCCTGCTTGCCGAACACGTCGAGGCTCTGGGGCCGCTCGGTGGTCTGGACGCCGACCGGGATCGGGAAGGTGCGCGGCTCGATCACCGTGTCGCTCACCGCGTTCGCGACGAAGAACCAGTCGTCGTCGTGGATCGGCAGCCAGGGGACCTTGGCGCGGTTGATCGGGCGGTCGCCCTTCAGCGTGTTCTGGTGATAGGGATCGAGCCAATTCTCCTGGACGACGCCGAGCGACTGGATCAGCCGCCAGCGATCGGGCACCGGGATCTGGTCGGTCGGGAAGGCCTCGGGCGGTGGCGCGCGGACGGCGCCGGGATTGTCCTGGCTGACCGGCGGGGGGAGCGGCTTCTCATAGCCAGGGCGGCGGCGGCCGGGGATGGTCTGAGAGGGATCGGTTTGCTGGTCGCGCGGATCGGGCTTCGCCTGCGCGTCCTGCGGCGGGAGCGCGAGCAGCACCAGCGCGGGGACGAGGCCGGTGGTCACAGCCCGGCGCAGACATTCTGCGCGGTGGTGTCGAGGAACGGCGCGAACGGGCAGTTGACGTAGCGCAGCCGCACCTGCGCGTCGCCCAGGTCCACGACGATGTTGTCGGCGCGGATCGCCACCGGCGCATTACCGATGCCACCTACCTTCAAGCCACCGTTGTTGGCGCCAAGGAAGCTGACCATGTCGTCCTGGTCGATGCCATCGCCCGAGACGCCGATCGCGCCGACCAGCACGTTGCCGCGATAGATCGGCACCGATCCGGGGAAGATCTGGATGCCGTTCTGGAGCCGGTTCTGCCCGGGCGCCGCGTCGGGAATGAACGTGCAGCGCGGAGCCGTGTCGGTGAGGGCGCCGCCGACATAGGCGAGGTGCTGGGCGAGATTGGTGAGCACCAGCGCCGATTGCAGGCCGGTCGAGAAGGGATTGAACTGAGCGATGGGGCGCGACAGCGGGCCGTTGGGGCGGCCGATCTCGCCGTCGGGGAAATAGGGGCGCGAGAGGTTGCCGCCCGAGCGGTCGCCGAACGCGAACTGGCCGGTGAGCGCGTTTGGATCGTGGAGGAAGGCGCGGACCGCGGGGACGAAGCCGCGCACGTCGGCGCTGGGATCGGCGAGCAGCTGCGCGCCGGCTACCGGATTCGAGAAGAAGGCAGCCGTGCGCGCTTTCTGGAGCGAGACATCGATCCCGAACACCGGCGCGTCAGGCGAGCGGACGAGGCCGAGCGCGACGCCGTGGGTATCGACCACCGAGATGCTCACCTGTGCGCGGCTGTCGAGCGGCTGGCGGATCTGCGCGCGGGCGCGGCTCATGATCGTGAAGGCTTCCTCGAGCACCGCGCGCACTTCGGCGGCGGTGAGCGGGGTGGCGACGCTGCCCGCGTCGGTGCCCGCCTGGATCGGGTAGCGATCCGCGCCCGACCCGTTGGAGAGGACGAACGCGTCGCGGTTCGAGAATTCGGCGGTGGTGGCGGGGCGGATGCCCGAGACTTCGGTGCCGTAGATCGCGCCGGGCAGGATTGCCGCCGCCGCATAGCCCCGCACCGCGACGAGGCCGCCGAGCGCCGGATCGGTCGCGGCATAGGTGGCGGTGCCGTTGGTCTGGAGGCCGGTGTAGGCGGCGTCCGAATAGCGCAGCTGGGTGCCGTCGACGTAGATCTGGTCGGCGCGGATCGCGGCGGGCGCCTCGAAGCCGAGCGTCCCCGCCAGCGCGATCGCTTCCTCGGGGTCGCTGTCGGTATCGAGCACATTGGGATCGAAGCCGTAATGCCCGTCCGCCATCACCCCGACGCCGCCGACGAGCACGCCGTTCTTGTAGAGCGGGAAGCCGCCGGGGTCGGCGGCGAGGCCGAGCGGCGAGCGTTTGGGCCCGATTTGCGCGTCGGCGCCGAGCGAGCCGTAGCGTGCGGCGAGGTCCGAGCAGGGAAGCTGGCTGAACTGCACCCCGAACAGCGGCCCGCTCTCCAATCCCGCGGTGCTCGGCGCGGGCGGGAAATGCGGCTGGACGATCATGCTCGCGGTGCGGGTCGAGAAAGCGTTGCCGCCGCTCGAGAGGTAGGCGCCCGTCACTGCCTTGGCGATCGCCCCGGCCTCGGCGGGGATGGTGAGGTTCTGCGCGTCGATGTTGGCGCCGTTGGGGGCCGCGCTGGTGACCGCGGCGGCGGCAGCGCCGGTCATGTGGAACACGGCGAGGACGTTGCCGACGCGATCGGTGACCGCGATTACGGCGGGGAGGCCGCGCTGCCTCGCCTCGGCGGCTGCGTGCGCGACTACTGCCTGGACGTCGGCAATGCCCAGCGATTCGGGCGCGGGGACCGAATAGAGACTAGTCGCGCCCGGAGCCGGCGTGGCGGTGGAAGGCGCCGGCGTGGCGGTGCCGCCTCCGCTCCCTCCGCCGCCGCTGCACGCCTGGAGGATCAGCGCGGTGCCCGCGAGAAGCGCCACGCCGCGCTTCATCGAAGCGACCGGATGCTGCGCACCGCGCTGCCCAATGCCGCGCGGAATTCGGGGCCGTGATAGTCGTTCGGCGCCTTCACCGCGGCATAGGCGCGGTTGATGTCGGCGCGGATTCCCGCCGCCGCGCCCACCGTGATCCGGCCGTTCTTGACCATCGCATTGAGCAGCGTGTCGATCGCCATCACCGCCTGGACCGAGCCCTCATAGTCGGTGAAGCGCGGCGTGGAGGCGGGCCCCGCGATGCTGTCGACCATCGCGAACGCCATGTCGCTGCCGCCCGCCGAGCCGGATAGCGCGGACGCGAGCGATTGCGCGGTCCCCGCGAGCCTGCGCGCGGCGGCCACCGCGGCGGGGCGGTCGCTCGCCATCGCCTGGTGAAAGGCCTTCACGTCGCCGTCGAGCCGTCCCGACATGCCGGGCACGGCAACGCGCGCGGCGGCGGAGAGCAGAATCATGTTCTCGTCGTTGAACGGCGGCATCGCGAAGGGGATCGGGCGGCCGGGGTTGGTCTCGAAGGTCAGGCTGCGGTCGGCCTGGTCATAGATGCGACGATGGCAGCTGTGGCAATCGAGGAAGGTGAATTCGGGGAAGGCGCCTTCGGTGCCCTTGGGCGAGGCGAACAGCGTCATCGCCCGGTCGAGCGCCATCGCCTGGCCGACCGCCCACATCCTGACGCTGTCGGTCCGGCCCTTGCGCGCCGCATAGTCGGCGTCCTCGTCGTGGTGCTGCTGGAGTGTCGAGAAGAGATCGAGCTCGAAATTGATGCGCGGATGCCCCGCCGCCATCATCCGATGGGTGACGTACTGGCCCGGCCGGGCGCTGCCGAAGTGGCAATCGAGGCAGACGTTGGCGCGGATCATCGGCCGCTCGAGCGGGGTCATCCCGCGCGCGACATTGTCGGCATGGCTCGCGCCGACGGCATAGTGCGAGGCGATCCAGCCCGACGCCCCGCCGTGGCACGCCTCGCAGCTCACCCCGTCGGCGGCGATGAAGCGAGCGCCGTGCGGGCCGTTGGCCGGGGTGGTGTGGCAGCCGAGGCAGGCGGGGGCGGAGGTGGGATCGCCCATGCCCAAAGTCGCGGTGATCTGGTGCGCGCGCTTGCCCGAAAGCACGCTGAACGCTCGGCTGTGCGCGCCCGCGGGGGTGGAGGGTTCCTGCCAGCGGGCGAGCTCGTCCTGGCGGACCACCGCGCCGTCGGCTTCCATCCGGCCGTGGCAGGTGGTGCCGGCGCAGCTCGCTACGCCTTCGAACTGCGGCGGGGCGGGGGCCTTCGCGCCCGCGGCGACCGCGATCATCGCCGCGGTGAAGGCGAGCACCAGCGCGGCGCACAGCAGGAGCGCGCCGGTCTTCCGTTCCGCGAGATGGTCCGCAATCCCCACGCAGCGTCGTCCCCTCGCCAGCGCCGCACAATCTGCCCGAAACTGCATATGCCGAACAGGCTTAAGTTTGGGTTTGGCCGTGTCAGGCGGGGAATGGCGCCCGCCAGCGAATTTCGGGTCGGCGCCGAACTGCGGTACCTTCGCCTCCGCGCAGAAAACGACTCAGGAGGGGACCTCATGGCGCTCGGAGATCATGTCGACCTGTCGGCGTTCATGGAGGGCGTGAAGAAGCGCAATCCGGGCCAGACCGAGTTCATCCAGGCGGTCCAGGAAGTCGCCGAGGACATCTACGACTTCATCGCCGACAAAGAGGCGTACCACCACTACCAGATCCTCCGCCGCATCGCCGAGCCCGACCGGATCGTCAGCTTCCGCGTCTGCTGGGAGGACGACAACCACAACATCCGAGTCCAGCGCGGCTGGCGGGTGCAGAACAACAATTCGATCGGGCCGTACAAGGGCGGCATCCGCTTCCACCCCTCGGTCACCGAAAGCGTGCTCAAGTTCCTCGCCTTCGAGCAGACCTTCAAGAACGCGCTCACCGGACTGCCGATGGGCGGCGGCAAGGGCGGCGCGAACTTCAATCCCAAGGGCAAGAGCGACCACGAAGTAATGCGCTTCTGCCAGAGCTTCATGACCGAGCTCTACCGGCATGTCGGCGCCGACGTGGACGTGCCCGCGGGCGACATCGGCGTGGGCGCGCGCGAGATCGGATACATGTTCGGCCAGTACAAGCGCATCACCAACAGCTTCGAAGGCGTGCTGACCGGCAAGGGCCTCGAGTACGGCGGCTCGCTGATCCGCACCGAGGCGACCGGCTATGGCGCGGTCTATTTCCTCGCCAACATGCTCAAGGCCAAGGGGCAGGACCTCGAGGGCAAGCGCGCGGTGATCTCGGGATCGGGGAACGTCGCGACGCACGCGGCCGAGAAGGTGGTGCAGCTGGGCGGCAAGGTGCTGACGCTGTCGGACTCGGAAGGCTTTGTCCACGATCCCGACGGCATCAGCCAGGAGAAGATCGACTGGGTGAAGGCGCACAAGACCAAGCATCGCGGCCGCATCTCGGACTATGCGAAGGAATTCACCGGCGCGACTTTCCATGCGAATCTGCCGCCGTGGGGTGTGGCGTGCGACGTGGCGCTCCCCTGCGCGACGCAGAACGAGCTGCTGGGGATGGACGCGCGGGCGCTGGTCTCGAACGGCTGCGTCGCGGTCGCCGAGGGCGCGAACATGCCGACCAACCTCGAGGGCGTGCACGTCTTCAAGGACGCCAGGATCCTGTTCGCGCCGGGCAAGGCGGCGAACGCGGGCGGGGTCGCGGTCTCGGGGCTGGAGATGAGCCAGAACAGCGAGCGCCGCGCGTGGAAGGAAGCCGAGCTCCAGCAGATGCTCGTCGACATCATGGACGGCATCCACGCCCGCTGCCTCGAATACGGCCGCGCCGCCGACGGCTATGTCGATTACGTCAAGGGTGCCAACATCGCCGGCTTCAAGAAGGTCGCGGATGCGATGCTGGCGTTCGGGGTGGTGTGAGCCCTATTGCTTCGGCCCGCCGCCGCAGCCGCCGCCCGCCGGCGGGCCTTTGACCGGATCGCCAAGGCCGCCGCCCCGGCCGTCGCACGCCACGTCGAAGGCCAGCAGGTCTTCGAGCGGATTGGGCTCGAGCGTCAGGCCCCAAGGTCCGCCGGCGCCGAACCCGCCGGTGCCGGTCAGCGATGCGAGATAGGCCGAGCCCCAGTCGGTCAGCGCGAACGGGCCGATCGGCGCCTCGCCGGGGCCGGGAATGAAGACCGCGGTGCCCGATCCGGTGAGCGACACGGTCTTGCCGCCCGCGTCGACGTCGATCGCGCCGGGCACTTCGTCGCCCTGCGTCGCCGGGCCGGGGCCGCGCAGCAGGATCAACGTCGCGAGCTCGGGATTGGCGGTGAAGGCGGGGAGGCCCGCCTGCTGGCGCGCGATCCGGATCGCCTCGGCGCCGATCACCCCCTCGACGATCGTGCCGCGGATGCCGATCGAGGCGGAGGGCGTGCGGATGCTCGACTGGCCGGGGTTGGCGTGAGTCGGCTTGCCCGACATGAAACGGAACGCACCGCGCGCGACCGAGAGGCCCACCGCGCTCGAGCTCCTGTTCGGATCGTAGACGAAGCGGTCGACCTTGATCCGCGCACTGGCGCCGACGGTGAACATGGTGTGATCGAGCAGCAGCACCTGGAGCCGGCTGCCGCGCCCGGTAAGGATATCGTTGCCGAGCGAGACGCGCTCCTTGACCACCGCCGGGTGGACCGCGCGGTTGGCGTCGGTGCTCATCCGCACGTCGCCCGCCACCGCCGCGTTGACGCCGACGGTCTGCGCTTCCGCCTGGTTCGCAGCCAGCACCGCGATCGCGGCGGCGCCGAGCAGCGCGCGCAGGTTCGAAGCCTTGGCCATGTGCCGCATCCTCACTTGCCGAACTTGAAGATCAGGCGGATCTCGCCGCCGACGCTGCGATAGTCGCGCAACCCGCTTGCCGCATTGTAGTCGCGCACGGTGTAGCTCCCGGCGCCCTCGAGGACGAGGCCGGACGCGCCCAGCGGCACGCCCAGCGCGGCGCGGCCGAACCAGCGCGTCTCGATCCGGTTGGGGGTCAGCGGGTCGTCGTAATAGTCGAGATAGCGCACCGTCCCTTGCAGCGCGCCATAGGCCCCGCTTCCGCCGATCGGCAGCCGCACCGCGGCGAAACCGCGCAGGCCGGTGTAGGCGAGGTAGTTGGTGTCGGCTTGCTTGCGCTCATAGGCGGCGCCGATCAGGTAGCTCAGGCTATCCTGCCGCCCGCCCTGGAACTCGAGCGACGCATCGTAGCGCACCCCATCACGCGAGAGGAGCAGGGTGGTCGGGTAGTCCTCGCTCACGACCTGGCCGTGGAGCGTCAGCCGCGTATCGGGGCCGGTGACGATCGAGACCTGCACCTCGCCGCCGAAAGCAGTGAGATAGGGATCACCGTTGACGCGGGCGTGGGTGAAGACACCGCCGATCGTCCCCTCGACGCGTCCGCTGCGCTCGCCGACGCCCAGAGTTGCGGTACCGACCTGATAGTCGAACGCCGGGCCGGAGACGCTGTCGTGGGTCTGCGCGGCGAGATCGGCGTAGATGAAGCTGGTGCCCTCGACGGTGGCTCGCCCGTGGAGCGCCGCCGCGCCGGTGAAGGCGAAGCCGTCCTCGCGCACCGCGGTAACGCCCGGAATGTCGAACTCGACCGCGAGCGCGCCCGACGCATCGCTGTCATAGGCCATGCCCGCGCTGACCTGACCGTGCACGCCGTCGTGGCGGCCGCGATCGACGGCATGGCTGGGCTCGAGCCCGCCGCACGCCGCGCGCACCCCGGGGTCGGCGCCGCCGTCCTTGACCTGGGCCAGCTCGATCGCGGCGCGCTGGCGATCGTCGAGGCGGCAGAGCACCGCGACGTAGAAGAGGCGGAGGTCGCGCGTGCCCCCGGAAATCAGCGAGCGTTCCAGCGTCGCCGCGGCGCCCGAAAGGTCGCCCGCGTCGGCCTGGCGGTGCGCAGTTGCCAGCGCGCCCTCAGGTGTCGCGGAGGCGTCGATCAGCGCGTCGAGATCCGCGCCGGCCTGCTGCGCCTGCGCCGGTGCGGCGAAGACAACCGCCAGTGGCACGGCCAGGGCCGCGATACCGCGTTTGGTGAGAGCGCTCGTCGCCATATGTGTCCCGCATGTTGCGAGCCATGGTGTGACTGCGACTCCGTGCAAATGCAATGCGCGTGTCGCGAGCGCCTGCCTCAGGCCGATACGGTTATTCCCGCCCCAGCAGCACGCGCGCCTGGCCCGCGATCTGGGCGAGCATCGCCGCATTGGGCGCCGGCACTTGCGCGCGCGCGGTCGACCAGCTCGGCGGAACTGCGCCGACGCGCGGCGCCGTTGCGCGGCGAGCCAGGCCTCGACCTGCGCTTCGGGATCGCCCTTGCCGCGCCGCGCCGAGGAATTCGAGCCGCAGCTGCTCGAAATCGCGCGCGAGGCCGGCGATCAGCAGCCGCTCCCACGGATCGCCGGCGACGATCCGCGCCGCGGTCGCCTGCGCCCAGTCGAGCCCGAGCGCCTGGCCGAGCGTGCGTAAACGCGCGGGTCAGCACGATCTCGTCGATGCCGCGCCGCGCGCCCAGATCGGCGAGGCCGACCGCGCCGTCGAGCTCGAACAGCCGCACGACCTGCGTCGACCAGATCGCGCGGGCGCGCCCGCGCGCTCGAGCCGGCGCGCGAAATGCGCGCCGCTCTGCGCGCTTGACCTCGTCGAGCAGCAGCTGTCTTGGCCTGCGCGTCGAGCGTTGTCGATGCCCGGGCTCGAGCCGAGCAATCACGTCGGCCGGGCTCGCTCCGGCGCGGTCGACGCGGAGCAGATCGGCGATGTGGCCGCGCACCGCCACCGCGACCTCGTCGAACAGAGCGAGCCGCGCGTCCTCGGCCATCGTCGGCGTCTCGATCTCGCGCCACAGCTCGTCGAGGTCGAACAGCCGCTCGGCGACGACGAACATCGCGGCGATGTCGCGCAGCGACGCGCCTTCCTCCTCGGCGAGTTCGAACGGATGGAGCACGCCGAGCCGGTTGACGAGGCGGTTGGCGAGCTTGGTCGCGATGATCTCGCGCGCGCAGCCGATGCTCGTCGATCGCCGTCGCGAACTTCTTGCGCATCGCCGGCGGGAAGGCGGCGTGCAGATCGGCGCTCGAGCGCCGGATCGTCGGCCGAGATCGCCGTGCTCGATCGCGTCCTGCAGCGCGAGCTTGGCGGTGGCGAGCAGCACCGCCAGCTCGGGCCGGGTGAGGCCGCGACCCTCCTGGCCGCGGCGCAGCAGCTCCTCGTTCGCTGCCGAGCCCCTCGACCGCGCGGTCGAGCCGGCCGCTCGCCTCGAGCATCTCGATCACGCGGACGAAGCTGCGGCAGCGCCGCGCGCGCCGCCGCGCTCGGCGATCGACAGCGCCAGCGTCTGCAGGCGATTGTCCTCGAGCACGAGCTCGGCGACATCGTCGGTCATCTGCGACGAGCAGCGTGTTGCGCTCCTCGAAGCTCGAGCCGGCCCTCGATCATCTCGCGGTTGAGCGGGATCTTGATGTTGACCTCATTGTCCGAGCAGTCGACGCCCGCCGAATTGTCGATGAAGTCGGTGTTGATCCGCCCGCCGCGCTCCGCGAACTCGATGCGGCCGGCCTGGGTGACGCCGAGATTGGCGCCCTCGCCGATCGCCTTGGCGCGAAGCTCGCTCGGCGTTGACCCGGAGCGCGTCGTTGGCGGGATCGCCGACCTCGGACGTTGTTCTCGGCCTGCCGCCTTCACGTAGGTGCCGATGCCGCCGAACCAGAGCAGATCGACCGGCGCCTTGAGGATCGCGGTGATCAGCGCGGCGGGGTCGAGCTCCTTCGCCGTCGACGCCGAGCATCGCGCGGACCTCGGCGCTCAGCGGGATCGACTTCTCGGTGCGCGGGAAGACGCCGCCGCCCTTGCGAGATCAGCTTGGGTCGTAATCGGCCCAGCTCGAGCGCGGCAGCTCGAACATGCGCTTGCGCTCCTTCCAGCTCTTCGCCGGATCGGGATCGGGATCGAGGAAGATGTGGCGATGGTCGAAGGCGGCGACGAGCTTGAGCGCCTTCGACAGCAGCATGCCGTTGCCGAACACGTCGCCCGACATGTCGCCGCACCCCGGCGACGCGGATCGGCTCGCGTCTGCACGTCGACGCCCATCTCGAGGAAGTGGCGCTGGACCGAGACCCAGGCGCCCTTGGCGGTGATCCCCATCGCCTTGTGGTCGTAGCCGTGGCTGCCGCCGCTGGCGAAGGCGTCGCCGAGCCAGAAGTTGCGCGCGATCGCGATCGCGTTGGCGACGTCGGAGAAGGTCGCGGTGCCCTTGTCGGCGGCGACGACGAAATAGGGATCGTCGCCGTCGAGGATCGACGACGCCCTCGGGATGGACGACCTTGCCGCTCGACGATGATTGTCGGTGACCGACAGCAAGGCGCGGATGAAGATGCGGTAGCTCTCGGTGCCCTCGGCGAGCCAGGCGTCGCGGTTCGAGGCCGGCGGCAGCTGCTTGGGATAGAAGCCGCCCTTGGCGCCGGTCGGGCACGATCACCGCATTCTTGACGACCTGCGCCTTCATCAGGCCGAGGATCTCGGTGCGGAAATCGTCGCGCCGGTCGGACCAGCGCAGGCCGCCGCGCGCGACCGGGCCGCCGCGCAGGTGGATGCCCTCGACCCGCGGGCGAATAGACCCAGATCTCGCGCCACGGCACCGGCGCGGGCAGGCCCGGGACCAGCGCGCAGTCGATCTTGAAGGCGAGCGCCTCCTCGCGCCGCCGGGGCGAAGGCGTTGGTGCGCAGCGTCGCCGGCGACGACGCCGCGGATCAGTCGCAGGATGCGGTCGTCGTCGATCGCCGCGACCTCGGCGAGGCCGTCGTCGATCGCTGCTTCGGCCGCGCTCGATCGCGCTCTCGTCGCTTGCCTGCTCGCGTCGGGATCGTGCGCGGCGCCGAACAGGTCGATCAGCGCCGCGCGCCACGTCCGGCGCGCGGCGCAGCGCATCGACCACGGTGACGAGGCCATAGGTCATGCCGGTCTGGCGCAGATAGCGGAACCAGGCGCGGAACAGCACGACCGACGCCGGGTCGCAGCCCGGCCTCGACGATCAGCTGGTTGAACGCGTCGTTCTCGGCACGGCCTTCGAGCACGGCCGCGATCGCCTTCTCGACGAGCTCGGCGCTCGGCATCGAGCGTCTTGGTGACGCCGCCGACCAGCGCGATCTCGGAAGTCGTGGATGAAGGCGCCGTTCTCGCCGCTCGAGCGCGAGTCGGCACCTCCTCGAGCACGCGGAAGCCGAAATTCTCGAACACCGGCACCGCTTCGGACAGGGCGAGCGCGCCGCCGAGGCGGTAGAGTCTTGAGGCGCAGTACTCGCCCGTCCTGTCGGCGCACCGGGCAGATGCGGACCGCGCGGTCGCCGTCGCCGACTTGAGCCCGGCGAGGCGGACGATGTCCGCGCGCCGCTTCCTCGGGCGTGCCGGTCGCGCGATAGGCGGGCGGGAAGGCGTTGGCGTAGGTCAGCGCGAGCCGAGTCGCGCGCGCCGGCCCGACCGGTCGCCAAGCGCCGCCTCGACCGCGGGCTGCCCAGCCGCGCACCATCCGCTCGAGCCGCTGCGTCGAGCGCGGCGACGTCGGGCATCGGCGCCGTCGCCGTCGAAGATCGAGCGTGTAGCGGAGCAGCGCGAGGTCGCCATCGCCGAGCGTCGACCGACCAGTTGGTCAGCTTCGCGCCCGACGCCGTCGGTCGAGCATCTCGCCGATCGCAGTGCGCCGCGCCGGTCGAGAGCTCGTCGCGCGGCAGCCAGACGAAGGCGAACAGCTGCCGCCCGAGCGATCGCTGCGCACCAGCACCAGCTTCGGCGCGCGGCCGGTCGGCGAGCGACATCGCGGTCAGCACCAGCGCTTCGAGCGCTTCGGCGTCGAACGCGGTGGCGAGATCGCGCGGCAGCGCGGTCAGCGCGTGGCGCAGCGCCTTGCCGGTGTGGCCCTTCGGATCGAAGCCGAATTCGCTTCTCCAGCGCCTTCAGCCGGGCGCGCAGCACCGGCACGTCTCGGGCGGATCGGCGAACAGCGCGGCGCTGGTCCACAGGCCGGCATGGATCGACGATGCCGGTCGACCTTCGCTGCCGGTGCTGATCGGCAGCACGACCACGATCGAGCGGCACGCGGCGGTGGACGGTCGAGATGCAGTTCGACCTTGAGCAGCAGCGGCGCCTCGCCCCCGCCCTGGAACCACTCGACCGCAGCCTGGCGCGAAGGCTCGGCGAGGATCGGCGCGGCATGGGTGTAGCGGGAGATGCCGAGCTGGTCGCTCGTCGCGCCGCCGGTGCGCCATCTCTCATGGCCGAGCAAAGTCATCGCGCCTCGCTCGAACCAGCTAAGCAGCGCCGCGCCTTCGGCCGAAGGGGTGATCGCGGCGTCTGCGGTCATCGCGGCGCGGAGCTGGGGCCAGTCCTCGACTGCGTCGCGCACCTGCTCGAGCGTGCGCTCGAGATCGGCGACGAGCGCGCGGCGTTCGCGCAGGTCGGCGCGGTCCATCTCGATATAGACCATCGATTCGCGACGGCCTTCTCCGATCGACGCCAGCGTGCCCTTCGCGTCGCGCTCGACCGCGATCACCGGGTGGAGGAGGCGGTGGATCGCGATGTCGTGCGCGGCGATCGCCTGCGAGATCGAATCGACCAGGAACGGCATGTCGTCGTTGATCACCGCGAGCCGCATCCGGCGCCGCTCGGCGCGATCGACGAAGGTGGCGAGAACGATCCTGGGCGTGGCGGGGGGGCGCACGCCCGCGGCTTCGGCGACGAAGGCGGCGGCTTCCGCGCGCTCGGCCTCGTCAA
Source organism: uncultured Alphaproteobacteria bacterium (assembly GCA_963799985.1). GTDB lineage: Bacteria > Pseudomonadota > Alphaproteobacteria > Sphingomonadales > Sphingomonadaceae > Sphingomonas. The sequence goes on along the minus strand of CAWCZC010000002.1, from coordinate 21,671 downwards.
ATCCTTCCAGCTCCCCCGGCAGCGCTCCTTCGAGCAGCCGCGCTTCGAACGTACGCGACAGCGACGTCATGGTGTTCTTCGGCATGCGCCGCCCTATGCGCCCGCCGGATTACGACCTCAAGTCTTGTGAGGTAACAAATGATACCGATTGTGAGTCAGGCGGCGGCTTTGCGCACCGCGCTGTGAGTCAGCACCGAATCGGTGACGGCGGCGACGATGTCGAGCCCGTCCGTGCCGGCCCGCGCGAGCAGGACGACGAACTCGTCGGTCCCCGCCTGGATCGCGACATGGCCGAGCGGCGTGCGATGGCGCAGCTCCTCGGCAGCGCGGGCATAGCCGTCGGGCTTGGGCACGGGGCGGCGCTCGGCGCGCTCGGCCTTGACGACGCCCTTGATCCCGCCCTCCGCGGCATCGAGGAAGTCCTCGAGCCCGCCCTGCGGCACGGCGACTCGCTTCGCATGCGTGAGCACCGCGGCAAATTCAGTGAGGCGCGTCTTGTCGTAGTCCACGCCGAACACGAGCTTGGCGACGGGAGTCATCGGCGCGCGCGCCTGGGCGGCGATTCCCGCCTGGCCGAGCAGCGCGGCATAGCCGGCCTCGTCCTCCTGCGCGGCGAGCGCGAAATCATAGGCGCGGGCGAGTGCGCGGTAGAGCGCGGAACGGCTGCGCGTATCCGAGGCGCGTGCAGCGGCGGCGGTCTCGCGAGCGAGCATCAGCCGGTCGCTCAGGCTCGATCCCGGGGAAACTTCGGGCATCACCTCGGCGGGCGTGTCGAACGCGGCGCTGGGCCCGTCGGCCCAGACCGCGGCGGCCGGCACCGGCGGGCGCGGGTGGAGTCGGCGCGTTTCCTCGATCTCGGCGTTGAGCTTCGCCTGGGTCTCGGCGTCGACCAGTTCCTTCCAGTTGATCACGCCGTAGATGAAGTCGATCGTGTCCTCGTCCGACGAGAACGGCATCAGGATGCCGCGGTAGAGCGTGTTGTGCCCCCGCGTGGAGACGAACTCGGCCTCGAAGCCGATCGGCGCGCGGTTGGCGATGATCTGGAGATAATGGTCGGTCAGGCGCGACAGCAGCGAGCGGCTCGGCACCTGCGCGACGTGCGTGATGACGGGATCGACGCCGCATTCCTCGCGCAGCGCCCTGCCGAGATAGGCGATGGCGGGATCGTCGATCCCCTTGCTGAAATCGAGCAGCACGCTGTGCGTGCCGAAATCGCTGATGTTCGCCGGGATCGAGATCCTCGATCGAGGGGTAGGCGCGACCCTGGAGCAGCGACACCCAGTGATTATAGGCACGCACGTGCATGCGGCGTTCGTCGGTGCCGATCTCGATCGGGCGATCCGAAACCACGGCGTCCGCTTCCTCGGGGCCCGCGCCCCAGTCCACCGGATCGTTGATGCCGCGAGCCATGTCCATGCGTCTGCTCCACCCGGGCCGGAGCCCGTACTTGTCACGCCATGCTTGTGCGCCCTCTGTGGTAAACGAGCCGTAAAGCGGGCGGCTTTTCTGTTGCGCCGCGCGGTTGGCGCGGCGGCGGGTGGGCAACGCTTTGGCAATGCTTGTCAGGCACAAGCCATGCTGGTAAGCGCCGCCCCTCTTTCCGGGCGCGGCGCCCGGGCGGGCCGCCTTAGCTCAGTTGGTAGAGCATCGCATTCGTAATGCGGGGGTCACAGGTTCGAGTCCTGTAGGCGGCACCATTTCCCTGATCGCCAGCATCCGCGATTGATTGAAAAACTCACGGAAATCTGACAATAATGACGCCGAACAGTTCGGCGCTGTTCGCCTGCGCCCGCCCAAAGTCGGCGTTTCGCGGGGGCCTATGTGGGGGCCTTTTGGAAATGCGCCGATCAGGAGGCCCCCAATGGCGCTGACCGACACCGTGATTCGTAAAGCCAAGCCGAGCGATCGAGAATGGAAGCTCGCCGACGAAAAAGGGCTCTATCTGCTGATCACGCCGGGCGGATCGAAGCTCTGGCGTTTGAAGTATCGCGTCAACGGCAAGGAGAAGAAGCTGGCGCTGGGGGCATATCCCGACCTTGGCTTGAAGGAAGCTCGCGAGAGGCGGGACTCGGCGCGCAAGCAATTGGAGGCTGGGACGGACCCGGCGCTCGCGAAACAGCAAGCGAAGGTCGCGACGATGCTAGGCGCAGCGAATACCTTTGCGGCTGTCGCGGACGAATATATCCACCGCATGGAGCAGGAGCAGCGCGCGGAGGTGACGGTCGCAAAGGTGCGCTGGCTTTTGACACTACTGACCCCGGCGATCGGCGCGCGACCCATTGCGGATATTTCGCCGCACGAACTGCTGGCGGTACTCAAGAAGGTCGAGCAGTCCGGCAAGCGCGAGACGGCGAGCCGCATGCGGGCTTTCGCCAGCCGCGTCTTCCGCTACGCGGTGGCCACCGCGCGCGCGAGCAACGACCCGGCGCAAATGCTGCTGGGCGCGTTGGTGCCGCCCAAGGTGAAGCATCACGCAGCGATTACCGACCCGAAGGCCGTAGGCGAGCTGTTGCGGGCGATCGATGGCTATCAGGGGCAGCCTACCACCTTATTCGCGCTGCGCCTGACCCCGCACATTTACCAGCGTCCGGGCGAGGTTCGCGGGATGCAATGGGCGGAAATCGATTTCGACCAGGCGGTTTGGACCATACCGGCGGGCCGAATGAAGATGCGCGAGCCTCACCATGTTCCACTGTCAAAGCAAGCGCTTGAGCTGCTGCGAGAAATTCAGACCCTCACCGGCAACGGCACCTATGTCTTTCCTTCGGTCCGTTCGGCGTCACGGCCTATGTCCGAAAACACCGTCAACGGCGCGTTGCGGCGGCTGGGCTATGGCGGGGATGAAATGACCGCGCACGGGTTTCGATCGACCGCCAGCTCGCTGCTAAACGAAAGCGGAAAATGGAATCCCGACGCGATTGAGCGGGCGCTCGCGCATCGCGAGGCAAACCAAGTCCGCGCCGCCTACCATCGCTCGATCTATTGGCCGGAACGGGTCGCGATGGCGCAATGGTGGAGTGATCATCTCGACGTGCTGCGCAGGGGCGCGGAGGTTGTGCCCATGCGCAGTGCTGCAAAAACCGCGGTGTAGAATTGCTAACGGCGAAGTGGGTTCGATGTGCGCAGCGCTCCACGGTCCCGGTCGACGAGATAGCGCCTGGAAACAATATTCATCCAACTCTTAAACGGGACATTGATCGGACCGTGGACTGCTACCTCACCGAAACGGTTGCGATAGGTTATATCGGAAAGGAAAAAAGACGGTAACCTTGGGCGACTTCATAAGAGACGGAATGATTTCGGGGGAGCGGATCGATGCGCCGCTATTTCAATTATTGTTCGATCATCCCGTGGTTTGATTTCGGCTTGGGGGAACCGTGGCGGCCGCGGACCAGCGATCTCGACCGGGCCCCAGGTGCGCGCGACTTCGCGTTCGCGATCCCGCTGGCGACCGTGACGCCGAAAGTTACCAGCGTGTCGCCGACCTCGTATCCGGCGGACACGGTCAACCATGTGATGAAGATCTTCGGGAGCAGCTTCGTGAGCGGCGACACGCTGACGTTCGCGCCACCCGAGGGGGGCACGATCGCAAGCAGCTCGGGCAAGCTGACCTTCGTGTCGAGCACCGAGATCGATTACCAGTTCAACGACGCGAACGACGCGGGCAGCTGGCAGGTGCGCGTCAACAGCCCCGACAACAGCCAGCACTCGAGCTACTTCTCGTTCGCGGTGGCGTCGGCGGTGGTGACGCCGTCGATCACCAGCGTGTCGCCGACCTCGTATCCGGCGGACACGGTCAACCACGTGATGAAGATCTTCGGGAGCAGCTTCGTGAGCGGCGACACGCTGACGTTTGCGCCGCCGGAAGGCGGGACGATCGCGAGCAGTTCGGGCAAGCTGACCTTCGTGTCGAGCAGCGAGATCGATTACCAGTTCAACGACGCGAACGACGCGGGCAGCTGGCAGGTGCGCGTCAACAGCCCCGACAACAGCCAGCACTCGAGCTACTTCTCGTTCGCGGTGGCGTCGGCGGTGGTGACGCCGTCGATCACCAGCGTGTCGCCGACCTCGTATCCGGCGGACACGGCCAACCACGTGATGAAGATCTTCGGGAGCAGCTTCGTGAGCGGCGACACGCTGACGTTTGCGCCACCCGAGGGGGGCACGATCGCAAGCAGCTCGGGCAAGCTGACCTTCGTGTCGAGCACCGAGATCGATTACCAGTTCAACGACGCGAACGACGCGGGCAGCTGGCAGGTGCGCGTCAACAGCCCCGACAACAGCCAGCACTCGAGCTACTTCTCGTTCGCGGTGGCGTCGGCGGTGGTGACGCCGTCGATCACCAGCGTGTCGCCGACCTCGTATCCGGCGGACACGGCCAACCACGTGATGAAGATCTTCGGGAGCAGCTTCGTGAGCGGCGACACGCTGACGTTCGCGCCGCCGGAAGGCGGGACGATCGCGAGCAGTTCGGGCAAGCTGACCTTCGTGTCGAGCAGCGAGATCGATTACCAGTTCAACGACGCGAACGACGCGGGCAACTGGCAGGTACGCGTCAACAGCCCCGACAACAGCCAGCACTCGAGCTACTTCTCGTTCGCGGTAGCGTCGCAGAACACAAGCTATTCGCTAACGCCGGAGGCGACGACGGTGACCGAGGGCAACCAGGTCACTTTCACGATCACGCGGTCGGGGGGAATGCCGGCCGAGACGATCTTCGCAAGCACTACTCAAACCGAAGGCTATACCAATACCAAGGATTACGCTGGAATAAACGGCCAGGCGATTTCCTTCGCGGCCGGCCAGAGCACGGCGACTATCACGGTGCAGACCATCAACGATGTAACGCCGGAGGCAGACGAGACCTTTGGCTTGATCGTGCAGCGGAATAGTGAGAGCCCGGCCTCGACATATCTCGTCAAGTCGACCTTCACGATCCATGACGACGACGCCGCGCAGCAACCAGTTTACTCCGTTGTCGCGTCACCAAGCGTTGTAAACGAGAACGCAGGGTCTATTACCTTCACGATTACGCGCACGGGAAGCCTAGGTGCAGACACCGTCTACGCCAGTACGCTGAACGGGTCGGCGAACGGGTACGCGAGCAACAGCGGTGACTATTCAACCAATGTGAACAACATGGCGGTGAGCTTCGCCGCCGGCCAAGTCTCCAAGGCCATTTCGCTGGCCATCACCGACGACGGAAATCCGGAAGCAGACGAAACGTTCGGCCTGATCGTTCAGCACAGCCCAAATGATGCGCCTTCGGTGTTCCTCGCCAAGACCAACTGGACCATCCATGATGACGATGTCGCTGCCAGTTCGGGCTACAGCGTCTCGCCATCGGCGTCGCGTGTGGGTGAGGCGGGGAGCCTGTTCTTCACGATAACGCGTCCCGCGGGGCTTCCGGCGGAAACCCTGTATGCCAGCACAACCCAGGACGCCGGCAGTCGCAACGAGGGCGACTACGCCACCAACGTCAATAATCTCGCCGTAAATTTCGCAGCAGGCGAAACGGTCAAGACGGTCGATCTGGCGCTGATCAATGACGGAAAACCGGAGCAAGACGAGACGTTCGGGTTCATCATTCAGCACAGCAAGAACGACCCGATCTCAACCTACCTCGCCCGGACGACCTGGACGATCGATGACGACGATAGCGGGGCGGTGACCAGCTACCAGGTGAGTCCGAATGCGGGTGTAGTGGCGTCGAGTGCCGGGACAACGATCACGTTTACGGTAACACGCAGCGGAGACCTTCCACAGGAGACCGTGTACGCGAACACTGTCGCGGGTTCCGAAGGCTATTCTAGCAACAACGGCATTTTCAACAGCCTTCTTGGAATCCCAATTGCTTTTGCGGCTGGTGAGACGACTTCCTCGACCCCGGTTAAGGTAACGATGCTCGGAGGCGTGCTGGATTCGATAAGTGATTATGTCCTTCGTTTATTTAAAGATGTCTCCGACCAGGTCGGAATTGCGATGAGTACTTTTAGCGTAAAACCGATCTCATCTTCGTTACCATCTCCTTCAAATGTACCTACGATAAAACTCCCATTCGATTTTAATCAGATACAGCAGACGTGGGTTACGCAAAAATTTGGCGAGGGAGATCACGGCCTGGTCAGCGCTCAATTTCCGGCCGACAAGTACCTGTTTTATGCTTTGGATTTTCATGCCCCCGAGGGAACAAATGTGTTGGCCCAAGGTCATGGCCGCGTAGTCGAAGTAAGATCTACTATTACCGAGGGTGCAGTGGGACCATCGGATCATTTTGGCAACTACATAACCGTCGAATATGACCGTTCCGGCGGCCATTATTACGCGACATATATGCACCTGATGAGCGTGCCCGATAGATTTACCCGTTTATCCCCTTGACCCACCCAACGCTACTTGCAGGGATAGGTTTCCGATAGTGCCGTGGCGACTATGCCGAACCCGCTGCCTGAGGCGCTCGCGTGAGCGCGAAGATAATCCTGCACAACTATCGTCAGTTGTTCGAGGCTGGCGTCTAACTTCGGACACGCAACGGGCTTGCTGATCCCCATGCTCTGCATGAAGGCCAACGCATCGGACGCGCCGGCCACGTAGTATGAGCAAGCGACGCGGTCCCGAACGCATAGGGCTCTGAGCTCGTCCGCCCCGATAAACGATGGCACGTCGTTGGCTGCCAACATCATCAATAGACCGATCATCGCGCCCTCCCGTTATCGCATCGTCCGGATCATAGTCGGTTTCACATCGATAATTATGCGCTTGTCCGTCCGGGTCTGGGCAAGCTCGAACTCAAATTCGATCAAGGCGATGGCAGCGGCCAATCGGTTGATCGCCTGCGAGTGCTTGCAAGCGAGGTGAACCCGGCTGAGCTTTCGGAAACGGCGCCTTTGGCCGTCGGGACGTCGAGCAATGATTGTCCGGAAGTCCGCGTCGTCCGTGAGTAGGATGGCTGCTAGGTCTTCGGCGACCTTGGCCACGATTGGATCTTCGGTCCCCTCGGGCACCGTGTCCTTCGCGCGAATGACTTCATGCCCGCGTTCCTCGAGGAATTTGCAGGCGGATTCGGCAACGCATTCGTCCGCGAGAAACATCAATTTTCGGGGCGCGCTCAGGCAGCGGTCCTCATCCTGCTACGCACCGCGGCAATATCGAGGCGAGTAACCGACGGGTACTCAGTTATGATCGCCTTGTCCGAAAACCCTTCCTCAATGAAGCTTTCGATCGCCCGCGCCGGGATTCGGGTTCCGGCTACGACCGGGGCGTTATGGGCGACAAAGCGCCGCCGTTCGACCAGGCCGATCTTGGCCTGGTCGCGCTTTCTCAGTTCGTTTGCCCGCTGGGCCACTTCGTCGGCGATAGTGGGGAGCGGGATGTGTTTGAGCACCGCCTGTCCGTCCGCGTCGCGAGGCGACGTATCGAGGTCAAAGACCACCTTGCGCTTCAGAACCGCCAGCGGGATTTCCGACCACGGCCTGTCGGCGCGCTTGGCAAGTTCGGCCGCCGCCTTTTTCAGTTCCGCGAGCGGTACGTGATATTTTTCGGTGAGGATTTGCAGCGTGCGCAGGCCAACCAAGTCTCTGAACGAATAGACCCGGCCATACGGATTGCCCCGGTCTTCCTCGTCGAGATGCTCTGGCGAGAAGAACCCCAGCTGATCCCAGCGGGTGAGCCTTGATTTGGAAAGGCCGGTCACGCGGACGGCGTGATCGACGCTGAACGCGCGCAGCACAGCGCTCGCCGCATTCATCGTCTTTCCCCCTCGCCGTTTTGGCCTAAGCACCGTATATTCCTCATGAGACTGGTGTAAACTGATTATGGGAGCGTACCGATGGCTACCGCGTTAACGCTTTCCGAGGCGCTCCGGACACACCGGATCGACGATTTTATCGCGCAAGCCGAAGCTGAAGGCGTTGCCGCCGCGAACGAGGAAGAGTTTGCTCGATTGTTGGGGAGCGTCGTCAAAGTGCCCCTACCAGCAGGTCAAACATCCCGTTCACGCGCTCGCGGTTCGACGCGCGGAAAGTGAACTCGCTGAGATAGCGCTGCATATGCTTGGCGCTGATCTGCACATGCGTTGACCGGACCGACGCCTTGAACAGCCGCCAGAAGCCTTCAACGGTGTTGACGTGGAAGGTCTCGCCCGAGCGATAATCGTAGCGCGAATATTCCTTCACGCCGTGCTTCACAGAGCCGTGCTTGAACCCGTCACCAGTCAGTAAGTTGTAGCTGTAGAGTTCGTCCGTCGAGACGACCGAACCCAGCTCCACGTTGTCCAGCACGACCGCGCGCAGGGTGTCCTTCTTGACGTTGGGGATGACAACCGCCTTCATCGGCCCTTCGCGGCTGACAAGACCCATAACGATGGTCTTTCCCGGTGCTCCGCGCCCACGCTTGCCACCCGATTTGCGCCCGCCGACATAGGCCTCGTCCAGTTCAACGTGACCGGCGAGCAGCGCGTCAAACGACTGCGCCTTGGCGGTCAGGTCGCGGATTTGCTGACCGATGCGATAGGCGGTCTTGTAGGTGACCCCGAGCTGGCGCTGGAGTTCTTTGCCGCTCACGCCATGGCGCGTCGTGCAGAACAGATACATCGCATAGAACCACGAAACGAGCGGCGTGCGGGTGTCATGCAGGATCGTGTTCGCGGTCGGCGCGATCTGGAAACGGCACTCAGGGCACGCATAGACGCGGCGCTCGCGCAGCTTGTGGAAGGTGACGCCGACACAACCGCACGAAGGGCAATCCATCGCCGTGCCGCTGAAGCGAACGGTCATGATGTGGTCGAGGCACGCTTGCTCATCGGGGAAGCGCGCGAAGAACTCACGGACCGAAAAGGCGGGCGACGAAGAGGATTTCTTGCTCATGCATTGTGACTAGCACCATGCAGAGGGTGGGTCAAGGGGATAAACGGGTAGATTTAAGGTCCCCGGCGCCGAAGTGAATATCGGAGATTTGATCGGGCTCAGTGGAAATACCGGAGGCGTCCCTGCCCATTTACATGTTACGTATGGCAATGATCTCGTAAATTCGCTATCTGGATTTTATGTTAACGGCGACGGGGATCATCTTCAGATTGCGGACGGATCCAATCCTACTACTGAGGCTGATTCTCCAAACTCGAATGGAGCACCAGTTAATTTCTTTGTAGGAAATATGAATGATAACGTCATCCATGCAGTGGATAATGCTCAGCCATCACGAGGTCCAGAGAGCACAGCAACCATAGAGGGAAATGGAGAGTTCTCGCATGCCGTTATTTCATCGAGCGGGATGGATATTCTGGTAACTAATTCTGATACGGAAAAGCCAGTCGATTTGCTTAAGAATTTCGGTGATCTTGTTATCACGAACCTGGGAAGCGTTTTTGTTGATTTCCTCGGCGGCACCACATTGCTGCATCACACCATCTATTTCAATGGCACTGCAAGCGCGGATAATCTCGATGCTGCGGCCACCGACACGAGCTTAACGGCATGGGGCGGGGGTGGCGACGACGCGCTGCGGGGTGGTCGAGGAGACGACATCCTGGACGGCGGCGCCGGAGCGGATCGGATGGAAGGCGGCCCCGGCAACGACACCTTCTTTGTCGATGACAATGGTGATCAAGTGCTCGAAAATGCTGGCGAGGGGATCGACAGCGTAAACGTCTCGCTCGGCGCCTATGAGCTTGGCGCGAATCTCGAGAATCTGGTGTTCACGGGGACGGGCACGTTCGCCGCAGCCGGCAACGAATTGGATAATGTCATCGTCGGCGGTCCCGGCAACGACACCCTCGACGGCAAGGCCGGCGCCGACCATCTCTACGGCGGCACCGGCGACGACAATTTCTTCGTCGACCGCGCCGACGATCTTGTCTTCGAGAATGCCAACGAGGGCACCGACAGCGTCGTGACGACCGCCGGCTATTATCTCTACGCCAACATCGAGCGGCTTTTTCTGGCGGCGGGGGCCGGCGACATTTTCGGGGTGGGCAATGAGCTCGCCAACCAGATCGTCGGCAACGAGGGCGCGAACCTGGTGATCGCGGGCGCCGGCGACGATCAGGCGTGGGGCGGCGCCGGCAATGACTCGCTGTTCGGGCAGGACGGCGCCGACCACCTCTATGGCGAGGCCGGAGTTGACTATCTCGTCGGCGGCAACGGTGACGATGTTCTGGACGGCGGCGCGGATGCGGACGCCCTGTACGGCGAGGACGGGAACGACACGCTGGTTGGCGGCAGCGACTTCACGACCGACATCCTGGTGGGCGGCGCGGGAGACGACATTCTCTTCGGCAATAGTGGTTTGGGCGACTACGACCTCATGGATGGCGGCAGCGGCAACGACCGCTATGTTGTCGACACCCCCGCCGATCTCACCTTCGAGGCAGCAAACGGCGGGGTCGACACGGTCTTCGCCGATATCAAGGGCGCGGGTTATTATCTTTACGCGAATGTCGAGAACCTCGTGCTGCAGGGGAGCACGCCCTACGGCGTGGGCAACGAGCTCGACAACCATCTGACGGGGAACGACACGGCAAACTGGCTGCTGGGGGGTGCGGGCAATGATGTGATCGACGGCAAGGGAGGCAACGACGTGCTGTTCGGCCAGGATGGCGCGGACACCTTCGTGTTCGAGCACGGCACCGGCGGCGACGTGATCGGCGACTTCACGACCGGCACCGACAAGATCGACCTGTCGGCGTTCGGCTTCGCGAACTTCCAGGCGGTGGTCAATTCGATGCACGAGATGAACGGAACGACCGCGATCGACCTCGGCGGCGGCGACTTCATCGTGCTGAACGGGGTCGCCAACGCTTCACTCCATGCCGGGGACTTCATCCTCTCCGGAGGAAGCCAGACCATTGCGCTCGAGACCAAGGTCGCCGACTTGGAGGCCGGCACGAACGCAGCGCGCGGAGACCTGGTGCCTGCGTTCGATGCGCCTTGGGTCCACGTGAAATTCGATTCGATGTCTGATCTGACGCCGGCGCTTTGAGGTTTTCCGGCGCTTTCCCGCCTCGATCTCGCCTTCGATCACATTGTCGTCGGAGGTATAGACATATTCGTCGATCGTGGTGCCGATCTGGCGGACCTTGAAGGGGGTCAGATAGCCGTCGTTGATCCCCTCTTTCAGCGAGTAGGTGTAAGCCGGGTCGCCGAAATAGGCGTAAGTATCGACATTGTTCGTGCGCTTGGGCGTGGCGGTCAGCCGATCACGCAGCTGGCGTTGAAGCTGTCGCCACACGTGTTCGTGCGCCCGGGCGAGCTTCGCAAAACCGAGTGGCGCGAAATCGACTTCGACGCGGCGGTCTGGCGGATCGACGCAGCGAAGATGAAAGGGCGACAAGAGCATGCGGTGCCCCTGTCCCGGCAGGCGCTGGCGCTCCTAGAATCCGCGCGCGAGCTGACTGGCCACGGCAAGTATGTGTTTCCGTCGATCCGGACCCCGCAACGGCCCATGTCGGAAAACACCGTGAACGGCGCGCTGCGGCGGCTGGGCTTCACTGGCGACGAGATGACCGCGCACGGCTTTCGCGCGATGGCCAGCACGCTCCTAAACGAAAGCGGCAAATGGCAACCCGACGCGATCGAGCGAGCGCTAGCGCACCAGGATCGCGATCAGGTGCGCGCGGCCTATCATCGCGGCGCGCATTGGGCGGAGCGGGTCGAAATGGCGCAATGGTGGGGTGACTATTTCGACGTATTGCGTAGGGGCGCGGACGTGATTTCGTTGAGGGTAGCATCCGACCCAAGTTGAGCTTTCCCGCCATGACTGGCGAATTTTGGGCCGATTGCGGACTGACAACTTTCAGTCTGAACAGAAACGAAGCGGACGGTTCCTTCTCACGCAGGAAGGAACGGCCAAACCAACGACGGGTCTAGACCTCGCCAAGTGCGCAGGCCCCGGCGGCCGGATACAGAACCCTAGAAATTCGTCGCGAGGAGCGCCCCGTTTGAATATGGCTGTTGCGCATGTGCCTGCAGTCCCATTCCTCTGCGCAAGCCGATCTCCATGCCGAGTCCGCAGAGTCGAGGCGTGAGCCCTGACCGCTCTTGCCGGCATATGGCGTCTGGACGGGCGGGCGGCGGGCGCCGACTGCCGGGCCATGCTTTCCGCTCAGCAAATCTACGGCTCGGGCGCCCCTGTAGCCGCGAACCTGGGGGAAGTGTCGCTCGGACGCGACCTGAAGCGCCTCCTGCCGGAGGATCGTTTCGATGCGCGGCCCTTGCGGGGCGCGGGCGGGCGCCTGACGATGGTCGCCGATGCGCGGCTCGACAACCGTCCGGAGCTGGCAGCGGCGCTCGGCATCGCGACCGATCTGCTGGCCACGATGAGTGATTCGGATGTCCTGCTCGCCGCGTATGAAAAATGGGGGGAGGCGTGTTGCGCGCACCTGTCGGGCGCTTTCGCATTCGTGGTCTGGGATGCCGACGCGCGACGCTTCGTGATGGCGCGGGACGCTGTCGGGCATCGGCCGTTGCACTATTTCCACGCCGCCCGCCTTGCCGCATTTGCGTCGATGCCGAAGGGCCTGCTGGCACTGCGCGAGATCGAACGTGCACCCGACATGACCTTCGTCGCCCAGGGCCTCAGCGACGTGTCGTGGGAAGGAGATCGGTCCTACTTCGCCAACATATCGCGCGTGCGCCCGGGCCATTTCGCGGTCCTCGACCGCGAGGGGGCTCGCCAATATCGCTATTGGGATCCCGACCTCGTGCCCGTGCGCCTGCGCAGCCATGAGGAATATGCCGAGGCGGTCGGCGAGAGGCTCGACCGGGCCGTTGCCCGGCAGATGCGCGGCCTCGACTCGGTAGCCACGCATCTGAGCGCTGGGCTGGACAGCGCGGCGGTAACGACGTCCGCGGCCATCCAGCTCGGCGACGCCGGCAGGGTGACGGCCTATACCGCGGTGCCGCATGCCGGCTATTCGGAAAGCGTGCCCGGAAGGATCGTCGACGAAGGACGGCACGCAGCGTCGGTCGCCGCGCTCTACGCCAACATCGACCACAAGACTGTCGCAGCCGAAACGCGCTCGCTGCTCGACCACTTGCACGAAACCGCCCACCTGTTCGACCAGCCCTGCCCCAATCTTTGCAACATGGGATGGATGGCCGCGATCAACGAACGCGCCCGAAGCGATGGCCATGCCGTGCTGCTCACCGGCACCCACGGCAACATCGGTTTCAGCTATGACGGCAGCGGCTGGAGCGGCGAACTGCTGCGCCAGCGCCGCTGGCTGGCCTTGCTGCGTCATCTGACGGCAGTCGCGCGCGCGGGATGGAAACCGGTACGCTCTGAGCTGCGCGAGGCGATCACGGCGGTTTCTCCTGGCTTGCGGCGTGCCCTGACGGCGTGGCGCGGAGGCGTGGGCTATCCTTTTATCGCGGCGCACGCCGACCTGCGCCGCCGCCGCCCGGACGCGGCCTCCTGGCATCAATCTCTGATGACTGCCGCGCGCAAGAAATGGTTCGACCGCATCGACCTTGGGAATGCGAACCAGGGAATGCTGGGCGGCTGGGGTATCGACTGGCGCGATCCGACCGCGGATCGCGAGCTGCTTGAGCTGTGCCTGGCGATCCCGGCGGGGACTTACCTGCACCGCGGCGTCCCGCGTGCGCTGGCGCGCTCAGTGCTGGCCGGCCGCGTCCCCCCGCAAATCCTCGACGAGCGGAGCAAGGGACTGCAAGCCGCCGACTGGCACGAGGCGCTGGAGCGCGATCGGCCGCGCCTCGCCGAAGCGGTCGAAGTGCTGGGACAGACCGAGAGCCTGAGCGGCATTCTCGACACGGATCGTCTTGCGCGGCTTGTCGAGAACTGGCCCCGCGGCCGCTGGAACGATCCGCGGACTTCGCACGCCTATCGCGCTGCGTTGCTGCGCGGAATCGCGATGGGCGACTTCGTGCGGCGCGCCTCCGGCGCGAACCGCTGACCTCAACCCGATGGGGTGGGATCAGGAATAGGTGAGGGCGTCGCCACCGGCGACGGGGAAGTGGGTGGCCGTTTCCTTCAGATCCAGCTTGCGGAACAGCGGCTGCAGCCACGCGCGTTTGCCCGATGCCGACCGCTTGTCGTCGTTTCGATTCATTCTGGGCGCTCCCGGTTGCCTTCGGACAGTAAGGTAGACCCTTCCGGCTGACAAGATGGACGAAGTTCTGCGTCGGGGACCGGAACCAACAGCGGCGCGCGAAGCCGCCGGACGATCGACGCGAGCCGCCGATAGCGCGGCGAATCGGTGCCGGTCCGCAACCACGTCAGCGCGAAAAGCTTGCGAGCCTTGCTGCTGCCCGCGAGCGCTGCGTGGTGCCGACGATAGATGCGCCATGCCACCGGTCCCAACCCCGCAGCACGCTCGCAACTCTGGCGCCAGCGCTCCGCCATCCGCCGTCTCATCTCCGCGTCGGGGACGTCGGCGAGCCGGACGAGCCATCGGCCTGCGAGATCCAGCGCCTCGGCCGTGCGATGCGCGACGCGTTCGGCGACACGGTTCAGGGCGTCTAGGTCGCCTGTATTCGCCTCCGGGAAGAGCGCGGCGAATAGCGCTTCGCGCCCCCCCCGAAATTCGGCGCGCAATTCCTCGCGTCGACGTGTGCTCGAATTGTCGGCGTGTTGCCGCCATCGATACAGGGTTTCGGCGCTATTGCCCGCCGGATGGCGCTGGATCAGCGCGTTCCACCAGGCGAAGTCTTCGAAGAAGCGCGTGCCCGGCTCGCCCAGCTCGAGCAGTACCGCCTTTCGCGCCATAAGCGCCGGCGTGAACAATCCGAACCGAAAGAGCTGCTCGTGTAGAATCGCGCCATGCTCGCGGGGGAACCAGAGCGTCCCCGATGCCTGGCCGAACTTGGCTGCCTGGCAACCGCAGATCGCCAACCCTTGCCGTTTCATTTGTGTGAGCTGGACGGCGAGCCGGCGCGGGTCAGAGCAATCATCGGCATCCTGGAACGCGACGAATGCGCCGCGGGCGCTACGCACGCCGATCAGCCGTGCCGCGGCGGCCGGCATATGCGGCAGCGCGAGGACATGGACGCGCGCGTCGCGGTTCGACCATTCGCGCGCGATGAGGCCCGAAGCATCGCTCGATTCCGCGTCGAGCAGCAACAGCAACTCGAGATCGCGGTGCGTCTGATCTAGGATCGAACGGATCGACGCGTCGAGGAATGCCGCGGCGTTGAGCACTGGGATCAGGACCGACACGAGCGAATCGGCGGGCAAGCCACGCTCCGGCGCACCCATTATCGAAGCTCGATCAGGCCCGCTTCGGCAAGCGCCCCGACCAGTCCGGCGACCTCGGTGCGGCACACCGCAGCGTCGACTTCGAACTCGTCCGCCAGCAGCGCGCAGAGCGCCCCGAAGGAAATTGGCTGCTCGATCAGTTCCCAGACCCGCATTGCCGTCGGGTTGAGGCTGTAGGCGAAGCCCTTGTCGACATCGATCGCCAGATGCTCATCGTCGAGCGCGGAAAAGGCAACCGCCGCTCGCCCCAGGATCACGGTCTCGGGCCTCGGCTCGCGGCTCACACCCTCATCGCTTTCGTCAGGCACATGCCCCCTGCTCCTCCCAATGCATCCTGAGCATTTCATAGCATTGCTCGCCGGGCAGCAAGCCCTCGGGCTGCGCGAGCGCATAGACCGGCGCTGCTCCGGCCAACTCGCGGCATTGCTGCCAATGGGCCGCCAGCCGGCCCATTTCCGAGAGGAAGCCCGGCCGATAGGTCGCGTCCGCGACCAATTGCCTGACCGCCTCCAGGCCGGAAAGGCGCTGGATCGCCGGGGCGCCGCGCCGCAACAGATAGACGGCGAACAGCTTCGCCGCGCCATCTTCGAGCTGGGCCCGGTTCGGCGGTTGGCCTGGCAGCGCGACATGGAATTTGCGATGCCTGAAATGATCGATTTCGGTCGCGCGGCCCTCCCAGCCGAGATGCGCGAGCGCGTCGTCCCACAATTTCAGTCGGTTGCTTGAAGGGACGATGCGCACCTGACCATACCCCACATCGAAACGGCTGAGATCGTCCGCAAGCAACGCGTGCCCCCGCTCGACCAGGCTTGCCGCCATGGTCGACTTCCCCGAACCCGAGGGTCCGCAAAACACAATCGCTCCCGACGGCGCGAGAACCGCGCTGGCGTGAAGCATCAACAATCCGCGCTGATAGCAACTCGCAGCCCATGCCGAGCCGAGCAGGAACAGTCGAACCTCGCGTGCTCCGGCTTGCGGTGCGGGACTAACGCGAATCTCGGTTCCGCCGAGAACCCTGTAGGTCGCAGTTCCCGCAACTTGGAATCTTAATTCGTCCCCATCGACCACCGGACGATGGTCCGGCAATCTGGCGTCCAATGGGTCGCCGTCCAGGACGATCCGCACGTCGGGTTCCGCGTCCGCGCCAGCGAAACTGAACGCCGACCATTCCGGGAGCGCGATCTGCGAGCTAACGACCAGCTTCGAATGCAGATAGCGATGTTCGATGATAGTCTTCCGACGGCTTCCAATCGAGCTTAAGCGCGTGCGCCAATCCCCGCAACTGGGCTTCGAAGCCGGACCTTGTTCAGCGCCGTCCGGATCGAGGTCATGCGGAAATCCAACCCATTTCACACGGCCGTTGAGGACGGCAGATCTCAATTGGCTTGGACGAACGGCCGCTTTCGGTGGCGCAAGCTCGGTCTCTAGCGACAATATTTGGGGCGCGAAGCGGACAGCCAAGATGCCGACAAATGTACGGTCTCGCCGTGGTTCACGGATGCGCTCGTGTTGCCTTCTTGATGCCAGGCGTATCGGCGCGGCCCTGCGTCGAGCGGCCGGTAGCGGATCGAAAGAACCGTCGATCCGCTTAGGCTATTGCGGCTTTCGTGGAGTTCCGCCAGCCTTGGGCTGCGTTGACCTGGGTCCCGGCTTGCGGCCAAGCCCAATCTTCTTCGCGAGCGCGCGGCGCTGCTCGGCGTAGTTCGCGGCGACTATGGGATAGTCGCGTGGCAGGCCAAACGCCTCGCGGTAGCTTTCCGGCGTGTAGCCGTGGAGGCTGATATGTCGACGCAGCATCTTGTACGGCTTGCCGTCGATCATGCTGATTATATGATCCGGCTTGATCGAGGCCCGAACCGAAACCATACCCTTCGGCTTCTCGGGCGCGGGCGGTTCGACGGGCGCCGCCAACTTCGCGAGCGCCGCGTGGACTTGCGCAATCGTGTCCCCGAGATCGCTTACCGAAACCGCATTGTTGCTCACATGGGCCGACACGATATCCGCAGTCAGCGACATCAATCTCGTATTTTCTTCCGCCATTGATTTCCTCCATTTCGGATGAATGTAGCCGCGGAATGTCGGACCTGCCGCCGCTAGTCAATTCGAGGAGATTTCGATGTCGCTGTGCTGGCCCGATCGGCGGCGAATGGCTGTTTCGGTCCCACGTTATAAGGGTAGACCAAAACCTCTATTGGGCACGTTGCTGCCAGACAGACCTTCGACCGACGCCGCCTGAACTTCGATCGGCAGAGCGTCTTGGATCTCTGGAATTCCAGACATTCGGCCGATGTGCATTCGGAAACTTCGTTTCCATTCGCTTTGCCAGTATGGCATCCCATCGCTACGAGCCGTCACGGGAATTTACGGTCAGGTTCGCGCGTTCGACGTACCGAGCATATTTTCATCACATCTGCGCTATCGAGGAACCGGGGGATGCGGCAGACGACTCTCTCCGTCACGCTGGAGGTCAAGCCCGAGAGCGTCACACTCCTCGAATTGCTGGTCGATGCGATCCACGATCGCGGGCCGGCGGGCGCAGTCGGGATCCAGGCGGGGTTCGCCTGGTTTATGGCAAAGGTGCCATCGGTCCATTTCCTATCGATGAACGTCTTCCCCGGCAGCGACTATGACCCGCTGTTCGTGATCGAGGCGAATTTCGACGGCAGGCCGAGTGCCTTCTGGGGCCAACTCGAAGCGGCGATGGCCGAGGATCTGCGCGCAATGCTGCGCTGCTGCAAGCGTCCGCTCGACGGCTGCGGTCCGCTCTACGACGCGGTGGCCCAGGCAGATTCGCGCACGCCGGTCGCGCCCTATCTTGAGGCGCGGACCAACCTGCCGAGCGTCTTCCATCACGGCAATCGCGGCATGACGCGCGACCGCATCCTTGCCGAGCGCGACCTGTTCTTCGCGATCCGCAAGGAACTCGCGTCGGCCAACGGCGACGGCCCGAGCCCGTATCGCGGCACCACGCCGGTGCAGGTGCACGACGATCTACGCCGCGCGCTGCTGCCCGGATTCGCGTGGCTCGGCGAGTCGTCTCCGGCGCGGATCCCCCTGATCGAGCGGATCGGTGACTGGGTGCGGCTGGCGCTTTTCGCCTTTGTCGCGATCCTCGTGCTGTCGCTGCCGGGGATGATCCTTGCCCCAATGATGCCCGACGGGCGCCTCGCGATTCTGCTCGCGCTACTGACGCTGGGCGCCCTCATCTGGCTCCGCAGCTTGAGCGACGCGCTGCCGGGGACCGATACCGGTGGGCGCAGCCTGTGGCGGATCGCGCTCCGCTACCTCCCGCGCGCGATCGTCGCCGTCCTGCTCTACGGGTTGTTCATGTGGGGCGTGTCGCGGATCATCGCCCCGCCGCTATCGTGGCTTGTCGCGCTTATGACTGGCGGCATGCAGGTTGCTCAGGCCGGCGCGCAGCGTGCGCTGGAATTCGGGCTGGCGAGCCTGCCCTTCTCGCTCGTCGCGATCCTGGGGTGGGTCCGCTTCCTCGAGCGCCGCGATTCGTCGCACGACAAGCCGCCGATCGACGAAGAGGTGATGCGCCAGATGGCGCAGCGCGAGGACTGGATCCCGCAAAACCATATGGGGTCGATCGTGCTGCTCAAGCCTGGCATACTGCGCACGGTGATTGTCCATGCCGGGCATCACGCGCTCGGGCTGGCGCTACGCGCGCTCCCCGCGAGCGGGGTGCGCGGCTATCTCGGCAGCATGCGCACCGTCCATTTCGCGCACTGGGCTTTCACCAACAACAGCAGCCGCCTGATGTTCTTCAGCAATTTCGACCAGAGCTGGGAAAGCTATCTCGACGACTTCATCGAGAAGGCGCACGAAGGTCTGACGCTCGCCTGGGGCTGCGGCGTCGGCTTCCCGGCGACTCGGTTCCTGGTTCAGGACGGCGCCAGCAACGGCCGCCAGTTCAAGGCCTGGGCACGGCATTCGATGGCGATCAGCCGCTTCTGGTACAGCGCCTATAGCGACCTTACGGTCGACCAGGTCGAGCGCAACAATCGCATCGCTGACGGCCTGCGCAAGAAGAAGCTCAGCAGCGAGGAGGCCGCCGCATGGATCATCGACCTGTGACCGATGCTTCGCCGCCCAGGCCGCCGAGCTGGAAGCTCGCCGCGCCGCACGATGCCAACGCGCAGGGGCTGGTGGTCGGCGGCTTCGGTACGCTTTCGACCGGACGCGCGCTCTTCCTCGAATTCTGCTGGACGGGCAAGGGCGGCGGCGCCTGGCTGGACACGCTCCAGGCGGTCGCGCCGATCACCGACGCGCACGGGCGCGACCCCAAGGCTGCGGCGATCTCCTTCGCCTGCACCGGGCTGGCGAAGATGGGGCTGCCGCGCCCGGCGCTCGACAGTTTCGCAGCGCCGTTCCGCGAAGGCATGTTCCAGGAGGACCGCCTTCGCCGAATCGGCGACCGCCGCAGCGGCGAATGGTGCTCGACCGTGATCGCGGGCGGGCCGAAATGGAGCGCCAACACGCCCCAGCGCGGCAAGCTCGAGACCGTTGAGGCCGACCAGCCGCGCGCGCTGACCTCGACCGGGCACAAAGAGGAGCAGATCGCGACGCCGATCACGGTCCATGCGCTGCTGCTTCTCTATACAGACAACGAGACGGGCGCGGACGATTGGGCGAATGCTGTCGAGGCCTCGCTCGCACCGCACAACATCAAGGTCGTCCACCGCCTTCCGCTCGAACTCTTCCCCGACGCGAACGGCATCGCGCACGAGCATTTTGGCTTTGCCGACGGAATCTCGCAGCCCGCCCCCTACGATGCCGACGGCAAGGGCGCGGTCGTGTGGGGCGACGGCAGCGCAGTCGCGAAGGACGCGTGGAACGGCGTCCCGCTCGGCGAATTTCTGTTCGGGCACACCAACGGCCACCACGAGGCCGCGCCGGGGCCGATCCTGCCCGATACCCCCGGCAACAAGGGGCGCGACGCCGGTCTCCAGCCGCACCCGCTCGCGGAGGGAAATCTCGATCTCGGGCTCGACGGCAGCTACATGGTGGTGCGCGAACTCAAGCAGGACGTCGTCGCTTTCTGGCAGTCGATGCGTGAGGGCGCCGAGCTGATCCGCCGGCGCGATCCCGAGAATTCGGGCCACGTCACCACTAGCTGGCTTGCCGAGCGGGTGGTCGGGCGCGACACGCATGGCAACCTGCTGTGCCCCGAAGGCACGCTGCCGGTTGACCAGTACAATCAGCCCGAGAATGCGTTCGGCTTCTGGGACCGTGACCCGCACGGCACTGGCTGCCCGGTCGGTTCGCACGTCCGCCGCTCCAATCCGCGCGACGGGCTGGCGCCGACCAAGGACCAGAAGCAGACGATGCTCGACGCTGCGAACAATCACCGCATTCTGCGCCGCGGACGCAAATACGGAACACCCATAAGCATCCCGCCCAAGGAGGACGGGGTCGATCGCGGGCTGCTGTTCATCTGCCTCAACACCGATATCGCGCGGCAGTTCGAGTTCGTGCAGCAGACTTGGCTGCTCAATCCCAATTTCGCCACGCTCTACGACGAGACCGACCCCTTGCTCGGGCCCGCGGGAACGATGACGGTGCGTGATCAAGCGCTGCGGCGGCGGATCGACGTCAACAGCTTCGTCAAGATGGCCGGCGGCGACTATTTTTTCCTGCCGAGCATGCCGGCGCTGCGCTACTTCGCATCGCTGTGACGCCCGCAGAGATTTTTTCGATCCGTCAAGCTTTCGAAGCTAACCGAGCACGTCGGCTTTCAAAAGGCCGAGCCCCCGATGCATGGTCGATGTTGGGCGCAAACCGAACGGACTGGATTCGGGTATCCACCGGGTTTTCGATTCAAATTCAGCGATGTGCTCGTGTTGCTTTCTTGATGCCAGGCGTATCGACGCGGGTACGCGGACGGAGGCCGGAAGTCGCGGCGCTGGAACGCAACACACTCGGTGCAAAGTTGAAGCGACGGCGCCTCGAACTCGGGCTTCGGCAAAGGGACGTGGCTCCCGGCCTCGGCATTAGCCACAAGACGTTGGTCGATTGGGAGCGCGATCAAACTGCGCCCGCCGTCGCACACTATCCGGCAATACTAGATTTCCTCAGGGCCGAGCCTTGGCCAGAACCGAACACGCTTGGCGAGAAGCTTCGAGCCGAGCGTTATCGGTGGTCAATAGCGCGGGCGGCCACACACCTGTGCGTTGATGAAGGCACCTTTGGTGGGTGGGAACGCGGGACGCGGAAGCCGCTTTCCGAGTCATGGCCGATTTGCGAGAGCTTCCTGTCCAGCGTTCGTTGATGGCGAAGGTCTGATGTTGGGCCGGGAGCGGAACGGCTGCTAGCGGATCAAATTGGTGAGGAGCAGACCTTCGCC
Source organism: uncultured Alphaproteobacteria bacterium (assembly GCA_963799985.1). Lineage (GTDB taxonomy): Bacteria > Pseudomonadota > Alphaproteobacteria > Sphingomonadales > Sphingomonadaceae > Sphingomonas. The sequence continues at coordinate 106 of CAWCZC010000002.1, read as the reverse complement.
TTTCAAAAATGAACGCCGCGCTCACGTAAACACCAGCGCCGGCTTGCCGATTGGAGCTATCCGCCAGTGTCGACAGGCTAGTAGGAACTGAGGAACGCCGCACTCG
>CAWCZC010000001.1:0-742657 GCA_963799985.1 uncultured Alphaproteobacteria bacterium | reverse complement strand
CCGTGGACATGGCGGCGCTCCGTGACCTCTATGTCGAGACTTTGGTCGGCGCGTCGGATTATTACGACGGGCTCGCGGTCCGCACGCTCGGCCGCTCGCCCGCGCATGTGCTGCTGCTCCACGAGACCGACATGAATGCGCTGTTCGTCGACGACCTGGTCGCCGCGCTGCGCAAGGACGGGTGGGAGATCATCACCCCGGACGAAGCCTATGCGGACCCCATCCACACCGCGGTGACCGACACGCCGAGCGCCAAGGGCACGCTCACCGAGATGCTCGCCTGGCAGAAGGGCCTGCCGGCGCCGCGCTGGTACGACCGCGACGACCTACGGATCGTCGATCCGCTTTTTTTCGAGCGCGTGCTCCACGAGAAGCCCGTGCCCGCCGCCGCGAAACCGGCAGGCTGAGGCGCGATGCGCGCGTTCGTTCTCCTTCTCGTGCTGATCGTATCGATCGTCGTGGTGGAGGGCCGCACCGGCGATCTCGCCGCGGCATTCCTCAGCGCCCCTCCCGCCAAGCGGATCGCGCTGACCTTCGACGATGCGCCGCGCAGCCGGGGCGCCTTCTTCTCCGAGGATGAGCGCGCGGCCAAGCTGATCGCGGCGCTCAAGGCGGCGAACGTCGAGCAGGTTGCCTTCTTCATTAACCCCGGCCGCATCTCGCGCGGCGACGGCGACGAGGCGCGAATCATGCGCTACGTCGAGGCGGGCCATGTGATCGGCAATCATACCTTCGATCACCGGCTGTTGTCGCACGAAAGCACCGATTCCTTCTTCGCCGATGTCGACCAGGCGAGCGCCTGGCTCTCGAATCGGGCCGGATACCGCCCCTGGTTCCGCTTCCCCGGGCTCGACGAGGGCGGCGTCGATACCGCCAAGCGCGACGCCGTCCGTGCCGGCCTCGCCGCGCGCGGCCTGCGCAACGCCTATGTCACCGTCGACGGGCTCGACTGGAACATCGAGGCGCGGACGATCGCTGCCGCGCGGATGGGTCGGGCGATGGACATGGATGCGCTTCGCACCCTCTACGTCGAGACGATGGTCCAGGCCGCAGATTTCAGCGACGGGCTCGCGATCCGCGCGATCGGGCGATCGCCGATCCACGTTCTTCTGCTCCATGAGACCGACGTCGCGGCGCTCTACATCGGCGACCTGGTCGATGCGCTGCGCAAGGACGGGTGGGAAGTGGTGACGACCGACGCGGCTTATGCCGATCCGGTCTATGCGCAGGCGCCCGATGTGCGTAACGCGAACGGCACGTTGATCGAGCAGCTCGCCTGGACGAACCACGTGACCGGCCCGCGCTGGTACGAGCGCGACAACATTAGGGTCGGTGACGCGTTGTTCGACAGCCGGGTGCTCCACCCGCCTGCTCGCGGCGCCGTCAGGTCCGCGCGCTAGGAGGCGGACTCAGGAAGGCAAGAATGACGCATCAGTTCGAATTGACCGACGACCAGATCGCAATCCAGGAAATGGCGCGCAAGTTCACCGCCGACGCCATCACCCCCCACGCCGCCGAATGGGACGAGAAGCACCTCTTCCCGCGCGAGACGATCAAGTCGGCGGCGGAGCTGGGCTTCGCCTCGATCTACGTCTCGGAGGAAAGCGGCGGGATCGGGCTGGGGCGGCTCGAGGCGGCGCTGATCATGGAGGCGATGGCCTATGGCTGCCCGTCGACCAGCGCGTTCATCTCGATCCACAACATGGCGAGCTGGATGATCGACCGCTTCGGATCGCAGGCGGTGAAGGACAAGTACCTTCCCGGCCTGATCACGATGGACCGGATCGCCAGCTATTGCCTGACCGAGCCCTCTTCGGGTTCCGACGCGGCTGCGCTCAAGACTCAGCGCGGTGAAGGACGGCGACCATTATGTCGTCACCGGCACCAAGCAGTTCATCTCGGGCGGCGGCGAGAACGAGGTCTACGTCTGCATGGTCCGCACCGGCGAGGAAGGCCCCAAGGGCATCTCGTGCCTGGTGATCGAGAAGGACATGGCCGGAGTCTCTTCGGCGCGCAGGAGAGCAAACTCGGCTGGCACTCGCAGCCAACCGCGCAGGTGATCCTCGAGGAGGTCCGCGTGCCCGCCGGGAATCTCGTCGGCGGCGAAGGTGAGGGCTTCCGCATCGCGATGATGGGTCTCGACGGCGGCCGGCTCAACATTGGCGCCTGCTCGCTGGGCGGCGCGCAGCGCTGCCTCGACGAGGCGATCAAATACACCAAGGACCGCCTGCAGTTCGGCAAGCAGATCGCCGATTTCCAGAACACCCAGTTCACCCTCGCCGACATGGGCACCGAATTGGAGGCCGCGCGCGCGCTGCTCTACATGGCCGCCGCCAAGGTGACCGCGGAGGCGCCCGACAAGACCAAGTTCGCGGCGATGGCCAAGCGTTTCGCCACCGACACCGGCTCAAGCGTGGTTGATCGCGCGCTCCAGCTCCACGGCGGCTACGGCTATCTGATGGACTATCCGATCGAGCGCTTCTGGCGCGATCTGCGCGTCCATTCGATCCTCGAGGGCACCAACCAGGTGATGCGGATGATCGTCGGCCGCGAGCTCGACTCGGCAATGACCACCGAGGTCGCCGAGCGCTGGCGCGCCGCAACCACGGCGATGGCCGACGCGATGACCAAGCTGGCCGCCGCGCACCCCTCGCCGCAGCGCTCGCATCCCTACGATCCGCTCGCGCTGATGGAGACGATGGCGGGGTTCACCGCCGGACTGGCGACGCGCCCGCTCGATCTCGTCCAGGTCCAGCTCGATTCGGCGCGGCAATGGACCGATTTCTGGACGCGAACCTTGGCCGGCGCGGAGCCCACGCCGCCGCCACGCGACCGCCGTTTCGCCGCGCCCGCATGGCAGGACGATCCCTGGTACCGCACCCTTCGCGACGCCTATCTGCTTGCATCCCGGCAGTTGCGCACGCTGGTGGATACCGCGGGCGGGGAGAGCTCCGAGCAGGCGATGGTCGAATTCCTGCTCGAGCAGTATCTGAACGCGGTCAGCCCCAGCAACTTCGCCGCGACCAACCCCGAGGTGGTCGAGCGCACGCGCGAGACCGGGGGCGCCAACCTCGTCCAGGGCTTCGCGCATCTGCTCGAGGACCTGGCGAGCGGCGACGGGATCGTCCGCCGCCGCGCCGATCCGGACGCCTTCGTCAAGGGCGAGACCATCGCAGCGACGCCCGGGCAGGTGGTGTTCCAGAACGAGCTGTTCCAGCTGATCCAGTACGATCCCGCAACGCCCGAGGTCGCCGCCGAGCCGTTGCTCTACGTGCCGCCGCTGGTGAACCGCTTCTACATGATCGACCTCGTGCCCCGGTCGAGCCTGATCAAATGGCTGGTCGACCAGGGCCGGACGGTGTTCGTGATCTCATGGGTCAACCCCACCGAGGCGCAGCGCGACAAGGGTGTCGAGCAGCTATGTCCTCGAAGGAATCGTCGAGGCGATCGGCGTGGTGCGGGAGCGGACCGGCGCCAGACCCAACCTGTTCGCCTTCTGCCTCGGCGGGACCCTGGTTGCGATCGCGCTGGCCTGGCTCGCGGCGCAGGGCCGCGCGGGCGAGGTCAATTCGGCGACGCTGATCGGGGCGATGGTCGATTTCGCCGACATGCGCGACTGGTCGGCCTTCGTCCACGAGGCGCACCTCGACCGCGCTCGAGGATCATCTCGAGCGCCAGGGCTTCATCGATTCGCTCGAGCTCCAGCGGCTGTTCGCGGCGATGCGCGCCAACGACCTGATCTGGTCGTCGGTGATCAATCATTATTTGCTCGACAAGCCCGCGCCGCCCAGCGACCTGCTCTACTGGTTCGAGGATGGCGCGCGCATCCCGGCGGCGTTCCTCAAGTCTTACAATCGTGATCTGCTGCTCGGAAACAAGCTGCGCGAGCCTGCCGGGTTCGTCGTCGACGGGGTGCCGATCGATCTCGTCGCGATCGCGACGCCGATGATGGTGATCGCGCTCAAGGACGATCACGTCTCGGCGTGGGATGCGGTGTACGCTGGCGCGCGGCTGCTCGCGCGCCGACTATCTGCTCGGCGGATCGGGGCACAATGCCGGGGTGATCAATCCGCCGGCGGCGAACAAGCACGGCTATTGGACCAGCGATGCGACGCCGGCCACCGGCGCCGAATGGCTCGAAGGCGCGACGAAGCAGGAGGGATCGTGGTGGCCGCATTGGCTGGCGTGGCTCGATGCGCACGGATCGGGCGGCCGCGTGCCGGCGCGGGCGGTGATGGACGGGCTCGAGCCCGCCCCGGTTCTCTACGCTAAGGCGCCGTGATGACCGCCATGACCGACGAGGACTTCGCACCTATCAGGATGGCGCGCGGGCCGCCTTCGCCTCAACCGGCCCGCGGCGCTCCATTCGCTCGATCTCGCCATGGTCGCAGGCGATGACTCGCGCGCTGCTCGAATGGCGCGGCGATGCCGGCGTGCGGATCGTGCTGATCGACCATGCCGAGGGTCGCGGCTTCTGCGCGGGTGGCGACGTGGTCGGCATCGCGCAAAGCGTCGAGGGGCACGACGAGGCCGCGCGCGCCTTCTTCTTCCACGAATATCGCCTCAACCATCTCGATGTACACCTATCCCAAGCCGGGGTGGTGTTCATGGACGGGGTCACGATGGGCGGCGGCGTCGGCATTGTCGTGCCCGTGCCGCTATCGGGTCGCGACCGAGCGCACCGTGTTCGCGATGCCCGAGACGACGATCGGCATTTTCCCCGACGTCGGCGGCGGCCGCTATCTGTCGCGGCTGCGCGGGCGGCTCGCGCAATATCTCGCGCTGACCGGGGCGCGGCTCAACGGCGCCGAATGCCTCGGCGCTGCGGCTCGCGACGCATTACATCCCGTCGGACCGGCTCGACGACGTCAAGGCGCGGATCGCGGCCGATCCGTTCCGCGTCCGAGGCGATCCTCGACGAGGCCTCGGCCGATGCCTCCTGCCGCGCCGATCATGTGGCGGCTGCCGCTGATCGACCGGCTGTTCGCGTCCGACACGCTCGAAGAAATCCTCGCTTGCGCTCGATGCCGAGATGGCGACGCCTGGGCCGCCGAGCAGGCCGCGACGATCCGCGCCAAGTCGCCGACCGCGTGCAGGTGTCGCTCCGCATGCTGGTCGAAAGCCCCAAGCAGCCGCATTTCGTCGACGAGATGCGGATGGAATATGGGCTCATGGTGCGCATGCATCCGCCATCCCGATTTCGCGCGAGGGCGTCCGCGCATTGCTGATCGACAAGGACAATATGCCCGATCTGGCACCCGCCAGCCCGCGCGTGACCGACGATTCGACGCGGATTCTTCGAGCCGCTCCGCCCGAGCGAGGCGTGGAGCGCCGCTTCCCGCAATCCCAGAGAGGCAGACTGATGGCCGAATACGAGACCCTGATCGTCGAGCAGCGCGGCGCCGTCACGCTGATCACGCTCAACCGCCCGCAGGCGCTGAACGCGCTCAACAGCGCAGGTGCTCGCCGAGCTGATCGCCGCGTTCGCCGCCTTCGACGCCGACGCCAGCTCAGGGCTGCGCGGTGCTGACCGGGCAGCGAAAAGGCGTTCGCGGCGGGCGCCGACATCAAGGAGATGCAGGCGCAAGGGCTTCGCCGACATGTACGGCGGCAACTTCTTCGCCGGCTGGGACCGCGTCACCGCGACGCGCAAGCCGTCATCGCGGCGGTCGCCGGCTATGCGCTGGGCGGCGGCTGCGAGCTGGCGATGATGTGCGACTTCATCCTCGCCGCGGACACCGCGAAGTTCGGCCAGCCCGAGATCAAGCTCGGCGTCTCGCCCGGCATGGGCGGATCGCAGCGGCTGACCCGCGCGGTCGGCAAGGCCAAGGCGATGGAGATGTGCCTGACCGGCCGGATGATGGACGCCGCCGAGGCCGAGCGCGCGGGCCTCGTCAGCCGTATCGTCCCCGCCGCCGACCTGGTCGAGGAAGCGGTCAAGACTGCCGAGCTGATCGCGGCGATGGCGCCGCTCGCCGTGCTGGCCAACAAGGAAATGGTCAACGCCGCCTTCGAGACGACGCTGGGCCAGGGCATCGCGTTCGAGCGCCGGCTGTTCCACGGCCTGTTCGGCACCGCCGACCAGAAGGAAGGCATGGCCGCCTTCGTCGAGAAGCGGCCGGGGAACTGGACGGGGAAGTAGTATGGCACGCGTAGCATTCATCGGGCTCGGCAATATGGGCGGCGGGATGGCCGCGAACCTGGCGAAGGCGGGGCATGACGTTCGCGCGTTCGACCTGTCGACCGAAGCGCTGGAACGGGCAAAGGGCACGGGCTGCCTGCCCGCCGACAGCGCGGCGACCGCGATCGAGGGCGCCGAGGCGGTGATCACGATGCTGCCAGCGGGCAAGCACGTGGAGGCGGTCTACACCGACGACGTCTTCGACCACGCTGATCCGGTCGCGATCCTGATCGATTGCTCGACGATCGACGTCGATACCGCCAAGCGAGTCGCCGAGGCAGCGCTGGCGAAGGGGTTGGCTGCGGTCGACGCGCCGGTCTCCGGCGGGATCGCGGCGGCCAATGCGGGGACGCTCACCTTCATGGTCGGCGGCACCGAACGAGGCCTTCGCGCGCGCCGAGCCGTTCCTCGCCGACATGGGCAAGGCGGTGATCCACGCCGGCGCGAGCGGCGCGGGCCAGGCCGCGAAGATCTGCAACAACATGCTGCTCGGCGCCGAGATGATCGCGACGTGCGAGGCGTTCGCGCTCGCCGAGAAGCTGGGGCTCGATCTCCAGCGCTTCTACGACATCGCCTCGGTCTCCTCGGGGCAGAGCTGGTCGATGACGAGCTATTGCCCGGTCGCCGGCGTCGGCCCTGAGACTCCGGCCGATCGCGACTATCAGGGCGGCTTCGCGGCGGCGCTGATGCTCAAGGACCTGCGCCTCGCGATGGAAGCCGCGGCGAGCACGGACGCCGACACGCCGATGGGCAAGCGCGCGGCCGAGCTCTACGAGGCGTTCGTCGAGGCGGGCAATGGCGCGACCGATTTCTCGGGGATTATCCGTACTTTGCGCGGTTAACCCTCTATTTGTCTTCTCGGCGGCACGGGCGCGTGAGACAAAAAGTCATGCGTCGTCTGTTCGCCCTGCTGCCCCTCGTGCTCACCGCCGCGGCGCCTGCGCCAGCGCCCTTCACCGTCGCCGAGACCGGACAGGGCTTCGCGCACCTCGACCAGGCCGTCCGCGCGATCGGCGACGGGCAGGGCACGATCGTGATCGCCCCGGGCACTTACCGCGAATGCGCAGTGCAGACCGCGGGCAGCGTCACCTTCAAGGCCGCCGAGCCAGGCACGGTGATCTTCGAGCACGAGGTGTGCGAGGACAAGGCCGCGCTGGTGCTGCGTGGGCGCGGATCGGCGGTCGAGGGGTTGGTGTTCCGCGGCTATAGCGTCGCCGACGGCAACGGCGCGGGCATCCGCATCGAGACCGGCGACCTCTCGGTCACCAATTCGATGTTCCTCGACAGCCAGGAAGGCATCCTCGGCGGCGACCCTTCCGCCCAACACGTCAGTATCGACAGCTCGACCTTCTCCGGGCTCGGCCAGTGCGACCAGGCGGTGAACTGCAGCCACTCGCTCTACCTGATCAACCGCGGCACGGTAACGATCACCCGCTCGCGCTTCGATCGCGGCACCGGCGGGCACTACGTCAAGATCCGCGCGCCCGAGATCCGGATCGCCGACAACAGCTTCGACGACAGCCGGGGCGTGGGCACCAACTACATGATCGACCTCTCCGAAGGTGCGACCGGAAGCATCACCGGCAATACCTTCGTCCAGGGCGCACACAAGGAGAACGGCTCGGGGCTGATCGTGGTCGCGGCCGAGGCGCGAACCTATTCGTCGCAGGGCCTGACGGTCGAGAACAACGTCGCGACGATGGCGCCCGGGGCGCCTGGGAATCCGGCGTTTGTCGCTGACTTGAGCAAGCAGGCGATCCGGGTGGTCAACAACCAGTTGGGAGCGGGCATCCGCGCGTTCGAGACGCGGTAGGGCCCACACTCAATACCGTCATCCCGGACGGCAAGGCTTTCCAGCCGAAAACGAAGACGTTTTCGGGGAAAGCCTAACTTCCGGGATGACAAAGAAGAAGCGCGAGTCCGCCCGCCCTACCGCGCGCAGCTATCTCCCGGTCCCGCATCCAGATCGAGACACCGCCCGTCGATCGTTCCCATCACCGGCACGTGGATCAGCGCGGCGAGCGTCGGCGCGATGTCGACGGTCTCGACCGAGAGCGGCTGCTCGAAGCCCGTCATCCCCTTGCGCCAGAACAGGATCGGCACACGCCGGTCATAGTCCCAGAAGCTGCCGTGGGTGGCGACATAGCCGACGGTGGGATCGGAGATCGGCGTCACGCGCGGTTTGAGCGCGATCACCAGATCGCCCGAACGTTGCGGGTCGTACGAAGCGCGGGCGCGCTCGGCGAGGGTCCAGGTCTCGGGCGGCCCCTTGGCGGGCGCGGTCGCCTCGATCTGCGCGCGGGTGAACACCGCCGCGACCTGCGCGTGCGCCGAATAGGCCTTCACCGCTTCCGCCAGCACCGCCGCATGCTGCGCGGGCGTGAGGCCCGCGGCGATATAGACGTCGCCCGCCGGGCCGCCGCGCAGCACCGGGCCGGGAAGCCCGAGCTTCGCCGCGATGACCTTGCTCATCGCCCCGCCGCCGAGGCCGGGATCGGTGCGCTCCGCCATCGGCGCGCCGTGGAGGCGGTTGCGCTCGGGCAAGTCGTGGCCGCCGTGATCGGCGGTGAGCATCACTTCGTAATCGACCCCGGTCGAATCGAGCATCGCGAACAATTTGCCCAGCGTCTCGTCGAGCGCGAGCAGGTTGAGGCACATTTCGGTGCCCTCGGTGCCGTAGGTGTGGCCGACATAGTCGGTCGCCGATGCGCCGATCGTCAGCAGGTCGGTCGCGGGGCCCAGGCCGAGCTTCATGTCCTTGGCGACGCCGGCGGCGAGCGCGAGGATCGATTCGTCGAACTCGGGTGAGGCGCGGAAGGCCTTGGCGTCACCCGCGGCGCGCGCGAAGCGGCCGGTGCCCACGGTCTTGCCCGCGCCGATCGGGATCGCCTGGTCGTGCGGCTTGCACGCGCGCGGCAAGTCGATCGCGGGCTGCGCCTCGGCGAGCCGCGCGGTCACCGCCTGGTTGACTCGAGTGACCATCGCCGGCTCGGCGCGCCCGGCGTAGCTGACGAACGCCTTGCCGTTCCACCACCAGATCTCGTCGGTCTTGTGCCCGCCCATCATCACCGCCGAACGATCCTTGCCCGAAATCGAGACGACTCGGCTGGCCGGGTCCGCCGCCTTCATCCACTCGCCGAGCGTCGGCACCTTCAGGTGCTTGTCCGAGACGGTGTAGTTGGTCGAATCGCTGCCGGGCACGGTCTCGTCCTCGGCGCAATAGACGGTCTTGTCGGTGCGAGCGGCGGAGAAATCGGTCCAGTCGTTGGCGATGATGCCGGTGCGCGACGGATGGTCGCCGGTCAGGATCGTCGAATGGCCGGGGCAGGTCTCGGTCGCGGCGTGGCTCTGATAGCCCGAGGGGAAGACCGCGCCCTGGAGCAGCCGCGCGAAGCCGAAGCGGAACAGGTTGCGGTACTCGGCGAACAGATCGGCCGAGAATTGATCGACCGAGATCACCACGATCAGCCTGGGCGGGGCCTGGGGCGCGGGCGCCGCGCTGTCCTGCGCGGCGATCGGCGTGGCGGCGAGCAGGGCGAGGGCGGCGGCGAACCCGGGCAAGAACTTCATTGCGACCTCGTCTTCTATTGATGCGCCGCACTGCTATTGTCGAAGCCGGTTGCGACGGCAAGGACGGGTGATGCGCGGGCTAGGTTTCTGGGTGATGACGCTGGCGCTCGCGCTGTTCGCCGTGCCCGTGGCGGCGCAGATGCCGCCCGAGCGGCCGAAACACATCCACATCCAGCTCGTCGCCGAGACCGACACGCCCGCGGCGGGGAGCGAAGTTACGCTCGCGCTGGCCGCGACCCCCGATTCGGGATGGCACGCCTATTGGAAGAACCCCGGCGATGCGGGGTTCGAGACCGAGACCAGATGGACGCTGCCGGCGGGCGTGAGCGCGGGTCCGTTGGTCTATCCGGTGCCCGCCCGGCTGATGGTCTCCGGGATGATGAGCTATGTCTACGAGGGACCGTTCACCGAGTTCGTGGCGCTCAAGCTTCCCGCGGGCCTGGCGCCGGGGACGGCGTTGCCGGTCGCGCTCAAGCTCCATTATCTGGTCTGCACGCTCGCGATCTGCGTGCCCGAGGACGCCGATCTCTCGACCACGCTCACGATCGGCGACGGCGCGGTGACGCCTGCGCGGCGCGCGCAGTTCGACGGCTGGCGCGCGGCACTGCCCAAGCCACTCGGTGCCGACGCCGCGTACCAGATCGACAAGACCGCAGATCCGGTTCGGCATCCCCTTCCCGGCGGGCGCGGCGGCGGACGATGCCTATTTCTATCCCGTCACCGGCCATGTGATCGACTATTCGACGCCGGAGAGCGTGGCCCACGACGGCGACCGATTGGTGATCGAAGCGCGCGCCGATCCGGCCGCGCGAGGCACGATCGAAGGCGTGCTGGCGATCGGCAAGGCGGGCGGCTTCGCGGTGCGCGCGGTGCCGGGAAGCGTGCCGCCCGCGAGCGGCGGAGCCGGGCTGTGGCTGACGACGCTGATCGCGTTCGGCGGCGCGGTGCTCGGCGGCCTGATGCTCAACATCATGCCCTGCGTCTTCCCGATCCTCAGCCTCAAGGCGCTGAGCCTCGCCAAGGCCAACGACGGCGGGCATCCGCGCGCCGAAGCGCTCGCCTATACCGCGGGGGTGATCCTCGTCTGCCTCGCACTGGGAGCGACCTTGCTCGCGCTCCGGGCGGGCGGGGCGACGCTCGGCTGGGCATTCCAGCTCCAGGACCCGCGCGTGATCCTGCTCCTGCTGCTGCTCATCACGGCGATCGCGCTCAATCTCGCCGGGCTGTTCGAGATGAGCGCGCCGGGCGCGATCAACCGCCTGGCGGCGCAAGGCAGCGGCGGCGCGTTCATGACCGGCGCGCTCGCCGCGTTCATCGCGACGCCGTGCACCGGCCCGTTCATGGGCGCGGCACTCGCGGCGACCTTGGTGCTGCCCTGGGCAGCGGCACTGGCGATCTTCGGAGGGCTGGGGCTGGGGATCGCGCTGCCATTCCTGCTGATCGGCTTCGTCCCGGCGCTGCGGCGGCTGCTGCCCAAGCCGGGCGCGTGGATGGCCACGCTGCGCCACCTCCTCTCGATCCCGATGTTCCTCACCGCATTGGCGCTCGCCTGGGTGCTGGGGCGGCAGGCGGGAGTCGACGGCATGGCAATCGGCCTGGGCGCGGCGCTGCTCGCAGGCTTCGGGCTGTGGTGGGTCGGGCGGCGGCAGCTGGCGGGGAAGAGCCTGCAGTGGCTCCCCGCGCTGCCGCTGCTGATCCTGGCAGCCGCGGCAGCCCTGCTGGTCCATCCTGTGTTCGCGGGCGCGCAGCGCGAAGGCGCGGTAGCGAACGTTCAGCGAGGCCCGCCTCGCCGCGCTCACCGCGCAGCACCGCCCGGTCTTCGCCTATTTCACCGCCGACTGGTGCCTCACCTGCAAGGTCAACGAGAAAGTGGTGATCGAGACCGACGCGGTGACCAAGGCCTTCGCCGACAGTCATGTCGCGGTGCTCGAGGGCGACTGGACCAATGGCGATCCGGTGCTCGGCCGCTTCATCCAGGCGCACAACCGCGCGGGCGTGCCGCTCTACCTCTGGTACAAGCCGGGCGTCGCCGAGCCCGAGGTGCTGCCGCAGATCCTCAGCCAGTCGCTGCTCGAGGCACGCGCCGCGGGCAACTAGCGCGCTGCGAGCGGCACGTCCGCGACCAGCACGGGGCCAGCGTGGAGCGACTCCGCGCTCAGCACGGCGCGGCCGAAGCGGTCGGCCGCCAGCACCATGCCGTTGATCGTCGGGCGGACCACCGGCACCCCGGCCTCGATCGCGCGCAGCCGCACCATTCGCGCGTGGAGCGTGGTGATCGCGGGCCAGTCGTCGCTTGGCAACAGCGCAAGCCGCGCGCCGCGGAGCTGGCGGAGCATCGCGTCGTGGTCTCCGTCGAAGCAGATCGCGCCCACCAGATCGCCGATCGGCGAGTTGGTGCGCGCGGCGCGGCGGTCGCCGGGAATCATGTTGGCCTGCTCATAGCCCGGCACCGGATAGGATTTGTCGTAGCGCCAGGCCGGGGCGCCGTCCGGGCCGAACAGCACGAAGCGGTTGTGGTAGCGGAGCGTGCCGGGTTCGGTGCGCAGGCCATAGGCCACACCGAGATAGACATGGAGTTCGCGTTCCAGCGCCGCGGCACGCGCGCCCACCTCGGGCTCGGCGGCGAGCGGGATGAAGAAGCTGTCCTCGGGCCGGACGACGATCCGCGCGCCCATCGCCGCCGCCTTGCGGCTCTGGGCGAGGAGGTCGGCTTCGATCCCCGGGGCGAGCGAGGCGTCATAGTTGCGGTTGTTCTGGACCGAGGGCAGCACGATCGCGACGCGCACCGTCTCGGCGCCGGCAGCGCTTGCCAGCCGCGCGGCGCCCCAGCCGATCGCTACCGCTAAGGCAATCCCTGCCGTGACGGCCGACGCACGCCAGCGGCGCGGTTCGTCCCATCGTTCCCACACGAGCGCGGTGACCGAGGCGACCCAGCAGACGAGGAAGCTGATCCCCGCCGCGCCGGTCAGCGCCGCGAGTTGCGCCAGCGGCACGAACTCGACCTGGCTGTACGCGATCAGGCCCCATGCGCCGAACGGCGAGACTCGCGACAGCCCAAATTCGATCGCCGTGTTGACCAGCGGAAAGACCAAAGTCGCCGCGAACGCGGGAAGGCGCCTGATCACGAGCCGGTCGGCGGCGTAGGGCAGGAAGCCGAACCCGGCGAGCACCAGCGCCATCGGTGCCAGCTCGGCGCCGCTCAGCCGGAAGACGCCTGCCCAGGCGACCACCCACGCCGCGAGGAATGCCAGATACCCACACCCAGCGCCAGCCCCGCCGGCTTGCCGCGCGTCAACCGGAGCAGCAGCACCGGCGCGATCCAGGTGACCAGCGGATGGGCATATTCGCCGTTCGCGACCGCCAGCGCGACGACCGCCGCGAGCGCCAGTGACGCGTCTCGAATCAAGGCTTGCCGCTCGATCTTCCAGGCCACGCCGTCCCGCTGTCGACGGTCGATGATAGCGGTCCTTGCCAGTCATGGTCAAAATTGCGCGCCTGCCGGATCGCCGCGGGTCTTGTGCAACGCAACAAAGCGTTGCAGCATGGAACCGATACGCAATTCCATTGCTTGGGATACGCATGGCGGCAGAGGGGGCGTTCGACGAGATCTGGGGGCATGGGGGGCCGCAGGCGCCGCGCCCCGAGTTCGCTGCGCTCGCCGAATGGATCGCGGACACCCCGTCCGACGAGCTCCAGCGCCGCAAGCAATCGGCCGAGGCCGCCTTCCGCCAGCTCGGCATCACCTTCGCGGTCTATGGCGACAGCGACGCGGCCGAACGGATCATCCCGTTCGACATCGTGCCGCGCGTCTTCCTCGCCGAAGAATGGGCGCGGCTCTCCGACGGGCTCGTCCAGCGGGTCGAGGCGATCAACGCCTTCCTCGACGATATCTATGGCGAGCGGCGCATCCTGGCCGAGGGGATCATCCCGCCCGAGCTGGTGCTCGATGCAACGCGCAGTTCCGCCCCGAGGTCGCGGGCATCCGGCCGCCGCATGGCGATCTGGGCGCACATCTGCGGGATCGACCTGGTGCGCACCGGGCCCGACGAATTCTTCGTGCTCGAGGACAATGCGCGCACGCCCTCGGGCGTCTCGCTACATGCTCGAGAACCGCGAGGCGATGATCCGCCTGTGCCCCGAGCTGTTCCGCGATTTCCATGTCGCGCCGGTCGACAGCTATCCCGACATGCTGCTCGAGACGATGCGATCGGTTGCGCCGGGCGGGCGGACGGACCAAGCCGGTGTGCGTCGTGCTGACCCCGGGCCATTTCAACTCGGCCTATTACGAGCACAGCTTCCTCGCCGATTCGATGGGCATCGAGCTGGTCGAGGCGGCGGACCTGGTGGTCGACGACGACGTGGTCTGGATGCAGACGATCGCCGGCCGAGTGAAGGTCGACGTGATCTATCGCCGAATCGACGACGATTACCTCGATCCGCTCGTCTTCCGCCCCGATTCGATGCTCGGCGTGCCGGGGCTGATCGCCGCCTATCGCGCGGGCAACGTCGCGATCCTCAACGCGCCGGGCAACGGCATCGCCGACGACAAGGCGATCTACAGCTACATGCCCGAGATCGTGCGCTTTTATTCGGGCGGCGAGGCCAAGCTGCCCAATGTCGAGACCTTCCGCTGCCGCGAGCCGCAGGCGCTGAAATACGTGCTCGAGCATCTGGACGAGCTGGTGGTCAAGCTGGTCGATGGGTCGGGCGGCTACGGCATGCTGGTCGGCCCGACCGCGACCAAGGCGCAGATCGAGGAGTTCCGCGCCGCGCTGATCGCCGAGCCGCACCGCTATATCGCCCAGCCGACGCTCGCGCTCTCGACCGTGCCGACGCTGACCGAGACCGGCCTCGCGCCGCGCCACGTCGATTTCCGCCCGTTCGTGCTGACCGGCAGCCACGGCGTCCAGCGTCGTCCCCGGCGGGCTGACCCGCGTCGCGCTGCGCGAAGGATCGCTGGTGGTGAATTCGAGCCAGGGCGGCGGCACCAAGGACAGCTTCGTGCTGATGGACGGGCGGGCCAGAGCAAGTCGCAGACACGGCAAGGCGCAGGGCATCGTGCAGAGTCCGTGCTGATGCTCTCGCGCACCGCCTCCTCGCTCTACTGGCTCGGCCGCTATGTCGAGCGTGCGGACTTCATCGCGCGGCTGGTCGAGGCGACGATCCGGCTCGACGCGCTCTCGCCGCGCCCGGCGGGCGAGGCGGCATGGGCGAGCGCGCTGGCGGTCAGCTACACCGACGAGGCCTTCGCCGCGACCGGCGCAGGCGCTGACCCACGCGAACGTCGCGCGCTTCCTCACGCTCGATGCGACCCATCCCGGGATCGATCGTCCGCTGCCTCGATCAGGCGCGCAACAACGCCCGCGCGGTCCGCACCGCGCTCACCCGCGAGGCCTGGACCGCGATCAACCGCGCCTGGCTGATGTTCCAGAACCGCGCCACCACCGGCGGCCCGACCGCGACGCTCGGCCTGATCGAGCAGGTCAAGGCCGAGACTCGCGGCTTCGAAGGCGCGATCCACCGGATGCTGCGCAACGAGGCGACCTGCTCATCCGGCTCGGTGCCGCGATCGAGCGCGCCGACAACACCGCGCGGCTGCTCGACGTCAAATACCATATCCTGCTGCCGGCGGGCGAACCGGTCGGCGGCGCGGTCGACCGCGACCAGTGGACGACGATCCTCCAGACCGTCTCGGCGGTCACCGCCTATCGCTGGCTCTACAGCGACGGGCTGAAGCCCGCGCACGTGATCGACCTGCTGATCAGCCGCCTCGAGCTGCCGCGCAGCCTGGCCGCCTGCGGTCGAGGAAGTCGGTCGAATTGCTCAGCCAGCTCGCCAAGCGCACCGGCCTCCAGGGCGAGGCCGACCGGATGGCGCGCGCGCGGATGCAGCGGCTGCAGAAGACCAAGACCGTCGCGACGTGATCGTCAGCGGGCTGCACGAATATCTCGAGGCGTTCATCGAGGAGAATGCGCTGCTCGATGCCGCGATCGCTCGCCAGTTCAGGTTCATCTGATGCGGATCGCGATCGATCATCGCACGCACTATCGCTTCTCGGAGCCGCAGGCGCGGATCGTGCAGATGCTCCGGCTGACGCCGACCGACACCGCGACCAGACGGTGGTGAGCTGGATGATCGGCGTCGATCGCGACGCCCGGCTTCGCGACGCGACCGATGGCTTCGGCAATGCGGTGACGATGCTCTATGCCGAAGGGCCGATCGCCGCGCTCGACCTCACCGTGACCGGCGAAGTGCTGACGCGCGACACCAGCGGAGTGGTGCGCGGCGGGTTCGAACCGCTGCCGCCGCTCCTCTACCTGCGCTCGACCCCGCGCACGCTGGCTGATGCCGCGCTTACCGAATTTGCCGTCGAAGCCGGGGCGGGCAATGCGCTCGAGCAACTGCACCGCTTGAATGCCGCGCTCCATGCGCGCTTCCCTCTGGTTGCCGACGCGCCCGATGCGGGGGCCGCCGCCGCCGAGGCCTTCGCCCGCGCGACCGTGACCTCGCGCGATGCCGCGCAAATGTTCATCGCCGCCGCGCGCAGCCTGGGCGCGCCCGCACGCTACGTGTCGGGCTATCGCAGCGACGGCGAGGCGCATTGCGCGCCGCACGCCTGGGCCGAGGGCTGGGTCGAGCGGATCGGCTGGATCGGCTTCGATCCCGCGACGGGCCTGTCGCCCGACGACAGCTATGTCCGCGTCGCGGTGGGCTTGGACGCCACGGGCGGCGCCGCGATCGCCGGGATGCGGGTGGGACAGGGCGAGGAACAGCTCGACGTGGACCTGCACGTCGACCAGCTGGGCAACGAGGAGTAGCGTTTACCCCGCGGTGCCGTCGGATTTCGCGCTGACGACGCTGAAATCCTGCGAACGTTCTCCAGCCGACGCGGTGTCGAACCCTTCGGCAGCCAGCCCCCGCTTAAGAAGCTCGCGCACCGCCGCGGCCCGGGTGGGCATCCGCCGGGTGAACCGCCAGTCGTCGATGGCGACCAGTTCTTCCTCGGTCAGCATGATTTGAAGGCGCTGCTCACGCATCAGCTCGCTCACGACAAATGCCCCCCTGCCATCTTGGTTCCGCAACGACGCAAAATTACAATTGGGCTACGTTGGCGTCAAGAGCTATTTGTGCGCCAAAACAACCAATGGCGGTACTTACTCATTCACCTCTTTTGGCGACGCTGGGGAATCTCTCTCACAGGCAGTAGAATATAAAGAAGTAGATAGTGTAGCATAATGCCAATAGTTGTAGGAGAAAACACAAGTAAAGGGAACATATGCTCTTGCTAAGCATTGCAAATTACTGAATAATGGCTCGCTCTTTCAGGAGGTCTCATGACCTATCAAAATGGCGTTACTCATGAAAATGCCGAGCAAGAGCCGAGTTTGATCTTGGAGCAAAGTCTGTATACGTCCGAAGTGGCGCACAGAATTGCGAACAGTCTTTCGATCCTGGCCAGCTCCGTGAGCAATCGCGCAAGGCATTTGTCCAAGCAACGGCAATCGATGAGCATCGAGGAGGTCTCGCTTCTCCTCAACGAGATCAGCGCGCGAATCGCTGCCGTCGGCAAATTGCACCGGGATATCGCCACGCAACCGGAAGCGGCTCACCTCGATCTCAACGAGCATTTGTGGAAGCTTTGCGACAGCCTGATCGCGGCGCTCGCCCAGCCCGGGCAGTTCGAACTGCTCCGCGGCGCGACGGCCACCTGCGCGATCGAGACCGACAAGGTCCTTCCCGTGTGCATGATCGTCGCCGAACTCGTCACCAACGCGTTGAAATATGCGCATCCCACCGGCGTGCGAGGGAGGCTGGTGATCGGCTGCCGCCGCGAGGCGGACGGCTCGGTGATCGTCGAAGTCGCCGACGACGGCGTCGGGTTGCCCGACGGATTCGATCCGACTGCCGACGGCGGGCTCGGCTCGCGGACGGTCAGGCTTCTCGCGAAGCAGCTCGGCGCGGAAGTGTCGTTCGTTTCCCGGCCGATCGGGCTGTGCGTCGAGCTTCGGCTGCCGGCTTCGATGGCGCGATAACGTTCGTGCTCGGGTTGGCTTAGGCCATCTCGCGAATCGGCATGGGCATCGCCACCGGCGCGTCCTGATCCTCGAGGAGCGCCCAGCCGTTGGGGCCGAGCACCTCGATCGGGCGGAAGCGGGTCTTGTATTCCATCCGCTCGCTGCCCTTCACCCAATAGCCGAGATAGACATAGGGCAGCGCCGCCGCGCGGGCGCGCAGGATGTGATCCATGATGATGAAATTGCCCAGGCCCGGGCGGCGCTCGTCGTCCGCGAGGAAGAAGCTGTAGATCATCGAGAGGCCGTCGGCCTGCTGATCGGTGATGCACGCGCCCACCAGCCGCCCGCGGTGGCCGTTCCGTTCGGGCTCGCGATATTCGATGACGTGCGAATTGACCGGGCTCTGCTCGACCATGTCGGCATAATCGCCCTCGTCCATCGCGGCCATGCCGCCGCCGGGATGGCGCGCGGCGAGGTAGCGGTGGAGCAGTACGAACTGCTCCTCGGTCGCCCACGGCTTGCAGGCGGTGATCTCGAGATCGGAATGGCGCTTGAGCAGGCGGCGCTGGCTGGCGTTGGGCTGGAACTCGTCGGCGACGACGCGAACCGAGACGCAGGCAGTGCACCCCGCGCAGCTGGGCCGGTACGCGACCGACTGGCTGCGGCGGAAACCGATCCGCCCGAGCGCGTCGTTGAGCTCGCCGGCGTGCGCGCCGGACAATTCGGTGAAGATCTTCCGTTCCTGCTTGCCCGGCAGATACGGGCACGGCGAAGGGCTCGTCACGAAGAATCGCGGGAAACGGGATAGTGCAGTCACCGCTCTTTCGCCCCTTGCTCCGCGCTGCCCTGAATCAGCCCGTGACGCGACTATGCTGCGGAAAAACGATGATGAAAAGGCGCTTTACCATGAAAGAGAGTTAACGCGCTTTTGGGAGTATTCCGGTGCCGGAACGATGCCCGGCAGCCGCCCGAGTCACGGCTCGGGCGGCGCGGGAGAAGCCGCTGGGGTACGTATATCTCCTGAGACGAATCGTGTGAATCCTGCTGCGACTCGTTTCGCCGCACGGATGATTCACTTCGGCTGATCGGTGTGGATAAGTGAGCGCCGAAGTCGCTCTACACCTCTCCCGCTTTCGCGGGAGAGGGAGGGGCCCACGCGAAGCGTGAGAGGGAGAGGGTCTTCTTCTCGCCCCGCGTGAAGAAGAAGACCCTCTCCCGCGAAAGCGGAAGAGGGCTAAAAAAGCTACGCCAGCTCGACCTGGCTCACCTCGTACTGCGCGCGCCTCAGCGCGGTGATCAGGCGATCGAGGTGGTCGCGGTCGCGCGTCTCGCATTCGATGTCGGTGATCAGGCCCTTCGCCGGCAGCGTGGTGAAGACGCGCTGGTGGTAGACCTCGATGATGTTGACGCCCTGCTCGTGGAAGATCCGGGCGACATTGTAGAGCGCGCCGGGCCGGTCCTGCAGCCGGATGCGCAGCCGCGCGAGGCGGCCCGAGCGGGCGAGGTCGCGCAGCAGCACGTTGGCGAGCAGCCGCGTGTCGATGTTGCCGCCGCACAGCACCATGCCCACGGTCTTGCCCTGGAATCGTTCGGGCTCGGAAAGCAATGCCGCCAGCCCCGCGGCGCCCGCGCCCTCGACCACGGTCTTCTCGATCTGGAGGAGCAGGCTCACCGCTTCCTCCAGCCGCCGCTCGCTCACCAGCACGATGTCGTCGACCAGAGTCTCGACGATCCGGCTGGTGATCGCGCCGGGCTCCTTGACCGCGATGCCCTCGGCGAGCGTGTCGCCCGCGCACGGCATGTCGGTGTGGTGGATGCGGTTGTACATCGAGGGGTAGAGCTCGGCCTCGACGCCGATCACCTCGATCTTGGGATTGAGCGCCTTGGCGACCGTCGCCATGCCGGAGATCAGCCCGCCGCCGCCGATCGGCACCACCAGCGTGTCGATCGAGGGCACGTCGGCGAGCATTCGAGCGCGACGGTGCCCTGGCCGGCGATGATCCGCGGATCGTCGAACGGGTGGACGAAGGTGTAGCCGTGCTCGGCCTCAAGCTGCTTGGCGTGCGCGTGGGCGGCGTCGAAGGTCTCGCCTTCGAGGATCACGTTGGCGCCGTGGCCCTCGGTCTGGGTGATCTTCACGGTCGGTGTGTTCTTAGGCATCACGATCGTCGCTGGGGATGCCGAGCCGGGTCGCATGATAGGCGAGGCCCTGCGCATGGTTGCCCGCCGAAGCCGCGATCACGCCCTTCGCCCGCGCCGCCGCATCGAGCTGGAGCAGCGTGTTGAGCGCCCCGCGCTCCTTGTAGGCGGCGGTGAACTGGAGGTTCTCGAACTTGAGATAGACGGTCGCCCCGGTCAGCTCCGAGAGCGTGCGGCTGATCAGCGTCGGCGTGCGCACCACCGCGTCGCCGATCCGCGTGGCGGCCTCGCGGACGTCCTCGAGGGTGACGGGAAGCGGCGCTTTCGCGGGGGCGGATTGGGTAGCCATGATGCTGCGGCCCTAGACCATCTGGCGCGGTGGGGGAACACGGCTTATGCCGCACCGGGCGGAGGACATCGCGCGATGGATTTCCTGTTGGCGGCCAGCCTCTTGTCGTTCGTCCTTGCCGCGGTGTCGCTCGCGGTTGCGGCGGGCGACCCGCGGCGTCGGCTTCCGCTGGGGTTGGCGGCGGGCGTGCTCGCGGGATGCGGGGCCGGGTCGATCCACATGGTCTTCGCGGGATCGGTGTTGCTGTTCGACCCCACCGGACGCGTCACCAGGGCAGCGCTCTTCAGCGGCGGCAAGGCGATCGAGATGGTGCGGCTCCCGGGCGGCCTGTTCTACGGCGAGCCGGCGGGCGACCGTTCGGTCCGCGTGACCTGCGCCGATCGCCGCGTCATCGAATTCGGCTATTTCACGCCGGGTATGCCGAGCTTCGAGCGCCTCGAAGGGCAGTTCGGCTGCTGATCGCGGTCTGGCGCCGATCCTGAACTCCGCTTATGCCCTTCGGGGATGGCACGGATCGCATTCCTGGGGCTGGGCGCCATGGGCAGCCCCATCGCGCGGCACCTCGCCGCGGCGGGCCATGCGATGACCGTCTACAACCGGACAGGTGCGAAGGCCGAGGCATGGGTCGCGGCGAACGGAGGCCGGATCGCAGCGACGCCTGGCGAGGCCGCGCGGGGGCACGATCTCGTCATCAGCTGCGTCGGCGAGGATGCGGATCTGGAGGCAGTGACGCTCGGGCCCGATGGCGCCTTCGATGCGATGCAAGCGGGGGCGGTGTTCGTCGATCACAGCACCGTCTCGGTCGCAATCGCCCGGCAGCTGGCGGGCGAGGCGCGGGCGCGGGGCTTCGAGGCCCTCGACGCGCCGGTGACGGGTAACGAGATCGGCGCCGAGAAGGGCATTCTCTCGATCATGTGCGGCGGATCCGCGGAGGCGATCGCCGCTGCCGATCCGGTGATGCGCGCCTATGCCGCCCGCGTGGTCCATATCGGCGAGGCGGGCGCGGGGCAGGGGGCCAAGGCCGCGAACCAGATCGCCATCGCGGGCACGCTCCAGTGCATGTGGGAAGCGCAGCGCTTCGCCCGTGCGGCCGGGCTCGATCTGAACAAGGTGTTCGAAGCGATCTCGGGCGGGTCGGCGCAGAGCTGGCAAATGGACCATCGCTGGCACGAGATCGCCGCCGAGACGCGGGGCTTCCCGTTCGCGGTCGGCTGGCTGCACAAGGATCTCGCGCTGGTGATCGACGAAGCGGAAAGGATCGGGACCGATCTGCCCGCCACGACCTTGATCGATCGGAATTTCGCGGCAATCGAGGCGAGCGGCGGTGGCCGCAAGTCCCATGAGGAGAGTGCATAAGTGAAGCCGTTCCAAAGCATCCTGATCGCGCTCGCGCTGTTGCTCGCGCCCGCGGCCGCCTGGGCCGACGGGCTGATCGACAACGTCAACGGCATCACGCTCGACGAGAAGGGGCAGGTCGTCCACTTCACCGGGCTGATGTTCACTCGCGACGGCAAGGTCACGCGGCTGCTGGTTCAGGGCGAGAAGCGGCCCAAGCCCAAGCAGCTCGAATGGGTGATCGACCTGGGCGGCAAGACGCTGGTGCCAGGCATGATCGATGCGCATGGCCATGTGATGGGGCTTGGCTTCCAGCTCCTCACGCTCGACTTGTCCGACACCAATTCGCTCGACGAGGCGCTCAAGAAGATCGCCGACTATTCCGCCGCCAATCCGGCCAAGTGGATCCTTGGCGGCGGCTGGAACCAGGAGCGCTGGAAGCTCGGCCGCTTCCCAACGGCCGCCGATCTCGACGCGGTGGTCGGCGACCGGCCGGTGTGGCTCGAGCGAGTCGACGGCCACGCGGCCTGGGCGAACAGCCGGGCGATGGCGCTCGCGGGCATCAAGCCCGATGCCAAGGACCCCAGCGGCGGCCGCATCGAGCGCGACGCCAAGGGCGTGCCCAACGGCGTGTTCGTCGATTCCGCCAAGGCGCTGGTCGCCAAGGCGATCCCGGCGCCCACCCCGCGCGACCGCAACGCCGCCTTCCTCGCCGCGCAGGAGTATCTCGAGAAGCTCGGCGTCACCGCCACCAGCGACATGGGCACCAGCGTCGACGACTGGCTGACCTATCGCCGGATGGGCGACATCAACCTGCTCAAGGTCCGGATCATGAGCTACGGCCTCGGCGTCGAATCGGCGCTCGCGGTCGGCGGGCAGGGGCCGACGCCGTGGCTCTACGACGATCGGCTGCATATGGGCGGGATCAAACTGTTCGCCGACGGCGCGCTCGGATCGCGCGGCGCATGGCTCAAGGCCGACTATTCGGACGCGCCGGGGCAGCGCGGGCTCGGCTTCCTTTCGGACGACCAGTTGCTCAACTCGATGAGTCGAGGCGCAATGGACGGCTTCCAGATCGCGGTTCACGCGATCGGTGACCGCGCCAATCAACAGGTTCTCGACGCGATCGAAGTGCTCTCGCCGGATTTCAAGGGCGACCGGCGCTGGCGGATCGAGCACGCCCAGATCGTCGACCCGGCGGACTTGCCGCGCTTCGGCAAGCTCGGCGTGATCGCTTCGATGCAGCCGACCCACGCCACCAGCGACATGCACATGGCCGAGGCGCGGCTGGGGCCGGACCGGCTCAAGGGCGCCTATGCTTGGCACACGATGCTGGCGAATGGCGTCCGCCTCGCGTTCGGATCGGACTATCCGGTCGAGAATCCCAATCCCTGGGTCGGCTGGGCGGTCGGCTTCACTCGTCAGGACGCCAACCAGGAGCCATTCGGCGGCTGGCGTCCCGAGGAAGCGATCACCCGCGAACAGGCGTGGGCGGCGTTCACCACCGGCGCGGCCTATGCCGGGTTCGCGGAAACGAAGTTCGGGCGGCTGGCGCCGGGCATGCGCGCCGATTTCGCGGTGCTGGACCGCGATCCCCTGCTCGCAACGCCGACCGAGCTGCGGCGGGTGCAGGTGCTGCAGACGTGGATCAACGGCGAACGGGTGTGGGAGAAGAAATAAGCGATCGGGTTCGATGTCGTCCCGCAGGCGATATCGGTTCGCCGCACGATGCGCTCGAACTATCCGCTCTGCCCGGGGTTGCCGGGAGCGTTCATCCGCCAGACAGGTTGACCCGAACACCCGGGCTCGCCGGGGTAGCTGAAACGGAGTCGCTCAATGCATGTCATTTCCAAAAGGCCGGCAGTTCGCTTCCTCTTTGCGATGCTGGCCGTGTCTGCGTCGGGCAGCGCCTATGCGCAGCAGCAGACCGCCACGGATCCCAATATCGTCGTGACGGGCGAGCCCGCGCCAGCGCCTGCGATGACCGCAGGGCCTGACGTCAAAGGCGTCATCTCCGCGCGCAACGGCGACAGGATAAAGATCGCGACCGCCGATGGCCGTGGCATCATCATCGCCATCAACGACGCGACGCGGATCCGGGCCGGCGGAGGCCTGTTCAGCAGCCGCAGCAAGCTTGCTGCTGACTCGCTGCTCAACGGCCTGCCGGTTACCGTCAAGACGTTGCAACCCGCCGACGGCCAGTCGGGCGGTGATCTGGTCGCGAGCCAGATCAGTTTCCGAAACGGCGATCTCAGGACCGCCACGATGATCCGCAACGGAACGTCCCAGGGCTTCGAGGAGCAGACCGCGGCAACCGAGGCGCTGCGTGGCCGCCTGGGCGATATCGACAAGTACAACGTCAAGACCACGACGAACGTGCATTTCGATACTGGCAAGGCGGACCTGTCCGATCAGGACAAGGCCGAGCTCTGCTCCACCGCAACGCAGGCACAGGGGACGGAGAATGCCCTGATTCTGGTCATCGGCTACACCGATTCGACCGGAAGCGACGACGTCAACCAGGCGCTCAGCGAGAAGCGAGCCGGCCGCGTCATCAATTATCTGCAGCAGAAATGCGGGTGGAAGCCGTATCGCATGCTGACCCCGACGGGCATGGCCACGGCAGACCCGCTGGCAAGCAACGACACGCCCGAAGGCATGGCGCAGAACCGCCGCGTGGCGGTGAATGTCCTGGTCAGCAAGAGCGTCGACGGTCTGTGAGTTTTCGGGCGCGGCTTCGCGCCAACGAAAAAGGCCGCGGTCCTTGTCGGACCGCGGCCTCTTACAGCCCCCGCTGTGTTGGGTGTCAGGCGACCGCCGAGACGGCCTCTTCGCCGCCCTCGGGCTCGCGCAGCACATAGCCGCGGCCCCAGACGGTCTCGATGTAGTTCTCGCCCTCGGTCGCCATGCTGAGCTTCTTGCGCAGCTTGCAGATGAAGACGTCGATGATCTTGAGCTCGGGCTCGTCCATCCCGCCATAGAGGTGGTTGAGGAACATTTCCTTGGTGAGCGTGGTGCCCTTGCGGAGCGAAAGTAGCTCCAGCATCGCATATTCCTTGCCGGTCAGGTGCACGCGGGCGCCATCGACTTCGACGGTCTTGGCGTCGAGATTGACGGCGAGCTTGCCGGTGCGGATGACCGACTGGCTGTGGCCCTTCGAGCGGCGGACGACGGCGTGGATTCGCGCGACCAATTCCTCGCGGTGGAACGGCTTGGTGACGTAATCGTCGGCGCCGAAGCCGAAGCTGCGCACCTTGGAGTCCATCTCGTTGATGCCCGACAGGATCAGGACAGGCGTCGAGACGCGCGCGACGCGCAGCTTCTTGAGGACGTCGTAGCCGTGCATGTCCGGCAGGTTCAGGTCGAGCAGGATGATGTCGTAATCATAGAGCTTGCCGAGGTCCAAGCCCTCTTCGCCCAAGTCGGTCGTGTACACGTTGAAGCCTTCGGTCGTGAGCATCAGCTCGATCGCCTTGGCAGTGCTAGGCTCGTCTTCGATCAGCAGCACGCGCATCGCGAATTCCCCTTGCCCCATCCGGTTGCGGCTACCCTTGTGGCAGGCGCGCCCTGAGCGGTTCAT
Organism: uncultured Alphaproteobacteria bacterium; assembly: GCA_963799985.1. Lineage (GTDB taxonomy): Bacteria > Pseudomonadota > Alphaproteobacteria > Sphingomonadales > Sphingomonadaceae > Sphingomonas. The sequence continues at coordinate 717,488 of CAWCZC010000001.1, read as the reverse complement.
TAACCTAAGCACATCTGAAGGCAAAAGGTTAATTTCGTCCTAACCGGCCTATAACCACGAGTCGCGGGGAATCCGGAGCCCGGGAAACCACGCTAAGGGATTCACGCAAGAGGGTTAATTCGCTTCGCCGCAGGTCCGGCGGAGGTGATCCGAAAGAAACTCGATCAGCGCCTCGACACGGGCCGGGCGCAGCGTGCCCGGGGGGGTCATCAGATGAAGCGCGGCGGCGCCCATCGCCCAGTCGTCGAGCACCGATTCGAGCATGCCCGCGGCAAGATCGCCGCCGACGATGAAGCCGGGGAGAAAGGCGAGGCCCAGCCCGGCGCGGATCGCGGGGAGCATCGCGTCGCCGTTGTTGGTGCGCAGCGGCCCCTCGATCCGCACCACCGCTTCCTCGCCCCCGGCGCGGCGGAATCGCCAGACATCCGGGTTGGTCACGTTGGTGTAGGCGAAGCAGGCGTGGCGGGCGAGGTCGGCGGGGTGGCGCGGGCGGCCGTGGCGCTCGAAATAGGCGGGCGCGCCGACAATATGCCCGGTCACCGGCCCCAGCCGCCGCGCGCGGAGCGAGGAATCGGGCAATTCACCGATCCTCAACGCCACGTCGATCCCGTCGCCGACGATGTCGACCAGCGCGTCGGACAGGTGGAGCTCGATCCGGATCGCCGGGTGGCGTTCCATGAACTGCGCGATCGCCGGGGCGACCGCGAGGATGCCGAAGGTCAGGGGTGCCGCGACGCGCACGAGCCCCGCCGGAGCGCTGGCGGCATCGAGCGCGGCTTCCTCGGCGCTGGTGCCCTCGTTGAGGATTCGCTGCGCCCGCTCGGCGAGCGCCTGGCCGCTGTCGGTGAGCGTCAGGCGGCGCGAGGTGCGATGGAACAGGCTGGTCCCCAGCCGCGCCTCGAGCCGACTGATCGCCTTCGAGACGGTCGCCTTGGAAACGCCGAGCGCGGCGGCGGCGCCGCTGAACGAGCGATGCTCGACGACGGAGGCGAACACCGCCCAGGCTTCGAAATCGGGGAGTTTCATTTGAAACGATCCGTTTCCAACGTTTCCATTTACGCGCTAATCGCAAAGCCTATCTATGGGGTCAAGCAATGGAGCCTCTTCCATGATCGACAAACGACCCTTCGAGACCCTCGGCCACGCCGACCACGGCTGGCTGAACGCGCGTCATCATTTCTCCTTCGCCGACTATCACGATCCCTCCCGGATGGGCTGGGGCGCGATCCGGGTGTGGAACGACGACGAGATCGCCGCCAACTCGGGCTTCCCGCCGCATCCGCACGCGAACATGGAGATCATCACCTACGTTCGCACCGGTGCGATCACCCATCAGGATTCGATGGGCAACAAGGGCCGCACCGGCGCCGGCGATGTCCAGGTGATGAGCGCGGGCAACGGCGTGCGCCACGCCGAATACAATCTCGAGCCCGAGACGACGACGCTCTTCCAGATCTGGATCCTGCCGCGCGAAGCGGGCGGCCAGCCGAGCTGGGGCGCGCGGCCCTTCCCCAAGAGCGACCGCTCGGGCCGGTTCGTGACGCTCGCGAGCGGTTACGGCGACGACGACGCGCTGCCGATCCGCGCCGACGCCCGCGTGCTGGGTGCGACGCTCAAGGCGGGCGAAAGCGTCGAGCACAGCGTGGGCGCTGGGCGGCACGCCTATCTCGTCCCGGCCGTGGGCGCGATCGAGATCGACGGCGAGCCGGTCCACGCCCGCGACGGCGCGGCGCTCTCCGGTGGCCGCAGCTACGCCATCACGGCACGGGAAGACGCCGAGATCGTCCTGGTCGACGCAGACTAGCCGCGCAGCTTCCACCCCCGTTTTCCCAGCTCCTCCCGCACGCGCGGGAGGGGAACAGTGAAGGATTGTCCGATGCCCAAGATCCTCGTCCTCTATTATTCGTCCTACGGTCACCTCGCGAAGATGGCCGACGCCGTCGCCGAGGGCGCGCGGAGCGCCGGCGCCGAGGTCGATATTCGCCGCGTCCCCGAGACCGCGCCCGAGGAGGTCGTCAAGGCCGCAGGCTTCATCCACGACCACAGCCATCCGCTGCTCGACGATCCCGCCGCGCTCGGCGACTATGACGGCATCGTCGTCGGCGCGCCGACTCGCTTCGGACGGATGCCGAGCCAGATGGCCGCGTTCTGGGACCGCGCCGGCGGCCTGTGGGTCACCGGCAAGCTGGTCGGCAAGGTCGGCGGCGCCTTCACCGCGACCGCGACCCAGCACGGCGGGCAGGAGACGACCCTGTTCTCGATCATCACCAACCTGCTCCACTTCGGGCTGACGGTGGTGGGGCTCGACTATGGCCACGCCGGCCAGTCGGGCGTCGACGAGATCCGCGGCGGCTCGCCCTATGGCGCGACCACGATCGCGGGCAGCGACGGCAGCCGCCAGCCGAGCGCGCACGAGCTCGACGGCGCGCGCTACCAGGGCCGCCGCATCGCCGAACTGGCGGCGAAGATCGCCGCGCCCGTTGCAGAGCTCGAGACCGCCTGACGCGCGGAATTGTTGCGCGGGCGAAGCGAACCGGTCAGACTTGCCCGACAACGGGGCAGGAGACGGACCATGTTCGCATCGATCGGGCGGCGCTCGGGCGCGGCCTTGTTCGCCGCGGCGCTCATCGGCGGCGCGGCGCTCGCGCTTCCTTCCACGCCATTGCAGGCGGCGCAGAGCCACGGTTGGCGCGGCGGGATCGACGGCAACAACGTCAGCCTGGTGCGTCACGCGGGTGGTTATTTCGCCGAATCGACGCCGGGCAGCTGGACCGAGTTCGCCGCCGACGGGCGCCCGATCCACGCCTTCGACGAGACTGGCCGCGACGCCTTCACGGTCACGATCGTCGATCGTCCGCGCAACACCACGATCGTGCTCGACCTGCGCAGGCGCCAAATCCGCGCGGGCGGCTTCCTCAAGCCGATGCGGCTGCTCTATCCGATCACCGACGTCGAGGCGCGGGCGCCTGGCGGCGGGCGGGCGGACCAAGGCGGCGGCGACTCCGGTTGGGACCGTTTCGGCCTTCGCGAGGTCGAGGTCGGGCCGATCTGGAGCCAGCGCCACGCCGAGCGGCGCTGCACCGACAAGGCCGGCGAGATCGGTGCCGACTGGACCGGCCAGTGGCGCACCGTCCGGCCGGGGCAGATGTCGGTGTGCCAGATGCGGCGGCGCGCGCAGGGTGGCGGCAGCCCGGGCGGCTGGAATCCGCGCGACGGCGGCGATGTCGACGTCGGGCCGATCTGGAACCAGGCCGACGCGGTCGTCAAATGCACCGCCAAGGCGCGCGAGCTCGGCGTCGAGTGGAGCGGTAACTGGACCAGCCGGGGCGGCAGCTCGGTGTGCGGGATGCGGGGACGATCGATGAACGGCCCGGGTGGCGGGCGCGGCAGCAATCTCGAGGTCGGGCCGATCTGGAACCAGGCCGATGCCGAGAACAAGTGCCCAGCCAAGGCCCGCGAGGTGCGGGGCGAGTGGACCGGCCAATGGTGGACGACCCAGCCGGGCCGCATGTCGGTCTGCGAGATCCGCTTCCGCTAGGGGCGAGCGCGGTGCTAGGGCCCCGGGATGCTCCAGGACCGCGTTCTCTTCATCGACGGCGAGGCGATCATCATCGACAAGCCTGCGGGCCTGCCGGTCGATCGCCCGCGCGACGGCGCGTCGAGCGTCGAGGATGCGCTGGACTCGCTCACCTTCGGCTTCCAGCGGCTGCCGCTGCCCGTCCACCGGCTCGACCGGGACACCAGCGGCTGCCTGCTCCTCGCGCGCAACCCCAAGGCGCACAAGCGCTTCCAGCGCGCGTTCGAGGCGGGAGTTGTCACCAAGCGCTACCTCGCGATCCTGGAGGGCGAGCCCGAGGAGGACTCAGGGACGATTGACCTGCCGCTGATCAAGATCTCGAGCGAGGCGGAAGGCTGGCGGATGACCGGCGCGCCGAACGGCAAGCCCGCGCTCACCCGCTGGAAGGTGCTGCAACGTGCCCGCGGCCGCGCGATGCTGGCCTTTTATCCCGAGACCGGCCGCACGCATCAGATCCGAGTCCATGCCGCCGAGGGGCTGGGGCTGCCGATCGTCGGCGATCCGGTCTATGGCACGGGCGGCCCCGCGGTGATGCTCCACGCGGCGAGCCTGACCGTGCCGCGCGAGGGCAAGCCCGACGTCGCCGCCGAGGCGCCGCTGCCGGTGCGCTTCCACAACCTGGGGTTCGGCGGTGGCTGAGGTGCTCGAGGACGCGATCGTCGAGGAACGCTTCCTCGCCGCCACCGGCCCGGGCGGGCAGAACGTCAACAAGGTCGCGACCGCGGTCCAGCTGCGGATCAATGTCTTCGCGCTCGGGCTCGAGCCGTACGCCTATCAGCAGCTCAAGACGCTGGCGGGCACTCGGATGACGGCGGCTGGCGAGCTGCTGATCACCGCGCGCCGCTTCCGGACCCAGGAAGCCAACCGCGCCGACGCTCGCGAGCGTGCCGCCGAGCTGATCGCGAAGGCGCACGTGCGTCAGGCGCGGCGGGTGAAGACGCGGGTGAGCAAGGCCGCCAAGGCGCGGCGGGTGGATGCGAAGAAGGGGCGTGGCGAGGTGAAGGCGGGGCGGGGGAAGGTGCGGGTGGATTGATGCCCCTGCCGGTGCCCTAAGGATTCAAATCCGACCATTCGAGCGTCATGTGCGTCGGGAGCGTCTCGTGAGTGTCCTCGATCAAGCGTTCGACAGCGTCCTCGACCGAGAGGACGAATGTCTCGATACGATCCAGCGCGTACCCTTCGCCACGCGACACGCTTTGATAGTCGATCGCGGCGTTCTGGCGCACCTCAGCGGCCAGCGTCGTTTCGCCGTTCGTCAAGGTGAAGACGAGAGGGTTCGCCCAGGGCTTGGGCAAGTTCAGGCGATCAACACGAAATGCGGTCACGCTTCCTCTCCCGATTACGTCGCGCAGTCGCTAGATAGCACCCATGTACACCTTCGACATCGCCGCCGGCACCAAGGCCGAACTCTACCGCGACCTCGCCGCCGCGCTCGACGCGCTGACCGCGGACGAGCCCGATCCGATCGCCAACATGGCCAACGTCTCGGCGCTGCTGATGCAATTTCTGCCCGATCTCAACTGGGCGGGCTTCTACCGCACCCTCGGCGGCGAGCTGGTGCTCGGGCCGTTCCAGGGCCAAGCGGCGTGCATCCGCATCCCGTTCGGCAAGGGCGTGTGCGGCGCCGCTGCCGAAACGCGCGAGACTCAGCTGGTCGAGGACGTCCACGCCTTTCCCGGCCATATCGCCTGCGACGTGGCGAGCCGGTCCGAGCTGGTGGTGCCGATCGTCCACCAGGGGGAGCTGCTCGGCGTGCTCGATCTCGACAGCCCGAACCCGGGGCGCTTCGACGCGGGTGACGCCGCCGGGTGCGAGGCGCTGGTGCGCATCCTCGCGCCCCGCCTCGCCACAAGTTAACCCGCCGCATGCGCTGACCCGCATCGGGACGGCGTTAAGCATGACCCGTCGTGGCGGTGCCCGCGCGGACTTGGTAATCTTTCGTCAACCAAAACCGGCGGGGCGGCCGTTTGGCGAAGGAAACTCGTAATGCGTAGCGTGTTCGGTGTGGCGATCCTGGTTCCGGCGATCTTCGCCGCGGCCCCGGCGGCCGCGCAGGTGACCTCGCCGGGCCCTGTCTACTACAATCAGTCCGGCGCGCCGATCCCGAGTGCGCCGCAGAGCGGCGTTTGGGACCCCGCCGGCCCGGCCTATTACAATTCGCCGCCTGCCGCGGTCTCGCCCAACCCGCCCTCGTACAACACCCAGCAAGGCGGACCGACGGTCTGGCAGAACGGCCGTTGGGTCGTGCTGCCGCCGCGCGGCGCGCCGCAGCAGCGGATGCAGCGGAACCCGCAGCGCTGGGGCGGCATGATCGGCGGCCGCTGGGCCGGTGGCATGCAGGCGCCCGGCGGCTGGTCCGCGTATCGCCGCCAGCGCCGCGGCGCCTCGCTTCCGCCCTACTGGATGTCGGGCGCGTTCCAGATCCCCGACTATCTGAGCTTCGGCCTCGCCGCGCCGCCCTATGGCTATGGCTGGGTGCGTTATTACGACGATGCCGTGCTCGTCGATGCGCAGGGCCGCGTTTGGGATTCGGTGAGCGGGATCGCCTGGTCGGACGCCTCGGCATCGGCCGGCGCGGGCTATGCTTCCGCGAGCAGCAGCGCCTCGGCCTCCGCGGGCGGCGCGATCCAGCCGGTCGACCCCGATGCCTATTATGGCGCGCCCGCCGATCCGGCGCCGATTCCCGCGCCTCAACCTTACCCCCAGGGGGGGTATGCACCGTCGGCGGTGGGGGCTCCGCCGACGGTGTACTATCAAAGCGCGCCGTGCCCGCAGGCCTGCCCGGGGGCGAGCTACGGCGCGACCTACGGCTCGAGCTATGGTGGGGGCGGCTATTACGGCGGCGGCTCGACCACGACGGTCACGATCCAGTCCGCGCCGGTGATCACGACGACCACGGTCGAGGAGGAAGTGGTCGAGGACGAAGTGACGACGACCAGCTACGTCACGCGCGCCCGCCGCGTCGTCCACCACGCCGCCCCGCGCCGCTACCACGCGCCGCGCCGCCGGGTGTGCAGCTGCAGCTGCTGTCGCTAACCCCCGCCGAACGTAACCAGACTCTCCGACCCGTCCGCCGCGAGCGCCGAAACGCCGACGAACGTATCGTCGACCACGACATCCTTGAGCACCGCGTCGGTGCCGGTCACGTCGCGGCGGTCGGTCCAGTCCTGCGCGTCGTTGCGGCGCCAGCGAATGCGGTAGCCCGTGGCGCCCGGCACGGCTTCCCATTTGACACTGGTGTCGCTCCCCAGCGCGCCGCCGATCTGCACGTGCGCAGGCGAGGCCGGAGCCGAGGCGAGCCGGCGGATCGTCGCGACGTTGATCGCGGTCACCTTGGCGAGATAGGCGAAGTCGACCCGGTCGGGGGTGTCGCCATAGACGCGGCCGCCCTCGGTGCGCAGGTCCTGGTGCTCGGCGTCGTAGTTCTCGACCGCCGCGGTGAAGCGCACCGCCGGATAGCCGAGATCGAGGAACGGCTCGTGGTCGCCGCCGCGCTGGAAGCGGTCGAGCCGGCGTTCGACGATCACGTCGAGCCCGCCGGGGATCGTCGCCGCGACTCCGTCCACCGCCTTGGCGAGCGCGCGCGACGGGCCGTCGTCCTCGTCGCCGTCGAGCCGGTGCTGGATCGTGGCCTCGGAGAAGACCCGCACCCGATCGGCGACGCGCTTGCCGTCGGTGCGGGTGGTGCCGCCGACGATGTCGTTGTTGAGCACCGCGCTCACCGTCCAGCCGCGCTCCTTCGCGGTCTCGGCGAGCAATTGCCCGCCCCACAGCCCCTGCTCCTCGCCCGAGGTGACCGCATAGACGATCGTCGCGCTGAACTTGGACTTGGAGAGGATCCGCGCCGCTTCGAGCACCAGCGCGACGCCCGAACCGTCGTCGTTGGCGCCCGGCGCGTCGGCGGTCGCGTTGAGCGGATCGGTCACGCGGCTGTCGATGTGCGCCTCGACGATCACGACTGGCTTGGGATCGGTGCCCGCCTGAAAGCCGAGCACATCGACGATGTTGACTCCGTCGGGTGCGCGCTTGCCCGTGAAGGTGCGCGCGATGTTGGCCACCTCGATGCAGCCGCAGGCGTCGCCGATCCGCGACAACTCGCTCATCGCCCAGCGCCGCGCCGCGCCGATCCCGCGCACCGGATCGTCCGGGGAGGAGAGCGCATGCCGCGTCCCGAAGCTCACCAGCTTCTCGATCGTCGCCTTGAGCCGAGCCGGATCGGGCTGGTCCTGCGCAAGCGCGGGGGTGGCAAGAAGCAAGAGCGGCGGGGCGAATAGCAGGCGCATCAGCTCAACCTATCGATCGCATCGGCATCGAGCGAGCCCGGGACGATCATCACCGGCACCCGCATGGTTCCCGCGTCGTGGCCGGCGAAATGGGCGACGAGCGCACCTGGCGGCCCGCTCGCGGCGGTGCCGAGCACGAGCGCGGCGATCAACGGGTTGGCGGCGATCATCTCGCGGATCACGCGCGGCCCGTCGCCCTCGCGCACGGTGATCGAGGGGGTGATCCCCGATTCGGAGAGCAGGGTTCCCGCCGCGCGAGTCACCAGCGCCTCGGCACGTTCGCGCGCTTCCTCCTCGATCGCGGCCATCACCCCGCCCCACTGGACGAACTCGGGCGCGGGGATCAGCGCGAGGATCTCGACGTTGCCGCCGGTCTTCACCGCGCGCCGCGCGGCGAAACGGAGCGCAATCTCCGCTTCGGGAGTTTCGTCGATCACCACCAGATAGGTGCGCATGAAACCATCCTCTCCCGTGCCCACCGTGCCGTGCGATTGGCCGCTGCGCAAGCACATGGTCTTGACCGGGCCCGGCGCGAGGGCAAAGGAGGGCGGGCCTCGTGCAGGACTCAACGACGGGAACCTCCATGTCGATCGAAATCAAGATGCCCGCGCTCTCGCCGACCATGGAGGAGGGCACGATTGCCAAATGGCTGGTGAAAGAGGGCGACACGGTGAAGTCCGGCGACCTGATGGCCGAGATCGAGACCGACAAGGCGACGATGGAGTTCGAGGCGGTCGACGAGGGCGTGGTCGGCAAGATCCTGGTTCCCGAGGGGACCGACAATGTGAAGGTCGGCACGGTGATCATGGTGCTGGCGGGCGAAAGCGAGGACGTGAGCGCGGCCGCGCCGGCGCCGGCGCCGGCGCCTGCTTCGGCGAAGGCCGAGGCGCCCAAGGCGGAAGCGCCCGCTGCGGCTCCCGCGCCAGCGCCGGCTCCCGCGCCCGCAGCAGCCGCGAACGGCGCGGCGCCCGCGGCGAGCGGGGATCGGATCAAGGCCAGCCCGCTGGCGAAGCGGATCGCCGCAGACAAGGGCGTCGATCTCGCGGGCGTCACTGGCTCCGGGCCCAACGGCCGGATCGTCAAGGCGGACGTCGAGGGCGCCAAGCCCGGTGCCGCGCCTGCGGTCCAGCCCGCCGCCGCCGCTGCTCCCGCGCCGTCAGCTCCCGCCGCCGCACCGGCCGAGCACAAGCCGGTCTGGTGGGACGAGAGCATCCCCCACGAGGAGGAGAAGCTCTCCAACATCCGCAAGACGATCGCGCGTCGTTTGACCGAATCGAAGCAGACCGTTCCGCACATCTACCTGACCGTCGACATCCGCCTCGACGCGCTGCTCAAGCTTCGGGGCGAGCTCAACAAGGCGCTCGAAGCGCGCGGCGTGAAGCTCTCGGTCAACGACCTGCTGATCAAGGCATTGGGCGTGGCGCTGATCCAGACGCCGAAGTGCAACGTCACCTACACCGGCGACCATCTGATCAAGTACAAGCGCGCCGACGTCTCGGTCGCGGTGTCGACGCCGACCGGGCTGATCACTCCGATCATCCGCGACGCCGCCGGGATCAGCGTCTCGGCAATCTCGACCCAGATGAAGGACCTCGCCGGGCGCGCCCGCGAAGGCAAGCTCCAGCCCAACGAGTATCAGGGCGGCACCGCAAGCCTGTCGAACATGGGGATGTACGGGATCAAGCAGTTCGAGGCGGTGATCAATCCGCCGCAGGGCATGATCATGGCGATCGGCGCGGGCGAGAAGCGGCCGTACATCGTCGACGATGCGCTCGGCGTCGCGACGGTGATGAGCGCCACCGGCAGCTTCGATCACCGCGCGATCGACGGCGCCGACGGCGCCGAGCTGATGAAACTGTTCAAGGAGCTGGTCGAGGCCCCGATGGGCATGATCGCCTGAGCCGGAATGGACCGCGCGATCCACCCTGACAGCTGGGCCGTGCGGCTGGTGCGGAGCGTGGCCGCGACGCTGACCGCGGGGATGTTGGTGGCGTTCCTTGCATCGGGACTGGGCCTGCTGCTCTCGATGGTAACCGATCGCGATCCGGCATGGGTCTTCCGGGGCGCTGTCGAGCTCGCAGGCCCTCTTCTCCTGGGCACGATGTTCGTCGGCACGCTTCTCGGATTGGCGATGGCGATTCCGGTACATGTGAGCGGGCGCTGGATTCAGCCGGGAAATCAGGATGTGAGGTTCACTATGGGGGCCGCGGTGTCGGTCGTCGCGGGATTCGGCGCGCTCAGTATGGGATCGGATATGGGCATGCCGCTGTTCATCGCTGCGCTGCTCGTCGCCACGGGGCTGGGCGGCCTATTCTTCAATGCGCTGTTCGAGCGCTGGGCCTGGGTCGAGCCATGCGCGTCCTGATCGAGGTCCTCCACATTGCCGTCGGTCTGGCGGCGGCGGCGCTGATCGCTTCGCTCGCGGCCTGGTCGTATCCGCTCGCCCGGAACGATATCTGGCTGGTGACCGGGGTGGCGATGGTCGCGGTGATCGCGATGGGTGTCGGCCCGCTCCGGCGCGCCTGGGCGATCGATCGCGCCAGGCTGGGCGGGGGCTCGGACGGAGATGCCTGACCAGGACTGGGGCGAAGCGCCCCCCGATCGCGCGCCCGCGGTGCGGGTGATCGCGATGCCCGCCGACGCCAATCCCTATGGCGACATCTTCGGCGGCTGGCTGATGAGCCAGATGGATCTCGCCGCCGGGTCGATCGCCTCGCGCCATTCGAAGGGCCGCGCGGTGACGATCGCGGTAGAGGGGATGGGGTTCCATTTGCCGGTGTTCGTCGGCGACGAGGTCTCGGTCTACGCCGAGCTGGTCCGGGTCGGGCGCACGTCGATGACGATCGAGGTCGAGGCGTGGCGCCGCCACCGCCACGAGGACGTCCAGCACAAGGTCACCCAGGCGAGCTTCACCTTCGTCGCGATCGACGCCGATCGTGCGCCGCGCGCGGTGCCTCCGATCGAGCCGCCCGGGGCGCCGCGTGGATGATCGGCTATCCGCCGCTGTCTTTTGCCCTGCTCCAAGGGCTGCTGACCGCGCTGGTGCTGCTGGTTTGGCCGCTCGCGCTGGCGTTTGGCGGCAAGCTCAAGACGCGGGCGCTCGACGTGCTGTTCGCGCTCGCCACCATTCCGGTGCTCGCGGCGTTGACGATGCTGGTGTTCCTGCCGTTCGAGGGCGATTGGGCGGACCAGGCGTTCGGGCCGCTCGCGGCGTTCCACGCGCTGATCGTCGGCGGCGCGGCGCTTGTGCTGGGGATGACGGTGACGCAGTGGAAGCCGCTCGCGCGTAGCGGGCCGACGAGCATGGCGTACCGGCTCGCGGCGGCGTTCTTGATCGGCGCCTTCTGGGGCGTGCTTTGGGTGGTATCGGGCTGGGTCCTGCAGATGCTTGGGGTATCGAGTGATGGCTGAATCCTATGATCTCATCGTGCTCGGGTCGGGTCCCGGCGGCTATGTCGCGGCGATCCGCGCGGCGCAGCTGGGCATGAAGACCGCGATCGTTGAGCGCGAACTGCTCGGCGGCATCTGCCTCAACTGGGGATGCATCCCCACCAAGGCGCTGCTACGCTCGGCCGAGATCTACCACTACATGCAGCACGCCAAGGACTACGGCCTCGCCGCCGAGAAGATTAGCGCGGATATCGAGGCGGTGGTAAAGCGCTCGCGCGGGGTGGCCAAGCAGCTCAACCAGGGCGTCACGCACCTGATGAAGAAGAACAAGATCGCGGTGCACATGGGCACCGGCGTGCTCACCGCGAAGGGGAAGCTGACGGTCACCGGAGCCGACGGCAAGACCACCGATCTCGAAGCGAAGAACATCATCGTCGCCACCGGCGCCCGCGCCCGCGACCTGCCTTTCGCCAAGACCGACGGCAAGCGCATCTGGACCTATCGCCACGCGATGACTCCACCGGAGATGCCGAGCAAGCTGCTGGTGATCGGCTCCGGCGCGATCGGGATCGAGTTCGCGAGCTTCTACAACGACATGGGCGCCGAGGTGACCGTGGTCGAGATGCTCGACCGAGTCGTGCCGGTCGAGGATGCCGACGTCTCGGCGTTTCTCGAGAAATCGCTCAGGAAGCAGGGGATGACGATCCTGACCGCGGCGAGCGTCGACAAGCTCGAGGTCGGCGCGAACGGCGTCAAGGCCGCGATCAAGGCCAAGAACGGCAAGGTCACCGAAGGCGCGTTCAGCCACGTCATCGTCGCGATCGGCATCCTGCCCAACACCGAGAACATCGGGCTCGAGGCGCTGGGGGTGAAGACCGAGCGCGGCCACATCGTCACCGATGGTGCGTGCAAGACCAATGTCGACGGCATCTACGCGATCGGCGACGTCACCCAGCCGCCCTGGCTCGCGCACAAGGCGAGCCACGAGGGCGTGATCGCGGTCGAGGCGATCGCCGGCTCAACGGAGTCACCCGCACGCGATGGACCCGCTCAACATCCCGGGCTGCACCTATTGCCACCCGCAGATCGCGTCGGTGGGCCTCACCGAGGCCAAGGCGAAGGAAGCGGGATACGAGGTCAAGGCCGGCACCTTCCCCTTCATCGGCAACGGCAAAGCGATCGCGCTGGGCGAGGCCGAGGGCTTCATCAAGACCGTGTTCGACGCCAAGACCGGCGAATTGCTCGGCGCACACATGATCGGCGCGGAGGTGACCGAGCTGATCCAGGGCTACACCATCGGCAAGACCGGCGAGCTGACCGAGGCCGAGCTGATGGAGACCGTCTTCCCGCACCCGACGCTCAGCGAGATGATGCACGAGAGCGTGCTCGCTGCCTATGGGAGGGCGCTCCATATCTGACCGGCGCTTAACCCCTCCTTAGGCGCGATGCCCTACGCGTGGTCCGGCTGGAGGCCAGCCGTGGAAACGCTCAAATACAGTCCGAACAAGCTGATGGGGCGCATGGCCGGCGCGGGCGCGTCGGTGGCCGCGGCCATCTATCTGTTCAGCAACCAAGAGGTCGCCGACAGCCTGCCGATCCCGTTCGACATGTTCGGCGGTGAGATCGGCCACTACTTCGTGCTGCCGTTCGTCATCGCCAGCTCGGCGGTGCTCGGCTGGCTCGCGGCGTCGCGGCTGATCGCGGGAAGCGACGCGGTCGAATGCCTGCCCGACGAGGTCCGGGTCACCACCTTCTGGGGCCGCACGCGGATCCGCTGGGCCGATCTCGGCCACGTCTATCTCGAGCGCAAGCGCAAACGGTTCCAGACGCGCCACTGGCTGGTGTTCCACTATGTCGGCAAGGGGCTGTTCGGCAGTTCTCGCCTCAAGCTGCGGCTCGACGACACCGATCTCGAGCCGCGCGGCTACGAGGCGTTCCGCGAGGCGATCCTCGCCACCAAGCGCAGCGCCGAGGACCGTCCGGCGGGCGCGGGTCTGGCGGCGAACGACATGACTCCCGAACCGGCCACCGGCGAGTTCGATCCCGACGCCGCGCTGGCGCGCTATCTGGCGCGCAAGGCCGCCGAGGTGCCGCAGGGCCCGCCCGCTCCGCCGTCCGCGGCGGCGCGTCCGACGTTCGGCCGCAAGGGCCTCTGATCAGCTGGGCCGCGCGCCGGTCTCGGCGAATTCCGCGATCAGCGCCTGCCAACCCGCCATGTCCGGCGAAGTCTCGAAGGCGTGCGCCGCGCCGGTTCCGGCCCAGGGCAGCTTCTCGCGCGTCCACAGCTCGACGAACGGCGTCACCCAGCCGTGATCGTCGAGCATCGTCGCGCGCAGGTTGACGAAGAACTCCATCCCCTCGACGGTCGTGTAGATCCAGCTCTTGCACCGGTCGCAGTGATGGTGGTGCACTTCCGCGCCGTGGAGCCCGCCGATCACGGTCTCGCCCTCGGTGACCGTGAGCGCGCCGCCGGGCACGGTGACGGTGAGCGAATAGGCGCTCGCGCTCATCTTCTGGCATCCGGTGCAATGGCAGGCGCCGGTGATCATCGGCGGCGCGGTCACCCGGATGCGCACCGCGCCGCAGCGGCAGCCGCCGTCCCAGGGGAGCTTCCAGTCGTCCATCGCGTCCTCCCGCCCGCTGGACAGGCGCGCGGGCCAGGGCCACGATATGCCGAGCCAGGGAGAAAGCCATACCATCCGACGCCGGGCCTTTGCCGTTCGCCGCGCGCGTGCTGCTGCTTGTCGCGGCGGGTCTCGCGCTGGGCATGCTCGCGCTGCTCTGGCCGGGGGTCGCACCCTATGACGCGATCGATCAATACCGGCAGGCGCTGAGCGGCAGCTTCGACGACTGGCATCCGCCAGCGATGGCGCGGCTCTGGGCGCTGCTCCTTCATATCGCGCCGGGGCAGGGGCCGTTGCTGGCGGTGCAGCTGCTGCTCTATTGGCTCGGGCTGGGACTGATCGCCGGGGCGCTGGCGCGGCAGGGCGCGGTGTGCGCCGGCATGGCGGTGCTCGCGCTCGGCGCCCTTCCGCTGTTCGCGGCGTGGGAAGCCGACGTGCTCAAGGATACGCAAATGCTGTCGGCGATGCTCGCCGCGTGCGGGATCGCGAGCTGGTGGCGGATCGGCGGGCGGCGGATGCCGGGGTGGGGGGTCGCGGTGATCGTGATCCTGCTGGCCTACGCCGCGTTCGTCCGCGCGAACGGGGTGTTCGCGGTGGTGCCGCTCGCGTTCGGGCTGTTCGACGTGCTCGAGGGGCGGCGGCCGTGGGTGCGTGCCGGTGCGATGCTCGCGGCGATGGCGGCGTTCGCAGCGCTGGCACCGGTGGTCAACCAGCGCGTGCTCGGCGCCAGCCCGAGCGGAGTCGAGCGGACCATCGCGGTCTACGACCTCGGCGGAATCGCCCATTTTGCCGGGCCGGATGCGGTGCCCGTGCTGCCCGCCGCGGACTGGCGCGAGGCCGAGCGGCGTGCCTGCTACAAGCCGTTCTTCTGGGATCCATACGGCGACGAGAGCCGTTGCGGCTTCGTCCACGATTTGCTCGTCGAGCGCGCGCCGGGCCATGCGCTGTTCGCGGCCTGGGCAATCGCGGTGCTGCACCATCCGATCGCGTATGCCGAACATCGCGCCGCGCATCTCAACTCGACCTTGCGCTGGATCGTCCCAGCGCATTGGCCGTTCGCGTCGCCGGTCCCGCTTACCGAGTCCAACACGTTCGGCCTCGAGTCGCCGGGAACCGCGGGGGTGACCTTGATCGACGTGGCCGACTGGCTGACCGAAGGTCCCGAGGGAAGCCCGGGGCTGTGGCTGGTGGCGGCACTGGGCGCGTTCTGGGCGGCGTGGCCACGCGCGGACGGGCGGCAGCAGCTCGCCTTCGCGCTCGCCGGCTCGGCGATCGTGATCGAGGCGAGC
Organism: uncultured Alphaproteobacteria bacterium; assembly: GCA_963799985.1. Taxonomy (GTDB): domain Bacteria; phylum Pseudomonadota; class Alphaproteobacteria; order Sphingomonadales; family Sphingomonadaceae; genus Sphingomonas. The sequence goes on along the minus strand of CAWCZC010000001.1, from coordinate 702,325 downwards.
TTCGCGTGTGTCAGCATCGCTTCCGACCTGCGCTATCATCTCTGGTCGATGATGGCGGCGGGCCTCGCCTGGGTGTTCCTCGCCAGGCCTGAGGTTCGGCGTCTTCCGCTGCGTGTGACGCTGGCGGCGCTGCTGCTGCTCGCGGTCCCCGCGTTCGTCGGACGGTTGCTGCTGCCCCCGGCGGCGGACAGCTATGCGGCGGCGCTGGGCTAGACTTTGATCCAACCGAATTGAAACCTCCGTCATCCCAGCGAAAGCCGGGACCCAGGGTTCTCAAGCGAGGTCCTTCGTGACTCTGGGTCCCGGCTTCCGCCGGGATGACGCTCGTCTTGGTCGGAAGCTCCCGCGTCACCACCAGATCAGTGAGGGGCTTGACAATGTTCCTTATTTGTTCTATCGAGTTGGACTCGAAGCTTCAACTCACCTCCCGCATCCTCCCCCTGCATCCTCCCCCTGCATCGTCCGCGATGCGGGGCGCCCTGACGCGACCATTCGCGTGCGTGCGGGCGGCGCGCAGGCGAGTGCCCGGGTAGGGTTGTGACTTTCGGCACTTTCATTCGCCGGCCGTGTTCGGCGGGCACGGCGGAGCCTTGCCACGGCGGTGGCGGCGCTCGACAGCGGCCCGGCGCAGAGCCATGCTGCCGTGAAACGGGGAGGGGCGTGATGCCGATCGACATTCTGTGGCCGACCTTCGCGTTGGTCGCGTGGATCTATGCGATCTGGTTCCTGATGTACGTCCAGCGGTTCGCGCTGATGCGACGGACGCCGCCGACGCTCGACGATTTCGCGACGATGGAGGCCGGGCGGCGCTACTTTTCGCCGGTCGAGATGCCCGCGGCGAACCTGATCAACCTGTTCGAGATGCCGGTGCTCTATTTCGCGCTGGTCCCGCTACTGATGCTCACCCACCACGCCAACCACATCCAGGTGACGCTGGCCTGGGCCTATGTTGCGCTTCGGGCGGTGCACAGCTTCGTCCAGATCGTGGTGAAGCGGGTGCCACTGCGGTTCATGGTCTATCTCGCCTCGTGCGCGGTGCTGCTGGCGATGTGGATCGGCTTCGCGGTCGACATGGCCGCAGCATGAGGAACGGCGCCGCGGGGCCCGCGTTGGTGCGCCCGAGGAGAATGGCCATGAGAATGAAGATCTTCGCGCTCGCCCTGACGCTTCCCGCGCTCGCGCTGGCCGGTTGCGGCAAGTCGAGCACGTCCAACACCACCACCACCGAGACCACCGTGCTCGACAACAGCATCGACCAGAACGTCATGCCCGCCGCCGAGCCGATGTCGAACGACGCCAATGCGACAATCGGCGATTCGGCGATGACCGCGCAGCAGTTCGCCGACACCGCCGCTGCGAGCGACGCCTATGAGGTCGCCGCGGGCAAACTCGCCCAGAACAAGGCGACCAGCCAGGCACTCAAGGACTTCGGCGCGATGATGGTCAAGGACCACACCGACTCGACCGCCAAGCTCAAGGCCGCCGCGGCCAAGGCCGATCCGAAGATCGCCCCCAACTCCGCGATGACCGACGAGCAGAAGGCCGACCTCGACGTGCTCAAGAGCGCGAAGGGGGCCGATTTCGATGCCGCCTACAAGAGCCAGCAGGTCGCCGCGCACCAAAAGGCGCTCGGCGCGGTGCAGGGCTATGCCGACGCGGGCACGGTTCCGACGATCAAGGCCTGGGCGCAGACGGTTGCCCCGATCGTCCAGACGCATCTCGACAAGATCCAGGGGATGTAGAGTCTTTGACTGGGTACGGCACCAGCCCGCTTCCCCTCCCGGCCACCCTTACCGTAGTAAACTAGGGGTGGCCGGGAGGGGAAGCGGGCCGGTGCCGCTCAGCGAAGCTGCAAACGGTCGCGAGGCGCGCTTCGTTTCCTTCGGCAATCAGCGGTGGCTCAGGCGGCCTGCTCGTTCGCGGCGAACGGCGAGGTCGTGGCCGTCGTGGGGGCCGGCGCAACCGGGCGCGGGCCGGTTACGCTGGTGTCCACGGTGCTCATATGCTTGAGCCGGCCGTCGATGTGGCCGCCGTTCTCGATGGTGATGTTCTCGTATTCGACGTCGCCGGTGATCTTGGCCGAGCGCTCGACGGTGAGGTTCTTCACCCGGACACCGCCTTCGATCGCGCCGGCGAGGCGGGCCACTTCGGCGGTGACGCTGCCGAAGATCTGGCTCTCGCCGCCCTGCGCCAGCGTGCCGCAGTTGACGTCGCCCTCGACGCGGCCGTCGATGTGCAGGTCGGCGGTCGCCGTCACGTTGCCCTTGACGATCACGTCGGGGCCGAGAACCGAAAACATGCCACGCTTGCCGCCGCCGCTCTGCGGGGGCGGCGCGGCCGGCATTGCCGGGCGTTCGTCGCGACCACGATTATTGTTGTTAAACACTGCCATACTCCCCACTCCCCGGTTGTGAGTCCCCATTATCATAGCACAAACCGAGCGGCAGCCTCGAATCAAGCCCGGGACGTTCCATTTGGGGATTGTCATTCGCGGCGCCGGACGCCGGCCGAATCGCCGAAAACCCCGTTGCCGCCAGCATAATTGCACAAGCGAAACCATTTGTGACAGTCCCGCCGGAGGCCCCGGCCGCCGCCAGGATCGCGCCGCACTGCACCAGGAATGCGACGACACGTTGATCGTTGCGCCTCCAACCGTCGCAAAACGCCAGGAGGATAGGCACCAACAGCGCTCCCGCGCCCAATCCGGGCAGCGAAACGACGGCGATCAGCGCGGCGATCAGCGCGGATTCGGGCATGCGCGCGGTCGGCGAAACGGTGAGTCGCGCAAGATGCCAGGCGAGCAGCCCGGCGCCGGCGACAGTGGCGAGGTCCTGCAAATCCGGCGCGCCGGCCGCCCCCGCCGCCCAGCCGAGTCCCGGCAGAGGAGGTTGCAGCGGGATCCATCCGAGCACGCAGGTCGCCACGAGCGCGCCGGATGCGCCGATTGCGGCACGCTGTCGCAACGCCACGCGGCGTAGCGCGGCGGCGCGGGTCGCAGGCGCGGTCGCGGCGCGAATCGAGAGACGCCAATCGGGCATCCCACTGGTGTAACGCCGACAGGTTGCTACTCTCTTGATGCAGGCGAAGGCTGAATCGAGGGGCTCATCGCATATTTCGGGCATCTGAAGATGAAGTAGCGATGCGGACCGAATATTCAAGGATCGTTCATTTAGATCGTTCGTATAGTAAAGTACCGTCACATAATACACCGGCCATCTGACGATTGGGAGATTTATATAGCGCTCTCGCCGTAATATTAGCGGGAATTAACTATTATGTATGATTTCAGGTGGATTACAAACGCACTGGTAGGATCGTGGCAAAAAACCAAGCCAGAAGCGCTGGACGACGCGAAGAAGTACGGGCAGGCCTATTTCAAAGCTGGTAATTCCGGAGCGGTCGTGCTCAAATACTTTGCCACCATGGAGCGGCGGCGCAGCCCCGTCTGATCCCGCGCGGACTCGGTGATCGGGCCCGCCGGCGCTCCTTCGGCCCGGCGGCCATGCACCGAGCGGCGGTGTTGACCGACACACACACCATGGCTATAGGCGCCGCGTCCCACGACGGGCTGGTTTTCCGGCCCACTACGCTTGTGGGGCAAAGAGCTGAACGTTGCTGGAGACGTTATGGCCCGGGGGGTCGGATGGCCCTCGGGGTCTTTCCGCATTCTCTGGGTAAGGAATCCAGCAAAGTAACCGCCGGAATTTGCCGGTAACAAAAGGTGAAGGGCTTCATGCCGACGATCAACCAGCTGGTCCGCAAGGGCCGCGAACCGCAGAAGGCCAAGTCGAAGGTCCCTGCGATGGAGCAGAATCCCCAAAAGCGGGGTGTCTGCACTCGCGTCTATACGACGACTCCGAAGAAGCCGAACTCGGCGCTGCGCAAGGTTGCCAAGGTCCGCCTGACCAACCAGCGCGAAGTGATCAGTTATATTCCCGGCGAGGGGCACAATCTGCAGGAGCACTCGGTGGTGCTGATCCGCGGCGGCCGCGTGCGCGACTTGCCGGGTGTCCGCTATCACGTGCTGCGCGGCGTGCTCGATACGCAGGGTGTGAAGGATCGTCGCCAGTCGCGCTCCAAGTACGGCGCCAAGCGCCCCAAATAAGCAGCCAAAGTAAGCCCCGGACCGGTTCCGGACCCGCTGAAGCATAAGGAATTTAGAATGGCTCGTCGTCGTCGTCCCGAGAAGCGGGAAATCCTGCCTGATCCCAAGTTCGGGGATGAGGTGCTGTCGAAGTTCATGAATTCAGTCATGCTGGACGGCAAGAAGTCCGTGGCCGAAGGCATTGTGTACACTGCGCTCGACACCGTCGAGCAGCGCGCCAAGAAGGACCCGCTCGCGGTGTTCCACGAAGCGCTCAACAACGTGAAGCCGAACATCGAGGTCCGCAGCCGCCGCGTCGGCGGTGCGACCTACCAGGTGCCGGTCGAGGTCCGCTACGAGCGCGCGCAGGCGCTGGCGATCCGCTGGCTGATCGCCTCGGCGCGCAACCGCAGCGAGCACACGATGTCGGCGCGCCTTTCGGGCGAGCTGCTCGATGCTTCGAACAACCGCGGCAATGCGGTGAAGAAGCGCGAGGACACGCACCGGATGGCCGAGGCGAACCGCGCGTTCAGCCACTACCGCTGGTAATTCCGGGCCGCCGGCCTCGGCCGGCGATCTGGCGCTGGTAATTTTCTTACCTACATAATGGGAGGCCGGGGCAGTCCCGTCCTCCCACATCGCTAAGGAACTGACGACATGGCCCGCAGCCATCCGCTCTCGATGTATCGCAACATCGGCATCATGGCCCACATCGATGCCGGCAAGACGACCACGACCGAGCGAATCCTCTACTACACCGGCAAGTCCTACAAGATCGGCGAGGTCCATGAGGGCACCGCGACGATGGACTGGATGGAGCAGGAGCAGGAGCGTGGGATCACGATCACGTCGGCGGCGACGACGTGCTTCTGGAACGATCACCGGATCAACATCATCGACACGCCCGGCCACGTCGACTTCACCATCGAGGTCGAGCGTTCGCTGCGCGTGCTCGACGGCGCGGTGGCGTGCTTCGACGGCGTCGCGGGCGTCGAGCCCCAGTCCGAGACCGTGTGGCGCCAGGCCGAGAAGTATCACGTGCCGCGGATGTGCTTCGTCAACAAGCTCGACCGCATGGGCGCCAATTTCGAGCGCTGCGTGGAGATGATCAAGGATCGTCTCGGCGCGCGCCCGCTCGTCCTCTATCTCCCGATCGGCATCGAGAGCTCGTTCAAGGGCCTGGTCGACCTGGTCAACGACAACGCGATCATCTGGCTCGAGGAGAGCCTGGGCGCGAAGTTCGAGATCACCCCGATCCCCGACGACCTCAAGGACGCCGCCGAAAAGGCGCGTCTCGAGATGATCGAGATGGCGGTCGAGCAGGACGACGACGCGATGGAGGCCTATCTCGAAGGCAACCTCCCCGATGCCGCGACGCTCAAGGCGCTGATCCGCAAGGGCACGCTCAACTTCTCGTTCGTGCCGGTGCTGTGCGGCTCGGCGTTCAAGAACAAGGGCGTGCAGCCCCTGCTCGATGCCGTGGTCGACTATCTGCCGTCGCCGCTGGACATCAAGGACGTCGAAGGGCTCAAGCTCGACGGCGTGACCCCGGATTCGCGTCCGCCGGCCGACGACGCGCCCTTCTCGGCGCTGGCGTTCAAGATCATGAACGACCCGTTCGTGGGCACGCTCACCTTCGCGCGCATCTATTCGGGCAAGCTCGACGCCGCCTCCGTCGTCACCAACTCGGTGAAGGACAAGAAGGAGAAGGTCGGCCGCATGCTGCTGATGCACGCGAACAGCCGTGAGGACATCCAGGAAGCCTTCGCCGGCGACATCGTCGCGCTCGCGGGCCTCAAGGACACCACGACCGGCGATACGCTCTGCGCGCAGAACGCGCCGATCATCCTCGAGCGGATGGAGTTCCCGGACCCCGTCATCGAGGTCGCCGTCGAGCCCAAGACCAAGGCCGACCAGGAGAAGATGGGCGTCGCGCTCAATCGCCTTGCGCGCGAGGATCCGTCGTTCCGCGTCACCTCGGATATCGAGAGCGGCCAGACCATCATCAAGGGGATGGGCGAGCTCCACCTCGAAATCCTGGTCGACCGCATGAAGCGCGAGTTCAAGGTCGAGGCCAACGTCGGCGCGCCGCAGGTGGCGTATCGCGAGTATCTAGCGAAGAAGGTCGACATCGACTACACCCACAAGAAGCAGTCGGGCGGCTCGGGCCAGTTCGGCCGCGTCAAGTGCACCGTGATCCCGGGCGAGCGTGGATCGGGCTTCCAGTTCTTCGACGAGATCAAGGGCGGCAATATTCCCAAGGAATATATCCCTTCGGTCGAGAAGGGCATGCGCGAGACCGCCGAGACCGGATCGCTGATCGGCTTCCCGATCATCGATTTCGAGGTCCATTTGACCGACGGCGCGTACCATGACGTCGACTTGTCGGCGCTGGCGTTCGAAATCTGCGCGCGCGGCGCGATGCGCGAGGCCGCGCAGAAGGCCGGCATCAAGCTGCTCGAACCGATCATGAAGGTCGAGGTGGTGACCCCCGAGGATTACCTCGGCGACGTCATCGGCGATCTCAACAGCCGCCGCGGCCAGATACAGGGCACCGACAGCCGCGGCAACGCGCAGACGGTGGACGCGATCGTGCCGCTGGCGAACATGTTCGGCTATGTGAACCAGCTCCGCTCGTTCACCCAGGGCCGTGCGCAGTACACGATGCAGTTCAGCCATTACGACGAGGTTCCCGCGAACGTCGCCGAGGAAGTGAAGGCGAAATTGGCATAACGCGCTTCGCCCGCCCGGGCTGGCGTAATCGAAAATCTGCCGCTATGGGGCCGCCTTCGGCGATTCCCCACAGCGGCGCGGAATTGACTTAGAAGGTAGGAAAACAATGGCGAAGGCAAAGTTCGAGCGGACCAAACCGCACCTCAACATCGGCACCATCGGTCACGTCGATCATGGCAAGACGTCGCTGACGGCAGCCATCACCAAGATCCTCGCCGAGACCGGCGGCGCCACCTACACCAGCTACGCCAACATCGACAAGGCGCCCGAAGAGCGCGAGCGCGGCATCACGATTTCGACCGCGCACGTCGAGTATGAGACGCTGGCGCGCCACTATGCGCACGTCGATTGTCCGGGCCACGCCGACTATGTGAAGAACATGATCACCGGCGCCGCGCAGATGGACGGCGCGATCTTGGTCGTCTCGGCCACCGACGGCCCGATGCCGCAGACCCGCGAGCACATCCTGCTCGCGCGCCAGGTCGGCGTGCCGACGATGGTCGTGTTCATGAACAAGGTCGATCTGGTCGACGACGCCGAGATCCTCGAGCTCGTCGAGCTCGAAATCCGCGAGCTGCTTTCGAAGTACGACTTCGACGGCGACAACATCCCGATCATCCAGGGCTCGGCCGTGGCGGCGCTCGAGGACAAGACCCCCGAGATCGGCCGCGAAGCCGTGCTCAAGCTGATGGAAGCGGTCGACGACCTATCTGCCGCAGCCCGAGCGTCCGCTCGACAAGCCGTTCATGATGCCGATCGAGGACGTGTTCTCGATCTCGGGTCGCGGCACCGTCGTCACCGGCCGTGTCGAGACCGGCATGATCAAGGTCGGCGAGGAAGTCGAGATCGTCGGCATCCAGGACACCCGCAAGACCACCGTCACCGGCGTCGAGATGTTCCGCAAGCTGCTTGACCAGGGCCAAGCGGGCGACAACATCGGCGCGCTGATCCGCGGCGTCGGCCGCGATGAGGTCGAGCGCGGCCAGGTTCTCTGCAAGCCGGGCTCGATCAAGCCGCACACCGACTTCCAGTCGGAAGTGTACGTGCTGTCGAAGGACGAGGGCGGCCGTCACACGCCGTTCTTCGCCAACTATCGTCCGCAGTTCTACTTCCGCACCACCGACGTGACCGGCACCGTGATCCTCCCCGAGGGCACCGAGATGGTCATGCCGGGCGACAACATCGCGCTCGGCGTCCAGCTGATCGCGCCGATCGCCATGGACGTGGGCCAGCGCTTCACCATCCGCGAGGGCGGCCGTACGGTCGGCTCGGGGATTGTCAGCGGCATCTCGAAGTAATATAGGCGCGCCTCCGCCCGATTCCCCAGGGAGTCGGGCGGACGCATTTAACACGAACTATCAAGAGCTTCGGATACGAAGCCCGCTCTTTCGCATCGGCAGGAACCCATGGAAACGCAGAACATCCGCATCCGCCTGAAGGCATTCGATCATCGAGTGCTCGATCAGGCTGCCGGCGACATCGCCGACACCGCGCGCCGCACCGGTGCGCTCATCCGTGGTCCGATCCCCTTGCCGACGCATATCGACAAGTTCACCGTCAACCGCGGCCCGCACATCGACAAGAAGTCGCGCGAGCAGTTCGAGACGCGCACCTACAAGCGGATGCTGGACATCGTTCAGCCGACCCCGCAGACGGTCGATGCGCTGATGAAGCTCGATCTCGCCGCTGGCGTTGACGTTGAGATCAAGCTGGCCTAAAGGCCCGCCTCCACATGAGATTCGCGCTCCCCGAACCGGGTGAGCGCAGGCTCCTCGACCGGACCTTTTGAGGTCCAATGCAAGGAGCCACCGAGGGTGAAACCTCAGAGATAGGGATACCGCCAGGCGTGCCTGGGTCTGCGTCCCCCGTCACGCCCCCGCTTCGGCATGGGGCACCAGCCCGGGACGGGGCACGCATCGCATTATTGGGCTGAGCACGCCCGCATCGGGATTTTCCGCTGCGGGCCTCTGTATGGGAGCATGGATCATGCGCACTGGCGTGATCGCGAAGAAAATGGGGATGACCCGCCTGTTCCAGGACGACGGCCGCCACGTGCCGGTCACGGTCCTGGCGCTCGAGGGCGTCCAGGTCGTGGCGCAGCGCACCGCGGATCGTGACGGCTATGTCGCGGTCCAGCTCGGCGCCGGCACGGCCAAGGTCAAGAACGTCGCCAAGCCGCAACGCGGCCACTTCGGCAAGGCCGAGGTCGAGCCCAAGGCGATCCTCGCGGAATTCCGCGTCGATGCCGATGGCCTGATCGACGTCGGCGTCGAGATTTCGGCCGATCATTATGTCGCCGGCCAGTTCGTCGATATCCAGGGCAAGACCCAGGGCAAGGGCTTCCAGGGCGGTATGAAGCGCTGGGGCTTCGGCGGCCTGCGCGCCACCCACGGCGTCTCGGTCTCGCACCGCTCGCTCGGTTCGACCGGCCAGCGCCAGGATCCGGGCAAGGTCTTCAAGAACAAGAAGATGGCCGGCCACATGGGCGACAAGTATCGCACCCAGCAGAACCTCGAGATCGTCGGCACGGACGTCGAGCGCGGGCTGATCTTCGTCAAGGGATCGGTTCCCGGATCGAAGGGCGGCTGGCTGCTCGTCAAGGACTCGGTGAAGATCGAGCGTCCCGCCGGCGCGCCGTTCCCCGCGGGCATCCGTGATCCCAAGCATGGCGAAGAGCATCACGTCGCTGCGGTCGAGGAAGGCGCGGTCCACGAGATTCCGCCGCTGCCGAGCGCCGAGGAAGTCGCGGCCGGCGTCGCCGCCGCCGACGCCCATGGCGCGGGTCAGGTCGATCCGGACAACACCACTACCGGCCAGGAGGGCTGAACGTGAAGATCAAGGTTCAATCCCTCGACGGCAAGGCCGCCAAGAAGGACGCCGAGCTCGAGCTCAACGACGCGGTCTTCGCGATCGAGCCGCGCGCGGACATCCTCCACCGCGTCGTCACCTGGCAGCTCGAGAACCGCCGCGGCACCGCGCGCGGCACTCGTGAGCGCGCCGACGTCGCCCGCACCGGCAAGAAGTTCGGCCGCCAGAAGGGCGGCGGCACCGCCCGCCACGGCGATCGCCGCGCTCCCGTCTTCATCGGCGGCGGCAAGGCGCACGGCGCCCGAGTCCGCGACTTCAATCCGGGCCTCAACAAGAAGATCCGTGCGCTCGGGCTCAAGATGGCGCTTTCGAGCCATGCCAAGGCCGGCTCGTTGATCGTGATGGACAGCCTCGCCATTGCCGAGGGCAAGACCAAGGCGCTGGCGGGCAACCTCGCCAAGCTCGGTCTCGGCAAAACCCTGGTGATCGACGGCGACACGGTGGAGAACAGCTTCGCGCTCGCCGCGGGCAATCTCCACCAGGTCAACGTCCTGCCGGCGGTCGGCGCCAATGTTTACGACATCCTGAAGCACGACACGCTGGTGCTCACCCGCGCTGCCGTCGAGAAACTGGAGGCGCGCTTCAATGGCTAAGAAGAGCAAGGCCGCGGTCGACGCCCGTCATTACGACGTGATCGTCGCGCCTCACATCACCGAGAAGTCGACGATGATGTCCGAGCACAACGCGGTTGTGTTCAAGGTGGCTGGCGACGCGACCAAGCCCGAGATCAAGGCCGCCGTCGAGGCGCTGTTCTCGGTCAAGGTCACCGGCGTCAACACGATTGTCCAGAAGGGCAAGACCAAGCGCTGGAAGGGCAAGCCCTACACGCGCTCCGATATGAAGAAAGCGATCGTGACGCTCGCCGACGGCGACCAGATCGACGTGACGACGGGAATCTGAGGCGATGGCACTCAAGAACTACAATCCGACGTCGCCGGCTCGCCGCGGGCTGATCCTCATCGACCGTTCGGGGCTCTTCAAGGGGCGCCCGATCAAGGCGCTGACCGAGGGCAAGACCAAGAGCGGCGGGCGCAACAACAAGGGTCACGTGACGTCGCGCGGTATCGCCGGCGGCCACAAGCAGCGCTATCGTCTCATCGATTTCAAGCGCCGCACCTGGGACGTCGAGGGCACGGTCGAGCGGATCGAATATGATCCCAACCGCACCGCCTTCATCGCGCTGGTCAATTACGGCGACACCGCCGAGGGCAAGGCCAACGTCGCCTATATCCTCGCGCCGCAGCGCCTCGCCGTCGGCGACAAGGTGATCGCGGGCAAGAAGACCGACGTGAAGCCGGGCAATGCGATGGAACTGGGCTCGATGCCGGTCGGCACGATCGTCCACAACGTCGAGATGAAGCCCGGCAAGGGCGGCCAGATCGCGCGTTCGGCGGGTACCTATGTCCAGGTCGTCGGCCGCGATCGCGGGATGGTGATCGTCCGCCTCAATTCGGGCGAGCAGCGCTACATCCACTCGAACTGCATGGCGACGGTGGGCGCGGTCTCGAACCCCGACAACCAGAACCAGAACATGGGCAAGGCCGGCCGCAACCGCTGGAAGGGCATCCGCCCGCTGACCCGCGGCGTCGCCAAGAACCCGGTCGACCACCCCCACGGCGGCGGCGAAGGCCGCACCTCGGGCGGCCGTCACCCGGTCACCCCTTGGGGCAAGCCGACCAAGGGTGCCCGCACCCGCCACAACAAGTCGACCGACAAGATGATCATCCGGTCGCGTCACGCGAGGAAGAAGTAATGGCTCGCTCGATCAAGAAGGGTCCGTTCGTGGACCTCCACGTGCTCAAGAAGGCGCAGACCGCGCAGGAAACCAGCTCGCGCGCGCCGATCAAGACCTGGTCGCGCCGCTCGACGATCCTGCCGGACTTCGTCGGCCTGACGTTCAACGTCTACAACGGCCGCAAGTTCGTGCCGGTCTCGGTCAATGAGGACATGGTCGGCATGAAGCTCGGCGAGTTCGCGCCGACCCGCTTCTTCCCCGGTCACGCCGCCGACAAGAAGGGCAAGCGCTGATGGGCAAGGAAAAATCCCCGCGCCGCGTGGGCGAGAAGGAAGCGCTGGCCGTCGCCACGCAGATCCGCGGCTCCGCGCAGAAGCTGGGCCTCGTCGCCGCGCTGATCCGCGGCAAGAAGGCCGGCGACGCGCTCAACATCCTTTCGTTCTCGACGAAGGGCATGGCGATCGACGCGCGCAAGGTGCTCGCGTCCGCGATCGCCAATGCGGAAAACAACCACAACCTCGATGTCGACGCGCTCGTCGTCGCCGAGGCTTCGGTCGGCAAGTCGATCGTGATGAAGCGCTTCGCGACTCGCGGCCGTGGCAAGTCCACCCGCATCCTCAAGCCGTTCAGCCGCCTTCGCATCGTCGTCCGCGAGCAGGAAGAAGCATAATGGGTCAGAAATCGAACCCGATCGGTCTGCGCCTGCAGATCAACCGCACCTGGGACAGCCGCTGGTATGCCGAGGGCGCCGATTACGGCCGCCTGCTGCTCGAGGATCTCCGCATCCGCGAGTATATCGTCAAGAACCTGCCGCAGGCCGCGATCTCGAAAGTCGTGATCGATCGCCCTGCCAAGCTGTGCCGCATCTCGATCTATGCCGCGCGCCCCGGCGTGATCATCGGCAAGAAGGGCGCGGACATCGAGAAGCTGCGCAAGACTCTCGGCAAGATGACCTCGTCGGACGTGTCGCTGAACATCGTCGAGATCCGCAAGCCCGAGGTCGATGCCAAACTCGTCGCGCAGGGCGTCGCCGAGCAGCTCGAGCGCCGCATCGCCTTCCGCCGCGCGATGAAGCGCGCGGTGCAGTCGGCGCTGCGTCTCGGTGCCGAGGGCATCCGGATCACTTGCGGTGGCCGCCTCGGCGGCGCCGAGATCGCGCGGACCGAATGGTATCGCGAGGGCCGGGTGCCGCTCCACACGCTGCGCGCCAACGTCGATTATGCCGAAGCCACCGCGCACACCGCTTACGGCGTGTGCGGCGTCAAGGTCTGGATCTTCAAGGGCGAGATCCTCGGCCACGATCCGATGGCGCAGGACCGGCTCAACATGGAAGCGCAGACTTCGGGCGTTCGCCCCGATCCGCGCCGCTAAGGACCTAGAAAATGCTGCAGCCAAAGCGCACCAAGTTCCGCAAGGCCCACAAGGGCCGCATCCACGGCGACGCCAAGGGTGGCACCACGCTCAACTTCGGCTCCTACGGGCTGAAGGCGATGGCGCCCGAGCGCATCACCGCGCGCCAGATCGAGGCGGCCCGCCGCGCGATCACGCGCCACATCAAGCGCCAGGGCCGCTTGTGGATCCGCATCTTCCCGGACGTGCCGGTGTCGTCGAAGCCCGCCGAAGTCCGCATGGGCTCGGGCAAGGGCGCCCCGGAATATTGGGTGGCGCGCGTCAAGCCGGGCCGCATCCTGTTCGAGCTGGACGGCGTTCCCGGCCCGCTCGCGGCGGAAGCGTTCAGCCGCGCGGCGATGAAGCTGCCGATCAAGGTGAAGGTCGTGGCCCGCCTCGGCGATACCACGCACCTCGAAGGGTAAAGGACCATGTCGAACAAGACCGAAGACCTTCGGACCAAGACCGAGGACCAGCTCTCCGAGCAGCTGGGCAATCTGAAGCGCGAGGCGTTCAACCTGCGCTTCCAGGCCGCGACCAGCCAGATGGAGAAGCCGAGCCGGGTCAAGGAAGTCCGCCGCGACATCGCCCGCATCAAGACGCTGCAGAACGAGCGCTCGCGCTCGGCGGCCAAGTAAGGATCACATCATGCCGAAGCGCGTGCTGACCGGACAGATCGTCTCGGACAAGGGCGACAAGACGGTGGTCGTGAACGTGGAGCGCAAGGTCAAGCACCCGCTCTACGGCAAGATCATCCGCCGCTCGAAGAAGTATCACGCCCATGACGAGGGCAACGAATTCAAGGCCGGCGAGACCGTGCGGATCGAAGAGACCGCGCCGATCTCAAAGCTGAAGACTTGGAAGGTGATCGGGCGGGTCGATACCCACGCGACGCCGGAGCAGACGGCAGCGGCGGAAGCCTGACGGCGTAGCCGTCATCCCAGCGCAGGCTGGGATCTCGGGCCGCGCGGTCCGAGGCACGAGGTCCCAGCTTTCGCTGGGATGACGAATTGAGGATGGAACCCCCGGGACGTGTCCCGGTAGGCCAAGTGAGAAGGAACCGGATCGATGATCCAGATGCAGTCCAATCTCGACGTCGCCGACAACAGCGGCGCGAAGCGGGTGCAGTGCATCAAGGTGCTGGGCGGCTCGAAGCGCCGCGTGGCCGGTGTCGGCGACGTCATCGTCGTCAGCATCAAGGAAGCAGCGCCGCGCGGCCGCGTGAAGAAGGGCGACGTCCATCGCGCCGTGATCGTGCGCACCGCCAAGGACATCCGCCGCGCCGACGGCTCGGTGATCCGCTTCGACGGCAACGCCGCGGTGCTGGTCAACAAGAACGAGGAGCCGATCGGCACCCGTATCTTCGGGCCGGTCGTCCGCGAGCTGCGCACGAAGGGCTTCATGAAGATCATTTCGCTCGCGCCGGAGGTGCTGTGAATGGCCGCCGCCAAGATCAAGAAGGGTGACCGCGTGATCGTCCTGTCCGGCAAGGACAAGGGCCGCACCGGCGACGTGATCCAGGCCATGCCCAAGGACGGCAAGGTGCTCGTCGAGGGCATCAACGTCCACGTCCGCCACACCAAGCCGAGCCAGGGCGACCCGCAGGGTGGCCTCAAGCGCAGCCCCGCGCCGATGCATGTCTCGAAGGTCGCTCACGTGACCGCCGACGGCAAGCCGACGCGCGTTCGTTTCGAGACCCGCGACGGCAAGAAGGTCCGTGTCGCCGTCAAGACCGGGGAGGTCATCAATGGCTGATCTATGTGCCGCGGATGCGGAAGCGTTACGACGAGGTGATCGCCAAGGCGATGACCGAGAAGTTCGGCTACAAGAACGTCATGGAGGTCCCCAAGATCTCGACAAGATCGTGCTGAACATGGGTGTTGGTGAAGCCACGCAGGACAAGAAGAAGGTCGAGCAGGCTGCGCAGGAAATGGAGCTGATCGCCGGTCAGAAGGCGGTGGTCACCAAGGCGAAGAAGTCGATCGCGCAGTTCAAGCTGCGCGAGGGCATGCCGATCGGCTGCAAGGTCACCTTGCGCCGTGAGCGGATGTACGAGTTCCTCGACCGCTTCGTCACGATCGCGCTGCCGCGCGTTCGCGATTTCCGCGGGCTGAACCCGAAGAGCTTCGATGGGCGCGGCAATTATGCCTGTGGCATCAAGGAGCAGATCGTGTTCCCGGAGATCAACTATGACCGCATCGACAAGGTGCGCGGCATGGACATCATCGTGACCACCACCGCGAACACCGACGAGGAAGCCCGCGAGCTTCTCCGCCTGTTCGGCTTCCCGTTCCCGCAGGAGCAGGAAGAGGCGAAGGCGGCGTAACCCAACCGCCGTCACCCCAGCGAAAGCTGGGGTCTCCGGCATAAGTTCCCAGCTTTCGCTGGGATGACGAATTGAGAGAAGAGAGCTTAAGTCCATGGCGAAACTGAGTTCGATCAACAAGAACGAGCGTCGCAAGAAGCTGGTGAAGAAGTATGCCGGCCGCTACGCGAAGCTGAAGGCGATCGCGAACGACGAATCGCAGGATGAGACCGAGCGTCTGATGGCCCGTCTGCAGCATGGCCGAGATCCCCAGGAACGGGAACCCGACCCGGGTTCGCAACCGCTGCGAGATCACCGGCCGCCCGCGCGCCTATTACCGCAAGTTCCGTCTCGCACGCGTCATGCTGCGCGATCTGGCCGTCCGCGGCCTGATCCCCGGCGTCACCAAGTCGAGCTGGTAAGGATACGAGATGGCTTTGACCGATCCCCTGGGTGATATGCTCACCCGCATCCGCAACGGCCAGCGCGCCCGGAAGGACTCCGTCCTGACGCCGGCGTCGAAGCTGCGCGCCCGCGTGCTCGACGTGCTCCAGCGCGAGGGCTACATCCGCGGCTACAGCGAAGAGCAGATGGGCCCGGCTGCGGGCATCCGCATCGAGCTCAAGTATTTCGAGGGCCAGCCGGCGATCAAGCACGTCGCGCGCGTCTCGAAGCCCGGCCGCCGGGTCTACTCGGGTTCGCAGGACCTGCCGCGCATCCGCAACGGCCTGGGCATCACGATCGTCTCGACGCCCAAGGGTGTTCTCTCGGACGCGGAAGCGCGCGAGCAGAACGTCGGCGGCGAAGTGCTGGCGGAGGTATTCTGATGAGCCGCATCGGTAAGAAGCCGGTGCCGATCCCGAGCGGCGTGACCGCGTCGATCGACGGCGGCACGCTGAGCGTGAAGGGGCCCAAAGGCACCCTCACGCTCACCCTGCGCGAGGAAATCAGCTACACGCTCGAGGATGGCGCGCATCTCGGTGCAGCCCGCGAACGACACCAAGCAGGCGCGCGCCTTCTGGGGCATGCAACGCACGCTGGTGCAGAACCTCGTCACCGGCGTGACCGACGGCTTCACCAAGAAGCTGCTGATCACCGGCGTCGGCTATCGTGCCACCGCGCACGGGCCGCAAGCTCAAGCTTCAGCTCGGCTATTCAGCCACGATGTCGACATGGACATCCCCGAGGGGATCGAGATCAAGACCCCCGATCAGACCACGGTCGAGATTTCGGGGATCGACAAGCAGAAGGTTGGCCAGGTGGCCGCGGAGATCCGCCGTTGGCGCAAGCCCGAGCCCTACAAGGGCAAGGGCATCAAGTACGACGGCGAGTATATCTTCCGCAAGGAAGGGAAGAAGAAGTGATGACCAAGGGTCTCTCGCTTTTCGAGAAGCGCCGCCGGCGCAACCGCACCGCGCTCCGCGCGCGGAGCGGTGGGCGTCCGCGCCTCTCGGTGCATCGTTCGGGCAAGCACATCTATGCCCAGGTGATCGACGACGCCGAGGGCAAGACGCTCGCGGCCGCCTCGACGCTCGAGAAGGACGTGCGCGGCCAGGCCGGCGCGACCGTCGCTGCCGCTAGACAAGTCGGCAAGCGGCTCGCCGAGGCGGCGAAGAAGGCCGGGGTGACCCAGGTCGTCTTCGATCGCGGCGGCTTCCTCTACCACGGTCGCGTCAAGGCGCTGGCGGATGCCGCGCGTGAGAGCGGATTGGAGTTCTAAGAATGGCCGACGAAATCAATCTCGACGACGCCGGTCGCTGGCACCGAAGCCGCTCCCGAGAGCCAGGGCCCCGGCCGTGGCCGTGGCGGTCGTGGGCGTGGCCCGGGCGGCGGCGACAATCGCGGCCGTGGCGGCGGCGATCGCGGCGGCCGTGGCCGTCGTGACGAGCGCGGCGGCCGTGGCGGCAGCGACGACGGCGGCGAGGAGCTGATCGAGAAGCTGGTCCACATCAACCGCGTCTCGAAGACGGTGAAGGGCGGCAAGCGCTTCGGCTTCGCGGCGCTGGTCGTCGTCGGCGACGGCAAGGGCCGCGTCGGCTTCGGCCACGGCAAGGCGCGCGAAGTGCCCGAAGCCATCTCCAAGGCGACCGCGGCCGCGAAGAAGGCGATGGTCCGCGTTCCGCTTGAAGGAAGGCCGCACGCTGCACCATGACGGCAACGGCCATTTCGGCGCGGGCCGCGTGACGCTGCGCTCGGCGCCGCAGGGAACCGGCATCATCGCCGGCGGCCCGATGCGCGCCGTGTTCGAGAGCCTGGGCGTGGCCGATGTGGTGACCAAGTCGGTCGGCACCTCGAACCCGTACAACATGATCCGCGCGACCTTCGAGGCGCTGGGCGAGCAGACCTCGCCCAAGAGCGTCGCGCAGCGTCGCGGCAAGAAGATCGCCGACCTGCTCGGCCGCGGCGGCTCGCAGAGCGCCGAGGCCGAAGCGGCCGCGATCGCGGAGTAAGACAGATGGCGAAGAAAGAAGCAGCGGCGGCAACGTCCACGGTGAAGATCACCCAGACCGGCTCGCCGATCCGCCGCACCAAGGACCAGCGCGCGACGCTGATCGGCCTTGGGCTCAACAAGATGCACCGCACGGTGGAGCTGAAGGACACCCCAGAGGTCCGCGGCATGATCCGCAAGGTGGCTCATATGGTGTCGGTGGCGGAGTAATCCGCCGCCAATTTGGGGAACGGCGTCCCCCATTTGCGCGACCCCCGCTTTCGCGGGGGCAGGCAAAAGCGAAAGCGAGTGCACGAAATGAAACTGAACGAACTCAACGACAATGAGGGCGCCCGCAAGGGCCGGATGCGCGTCGGACGCGGCATCGGCTCGGGCAAGGGCAAGACCGCCGGCCGTGGCCAGAAGGGCCAGAAGAGCCGCGAAGGCGTCTCGATCAAGGGCTTCGAGGGCGGCCAGATGCCGCTCCACATGCGGATCCCGAAGCGCGGCTTCAACAACATCTTCGCCAAGGACCATGCCGAGGTGAACCTCGGCGCGATCCAGAACGCGGTGGATTCGGGCAAGCTCGACGCCAAGGCAGTGATCGACCACGCGGCGCTCAAGGCCGCTGGCCTGGCGCGCGGCGGCAAGGACGGCGTCCGCCTCCTCGCCAAGGGCGAGCTGACCGCCAAGAAGCTGAGCTTCGCGGTCGCCGGTGCGTCGAAGAGCGCGATCGAGGCGGTCGAGAAGGCGGGCGGCAAGGTCGAAGTGATCGAGCGCGTCGCTGCGGCGGACAAGCACAAGGCGAAGCATCGCGTTGCGCAGAACGCCCGCAAGGCCGACAAGGAAGCCAAGAAGGCTGCCGCCAAGGCGTGATTTTCGCGGGGGGCTTAGACAAGCCCGCCGAGACACCTATATGGGCGGCGGGGGCTTGAGAGAGGTCCCGCCGCCTATTGATTATCGGGACACGGAAAGTTCATGGCTAGCGCCGCCGATTCACTCGCCTCCAGCATCAGCCTGGCCAAGTTCAGCCAGGCGACCGAGCTCAAGAAGCGCCTCTGGTTCACCCTCGGTGCGCTGATCGTCTTCCGCCTGCTGAGCTACGTGCCGCTGCCGGGCATCGATCCCACCCAGCTCCAGCTGCTCGCCAACCAGACGCAGGGCGGCGTGCTCGACTTCTTCAACAACTTCACCGGCGGCGCTCTCCAGCGCATGAGCGTGATGGCGCTAGGCGTGATGCCCTACATCACCACGTCGATCGTCGTGCAGCTCGCCACCTCGCTGAGCCCCACGCTCGCCGCGATCAAGAAGGAAGGCGAGAGCGGGCGCAAGCGGCTCAACCAATATACCCGCTACGGCACCGTCGCGCTTACCTGTGTCCAGGGCTATTTCATGGCCTCCGGGCTCGAGGGCTATGGCGCGCGCGAGGGATTGCAGGCGGTGATCGAGCCGGGGCTGATGTTCCGCATCACGGCCGTCATCAGCCTCGTCGGCGGCACCTTGTTCCTGATGTGGATCGGCGAGCAGATCACCAGCCGCGGCATCGGCAACGGCATCTCGCTGATCATCATGGCGGGCATCGTCGCGCGCTTGCCCGCGACGCTGATCCAGTTGTTCGAGAGCGGCCGCAGCGGCTCGATCGATCCGCTGCGCCTGATCCTGATCATCGTCGGCGTGATCGTGCTCGTGCTGTTCATCTGCTTCATGGAGCGCGCTCAGCGCCGTATCCTGATCCAATATCCCAAGCGCCAGACCGCGCGCGGGGTGCAGGCCGAGCGCAGTCATCTGCCGCTCAAGCTCAACACCGCGGGCGTGATCCCGCCGATCTTCGCCTCGTCGCTGCTGCTGCTGCCGCTGACGATCACCCAGTTCGCCGGGCAGAAGGGCTATTCGGAAGGCTGGTGGGGCGACACGCTCAACCTGCTCAACACCTATCTGCACCACGGATCGCCGGTCTATATGGCGCTCTACGGCCTCGGCATCATCTTCTTCTCGTTCTTCTACACCGCGGTGGTGTTCAACCCCGAGGAGACGGCCGAGAACCTCAAGCGCTATGGCGGGTTCATCCCCGGCATCCGCCCGGGCAAGAACACCGAGGTCTATTTCGATTATGTGCTGACGCGAATCACCGTGATCGGCGCCGCCTACCTCACGCTGATCTGTCTTGTGCCCGAGTGGGTCTCGAACCAGATGGGGGGGACCTTCCTGATGGGCGGCACTAGCCTTCTGATCGTCGTCAACGTAACCATGGATACGGTGACGCAGATCCAGTCGCACCTGCTGGCACACCAGTATGGCGACCTGATCAAGAAGGCGAAGCTGAAGGGCCGCATGCGTTAGTGTTTTGTCGCGGTTCCGGCCCGCTCCCCCTCCCGGCCACCCATAGGCTACTGCAGTAAGGGTGGCCGGGAGGGGGAGCGGGCCGGATCGCAAGTCCGCAAAGCGGATCGAACGGGAGAGACGCTTGAACATCATCCTGTTGGGCCCGCCGGGCGCCGGCAAGGGCACCCAGGCGAGCCGGCTGGTCGAGGAGCGCGGGATGGTCCAGCTCTCGACCGGCGACATGCTGCGCGCCGCGGTGAAGGCCGGGACGCCGGTGGGCCTCAAGGCCAAGGCGGTGATGGAAGCGGGCGAGCTGGTCTCCGACGAGATCGTCTCTGGCATCATCGGCGAGCGGCTCGACGAGCTGGGCGACGCGGGCGCGATCTTCGACGGCTATCCGCGCACCGCGGCCCAGGCGCGATCACTGGATGCATTGCTCGAGGAGCGCGGACGCAAGCTCGACCACGTCATCGAGCTGGCGGTCGACGAGGATGCGCTGGTCGAGCGGATCACGGGTCGCTTCACCTGCGCCAATTGCGGCGCCGGATATCACGACACATTCAAGCAGCCCGAGAGTCCCCGGCACCTGCGACGTCTGCGGTCACCACGAATTCAAGCGCCGCCCTGACGACAATGAGGAAACCGTGCGCACTCGCATGGCCGAATACCGCGCCAAGACCGCGCCGATCCTCCCGGTCTACGAAGCGCGGGGGCTGGTGAGCCGTGTCGACGGCATGGCGGACATCGACAGCGTGGCGCAGGCCATCGACGCGGTGCTCGACGGCTAGGGTCCGCATTCAATTGGCTTCGATCGTGAGGCACGGCGACGACCGTTCCTCGCGATCGAGGCGTTCCGATTGAGGCCCCACCGACCGCTTGAAATGTTGGATTTCACCTGCTGGAATCGATGCGACCGCTCTTTGACACTGTCGATCCCACCTCGAACGCCGGCCTGCGCCCGGGACGAACCGTCGTGCATTTGTGCACGGCCCCGCCGCCGCCCGAATCCGCGTGGCAGTGTGACCCTCGTGTGACCTTTCGGCTCGCCAGGCCCGGCCGGCACGACCGCCTTCATTCCCGATCGGCGAAGGTTTCCAATTGAGTGCTGACCCTGGGCGCCCGCTTCGCGCAGCTTGGCTAAGCCCCGACAATCCTGTATGGATGTTCTTCCGGCAAATCCTTCCGCGCGGCGCTTGACAGTGCCGCGGCGGGTGCATATGTCGCGGCTCTTCCGAAACACCGGTTCCCGGCGGCGCTTGTTTGCGCTCGCCGCGGCAACGCGTTTCGGATCAACGCGATGAGATGGGGGGCGGGCAGCCATGCGGCCCCTCGTGGAGCTGGGAGAAAATAGCACATGGCACGTATTGCGGGTGTGAACATCCCGACCAACAAGCGCGTGGTGATCGCGCTCCAGTATATCCACGGCATCGGCCCCGCCAAAGCCAAGGAGATCACCGCCAAGCTCGGCATCACGCCCGAGCGCCGCGTGCAGGACCTGAGCGACCAGGAAGTGCTCCAGATCCGCGAGACGATCGACGCGACCTACACGGTCGAAGGCGACCTTCGCCGCGAGACCGCGATGAACATCAAGCGTCTGATGGACCTCGCCTGCTACCGCGGCCTGCGCCACCGCAAGGGTCTCCCCGTCCGCGGCCAGCGCACGCACACCAACGCGCGCACCCGCAAGGGCAAGGCCAAGCCCATCGCCGGCAAGAAGAAGTAAGGGACCGGGAACGATGGCACAGGCACCCGCAGCGTCTCCGCAAGCGCGAGCGCAAGAACATCACCTCCGGCGTCGCGCATGTGAACGCCAGCTTCAACAACACGATGATCACGATCACCGATGCCCAGGGCAACGCGATCAGCTGGTCGTCGGCCGGCATGATGGGCTTCAAGGGCTCGCGCAAGTCGACGCCTTACGCCGCGCAGGTCGCGGCCGAGGACGCGGGCAAGAAGGCCGCCGAACACGGCGTCCGCACGCTCGAGGTCGAGGTCAAGGGTCCGGGTTCGGGCCGCGAGTCCGCGCTTCGTGCGCTTCAGGCGGTGGGATTCCAGATCACGTCGATCCGCGACGTGACTCCGATCCCGCACAATGGCGTGCGCCCGTCGAAGCGCCGCCGCGTCTGATTTTCAACTCTGTTCCGGCGAGCGGGGCGCGGGAAGCGCCTCCGGTCCGGAACGGCTATTCCGGCAGGTTAGCCCCCAACCTGCCCAACAACGAGGTGAAGCCCGTGTCCGTCAACGCTAAGAACTGGCAGGAACTCAAGAAGCCGTCCGGCCTGGAAAAGAAGGCAGGCGGCGATCCCAAGCGCAAGTCGACCTTCGTCGCCGAGCCGCTCGAGCGCGGTTTCGGCCTGACGCTGGGCAACGCGCTGCGCCGCGTCTTGCTGTCGAGCCTTCAGGGCGCGGCGGTGACCTCGATCAAGATCGAGAACGTGCTCCACGAATTCTCGTCTCTGGCGGGCGTCCGCGAGGACGTGACCGACATCGTGCTCAACGTGAAGCAGATCGCGCTCAGGATGCAGGGCGAGGGGCCCAAGCGGCTCCAGCTCTCGGTGACCGGCCCGGCCGACGTCAAGGCCGGCGACATCGCCGTCTCGGGCGACATCGAGGTGATGAACCCCGAGTTGCTGCTGTGCCACCTCGACGAGGGCGCGACGCTCAACATGGAGCTGACCGCCGACACGGGCAAGGGCTATGTCCCCGCAGTCGCCAACCGCCCGGCCGACGCGCCGATCGGGCTGATCCCGGTCGACGCGCTGTACAGCCCGGTGCGCCAGGTGAGCTACAAGGTCGAGAACACCCGCGTCGGGCAGGAGCTCGATTACGACAAGCTCACGCTGACCATCGAGACCGACGGCACGATCACCCCGGAGGACGCGCTCGCCTATGCCGCACGGATCCTGCAGGACCAGCTCGCGCTGTTCGTCCACTTCGACGATTCGGCGATGACTCGCGCGGCACCGGCCGCGGCGGGCGGCGCACCCTCGGCGGCCCCGGCCGACGTGGGCGACACCGCGCAGATCAACCGCTACCTGCTTGAAGAAGGTCGACGAGCTCGAGCTCAGCGTGCGCTCGGCGAACTGCCTCAAGAACGACAACATCATCTACATCGGCGACCTGGTCCAGAAGACCGAAGCCGAGATGCTGCGCACGCCGAACTTCGGCCGCAAGAGCCTGAACGAGATCAAGGAAGTGCTGTCGTCGATGGGGCTGCGGCTGGGGATGGAAATCCCGGGCTGGCCGCCGGAGAACATCGAGGAAATGGCGAAGAAGCTCGAGCAGGAGATTATGGGGTGATCGTAGGCGAATAGCGCGAGCTATTCGCCGTCTCGACGATCACCTCGGCCGGCGCCGCGAACGCGGCGACCGACGACGCGGCTTTGCCGCGGCGGGTGCGGGACAAGGAAGGGCCTCGCGGCGACGCGGGGCCCTTTCTTGCTGATGAGGCGCGCTGGATCCGCTAAGGTCAAGGTTCGCCACTTGCAGACGGGGCCTATTGATCGGTGTATAGTGCCAAATGCCGCGACCCGGCGAGCTTGTTCATCGAGCCTCTCACGATTTCTTGCCGCATCGAAAAATACAGGACGAAGTTGCTTCAAACGCCTTCGCGAAATATCCTCGGGCTTAGGCATCGGTCATTGCGGGAAATGAGGTCGGAATGAATGATAAAATGTGGATTCCGATCCTGACTTCGCTTTTAGCGATGATTGGGACTGTATTCAATTTTTACATTAGCTTCAGGCTAGCACGGCAAAAAAATGAGCACGAGAAACAGTTAGTCGACTTGACTGCTCGTACCGGCGTTAACTCGATCGAGCAGTCGGCCGCACTCGCGGATACGCGCGACACGTTGAAAGAGCACGTCGCGCAAGCCGCTGAAGCCGTTGCCGTTCTGCAGGCGCTTAAGGATGTCCTGAAAGAGGTGCCGGTCGATCACGCTGGATGGAGCGCGATCGAGAAGGCGGGGGCGTTCAACCGGTTCGATTTGATTCAGAAGCACCTAAGTGAGATTCACGGCAAACTCTATGCTTGGTTGCCTCAGGACGATTTTGACGTAGTGCACTCGGCCTATGGATGGACCTTGCCGCTTAGAAGCAGCCTTCAATCTGCCTTGTTGGAGACCGCGGCACATGCTGACAGCGGGTTCGTGGATAGAATCCACGAGGCACTCGATCGGTGCCGTGCGGCGCAGCGCGTCCTTCGCAAGCTGGTCGTAATCATGCAGGAGCGCCTTGATAGAGGACTTGAGCATTGAAGCGTCTCCTCTGGGTAGACGACGATTATGAAATGCTGCGCACGCTAGCTGAAGCTCTTTCGGCCGACGGCTGGCGGTTGCAAGTTGCGGAGGATGCTCGGGTTTGCCTTGATGTCGCAGCGCAATCGCAGTTCGATATCGTTCTCATCGACGTGAATCTGAAGGCAGGTGGGATCAGTGACACGCCCGACCTTGCCGCCTTGGCCGCCGCGAAAGGAGCACATCGCGGCGTTATCTTGGCACGACTACTCCTCGGGACGGCTTGGCACGAGCAGTTGGGAAACGCAGCGCTTGCCTTTTGCTCGAGCTTCGATCGCTCACATGTCCAGGCGTTCGACCCGGAAATACTCGAGACAATACCCTATTTCTCTAAAGCGGAAGCGTTTCTAGCCCCGCATGATTTCGTGCAAGCTCTCAATCAATTGCTTCAAAGCAGATCTCGCCAGGTAGAATCAACCGATTTCCCCAGCGCTTCCTCGCTGCCGAGCGAGCAGCCCCAACAACTGACGACCGACGCTGATCGCTTCGAGGAACGGCTTCACGATCTTTGGAACGCGGTAGCGACCACCTTGGCACCGCTGGCCGCGCTTGTTTCCAATTTCGACAATCTTGCTGGTCGCGGGACGAAGTCGCTCATCCAGATTGCAGTAGACTATGAGCAGGCCGCCAATCGAGTACTCGAGGAGGCGACGGATTTTCCGCTGACTGATTGGGATGCGTGGGAGTTGGCCGAGGCCGCGCGCGGTGAGCTCAAGGCACAATTGGGCCACTTCTCCCCATCGCAGCAGTCAATGCTAAGCCACGCGATCCGGAAACTCGCGGTGCATTTGGCGAAGATGCCGAAAACTAGATCGTACGAAGAGGCGATCACAACGCGGGCTCGTTTTGAATTCAGTCGAGCAAAAATAGAGATAGATGCGATCAAGAAATTAGTGGAGAGCTCCCTACAGCAAAACCGATCCGATATGCCAGCGGACTCGGAAGGGCCTTTCGATACATCCGAAGTAGTTAATTCACTTATCGAGATGTTTAACCTTCCGGCGATGAGCAAGCGAATAGCATTTCGTCCACAAGTGCTGGAAGGTCTTGTACTCAATCATGGTAGTAGGAGAATGTACTGGCGCTGCTTGTCGGCGGTCATCGAAAATGCTGTTAAATTCAATGGGAAACTCCCGGACGAGGAAACTTGGATTGAGGTTACGCATAGGCTTATTGGCGGGAGTATTGTCACCGAAATAGAAAGCTGGGGGCCAGAGGTCATGCCCGAGGAGGAGGAAGCCGTGTTCCAACGTGGGCGACGCGGACGCAATCCTCGTCGGCTGGGGTCGGGTCTCGGACTGGCAATTGCGCGGGACTCGATTCGCGCGTGCTCTGGGACCGTCTCTATCAAGTCGGTTGAAAAGCGCCGTCGCGGTCAACGCGATGTGCAGACCACAGTAATGATAGCCGTTCCGCTAGCGCCGTCATCGCGCGACGCACTGTAGAAACTTGATCTCGCGATTGATCGACCGCATGCTTCGCTCGCAACCAGAACCGACCAGCTTGTCGAGCGACCTGTCTTGATTGATTGGGCTGGTCCATTCTGTGAAGGTGAACCCAGCTAGCGCGAGCAATTTGGCCGAATATTCGAAATAGCGGCTGTGATCGGTTACCAGGCGAAGCGTAGCCCTTCGCTTCGCCGTCCGTTGCACTTCGGACAAGAACGGGGGCGACATGAGCCAGCTTCGGATGTTTGCGGCGAGAATGTTGTTGCGACGAAGCGTTCCGAAATAGGGTGTTGGAAAATAGATATGAAAAGCATCAACGCTTGAGGGCAGAAGCTTGGTACTGAGAAACGTTTGAGCCTCGGCGTGCTGGAAAATTATGTTGGTGAGGCCAGCGGATTTGCGCTTCTGATCGGCAGCCTCGATTAAATCGGCGTTTATGTCGAGGCCGACAAACAGGGCTTTCGGGTTTCGCGTGGCTGCCTCTAACGTAAAATAGCCGCTCCCAGAACCGATATCGAGCTCAATCCGATCGAACAAATCTGGCCCCTGGATCAATCATAGTGGTGAAAGCTGCGTTTTCATTGTTGTCCAACATGCGAGGCGCAGCGGTGTGCCGGGAAATGCCAAACGCCGCAAGATGCTGAGCGGCCCTCTCAACGATGCTCCGCCGATCATTATTGGTGGGCGCGACCTTTCCTCGCCTCCAGGGCCTCCGCTTGAGCGTACGACGACCCCTTGACATCGTCACGCTAATCCGGTACAAATCGGGAACACTGCCGCCCTGCGCCTAGCGCATGGGCGGCGTTTTCGTTTCGGGGGATGCGATGGGGAAGGCGAGGGCGGCGCCCGCGGGCGCGATCGTGCGGCCGGCGAAGAACCGGAAGACTCAGGTGATCCGCACCACCAGCAAGCGCTGGTCGCAGGCGGCGGAGGGGGTGTTTCTCGCGGCGCTGGGGGCGAGCTGCAACGTGCGCGCGGCGGCCGAGGCGGCGGGGTTTTCGACGACCGCGCTCTACAAGCGGCGCGGGCGCTGGCCGGCGTTCCGCGAGGCGTGGGACGCGGCGGTGGACCAGGGCTATACCCGGATCGAGATGCTGCTGATCGAGCGCGCGACCGATTGCCTGGCGGGCGCGCCGCCCGCTGCCGAGGCGCCGGTTCCGGCGATGACCGTCGACCAGGCGATGAACCTGCTCAAGCTCCATCGGGCCTCGGTGCGGGGCGGGGCGCCGCAGCGGTATGACTCGCGAGCGAAGCCGCCCGATATCGAGGCGGTGCGCGCGAGCATCCTGCGCAAGATCGAGGCGATCGAGCGGGCGGATGCCCGGCGGGCGGCGGAGGCTTCGGATTCCCCTCCCTGAAAGGGAGGAGCGAGGGGTGAGTGTAGCGGCTTGCGCGGCTCGACGCCGCCTCGGGCGCTATTCTGCTCGCGCTTGGAGCTCGCCTTCGGCTCGCACCCACCCCCAACCCCTCCCTTGCAGGGAGGGGAGTGCGAAGGGGACCAACCATGACCATCCTGTTGCCGCGTGCCCGGCGCCTGTCCGCACCGCAGCGCGGGCGGTTGTTCCGGGCGTTGAATCAGATCGAGGCGGGCGCGTGGAACGCCGACTGGGGCGAATGGGCGCATCCCGGCCAGCACGAGCCGCCAGGCGACTGGCGGACCTAGGTGATGATGGCGGGGCGCGGGTTCGGCAAGACGCGCGCGGGGGCGGAGTGGGTGCATGCGCTGGTTCGCTCGGCCGAGGCGCCAATTCAGATCGCGCTGGTGGCGGCGACGGTGGAGGAAGCGCGGCGCGTGATGGTCGAGGGGCCGAGCGGGCTGCTCGCGGTGGCAGCGCATCCGGCGGAGCGGCCGCGGTTCGAGCCGAGCTTGCGGCGCGTGACGTTCCCGGATGGATCGGAGGCGTTTCTCTATTCGGGGGCGAGCCCCGCGGCGCTGCGCGGGCCGCAGCACTGCTTCGCGTGGTGCGACGAGCTGGCCAAGTGGCGGCATCCCGAGGCGACGTGGGACATGCTCCAGTTCGGGCTGCGCGTGGGGACACGGCCGCGCGCGCTGGTGACGACGACGCCGCGCTCGGGTTCGGCGGCGCTGACGCGGATCCTGGCGGGAGCGGGCGTGGTCGAGACGGGCGGGGCGACGGGGCTCAACCCGCATCTGCCCGAGGCGTATCTCGAGGCGGTGACGGCGGCCTATGGCGGGACCGAGCTGGGGCGACAGGAGATCGAGGGGGTGCTCGCCGCGGACGTGGCGGGGACGCTGTGGCGGCGGGCGCTGATCGAGGCTTGCCGGGGCGCGGTGCCGGCGGAGGATCGGCTGCGACGGGTGGTGATCGGGGTGGATCCGCCGGCGAGCGCCGCGGGGACGTGCGGGATCGTGGCGTGCGGGGTGGATGCCGAGGGCGTGGGGCATGTGCTGGCCGATCATTCGGCGGGCGGGCTCTCGCCCGAGGGCTGGGCAGCGAAGGTGGCGGGCGCGGCCGAAGCGCACGGCGCGGACCGGATCGTCGCCGAGAAGAACCAGGGCGGGGATATGGTGCGGACCGTGCTGATGGGCGCGGGGCGGGCGCTGCCGGTGCGGCTGGTGAGCGCCTCGCGCGGGAAGTCGGCGCGGGCGGAGCCGGTCGCGGCGCTGTTCGAGAGCGGGCAGGTACGGCTGGCGGGGCGCTTCCCGGAGCTGGAGGCGGAGCTGAGCGGCATGGTGGCCGGCGGGGACTATGCGGGACCGGGGAGCTCGCCGGACCGGGCGGACGCGATGGTGTGGGCGCTGTGGGCGCTGATGATCGAGCGGCGGGGCGACCCGGCGGTGCGGATGCCTTGACTTTCGGGGCGGATTTCGGGTTGAGGGCGCCTTCGGTTTTTGGCGGCGACCGACGCCGCCTGGTCTGGGGTACCTTGCACGGCCCCTTAACGAACGAAGGAAGACCCCATGCGCCATCGCGTAGGCGGCCGTAAGCTTCAGCGCACCTCGGCCACCGCATCGCCCTGTTCCGCAACATGGCGGCCGCGCTGATCAAGCACGAGCAGATCACCACCACCGACCGCCAAGGCGAAGGAGCTTCGCCCGTATGTCGAGAAGCTGATCACGCTCGCCAAGAAGGGCGGCCTCTCCAACCGCCGCCTCGCGCACGCGCGGCTGCTCGACGATGCGCAGCTGGTCAAGCTGTTCGACGTGCTTGCCGCCGCGCTATGCCGACCGCAACGGCGGCTACACCCGCATCATCAAGGCCGGCATCCGCGCGTTCCGATGCGTCGCCGATGGCGGTGATCGAGTTCGTCGACCGCGACGTCTGAGCGCCAAGGGCCAGGATTCGGGCCCGGTGATGAGCGACGAGGACTTCGCCGACGCGGCCTGATCCGCGTCCCATTCAGTTCATCGGCGAAATTGCACGCTCCGCCGCTTGAAACGCGGTGGCGGCGCCCCTATATCGCCGCCGTGGCGGGGTTCGACCCGCGATGGAGCATTGCAATGAAGTCGCCTCGGTCCGCCAAGCGGGCTCATTCGAATGGCCGCCCTTCGGGCGCGTCGACGGTCACCAGCCTGATGCCGGTTGCTGCGGCGCTGGTGCCCCTCGCGGTGATGACCTGGACGGTGATGGAAACCGGGCTGGGCTACGCCTGAGCCGCCGCGGCTCGATCACGATCACAGCCGTTGAGTAACCCGCCCGGCCTTTCTAGGGTGCGCGCTCGCCAATTCCGGGGGAGCCATCGATGCGCCGTTCCACGCTGTTGATCCTGCCGCTGCTGCTCGCCAGCCCCGTCCACGCCCAGACCGCGGAGAAACCCACGACGATGCCGACCCTCACCTATCCCGAGACCCGCCGCGTGAATCAGGTGGACGAGCAGTTCGGGGTGAAGGTCGCGGATCCCTATCGCTGGCTCGAGAACGACGTCCGCTCGACCCCGAGGTCGCCGCCTGGGTCGCCGCCGAGAACAAGGTGACCGACGCCTATCTGGCGACGCTGCCGGGGCGCGACTGGTTCCGCGGCCGGATCAAGCAATTGTTCGATTACGAGCGTTTCGGCGTGCCCGAGAAGAAGGGCGGGCGCTATTTCTACACGCACAACTCCGGCTTGCAGAACCAGGCGGTGCTGTTCGTGCGCGACAGCGTCGATGGGCCGGGCCGGGTGCTGATCGATCCCAACGGCTGGTCGAAGGACGGCGCCACCGCGCTCGCCGAATGGCAACCTTCCGAGGACGGCAAGCACCTGATCTACTCGGTGCAGGACGGCGGCACCGACTGGCGCACCTTGAAGGTGATCGACGTCGATACCGGGCAGGAGACCGGCGACAAGATCGAGTGGGTCAAGTTCACCCTCGGCGCATCCTGGGCGAAGGACGGGTCGGGCTTCTTCTACTCGCGCTATCCCGAGCCGCCCGAAGGCGCCAAGTTCCAGGCGCTCAACGAGAACCACAGGATCTACTTCCACAAGCTCGGCACGCCGCAGTCGGCTGATCGGCTGGTTTATGAGACCGCCGACGCGCCCAAGCTCAGCCACTACGCGGGCGTGACCGACGACGGCCGCTGGCTGGTGATCAGCACCAGCGAGGGCACCGACAACAAGAACATGGTGCACGTCATCGACCTGACCGACCCCAAATGGACGGCCTCGGACGGTGATCGGGAAGCTCGAGAACGATTGGTCGGTGATCGGCAATGTCGGCAAGAAATTCTACTTCACCACCAACGCCGGCGCCCCGCGCGAGCGAGTCGTGATGATCGACCTGACGACCAAGGAACTGCAGCCGCATGAAGTGGTGCCCGAGAGCGACGCGACGCTGAGTGGCGCGTCGATTGATCGGCGGGCACCTGATGGTCAGCTACCTCGTCGACGTGAAGACCGAGGTGCGGCGCTACGGGCTCGACGGCAAGGCCGAGGGCACGGTGGCGCTTCCCGGGATCGGCACCGCGGGCGGTTTCGGCGGCGAGGCGGACGATCCCGAGACCTTCTACGCCTTCACCAGCTTCAACACGCCGACGACGATCTACCGCTACGACGTCAAGACCGGGCAGACCGCGACCTGGGCGGCGCCCAAGGTGGCGTTCGACCCCTCGGCCTACGTGGTCGAGCAGCGCTTCTACGCCTCGAAGGACGGCACCAAGGTGCCGATGTTCATCGTCCGCAAGAAGAGCGTGACCGGCCCGGCGCCGACGTTGCTCTACGCCTATGGCGGGTTCAACATCTCGATCACGCCGGCTTCTCGTCGTCGCGGGTGGCGTGGATGGAGCAGGGCGGGGTGATCGCGGTCGCCAACATCCGCGGCGGCGGCGAATACGGCAAGGCGTGGCACGATGCCGGCCGCCTCGCCAACAAGCAGAACGTGTTCGACGATTTCATCGCCGCGGGCGAATATCTGATCGCGCAGGGGATCACCGGCAAGGGCCAGCTAGCGATCCAGGGCGGATCGAACGGCGGGCTGCTGATCGGCGCGGTGACCAACCAGCGGCCGGACCTGTTCGCGGCGGCGCTGCCGCAGGTCGGGGTGATGGACATGCTTCGGTTCGACCGCTGGACCGCCGGGCGCTACTGGGTCGACGACTACGGCTATCCGCAACAAGGAAGCCGATTTCCGGGTGCTCTACGCTTACTCGCCGTATCACAACGTGAAGGGCGGGCGCGACTATCCGGCGATCCTCGCCTCGACCGCCGACACCGACGACCGCGTCGTGCCGGGGCATACCTTCAAGTACACCGCCGCGATCCAGGCGGCGGACATCGGCCCCAAGCCGCACCTCGTCCGCATCGAGACTCGCGCCGGGCACGGATCGGGCAAGCCGACCGACAAGGTGATCGAGGAAGCCGCGGACCTGTGGGCGTTCGCGGCGAAGTGGACGGGGCTGGCGGTGAAGGGGGAGTGAGTCTTGGCTCCTTCCCAAAGGGAGAGGGTTGCGCAGACTTGGGTCTTGCGAAGCAAGGCCTTAGTCGGAGCTGGGTGAGGGGTCAGGAGCTTCGCTGGGCAGCAGGCTGCCAAGCGCCGCTATCCCCTCCCTTCGGGAGGAGAACGACCGAGCATCCAAACGTCGATCCGCGCCAAGGCGGCGCAACTTGCGCGGTTCGCGGGGGCGGCTATCCTTCGGCGATGCGGCGGCCGGTGGCGCTCGCCCGGATCTTGGGGGCAAGATGAAATCGTTCCTTCTCGCCGCGGTGGCCGCGCTGCTTTTCGCGACGTCCGCGGCCGCGCAATCCGTCGTCGACCCGTTTTCCCAGTGCGACGGTTACAAGGCACCCCGGAAAAACGATGACGGCGTCGGCGAGGGAGTCAGCCTGTTCGAGCAGCACCCCAGTTCGGGAAGCGTCTCGCAGGCCTGGCTGGCGCTGGGCACGACCGGCATTTCGGCCTGCAAGCAAGCGCTTGCCGACCCGCGATTGCTTCCCGTGTCCTGGGCCCGGCGGATGTTGCTGCTCCGGGCCCAGGCAGCGCACCAGATTGCCGCCGGGCTATTCCCCGACGCTCTGGCTTCGCTCGATCAGTCCGATACCGCCTCCGCGCCGAATCACGATCCGTTCTTCGCGAAATCCTTTGGCCTCGCGAATCGCGCGCTTCGGGCCTTCGCCGAATATTCGATGGGGAATGCCGAAGCCGGTGAACGCGATTTGACGACGATCAGGCGGGCGCGGCCCTATGCCGAATCAATCGCCCGTCTGGTTCGCATCATCCGCCTGTCGTTCCGGAACGATCTCGAGGACCAGCGCGCGCTGCTCATGGCGGACGCGCCGCAGAGCCCCGCGCTGATCGAGGAGCTTTTCTGGACCGCGGTGCTGTACAGCGACTTCGAGCGCGCCAGCCAGCTCGGCCCGCAAGTCGGCTTCGACCTTCCCCGCGGCCGCGACTCCTGGATGATCAAAGGGTTCGACGACCGCCGGTACGACGGGATCGAGGAGCGGGCCGACGTGGCCGGCGCGACCGCCTATGCGCTGATCGCGACCGGTAAGCCCGATGCGGCCGCGGCGGCAATGGCGAAAGCGCGCGCGGACGTGGTCGAGGCGACCGCACCCCCCCGCGTCAGCCGCGACGTCCGCACCTCGATCGACGACGACGATTACAAGCACCGCCAGACACATGGCCCCGTCGCCACCGCCAGGCTCGATCGCTGGGACGCGCTGATCGCGCTCCGGTCGCGCGCGGCGACGATCAACCTCGCCGATTTTCCGAAGACGATCCCCCCGGCCGAACTCGCGAACACGAGGGTCAAGATGGACATCCTCGCACAAGCGAAGACGCCGACGCCGGTCGAGCGATCGGAGCTCGCGGCGCTGCAGAAGCAGAATTGCGAGATCCTCGATCGCGCGCGCCGTCAGGTCCATGGCCTGACGTTGCGCGGCCTGATCCAGTTGATGCCGCAATCCGAATGGATCGGCGTGCGGCCCCGCTTCAAGAAAAACACCGAGTTCGACGCCTTCATGTTCGGCGACAACGGCTTCTACATCACCGCCGAAGCGAATTCGCCGTACGTCAGCGTCCGCTTCGGCGACGATAGCCAGAACCCGCTGATGGTGGAGGAACTGGCGATGCTGGCCTCGGCCAAGCAGGCGCGCGCGGCGGGCAAGGATGCGTTCCTGCTCGATTCGCGGATGCTCATCCGCCGGACCCGATCGGTGGCCTATGTGAGAAACGCGCCGGTATACGACACCGGATGGGAAGCCCGGCTTCGCATCCTGCCGGTCGCGTCGGCCGCGCCGCTGCCGCCCGATCTCGAAGCCGCGCGCTGGCGTCTGATCAAGGCCGACGACGTGATCCAGGCGCTGTCGCCGCAATATACCGATCCGCCGAAGCGGTGACGCGCGTGCGGGCCGTCCGCGCGGCGATCTAGCGGTGGGCGACCGTTGTGGTGTGCGCCAGCGCGAGGGTGGCGACCTGGTGCGACCAGATCGCGTCGCCGTTCCGCGTTTCCAGCATTGCATTGTCGAGGCCCAGCGCGCGGCGATAGGCGCGCTCGGCGTCGGCGGCGCGGTGGGCGCGGAGATAGGCTTGCGCCAGCTCGATCTGCGCGCCGCCGTCGCGAGGATCGAGCCGCGCGCGAGTCTCCGACGCGGCGACCGCGGTCGTCTGGGCCGTATCTGAATGAGCCGAGGCCGCGCAGGGGGTCATGACGGCCGCGGCAGCGAGTAGCGAGAGGGCAATCGTACGCGTCATTTTCCACTCCATGTCTGTTTCATGACAGTATTGTTACAGTGCCATTACATATTTCCTGCAATTTTGTGAAGTAGAAATTACAGCCGCGACCGGCGAGCTTGCGTCCGGGCCACCGACGCTGCACCATTCATCTTTGCGACAGGCGCGGCGGCATAGGTTCGTTGCACGACGGAAACGGAAGGGAAGATCATGCGGTCGATCGGATGGGCAGGGGTGGCCGCGGCGGCGGTAGCCATGGTCGGGATGGCGGCGCCCGCGCAGGCGCAGCGCTGGCATCGGCATCACGACAACGGCGGCGGGGGCTTCATTCTCGGCGCGCTGCTCGGCGGCGTGCTGGTTGCGGCGGCGACCTCGGACCATCACGACCGCGAGCGCGAGCGGGCGGATACCAATGACGCGCCACCGCCGCCGCCGGTCCCGGTCGAGACGCACGTGGTGATCAGCGATCCGGATCGCGCGGCCGATGCCTGCGCCGCCGCGGCGCAGGACGCGGGGCAGCGCTATGCCCGGATCTCGGCGGTGGGTGCCGTCGACGGAGTTGATCGCTCGGGGAGCGGCTGGTCGGTCCATGGCACGATCCTGCTGCGCGACGATTATCGCCAGCACGGCACCGAGCACCCGTTCCGCTGCTCGATCGCGGGCGGCGCCGCCCCGAGCGTGTGGATCGAGGGGTTCGACGGCGCGCACTAGGGCGGATCGATTTTTGGCTTTTCCTCCTCCGCTGTTCGGGCGAGGGAGGAAAATGCTGAATGTCGGCCCGCGCTGATCGCAGCCCTTCCGATTGCTTTTGCATGCGCCGGGGATCATTTTCGGCGCCGGTGCGGCGAGCGGGGGGGCGACAATGCGAGCGATCGGACTCATCGGATGGGCCGTGGCCGCCTGCCTGACCGGCATGGCAATGCCGGCGGCGGCGCAGCGCGGGGTCGTCAAGGCCGAGATCCGCCGCCAGTCGCCCGCCGTCACCGAGCGCGAAGTGCGCGACCAGTTGTGGGGCGCCTTCCAGCTCGACGACCAGCGCCGCGACAATGCCCCGCAGATGTCGCTCCGCGAGCTCGAATTGAAGGGCCGGTCTTATGCGACGGACGAGCCGGGCGTGTGCCGGGCGGACATGATGCGGATCCATTTCGCGCCGCAGTTCGGCGACGAGCGACACGGTGACGCCAATTCGCCCACCCGCGCCTATCAGGTCGAGACCTGGCCGGTGTACAAGGTGGTGCGCGAGATCGAGGCGGGTTCGCCTGATAGGGAGGCTTGGACGGCGAGCCCCTGGTATCGCGAATGCCAAGGGCTCGACGTCACGCAGGGCTTCTTCGGCGCGTCGGACATCTTCGCAGCGCGCGAGGGCTTTAGCGTGCTGAAGCTGCTCGATCGCGCGCTCGCGGCGGGCGCGATCAAGCCCGATTGCGGCACCAGCGACTACAACCAGCAGCGTTGCGGGCAGGAACTGGTGCGGCTGATCCGCGACTTGCCGAACTATGTCGACCGATGCGGCGACGACCGCGATGCGTGCCTGGTCTTCCACCTGAGGGGCGGTGGGTCGAAGGAGTATGTCGACGTGCGGATCGAACTCGCGCAATCCTGGCCGCGCGATATCGGCGACCTGAAATCGGTGCGCGTGCGGTTTCCGTCGATCCTCGACGACGATTTCGGCGAGGACTGATCGGAACAGGCCCTTTCGCCCCCGCGCGGTTCTGCTATGCGCGGCGGGCATGAACGATCATGCCAATTCCATCCTCATCGTCGATTTCGGCAGCCAGGTGACTCAGCTCATCGCGCGGCGCGTGCGCGAGGCGGGGGTCTACAGCGAGATCGCGCCGTTCACCGCCGCCGCCGAGGCGTTCGCGCGGATGCGCGCCCAAGGGGCGTGATCCTCTCGGGCTCGCCCGCCTCGGTGCTCGAGGAAGGGAGCCCGCGCGTGCCGCAGGCGATCTTCGATTCGGGGCGTGCCGGTGCTCGGCATCTGCTACGGCCAGCAAGTGATGATGCACCAGCTCGGCGGCACGGTGACGCTGGGCGAATCGGGCGAGTTCGGGCGCGCCTTCATCGAGATCCACGACAGCTGCGTGCTGTTCGACGGCGTCTGGCACGAAGGCGAGAGCCATCAGGTGTGGATGAGCCACGGCGACAAGGTGACCGAGCTCGCCCCCGGCTTCCGTCCGGTCGCGGTGAGCCCGGGATCGCCGTTCGCGGTCGTGGCGGACGACGCGCGGCGCTATTACGCGACCCAGTTCCACATGGAGGTGGTCCACACGCCCGACGGCGCCAAGCTGCTCGCCAATTTCGTGCGGCACGTCTGCGGCCTCAAGGGCGACTGGACGATGGCTGAGTTCCGCCACGCCAAGATCGCCGAGATCCGCGAGCACGTCGGCTACGGCCGGGTGATCTGCGGGCTTTCGGGCGGGGTCGACAGCGCGGTGGCGGCGGTGCTGATCCACGAGGCGATCGGCAGCCAGCTCACCTGCGTGTTCGTCGACCACGGGCTGATGCGCAGCGGCGAGGCCGACCAGGTCGTCGGGCTGTTCCGCAACAGCTACAACATCCCGCTGGTGCACGTGGAGGCGGAGACGCTGTTCCTGAGCGGCCTGGCGGGGGTCACCGATCCCGAGGCCAAGCGGAAGCTCATCGGCAAGACCTTCATCGACGTGTTCGAGGAAGAGGCACGCAAGATGGGCGGCGCCGATTTCCTCGCGCAGGGCACGCTCTATCCCGACGTGATCGAGAGCGTGAGCTTCACCGGCGGGCCATCGGTCACGATCAAGAGCCACCACAATGTCGGCGGGCTGCCCGAGCGGATGAACATGAAGCTCGTCGAGCCGCTTGCGCGAATTGTTCAAGGACGAGGTCCGCGTGCTCGGGCGCGAGCTTGGGCTTGCCCGAGGCGTTCGTCGGTCGGCATCCGTTCCCGGGGCCCGGCCTCGCGATCCGCATCCCCGGCGAAGTCACCAAGGAACGCTGCGACATCCTGCGCAAGGCCGATGCGATCTATCTCGAGGAGATCCGCAACGCCGGGCTCTACGACGCGATCTGGCAGGCGTTCGCGGTGCTGTTGCCGGTGCGCACCGTCGGCGTGATGGGCGACTGTCGAACCTATGATTATGTGCTGGCGCTGCGCGCGGTGACCTCGACCGACGGGATGACCGCCGACGCCTTCCAGTTCCCCGGCGACTTCCTGTCGCGGGTGCGCGACGCGAATCGTCAACGAGGTGCACGGGCATCAACCGGGTGACCTACGACTATACCTCGAAGCCGCCGGGGACGATCGAATGGGAGTGAAGCGGAAGAGGCTCCGGGGAGCCTCTTCCGCTTCACTCGGCGCCGCAGTCATTAGCCCCTCCCCTTCAGGGTAGGGGCTTAAGAAGCCCCCGGATTGCAAGCCGGTCGCCAAGGTGAGAGGGTGGCCGTGCCCCGCGCCGGGGCGCAGGGGAGGCTGATGAACAGGCAATTGGGGATCTTCGGGCTCGCCGCGTTGGCGCTGCTGGC
Source organism: uncultured Alphaproteobacteria bacterium (assembly GCA_963799985.1). Taxonomy (GTDB): domain Bacteria; phylum Pseudomonadota; class Alphaproteobacteria; order Sphingomonadales; family Sphingomonadaceae; genus Sphingomonas. The sequence goes on along the minus strand of CAWCZC010000001.1, from coordinate 665,106 downwards.
GGGGTGCAACGCCAAGCACAAGCGCGACAAGACGGCCGCGGTCGAAACCAATGAGGCGAGCGTGATCGTGCCCGGCGCGGACGCGAGCGACGGCAATGTGATCGTGAACACTGCGGTGGCGCCGCTGGCGGTCGATCTTGCGGGCGACGCGCTGACGATCATGATGGAGAACGGCACCACGCAGAATATTCGCTTCGGGATGACGCGTGCCGAAGCGCTGCCGCCGCTCGCCGCCGTGCTCGGTGCGCCCACCGGGACCGGCAAGAACCCGGATTGCGGCGCCGGGCCGCTGGACAATGTTGATTACAAAGGCGGGCTGACGCTCTATTTCCAGGAGGGTAAGTTCGCCGGCTGGGAGCTCCGCGACGGCGCCGGCGGCTTCAAGACCCCCGCCGGGATCGGTATCGGCTCGACGCTCAGCGACATGCAGATCGTCGCCCCGGTGGCCGTGGAGGAAAGCTCGATCGGCCACGAATTCTCCGCGCAAGAGATTTCGGGACTGCTCAGCGCCAACAAGCCCGACGGCAAGGTTACCCACCTCTGGGCCGGCGTGAACTGCATCGCCCGGTGACCGGCCCGGCGATCGACGCGGCGGGCGAGGCCGACGCCGCGGCGGTGATCGCGCTGTGGCAGGCATGCGGTCTCACTCGTCCGTGGAACGACCCGGCCGACGATTACGCGCTCGCGCTCGCCAGCGGCGCCTCGGCGGTGCTGGTCGCGCGCGAGGACGGCGGAATCGCGGGCAGCGTGATGGTCGGCTTCGACGGGCATCGCGGCTGGGTCTATTATCTCGCGGTGGCGCCCGGGCGTCGGCGCGGCGGGCTCGGGCGCGTTCTGATGGCGGCGGCGGAGGCGTGGCTGCGGGCGCGGGGCTGCCCCAAGATGCAGCTGATGGTGCGCCCCGAGAACGAAGCCGCGCTCGGCTTCTACGCCGCGCTGGGCATGGAGCGGCAGGAGCTGGTGGCGGTGGGGAAGTTTCTCGGCAGGGAAGATTGATGATCGCGCTCTACGGGATCAAAAACTGCGACACGATGAAGAAGGCGCGCGCGTGGCTGGACGGGCACGGCGTGGCGTACGCCTTCCACGACTACAAGACCGCCGGGATCGACGCCGCTCGGCTCGGGCGCTGGGTCGAGGCGCTGGGGTGGGAGACGGTGCTCAACCGCGCCGGCACCACCTTCCGCAAGCTCCCCGACGAGGCCAGGCAGGACTTCGACGCGGGCAAGGCGATCGCGCTGATGCTCGCGCAGCCTTCGATGATCAAGCGGCCGATTCTCGAGCATCCCGGCGGGATTCTCGCGGGATTTGCGCCGGAACGGTATGCGCAGGCGCTGCTCTGAGGCGCGACGCGCTTCGCGCCAGTCGCCGGATCGCGGCTAACGTACTAATATTCCAGTCCGACTCATGCTCCGGGGAGGGTCGATTGGCGTCATATGTCCGGCAGAGGCCGGCGGGCTGGTTCTGGCTCGTCGGGGCTCTCATCACGTTCTGGGGGTGCATGGCGTGCGCCGCCTGGGTCGCCGCGCGGTCGGGCCTCGCGTTCGCGCCGCCCTCGGCGCCGCAGGGCTGGGCGTTCGCGGTCGCGGCCGGATCGGTGCTCGGCGGCGGGATCGCGCTGCTTAGCAAGAAACGGATGGCGCGGACGCTGTTCGTGCTCGCGGGGCTCTCGGCGGTTGCGGAGATCGGCTGGCTGGTCGCGGCGCAGGGCATGCCCGCCGAGGGCGTTCCCTCGGCCGCGATGGCGGCGATCGTGCTCGTCGTCGCCGGCGGCCTCGTCTGGTTCGCCGAGCATTCGCGGCGGCATGGGTGGATCTGCTGAGTGGGCGGGCGTAGACCGCCCGGATGTGCCACTTCGTCACGCTCATCGTTCCCACGCACGACGCCGAGGCGGTGGCGGCGGTGATGAACCGGCATGGGCGCGCGGCGACGCCGGTGGACAATCCCTCGATCCGCAAGGTGCTGCGCGAGGGCGAGCGCCAGTATCTCACCACGCGCGGGCATTGCGACTGCGGGACGGTGCTTGCGCCGCGCCATGACACGATCGGGGCGTTCGAGGAAAAGCTTGCCCGCGAAGCGGCGCGCTGGCGGAAGAAGGGCTGGTCGGAGGCGAAGATCGCGCGCGCGATCGAGGACCGGCGCAAGGCGGACGCTCGGCCTGATGGGGGCGGCTGCGACGGCACCGAGCTGTGGAGCGCGGTGCTGCGCGACCTCGGCGCGGAGCTCGAGCTGCCCTGTGCGGGCCTGTTCGTCGGGTGGTATTCGGGCGCGATCGACAGCGAGGCGTTCGACGCGGTTCGTCGCGAGGTGCCGGGCAAGTTCTCGCAGAAGGCGCTCGGATCGATCGAGCGCGACGCGGTGACGATCTTCGCGCTGAGCTGAGAGGGCGTCTCCGGCGAACCCTCAGAACAGCGTGGTCAGCCCGTAGAACAGCGCGCCGACCCCGGCAGAGGCGGGGATGGTGATTACCCAGGCGATCACGACATTGCCGCGCGACGCCCCAGCGCACCGCCGACGCGCGCCGCGCCGAGCCCGCGCCGATGATCGCGCCGGTAATGGTGTGCGTGGTCGAGACCGGAATGCCGAGCCACGACGGCGGCGAACAGCGATGATCGATCCGCGCGAGCGACGCGCTGAATCCCTGGTGCTGCGAGAGCTTGGTGATGCGCGATGCCCATCGTCTCGATGATCTTCCAGCCGCCGGTGAGCGTGCCCAGCGCCCATCGCGATGTAGCAGCTGATCGCCACCCAGTGCGGCACAGCGAACTGCCCCGTGCAGATAGCCGGTCGAATAGAGCAGCACGGTGATCATCGCCCATCGTCTTCTGCGCGTCGTTGAGGCCGTGGCTGAGCGAATAGGCGGCCGAGGAAACGAGATGCAAGCGCGCGGAAGCCTGCGCTCGGCGCCTTGCGCCTCGGCGCGGCGGAACAGCCAGCTCGTCAGCGAGCATGATCGCCATCGCCAGGATCATGCCGAGCATCGGCGACAGCACGATCGCGATCAGCGTCTTGTTGAGTCCGACCCACTGGATCGCTGGGCAATCCGCGCATGCGCCACGCCCGCGCCGATCATGCCCGCCGACCAAAGCGTGGCTCGACGAGGAAGGGATGCCCTTGAGCCAGGTCACCACGTTCCAGAACATCGCCCCGACCAGCGCGCCGAACACCACCGCGGGTGTGATCAGATCCTTCGTCGATCATGCCCTTGCCGATCGTCTCGGCGACCTTGTGCAGGCTCGGGAACGCGACGGTCAGGAAGTAGGCGGCGAAATTGAACACAGCGCGGCGAAAGCGACCGCGTGGACGGGCTTGAGCAGCCGCGTCGCGACGACCGTCGCGATCGAATTGGCGGCATCGTGCAGGCCGTTCAGGAAGTCGAACGCCAGCGCGACGACGATCAGGCCGACCAGCAGGGGGAAGGCGAGATCGTGCATCTGCGCTATCGATCAGGCGTGATCGATGACGATGCCGTCGATCTCGTTGGCGACATCCTCGAACGCGTCGACGATCCGCTCGAGATGCTTGTAATCTCGCGCTGCGACGATGAAGCGCAGCGGTTCGTTCGGCCCGTGCTCCTTGAACGCGCGCTTCAGCCCGGCGGCAGTGGATCTCGTCGGCGTGGCTTTCCATGCGCACCAGCGCTCGGTCAGCTCGTGCAGCCGCACGCCGTTGCTGGCGACGTCGCGCAGCAGCGGGATCGCCTCAGCGGTCAGCCGCGCGGCATCGACGATGATCGCCGCCATGTCCTTCATCTCCGGCTCGAACGCTGCGTGACTTCGTAGACGTCGATCGCCTGGACCGCGGCCTGCATCTCGTCGATCGCATCGTCCATCGACCCGATCAGGCGGTGATCGCGCCGCGGTCGAACGGGGTGAGGAAGGTCTCGCGCACGGTGCTGCAGCACTTGCGCGGATGATCTCGTCGGCATCATGCTCGCGCTCGATCACCTCGCGGATGTGGTCGGGGCTGGCCGTCCTGAAGCAATCGCGCCAGCGCATCCGCGCCCGCGACCACGGTGACCGCGTGCGCCTCGAACATCTCGAAGAAATTGCCGGTCCTGGGGAGCAGCCGCTGAAACCAAGCGAACATGGGACCCACCTTGATTTCTGGGCGACGGTTTTGAGGATGCCGGTGCGTTTCGCCGCAGCCTTGAATTCGGACGGGCCGAACGAGCGGATCAGGTCGGCGAGGTCGGGCTCGTCGACCGACGACGCGGCTTCGGCGAGCGCTGAACCAGCGCCGTTCGCGCTGGGTCCTGCTCCTTCCAGGCTCGAGCTCGCTGCTCACCGCAAGCGGAAACACGTCGACGTCGAGCATCAGCGACGCGCCGTTGCGCACGCGTTTCCGGTAGCGATAGCTAGCCGAGCGGAGTCGGGCAGACCAGCCCGCGCACGCCCGCTTCCTCCTCGGCCTCGAGCGCGGCGGCAGTGTGCGCGCTCATGCCCGCGGGGGGATTGCCCTTGGGGATCACCCAGCGCCGGTTCTCGCGGCGAGGTGACCAGCAGCACCCGGACCGGCGCGTCGATCGCATTGCCCTCGGTTCGGTACGGCAGGGCGGCGATCTGACGAATGGGAGGGCTCCGGCTGGGATCGGGAACCCGGGCGTTACGATCTTATGCCCGCGCCGCCAAGCGGGGACTGGGCCCGCCGCCGGTCATCGGGCCGAATCGGAGGATCGCGTGCGCAGCCGGCCCTCGAAGTCCCGCTTGCCGATCGGAACGCCCCGTGAGCGAAGGACGTCGTAGGCGGTGACGGCGTGGAAGTAGAAGTTCGGCAGCGAGAACGAGAGGATGAGGGTCTCGGAGGTGAAGGCGAGCCGGCGCGGGCCGATCTGGAGGTCCAGCTTCCTGCCGGCCCAGGCGTCGACCTCGTCCGGGGTGAAGGCCTCCAGCGCGGCTTCCGCCTTGCCGATCATCGCGCGCAGATCGGCAAAGGGAACCGGTCCGACCAGCGCGGGTGGGGCGAACACGCCGGTTCTCGCGGCCTCAAGACCCCACACGGCATGATGCCAGGCCGCTTCGATCTGGAAATGGAACGGCGCCATGTCGTCAAAGAGGCGCGCGTTCACGAACATGTCGGGATCTACGTTGGTCTCCGCGCAATGCGTGGCCGCGCGACCGAGGAAGCCGCCGACAGCCCTCACCGTTTGCAGAAAGGTCGGCACGCTGAGATCGTAGAGTGACGTCGTCATCAACGTTCCCTCGGCAGGAGCGGCTTCCATTTCCGCTCTTCAGCGTGTGGCCAAACAGCGGCAAAGGCAAGAATGGGGGCAAGCAAGCGGCCAGGAATTGAGAAGGCTCCCCGGCCGCGACCGGGGAGCCCCGAGGATCACTCCTCCCACTGGAACACTTCCTCCAGCGGCTTGCCGAACACCCGCGCGATGCGGAATGCCGCTTCGAGGGTGGGGGAGTACTTCCCCTGCTCGATCGCGGCGATGGTCTGGCGGGTGACGCCGATTCGGTCGCCGAGCTCGGCCTGGGTCATCTCGCCCGCCATGAAGCGCAACGTGCGGATCTGGTTGGCGATGCGGGGATTAGCCATGCCATCCCCTCCGGTAGCTCGAGAGCACCACCGCGTGGCGGACGATCTCGGAGATGACGATCCCGAACAGCGCGGTGTTGACGATCTTCCACGGCGTGTCGGTGAAGGGCATCACCACGCCCACCACGATCATGGCGGTGAGCAGCACGTAGTAAGCCGCGGTGGTGCCGCGCCGGGCGATCGCGCGGTCGCGCTCGTCGGTCGCGCGTCCCTCGCGGCCCGCCCGCAGCGCGAGGATGGCCGTGCCTGCTATCACGACCACCGCCTGGGTGGCAGCGACCGCGCCGAACAGCTTGACGATCTCGAGCATCGGTCCCGGCGGACGGGACGCGATCAAGGGGAAATAGATGCCGTAGGCGACCAGCATGCAGGCCAGCACCAGCCAGGCGTTCTTCTCACGATAAGCCATGTTCTCAACCTCCAAGACGGTAGCGGACGAGCTGCGCGCCCGAATGGACCAGATTGCCGGCGACCAGCGTCAACAGCGCCGCGTTGCCGAGCAGCACCGGCATCAGGCTGTGCTCCGGAGCGGGGGTGATCTCGTTGGCGATCCGCAGGAGCACCGGTCCGGCGAGCATCATCACCGCGACCATCGTGCTCATCACGAAATAGGCGGGCCGATAGGCGGCGAGCGCATAGGCGCGCTCGCGATCGTCGGCGCGCGCCTGCGCTTCCCGGGGCGACGAAATCGCGATCGCCACCGCCACGACGACCTGGACGACGACGAGCAGGATCACTGCGAGGATGAACTTGCCGACCGCCGCGCCCTGATCGAGGTGGCCGCTGTTCAGCGCGGCGACGAAGCCGGCGAAATACCAGCCCCAGATCGCCACGGTGCTGGCCACCGAGGACCAGAGGATTTTCTCACGGAATGACATTCAAACTTACCTCCATAGATGCTTGATGTGACATCATGTAGAAGATAGCGAACATCATGTCAATACAATTCGACTCACGGAGCGCCGACGCTGGCGCCGCGAGGCGCACGGGGGTAGGAAACCGGCCATGTCCCACCTGACGCTCGACACGGCCACGAGCCGCGCCAATCCCACGCCCGCGCCGATGAAGCGGCTGACCGTCCCTTCGATCCGCGACCGCAAGGGCAAGGAACCGATCGTGATGCTTACCGCCTACACCACGCGGATGGCGCAGCTGCTCGATCCGCACTGCGACCTGCTGCTGGTCGGCGACAGCCTGGGCCAGGTGATCTACGGCCTGCCGACGACGCTGCCGGTGACGCTTGACATGATGTGTGCGCACGGCGCCGCGGTGGTGCGCGGCAGCTATCACGCGGTGGTGGCGGTCGACATGCCGTTCGGCAGCTACGAGGCAAGCCCCGAGCAGGCCTTCGCCTCGGCCGCCCGCGTGCTGAGCGAGACCGGCGCAGCGGCGGTCAAGCTCGAGGGCGGCGAGGCGATGGCGCCGACGGTCGCGTTCCTGACGCGCCGGGGCATTCCGGTGATCGGCCATGTCGGGCTGACCCCGCAATCGGTCAACGCGCTCGGCGGCTATGGCGCGCGCGGGCGGACCAACGCCGAGCATGCCCAGATCGTCGCCGACGCGCGCGCGATCGCCGATGCGGGGGCGTTCACGCTGGTCGCCGAGGGCGTGGTCGAGCCGCTCGCGCTGACGCTTACCGCCGAGGTGAGCGTGCCGGTGATCGGAATCGGCGCCTCGAACGGCTGCGACGGGCAGGTGCTGGTGACCGAGGACATGCTCGGCCTGTTCGAGCGCACGCCGCGCTTCGTGAAGCGCTACGACGACCTCGCTGGCCGCATTTCCGCCGCGGTTGGCACCTATGCGGCCGAGGTCAGGTCACGGGCGTTTCCGGGGCCGGAGCAAGTCTATCCGGCGCGCGACTGACCGAGGCATAGAGCGGCTTTCCCTCTGCCGAAGCCACGGCTAAGGTCCGCCGCCGCAACGCCGCCCTTTTGGCACCCAATGGAGCAAGTCTTGGCGCTTCCCACATCCGATAAGACCGAAGAAGCCTTCCTGCGCGAAGTCGACGAGGAACTCCGCCGCGAGCAGGCGCTGACGCTGTGGCGACGCTGGGGCCGGCTGATCGTCGGCGCGGTCGTCCTCGGTCTGGCGGTGTTCGGCGGGGTGCTGTTCTTCCAGAGCCGGAGCGAAGGCGCTGCGGGCAAGCAGGGCGAGCAGTTCGACGCCGCGATCCAGGCGCTGGGCGCCAACAAGCCCGAGGCGATGACCGATCTCGACAAGCTTTCGGGCGGCGGCGGCCCCGCCTATCGCGCCGCGGCGCTCTTCACCGAAAGCGAAGTGCTGGCCGGCAAGCAGGATCTGAAGGGCGCGATCGCCAAGCTGAGCGCGATCGCCGACGATTCGGCGCTGCCCCGGCCGTATCGCGACCGCGCCCTGGTCGAGCGCACCGCGCTCGAATACGACACGCTCAAGCCCCAGGCGGTGGTCGATCGCCTGCGGCCCCTCGCGAGCATCGATTCGCCCTGGTTCGGCAGCGCCGGCGAGATGGTCGCCGCCGCCTATCTCAAGCTCGGCAAGACCGATGCCGCGGGCAAGCTCTATGGCCAGCTCGCTCAATCCAAGGGCTTCGTGCCCCCGAGTATCCGTCAACGCGCGGTTCAGATGGCGGGCGTTCTAGGTGTCGATGCCATCGATCAGTCTGAGGAAAAGAAGGCTAAATGAGCAATTGGGTGAGGGTGGCCACCGCCGCCGCGGCGATCGCCGCGCTGAGCGGCTGCGCGGCGTTGAAGGGTCATGGCAAGCACACGCCGGTGCTGGGTGAGCGTATTCCGATCCTGGCGTCGGAAAACGATATCGTCGCGGACCGGACGCTGAGCGGGATCGAGGTGATCCTGCCGCTCGCCGCCGCCAACGGCGCGTGGAGCCAGCCGGGCGGCAGCGCCTCCAAGTCGATGGGCCACCTCGCGCTCGGCGAATCGCTCAACCAGGCCTGGGAAGTCCAGATCGCCGGCGGCACCAAGAAGGTGCGGCTCGCCGCGGCCCCGGTGATCGCGGACAACCGCCTGTTCGTGATGGACACCGAAGGATCGGTCCATGCCTTCGCCGCCGATACCGGCGCGGTGCTGTGGACGGTCGAGACGGTCAAGGGCAAGGAAAACAACGGCGCGCGCTTCGGCGGCGGCGCCAGCGTCGACGGCAACCGCGTCTATGCGACCAACGGGCTCGGCGACGTCGTCGCGCTCGACGCGACCAACGGCAGCGAAGTGTGGCGCGCGCATCCGGGCGGGCCGCTGCGCGGCGCGCCGGGCATCGACAATGCCCAGGTGTATGTGACCACCCAGGACAACCAGCTGTTCGCGCTCAAGCAGGACACCGGCGAGGTCGAGTGGACGGTTTCGGCCAGCCTCGAATCGCAGGGCGTGTTCGGCGTCGCCGCCCCGGCCTCGGCGCAGGGCACGGTGATCGCGGGCTTCTCGTCGGGCGAGCTCAACGCCTATCGCTACGAGGCGGGGCACCAATTGTGGGGCGACGTGCTGTCGCGCAGCTCGATCTCGACCTCGGTCTCGTCCTTGTCGGACATCGATGCCGAGCCGGTGATCGATCAGGGCAAGGTCTATGCGGTCGGCCAGGGCGGGCGCATGGTGGCGATGGACATCGCCACCGGATCGCGCGTCTGGGAAGAGAATCTCGCCGGCATCTCGACGCCGTGGGTCGCGGGCGAATGGCTGTTCGTCGTCACCGACGACGCCCGGCTGCTGTGCATCGCGCGCGGCACTGGCAAGGTCCGCTGGATCTCGCAGCTGCGCCACTTCAAGAAGGCCAAGAAGTCGACCGGTCCGATCGGCTGGACAGGGCCGGTGCTCGCGGGCGGGCGGCTGATCCTGATCAACACGCTCGGCGAGATCGTCTCGGTCTCGCCGACCGACGGCACCGTGACCAATACCGTGGAGACCAAGCAGCACCTGACGATCTCGCCGGTGGTGGCCAACCAGGTGCTCTACGTGCTCGACGACAAGGGCAAGCTGACCGCGTACAAGTGAGCGGCTCTTCTTAGCCCCCTCCCGTCTTCACGGGAGAGGGTTGGGTGCTCCTCCCGTCTTCGCGGGCACCGCCCTCCCCCGCGAAGACGGGAGAGGGGTGAAGAGCAAGCGCCGGCATGTGGCGTTTGGGCCGCACTCGTCGTAGGGGAGCGCGATGCCCCTTCCCACCGTTGCCATCATCGGCCGGCCAAACGTCGGCAAGTCGACGCTGTTCAACCGCCTCGTCGGCAAGCGCCTCGCGCTGGTCGACGACCGGCCCGGCGTGACTCGCGACCGCCGCGAGGGCGACGCGACCCTGCTCGGGCTCGAGTTCCGGATCATCGATACCGCCGGCTTCGAGGACGAGGACCCGGCGAGCCTGCCTGGGCGGATGCGAGTCCAGACCGAGGCGGCGGTGCGCGACGCCGACGTCGCGCTGTTCATGATCGATTCGCGCGCCGGGGTGACTCCGCTCGACGAGGAGATCGGCCGCTGGCTGCGCAGCGCCGGCGCCGACGTGGTGCTGATGGCGAACAAGGCCGAGGGCCGCGCGGGCGAGACCGGGATCATCGAGGCGCTGGCGCTCGGCTTCGGCGATCCGATCCCCTTCTCAGCCGAGCATGGCGAGGGCCTGGTCGACCTGTTCGAAGCACTGCGCCCCTATCTCGAGCTTCCCGAAGGCGAGGCGGTCGAGGAGGAGGAGGATCCCGAATCGCCCGACGCGCCGCTCAAGCTGGCGATCGTCGGGCGGCCCAACGCGGGCAAATCGACGCTGGTCAACAAGCTGCTCGGGCAGGACCGGCTGATCACCGGACCCGAGGCCGGGATCACCCGCGATTCGATCGCGATCGAATGGGAGTGGCAGGGCCGCGCGGTGCGTCTGATCGACACCGCGGGGATGCGCAAGCGCGCCAAGGTGCAGGACAAGATCGAGAAGCTCTCGGTCGCCGACGCGCTCCACGCGGTCGATTTCGCCGAGGTGGTGGTGCTGCTGCTCGATGCGACGCTGGGACTGGAGGCGCAGGACCTGCGGATCGCCGACAAGGTACTCCAGGAAGGCCGCGCGCTCGTGATCGCGCTCAACAAATGGGACGTGGCCGAGGACGCGAGCAGCCTGTTCAACGGGGTCAAGGCGGCGCTCGACGAAGGGCTGGCGCAGGTGCGGGGCGTGCCGCTGCTCACCGTCTCGGCGGCGACCGGCAAGGGGCTCGACGTGCTGATGAAGGTCGCGTTCGAGACTCGCGATGCCTGGTCGCGCCGAGTCTCGACCGGTCAGCTCAACCGCTGGTTCGAGCGCGCGGTGGAGACCAACCCGCCACCCGCGCCCGGGGGCAAACGGATCAAGCCGCGCTACGTGACGCAGATCAAGTCGCGCCCGCCCAGCTTCGTGCTGTTCGGCACGCGAGTCGACCTGCTGCCCGAGAGCTATCGCCGCTACCTGGTCAACAGTATGCGGCGCGAATTCGATTTCGGCGCGGTACCGATCCGCTTCACGATGCGCGCCGCCAAGAATCCGTTCGACCGGAAGGGCGAGTGAGACTGGTCGACGCGCGCGGGATGCGCTGCCCCTGGCCGGCGATCCGGCTGGCGCGCGCGCTGCGCGATCACGCGGGCGAGCCGGTGGAGATCATGGCGGACGACCCCGCCGCCGAGCGCGAATTGACCGAACTGGCGAGGGGCCTGGGCGCGGCGGTGATTATTGTCGAGGCGGGCGAGACGACGCGCCTCCGGGTTCACCCTTAATTGAAATCAACTTGCTGTTTACTTCCCGGGCCTAAGATCAGTCCGTGCCTCCAGATGTGGCGGAGTCAGGGTATGAATGTTTCGGTGGAGAGCGGGCCGTTGGTCAACGGTGCCTCGTTTGCGCAGGCCCGCGCCGAGCTTGGCGGGAATTTTATCCGCATTCTCGGGTATTTCCGCGAAGACGGCGTGAAATCGGTCTCGCAGATCGAGGACGCGATGCGCGCGCACAACGCCGCCGCGCTGGTGCTTCCCGCGCATACGCTGAAGGGCGAATCGCGCCAGTTCGGCGCCGATCCGCTCGCCGATCTCGCCGAGACCATCGAGACGATCGCGCGCGATTGCGTGGAAAAGCACGATACGCCGACTCAGGCGCTCGAGCATGTCGTGCGGTTGCGCCCGCTGTTCGAATCGACGCTGGCGCTGCTCGAGCGCGAAGCCAATCCGCTCGTCGAGCGCCGTCCCGCCTTCGGCCGCCGCCCGGGCTACTGAACCCGCGAAGTCAAATGCCCGCCGCGCCCCGCATCGGCTGGGGCCGGCCGCGCGCGAGGCTGCGCCACACCCACTCGAACGGCCCGTAGCGGAAGCGCGCGAGCCAGGGCTTGGACCAGAGCAGCATCCCCGCCCACAACGCCAGCACGACGAGATAAAGCTCGGCGCGTGACAGGTAGCCGAACCAGCCGAAGCCGTAGCCGTAAAAGAAGGTCGTGCAGATCAGGCTGGTCGCGAGATAGTTGGTGAAGGCCATCCGCCCCGCCGCGGAGAGCCGTTCGGTCAGCGCGCCGCCCGGCCTCGCGAGCAGCAGGATCAGGCACGCCCAGCCGAGGATCATCGCCGGGCGCGCGAGCGTCGCCAGCGCCATCGCGGCGAGAGTCACCGAGAACAGGCTGAACCGCGACACCACCATGTACGCCGCCAGCGCGGCATAGCAGGGAAGGCCGATGCCGAACCCCCACGCCATCCAGCGCCGATAGCGCGCGCGATCCCAGGTGCCGCGCAGCAGCTCCGAGCGCAGCGCGGCCATGCCGAACAGCATGTAGGCGAGCGTCTCCGCGCCGAAATAGGCGACCGCGGTGAGCGGGCCGGTCGGGTTCTCGTGCAGGCGGAAGGCGAGCTGCGGGGCGTAGCCGCCGCGGTGCAGCGCGAGCTCCCAGTGGATGTCGCCGGGCGATGGCACGCCGAACCCGCGCTGGAGCTCGAGCAGCGACTGCGCGGCGGCGGCGGCATCGGGGCTGCCCGGGACGGCGGGTCCGGCGAGCACGGCGGCGGGGAACGAGCCGAGCACGAACAGCTCGTAGAAGAGCAGCATCACGCCGAGCGCGACCATCCGGTGCGGCGCCATCCCGCGGCACGCGAACGCGACCATCCCGATCACCGCGTAGAGCCCGAGGATGTCGCCGTCCCACACCAGCCAGAGATGCGCGAGCCCGAACGCGAGCAGCCAGATCATCCGGCTGTAGTGTGCGCGCGCGGGGCTGCGCCCGCCGGCCTCGGCGCGCTCGATCACCAGCAGCATCGAGGCGCCGAACAGGAACGAGAAGAGCCCGCGCATCTTGCCGTCGAACAGGATGAAGTTGACGAGGTAGACGGCGAGATCGATCCCGTGCCAGCCGCCATAGGCGCGCGGATTGAAATAGGCCGCGGTCGGCATCCCGAACGCGACGATGTTGAGCAGCAGGATGCCCAGCACCGCCACGCCGCGGACGGTGTCGAGCGCGTGAATCCGGTTGAGCGAGGCGCTCACCTATTTCCGCGCGACCCAGGCGATCGACATGCCGACGAGAATCACATGGGCGAACAGCTGCTTGGCGATCTCGACCGGGTTGGCGCTGGGGAAGTGCGAATGGAAGCGCAGCGGCAGCACCGCGCCGTACATCACCAGCCACAACACCACGCCGTAGAGTGCCGCGGCGATGACGGTATGCGCGCGCACCGCCGCGATCCGGTCGCGCGCGAGGACGAACACCGCCACCATCACCGCCATGATCGCGTAGTGGACGAGCAGGCCGAGCGCGGCGCCCGGCAATCCCAGCGCGTCCGCTCCGGGAAAGGGTCCGCTGGCGAGGCCGCCGAGCATCGCGACCGGCGAGTGGCCTGCGGCGAGGGTGCCGGCGATCGCCATGGCGATGTCGAGCGTTCCCGCGAGCGCGGTCCCGATGGCGATGCGCTTGCCCGTGCTCCAGCCCATGTGCTTCCCCCTTTGCCGTGGCGCCTCAGCGCAGTTCCCTGCGGATCACGAGCTTGAGCCCGGACCAGATCTCGTCGACCGCGCAGACCTTGACGTCGACCAGGCCGGTGGGAAGCGCGACCTCGCGGATCACGTTCTCGGTGACGTCGGTGGCGACCTTCGCCGCCTGCTTCGGCCACGAGACCCAGATGAAGCCGTTGGGCGCGAGCAACCCGCGCAGCGCCTGGACCTCGCGTTCGAGATGCTCGCGTTCGGTGACGAAGATGTGCGCGCCCTGGAGGCCGGCCGACGCGGTGGCCTGGACGTCGATGTTGAGCCCTTCGGGATCGATCTCGGCGCGTACGCTATCGGGCATGTGGTGGAACCAGACGCGCATGCCGCGCTCGAACCCCAGCTTCTGGGCGAGCGGCGTGCCGGAATAGCCTGCGGTCATCGGTGGTCCTCCTGGCGCGAGCTTAGCGCGGCGCGGGGAGATCGGCTACCATGCGCGGCAGCGAATCATATGGTGAAGGAGGAGGAGAGGAGATGATCACAACCCTGTTGACCTCGCTGGTCCTGGCGTCGGCGCCCGGCCAGGGCATTTGCGTGAAGTCGGGCGAGATCGCCGGCGTCACGCGCGCGTGGTACCGCAACGCCGAGCCGATCACGCTGGACGGCAAGCGTTACGTCAAATACGGCCTGCCGCGCCAGGTGCCCGCCGCCGAGCTCGAACTGGTCGGGACCATCGACGGCGTGCCGGCGATGGCGGAGAGGGGCGTCGCGGCGCACGAGGTGCTCTATCTGCTCGCCGATGCGTCGGATTGCAGCGTGCAGCCGTACCAGGTCGCGCCGAAGTAGCGCCCGTCCTCAGGCCAACGCCCCGTCCGCCCCCATCAGCGCCGGGAAGAATCCCTCGTGCGCTGCGCGGAGCGCGTCGAGGCTCACGCTGAAATCGGCTTCTGGGAGTTCGAAGATTAGGCGGGCGGCGATGGTGCGGCCGATCGGATCGGCGGCGAGGCCGGCCTTCTTGGCGCCGGCGAGGAACGCGACGAGCCCGTGATCGTGGACGGTGAGCACGTAGAGCCCTTGGTCCTCGCCGAAGAACGAGCCCGCGACGCCGAACGGCTGGGGCGAATTGATCATCGCGCCGATGTTGCCGGCCAGCGCCATCTCGGCCAGCGCCACCGCCAGGCCGCCGTCGGAGACGTCGTGGCACGCGGTCACCAACCCGTTCTCGATGCATTTCCGCACATAGGCGCCGGCGGCGCGCTCGGCCATCAGGTCGACCGGCGGGGGCGGGCCTTCCTCGCGGCCGTAGACTTCGCGCAGCCACAGCGACTGGCCGAGGTGGCCGCCGCGCTCGCCCAATGCGATGATGATGTCGCCGGTGCCCTTGAAGGCGATCGTGCAGCTCTTCGACCAGTCGGCGAGCAGGCCGACGCCGCCGATCGCGGGGGTGGGGAGGATCGCGCTGCCCGATCCGTCGTCGCTCTTGGTCTCGTTGTAGAGGCTGACGTTGCCGCTCACGATCGGGAAGTCGAGCGCGCGGCACGCCTCGGCCATGCCCTCGATGCAGCCGACGAACTGGCCCATGATCTCGGGGCGCTGGGGGTTGCCGAAGTTCATGCAATCGGTCGCGGCGAGCGGCTTGGCGCCTACAGCGCAGAGGTTGCGCCAGGCCTCGGCGATCGCTTGCTTGCCGCCCTCGTGCGGGTCGGCATGGCAATAGCGCGGGGTACAATCGGTGGTGATCGCGAGGCCCTTTTGCGTGCCGTGGACTCGCACCACCGCCGCGTCGCCGCCGGGGCGCTGGACGGTGTCGGCGCCGACCATGTGGTCGTACTGCTCCCAGATCCAGCGCCGCGATGCGAGATCGGGCGAGGCCATCAGCTTGAGCAGATCGGCGGCCACGTCGGTGCATTCGGGAACATCGGCGAGGGGGGCGGGGGCGGGGGTCGCGACCCACGGCCGGTCATAGGCGGGCGCTTCGTCGGCGAGCGGGCCGAGCGGGATGTCGACGACGTTTTCGCCCCGCCATTTGAGCACCATCCTCCCGGTCTCGGTCACATGCCCGATCACCGCGAAATCCAACTCCCACTTGCGGAAGATCGCCTCGGCCTCGCCCTCGCGGCCGGGCTTGAGCACCATCAGCATCCGCTCCTGGCTCTCGGAGAGCATCATCTCATAGGGCGTCATGCCGGTCTCGCGGCACGGCACCGCGTCCATGTCGAGCTCGATGCCGACCCCGCCCTTCGACGCCATCTCGACCGAGGAGGAGGTGAGCCCGGCCGCGCCCATGTCCTGGATCGCGACGATCGCGTCCGATGCCATCAGCTCGAGGCACGCCTCGATCAGCAGCTTCTCGGTGAACGGATCGCCGACCTGGACGGTGGGGCGCTTCTCCTCGCGAATCCTCGGAGAAATCGGCCGAGGCCATCGTCGCTCCGTGAATGCCGTCGCGCCCGGTCTTCGAGCCGACATAGACGATCGAATTGCCCACGCCCGAGGCGGCCGAATAGAAGATCTTCGCGGTTTCGGCGACGCCGACGGTCATTGCGTTGACGAGGATGTTGCCGTCGTACGCGGTGTGGAAATTGACCTCGCCGCCGACCGTCGGCACGCCGACGCAATTGCCGTAGCCGCCGATGCCGTGGACCACGCCCGCGATCAGGTGGCGCATCCTGGGATGATCGGGCCGTCCGAAGCGGAGCGCGTTGAGGTTCGCCACCGGCCGCGCGCCCATCGTGAACACGTCGCGCAGGATGCCGCCGACACCCGTGGCCGCGCCCTGGTAGGGCTCGATGTAGCTGGGGTGGTTGTGGCTCTCCATCTTGAAGATCGCCGCCTGGCCGTCACCGATGTCGACGACGCCGGCGTTCTCGCCCGGGCCGCAGATCACCTGCGGGCCGGTGGTGGGGAGCTTCTTCAGGTGGATGCGGCTCGATTTGTAGCTGCAATGCTCGGACCACATCACCGAGAAGATGCCGAGCTCGGTCAGGTTCGGCGCGCGCCCCATCGCGTGGAGCACCCGCTCATATTCCTCGGGAGAGAGGCCGTGCTCGGCGACGATCTGCGGCGTGATCTCGGTCATGCGCGCGGGCTTTAGCGGTGACGCGCCGGGGGAGCTAGTCCCGGTCACGGTTTCTGGTAGCATCCCGGGCGGAGGCACCCGCATGCACCTGCTCGACGGACGGTTCCGGCGCCAGTTCGTGCCCGACGGCGACGGCTATCGGTTCCGCCAATGGGGCCAGGACGTTCATTTCACCCGCGATGAGTTCGAGACGCTGGTGGCGAATCGGCGGCGCCTTTGGTCCAGCCCGCTGGTCTGGGGGATCTATCTGACGGCCGGAGTTGCCCTCCCGATCTGGCTCGCGGCTACCGGTTGGGACGGCGCGGCCTGGGCGCTGGCTGTGATCGCGCTGATATTCATGGCGGTAATCCTCGTCAGCGTCGACCGCCGCCCGCACGAAATCGCGCAGACGCGGGTGTCGGTTTCGGGCGGTGGGCCCGGGCCGGTGAGCCGCCTCGCCGAGAGCCCATATTTGCGCATCCCTTACTACGGCCTGCTCATCTACATCGCGGCTTCGAACGCAATCGATCCCAAAGTGAGTCTGTGGTGGCGGGTTCCTGCCGCGCTATTGGCGTTCTGGTTCGTGTCGACGATCGTCGCTGACACTCGCACTTGGTGGCGGGCGCGGCACGGCTAGCCCGCCGCAACCTCCTCCCGCCGGGCCACCGCAGGCTTGCTACAAATCCCGCCGCTCGAGCTTCGCCAGCAGCTTGGCGAGATGATCCGCCGCCGCCTGGACCCTTGCCGGATCGTCGAGCCCGTCCACGGCGGTCGGTGGCGATACGTCGACCTGGACGAGGTTGAGCACCTCGTTGGGATCGTCCTGCAGGTCGTACATCTCCCATTCCTGCGGCACGCGGTCGTTTGGATCGAAGTAGCGGCTGAGCTTGTAGCGGTGCCCGCGCACCGAGCGGACGTGGTTGGGCTGCTTGATCGAGCCGTGGCGCAGGCCCGGCACCGGGCCCTTGCTCTTGCCGTGGATCACCGCGTCGACGACCTTCTGATAGACTGCGAATTCCTCGTACGAATGCTTCTCCTGGACGCTGCGTGAGGGCGGCAGCGGGGCGGTGATCTCGTCGTCGGTGATGAACAGCACGCCCTCGCGGATCGATCCGTCGGGCTCGACGATCGGCTGCTCGACGGGGTCGCCCGCGGCGGCGCCGGTGATGATCCCGGAGAGGTCGACTCCCGGCAGCGGCGGCACCGGGCGCGACTGGGCGAGGTGGTTGGCGATCTCGCGCCGCTCCTCGATCGTCACCCCCGCGAGCCCGAGCACGGTCGGCAATATGTCGATATGGCTGGTGAGCGCGTCGAGCTGCTGCGGCTCGGGCGCGACGATCCCCGCCTGCGCGCTCGGCGATCCGCCGCCGGGGAAGCGCACCACCACCGGCACGTGGAGCGCCTCCTGGTACGCGGTATGCCACTTTTCGATCATCATCCCGTGCGCGGCGCCATATTCGCCGTGATCGGCGAGGAAGATCACGATCGTGTTGTCGGCCTGCCCCAATTCCTCGAGCGCGGTGAGCACTGCGTTGACGTGGACGTCGACCACCGCGTGGAGCCAGGCGTAGAGCTGGAGGAACTGGACGCAGTTGCGGTGGGGGTGCTCGGAGAGCTGGAGCGGGATGCAGCTCTTGAGCGAGAAGGCGACCGCGGCGTCCATCGCGTCGTCGCCGCTGGGGGTCTTGCCCGCGCTCTCGGCGGCGCTCACCAGCCCGTTGACGATGTTGTACCCGCCCTTGGCGGCGAGGCCGAGACCGACCTTGTACGACATCTCGAACTGGCAGCTCGGCTTGGTCGAGAGGTCCTCGTCCTGAGTCGGCGAAGCGCGCGAGCAATCCTGCGGGAAGCCGAGCGGATTGAGCGGAATCTGGATCGTGCCCGCCACCGGGGGCGGGGCCGTCTCGCCGAGCGTCGGCACGGTGAGCGGGCCGAAGATCGACTGGGTGCCGCTGCGCGAGTCGGCGTCGGGCAGCGCCTGGGCGATCACGCCCGGATAGGTTGCGATGTCGTGCGGGTTGGTGAACGAGGCGACCGCGAACCACGGCGGGATGTTGGCGACGTCGGGCCCGGTGGTGTTGGGGTTGTGCGCCGCCATCTCGGCGTAGACGTGGTTGTAGTTGTTCGCGAGGCCCTGGCGGCGGATGAACGCGCAGGCGCTGTCGGTGAAGCCCGCGTCGCGGTAGACGCCGAGGTTGTTGGCCTGGGCGCCGTGCGGCTCGGGATAGGAGGATTCCCAATCGTCGAAACCATAATCGTCGAGGCTGTGGTCGGGCGGGTTCGAGACGTGCCACTTGCCGAAATAATGGGTCGAATAGCCGGCGAGGCGCATCCAACTCCCCAAAGTTGGGATGCCGTCGGCCTCGAGCCAGGGGAAGTTGGGCGAGTCGCCGTTCTTGAACAGCCCGTCGGTCTGGGTGACGCCGGTTTTGGTGCCGTATTGCCCGGTGTAGATCGTCGTGCGGCTGGGCGTGCAGGCCGAGGCGGCGATCGTGTGGTTGCGCAGCACCACCGCATTCTCGCGCAGCTTGAGCAGGCCGGGGAAGAATTTGGCGTAGGGGTTGTCCTCGCCGACGGTACCCTGGAAGCCGAGGATCTGCTTGAGCGGCTCGTCGAACCCGTGCTCGGCGCCGTA
Organism: uncultured Alphaproteobacteria bacterium; assembly: GCA_963799985.1. Lineage (GTDB taxonomy): Bacteria > Pseudomonadota > Alphaproteobacteria > Sphingomonadales > Sphingomonadaceae > Sphingomonas. Next base: position 645,997 of record CAWCZC010000001.1, on the reverse strand, counting down.
GGAAAAGCGCGGGAAGCGATACTGGTCGCAGGTGATGAGCAGGATGTTGGGCTGCCCCGCAGCCGGATCGGTGATCGTCGCCATGATGTCCCCTCCGTTCGCCGCGAGGCTATCATGGCGCGGGGACGGGTCGAGGATGGATCGGGTCCGAAATGACTAGGAGGGATCGACCTTTGACATTGTTGTTCCTCCCTCGCTCGCAGAGCAGGGGAGGTGGCAGCGCGAAGCGCTGACGGAGGGGGTTTCGCCCCTATCGAGGCGGGTTTTCCCACCACCGGCTTCGCCGGCCGTCCTCCTCCCCCGGAGTTGCCCTCCGAGGGAAGAATTGAGTGACTGTCGATCCGTTCTAAAGAATCTCGCGCACCTTCTCGGGCGGGCGCCCGAGCCTGACGCCCTTTTCGGTCTCGACCAGCGGGCGTTCGATCAGGATCGGGTTCGCCGCCATCGCATCGAGGACCGCATCGTCGGCCGCGCCCGTTAGCGCCTTGGCGGCATCGTCGGCCGTGCGGAGACCTTCGCGCGGGGTCATGCCGGCGCGGGCATAGAGCGACGCCAGCACCGCTCGGCTCGGGGGAGCCTTGAGGTAGTCGATAACCTCGACTTCGACTCCTGGCGCCGACTGCAGGATTGCCAGCGTCTCGCGCGACTTTGAGCAGCGCGGGTTGTGCCAGATGGTTGCCTTCATGCCCGGCTCTCAGCGCGGCTTGCGCCAGGCGGCGAGCGCGTCGCGATATTCCTTGGACGCCTTGAGCTTCGCCAAGTAGCGGATCGGGCGGCGGCTCGCGAAGGGCAGTTTGGCGTCGCTCAGGCTGCCGCGGGCACCGCACCAGGCGTGGCAGCTGCCCTCGCCGTCGTCGATCCTGAGGTCCTTGCCGGCATGGCGCAGCGTCAGGGTGCAGCCGGGATCGTCGGCGAGGTGCGAGGGTTCGGGGTCGTGATAGACGAGCGCACCCTGCTTCGCGATCGCGACCCCCGACACGTCGCATTCGTGCCCGTTGTAGAAGTCGAGATGGACTCGGACATAGGCGGCGCCCGGCGCGACGGCCACGATCTCGACCACGTCCTGGCCGGTGTATCTGGTGCCGTCGACGAGGCCGTCGGGGAACTGGTGGTAGTAGCGCCCCGCGAGTGCGGCGACGGGATCGGGGGCGGCGGGCCCGGCGGCGGTGAGCAGCAGCGGCGCTGCGAACGCGAGACGACGGATCATGTGGTTCCCCCTCCCCGTCTCAGCGAAGCCGAAAACGACTCTAGCGGGGTTCACGCGGCGATTGAACTCCCGCCATGTGCCGGAACCCGGTCGCCGCCTTTTCGGACCGGAAAGCGCTGGCATCGCGGCGGGCGGAGTCGGATCATCCGCGACGAAGGAGCCGAGCGATGGGGGAGCAGCCGAGGGTCGTCATCCCCGTCTACGAGGGCGTGGACCTGCTCGACGTGTGCGGGCCTTCGGAGATGTTCTTCTGGGCCAAGTTCGCGGTCGATCTGGTCGCGGAGGTGCCGGGGACGGTCACCTGCAACAACGGCTTCGTGCTCGAGGTGCCCGCGGGGCTTGGCACGGTCGAGCCCTGCGACGCGGTGTGGGTGCCCGGCGGCAACCCCGACACCATCTCGCGGCTGATCCACGATCCGGCGCGGACCTATCTCGATTTCGTCACCCGGCAGGCGGGCGAGAGCCGCTGGATCTGCTCGGTATGCCAGGGGGCGCTGCTGCTCGCGGCGACCGGGCTACTCGACGGCTACACCGCGACCACCCACTGGAACTTCATCCCCTATCTGATGGAGAACTATCCCGCGGTGACGGTCGCCAACGGCCATCCGCGCTTCCACCTCGATCGCGACCGGCTGAGCGGCGGCGGGATCTCGTCGGGCCTCGACGAATTGCTGATGCTGATCGAGCTGCTCGCGGGCGTGGACGTGGCCCGGAAGGTCCAGCAGACCACCCAATATTATCCGGACCCGCCGGTGCATAGCCGGATCCCCAACACGATCACCTCGCCGATGCCGCCTTGGCCGCCGGTGGGATGAGGAGCAGGGCGCGGAGCGAGGGCTAGTCCTCCTGCCGCGCCAGCCACTCCTCGAGCCACTTGATCGTATAGTTGCCGGCCTGGAAATCGGGGTCGTCGAGCAGCGCCTGGTGGAGCGGGATCGTGGTCTTCATCCCCTCGATCACGAACTCCTCGAGCGCGCGGCGCAGGCGGCGGAGCGCGCCCGTCGCGGGTGCGTGCCGTAGACGATCAGCTTGGCGATCATCTAGTCGTAATAGGGCGGCACGCGGTAGCCGGCGTAGAGCCCGCTATCGACGCGGACGTTCATGCCGCCGGGGGCGTGGTATTGCTTCACCGTGCCCGGCGAGGGGGCGAAGGTGCGCGGGTCCTCGGCGTTGATCCGGCATTCGATCGCGTGGCCGCGGAACTGGACGTCCTGCTGGCGCAGCGTCAGCGGATGGCCCTCGGCGATGCGGATCTGCTCGCGGACGAGGTCGAGGCCGGTGATCGCCTCGGTCACCGGATGCTCGACCTGGAGGCGGGTGTTCATCTCGATGAAGTAGAATTCGCCGTCTTCCCACAGGAACTCGATCGTGCCGGCGCCGCGATAGCCCATGTCGGCCATCGCCTTGGCGACGATCCCGCCCATCCGCTCGCGCTCCTCGGGCGCCGAGCACCGGGCGAGGGGGCTTCCTCGAGCACCTTCTGGTGGCGGCGCTGGAGCGAGCAATCGCGCTCGCCGAGGTGGATGGCGTTGCCCTCGCCGTCGCCGAACACCTGGAATTCGATGTGGCGCGGGTTGCCGAGATATTTCTCGAGATAGACGGTGGCGTCGCCGAACGCGGCCTTGGCCTCGCGGCCCGCCTGCTGCATCAGCGTTTCGAGCTGTCCTCGGGGTTCTGCACGACCTTCATGCCGCGCCCGCCGCCGCCCGACGCGGCCTTGATGATCACGGGATAGCCGATCTCCTCGGCGATCGCCTTGGCTTCGGCGACGTCGGCGATCGCGCCGTCCGAGCCCGGGACGAGCGGCAGGCCGAGCGCGCCCGCGGTGCGCTTGGCCTCGATCTTGTCGCCCATCGTGCGGATATGCTCGGGCTTCGGGCCGACGAAGATGATGCCGTGCGCCTCGACGATCTCGGCGAACTGGGCGTTCTCCGAGAGGAAGCCGTAGCCCGGGTGGATCGCGTCGGCGCCCGATGATCTCGGCGGCCGAGATGATGTTGGGGATGTTGAGGTAGGATTCGGCGGCCGGGCGGCGGGCCGATGCACACCGCCTCGTCGGCGAGCCGGACGTGCATCGCGTCGGCATCGGCGGTGGAGTGCACCGCGACCGTCTTGATCCCCATCTCGTGGCAGGCGCGGTGGATGCGGAGCGCGATTTCGCCGCGATTGGCGATCAGCAGCTTTTCGATCTTGGCCAAGTCGCGCTTACTCGACGACGACGAGCGGCTGGTCGAACTCGACCGGCTGGCCGTTGTCGACCAGGATCGCGGTGACGGTGCCGCCGGTCGGTGCGTGGATCGGGTTCATCACCTTCATCGCCTCGATGATCAGCAACGTATCGCCCGCGGCGACCTTCTGCCCCACCACGATGAACGCCTTGGCCTCGGGATCGGGTGAGAGATAGGCGGTGCCGACCATCGGCGACTTGACCGCATTGGCGGTGCTGGGCGCGGCGTCGGCGGCTGAGGCGGCAGGCGGGGGAGCAACGGCAGGCGCTACTGCAGCCGGGGCGCGCGGCGACCTGGACCGGCGCGGCGGCACGCGCGACGCGCACCCGGCGTTCGCCGTCCTGGACCTCGATTTCGGTAAGCTGCGTCTCGTCGAGGACGGCGGCGAGCTGCCGCACCAGATCGATATCGACCTGCATCGCCCCCGTTTGGTTGGTTTCGTCGGTCATTGCGACCCTTCTTCCGATGAAACCGCGCGCTTTGTCAGAGTCGCGCGGCAGCTTCAAGCGCAAGCATGTAGGAAAGCGCGCCGAACCCGGCGATGGTTCCGCGCGCGGCACGACCGACGAAGCTCGCGTGGCGGAATTCCTCGCGTGCCATCGGATTGGAAAGATGGACCTCGATCACCGGCGTCTTGATCGATCGCGCGGCATCGTAGAGCGCGAGGCTCGTGTGCGTCAGCGCGCCCGCGTTGAGCAGGATCGCCTTCGCATCTTTCGCCTGCGCCTCGTGCATCCAGTCGACCAGATGGCCCTCGTGGTTCGACTGGCGCATGTCGATCGTCAGGCCGAGTTCGCGGGCGCGGTCCTCGAGCTGCCCGGCGATGTCGTCGAGCGTGTCGGTGCCGTAGATTTCGGGCTCGCGCAGGCCCAGCAGGTTGAGGTTGGGGCCATTCAGGACGAAGACGGTGTCGGGCAAAGCAACGATCCTTTGTGATCCGCTGGCGCTATAGGCGATTCCCTTGTCGGAGCGCAAAGTCTCTGCTGGCCTGCCCCCTGCTTCCGTCATGCTGAACTTGTTTCAGCATCCAACGTGCAACGAGCGACGGCATAGCCTGTGGAGGGTTGGATCCTGAAACAAGTTCAGGATGACGGCGGAAAATGGCGATCTTCCGGAATGATCGCCGCCGTTGCGGGCGTGGAGCTCGCGCCCTAGATGCGGCGGTATGGAACAGCATACCGACGGCACCGTCTCCATCACCGTCAACGGCGAGCACCGGCGCGTGACCGCGGGGCTCACGCTCGCGCGGCTCGCCGAGGAGATGGGGCTGGTGCCCGAGAAGCTTGCGGTGGAGCGCAATCTCGAGGTGGTGCCGCGTTCCATGTTGGGGACGGTGTGCGTCGAGGACGGCGACGAGCTGGAGATCGTCCACTTCGTCGGCGGCGGGGATCATGCCCGGCCGGTCGGCGAGGATACGTGGACCGTCGCGGGCAGGACCTTCCGCTCGCGGCTGATCGTCGGCACCGGCAAGTACAAGGATTTCGCGCAGAACGCCGCGGCAGTGGAGGCATCGGGCGCGGAAATTGTCACGGTCGCGGTGCGGCGTGTGAACGTATCCGACCCCAAGGCGCCGATGCTCACCGACTTCATCGATCCGAAGAAGATCACCTATCTGCCCAACACCGCTGGCTGCTTCGACGCCGAGTCGGCGATCCGGACGCTCAGGCTGGCGCGCGAGGCTGGGGGGCTGGGAGTTGGTCAAGCTCGAGGTGCTCGGCGAAGCGCGGACGCTCTATCCCGACATGGTCGAGACACTGCGGGCCACCGAAATCCTCGCCAAGGAAGGCTTCCTGCCGATGGTCTATTGCGTCGACGATCCGATCGCGGCGAAGCGGCTGGAGGATGTCGGCGCGGTCGCGATCATGCCGTTGGGCGCGCCGATCGGATCGGGGCTCGGCATCCAGAACCAGGTGACGATCCGGCTGATCGTCGAGGGCGCCAAGGTGCCGGTGCTGGTCGATGCGGGCGTCGGCACCGCGTCGGATGCCAGCGCGGCGATGGAGCTGGGCTGCGACGGCGTGCTGATGAACACTGCGATCGCCGAGGCCAAGGACCCGGTGATGATGGCCGCGGCGATGAAGCTCGCGGTCGAGAGCGGGCGGCTGGCGTACCGCGCGGGCCGGATGGGCAAGCGCCGCTACGCCGACCCGTCGAGCCCGCTGGCGGGGCTGATCTAATGCGGCTCGCTGTCGTCATGGCTGTAGTGCTGGCGGCGTGCGGGCAATCGAAGCCGCCCCCGCTGACGACGGATCAGAACTATACGATCGTTGGCAGGTACGAGACGCTGAAGGCAGCGGACGACGTTACCATCTATTACTATGAGCGCGACGCCGAGCGCCCCAAGGGGTTGATCCTGCTGTTCCATCAGGCGGGGTCGAGCAAAGGCGAATATGACAAAATCGGAGACCGGCTGCAGGCGGCCGGCTATTCCTCTCTGGCGATCGATCAACGCGCGGGCGGCGATATGTTCGGGCCGAACGAGACGGTTAAGGCGCTCGGCCACGAGGGCAGCTTTCTCGAAGCCAAGAAGGACCTCGAAGCCGCGTTCGCCTGGGCGCAGGACAAGCATCTGCCGGTGATCCTGTGGGGCAGCAGCTATTCGGCCTCGCTCGTCTTCCTCGTCGCGGCCGAACATCCGGGGTAGGTCAAGGCGGTGCTGGCTTTCTCGCCGGGCGAATATTTCGACGACAAGACGCTGGTCCACCGGGCGGCGGCGAAGGTGACGGTGCCGGTGTTCGTCACTTCGGCGCAGAAGCCTGGCGAGATCGAGGCCGCCCGCTCGATCCTCGCCGCGGTGCCGGGCGCGTCGAAGCAGCAGTTCGTGCCGGACGAGGGAGGCGTGCACGGTTCGTCGACGCTGATCGCCGCGCGCAACCCGGGCGGAGCGGAAGCGGCCTGGACCGCAGTGCTCGGCTTCCTCGGCGGCGTGACTCGCCGCTAGTCGCGCTTGCGCACCAGCCAGACGGTACGGCCGCCGCTGGTCGGGTCGTCGGGGGCGAAGGCGAATTCCTCGAGCGCGAGATCGGCGAACAGCTCACGATATTCGCCCGGGCCGAGGCTCGCGTGATAGAGCCCCTCGCCGAACTGCATGCCGATCACTTCGCCCTGCGCGGGGCCGGAGTTGAACAGGAACATGCCGCCGGGCTCGAGCCAGTTCGCGATCCGCACGATCATCGCCGCCTGCTCCTCGCGGCGCAGGTGGAACAGGCTGTCCCACGCGAGCACGCCGTGAAACTTGCGGTCCATCGCCGCCGATCGCATGTCCGCCCTGAGCCAGCGTTCGCGCGAAAAGCGGATGCGGGCGAGCGCGATCATCTTCTCCGAGATGTCGACGCCGGTGACGTGGCGGCCGGCGTCGATCAGATAGCGCGAGATCGGCTCGCCCGCGCCACAGCCGAGATCGAGGATGTGGCCGCCCTTGGGCACGCCGAGCAGTAAGCGATCGAACCACGGGCGCTCGACGAACTGCCGGCGCCGCACCGCGTCGAATGCGTACGCGTGTCGCTCATAGTGCTCGGCGATCCGATCGGGCATTCGTGCCTAATCCCCTCCCCGCAGGGAACCCTATTTCCGCCGATCCGTTTGATCGGGTGCGGAAATTCTTCACAGCGAGGACAGCATCATGGGCGAACTGACCGACAAGATCAAAGGCAATATCGACGAGGCCGCCGGCAAGCTGAAACAGCACAGCAAGAATCCGGAAACACGCGACGAAGGCGCCAGCCAGGAGCTCAAGGGCAAGGGCGAGCAGCTGATCGGCAAGGTCAAGGGAGCGCTCGGCGACGACATCTGACCCCGCCGGCAACGCGAATCGAGGGCCGTTCCGCGCAGGCGGGGCGGCCCTTGCCATGTCGCGCGGTCGCGCCCTAGCTTCGCGGCCATGGTCTCGAAGACGAGCTTGACCGAAAGCGTGCGCGCCTATGATTGGCGCGCGGTGGCCGCCGGGCTGGACGCGAAGCCCGCGCTGCTGGGCGTGCGCGACCCGCGCGGGCGCACCTGGCTCCACCTGTGCTGCGCGACGCCGCCGGACGCGACTCGCGGCGCCGAGGATCATGTCCGCCTCGCCGACCTGCTGCTCGGGCGCGGGCTGGGGATCGACGATGCCGCCTTCACCGAAGGCGCTTGGCGCGCGACGCCCCTGTGGTTCACGATCGCCTGGGGGAAGGACCTCGCGCTCGCCGAGCATCTGCTGAAGCTGGGGTGCAGCCCCGAGCATAGCCTGTTCGCGGCGGTGTGGAACGAGGATCGCGCGGCGATCCGGCTGCTGCTGCGCTACGGCGCGAGCATCGAGGACGACGCCAATGCCAAGGAATCGCCGCTGTTCGGCGCGGTCGCGTGGAGCAAGTTCGGGCCCGCCGAGGCGCTGCTGCTGGCCGGGGCCAATCCCGATTTCCGCGACGCCAAGGGCCGCACCGCGCTGCACCTGATGCTCAAGAAGGGCAGCGCGCCCGAGCATTTCGCGATGTTCGTGGCAGCCGGCGCGCGCGGCGACATCCCCGATGCCGAGGGGCGGACCGCGATCGACCTGCTCCGGCGCAAGCGCGATCCGGCGTACCGCGCGATCGCCGATCGGCTCGGGCTCGAAAAATAGGGACAGTTCCTATTTTACGAACAAGCGCTTCCGGATCTGGGTGATCGTCGTTCCCGGGGTGATCGTCTCGACGTCGGTCTTGAGGTGGAGCAGCCGGACGCCCTTTTGCCCGAGCGCGCGCTCCAGCGCGGGGGCGAAGTCGGCGGTCGCCTCGACCGTCTCGGCCCAGGCGCCGTACGCGCGGGCGAGCGCGGCGAAATCGGGGTTGCGCAGGCTCGTGCCCGAGAGGCGTTCGGGATATTCGCGCTCCTGGTGCATCCGGATCGTGCCGAACGCCGAATTGTCGATCACCAGCACCATCAGGTTCGCATCATGCTGGACGGCGGTGGCGAGCTCCTGGCCGTTCATCAGGAAATCACCGTCGCCCGCGAGCGCCACCACGTGCCGCCCGGGCGCTCGCAGCGCCGCCGCCACCGCCGCGGGGACGCCATAGCCCATTGCGCCCGCGGTCGGCGCGAGCTGCGAGGGCTGGGCGGCGTAGGGCCAGTAGCGGTGCCACCAGCTCGAGAAATTGCCCGCGCCGTTGCAGATGATCGTGTCGGCCGGCATCGCCGAGCGCATCGCCGCGACGCACTGGCCGAGGTCGAGCGTCACGTCGCGCGGCGCGGGGGTGGACCAGGCCAGCCAGTCGGTGTGGGCCGCGGCGCCGGTGTCGAACCGCGCGATGTCGTCCTCCCACGTCGCCGCGGTCTCGGCGAACTCGCGCATGTCGGCGCAGACGGCCAGGTCGGCCACGAAGACTCGGTTGAGCTCGTTCGGATCGGGGTGGACGTGGATCACCGCCTGCCCCGGATGGTCGGGGGTGACGAGCGCGTAGCCGTCGGTCGTCGCCTCGCCGAGCCGGGCGCCGACCACGAGCAGCACGTCGGCATCCTTGATCCGCTGCACCAGCCCGGGGTTGGGGCCGTAGCCGAGGTTGCCGGCATAGACCGGGCAGGCGTTGGGCACCGCGTCTTGGCGGCGGAAGGCGGCGGCGACGGGTAGGCCGATCCGCTCGGCGAACTCGACGAAGGAGCGCGATGCGCCCGGGTCCCACCCCGCGCCGCCGACGATCGCGACGGGCGCGGTGGCGTCCTTGAGCAGCGCCATCAGCGTCATCATCGCCTCGAGGCTGGGCGCCTGGCCGATACGCGTGACCGGCGGCCGGTCGACGGCTTCGGCGACTTCGGTCAACATGTCCTCGGGCAGCGCCAGCACCACCGGCCCGGGCCGCCCGGAGGTCGCGGTCGACCAGGCGCGCGCGACATATTCGGGGATTCGGCGGGGGTCCTCGATCCGCGCGGCCCATTTGGCAAGCGGGGCGAACATCGCCGGGAAATCGACTTCCTGGAACGCCTCGCGGTCGCGCGTGCCGCGATCGATGTCGCCGATGAACAGGATCATCGGGATCGAATCCTGCATCGCGACATGGACGCCGATCGAGGCGTTGGTCGCGCCCGGCCCGCGAGTGACGAAGGCGACGCCGGGCTTGCCGGTCATCGCCCCGTCGGCGCAGGCCATGAAGGCGACCCCGCCTTCCTGCCGGCACGTGACGAGATCGATCTCGGCCACGTCGTGGAGCGCGTCGAGCACGGCGAGAAAGCTCTCGCCGGGAACGTGGAAGATACGGTCGCAGCCCTGCGCGACCAGATTGTCGACGAGGATGCGGCCCCCGGTGCGAACGTCGGTCATCGACCGTCCTTAGCCGCTGCCCGCGGGTCAAGTCGACCCATCGGGCGGAGGGGCCGCTGCGCTGGCGGATATGGTTAACGTTGTGCTACGCTTCCGAAAATCCGCCGACTCCAACGCCCCTATTCGTGCGGATCGAAAGAGGAGAGTGGAGAATGTCTCTGTTCGTCAAATCGATCGGAACTGCAGGCGCGGCGATCCTGACCCTCGCGTGCGTCCCCGCCTATGCCCAGAGCGACGACGACTGGTCCGGCATCTATGTCGGCGTCCATGGCGACGGGACGATCGACACGGTGCGCAGTGATTCGACCGTGCTGGTTACTCAGATCTCCGGCCTGTTTGTGACCGGACGCGGCCTCGTCATCGTCCCCGGGACCACGCTTCCCCAGTCCTCGAGCGATCATAGCACCAATTTCGACGCGGGCGGCCACGCCGGCTATCAGAAGCAGTTCGGCGGGTTCGTCATCGGCGCCGAGGGCGATTTCGACCCGCTCCACCGCAACGTGGACACCCAGCAAAGCCAGATGCTGCCGCCCACGGCGCTCACCCCCGCCACCAAGATCCTTTCCCAGCGCAACATGCGCCTCGGCGACCAGTGGAGCATCCGTGCGCGCGCCGGCGTCGCCTTTGGCAAGACGCTCGCCTACGTGACTGGCGGCTACGCCGCGACGCGAGGGAGCCTGACCAGCATCGAGACCTTCACCAACCCGGGCGGTCTGGCCGCGGCGTGCAGCCCGGCGCCGTGTCAGGCCAACCTCGGCCCCGAGGGTCCGGTGTTGACGTCCGGGAGCGGCCACAGCAATTTCAGCGGTTGGACCGGCGGCGGCGGCATCGAGGAGCGGCTCGGGCGCCACCTCAGCCTCGCGCTCGAATACCGCCACACCGCCTTCGGCTCGAAGTTAGTCACGGTCGCGACCGGCGCTGCGGTCAACACCGGGCCGGTTACCGTCGGCGACAATGGCGCGCCGGGCACGCTCGGCCAGGCGATGACCGCCGGAAGCCGGATCGGGCTGCACAGCGATTCGCTCGGGCTGCGGTTGAACTGGCGCTTCTGAAGCGCGCGTCAGTCACGACCGCGGACGCTATTTGACGAGCGGCATCCCCGGCGGCCGGTCGGACGGGATCACCCAGCGGATGCGCACGTCGAAGGAGCCCCGCGTCGGCTGGGCGTCGGCGTCGCGGGCCGGCGTGAAGTGCGCGCGACGCGTGAACAAGGCGCAGGTCGTGCCGTCGAGAACCGCGCTGCCGCTCGTCAGGGTGACCTCGCAATCGCTCGGGATGCCGTGCGCGGAGACGGTGAGCCGGATGCCGGTGACGCCGCTTTCGTTCGCGCGGAGCGCCGCGGGCGGATAATCGTCGTTGGTCACGAGGTTCTGCGGCGATCCGCGCAGCACGGCCCGAGTCACGGCCGGCTTGCCCGAGCCGGCGTCGGCGCGGGCGAGGTCCATCAGGCAGGCGCGCAATTCGGCGAACCGGTCCCAGACGGGATTGACGATCACGGCGACGGGCTTCGTCTCCGCGCCCGAATAGAGCGCGAGCGTCGACGAAGCGAGAACCGGTGGCCAGCTCGCGATCTCGACTCCGCCCCAGCCGCCCGAATCGTGGAAGCCGGCGGCGTCATAGGCTGGTTCACCCTCCGGGTCCGCGGTCGGAGCGGCGTCGAGGGGAAAGACGGGCCGGAAGCGGATGCGATAGGATTGGCCCTCGACGAACGGCCAGCCCTTTCCGCTCGCGCGCAGCCAGGCCTTGCCGTCGACATCGAGCCCGACCGAGACGGCCATGCCCTGTGGGGCGTCACGAGCGGTCGTCACCGAGCAGCTCCGCGCGTCGCGCTGGATAGCGAGCGATTCGCCCGTCTCCGGCGCGACCTGCGCTATCGCCGGGGACGCGATGGCGAGCGCGCAGAGGGCCACGGGCGGGAGGAACGGTTTCATGCTCCCGACTATGGGGCCGGTGCGTGGGGCGTCAATCGCCCGTGCCTTGATTCGCGGCCGGGCAGGCTTCATGGCGCCGAAGCGTGAAGCGGAGGAATCGATGCTCATCATCGGCAGCCATTTGTCGCCCTATGTCCGCAAGGTGCTGGTCGCGCTCGCGCTGAAGGGGGTCGACTATGAGATCGATCCGATCGTGCCCTTTTTCGGCAACGCGGAGTTCACTCGGCTGAGCCCGCTCAGGCGAATCCCGGTGCTGATCGAGGGCGATCTGGTGCTCAATGATTCGACCGTGATCTGCGAATATCTCGACGAGGCCCATCCGCAGCCGCCGCTGATGCCGCGCTCGCCGACCGATCGCGCACGCGCGCGCTGGCTGGAGGAATTTGCCGACAGCCGGCTGGGCGACCTGATCATCTGGCGGCTGTTCTACCGGGTGCGCGTCGCGCCGCGCGTGTTCGGGATCGAGCCCGACGAAGCGGCGCTGGCCGAGGTGCGCGACAAGGACCTTCCGCAAGCGCTCGACTGGATCGAGGCGCAGGCACCGACGGAAGGCTTCCTGTTCGGCCATGTCTGCACCGCCGACGTGGCCTACGCCTGCTTCTTCCGCAACGCCGCCTTGGCGGGGTTCGAGCCCGATCCGGCGCGTTGGCCGAAAACGGCCGCGTGGCTTGCGCGGGTGCAGGAGATACCGGCCTTCGCGGACACGATGCGCTTCGAGGCGGCGATCCTCAATTCGCGGCCGACCGAGCGGCGCGCCGCGCTCGAAGCGGTGGGCGCGCGGCTTTCCGAGCGCAGCTTCGGCGCCGACGCTCCGCAACGGAGCATCATGCTCGCGCAGGATTAGAAAAATAGGGATAGCTCCCATTTTTCGGGGCTCGGCCAAAGTTGAAAGGCGGTTCAGGTTCGCTTGACCGTCCGCCGCGCGGGGGCTTATCGCGGCGCTCGAAGACAACGGAGTCGCGTCATGAATAAGCTCTATCCCGATGCCGCGGCGGCGCTCGAAGGCCTGCTGTCCGACGGCATGACGATCTGCGCGGGAGGCTTCGGGCTGTGCGGCATTCCCGAGCGGCTGATCGACGCGATCGAGGCGTCGGGGGTCAAGGACCTCACCATCGCGAGCAACAACGCCGGGATCGACGGCCAGGGACTCGGCAAGCTGCTCCGCACCCGCCAGGTCAGGAAGATGATCTCGTCCTACGTCGGCGAGAACAAGGAATTCGAGCGACAGTATCTCTCGGGCGAGCTCGAGGTGGAGTTCTGCCCGCAGGGGACGCTCGCCGAGCGCTGCCGAGCGGGCGGGGCGGGAATCCCGGGTTTCTACACGAAGACCGGCGTGGGCACCCAGGTCGCGGAGGGCAAGGAGGTCAAGGTGTTCGACGGGCAGGAATATATCCTCGAGCGCGGCATCCGCGCCGACCTGGCCATCATCAAGGGCTGGAAGGCCGACGAGAGCGGGAACCTCGTGTTCCGCAAGACCGCGCGCAACTTCAACCAGCCGATGGCGACGGCGGGGCGAATCTGCGTCGCCGAGGTCGAGGAAGTGGTGCCGGTCGGCAGCCTCGATCCCGACTGCATCCATCTGCCGGGCATCTATGTGAAGCGCATGATCGTGGGCGCGCCCTACGACAAGAAGATCGAGTTCCGCACCACCCGCCAGCGGGAAGCGGCATGACCCGGCCGCGCGCCGCCGCGCTGGCGATGATGCTCGTCGTGCCGGCAAGCGGCTGCGTGGCGGCGGCGGTTCCGCTCGTCGCCGCGGGAACGATGGCCAAGAAGCAGCGCGACGACGCCCGCGAACGCAGGGCCGCGAAGGCGCGTCGCGGCGGAAGAAGGCACGCGCTGACCGCGCGGCTCGCGCCCGCCGCGGCCGCCGCCCGGACCGCGGCTGAGCTCACGCCCGCCGGCGCCCAAGACCCCGCCGCCGGGGATGCAGTATCTCTACGGCTCGGGCGAGGCGGCGGCGCTCAGCATCCAGGCCTATCAGGCGCTGTGGCTCTATCTCTCGGCGCGCGCGGACGACCGCAAGGCGGGGCGCGAGATCTCGGGGGTCGTGCTGGCGCAGGACGCGTACGCTCGCCGCGCCCAAGTTCATGGACGTGCGGCAAGAAGCCGCTCGCCGCGGTGTTCGACGTCGACGAAACCGTTCTGCTCAACCTCGGCTACGAATATTCCGATGCGAAGCGCGCGGGCGCCTATGACGAGTCACGCTGGAAGCGCTGGGAGACGACGGGCGCGGACAAGGTCGCGGCGGTGCCGGGCGCGATCGAGACGCTGGATGCGGCGCGGCGCGCGGGAATCACCATCGTGTTCAACTCCAACCGCTCGGCGGCAAGCGCGCCGCAGACGATCGCCGCGCTCCAGGGCGCCGGGCTCGGCCCCGCCGAGCTGGGCAAGACCTTGTGGCTTCGGGCCGAGCGGCGCGCCGAGTGGCAAGGATTCCAGCCGCTGGGAGATCGCGCGCCAAATATTGCGTGGTCGCGCTGGTCGGCGATCAGCTCGGCGACTTCACCGATCTGTTCAACCCCGGCGGCGTGCCGGTGCCGATCCGCCGCAACATGGCCACCGAGACGATGATCGCGCCGCTGTGGGGATCGGGCTGGTTCATCCTGCCCAACCCGGTCTACGGCACCGGCCTCCACGGCGATTTCGACGACCTTTTCCCCGCAGACAAGCGCTGGACCGATCCGGCGGAGGAGAAATAATGCCCTGGACCCGTGACGAAATGGCCGCGCGCGCCGCGCGCGAGCTGCAGGACGGCTACTACGTCAACCTCGGCATCGGCATCCCGACGCTGGTGGCGAACCACATCCCGCCGGGAGTCGAGGTCACGCTCCAGTCCGAGAACGGCATGCTCGGGATCGGGCCGTTCCCCTATGACGACGCAGGTCGATCCCGACCTGATCAACGCCGGCAAGCAGACGATCAGCGAGCTGCCGCAGCTCGGTCTATTTCGGCTCCGAGCAGAGCTTCGCGATGATCCGCGGCGGGCATATCGACCTGACCGTGCTCGGCGCGATGGAAGTGTCAGCGAGAACGGCGACATCGCCAACTGGATGATCCCCGGCAAGATGATCAAGGGCATGGGCGGCGCGATGGACCTGGTCGCGGGCGTCAAGAAGATCATCGTCGTGATGGAGCACACGAGCAAGAACGGCGACCCCAAGTTCATCCCCGCCTGCACGCTGCCGCTGACCGGCAAGAACGTGGTCGACATGATCATCACCGATCTCGCGCGTGTTCCAGCGGCCCGATCACCAGAGCCCGTTCCGCCTGATCGAGCTAGCGCCGGGCGTGACCGCGGAGGAAGTCTGCGGCGAAGACCACCGCGGCCTATGAGGCGCTGGCGACGGCTTGAACCTTTGCACGGCCAAGGGGAACTAAGACCTGTGAGCCGCGTACCTGCCTCGATGCCCGCCCGGATGCTTGCCCCCCGCGTTGACGCTAAGTGCCGGGAGGCCTAGCCTTATCCCATGTTAGCCGCTTTCCGCCGCCGTTATCTCGACCTGCTCGGGTCGATTTACATCTACAACGAGCACCGGGGCTACACGAGCATCGACCGGGTGCTCGAAGCGGTGCGCGCCCGAGCGCCCGACGACCATGAATTGATCGCCTCGATCGAGAAGCACCGCGCCGACGAGCGCAAGCATTACGTCATGTTCAAGCGCTGGTTCGAGCTGCAGGGCAAGATGCCGCTCAAGGTCGACCGCACCTGCGGCCATATCGACCGCTTCGTCGAGATCGTGTTCCGCCGCACGATCGACAATCTCGATACCAAGCGGATCATCGCCGAGGACGACGAGTTCGAGAAATTGTGCCGGGTGATCTCGCTCACCGAGAAACGCGGGTACAAGCAGGTCGACATCCTCCTCAAGCACCCGCTGGTGCTCCATGACAAGACGCTGGTGAAGATCTTCCAGATCATCGAGCGCGACGAGCCGAGCCATTGGGCGCCCTATGACGGCTGGCTCAAGGCCAACGGCAAGCGCGATCCCAAATGGTGGGAGTACGCGATCGACACCTTCATCCATTCGGAGCTGCTGTTCCTCAAGCTGCCGGCGCTGTTCATCAATCCCTGGCTCAAGCGGCGCACCGACTGGGCCGACGCGCACGATCCCGCCGAGCCGCTCGCTTCGCCAGTTGCCTGCGCGGCCTGAAACGAGAAGGGCCGGGCGCTGCCGCCCGGCCCAATACCCTCAGGAACCAAATCCTCGGGACGCCCGCCTTTTCGTCCAGTCGCGCGGGTGAGGCAATTGAGTCAAACTACCTTGAGTCGATGTACTTGAGTCGTTCTACGGAGGTCTGAATGCGCGTCCTGCTGACCGGATCTTCGGGCTGGCTGGGCCGTTTCCTGGCGCCGATGCTGCGCACGTGGGGGCATGTGGTGGTGGGGCTCGACGTCGCGCCGGGCGCGGACACGCAGGTGATCGGCAGCGTCGCCGACCGGGCGCTGGTCGACCGGCTGTTCGGCGAGCACAGCATCGAAGCCGTGATCCACGCGGGCGCGCTCCACAAGCCGGACATCGTGCGCTATCCGGCGCAGGCCTTCGTCGACGTCAACGTGACCGGCACGCTCAACCTGCTCGAGGCGGCGGCCGCGGCGGGGCACGACCGGTTCGTGTTCACTTCGACCACCTCGCTGATGATCTCCGACGCGATCCGCGCCGAGCGGGCGCCGGAAGCGGTGTGGCTGACCGAGGACTCCGGGCCGCTGCTCCCCCGCAACATCTACGGCGTCACCAAGCTCGCCGCCGAGCAGCTCTGCCGCCTCGCGCATCTCGAGAAGGGTCTTGCGTGCATCGTCCTGCGCACCGGCCGCTTCTTCCCCGAGGAGGACGACACGCACCGCGACCTCTCCGGCCCCAACACCAAGGCCAACGAATTCCTCAACCGGCGCCTGACGGTGGAGGATGCTGCCGCGCGCGCATGTCGTGGCGCTCGAACGCGCGTCTGCGATCGGCTTCGGCACCTATCGTCCTCTCGGCGCCTACGCCGTTCGTTCGCGAGGAAGGCGCCGAACTCAAGGTTGACGCTCCTGCGGCGATCGCGCGGCACTTCCCCGATGCGGCGGCGCTCTATGCTCGGCAGGGCTGGCACCTGCCGCGCAGCATCGGGCGGGTCTATGATTCGAGCCGGGCGGAACGCGAGCTCGGCTTCCGCTGCGAGACCGGCTTCGCTGAAGTGCTGGCGGCGCTGCGCTCCGGCGCGTCGATGCCTTTCGCGCACGATCCCGGCTATGTCTCACCGCAGGAATCCTCCAGAATGGCGCAAGCGTAACGATTGTGGCATAGGCGCCCCATCGTGGAGGGGGAGATTCACGCACATGCACGTGCACATGCTCAAACGCGTTGCGCTCGCGCTCGTCGCGATCGTCGTCCTGGCTTTCGCGCTTCTGTACGGCCTCAGCGAATGGAGCCTGCGACGCGGCCACCAGGTGCCGCTCACCGATATCGCGATCCCGCACGACGCTGCGTCGGTCGACGAAGGCGGCCGGCTCGCCAAGGTGTTCGGCTGCCGCGGGTGCCATAACCCGAACGGCGAAGGCAGCGTGTGGGCCGATCCGCCGTGGTTCGTCGCCTCGATCGCCCCGCCTGGAATCGCGCGCAAGATCGCGGGCTATTCGGATGCCGAGGTCGCTCGGCTGATCCATCACGGCGTGCGCAAGGACGGCACGACGCTGTTCATCATGCCGACGATCGCGCACCGCAACATCGCCGACGACGACCTCGGCAAGGTCATCGCCTGGCTCCGCACGGTGAAGGCGGGCCCGCAGGACGTGACTCAGGACACCACCTTCGGCCCGCTGGGGCGGCTGATGATCCTGACCGGGCAAGTGAAGCCGAGCTTCCAGCCCGGCGACGTCGCGCCGAAGCAGCGCCCGGCCGAGCTGGGCAAATATTATTACGATGCGGTCTGCTCCGAGTGCCACAAGCTCGACGTGCCGCAGGTCACCGAGGACGGCCAGGAGACCGCCCCGGCGCTCGCCTCGACGGCGGCGAGCTATCCGCTGCCCGCGTTCCAGAAGCTGCTGCGCACCGGCACGAGCTTGGGCGGCGCCAAGCTCATGCTGATGAAGGACGTCGCCACCGAGGCGACCTACGCGCTCACCGACGACGAGATCGCCCAGATCCACGCCTGGCTGGTCGCGCAGAACGGGACGGCCGGGGGGAAGTAGCCGAGCTCCGTGGGCGATATCCTCGTTCGTCGGCCCCGCGAAAGTGGGGTCCCTGCTTTCGTGGCCGGCCGGAAGAAGAAGAACATGAAGAGGAGTCCCCGTTTCGCGGGATGACGATTCGGAAGCAGGGGCGATGCCGCGCTTCAGATCAAGAACCGCGGATCGCGCATCTCGCAGGCGAACAGCGCGGAATCGGACTTGCACCCGCACGCGCTGCGCATCGGCCCGCTCTGCCCCGCCAGCAGCGCCACCGTGGCGACCACCAGCACGGCGAGCGTCACGGCGCCGGCGAGATAGGCCCTGAACTCGAACGCTGACATGGCGAACCTCATCATCGATGTGCGCCGGAAACGATGGGGCCGGCCGAACGAAGGACAACCGGCCGGCCCCCAAGAGGCGTTTGCACTATAGGGGCTTGCGAACGCCTCTCCCCACTCGTCAGTTGTCGTTGCCGTCCTTGCCCTGATCGCCTTCGAGCTCGTGGAGCGCCTCGTCGATGCCGCTCAGGGCTTCCTTCTTCTGGTCGGCGGTCATGCTCTGGTTGCTCTCGATCGAGGTGCGCGCGCTGCGCAGGCCCTCGAGCGCGGCGCGCATGGCGTGGTGGCGAGTCTCGATGGCGATCGTCCGCGCGCCGGCGGCCTGCGCCTCGATTCGGTTGGTGCAGATCACCATCCGGATCTTCTTGCCGTCCTTCTCCTTGGGCTCGGTGACGACCATGTTGCCGTGATCGCCGTCGCAATGGCCCGAATGGATATCCGGGATCGAGGCTTCGATCTCGGCCATGTCTGGCATGTTCGGCATGTCGGGCATTTCGACGCGGTGGCCGTTCTCGATCACGACGACCTTGTGGTGGGCGCCCTTGCCGTCACCGTCGCTGAAGCGATAGACGCGGCGCTCGACTCGCTTGCCGTCGGGCGGCGGGGGTGCGTCGGGCGCTTCGGCGGCCTCGGGCGCCTCGGGAGCGCTTGCCGCGGCGGGCGGCGTCGGCGGAGTCGGCGCCGTCTGGCCCGACAGGCTCACGCCGGTCACGCGCTCGACGTTCGACTTGATTCGCTCGGCCGCTTGGCTGCCCGAGGCGGTGAGCCCGAGCGATACCAGCGTCAGCGCACTCACGCCCGCGATGCCCGCGGCGATGCGGGTGGGGGATAGTTTCCTGGTCTTCGAAAGCATGCGAAGCCTCCCTTTCAACTCGTTGATTGTGTGTAAGTGACATGCCGCCGAGACCGCACCCCCATGCGCGGACTTGACGATTGCACGGCCATAGGCATGGCGCAGTGCCTGGGCGCGGCCGGCGAGCACGAGCGCGTCGCAAGCCATTTCCTGATCGGCACGGAAGGCGCGGAAGGCCCTCCAGGCGACCGGATTGAACCAGTGGAGCGCGAGCACGACCAGCGCCACCCAATTGGCGATCAGATCGCCGCGGACGTGGTGGCCCAGCTCGTGAGCCAGCGCGAGATCGCGCTCGAGCTCGTCGTAGCGCTCCGAAAAATCGCGCGGGAAGGCGACGTACTTGTGCCAGATCCCGAACGCGAGCGGACCGTGCGCGGCATCGGTCTCGATCACGCGCACCCGCCCTTCGGCCACGGTGCGGTCGATCCGCGCGCGGCGCAGCAGCTTGCGGCAGAAGCGGCTGTGCGAGATCAGGTGGAACACGAGGAAAGCCGCGGCGCCCAGCGCCCAGACGGCGCCCACCACCAGCAGCCAGTCCACGCCGGCCGCCTGGACGGGAGCCGCCGCGCTCGCCGCCGCCGCTGCCGGCGCCGAACCCGTCGAAAGCGGCTCGACGACATAATAAGTGATGACCTCGCTCGCCGCGGCGACCGGCGCGGTCGCCTGCTCGCGCCAGTTCTCGGGGAGCGGCGGCAGCAGCATCCGGAGCACAGGCAGGAGCCACAGCGCATAGGCCATGCCCGGCCCGAACAGCTTGCGCACCGGCGCCCGGATCGCGAGCACCAGCAGCATCAGCAGCGTGGTGGCGACGAAGGTCTCCACGGCCCAGCCGATCAGCGAAGGGGCGATCATTGCTTGAGCTCCTTCAGCAGAGCCTCGATTTCGGCGATGTCCTGGTCGGTGATCGCGTCGCGCTCGGCGAGATGCGCGACCAGCGGGGTGAGCTTGCCGCCGAACAGCCGGTCCATCAACCGCCGCGATTCGCCCTCGACATAGTCGCCGCGCGCGACGAGTGGGCGATAGCGGTAGCGCCGCCCCTCTTCCTCATGGCCGATGATGTTCTTGGCGAGCAGCCGCCCGAGCAGCGTCTTGACCGTGTTCGCGCTCCAGTCGCGCTCGACGGGGACACGCTCGACGACTTCCTGCGCAGTGAGCGGCGACTCCTCCCAGAGCACCTCCATCACCGCATGTTCGGCGTCGCTGATCCGTTCGCTCATTCCGGGTCCCTCTTATGACTACTTGTGTAATCGTTGATTACGTCTGTAGTCAACCGGCTGAACGTTGGCTGAACGAAACGGCGCCGACTCCGCCATCGATTGACCGGCCGCGGCGGCGGGATAAGACGGTCGGGGAAACAAGGGGACATGGTGTGGCGCAATTCCTGCTGGCGACGTTGCTCGCAACCGGACTGCCTCATCCGACGCTCGCCCAGGCCGCTCCGACCGCGCAAGCGACGGATGCGGACGTCGAGACGCTGGTGGATGCGTTCGTGCTCGAAAAGCCGCTTCGCGACATCCTGCACGGCGGCTGCGACACCGCCTATCGCACCAAATTGTCGAAGAGCGCCGCCGATCAGCAAGTCGAACAGGCGTTGCCGGGCATCCACGAGCGGATGGTCGCAGCCGCATCGGCCTTCTGTGACCGCAGGATAGCCAGCTACCTGACCGCCGCCCGCGATCGCGTCCGCGCCGACATCAAGACGATGTGGACGCCCGCGGAACGCGCGCGCCTGGCCCGCCTGCTCGGGCCGGCCGTGGAAGAGGCCAAGGCGGCGCACATCGAGTTCCGCGAAGGCGATATGGCGACGGACGCCGCCAAACGCTCGGTCGATCCGGCAACCCTCGCCGCGCAGGAAGCGGGCCTCGCCAGCGCCCAGGCCGAATTCGCCCGCGCGCCCGGCGGCGCCGCACTGCTCGACCAGATCGCGGCTTATCAGGCAAAAACGGTCGCCGAGAACAATCAGGCCGTCCAGTCGATCGTCGTCGGCGCCCTTAGGGCGGCCCACGCCGTGGCCAACGCCTATGCCCGCGAAAAGGGCGCGGATCCCGTCTATCCCGATGGCTGAGCGGCTGTCGCATTCCGGCGCGGCCTGCTAGGCTCGGCAAATGGTCGGAATCATTGCCCATGCGCCCGTCGATGTCGTCGCCGAGGAATGCGATTCGCTGCTCGCCCCGTATGGATTGGCGCGCAACGCCTGCACCACCATTCCCGTCGAGCGCAGCTTCGATCTCGCCGGCGAGCTCGCCGCTCGGAGCACGCCGCCGCGCTATCTGCCCGGCGGGTGCGGGGCGAACATGGCCGCCTGGCTCGCGCGACTCGGCAGCCGCGTGTCGGTGGTCGCCCCGTTCGGAAACGATTCGCACGCCGCGTTCGCACGCGCCGACCTCGAATCGCGCGGCGTCGGGATCGCGGGCTTCGCCTATGACGGGCCCCAGTCACTGATCTACACGCTGATCACCGAAGACCGCGACCGCACCTTCGCCGACTATTGCCACGGCGTGCGCTACGATCTGCTCGACGCTGCCCGCGGGCTGGCGGAGGAGAGGATCGTCTCGATCGACGGCTATCTGCTCCTCCGCCCCGGCGCGTCCGACGGCATCGAGGCCTATCTCCGCGACGTCCGGCCGATCGCGCAGCAGATCGTCTTCTGCCCCGGCGACGTCAGCGTGCTCGCCGATGCGCCGAGCGCGCGCTTCGTGCTCGATCGCTGCGACCATCTGATCATGAATCGCGCCGAGGCGGCGGCGCTCTTTCCCGGCGCGGGCCCGGCCGATGCCGCCGCGGCGCTGCGCGCGCGCGGCATCTCGGGCGCGATCACGATGAGCGAGCAGGGCGCGCTGCTGTTCGACGACGCCGAGGTGCTCCAGGTCCCCGCGACCGGCCTCGCGGGTGCGATCGTCAACACCAACGGCGCGGGCGATGCGTTCGCCTCGGGCTATGTTCACGGCATCGACCGGGGAATGCCGCTCGCCGGGATCGGCACGCTGGCGACCGCCTGCGCCGCGCAGATCCTCGTCGTCGAGGCGGCCCGTCCCGAACCCCAGCCAGCCGCCGCGATGGCGTGAACCGCTTCGAATTGTCGAAAGGCTTTACAGGTGCGGGCAGAGGTTAATTCACCTTCACCATCGTGAAGCCCGGAATTCCGCGCCGCGCCTCAACTGGCATGGCCGCTGCATTATCGAAGGCACCCCGAGCGTTCTACGCTTCAAAGGGCGGGTCGGCCAGCTTCGGTCTCGCGTCGACCCGCCCGCCCCGGGGTTTCCCGCCGGAACCAGCAATCAGGCCGCGACGCCCTTGTCCGCCAGCAGCTGCGCCAGCTCGCCGCTCTCGTACATCTCCATCATGATGTCCGATCCGCCGACGAATTCGCCCTTCACATAGAGCTGCGGGATCGTCGGCCAGTCGGAGAAGGCCTTGATGCCCTGGCGGATGCCCTGGTCCTGGAGCACGTCGACGCTCTCGAATTCCGACGCCGAGATGATTGAGGATCGCCACCGCGCGGCTCGAGAAGCCGCATTGCGGGAACAGGGGGCTGCCCTTCATGAACAGCAGCACGTCGTTCGATTCGACCAAGCCCTTCAGCCGGTCCTGCACGTCGCTCATTGGGTCGCTCATTGGGCTCACTCCTCGACTGGCGCCTGGGTGGTCAGCTGGAGCGCGTGAAGCGCGCCACCCATCCGGCCCCCGAGCGCGGCATAGACCGCCTGGTGCTGCTTGATCCGCGGCATGCCCTTGAAGCTGGGGCTCACCACGCGCGCGGCATAATGATCGCCGTCGCCGGCCAGATCGGTGATCTCGACCACCGCGTCGGGGATTCCGCCGCGGATCAGCGCCTCGATCTCCTCGGCCGGCATCGGCATCCTATTCGGCTTCCATCAGCTGGCGGCGGGCCTCGACGGTCTGTTCCTCGAGCGCGCGGCGCACCGTCGCCTCGTCGGTCTCGACTCCGGCGGCGACCAGGTCGCCCACCAGCTTGCGGATTACGTCCTCGATCCCGGCTTCCTCGAAATCGGCCTGGACGACCGCGCGGGCATAGCCCTCGGTCTCTTCCGGCGTGAGCTTCATCTGCGCGGCGGCCCAGTGGCCGAGCAGCCGGTTGCGGCGCGCGACGACGCGGAACGCCATTTCCTCGTCGTGCGCGAACTTCGCCTCGAACCCGCGCTCGCGATCGTCGAAAGTGGTCATGATCCGTCCCTAATAGCCCGAGCGCCCGAGATAGGGGGGCGGGTGGAGCATGGCAACCAACAGAGCAACCCATGGGCCCGAGTCACAGCACCCGCTATCGCAGCCGATCGATCAGATACGCCACCAAAAGCAGGGCGGGGGTGCCAGCCAGCAGCACGGACCAGAGAGAAAGACGCCAGCCCTTCGCCCGCCAGCGCCAAAGCAATGCCGCAAGGAGCAAGTTCAGGCCACAGATGAGAGATATCCCGCCCAACCCCATCGCCCCATTGGCATCCCGCGGAAAATACCGCGTCAGCGCAACCAGAGCGGCGAACCACAAGGTGGCGAAAAATAGCCCGGCGACGCTGTTCACGACGGCGCGACGCAAGTATGCACCCGGCCCGCCCATTTCCTTCAGACGCCGCATCTCCGCCTTGAATCGGGTGAGGCTCTCATCGTCCATCGCCACACCCTAACGCCATCCGGCGGCGGTAACCATTCAGGGGACGGCGCTACCCGGCAACCCGCACCACCAGCTTGCCGATCGCTTCGCGCGCGGCCATCCTGGCGATCGCCTTGCCGCCATCGGCGAACGCGAACGTGCTCGGTCACGCGCGGGGCGATGCGGCCCTCCGCCCACAGCCGGAACAGCCGCTCGACATGCGCCTGGTTGGCGTGCGGATCGCGCGCCGCGAAGGCGCCCCAGAACACGCCGCAGACGTCGCAGCTCTTGAGCAGGGTCAGGTTGAGCGGCAGCCGGGGGATCCCCGCCGGGAAGCCGACCACCAGATAGCGCCCCTCCCAGCCGATCGAGCGCAGCGCCGGCTCGGCGTAATCGCCGCCGACCGGATCGTAGATCACGTCGGCACCCAGAGGCCCGACCGCCGCCTTGAACTGTTCGGCAAGCGCCTTGGACTGGTCCTTGTCGAACGGCGCGCGCGGATAGACCAGCACCGTATCGGCACCTGCCGCCTTCGCCGCCTCGGCCTTGGCCTCGGACGAGACCGCCGCCACCACGATCGCGCCGAACGCCTTGCCCAGCTCGATCGCCGCGAGCCCGACCCCGCCGGCGGCACCCAGCACGAGCAAGGTCTGCCCCTGCTTCAGATGCCCGCGATCGAGCAGCGCGTGGATCGTCGTCGCATAGGTGAGCAACAGCGCCGCGCCGTCCTCGAAGCTGCGCCCCTCGGGCAGGCGGATAGAGCCGCGCCGGCATCCACCGCGATTTTCTCGGCCAGCCCGCCGAAGCCGATGACGCCGATCACCCGGTCCCCCGGCGCCCAGCCTGTCACGCCCTCGCCGACCGCTTCGATCACGCCCGCGACCTCGCCCCCCGGCGCGAACGGGCGCGGCGGGCTGCATCTGATACTTGTCCTCGATGATCAGCACGTCGGGATAGTTGATCGCGCAGGCCTTGACCGCGACCAGCACCTGCCCCTTGCCGGCGCACGGGATCGGGCAGTTCCTCGAGCGCGAGCGTGTCAGGTCCGCCCGGCTCCTTCGACAGCAACGCCTTCATGCCCGCTCCCCGTCGCGATCCAGGGGCGCGACCGGACGGCGCCCGCTTCGTAGTTCGAAATCGCGGTATCCCTTGCCAGCGTGAGGCCGATCTCGTCCAGCCCCTGCATCAGGCAATCGCGACGGAACGGATCGAGCTCGAAGGCGAAGCGATCCTGGAACGGGGTGGTGACGGTCATCGTCTCGAGATCGACAGTCACCTCGTCGGTCCGCGCGACCTCGACCAGCCGGTCGATCGCTTCCTGCGGCAGCACCACCGCGACGATGCCGTTCTTGAAGGCGTTGCCCGAGAAGATGTCCGAGAAGCTCGGCGCGATCACCGCCTTGATGCCCATGTCGGCGAGCGCCCAGGCGGCATGCTCGCGGCTCGATCCGCAGCCGAAATTCTCGCCCGCGATCAGCATCGGGTGCGCCGGCGTAGCGCGGATCGTCGAAGATGTTGCCAGGTTCGGCGCGGACGGTCTCGAACGCGCCACGCGCCGAGCCCCAGCGCGAGTCACGGTCTTCAGCCAATGCGCGGGGATGATGACGTCGGTGTCGATGTTCTTCGCGCCCCACGGATAGGCGCGGCCTTCGACATGGCGGACGGGTTCCATCGCTTGCTCCTTCTCGCTGTCCATGACGGGACGCGAGGTCGGGATCAAGCCTGCCTCAAGTGGATCAGCGCCCGTCGGCGACGGCGGCCATGGCCACCTTCTCGTCGGCGATACTCTGGTTCGTGGTCGCATAAGCGGCGGCGAGGCCGCTCAGGAGGGTTCCGGCAATCAACGCCACCAACGCCCGTTTCATACGCAACCCCCCACTCGGCGCCTTACGTCATTAGCTCCCTGACGTCGGTCAACCGCCCTGTTACTGCCGCCGCTGCCGCCATGGCCGGCGACAGCAGATGTGTCCGTGCCCCCGGACCCTGTCTTCCTACGAAATTCCGGTTCGACGTGGAAGCACAACGTTCGCCGCTCGGCACTTTATCCGGGTTCATTGCGAGACACATCGAGCATCCTGGCTCGCGCCACTCGAACCCCGCCTGAACGAAGATCCGATCGAGCCCCTCCGCCTCGGCCTGGCGCTTGACCAGGCCCGAGCCGGGGACGACCAGCGCGCGCACGCCATCGGCGACGTGGCGACCGTTGGCGACCGCGGCGGCGGCGCGCAGATCCTCGATCCGGCTGTTGGTGCACTGAACCGATGAAGACGTGGCCGATCGTCACGTCCTGCATCGCCGTGCCGGGCGCTAGGCCCATGTATGCGAGCGACTTGGCGGCGGCCTGGCGCTTGGCGGGATCGGCGAAGCTCTCGGGATCGGGGACACGGCCGGTGATCGGCACCACGTCCTCGGGGCTCGTGCCCCAGGTCAGCGACGGGGCGATGTCGGTCGCGTCGATGCGGACCGTCGCGTCGAACGCCGCGCCCGGATCGCTCGGCAAGGTGCGCCAATAGGCGACCGCCTGCTTCCAATCGTCCCCCCAAGGCGCCATCGGGCGGCCCTGGAGATAGGCGTAGGTCGTCTCGTCGGGTGCGATCAGCCCCGCGCGCGCGCCGCCCTCGATCGACATGTTCGAGACGGTCAGCCGCCCCTCGACCGACATCGCGCGGATCACCTCGCCGGTATATTCGATGACGTACCCGGTGCCCCCCGCCGCGCCGATCCGGCCGATGATCGTCAGGATCACGTCCTTGGGGGTCACGCCGAACCCCAGGCTGCCGTCGACCCGCACTTCCATCGTCTTCGACCGGCGCAGCAGCAACGTCTGGGTGGCCAGCACATGCTCGACCTCGCTGGTGCCGATCCCGAACGCGAGCGCGCCCAGCGCGCCATGCGCCGAGGTGTGGCTGTCGCCGCAAACCAGCGTGGTGCCGGGTAGGGTGAAGCCCTGCTCGGGGCCGATGACGTGGACGATGCCTTGCTCGGCGGCGTTGGCGTCGATGTAGCGGATGCCGAAGTCTTGCGTGTTCTGGCGGAGCGCCGCGAGCTGGGCGGCGCTTTCGGGGTCCGCGATCGGCAGCACGCGCCCCGCGGCATCGACACGCGGCGTGGTCGGCAGATTGTGGTCGGGGACCGCGAGCGTGAGATCGGGGCGGCGCACCTGGCGCCCGGCCGCACGCAGTCCGTCGAACGCCTGCGGGCTGGTCACTTCATGGACGAGGTGGCGATCGATGTAGACCAGGCACGTTCCGTCGTCACGGCGCTCGACGACATGGTCGTCCCAGATCTTCTCATAGAGGGTGCGCGGGCGGCTTGCCATGCGCGCGATCTAGTCGAATTGTGCGCCGGGGCAAGCGGGACTGTAATTTTCTAGCCCCAAGTCGAGCTACCCGACCGCGCCATCCCCGCGAAAGCGGCGCCCGATTTCGCGGCGATGACGAACAAGGCGGGCATGCGCCGATCCTCGCACCCTTGCGTCCTCAGGTGCGAGCAGCCATCTCCGTCACATGACCGAAGCCCAGACCGGCGTCGCTCAGGCGATCGATCCGCTGGTCACGCGCGTGCTCGCGCCCAATCCCTCGCCCTACACCTTCACCGGCACCCAGACCTATCTGGTGGGCGTCCGCGACCTCGCCGTCATCGATCCAGGGCCCGACGAGGTCGCGCACCTCGACGCGCTCGTGGCGGCGATCGCCGGCCGGCCCGTGAGCGCGATCCTGTGCACCCACACCCACCGCGACCACAGCCCCGCTGCCGCTCCGCTCCGGGCGCTGACCGGGGCGCCGGTGATCGGCTGCGCGCCGCTCGTGCTCAGCGATTCGGGTCCACGCGCCGATGCGGCGTTCGACCGGAGCTATGCCCCGGATCGCGTGCTGGGCGATGGCGAGCGCCTCTCGGGCTCGGGCTGGACGCTCGAGGCGGTGGCGACCCCGGGGCACACCTCGAACCACCTCTGCTTCGCGCTCGCCGAGGCGGAAGCGCTGTTTACCGGCGATCACGTGATGGGCTGGTCGACCACCGTCGTCGCCCCGCCGGACGGCGATATGGCTGCCTATATGGCAAGTCTGGAAAAGCTGATGTCGCGTGCGGACCGCGTCTATTATCCGGCGCACGGGCCGCAGATCGACCGGCCGCAGCGCTTCGTCCGCGGGCTGATCGGGCATCGCAGGCAGCGCGAGGGGCAGATCCTGCGGCTGCTCAGGCAGGACGTGCGGGAGGTTCCCGCATTGGTCGAGCGCATGTATGTCGGGCTGGACCCGCGCCTGATCGGGGCGGCCGGGCGTTCGGTGCTCGCGCACTTGCTCGACCTCGAGGCGCGCGGGCTGGTGACCGGGCACGACGGCGACTGGAGGATGGCGGCATGAGCAAGGGATGCGCATGGGTCTTCGGCGGGCTGGTGGTGATCGCGCTGGTGATCGGCGCGGGCTTCTGGTTCCTGGGCTCGACGATCAGCGCGCAGTTCGGCGCCAAGTCGCCGGTGACGATCGCGCAGGCGAGCCTCGAGGGGCTGCGCGAGCAGAACCGCCTCTCGACTTTCGCCGCGCGCTACGTCGCGGTGGTCACCTCGAAGCAGACGCGGCTGGGGCTGACCGCGCAGAAGACGATGATCATGCCGGGAACGGTCCGCTACGAGGTCGATCTCTCGAAGCTCGACCAGAAGATGCTGAGCTGGAACGCGGCGACCAACACGCTGTCGGTCACGCTGCCGCCGATCGAGGTGATGGGACCGGACGTCGACATGAACGCGGTGCGCCAATACGGCGAGGGCGGCATCCTGATGGCGCTGACTGACGCCGAGGCCAAGCTCGACGAAGCCAACCGCCAGGCCGCGCAGGCCGAGCTGCTCCGCCAGGCGCGCGAGCCGATGCCGATGCGGCTCGCCCGCGACGCGACCCGTCGCGCGATCGAGCGGAGCTTCGCGATGCCGCTGCGCGCCGCGGGGCTCAACGCCAACGTCGAGGTCAAGTTCGCCGACGAGGCTACGGACCACGAGGCGTGGGACGTGTCGCGCCGCCCGGAGGACGTACTCGCCAACCGCCAGTGATTCTTGGCGTCCCCGACGTGACGCGCTAAAACGGGCGCGCCACAAGAGGGGGGATCATCATGGCGACACTGGCAGAGCCCGCGCCCACGCTGGGCCGCGACGACCGTTTTTTCCTAAAGATGGCGCTGGTGATGATGGCGCTGGTCTTCGCCGGCTTCAGCTTCCACCTCGCGATGGGCCGCTCGACGTTCAACCGGCCGCTGCTGGTGCACGCCCATGCGGTCACGTTCATGGGCTGGATCGTGATCTACGTGCTCCAGAACGTCTTCGTGACTCGCGGATCGATGACGCTGCATCGCCGACTCGGCTGGCTGGGCGCGGCGTGGATCGTCGCGATGATCGGGTTAGGCACCGCGGTGACGGTGGCGATGGTGCAGCAGGGCCGCATCCCCTTCTTCTTCTACCCGCTCAATTTCCTGATCTTCGATCCGATGACGGTGCTTACCTTCGCCGGGCTCACCTGGGCAGCGATCGCGCTGCGCCGCCAGACCGACTGGCACCGGCGGCTCCATTATTGCGGCACCGCGATGCTGATGGGGCCCGCGATCAGCCGGTTGAGCCCGGCGCCGCTGCTGATGCCCTATGCCTATGAAGCAGCGTTCCTGCCGGTGCTGATCTTTCCGGTGATCGGCATGGCGGCGGACCTGCGCCGCACGGGCCGGGTCCACCCTGCCTGGTGGTGGGGACTGGGCGTCATGATCGCCTCGATCGTCGTGACCGAGCTGCTGACCTACAGCTCGATCGGCACGGCGCTCTATCACGCGGTTACCGCCGGGACGCCGGGAGCTTCGGTGCCGCCGCTCGCGTTCGGCAAGTTCCCGCCCATGCCTTGATCCCGCCCTGCGCGCGGGCCATGTGACTCCGCGTCGGACAAGGAACGGGTGATGGACGCACGCAACGGAATCGGCGGAAGCCTGGCGGGGCTGGATCTCCGCGCCGAGATCGACCGGCTGCGCAAGGAGCGCAACGCCGTGATCCTGGCGCATTACTACCAGCGCCCCGAGCTTCAGGACCTGGCGGACTTCGTCGGCGACAGCCTCGATCTCTCGCGCAAGGCGGCGGAGACCGATGCCGACGTGATCGCTTTCTGCGGCGTGCGGTTCATGGCCGAGACCGCGAAGGTGCTCTCGCCGGAGAAGATCGTCGTGCTGCCCGACATGAACGCGGGGTGCAGCCTCGAGGACAGCTGCCCGCCCGCGCAGTTCGCCGCCTTCCGCGCGCAGTATCCCGATCACATCGCGCTGACCTACATCAACTGCTCGGTCGAGGTGAAGGCGCTATCCGACATCATCGTCACCAGCTCGTCGGCCGAGAAGATCCTGAGCCAGATCCCGAGCAGCCAGAAGATCATCTTCGGCCCCGACAAGCACCTCGGCGGCTACATCAACCGCAAGATGGGCCGCAACATGCTGCTGTGGCCGGGCGTGTGCATCGTCCACGAGGCGTTCAGCGAGACCGAACTGCTGAAGCTCAAGGCCCAGCACCCCGACGCTCCGGTCGCGGCCCACCCCGAATGCCCGCCGCACGTGCTCGACCACGCCGACTATATCGGATCGACCAGCGGTATCCTCGAGTTCGCCAAGACCTTCCCGGGTGAGACGCTGATCGTCGCAACCGAGCCGCACATCATCCACCAGATGGAGAAAGCGGTGCCAGACAAGCACTTCATCGGCGCGCCGGGGGCGGACGGGAACTGCAACTGCAACATTTGCCCCTACATGGCGCTCAACACGATGGAGAAGCTCTACCTCAGCTTGCGCGACCTCGAGCCCAGGATCGAGATCGAGGAGGGGCTGCGGCTCAAGGCGAAGAGGTCGCTCGACCGGATGCTCGAGATGGCAAGTGGCACGGTCGGGATGGGGGATCTGGGGCCGGTGGCGGTGACGGGCGACTGACGCGAGGAGCGAGTGGAATGCAGGCCGGGTGGCTGATGCGCGGGATCGTCGCACTGATGCTGGCGTCGTTTCCCGCCGTTGCGTACGCCGCTGGCACCGGCGATTATCGCTATTGCCGCGCCACCAGCGCGGGCGGTGCGAAACCTTGGTCGCTGGTCCGGACGCTCCGGCGGGACGGGCGCTTCGTCTTCCAGTCGGGTGTGGGCGAGGCGCTGCTGCCGTCGCACGACCCCAATTTTCGCGCGTATCTCGCGTGGCCCAAGGCCCCGTCCGATGAACCGCGGCTGTGGATCGTGCAATACCATCATCCGCGATCGAACGATTCGCTGGTGGTTTCCGGCGGCACGAGCGATCCGCATGAGCTAGTCGTCACCGGCCGCGATCTCAACGAACTGGAGATGTTCGACCTCGACCCCCAGGCGCTGGTGGCGCGCTATCCGGACGCCCATCGCGTTCGCTTCGCGCTGTACCGGTCGTCCACGATGACGCACCGGGCGCTGCCCTCCTCGATCGACCTCGATGCGCTCCGCGCGCAACTGGCGCAAACGGGCGCGCTGGCCGCCGCGATCGGCAGCGACGACTGCGCCGACCACGCCGACCTGCCGGCGGAGGCCGATGCGGCCCAATATATCATCTGCGACTCCACGCTTCACGATTGGAGCGGCGACTATTCCGCGGAGACCGGCTGGATCTTTCGACTCTCGAGGACGCTTGATCTGGGCGCAACTGCCGATGGGATCGCGTTTGCCCCACCGCAACCGGGCGGCTCCGGTGGCACCGCGGGATCGATACGCGCGTTCCGTTTCAGCGGAGCGGCGGGCTACGAAAACCGTGAGCACGTGGTCATGGAATTCAGCGCGGGCGAACGGCGCTATGCCGTCCCGCTCCGCCAGGCCTGGCAGCTGGATTGGCCGCGGTTGCTCGAGCTCGACCGGGCCGGCACTCCGATCGGAGTTGCGATCCGCGACGCGAAGGGCAAGCTTCTCGATGGCGGCACGATGCACGCGGGAATCTTTTCTGCGGTGCAATCCCGATTGCTGCAACTGGCGGCCGAGCGCGCGCGCAAGCTGGAGAATCCCATGACGGAGTGCTTGCCGAACGGCGGCGTCGACTACGCCCTGGTCATTGCCTGAGCCGACAATCGGAGGCGTTCAGGTCGTCTGGTCGCGCAGCACCTCCGGATCGCTCGCGAGGCTGAACAGATAGGCGCGGCGTGCGTCGGTGCCGCGGCGCAGCGTGTCGAGGTGGCGCATCTGATCGCTCGTCAGCCGGAACTTGCGATAGCCGCGCCCGACAAGGCATTGCTCGATCGCCACGCGCATCACCTGGCCGACCTGCCTGACCTGCTCGTCGGCGCGCGCCGCCTGCGTGACCGTGGCCATCCGATGCGACAGTTCGAGCGCGCGAGCGACCGCTGGATTGAACGAGACGTCGAGCGTGCTGTCCGCGGCGGCGCCCGCGCTCGGGAACGAATCCGACTGCTGGTTGCCGCTGTCGGGCGCGCCGGTCTCGGTGAGCGTATCGAGCTGACGCGAGGCGTTGACGAGAACGCGCGCGCCCTCGGTCTTCGACACATCGAGGTTCGCGCCTTCCCGGCCGCAGGCGAGGGCATCGGCGCGATAGGCCTCGAACGAGATCCCCGCCTTGCCCCAGCTCGTCTGCGGTTGCGGCGCGGCGTGCGCACCCGAGCAGAGGCCGAGGCCGGCGGTCAGCGCGAGCAGGATCGCAAGGCGCATGTCAGACCGCCTGGCTGCGCAGCACCGCCGGATCGCTCGCGAGGCTGTAGAGATAGGCGTGGCGCTCGGGCGAGCCGAGGTGGAGACGACGGAGCTGCCGCTGCTGCGCGCCGGTCAGGCGAAAACGCGAATAGCCCAGCTCCGTGAGGCAGCGATCGGTCGCTTCCTGCAGATAGGCGCGAACCTGGGCGATTCGCATTTCGGGCCGCGTCCCCTCGACGATCCGGGCGGAAGCGATGAAGGTCCCGACGTCCGCGCCGCTATTCTCATTGGCCTCGAGCTGCCGGCTGGCGTTCTTGAAAACCTGTGCCGCTTCGGTGTGCGAGACGTCGCGATAATAGCCGGCGCGGCCGCACTGAACCGCATCGTGGCGGTATTGCTCGAGGCTGATGCCGACCTTGCCCCAGCTGACCTGGACGGTCGGCGCGGCCTGGAGGCCCGAGGTCAGGGCGAGGCAGGCGGTGAGTGCGATCAGGGCGGCGAGGCGCATCGATCCCTCCATCGAGGTTCGCGGTCGCGGGGACCGTGCGCCAATGTAACGTGTTTCAGCGCGTGGTGCTAGGCGCCGATCGGCTTGCGGCGCAGGCGCGACTTGAGGTCCTGGAGGCTCACCTGCTCGACCGCGGCTTCCTTGTCTTGCGCGGCGATCACGCTGGCGAGGTGGCCGAGCACCTGATGCGTGAGATCGAGCCCCTGGAGCGAGACTGCGTGCCGATGGAGCAGCACCGGGTCGCTCGCCAGGATGTCGCCGATCTGATCGAGCCGGCGGCGAATCACCTCGAGCTCCTCGGACATGCGGTGATCGAGCACGCGTTCGGAGAGCTGCGCCTTGGGTGGCGCGGGCTTGAACAGTGGGCGGGGACCCTCCGCCGCCTCGGCGCGCGCCGCCGCCATCATCAAGTCCACCTCGCGCTGGTGCGCAGGCGGGTTGTGCATCGGTTGTGCGCTGGCAGACATCGGCCGGAATCCCCTCCGGCGTGTACCCTAGGTATAGGCGGTAAATGATCGGCTAACGGTCCGGCGCCTTATCTCCAATCCGGATGGACCGTCAGCTCGGGCGAATACATGTTGAGATATTGCGCGAGCCGCGGGCACGCAGCGCGGTTGGGGCTGGCGCCGTGGGGAAGATCCTGGCGCCAGATGACGAGGTCGCCGGCGCCACCCGGAACGGTGATCGCCTCCGCGCTCAGATCGACCTGCCGGGGGTCCTGGTCGCCGAGCGACTCCAGCCACGCCTCGATCCGGCGGTGGAAGCCGGGGACAAGCTCGAGCGCGCCCTGATCGGCGGTGGTGTCGGCGAGGTAAAGGATGCCCTGCGTCGCGAAGGGGATCGGCGTCGCCAGGCTGACGTCCCAGTGCAGGCGCGGTGGGCGGAAGGTCTCGCGGGCGCGAAGCGGCGGGTTGAAGCTCAGCCGGTCGACGATCGTCCACAGATCGGCGGTGCCCCACAGCTGGGCGAACGCCTTGTGGATGCGCGGGCTGCGGCGTGCGGCTTCGAGCGCCGGGTGCTGGAAATGCTGGACCATGATCCCGTTGGTGCGCTCGCCGTACCAGCTTGCCGGGTCGTCGGGCACGGCGCCGGCCACGCGCCACAGCAAGGCTCCGGCGGCGGCGACCTCCTCTGCGGAAAGCGCCGAGCGGAGGACGACGTACCCTCGCGACTCCCAATGCGCGAGATCGGTGGCATCGAGCGTGTCGGGCGCCTGCTCGATCTCGCGCAGGCGGCGGCGCATGGGTTCGGGCGGCGGATCGCCCGCGAGCCAGGCGTGATAGCGCGCGATCGCGAGGGGGTCGGGCGGCCCGGCGGTATCGAGCACCCATCGCTCGAACGCGGCGCGATCTGGGCGCTCGCGCGATAGATAGCCCAGGCTCTGCTCGAGCCCGAGCCCGAGCGCGTCGAGCATCACGCGCTGCGCCATCGTCAGCGGCCCGGGCGCCGCGCGCAGCGTCGCGCGCTCCCAGAATGCGGTCAGGCCCTCGACATGGGGCAGTCGTTCGAGCGTCACCCCCGCCGCGGTCACTGCACCGGCAGGCCGAACATCAGCGCGCGCACGAACCGCGCGGGCGGGGATCCGTGGGCGAGCACCGCATCGTTATAGGCCTTGAGCTCGAAGTGCTTGCCCCAGCGCGCCCTGGCTTCCTCGCGCAGCGCCATATGCTCCGAATAGCCGACGAAATAGCTGAGCAGCTGAGTTCGAGCTGAGGCTCGCGCGCACCCACTTGCCCGCAGCCTCGCGCTCCTGCTGGAACGCGCCCTTGGTCATCAGCGTCATCGCCTGGTCGCGAGTCATGCCCTCGGTCTGGATGCCGATGTCGAGCAGCGAATTGGTGACCGAGCGCAGCCGCATCTTGAGCACGGTCAGCTTGAAAAGCGGATCGCCGCCCAGATAGCCCGCGTCCGACATCATCCCCTCGGCATAGACCGCCCAGCCCTCGACGAACGATCCCGACGACAGCACCGCGCGGAGCACCGAGGGATTCTCGTTCGAATGCGCGATCTGGACGTAGTGGCCGGGCATCGCCTCGTGAATGCTCAGGTCCTGGATCATATAGTCGTTGTACTCGCGCAGGAACGAGGTCGCCTGCTCGTCGCTCCAGTCGGCCGGGATCGGCGAGATCGCGAAGAAAGTATCGAGGTCGCGCTCGAGCGGGCCGGGGCTGTCGCAATAGGCGACCGAATTGCCCTGCTGGAACACCGGCATGGTGATGATCTTCACCGGCGCTTGCGGGAGCGTGATGAGGTGTGCCGAGCGGACGAAATCGGTGGTCTGGGCCAAGGTCGCGCGCGCCTTGTCCATCAGGCCCGAGCGCGGCGGGCGCTGCGCGTAGCTCAGCTCGAACGCGGCCTCGATTGCTTTCTGCTGCTGCCGGGCGGTGGGCGTGACCGGGAGCGGGGGGGCGCCGGGCCTGCCGGCGAGCACCTGGCGGGCGAGGCCGTACATCTGCGCGCGGATGCCGGCGGCCGCCTTCTGCGCCCGCGCCTTGATCTCGGCGCGGGTGAGCGTCGACATCAGCGCGAACCGCATCTTCTCGTCGTAGAGCTTGGCGCCCAGGCGGAAATCGCCCTTCGCCTGCGGCACCAGCACGGTATCGAGCCACTTCTGGTGCTCGGCGACCGCCTCCTTGAGCTTCGTCAGCGCCGCGTCGAATCGCGCCTGGCCCCGGCGCGTCGAGCGCGCCCTCATGCGGCGCGAGCATCGTCTCGGCGATCTCGACGATGCCGGCGTTCTGCTTGGCGACCGTGCTCGCGAAGATCGCGGGCACGCGCGCCGGCACCAGCTGCCGGCGCGCTCCTGCGCGAGCAGCGCGGGCAGCCCCTCCATCCGCACGATCGCCGATTTCGAGCCGAGTTGCGTCCACGGCGCGAAATCGCGCGCGGCGAGGCTGTAGAGCGCGCCCGCGGCCACGTCGTTGTACATCTGCGGGCTCCACGCCCATTCGTGGAGCGTCCCGATGTCCCAGATATCGTAACGCAGCGCATTATCGAGCAGCGCGGCGTCGACCTGGCTGTCGGGGCTCAGCGCCTTGCGGTCGATCCGGGCGAGCTCGACGAGCATCTCATGGTCGAACGCGACTTGCCTGCCGCGGCCGGCGAGGGTGAGGTCGGGGAGCCCCGTGTCGTTCGAATGGTCGCCGAGCGAGGTGCCGTAGGTGGGGGCGAAGCGGGCGATGCTGTGGACGTAGCGGTCGGTGAGCGCCTTGAACGCGGCCTCGGCGCGCGCGGGCGCGGCTTCTCGCGCGGCGAGCGGCGCCGATCCGGTGACGAGCGTGGCGGTGGCGAGCAGCGCGGCGGCGATGAGGCGCATGAAAATCCCCCTGATGATGCGGGGACCCTAGTCCGGCGCCGCGCGAAGCGGTAGGGGGCGGCATGGCTTTCGCGCTCGACCGCTTCGATCTGGCCGGCTTCGTCGCCGCGACACTCGCCGAGGATCTGGGTGATGCGGGGGACATCACCTCGGCGTCGGTGATCCCGGCCGAGGCGATGTTCGCGGTCGTGATGGACAGCCGCGATTCGATCACCGTCGCGGGGCTGCCGATCGCCGAGGCCTTCTTCCGCGCGCTCGATCCCGACGCGGCGATCGAGCGACTGGTCGAGGATGGCGACCGCGTGCCCGCGGGCGCCGAGCTGATGCGGCTGCAGGGCAAGGCGCGCGCGCTGCTCACCGCCGAGCGGTCGGCGCTGAACACGGTGCAACATCTCTCGGGCATCGCCACGCTGACGTCGCGCCCATGTCGACCGCATCGCGGGCACCGGCGCGACCCTGCTCGACACGCGCAAGACGATCCCGGGCCTCCGCGTGCTCGAGAAATATGCGACTCGGATGGGCGGCGCGACCAACTATCGGATGGGGCTGTGGGACGCGGCGATGATCAAGGACAACCACGTCGCGGTCGCCGGATCGGTCGGCGAGGCGGTGCGGCGCGCGGCGGCGGCGGGGATCGCGCGGATCATCGTCGAGGTCGACCGGGTCGACCAGATCGAGCCCGCGCTCGCCGCCGGGGCGACTCAGCTGCTGCTCGACAACATGGCGCTCCCGGTGCTGCGCGAGGCGGTGGCGCTGGTCGCGGGCCGAGTGCCGACCGAGGCGTCGGGCGGAGTCACGCTCGACACGATCCGTGCGATCGCCGAGACCGGCGTGACCTACATCAGCGTCGGCCGGCTCACCCAGTCGGCGCCCGCCGCCGACATCGGGCTCGATTTCATGGACTTGGCGAAGTCCGCAGGCTAGCATCCGTCCGAACAAGGGGAGGGCGTGATGCGGCCTAATTCGGTCGTTCGTTTCGAGCAGATTTTCTTTGCGAACCTGCTGCTCGGGCTCGCAAACACGATATGGTCATGAAACACCGTGGTCGAGCGCGTGAAGACGAGCGCCGCCGGCAGCCCGATGAGTCCTGAGCTGCTCGTGGATATCGGGATCGGAACCGCCGTCCTCACCTTCGTCATCCAGCTGCTCCTGTGGTTTTTCGTGGCACGCAAGGGCAGCGATATCGCCCGCTGGATTTATGTCATCCTCTTCGGTCTCGGGCTGCTCGGCACGCTGCTCAACGTCATGCGGGGGACTTGGCTGGACGGAATTCCCGGTGTCGTCGCCGCCGTCTGCGTGCTGCTCCAGGTCGCGGCCGTCGTGATGCTGTTCCGCCCCGATTCGAACACGTGGTTCACGCGCAAGCGCGAAGCCTGAGCCGAACCGGCCGCCTGATTGGGGAAGAGTTGATGCGTATTGCCTCCCTCGTGCTCGCGCTCGTCCTGCCCGCCGTCGCGCAAGCGCAAAGCTACCGGTGCGAGGCGCCCGCAACGGTTCCGGACGTGCATCCCGAAGGCCCGAGCGCGAGCGAGCCCGCGCGCATGCTGCCGACCGTCAGCTATACGCTGGCGGTGAGCTGGGCGCCGCAATTCTGCCACGGCAAGGCGGGCGATCCGGCTGCCGTGTTCGAATGCGGTGGAGCCAATCGCTTCGGCTTCACGCTCCACGGGCTGTGGCCCGACGGCGAGGGCGCGCTATGGCCGCAATATTGCGCGGCGGCGGTGCTGCTGCCCAGGCCGCTGGTGCGCCAGCACCTCTGCTCGACGCCGTCGGCGCAATTGCTCCAGCATGAATATGCCAAGCACGGCACCTGCATGGGGGTGCCGCCCGCCGACTATTTCGCGCGCTCGACCGGGCTCTACGCGAGGTTGCGCTATCCCGACATGGCGGCGCTCGCCGCGCGGCGTGACCTGACCGCGGGCGCTTTCGCTGCCGCGGTCGCGCAGGCCAATCCGGGCATGAGCGCGGAGATGATGCGGCTCAACGTCAACCGCGGCGGCTGGCTGGAGGAAGTGTGGCTGTGCCTCGACCTGAACTTCCGCTTCCGCGCCTGTCCGGCGACCCAGGGCGGCGCCGCGCCCGAGACCCGGATCAAGATCGAGCCGCTGCCCTAGAAAATAGGGACCATTTGACGGACTGTCCCTATTTGACGGGGCGTCGACTACCCTAGCGCTGGTTGATCACCGCGCCGGCGGGGTGGTGCTTGGCGAGGTGGCGCTTGATCATGCGGAGATTGTAGGTGTTCGACTTGAACAGGAAGTCGGGGATCGCGCCGATCCACGGGATCAGCCCGAGCACGAAATCGAACGCGACGTTGCCGACCATCCGAGTCATCTGCCAGCTCGACATGCCGAGGTTGCGCGCTTCCCAGACCATGTAGAGCCCCATCAGCGCACCGAGCGCGTCGCCGCCGATCGGAATCAGGTCGAGGATCACGTCGAGCCCAATCCGCTTGTTGGTGCCCGGGATCACGAACAGCCCTTCGAGCAGATGCTCCATCCCCTCGATCCGCCGCCGGACCGAGGCCACGTCGGTGCCGATCGGGATTCGGCCCGCCACATCGCGAAGCGTGCCGGTATTCATTCGGGTCGTCTTCGCCATGGGCCTCACTCGGTTTCGTTGCGCAGGTGGTTCAACGGGTGCCAGGCGCGCGTGTTCCCCTGCCAACCGGTTACCCTGCTCGTTACGATAGCCCAACGAAAGGGCTGCGCGATAGGGATGTATGCGGAGTTGGTAGCGAGCGCGGCATCGGCCTCGGCGATGCGGTGGGCGCGGGCATCGAGATCGGGGGCGTCGCGCGCGGCGGCGATCAGCGTCATGCTGTCCTCGTTGCAGAGCTGGCAGGCCGTGGCGAGGAACCAGCGCCCGCTGTCGTAAGGCGCGACCGCGTCGATCAGCCGCAGGTCGGCCGGGTCGCCGATGCCAGTGCGCTCGGCGTGGATGCCGATCGAGGCCATCGCCGAGGCGATCGACGCCCAGACCAAAGTCGATCCCTGACCCGGCGGCAACGCTACGCGGATCGTGAGCGGACCGGGCTTGCCACGCCGCCACGCCGCGACGCGGGTGCGGGCGGCGTCGCGCCGGGCGGCGAGCGGAGAGGGGCCCCAGACGGCGGTCGCGGGCGGCGACGCCGAGTTCGAGCTGGGCGGGCAGCACGGTCTCGACCGGGGTCCAACCGGGATGGACCAGCCGAGTGCAGCGCATCGCGATCGACCGCCATCGCGATTGCGGCGCGATTGTCTGGATCGGCGAGGAACCCGTCGCGGCTGACGATCGCGAAGCCGAACAGGCCGAGCGCCGGATCGATCCGGATCGCCTCGGGCGGCACGTTGGCGACGCCGACGATCGGCCAGTCGGCGAAGGTGCCGCCGAGCACCGCATCGGCCTTGCCGTCCTTGAACCGCGCGATCGCCAGCGCGGCGTCGTCTCCGCGCAGGCGAACCAGGTCCCGCGGGTGCGGATCCTGGTCGTCGTCGTCCTTCGCCGCCGCCAGATCGCGCGCGGGCTGGAGCAGCACGCCGGGATCGCGATCGGACTTGACCCGGAAGGGGCCGCTCCCGCCCTTGTCGTCGAGCCGGAACACGGCGAGCTCGGGTTGGGCGAAGAGCTTGAGCAGATCGGGGCGCGGGCGGCTGAGCCGTACCTCGATCACCCGGTCGGTCATTGGCACGATCTCGTCGATCACCTTGAGGAACGGGGCGAGCGCATTGCGGCTGTTCGCCGCCGCCGCGCGTTTGAGGACGTGGACTACCTGCTCGGCGGTCACCAGCTCGCCATCGGGCCATTCGGCGTCGCGCAGGCGGAAGATGTAGCTGCGGCCGTCGTCGATCACGATCCAGCGCTCGGCGAGCCCGGGCTCGATCTGGCCCCCGGCATCGAAGCGCACGAGCCCTTGCGCGGTCGCCTCCATCAGCAGCCGCCGCGGCGGATCGAGCGGGCCCGCGCTGGGGTCGCCCGTCTCCGCCGCGCCGCCGATCGCGCTGACGAGGAGCGGCGAGTCCTTGGCCTTCTCGCTCCCGCACGCCGCCACCAGCAGGACGAGCGCGAGGGGGAAGGGCAGGCGGGTCATGGGCGCTTCCGGTGGAGGAGACCGCCGGGGGTGTATGGTCCCGGACGGGCGCTGCCAAGCCCGGATGTGGCGCGCCGCGCGCGCCGAAGCGAGCCTCGCGGGCTTGCTCAGGCGTTCGAAAGGGTGCCCGCCTTGCCGTCGAGCCTGGCTACGCCCCGAGGATCGCCACGCACGGCGTGTTCGGGTCGATGCTCCGCAAGATCTGCAGGCCGACTCCGGCAAGGCCGTTCATCAGATCGGGGGTCGGCACGCTGAGGTCGCAGGCCGGTGCGATCCCGTCGAACCAATCCGCGCACAGCAGGGCGGTTTCGGCATCGGCGGCCTGGCGGTCGGCGGCGGAACCGCGCCACAGCGCCTCCCAATTGCCGGCACGCCCATGACAGAGGGTGTCGACCTTCGGACCACCCGGCCCGCGGATCAGGTTCAGCCCCTTCTCGACATCGTTCCGCACGGACTCGCTGGAATCCCGCCCGAACAATTCGAGGTACCGTTGCCGCGCCAACACGATCCCGCCGGCGCCGTGGCACCAGGCGATCATGCCGCCGGATTCGGCCCGAAGGTCGCGCCATAGTCCGGTCTGCGGGTCGGCGCGCGCGCCCGCATAGTCGAAGGCCCGCTGCGCGAGCTCGCGCGCGGCCTCGTCGTCGAACGCGGCGGCATATTCGCCGAGCGCGAGCCCGATGCCGCAGGATCCGTGTGCCAATCCCGACAAGGGTTGACCGAAGACCGGGGACTTCCAGGTGGCCCCATCGTCGAGAAGCTCCGCGCCCTCGATCAGCCGGGCCGCGCAGGCGTGCGCACATTCGGTCGCGGCGTCGCGGAACGCCGGATATTCCCGAGCGCGCAGCGAAACCAGCAACGCGCCCGCGGCGCCGCCGATGATATC
The DNA here is from genome assembly GCA_963799985.1 of uncultured Alphaproteobacteria bacterium. Classification (GTDB taxonomy): domain Bacteria; phylum Pseudomonadota; class Alphaproteobacteria; order Sphingomonadales; family Sphingomonadaceae; genus Sphingomonas. The sequence continues at coordinate 604,985 of CAWCZC010000001.1, read as the reverse complement.
GAAGACGAGATCGTGCCGAATGCCGTCGCGAATCTTCTGGAGCACGTTCGCCACCGCCGGAGACGGCGCGATCCCGAGCGCGCGAGACATCAGAAGATCGCCGTAGACGCACCCCGCCATCCCGTCGAACGCCGCAAGCGCCGCCGCTTCCATATGTTTCGCCGCGCGAATGGTCTCGAGACACTTCAGCGCGGCGTCGCGATGGCTCGAGTTCTCCGCCGGCTCGCGCGAGCTCGGCCAGGAAGATCCCGATGCCGGTCACGCCCCCGTAGAGATCGAGGCCGCACAGGGCCGCCGACATCTTCTCGGCGATCACCACCCGGCTTGGCCAGCTGATATGTCCTCGCGTGACGAGCGCGCGGCGAACGATCCAGTCGCCGATCGCTTTGGCCGCTTCGAGCCGAAGATCGGTGCCCGGTGGCGCGGTCCTGGCGGAGGGGCGCCGTCCCGGCGAGGCGCCGGGCTGGAAATCGCGGGCGCTGATCGACAGCTCGATCGAAGCCACCTGCACATCGATGATCCGCGTGTCCAACCCGCGAATGCGGCGCTCGACCGACCTGTAGCCGGTTTTCTGCAGGACGTTGGGGATCTCCCGCCCCGACGGCGTCCAGATGCTGCGCGAGTCCGCCCTGCCGTTGAAGAGCGGGATGTCCCCCCGTCTCAGCGCGAGATATTCCGACGCGAGAATGTCGACGCAGACTCGATCGCACCAATAATTCTGGGGCGCCAGCGCCGCGATGACGTTGTTCCGCTTCTCCGGCGTGGCGCAGGCATGCGGATGCATGCTCTGGCGCAGCACCTTCCCATAGTGCGCGGTCGGCCGGGCGATGTAGCGAAACCGGGCAGCGGCGAAGCTCGGCAACAGGTCCGGAGCGTTCAGGAATTCGGCGCGATGCGTCATCACCGTTTCGAGCGCCCGGCGAAATCCGCGCGTGAAATGCCCGAGATAGGGTTCGATATCCTGGGCCTCGCCGCGTAAATAGGGGATGTTGCTGAACGGCTTCGACGGCGTCGTGACCAGCTTTGCCGCCAGATCGTCGCGGCCGTCGTTCATGATGGCGTCCTTGAACTCGAGTTCCTGCCCGGCCCGGTAGCCCATGCCGCTGATGTCGATCTTGCTGTCGCCCTGGACGGTGACCGCGGGCAAATAGGACATGTTGAACAGGGTTTCGAGGCGGGTGCGCTGCATGCCCCGCGCAAACGGAGTTGGGCCGTTCAGGGGGCCGTTGAGCAGGGCTTCGGCGTCGATGATGTAGGGCTGCGCGCCGCGGCAGATGATATTCTCATGATGAATGTCCGCGCCGCCCAGCACGAACATGAGCGCCAACAGGACTCCGCAGCGTTCGTAGCAGAGCCCGACCTCGGTTTCGTCGACGCATTCCGCTCCGGCAATGAAGGCCGTCCAGCCATATTCCGGCCGCTGGAGCAGCGCGACATGCTCGAGACCCAGGCCGATCTTGCCGCCCATCCAGCCGAGCGCGGTCGAAAGGACCGCGTCGGTGTCGAGCGGTCGCGGCTTGTAGACGACCGACCCGTTGCCGCCGCGTACCACCACGACCGATCTGCCGCCGTTGTGCGCGTCCCCCGCATAGAATTGGAGCTCGCACAGCCGTCCCAGGCCGCCCGGCACGAGCGCCGACAGCGCGCCCGAGTTGTCGGCCAGCCGATCGAAGAACTCGCCCCAGCACGCAACGGCATCCTCGGTCATCCTGGCGAGAATCTGGTCCAGCAGCGGAAATTGCGCGCGGCAGGTTTCCCGATAGCCGCGATCGAGCAGGCGTTCGGAGAAGAACATCGCCCGTGCCTCGGGCGTGTCGCCGTGCAGCTCGCCGCGGATCCGCGCGACGTTCTGCAGCAGGGTCGCGGACTGCTGCGATGCCTCATTGAGGCGCCGCCGGAGCCCCGCCAGCGCGTGTTTCAGGACGTCTTCGATACCGGGAAGCGCCGCTGCGGAACCATCGCAGCCGATGCCGGCCAATTCCAGTGCCGCGCTGCGCAAATAGGGTGCGCAATAGGCGGCCAGGCCCTTTTCGAACTCTTTCTGATCGATCCCGGAGATGCGATCGTACGCATCGCCGACATCCAGGAATTCGAAGATTTCCGGCGGCGCGCTCTCGGGCTCTTGCTGCGCCGCGAGCCGTAGCGCCTTCCTGAATTGACGCACCACAGTCGCGCGACGGTTGCGGGCGGGCGAGCCGCCGCCGGCGCCGATCTCGTTTCCCTTGTCAGCCAGCCCGGTCGTTTGAGGGTTCACGTTGCGCCGCCCCGCTTGCGAGTCGTAGAAAACAGGCGCCGACGCATGGTGCGCCGGCGCCCGCTCGCGGACAGGAGCATCGCCCCCGCCTGTCAGTTCCCCTGATGCGCCGGCTCAGGCGCAGGGATCGAGGGTGGAGCCGCAATAGTAATGAGTTGGGCAGTCGGCGCTGAAGTAGGTCACGAGCCCGCATCCCGCGGCGGTATCCGGGCAACCGGGCGCGGTTGTCGGCGGGCACGTCTGCTGCGCGGTGTTCGGGCAGCCATCGGAAAGGGCGCTCGACATGGTCATGGGCATGGTGAAGCCCAGGACCTCGAGGTTTCCAACCGGATTGCCCGGCAGCTCGAAAGCCTCGATTTCCACCAGGAGCGGCACCTCGAAATCGTTTTCGCGCGCGAATGCTTCGATGGTCGCGCCCTTGTCGGACGACAGGGCGCTTGCGAGGTCCGCGTCAAGCCACGCCGCCGCCGTGAGGGACGTGAAAAGGTCGGCGCGCGTCGCGGTATCCCGGTCAAGAAGATCTATCTTTGCCACTTTGTTCTCCTCTGTGTCGGATGGAAACCCAAAAGCTACAGCATCACCTGACTAACACGCCGTCGTTGATCTTCGACCGGCGGCATCCCCTCACCCCGTTCCACAAGCAACTGTGCAACAGGGCGGTCGGTCTACATTACTCGGGATGACTACCCACAGTAATTCTTCAGAGATAGTTCACGGATGTCAATTGTTTGCAGGCAGCCGATCCGACTCTATTAGGGCCATTTTGGTCATGTCGCGCGTTCCGGAGACGGATAGCGATAGGCGCGCGCCTCAAGCGTGGATGCGGTCAGGCGAAGACTTCGCGTGCCACGAGTTCGAGTGATTTTAGAGGAATCCAAGTTCCATGGCCCGGCCCTGCACGTTCCGGGTCGTCTAGTTGAGGTGATAGCTGGAGCAGGTTGCAATCGTCTTTCACCCACATGCCGCGTTCACAACGCTCGAGATCGAATCCAAAGAGCACGGCCGAACCCCGGCTGGAGCATTGCGCGTGCACTTCCAGCGTCGGCGGCATGCCCGCCCAGACGCGCCGATTCGCGCCGATCTGGCGATCGATGAAGGCGGCGACGGCGGCGCTGTCGTCGCCGGCAAGGCCGGACAGGCCCTGGGCGAAACGAAGGATTCTCGACACGGCGATCTGCTGGAGCAACGCGCCTCGCGGCATGAGCCAGCGTTTGAGCGCGGCAACGCGTGCGTCGCGCAGTGGCTGGCCTTCACCCAGCGTTCGCAATTCCGCCAGCAGATCCCGCGCGGTCCGGCGTTCGACCTCGCCGGGCATGCTGCCCCGGCGCCAGTCCGGCGCGATCGCGTCGAGCAACCATGGCCTTCGCCAATCCGCGGGTTCGCAACGCTTTTGACGCTGCGCTTGCTGATGGGCGAAATAGTCGTGGAGAACGGATACCGCCGATGAGTTGGGATCGACGCCGAGCACCGCTCCGCACACGTCGCGAAAGCCGGCGAGGCAGGCCTGGTCGAGTGCCGCGCTCAGCGCGTGGCGATCGGGCAGCGGTGTGAAAGGAAGATATTTCGAAATGTAGAAATGGAGTTCGGACAGCGTGCCCCTCAGGACTTCGATCTCGCCGCCGAACGTCTCGAGGCGGCTGCCGCTGAATTGCCTCCAGTTGGGGACGCTGCGAAAGCCGCCGAAGTCCGCGATCGCGCCGTGGATGTCGCGATTGGGACTGACGTAAGCCCCCAGCCAGAGCCGGTGCGCTTGAGCCGCGCCGGCCTGCCGGGCCGCATGCTGCATCATGTCTTCGAAAAACCCCGACACGCCGCGATCGGCGCCGGCGGCGAGCGACGGGATCGCGCGCACCGCATCCCGCACCCGCGCGGCATCGAGGAATTGCGCGGACCGCTCGCCGCCTGCGTCCCCGAAATAGATGCTCCTTTCGAAGTGCGCGGGGCGGATGAAATTCGGCCGGATCGAGATCGCCCTGCGCGCCTGAAAGGCCTGCCCAGGGACGGGAGAGGAAAATCCGGCGTCGATGATCGCGATGACGGGCACGGCGCCATACGGCAGTTCCGCCGCCGCGATTTCGGAGGCGATCGCTTCGCCGATCGCCTCGGACAGGAACATCATGCCGCTGGCGTGGACGTCGTCGTCGCGGCAGCCTGGATCCACGAGCGGGGTGCGCCCCGTGCCCTTGGCGATGAATCGCCCGTTGATGCCGCACCGGCCGCTGCCGCCGTGCCAGGACCCGAAACTCAAGCCGTAGCGGTCCGCGAGGAGAGTCGTGGTCGCGGCGCGATACCCCTCGGCGGGATCGAGCCGGTGCGGGTTCGCATGGGCGAAATCGCGCACGATCCAGTCTTCGACGGCGCGTCTGACCGGCTCCCGATCCACGCGAAGCCCGGCCTCGCGGAACCAGCGTTCGTTCAGCCAGATGACGGAAGGATCCCGAAACGCCCTCGCTTCGAACGGGACCGCGAGCGCCGGCCCCAGCAGCGTGAGATCGGCCGACATCCGGCCGGCGGTCTCGCGCACCATGCGGTCAATCACGGCGATTGGCGGCAGCGGGGCGAGCGTGCCGCCAGGTTCGCAGGCGTCGGATCGAGCCGTCGCGTTGCCGCTGGAACCCCCGAACTTCCGCGGCATCGCGAAATTCCTCGCGCAGCATCTTCCGAAGCAGCCCGGCGACGTGCGTGGCGTGGCCGAACGCCGCGACGATCCACGGGTTCGCGCCTTCGTTCCATTCGCTCCTGTGCAACGCCCGTCGCGGGTTCTCGGTCATCTCGCGGGCGACATCGTCGCTCAGATAGGCCCAGGCGACCACGGCGCTCGGGCTTCCGCGTTCGTCGAAGTCGAACCGGATCTGGCGAAGCTGGATCGCCGGCAGGAGATGGAGGCGAACGACCCAGGCATAGAGCGGGTCCAGGCCGGCCGACCAGAACAGCATCGTGGCGAGGCCGACTTCGGTCGAGCGGCTGATGATGTGGCCCGGCACGCGCGCCGGCCAATCGCGCGTCATGCTGGCTCGACGCGCCGCTTGCGGGCGTTCGGCTCCTCGACCAGCACGCCATCCGCCAGCCGCAGCACGCGATCCGCCGCCGCGATCGTATCGGGGCGATGCGCCACGACGATCCGGGTGATGTCCAACCGCGCGAGCGTCGCGATGACGGCGCGCTCCGAGGCGATGTCGAGGTGGGAGGTGGCCTCGTCCAGAATGAGGATGCGCGGGCGCCGGTAGAGCGCGCGGGCGAGCAGCAGCCGCTGCCGCTGGCCGCCCGACAGCGAGGACCCCATGTCGCCGATCCGGGTGTGAACCGACTCGGGCATCCGGCGAACGTCTTCATCGAACCCTGCGGCGGCGAGGCACTCCCAGACGAAGTTGAGATCGGCGCGCGGGTCGAAGAAGGAAACGTTGTCGGCGACCGAACCGAGCAGAAGCTCGTCGTCCTGGAGCACGAAACCGATCGCTCTGCGGACGGAGTGGAGGCCCCAGGCCGTCAACGGCTGGCCGTCGAGCAGGACCACGCCCCGCTCGGGCGGGTACAGGCCGCTCAACAGCTTGAGCAAGGTGGATTTGCCGACCCCCGACGGGCCGACGATCGCGACATGCTCCCCGGCCGCGATCTCTACGTTCAACTCGCGGAACAACTGTCCGCTGGCGGCATAGCCGAAGCAGAGCGAACGTGCGCTGATCGCACCCGCGAAATAGGGGTTGGCGGCGTCGCCATCCGTGTTCGGCTCGACCGGCGCGAGCACGATGTCGGCAAGCCGCTCGAGCTGAACGTCGAGCATCCGCCACGCGATGATCTGCTGGAAGACGTTGGACGCGCTCTGGCTGAACTGGCCGAGATAGGCGAGCGCGGCGGTCAGCATGCCGATGCTCATCGAACCGCCGAGGATCGCCTGCGCGCCGAAATAGATTGCGACGATCGCCATCAGGTTGATCACCACGTTCTGGCCGCCGGAAAGAAAGGTGCCGAAGATGGCGCTGCGCTGGCTCGCGTGGAGCATCTCGGCGAAGCGGTTGGTCCAGTCGCTTTCCCGCTGGCTCTCGCCTGCCATCGCCTTGATGCTCTGGATCGCGCGGAGCGTCTCGATTCGCTTGCCGTTCTCCACGACGGCGCAGGCGACCGCCGCGTCGCTGAGCGCAAGCGCCCTGGAAATGCCCGCCCAGCGAATGCCGAGCAGCAGCGCGAGCGCCCCGCACGCGACCAGCAGCATCATCGGCGAGATGAGCAGCAGCATCACCAGCGAGATCAGCGCCAGCGTCGCGTCGAACACCGCGCCCAGCAATCCGGCGAGCGCGTTGCGAACTTGATCGATGCCCTGAAGCCGATTGAGGATATCGGCGAGTTTGCGGCTTTGGAACCAGTCTAGGGGCAAGCGAAGCATGTGCCGGATGACGCGGACGCTCATGTCCCAGCTGAGCAGAAGATTCAAATTCTGAAGAACGATGCCGCGGACGATGAAGGCGCCCGCGTTGAACAAGGCGAGCAGCGCGAAGCCGGCTGCCGCGGTATCGAGCAAGGTGCGGCCGCCGGTGACGAGAATATCGTCGACGACGATCCGCAGGAACAAGGGGCTCACGATCCCGTAGAGTTGCGCGAACAGCGCGATCAGGATCGCCTGGACGACCGTCTTTCCGATCGACCGGTTCCATTTGATCAGAACTCCACGCGCTGATCGCCGGACGCGACCGCCGCGTGGCAACCGTTTCGATCGGGCTGAGCTCGAGCGCGCGGCCGCTCAACCGCTGCCGCAACGCGTTTCTCGGGACCCGACACCATCCGCGCTCGGGATCGAACAGCTTCACCCCGCGCAGCTGGACCTTGTCGAGCAGTAGAAACGAACCATCCACGCACGATAGGATCGATGGCAGCGTCAGCTGGTCGATCTCGTCGACCGAGCAGGCGACTTCGCGGGTGCCCAGGTTGATGGACGCGGCGATCGACTGCAATTGCGCGAGCGTCATCGCCTGGAGGCCCGGCGGCATTTTGCCGCTCAGGCTGGCTGCGTCCACCCGTTGGCCGAGGCGGGTCGCTCCCATCGCAAGGCAGGCCAGGGCGCCCCGGTCTCCTGTCACGAGCCGCCGCCGTAGGCCTGCATCGGCTCGAACAGCCATTGCAAGGCGGTTCGATTCTCAAGGATGATTGCCGCTTCGACATGCATTCCCGGCACCAGATCCCAAGTGCGGCCGTAACCCCGGACGGTCTGGGAGTTGAGCGCGACGAGAACCGAATAGGATGGGCCCGCCGTGCCGCCGCGCGGATCGGTCGAAGTCCGTCGGAGCGCTTGCGACCTCGACGATCCGGCCATCGGCGGTGCCGAAAGCGGTATAGGGAAAGGCATCGAACATCAGCTTGACCCGGTTGCCCGGCCGCACGAAGCCCATCGCCCGCGACGGCACCCAAATCTGAGCGAGCAATTGCGATCCCGAGGGCAGGACGATGGCGAGCCGGTCCCCCGTCTTGACCGGGGCGCCGACGCGAGCCCGCATCGCGGTAACTCGTCCGGAGCGTTCCGCCCGGAGGACAAGCTCGTGCTGGCCGAGCGCCGATGCCTGCGCGGAATAGAGTTCCGCCTTGGTGCCGGCGATGACCGATCGGTTCGCGGCCTCCTTCGCGCGCAGGCGCTTTTCCTCGATCAACAGTTCGTCGCGCTGCTTGCGGGCATCCGACTGCCGCTGCTGGATCTCGGCCAGGTTCAGCTTGCCGGTCGCCAGGGCGTCTTGCCATTGCTCGCTCTGCACGCTCGAGATGAAGCCTTTCTGGACGAGCGGGGCGAGCCGCGCGATACGCCCCTCGGCTGCTTTCACGCGCGCTTCCGCCACGTCCCGCGAGCCTGCGAGCAACGCGATCTCGCGGTCCAGCGCCTCGCGCCGGACCATGACGTCCGCCAGCGACTGGTCGCGTTCGGTCCGGTTCGCCGAAATCTGGTCGTCGATCGACTGAGCCTTGGCATCGGCTGCCTTGGCGAGATACCAGCCCACCTCCTTTCCGTCTTCGAGCTGGGTATCGACCGAGATGGCGACCAGCGGATCGTTGGCGTGGACGGACTGACCGTCGCGCACGAACACGCGTGACACGACGCCGTCGCGTCGCGCGATGACCCCCAGGATCCCAGCGCTCGGCACGAGCTCGCCCGTGGCACGCTCCTGCCGCACGAAGGAAGCGCTCGCGCCGAAGCCGAGCAACACCATCGAGAGCAGGAGATAGAAACCCAGGATCCATCGAAGCTTAACTCGATGGCTGTTCAGGGGAGCGCCCCCGTCTCGCAGCGGCTCGATCCGGGTGTATGGCGAAAGGACACCCATCCTAGCGCTCTGCGCCGGAAGCGCGCGTCTGCGAGCAACTCCGAGCGGCGTCGAACCGGTCGCGGTTCGCCCTCCAGGCCGGCGCGATTCGCTTCACGAACTGAACTGCCCGCTCGCGGTGAAGGCGAGCGACCAAAGCGCCAGCCGGGAAGCAACGCCCAGGACAAGCGGCTTGTGAGGTGTGCGTATTAGCCTAGGCGCGTTGGGCTGGCCCAATAGGCCGCTCGCCTGCTCACAGCAATCCGGGGGACGTGACCGCGTGCTTTGGGCCATCGTGCCTCCGTGCTGGATAAGTGATTCCCCCGACGGGAGCTAAATACTTAATCTGTCGGCTTGAAACAGATTGCCCGGTCCAATTTTGGCTGTCAAGACAAGCCGAACCGCTTCGAATTGCCTTTCTTTATTGCAGCCATTTTGGCCTTATTTTGGGGGTGTCTGGTGAACTCTCGGCCGGAGATTGCCTTATGCACGCTCGGTACACGAGGCGACGTGCGGCCGTTTCTAGCCATGGCCACGGCGCTGCGATCGCGCGGGTATGAAGTCAGCGCGCTTTCGAACGCGAACTGGCGCGACGAATTCGAAGCGATCGGGGTCGGGTTCGATGCGATCGCCGAAGAAGACGATGCGCAGGAGGGGCGCGACGATTACGCTTTTTTCCTCAAAAACACCTTGCCGTCGTTCCAGCGCTCGTTCGACTTGCTGGCGAGGAAGGCCGGTTCGGGACGCGATCTGACGATCGTTTTCCGCGGCAACATGCTCGGCGCCCAATGCGCTGCGGAGCGCCATAGGCTGCCCCATGCGCGAATCATGCTGCAGCCTTCGGCGATCAAGTCCTGCCATCGTCCGCCCTGGCCGGTGACGACGCTTACGCAGGGACGGATCGGATGGCTGGGTCGTCACCTGGTGGTGCCGGCCCTGTTCGCGCTCGAAATCGGCGCGCAGCCCTTATCGGCGCCATACCAACAAGTTCCGGAAGACGGTCGGGGTGCCGGCCAGCCGCGGCACGGGAGGTCCCGACGGGAGGCCTTCGCCTACCATCCTGCTGTGTCCCGAATGGTTCGCACTGCCGCAGCCCGACTGGCCCGAGGACGTCCAGCTCGCCGGCTTTCCGCATTATCATCCCGGCGCGGCGGATGCCGAAGTGCAACGCTTCATCGCCGCCCACGGTGCTCCCGTGGTGTGCACGCCCGGCACCGGCATCAATGACGCCGGCCCGTTTTTCGAGCGAGCTGCCGAAGCGCTGCAACGCCTCGATCTACCCGGGATCTTCCTGGGGCGTGGCGTTCCCGAGGCATTTCGAAACCGCCCGGCGCTGCTGTGCAGCCGCTACGTCGATCTCGCCTGGCTGCTGCCGCACGCGCGCGCCGTGGTTCATCACGGCGGCATCGGCTCGACCGCGGCGGCGTTGCAGGCGGGCATTCTGCAGGTGGTGGTGCCCAATCGATTCGACCAGCCCGACAACGCGATGAGGGTGGCGCAACTGGGGCTTGGCGCGGCGATCCTGTCCGGCAGGTTCACCGGCGCCGATTGGGCCGATCTGCTTAAACAAATGCTCGATAGCGCGCATATCCGACTGCAAGTGGCCACGGCGCGACAGCTCCTGATCGGCGAGGATGGCATCGGCCACGCCGTCCGGACGATCGAAGGGCTGTCCGAACGGCGCTGGTGTCAACGACCGCTTGCCGCTTGAGCTCCTATTCGCCGCAAATAGGATCGCACGAAACGGCCCGACGCGCTGAGGTGCCCGCGCCTCCATCGGCCCGCCGGCGGCGCGCCCGGCATCAACGCCGCGCAAGCCTCGCGCTTGTCGCAGATCGACCAGTTGATGTGGCTTACGCGATGCGCGTTGAGGAAGGCCAGCCAGCGACCGGCCTCGTCCGGATCGAGGATACCGTCGCCGGTGGCCTCGCCGAGCCCCCATTCAGTCACGAAGATGCTCAGGCCGTTTTCCAACGCCAACTCGAGCTTCGCGCGAAGTCCCTCCCGGTGGGAAGCCGCGTAGAAATGAAAGGCATAAGCAGCGTTGTCGATATCCGCCGGCATCGCGGTCGCCACGTCCATTGCCGTGCAGAAGTGCGGAACGCCGAGGATCAGGGGGGCGTCGGGCGCGTTTGCCCTGATCGTATCGGCGACCGCAGCGTGGTGGCGGGCGATCTCGGGCCATTCGAACCCGGCCGCCGGCTCGTTGCAGGGCTCGTAGAGCAAGTGCGGGTCGTTGCCGTAGGCAGCGCTGATCGCTTCGAAGAATTCGATCGCACGCCGGGTATGGGGCTGATGCCCGTGCCAGTCGACGACGACGTAGAGGCCGGCCCGGATCGCGGCATCGATGACGAGATGCGCCTTGCGGAGCTCCTCGCGCGGCGTGCTGAGGTAACCGGGGTCCATCGCGGCGACGGGCACGCGGACGACGTCGATCCGCCAGTCGCGCGCGAGCCAGGCGATGGTCTCCGGCGTGAAATATTCGGGTTCCCACTGGCTCCAGAACAACGAGACCCCCCGCAGCACGATCGTCTCGCCCCGAAGGTCGCGGAGCGCCCCGTCCGCGAACCGGATCCGGCCGAAACGATCGTAGGGAGTCCGCTCCGTGGCCCCGGGCCGAGCCCATCCGATCAGCCGGGTCAGCGCGCCTCGGCTACCCATCAGCCGGCGTCGAAGCTCGCATGAATGTCGATCCAGTCGAGGCCGAGCGCCAGCAAGGTCTCAAGCGCCGCATCCTTGTCCAGCCAGTCGCCCGGGAGATCGTCGCCGAACGGGCCCGATGCGTCCCAGGGAAACGAATATCCGACCTCGGTTCCATCGACGCGAGCGATCGAGGTGTCGTGGAAGCGTTCCTGGACCTCGGCCCCGCGAACGAACTTGAAGCGATCGTACCCCATCTCGACGAGGAGGTCGTACACGTCCACCTCATGGGCCTCGGCGGAAATATATCGCGGGCGAATTCCCGCGTGCAGCAGATCGCGAAGAACGACCTTGTCGTGGAACTCGACATCGATCTTGATGAAATGCGGCGCGCCGTATCGAGCGATCAACGTCGATAATCTCGTCACCTCGACATCGACGGGCATCCAGTTTTTCGGCGCCCATTCCTGACAATCGAATTCGTGCGGATGAAAGGTGCTTATGGTGTGCTTGTCGCTGTTGACATAGAAGGTGGCGCGGCCCTCGATATCTCCCGCAGCTACGTTCAATATGGTCATGGCGCCGCGTGCGATGTCGTCCGCGAAGCGCTCGGTACAATAGCTGCAGATCGCCGGGTTCGCGTCGATTCCGACAACTCTCAGCCCCTTGCGCAAATAGTAGGCGCTGTCGTCGCCATTGTTCATGCCGACGTCGTAGACTAGCGGCAGATCGGCCGTACGGACTATACCCAAGGTCGCGCTCTCTTTCCCACGGAGGCGAATTGATCCGCCGGCGTCGAGCCGACATTGGCTCGCCGCGCGCGCTATTTCAACGGTTAAGCCGGAATCGTGAAGGCGGACCGCTCTAAAGTCCGAGTTCTTTCAGGATGGCTTCGCGCAGGTCTTGCGCCTTCGGATCCGAAAGCTTGCGCGGATGCGGCATGTCCACGTGGAAGGTGGTCTGGATCATGGTTGGGCGCGACGACAGCACCAGAATTCGGTCCGCAAGGTAGATCGCTTCCTCGACATCGTGGGTGATCAACAGCACAGTGTGCTGCTCTTCGTCGAGGATTCGCCTGAGCTCGGTCTGCATCCTCAGGCTCATCAGCGCGTCGAGCGCGGAGAAGGGCTCGTCCATGTACAGGATCTCGGGCTTCACCACGAAGGCGCGAGCGAGCTCGAACTCGCTTGAGCATGCCGCCCGACAGCTCGTGCGGGTATGCCGCCTCGAACCCGCTGAGCCCGACCATCGCGATGTAGCGGTCGGCGAGCGCCATCTGCTCGCGCTGGCTGGCGCCGGTCAGCCCGAACATCAGAATTCTGTTGCACGGTCAGCCACGGGAACACCGAACCCTGCTGGGAGATCATGATTCCGTTCCGGCTAGGGCCGACGCGCTCGACGCCGTCGATCCGGATCGTGCCCCGATCAGGACGCTCGAACCCGGCGATCATGTTCAGCAAGGTCGACTTGCCGCAGCCCGATGGACCGACGATCGCGACGAACTCGCCGTCGCTCACGTCGAAGCTCACCCCGCCGACGACGGGGAGGGAGCCGAAGCTCTTGGTGATGCCGTCGACGACGATCTGCTTATCGGACATAGCGCCACTTCACCACATTCATCCGCTCGAGCAGCCGCGTGGCGCCGTCGAGCAGCAGGCCGATCACGCCGATGATGATCATGCTCGCGATCACGAGATCATAGCGGTTGCCGGCGTTGCGCGAATCCATGATCAGATAGCCGAGGCCGGAATTCAGCGCGATCATCTCCGCCGCGACGACCACCAGCCAGGCGACGCCGATGCCGATGCGCATGCCGACGATGATCTCCGGCAGCACCGCGGGGAACACCACCCGGCGAAACAGCACCGAGCGCGAGACCCCGAAATTCGCGGCGGCGCGCAGGTAACGCCGGTCGATCGTGCGCACGCCTACGGTCGTCTGCACGATCATCGGAAACACCGAGGCGATGAAGATCAGGAAGATCGGAGACAGATTGCCGACCCCGAACCAGAGGATCGCGACGGGAATCCAGGCAATCGGCGAAATCGGCCGCAGCATCTGGAAGAGCGGGTTGAGTGTGTAATAGGCGCCGGAAACCCAGCCCATCCAGAGACCGAGCGGGATGGCGACGAGGAAGGCCAGCCCGAATCCAATTCCGACGCGCAACAGCGATGCCTGGATGTGATCCAGCAACGTGCCGTCCTGCACCAGCGCCCATGCCCCGGTTACGACCTGCCCCGGCGTCGGAAAGATGGCGCTGTTGCTTCTCGCGACGACCAGCCACCAGGCCGCGATCAGAAGTGCGATCAAGAGTACCGGCGGCGCGACCCTTGCCAGCTTGCTGTCGATTTCCCTCACCCGCTCCCCCAAAGACCGTGCCAGTCGGGCACTCGCGCGGAGCCCCGATCGGGACATTTGCCGGATTGCCGCTGGAACCCGCGAGTTTTGCGGCATCACCGCTGGGTTTCACAACCTCGAAACGGCCGCCGGCCAAGCGTCGGAACGCACTTTTTCGCTCGGCGGGCGGATAGTGTTGTCGGAGGGCAACAAGGTAGCAACGTGCCTACAATTCGATGGGCCCAAAGCGCCCTTGCAAACGCTCGACGAGAGGCGAATCACGCGGCGTTGATCAGCCTGCGCCAGCGCCACAGGAGCCGTTCCCACCCCGGCACAGGCGCGCGGTCCACGATCACGTTCAGCCCGCCGTTGGGATGCGCGGTGCACTGAAAGCTGTAGGTCGATGCTTGCACGAACGGCAGGCGGAAGCTCTGGCCCGGCATGATCAGCGTCGGACCGAAGATGTGCGGCACGATGTCCGCGTTCCGGAGCACCAGCACGTCGTCGAGATCGAGCGTCAGCCGGATCGTTTGCGGAAACGGCTCGCTCCTGTCCCCGGCCATGTGGTGCGCATAGGTGCCGGCCGGAATCTCGAACACCGCGTCGTGCGAAGCCACGTCGATCGGCGCCAGCGCGGCCCATCCGAGCCCGACGAGCGCGAGCAACGACAGCGCGGTGACGATCGGGTGCCGGCGCACCAGGGGCTTCCAGGAAGGCGCTCGCATAGGGGACCGCTAGTGCGCCAACAGAAGCTTGATGTCGTGTACGAAGTCGCCGGGGCCATGCCCGAACGGCATCACCGCCCGCAGCTTGCCAGCCGGATCGATCAGGAAGATCGAGGAGGTGTGGGCAAACGCGTAGTCGGGGCCCGTGCCCTGTCTGACCGCCGTGACGCCATATTTCTGCCGGACCGCGGCCAGCGCATCGGGCGTGTCCGTGGCGCCGATGAAGCTGCGATCGAACGCCGCCAGATAGTCGCGCATGTGCGCGGCGTCGTCGCGCTCGGGGTCGACCGTCACGTAGATCACCTGCACCGAATCCGCCACCGCGCCGAGTTTGCTGCGGGCCTGCGCGAGCGTCGCCAGGGTGGTGGGGCACACCGCTGCGCAACGAGTGAAGCCGAACGTCAACAGCACCACCTTGCCGCGGTAGCGCGCCAGCGTCACGTTCGAGCCGCCGGAGCCGTGCAGCGAAAAGTCGGGCGCGCCATAGGCCGGATTGAATACTCCGGCCGTCATCACGCCCGGGCCTGCGCGGTCACTCGCGTGAGCCACGTCCGGGCGTGCAGGCCCCCGCGCGAATCTCGTGATGAGCACGCCCGCGATCAGCAGGGAAAGCAGCAGGACCCCGCCGAGAGTCAGGAGCCTCGGGTTCAGGCGCACCGTCAAAGCGCGATCGACGCGGGCTTTCCCGCCAGCGCGAAGCTGTCGTCCACATAGGCCTTATAGGGAACCGGGTGCTTCAGCGTTCCCGCATCGACGGACATCTGCATCAGCTCGTCGAACTCGCGCGGGACCATGCGCAGGTCGCCATAGGTCACGCGGTCCGGCGGCTGGGTCATCACGTAGCGCAGGATGTTGGGATCCTGGTTGAAGAACTGGCGGCCGGCGGCGATCTCGATCGCCTTTTCGCGGTTCTCCGGCCGCTGGTCGAGCCAGAGGCCGGCGCCGAGCACGTGATTGACCATCGTCTGGACCAGCGGCCAATTCGAGTGGATCAGCTCTTCGCGCACGGTCAGGACGCAGCACATGTATCGGGGCCACTCGTCGCGCGTCATCCGAAGCGGCCTCGCATAGCCCGCCTTCTGCGCCGCGGCGCCGAACGGCTCGCCGGTGCAATAGGCATCGACGCCCTTCACATAGAGAGCGGCCGGCATGTCCGCCGGAGCCATCTCGACGATCTCGACGTCTTTTGGCGTCATCCCCTCGCTGGCGAGCATCTTGCGCAAAAACAGGAAGTCGACCGCGAACCGGCTGGGAATCGCGACGCGCTTGCCCGCCAGGCTGCGGAAGTTCTGATAGGACGAATCGGTCCGCACCATGATCACCGCACCCGAACGGTGGCCGATCGACACGATCTTGACCGGTACCTTCTTGTCGGCGAGGTCCATCACCAGCGGCGCCAGCATATAGGCGGCCTGAAGGTCGCCGGACATCAGCGATTCCTTCACTTCCGGCCAGCCGCTGTACTTGCGGTATTCGAACTGGGAGACCCCGCCCTTGTTCGCGGCCGCATTGGCGGCGCAGGCGACCGGCAGCGTCAGGTTACACGTCACCGCCAGGCCGCCGACCGTCAGGGGCTTCGCGGCCGCCGGGGAAGAGAGCCATTTGACACCGGCGATCCCACCGACGGCAACGGCGCCGACACCCAGCGCGCCGCCCACCAGCCGTCGGCGATTGATGTTGCGGCCGAGGCCGCCAAAAGAAGGTCCGCTTTCCATGGCTCGGCCGTCGGGGTAGCAATTGATGTCTGGGCGCACAAGCGCCGCCCATTTGGCGGGGCAGGCAAGCAACGCGACGGTCGCGCGAAGCTGAGGGAGATTGCTGTGGGACGATTGGCTCTTGCGTTGCTTCTGGTGGTTCCGATCACGGCCTGCTCGCAGGCAGCGCCGCCCGCGGTGAAGGACGCGTGGACGCGCGATACCGTCGGCGGCACCGCGAACGCGGCGGTGTTCATGACGATCACCTCGCAGGCGCCCGACCGGCTGGTTTCGGCTTCGACCCCGGTTGCGAAGAAGACCGACCTCATGACGATGGCGGGCGGCAGCAGCGCGATGGAAATGACCTACGTCAAGGGAATCGACCTTCCAGCCAACACCCCCGTGAGCCTGAATTCCAGCGGGCTGCACGTCTGGCTGGCCGACCTCAACCAGCCGCTCAAGGCCGGACAAAGCTTCCCGCTCACGCTCAAATTCGAAAAAGCCGGGGAGCGCCAGGTCACGGTATCGGTCATAAAGCCGGCCGCGGCGCCTCCCATGTCGGAGATGTGAACGCGACATGGGGTTCGGGCGGCCCGTCCACCCGGCCCGCGCGTTCGATGGCTGGTGCGACGGCGGGACTCGAACCCGCACGCCTTATGTGAGCGGAATTGCCTTTTTGGGCAGTTCCGCCTCTCCCGGCAGCCGCCGGAAGAGGCGCGAAACCGGTCAGCTTTCGACGCAGGCACCGATGAGAGCATAGCTCTTGGCGGTGCTGGTCTGGGCGTAGAAGCCCATGAACTGGCTGACATGATTCACCGTCGAGGTCGCGCCGCCCATCGCGTAGATCCAGGGCGCGGCCGGCGTTGCGTCCGGGCGAGTCGCGGGCGGCGTGCTCCCGTCGGTCGGGGGAGCCGGGGGCTGCAGCATCAGCGGATAATGCGTGCCGGTGTCGTGATAGTTGCTGTCGTCGCAACCCATGCCGCTCCACCACTTCGTCTTGTTTCCATCGGCAATGGCGATCAGGCAGTCGGCGGGGCTGCGCGTGCGCCCCTGGACGGGGACCATCAGCTGGGTCGCCTTGGTCACGGTCCATTGCACCGACACGTGCGAATTCTGCTCGCCGATTTCGTCGGGGGTGCCGGTGAAGGTCTTGGTCTGCACCAACTGATAGGTGGTGCCGTTGTAGGTGAACGGGCTCATGCCGAGAATCGCCTTGGCATAGTTGGCGTTGAGGCTGCAGTTCATTTGCTTGGCATAGGCCGGGGCCGTGCCGGCGAGCATCCCGGCGATCACGCCGAGCGAGACGAGCTTGCGCATTGGTATTCTCCCATTGCATTTTCGAGCCGGGCCGATGTGCCCGAGCGGACCGAAGATGCGTCGCCGCGCCGGCGCTCCGCTATCCCATGACAAGGGTCCCCCGTTCATGGGAGTGGGCAGGCTGGTGTCGTTCCGATAAGCCAACGAGCATGGAACCCCTATCTTCGATGCCGGGCGCGCGCGGACGCCATCGCGTGCTCCTCATCGAAGACGACGCGCCGATCCGCGAACGGCTCGCGCTGGCGCTGGCGGCGAAGGATGATTTCGAGGTCGTCCAGGCCGGCGACGTGGCGAGCGCACGCGCCGCCGTTGCGCGCCAGGTGCCGCACCTGATCATCTCGGACCTGCGCCTGCCCGACGGGCTCGCGCTCGGCTTGCTCGCCGAGGTGCGCCAGCGCCACCCCGAAGTGGAGATCCTGGTGATCTCGGTGCTTGGCGACGAGGCGACGATCGTCGCCGCGATCGCGGCGGGCGCCTCGGGCTATCTGCTCAAGGACGCCCTCCCGGAGGACATCCGCGCCACCGCGCTCGAGGTTCTCGCAGGAGGCTCGCCGATCTCGCCGTCGATCGCGCGCTTCATCGTGCGTCGCGCCCGCGAAGGCGGCGCAGTGACCATCGCAGCCAACCAGCCGAGCGCCGATGCCCCGCGTCTCACGCCGCGCGAGCTCGACATCCTGTGGGGCATCGCCAAGGGGCTGACCTATGCCGAAATCGCCGAGCGGCTGGGCATGTCGCACAATACCGTGCCGAGCCACATCAAGGCGATCTACCGCAAGCTCCAGGTCGGCACGCGCGGCGAAGCGGTCTACGAAGCGATCCAGCATGGGCTGATCAAGCTGTGAAATTGCTGTCGCTGGGGAGCCCCGGCGAGCGGCCGCTGCTCGGCATCATTCTGTTGGTGGTCGTCCTGATCGGAGCCAACTCGCTCACCTGGCTGATGGCGTTCCGCGAGCCCGACTATAATCGCGCTGTCGATGTCATCCAGTGCCACGCACCCGGATTGACCACGGGCCCGTATCACGACGTGGCGCTGCCCTATGCGGCGCCGGCGGCGGGCGGCGGCCCCGCCCAGGCATTGCACTGCATGTTCGAGATCGACCTCGACGCCGACGCCGTTCGAAGCGCGGCGCTGTTCATTCCGTCATTCAACGACACGCTGGTGATTGGAATCAACGGCGTTCAAATTGCTTCCCGGGACATCGTGGACCTCCGCAAGCTGCGCTGGGTGCAGATGCCGGCCTATGTGCCGATCGACGACAAGTCCCTGCACCCCGGAATCAATCGATTCGACGTGGATATTTCCGCGCTCGACATGCGCATCCCCGCTCTCGACCGAATTTATCTCGGCGACCGCGGAGCGCTACGCTCCGACTATCAGGTGCGCTGGTTCGCGAACGCGGTGTTGCCGACGATGATCGTAGGCGCCGACCTGGCGCTCGCCATGTTGTTCGGCCTGATTTGGGCCATGCGCCGCCGCGATACCGAATATGGATGGCTGGCGCTCGTGCTGCTGTTCGGCGGCGTCCGCGGCTCGGTGATCATCCCCGATTTCGGGATCGGCGCCGGCAGCACCAACTTCTGGAACTTGCTTATCCTGTGGGAGACGACCGCCGCGCTGATGTTCATGCGTGCGATTGCCGGCGAGCCCTACCGCCGCTGGAACCTGTTGTTCGTGGTCGTTCCGGCCGCGGTCTCGTCGATCCTTCTCATCGCGCCTCGTACCGTGACAAGCTACGCCGCGGTCGGCGCGGCGATGACCTGCTGTTATGTCGTGTTGGGCATGTGGTCGCTGCTGCGGGCCGCGATGCGCGGGAGCCAGGATTGTCTGGTGATGCTGCTCGGCTTCGGCATGGTGCTGATGTTCATCGCCCACGACAGTCTGATTATCGTAGGGGTTGGCATAAAGCAGGTGTACCTGGCCCGCGGCGCATTGAGCGGACTGGTGATCGCGATCTGCGCGTTGATGGTCGCGCGCTTCCTGCGCGCCATGCGCGAAGCGGATCAGACCGCCGAGGCGCTCCGGGCACGCGTTTCGGCGGCCGAGGCGGAGCTTCGCACCACCTATGAGGAACTGCGCCAGCGGCGCGAGGCGGAGGCCGTGGAGCAGGAGCGTTCACGGCTGATGCGTGACCTGCACGACGGCCTGGGAGGCGATCTCGCTTCCATGCTCGCACTTGCCGATTCACCCGATCCGAAAAGCGGCCAAATCGCCGCTCACGCCCGCTCCGCGTTGGCCGACATGCGGCTGATCATCGCCTCGCTCGAGGATTTTGGCGGCGATCTTACGCTTGCGCTCGGCGCCTGGCGTGAGCGCCTCGACCCGCAGCTCCGTGCCTCGGGTCTCAGCCTCGAATGGCGCGTCGAAGATTTGCCCTCGCTGCCACGGCTGGGTCCCACAGAGGTGCTCGATGTGCTGCGGATCGTCCAGGAGGCGATCACGAACGTCCAGAAGCACGCCCGGGCGTCACGGATCACGCTCGCAGCTCGTGCGGTGAAACGAGGCGTCGAGATCGTGATCCGCGACGACGGAGTTGGCCTTGCGGAAAGCGGGCCGGGGAACGGATTGCGGAACATGGCGATGCGTGCCGCCCGGCTCGGGGGCACGGTCGATGTCGCGCGCAACGACGGCGGGACCGAAGTGATCCTGACGATCCTGCACGATCCCGACGCGGACGCGCGGTCCCCTGATCATGGGATGGGCGAAGGTCGCGCTCGCGATTAACCCCAATTCCAGTTTGGGGGGATATCCGATGAGCCCGTTATCGATTCCGGCCACGATGCGCCCCGCCAGGGCCTGCGCGATCCTCCTGCTTTCGACGCTGATCGGAGGTTGCGCTTCGGCCAATCTCAACCAGACGGTGAGCAGCGTCGGTGGTTCGGCCGCGCCGGACGCCTTCCAGGGGGCGCGGCTCGCGCCGTTCAATGCCCGCGAGCACATGGCGACCAGCCTGTTTCTGCTCGAACGTGCGGCCGGCAGGCCTGCCGAGATCGAGCTGGCCAAGAGCGGCTTTCAGACCGCGGCTCGGCTCGCCCCCGACATGTGGGAACCGCTCGTTGGCCTGGCCGCATGCCAATATCGGCTCGGCGAATACAGCGAAGCGCTCGCCACGCTGGCGCAGGCGGTGGAGAGGCGCGGCAGCGTCGGGGACCTTGCAACGCCGCTGGCGCTGGTCGCTTATCGCGCGCACCGTCCCGGGCTCGCGCGGCTTGCGTTCTCCGCGGCGCCTGTGGGGGAAGGCCCGGACCAAGCCTTTCTGACGCACGCCTTTGGACAATCCGGAGCCTGGAAGCCCGACGCGACCCCACCGTCGCTCGTGCCGGTACAGGTGCGGCCGCTCGCGGCGGCCTTGGTGCATCCACCCATGCCGACGGCAGCGGTGACAAAGCCAGAGGGGCAGGCGAAAGCTACCAAGCCGGTCGCCGCGGCCGATGCGGCCAAGCCCGACGCCGCGCCGGAAGCGGAGGCGGAGGCAGCCAAGCCCGCCGTGTCACCGGATTCGGATCGCAACGTGCTGATCGAAGCCTTCATGATCCGCGACGAGCGAACCGCGACGTCGGCCAGCGGCCTCAACCTGCTCGACTCGCTGGCGCTGAGTTTCGCGGGCACGGTGGTCAATCTGAATCACGAACTCGACCGGAACCACCGTCGCGAACAACCTGCAGGTTACCCTGCCCAACGTGACCTATTCGCTCAATCTTGCGTCGAGGGACATGTCGCAGGTGGCGCTCGAGGCGAGCCCGGTGGTGATCGCGCGCCAAGGGAAAACATCGAAGTTCCTCGAGGGCGGTTCGATCCTGATCATCCCATCGGCCAGCGGCGTTCAACCGATCGACAAGGACGTTGGACTGACGCTCCAAGTAACGCCGGATCTGATCGGGCCGGACTTTGTCGACCTGACGGTGGTGCTTGAGCTTTCCAACATCACTGGTCGCAGTCTCAACAACGGAGCGCGGACCGCCAGCGTGCTCGAGACCGACAAGAACTCATATCGAGGTCACGGCGCGCGTGCCCTATCAAAAGGCGATGATGATCGGATCGACCGGAACCCTCATCAGAAAAAGCGGAGACGCGCGCGCGCTGCTGAGAATTCCGGTCCCGGGGCTTTCCTCACGCACGGCCGCAGCGGACCGTCGCGATGTGATCGCCCTGATCTCGGTGCGGCGCCCGGAGGACGACACATCCCCGCCGGTCGATGAGGCCGCGCTAGCGAAAATGCTCTTCGGCAAACCGCTGCCCGCGAGCGAAAGCTATGGCGAACGCCCCTCCGACACGCCAGATCCGGGCCTGGAAAGGCTTCTGACTCCGGCGTTGCGGTAAGCTTCGACGGCCTCGCGTTGTCGTACCGCGTGCGCCCGTCCGCCAACGTGCTCATCTGCGACTGGTGCGGGCGGCCGGGCTTGAACCGGCACGGGCCTTGCGGCCCTACGGATTTTCGTACCACTTCGGCTTTCGCCGCCGCCGTACGGGCGTTCGTGGTCTGGACTATCCCTTCACCGTGCCCCGCCAGCGCGAGGGGTAGGTGCTGCCCGTCTAGTCTCTACACCTTCCCCGAAGGGCTTGGCTCGGGATCGCCATCTGACAGGGTTCCCCGAATTTGAGCAGTTCTGCATCCCGGGTTTCCCCGCGAGCACCCAAGTTTGGCTTAAGTCCGTTGCGTCTACCAATTTCGCCACGCCCGCACGGCGCATGACCGGCCTAGCCGAAGTTGCGGAGACTTTTAAGTCTCCGGCGTCTTCCGGTTCCGCCACGTCCGCGCACCGCCCGTGACGCAAGCCCAGGCGCGGACCGGCGTCGAGCGGGTCAGACGTTTAATCGCTGGCGCATTTCCTTGCCCGGCTTGAAATAGGGCACGCGCTTGGCGTCGACGCTGACGGTTTCGCCGGTGCGCGGGTTGCGGCCGGTGCGGGCATCGCGCGAGCGAGTCGAGAAAGCCCCGAAGCCGCGCAGCTCGACGCGGCCCTCTTCGCTGAGGCGGCCGACGATCTCGTCGAAGAATATCGTGACGATCTTCTCCACCTCGCGGGCGGAAAGGCCAGGATTGTCCTGCACCAGCATTTGAACGAGTTCCGAACGGATCATCCGTGTCCCCCCTCTCATTGGCGCGCGCGGTTCGCTGTTTGCTTTTCCGCGGGCGCTGCGACCGGAGCGGACCGTAGCGCCGAAATGCAACCTGCATCAAGGCGAAGATGCGCAAAATGACGCTTTAATTCAAAAGGAAGGGGGAGCGGGCCGTACCGCTCCCCCGAAAAGGTCAGTTCTTGTCGGTCTGACGGGCCTTGAGCGCCTCGCCGAGGATGTCGCCGAGCGATGCACCCGAATCGGACGAGCCGTACTGCGCCACCGCCTGCTTCTCCTCGGCGATCTGCATCGCCTTGACCGAGAAGGTGGGCTTCTTCGAACGATCGAAGCCGGTCACCATCGCATCGAACTTCTGGCCGACCTGGAAGCGCTCGGGGCGCTGCTCGTCGCGGTCGCGGCCGAGATCGGTGCGCTTGATGAAGCCGGTCGCGCCATCGTCGCCGGCCTGGACCTCGAGACCCGCGTCGCGGACCTCGAGCACCGTCACGGTGACGATCGCGTTCTTGTTGAGCTTGTCGCCGCCGCCGGCGGCAACCGCCGCCGAAGGTCCGCCGCGCTCGAGCTGCTTCATGCCAAGCGAGATGCGCTCCTTGTCGGGCTCGATCTCGAGCACGATCGCCTTCACGGTCTCCCCCTTGCGGTGCAGGTTGAGCGCGTCCTCGCCGGAGATGCCCCAGGCGATGTCGGACATGTGGACCATGCCGTCGACGTCGCCGTCGAGGCCGATGAACAGGCCGAACTCGGTGGCGTTCTTGACTTCGCCCTCGACGGTCGAGCCGACCGGGTGATCCTCGGCGAAGCTTCTCCCACGGATTGGCCTGCGCCTGCTTGAGGCCGAGGCTGATGCGGCGCTTGTCCTCATCGACCTCGAGCACCACGACTTCGACTTCCTGCGAGGTCGAGACGATCTTGCCCGGATGGACGTTCTTCTTGGTCCAGCTCATCTCGGAGACGTGGACCAGGCCCTCGATGCCGGCCTCGAGCTCGACGAACGCACCATATTCGGTGATGTTGGTGACGCGGCCCGACAGGCGTGGCGCCGAGCGGATACTTGGCCGCGGCGCCTTCCCACGGATCGCTCTCGAGCTGCTTCATGCCGAGCGAGATGCGCTGGGTGTCGCGGTTGATGCGGATGATCTGCACCTTCACCGTGTCGCCGATGTTGAGCACTTCCGATGGATGCTCGACGCGCTTGTAGCTGAGATCGGTGACGTGGAGCAGGCCGTCGATCCCGCCCAGGTCGACGAAGGCGCCGTAATCGGTGATGTTCTTGACGACGCCGTCGATCACCTGGCCCTCGGCCAGGCTCTGGATCAGGCCCGAACGCTGCTCGGCGCGGGTCTCTTCGAGCACCGCGCGGCGCGAGACGACGATGTTGCCGCGCTTGCGGTCCATCTTGAGGATCTGGAAGGGCTGCGGGATGTCCATCAGCGGGGTGACGTCGCGCACCGGGCGGATATCGACCTGGCTGCCGGGCAGGAAGGCGACGGCGCCGTTCAAGTCGACGGTGAAGCCGCCCTTGACGCGGCCGAAGATCACGCCGTCGACGCGCGCGGTCTTGGCGAATTCGGTTTCGAGCTTGTCCCAGGCGGCTTCGCGGCGGGCGCGGTCGCGGCTGAGCATCGCTTCGCCATGGCTGTTCTCGACTCGGTCGACATAGACTTCGACTTCGTCGCCGACCTTGAGATCGGCCTTCTGGCCGGGCATCGCGAATTCGCGCAGCGGCACGCGGCCTTCGGACTTCAGGCCGACGTCGATGACGGCGAGGTCGTTCTCGATCGCGGTGACGGTGCCGATGACGACGCGGCCTTCGAAGCCGTCCGCACTGCCAAGGGTCTGTTCGAGGAGCGCGGCGAAATCGTCGCGGCTGGGGTTTGCCGTAGTGGCCATAGAAAGAGCAGTCCTATTCAACGTTTTTCCGGCCGGCCGGTTGAATCCGGCGGTCTTTAGGCCGAAGCTGCCGCGGCGGCCGAACGCCGGTCGCGGCATCCGCGCGAACAGGTGTGCGTGGAGGAACCAGTCGCGTCGAAAGCGAAAAGGGCGCGTGAGAGTCGCCTCTCCGCGCCTTCCTCCGCGAGCACCCGCCCGCCGGACCGCGCGCCTATAGCTTCAGAGGGCGTTGGTGGCAAGGTGGGGCCGCCACGGGCTGCCTACCGGCTGCGCATCAGCCAGGGCTTGTAGCCGATGTTCGGATGCGCGGTGCCGTCGAGCCGGACCGCGTGGACGATCTGCACCGGCTTCAGCAGCATCTGCCCCGCCATCGCGCCCCCGCCGCCGCCGCTCGGCATGGCGAGGATGCGCTTGGCGACGGCGATGCCCGCGGTCATGTGCCCGAACGCCGCGAAGCCGCGCGAGCCCGGATGGACCCCGGACCCCGGGCGCGCGTCGAGCGACGAATTCTCGCCGATCATGATCGAGAAGTTGCCCGTCGCCGAATCGGGATCGTCGCCGTGCGCCATCGAGACGGTGCCGTCGACATGGTGGATGCCGGTCTCGCTGGTGGGCTCGAGCGGCAGCATCGAGGTCAGCATGCGCCGTGCGTCGGTGCCGATGCCGCCCTGAACGAAGCCTCGGCCGGGCGCGCCGTTGATCCGCGAGGCGCGATAGAAGGTCGTGCCGTCCAGCCGCTCGTCGTCGACATATTGCATGAAGTTGAGCACCGTCTTGGGCGCATGCTTCGCGTCGAGCGCGAGCGTGATGTCGCCCGCCGAAGTCTCGATCCGGACATGGACGGTGTCGAGCGATTCCCTGGCCGGCAATGGCGTCGGCGTCGTGTCGTTCGTCTCGGGCGCTGCGTTCGACGGCGCGGTATCGGCGGGCTCGCCGGCGTTGCAGCCCGCGAGCAACAGCGCGCCCGCGAGCGCGATCTGGGGGAGCGGTTTCGCCATCCTATTCGGCCGCGGCTCCGGCGCTCGCCTTGCGCGCCTCGACCAGTGCGATGGCACGCTGGAGCGCGGCATCGACCGAGAGGAAGCTGGTGTCGAGGATCGCCGCGTCGGCGGCGGGGACCATTGGCGAATGCGGGCGCTTGGCGTCGCGCTCGTCCCTCGCCCGGATGTCGCTCAGCACCTTGTCGAGGCTGGTGAGGATGCCGCGCTTGCGGAGCTCGAGGTGGCGGCGCTGGGCGCGGATCATCGGGGTCGCCTTGACGAACAGCTTCACGTCGGCGTCGGGGGCGATCACGGTGCCGATGTCGCGCCCGTCGAGCACCGCGCCGCCCTTCTGGTGCGCGAACTTTCGCTGGCGCAGCAGCAGCGCCGCGCGAACCAAGGGGTGAACCGAAACCACGGACGCTGCCTTGCCGACCTCCTCGCTCTTGAGCCAGGGATCGTCGAGGATGTAGTCGTCGAAGCTGCACGCAGAGACCGCGTCGGCCTCGTTGGCCGGATCGAACTCGTCCTTGAGCACCGTTGCCGCCACCGCCCGGTAGAGCAGCCCGGTATCGAGATGCGGCAGATGATAGTGGCGCGCCAGCGCCCGGGCGATGGTGCCCTTGCCCGATGCGGCCGGTCCGTCGACGGCAATGATCATGTCAGCTTACGTCGGGCGCCGGGGACAGCGCGTCAAGGGTCTGAAAGAATGCCGGATAGCTGGTGGCCACCGGCGCCACGTCGTCGATGCTCACCGCGCGTCTGCTCGCGAGTCCAGCCACGGTCATGCTCATCGCGATACGATGGTCGAGTTTCGAGGCGACCTGAGCGCCCCCGGCAAGGCGCTCGCCGCCGGAACCCTGGATCGTCAGCCCGTCGTCATGCTCCTCGACGCGGACGCCGGTGGCCGTCAGCGCCTCGGCCATCGTCGCGATCCGGTCCGATTCCTTGACGCGAAGCTCGTGCGCGCCGCGCGCGACCGTCCGCCCCTCGGCGAGCGCGGCGGCGACGAACAGGATCGGGTATTCGTCGATCATGCTCGGCGCGAGTTCGGGGGGCACCTCGATCGCGCGGAGCGGGGCGTGGCGGACGATCAGGTCGGCGACCGGCTCGCCGCCGACGGTGCGCGGCCGCGCCTCGGCGATGTCCGCGCCCATCATCCTGAGCGCCGCGATCAACCCGGTGCGAGTCGGGTTCATGCAGACGTTGGCGATCACGATCTCGGAGCCGGGAACGATCGACGCGGCGACCATCCAGAAGCCCGCCGACGAGGGATCGCCGGGGACGATGATATGCTGGGGCTTGAGTTCGGCCTCGCCCCGGATCGAGATGATCTTGCCCTCGGGCCCGTCCTCGACGGTCAGCTTGGCGCCGAAACCGCGCAGCATCCGCTCGCTGTGGTCGCGCGTCGGCACCGGCTCGATCACGCGGGTGATCCCCGGCGTGTTGAGCCCGGCGAGCAGTACCGCCGACTTGACCTGCGCCGAGGCGACCGGGAGCGTATATTCGATCGGCACCGCCGGGCAGAGCCCGCGCACCATCAGCGGGAGGCGGCCTCCCGGGCTCGCGGTGATGT
Source organism: uncultured Alphaproteobacteria bacterium (assembly GCA_963799985.1). GTDB lineage: Bacteria > Pseudomonadota > Alphaproteobacteria > Sphingomonadales > Sphingomonadaceae > Sphingomonas. The sequence continues at coordinate 578,211 of CAWCZC010000001.1, read as the reverse complement.
CCGCGCCCATCCGGCCGAGCGGCTCGATCACGCGCCCCATCGGCCGCTTCGAGAGCGAGGCATCGCCGGTAAAGGTCGCGGTGATCGGGTGACTCGCGACCAGCCCCATCAGCAGCCTGGTGGAGGTGCCCGAATTGCCCATGTCGAGCGCGCCCGCCGGCTGGAGCAGTCCGCCGACGCCGACGCCGTGGACTCGCCACACGCCGTCGCTTCCGCGCTCGATTTCCGCGCCCATCGCACGCATGGCGGCTGCGGTCGCGAGCACGTCCTCGCCCTCGAGCAGGCCCTCGATCCGGCTCTCGCCCACCGCCAGCGCCGAAAACATCAGCGCGCGGTGGCTGATCGACTTGTCGCCCGGCACCGCCACGGTTCCGCAGAGCGGCCCGCGCGCGGAAATGCTCATGGGAAGGGGGGTGGAAACCGACATGCGCCGCGGCTTTGACAGCCGCCTTGCGCTATGGCAAGGCGCCCCCCACTTTGCGGGACCAGTCCCGAAATCCAAGCAGTTTTGAAAGGCGAAGGCATCACATGGTGAAGGCCGAATGGGGTACCAAGCGTTCATGCCCGAAATGCGGAACGCGCTTCTACGATCTCGAGAAGGACGATCCGGTCACCTGCATCAATTGCAGCTTCGCGTGGGAGCCCGAGCCGATCCTCAAGTCGAAGCAGCCGCTGCCGTTCGAGGCGGTGAAGGCCGCCGTTCCCGAAGCCGAGGTCGCCGACACGGATCTGGGCGACGAGGATCTGGACATCGGCGCCGATGACGAAGAGCCCTCCCCCGACGACGACGTCGATCTGGGCGGCGACGACGATCTGGGCGTCGAGACCGGCGGAGATCAGGACGAAGTCTGATTCGAATTGGGTCTGATTCGGATTGATTGAAAGCGCGCGGGGCGAAGGTGCCCCGCGGGCAGTTGCCAAAATCGCGGCGGCCCCCTAAAGGCCGTCGCCTTCCCGCGGGATTGGGGCCGTAGCTCAGCTGGGAGAGCGCTGCAATGGCATTGCAGAGGTCAGGGGTTCGATCCCCCTCGGCTCCACCAATCCCTCGTGTAAATTATTGATTTCACATAGTTTTCTTCGGAACGCTGTCATCATCCCACCCAATTGCCCCGCCGCAAAATGGCGTCGCCGGCGATCTTTCACGGGCGGGGGCGACACCTGACCCCGAGTTGTGGTCAGACTTCCAGCCGGTCGTCGGCGCGCGCCACCAGCGCGTACAGCGCCGGCATGAGGAAGACGCTGATCAGCAGCCGTGTGAAAAGTCCGCTGACGATCACCAGCGCGAACGGCCGTTGCGTGTCGGTGCCCACCCCGGTTGCCAGCGCGGCGGGCAGCAGCCCCAGCGCCGCGACCAGCGCCGTCATCATGATCGGGCGAAGCCTCAGGATCGCGCCCTCCCGAATCGCCTCGTCGAGCGAGGTGCCGGTGCCGCGGAGTTCGTTGACGTAGGAAATGTAGACCACGGCGGTCTGCACGGAGACGCCAAACAGAGCCAGAAAGCCGATTCCCGACGAGACCGAGAAGGGCGTTCCGGTGAGCCACAGCGCGACAATCCCGCCGACCGGCGCGGACAGCACCACCCCGGCGACGGTAATGAACGGGAATTTGAAGTTGCGGTAGAGCACGAACAGCAAGAGGAAGATCAGCCCCACCGTGAGCGGCAGGATGAGGCTCAGCTGCCCGCGCGACGCGGTGTATTCGGAATATTCGCCGCCCCAGTCGGTCCTATATCCCTCGGGCAGCGGCACCTTGGCCTTCACCTGGCCGATGGCATCCTCGACCGCCCCGGCAAGGTCGCGCCCGACCACCGAGAACTGCACGCCGATGAAGCGCGAATTGTCCTGGCGGTAGATGAACGAGGCGCCCTTCGCGACGCCGATCTCCGCGAACTCCTTGAGTGGAACGTGCTGCCCGCCCGCGGTGGTCACCAGGATGTTGCCGATCTCCTCGGGATTGTCGCGATACTTCTGGTCGAGCCGGACGACGAGGTCGAACTGCTTTTCCTGCTGGACGACCTGGGTGGCGACGTCCCCGCCGATGCCGGTCTGGATCAGCGCGTTGACGTCGTCGACGTTGACGCCGTAGCGCGCGATCTTGGCGCGATCGATGCGGATATCGAAGGTCGGCTGCCCGAGCTCCTGCACCAGCGATACGTCGTGGATGCCGGGCACACGCTCGAGCACTTGCTTGATCGCCTTGCCTTTGATCTGGAGCGTGTCGAGGTCGGAGCCGAACACCTTGACCGCCAGCGCGCTCTTGAGGCCCGTCTCAGCCTCGTCGACCGCATCCTCGGCGGGCTGGGTGTAGTTGAAGACGATGCCAGGGAAGGATTCGAGCTTGCGGTTGATCGCCTCGGTCAGCTGGGCCTTGGTGCGATAGACCCCGGTCCATTCCGAATAGGGTTTCAGCCCGACGTAGAATTCGACGTTGAAGAAGCCGGTCGAATCGGTGCCGTCGTCGGGGCGGCCCAGCTCCGATGCCACCGTCGTCACCTCGGGGAACGACGCCAGGATCGCGCGCACCTTGGGCGCGACCTTGGCCGATTCGTCGAACGAGATCGTGTAGGGCATCGTCGCGCGCACCCACAGCGCGCCTTCGTCGAGCTTGGGCATGAACTCGGCGCCGACCGCCGGGATCAACAGCAGCGAGCCGAGCAGGAGCAGCCCAGAAGCGATCACCGTGCCCCACGGCTGGCCGAGGCAGAAATCGAGCCCCTTGGCATAGACCGATTTGATCGCCTCGAAGATCGCGTTGCGGCGCTCGGTGACGCCGTTCCGCATCAGCCAGGCGCACAGCACCGGCAGCAGCGTGAGCGTGACGATCAGGGCGCCGATCAGCGCGAAGATCATCGTATCAGCCATCGGCCGGAACAGCGTTCCCGAGGGGCCTGCGAGCACGTAGATCGGCAGGAAGCTGACGACGATCACCGCGACCGCGTAGAACAATGGCCGATCGACCTCGGCGGCGGCGTCGCGGATGATCTCGAGGACGCCGGCCTTGGAGTCGCGCCGCTCGGCGAGCTGGCGGTAGATGTTCTCGACCATCACCACCGCGCCGTCGACGAGGATGCCGAAATCGATCGCACCGATCGACAGGAGGTTGGCCGACGCTTTCTGGAGGTCGAGGCAGACGAACGCGAACAGCAGGGCCAGCGGGATCGTCGTCGCGACGATCAGTCCGGCGCGGAAATCGTAGAGGAAGAAGATCAGTACCACGACGACGAGCAGCATGCCCCTCAGCAGATTCTGCACGACGGTGTCGGTCGTCACCGCGACCAGATCGGTGCGATCGTAGAAGGGGACGATCTTGACGTCCTTGGGCAGCAGATGCGCGTTGAGCTCGTGCGTCTTGGCCTCGACCGCCTTGAGCACGTCCTGCGTCTTGTCGCCGGTGCGCAGCATGATGACGCCCTCGACCGCGTCGTCGGTCTTGCCGAAGCCGAATTCGCCCAGCCGCGGCGCGATGCCCAGCTCGACTCGGCCGACGTCCTTGACGAGCACCGGCGTGCCATGGTGCACCGCGAGCACAACGTTCCCGATGTCCTCGGTCGTTTCGATCCGGCCGAGCCCGCGGACGTAGTAGAATTGGCCGCCCTGCGAGTAGAAGCCGCCGCCGCCGTTGTTGTTGTTGGCCGCGAGCGCGCTCTCGACCTGCGGGACGGTCAGGCCGAGCGCGGCGATGCGGACCTGATCGAGCAGCACCTGATATTGCATCGTACCGCCGCCGAAGCCCGAAATCGTCCGCTACCCCGGGCACCGAGCGGAACGCGGGCTCGACGGTCCATTCCTCGATCGTCTTGAGCTCGGTCGGCGAGCGATCGGGGCTCTGGAGCGTGTAGCGATAGATCAGCCCGGAGGGCGAACTCAGCGGCGAGACCGAAGGGGTGACCCCGGTCGGCAGATCGAGGTCGCCCATCCGGTTGAACGCCTGCTGGCGCGCGGCTTCGCGATCGACGCCGTCGCCGAAATTGATGACGACGTCGGACAAGCCGTAGAGCGACACCGAGCGAGTCACCGTCGCGCCGGGCAAGCCGGTCATCCCGCGTTCGATCGGCACGGTGATCAGCCGCTCGACTTCCTCGGCGGCGTGGCCGGGCCACTGCGTGACGATCTCCACCATCGGGGGCGACAGATCGGGATAGGCATCGACCGGCAGATGATTGAGCGACCGGATTCCCACGACCAGCAGGATCAGCGTGAGCAACGCGACGAGGAAGCGCTGCTCGATCGCCGTCGCGACGATCCGGTTCATCACCGAGGAACTCTGCCGCGGCGGGATCGCGGGCGGGGTCGAGCTCATTGGCTCTGCATGAACTGAAGGAAGATCGCTCCGTCGGCGACGACGCGGGTCCCGGGCTGGAGGCCCGCCGGGATGTCGTACCGGTCGCCGTCGCGATAGCCGAGGGTGACGTGCTGGCGGGCGAAGCTGCCCCCGGGCAGCGCGACATAGACGAACGGCAAATTCTCGTCGTCGCGTAGGATCGCCGAGACCGGGACCAGCAGCCCGGTATCCGCCTGCTGCGACTGGATCCGCACGCCGACGTACATCTGCTTTTTGAGCAGATCGCCCGGGTTCGCCACCACCACGCGCGCCACCACCGCGCGGGTATCCGGATCGACGATCGCCGAGATGTTGTCGACGGTGCCGTGGAGGTTGACCGAGCCGACCCCGGTATCGACCTCGGCGGGATCGTGCAGGCGGATCGCGGACAGGTCCGAGGTCGAGACCTGCGCCGAGACCCAGACCTGCGAAAGGTCGGCCACGGTGAAGCAGGGCGTGGTGCCGGCCTGGAGAAGCTGGCCCGGCGCGATCAACTTTTCCACCAGCGTGCCCGAGATCGGCGAGCGGATGACCCCGCCGCCGCGCGAGACCGCTCCGCCGGACTCGACGCCGCGGATCGCCGGCGCGCCGGGATCGAGCGCGACCAGCGCCTGCCGCGCCGCGTCGCGGTCTGCATCGGCGCTCGCGGCATCGGCCTGCGCCTGCTCGGCTTCGCGCCGCGAAATGCCATCGTGCGCGAGCAGATCCTTGTCGACATCGGCGAGCCGGCGGGCGTTTCTCGCGGTGCTCAGCGCCTTGCTGTAGGCACCCACCGCCGCGGCGAAATCGGCAGAGCTGACCACCGCCAACGCCTGGCCCTTGGTCACCTGTTGCCCCGGCGACACCAGCACTTGCGTGACCGGGCCCGAGAAGGGCGCGAGAATGCTGGTCGCCCGGTCGTTGTCGAAATCGACCGCGCCGGTGGTCTCGATCAACTTGCGGTATTGCGCGGGCTCGACCGTGAAGAGCACGATATGCTGGCGCTGCGCGGCGGTAAGCGTGACGTTGCTGGCCTTGACCTCGGCGGCGGGCGTCTCCTCGGTCTTTGACGAGCAGCCGGCGAGCAGGAGCACGGCTGCGACCGCGGCGGCCAGGGCGGGGTGTGGCGACTTAATGTGCATGGTCATCCGTGGCTAGATCGGGGCGGTGCCACCATCCCCCGCCGAGCGCCTGGAACAGCGCGGCAGTGTCGGCGAAGCGGCTCGCCTGCGCCTGGATCAGCGCGATCCGGGCCTGCTGGTAGGTCTGCTCGGCGTTGAGCAGCGCGAGCGGGCTCGCATAGCCCGTGTTGAGCTGGCGCTGCGACAGATCGAAGGTGACCTTGGCGGCGTCCGCGGCGGCGGCGGTGGCCTTCAGCGCGTCGGCATCCTGCTCGATCGCGTTCAGCGTGTCGGCGACGTTCTGGAAGGCGGTCAGCACGGTGCTTCGATACTGCTCCGCCGCCTGGGTATAGGCCGCGCGCGCGCCGCGCTGCTGGTGGAGCAGGGCGCCGCCGTCGAAGATCGGCGCGAGCAAAGCCCCCCCAATGTTCCAGAACCCCGTCCCGGGGCCGAACAGCTGGCCGATCTTGAGCGCGGTGCTGCCGGCGTTGGCGGTGAGGGTGATGTTGGGCAGCCGGTTCGCGGTGGCGACGCCGACGTTGGCGCTGGCCGCGTGCAAATTGGCTTCGGCCTGGAGCACGTCCGGGCGCTGCACCACCAGCGCGGAAGGAAGGCTCACCGGCAGCTCCTGCGGCAGCGTCAGGCTCGCAAGGTCGAAGGTCTCCGCGGGGGCTTGGTTCGGGAAGCGGCCGACGAGGACCGAGATCAGATTATGCTCCTGCGACAGCTGCTTGAGCAGCGGCGGCAGCATGGCGACGGTCTGCGCAAGCTGCGATTGCTGCGCGGCGAGGTCGAGCCGGCTCGCATAGCCCTTGCCGTATTGATATTGCAGGATGTCGACGATGTGCTGGTCGATCTCGATCAGTCGCCGCGTCGCTTCGACCTGCGCCTCGAGCGAGGCTTCCTGGATTGCGGCCGCGGCGACGTTGGTGCTCAGCGTGATGTGCGCGGCGATCATCTGGTAGCGGATCGCCTGTTCCTGCGCCGCCGCCGATTCCGCCGTCCGCCGGTTCAGCCCGAAAACATCGGGCGTGTAGGAGATGCTGAGCTGCGGCGTGAAAAGGTTGTAGAGGAAGCTGTTGTCGCTCGGCACCGGCGCCAGCGCGCCCGAGGGATCCTGCTCGCGCGATACCGAGGCACCCGCCGAGACATGTGGAAGCGCGTTGCCGCGCTGGGCGAGCGTGTTTTCCCGCGCCACCGCCAGCGCCGCCTGCGCGGCTTTGAGATCGGCATTGTTCGCGAGCGCTTGCTCGATCAGCGCGTTGAGCGGCCGCGAGTGGAACAGCGTCCACCAGTCCGCCGGGATATCACCACCGTCGACGAAGCGCTGGGCTGCCCCGCCCGCGACGCCGGGCGTGTCCGCGGCGGCGCTGAGGGGATGGTCGGCATAGCCGGTGGCGCCGGGCGCGGCGGGGCGCTTGAAGTCGGGCCCGACGACGCAGCCAGTGAGAACCAGCGCGGCCAAAACCGTAACAAGCGGAACGCGGCGCGATGCGACCTTCATTCGATCCAGACGTCTTGTGGCCGTGTCCGCGCTGATGGGGGATTTCGGTCGGGGCGAGGGGCTCCCGATAATATATCATCGCGCGGCTGACAAGAATGCCGACGCGCTCGCCACGCTTTCTCTTTTTCGACGGTCCTAGCCACGGGCGGTCCGCTCGAAACCCGGCAGCCAGTTCTTCTTCCGCTCGTCAATCGACAGCGCGGCGCGGAAAGCGCAAAAGCGGGGGCGTGAACGCGCCCGATCGACCCGATCCCGAAGCCATCCTGCGCGCCGCCGCGCAGGAAGGCCGTGGCCGCCTCAAGGTGTTCCTCGGCGCCGCGCCGGGGGTCGGCAAGACCTTCGAGATGTTGCGCGAGGGCGCCGAGCGGGTGCGCGCCGGCGTCGACGTGGCGATCGGCGTGGTCGAGACCCACGGGCGCGCGGAGACCGACGCGCTGACCCGCGATCTCGAGATCGTGCCGCGCCGCGAGATCCCGCACCAGAACCATGTGCTGCGCGAGATGGACCTCGACGCGATCCTCGCGCGTCATCCGCAGCTCGTGCTGGTCGACGAGCTGGCGCATACCAACGCGCCGGGCAGCCGCCATCCCAAGCGCTACCAGGACGTCGAAGAGCTGCTCGCTGCGGGGATCGACGTCTTCTCGACGGTCAATATCCAGCACGTCGAGAGCCTCAACGACGTGGTCGCGTCGTTCACCCACGTCCGCGTGCGCGAGACGGTGCCCGACCGGATCCTCGAGCTCGCCGAGATCGAGGTGGTCGACCTGCCGCCCGACGAGCTGATCGAGCGGCTGCGCGCGGGCAAGGTCTACGTGCCCGAGGAAGCGACTCGTGCGCTCGCGCATTTCTTCTCGAAGTCGAACCTGTCGGCGTTGCGCGAGCTGGCGCTCAGGCGCGCCGCGCAGGCCGTCGACGCGCAGATGCTCGACTATCTCAAGAGCCATGCGCTCGCGGGAAACTGGGCGGTGGGCGAGCGGCTGGTGGTCGCGGTCAACGAGCTACCGAGCGCCGAGGAGCTGGTGCGCGCCGCCAAGCGTACCGCCGACGCCCTGCGCGCGCCCTGGACCGCGCTCCACGTCGAGACTCCGCGCGAGCAGCATTTCGGCGAGGACGAGCGCCGTCGCCTCGCCGCCGCGCTCAACCTGGCGAGCCAGCTCGGCGCGGCGGTGGTGTCGGTCCCCGCCGATTCGGCGCTGGAGGGCATCAAATCCTATCTCACGGAAAGCCGCGCGACTCAGCTGATCGTCGGCAAGTCGATGCGCTCGCGCTGGTTCGAGCTGCGGCACGGATCGGTGGTCGACCGGCTGGTGCGCGAGACGCCTGGCGTCGCGGTCCACGTGCTGCCCACCGCCGCTGGGCCGCCGCCGCCCGCGCACAAGCCGAAGCGCGCGTTCGGGGCGCCGTCGAGCTACGCTTGGACTGCACTGATGGTCGCGGCCGTCACCGCCGTTGGATCGACGCTGTTCCACATCCTCAACCTCGGCAACGTCGCCTTGCTCTACCTGCTGCCGGTGATGGTGGCGGCGAGCCTGTTCGGGCGCTGGCCGGCGCTGTTCGCGGGGGTGCTTTCGTCGATCGCGTACAATTTCTTCTTCCTGCCGCCGACGGGCACGCTGACGGTCCAGAATCCCGAGAACGTCATCACCATCATCGTCTTGCTCGGGGTCGCGGTGGTGACGAGCCATCTCTCGGCGCGGGTGCGTGCGCAGGCGGACCTGGCGGCAGGGAGCGCGCGGCAGAACGCCGCACTCGCGGGTTTCCTGCGCCAGCTCGGCGACGCCGCGGGCGAGGAGGAGCTGATGCAGGCGGTCTGCGCCGAGATCGCGCGGCTGCTCGACGTACGCACGACGATGCTGGTCGCCTCGCCCGATGGCCCCGAGTTGCGCGCGGCCTTCCCGCCCGAGGACCGGCTCGAGACGATGGAGCGCGCCGCGGCGGGATGGGCGCTCGACAAGGGCGTCCCGGCCGGGCGCGGATCGGACACGCTCACCGCCTCGGACTGGCTGTTCTACCCGCTCAAGACCGCGGAACGCACGATCGCCGTGATCGGGCTGGCGCGCGAGGATGCGCGCGACACGGTGCGATCGGACCAGATCCCGCTGCTGATGAGCTTGCTCGACCAGGCGACGCTTGCCCTGGAACGGATGCGGCTGGGCGAGGAGATGCGCGGCGTCGCCGAGCTTCGCGAGCGCGACCGGCTGCGCGCGGCATTGCTCTCGTCGGTGAGCCACGACCTGCGCACGCCGCTGACCTCGATCCAGGCGGCGGTGCGCGAATTGAAACGCGGGCCCGCGCCAGGGCTGATCGAGACGATCGAGGTTGAATCGCAGCGGCTCAACCGCTTCGTCGCCAATCTGCTCGACATGGCGCGAGTCGAGGCGGGAGCGATCAAGCTCGGGATCGAGCCGGTCGACCTGACCGATGCCGTTGCCAGCGCGGTGCACGACACCCGCGCCACGCTGGAAGGTCATGCCATCAACCTCGACGTCTCGCCGAGCCTGCCGCTGGTGCGAGTCGATCCGCAGCTCTTCCACCATTGCCTGATCAACCTGCTCGACAATGCGGGACGCTATGCCGACCCCGGCACGCCAGTCACCGTCGCCGCCGAGCGCTTGTCCGGCGAGCTGACGCTGTCGATCCTCGACGAAGGGCCGGGCCTGCCGGCGGGACGCGAGCGCGAAGTGTTCGAGACCTTCCGGCGGCTGGAGGGATCGGACCGGTCCAAATCGGGCACCGGCTTGGGCCTCGCGATCGTCAAGGGATTCGCCGAGGCGATGGGACTGACCGTCGAGGCGGCCAACCGCAGCATGCCCGCCGGTGCCCGCTTCACGCTGCGCTTTCCGGAGGCGCTGCTGGTGCGGGAGGGCGCGGTGGTGCCGGAGTGAGGGGCCGCTAAGCCACCGCCCTCGGCTCCCCGCCTTCGACGAACTCGCGCCACAGCATCATCAGGATCGCCATCGTCGCGGGGCCGACGAACAGGCCGAGCAGGCCGAGCGCCTCGACCCCGCCGAGGATGCCGAGCAGCACCCATAGGAAGGGCAGGCGAGTCGCGTTGCCGATCAGCGCGGGGCGGATGAAATGGTCCGCCACGCCGACCACGGCGAGGCCGATCGTCACCACTGCGATCGCCGATCCGGTCGCGCCGCCGGCGAGCAGCAGCAGCGCGGCGATCACGAACATCACCGCCGCGCCGAACGGGATCATCGCCGCGATCGCGGTCGCCGCGCCGAGCAGCAGCGGGTGCGGCACGCCCAGCGCGACATAGACCACCGCCATCACCGCGCCTTCGCCGATCCCGACGAGCACCAGCCCGTCGATCGTGCCGCGGACCGACAGGATCGCCTGCCGCGCGATCCGCTCGCCCGCCGGACCGAGCAGCCGGTCGCCGGCGATGCGGCCTTGCGTCACGATCGAGTCGCGGTCGCGGATCAGGAAGAACAAGGCGATCAGCGTGAAGGCGAAGATCACCGAGCGATGAAGCACGCCGACCCCGATCACTTGCGTCCGAGTCACCCATTCGCCGCCCTGGAACGCGCGGATATGCGCATCGGCGGCGTCGGGAGTCGCCGAGATTCTCCTGCCACCAGCGCATCGCCTCGGCGCTCCCCATCGGCAGCGTGCTCAGCCAGGCGGGCGCGGGAAGGCCATGCAGCCGCGCCTCGGTGATCCAGTGCGCCACGTCGCGCGCCTCGCGTGCCGCCTGGGCGATGCCGAACGCGACGGGCGCGAGGATCAGCAGCGCGAAGGCGAGCGTGAAGAGAAATGCGATGAGGTTGCGACGCTGCTTCCCGAGCCGGGCCTCGGCGCGCTCCACCAGCGGATCGGCGGCGATCGCGATCACCGCGGCCCAGAGCAGCGCCGGAATGAACGGGTGCAGGATCCAAAGCCCGAGCAGCAGCAGCGCGGCAAACGCGATCCAGCTGACCGCGATGCGCCGGGGATTGGGTGGGGCTGGTTCCATCGTCCCCTCCTAGCGCATTCGGGCCCGCCTCGGAAACGCCCCGAGGAACGCGCCGGACATCGATCTTGCCGCTGCCGTCGCCCCGGTCCATATGGTGCACGGGGGCAGGGCGAGGGGCCCGCCCGGGGGATACGATGTCCAGCCGTCCGACGATCAAGGAAGTCTCGAAGATCGCCGGGGTCTCGTTCAAGACCGTCTCGCGCGTCCTCAACAACGAGAAGCACGTCAGCGAAGCAACGCGGCGCCGAGTCGAGGAAGCCGTGGCCACGCTCAACTTCCGGCCGAGCCACGCCGCGCGTACGCTTGCCGGGCGACGGTCGTTCCAGGTCGCGATGCTCTACGACAACCCGAGCCCCTATTACGTCTATCATGCCCAGGCCGGCGCGCAGCAGCGCTGCGTCGAGCTCGGCTACCGGCTGCTCCACCAGCCGTGCGACAGCCAGTCACGCGATTTCGTCTCCGAAGTGATGGGGCTGATCGACGAGGCGCACCTCGACGGGATCATCATCTCGCCGCCGGTCACCGAAGCGGTGGGGCTGCTCGACGAGCTGGATCGCCGCGGCATCGCGCACGTGCGGATCGCGCCGGGCGTCCGCCGCGACCGCGGCCTGCACGTCTCGATGGACGACGTCGCGGCCGCGCGCGAGCTCACCGAGCATCTAATCGGCCTCGGCCACCGCGCGATCGCGTTCATCCAGGGCCCCCCCAGCCACGTCTCGTCGGGCGAGCGCCTCGCTGGCTATCGTGCGGGCCTCGAAGCGCATCGCATCGCCTTCGATCTCGATCTGGTCGTGACCGGGGACTACAGCTTCGGCTCGGGGCGCGAGGCCGCGCGGACCCTGCTCGCGCGCGCGCAGCGGCCGACCGCGATCTTCGCGGGCAACGACGACATGGCCGCCGGCGCGATCGCCGCCGCGCACGAGCTCAGCATCGCGATGCCACGCGAGCTTTCGATCGCGGGGTTCGACGATTCGGACCTCGCCTCGGCGGTGTGGCCGCCGCTCACCACGGTGCGGCAACCGGTCCGCGAGCTGGCCTATGCCGCGGCGGATCTGATGCTGGGCGGCGGCGGCGGACCAAGCCAGGTGACGCTCGGCCATTCGCTGATCGTGCGCGCGTCGACAGGGCCAGCACCCGCGCGTTAAAGCCGCCAAGGCAATGCTTTTGTGTGGTTTCCGTCCGTCCCGGCGGAGGACATTCCTTAACCAACACTCGTGCTGGCGGAAAACGTAAACAAGACGTTAACGTGTGGCCATGCACAACCAGCTCGCCCTTGCGGGTCCCACCCGCCCTCATCCGTTTCGTCAATCGGTCGCCCGGGCGCGCGTGCTCGAGCGCAAGCGCCGCGATGACGGCGACCTGAAGCTGTTCGCGCTCAGCTTCACCGCCTTCTTCATCTGCTTCTACACGTTCTTTCTGTAGGGCATTCTACTCGATCGAGACGATCGGGCGGGGCACGTCGCCCGCCATGTGGAGCCGCCAGGCGCAGATCGCCGAGAGGATGCACAGGCCGAACACCGACCATAGAGCGTTGGTGACGGTGACCCCCAGTCGGGTCACGCCGAAGATCGCCACCGAACCGACCACCATGAAGAACGAGTTGACGATGTTGTTCGCTGCCACCGTGCGCGAGGTCTGCGACTTTTCGACGGTGGTGGTGAGGAACGCGTAGAGCGGCACCACGAACATGCCGCCGGTGATCGCGATCATCGCGAGGTCGAACAGCACCCGCCACCCCGCCGGCATCGCGACGAAGGCGACGGTTTTGAGCAGCGGCCCGTGCATGTCGCCCCAGCTCGATGCGGCGATCCAGAAATCGACGACGAAGCCCGACATGACAATCACCGAGACCGGTGAATAGCGCGCCGAGACATGGCCCTTGAGCATCCGGTTGATGATCACCGATCCGATCGCGATCCCGACCGAGAAGACCGCGAGGAACACGCTCGCCACGTCCTTCTGGGCATGGAACACGTTCTTGACGAGCGGGGGAACAGCACCCCCAGGATCGCCGCGATCGTCCAGAACACGCTGATCGCGGTGATCGCGAGATAGAGCCGCCGAATGTGCAGCGTCGCCGAAATGAGGTGATAGGAGGAGCGGAAGACGTTGAAGTCGAGCTTGAGCTTGGTGGCCGGCGGCGCGGGCGGGATCTCGCGCGAGGCGAACCAGCCGATCGCGGCGACCAGCACCACCGCGAAGGCCGACGCCAGCGGGCTGATCAGCCCGCCCGCGATCGTGCCGCCGAGGATCGCGATATAGGTCCCCGCCTCGACCAGGCCGGTGCCGCCCAGCACCTCGTCTTCCTCCAGATGCTGCGGCAGCACGGCATATTTGATCGGGCCGAAGAAGGTGGAGTGGATGCCCATCCCGACCAGCGCGACCAGCATCAGGTGGATGCTCTGCACGAAGATCCCCACCGCGCCGACCAGCATGATCAGGATCTCGGCACCCTTGATGATCCGCATGATCTTCGCCTTGTCGTAGCTGTCGGCGAGCTGGCCGGCGAGCGCGGAGAAGAGGAAGAAGGGCAGGATGAACAGCCCGGTGGCGAGCGCGCTGAACCGCGTCTCGTCCTCGACGTTGTTGAAGATGTGATAGGTCGCGAAGAAGATCATCGCGTTCTTGAACAGATTGTCGTTGAACGCGCCGAGGAACTGCGTGACGAACAAGGGCAGGAAGCGGCGCTCCTTGAGCAAGCCGACCGAAGCTATCATGTGGGAATCGGGGCCCCTTGAGCGTGGCAAAAGAAGCGCAGCCATAGCCGAGCGAGCGGCCCCCCTTCAATGGCTTAGTCATGCGCTGGCGGGGGCGGTTTTTGGAGCCGGGCGGGGTTGGTGCTAAGCCGCGGCGGATGCTGACCCTTCCCAACATCCTCACCCTCTCGCGCATCCTCGCCGTGCCGCTGCTCGCGGGCTTCCTGTGGTGGCCCGAATGGCGCGCCGGCTATGGCATCGCCTTCGCGATCTACTGCCTGATGGGAATCACCGACTATTTCGACGGCTATCTGGCGCGCGCGCAGGGCACCGTCTCCAAGCTCGGCGTGTTCCTCGATCCGATCGCCGACAAGATCATGGTCGCCGCGGTGATCCTGATCCTGGCGGGCAAGGGCGTGATCGCCGAGGTCCACCTGATCGCGGCGCTGATCATCCTCGTCCGCGAGATCACGGTTTCGGGTTTGCGCGAGTTCCTCGGCGGGATCCAAGTCTCGATTCCGGTGTCGCGGCTCGCGAAATGGAAGACGACGCTCCAGCTCATCGCGTTGGGCGGGCTGATCCTGGCGCAGGCCCTGCCCGACTGGTGGTGGCTCGAGCGCGCGGCGATGGCCGCGCTGTGGCTCGCGGCGGCGCTGACGGTGATCACCGGCTGGGACTATCTGCGCGTCGGCCTGCGTCACATGGACAGCTGATGCGGTTGCTCTACTTCGCCTGGGTGCGCGAGGGCGTCGGCACGGGGGAGGAGCACGTAGAGCCGCCCGAGGGCGTCCGCAGCGTCGCCGATCTGATCGCCTGGCTCGCGACGCGGAGCCCCGGCCATGCCGTTGCGCTCGCCGAGCCGGCGCGGCTTCGTGCCGCGATCGACCAGAGGTTCGTATCCCTCGATGCACCGCTCGGGGAAGCGCGCGAAGTGGCGCTGTTCCCGCCGGTGACGGGCGGATGATCCGCGTCGCCGTCCAGCCCGCGCCGATCGACGTCGCCGCCGAACTGGCCGCGATCGAGCGCGGCGGCGCGGGCGCGGTCGCGAGCTTCACCGGGCTGGTGCGCGGCGACGGCGGGGTGACGGGGCTCGAGCTCGAACATTATCCCGGCATGACCGAAGCCGCGCTGATGGCGGTCGCCGAGGAAGCGGCGAAGCGGTGGGGCCTGCTCGCGGTGACGATCGTCCACCGCATCGGCGCGATGGCGCCGGGCGATCGGATCGTCTTCACCGCCGCCGCCGCCGCCCACCGCGCCGCCGCACTCGCGGCCTGCGCCTATCTGATCGACCGGCTCAAGACCGACGCGCCCTTCTGGAAGCGCGAGACGCGCGGGGAAGCGGCGGAGTGGGTCGAAGCGCGAGCGGGCGATGCCGCCGCGGCCCGGCGCTGGGGTTCGAATCCTTGATTGATCCGCTCTTCGCCTGGCTCATGACGGCGACGACGGGCGCGCTCTTCTTCGGCGCGATCCTCTCCGGCTCGACGTGGTACCGCAGTCACGGGATCATCAACCGCGAGCGCGAGCCGGAACTCTTCGGGACGACCGTCTGGATCTATGGCATCGCCCTGCTCGCTTCGCTCGTGCTCCTTCTGATCACGGTCGATTGGTCGCGGCTGTTCTGACCGCCTAACGCGCCTCGGCCAGCACCCCCGCTAGCAGCCGGAAGTCCTTCTCGCGCGGGCTCGCCTTGCGCCAGACCAGCGCGATGCGGCGCGCGGCGTTCGCGGCGTCGAGCGGGCGGGCGGTGACTCGGGTGTGCTCGAGGATGCCCGCGTCCACCGCCATCTCGGGCAGCATCGTCACGCCCAGGCCATTGTCCACCATCTGCACCATCGTGTGGAGCGAGGTGCCGAGCATCATCGCCTCGGCGCGCAGCTCGGGGCGGTTGCACGCGGCGAGGGCGTGGTCCTTCAGGCAATGCCCGTCCTCGAGCATCAGCAGGCGAGTCTCGTCGATGTCGGCGGGACGGATCGTAGGGGTGGGGTCCATCTCGCCTTCGGGGAAAGCGACGAACAGCCGGTCGTCGAACAGGCTCGCGATCTCCACGTCGCCGCAGGCATAGGGGAGGGCGAGCAGCACGCAATCGGTGCGGCCGTGGTTAAGTCCTTCGCAGGCCTGGCCGCTGGTCTCCTCGCGCAGATAGAGCTTGAGGTCGGGATAGTCGGCGCGCAGCCGCGGCAGCACCCGCGGGAGCATGAACGGCGCGATCGTCGGGATCACGCTCATCCGCATGTCGCCCGACAGCGGCCGCCCCGCCGCGCGCGCCAGGTCGCCGAGCTCGTCGGCCTCGCGCAGGACTCGCCGCGCCTTTTCCACGATTCGCTCGCCGAGCGGGGTGAAGCGGACCACGCGCCGCGTGCGTTCCACCAGCACCACGCCGATCAGCGTCTCGAGCTCGCGAATCCCGGCGGACAGCGTCGACTGGGTGACGAAGCACGCCGCGGCCGCCTGACCGAAATGACCCGCGTCGCGCAATGCCACCAGATACTGAAGTTGCTTGAGCGTCGGCAGATAGGTGGTCATCGTCGACTCTTATTGTCGAAATCGATCATTATCCAGACATCAATCGATTTCGGCGCGCAACGCAAAAGACCCGGCGTTTCGGCCGGGCCTTTCTTTGCTTCGTGGCGTTGAGGTTAGCGCGCGACGTCGAACCGGTCGGCGTTCATCACCTTGGTCCAGGCCGCCACGAAGTCGTCGACGAACTTCTTGCCGGCATCGGCGGCCGCGTAGACTTCGGAGAGCGCGCGCAACTGCGAGTTCGATCCGAACACCAGATCGGTCCGCGTCGCGGTCCATTTCTGCTGGTCGGTCCGGCGGCAGGTGCCCGTAAAGACCTCGTCGCCCGCCGGATCGACTTCCTTCCACGCCGTGCCCATGTCGAGCAGGTTGACGAAGAAGTCGTTGGTGAGCTGACCCGGCCGATTGGTGAGCACGCCGTGCTTCTCGCCCTTGTAGTTGGCGCCGAGCACGCGCAGCCCGCCGACGAGCACCGCCATCTCCGGTGCGCTCAGGCCGAGCAGCTGGGCACGGTCGACCAGCAGCTCCTCGGTCGGCACGCTGAAGCGGACCGAGAGGTAGTTGCGAAAGCCGTCGGCCTTCGGCTCGAGCGGCTCGAAGCTGTGCGCGTCGGTCTGCGTCTCGGCCGCGTCGCCGCGGCCCGAGGTGAAGGGCACGGTCACGCCGTGCCCGGCATCCCTCGCCGCCTTCTCGATGCCGACGTTGCCGCCGAGCACGATCAGGTCGGCGATGCTGACCCGGCCGCCGAAGTCGCCCTGGATGCCCTCATAGACTTTGAGCACCTTTGCGAGCTCGCCGGGCTCGTTGACGTCCCAGTCCTTCTGCGGCGCGAGGCGGATCCGCGCGCCGTTGGCGCCGCCGCGCTTGTCCGAATCGCGGTAGGTGGAAGCCGACGCCCAGGCGGCCTTGACCAGCTGGCTGACACTGAGGCCCGAGGCGGCGATCTTGCCCTTGAGGCTCGCGACATCGGCGTCGCCGAGCTTCGGCCCGGCGGGAATCGGGTCCTGCCAGATCAGGTCTTCGGCGGGCACCTCGGGTCCGAGATAGCGGACCTTGGGTCCCATGTCGCGATGCGTCAGCTTGAACCAGGCCCGCGCGAAGGCGTCGGCGAACTGGTCCGGGTTGGCGCGGAAGCGCTCGGCGATCTTGCGGTATTCGGGGTCCATCTTGAACGCCATGTCGGCGGTGGTCATCATCGTCGGCAGCCGCCGGTTCGGGCTGTGCGCGCCGGGAGCCATGTCCTCGGGCTTCTGGTCCCTGGGCTGCCACTGGAGCGCGCCGGCGGGACTCTTCACCAGCTCATAATCGTAGTCGAGCAGCATCCGCAGATAGTTCATCGACCATTTGATCGGCGTCGGCGTCCAGGCGCCCTCGAGGCCGCTGGTGATCGTGTCGTCCGCCAGCCCGCTGCCGTGCGTGCTGGTCCAGCCCAGCCCCTGCTGGGCGATATCCGCGCCCTCGGGCTCGGCACCGACCTTGGCCGCGTCGCCCGCGCCGTGGCACTTGCCGAAGGTGTGCCCGCCCGCGGTGAGCGCCAGCGTCTCCTCGTCGTTCATCGCCATGCGCGCGAAGGTCTCGCGGATGTCGCGCGCCGACTGGATCGGGTCGGGGTTGCCGCCTGGGCCCTGCGGGTTGACGTAGATCAGGCCCATCTGGATCGCGGCGAGCGGATTCTCGAGCGCGCGGCCCGATTCGTCCTCGATCCGGGTCGCGCCGAGCCATTCCTCCTCGGTGCCCCAATAGATGTCCTTCTCGGGCTCCCACACGTCGGCCCGGCCGCCACCGAAGCCGAAGGTCGGCCCGCCCATCGATTCGATCGCGACGTTGCCGGCGAGGATCATCAGGTCGGCCCAGCTGAGCTTGCGGCCGTATTTCTGCTTGATCGGCCACAGCAGCCGCCGCGCCTTGTCGAGATTGGCGTTGTCCGGCCAGCTATTGAGCGGGGCGAAGCGCTGCGTGCCCGAAGAGGCACCGCCGCGGCCGTCGCCGGTGCGATAGGTGCCGGCCGAGTGCCAGGCCATGCGGATGAAGAACGGCCCATAGTGGCCGTAATCGGCCGGCCACCAAGGCTGGCTGTCGGTCATCAGCGTGGTCAGGTCTCGCTTGAGCGCCGGATAGTCGATCGACTCGAATTCCTTGGCATAATCGAAGCCGTCGCCCATCGGATCGCCCGATCGGCCGTGCTGATGGAGGATCTCGAGCGAAATCTGATTGGGCCACCAATCGCGGTTCGTCCGGCCCAGCAGGGTGCGGAGCGCGGCGGGTTCCTTCGACGGATCGCTCAGCGGGCCGCTCGTAGGTGCGTCCATCGTTTTTCTCCTTAGTCTCGAAAGGGTATCGGGGCTCAGCCCTAGGAGCCGGGCGCCGGGGAAGAAAGCGATTAACTTCGCTGAACGTGAACTACAAAATCGATTTGTCGCGCCGTTGGCCGATCGACATTCGCAGGAAACATTGGGGGTGTTGGACGCTCCGCGGAGCGATGAGCTCTGTCCGTGCAAAGGGAACCAGGGCGACGGCGTCCTGCGGTCCACTGCCTGACGAATGCCTCCCCGGCGCGGGGTACCTGCCCCCCATTAGGACCCCGCGCCACCCCCTCCGTCTTGTTGGGAAGCGAGCAGGGTCGCGGTTCGCGGCGGCCCCCGCTACACGCCACCTTCATGCTCCGGCTCAGCGAACTCAAACTGCCGCTCCATCACGCCGAGGAAGAGCTTGCCGCGGCGATTCGGCGGCGGTTGCGTGTCACTCCCAAGGAGCTGGTGCGCTACGCGATCGTCCGGCGCGGCAACGATGCGCGCGACAAGGACGACATCCAGCTCGTCTACACGATCGACGTGACGCTTCGCGATGAGGTGGCGGTGCTCGGCAAGTTCAAGCGCGACCGCAACGTCCAGCGGACGCCCGACACGCGCTACCGTTTCGTCGCCAAGGCGCCGCCGGAGCGCTCCGGGCCGCGCCCGGTGGTGGTGGGGGCTGGGCCATGCGGATTGTTCGCCGGGCTGATCCTCGCCCAAATGGGCTTCCGCCCGATCATCCTCGATCGCGGCAAGATGGTGCGCGAGCGGACCAAGGACACTTGGGGACTATGGCGCCGCAGCGTGCTCAACCCCGAATCGAACGTCCAGTTCGGCGAGGGCGGCGCAGGGACCTTCTCCGACGGCAAGCTCTACAGCCGCATCAAGGACCCGCGCCATCTCGACCGCAAGGTGCTGACCGAATTCGTCAAGGCTGGGGCGCCCGCGGAAATCCTCACCGAAGCGCATCCGCACATCGGCACCTTCCGCCTCGTCACGATGGTCGAGAGCATGCGTGCGACGATCGAGGAATTGGGCGGCGAATATCGTTTCGGGCGCCGCGTCGACGATCTGGACATCGCGGTCGATGCCTCGGGCAAGCGCCGGGTGCGTGGATTGCACCTCCACACAGGCGAGTATGTCGAAGCCGATCACGTCGTGCTCGCGCTCGGTCACAGCGCGCGTGACACCTTCGCGATGCTCCACCAGCGCGGCGTCCATATCGAGGCCAAGCCCTTCGCGATCGGCGTGCGAATCGAGCATCCGCAATCATGGATAGACGCTGCCCGGTTCGGGCACTCGGCGGGCAACCCGATCCTCGGCGCGGCGGCGTACAGCGTGTCGCACCAGGCGAGGAACGGCCGAGCGGTCTACAGCTTCTGCATGTGCCCCGGCGGCACGGTGGTGGCGGCGACATCGGAAGCGGGCCGCGTCGCGACCAACGGTATGAGCCAATATTCGCGCAACGAACGCAACGCCAATTCGGGGATCGTCGTCGGCATCGATCCCGCGCGCGACTATCCTGGCGATCCGCTGGCCGGGATCGCGCTGCAGCGGCATTGGGAATCGCGGGCGTTCATCGCCGGCGGATCGAACTACAGGGCGCCCGCGCAACGGCTCGGCGATTTCCTCGCGGGGCGGCCATCGACCGCGCTGGGCAGCGTGATCCCGTCGTACCGCCCGGGCGTGACGATGACCGACCTCGCCGAATGCCTCCCCGATTTCGTGGTCGAGGCGATGCGCGAGGCACTGCCTGCGTTCGGGCGCGAGATCCCGGGCTACGATCACCCCGACGCGGTAATGACTGGAGTCGAGACGCGCACGTCCTCGCCGCTCCGGATCACGCGCGGCGCGGACTTCCAGAGCCTCAACACCACCGGGCTCTACCCCGCCGGCGAGGGCGCGGGCTATGCCGGCGGTATCCTTTCGGCGGCGGTCGACGGCATCAAGGTCGCCGAGGCGCTCGCGCTCGATCTGATGCGGGACGGCCGCGCCATACGGCCTTCTGGAAATCCGTCCGGGCAGTGACTAAATGGTCTCCCGATAAAGGGGACCGGCCATGTTCCAGCGCCTTGGCGCCTATCTCGAATCGATCCGCGCGCGCGACCCCGCGCCGCGATCGCGCGCGGAGATCCTGCTCTATCCGGGGGTGTGGGCGCTTGCCTATCACCGGATCGCGCATGCGCTCTATCGGGGCGGCTGGTTCTTCCTCGCCCGCGCGGTCAACCACTGGGCGCGCTGGCTGACCGCGATCGACATCCATCCGGGCGCGAAGATCGGCCGCAATTTCTTCATCGACCACGGCTTCACCGTGATCGGCGAGACCGCCGAGATCGGCGACGACGTGACGATCTACCAGTGCGTGACGCTGGGCGGCACCAGCCCGGACAACGGCGTGGCCGGCAAGCGCCACCCGACCGTGCTCGACGGCGCGATCATCGGCGCGGGCGCACAGGTGCTGGGCCCCGTCACGGTCGGCGCGCGCGCGCGGATCGGCGCCAATGCGGTGGTGACCAAGGACGTGCCCGGCGGCGCGGTGATGGTCGGCATCCCGGCGCGTCCGGTGCTGATCGAAGCGGGCATGACTCAGCCCGGCTTCATCCCCTACGGCACGCCGTGCAGCCAGATGTTCGATCCCTCGA
Source organism: uncultured Alphaproteobacteria bacterium (assembly GCA_963799985.1). GTDB lineage: Bacteria > Pseudomonadota > Alphaproteobacteria > Sphingomonadales > Sphingomonadaceae > Sphingomonas. Next base: position 557,177 of record CAWCZC010000001.1, on the reverse strand, counting down.
CCCAGAAGCTCGAGATCCTGCGCTGCGAGCTCGAGACGCTGCGCAAGCAGCTCGATGCGATGATGGCCGAGCGCGAGGAGCATCGCGATACTGCCTGAGCGCCCGAGCATTGCCCGAAAAAGTGGGTACCGGTTTTTCGCGTGCGGCAATGCGACCACAAGGGTGCGCCTGAATGGGTAGCGTCACCCCGCTTCCGCTCGGCCGGCCCACGCAGGTCGGCTACGACCGCGCCGAATTGACGCGAATCCTCGATCTCTACGGCCGGATGGTCGCGGCGGGGCACTGGCGCGACTATGCGATCCAGCTCGACAGCGACGCCGCGATCTTCGCCGCGTTCCGCCGTGCTGCCGAGCGCCCCGAATACCGCATCGAGAAGCGCCCCGCGCTGCGGGGCCGCCAGGGGATGTGGGCGCTGGTCAACGAATCCGGGGTGGTGCTCAAGCGCGGGCACGAACTTGGCCCGGTGCTCGCGCCGATCGAGCGACGGCTGATGAAGCTGGTCGGGGAATGAACGCATATTTCGCGCATATCGCGATCCTGGCCTGGGCGGTGTGGACCGTCAGCTGGATGGCCGCCGTGCTGTGGCGCTCGCGCCTGACCAAGCGCGCGCCGGGAAGCAGCTACCGCGGGCATCTCTACCTCGTCTTCATCGGCTTCCTGCTGCTCTTCGAGCGCTGGAGCGGTTCGCCGCCGCTGTGGACGGTCGGCCCGGTGGCGGGCTGGGCGCTGGTGGGCGCGGTCGTCGCCGGCTTCGCGTTCGCCTGGTGGGCGCGGATCCATCTCGGCGCGCTCTGGTCGGGCAGCATCGAAACTCACGAGGGCCACCGCGTGGTCGACAGTGGCCCGTACGGGCTGGTCCGCCATCCGATCTACACCGGCATCATCCTCTCGGCGTTCGGGCTCGCGTTCCTCCGCGCAACGCCGCTCGCGCTGACCGGTGCGGTCCTGTTCGCGATCGGCTTCGCGCTCAAGGCGAAGGTCGAGGAGCGGTTCCTGAGCGAGGAGCTGCCCGACTATCCCGACTACGCCCGGCGCGTGCCGATGCTCGTGCCCGGGCTTCGTTTCGGCTGAAACAGGAAGGGCTCCGGCAGCCTGCGCTGCCGGAGCCCTGTCGCTGCGAGCCCGTCCTCAGGCGATCGCGGGTTGCTGGGTCGGCGGCAGGCTGTCGCCTAGGCCGCCGAGCAGGCCGACTACTGCGCGCCGCATCGGCTGCCAGAAGGCGGAAAGCATCAGCAGCGCCGATCCGATCACCAGCCCGGTCAGCGCCGCGCTGAGCTCGACCGCGCCGGTCGACTGGAACAGCGAGTACATCGCGTACAGCACGTAGACGAGGCTCGAGACCAGCAGCGCGCGCCGGTCGACCGCCAAAGCGACGATCGCGAAGGCGACGTAGAGCGCGATCACCAGCGCCGCCATCGGCGCCTGGATGTTGCCGTCGAACACGCCGAGCATGTGGAAGATCGGGTGCGCGATGAGCGGCGCCGCGGCGAGGTGAAGCCAGAAGGCGACGTCCGAGCGGCGCGTGCGGCGCTCGAGGTCGGACATGTCCCAGCGCATCGCCACCGCGAACACGATCAGGCCCGAGGCGAGCAGCATCCAGTTGATCGCGTCGACCGCGCCCGGCACCGTGGCCAGGATCACGCCGATCGCGACCGCGACGGCAGTGGCCGCGCCGACCGCGACCGTGATCGGCACCATGAACCGGCGCCAGTGGAGCCAGGTCGCCGCAGCGGTGAGCAGGCCGACCACCGACAGGATCGCGCCCATCAGCTGCTTGTTCTGATCGGCGGTGGTCGCGTGGACCTGCTCGGCCAGCCATGGCGCGTTCGCGCCGAAAATCGCGAAAATGCCCCAGAACATGCCGCCGGCAAAGCCGAGCAGGAGCAGGATGCTGGGAAGCGCCATGCGGCGCTGGCGGGTGAAATATTCGGCGAGCAGCCAGCTCACCGCCGCCACCGAGAATGCGGCCGATGCGGCGATGATGCCGAACTCGACCGGACCGGCGTGACGATCGAGCCCGACGATCGACTTTGCGACATAGCCGCCGATCCAGCCGACCGCGACCAGGATCAGCGCGGTGGCGATCGCGACGAAAATATCGTTGAAACCGGTGAGCAGCCGGAAACTTTCCTCGTCGACCGCAGGCGTCGAACGGCCCGAGGCGACGTGGTTGCGGAACGCATCGGCCTGCTGGCGGGATAGCGCCCCCGCCTCGACCGCGCTCGCGAGATCGCTTTCGCTATACATGTGGCATCCTCCTCTGTTGGAGAGGATGTAGCACGGGTGTGTTATCTAAGCAATACGCTCAATCTAACCCTCCCTCGCGAAGCGGGGGAGGATTGGTCAGCCCTGCAGCTTGCTCATGATCACCATGGTCTGCTCGGCGCCCGAATTGGGGACGATCTCGCCGGTGCGGTCGGTGATCTGGGCCCAGTGCGCGGCGACGCCTTCGGGGGTTAGCTCGTCACCGGTGAGGCGCACGCCCGGGGTCAGCGTGACGAATGCCGACTGGAACACCCCCGCGCCCGCGCCGACGATCGCGTTGGTCGGCGCATCCTCCGAGACGAGGAACAGCGCGGCGGGCGCGACATTCTCGGGCGCGAACAGCTTGAACGCGGCTTCGGGGAAAATGTCCTCGGTCATCCGCGTCCCCGCGACGGGCGCGAGCGTGTTGACGTGGATATTGTGCTTGGCGCCTTCGAGGTGGAGCGTCTTGGTGAGGCCGGCGAGACCGAGCTTGGCCGCGCCGTAGTTCGCCTGGCCGAAATTGCCATAGAGCCCGGTCGACGAGGCGGTCATCAGGATGCGGCCGTAGTTCGCCTCGCGCATCGTATCCCACACCGCCTTGGTGCAGTTCGCCGATCCGAGCAGGTGGACCTTGACCACGAACTCGAAGTCGTCGGGCTCCATCTTGGCGAAGCTCTTGTCGCGCAGAACGCCGGCGTTGTTGATCAGGATGTCGATGCGGCCCCAGCGTTCCTTGGCCTGCGCGACCATCGCGACCATCTGGTCGTATTCGGTGACGCTGCCGCCGTTCGAGAAGGCCTCGCCGCCCGCGGCTTCGATCTCCTTGACCACCGCAAGCGCAGCGTCCGAATGGCCGGTGCCGTCGCGTGCGCCGCCCAGATCGTTGACGACGACCTTCGCTCCGCGCTTCGCCAGCTCGAGGGCATAGGCGCGCCCCAGCCCGCCGCCGGCGCCGGTGACGATGGCGACGCGATCTTTGAAGGTGATGGTCATGGAGGCGCTCCCCTAAGTCAGGTGAGCGCCTCCTAGCCAGCTTTGGCGGCTATGTCAGCGTCCGCCGCGCTGCATGCAGTGATCGGTCTGGCCGCGTTTGCAGATCGGATAGGTCGGCAGCGGCGCGGGCGGGGGGAAGGCCTGGTCCGGAGTCTGCGTGTTGGGCTGGAAGACCACGGTTTGCCCCGGCTGCGGTGGGGCGCTGAACAGCGGGGCGGTGGGAGCATAGCCGCCCTTGGGGTCGGTCGGCAGGGTGGTCGAGTCGGTGTGCTGCGGGGCGGTCTGCGCGAACGCGGTTCCACTGAACGCAAGCGCTGCTGCCAAGGCAATCAGCTTCATGGGGGCCTCCTGGCGTTGATGCGAGCGTAACGATCGCTCGCGGGGGCAACGCGGGAGGACGTGAATCTATCCCTAGGCCCCCGAATCGAGCGCGTAGCCGGCAGAGCGCACGGTGCGGATGATGTCGGGCTTGTCGCCGACGTTGATCGCCTTCCTGAGGCGCCGGATGTGGACGTCGACGGTGCGCGATTCGATGTCCGAATCGTGCCCCCACACCGCGTCGAGCAGCCGTTCGCGGGAGAACACCCAGCCCGGATGCTCGAGGAAATGCTTGAGCAGCCGGAACTCGGTGGGGCCGAGCGGCACCACCTCGCCGCCGCGGCGGACCTTGTAGCCGACCGTATCCATCTCGATGTCGGCATAGGTGAGCTGCTCTCCAGCGAGCGCCGGACGCACCCGCCGCAGCACCGCGCCGACGCGCGCTACCAGCTCACGCGGGGAGAAGGGCTTGGTGACGTAATCGTCGGCGCCCGTCTCGAGCCCGCGCACGCGATCCTCCTCCTCGCCGCGCGCGGTGAGCATGATGATCGGCACGTTCTGGGTCTCGGGCATCCGGCGCAGGCGCCGGCAGACCTCGATTCCCGAAAGCCCCTCGACCATCCAGTCGAGCAGCACGATGTCGGGCGTCTGCTCCTTGGCGAGCAGCAACGCTTCCTCGCCATCGGGGGTCTGGGTGACGTCGAAATCCTCGCGCCGGAAGTGGTAGGTCACCAGCTCGGCGAGCGCGGCATCGTCCTCAACCAGCAGCATCCTTGCGCGGGCCATCAGGCTGTTCCCTCGTTGGTTTCGCGGTCCGCAAGATAGCGGCCGATGGCGGCGAAATAGACCATCTCGGCGACGTTGGTGGCGTGGTCGCCGATCCGTTCGATGTTCTTGGCGACGAACAGCAGGTGGGCGACCTGGCTGATCGTCTGCGGATTCTCGATCATGAAGGTCACCAGGCTGCGGAAGATGCTGTCGTAGAAATCGTCGAGCGCGCTGTCGCGCGCGCAGACCTCGGCGGCGGCCCCGGCGTCGCGGGCGGAGAAGGCGTCAAGCACGTCGTGAACCATGTCGGCGGCGAGCTGCGCCATCGCGGGCAGCAGCGAGACCGCATCGATCCGCTCCTGCCCCTCGGCGTGGATCATGGGGACGCGCTTGGCGATGTTCTTGGCATAATCGCCGATCCGCTCGACCACCGCGGCGATCTTGAGCGCGGCGACCACCTCGCGCAGATCGTCGGCCATCGGCGCGCGCAGCGCGATCACGCGCACCGCGAGCCGCTCGACCTCGGCCTCGATCGAGTCGATCGCCTTGTCCTTGCGCCGCACCTCGCCGGCGAGCGCGATGTCGCCCCGCTGGAGCGCCTTCATCGCGTCGTAGATCGCCTGCTCGGCAAGCCCGCCCATCTGCGAGATCAGCGCCCGGATCTGGCCGATGTCCTGGTCGAACGCCTTGACCGTGTGCTCGTGGCTCGAGGCCATTATCCGTACCTTCCGGTGATATAGTCCTTGGTGCGTTCCCGGCGCGGGTTGGTGAAGATGTCGTCGGTGACGCCATATTCGACCAGTTGCCCCAGGTGGAAGAAAGCGGTGCGCTGGCTGACGCGCGCGGCCTGCTGCATGTTGTGAGTGACGATCACGATCGCATAATTGCCGCGCAGCTCGTGGATCAGCTCCTCGATCTTGGCGGTGGCGATCGGATCGAGCGCCGAGCAGGGCTCGTCCATCAGGATCACCTCGGGATCGACCGCGATCGCGCGGGCGATGCACAGCCGCTGCTGCTGCCCGCCCGAAAGCGCGGTGCCGCTGTCGGTCAGCCGGTCCTTGACCTCTTCCCACAGGCCCGCGCGCTTCAACGAGCGAGTCACGATCGCCTCGAGGTCGGGCTTGGACGAGGCGAGCCCGTGGATTCGCGGGCCGTAGGCGACGTTCTCGAAGATCGACTTGGGGAACGGGTTGGGCTTCTGGAACACCATGCCCACCCGCGCGCGCAGCTGGACCACGTCCATCGCGGGCGAATAGACGCTCTCGCCGTCGAGCGTAATCTCGCCCTCTACCCGCGCGATCGGGATGGTGTCGTTCATCCGGTTGAGGCAGCGCAGGAAGGTCGATTTCCCGCAGCCCGAGGGGCCGATGAAGGCGGTGACATTTTCCATGTCGATGTCGATCGAGACGTCGCGCAGCGCCTGCGCCGCGCCGTAGAAGACGTTGACGTCCCGCGCCGACATCTTGTGCGCGACCGGGTCCGTATCGTTGACGGCGTGCAGGGCGGTCTCGGGCATCACCAGCGGGTCTCGAATCGGTTGCGGAGATAGATGGCGAGCCCGTTCATGGCGAGCAGGAACACGAGCAGCACGATGATCGCCGCGCTGGTCTTCTCGACGAAGCCTCTACTGACGTCGTCGGACCACAGGAAGATCTGCACCGGCAGGACGGTCGCCGGATCGGTCAAGCCCTGCGGCGGGGTCGAGATGAACGCGCGCATCCCGATCAGCAGCAGCGGCGCGGTCTCGCCCAGCGCGCGCGCCATGCCGATGATCGTGCCGGTGAGGATGCCGGGGAGCGCGAGCGGCAGGACGTGATGGAACACCACCTGCACTCGGCTCGCGCCCACCCCGAACGCGGCGTCGCGGATCGACGGCGGCACCGCCTTGATCGCGTTGCGGCTGGCGATCACGATCACCGGCATGATCATCAGCGCGAGGGTGAGCCCGCCGACCAGCGCCGCGGAGCGCGGCAGCAGCGGCCCGAAGCTCTGCCCGCCGAGCTTCCAGCTGCCGAGGAACACCGCGAGCCCGAGCAGCCCGAAGATGATCGACGGCACCGCCGCGAGATTGTTGATCGAGACCTCGATCAGGTCGGTCCAGCGGTTCCGCGGCGCATATTCCTCGAGATAGACCGCAGACAGCACGCCCACGGGGAACGCGATGACGAAGGTCACCAGCATCGTCAGCAGCGAGCCCTTGAGCGCACCCCAGATGCCTGCGTCGACCGGATCGGAAGCGTCGCCGCGGGCGAGGAAGCCGGGATCGAAGACGGTCGAGAGCGCGCCCCGCGACGCCAGCCGCGTGGCCGGGGCCGCATATTCGGGCGAGCCGCGTCCGCGCGACGCCAGGTCGATTCCGCTCGAGGCCGGAACCGGGATCGTCGCGCGACGGGCGAGCAGCTCGGGGTCGGCCTTGATCGCGTCGCGCACGCTCAGCCAGGCCGCGTCGGAGAGATAGGATTCGCCGTCGGGCCCGAACGCCTGCACCGCGGCGTGCCTAACGCCGTCCTCGAGCCCGGCCGCCGCGAGCTTGCGGTCCGCGTTGGCGCCCCGGACGTCGGCGGCGTCGACACCGAGCGCCATCGCCGGAAAGTCGACCGGCAGCGCCACCTGGGTCCGCGCGAAGCCACGCGCGCCGCTCGCCACCATCGAGCTCAGCAGGAAGGCGAGGAACGCCGCCGACAACACCACCGCCGCCAGCCCGAGCAGGCGGAAGCGGCGCTCGGCGTTGTAGCGCTTGCGGGTGCGTCGGCGCATCGCTTCGCCGCGCCACTCGGTCGGCGCGCGATCGGGAGAGGCGGGGCTATTCATAGGCCTCGCGATACCGTTTGACGACGCGCAGCGCGACGATGTTGAGCAACAAGGTGATGGCGAACAGCGTCAGCCCCAGTGCGAAGGCGGCGAGGGTCTTGGGGCTGTCGAACTCGGCCTCGCCGGTCAGCAGGTCGACGATCTGCTTGGTCACGGTGGTCGCGCTCTCGAACGGGTTGAGGCTGATCGTTGCGGCGCCGCTCGCCGCCATCACCACGATCATCGTCTCGCCGATCGCCCGGCTGACCGCGAGCAGCACCCCCGCGACCACCCCGGGCAGCGCCGCCGGCAGCAGCACCCGGCCGATCGTCTCCGAAGTCGTCGCGCCCATCGCCAGGCTGCCGTCGCGCATCGCCGAGGGCACCGCGGCGATCGAATCGTCGGCCATCGAGGAGACGAAGGGAATGATCATCACCCCCATCACCAGCCCGGCGGCGAGGGCGCTCTCCGACGACGCATAGGGATCGCCGAGAGCCACCGCGATGTTGCGCACCGCCGGCGCCACGGTCAGCGCGGCGAAATAGCCGTAGACCACGGTGGGGATCCCCGCGAGAATCTCGAGGATCGGCTTCATCCAGGCGCGGAAGCGCGGTGCGGCATATTGGGTGAGGTAGATCGCGCTCATCAGCCCGAACGGGATCGCGACCAGCATCGCGATCACCGCGCCGATGAAGAAGGTCCCCCAGAACAGCGGGACCGCCCCCAGCGCCTTGCCCGGATGCGCGGGGTCGATCACCTGCGGACTCCAGTGGCTGCCGAACAGGAAATCGCCCGCCGGTACCGCCGAGAAGAACCGCAGCGACTCCCAGAGCAGCGACAGGAAGATGCCGAGCGTCGTCAGGACCGCGATCAGCGAGGCGAGCAGCAGCACCAGCAGCACCAGCCGCTCGACCCGCGTGCGTGCCCGGAAGCCGGCGCGAGTCCGGGTATAGGCGAAGGCGCCGCCCGCGAAGGCGAGCAGGATCGTGGCCGCGCCGCCGATCCAGCCGTACCGCTGCTGCTCGATGCGTATCGCCGGTGCGAGTTCGGCGGCGACCGGATCGAACGCCACCCGCCCCGGCGATGCGGCGATGCGGCGCGCCTCGGCAAGCACCGAGTCGCGCTCGAATGCGAGCGGCGACAGCTTCGCGGCGGCGGGGGCGTGCAGCGCCGCCTGAGTCACCAGCCCCGGGGTGGCGATGTTCCACACCGTTGCGAAGAGCAAAGCCGGCAACACCGTCCAGATCGCGACGTACCAGCCGTGCTGGCTGGGCAGCGAATGTAATCGCTTGGCGCTGCCGCGCTCGAAGCCGGCGGCGCGCGCACGCGCGGCCAGCCAGCCGATCAGCCCCAGGCCGGCAACCAGAAACAGAAGTGCGAACGGCGTCACTGCGAATGGATCATCGATTCAATCCGGATCCCCGAGTCCGGCGGTGGGGTGTCATAGGTCGTTAGGGTCAAGCGGGGCCTCGGCGGTGATGACATAGACCGCGCTGTCGTGGGTCTTGGCGCTCATCGGCAGCAGCCCGCGCTTGCTGAGCGGGCCGCCGGCGTTCCACATCTGCGCATAAAGCTTCAGGAAATCATCGAGGCCCGGAATCGCCTTCAGGTGGCGCTTCTTGACGTAGATGTAGAGCAGCCGCGCGCCCGGATATTTGCCGCCGGTGATGGTGTCCGCCGTCGGCATGACCCCTTCGATCGGGATGCCGCGGATGCGATCAAGATTAGCCTCGAGATAGGAATAGCCGAAAATCCCCACCGCGTTCGGATTGGTGGTGAGGCCCTGGACGATCACATTGTCGTTCTCGCCCTTGTCGACATAGGGCCCGTCGTCGCGAATCTTGCGGCAGACGTCGTCGAACTTCGCGGGATCGGCGCCCTTGAGCTTCTGCGAATCGGGATAGGCCGCGAAGCAGCCGCGCTCGAGGAACAGGTCCATGAACGAGTCGCGCGTCCCGCTCGTCGAGGGCGGGCCATAGACCTGGATCGGGATCGACGGCAGATCCGGATCGACGTCGTGCCAGGTCTTGCTGGCGTTGGGCTTGCCCTTCGGATTGGCGGCGAGCGCGAGATAGAGGTCCTCGAGCGTCAGCCGGAACTTCGGGCCGCTGTTCGACTGGGCGATCGCGATGCCGTCGAGCCCGATCGGGATCTCGAGGATCTCGCCCACGCTCGCGTTCTGGCAGGCAGTGAATTCGGACTTGGTGATCCGGCGCGACGCGTCGGTGATATCGGGGAACTCGGGGCCCACGCCCTCGCAGAATTTCTTGAAGCCGCCGCCCGATCCGGTCGATTCGATCACCGGCGCCTTGCGATCGGGATATTTCGCGGCGAACGCCTCGGACACCGCCTTGGTGAAGGGGAACACCGTCGACGAGCCGACCACCCGGATCTGATCGCGCGAGCCGCCGATCGTGCCGTCGCACGATGCTAGAGTGAGCGCGAATGCCGATATCAGCGCCAGCCTGCCGAGCATCGCGGCCTCCCGTTCGAATCGATGAAAAGGGCGGCGAGTCGGAATTGGCCCCTTAGGGCGGCTCTCCGGCAGCACGGTTACGTCTTTATGACAATCGGTGCACCGGAAGCAGAATCGTCACCGTTGTGCCCTTGCCGACGCTGCTGGCGATGTCGAGCCGGCCGCGGTGGCGCTCGACGACATGCTTGACGATGGCGAGGCCCAGCCCGGTGCCGCCCATCGCGCGGCTGCGTCCCGAATCGACGCGGTAGAAGCGCTCGGTGAGGCGCGGGATGTGGTCGGGGGGGATGCCTTCGCCTTCGTCGGCAACGCTGAGGCGCACCATCGCGTCGCTGCCCGGCTTGAGCATGATCGTCACAGGCGTGCCCTCGCGGCCGTATTTCATCGCGTTGCCGACGACATTGTGGAGCAGCTGGCTGAGCTGCGCGCGATCGCCGCGCACCGGCGGCACCTCGACGAGCTCGAGCTTGAGGTCGTCGGCGCGGGGCTCGGCGCTGGCGGAAAGCTCGGAGCGGACCTCCTCGACCAGCGCGCCGAGATCGACCGATTGATCGGGCGCGCGATATTTCTCCGCCTCGATCCGGCTCAGCGAGATCAAATCCTCGATCAGCCGCTGCATCCGGCGCGCCTCGTCGAACATGATCTTGAGGAAGCGCTGGCGAGTCTCGGCATCCTCGACCACGTCCTCGCGAAGCGTCTCGACATAGCCGATCAGCGACGCGAGCGGCGTGCGCAGCTCGTGGCTGGCGTTGGCGACGAAATCGACGCGGATTCGCTCGCTGGTGTAGCTGCCGGTGCGATCGATCAGATGGACGATTCGCTTGTCCCCCACCGTGCGCACGCGCATTTCCCAGCGCTGGTCGCGCGTGCCGAGCCCGACGAGGTGGATCGGCGCATGCGGTGCGGGATCGGCGGGACTCATCAAGCGCTCGGCTGCGGCGGGATGGCGGATCGCCAATCGCACGTCCTCGCCGAGGATGTGATGCCCCAGCAGCTCGCGCGCGGCCCGGTTGGCGGCGACGACGCGGTTGCCCGCGATCACCAGTACCGGCTCGGCGATCGCCTCGATGACATCTGCGGTGGGCGGATCGCTGGTTTCGGGTACCGCCGACGCGGGCGGCGGCGCGGGCGCGACATCACCGTTCGCCGAGGCGATCAGCACCGCCGCGATCCCGCAGACGAGCACGACCAGGCTCGCTTCGACGTCGCCGTTGATCAGGAAGCCCGCCAGCGCGGCGAGGGCCGCGAATGCGAGCGCCAGCAGCGCGCGGGCTCCGTAGGGGACAGGCATTGCGGGCGATCTAGCCGATGCCGCGCCGATTTACGATTGCGAAAGGCGGCGGAGCGCAGGAAGAAGGGGCGATGGGCGACGAAACATCCGGTCCGAAGGCCACGCGCCGCCGCGCGTTGATGCTCGGCGCCGCGAGCGCGTCGGCGATCGTCACGATCCGCCCTGCGCTCGCGCAGACCAGCGCCTCGGTGATGCACTGCGAGATCTCGGTTCCGGATCCGGGCCGCGCGGGCAACTACATCGCGCCCGACGGCAGCCTGGTGCCCGCGGGCACGCCGGGCGCGTTCCCGGCATCGGGGGTTCCGTTCAAGGCAGCGGACGTCAAGCGCGCGCTCGCGGGCGGCACCTTGCCCGGCACCGACTATGAGCGCAGCCGCGCCTACACCAACTACATCCGCCGCCTCCAGTCGGGCACCAGCGGCTTCACCTGCTTCGCCTCGTTGCAGATGCCGCGCGGCTGACGCCGCGTGCCGACGTACCGCGCCCCAGATCCGGCCCGCCTCCGCATCGTTCCGCTCGACGCGCTGACGTTGGTCTATCACCGCGCGTCGGGGATCACCCATATCGTCGACGCGCCGGTGCCCGAGATCCTCGACGCGCTCGGCGAGGAAGCGCTGACGGTCGATGCCCTGCTCGCGCGGCTAGGCGAGCGGTTCGATCTGGCCGACGCCGATCCGGCGGCGCTCGCGGTGCGGCTCGACGAGCTGGTCGCGGCCGGGCTGGTGGCGCGGGCGTGAGGCACGTCGCGCAGCTCCGCATCGGGCCGGTGGGCTTCCGCATCGGCAGCGACTGGCGCGGCCCCATCGCCGCGATCGAGGCGCTCTATTCGGACTATCCGAAGCCCGAAGACGGTATCCCCGATTTCAACGTTCACCTCTTCGCCGCTCGGCCGTGGCGGCGGGTGCTGCGCCCCTCGGTGCACATCGGCGGCGACTTCGTGATCCCCGACGCGGCGCCGCTGCCGCTGTCGATGGGGCTGCTCGCCGCCGAGATGGGGATGAACCTGCAGATGGCGCTCGGCCAGCGGCGCTATCTGCTGCTCCACGCCTCGGCGGTCGAGCGCGACGGGCACGCGCTGCTGATGACCGGTGCATCGGGCGCGGGCAAGTCGACGCTCGCGGCGCTGCTGATGGCCAAGGGCTGGCGGCTGATGGGCGACGAATTCGCGCTGGTCGATCCCGACACGGGGCTCGTTCACGGCTTCCCGCGCCTCGTCAGCCTCAAGAACGAAGCCGTGCCGGTGGTCGAGGCCGCACTTCCCGGCGCGCGCTTCGGACCGGTGCTCGAAGGCACGCCAAAAGGGCGCCTGCGCCACCTCGTCCCCGACGCCCGCGCGATCGCGGCGATGGGCGAGCCCGCGCGTCCGGCGCTGATCCTCTTCCCCAGCTTCGGCTTCGACGCCGCGGCGCGCGAGGTGATGCCGAGCGAGACCTTCGTCCGGCTGACCCAGGCGTCGACCAACTATGTCGCGCTCGGTGAACGCGGGTTCGATGCGCTGACCCGGCTGGTGAGCGAGGTCCCGGCCCGCGCGATCGACTATCCCGACGCCGAAACCGCGATCCTGCAGGTCGAGCGGCTGTGGGGCACCTTGTGACCGACGCCTTCGTTCTCGTTCACGCGCTTCGCGACCCCGCGTCCACCGCCGCGCTCGATGCCGGCGGCTGGACCGCGCTCCTCACGATCGCGCGCGCCGAGCAGTTGATCGGCAGCCTCACGCATCGCCTCGACGGCCTGCCGATGCCCGAAGCGGCCCGGCGTATCCTCGCCGATTCCCGCGCCTCGATCGAGCAGGGTCGGATCGCGGCCTTGTGGGAAGCCGAGATGGCGCGCCGCGCGCTCGCGCCGCTTGGCATGGCGGTGGTGCTGCTCAAGGGGACGGCCTTCGTCGCTGCCGGGCTGTCGGCTGGGGTGGGTCGCTCGATCGGCGATCTCGACATTCTCGTCCCCCGCGAACGGATCGACGAGGCGGAGACTGCGCTGCTCGCCGCGGGCTGGGAGTGGGTCAAGCCCGATCCCTATGACGACGCCTATTACCGCCGCTGGATGCACGAGCTGCCGCCGCTGATCCACCGCGAGCGCGACCGGATGATCGATGTCCACCACACCATCCTGCCGCTCACCGCACGCGTGACGCCTGATGCGCACGCGCTGATCGCCGCGAGCGTGCCGCTGGGCAACGGGCTGCATATCCTGAGCCCCGAGGACATGCTCTGCCATGCGGTCGCGCACCTCTTCGCCGACGGCGACCTCGCCGGAGGCCTGCGCAACCTGTGGGACGTGCATTGCTTGCTCGACGAGTTCGCCACCGCGGATTTCGCCGAGCGGCTCGCGACGCGGGCGCGGTATCACGGGCTGACCCGCGAGATGGCGCGGGCGCTGCGCCTGCGCGAGCGGCTCTACGGATCGGGCGAGGGGAGGGGGGACGCACTCTACATCCGCCGCCTGCTCGCGCGCGACGGCTGGGGCCGCCAGACGCGCAAGCTCACTCGCTTCGCCTTCTACCTGCGCTCGCACTGGCTGCGGATGCCCCCGGCGATGCTCGCGCGCCACCTGTGGACCAAGTGGCGCAAGGGCTACCGCCCGGTCAGTCCGTGATGGTGAGGTGATAGCCGGCGGGCAGGCTCTTGAGCTTGGCCTCTGCGTCGAGCGCCTGGCTCAGACCGAATTCGCCGAAGCCGGCCATGTCGGCCCCGGTACACGAGGCCATCTTGGGATCGTTCGCGGTTTCGCGACCCGCGCCCACTGCGGCGCCGAACAGCTTCGCGTCGGTGGCATCGCGCAGCCGCGCGAGGCTGTCCTGGATCGCCGCATCGAACGCCGCGCCCTTGTCCGCGGGCAGCGTGTGGCAGCGCTTCTCCCAAAGCCAGATGCCATAGCCGACCGCGAAGGTCGCCGCCGCGGAGATCACGACGTCCTTGGGCTCGGTGGGTGCGGCCGGCGCGGTCTGCAGGATGAGCAGGAGCGGGAGGATCATGGTCAGTGTCCCTGGATCGAGGAGTTGAGTTGGCCCACCATCGGCGCGGTGCGGGGGCCGGGTGCCGGCGGCATGCGGCATTTGGCGGCGAATTCCGCGGCCGAGAGCGGCGCGCAGGCGTAAACGAGCTGCTGGAGCGCAGCCTGGAGCCGCGCATTGATCGCGTCGAACGCCTTGGAGCGATCGGTGTCGCGCTGCTGGAGGCGCTTTCCTTCCTCCTCGATGTTGTCGACCTCGGGCTTGAGTTGATCGCGGAGCGAATCGAGCTGCGAGAAGGTCGCGTCGCACGCCGCCTTGCGCCGCACATATTCGTCATGCTCGAAGGTGCCCGTGCAATAGGCGTTCTCCTGGGCGTAGCGCTGGGTCAAATCGTCGAAGCGCGGCTTGATCGAATTGTAGCGGCTGCTCCAGTCCTTGGTGTTCATCTCGATCGCGTCGCGGTCGACGAGATTGTTCTCCATCTCGACCAGGATCGCCGAGATCTGCTGCTGCGCCTGCTCGACCGTTTGCGCCGCGGCGGGCGCCGGCCGGAGCGCGCCGGCGAGCAGCAATACCGCAATCGCACCTCGCATCACGGGCATTCTCCTCGAGCGGGGCCGCGCTCGACGGGACGTGTCACATCCGCAACGATATCATATTCACGAGCGTGCACCTAACCCCGGCCAGCGCGCGTACTCGAGCTCTTATGCGGCGCGATCGCGGCGACCGCGCAACGTCCGTGCTTCGAGCGCGGCGACCGTCTTGCGCGCCAGCCTCTCGAGTTCGGCACGTTCCTTCGCCCCGAATTCGAGGTGCGGGCGCGGATCGATGACGCAAAGCGTGCCGATCCGCGAGCCGTCTTCGGCGGTCAGTGGAGCGCCGGCATAGAAGCGGAGGTTTGGATCGCCGGTGACCAGCGGATTGGTGTTGAACCGGGGGTCGAGCCGCGCGTCGGGGACGACGAGGACGTTCGGGCCCCGAATCGCGTGAACGCAGAACGACACCGAGCGCGGCGTTTCGTCGACGTCGAGCCCGATCTTCGCCTTGAACCATTGCCGCTCCGCGTCGACCAGCGAGATCAGTGCGATCGGGGCGCCGAGGTAGATCGAGGCCTCGCAGACGATTCGATCGAACTCGGGTTCGCTCGGCGTGTCCAGGATGCCGTATCCCCGTAGCGTCGCGAGCCGCCGGCGCTCGTCGTCTGCCGTTTCGCTCATCGCCCGCGCCCCTTTTCAAGCTTGTCGTCGTCCCCCGGGGCTAGGCGGTCGCGGTCAACAAGATGTGGCGGCCGGCCTAGGGTTATTCCCCTATGCCGCCGAGCCGCTCGAGCGCGGGCACCAGTTCGTCGAAATGGCCTATCACCGCGTCGGCGTGGAGCTCTTCGATCGGCTGCATCAGGAAGCCGAAGCCCACCGCGATCGAGGGAATGCCGGCGTTCTTCGCGGCGAGCGTGTCGTAGATCGAATCGCCGACGAACGCCGCGCGACCGCCGCCGAGCCTCGCGATCATCTCGCGGACCGGCAGCGCGGAGGGCTTTGCGTTGCCCGGCCCCATCGTGTCGCCGCCGATGATCGTAGCGAAGCGGTGCGAAAGGCCGAGTTCGGCGACGAGCTTGACCGCCAGCCGCTCGGACTTGTTGGTGACGATGCCGATCCTGACGCCCCGCCGGTCGAGATCGTCGAGCGCGTCGAGCAGGCCGGGGAACGGCACGGTCTCGCGCGCGATATTGACTTCGTAGAAGGCGAGCAGCTCGGGAAACAGCCGGTCGAGCTCGGCGGGATCGCATCCGCCCGAAGCCTCGAGCCCCTGCGCGAGCATGTGCCGTGCGCCAGCGCCGATCATCGGCTTGATCGCCTCGACTGCGAGCGTGGGGCGGCCGGCGAGGGCGAGCGCGTGGTTCACCGCGGCGGCGAGGTCGCCGCTGGTGTCGAACAAGGTGCCGTCGAGGTCGAATCCGACGATTTCGAAGAGGAAGGCAGGCATGGCGCCGCCGCTGCCAGCATCGCTATGGAATTGGCAAGACAATCATGGCAGGGCGCAACGCAACGGAGACCCCATGAGCGCATCCATCGCCGCGATCATCCTCGCCGCCGGCAAGGGCACGCGGATGAAGTCCGATCTGCACAAGGTCCTGCATCCGATCGCAGGGCGGCCGATGCTGCTCCACCTGATCGACAGTTTCGACGCGCTGGGGGCGGCCGAGCGGGTGGTGGTGGTCGGCTCGCTCGCCGAGCAAGTCGAGGCGGCGGTGGCGCCACTCGGGGTCAAGACGGTGACGCAGGCCGAGCAGCTCGGCACCGCGCACGCCGCGCTCCAGGCCAAGGCGGCGCTGGCGGGTTTTAGCGGCGTCGCGGTGGTCTGCTTCGGCGACGTGCCCTTCCTCAGGCCCGAGACGATCCGGCGTCTGGTCGATCGGCTCGACGAGGCCGATCATCCGCGGGTTGCGGTGCTCGGCTTCCGTCCGCTCGATCCCGGCGCCTACGGCCGCGTCATCGCCGACAGCGACACGCGCATCCTCGCGATGGTCGAGTACAAGGACGCCACGCCCCGCCAGCGCGCCGAGACCTTGTGCAACTCAGGGGTGATGGCGGTCCGCGCGCATGACCTATGGCCGCTGCTCGAGCGCGTCGGCAACGACAATGCCGCGGGCGAATATTACCTGCCCGACGTGGTGATGCTGGCGCTTGCCGACGGCGACCGTTCGGTGGTGATCGAGGCGCGCGAGGCCGAGGTGCTGGGGATCAACAGCCGCGCAGAGCTCGCGCATGCCGAGCATCACTGGCAGCACGCCCGCCGCCGCCGCGCGATGGACGAGGGCGCCTCGCTGATCGCGCCCGAGACGGTGTGGTTCGCGTATGACACCCAGGTGGGCCGCGACGTGACGATCGAGCCGCACGTGGTGTTCGGCCCCGGCGTCACGATCGCGGACAAGGCGGTGATCCACGCCTTCACCCACATCGAAGGCGCGACGATCGCCTCGGACGTGTCGGTCGGCCCGTTCGCGCGGCTGCGTGCCGGCACCGTGCTCGGCGAGGGCGCTAAGGTCGGCAATTTCGTCGAGACCAAGAAGGCGGTGCTCGGCCCTGGCGCCAAGGCCAGCCATCTCACCTATCTCGGCGACGCGACGGTGGGCGCGGGCGCGAACATCGGCGCGGGGACGATCACCTGCAACTACGACGGCTTCTTCAAGTACAAGACCGTGATCGGCGCCGGTGCCTTCATCGGATCCAACAGCGCGCTGGTGGCGCCGGTGACGATCGGCGAGGGCGCGATGGTCGGCGCCGGATCGGTGATCACCCGCGACGTCGAGGCCGATGCGCTCGCGGTAGCGCGCGGGAGCCAGGAGGTGAAACCCGGCCGGGCGAAGCGTTTCCGCGAGGTGATGACGGCAAAGAAGGCGGTAACGCACAAGCCGGTACGGGTACCGGTACCGGTACCGGTACCGGTACCGGAGAAGCCGGAGTGAGCAAGGTTCCGGGCTGGAGCTTCGAGGTGTCAGAGGAATCGGCTGGCCACTATCGCGCGCGCGGGTGCGGTCCACGCGGGATGACGGCGGAGCGCCACAGCAGTGATCCTGACGAAGCGCTGGCAGAGGTGTCCGCTGATGCGGCCGAATTGAGCGCAAGGCGCAAGCCAATGGAAAAACCGGATTGAGCGCCCTATGGCTGCTGGGCATCGCGGTGTGCGGGAGCTTTCTTGTCTACGGTCTTGCCTCCGGGAGAATGCCCGCGAAAGGCGCATTCTACGAAAGGCGCGCGCAGCCTCGCTATTACTGGCTGATGGGCGCGCTGTGGATCGGGAGTGCGGCCTATTGCCTCTGGGAGGCATTCTTCGCCTAGGTTGGTCAAATACGCAGTCGCCCCTGGAGCGGGGCTGGAGATTTGTAGATGTGCGGAATCGTCGGAATCCTCGGCTCGTCGAACGTCGCGCACGCGCTTGCTCGAAGGGCTCAGGCGGCTCGAATATCGCGGCTATGATTCGGCCGGCATCGCCACGCGTCCATGACGGCGAGATCGATCGCCGACGCGCCGCGGGCAAGCTGGTCAATCTCGGCCGCGCGGCTCGCGGAGACCCGCTCCCCGGCACGATCGGCATCGCCCACACCCGCTGGGCGACGCACGGCGCGCCGACCGAGGACAATGCCCATCCGCACATCGTCGGCGACGTGACGATCGTCCACAACGGCATCATCGAGAATTTCAAGCCGCTCCGCGACGAGCTGATCGCGCGACGGCCGCGTGTTCAGGAGCCAGACCGACACCGAGGTGGTCGCCCATCTGATCGATCGCGAGCTCCAGCGCGGCAAGGCCCCGCGTGAGGCCGTCGCCACCGTCCTGCCGCGCCTCCACGGCGCGTTCGCGATGGCGTTCCTGTTCCGAAACGAGCCCGACCTGCTGATCGGCGCGCGGCTGGGCGCGCCGCTGACGGTCGGCTATGGCGAGGGCGAGAACTATCTCGGCTCGGACGCGCACGCGCTGGCCCCGCTCACCACGCGCATCGCCTATCTCGACGAGGGCGACTGGGCGTGCGTCAGCCGCGAGAAGATCGAGATCTACGATCGCGACAACAAGCCGGTCACGCGCCCGATCGTCCATTCGGGCGCGATCGGCCGAGATCGATCGACAAGGGCAACTACCCGCCACTTCATGCTCAAGGAGATCTACGAGCAGCCGGTGGTCGTCGCGCAGACGCTGCGCTCGTACCTCCGCCCGGTCGAGCAGATGGTCGCGCTGCCCGACATGGATTTCGATCTCAGCCGGATCGAGCGCGTTGCGATCGTCGCGTGCGGCACGGCTTCCTACGTCGGCATGATCGGCAAATACTGGATCGAGCAGTTCGCGCGGCTGCCGGTCGAGGTCGATGTCGCCTCGGAGTTCCGCTACCGCGACCCGGTCCTGTTGCCGCACACGCTCGGCGTGGTCATCAGCCAGTCGGGCGAGACCGCCGACACGCTCGCGGCGCTGCGCCACATGCGCGCCAACGGCGTCGACCACCGCGGGCATCATCAACGTGCCGACCAGCTCGATGGCGCGCGAGGTCGACCTGCTGCTTTCCACCCACGCCGGCCCCGAGATCGGCGTCGCCTCGACCAAGGCGTTCACCTGCCAGCTCGCGGTGATGGCGGCGCTCTCGGTCAATCTCGCGCGCGCCAAGGGGCTGCTGCCGCCCGGCGAGGAGCGCGAGATCGTCCGCCACCTGATCGAGGCACCCGCCGCGATCAACGCCGCGCTCGCGCATGACGACGAGATCGCGCGAGATGGCGCCGATGATCGCCGCCGCGCGCGACGTGCTCTACCTCGGCCGCGGGCCGGATTATCCGCTGGCGCTGGAGGGTGCGCTCAAGCTCAAGGAGATCAGCTACATCCACGCCGAGGGCTATGCCTCAGGCGAGATGAAGCACGGGCCGATCGCGCTGATCGACGATTAGGTGCCGCTGATCGTGCTCGCGCCTTCGGGGCCGCTGTTCGACAAGACCGTTTCGAACATGCAGGAGGCCAAGGCGCGCGGCGCCCGTGTGGTGCTGATCTCGGACAAGGAAGGGCTGGCGGCGGCGGGCGACGATGCCGAGGCGACGATCGAGATGCCGAGCGTCCACCCGCTGATCGCGCCGCTGGTCTATGCGGTGCCGGTGCAATTGCTGGCGTATCACGTCGCGGTCGCCAAGGGCACCGACGTCGATCAGCCGCGCAATCTGGCGAAATCGGTGACGGTGGAATAGCCTCAGCGCAGGTAGGCGAGCACGTCCTCGGGTCGCTTGATGCGTGGTTCCTCGCCGGTCACCCGCGCGTATCCCATCCTCGGGATGCCCTTCTCGCTCCATTTGCCGGGCATCACCTTGTGGCAGACGAGCATGTATTCGTTGGCGGCGGAATATTCGTACCCGCCAAGGTTCGAGAGGCCGAGCAGCGCGGCGATCCAGGTCTTCTCGTCCGTGTCCCAGAAGATCAGCGCCGGACGCTTCTTCGAGCAGAGCACGTAATCGGTCCCCGGCTGCTTGTCCCACGCGATGCGGACCTTGGGCGTGTAGCGCGTCGGCACGTGCGGATAGTCGTACAGCGAGCGGCCGGTGCGCGTCGTCACCTTGCGCAGCGCCCAGGCCGCGGACGAACGGACCGTCGCGATCGCGGTGAGCTGTGCCCACTGGCACTCGCCTTGGCGGCAGCCCATCTGCACGATGGCGGTCGGCACTTTGGGCTGGGGAAAGGCTGCGGGGGCGGTGCCGCCGGGCAGGGCCAGCAGGGCGAGGGGCAGCAGCGCTTTCATCCGGGGCTCCTTGGCGAATGCGGCAGCCTGCCCGCAACCAGGGTCCTCGCGCAAGCCGTCAGCGCGCGGTCATCCGTCCGCTGCGCTCGAGCTTGCCCCAGCCGACCCAGAAGCCCCCGACCGCCGATGCGATCGCGCGAATCACCACCCAGTACATGATCTGCCGATAGACGAAGCGCTGGGCGAGCAGCAGCAGGCCGGGGAAGCGCCGCTCGCGCTTCTCCATCCGGTACGCTGCCCAGCCGCACGCCAGGTCCACGCCGGTGAACAGCAGCCAATAGGTCGCCATGCGCAGCACGTCGGTCTGGGTCTGGTCCCAGCCGTGCTGGTAGATGCGCAGTACCGTGCCTGCGATCGAGACCAGCAGCGCGAGATCGATCAGCGGCGAGATCGCGGCGAACAGGATCTGGAACATCCAGGTCTGCGGGAAGCCGACCATCGCAAGGCCAGCGGGACGCAAGGTGCGGATGATCCCGGCGTGTTTCCACAGGCATTGCAGCGTGCCGAACGCCCAGCGGAAGCGCTGCTTGGCGAGCGCGGCGAAGCTCTCGGGCGCTTCGGTCCAGGCCACTGCCTCGACGTCGTAGGCGACGCGCCAGCCATTGCGCTGGATCGCGATGGTCAAGTCCTGGTCCTCGGCGAGCGTGTCCTCGGGATAGCCGCCGACGTCGTCGAGCGCCTCGCGCCGCCACGCGCCGACCGCGCCCGGTACCACCATCATCGCGTCGAACCGCGCCAGCGCGCGGCGCTCGACGTTCTGTGCGGTGACGTATTCGATCGCCTGCCACTTCGCGACCAAATTGACACGGTTGCCGACTTTCGCGTTGCCCGCGACCGCGCCGATGTCCGGATCATCGAACCAGCGTGCGAGGCGGGCGATCGTCAGCGGCTCGAACTGGGTGTCGGCGTCGAGCGCGACGACGATCGGCGCGGTGGCGTGGCGGAGCGCGCGGTTGAGCGCCGCCGCCTTGCCGCCGTTGGGGAGGGTGAGCAGCCGCACCCGCGGATCCTCGCCGAACGCCGCCGCGACGATCGCGCTGGTGCGATCCTTCGATCCGTCGTCGACGACGATGATCTCGAGCACGACATTCTCGCTGGCGAGGACTCGGCGGACCGATTCCTCGATCACCCGTTCCTCGTTGAACGCCGGGATGATCACCGAGACGTGCGGCGGCGCCTCGGGCATCGGCGGCGCCGGATTGCGGTTGCGGCCGGCCACCGCGAGCACGGTCATCAGCACCGCGCGGCCCATCCCCAGCGCGATCGCGAGGAAGAACAGCCATTTGAGCGCGTCGGCGAGGCCCGCGAAGAACTTGAACACGCCGACGTCGAAGCGCACTGCCGCGAGCTCGTTCGCCGAGACGCGCGGCATCACGGTATCGTGGCTGAGCCCGGCGAGCGTCGAGACGGGCACGAACTGGTAGCCCTGCGCGCGCAGCGTATCGATGATCCGCGGGAGCGCGGCGACGGTCTGCGACCGGTCCCCGCCGCCGTCGTGGAGCAGCACCACGTTGGTCGCGCGGTCGGGGTCGTCCTCGTTGACCTGGGCGATCGTCTGGTTGACGATCGTGTCGATTCCCGGCCGCTTCCAGTCGGCGGGATCGACGTGCAAGCCGACCACCGTATAGCCGGATTGCTGGGCGATCAGCGCCGGCCCGATTTCGTCCGCGGTGGTCGGCTCGGCGTCGCCGAAATAGGGCGCGCGGAACAGCCGCGTGCTGCGTCCGGTATAAGCCTCGACCAGCCGCTGGGTGGCGTTGAGCTCGATCCGCACGTCCTCATTCGGCACCTGCGCCATGTTCGGGTGGGTATAGCTGTGGTTGCCGATCTCCATCCCGTCGGCGGCGATCCGCTGGAGCAATCCTTCGTTGTCGATCGCGTTCTCGCCGATCACGAAGAAAGTCGCGGGCACCTTTTTCGCTTCGAGGATGCTCAGGATCCTGGGCGTCCATTCGGCGTCGGGGCCGTCGTCGAAGGTAAGCGCGACGAGCTTGGGCTTTCCGCCGATCCGCGACACGACATAGGGCGTCGGCAGCGCGTCGTAGCTCTCGCCGCGGATGATTCCGTTGGGCGCGAACAGGATCGTGCGCTTGCCGACCTGCGGCGTGGCGGTGATCCGCAGGATTTCGCCGTTGCCCTCCACGTCGGGACTGCCGACCGGCTTGATCGTGGTGAAATCGGGACGCCCTTGGCCGCCGTGCCAGGTCGCGAGCGCGTTCCACACCCCCGGATCCTCGCTGCCGAGCCGCCACAAGGCGACGCTCGACACGCCGAGCGCGCGCGCGGCGACGAGCTGGTTCCAGGTCGACGTGGCGTCGACCATCCACACCGTGTGGGTTTCGTCGTCCTCCTCGAAGCTGAAGCTCTGGTTGCCGCTGTCGGGATCGAAGGCGGGGGTGGTGTCGCTGTCGTGCGCGGAGAGCAGCGCCTCTTCGATCGTGGTCGGATCGACGGTGTTGCCGTGCCAGTCGTAGCCGTAGCTCGCGAGCGCGACGATCAGCTTGGCGGGCGGGATCTGGCGCAGCGCGGTGCGGAGCTGATCGATGAACCACGGCTGCGGCGCCACCGGCCCGGCGGTGCCGCCCTGCCAGTGATGGTCGTAGTCCATCAGGAACACGCGGTCGCACACCGCCGCGATCGCCGCCATCGGCCAGGTCGGGTCGTCGGCGGGGATCGTCGCGGTGACGAGCATGCCGAGCGGATCGAGCCTGCGGTTGGTCTCGTCGAGCAGCTTGCGATAGCCGTCGAACGCCTGCGGCGGCAGGCTCTCGAAGTCGAAGGTCACGCCCGCGGCATGCTGCGCGGTGAGCATCGCGATGGCCTGGTCGATCAGATGCGAGCGCGCGGCCGGATCGCGCAGCAGCGCCGCCGCGCCCGCGCCGTCCCATTTCCCGTCGGAGAAGTTCTGCACCATCGTCAGCTGGTGCGGGCGCGGCGCCGCGGTGGCGAGCAGATAGGCGAGCTTGGTATCGTTGACGACACGGAACTGGTGATTGGACCCGGTCACGCTCGCGA
This sequence comes from uncultured Alphaproteobacteria bacterium, assembly GCA_963799985.1. Classification (GTDB taxonomy): domain Bacteria; phylum Pseudomonadota; class Alphaproteobacteria; order Sphingomonadales; family Sphingomonadaceae; genus Sphingomonas. Next base: position 534,062 of record CAWCZC010000001.1, on the reverse strand, counting down.
GCGCGGGCACCACCCAGTCGAGCTCGGCGAGGTGCGCCTGGAGCGAGGTCGCGCTGTCGCTGTCCCAGGGCACGTAGAAGCCGACGGTCAGCCGCTGGCCGATGACTCCCGACTTGCTGTGCGGCAGCCAGCTCCTCAGCGTGGCGATGTCGCGACCGACATGGTGCTGGACTCGTGCGACCTGCGCGCCGAGCCGAAGCGGCTGCGGCCGCTCGAGCACCAGCGCCAGCGGCGATCCCGCGGGCACATTGACGATCGTCGTGGCGAAGGCCACCGCGGCGAGCACGACCAGCGCGATCGCGGCGATCAGCCCGCGGAACGTCCAGCGCCGCCGGTTGCCGCTCGGATCGAAGAAGATCGGGCGATGTGTCATTCGGCTGCTCTAGGGTCGATACGCGATACCGACAATGGCCGGAACGGAGCGAAACGGCGCGAGCTCGGGAGGCAATTCATCACCGAGGATGTAACGTCGCTGCGCGCTCGAATCCGCCCGGCCGGTCGATCGGTTCAGCCCAGCAGCTCGCGCAGCGCCGCCGCGATCTCCGCCTCGCGATAGGGCTTCTCGATCAGTCGGGCGGCTTCGCCGAAGCCTTCGGGGGCGGAGCCGTAGCCGCTGGCGAAGGCGAAGGGGATGCCGCGCCCGCGCAGCGTCTCGGCGATCGCGGTGCTGCGTTCGCCGCCCAGGTTGATGTCGAGGATCGCCGCTTCGAGCTCGGCGTTCGCCGCGAGCGCGAGCCCCTCGGCAAGCCGCGTCGCCGGGCCCACCGGGACGCAGCCGAGGCATTCGAGGATATCCTCGAGGCACATCGCGACGATCGGCTCGTCCTCGACGACCAGCACGCGCGCGCCTTGCAATCCGCTCATGCCTCGACCTCCGGCAGCGGCGCGTCGACCGAGCAGACGAGCCCGGCCGGCGCGAAATCGATGGCCACGATGCCGCCCAGCTCGGCCGCCAGCCCGCGCTCGATCATCCGCGTGTCGAAGCCGCGCTTGGCGGGCGTCTTCACGGTAGGTCCTCCGCTCTCTCGCCACTCCAGTTCGAGCTTGGGCGCGTCGCGTGCGCCGGTCCGCCGCCAGGCGATCGTCACGCGCCCCTCGGGCACCGAAAGCGCGCCGTGCTTCACCGCGTTGGTGCAGAGTTCATGGATCGCCAACGCCAGACTGATCGCGGTTTTCGGGGCGATCGGGAGATCGGGCCCGTCGAGCGCGAACCGGCCGCCGCCGCACCCGTGCGGCGAGGCCGCGTCGCCGATGATCTGGCGCATCGAAACCGGTCCCCAATGCTCGCGCGTCAGCAGATTGTGCGCCTCGGAAAGCGCCGCCAACCGCCCCTCGAACGCGCGACGTGCCTCCAGCGGATCGGTGCCCGCCTTGAAGGTCTGCTGGGCGATGCCCTGGACGATCGCGAGCGTGTTCTTCACGCGGTGGTTGAGCTCGTCGATCAGCAGCCGCTGGTGCGCCTCGGCGCGCTTGGCTTCGGTCATGTCGCGCGCGATCGCGTGGAGGCCGGTCGGCCGCCCATCGCGGTCGGTGGTGAGCCGCGAGTTGATTTCCCACACCAGCTCGCGCCCGTCCCTGGCGCGGACGTTGATCGTCAGCCGAGTTGTGCCGCCCTCGGCGAGCTTCTTTTCGAGCGCCGCGCGGCTGATCGCGAACTGGTCCGCATCCATGAAGTCGCCGACCGAGCGGCCCATCACCTCGGCCTCGGTATAGCCGAGCGTCGCCAGCACCGCGGGATTGACCGAGGTGATCCGCTGATCGAGCGTCGCGGTGATCAGGAAGTCGTTGGCCTGCTCGAAGATCGTCCGGAAGCGCGCCTCGCTCTCGCGCAGATTCTCTTCCACTCGCTTGCGCGCAGTGATGTCGAACGAGACGCCGAGGAAGCGGTTGCGGCGGTGATCGCCATAGTCGATCCGCGTGCCGTAGCTCTGGAGCCAGCGCTCCTCATGATTGTCGGCACGGCGGATGCGATATTCGATCGTGTAGGGCTTGCCGCGCTTGAGGCAGAGGAACACCGCCGCGCGCGCCATCGCCCGGTCGCGGGGGTCGATCCGCTGGAGCCATTCGTCGACCGTACCGTGCAGATCGGGACTGCGCGGCAGCCCGAGCAGGTCGAAGCGGTTGGCCGACCATGCGCCCTCCAGCGTTTCAAGGTCGACTTCCCACGTCGCCATGCCGGCGCCCTCGACCGCGAGGCGCAGGCTTTCCTCGCTGTTGCGCAGCGCATTCTCGGCGCGCCGCCGCTCGGTGACGTCGAGCGTGACCGCGAGCACGCCGAACGGCTCGCCGTCGGGGCGGCGGATCACCGAGACCGAATTGTTGACCCACACCACCGTGCCGTCCTTGCGGATGTAGCGCTTCTCGTGCGCGTAGGGCACGCCCTCGCGCACCGCCCGGTCGAACATGTCGACGTTGCGCGGCAGGTCGTCCGGGTGGGTGATCGATTGCATCGTCCGCTCCAGCAACTCCTCGCGGCTCCATCCCGCGATCTCGCAGAAGCGGTCGTTGACGAGGGTGAAGCGGCCGTCGAGGTCGACCTGGCCGAAGCCTGCGGTCGCCTGGTTGATGAATGCGGAAAGTTGCGTCTCGCGCTCGCGTAGCGCCAGCTCGGCCTCCTTGGCCTCGGTGATGTCGTGCGCGACGCCGATGAAGCCGATGTGGCGCCCCTCGGCGTCGCGGCGCGGCTGCGAGGTCGAATGCAGCCAGCGCCATTCGCCGTCCTTGCGGCGGTAGCGCCCTTCGAGCTCGAAGATCTGGAGGCTCGCCTCGCCCGCGATCGATTGCTGCATCACCCGCGCCGCGTCGTCGGGATGGATGATCGTCCGCCAGTCGAAGTCGAGCGCTTCCCGGTAGGAGACGCCGAGGAAGGTGACGTAGGCGCGATTGACGAAGCTCCGCCGCCGGTCGAGCCGAGTGACCCACACCGCCACCGGTGCGCTGTCCGCGATCAGTCGGAACTCGTCCTCCACCACGAGCGGTGTTTCGGTTGCGGCTGTCGTCACGCTCGCGGGCATCCCCCTTCGACTCCCCTCGTAACGTTCGACGAATGAAGCGGAAAGGGGTTCCCGATCAGTGCCGCTCGAAGCTGTCCCCTGGGCCGAGGGTCGATGGCGTCGCGTCGAGCTCGGCCTTGGCGATGGCGTCGCCCATCAGCGTCCACCGCCAGAACAAAGTGGTGGTTCGGACCACGATCGGCTGGACGTGGCTGTCCGGGGCGGTGCCGTGCGAGCCGAAGTTCTGCCCGCCGAACGCGGCATGGTTCGCGCCTTCGAGCACCAACAGATATTTGTCCCCCGCCGGCATCGCCCGGTACGGCCGCTGGCGATCGGCCGGGGTCGTCGGGGTGATCGGCACCGCGTCGAGGCTGCCGGTCAGCGAATAGAAGGGGATGCGGATGCCGCCGAACGCCTCGGCATCGCTGACCCCGCCCGCGTTCGGCGGGGCCGGGCTGAACGCGATCGAGGCGGTGATGCGCGGATCGGTGAGCGTCCGCCCGCCCGCGTACCTCTGGCCCGAGACCGCCAGCGTGGTATGCGCGCCGAAGCTGTGGCCCGACATGCCGACATGCGCCATGTCCGCCCGCGCCAGGTCGCACGCGCCTTCCTTGGGATGGTGCGCCACCGTATCGAGCGCGAAGTGCACGTCGCCGGCGCGGGCGATCAGTTGGTCGGCGCCCATCGCCTTCTGGAAGCCCACCGCGCGCACCGCGGGCCCGTCGCTTCCCGCGTGTTGGAGGTGGATCACGATGAACCCCTCGCGCGCCCATGCCTCGGCCCAGATCGTCCCTGCTGCCAGCGATCCGCCCAAGCCATGGCTGAACAGGATCACCGGCGCCTTGCCCGCGCCCGCCGGCATGCGGATGCGCACCGGCACGTCGCGGTTGCGCGCGGCATCGTGCCAGCTCGCGTCGCAGACGGGGCCGGCATCGGCCTGAGGCGGGGCAACGGCGAGCAGGAGCGCGATCAGCATGGTCTTTGTCCTTCAGGCGCGGCGCATCGCCAGCACGGCTTCGGCGCGGAGCAAGTGCGGCAGATCGAACATCGCGCCATCGAGGCCGATCGTCCCGGCGCCCGGCGCGGCGGCGAAGGCGGCGACGATCGCCTCGGCCTGCGTGATCTCGGTCTCCGAGGGACTGAACGCGCGGTTGATCACCGGCACCTGGTCGGGGTGGATCGCGAGCATGCCGCGGAAGCCCGCGCGCCGCGCGTCCCCGGCGACCCGTTCGAGTCCGGCCAGGTCGCGGAAGTCGCCGTGAATGGTCTCGATCGCCGTCACCCCCGCCGCCGCCGCACCCATCAGGCACAGCGAGCGGAGCAACTGGTAGGGTGCGTCATAGGCGCCGCTCGCGTCGCGATTGTGGGTGGCGCCGAGCGCGGTGGCGCTGTCCTCCGCGCCCCAGCTCAGCGCGGCGAGCCGCGGCGTGCCGGCATAGTCGCCCAGCCCGAACATCGCCTGCGCGGTCTCGGTCGCGAGCACCAGCACTTCGATGCCGCCGATCTCCAGACCAGCCGCCGCTTCGAGCGCGCTCAGATAGTGATCGAGGCGGTCGGCCTCGGCTCGACTTGCCTTGGGGAGCATGATCCCGTCGGGCCGCCCCGACACCAGTGCGGCGAGGTCGGCGAGCGCGTCGGGTCCGTCGAGCGGGTTGATCCGCACCCATTGCGGCTGTGCCCGCGCGCGCCCGCGCAGGTGCTCGGCCACCAGCGTGCGTGCCTCGGCCTTGTTCGCGGCGACGACCGAATCCTCGAGGTCGAGCACCACCAGATCGGCGCCGCTCGCGCCCGCCTTCTCGATCTTGCGCGGCGAATCGCCCGGCGCGAACAGCAGGGATCGGGCGGTCAGCGGCATCATCGTCTCCGGCGCGGTTCGCCAGAGACTTAGGCCGGGCGAGCGCGGGCGTAAACGGGGTCGGGCAGGGGGAGGGGTCGAGCCGGAACCGCGGGGATCGATGCGATTCCGGCTCCTACCATCGGTCCGGCTTCGGCGAGAAGAGGAACCTGGTACGCAAAGCATACACGGAAGCTACAGGGAGTATGCCGCTTCCGAAGGCAGCTTTACCCGCAATTAACGGCATCCGGATACTCCGTGGAAATACTATCAGGGGGTAACCGGACCGTGCGCATTCTCATCGTGGACGACGAACCGGCGATGCACGACTCGTATCGCCAGTGCTTCGGCGGCTCTGCCGGCGGCAACGGCGCCGCGCTTTCGGCGATGGCGGCCGAGCTTTTCGGCGACGACGAACCCGTCGAGACCGCCGAGGGCGACCGGCCCGATTTCGAGTGCGACCATCACATGCAGGGCCTCGACGCGGTCGCCGCGGTCAAGGCGAGCATCGCGAGCGGCGATCGCTTCGCCGTCGCTTTCATCGACGTGCGCATGCCCCCCGGCATCGACGGCAAGGAAACCGCCAAGCGAATCCGCGAGCTCGATCCCGACATCAACCTGGTGATCGTCACCGGCTATTCCGATTTCTCGCCGCTCGACATCAGCCGCGCCGCGGGGCCCGCCGACAAGATCTTCTACATCGCCAAGCCGTTCCAGGCCGAGGAAGTGGTCCAGACCGCGACCGCGCTCGGCCATCGCTGGCAGGTCGACGGCGAACTGCGCCTCGCGCGCGAAGCGCTGGCCGAGAAGATCGATCTGCTCGAGGAGCAGAAGCAGGAGCTCGCCGCCAACGAATCCAAGGCCACCCACATGGCCAACCACGATTCGCTCACCGACGCGCCCAACCGGCTCGCCTTCATGCGCACCCTCGCCGAACATGTCCGCGACCGCGAGTGCTTCGCGATGGCGATGATGGACCTCGACCGGTTCAAGATCGTCAACGACACCTTCGGCCATCTCGCCGGCGACGAGCTGATCCGCATGGTCTTCGCGATCCTCCACGAGAACATCGGCGACCGCGGCTACGTCGCACGCCTGGGTGGCGACGAGTTCGCGCTGCTGCTCAAATGCACCGGCGAGGACGAGGGCGTGATGTGCTGCGAGCGGCTGATCAAGGCCTGCTCGACCAGCTTCAAGGTGTTCGGCCATTCGGTGCAGGGCAGCGCCTCGGTCGGCGTCGTCGTGATCGAGGCGGGCACCGAAACCGACCCGGTCGACGTCATGCGCCGTGCCGATCTGGCGCTCAACGAGGCCAAGCGCGGGGGCCGCGGTATCGTCCGCGTGTTCGACGAATCGATGGACGAATCGATCCGCTTCCGCCGCCAGATCGAGAGCGGGCTCAGCCAGGCGATCGCCAACGGCGAGCTCACGCTGGTCTATCAGCCGATCGTCGGGCGCGAGGCGCTCGAAGTGGTCGGGTTCGAGGCGCTGTTGCGCTGGAACAGCCCCGAATACGGCCCGATCTCGCCCGGCATGTTCATCCCGATCGCCGAGGAATCGAACCTGATCCACCAGCTCGGCGACTGGGTGATCGACGAGGCGGTGAAGACGCTGCAGACTTGGCCGGGCCAATACGTCTCGGTCAATTTCTCGCCGCGCCAGTTCCGCCGCCCCAATTTCGTGGGGCATATCGTCGAACGCGTGCAGCACCTGGGCGTCAGCCCCACGCGCTTCCAGATCGAAATCACCGAGACCGCGATCTTCGACGACGTCGAGCGCGCCGCCGAGACCTTGTTCCGGCTGCGCCAGATGGGCTTCCGCATCGCGCTCGATGATTTCGGCACCGGATATTCGTCGCTCTACAACATCCGCAAGTTCGCGCTTGATTGCCTCAAGATCGACCGCAGCTTCGTCGACGGGATGGGCCGCGAGCGCGAGAGTTCGGCGATCGTCCATTCGATCATCCACCTCGGCCGCGCGCTGGGGATGGAAGTGGTCGCCGAGGGCGTCGAGACCGAGGCGCAGCTCCAGGCGCTCCGCGTCGCCGGGTGCAGCCACCTCCAGGGCTATTTCCTCGCCCGCCCGATGGCGGAGGCGGACGCGCTCGATCTGGCCGAGCAGCGTTACATGGTCGCGGACGAGCCCGAGCAGCTCAAGGGCAACGGGACCCACGGCTGATGCGCAACCGCATGGCCGGGCTACTCGCCGGGCGCCTTCGGGCCCCCGCGTCGCTCGGCGCCAAGCTCGTGTTGATCTTGACCGGCGTCGGGCTGATCGGCGCCGTCGCGCTGACGTTGCTGCTCGCCGCGGTCATCACGCCGAGCTTCAACCAGCTCGAGCAGACCGAGATCAGCGACCATGTCGGCCGCACCAACGCCGCGCTGACCGATTACGCCTCGAAGGTCGAGCATGCGGTGAGCGATTACGGCGACTGGAACTCGAGCTACGACTACATGGGCCACCAGACCCGCGCGTTCGAGCAGGACAGCTTCTCGACGCTGGCGATGGCCAATCTCGCGGTCAACGGCATGGCCTATGTCGCGAACGACGGCCACATCGTCATCGCGCGCTGGATCGACCTCAAGAACCAGGCCGACGTGCCCGCGCTGCGCGCCCGGCTGGTCGCGGCGATCCCGCACCTCGATCTTACGCACGTCGTGTCCCGCTCGCCGGGCGGACATTCCGGCGCCTTCTACCTCCGCATCGGAGACACGCTCTCGGCGGTCGGCGTCGCGCGGGTGCGCAAGAGCGACGGCACCGGCACGCCCCGCGGCTATGTGCTGATGGTGCGTACGATCGGTTCGGACCAGCTCACCAACCTGCTCAAGCTCAAGGCGGGGCTCGATCTCGCTTATCCGGTGAGCGAGGTGACGGTCACGCCCAGGCCTCGGTCACCCACATCGCCGTTCCGATCCGCGGCGCCGACGGCCGCCCGGTCGCGACCGCTTCCTTCACCATCCCGCGCGACCTCTCGCTGCTCGGCAAGCGGATGCTTGCGCTCGCGGTGGTCGGGTCGTCGCTCCTGTTGATCGTCGTGCTGTGGGTTCTGCGCCGAATGATCACCCGGCTGGTGCTCCGCCCGCTCAACCGCGTCGAGCGCCACATGGGCGTCGTCCGCGCGTCGGGCACGCTCGGCCTGCTCACCGAAAAGCCGCGTGGCGACGAGATCGGCAGCCTCGTCACCAGCTTCAATTCGATGCTGCGCCAGCTGAAGGACCTGCGCGAGCAGCTCGAGGTCCAGTCGTTCACGCTCGGCCGAAGCGAGAGCGCGGTGGCGGTGATGCACAATGTCCGCAACGCGCTCAATCCGATCAGCACGATCCTGAGCCAGGGGCTGGGTCGCTCGACGGTGCTCGACCGCACCACCGTCGACAAGGCCTTCGCCGAGCTCGCCAAGCCCGACATTCCCGAGGTCCGTCGCCAGAAGCTGGTGGCATTCCTCGCCGCTGCCGCCGAAGCAGTCGAGGATGAGCGCGAGGAGCGCAAGCGCCAGCTCGAGCTCGGCCGCGAAGCGCTCCACCACGTCCTCGAGATCATCGGTCAGCAGCAGGAGGTCGCGCACGAGCGGCCCCAGCTCGAGGCGTGCGACATCACCGACATCGTCGCGCAGAACGCCACGATCGCACGCTATTCGGGCGAAAGCTCGATCGCGTTCAGCTTCCCGTCGAAGCCGCACTGGATCCTCGGCAACCGCGTGATCCTCAGCCAGGTGATCGGCAACCTCTTCTCGAACGCTGCCGAGGCGATCACCGCCGCGGGGCGCAACAGCGGCACGATCGCGGTGACGATCCTCGAGAAGGACGATCGCGTCGAGGTCATGATCCGCGACGACGGCGAAGGCTTCGATCCGGCGACCGCGCCGACGCTGTTCCAGCGCGGCTTCTCCACGCGCGCGCACAAGTCGGGTGGGTTGGGGCTCCATTGGTGCGCCAATTCGATGGTGGCGATGGAAGCCTCGCTCGAGCTGCGCAGCGAAGGCAAGGGCCAGGGGGCCCGCGCAGTGCTGACGTTGAAGGCTGCGCCGATGCTCGCGGCGGAGAAGGAACTGGCGGCTTAGCCCTCCCTCTCCCTTTCAGGGCAGAGGGTTGGGGAGAGGGGGCTGTTGCTGTTGAATCGCCGCGCCGATGATGGCGAGCACTCCCTCCAAATTGCCCATCACATCCACGTTGGCGAAGCGGAGCACGCGGAATCCCAGCCGCTCCAAGGTCCGTGTCCGCTCCTCATCGAGCGTCTCACGGCCCGCGTGCGTATCGCCGTCCAGCTCGATCACCAGCATCTGTGACCGAGAACAAAAGTCGACAAGATGTGCTCCGAGGACGACTTGCCGCCGAAATTTGATCCCTTCGAAGCGACCGGCACACAATGCGTACCACAGCCGCTGCTCCGGCGGGCTGAGGCCGCTTCGCGTTGCTTTGGCGTGAGCAAGCAGACGGCCATCTCGCATGTGCCCCTCTCCCCTGAAGGGGAGAGGGAGATTCAGCTCGCCTTCTTCACGATCGCCCGGTTGCGCGCCACATCATCCTTCCGCCGTAGGTACGGCGCCACCAGGTTGCGCGCGCGGAACCACTCCTGGCGGTCGGGATCGAGCGAATCGAAGTTGCCGATCACTCGGCGGCAGGTCGGCGCCCGGCACTGGCAGATCATGTGCCAGTTCGATTCCTTGAGCGTGGTCGAATAGTCCCAGCAGATCTCCTCGCCCTGCGGAATCGCGCGCACCGCGACCAGGAACACGCCGGTCTCGGTGAAGCGCAGCCCCGCGTTGGGCGCGCAGCTGTGGTTGATCAGGTCGTCGATCCGGCCGGAGGGGCCCATGTAATGGTCGGGCGTCACCTGGACGAAGCGGTCGCCGCGGCCGCGCATCAGGCTCGGCACCTGATCGGCGCGGAACCGGCGGCCGGTGAACTGGATCAGCGTATCGCCCTCGGCGAAGGCAGCGGCGGCGAACACCGCCTTGCCCAGGTGCGTCTCGTGCACTCGGAACAGATTGGCTGCCGGCCGGGTGCGGTCGAGCACGAACAGCCCGCCCCGGCGCGCCCCGAACGAGCGCAGTGGGTTGATCGTCGCCAGCCCGATCAGGAACCAGACGCTCGCGTGGCACAGGAACTCGACCACGACATAGGCGAGTTCGGCGAACCCCGGCTGGCCCGCGCGCACCGCGAGCAGCAAGGTCGCGAGGTCGCCGAAGGTCCACAGCCCCCAGGCGGGCGAGCGCTCGTTGGCGCGATCGCGCGCGACGCTCGCCCAGGTCGGCCAGAAGCTTACGGGAACCGCGGCCACGACCAACATGTGCGCCCAGAACGCCTCGCGGAACACGATCCACACGATCAGCGCGCTCATGCAGGCGCCGATGCAGAAGGTCTCGGTGTCCGACGGCGGCGCCCAGGAGGAGCGCCGCCAGATGCCGAGCGTCACCGCCGCGCAGGCGAGCGCCGACACCGCGAACACCCATCCCTGCGGCGCGCCGGGGTTGACCGCGGCATAGGTCAGCGCCTCGAGCCCGGTCGCCGCGCTCCAGATCAGCCATGACGCGCGGTTCGGCCGCACGAGCTTGCGGCGAAGCCCGACGAGGTACACCGCATAGCCGGAAAAGCCGAATCCGACCGCGACCAGGAACCACAAATTCAACGGCAAAACCGCCCCTCCCGAACGATCCGTTTACCATGGTCGGCCGAGTCCGTCCATCCGCGACTCGCGGTAAATCCGCGAGTCGCGGCGAATCGGGGCTATTCGAATCCCTAGTATCCGGGCGGGAATCGGGGACGCCACGGGTTGTGATCCGGGCGCGTTTCGAGGCCCGGTTGGTGCCGGGCCAGCGAAACTTTTTTAGCGGTGTCGAAGTGCCTGAAGGAGGCTCAGGCCACCCGTGCCGGCTTGCCGATGCTCACTAGCGTCAGCCCCGCGCGCGCGGCTTCGGCGGGCGGGTAGATGTTGCGCAGGTCGACGAGCAGCGGCGACTTGAGCAACTGCGCGATGCGGTCGAGATCGAGCGCGCGGAAGGCGTCCCACTCGGTCACGATCACCAGCGCGTCGGCGCCGTCGGCGGCGGCGTAGGGGCTCTCCGAGAACTCGACGTCCGTGAGCATCTTGCTCGCTTGCTCGACGCCTTCGGGATCATAGGCCCGCACGCTCGCGCCCGCGTCCTGCAGCGCGGCGATCACCGACAGGCTCGGCGCGTCGCGCATGTCGTCGGTGTTGGGCTTGAAGGTGAGGCCGAGCACGCCGACGGTCTTGCCGCGCACGTCGCCGCCCATCGCCTTGATCACCTTGCGCCCCATCGCGCGCTTGCGGGCGTCGTTGACCTGCACCGTCGCCTCGACGATCCGCAACGGCACCTCGTTGTCAGCGGCGGTCTTGAGCAGCGCCAGCGTGTCCTTGGGGAAGCACGAGCCGCCGTAACCGGGGCCGGCGTGGAGGAACTTCGAGCCGATCCGGTTGTCGAGCCCGATCCCGCGCGAAACCTCCTGCACGTCGGCGCCCACCTGCTCGCACAGGTCCGCGATCTCGTTGATGAAGGTGATCTTGATCGCGAGGAAGGCATTGGCGGCGTATTTGATCAGCTCGGCGGTCCGCCTGCCGGTGAACAGGATCGGCGCCGACTGGTTGAGCGAGAGCGGACGGTAGATGTCGCGCATCACCTGGCGCGCGGCTTCGTCGTCGGTGCCGACGACGACTCGGTCGGGGCGCTTGAAGTCCTCGATCGCCGCGCCTTCGCGGAGGAACTCGGGGTTGGAGACGACCTTGGCGCCACTCCCTGGCGCGACCTCGGCGAGGATCCGCTCGACTTCGTCGCCGGTGCCCACGGGAACGGTCGACTTGGTGACGATCACCGAGGGCTTGGTCAGCGCGGCCGCGATCTCACCGGCGGCGGCGAAGACGTAGGAGAGATCGGCATGGCCGTCGCCGCGGCGGCTGGGGGTGCCTACCGCGATGAACACTGCGTCGGCGTCCCTGACGCCCTCGGCAAGATCGGTGGTGAACGAAAGCCGGCCCGAGCGGACGTTGGACGATACCAGCTCGGCGAGGCCGGGCTCGTAGATCGGCATGATGTTCTGGTGGAGGAGCTCGATCTTGCGCGCGTCCTTGTCGACGCACACCACCTCGTGCCCGAAGTCCGAGAAACAGGCACCGGAAACGAGCCCGACATAGCCAGTACCGATCATCGCAATGCGCACGCGAATCCCCTGTTCAGCTTGATGAGGTGGAGCGGTTTGCCCTTAGCGGGTTCACAGGCCGGGGCAAGCCCGCGGGTCAAGAAATGTTGCAGTGCGGCAAGATGGGCGAGAAGCCCTTCATGCCCCCTTCCTTCCAGGCAGGGGAGAGACTCAACCGACGCCTGGTCCCACATAGAAAAAGCCGCGGGCGCAGGGCCCGCGGCTTCTGAATTCGTCCGGGTCGGTCAGCACGCCTTCGTCAGGAAAGCGCTCCACCGCCGCTCCGGAGGAAGCGATCGGTTTAGATCGGACGAATGTCGTCGCCGCCCGCACCGTCGCGGAAGAGAAGGTTGAACGCGTACATCTCAGTCTCCCATCGTGCGCAGTGATGCGCGATTCGTTGGTTAACTGGAAATTAACAGTGAATCAACCCGGAGTTCCACGGAGTTGACCCACGCCGGGCCACCCCGGAGGGCCGACTTAACCCTTCTTTCAAGGCTCGGGCTTACCACCCGGGGAAGATGTCGGCACAGATCGAGCCCTCGACGCCCCAGGCGGGCGCAGCATCCGGCGCCGTGGGGGTCCCCGCCGGCGCGCCGCGAAGCCGCGTTCCGGTCCGTGCCGATGCAGGTGCCACCTTCCGCTTCCCCAAGCGCACGCCCGCCGCAGGCCCGCGCGGCGGGCGCAGCCCGGAGGGGCGCTTCTGGCGCATCCTCTGCCTGTGCGAGATCGCCAATTTCGTCACGCTCCGCCGCCATCTGGGGCGTCCGCGCGCCGATGCGCTGGTCCGCGACGTCGCCGGGCGGATCGTCGCGCTCAGCCCGGACGCGCGGATCACTTCCGCCGGACGCGCGCTGGTCGAGATCGCGTTCGAGCGCGACACGCCCGAGGCGGCCGCCGCCGATATCGACCGGCTGCGCAAGGCGTTCCTGCGCTCGCTCGATCTCGACGGCGAGAGCTACAAGCTGCAGATGCATTTCGGCGTCGCCGCCGCGCCGTCGAGCGAGAGCGACGAGGTCCGCCTCGCCGAGGCCGCCGAATCGGCGCTCGAGCAGGCGCGAGTCGAGGGCCGAGTGGTGATGCTCGATCTGTCGCGCGCGGATCTCGCGTTCGACCGGCTGACGTTGATGCGCGAATTGCCGCGCGCGATCGCGAACGGCGAGATGTTCCTGCAGTATCAGCCCAAGATTCACGTCCGCCGCCAGGAAATCGCGAGCGCCGAGGCGCTGGTGCGCTGGCAGCATCCGGTGCGCGGGCTGATCCTGCCGGGCGACTTCATCTCGGTGGCGGAGCAGGCCGGCGAGATCGGCGCGCTGACGCTGTGGACGCTGCGCCAGGTGATCGCCGACCAGAAGCGGCTCGCTGTGGACGGCTTCGACCTGCCGCTGTTCATCAACATCTCCGGCCAGCTTCTCGCCGACGCCGCGTTCGTCGCCGAGGTCTGCGATCTGCTCAAGGGCGGCGAGGCGCGAATCGGCTTCGAGATCACCGAGACCGCGGTGATCCGCGATCCCGAAAGCGCGATCCGCCACCTCAACGCCTTCGCCGACATCGGCGTGACGCTCGCGATCGACGACTACGGCGCGGGACTATCGTCGCTCGCCTATCTCAAGCAGCTCCCGGCGAAGGAGCTCAAGATCGACAAGATGTTCGTGATGCAGCTTACGTCGAGCAATCGCGATCCACTGATCGTCCGCTCGACGATCGATCTCGCCCATGCGCTCGACATGGAAGTCACCGCCGAGGGCGTCGAGACTCCGTCCGCGCTCGCGCTGCTCAGCGTGATGGGTTGCGACATGGTCCAGGGTTTCCTGATCTCGCGGCCGCTGGGGATCGAGGCATTCAGCCATTTCCTCGCCGACGATGCCCATATGAACTCGACCGGTCTGTCACCATCCTCGTTCATCCGCCCCGAAAGCTTCTGGAAGCGCGCGTGATGCGCGTTTCGCGCGCCCTGGCGCTGTTCCTCGCGCTGCTGGGTTGCATGCCGGCGGCGCTGACGCCGGCAAACGCCGTACCCACCGCCGCCGCGACGCCCAGCCCGGTCGATGCCGCGCTCGAGCAGGCGCGCACCGCGATGCTGTCCGATCCCCAGAAGGGGCTCGACCTCGCCGCGGCCGCCGAGGCGATGGCGGAGCGGATGCCCGCCGGCCGCGAGCGCACCGTGGCGATCGCGTCGACGCTGTGGCTGCGCAGCGAGGCGATGCTGCGGCTCGACAATTCGGCCGGCGCGCGCCCGATCATCGCGCGCGCGCTGGCGATGGTCGCGCCGATCGCCGAGCCGCTCAAGGTCCGCGGCGACCTGCTGCTGTCGCAAGGCTCGCTCCAGATGGACGACGGCCAGGCGGCGGCGGCGCTGGCGAGCTATCAGGGCGCATTCGACGTCTTCCAGAAGCTCGGCGAGAAGCGCCGCCAGGCGCTCGCGCTGTCCTACATCGCCGCGCTCTATTCCTCCGCCAACGACGATGGCCGCGCCGAGCATTATTACCAGCAGGCCGCCGCGACCTACGATGGCGATCCCTCGCTTTCGCTCACGCTGCACAACAACCGCGGCAACGTGCTGCTCGTGCTCGAACGCTATGCGGAGGCCGAGGCCGAATATCTGACGGCGATCCGGCTCGCCCGGCAAATGGACAAGCCGCTGCTCGAGGCGCGCGTGCTCGGCAATCTCGCGCGCGACCAGGTCGAGGCGCGCCAGCTCGACGCGGCCGAAGCCACGCTCGATCGTGGCTTCGCGCTCACTCAGGGCGCCAATGCGATCGCTCAGCGGCGAACCTTCCTCGCCACCGCCGCGCGCATCGCCGAGACCAAGGGCGATATCGCGCGCGCCGAGCGGCTGATCCGCGAATGCTTCGCCGGGCTCGACCTCGCCACCACGTCGAGCGATCTGCGCACCGCGCACCTCTACGCCTATCGAATCTTCAAGACGGCGGGCGACATCCCGCTCGCCTTCGCGCATCTTGAGGCGCTCAAGCGCCTCGACAGCGAATTGGCCAAGGTCGCCACCACCACCGGCGCCGCGCTGATGGCTGCGCAGTTCGATTACGCGAACCAGGAGCTGCGGATCGCCAACCTGAACACCGAGGAGGCCCGCAAGAGCGTCGAATTCCAGCGGACTCTGTTCCTCGGGCTCGGGGCGGCAACGCTGATCGTCATCCTGGTGCTGAGCTTCGGCCTGTTCACGGTCCGCCGCAGCCGCAACCAGGTGCGCGCCGCCAACGTCGATCTCGCCGCGTCCAACGTCGCGCTCGAAAAGGCATTGAAGGCAAAGACCGAGTTCCTGGCGACCACCAGCCACGAGATCCGCACGCCGCTCAACGGCATCCTCGGTATGACTCAGGTCATGCTCTCCGATCCCAGGCTCGGCGCCGAGACGCGCGACCGGATCGGCATCGTCCACGGCGCGGGCGTGACGATGCGCGCATTGGTCGACGACATCCTCGACGTCGCCAAGATGGAGACGGGCAACCTCACCGTCGACGCCGCGCCGATGGATCTGTGCGCGGTGCTCAAGGACGTGACTCGGATGTGGGAGGAGCAGGCGCGCGCCAAGGGCGTGGCGTTCAGCCTCAACCTCACCCACGCGCCGCACTGGATCGTCAGCGATTCGGGGCGGCTGCGGCAGATCGTGTTCAACCTGCTCTCCAACGCGATCAAGTTCACCGAGCGCGGCGGCGTCAGCGTCCGCGCGGTCGCGGAAGGAGAGGGCGATGCCCGCCGCCTCAAGCTCAACATCGCCGACAGCGGAATCGGCATCCCCGAGGGGAAGCGCGAGGAAATCTTCGAATTGTTCAAGCAGGTCGATGCCGGCACCACGCGCAAGTTCGGCGGCACCGGGCTGGGCCTCACCATCTGCCGCAATCTCGCGCGCGCGCTGGGCGGCGACATCTCGGTCGAGAGCGCCGAAGGTCTCGGCTCGACCTTCATCGTCGATCTGCCGCTGATCCCCGCCGAGGCCCCCGCCGACGCGGCGGCCGAATCGACCGGCACCGGCACGATGCTGATCCTCGATCGCAATCCGATCGCCCGCTCGATGCTGAGGACACTGCTTGAGCCGCGCGTCGGCACGCTCAAGTTCATCGCAACGCCGGCCGAGGCGATCACCGCGCTCGGCGAGGGCGCAACCACCCTCGTGATCGACGAGGCGACGCTCAAGGCCGCCGGCGACGATCCCCTCGCGACCTTGCGTCAGCTCGCCGAAGCCGCCGCCGCGGCTGGTGCGGCGAGCACGATCCTGTGGATGAAGCCCGACGCCAAAATGCGCGACGCCCTTGCCGCCACCGGAATTGGCCAGATTGTCGAAAAACCGGTAACGGGGTCGGCGCTGATCGAGTCACTCATTTCGGGGGCGGAAGAAAATTCCGGTACGCCAGGCCCTGGGCCGCTTGTTTCGCGAGCGGCTTAAGGCGATAACACACATCAAGATGACAAAAGCGCGGTAACACACGCAATATGATTATGGTCGCAAAACACTTGGCGCCCGCAAAGGGCGCTCCGAAATGAACATCCTCTTCATCGAGGACGACCCGATGAATTGTCGGGTCGTGAAGGATATGCTCGACGTCGCCGGCGCCACCATGGCGGAGGCCGGCCTCGCTGAGGAGGGACTTGCGCGCATCGAATATGAGGATTTCGACGTGATCCTCGTCGATCTGCGCATGCCGGGCATGGACGGGCTCGAGGCGATCCGCCGGATTCGCGCGCGCGGCGACGCCAAGGCCGAGCTGCCCGTCATCGTCGTCACCGCCGATACCGCGATCGATCTGCGCGAGCAGTGCCTCGCCGCGGGCGCGGACGACGTGCTGTTCAAGCCGGTGGCAATGGACGCGCTGTTCGATTCGATCGGCCGCGTGCTGGCGATCCGCGGCGGCGGGGGCATGATCCTCTAGGGTCTGTCCTCAATTGGATTCGATCGTGTGCGGCCGTGACTGACCAAGCGCTTGAAATGTTGGACCTCGCCTGCTGAGGTGATGCGCTGCCGATGGGCAGGGGCAAACGTCCCCCGGACGTTTGCCCCTGCCCATCCGCCGCTCTTTGACAGGTTCGATCGCGGCCGGAACGCAAATTGCGTTTGGGCCGAACGCTTGTGAATTTCCGCATGGCCGGGCCGCCGATGAACCATGCGTACCAGTGTGACCCTGGTGTGACTTTCCGTCTCGCAAGGTGCCCGCGCGGCGACGCGATCGCCCTCGATCGCAGGGCTTCCAATCGAGTCCCGACCCTAGTCTTCGAGGATCAAACTGTGCGCTCTCGTGTCGCGCATCCCCAGGTACACTATCGTCGAAACGGCGATCGTCGCCGTCACATACCAGTAGAATCCCTGCGGGAAATGCAGCCCGGCCTTGAACCACAAGGCGATCGGCTCCGCCGTCCCCCCGAAGATCGCGTTGGCCACCGCATAGGGCAGCGCCACCCCGAGCGTGCGGATATGCGCGGGGAACATCTCGGCCTTCACCAGCCCGCTGATCGCGCTGTAGCCGCTGGTCATCACCAGCGCGCCCGCGACGATCAGGAACGCCGTGGTCGCATCGTGCGTCACCGCCAGCGTCGAGAAGATCGGATAGGTGAGAAGGGTGCCGAGCACCCCGAACCCGGCCATCAGCGGCTTGCGCCCGATCCGGTCCGAGAGCGCGCCGACGATCGGCTGCATGCACATGAAGACCAGCAAGGTCCCCGCGCTGATCTGCGACGCGACTTCCTTCGAGAAGCCCGAGGTGTCGACGAGGAACTTCTGCATATAGATCGAGTAGGCGTAGAAGGCGAGCGTGCCCCCGGCGGTGAGCAGCATCACCGTCAGCGTCTCGCGCGGATGCTGCCTGAGGAGCAGCAGGAACCCCGATCGCGGCACGCCTTCGCGCCGCGCGTTGAGGTAGCTCTCGCTCTCGATCAGCCCGCGCCTCAGGAAATAGACCGCGACCGCGAGCACGCCGCCGATCGCGAACGGGATTCGCCAGCCCCATGCCGCCAGCGCGGTCTTGCTCAGCCACGCCTGGAGCAGCAGCAGCACGCACAGCGCGACCAGCTGGCCGCCGACCAAGGTCACATATTGGAAGCTCGCCCAGAAGCCGCGATGCTTGCGCCCCGCGATCTCCGAGAGATAGGTCGCGCTCGCGCCATATTCGCCGCCGACCGACAGGCCCTGCATCAGCCGCGCGACGATCACCAGCGCGGGCGCGCCCCAGCCGATCGCCGCATAGCCCGGGGTCGCCGCGATGAGCAGCGATCCGGCGCACATCAGCGTGACCGACAGCACCAGCCCGGCCTTGCGCCCGTGGCGGTCCGAATAGACTCCCATCAGCCAGCCGCCGACGGGCCGGATCGCGAAGCCCGCGGCGAACACCAGCGAGGATTTGAGCAGCTCCATCGTCGGGCTGCTCGAGGGGAAGAAGTGCGGCGCGAAATAGAGGGTGAAGGCCGCATAGGCGTACCAGTCGTACCATTCGACGAGATTGCCCGCCGATCCGCCGAGGATCGATCGCAATCGGCCGGGAAGGGCGGGGGGTTCGCTGTCAGCCATCGGTTCGTCGTCCCCCTCCAAGCCATCGTCCCGCCAGCCGCCCGACGCCCAGCGCGGGGTAGAGGAAACCGAGCGGCTTGGGCAGCCGTCCCAGTGCCCGATCGCGCGGATTGCCTAGCTTGCCGCCCAACTCGGCGAGCTTGTGGCGCAGCCCGCGCGCGATCAGGAAGTGCGAGGCGAGGATCGGGATGCCGCCCCAGCTGTCGAAACGGTGCGGCTCGGATTCGTAGCGCCCGGTGATCGAGCTGAGCGCCATCGCCTCGAGCAGCCGGTTGACCATCGGGCGGCGCAGCTCGGCCGCCAGCGTGGTGCCGAGCTCGGTCCCCAGCAGGCGCGCGCACAGCAGCAGCCCCTGCGCCGCGCACCGGCCCGCGCCTTCTCGTTCGGCGAAGCGATAAAGCCGTTCGATCTCGTCCGGGGTCCGTCCGCCGGCCAGCGCCGCGAGATCGACGATCCATTTGAGCCGCGACCAGCCGCTCTCGGCGCCGTGCGCGCAGAGATAGGCGAACTGCGCCTCGTCCCCCAGCGTCGGCACCGAAATTCCCGGCACGATCACCACCTCGCGGCGCGGCGAGGCGAGGCCGACCCCGGGGATGAGGGTGGGGTTGGTCACCAGCCGGGCATGCAGATCGATGATCGTGCCGCGTTCCGGGTGAACCCAGCTCGTCTCCTTGAACTGCTCGACCCACGCCTTCACCTGATGCGGCGCGATCGCGGCGTCGGGAACGGTGCGGCGGTAGCCCAGCGTCTCCAGGACCGCGCAGGCCGCGTCGATCGAATCGAGTGCCACCAGCACGTCGATGTCGAGCGACATCTTCACCGCCAGCGTGGCGTACACCTGCATCGCCAGCGGCACGCCCTTGACGAACAGCGCGTCGATCCCTGCTGCGTCGAGCCCCGCGCGGAACTGCGCCATGTCACGCGTGAGCGCGAGGTTGGCGAGGACGATCCTCCGCGCCGCCGCCTCGATCCGCTCCCCCGCCGGCGCGGGCGGCATCACGCCCGCGCTGCGCAGCCCATGCGCGACGAGCCCCTGCACGCGCTGGCGCTCGGCGATGGCGACGACGCGGTGCCAGTCTGGGGCTTCGGCGGCCAACGCGCGAACCCGCGCATCGGCGGCTGCGTCCCGCGGCCAGCGACAGCAGGCGCAGACCAGCTCGAATTCGCGGGAAAGCGCGGCCGTCATCGCATCACGATACCCGCGCACCGCTCACCGGGGAAGGCAGCTCGCGGCTTGTATATCAAGCCCCCAGGCCGGTATCGTCTCCGACGAGGGGGTGTCGATTTGAGAATCATCTGCGGCGGCGGCTATCGATCGGGAAGCACCTGGCAATATAATGCGGTGCGGGCGATCGCGTCGATTGGCGGGGCGAGCGTCCATGGCGCCTGGATCCATGACTACGATCCGGAGCGGCTGGAAGCGGTCCATGTCGTCAAGGCGCACCATCGGTCCGCGATCGCGCGGTTCGAAGGCAGCCTGTTCGTCGGTGGCTATCGCGATCTTCGCGACGCCGCGGCTTCGCTCCAGCGCATGGGATGGGCCGAGGCGCGGATGAAGTCGGTGCGCGATTTTCTCACCCACCATCTCGCGCGGAGCAAGCGCTGGCAGATCCGCCGGTTCCTCGATCAATACGTCGCGAACGATGCGGCGTGGGCGCGCGCGTCGGTGCACATGATGCGATACGAGGACATGATCGCCGATCCGCCCGCCGAGATCGCGCGGCTGGCGAAGGCGCTGGGCTTCGCGCTGGATGCCGGACAGATCGCGAAGGTGCACGCCCAAGTCGCGGCGATGCGCCCGCCGGGGGACGCACCGACCGGCACGATCGAGGGCCGCGATCCGGAAACGCTGCTGCACCCCGGCCATATCGGCCGGGGCACCTCCCCGCTGGACCCGCAGATGCTGCGCTATATCGAGCGCCGCTACGCGGGCTGGCTCGCCGCGCGCGGCTACCCGTCGGCGCGTCCCCCGGCGAGCTGAGCCTCGATCCAGCGGTAGGTGATCTCGAGTCCCTTGCGCAGGTCGTTGCCGGGGGTCCAGCCGAGCCGCTCGGCGATCATCGCGTTGTGCGAGCAGCGCCCGCGCACCCCGAGCGGGCCCGGGACATGGTGCTTGCCCACGGTCTTGCCGGCGATGTCGGCGGCGAGATCGACGAGCCCGTTGATCGAGATCATATGGTCCGAGCCGATGTTGACCGGCCCTTCGAACTCCGAGCGAGTCAGCCGGATCGTGCCTTCGAGGCATTCGTCGATGAACAGGAAGCTGCGGGTCTGCTCGCCGTCGCCCCAGACTTCGACGCTGCCGCCGTCATCGGCCATCGCCACCTTTCGGCAGACCGCGGCGGGGGCCTTCTCCTTGCCGTTGTTCCACGATCCCTCGGGCCCGAACACGTTGTGGTAGCGCGCGACGCGCACCTGCATCCCGTAGTTGCGGCCATAGGCGGCGAACAACCGCTCGCTGAACAGCTTCTCCCAGCCGTAGTCGCTGTCCGGCGCGGCCGGATAGGCGCTGGGCTCGTCGCAGCGCGGGTTGGCTGCGTCCATCTGGTTGTGCTCGGGATAGATGCACGCCGAGGAAGAATAGAAGATTCGGCCCGCGCCGTGCCGCCGCGCCGCTTCGAGCACGTTCAAGTTGATCGACACCGAATTGTGCATGATCGCGGCGTCGTTCTCGCCGGTGAAGATATAGCCCGCGCCGCCCATGTCGGCGGCGAGCTGGTAGATCTCGTCGAACTCGCGGTCGATCACTCGCCCGACGAACGCGGTGTCGCGCAGGTCGCCTACCAGGAAGTCGTCGGCGGCGCTCTCCGAATAGCGCGGGCGCACCAGATCGGCGCCGCGCACGCGGTTGCCTTCGGCCTTGAGTTGGCGGACGAGATGGTGGCCGATGAACCCGCCGGCACCGCATACGAGGATGGACTTGCTCACGCCTTGGCCTTCCACTGCTCGCGCGTCATCGGGATGCGCTTCGGCCGGAAGGCGTCGCGGAACAGATAGCCGATGCGGATCAGCACGTTCCCCAGCGCGATGTGGAGCGGATAGTAACGCAGGACCATCTTGATCTCGTCCGAAATCGGGTTGGGAGGATTGAGCCCTTGCCACAGCCGAGTGAGCATCGTCGGCGCGACGGGGAAGGGCGGGTTGAGCTCGCAGGTGCCGACATAGTGCGGCATCACCAGATTGCGGCAGCCGCGCCGGGCGAGGCGGAAGCCGAGATCGGTGTCGCCGTGGCGGTGGAGGAACCAGGGATCCATCCCGCCGAGCTCCTCCATCAGGTCGCCGGGCACCAGCAGGCAATTGGCGTGAAAGGTGTCGCACGGCCGGATCGCGCCGTTGGGCGGCGTCTCCATCAGCAGCCGCGGGTTGAACGGCCGCCTGAGCGGATTGTGCTTCGGGTTGACCGAGCGGCCGGGATAGCTCGGCTTGCCGTCGGAGGTGCACATCGGCCCGTAGAGCGCCGCTGGCGCCTCGCGGTTGAGTGCGACGAAGGTTTCGACCACGTCGCCCAGCGCGCCGGGGTTGAGCACGACATCGTCGTTGTAGAGCAGGTACGCGTCCCATTTGGTGCCCGAGGCGAGCGCCGCCTTGTATGCCACGTCCATGCCGCGCACCCACCACAGGTTGCCGGTGCCGTCGAGCACATGAACCTGCGGGAAGCGCTCGCGCACCGCCGCCGCGGTGCCGTCGGGCGAGGCGTCATCGAGCAGGAACACCTCGAACTCGGCGGCGCTCTGCTCGGCAACCGCGGCGAAGAAAGATTTCGAGACCGGCCAGGGTCGTCTGGACGCGGTTAAACACAGCAATCAAAACGGCAATTTTCACGAACGCGCGCCCCGGCTCTCTGAACGAGCCGGGCGCTAGCATAGCCGCACGCGGCATGCGACTGCAGAGTTGACCTCGCGCCGCTTGCCCCCTAGCCAGCCGCCCGGTGACCTCCTCAGCCATCCTTTTCCTCGTCCATTGCCGCCCGGAACCCACCGCCCGCGTGTTCGAGGCGATCCGCAAGGCGCGCCCGCGCCGCCTCTATGTCGCCGCCGACGGTCCGCGCGACCGGCCGGGCGAGCCCGGGCGCTGCGACGAGGTCCGCGCCATCGCCACCGCGATCGACTGGCCGTGCGAGCTCCACACGCTGTTCCGCGACACCAACCTTGGCTGCAAATATGCGGTGAGCAGCGCGATCGACTGGTTCTTCGCGGCCGAGCAGGAGGGCATCATCCTCGAGGACGATTGCCTGCCCTCCGAAAGCTTCTTCCCCTATTGCGACGAGCTGCTCGAGCGCTACCGCGACGACAAGCGCGTTATGAGCATCTGCGGCAGCAACACGCTCGAGCCGCCCGAGAGCGAGACGAGCTACTTTTTCTCGCGCCACTGCCGGGTGTGGGGCTGGGCGACCTGGCGCCGCGCCTGGGCATACTACGACATCGACATGAAGGGCTGGCCCGAGTTCCGCGACACCCGCCAGTTCCGCATCTGGGCCGGCGGCGAGCTGTTCTTCGAGCAATATTGGACTCGCGTCCTCAGCCGTACCGCCGCGGGCGAGATCGGGACGTGGGACTATCAGTGGATGTTCGCCTGCTGGGCGAACAGCGGGCTCGCCTGCCGTCCGCACTACAACATGATCTCGAACCTCGGCTTCGGCGAGGACGCGACGCACACGCTCGACCCCAACCACCCGCATGCGAACGCCCACGCCCACGAGATCGAGTTCCCGCTGGTGCATCCGGCCAACGTGATCCGCGACGCGACCGCCGATCGGAACACTCAGGCCGGCCAATTCGCCAAGCCGATGCGCCGTTGGCACCTTCGCCGGCGTGTGCGGCGCCTGCTGGGCCGCCTGCGCGACCGGGCCCACAAGCGGCGGTTCGCGCAGTAGCCGGTTACTGCACGCCTTCGCGGATGAGCTGATAGTCGGGCAGCGCCGCGACCTGGGCGTCGAGCGCGGCATAGGTCGCGCGAGCCCGGGCGACGGTCGCGGGATCGAGGTCGTCGAAGCCGCGCTCCGAGCGATCGGGAAGGCGCACCTCGTAGCCGACGAACGCGCTCAGCCGGTCGCAATTCTCCCACAAGGTCTCGTACTTGAGGCTGAGGATATTGACTCCGCGCAGCGCCAGCCAGGCATCGACCTGCTCCTCGAGCCGCAGCACGTCCCGGTCGAGGACGTCGTCGAGGCGGCCGGCCGCGTTCATGTGGCGTAGGTGATCGTCGATCCACGCCTGCCCCTTGCTCTCCCGGCATCGCAGCACCGACAGGACCACGTCGGACGGCCGCCCGAACAGGAAGACGATGTTGAGCGGTCCCTGGACCTTCAGGTCATAGGGAAGATCGTGGGTCTTGGTCACCGTGCCGCGGGGAAAGCGCGCGTGCCTCAGCCGCCACCGCATCCGGCTGATGCGGAGCCAGTCGGTCGGGTGATAACGCCCGAGCACCGATCGCGCGCGGCTGGAGACCAGCGCCTGCCACAGCAAAGTCGATCCCACGCGCCCGATGCTGGGGCACAGGATCGGCGGGGTCCGGCGCCGGTCGGCGGTCGCACGGGCATAGCGCAGCGTGCGCGCCGGGTCCTTGAGCAGCATTGCCAGCCGCTTCGCGGCCGTCATGCGGCGGCCTCGGCTTCGCGGAATTTGCCGCCGGTCAGCGTCAGCACCCGGTCGCAGGCCTTGAGCGCGGCGGGGCGATGCGAGACGATCACCATCGCGGTGTGGCCCTTGAGCTCGCCCAGCGTCTCGGCGATCAGCCGTTCGGAGCGCGCGTCGAGCGCGCTCGACGGTTCGTCGAGGATCAGCAGCCGGGGCTGGCCGAGCAGCGCGCGCGCGATCACCAGCCGCTGCTGCTGCCCGCCCGAAAGCCCGCGCGCGCCGGTGCCGACGACGGTGTCGTAGCCCTTGGGGAGCGCCAGGATCTCCTCGTGGATGTGCGCCGCCTGCGCGGCGGCGATCACCGCATCCTCGTCGAAGCCTGCGCGGTAGAAGCGGATGTTGTCGCTCACGCTGGCGGTCAGCAGCTTGGGCTGCTGCGGAACATAGGCCGCGATCCGCGCCCAGCGCGCAGGCGCGATCTCGCCGATCTCGATCCCGCCGGTGGTGATCGAGCCGGCGGAGGCGGCGCGGTTTCCGATCAGCAGCCCGCAGATCGTGCTCTTGCCCTCGCCCGATGGCCCGACCAGCCCGATCGCCTCGCCCGGCGCGATCGTCAGCGATGCCTCGTGCAGGATCGCCCGGCCGGCCTTGTAGGCGAAGCTTACGCCGTCGAGCCGCAGGCCGTCGAACGTGACGTCGGTCCGGGTCCCGCGCACCGCGGGATGCGCCTCGAGCGCGGCGATCTCGCCGAGCACCGTCTCGATGTGCGGCACCGCCATGCTGCCGCCCTGCGCCGAGACGAGCATCTGCCGCCCATAGCCCAGCACGCGGATCGTGAGCAGCGCGGTGGCCGAGAGGCCGGGGTGGCGGCCCGGATAGAAGGTCACCAGCACCGCCACGCTGATCAGCATGATCGCGAGCGCGCCATATTGGTAGAGCTGCGGCATCAGCAGATCGCGAAAGCTCAGCCGCCGCTGCGCCGCCGCGGCCTTGACGATCCGCTCGTCGAGCCGAGCGAAGATCTGTTCGCCGACGTCGAACACCTCGATCTCCGCGGCCATGCGGACGGTTTCGGTGCTGCCCATCGAAAGCGCGCGGTTGGCGGCCGAGCGAGTCACCGAATCGGCCTTGAGCCAGTGAGTCACCGGCCCGAGCAGGGCGTAGCTCAGCAGGATCGTCGCGATCTCCATCGCGCCGACGCCGCGGTTGAGCACCAGAGGCGCGGCCAGCAGGATCGCCAGCGTCGCGCCGGCGACGCAGAAGGCGCTGAACTGCTGCAGCGCGGTCGCCACATTCTGCGAATATTCGCCGATCAACTGCTGCAGATAGCCTTCGCGCTGGGCGCTGCGATACGCGAGGCTCGCGCCGAGATAGGCGCGGATCAATCGCGAGCGGGCCCTCGCGACGCCCCGGGTGGCCAGCGTCGCCTGCAGCCGCGCGAGCGGCACCGTGAGCGTGAGGACTCCGAGCAGCAGCGCGCCAGTCACTCCGAGCAGCTGCCCATAATCCATATGCGGCGCGAAGCGGAGGAAGATAGACATCTTGGGCACGCCTTCGGAGCTCGAAAGCGCCACCGCGAGCATCGCGAGCAGGAACAGGAGCACCGTCTGCAGCGCGCCAGAGACGAACGAGATGATCAGCGTCAGCCCCAGCAGCTTGCGATCAGGGCCGATCGCGCGCAGGCAGGTGCGCACGAAGGTTTCGATGCTTCGGGAACTGATCGCACCGATCGTGCCGGCCAGGCGGGTGCGTTCGGGCTTCTCGGTCGCGACCATACACTTTGGCCGATACAGCAAGCGTCGGGATTGTCACCCGTTATGGTTGTATTCCGGGGCCCGCTATTCCATAGGCGCCGGGCAGGCGGGGGCCGCGGACGCCGTTCGGCGCGGCAGGCCGCCAGTGCCCCTTGCTTGGGACTGCGCCGGGGGTGTCGAATGCGTTTCTCGATCGTGACCATTGCCTATAACCAGGCCAGGTTCGTCGAGCAGGCGCTGCGATCGGTGCTCGATCAGGACTATCCCGACCTCGAATATATCGTCGTCGATCCCGGATCGACCGACGGCACGCGCGAGATCATCGAGCGCTATCGCGATCGCATCTCCAAGGTGATCTACCGTTCGGACAAGGGCGCTGCCCACGGCCTCAACAACGGCTTCGCCGAGGGCACGGGCGAGCTGTTCGGCTTCCTCAATTCGGACGATCTGCTGCTCCCCGGCACGCTTAGCCGCGTTGCCCGTGCGTTCCGCGAGCGCCCGGAGATCGATCTCGCGACCGGTCACATGTGGATCGTCGACAAGCATGGCACGCGCCTGCGCAAGTCCTATGGCGACCGTTTCGATGTGCGCGCCTTCGCCTATGGCGCCTGCGTCATCTGCCAGCAGGCGACCTTCTTCCGCGCGAGGCTGTTTCGCGAGGTCGGGGGCTTCAACCCGTCCAACCGCGTCGCCTGGGATGCCGAGCTGTTCCTCGACATGCTCAAGGCCCCCGGCCGCCACGTGCTGATCGACGAGATGCTCGCCGAGTTTCGCATCCACAACGAATCGGTCACCGGCTCGCGGCGGCAGATGGGGCTGCACCACGCCTATTTCGAGCAGCGCTTCGAACGGGTGATGGGGCGGCCGTGGCGCAAGTCCGACGACGCCGTCCGCTATCTCTACATGATCCGCAAATATCTGCTCGAGCCGCGCTCGCTGATCGAGCGCGTGCGCCACGGGCCGATCGTGAAGCATCCGTTCGCGCCCAAATATTGAGGGGCGACGTGCGGTCCCTCAAGCCCTTGCGATGTGGGACGTCGGTTGATATAGGCCGCGCAACGCCGCAGCCCTGCGTTCCGGCGAACCCTTATCTATTGTATTGAAGTTCGGAGCACCGGCGGCCTTATGCAAATCATCGTTCGCGACAACAACGTCGATCAGGCGCTGCGCGCGCTCAAGAAGAAGCTGCAGCGCGAGGGCGTCTACCGCGAGATGAAGCTGCGCCGTCATTACGAGAAGCCGTCGGAGAAGCGCGCGCGCGAGCGCGCCGCCGCGATCCGCCGCGCCCGCAAGCTCGAGCGCAAGCGCATGGAGCGCGACGGGGCCCGTTGAGGCCCCTCCTTTGCGTGCGCGCACGCATAGGGTCGTGACTTTCGTGACTTTCGGCGGCGCCGCCGCACAAGGAATTGCTCTCCATGTCCGTGACCGCAACGCCCATCGAGCCCGTCAAGAGCAGCTACAAGATCTGGCTTTGGCTCGGCATCCTCGTCGCGATCGCCGGCGCCTTCGGGCTCGCCTGGGTGGGGACGCGCGAGCAAGTCCTGCTCCATCTCCCGGCCGATCAGGACGCGCAATACCTCGCCTGGCACAAGACCCAGCCGGGCATTAAGACCACCAAGTCGGGCCTCCAGTATCAGCTGATCAAGCCGGGCGTCGGCGCCACCGCGCAGGACGGCGACGGCGTGATCCTGAGCATCCAGGGCAAGTTTCGCGACGGCATCGTGTTTCAGCCGCGCTCGAACGACCAGTGGCTGGTCGGCGGGCAGGATCGCATCCCCGGTTATGCCGAAGCGGTCAAGCTGATGAACAAGGGCTCGGTCTATCGCTTCTGGATCCCCGCGGACCAGGCCTATGGCGCGACCCCGCCCAACCCGCGGATGCGCAAGAACGCGATGCTGATCTTCGACATCGAGGTCACCGAACTCCTCACCGCCGCCGAGATCCGCGCGATGCAGATGCAGCAGATGATGCAGCAGCAGATGCAGCAGCAGCAGCAGCAGGGTGGGGCCGCGGGCGGCGCGCCGCAGGGCGAGGCGCCTCCCGGCCATCCGTAGGCACGGCGTCGCCGCTCAGCGGGCAGGGCGAGGGACGGTGACTCCGTTCCAGGTGACCGTCGCGGGCGAGGCCTGCACTTCGGCGAGCCCGGCCCGGATCGCCTTCAGCCGTTCCCCCTTGGGGTAATGGTCCCCAATGCCGATCGATTCGAGCAGATCGGTATCCAGCAGCTTCTCCCAGAAGGCCGGCGCCGCCGCCGGATCGTAGCCCGCGGCTGCGGTCAGCCGCAGCGAGAAGGCGTCGGCCTCGGCTTCCTGGTCGCGCTTGCGCTCCTTGACCGCGCCCGATCGCCGCCGCGCGGCATGCTCGAGGAAATTGTGCGCGAGCTCGTGCCCCACCGCGGCGGCGAGCGCGTCGTCGGTCGCGGCCAGCTGGACCAGCCGGTTCGAGAAGATCGCATAGGCGCCGTCGGCAAAGGCGTTGCGCGCGCGCGCGTCGGCGATCCGAATCCGCGCCGGGCAGGCGAGCGGGACGGCGAGCGTCGCTTCAATTGTGCGGCCGTCGCGCAGGATCGAGAGGTGCGCCGGTCCTCGTGCGAGCATGCCCTCGATCGCGGATTCCAGCCGCGTTCCCGGCACGCGCGATTCACCGCCCAGCTTGCCCGGCGGCGGCATCAGCGACGCGAGCGCGGTGCCGTTGACCGACAGGATCGTGTCCCCGGGGAGCAGCCCCGCCGCGGCGGCCGCGCTGCCGGGAGCGATCGCGACGATCCCGGGGCCGCGGTCCATGCCATAGACCGCGATCAGGCTGGCGCGGGTCGGCCCGTCATATTCGGCGAGATGGTGGAGAACCCAGCCGGGCAGCGGGATCAGGCTGCGGCACCACGGCTTTCCGGCGATCGCCATGCGATAGGCCACGTCGAGAACGCGGGCATCCTCTTCGCGAAGCGGCTGTCCGACCTGGGCCCGGGGATGCGCGGCGGCCGCCGCGGTTTGCGGGGTTGCCGGCGTGGCCGTCGCTGCGCCGCCGAGCAACACGGCTCCTAGAAGCGTAATTCTGTGCACGATGTGCCGCACATAAAAGGAGGGCCGGACAAACTGTCCGGCCCCACTCAAAAACCAGGCGTCCGCCAAGGCGGAATTACGGGCTCTTCGGCTTGGTCTTCTGCGACAGCGCGATCGCGCCGCCAATGATGGCGGCAGTCGCGAGAACGCCGACCAGAATGGTGCTGCCCTTGGCGCCGTTGGCGCCGGCAAAACCGGCCGAGCTGGGGGCCAGGGTCTGCGCGGTGGAGCAGGTGTCCGTGACCGGAAGAATGGAAGTCGGCGCCATTGCGACCGTGCAGCTGTTCATCGCGATCTGGGCCTTCGCCTGAGCGCGGGTAATGACGCGATCACCCTTGAATACGGGCTGACCAGCGGTCGCAGGAAGCAGCTTTCCGTCGCGTGCGATGAACACCCCTTCAGTCGTGGCGGTCACTCGACCGGCCGGCTTGAGACCATCGCCAGCGAGAGCGGGCGAAGCCATGCTCACCAGCGCCATCGCCGCAGCGATCCTGAAAACCGTCATGGATTATCTCCCTTTGTGTTAGCCCAGACGCCAAATTGCTAGCGCAGTGCACAACAAGCGTCAACCAAACTCGGTTGCATGCTCTCCAAAAAAAACCCTCGGCGTGCCTTTTTGCAACACTTCGGGACCCGGCAAAGCAGGCCGGCCGCAGGATTAGCACATCCGAGCGGCGGTGCAAAGTTGATAAAGCGCCGGAATGTCCAATTGTATGAGTATGGAACACGACCGGCTCGCCGGAGCGCGCGCTTTGGCATTCGACGCCCGATCGATCCGATCCGGTCGCATCATTTCGTTCCGCGGCTCTCGCGCCGATTTCCTAGCCGGATCCTTCTCGATCCGTCCGCGCCGCAGTTGCGTGCGCGGGCGCCCGGATTGCCATGACGCACCGCAGCATTTCGGAGTGGCGCGTCGGGTTCGGCCACGATCGGCTGCCGGACGCGATCCGTCGGGGTCAGCGCTGCGATGCCGTGATGAAGTTGCGTTCGGTTCCGTCGAGGCAGAGCGCGGTGAGATTCCCGGTCGCATAGGCGCCGGTATCGATGCCGATCCGGTTGGGCCGCTCTTCCGGCTCCGCCGAAATGGTGTGGCCATGGACCACGACGCACCCGTGGTCCGCGTCGCTACCCAGGAATTCGGCGCGGATCCAGCGCAGGTCGTGGATCTCCTGCTGATCGATGGGGGTCCCGGGCCGGATGCCCGCATGGACGAACAGATAGTCGCCGAAGCCGAAGCTATCGACGAATTCGCCGACGAAACGCATGTGCGATGGTGGAACCGCCGCGCGGATCACCGCCGCCGCCTCGGCGGGTTTCAGCGAATGGAGCCTGCCGACCTCGACGCCATAGCTCTGGGCGAACTCGTATCCGCCGAATTCGAGCCAGTCCCAGATCAGATGGCTTTCGCCATCGAGGACTCGGATCATCATTTCCTCGTGGTTGCCGGTCAGACAGACGGTCGTCATGTCCTGCGGGAGGCTCGACATCGCCCATTCGATCACGCCGCGCGAATCCGGCCCCCGGTCGATCAGGTCGCCGAGCAGCACCAGATAGTCGCGTGGGCGCGGGTGGGCGCGGCGCACGGCTTCGATGCGGCCGAGCAGCGAGGTGGCGAGGTCGAGCCGGCCGTGGATGTCGCCGATCGCGAACGCGCGCGCGTTCGCGGGTCCGCTCGGTGGCCGTTCCCGGACCGGGCCTGCCCGTTGTTCGCGCCTACGGAAGATCACAAGACATCCCCAATCGCCCGGTCCAGCTGTGGACCATCGGGCCGGTTTTCAATAGCGGCTCCGGGCCGCCGACGGCATATTGCATCGCAATATATCCCCCGTCCGCAGCCGTGCCGCTGCTCGAGCTGCGCCCGCCGCCCTCGCGAGCGCGGTATCCGAAGTCTCGAATCGAGCGCTCAAGTATCTGAAGTCGGGAAACTTATCCATGCCTGAACGGTCGACAGTCCCGGGGCGGCGCAGCATATCGGACCTTGACCCTATCGTGAGCATTGATAGGAAGCACTCGGCAATTGAGGCGCTAGCGACATGTTCGACCACCCCCGGCAAGCTGTGAAAGGCGGGCCCATCCGCGTATCGTGGCATCGTGCGGGATGGGGAATGCGGCTGTTCCTGGTATTCGCCGCGCTCGCGGTTTCGGCGTGCAGCACCCGGGGCGGCCCCGTCCCCTACGACGTGCAGAACTTCAATCCGCCCGATGCGCCCAAGCCGATCGACGTCTCGCAGGACTATCACGTCGCGGCGCAGGACGTCGTGACGGTTTCGGTCTACAACGTTCCCGAGTTCAGCGGCGACTTCACGGTCGACAATCTGGGCCGGCTGCACATGCCGCTCCTCGGCGCCGTTGCGGTGCAGGGGCTGACCTCGGACGAGATCGCGGCCGAGATCACCAAGCAGCTCGGCTCCACCTATGTCCAGAACCCCAAGGTTCAGATCGCGGTCAAGGAATTGGCGGGCCGCCGGATCACGGTGGACGGATCGGTGAGCCAGCCCGGCGTCTATCCGATCGCGGGGGACATCTCGCTGATCCAGTCGATCGCGATGGCGCGCGGAACCACCGATGACGCCAATCCGCGACGGGTGGTGGTGTTCCGCACCATCAACGGCCAGCGCATGGCGGCGGCATTCGATCTGACCGATATCCGCAGGGGCCTGAAGCCCGATCCGATCATCTACCAGAACGACATCATCGTCGTCGACGGCTCGAAGACTCGCAAGATCTTCCGCGACAGTCTGACGACCATCCCGCTACTCGGTCTCTTCGCAAGGTTCTAAGCATGAATCGCCCTGGTGCACTTGGCGGTCTCGGTCCCGAGGTCGAGCCGAACGCGGTATTTGACCGCCCATCCGAAGGCCGGCACGGCGACGGCCGCTCGTCGAGTGCCCATCCGATCGTCGAATATGAAGTGCAGGAGCGCTCGCCTTTCCTCGAGATGGTCCGCGTGCTGTTCCGCTGGCGCTGGTTCATCCTCGTCGCCACCGGCCTCGCGCTGGCGGCCGGCTTCGTGCTGACGTTGATGGCGACGCCGCTGTATCGCGCGGACACCTCGATCGAGATCGGCCAGCCGCAGACCGAGATCATGCCGGGCAAAGATTCGGAGCAGATCGCCATCCGCGATCCGCAATATCTGCCGAACTCAATACGGCCTGTTGCGCAGCACCGCACTGGCGGAGCGCGTGGTCAAGCAGCTCAATCTCGCCAACGATCCGGCGTTCATGCCGCAGGTCGGCACGCTTGCCGGCCGCGAGCGCGGCGCGACCGGGATGGTGGCCTCGCGAATTGCGGTGACGCCGATCATCGGCAGCCGGCTGGTCGACGTGGGGTTCATCGACACCGACGGGGCCCGCGCCGCGCGCGTCGCCAACGCGATCGCCGACAATTTCATCGCGTCGAACCTCGAGCGCAAATACAATTCCACCGCCTACGCGCGCCAGTTCCTCCAGGTCCGCCTCGAGGCGACCAAGAAGGCGCTCGAAGCTTCGGAAGCGGCGCTGGTCAAATACGCGCAACAGCAGAATATCGTCATCACCGGCGGTTCCACGGGCGCGGGCGGCGGCGGACAGATGGGCGGCGACAGCGCTCCTTCGGGCACCACGCTCGACAACAGTTCGCTGATGGCGCTCAACAACGCGCTTTCGGTGGCGGAGAGCGAGCGTATCGCCGCGGAGCAGCGCTACAAGCAGAGCGCGGGCGGCGGCAGCGTCGAGGCGATGAACGATCCCGCGGTGCAGGCGCTTCGTGCCGAGCGTAGCAAGGCCCAGGCCGACTATGACCAGAAGCTGTCGACCTACCGGCCGGAATTCCCGGCCATGGTTCAGCAGCGCGCGTCGATTCAGGCGCTCGACCAGCAGATCGCCAAGGCGCTCGGCAATATCCGCCAGTCGCTCTTCACCAGCTATCAGGCGGCGGTCGGGCGCGAGGCCGAGCTCCGCGACCGCGTCAGCCAGCTTCGCGGTTCGGTGCTCGATATCCGCTCGCGCACGATCCAATATACGATCCTCCAGCGCGAGGTGGATACCAACCGCGCGCTCTACGACGCGCTGCTCCAGCGGTACAAGGAAGTGGGGGTTGCCAGCGGCGTGGGGGCGAACCTGATCTCGGTGGTCGATCGCGCCGAGGTTCCGGGGCGGCCGTTCAGCCCAAACATGACGACCAATCTGCTCATGGCGTTCCTGCTTGGAGCGGGCCTGGGCGTGGCGATCGCCTATCTGCTCGAATATATCGACAACACCGTCAAGCTGCCGGAAGACATCACCCAGCGGCTGCGCTTGCCGCTGCTCGGCATCGTTCCGACCCTGCCCAAGGGCGAGGAGATGATGGTCGAGCTGGCGGACCGCAATTCGCCGACTTCCGAGGCTTATTTCTCGATCAGCACCGCGATCCAGTTCTCGATGTCGGGCGGCTCGCCGCGGGCGCTGCTGATTACCTCGACGCGCGCGGGCGAAGGCAAGTCGACGTCGTGCTTCGCGATCGCGCAGAGCTTCGCGCGGCTCAATCGCTCGGTGCTGCTGATCGATGCCGACATGCGCAAGCCGACCTTCGTCGTCGAAGGTGCAGAGGCCGACAAGAGCGAGGGCCTTTCGGCGCTGCTCACCGGCGATTCGCCGCTCATGTCGCACGTCCGCCAGACGAAGGCCGAGAACCTCTCCGTCCTTCCCTCGGGCCGCGTGCCGCCGAACCCGGCGGAATTGCTCGCCGGCGAGCGGATGCGTCAGGTCCTCGAAGAAGCGAAGCAGCGCTTCGACATGGTCGTGATCGACGCGCCGCCCGTGCTCGGCCTTGCCGACGCGCCGCTGCTCACCTCGATGTGCGATGCGACCGCGATCGTCATCCAGGCAGGCGCGGTGCGCCGCCCGGTCGCGGAAAGCTCGATCCAGCGGCTCCGCAGCACCGGCGGTCATATCATCGGCACGATCCTCACCAAGTTCGATCGCAAGACCAGCGGCTATGGATACGGCTATGGCTACGGCTATGGGTACGGCTACGGCCAGGAGCAGTATCGCTACGGCGACGACGCCAAGAAGCGGGCGAAAGCCAGCAAGTCGACCGCCAATCGCCAGATCACCTTTGCCTCAGGAGAATAGGACGGCGGCGTGCTGAACCGGGGACGAAGCTGGCAGATCCTCGCATCGATCCTGATCGCCGCGGTGGGCGGCGTCGCGATCGATCAGTATTTCGCCGCCACCGGTCTCGCCGCCGAGCGGGCGCGTGAAGCCGCGGTGGCCGAAAAGCTGTTGCGTGGCCTCGCCGATCCCCAGAAGCCCGTCGATGCCGCCGCGTTGACCGCCGGACTGCCGCTGCCTGGACAAGTGCTCGCTGCGCACCCGCTCGATCGCGATGCGTTGCTGCGCGTCGGTCTCGTCTCCGCAGCGGGAGCGCAGGGCGAGGAGCGCGCCCACCAGCAGATCGGCGAAGCGCTCCGGCGCGATCCGCGTGCCCGAGTGGCGCGGGTGTGGATGATGCTCGAGGCGCTCAAGCACGGCTACAACCAGCAGGCGCTGATCCATATCGGTCGGCTGATGGCGCTCGATCATATCCAGGGCACCGCCTTTTTCCCGATGCTCGCCGCACTCGCGGAGCAACCCGGCACCCAGAAGCAGGTGGCGGCGATGCTGGCCGCCAATCCCACCTGGCGCGGCGATTTCCTCGGCTATCTGAATGGGCACCACGCCGATCCCGGGCTGGTGTTCCAGCTGACCACCGGCGGCGGCAAGGATGCCCCGGGCACCGAGCAGGCACCGCTGATCCAAAGCCTGATCGATCAGCAGGACTACGATCGCGCCTATCTGACCTGGGTCAATTTTCTGCCGGCCGATGCGCTCAACCGCGTCGAGCCGGTCTATGACGGCAATTTCAAGGGCCTGCCCGGTGCGCCGCCGTTCAACTGGAAGCTCACCAACAACGACGTCGCCAACGTCACGATCGAGGGCGGCAACGGGATGGTGATCAGCTATACCGGCGAGACCGCAACGCCGATGGCGGAGCAGATGCTCCTGCTCGACGCGCAGGACTACCGCCTGACCTTCACCGCCGAGGGTGACCCGGCCATGCAGGGCGGGAAGCAGATACTCGTCCGAATCTACTGCCTGCCCCAGCGCACCCAGATCCAGGAAATCCCGCTCGAGCCGGGCGACGGACACGGCGGCACCTTCACCGTTCCCGCAGCCGGGTGCCCGGCCCAGACGCTGTCGATCGAAGGCTCGCCGGGCGAGTTCGCTACCCAGCGCGAGCTGACCCTGCACAAGATCGCCGTGACCTCGCTTCGCTGACCGATGGAGAACGCTTGACCCGACGCCGCCAACTCTCGCCCCGCCGGCTGGCCGCTCCGGCCTTCGTGACGGCGGCGGTGCTGCTCGGCGGCGCCAGCGCGGGCGGGCTCCTGGCCAATCTCGCGCTGCTGCTGCTGGCGCTGTGCGTGCTTGCCTATTCGGTGTGGTCGCCCGGGCCCCGTGCCGCACCGGTTCCGGCCGAGCGCCGGCTGTTCTGGATTGGCGCCGCTTTCCTGGCCGTCGTCCTCATCCAGCTCATCCCGCTGCCGCCGGGGGTGTGGAGCGCATTGCCTGGACGCGAGCCGGTGGCGCGGGGCTTCGCGCTCGTCGGCGCGCCGCTGCCGTGGCTGCCGATCTCGCTCGATCCGATGCGCACCGTGACCTCCGCGCTGCCGCTGGTGCTCGCGCTCGCCGCGATCCAGAGCGTGCGGATGAGCGAGGACAAGGATCTTACCCTGCTGGTCTGGGCGATCCCGGGTATCGCGGCGGTATCGATCCTGCTGGGGATCGCGCAGCTGACCAGCGGCGCCAACTCGCGGCTCTATCTCTACGAGATCACCAATCGCGACCAGCCCGTCGGCTTCTTCGCGAATTCCAACCACCTCGCCACCCTGCTGGTGCTGAGCCTTCCCTTCGTCGCGGCGCTTGCCCGCGGGCGGCTCGGGCGGCTCGAGCCGCACCAGCGCGTGC
The DNA here is from genome assembly GCA_963799985.1 of uncultured Alphaproteobacteria bacterium. Taxonomy (GTDB): domain Bacteria; phylum Pseudomonadota; class Alphaproteobacteria; order Sphingomonadales; family Sphingomonadaceae; genus Sphingomonas. The sequence goes on along the minus strand of CAWCZC010000001.1, from coordinate 498,213 downwards.
CGCAAATCGTCGCGATGTGCGCGATCGGCCTGTTCCTGCTGATGGGCGCGGTGATCGCCGGTTCGGTCGCGGGGCTGGCGCTGCTGGTGCCGTCGTTGCTCGGCTCGTTCCTGATCCTGCGCGGCGCCGGACGCTCGCCCTGGGCGATCGCGGGATTCGTCGGATCGCTGCTGGCGTTCGCGCTCTTCATCGTCATCGCCGCGCACAGCCCGCTGCTTTCCGGCTTCGGAATCACCTTCGTGGGCGACGGTGCCGGCGGCCGACCGGTCTTCTATGCGAACACGATCCGGGCGGCGGGGCAGTTCCTGCCGTTCGGCAGCGGGCTCGGCACCTTCGTCAACGTCTATCCCTGGTTCGAGGACGCGGCGAAGCTCGACGAGACCTTCGTCAACCACGCCCATTGCGACTACCTCGAGTGGGTGCTCGAGCTCGGCATTCCGGGGGTGCTGTTGCTGATCGCCTTCTTCGCGTGGTGGTTCCGCCGCGCGTTCCAGATCTGGCTCGGCCGCGATCAGGCGCCGCTGGCGAAGGCCGCGACGATCGCGTCGGGGATCGTCATCGCACACAGCGTGGTCGATTATCCGATCCGCACCGGCGCGATCCTGGTGATCTTCGCCATGTGCCTCGCGCTGATGGCTCGGCCTTCGTCGCCGCCCGCTGCCGCCGCGAAGGCCAAGGCGCGGCCGCGGCACCTTTCGGTCGCCTGACGCGGCACATTTCGGTTGCATCTGCGAAGGCCGCGGGTCATGCGGACGCGCGCCGGGCACAATGGGGACGACGCTCCGTCGCCGGGGCACAGAATGGGTGGACGGATAGACTCGCAACTACGGAAGCCGGAAGCGTATTCTCGTCACCGGCGGTGCCGGCTTCCTGGGCTCGCACCTGTGCGACCGCCTGATCGAGGCGGGGCACGAGGTGCTGTGCGTCGACAATCTCTACACCGGCACCAAGGCCAACGTCGCGCACCTGCTGCAGCACCCGCGCTTCGAGTTCCTGCGCCACGACATCTGCTTCCCGCTCTTCGTCGAGGTCGACGAGATCTACAATCTCGCCTGTCCTGCCTCGCCGATCCACTACCAGCACGATCCGGTGCAGACGACCAAGACCTGCGTCGCCGGATCGATCAACATGCTGGGCCTGGCGAAGCGGCTGCGCGCGAAAATCCTCCAGGCCTCGACCAGCGAAGTCTATGGCGACCCCAGCGTCCATCCCCAGCGCGAGGACTATTGGGGCCACGTCAACCCGATCGGCATCCGCTCGTGCTACGACGAGGGCAAGCGCTGCGCCGAGACCCTGTTCTTCGACTACCACCGGCAGCACAAGCTGCGGATCAAGGTGATGCGCATCTTCAACACCTATGGCCCGCGGATGCACCCGAACGACGGGCGCGTGGTCTCCAACTTCATCGTCCAGGCGCTCCAGGGCAGCACGATCACGCTCTACGGCGACGGCAGCCAGACGCGCAGCTTCTGCTACGTCGACGATCTGATCGAGGGGATGATCCGGCTGATGGAGAGCCCCGACGAGATGGTCGGGCCGGTCAACATCGGCAACCCCAACGAATTCTCGATCCGCCAGCTCGCCGAGGCGGTGCGCGCGCAGATCGGCGCCGACGTCGAGATACGTTCGCTGCCGCTCCCCGCCGACGACCCGCGCCAGCGCCAGCCCGACATCGCGCTCGCGCAATCGGCGCTCGGCTGGGAGCCCAAGGTTCAGCTCGAGCAGGGGCTGGGGCGGACGATCGACTATTTCCGCCAGTCGCTTCAGGCGGGCTGAGCGGCGCAGCCGTCATGAACCAGTCCAGCCCGGCCGGCGTGGCCAAGCCCGACGAGACCGTCGAACGCGCGCCGACGCTCGGCGCGTTGGCGGGGGGGCGCGTGAACAACTTTCGCATCATTCGCCTCGCCGCGGCGAGTGCGGTGATCCTGTCGCATTCCTACATGGTCAACGGCGGCGCGGCGGCGATCAGCCAGGACTTGCTCGAGCGGATCACGACGGTGGATTCGGGCGAATTCGCGGTCGACGTCTTCTTCGTGACCAGCGGCTTCCTGGTGTCGCGCAGCCTGGTTACGCGGGGCGGGGTGCGCGATTATCTCGCCGCGCGGGTCCTGCGCATTACCCCTGCGCTGACGATCTCCGTGCTGCTCGGCGCCTTCCTGCTGGGCCCGCTGACGACCGAGCTGCCGCTCCGCGCCTATTTCGCGGCCAAGTCGCTCTACACCTACGTCCTGATCAACTCGCTGTCGCTGAGCCCGTTCCACATGCGCTCCGCGCTCCCGGGCGTGTTCCACCATCTGCCGATCGCGGACGTCGTCGACGCACCGCTGTGGACGCTGCCGTGGGAAATCTGGATGTACGGCGTGCTGCTGTTCCTGTTCCTGGTGCGCGGGCTGGGCCGGGCCTTTCCCCTGCTGCTGGGGCTCGCGCTCGCCGCCTATACGGCGATGGCGCTCGGCTGGTGGATGCCGGGGACCTACGGAAGCCTCGCGGTCCGGTTCGTCGCCTTCTTCTTCTCGGGCGTTGCGATGCAGGTCTTCGCGCCGCGCATCCCGATCTCGCCCAAGGTGCTGGCGGCGGCCACCGCGGCGTTCCTGGTCGCGAACGTGGCGACCCAGTCGACCGTGCTGCTTCCCGAATGGCTGGCCTATGCGACGCTGTTCGTCGCCTATGCGCCGAGGCTGGTCGTCGCGCGGTGGAGCATCGGTCCGGACTATAGCTACGGCATGTATATCTACGCCTATATGGTCCAGCAAACTCTGGTCTGGAAGTTCGGCCCGCATGCGCCGATGCTCAATGCCGTTGCCGCGCTCGTCCTCACGCTGCCGATCGCGATGCTCTCGTGGCATTTCATCGAGGAACCGGCGCTCGGGCTCAAGCAGCGGCTGCGCAAGAAGGCGCCGCGCGCCGATAGCGCGGAAGGGGCCGCGTGGTGACCGAGACCGAGGGAGCGGAGCCGTCCGTCGCCGCCGAGCTCGGCGCGCATGCGCGGCTCAACCTGGCGACCACCGTCATCGGCTTCGTATTCTCGGTGGGCACCGGGTTGTGGTTCACACCGTTCCTCGTGCACAGCCTGGGGCCTTCCGCATACGGCCTCGTCCCGCTCGCGACGATGGTCGTCTCCTATTTCAGCCTGCTGACCCAGACGCTGTCGTCGGTGCTCAACCGCTCGATCAGCATGGCGCTGGCGAGCGGCGACCGCGCGCGCGCCAGCCGGGCGTTCGAGACCGCGCTCGGTGGCGCCTGCCTGGTCATCCTCGTGCTGATGCCGCCGCTCGCCGCGCTTTCATGGTGGGCGCCGTCGCTGTTCACGATCCCCGAAGGCGCGGCGATCGCGACCCGCTGGCTGTTCGCGATCGTGGGCGCCGCGCTGCTGCTCTCGATCGTCTCGACCCCGTATCAGGCGATCGCGTTCGGCCAGAACCGCATCTACATCGTCAACAGCATTTCCCTCTTCCAGACGCTGATCCGTATCTCGCTCACCGTCCTCCTGTTCGAAGCGGCGGCGGCATCGATCACCAACGCCGGGCTCGGCATCCTCGCCGCCGCGGTGGCCGGGTTCGTGTTCAGCATCGCGAGCGCCCGCATGGTCGCGCCTGCGGTGTCGATGTGGAAGGTCGCGCTCGACCGGCACGAGCTCCGTTCGATGTCCAAGACGTCGAGCCACGTGATGATCATGCAGATCGGCACGGTGCTGACGACGAGCTGCGAGGTGGTGATCGCCAACAAGCTGTTCGGCGCCTACGAAGGCGGGCGCTACGCCGCCGCGATGCAGTGGATGCTGCTGCTGCGCGTCGCGAACATGTCACTGGTGGTGCTGTGCGTGCCGACGATCCTGCGGCTGGTCGCGGCGGGCAGCCGCGACGAGCTGATCGCCTACACGCGCAAGGCGATGACCTGGTCCGCGGTGTTCGTGGCGTTTCCGGCAGGCTTCCTGTGCAGCCTGTCGCCGACGGTGCTGACCGCGTGGCTCGGCCCGCACTTCACCGATCTCTGGCCGCTGGTGGTCGTCCAGCTGTTGCCTTTGATCTTCTCGAGCACGGTGCTTCCGCTCTACTCGATCACGCTCGGCACCGATCGCATGCTCGTCGCCGGGCTGGCGCAGCTCGTGCTGGGCGCGGTCGGGGTCGTGATCGCGGTGATCTTCGGGTCGGTCTGGGGGATGATCGGAGTCGCGATCGGGGTGAACTGGAGCTTCGCCTTGAAGGAGATCCTGTTCACGCCCGGCTATGCGGCGCGAAACATCGACTCGCCCTACGGCACCTTCCTCGGGCCGCTCGCGCGCGTCGCCGGGCTATTCGGCGTCGCGGTGGTGCTGAGCTGGGTCGCGGGCAAGGTGTTCGCGCCCGCGACCATGCTCCAGCTGTTCCTGACGGGCGTGGTGACGGGGCTGGCGTATCTCGGGGTCGTAGCGCTGGTGGCGCGGCAACTGCTGTGGGACGCGCTCGCGCTGCTCAAGATCCGCGTGCCGTTCGCGGCGGCCCAGCCGGTGGCCGCGGCCGCGCGGGACTGAGACCATGAAGATCACCACCATCATCCCAGCATACAATCGCGCGGACCTGATCGGCGAGACGCTGCGATCGGTGCTGTCGCAGTCGCGCCCGCCAAGCGAGGTGATCGTCGTCGACGACGGATCGTCCGACGGCACCCCCGATGTCGTCGCGAGCTTCGCGCCGGAGGTCACGCTGGTCCGCCAGGCCAATGCCGGAGCGGGCGCGGCCCGCAATACCGGACTCGGCCACGTGACCGGCGACATCATCCATTTCCAGGACAGCGACGACGTCTCGTCGCTCAACACCTACGAAGTCCAGGCGGCCGCGATCGAGGCGGGCGCCGACATGGCTTACGGTCCGTGGCTCAAGACCGCTTTCGCGGGCACCGTGCTCACGCCCGACGGCCAGGTGATCCAGCACGGTCCGATCCCGGCGACGCGGCCGATGGACCGGCTGGTGCTCGCCGGGCGGTGGGTCACGGTGTTCCAGCCATGTCTGTTCCGCCGGACGTTGATCGAGGCCGCCGGGCCGTACCGGACCGACCTCAAGCCGAGCGAAGACACCGAGATGCTGTATCGCCTGACGTCGCGGACGCGGGGAATCGCACACACACCCGAGACGATCCTGCTCTACCGAGTTCATGGCGAGCACCAGATCTCGATCCAGAACCTCGACAAGCGCCTGGTCGATCTGGCCAATCTGTGGACGATCCTCGAGCGCCACGCGAATGAGCGGACGGACCTCGATTCATGGACGCGCGCGAACGTGCGCCGGCGCAAGCTCGATGTCGCGCTCCAGCTGCGGGCGTACGACACGGAGCGGGCCGAAGCGCTCGCGCGCGAAGCACGGCCTTCGGAATGGCGAGGACGCGCTATTCAGGCGCTGGCCGACCGAATCGATGCCAAGCTCCGGCTCATCCTGGCGGGCGACCGCAGCCGCGCCGCCTTTTCAGTCGGCGCGCTGACGCCGGGCCAGCGGACGGAGATCGCCCGGTTGGGCTACACCCTGACCGATAGCCCAGCTGCATGACTGCACATGCCGCACTCGACGCAGTCGGGAAGTTGCTGCTATGCAGCATCACGATTCCCCTGTCCGGCCCCGGGCCGGTCGCTCAGCGGACCGATGATGCGGATTTCGACGATTATTCCAGCCTTTAATCGCGCGGGTCTGATCGGCGAGACGCTGCGTTCGGTGCTGTCGCAGACCCGGGCGCCCGCCGAGGTGATCGTGGTCGACGACGGCTCGACCGACGACACCGCGGACGCCGTCGCCGCGTTCGGCAAGCACGTCACCTTGCTCCGCCAGCCCAACGGCGGCGCTGGCTCGGCGCGCAATGCCGGCTTCGCGCGATCGACCGGCGAGGTGGTCCATTTCATGGATAGCGACGACCTCTCGTCGCTCAACACCTACGACGTCCAGGCGCGCGCGATCGAGCAGGGCGCCGATTTCGTCTACGGCCCGTGGCTCAAGACCCGGATCGAGGGCCGAGTGCTCCACCCCGAGCCCGTCGTGCTGCAGCAGGCGCCGGTGCCGGCGCGCTACCGGATCGAGCAAGCCACCTTGCTCCATCGCTGGGCGACGGTATTTCAGCCTTGCCTGCTCCGCCGCAACCTGATTGAGGCCGCCGGACCCTATCGCACCGACCTTGTGCGCAACGAAGATACCGAGCTGCTGTTTCGCATCACTTGTCGCAAGCCCCGCATGACCCACACGCCGGAGACGATCCTGCTCTACCGCGTCCATCCCGTGAACCAGCTCACCCGGCAGCGCCCCGACCGGCGCGCGCTCGACCATGCCCGGTTGAGCGCGGTGCTGCAGGCGGAGGCGGGCGCGGGCGGAGCGATGCGCTGGGGCGACCGATGGCTGATGCGCAGCAACCTGGCGCGCGCCGCCGCAGAGGTGCGTCCGCATGCACCCGATCTCGCCGACGCGCTCGAAAGCCATATCGGCCGCGCCGACCGGGCGATGCTTCCGGCCCGGCTGCTGGCCGACCGGACGCGGCGCCGGTTGCGCGCCAAGCTGGCCGGTCGCGCGCACGCCTCGACCTACCAGGCCGGACCGCTTACGGCGGGGCAGCGCGACCAGATCAGCCAGCTTCACTACACGATCGCGGACGCCGCCTCGTGACCCTCAACCCCGGCCAGCGCGCCCGCAAACTTCCAACAGGGATCGACGAATGACCAAGCGAACGAGTTGCATGAATTGCGGCGGCCCCCGGTTGCACGAGTTCATCGACCTTGGCGACCAGCCCAACGGCAACAGCTTCCTCTACGCGAACGAGCTCGACGAGGAGGTCAAGTTCACGCTGGCGATGATGGTCTGCCAGGATTGCTGGCAAGTCCAGATCAGCGAATTCCCGCCGCAGGAAGTGCTGTTCAGCGATCACGCCTATATCACCGGACGCAACGCACCGGTGGTGTCGCACTTCAAGAAGCTCGCGCCGCATATCGTTGAGAAGATCGGGCTCAAGCCCAACGATCTGGTGATCGACGTCGGTGCCAACGACGGCACCTTCCTGCGCGCCTTCGCCAGCCAGGGGATGCGCGTGCTCGGGGTCGATCCGTCCGAGCGCACCGGCATGCTCGCGCGAGAGCAGGGCGTCACCGTCTTTCGCCAGTTCTGGTGCCACGAGACCGGCAAGTCGTTGAAGCAGCTCGGCGTCAAGCCCAACGCGATCACCGCGACCGCGGTGTTCTACCACGTCCCCGACCTCCACGATTTCGTCGCGGGGCTGGCCGAGGTGATGGGGCCGGACACGGTATTCGTGGTCCAGGGCGTCAATTGCCTCGACCTGATCGAGCACAACGAGTTCGACCATTTCTACCACGAGCACAGCTGCATCCACGCCGTCGGCCCGCTCCAACGGCTGTTCGGCGCGCACGGGCTCGCGATCCGCGACGTCGAATTCTCGCCGATCCACGGCGGCAGCTTCATCCTCTACGTCTATCGCCAGGAGAACCCGATCGCGGAGAGTCCCGCGGTTGCTGCGGCGGTGGCGGCCGAGGAGAAGGCCGGGCTGTTCAAGCTTCAGACCTACGAGGATTTCGCCGCGCGCGTGCGCCACAACATGGCCGAGCTGCGCGCGCTGCTCGAGAAGCTCAAGGCCGAGGGCAAGACCGTCTACGGCCTCGGCGCGCCGGTGAAGGGATCGACCGTCCTCAACTACGCCGACATCGGCCCCGATCTCGTCCAGAAGGTCACCGAGGTCAATGAGTTCAAGATCGGCCGAGTGACCCCGGGCACGCACATCCCGGTGATCGACGAGAACGGCGATTTCCCGGCTCCCGACTATTACCTCGTCCTCGCCTGGAACTTCCTCGATTTCCTGCTCAAGAAATATGACGGCTATCTCCAGGCCGGCGGGCGCTTCATCACGCCGGTGCCCGAGGTTCAGATCCTCGGCCCGGGCGGGGTGCGCGAGGCCTGATCATGAAGAATGTGATCGTCACCGGAGCGACCGGCTTCGTCGGCAAGACGCTCGTGCGCGAGATCCGCGCGCGCTTCCCGGACGCGAACATGATCGCGGCGGGGAGCGCGACGGTGAACCTCAGCGACATGCACGCGACCGCCGAATGGATGCGGTCGCTGCGCGACGGCGGCTTCACGTGCGATCACGTCATCCACCTGGCCGCGCTGTACAAGGCGGGCGACTGGCCGGTGAAGCATCCCGCGACCCAGCTGTTCGCCAACATGGCGATCAACATCAATCTGATGGAAGGCTGGAAGACCTACTTCCCCGAGGCGAAGCTTACCGCGATCATCTCCTACTGCCTCTATCCCTCGACCGAAGAGCCGCACGCCGAGCCCGATCTCTGGGGCCATGAACCCGAGGAATATCTGTTCGCCTATGCCTTCGCGAAGAAGGCGCTGCTCGTCGGCCGCAAGGCCTATGCGAAGGAGTTCGGGCTCAAGGGCACCACCGTGGTGCTGCCCACCGTTTATGGCCCCGGCGACAGCTTCGCCGAGAACAGCCACGTCGTCGGCGCCCTCGTCGGCAAGTTCGTCCGCGCCGCGCGCGAGGGCAAGTCGAGCGTCGAGGTGTGGGGCACCGGGGAGCAGCAGCGGGAGTTTCTCCATGTCGAGGACGCCGCCGACGGGATCATCGCCGCGGCGCTGCATTCGGACGAGGAAGCGCTCAACCTCGGCATGGGCGACGCCTATCGCATCGCGGACATCGCCGAATGGATCAAGGAAGCGGCGGGCTTCGAAGGCACGATCGACTATGTCGTGAAGGACCGCTTCGTCGGCGTGCACAAGCGCATGCTCGACGTCACCAAGGTGTGCGAGGTGCTCGGCTGGAGCGCGCCCACCCCGATCAAGGAGGGGCTGCGCAACACCGTCGAGTGGTACAACGCCGATCTCGATGCGGCGGAGGCGGCGGCGAGGTGAAGGCGCGGCTCAAGCGGGCCTTATTCGGCGTCTTCGACTGGCTGGCGCCGGTGCCGGCGGTGCGGCTCACCGATGCGGTGCGCACCCGGCTCGTGGCCGATCCGCTGACGATCGTCGATGTCGGCGCGGTGTTCGGGCCCGACAAGCGCTGGAGCCAGCTGGGCGAGCGTACCTGCCGCTTCGTGACCTTCGAGCCCGACAAGCGCTCGCACGCCGAGCCCGACGAGAGCGGCCCGTTCGCGATGCTCGCGCTGGCGACCGCGATCGGCCGGAAGAAGGGCAAGCGCACGCTCTATCTCACCAAGGGCGAGTTCGCCTCGTCGCTCTACCCGCCCAACGAGGCCGTGCTCGGCGCGTTCGGGACGTGGCCGTGGCACGAATTGGCGGGGACCGACACGGTGAGCGTCGACACGCTCGACAACGTCCTCGCCAAGCATACCGACTGGGTCCCCGATTTCGTCAAGACCGACATCGAGGGCGCCGATCTCGATGCGCTGGCCGGTGGCACCAAGGCGCTGTCGGAGGTGCTCGGCGTCCAGGCCGAGGTGGCGTTCGTCGAACGCAACGTCGGCGCGCCGCTGTTCGCCGAGATCGACCAGCACCTGCGCGCCAGCGGCTTCATGCTGTTCCAGTTGATCCGCGAGCATTGGGTACGCCGGAACAAGGTGTTCGGGCTCGCGGCGCGCCCGCAGCTGATCTGGGCGGACGCCGTCTATTTCCGCGATGCCGCCGATTTGCGGGCGCGGCTCGAGGCCGCCGTGCCCGAGAAGCGCGAGGCGATGCTCGTCAAGTTCGTCGCGATGCTGCTCGCCTACGGCCATTTCGACTATGCCGCCGACGTCGTCATAGCGGCGGTGCGCGATGGGCATTGCCCCGAGGCGCTGGGGCGCGATCTCGGCGCGAGCATCGGCACCTCGGCGCGCGCCGGGGGCTGGTTCGTGCCCCGCGCAGCGCTGGCGGTGACGCTCGCTGGTCTGGTGCGGCTGGCGGCGCTGCCGTTCGGCGCGGCTGCGCGGAACCAGGCGCGCGCGCTCTACGCGCGGCAGGCAGCGCCGCTGTTCCATCATCTCTATCGCGAAAGCATGCGCGGCGGGCTCGATCGCTCGTGCGTGACCGATCTCGGCTGATGTCGCACAGGGAGAAACACTTGACCTTGATCTGCCGGTTGGGAGCGCGGGCATGACCCCGGTGCGTCTCGCGATCATCGGCTGCGGCGCGATCGCCGAGCTCGGCCATCTGCCGGGCGCGGCGGTGACGCCCGAAGTCGAGGTCACCGTGCTTGTCGACCGCGACGAGGCGCGCGCGCTCGCGCTCGCCGCGAGCTTCGGCATCGCCAACGTGATCACCGATTATGCCCAGGCGCACGAATTCGCCGAGGCCGCGGTGATCGCGCTGCCGCCCCACCTCCACCGCCCGGCCGCCGAGACCTTGTTCGGCGCGGGCATGCACGTGCTGATGGAAAAGCCGCTCGCGACTAGCGTGGCCGACAGCGACGCGATCGTGGCCGCCGCGACCAAGGCCGATCGCGTGCTCGCGGTCGCGATGATGCGGCGCTACGCGCGTTCGGCGCGATACCTGAAGGCGCTGATCGAACTCAGGAATGCTCGGGCCGATCCGGCGCTACACCGCGGCGAGCGGCGCCGCCGACGCCTGGCCCTCGCGCTCGCCCTTTACCTTCAGCGTCGCGCAGAGTGGCGGCGGCGCGCTGATCTCGAACGGCTGCCACGACGTCGACCTGATGCTGTGGCTGATGGGCCCGATCGAGAGCTTCGCGTTCACCAGCGATTCCACGGGGCGGATGGAAGGCAATTGCCGGCTCGACTGCGTCATGCGGAGCGGCGCGGCCGCCTCGGTCGAGGTGAGCCGCACCCGGACCCTGTCGAACACGATCGTGGTCGAAGGCGAGCACGGCACCGCCGAAGCCCCGCTGATGGGCGAGATGGTCAAGGTCTTCCCCGCCGGCGCCGCGCCCGGGCTGCTCGCGCAGGTCGAGCCGCCCGCGCTCGACTATGCGAGCGTGATGGGCGCGCAGCTCGCCGATTTCGCCGCCGCGGTCCGTGGACTCCGGCCGCCGCTGGTCGACGGCAAGGCAGGGCGCGAGATGATCGCGCTGGTCGAGCAATGCTATGCGCGCGCGCAGCCGATGGTGCTGCCTTGGGACCTGCCGGTTCCGGTTCCGGAGGTCGCATGAAGCTCGAAGGCAAGACGGCGTTCGTCACCGGCGGCAGCGGCTTCATCGGCGGGCGGCTGATCGAGGTGCTGATCCGCCAGTACGGGATGCGCGTGAAGGCGCTCGTCCGAGCGACGACCTCGGCGGGCGGCGGCGCCTTCCGCGCGGCCGCGGCGGGCGCCGAGATCGTGTTCGGCTCGCTGCTCGACGAGGCGGCGCTGGACGGGGCGGTGAAGGGCTGCGACCTGGTGTTCCACTGCGCCTATGGCACCCACGGATCGGGCGCCGAGCAGCGGCAGGTGACGCTCGAAGGCACACGCCTGCTCGCGCGCGCGGCGGGCAAGGCCGGGGTCGCGCAGTTCGTCCACCTGAGCACCGTCGCGACGTTCGGCGGAAACACGCCCGCGGTGGTCGACGAGCGCTTCGTCAATCCGAAGCTCTGGGCTTGGCCCTATGCGCACGACAAGCTCGACGCCGAGCGCGCGCTGGCGGGCGAGGGCAAGGCCGCGGGCATGCCGTTCACGATCCTCCGGCTCGGCTCGGTCTACGGGCCCTATGGCAGCTCGTTCACCGTCGGGCCGCTGAGCGCGATGCGGCAGGGGCGGTTCGCGATGGTCGACAACGGCGACGGGATCGCGAGCGCGACCTATGTCGACGACGTCGTCCAGGCGATGTTGCTCGCGGCGCAGACGTCCGGCGAGGGCGAGACCTTCATGATCCGTGGGCCGGATACGGTGACGTGGCGTGACCTCTACGGCGCCTATGACGCGATGGTCGGTGCCGATTCGCTGGTCTCGATGACTTCGCGCCGAGATGGTCCGCGCGCGCAAGGGCGAGTGGCGCAACGCCATCCGGCAGGTCACGCCCCAGGCGCTCGCCGCGCTCAAGGCCAGCCCGGGCTTCCGCCAAGCGGCGGGGGGACTGCCGTTCGTGCGCAGCGCCTATGCGCGGTTCGGCAAGAAGCTGCTCAAGCCCTCCGCTCGATCGTCTGCCGCGCCCGCGGCGGACACGCGGTCGATCCTGCTCATCCCCGACATCATGATCGACTATTTCGCCAACACCTCGGTGTTCAGCATCGACAAGGCGCGGGCGAAGCTCGGCTACGAACCCGCCTATGACCTCAAGCGCGGCATGGCGCTGACCGAACAATGGGCGCGCTGGGCGAACCTGCTCCCGTGAGCGCCGCCGTGGCTCCGGCGCACGATTCGCCCCGCGGCAAGCGCATGCTGGTGGTCGAGGAAGCGCTCAAGACCGAGATCGGGCATTGGTTCGAGTACGTTCGCTCGGTGATGGAGCTGAACCGCGAGGCGGGGGCGGAGACCGTGGTGGTCACTCACCGCGACGCCAGCCCCGAGGTCCGCGAGGCGTTGAACGCGCATGCGATCTTCCCCTGGACCAACTGGGACCAGATCTACGCGCATCCCAAGGCGTGGCGGCGTTACCTCGGCATCCTGGTCCACAACTGGCGCGTGTTTCGGCTGATGAATTGCTTCGTCGCCGAGCACGGCCCGTTCGACGTGGTGTTCGCGCCCACGGTGGTGATCTTCCACATCTTCGGCTGGCGGCTGCTGATGGCGGCGCAGCGCCGCAAGATCGGGCAGATCATCCTGCTGTTCCGAAACAACGCCGGCAGCTACGCGCCCGACAGCAACGTGCCCCGGTTCAAGCGATCGACCAACATCCTGAAATGGGCGCTCCAGAGCTTCCGGCCGCTGCTCGCGCGCAAGCGGGCGCGGTTCGTGACCGACAGCAGCAAGCTGGCGATCGAATATCGCTACCTGAGCGGCATCACACCCGAGGTGGTGCCCAGTCCCCGCGTCGCGCCGCCGCAGCCGCTTGGCGAGGATATCCGGCCGGCCGACGCGCCGGTGGTGTTCAGCTGCCTCGGCCCCGCGCGGTTCGAGAAGGGCATCGACGTGATGCAGGCCGCGATCCGCGACTATTTGAAGGTGAATCCCGCGGCGAACGCGCGCTTCGTCGTCCAGTGGAACGCGCCGATCATGGGGCCGGACGATCTGCCCTACCTTCCCGATCCCGAACTCGTCAGCGATACCCGCTTCCAGTTGCTCGAGCAGGCGATGACCAGCGCTGAATATGACGCCGCGGTCGCCGGCACCGATTGCATGCTGCTGCCCTATCGCCGCGAATCCTATTTCGCGCGCATCTCGGGGGTCGCGGTCGAAGCGGTCACTGCGGGGATCCCGCTGATCTACACGCGCGATACCTGGTGCGAGGATCTGGTGAACGAGGCCGGATCGGGGATCGGCGTGGCCGACGGCGATGTCGCCGGGCTCACCGCCGCCATCGCCGAAATGACCGACCGCTACGCGCACTTCCGCGCGGAAGCGCGCGCGCAGGCGCTGGTCGCGCGCCGTCTCCATTCCGCCGAGCGATTCACCGAGATTTTGTGGGGCATGGCCTGACCATGGCGGCTCCGGGCGCCTGGATCGTCTGTCAGCTCGGCGCGCGCGAACATTATGTCCTGGCCCGCGAGCTGCACCGCCGCGACCAGCTTCGCGCGCTGATCACCGACAGCTGGGCGCCCCCCGGGGGGGTGGCCGCGCGGCTTCCGGCGAGCGTTGGGCGGCGGCTCGCCGAGCGGTACGCGCTGAGCCTGGCCGACGCGCGGGTGGAGCGCTTTACCGCGGCGATGCTGCGCTTCGAAGCCATGGGCGGCGGTCGCGATCCCGGCGGATGGGCTCGAATCATGGCGCGCAACGCGTGGTTCGAAGCCCAGGCCGTTCGCCGCATGCGCGCGGGCAAGCTGCTGTCCGGCGCGCCGACGGTGTTCGCCTACAGCTACGCCGCGCTCGAGATCTTCCGCGAGGCGCGGCGCGCGGGCTGCCGCACCGTGCTGGGCCAGATCGATCCGGCAATCGCCGAAGAGGACATCGTCGCCGACGCGGTCGCGCGCCATGCGGAGCTGAACCCCCACTGGCAGCGCGCGCCCGCGAGCTACTGGCAGCGCTGGCGCGAGGAATGCGCGCTCGCGGACCGAATCGTCGTCAACTCGGAATGGGCGCGCGAGGGCTTGATCGAGTCGGGCATCGAGGCGGGAAAGCTGCACGTGGTCCCACTCGCCTATGAAGGCCCACGCCAGGAAACGGCGCGCGAATGGCCCGCGCATTTTGATGCCGGGCGCCCGCTTCGCTTGCTGTTCCTCGGTTCGGTGATCGTCCGCAAGGGCGCCGCCGAGCTGCTCGCCGCCGCGCGGCTGATGCGGGACGAGCCGGTGGAGTTTCACTTGGTCGGGCCGCTCGGTATCGACATTCCCGAAGCCGATCGCGCCAATCCGCGGCTGTTCGTCCACGGGCCGGTCTCGCGCCAGAGCGCCGCCGCCTGGTTCCGCGCCGCCGATGTGTTCATCCTGCCGACGCTGTCCGACGGGTTCGGGCTGACCCTGATCGAGGCGCAGGCGCATGGGCTTCCCGTGATCGCGTCGCGGCATTGCGGCGACGTGGTGCGCGACGACGAGAGCGGGTTCGTGCTGGACGAAGTCAGCGGCGAGGCGATCGCGTCCGCGGTGCGCACAGCGATGAGCGGAGATCTGCGGCGCATGTCCGAGGCAGCGGTGCGGCGCTCGGGCGACTTCTCGGCCGCGAGCGTGGTCGATCAGCTGGTCGCCGCCGCCGAATAGGCCCGGTCGAACGCCGCTACACCTTCCGCCAGATCGTCGGCGGCCGTCATTGCGCCGAGAAACGCATCGAGCCGGTCGAGCCGCGACGAGGTATAGATCAGCCGCGCCTCGGGCGCGCGCGCCGCGGCGAGGCAATAGGGGAGCAGCCAGCGCGCGGCGGGGGACCGGACCACATTCGTGAACGCCTCCCGCCCGGCCGCATAGCGCGGGTCGCTCCGGGCGAGCCAGTCGCCGACCTTGATCAGGCTGTGGAAGATCACCGGACTCGCCGGGGCCGCCTCGGCCCCGGTGAGCAGACCGACCGGGACCGCGGTCTGCGCGACCCAGCCGCGCCAGTCCGCGTGCAAGGCGGCGTCGTAAGGCATGCTGTTCGAATAGCCGATCGCTCCTGCACGGCCGTCGTCCAGGGCTTGCTGGAGGAAGCGGGCGACCTCGGAACGGATGTCGTCGCGATAGGCTTCGTGCAGGAGGAGCACGTCGACATGGTCGCGGCGAAGCGCGCGCAGGCTCTCGGCGAACGACCGCGCCATGAATTCGGGCTCGAAGCAGCCCGATTCGGGCTGGGTCGAGGGGTCGAACGATCCCGCGGCTCGCGCCCCGCGCACGGCGCGCACCGCTCGCCGGGCGTAGGTCTTCAGCGCGGCGTGCGCAGGGCGAACCGATCCGACCTTGGCGGTGATCGCCACCTCGGGACCGTTGCCCAGGATCCGCCCGATCGCATCCTCGGCGGTGCCGATGCCGTAGGAAGGTGCTGTGTCGAAATGCCGGATCCCCGCGGCGCGAGCGCGCTCGACGATCCGCCGCGCCTCGCCCAGCGACGCGCCGCCGGTCAGATGGCCGCAGCCGAAGATCAGGCGGTCAGCCAGCATCGGCGGACCTCAGCTCGGCGATCAGCCGGTCGGCGAGGCGGTGCGCGAGCGCCATCGCGGTCAGCGTCGGATTGGCGAAACTTCCCGACGGATAGACCGCCGCGCCGGCGACCGAGAGGTTGGCGCAGCCGAACACGCGCAGTTCGGGATCGACCACGCCCTCGTCGCTGTTCGCGGCCATCCGCGCGCCGCCCATGTGGTGGAACGCGTCGTGGAACTCGGCGAGCACCGCGGGGTCGCGCGCCTCGATCCGCGGGTCGATCTCGATCGTGCCCAACCCCGCCTCGGCGAAGCGCTCGCCGACTTCGGCGCAGAAGGCGGCGGCGAAATCGAGCTCGCGGCCGTCGAGCGCCCAGTGCACGCCGATCGCCGCGGTCTCGGGCGGGGCTTCCGGATCGAGGAACAGGTATGACTCGCGCGTCGGCACCTGCTCGAGCTCGAGCCCGAGGAAGATGCCGCGGTCGAACAGAGAATAGGACCGCCGCCGGACGGTATGATTCCACACGATCGGCAGCGCCAGCCGCAGCGTCCGCGTGGTTTCCGCGATCGCCCGGCCCGCCTGCCGCCAGCCGCGTCGAGCGACCACATGCTTCGCCAGGTCGCGCAGGTCGGAGAGGGTTTGGCGGATCGAGCCGACGGCGTTCAGCGTCACCGCGCAATTGCCGAGTCGGCTTTCCTCGAGAAAGCGGTCCGAGGCGCGCAGCTTGACGCTGTACTTGACGCCGCCGCGATAGATGTTCTCGAACATCGTGCGGAGCCGGCCGGTGTCCTGCGGGTGCACCCGGCCGACGATGCCGTGCAGGTGATCGACGAAACCCCGGCCGATGTGGCGGTTCGCGGCGAACGGGCAATGCGCCGACGCCGCCGCGGCGCGCAGGAGCAGCCGGGCGATCTCCATCGTGCCGTTCGCGAGCACGTAACGTGTTGCGGTCCAGGTGCGGCCGTTCGCCTCGATGCCGGCGAGCATGCCGTCTTCGGCGAACGCGAGCCCGCTCGCCTCGCTGCCGGTGACGATCTCAAGGTTGGGGAGCCCCGCCAGATCGCGCTCGAAGTGCCTAGCGAGATCGGGGACCGGGAGCCACAGGTTCATCGTCGCGGTGATGTTCGGCCCCAAGTCGACCGGTACCGCGCCTACGCTTTCCCACACCCGCTCCAGTTGGCGCGCGCTCGCGTCGATTCCCAGGAAATCGAAGGCGCGGCCGAAATAGGGTTCGATCTCGTCATAGCCGATCGGCCAGGCGGGCTTGCCCGCGAAGGTCGGCGCGAAATCACTGCGCCCGAACGGCACGAGCTGGCCCCCCCACAGCCGCCCGGTGCCGCCGAACGCCTTCATCCGCCCCTCGGTCAGGCCCTGGTGCGGGATGCCGGTGTTGGGGCCCTGGTTTCGCGCGGCGAACGCGACCGGCGGCTGGGCTGGGCCGCCCTCGAGGATCGTGACTCTAAGCCCGGCGCGAGCGAGCGCGGTCCCGAGCACCAGCCCGACCGGGCCGGCGCCGACGATGAGGACGTCGCTTTGCGGTGCGCCGGTCATGCCTCGCAAATTCCCCAAGAATTCGACCGCGGCTCACGCGAGAGGGGTTGCACACACACGTGCCCCGCTGGCACGGAGAAACGGGCGCCGGTGCCGGGGGATAGGGATGCAATCATTTCCGAAAGTAACCTGTCTACGGCGCGCGGGCACCATTCGACGCCCCGGCGGGCGGGGTCAAGCGGGAGCGATGATGAAACCGATGCCAAGCTTTCCCTCCGCAAGTGGCCGGGGCCGATCATGACGGTGCAGCGCAAGGGTGTTCTCGAAACACTGCAGCTTTTCCGCGGCGTGGCTGCCTGCTTCGTGGTGCTCTATCACGCCGGGCCGATCTTCGCCGATCCGCAGTTCTGGGGGCGCGGGGAATATCGCCACGTCTTCGATTTCGGCGGCAGCGGCGTCGCCTTCTTCTTCGTGCTCAGCGGCTTCATCATCTTCCACGCCCACCGGCGCGACATCGGCAATCCCGCGCGGCTGGGGCGCTACTTGTGGCGGCGCGCGATCCGCATTTATCCGGCCTATTGGGTGGCGAGCCTCGGGAAGCTCGCCCTGCTCATCGCGTTCCCGGCGGTTGCGGTCGGGGGCTATAGCGCGATCGAGCTGACGAGCTCGTTCACCTTGCTTCCCTTCGCCGGGATGGCCCGAATTCTCGCGGTCGCCTGGACGCTGTTCCACGAGATCCTGTTCTACACCCTGTTTGCGATCCTGATCTGGAACCGCCGCGCCGGCATCGCGCTGTTCGCCGGCTGGTTCCTGCTGATCCTGGTCCACGCGCCGCTGCCGGTGGAGCTGACTTATGTCGTCGAGCCGCTGAATTTGCTCTTCATGATCGGGATCGCGGTCTTCGAGATCGACGAGCGCTTCAAGCTTCCGTATCCGCTGGTACTCGGGCTTGCGTCGTCCGCCGCGTTCATGGGCCTGTCGATCATGCCACTCATCGAACCGTTCCAGACGCCGTTGCTGGGGCTGGCGACGGGCGGCCTGATCCTCGGCTTCGTCCAGGCGGAGAAGCGCGGGCAGGTGGTGGTGCCGAGGCCGCTGCTGTTCGTCGGCGCGGCGTCCTATTCGATCTACCTGGTCCACGCGCCGCTGCAGTCGATCATCGCCAAGGTGCTCGCGCGACTGCACCTGCAGGCATTCCTGCCGGCGCCGGTGGTCTTCATCCTGTTCGTGGCGTGCTGCGTCGGTGCCGGGCTGGTGTTCTACGTGCTCGTCGAGCGGCCGCTGCTGCGGCTGCTGCAGCGCAAGCGCGAGACTCAGGTCGAGGTGGCGGCGGCGCCGCTGCCCGCGGCTACGGAGAGCGAGGCTCGGTAACTCAGCCGCGCTCCAGCCGGGCCTCGATCATCCGCTGGACGATTTCGGGCAGCTTCAATTCGGCGCGCCAGCCGAGGAGGCGGGTCGCCTTGGAGGCGTCGCCGCAATTGTAGGCGATGTCGAGCGGCCGGAAGCCTTCCGAATCGATCGTCACGTAACGCTGCCAGTCGAGCCCGACCGCGTCGAACGCCAGCGCGACGAATTCGGACAGGGTGTGGGCCTCGCCGGTCGCGACCACGAAATCGTCCGCTGTGTCGGTCTGGAGCATCCGCCACATCGCGTCGACATATTCGGGCGCCCATCCCCAGTCGCGCGTCACCTCGAGGTTGCCCAGCATCAGCCGGTCGAGCGTCCCCGCCTTGATCGAGCAGGCGGCGTCGATGATCTTCTGCGTGACGAACTGGCGCGCCCTAAGCGGGGATTCGTGGTTGAACAGGATGCCTGTGCACGCGAACACGCCATAGGCCTCACGATAGTTGCGCACGATCCAGTGCGCCGCCGATTTGGCGACCCCATACGGGCTGCGCGGTTGGAAGGGCATGTCCTCGTTCGCGGCGGTGCGGCCGGTGTTGCCGAAGCACTCGCTCGATCCGGCGTTGTAAAGGCGGATCTTGCGATCGAGGAAACGGATCGCCTCGATCAGGTTGATCGTCGAGACGGTGATGCTTTCGATCGTCTCGACCGGCTGCTCGAACGACAGCCCCACCGAACTCTGCCCCGACAGATTGTAGACCTCGTCCGGCTCGACTTCGGCAAGCGCGCGCAGGATGCTCCGGAAATCGGTCAGCGCGGCGGAAAGCAGCGATACCTCGCCCTCGATTCCCAGGCGCGCGAGATTGCCGAGATTGGCCGACTGGACGTTGCGCGATGTGCCGTAGACCCTATAGCCCTTTTCGAGCAGCAACTTGGTCAGATAGGCCCCGTCTTGGCCCGAAATGCCGCAGATCAAAGCCCGTTTCATCAATCCGCCCGATCCCCGCGCCTCGCTCAGCCAGCCCGATCTACAGACGAATCCCCCCAAAGGAAGTGAGTTTGATGAAAGTCGCGATCTTTTCGGAGGTGGGCACGGGCGGAAATGCGGATTATGCCCACGACCAGGCCCGGGCCTTGGCTGACAGGGGGATCGAGGTGGAGATGCTGTGCTCGCCGGAGTTTCCGCAGAACCGGGCGTTCAACTATCCGACCGTGACCGATCTGCGCGAGCCCCGGCCGACTGCTGCGGTCGGATCGCCGCTCCGCCGCAAGGCCGCGCTCGGCGCTGCGATCCTGGGCAACAGCGTGGTGTTCGACCGGTATCTTCGCGAGCGCCGCCCCGATCACGTGCTGCTGCACTTCAGCGAATATCTCGCGCCGTTATGGGCATGGCGGCTGCGTAGGCTGCGGCGCCAGGGCATGCATTTCCACAGCGTGCTCCACGATCCGGTGCGACATCACCGCGTCGGCCCGCCCTGGTGGCACGATTGGTCGGTCCGCGAGGCCTATAGCTTCCTCGACACCGCCTTCGTCCACACCCGTCAGCCGGTGCCCGTACCGAGCGCGGTCAAGACGGTGTGGGTGCCCTATGGCGTCCACTCCTATCCGCCGCCCACCAAGACCCGTGCGGCGGTCCGCGCCGAGCTGGGAGTGCCCGAGCAGGCGCGGCTGATGACCAGCTACGGTTACGTCCGCGACAACAAGAACCTCGATCTCGTGCTGCGCGCGATGGCGCCGTTCGAGGATCTCTATCTGCTGGTGGCAGGCAACGAGATCGGCGCGGGCAACAAGCCGGTGTCTTGGTACCGCGCGCTCGCCGAGGAGCTCGGCTGCGCCGACCGGTGCCGGTGGATCACCCGCTACATCAGCGCCGAGGAGACCGGCGACCTGCTGGCGGCAAGCGACCTCGCGGTGCTGACCTATGCGCGCAGTTTCGTGTCCTCGAGCGCTTCGCTGGGCGTGGTCGCCCAATATCGCCTGCCGTGCCTAATCTCGACCGGCTCCGAGACCACCAAGGAGCTCGTCGAGGAATATCGCTTCGGCGTCTGGGCCGAGCCCGACGATCTGGACTCGCTCCGCGCGGCGCTGGTCAAGTGGCTCGCGGAAGGCGTCGAGCCGCGCTGGGCGGAATACACCCGCGACATCTCGTGGGAACGCAACGCGGAGATCGTCGAGACGACCTTCCACGCCGCGGAGGACAAGTCGTGACCCTGAAGGCCTGGCTGGGGGCCGTCGTGGCCTGGCTGTACAACGACGTGGTCGGCCATTGGCCCACGCGCACGCTGCGCGGGCTGTTCCTGCGCGGCTGGCTCCGGCAGCTCGGCCCCGGCGCGGGGGTGCAGATGCGTTGTCGGTTCCTCAACGGCCGCAAGATCGCGCTCGGTGCGCGCACGGTCGTCAACTTCGGCTGCCTGCTGGATGGGCGCCGCTACCCGATCGTCACCGGGAGCGATGTCTCGATCGGACCGGAGGCCTCGATCCTCACGCTGGGCCATGATGCCCAGTCCACCGGTTTCGAGCTGCGCGGCGGGCCGGTCACGATCGGGGACCGCGCGTGGATCGGCTATCGCGCGCTCGTCCTCCCCGGGGTCACGATCGGCGAGGGCGCGGTAGTCGCGGCCGGATCGGTGGTGACACGCGACGTCGCGCCGTACGCGATCGTCGCCGGCAATCCCGCGCGGGAAATCGGACAGCGCACACAGGCGCTCGACTACAAGCTCGCCTTCCGCCCGTGGCTGACATGAGCGAACGCGAGCATTGGACCGTGCTGGCGGAGGAGGAGGTGTTCGCGGCGCGGCCCTATGTCGTAGTGACGCGCGAGCGCATCCGCACCGGCTCGGGCCAGGAAGTCGACGATTTCTACCGCGTCGATCTGGCGCCGTTCGTGGTGTGCGTGCCCCAGACCGACACGGGCGAGATCGTCACGGTGTGGAGCTACAAGCACGGCCCGGGGCGATGGGGCCTGTCGTTTCCCGCGGGCTATGGCGGCGAGGGCGAGGCCGCGGCGGAGACGTGCCGCCGCGAGCTGCTCGAGGAGACCGGCTACGCGGGCACGCTCGTCCATCTCGGCGAGTTCATCGACAACGGCAATCAGCGCGGCAGCGTCGGCAACTACTATCTGGCGGGGGCCTGCCGGCGCGTCGCCGAGCCCAACTCGGGCGATCTCGAGCAGATGGAGATTCGGCTGATGCGCCCGGAAGAGATCGACGCCGCGCTCGACGCCGGGGAGATTCCGGTGATCCATCATGTCGCCGCCTGGGGACTCGCGCGCCGCCATCTTGCCTGACTCGCGATTCGGCGAGCCACTGCGTGGTGGCGAAGCGGGGATTTAGGCTTTATGGCTCGTGCCGATGATCATTCCGCGAAGCCAGTGACCATGTCGTTCCGAGAGCCTGAGTCCCGGCTTGTCCCGGGCGGAACACTGGCCGCGCGATCCAGGGTCGTGCCCGATCCCGCCGCCTACATCGTCGCGGAAAACCCGCATCGGAAGATGCTGTCGACCTTCATCATCTGTGCCGGATGCCTGCTCACCGGGCTGACGCTTCCCGACACGCCGGCGGAGATCGATACCTATCGGTATGGCGCCTACGCGATTGCCGCGGTGCTGGCGTTGGCCTTTTTCATCGAGTCCGCCGGGAACATGCGTTCGCTGATCCGGGTCGATGTCGTCGCGTTGTTCGGTCTCTATTTCCTTACCTTCGCCGAATTCCTCCACCCGCACGTCCGCATCCTCTTTCAGCAATATACCGGCGCCGCCGTATTCGCGTGCCAGCTGGTGCTGATCGGTACGGCCGCGCTTGCGATCGGCCGCCATTTCCCCATGCCGATCAAGATGGGGCTGGGCGGGAAGGGACTGCCCGAACTGTCCCCGCGTTCGATGTTCCTCCTCTTTCTGGTGATGTTCTTCCTCGGGTTCCTCTGGGTGCTGATCTCGGTCCGGTTCAACCTCTTCAAGATCGCCACATCGCTCCTCGCCGAGCGTTTCGAGCGCCCCTGGCAGCGCACCAGCCTCGGCGGGTGGAGCTCGTTCCTGACCGAACTCAACCTGCTTCTCTATCCCGCCGCGGCATTCGGCGGCTACATCTTCGCGCGCGCGAAGGATTTCTCGTTGCGCAAGCGCGCCGTCGTCGCCGTGCTGCTCGTCGTGATGCTCGTGTTCGATACGGCGGAGGGCGCGCGGAACGTGGTCCTCATCCGCGCCGGATTGTTCGTGGCCTGCTATTTCCTCTCGAACCGCGAGGCGAAGAGCATCCGGATCATCGCCATCACGGCTGTCTCCTGCGGCCTGTTGTGGATCCTCTCGGGCTACATGCTCGAATTCCGCGGCATGGGCCTCAACAACTATTTCAACTCGGGCGCCCAGCGTATGGCGGTCGAACTCAGCGCATCGAACGCCGAGAGCAGCTTCATGCTCGACAACAACCTCGTCTCGATCGCCCGGGTGACTCAGGTCTATCCCACGCTCTATCCGTTCCCGGGATCCGAGATCGTCGTCCAGATCCTCACCAAATGGGTCCCCCGCGCGCTCTGGGCGGGCAAGCCGATCGCCCTGACCAACAGCGTCGAGTATACGCTCGGCGCCGGCGACAATTATACCATCGCGGTCACCTACGTAGGCGAAGCCTATCTGATCGCCGGCGTCCCGACGGTGATCCTGGTTTCCTTCATCCTCGGGTCTCTGAGCGCGGCGTGGACCAAGGTCGGCCTGGCGGCGCGCACCAATCTCGAGATGATCTATTACGCGACCGGCTTTTTCGCGGCGATGCTCGGGATGCGCAGCGTCATGTTCATCACGATCGCGATCGTTCCGACCGTCGCTTTCTATGTCGCTGGACGAATCCTCGATCGGCGTGGCGGGCGGCGAGTGGGATATGCTCGATAGTCGCGCCGCCGTCCTCATGGCCATCCCTCGCGAAACCGGGCGGCGCGGCGCGCATGGCGGGTAACGTGAGGTGATACCGGTCGCCGAACCCGCGCGGCGTGCTTTGCTCGAGCCCCAGCCGCCGACCTCGCTTTCCAGCAAGCTGGGGCGTGGGCTGTGGGGTGTCGTGTGGCTGCTGCTCTACCGGCCCTCGCCGCGGCCGATGCACGGCTGGCGCCGTTTCCTCCTGCGTTGCTTCGGCGCGCGTATCGGCCGGGGCGCCAAGCCCTATCCTTCGGCGACCGTCTGGGCGCCGTGGAATCTCGAGATGGGTGAGGGCAGCACGCTCGGCGATTCGGTCGATTGCTATTCGGTGGCGCTGGTCCAGATCGGGCCCGGCGCGTCGGTCAGCCAGCGCGCCTATCTGTGCGCCGCGAGCCGCGATGTCGACGATCCCGCGCACCCCCTGATGACCGCGCCGATCCGCATCGGCGCGCACGGCTGGGTGGCGGCGGAGGCCTTTATCGGTCCGGGCGTCACGATCGGCGAGGGCGGCGTCGTCGCGGCGCGCGGCGTGGCAGTCCGCGATGTGCCGGCGTGGGCCGTCGTCGGGGGCAATCCGGCGCGCGTTCTGAAGCAGCGTCGATCGGAGAAGCCGTGATGCCGCGAGCGCCGCGGATCGTCTTCGTCAATCGCTTCTACCGCCCCGATCATTCCGCCACCGCGCAGATCCTCACCGATCTCGCCGAAGCGCTGGCGCAGCGCGGGCGCGAAGTCACCGTTGTCACCAGCCGCCTGATCTACGACGATCCGGCCGGCCGCCTGCCGGCGGCGGAGACGCTGGGCGGGGTGCGCGTCCGGCGCGTGTGGACCTCGCGCTTCGGCCGGCGCGGGCCCGGGCGGTTGGTCGACTATCTGTCGTTCTACCTCACCGCCTTCGCCGCGATGCTGGGGGAGACGCGGCGAGGCGATCTGCTCGTCACCAAGACCGATCCGCCGCTGCTGTCGGTCGCCGGGCTGATCGCCGCGCGGCTGCGCGGCGCGCGTTCGGTCACCTGGCTGCAGGACCTCTACCCCGAGGTCGCCGCCGAGCTCGGGATCGAAGCGATGCGCGGCCCGGCGGGCAGGGCGCTGCGCGCGATCCGTAACTGGTCGCTGAAAGGATCCGCCGCCAACGTCGCGATCGGCGAGCGGATGCGCGAGCGGCTCGAGGCCGAGGGCGTGCCGCCCGCGCGGATCGTCGTATTGCCCAACTGGAGCGACGACGAGACGATCCGCCCGATGCCGAGCGAGACCTGCGCGCTTCGCCAGGAATGGGGGTTGGGGGATCGATTCGTGGTCGCCTATTCGGGCAATCTGGGCCGCGCGCACGAGGCGGAGACGTTGCTCGGCGCAGCACGCCTGCTGCGCGGCGAGCCGGGAATAGCCTTTCTCATGATCGGCGGCGGCCACGCCAGTGGCGAACTTTCCCGGTCGATCGAAGCCGATGGGCTCACCAGCTTCCATATGCGGCCCTACCAACCCCGCGAACGCCTCGCCGAATCGCTGGGCGCGGCGGACGTTCATTGGCTTTCGCTACGCCCGTCGCTCGAGGGATTGATCGTTCCGAGCAAATTCTACGGGATCGCCGCCGCCGGACGCCCAGTGATCGCCATCACCGATGCCGATGGCGAGATCGCCCGGCAGGTGACGCAACACGGCTGCGGGGTCGTGATCGCCCCCGGGGATTCGCGCGGGCTGGCGAATGCGCTGCTGGAACTGCGCGACGGCGCGGATCGCACGCTGGAGATGGGCGAAGCGGCCCGAGCGATGCTCGATCGCCATTTCACCCGCGCCGAGACGATCGGGCGATGGGACGCCCTGTTCGACGGCCTATTTCGACCCGAAGCCGGTTAGCACCGTCCGCACCGTCCGCAGCACGATCAGCAGATCGAGCCAGGGCGAGAAGTATTTGATGAAATAGAAGTCGTACTGCAGCTTGGCGTGCACTTCCTCGATCTCGGCGACGTGCCCCTGGTTGACCTGCGCCCAGCCGGTGATCCCGGGCCGCACGATGTGCCGGTAGCGGTAGAAGGGGATTTCGCGCTCGTACCAATCGGAGAGCGCCACCGCTTCGGGCCGCGGTCCGATCCAGCTCATTTCGCCGCGCAGGATGTTGAGGATCTGGGGCAGCTCGTCGATCCGCGAACGCCGCAGCACGCGGCCGATCGGGGTGATCCGGTGATCGTCGTTGCGCGTGATCGCGCGGCTTCGGTCTTGGTGTCCCGGATCGTCGTGCCGCATCGTGCGGAACTTGTAGATCGTGAACGCGCGTCCCTTGTATCCCATGCGCGGTTGCGTGAACAGGACCGGGCCGGGTGAGGTCAGCTTGATGGCAAGGGCCACCAGAACGAAAAGCGGCAGCAGCAGCAGCCCCAGCACGAGCGCCGCGGCGCCGTCCAAGCCCTGCTTGATCTTAAGATAGGTGGTGCCCGGGATCAGCGAGCCGAAATTATTCTCGGAAAGATGCTCGATATCCACGCGGCCGGTGATCGATTCGCGCACCTGCTTGAAGTGATAGACCGGCGTGCCGGTGATCGCGGTCTCCGCGATGAAGCGCTCCCAGTGATCTGGGATGTCGGCGAGAAAGTCCGCGACGATCCCGTCGCATGCCGCGCTGGCGGGGGCGTCCTCCTGCAACGCAACCCAGGTCACGAAAGGCAGGTCCTGGAGCGAGGTGGCAGCCCCGATCGGCACGATCCCCAGCCGCCGCTGTCGAGCGCGCGTCGCGAGGAAGTGGCAGCAGAAATACCACATCAGGCAGCCGACGAAGCTGGTCGCGAAATGGAGGCGGCCATAGTCCAGGCGGAAGAAGAAGAACCCAGCCAGCACCAGCGCGAAGGTCGCGGCGAAGGTCGGGGCGACATAGGAAGAGGCCCGCGCCCCGGGGAAGGTGACCAGCCGGCCGTAGAAATACTGGCCGACCACGACCGCGAACAGCGATCCGTACAGAA
This sequence comes from uncultured Alphaproteobacteria bacterium, assembly GCA_963799985.1. GTDB lineage: Bacteria > Pseudomonadota > Alphaproteobacteria > Sphingomonadales > Sphingomonadaceae > Sphingomonas. Next base: position 471,989 of record CAWCZC010000001.1, on the reverse strand, counting down.
CGTTGAGATAACCGTCGAACGGCTCCGGGCCGAAGTCTCCGGCCATGCTCCGGAACAGCCAGAACGGACCGAGCGCGCCGAACAGGATGCCGCCCGCCAATTGGACGAGCTGGTCTCCGGCAAGATTGCGCTTGGTCTGCCCGGCGGTCACCGTCCACGACGTGCGCTGGAGATTGATTTCGCCCGGCAGTTTCGCCCCCTTAGCAATAATTCAACCGACCGAAGCCAGCATACCAGGCGACCTCGCATTTGCTGCGTTGCAGCGAACTGTACTGCATGCGCCGAGCAATGGCAACGCGCCCGTCACCTCGGCCTGCACTCCAGCCCCCGTGGATAAGACTCGGCGAGGCGATTGGTTCCACCGGTCTCGCGCTTGATCCGACATTCCCAGACATTCGCCGGGCCGATGGCGGTGCAAGAGCTTAACTTAATGATTTATAGCGCTATTGTTCGGACGCACCAAGAGGGCGCGCAATCCGATTCCGGGACACCTGCGTATTAATCAAGGTTCGGCGCGCGCCGGCATGCGCAGGCCACCCTTCATCAGCGGCAACTCGATCCACCGGTACACGATCGCCGAGGCGACCAAAGTCGAGACCACCACCAGGATCTTCAGCTTCACGCTCCCGTCCGCGGAGTGGAACAGTCGCTCGACCACCCTCAACATCGGAATGTGGAGGAGGTAGATCGAGTAGGACCAGCGGCCCAGCGCCTGGAACGGCGCGGTCGAGAACAGCGTCCGGGTCGACGAGCCGAACAGGATGCAGGTGGCGGCGCAGAACGGAAACAATGCCGCGACCGCCGGGAGTCGCTGCGCCACCAGCATGATCGTCAGGCAACCCGCGAACAGCGCGTAGACGAGAAGCGGGTGCGAAGCGGGAACCGCGCCGCGTTGCCTCAGCAAGCCGAGCATCATGCCCGCTCCGAGCCCCACCAGAGCGCGCCAAAACCGATGATCGATGTCCAGCGCGAGCGCGACCGACGTCACTGCCACCGCGACGAGGAATCCCCCCAGCAGCACCCGCCCCCAACGGTCCCCGAGGCGGTCGAGTGGACCGAGGGCAGGCAGCAGCAGAGCGGGCAGGAACAGCTCGAACGGGATGCTCCACGACGGATGATCGATCAATTCGATCATCAGATAGGGCTGCACCATGAGCAGGTTGGTGATGATTACCTTGGCCGGCCAGCCCGGGCCGACGACCAGCATGATGGCGAGCCCCAGCAGGAACACCGGTGCCAACCGCCGAAGCCGCTTGACCATATAGTCGCGGAAGCTCGGCCGCGCGCGCGACAGCGAGTAGAACAGGACGAAGCCGCTGAGGATGAAGAAGAAGTCGACCGAGAGCGTCCACAGCCCTTCGCGGATCATGCCGTGGCTGAGTTTGGCGACCAGCGGGTTGAGCCCGAGGTGGAGCATCATGACGACGACGGCGAGCACGCCGCGCATGCCATCCAGATCGGTAAAGTGAGTCGATCGCGTAGCCTGATTCATCTTCAGCCGTCCCCCTTCGGCACTCGCTAGGATCGCAGCGTCCCGCGATTTTCCAGAAACCAGGCGTAGACCGAGCGGATTCCGGCTTCCAGCGTCACGCTCGGCCGCCACCCCAGGCCTTCCAGCTTGGTGGCATCGACCAGCTTGCGCATCGTACCGTCGGGCTGCGACGGATCGAACACGAGCTCACCCTCGAACCCGACCACGTCGCACACCAGCCGGGCGAGCTCGGCGATGCTCACTTCCTGGCCGCTGCCGACGTTGACGGTCTCCCCGTCCGAATAGTTGCGCACCAGGAACACGAGCGCATCGGCGAGGTCGTCGACGTGGAGCAGCTCGCGCAGCGGCTTGCCGCTGCCCCACACCGGGATCGAGGCCTCCCCCGCCTCACGCGCGGCATGGGCCTTGCGGATCAGCGCGGGCACGACGTGGCTGCTCGCCAGGTCGAAATTGTCGAACGGGCCGTAGAGGTTGGTCGGCTGGGCTGAGATGAAGTCGCAGCCGTGCTGGATTCGATAGGCCTGGCATAGCTTGATGCCCGCGATCTTGGCGATCGCATACCATTGGTTGGTCGGCTCGAGCGGGCCGGTGAGCAAGGCGCTCTTCGGGCATCGGCTGCGGCGCGTGCTTGGGATAGATGCACGAAGATCCGAGGAACAGCAGCTTCTCGACCCCGCTTGCGCGGGCGGCGTCGATCACATTCGCCTCGATCATCATGTTGTCGTAGATGAAATCGGCCGGGTAGCTCGAATTGGCCTTGATCCCGCCGACGCGCGCCGCGGCGAGGAACACCAGATCGGGCCGAGCCTCCGCCATCCAGCCGCGCACCGCCGCCTGCTCGCGCAAGTCGACCCGCTCGCGGTCGGCGGTCACCAACTCGCAATCCTCGAGCGCCAGCCGCCGCACGATCGCGCGGCCGACCATGCCGTTGTGCCCGGCGACCCAGACGCGCTTGCCTTTCAGCGAATAGGAATAGTCCGGCACGCTCCGGCCCTTAGCGGATCGCGTAGGCGGGGACGACCTGATCCTCGTCGGGGCGGCGCAGGCCGGCCTCCTGGGCGACGACCTTCAAGTCCGCGGCCACCATCTCGGCGACCAGCTCCGGGAAGGTGGTCGTCGCCTGCCAGCCGAGCTTGGCCTTTGCCTTGGCCGGGTTGCCGATCAGCAGATCGACCTCGGTCGGACGGAAATAGCGCGGATCGATCGTCACCAGCTCGCGGCCGGTCTTGCGGCACAGGCCCTTCTCGTCGACGCCTTTGCCCTGCCAGTCGATCTGGATGTCGACCTCGGCGAACGCGCGCTCGACGAACTCGCGCACCTCGTGGGTCTCGCCGGTCGCCAGCACGTAATCGTCGCCCGCGTCCTGCTGGACGATCCGCCACATGCCCTCGACATAGTCGCGCGCATGGCCCCAGTCGCGCTTGGCGTCGATGTTGCCGAGCCACAGCTTGTCCTGCACGCCGAGGTGAATCGCGGCGACGGCTCGCGTGATCTTGCGCGTGACGAAGGTTTCGCCGCGCAGCGGGCTCTCATGGTTGAACAGAATGCCGTTCGAGGCGTGGATGCCATAGGCCTCGCGGTAGTTCACCGTGATCCAATAGGCGTAGAGCTTGGCAGCCGCGTAGGGCGAGCGCGGGTAGAAGGGCGTCGTCTCGGACTGCGGCACTTCCTGGACGAGCCCGTAGAGCTCCGAGGTCGAGGCCTGGTAGAAGCGCGTCTTCTCGGTCAGCTTGAGCAGTCGCAGCGCCTCGAGCAGCCGCAGCGTGCCGATCGCATCGGCATTGGCGGTATATTCGGCGGTGTCGAAGCTCACCTGGACGTGGCTCTGCGCGGCGAGATTGTAGATCTCGTCGGGCTGCACTTCCTGGACGATCCGGATGAGGTTCGTCGAATCGGTCATGTCGCCGTAATGGAGGTGGAGCCGCGAGCCGCGCTCGTGCGGGTCCTGGTAGATGTGATCGATCCGGCCGGTGTTGAACGAGGACGAGCGCCGCTTGATGCCGTGGACGTCATAGCCCTTCGAAAGGAGCAGCTCGGCGAGATAGGCGCCGTCCTGGCCGGTGACGCCGGTGATGAGTGCAGTCTTGGTCATTGAGCGTGAACTTCCCCGAGCGGTGGCCGGCTGGCCGAGGCAATTGGCGCTTACACCAGCATCTTGCGAGCCGTCCAGAGAACGATTGTGCGGTGCGGCGCGCCGGTCAACGCGTCTGCGCCGCGGAAGCTTCCGCTCGCCGCACGCCAATGATCGCATTTTTCGCGGGCGTTTCGAAAAAGCGGAACGACAGCCATGAGACCGTCAGCGTCAGGACTATCGTGATGGCGAAGACGAGCAAGTGCCCTGCCGCCCCGCTCGGCCGCAGCCACGTCACTAGATTCATCAGGATCGGGTAATGGAATAGATAGATACCATAGCTGACGCCCCCGAGCCAGCGCAGTGCGCGGTGCTCGAGTAGGCGCATCGGACCGGCGCGAAGCAGCGCCGCCAGGAAGAACAGGGATGGAATGCCGATCGTGATCGGGTCGATCCACTCCGCGAGCATCGGGAAGCCCATCGCCCGCCGAATGCCCGGAAGCGCCGCGATGAAGGCAAGGGGTGCCAGCCACCCGAGCCATTCGGGCTTGAGGTCCTGGAAACGAGCACCGTGACGACGCCAGGCGATCCCCACTCCTGCTCCGAACAGGAAGGTGGGTATCCAGAAGGGTAGGAAGTCGGTTTCGGGGCCCGCCCGTCTGAAGACCAGTATCAGCGCCACCGCCGCCACGGCGAGCGCGGCAAAGGCCAGCACAGGCCTGCCTGCCGCGGTTGCATACCAGATCGTGAGAAATGCGACGTAGAATTGCATCTCCACTGGAATTGTCCACAAAGTCTCTTGCCCGCGAACAAGAAGCAGGTGCTCCGCGGCGTGGCCCGGAACCGAGAAAGTCCAGAAAAGTCCCGGGGGAACTGCCAGCGAAATCAAGACGATCAGATAATAAAGCGGCGCCACGCGCCCGATCCTATTGCGGGCATAGCGGCTGAGTTCGCCTGCGTCGAAGGACCGGTGTGCATAGAGATATGCCATCAGGAAGCCGCTCAGAACGAAGAACAGAGCGACGCCCATCTTGCCCGCGCCATAGCCCAAGAAGGCGGGCAGCAGCTTCAAATTGGCGGCGTGGCTGGTGAGCACGAGAAGTGCCGCGACGCCTCGTGCGCCGTCGAGCGCAGCGAACCTGGTTTCCCCCCGAGACTCCATCGTCATCCGTCATAGATGGCGGAAGGATCGCGTTCCAGCCGCATCGGCCAATTGGGAACAGGGCGTCAGCCAGCGAGGCGGATCGGCGAACTATGCTGGGCACCGGCGGGTTGATCCGGCCAGATGCCGCGGGTGTCGTAAACGTGCTTGTCCGCTCGCTCCTCAAGCGGAACCGAGCGGAACACGTCGTGATCCACAAGCACGATCAGGATCGGGCAGGTCTCGAGCGCGGTATCGACATCGATCAGCTGCGCGCCGGTGCCCTCGAACGCCTTCGGAAGCGCGCTGGCATAGGGCTCGACGACGCGCAGGCGGTTGCCGATTCGCCCGGCGAGGTGCGCGGCGATCCTGAGCGCGGGGCTTTCGCGGAAATCGTCGATGTTCGCCTTGAACGCTAGGCCCAGGCACGCGACTGGCGCGCCCGGTAGCGCATCGATCAGTGCCTCGGCGCGCGCGATCGTGTGATCGACCTTCCGCTCGTTCACTTCGCGCGCGGTGCGGATCAGCGGGGTGCGCGCAGGATCCGAATGGACGAGGAACCAGGGATCGACCGCGATGCAATGCCCGCCGACGCCCGGCCCGGGCGAGAGGACGTTGACGCGGGGGTGGCGGTTGGCGAGGCGAATCACTTCCCATACGTCGACGCCCAGCCCCTCGGCGATCATCGAAAGCTCGTTGGCGAAGGCGATGTTGACGTCGCGGAAGGCGTTCTCGGTGAGCTTGGTCATCTCGGCCGCGCGGCTGGTGGTGGTGACGCAGGCGCCGCGGACGAATCGGCGGTAGAACTGCAGCGCCTTGCGCGCACAGCGCGGGGTGATCCCCCCGATCACGCGATCGTTGTCGATCAGCTCGACCAGGATCCGGCCGGGGAGCACGCGTTCGGGGCAATAGGCGACGGCGACATCGGGGGTGCCGGTGCAGCGGCCGGGAATCTTGAGGTCGGGGCGAAGTTGCGACAGCAGCTCCGCCACCTTCTCGGTGGTACCGACCGGCGAGGTCGATTCGAGGATGACGAGATCGCCCGCTTTGAGCGTGATCGCAATGTTGGTCGCGGCGTTCAGCACATAGCCGATATCGGGCGCGTGATTCTCGTCGAACGGGGTGGGGACCGCGATCACGAACACGTCGGCGGGCTCGATCTGGAGCGTCGCGCGCAAATTGCCGCGCGCCACCACGCCCGAGACGAGGCCGTCGAGATCGATCTCCTCGATGTGGACCTTGCCCGAGTTGATCGTGTCGACGACGCTGGGCGAGACGTCGACGCCGACCACCTCGGCGCCGGTGCGCGCGATCACCGCGGCGGTGGGGAGGCCGATATAGCCGAGACCCAGCACCGCAACCTTCAATTCCGCGCCCTCGACCATCGAAACCCCGCAATGCCTTGGCCGGACGAGCGCGAGCGGCGGCGTCGCGGACCGGCTTCCCACGCTTTTCGCCCAGGAGGATTTAGATTTCGGAAACGATAGGCCGGGCGCCATGTTGCAATGCACCGGAACTTCGCGGATAGAGTCGCGCAACTGGGCGCCGGGACGGCAGCTGGGGGAATCGCCAAGTGTTTCGGCAGACTTTGATTGACCGCCGATGAGCACCGACGCCCCTCGCACCGCGATCTACTTCCGGATGTTCAGCCCGTATATCCTGGCGCGCATCAACGGCGCCGGGGCGCGGATGCCGGTGGTCGGGATCGAGGGATCACGGCGCAGCGCGGTCTATGCCTGGGAACCGCGCGCGGGTGAGGAACGCTTCGAACGCCGCACGCTCTTCTTCGACGGCGCGATCGACGACAAGCCGGCGGCGGAGATGGTCGCGGCGGTCGGCGCGGCGCTCGACGAGGCCGACCCGGACGTGGTGTGCATCACCGGCTGGTCGCACAGCGAGGCGCTGGCGATGCTCGGCTGGGCGCGCGCCCGTGGACGACATGTGGTGCTGCTTTCCGAATCGACCGCGCACGATACCGCGCGCAACCCGCTCCGCGAGGCGGTCAAGCGCCGCATCGTCGCCCAATGCGATGCAGCGCTGGTCGGCGGCGAGGCGCAACGCGACTACGTCCAGCGGCTCGGCGTGCCGGGCGATCGGGTGTTCATCGGCTATGACGCGGTCGACAACGACTATTTCGCGCGAGGCGCCGATGCGGCGCGTGCCGACGCGGAGGCGGCGCGCGCGCGTTTCGGGCTGCCCGAACGCTATTTCCTCGGCTCATGCCGGTTCATCGCCAAGAAGAACCTGGCGCGGCTGATCGACGCATTCGCCGCCTATCGCGCCGCCGCCGGACCCGATGCCTGGGACCTGGTCCTGCTCGGTGACGGCGAGCTTCGCGGTGCGCTGGAGGCACAGGCGCGCACGCTTGGGCTGGAGGGCGCGACCCATTTCATGGGCTTCAAGCAATATGAGGACCTGCCGGCCTTCTACGCGCTGGCGGGCGGCTTCGTCCACGTCAGCACGGTCGAGCAATGGGGGCTGGTGGTCAACGAGGCGATGGCCGCGGGCCTGCCGGTGATCGTTTCGAGCACGTGCGGCTGTTCGGGCGATCTCGTCGAGGAAGGCGTGACCGGCTGGACGGTCGATCCGCTCGATACCGCCGCGATCGCCGCGCGCCTGACCGAGCTCGCCGCGCCGCAGACTGACCGCGCGGCGATGGCCGCGAGCGGCCGGGCGAAGGTCGCGGCCTATGGCCCCGACCGGTTCGGCGGGGGGCTGGCCGCCGCGATCGCCGCGATCCGGCCGCACCCGCCCCGCCGCGCCGGGCGTTTGTCGCGCTGGATGATCGCGACGCTTGCTGCCCGCAACACGCGCGACGCAAGCTGAACAATGGGAATGACGATGAAGCAGCCCGCCAGCGACCAGAATCGCGTGACCGAATTCTTCGAGGTGCACTCGGAGAATTACGGCGACTTCTTCAAGCCCGACACGCGCACCGGCGCGTCCGAGATGTTCCGCACCCGGCTGGCGATCGTCGCCGAGCTGCTCACGGGCAAGCGCGGCGTGCTGCTCGATTGCGCGACCGGAACCGGCGAGATCACCCAGGCGGTCAACGCCTCGGGCAGCTACGACCAGCTCTGGGCCAACGACGTGAGCGCGGGGATGCTGCGCGCCGCCGAGGTCTCGATCCGGGCGACGCGTGCCGGCGAGCAGCTCCACTTCATCAACCGCGACATCTTCACGATCGAGGAGGAGCCGGACCTTCCTCCGATGGACGTGATCCTGTGCCTCGGGCTGATCGCGCATGTCGGCCGGCTCGACGATCTGTTCGCGAGCTTTGCGCGGCTGCTCGGGCCCGGCGGCACCGTGGCGCTGCAGACGACGGTGGCCAATCAATGGGCGGTCCGGCTCGCGCGGATCGTCAACGATCGCCGAGTTGCCGCCGGCAAGCTCCACAAGATCCATTACTTCACCATCCCCGCGATCGAAGCGGCGGCACGCGCGGCGGGCTTCCGCACCGTGGCGGTGCGCCGGTTCGGCGTGGCGCTGCCGTTCGGCGACAAATTGCTCGGGCGGTTCAACCATTGGATCGAGCACCGCCTCGCGCGCGGGGCGAAATCGTGGGGCGGGGATGCGGTGCTGATCTTCGAGCGCGCGCCCCAGTGAGAGCAATGTGAAGGTCGTCCATGTCCTCGATACGGCGTCGCGTCTCGCCGGAGGCATGTTCGAAAGCGTCAAGGGCCTCGCCCGGGCGATGCTGGCGGACGGCGAGGACGTGGCCGTGATCGCCGGGCTCGACCCGTGGTCCGAAACCGACCGCGCGACCTGGGCGCCGGTGCCGCTGACCGAAGTCCCGGTCGCGGGGTTCCGTAACCAGATCCTCGCATCGGCGATGCGCGAGGCGATCGACTCGGCGGCGCCGGACCTGGTCCATCTCCACGGCATCTGGGGCGTCGGCGCGCGAGCGGCCGCGGGCTGGCAAACGCGCACCGGGCGGCCGGTGGTGATCTCGCCGCGCGGGATGCTCGATCCCTGGGCGTGGCAGCGCAGCCGCATGAAGAAGCGCGTGTCGGGGCTCTTGTGGGAGAACCGGCTGCTGCGCCGTGCAGGCCTGCTTCATGCACTCAACGAGTTCGAAGCGCGATCGATCGAAGCGTTCCGGTTCGGGCCGCCGGTCGCGGTGATCCCGAACGGCGCGTCGCTGCCGCCGGCGACTGCCGGTCATCGTGCGCCGGGCAAGCGCAGCCTGCTGTTCGTCGGCAGGCTCCATCCGAAGAAGGGCCTCGACGAGCTGATCGAGGCGTGGTCGCGGCTGCCCGCCGCGATCCGCGGCGCGTGGCGACTCGACATCGCCGGCTGGGACGAGATCGGCCTGCTTGCGACGCTCGAGGCGAAGGTGAATGCGCTCGGCCTCACGCAAGAAATCTCGTTCGTTGGCCAGGTGTTCGGCGCGGAGAAGGAAGCGGCGTTCCTCGGCGCCTCGGCCTTCGTCCTTCCGAGCTACAGCGAAGGCCTGCCGATGACCGTGCTCGAGGCCTGGTCGTACGGCCTGCCCGTGCTGATGACCGCCGAGTGCAATCTGCCCAAGGGTTTCACAGCGGGCGCTGCGTTTGAGATCGCCACCGATCCGGCGACCATGGCGGCAGCGATGGCGCGGGTCCTGGCGGATGAGCAGGGCCTCGCCGCGGCGGGTAGCCGGGGTCGCGAGCTGGTCGAGGCCGACCATGGCTGGCCCGCGATCGCCCGCGCGACAACCGCCGCCTACCGCTCGATCGCCTAGAGCCCGAATCCTTCCGCGACGATCCGGGCGATGCGCTCGGAAGCGTGGCCATCGCCGAACGGATTGTGCGCGCGGGCCATCGCCGAATAGGCCGCCTTGTCGTCGAGCAGCACAGTGAGTTCGCGCACGATCCGGTTCGAGTCGGTGCCCACCAGCCGCGCGGTGCCGGCGGCGATGCCTTCGGGCCGCTCGGTGGTCTCGCGCATCACCAGCACCGGCTTGCCGAGCGCGGGCGCTTCCTCCTGCACCCCGCCCGAATCGCTGAGCACGATCTCGGCCATGCCCAGCGCGCGGATGAAGTGGGGGTAATCGAGCGGATCGATCCGCGCGATGTTCGGCCGGTCGCCGAGCACGCGGTCCATCACCGAGACGACGTTGGGATTGGGATGGACCGGGAAGAGCACCGCGACGTCCGGACGCTCGGCGATGCGGGCGATGGCGTCCGCGATCGACTCCATCCCGCCGCCGAAATTCTCGCGGCGGTGGGTGGTGACCAGGATCAGCCGCTTGCCCGCGAACCGCTCGGCTACGGAATCGAGCCCCGCGGCGAGCGCGGGCTCGCGCGCGATCCGCTCACGAGTTCGTGAGCAGGGCGTCGATCACGGTGTTGCCGGTGACATGGATCGTCGCGGGGGCGATGTTCTCGCGGCGGAGCGCCTCGGCGGCGGTCTCGGTCGGCGCGAAATGCTGGTCGGCGATCGGCGCGACGATGCGGCGGTTCACTTCCTCGGGCCAGGGCTGGTAGATGTCGCCCGAGCGCAGCCCCGCCTCGACGTGGCCGACGGGGATTTTGCGGTAGTAGGCCGTGAGCGCGCCGACCATCGCGGTGGCGGTGTCGCCCTGGACGATCACCCGGTCGGGCCGTTCGGAGTTCATCGCCGCGCCGAGGCCGGTGAGAAGCCGCGCGGTGAGCTGGTCGAGCGTCTGGCCGGGCTCCATCAGGTCGAGGTCCATGTCGGGCGCGATCCCGGCGATCGACAGCACCTGGTCGAGCAGCCCGCGGTGCTGCGCGGTGACGCAGGTGCGCACCTCGAGCCCCGGCACCTCGGCGAGCGCACGGGCGACCGGAAACAGCTTGATCGCCTCCGGGCGGGTGCCGAAGACCAGCAGGATTTGTTTGCGCGGCGCGGTCATGACCCCCCTCTAGCGCGATCCTCTCACCATGAGGTTACGGCGTTTGCGCAAAGGTCCGTCGCTGTCTATGGGCGCGTGATCCTTCCCGATCGAGGTTTCGATGACGTTCAAGCCGCTGCGCAAGGCCGTGTTTCCCGTGGGCGGCCTGGGTACCCGATTCCTGCCCGCCACCAAGGCGCTGCCCAAGGAAATGCTGCCGGTGGTCGATCGGCCGCTGATCCAGTACGCGGTCGACGAGGCGCTCGAGGCGGGGATCGAGCAGATGATCTTCGTCACCGGGCGCGGCAAATCGGCGATCGAGGACCATTTCGACATCGCCTACGAGCTCGAGACGACGATGGCGGCGCGCGGCAAGTCATTGGAAGCGCTCAAGGCGACCCGGCTCAAGCCCGGCGCGGTCGCCTATGTCCGCCAGCAGGAGCCGATGGGGCTGGGGCATGCGGTGTGGTGTGCGCGCGACATCGTCGGCGACGAACCGTTTGCGGTGCTGCTCGCCGACGATTTCATGGTCGGGCGCCCCGGCTGCCTCAAGCAGATGGTCGAGGCGTACAACGCGACCGGCGGCAACATGATCTGCGCGATGGAAGTCGCCGAGGAAGCCACCGACAAATACGGCATCATCACCCCGGGCGCGCGCAGCGGTGCGCTCAGCGAGGTCCGCGGGCTGGTCGAGAAGCCGAAGCTCGGCACCGCGCCTTCCAACCTCGCGGTGATCGGCCGCTACATCCTCCAGCCCGAGGTGATGCGCGTGCTCGAGCATCAGGAAAAGGGCGCGGGCGGCGAGATCCAGTTGACTGACGCGATGGCGCAGATGATCGGCACCCAGCCGTTCCATGGCGTCACCTTCGACGGCATCCGCTACGATTGCGGCGACAAGGCGGGCTTCATCCAGGCGAACATCGCGGTGGCGCTCGATCGCGAGGATATCGGCCCGGCGGTGCGGGCGTTCGTGGAGGGTGTGCTGGGCTAGGGTCTTCAAAGTCCGGCGATCGCTGTCAGTCCGGCGATCTGCCGCTTCGTTTCTCGAATCGCTTCCGCGGTCAGATCGCCGACCGGTGCGGCGCTCGGGTCGGCGCATTCCACCGTGACGGTGCTGTCCTCATAGTCCACGTCGGCCTGGGCGATCGCGAACTGCAGGTCGTACGGGCTGGCTCGAAGCCGTTGGCGGAAGCCGGCCACCTCGGCCCTGGCCGGCGCCAGGATGTGGTCGTTGTCCACGGCTCGCGCGATCGCGCAACGGGGATCGACCGATTGAATGAGGATTCGGGCAAGCGCGCGGAACTCCGCGCCGCGGCCCGGCGCGAGGCTTTCGGCGGAGCCCAACGGGAGGAGGGCAGGACCCCCTTTCGCCAACTCCTTCAGGCGCGCCGTCACACCATCGCGCGCCATCCGGACGTGCATTTGCGCGAACGCCGGGTCGGTATCCGCCCAGCAGCCGAGCGTGTTCGATGCCTGCTCATAGGCGATATCGCTCTGCACGATTGCCAGATTCTCCGCGGCAGGGCCGGATCGCGTGCGCTGTTCGTACGCCTTTACGGCCTGGGCTTCCTTCGCGAGCACGGCCGCCCGGCGAAGCGCCGTCTGCGGCGGGCACGATTCGCGGAGCAGGTTGCGATACATCGCCGCTGCGGCGGCCCGGAAGGGGGCGCCCGATCGCGGCCCGCTCATTTTGTCGCCGCAAGCCGAGCAGGCGAGAAGCGCGGCGACCGCGCGGAACTGCCAAAGGATCTTCACCCGGGCAGTTTCGCCGATCAGCGAACCGTCCGCAACGTTCGCGCGCTCAGCCGCCGTAGTAGTCGCGGTACCACTCCACGAACTTCGCCACGCCCTCGCTCACCGGGGTCTCCGGCACGCCGCCGATCAGGCGACGGAGCAGCTCGGACGAGGCTTCGGTGGCGGGGACGTCGCCCTGCTGCATCGGCATGAAGTTCTTGAGCGCGGTCTGGCCCAACGCGGCCTCCAGCGCGGCGACATAGTCCATCAGTGCCACCGGCGTGCCCCCGCCGATGTTGACCACGCGGAATGGCGCCACCGGCGACAGGCTGTCGCCCTCTACCGGCCGGCTGCCCGGCACCGCATCGATCAACCGTACGATCGCGTCACTCAGGTCGTCGATGAAGGTGAAGTCGCGCGACATGTCGCCGTTGTTGTAGACGTCGATCGGCTCGCCCTCGAGGATCGCCTTGGTGAACTTGAACAGCGCCATGTCCGGCCGCCCCCACGGCCCGTAGACCGTGAAGAAGCGGAAGAAGGTCGTCGGCGTCCCGAACAGATGGCTGTAGCTGTGCCCCATCAGCTCGGTCGCGCTTTTGGTGGCGGCATAAAGGCTCATCGGCGTCTGCGTGCGCTGCAATTCGTCGAACGGCATCTCGGTGTTGGCGCCGTAGACCGAGCTGGTCGACGCGGCGAGCAAGTGGCGCAGCGGCATCCGCCGCGCCAGCTCGAGCACGTTGAAGGTGCCGAGCAGATTGGTCGCGACGTAGCTTTCCGGGTGGTCGATCGAATAGCGTACCCCGGCCTGCGCGGCGAGGTGGATCACCACGTCGGGCGCGAACGCCTGCCAGGCCGCGCCCAGGTCCGCGGCATCCTCGATCGATCCGCGGTGCACCGTGAAACCAGGATGGTTGCACAGGATCGCGTTGCGGGCGTCCTTGAGCGCGGGATCGTAATAGGCCGAGAAATTGTCGACGCCGAGCACGGTCGCGCCCGCCTGGAGCAGGCGACTGCAGGTGTGAAAGCCGATGAAGCCGGCCGAGCCGGTTACCAGAACGCGCAATGGGCTTTGCATGGAGATCCCCGCCCCCGGGATGGATGGGTTAGACGGTTACGAGACGATCCTCGTCGCCCAAATCCGCCAAAATGCCGACGATTCCGCCGGTTTCGACGCCCTTGGGCAAATCGGTCTGTGCAAGACCCGCGAGCGCAAGTCCAGTCTGGCATGCGACGATGGTGACGCCGAGGTCGATCGCGCTTTCGATCAGCGCGGCGCGATCGGGCAGGCCATGCGCGGCGAGGCGCGCCGCCTCGGGGTCCGGGCCCGCCCCGAGCAGCGCCACCGCGGCCTCGTGACAGTAGACCCGCGTCGGCCCGCCCAGCGCGCGATGCGCCGAGGCCAGCGTCAGCGCGGCGCGGAAGCGCTCGCCGTCGCCGGAGAGGACGAGGATCGTCAGCCCGCGCATGCGCAGCCGGGGTCCTTGGGGAGCAGCAGCGTGCGGAAGCGCAGGGCGAGCGCGTCGACGAGCAGCAGCTTCCCCGCGCTGTCTTCCCCGAACGGCACGCAGGCGCGGATCGCCTCGAGCGCGGCGAGACTGCCCATCACGCCGGTCAGCGCGCCGAGCACGCCCTGCTCGGCGCAGCTCGCTTCCGCGCGCTCGGGATCGTCGCCGACGAAGCAGCGGTAGCACGGCTTGTCGCGTTCCCAACCGCGGAACACGCCGAGCTGGCCCTCGAACCCCGCCACCGCCGCGCTTACCAGCGGCACCCGCGCCTTGAGCGCGGCGTCCGCCACCGCGAGCCGGGTCGCGAAATTGTCGCTGCCGTCGATCACCACGTCGGGCTCGATGCCGAGGATGAGGCCGGTCGCATTGTCGGGTCCGATCCGTTCGACGATCCCGCCGAAGTGCACGCCGGGATTGAGCCGCGCCACCGCCTGCCCGGCCGCGGCCACCTTGGGCTCGCCGATCTCGGCGGTGGCATAGAGCGTCTGGCGTTGGAGGTTGGAGAGCGCCACGCGATCGTCGTCGATCACCGTCAGCCGCCCCACGCCGGCCGCGGCGAGATACTGGATCGCCGGCGATCCGATCCCGCCCGCGCCGATCAGCAGAGCATGACTTTCGAGCAGCCGCACCTGCCCCGCGCCGCCGATCTCGCGCAATACGATATGGCGGGCGTAACGCTCCAGCTCGTGATCGCCGAGGCTCATCGCTTCCAGGTGAAGGTCAGGCTGGTGCGATACCATTGCTCGCTGGTGCCGATGATATTGCCCTGCGCGAAGGTTGCGACCAGTCCCGCGGCATATTGCTCGACGGTAGCGCAGTTGATCGCGCGCGGCACGACGGTGCGCACGCTCCCGTCGCCTTGCACCAGGACCGCCAGCTCGACGGTGATGCTCTGGGCGGCGCCATTCGCGGCGGGCAGGGGGCATCGCCGCATATGCGCTTCATGCCGGACGAACACGTCCATGGTGTCGGTGACGGCGGGCGGGGCACGATAGGGCAGCGCCGGCAGCGCGGCCCAATCGATGGTCGCCTGCTGAAGCGTCGCCGCCAGCGCCAGGGCCGCACCCGCGATCATCGTCCGGTCGATCCGAAGCCCCCGATCCCCCGCGCAGTCGCTTCGAGCAACTCCACCTCATCCAGCGTGGCATGCAGAACCGGTGCGGGCACAAGCTGGGCGATGCGGTCTCCGCGCGTCACCGTAAAGGGCGAGTCACCAAGATTGGCCAAGATCACCTTCACCTCGCCGCGATAGTCGCTGTCGATCGTGCCGGGCGTGTTGAGGCAGGTTACCCCATGCTTGAGCGCGAGCCCCGATCGCGGGCGGACCTGGACTTCATACCCGGGCGGAATGGCCATCGCGAAGCCGGTGGCGACGGCGTGGCGGCCGCCAGGCCGGAGGGTCACGTCCTCAGCCGCGACCACGTCCATCCCCGCGGCTCCGACGGTGGCGTAGGCAGGTAGGGGAAGGCCCTGGCCGTGCGCGAGGCGCTGGAGTGCGATCCGGATCGGGAGCATCAGCGCTTCCTCGGCAGTTCGGCGGCCATCCGTGCCACCGCGCTCAGCACCTCGGGATCGCCAAGCAGCTCGTGATCCTTGCCCGGCACGATGCGGTAGTCGGTCGAGATGCCGCGCAGCGTCAGCGCTTCCGAATAGGCGCGCGAGAAGCGGAGCGGGGTGGTCTTGTCCTCGCTTCCGACCAGCACCGCGGTGAGCAGCTTCGACGAGATGCCGCCGACTAGCTTGATCGGATCGAGGCTCGCCACCGGCGCGTCCCACAGCGGCGTCGGGGCGATCGACTTCATGTGCTGGCGCCATTCGGGCAGCTCGCAGGGGCACGAGACCAGCACCATGCCGTCGATCAGCCCGGGATAGGTCCCTGCGAGATCCGCGGCGATCGCGGCGCCGCCCGAATGGCCGATCAGGATCGTGCGGGCGTGCGAATAACGGCGCTGGAGCCGGCGGATCGCGTCGGCGATCGCGGCGACCCGATCGGGGGTGTAGTTGTCGCCGGTGGTGAGGCCGCGCTCGCCTGGGGAGCGGTGCCCGGCCGGATCCTCGTAGCCGGGGCGGAGTAACCCCGCGGCGGCGCTGAGCGGCACCGCGGCGGCGGCGGCACTGGCGAAGTCGTAATGATAGCCGGGCTTGACCGTCGGCGCGTCGCCGTGGAGCACCACGATCAGCGTGCGGACGTTGCGCGCGGGCGTCGCGCCGAAGATACGGGCGTAGAGCGCGCGCTGCGGCGGGCTCGCGGCGCCGGTGATCGCGGCGGCCGCGAGCAGCAGCGCGAGGGTTCTAGAGCGCATCGGCGATCCTCGACGCCAGCCGGCGCGCGACCTCGGCCTTGGGCATCCGCTCCCAATGCTCGACGCCTTCGCCGGTGACGAGATGGACGGTGTTCGCCATGCCTCCCATCACATCGCCCGAAACGTCGTTGGCGACAATCCAGTCGGCGCCCTTGCGTTCGCGTTTCGCGGCGGCGTGGTCGATCACTTGCTCGGTCTCGGCGGCGAAGCCGATCACCAGCTTCGGCCGGCGCGGGCTGGCGGCGATCAGCGCGAGGATATCGGGGTTCTCCGCGAGCTGGAGCGCGGGCGGGCCGCCGCCTTTCTTGAGCTTCTGCGGCGCCGCGTCGGCACGCCAGTCGCCGACCGCGGCGACCATCACCGCGGCGTCGGCGGGCAGCGCGGCGGCGACGGCGTTGGCCATCTCCTGCGCGGTCTCGACGTCGACGCGGACGACGCCCGCCGGGGTTGCCAGCGCGACCGGGCCGGCGATCAGCGTCACCCGCCCGCCCAGCTCGGCCAGCGCCTCGGCGATCGCGAAGCCCTGGCGGCCGGAGGAGCGGTTGGCGATGTAGCGCACCGGATCGATCGGCTCGTGGGTGGGCCCGGCGGTGACGAGGATGTGCTTGCCGGAGAGTATCTGGTTTACACCGGGAGCGGCGAAAACTTGTTGGATTTGGCCGAGGATCGTCTCGGGCTCGGGCAGGCGGCCGGGGCCGTATTCGCCGCAGGCCATCGGCCCTTCGTCGGGATCGAGGACGGTGACACCGTCGGCGCGGAGCTGGCGCAAATTACGCTGAGTCGCGGCGTGCTGCCACATGCGGACGTTCATCGCGGGGGCGAGCAGCACCGGCTTGTCGGTCGCGAGCACGAGCGTGGTGGCGAGATCGTCGGCGATCCCCGCCGCGAATTTCGCTATCAGATCGGCGGTGCACGGGGCGACCACTACCAGATCCGCCTCGCGGCTGAGCTGGATATGGCCCATCTCGGCCTCGTCCTTGAGGTCCCACAGGCTGGTGTGGACCGGCGCCTCAGAGAGCGCGGCGAGCGTCATCGGCGTCACGAACTGCGCCCCGCCCGCGGTGAGCACGCAGCGGACCTCAATGCCGGCCTTGCGGCACAGCCGGATCAGCTCGCACGCCTTGTAGGCCGCGATCCCGCCGCCGACGATGAGGAGGATGCGCTTGCTCATCGTTTCCACACCCATTGCCGTATCCGCGCCGCGACGGCGGCGCCGAGCAAGCCGAGGCCATAGACGACCAGCACAGGCATCAATTGGTCGCGTTCGGGGCATTTGCCGATGCAGTCGCCCATGTTGCCCGCGACCCAGACGGTGAAGACGGTGGGCGTGATGGCGACGAGGCCGATCAGTAGCCAGGTCGTCGGCTTCTTGGGCTTGGTGCGCTCAAGAAAGGCCATGGCCACGATGAACAACAGTCCGGTCGGTAAGGCGAGGAAAGTGATCTGGGAAAAATAGGTCAGGAACATTGCGATGAAGTTGTCGAGCGGCCACGGCTGCTCGGGATAGGGCGGCGTGCGCCAAAGAAGCAGCATCAGGCCCAAGGCGAAGGGGATGAGGGCCTCGGCGAGCCCTGCGCAGGCATATGCTGCGACGCGCCGCCATCCCGGGATTTCGGCGGTAGTCATCGCACCACCCGCGTCACGGTGATCCGCCGCTTGTCGAATGCCTGGCGCACCAGGTCGCGCAGGCCATCGGGCACGAAGGCGAGGCCGACGAGGAAGACGGGCGCGACCATCAGCCCCCAATAGAAGGTATCGAGCCGCGCGAAAATGCCGATCGCGGCGGCATAGGCTGCAAGGATCGTCAGCATCCGGAGCGCCAGCGGATCGTCCCACGACGCCCAGCCGAACAGCGCAAGTCCGACCAGCGGCGCGCCCGCCCACAGCGGTAGCATCTGGAGCGCGGTCGCCAGCGTCAGCGACTTGACGAACAGGCCGAAGCCCTGAAGCCCGGCCCAGCCCGGCGAGGCGGGATCGAGCGGGCCGGTCACGCCGCTGACCGCATAGGCGTGCGCCCCGAGCGACACGGCGAACAGCGCGATCGCCGCGCCCCAGCCGATCGCCTCGCGCCGCTCGCCCTCGAGCCAGGCGAAGCCCGCCATGATCACCGCGTAGAGCAACGCGGTCTCGCGGATCAGCATCGCGACCAGTGCGAGCGCCACCGCCTCGATCCAGCGCCCCGGCCGGCGGATCGCCAGCGACAGCGCGATGAACAGCCCCGCCCAGATCTCGTGGAATGCCACCAGCCCCGGCTGGAGGAAGGCGAGCAACGAGCCGAGCAGCAGCAGCGTCGCGACGATCCGGGGCGCAAGCCGCGGCAACGCCTCGCGCAGCCGAGCCCCCCACGCCAGCCCGGTGCCGACCGCGAGCAGCATCAGCAGCACCGGCGGCAGCCAGTCCGGGAGCGCGGCCAGCACCACCGCCAGCCCGGGCATCCGCATCGTCAGGAACGGCCGCAGCGGATAGCCGCCCGCGCGCAGCGCGTCGGCCGCGACGCTGTAATAATTGCCGCCGCCCTTCATCCCCTCGACGATCGTCTCGTAGAGCATGAGGTCGGTCTGGCTGCGCTCGCCCCCGGTCGCGGCGCCCAGCGCGGGCGGCTCGGCGATGCGCAGTGCGAGCAGGCAGGCGATCAGCAGGCAGGCGAGCACGCCCAGCGCGATCCGCGCTCGCGGCCGGCGAAGCGCGGCGAAGCGAGTTGGCGTGGCGAGCCAGAAGGGCGCAGGGGCCGGCATGCGCGCGGGGTATACGCGGCAGGGAGGCGGTGTCGAGGGGGAGAGCGCCCGCCCGGGCGCGGCGGGCGGGCGCCTCTGGTCCGTTACTCGCCCCGGAGCGGCAGCTCGGAGGTGAACGCGCGGGTCTCGTGCTTGGGCGGCGCGGTCTTGAGCGCCTTGTCCTCGTTGACCGTCGCGGCGGCCGCGGCGGGGACACCGTCCGCCTTCAGGTCACCCTGCCACTCGTTCCACTCGACCAGCGCGCCGGCCATCTGGAGCGAGAAATCGGTGGAGATCCACTGGCTGCGGTGATCGGCATAGTTCGGGATGTTGGGCCCGTAGATGCACACGCCGTTGACCTTGTCCTGGAAGGGCGAGGCGCATTTGGTCTGGGCGAAATAGATGCTGTCCATCTGCGCGTAGGTCACGTTGTTCCTCTGGCCCGATGCCGGCGCGTTGGGCGCGGCGCATTGCGGGGTGAGGTTGGTGCCGAACTGCGAAAGCAGCGGCGGGGTGAAGTTGGCCGAATCAGGCACCGAGGCCGTGCCGTGGCATGACATGCACGAACTGTTGACGTTGTCCGCCGGGCCGTTGAGCCGCGAATTGCAGCCGAGGTGGCCGGGCTGCATGTTGACGGTCGAGCCGCCCGACTTGTTGAGCCGATCGACCACGTCCCACTCGATCACGCTCTGGGTGAAGCCGTTCTTCTTCGGATCGACCGGGAAGACCGAGGCGAGATGACCCATCGGCGGCGTATCGTCGCCCCAGATCAGTCCGAGCAGCGAGATGCGGTCCCACGGGTTCTTCTCCGCGGCCTTGGCCTGGCCATCGGCGACGAAGGTGCCGAACACCCAGCCGTTGGTCGCGCGCTTGTCCCGCGTGGCGACGTCGAACTGGAGCAAGGTCACCGTCTTGGGCGTGCGCTGGCACAGTTTGCTCTGCTGCGGCATCGTCGCCGAGTTCGGCGGGGCGCAATAGGTGGGATTGCTGCCGGTTGGGCTGCCCGAGCTGATGTTGGCGGTCCAGGTCGGCACGTTCTGGAGGATCGGCATGTTCGACGCGTTGGCGGTGGTGAACAGCAGCTTCCCGATCACCGTGCCTTCGGCGAAGGCGAGGTTGTCTTTCGGCATCGTCACCGTGCCGTCGGGCTTCCAGACGCTGCCGAGCGTGGCTGCGGCATTGCCGTTGTAGAAGGCGACCGCCCAGACGGTGGTGCCGAGGTTGCTCGGCTGAGTTGAGACGCTGAGCGTCACCGGCGCCTCGCGGGTCAGGCCGTGGATGAACTCGCGGCCCTGGAGCACGGTATAGGTCTGGAACGGCATGTTGAACCACTGGCGCTTGGTGTTGGCGCAGGGGTTCCAGTCGGTGTTGATGTTGCCCGAATTGATGTTGCCTTCCTGGATGTAGTGCATCAGGTCCCAGCCATATTCGACCGCGAGCTTGGTCTTCTGGTCGGTCGGGGTCTTGGGATCGAACAGCGGGTCGAACTTGGGATCGCGCCACGGCTGCGCGGCGGGATCGTCGGGCTTGCCCTTGTCGAAGGCGTCGGCGATCTGGAACGGCGGGTTGGTGTAGGCCGGGTTCGACGGATCCCACTTCTGCGAGGTGGGCGTGTCGCTGACGGTCTGGTCCTCCCACATGCCGGTCTTCGCGAAATCCGGGTCCTGCCAATAGGACGGCCAGGCCTTGCTGCATGGGCTTGCGACCGGCGTCGTCTGCGCGGTCGACGAGGAATTGGATGTGCCGGACTTGCACGCGGCGAGCGCGAGCATCGGCGCTGCCAGGAGCATCAGGGTATTTCGGATGGGAATGGACATGGCCGACTCCTGCGATCTGATGAAGACCTACGCAGTACTGTGAGGCCGGCAGCCCTTCGGGACCCTCCCTCTTGGTCGCGGCGCTTTGCCCCGCGGGGAGGACTACACGAAGTCCCGCCCGATACCGTAAGGGTAATTAGGCCGATTTGGGATGGACTTTGCACAGAGTGGGGGAGTGGCCGAGGTGTTGGCTAGATCAATCACGGATAGGGCCTGAAATCGCTCAGCGCACCCGCCTGGCCTGGTTCGCCAGCACGACGTTCGACAGCACCGCGGTTCCCGTCACCGTCGGCAGGTGCGAGACGAAGCCGATCCCGGCGTAGAAGGGGCCGGTGAGGTGGAGCGTGACCGGGGCGCCGAACGGGTGCATCGGCTCGCCCGCCTCGCTCACCCACAGCGTGAAACGGTCGCCGCGCTTCTCGATGCCGATCCGCTTGACGTGGAGGGTGACGAGGCTGTCGGGCGACTTGCCCCCGGGCAGGCCGCCACGGCTGCCGAGCCTATACTCCATGTCCCACACGCGCTTGCCCTTGGCGGGACGCACCGCGAGGTGGAACATGCCCGCGCCGTGGAGCGCGACGATCGCCTCGGGCGAGTTGTCGTCCAGCGACTGGCGGATGACGAGGACGGCCTTGCGGTCGCCGTAGCCTTCGGGATCGGGGAAGGTCACGTCGGCGGCGAGCGAGACGTCGCCCGAGAGCTTTTTCCAGAGGTAGCGGAACTCGTCGCGGGTGTACCAGACGTTGTAGCCCGCCGAGGTGATCGCATAGGCGCCGCCCTCGAAGCGCGCGCTGCCGGGGACGAGCGCGGCGCCGACGTCGGCCTGGCCGTCGAACAGCCCGATCCGGCCGGGGATCACGACCGGCGCGCGGTGGAAATCGGGCGGGGGCGGGCCCTGGTTGTGGTTGGGCGATTGCGGATAGGCCCAGTCGGGCGCGCGCGGGGCGCCCGCCGGGCTGTTGTCGGGCGAGGTGCCGGGCGGCGAGGCCTCCTGCGCCGCGGCGGGGGTGGCGACCGCGAGAAGCAGCAGGCCCGCCAGCGCCCTCACTTGTCGGGATCCTTGGCCGTGAACGCCGAGCAGCACGGCTTCCCGATCGCGTGGAACTCCATCAGCTCGGCGCGGGTCTCGTCGGGATCATAGAGGTTGAGCTGCCACTTGGCGTCGCGGCCGATCTTGGGGGCTTCCTTCTGCCCGTCCAGCCGACCGCCGTTCCAAAGCTGGGTGTAAGCGGCGCGAGCGTCGGGGATGCCGAGCGCGAAATGGTTGAAGATGCCGAGCGTCGCCTGGCTCATGCCCGCGGGGATGCCGAGCGTATCCGGCGTGCCGACCACCATATATTCAAGCCAGTCGCGCCCGTCGGGCACCTGGAGCGAGATCCACGTCGGATTGTCCTCCTTCATCCCGCCCGCCCAATAGGGGCGGAAGCCGAGGATATCCTTCCAGAATTTGTCCTCGTTGGCGCGGTTATGGACGATGAAGCCCATGTGCATGACGTGGCTCGACAGCGGATTGAGCGCGACGGCGGGTGGATGCGTGGGCCCCTGGACGAAGCGGACGGGGGTGCCCTCAGGGTCAGCGACGTCGAACCATTTGCTGCCGTCCGCGCCGGCGGTGACGGCGGCGGGCACCTTGACGCCCTTCGCTGCGAGATAGGCGCGCATCGCCTCGGCATTGGGGGTGGCGAAGGCGGCGTGGGCGAGGCGGTTGATCGAGGCGTTGCCCGCCGGGAGCGGCACGACTTCGACGAACTGGGTCGGGCTGAAATAGTAGCGGACGCCGGTGGCGTCCTCGGGATCGGGCAGCTTCACCGCGCCCAGATCGTGGACGTAGAAGCGCTCGCTCTTCGCCATGTCGGCGGCATAGACCGCGAGGTGCGAGACGGCGGGGATCGGCGGCCGGGTCTGCGCCTGGGCGGTGCCCGCCAGCACCATTGCCGCCACGCAAGCGGCCAGCATCGTCCTCATCGCGCCCTCTCCTCGCTCAATTGTCTGTATTAGTGCCCCGGGCCGGCGATCAGAGCAATCGCCGCGCGAAACGCCAGCGGTTCGCCGATCATCCGAACCGATATTAGGGATAGCCAACGCCGTCGAATTGGCAGAGATCCTACATGATTTCGCTATCGCAACGATACAGGAAGGGCGCGGGAGGAAGGGCCATGGGCACGGGCGTCTATGACATGGTGATGGGGTTCGACGAAGCCGTGGTCAACGCGGCGTTTGGCGCCACCGCGAAGATTTGGGCCCGGCTGAACCAGGCCAACCCGGTGTTCACCGCGCAGGACGGGTCGGGCGATACCTGGCACTTCGCGTCCGCGTTCGGCACGCCCACCGTTTCGCTAACGAGCGCCTCCGCAAGTCATCCGGGGTTCCGGCTGACGATCCCCGGGCAGACTTCGGCATCCGACACCACCGATTCGGGAAAAGCTTCCAGTCCAATGCGCCGATGCAATGCGACGGCGTCTTCGTGATCTCGGCCGATGGC
This sequence comes from uncultured Alphaproteobacteria bacterium, assembly GCA_963799985.1. Lineage (GTDB taxonomy): Bacteria > Pseudomonadota > Alphaproteobacteria > Sphingomonadales > Sphingomonadaceae > Sphingomonas. The sequence goes on along the minus strand of CAWCZC010000001.1, from coordinate 448,897 downwards.
GCGCTGTTGAGCTTCCAGCTGTCGTCTGCCCTGCAGGTCTCGACTGGCGACCCGGGGTAGATGCTGCTGCTCAACACGCTGCTGATGCCCAAGCTGAGGCCGTATCTGGACGAAATCATGCCCACGCTCGCGCTCCCGGTGATCCGGATCAGCGGGCAGACGCTGGCGCCGCGGATCGTCGGCGTCGATACCATGACGTCGGGCAGCAACGTCCTGCTCCTCCTGACCGGGTTCGTGCCGGTGACGCTCGAGGCGCCGGACCCCGGATCGGGCTGCTAGCCGGCGCAAGGGATGTTCGTCGCATGCGGCAGCGAAGTGCCGTTCGCGATGGTGTTCACCGGCGCGATCTCGAACGGCGCCGTCGGCTTCACGGCCCACGTCTACACCTGGTCCACAAAGATGGGAGGTGCCGGGGGGCTACTGAAACTCGGCGATCCCACGGTGACTCAGTTCGCCGGGCCGGGCGACGGCGTAACTCTGCTCGGCGTGACGGCGGTTCCCGAATGGGTGGAGTGAGCCGGCCGCGCACGCGCAATCGAGCGAGCGATGTCCAGTAGAGGACCACACAGTCACCGCCGCCCCTGTGAGGCAGGTCACAGCTTTTCCTTGCGAAGCTCCGTAGTGCGGCGTCAGATGACGCGCACGAAAGGATTTTCGACATGGACTCTCGCAAGATCGACTGGCTCTCGACCAAGCCCTCCAAGGAGCGACTGATCGTCGGCGCCGCGGTGATCGGGCTGCTCGCGGTGGGGTATGCGGTCGGGCGGGGGGATTCGGGCGGCAATGCCTCGATCGCCACGGCCAACGCCGCGGCTTCCGGGCGCCTCGCCCCCAACGGCTTCGTGCAGCCCGGCGCGCAACCCGCGCCGATGGCGGCTAACGCCAGCGGTTCGGGCCCAGTCCCGCTCTCGCCGCTCAGCTCGGGTCCGTGCAGCACCTTCGCGCCCGAGGGCTGGCAGGTCACCGACAAGAACAACGAGGGCACGATCTTCACCACGCAATCGGCGGACAAGCGCCAGATCGCGGCCTATGCCGGCATGGCGATCAACGGCGGCTCGGCCGCGGGCGCCTACGGCCCGCAGTTCCGCTCGCCCGAGGCCGCGACGCTGTACATCGTCAGTCAGATGACCGGCGAAGACACGCAAACCGATGGCGCGGAAGAGCCGGTCGGCAGCTATCAGGCGATGCACTTCAAGAGCGCGACCCACAGCGGCTATGTCCTCATCTACCGCTTCTCGCTCCCCGCCGATCCGGCGGGTTACGGGATGATCCTGCGAGTCGCGGTCGGCAATTCGGACGCGAAGTCGCTCGGCATCGCCGGCTCGGTGATGGCGGCGACGCGGTGCCAGTCTTCGCTCCGCCCGCCGCCGCAGGGCATGGCCGAATACCATGCCCGCACCGACGATCACGGCGCCGGCAGCAGCGATCAAGGCGACGACGTGACGATGGCGGGGACGTACAACTCGCAGCTCGGCACCGGCTGGGTGCACGACAGCACGGGCCGCAACTACAACGTCAGCGTGACCGACGACTGGCGCAACGGCCCCGAGGGCGAGGGCTTCTACGGGCCCAACGGCGAGAAGCTCCAGTCCGGACTGCAATAACGGCGTTCGGTGTGGGCGCTACCCCAGCATCCGCACCGTCACCGCAGCGCTCACCGCCGCCGCGGCGATCGCCACGACGAGGTAGCGCCAGCCGCCGATCACGGTGATCCGCTCGATCTGCTTGAGCGGCGGGGCGGGGGGGGCGCCGCCCGGATTGGGGTAGCGCGCCTCGATGTTGCGGATCAGCTGGGGCAGTCGGAGGAAGGTGCGCACGTCCTCGACGATCCGGTCGGCGATCTTGGCCTCGGGCCCCAGCTCGGTGCGGATCCACTCGCGGACGAACGGTGCGGCCGATTCCCACAGGTTGATGTCGGGATCGAGGCTGCGCGCGACGCCTTCGACCATCACCATTGTCTTCTGGAGCAACAGCAAGTGCGGCTGGGTCTGCATGTCGAAGTCGCGGGTGATGTTGAACAGCCCGTCGAGCATCGACCCGACCGACATCTCCTTGACCGGCAGCCCGCGCATGGGCTCGCCGACGGCGCGGAGCGCGGTCGCGAACTCGGCGACGTTGTGGTGCGGGGGGACGTAGCCCGCCTCGAAGTGGATCTCGGCGACGCGGCGGTAGTTGCCGGTGATTAGCCCGTAGAGGATCTCGGCCAGCCACACGCGCGCCCGCCGGTCGATCCGGCCCATGATGCCGAAGTCGATCGCGGCGATGCGGCCGTCGGGGAGCGCGAACAAATTCCCCTGGTGCATGTCGGCGTGGAAGAAGCCGTCCGAGATCGCCTGGCGGAGGAACGCGCGGATTAGCGTTTCAGCGAGCGCGTGGGTGTCGTGGCCGGCGGCGATCAGCGCGTCGCGGTCGGAGAGCTTGATCGCCGTCGAGCCATTCGAGCGTGAGCACCTTGCCGGTGGTGCGCTGCCAGTCGATCGCGGGGACGAAATAGGCGGGCTCGGCGCTCATGTTCTCGGCGAGCTCGGAGGCCGAGGCGGCTTCGCGGCGGAGATCCAGCTCGCGCGCGGTCCAGCGCTTGAAGGTCTCGATCACGAGGCGGGGGCGCAGGCGCGATGCCTCGCCGCCCATAGCCTCGACCTGGGCGGCGGCCCATTCGTAGGTATCGATCGCGCGCGCGAACTCGGCCTCGATGCCGGGGCGCAGCACCTTGATCGCGACATGCGCGCCTTCGGTCGTGACCGCGCGATGGACCTGCGCGATCGAGGCGGCGCCGATCGGCACTTCCTCGATGCTCGCGAACAAGCTGTCGAGCGGGCGGCCGAAGGCTGGCGCGCATCTGAGCGGCGACCGTGGCGAAAGGGACGGGGGGCAGCGCGTCCTGGAGGCGGAGGAGGTCGTTCGCCGCCTCGTCTCCGACCAGGTCGGGGCGGGTGGCGAGCGTCTGGCCGAGCTTGATCGCGGCGGGGCCGATCGCCTGGAACGCGTCGGCATAGCGCGGCTGGGTGGGCACGCGCGCGCCGAAGCGGGCGATGCGCGCGAGGCGGCGGACGGGCTTGGGCGTGTTCGGATCGCGCTCGATGCCGGTCAGCGCCCCGTGGCGCGCGAGGATGCGGCCCCAGAGAAGCAGGCGCCAGAGATGGACGGCGGGCGCGGTCATTCTCTTAGCCCCCCGCCTTCAGGGGAGGGGGTTGGGGTGGGGCAGTGCCGCAAGCGAAGGGCTCGGTGAGACGGACGGGCCCCACGCCAACCCCTCCGCTGAAGGAGAGGGGCTTAAGAGGAGCGCGTCCCACTAAATCTTCCAGCCCGAATGGATCGCCACCAGCCCGCCGAGCAGCGGCTCGGCGCGGGCCTGGACGAAGCCGGCTTCCCGGATCATCGCCTCGAACCGAGCCATGTCGGGAAAGCGGCGGATCGATTCGATCAGATAGCGGTAGCTGTCCTCATCGTTCGCGAGCAGCTTGCCGAGCTTGGGGACGAGATGGTGCGAATAGGCATCGTACGCCTCGGCGAATCCCGGCCACAGCGTGGTCGAGAATTCGAGGCAGAAGAAGCGCCCGCCACGCTTGAGCACACGATTCGCCTCGCGCAGCGCCTTGGGGATGTCGGTCACGTTCCGGATGCCGAAGGCGATGGTGTAGGCGTCGAAGAAGCGGTCGGGGAACTGTAGCGTCTCGGCATTGGCCTCGGTCCACACCAGCCCATCTATCCCGCGCTCGGCGGCGCGCCCGACGCCGACCGCAAGCATCTCGGGGTTGATGTCGGCGACGGTGATCGACGCGCCCGAAGGCGCCATGCGGAAGGCGATGTCGCCGGTGCCGCCGGCCATGTCGAGGATGTGCTCGCCCTCGCGCGGCTTCACGCGGCGGACGAAGCGGTCCTTCCACAGCCGGTGGAGGCCGCCGGACATCGCGTCGTTCATCAGGTCGTAGCGCGCGGCGACGCTCGAGAAGACCTCGCCCACGCGGCGGGTCTTCTCGTCGGGGGCGACCTCCTGGTAGCCGAAGGAGACGGTGTCGGGCATTCGCGCGCTCTAGCGGGGGATTGCCGGGGAGGGTAGGGGCTTGGCGTGCCCGAGCTTCCCGAAGTCGAAACCACCGTCCGCGGCCTGCGCCCCGTGCTCGAGGGGCAGGTGATCGAGCGGGTAACGCTCAGGCGCGGCGACCTGCGCCGGCCGTTCCCGCCCGACCTCGGCCAGCGGTTGACCGGCGCGCGTGTCACCGGGCTCGGCCGGCGCGCGAAATACGGGCTGATCGAGACCGATCGCGGCGACACGCTGGTGTTCCACCTCGGCATGTCCGGCCGCTGGCGAATCGATCCCGAGGCGCTCGGCGCGCACGATCACGTGCTGATCGACACCGCGCGGCACCGGCTCGCGCTCAACGACGCGCGGCGATTCGGGTCGATCGACCTAGTCCCGACCGCGGGCCTCGATCACTGGCCGCCGTTCGCCGCGCTGGGCCCGGAGCCGCTGGGCCCCGACTTCGATGCCGCCTATCTCGTCGCGGCGTTCGAGAACCGCGTCGCACCGGTCAAGGCGCTGCTGCTCGATCAGCGAATAGTCGCTGGGCTCGGCAACATCTACGTATGCGAGGCGCTGTTCCTCGCCGGGATCGCGCCGACGCGCCCCGCCGGGCAGATCGCCCGGACGCGCCTCACCAAGCTGGTCGATGCGATTCGCGCAGTGCTGACCGCCGCGATCGAAGCGGGCGGATCGACGCTCCGCGACTATGCCCGGCCCTCGGGCGAGCTCGGCTATTTCGCGAAGCAGTGGCGCGTCTATGGCCGCGAGGGCGAGCCGTGCGAGTGCGGCGGCACGGTCGCGCGGCGAGTCGATGGCGGCCGCTCCACCTTCTGGTGTCCCAAATGCCAGCGGTGACGGTTGACCCGACTCGCCTCACCGGTTAAGGGCCGCGCTTTCCCGGGCGTGGGCTGAGTTCCGCGCCCTTCTACATTTTGAGCAGGACGAAAGACGCATGGCGAATACGCCTCAAGCGAAGAAGCGTATCCGGCGCAACGACCGCCGCGCGGAGATCAACGGCGCGCGCGTCAGCCGCATCCGGACCTATGTGAAGAAGGTCGAGGCCGCGCTCGAGGCCGGCGACAAGGCTGCGGCCTCGGCCGCGCTCGCCGTCGTCCAGCCCGAGCTGGCGCGCGGAGTCGCCAAGGGCGTGCTCCACAAGAACACCGCCTCGCGCAAGTTTTCACGCCTGAGCAAGCGTCTCACCGCGCTCGCATAATTGTCATGCAGACGTAATGGTTTGCCCGCCGGACGCTCTCCGGCGGGCTTTTTGCGTGGCTGCACCGCAACATAAGTCTCCGAAAAGGACCGATCGCGCGAAGGTCCCGGAAACCCACGAGTCGCACGCGATTCGTGCCTCAAAAATGGTTAATATTCTGATATAACAAGGTGTTGGTACACCGTACCCACGGATTTCCTTCGATTGCGGCGAGTCAACAAAACTATTTCAGAATCTTTACACTTGTTCGCTTGCTCAACTCGAAAAAGGGCTCCTAGAACAATCCTCCCGGCGCGGTGTTTCTCGCCGCCGGGGCCAGCATCGCTCATTCGGTCTGCGGAACCTGTTTCCGGCGGCGGGGGGCTTTTGCCGCGCGAAAAACGAAGCCCGCGGATGGGGCAGGCAGTCCGCGAAGGAGGGGTAGACCGGAAAGATGGCGGAGGTGCGGGCATTGGAACAGGGGGATTCGGTCGCGGTCGCGAAGGCTTGGGCGCACGTGCGCGGCAACCTGCGACGGTCTGCCGGCCAACGCCTGTTCGACCAGTGGCTGAAGCCGGTGGTCCTGCTCGATTCGAGCGATCTCGATGCGATCCGGCTCGGCCTACCGTCGACCTTCATGACCCACTGGGTCAAGAATCACTATGCCGACCGGCTGCTCCTCGAATTCAAGGCGGTGCTGCCGTCGGTGCGCAGCGTGGATATCGACACGGTGGCCGAGGAGAAGGCGCGGCGCGTGCTTACCGCCGAGTCGCCCGCGCTGCCCGCCGCCAATCTTGAGCGGCCTTTGTTCGATCCACGCTTCACCTTCGAGCGCTTCGTCGTCGACGGCTCCAACAAGGTCGCGTGCAACGCCGCGCGCATGGTCGCCGAGCCGGGGAGCCCGCGCTTCAGCCCGCTCTATCTCCATTCGGGCACCGGCCAGGGCAAGACTCACCTGATGCACGCGATCGGGCATGCGTTCCTCGACGCCAATCCGGAAGCCACCGCGATCTACATGCCGGCCGAGCGCTTCATGTTCGAGTTCGTCCAGGCGATCCGCGCCAAGGACACGATCGCGTTCAAGACTCGGCTGCGTTCGGTCGACCTGCTGATGATCGACGACCTCCAGTTCGTCGGCGGCAAGGGCGATTCGACGCAGGAAGAGCTGTTCCATACCGTCAACGAGTTCATGAGTGCCGGCAAACGGCTGGTGATCGCCGCCGATCGCGCGCCCCAGGCGCTCGAAGGCATCGAGGCGCGGCTCGCCGGACGGCTGGGCGCGGGCCTGGTCGCCGATATCCGCCAGCCTGAACTCGACCTGCGCCGTGCGATCGTCCGCCGCAAGCTCGAGGACATGCCGCACGTCGAGATGCCCGAGGAGGTGATCGAGCTGCTCGCGCTGCGCATCACCACCAACATCCGCGAGCTGGAAGGCGCGCTCAACCGGCTGGTCGCCTATGCCCAGCTCCACGGCGAGACGATCGGGATCGAGTTCGCGACTCAGACGCTCGGCGAAGTGCTCCGCAGCATCCAGAAGCGGATCACGATCGACGAGATCCAGCGAGCGGTCTCCTCGCATTTCCAGGTCAAGCAGATCGAGTTGATCTCCGAGCGCCGCGCGGTGGCGATCGCCCGGCCGCGCCAGATCGCGATGTATCTCGCCAAGCGGTTGACGACTCGCTCGCTGCCCGAGATCGGCCGCAAGTTCGGCAATCGCGACCATTCGACGGTGATCCACGCGGTCCGCCGGATCGAGGAATTGCGCGGCCTCGATTGCGAGATCGACAGCGCCGTGCGCACGCTGATGCGCCAGCTGGAAGGCTGAGACGGGCCCACCCCAGAGGTGGGGGCGGGGTGGAGGAGACGAGAGCGGGGCGACGATGGTCACGCCTGCACCCCGATCTGCGCAGACGAGAAGTCCGGCTCGGATTCGATCGGCTGAACCATCTCCCGTCACCCCGGACTTGTTCCGTGATCCACGGGCAGGCAGGCCAGCGAAGGACATGAGTTCCTTGTCCAGCGCTCGCGGCGTGGTGGATGCCGGAACAAGTCCGGCATGACGAATCTGATTCAACCCACGGCTGGCTAGACCTGCAGCCCCACCGCCTGCTGCGCGGCCTTGAGCGTCGGCGCGGCGATGGTGTTGGCACGTTCGGCGCCCTTGGCCAGCTGGTCGGCCACCCAGGCCCGTTCGTTGTGCATGGGGAGCAGCCGATCGCGGATCGGGCCGAGCACCGCGATCGTCAGGTCCGCGAGCGCGGGCTTGAACGCGCCGAAGCCCTTGCCGGCGAATTCCTCGGCCACCGATTGCGGATCGCGGTCCGCCAGCGCGGCGTAGATCGTCACCAGGTTCTTCGCTTCGGCCCGCTCCGCCAGCGCGTCGAACGAATCGGGGAGCGGCTCGGGATCGGTCTTCGCCTTGCGCAGCTTGGCCGCGATCGTGTCGTCGTCGTCGCTGAGGTTGATCCGCGACAGGTCCGAGGGATCGGACTTGGACATCTTCGCGGTGCCGTCGCGCAAGCTCATGATCCGCGGCGCCGCCTTGCTGATCAGCGGCTCGGGCAGCGGGAAGAGGTCGACGCCATAGTCCTGGTTGAACTTGGCCGCCACGTCGCGCGCCAGCTCGAGGTGCTGCTTCTGGTCCTCGCCTACCGGCACGTGAGTCGCCTTGTAGACGAGCACGTCGGCGGCCTGGAGCACCGGATAGTCGAACAGCGCGACGCTGGCGCCCTCGCGGTTCTTGCCCGCCTTGTCCTTCCACTGGGTCATGCGGCTGAGCCAGCCCATCCGCGCGGTGCCGTTGAGGATCCAGCACAGCTCCGAATGCGCGGGCACCCGAGCCTGGTTGAACAGCACCGAACGCGCGTCGATTCCCGAGGCGAGCAGTGTCGCCGCCATCTCGATCGTCGCGGCGGCAAGCTCGGCGGGGGAGACGGTGCCGGTCAGCGCATGGAGGTCGGCCAGGAAGAAGAAGCACTCGCCCTCATCCTGCATCGCCACCCACTGCTTGATCGCGCCCAGGTAGTTGCCGAGGTGGAGGTTGCCGGTGGTCTGGATGCCGGAGACGACGCGCATGGTGGCCTTTCTAGTCGCGGATGCGTTCGCGGCGGCGGAGCAGCGCCTTCAAGTCGCTGAGCAGGAACGCGCGCGTCGCGAAGCAGGCCACGCCGTAGATCGCGGAGCCCCCTGCGACAAGCGCGGCGAGCGGCAGGATGTTGTGGACGATGCCGCCGCCGAGATACGGCGCGAGCAGGCGGTTGAGGTAGAACAGCGCCCCGCCCATCAGCAGCGCCGCCAGCGCGAGCCGCGGGATGCGGCGGCGCAACCGGTCGTCGGCAACGAAATGGCCGCGGCGCTTGAGCGTGCGGTAGAGCAGGGCGACGTTGACCCACGAAGCGATCGCGGTGGCGAGCGCGGGGCCCATCTGCTGGAGCGGGAGGATCAGGATCAGGTTGAAGATCAGGTTCACTCCGATCGACAGGATCGCGAAGCGGACCGGAGTCTTGGTGTCCTGGCGGGCATAGAAGCCGGGGGTCAGCACCTTGACGAGGATGTAGGCGGGCAGCCCGACCGAGAAGGCCGCGAGCGCCCGGGCGCACTGGATCGTGTCCTCAGCGGTGAAATGGCCGTGCTGGAACAGCGCCGCGACGATCGGCGCGCCGCACACCACCAGCGCGACGGTGGCGGGGAGGGTGAGGAACAGCGCGAGCTCGAGTCCGCGGTTCTGGGTCTCCATCGCCGCCGCATCCTCGCCCCGGCCGAGCTGCTGGGTGACGACGGGGAGCAGCACGGTGCCCAGCCCGATACCGATCAGCCCGAGCGGCAACTGGTTCAGCCGGTCGGCGTAATAGATGTACGAGAAGGAGCCCGAGGGCAGCAGCCCCGCCGCCAGCGCCGACGAGACGATCAGGTTGAACTGCACCGCCCCCGCGCCCGCCGCGGCCGGCCAGATCAGCGCCAGCAGCCGCCGCACGTCAGGTCCGAAGCGCGGGAAACGCAGCTTGAGCGACACGCCCGCCGCGCGGCAGGCGAGGATCAGCCAGAAGAGCTGGAGCACCCCCGATACGGTCACCGCGATCGACTGGACTCGCGCGGTGCCGATCGGGTCGCCTTTGTGGAAGAAGATCAGCGCGACGATCAGGGTCAGGTTGAGCAGGATCGGCGCGGCGGCGTTGACCCAGAAGCGGTGAAGCGAGTTGAGGATGCCGCCGCACAGCGACACCAGGCAGATCATCAGCAGATAAGGGAACTGGATTCGCGAGAACTCGACCGCGATCGCGAACTTGTCCGCGGGGACGCCGTGGAAGCCGAGCGTGGTCGCATAGACCACGGACACCGCGAAATATTCCATCAGCACCGTCATCAGGACGAGGATGGGGAACAGGACCGAGAGCGCGTCCTCGGCGAAGCGCAGCCCTTGATCGAGGCTGCCGTCGTCGCCGGACATCTTGCGGTTGAACATCGGGATGAACGCCGCCGAGAAGGCTCCTTCGGCGAACAAGGCGCGGAACATGTTGGGCAGGCGGAATGCGATGAAGAAGGCGTCCGACGCGAACCCCGCGCCGACGTAGAGCGCGAACAGCGAATCGCGCACCAGCCCGAGCACTCGGCTGGCCAGGGTCAGCCCGCCGATCGAGCCCAGCGCGCGGGCGAGGTTCATTCCGGATGCCCCCCTTGGGCCGCGGCGATCAGGCGGTGCCGAGTTCCTGGATGGCGCCCTGCTGCGCCTGCTGCATGTAGAGCCCGGCGAAATCGATCGGCTCGAGCATCAGCGGCGGGAAGTTGCCGTCGCGCACCGCATCGGCGAGCACGCGGCGAGCGAAGGGGAAGAGGATGCGCGGCGCTTCGCCGAGCAGGAACGGCTGGAGCGCCTCCTCCGGCACGTTGCGCAGCCCGAACAGGCCCGCGTACGAGAGATCGACCACGAACGCGACCTGGCCGTCGAGCTCGGCACGCACGTCGATCTTGAGGATGCATTCGTACACGTCGTCGCCGACCTTGGCCGAGACGATGTTGAACTGGACGTCGACGCCCGGCGGGGTCTGCGACTGGTAGATCGCGGGCGCATTGGGGTTCTCGAACGAGAAATCCTTGACGTATTGCGAGAGCACGCCCGCCACGGGCGCGGTGTCGGCGCCGTTGGCCAAGGTATCGCCGGCGGCGTCCTGGGCTGCGTTCTCGGGTTCGGCCATCGGATATTCCTCTTCAAATCGGACAAGTTTCGCGGGTTTCCCGCGTTCGTGCGAGCGGTGCGCCTAGCAGGCAGACCCGTCGGTTTCAACATGGAGGCGGTGCCATTTGAAACCGCGCGCACAACGGCCTATGTAATGGATGAAGAGTCTCCTGGAGGCACAGTGTATCTTATCATAGTGTTCGCGATGGTCGCCGCATTCCTTGCGCTGCGTCTCTACGCCGTGCTGGGCAAGCGGACGGGTCACGAACAGGCCCTGCCCAAGCCGGCCGAGGAACGCGTGGCCGCGGCGCCGCTGCCGCGCGCGATCGCCGCGCCCGAAGTCCGCGAGCCAGGCACGCGCTCGATCGAGACCGCGGCCGAAACCGGGCTTCGCGCCGTGGTTGCGGCCGATTCGAGCTTCGATCTCGCCCAGTTCATCGACGGCGCCAAATCGGCCTATCGGATGATCCTCGAGGCCTTCTGGAAGGGCGACGAGGAAACCCTCCATTGGCTGGTCGAGGACGAGGTCCGCCAAGGCTTCGCCGAGGCGATCGCGGCGCGCAAGGAAGCCGGCCATGCGCTCGACAACCGCTTGATCGTGATCGAGCGGGCGACGATCGCCGACGCTTCGGTCGAGGGCAAGCTGGCGCGGATCTCGGTCCGCTTCGATGCCGACGTCGCCTCGGTGACGCGCGATCAGGAAGGCAATCTCGTCGCCGGTTCGATGACCGACGCGGTCGAGACGCACGACATCTGGACCTTCGCCCGGCACCTGCGCAGCGACGAGCCCGAACTGGAAGCTGATCGAAACCGACGAGGCCTGAAAGGCCTGAAACGATGCGCGGATGGGGGGTCGCTGCGGTTGCGCTGCTGCTGGGCGCATGCTCGGGCAGGATCGTGCCCCCTGCCGCTGGACCGGCTCCGGCGCCGCGCGCTCCGGCCAGCACGCCCTACGTTCCGGCTCGCCAGCCGACCCCCGCGACCCCGCTCGCGCCCGTCGCGGCACCTCCCGCGGGCGCCGGGATCGCCAGCGCCGCGAAGGCGGGGGTGATCGCGGGCACGCCGGTCTCCACGCTGCCGATCACCCAGGACAATGCCGAGCGCGCACTCGCGGCCTACCGCCTGACCTGCACGGGGCTGCAGAAGCGCACCGACGTCTCAGGGCTGACGCAAGGGACCGACTGGGCCGAATCGTGCACCGCCGCGAAGGACTGGGCGAGCGCCGACGCCCCAGCCTTCTTCGCGCGCTATTTCGAGGCGGTGCAGGTCGCCGACGGGCGCGCCTTCGCCACCGGCTATTACGAGCCCGAGATCGCCGGATCGCGCGATCACATCTCGGGCTTCGACGTCCCCGTCTACGGCAAGCCCGACGATCTGATCGAGGTCGATCTCGGGCAGTTCAGCGACAGCCTGAAGGGCAAGCACATCCGCGGCCGCGTCGAAGGGTCAGTCGTTCGTGCCCTATTTCGATCGCGGCGAGATCGATCGCGGCGCGCTGGAAGGGCATGCGCCGGTGATCGCATGGGCGGCGGACCCGATCGAGGTGTTCTTCCTCCAGATCCAGGGCTCGGGCCGGCTGCGCGCGCCCGACGGGAGCGTGATGCGGATCGGCTTCGCCGGGCAGAACGGGCGCGATTACACCGGCATCGGCGCGCTGATGCGCGACCGCGGGCTGCTCGCGCCCGGCCAGGCGTCGATGCAGGGGATCATGGCGTACCTGCACGCGCACCCCGACGAGGGCCGCGCGATCATGGACGAGAACAAGAGCTTCGTCTTCTTCCGCGAACTGACCGGTAACGGACCGCTCGGCGCGATGGGCCAGCCGGTGACCGGCGGGGTAAGCGCCGCTACCGATCCGGCCTTCGTGCCGCTCGGCGCGCCGGTGTTCCTCTCGATGGACCGCGCCGAGGCGACCGGGCTGTGGGTGACGCAGGATACCGGCGGCGCGATCAAGGGCCCCAACCGCTTCGACACCTTCTGGGGCGCGGGCGAGGATGCCCGGGCGATCGCCGGGGGCATGGCGTCGCACGGCACCGCCTTCGTGCTGGTGCCGGTGGGCACGCTCGCCCGGCTGGCACCGCCTCCGCCCCAGTGATTGGCCGCAAGCTGGCGCCCGAGGAAGCGGCGCTGTGGGCGCGAGTGATCGCGAGCGTGCGGCCGCTGGCTTCTTCCAAGCCCATCCCTATTAAGGCAGGGGTTGGGGGTGGGTCCAGCGAAGCGGGTGGCTCGATGCCCCCTGCTTCGCTTCATGTGCAGGCGAAGCAAGAGTCTTCTGGGCGCGCACACGCGAGCACCCACCCCAACCCCTCCCTTGAAAGGGAGGGGCTAAAGTCTGCCAATACCCTCGACGGCACCTGGGACCGCCAGCTCTCCCGTGGCCTCGTCACCCCCGAATCCACCGTCGACCTCCACGGCCACTCGCTGACCTCGGCCTACGACCGGCTCGATCGCGGGCTGGCGCAGGCGATCGGGCGGGGCGACCGCGTGCTGCTGCTCGTCACTGGTAAGCCGCCGGCGCGCGAGTCCGAGCGGCCGCATGCTCGTGGCGCGATCCGCGCGGCGGTGGGCGACTGGCTCGCCGCGTCGCGCCACGCCGGCCGCATCGCCGCCGTCCGCCCCGCGCATCTGCGCCACGGCGGGACAGGGGCGCTCTACATCGTGCTGCGCAGGCAAAAACCGGCCCCCGCCGAACGGAATTTTTAACTTCTATCTGCGAGCCTGCCCCATCGGAATTTCGGGCGGGGAGCCCGGCGATCTGTGGGGGACCGGGCCGTCAACGTGGAAGGATTCTCGCTCAAGAGCCGAGCCGTCGCGTTCGCGATGTGCGCTGGGGCGGTGGCGTTTATCCTGGCGCTCGCCGCCAATTCGCATGGCACCGTCAGCGTCGAGAGCGCGTCGCGCGCGCTGATCGGGGCGATCATCTGCGCGGTGATGTGCTGGGCCTCGGCCGAGCGCACGATCTCCGCGACCGCCGCCGCGATCGACGCGGCGATCGCGCGCCTCTCGCGTGCCGCCAACGGCGACCTCGAGAGCGAGATCCCCGAGGAAGTCCACGAATGCGTGCCGCCGCTCGCCGCGGCGATGGACGGCCTGTTCCGCCAGCTCCATTCGAACCTCGAGAGCGTCCAGCGCCTCGCGATGTTCGACCCGGTCACCGGCCTGGCCAACCGCACCAACTTCCGCCGAACCTCCGAGCGGATGCTCGCTGCGCTGGGGCCGGGCGACACCGCCGTGCTCTATTTCATCGACCTCGACCGGTTCAAGGCGGTCAACGACACGCTGGGCCATGCAACCGGCGACGTGCTGCTCGGCATGGTCGCCAACCGCCTGCGCGCGGTCGCCGACCGCTTCGCCGCCGAGAGCGACGCCAAGCCGCCGCTGATCGGCCGGCTGGCGGGCGACGAGTTCACGATGTTCTTTCCCGAGCTTCGCAACCCGCGCGACGCCGAGCGGATCGGCCGCGGCATCCTGTTCGCGCTCAGCGAGCCGTTCGACCTCGCCGACCAGGAAGTCCAGATCGGCGCCTCGATCGGCATCGCGCTGCGCCCCGAGCACGGGACGACGCTCCACGACCTGATGCGCGCCGCCGACGCGGCGATGTACCATGCCAAGGCGCTGGGCCGCGGCCGCGCCGAGCATTTCACCGACACGCTCGCCGCCGAGATCGCCGAGCGCGCCCAGCTTGAGAGCGACCTGCGCGAGGCGGTCGACAAGGCGCAGTTCGCGCTTGTCTTCCAGCCGCAGGTGAGCGCGCTCGACGGCCGAATCATCGCCGCCGAGGCGCTGTTGCGCTGGCGGCATCCGGAAGGGCTTAAGATGCCCGGCAGCTTCATCAAGCGCGCCGAGGAGACCGGGCTGATCGTCGAGATCGGCGAGTGGGTGGTCGGCAACGTCGCCGAGACGATCTCGCGCTGGGGCCGGCTGGGGATCGAACAACGGCTCGCGGTCAACATCAGCCCGCGCCAGCTCGACCATGCGACCTTCTTCCGCCGGCTGCGCGAGGCGATGCACGCGGCGAACGCCCCCGCCAAATTGCTTGAGCTTGAGATCACCGAGACGCTGGCGATGCATTGCTCGGATGAAGTGATCGAAGCGATCGCCGAGCTGCGCGCCGACGGCGCCACCGTCGCGATCGACGATTTCGGCACCGGCTATTCGAACCTGGCGCGGCTGCGGCGGCTGCCCATCGATCGAGTCAAGCTCGATCGCAGCCTGATCGAGCACGTCGTCGACGAATCCGACGCGCGCAACATCGCCCAGGCGGTGATCGGGCTGGTCCACGGGCTCGGCTGCGAAGCGGTGGCCGAGGGGATCGAAAGCATCGAGCAAGCGACGATCCTCCAGGTGATCGGCTGCGACGTGCTCCAGGGTTATGCGATCGCCGAGCCGATGGCCGAGGACGCCTTCATCGAATGGGCGCGCGGCGCGAACGAGGAGCGGGCGGCGGGGTGAGGGCGGCCGTCCTCTCGTGAGGGCAGGCCGTATTCGATTGCGAAAGAGCGCGGCCGGACGCCCGGCTTTGCGGGGCGGGCTCCGCCTTCCTGCCCGGCACGATCTGACCGGCAAAGGTCACACCAAAGTCACACTGCCACGCGGACCCGCTCGCCTGCGCCCGGGCGCACGCCCGCGAGAGGGCGCGTCGGGGCGGCTCGCATCGAGGACGATGGAGGGTGATCAAGGGCAACGGGCGATTCGAAGTTTAGGGGCGCACCCGGAAAGGAGAAGCATTTCAACGGGATCGAGGCCCGCGAGGCTGCGATTTGTAGGGCGGTCGGGTCGTTAGCGGGCTTCGAACCCGAATCGGATTACATCTTCAAGTACATTTATGTCTATATCTCTTATAGACTTAAACTTAATACAATAGCCAGTTATGGATGCCTTTCCTAGTTTTTCACCGAAGGTTTGAGCTAGGTATCCTTTATCTTCTACGCCCATTATATAAACAGATATTCCGACTGTATTTGCGCTGAGGCCGATTTGATAAAATTCCCTGGTTTTCCCACCGGCATATTTTATCATCTGGGCTCCGTACCCAATATTGGATTGGAAACTATTTTCCCGTCTTCGTTTCTACCATCCAGGAACCATAGCTTATATTCCGGAGACGCACGAAGTATGAGCCGATGCAACTCCTGCATTTCGTCACGTTTTGGCTGAGGTTGGCCGGCAATATACGTTTTGATTTGTTCTTGAGTGTTCATGTCAGGAACCCCCGTTTCCAATCGCCACCACCCGTAACGACCAGCCGCGTCCGCCCTGCTGCGTTCGCGATCTAGTCGAACACCCGCCCCAGCACCTCCGTATACACCCCCGCCAGCGCCTCCAGGTCCGCCACCGCCACCGCTTCGTCCAGCTTGTGCATCGTCGCGTTGACCAGGCCGAATTCGACCACCGGGCAGAGCTTTGAGAGGAAGCGCGCGTCGGAGGTGCCGCCGGTGGTGGAGAGTTCGGGGCGGACGCCGAGCTGGGCCTCGGTGGCGTCCTGGACGAGGGCGGAGAGCGCGCCGGGGGCGGTGAGGAACGCCTCGCCGAACACGCGGCCGACCACCTTCGCCTCGGGCGCGTGGCGGTGGACGATTGCCGTGAGGCGCTCGACCAGATCCGCGCCGCGGTGGAGGTCGTTGAAGCGGATGCTGAGCCGCGCCGAGGCGTGGCCGGGGATGACGTTGCCCGCCGGATTGCCCACGGTCACGTCGGTCGGCTCGATGTTCGATGCCTGGAACCAGTCGGTGCCGGAATCGAGCACGATGCCATCGATCTCGGCGAGCGCGCGGACCAGCTTGGGGATCGGGTTGTCGGCGAGGTGAGGGTAGGCGACATGGCCCTGCTTGCCGGGCACGTCGATCCACAGGATCGCGGAGCCCCGGCGGCCGATCTTGATCGTGTCCCCCAGCCGATTGGCCGAGCTCGGCTCGCCAACCAGGCAGAGGTCGGGGATCAGCGCGCGCTCGCGCATCCGCTCGATCAGTTTCGGGGTGCCGAAGGTGGCGGGGCCTTCCTCGTCGCCGGTGATGATCAGGCTGAGCGTGCCCGGGGTCTCGATCCGCGCGGCCGCGGCCACGAAGGCGGCGATCGCGCCCTTCATGTCGACCGCGCCGCGGCCGTGGAGCAGCGCGCCCTTTACTACCGGCACGAACGGATCGCTCGCCCAGCCGTTGCCGGGCGGGACGACGTCGAGATGCCCGGCGAAGGCGAAGTGCCGGCCGCCCGACCCGCGCACCGCGAGCAGATTCTCGACCGGCCCGTCAGGCGCCTCGCCCTCGACGAAGCGCTCGACCCGGAAGCCGAGCGGCACCAGCGCCGCCTCGAGCACGTCGAACACCGGCCCCCGCGCCGGAGTCACGCTCTCAGCGGCGATCAGCGCCTTAGTCAGTTCGACGACGTCCATGCCTGCCCCAGCCATTGCGGCTTTCTCTCTTGCCGGGCTTGCGGCAGAAGGAAAGCGCTACTTGAGCAGGGGCGAGAACGACATGTTTCTGGAGCTGCTATCGGGAGCGGCGCTCGCCGCCAGCCAGCATCCCGCGATGCACGTGACCAACGAAGGATGCCGCGCGACTGCGGAAATGCTCCAGGACACGCTCGAGACGCTGACCGACCATCCGCCGATCGACCTGCGCAAGGTGCCGCCAAGCGCGCGCGCCGACGTCGCGCGACATCAGGCCGCGGTTTCAGGGCTCGTTGCGAGGATGCGGCCGCGAGTGGCGGCGCTGGCGCCGCGCTTCCATCCGCGCCCGTTTGCCGAACGAGGTCCGGAACCGATGAAGGCCCCTGCGAATACCTTCGCGGAGTTGCTGGCCTATGCCGACGCCTGCATTGCCCTGCCCAGCTGAACGGAGAACCCCGTGCCCAAGCTAGACCTCGACTCGATCCCGCAGACCAACGCCACCGGCTATCCGCCCGACTATGCCGGCAAGGTCCAAGGCCGCTGGTACCGCCGCATGGCGCCGGCGAGCGGGATCACCGATTTCGGGTACAGTCATGTGACGCTGAAGCCAGGCGCCTGGTCGTCTCAGCGCCACTGGCACGAGGGCGAGGACGAGTTCGTCGTGATGCTGAGCGGCGAGGCGGTGCTGGTCGACGATTTCGGGCGAGCATTCGATGGCCCCGGGGGACATCGCGGCTTTCCCCAAGAACGACGGTAACGGCCATGTGCTCGTCAACCGCAGCGACGCGGATTGCGTGTTCGTCGCGGTCGGCCGGCCGAGCGATACCGCATGCCATTATCCCGACATCGACATGCACCTGTTCCCGGGAACGGGCTTTCGCCGGAAGGACGGGAGCGGGTTTTGAGGCGGGTCGATTGAGCGAGACCGCGACGCCCACGACAAGGCGCCGATGGCTGCATTGGGCGATCCAAATCCCCGGTTGGCTGATCTTCGCCTGGGCCATGGTGCTGTACGCTAATGGGATCCGGATCACGCCGGGTGCCCCTGTCGGCGTGGCGGCGGCGGTGCTCGGCTATTTCCTCTGCATCGTGGTGCATGAGTTCGGTCATGCCGTGGCCGCGCTGCTCGTGCGCTGGCGCGTGATCGTGTTCGCCGTGCGCCCGCTGGCCTGGCACCTCGTCAATCGCGAGGTGGTGCCGATGCGCGGCAGCCAGGACGAGGAGCTCGGAGGCTATGTCTTCGCGGTTCCCTCCCGATTCGAGGCGGCGAGCGCGGTTCGTTGGGCGATTTTCGTCGCCGGCGGGCCGGTGCTCAATATCCTGGTTGGCGTTGCCGCGGTGGGGCTTGCGATCGCTTCCCCAAGCCGGATGGATCGCCTGTCGACAGCCTTGGTCGCGTTCGCTTTCGGCCTTCAGTCGCTCCAGGTCGGGCTGGGAGCACTGGTCCCCGATGCCTGGGGCGGGCGTCGCTCGGACGGCGGGAAGCTGCTCACCTTGTGCAGGCACGAGGCGGAATGGAAGAAGGTCAAAGCTCTCTCCTGGCTGCACGCGCACTCGGAATACAGGGTCCGGCTCGCCGAGCGCCCCGCTTGGCTGGTCGCCGAGGCCGCGCGGGAAGCGGCGGACTTCGAAGGCGCCGAGCAGAATTTCACAGCGATGGAAATCGGCACGCTGCTCGATCGCGAACCGGTGGATGCCTCGAGAGTGCGTGCGCTGATGGATGCCTATCGCGAACGATATGGGGTCAACGAATGGCAAGCGAGTTGCGACGCCTATCTGGCTGCGGTCTGGGAAGGCGACGGCGCGCGCGCGGCCGGACTGCTGTGGTGCGGCGAAACCACCACCGAACTCAAGCCGATGCGGCTCGCCGCGGAAGCGGCCGTCGCGGCGCGCCTCGGCCAGCACGACGCGACGCGTGCGATGCTGAACCTCATGGACACGGCGCTGCGCGAACAATCGGCCTTTCGCGACGCCACGTTCCGAGACATCAGACGGCAGATCGAGGCGCTGTTCGACCGGGCCGCTTGATCAGCCCGCCGCAGGCATCTCGAACTGCTCGATCACCCAATCCTCTTCCTGCGCGCTCGCGATCCAGTCCTGCATGAAGGGGTGCTGGAGCACCGCGTTCATATAGGCCGGGGCGAAGCGCGGGACGGGGAGCGAGTAGGTGACGATCCGAGTCACCACCGGCGCGAACATGATGTCCGCCGCGCCGAACTCGCCGAACAGGAAGTCGCCGGTGCCGCCGTAGCGGGCGCGCGCCTGCGCCCAGAGCTCCATGATCCGGCCGAGCTCCTGGAGCACGGCGGGATCGGGGGCCTTGGGCGGATAGACTTGGCGGATGTTCATGCCGTGCTTGCGGCGCAGGTTGGCGAAGCCCGAATGCATCTCGGCCGCCATCGATCGCGCCATCGCGCGCGCGGCGATGTCGGCGGGCCAGAATTTCGTCCCGCCGGTCTTGTCGTTGAGGTACTCGACGATCGCGAGGCTGTCCCACACCACGACCTCGCCGTCCCACAGGATCGGCACCTTGCCAGAGGAGGGGGCGAACTCGTCGCCCTCGCGGCGCTTGTCCCAGGTCTCGTCGTAGAGCGGCACCACTGCTTCCTCGAACGGCAGGCCCGAGAGCTTGCACGCCAGCCAGCCGCGCAGCGACCAGCTGCTGTACGCCTTGTTGCCGATGATGAGCTTCATGCGCGCGTCCTTGCCTTCATCGGGCGAGCGAGTCGAGGGACCGCGCATCCCGCCGCGACTTGTCGCCGTGCCAAAAACGAGACAAGTTGTTGTCCGAAAGCGAAAAAGCGATTCGGGGGGATGGCGATGCTGCGGTGGTTTCTGAGCGTGCTCGCGGCGGCCTGCCTGGGCTCGATGACGGCGGCGGTGGCCGTAGCGGCGCCGACGAACCCGCCGCTCGATGCCTCGGTCTTCGCGGAGCTTCCGGGAATCGAAGGTCCCCAGCTCTCGCCGAGCGGCAAGATGATCGCGGCCAAGGTTGCCGTGAACGGCACGCAGTATTTCGCGATCTTCCCGCTCGACGGCAGCAAGCCGCGGTTGATCGGACTCGGCGACA
The DNA here is from genome assembly GCA_963799985.1 of uncultured Alphaproteobacteria bacterium. GTDB lineage: Bacteria > Pseudomonadota > Alphaproteobacteria > Sphingomonadales > Sphingomonadaceae > Sphingomonas. The sequence continues at coordinate 429,050 of CAWCZC010000001.1, read as the reverse complement.
ACGACCTAAACTGGTGGAAATGGGTGAACGACGACTGGCTCGTCGTCGGGATCGGCCAGGAAGTGCCCGTAGAGGGCGACAAATGGTATGTCAGCCGCGCGGTCAGCGTGAATTCGACCGACGGGCGGATCGTCAAGCTCACCACCGAGGAAGCCGCCCAGGACGCCGACGATCTGATCTGGACCGCGAGCGACGGATCGCCGCGGATCCTGATGGCGTGGCAAACCTCGATCTTCCGCGACGAGGCCGGTTTCTGGCCGACCGTCGACGAGATCGACGTGTCGACGGGCAAGCGCAGAACGGTGATGCCGGGCAAGGACGGCGTGTTCAACTGGTATGCCGACGGTTCGGGCACGGTGCGCATGGGGATCGGCATGTCCGACGACGGCCGCAGCCGGCGCGTGCTCTATCGCCCCGACGCGCATACCGGATTCCGCACGATCGATCGCGCCAAGACGCGTGAGGAAAGCCTGCTCGTCCCGGCGATGTTCCTGAGCGAACCCGGCAAGTCAGTGATCATCTCCGACGATGCGGACGGCTATTCGGCGCTCTACGAGTTCGACCTGAACACGCTCGAGCGCGGCAAGCAGGTCTTCGCGACCAAAGGTTTCGACATCGACGGCCTCGTCGCTGATGCGGGCGGGTTCGGCTATCTCGGCGTCCGCACCGAGCAGGACAAGCCCGGCGTTCACTGGACCGATCCCGCGCTCGAGGCGATGCAGGCGGCGATCGCGGCGCAGATCAAGGGCGGCGAGCCGAGGATCGTTTCGCTCAGCCGCGATCGCTCGATCGCGGTCGTCCATGTCGGTGGCGCCGACGCGCCGGGCGCGTTCTTTCTCTACCATGCGTCCGACGGCGCGATGGACCTGCTGCAGATGAGCAACAGCACGATCGGGCTCAAGCGCCTGCACCCGGTGCGGACGATCCGCTACAAGGCGCGCGACGGGCTCGAGATCGCCGCGGTGCTGACGCTGCCCAACACCAAGGCGACCAACCTGCCGCTGATCGTGATGCCGCATGGCGGTCCCTTCGCGCGCGACAGCGAGGACTGGGACTGGTGGGCCCAGTTCCTCGCCGATCGGGGCTATGCCGTGATCCAGCCCAATTATCGCGGCTCGTCGGGCTATGGCACGCCGTTCACGAAGAAGGGCGAGGGGCAGTGGGGCCTCGCGATGCAGGACGACCTCAACGACGCGGTGACCGCGCTCGCGACGCAGGGGCTCGCGGACCCCAAGCGCGCGTGCATGGTCGGGGCTTCCTACGGCGGCTATGCGGCGATGCGCGCGGCGCAACGTGACGGCAACCTCTATCGCTGCGCGGTGTCCTATGCCGGGGTTTCCGATCTCAATCGCATGCTGGCGCACCAGCGCGACTTCCTGGGCGCGGACGCCACTCGCGACTGGCTCAAGGCGCAGGCGCCCGATCTCAAGAGCGTGTCTCCGATCAACTTCCCCGAGCAGTTCTCGATCCCGATCCTGCTGTTCCACGGCAAGAAGGACCGGGTCGTGCCCGTCGTCCACTCGCGCGCGCTCGCCGACAAGCTCAAGGCGGCGCACAAGGACGTGACCTATGTCGAGCAGCCCGAGGGGGATCACCACTTCAGCCGGAGCGCCGACCGGCTCCAGTTCCTCAAGGCGCTCGAGGCGTTCCTGGCGAAATACAACCCGGCCTAGAGCCGCAGGTGAATCCCGCGGCGATGGAGCGGCACGAGCATCGCCAGCACGATCACGGCGACCGCGAGTGCGAACACGAACGACGCGACATAGGGCGCGCCGGTCGCGCCCGCGAGCCACTCGAAGATTAGTGCCTGCATGCCCGAGCGGTCGGCGGCGATCGATAGGAACAGCGACAGCAGATAGGCGGTGATCGCGTTCATCCCGAAGACGCGCAAAGGCGTGAGCGCTCTGGTCACCGCCGGGCTTCGCGTCGCGGCCATGCACAGCGCGAGCAGCATCGCCGACAGGCCCGAGGTGAACAGCGCGAAGCTGCTCGTCCAGATGCGCTTGTTGAGCGGCAGCCACGGCGTCAGCGCCAGTCCGATCAGGGTGAGCGCCAGTCCCATCAGCGCGATCCGCGCGGCGGCGCCGGCGGGCACGCGGCGCCACGTCGCCGCGGCGAGCATGCCGAGCAGGACGTTGACGAGCGCGGCGATCGTCGAGAGCAGGCCCTCGGGGTCGTAGACGACGTTACCCGCCGCATCGGTGCCGCTGTGCCACATGTGCGCGGTAGTGACGAGCATGCGGTCGACATAGCCGGCGAGGTTGCCCTCGGGCGACAGGTTGCCGGCGCCGTAGCCGGGGACGGGCACGAGCGCGATCAGCGCCCAATAGAGCAATAGCGCGCCGATCGCGGTCCACAGGATCGCGGACGCGTTGAGATCGGAGCGCCCGTCCGCGCCTCGCCTGGCGGTGAGCAGCGCGAGCGCCGCCGCGAGGCCGTAGCACAGGCCGATCCGCGGCAGCACGCCGAAGACGCGGAACTCGGCGATCGTCGGCCGTGCGAGCATCTGCCACGCCCAGCCGATCGCGATCAGCAGCAAGGCCCGCCGCGCGACCTTGCGCCATAGCGCTGCGTCGATCCGGCGCGGGAAGGACAGGGCCAGCGCCACGCCGACCGCGAACAGGAAGGCGGGGAAGACGAGGTCGGTGGGGGTGAAGCCGTGCCACGCGGCGTGATCGAGTGGCCACCAGACATGGTCCCACGAGCCCGGCGTGTTGACGACGATCATCCCCGCGACCGCGAGCCCGCGGAAGAGGTCGAGCCCGGCGAGGCGCGCGCGCCGGCTGTCAGTTTCCATAACGCTTCCCTCCCGGCTCCGAAGCATGGAGGGGACGCGGCATTTCCGCAACCGTGGCTATTTCCAGGGGGTGATCAGGAACTTCTCGCCCGTCGCCTTGCGTGCGTAGGCGCGGATCGTGTCGAGCTGGAGCGCCTCGGTCAGCGAGATTTCGGCGGTGTAGTGGCTGGCGAAGGTGGTGCCGAGCTCGGCCATGACTCGCGCGCGAATCCGCTGCACCGTCTCGGCGCCGGCCTTCATCAGGAACGGCGTGACCAGGAAGCCGGCGACTCCCCAGGCGAGGCCGTAGGAGCGATCCAGCACGGTCGGCGACGTGTCGAGGCTGCCGTAGATGTAGATCTGCTTGTGGATCGGCGATCCGTAGCGGCTGTAGGCGGTCATCTTGCGCTGGGCGGCTGCCTCCATCGCGCGCAGGATCTGGTTGGCGAGACCGCCGCCGCCGATCGCGTCGAACGCCAGCGTGGCACCGGTTTCGGCGACCGCTTGGGTGAGCTCGGCGGCGAAATCGGGGCTCGAGCTGTCGACGATGCGAGTCGCGCCGATCGCACGGAGGAGTTCGGCCTGCGCGGCGCTGCGGACCACGTTCACCAGCGGCACGCCGTCGGCGATGCAGATGCGATTGAGCATCTGGCCGAGGTTGGAAGCGGCGGCGGTGTGGATCAGCGCGGTGTGGCCTTCGGCGCGCATCGTCTCGACCATCGCCAGCGCGGTCAGCGGGTTGATGAACACCGAGGCGCCTTGGGCGGGGGTGACGCCGTCGGGAAGGACCCAGCATTCGGCGGCTCGGGCGATGCGATACTGGCTGTACATCGCGCCGAGCAGCGCCACGGTCTTGCCGAGCAGCGCCTCGGCGCCCGGCCCTGCCGCGATCACCACGCCGGCACCCTCGTTGCCGACCGGCATCTCATCGTCGAGGCGCGCCGACACATAGGGCAGGAGGTGGGCGGGTACGGTCGCGGTTGCGCTCGGAAGCGCGGGCGTGCCGCCGGCGGTGAGGGTGGAGAGGTCGGCGGGGCCGAGCAGGAGCCCGAGGTCGGACGGGTTGATCGGTGCGGCTTCGACGCGGACCAGCACTTCGTCCGCGCCGAGCGCCCGGATCGGCACTTCGACGAGCTCGAGCTGGAGTTGACCGCCGGACGTGATGGTCGAGCGCAGTTCGAGTCCGTTCATCGCTTCCTCCCCTCGTTGGTCGTCAGCCGATCGCCTCTACCACGGCCGCGCGCAGTTCCGGGATGCCCATGCCCTTTTCGCTCGACGTCACCAGGATGTCCGGATGCGCGGCGGGGCGTTTGCGAGCCTCCGTGGCGGTGCGTTCGGTAACGTCGAGCAGCTCACTCGCTTTGATCTTGTCGGCCTTGGTCAGGACGATCCGGTAGCTCACCGCGGCGTCGTCGAGCATGTCGAGGATCTCGCGGTCGACGTCCTTGATGCCGTGCCGCGCGTCGATCAGCACCAGCGCGCGCTTGAGCGCCTGGCGCCCGCGCAGGAAATCGTTGACCAGGTAGCGCCAGCGGCGGAGCAAGTCCTTGGGCGCCTTGGCGAAGCCGTAGCCCGGCATGTCGACGAGGCGGAACGCTGAGCGGCTCGCCGACATCGAAGAAGTTGAGCTCCTGCGTGCGCCCCGGCGTGTTCGAGGTGCGCGCGAGCGCGTTGCGGCCCGGTCGAGCGCGTTGAGCAGCGACGACTTGCCGACGTTCGACCGCCCGGCGAACGCCACCTCGGGCACGTGGGATCGGGCAGATGCTCGAGCGTCGGCGCCGACTTCAGGAAGGCGACGGGCCCCGCGAAGATCTTGCGCGCGGCCTCGATCGCCTCTTCGTCGAAGCCGCTCACGTCGCGGGCGCGTCCTTCTTCTTGAGGGGCTCCTTCAGCGCGGGATGCTTGCTGTAGAGCCACTTCTGCTGGGCGATGGTGATGACGTTCGAGGTGATCCAGTAAAGCTGAAGGCCCACCGCGAACGGCGCCATCACGAACATCAGCATCCACGGCATGATCTGGAAGATCTGCTTCTGCATGTCGTCCATCGGCGCCGGGTTCATCTTGATCTGGAAGATACATCGAGACGCCGAGCAGGATCGGGATCACCCCGATCGCGAGGAAGCCCGGCGGGGTGAAGGGCAGATAGCCGAACAGATTGACCACGGTCGCCGGATCGGGCGCGGAAAGGTCGTGGATCCACAGCACGAAGGGCTGGTGGCGCATCTCGGTGGTGAGCAGCAGCACCTTGTAGAGCGCGAACATGATCGGGATCTGCAGGAGGAGCGGCAGGCAGCCCGCGAGCGGGTTCACCTTCTCCTCCTTGTAGAGCTTCATGATCTCCTGCTGCTGCTTCTGCTTGTCGTCCTTGTGGCGCTCCTGGAGCGCCTTCATCTTCGGCTGGATCGCGCGCATGTTGGCCATCGAAGCGAACTGGCGCTGGGCGATCGGGAACAGCAAAGCGCGGATCGTGATCGTCAGACAGATGATCGCCACGCCGAAATTGCCGATCATGCGGAACAGCCAGTCGAGGTAGTAGAAGATCGGCTTCTCGATGATCTGGTACCAGCCCCAGTCGATCGCATTCTCGAACAGCGGGATGCCGAGCGACTTCTGATAGCCGTCGAGCGTGCTCACTTCCTTGGCGCCCGCATAGAAGTGCGACGAATAGCTGAGCTGCTGGCCGGGCGGGACGAGATGCGCGGCTGGGGCGTAATCGGCCTGGTACGTCGAGTTCGGCCCGGCGCGGAACTGCGCTGCGACGTGCTGGCCCTGGTCGGGGATCAGCGCGGTCAGCCAGTATTTGTCGGTGAAGCCCAGCCAGCCGCCGGTGGTGTCATAGGCCTGCGCGCCCTTGTCGACGGTCTTGTAGTCGACGCCGTAGTCGGCCGCGCCGTTGTGCACCGACATCGGGCCGACATGGTTGGTCCAGGCGGTGAGGTCCTTCGACGCGCCGCGGTTGGCGAACGAATAGGGCGCAACCGGCACCGGCGCGTTGCCGAGATTGGCGACGGTCTGGCGGATCGTGAACATGTAACCGTCGTCGACCGAAAGCTCGATCCGGAAGTGCTGGCCCTGGCCGTTATCGGCATCGAGCGTCACCGGCTTGCCGGGTGCGAGCATGGTGCCGGTGGCGTGCCAGACCGTATCGGTGCTGGGCGGTTTCAGCCCGCCGTCCTGCCAGCCGAAGCCGGCGAAATAGGCCTCGGGCGCGCCGGCGGGCGAGAGCAGCCGGACCGGCGGCGAATTCTTGGCGACCGTCTCGCGATATTGGGTGAACACGAGATCGTCGATCTGCGCGCCCTTCAGGTTGATCGAGCCCTTGAGCTTGGGCGTGTCGATCGGAACCCGCAGCGCGCGCGTTTCGGCGAGCACGACGTCCCGATCGCGCACGGCCGAGGGCGCGACGGCGGTCGGCTGATCCGACGGATTGGGCACCGCGACGCTCTTGCCCGCCTCGATCTTGGTCGCGGGCGCCGGCTGGGGAAAGAACCGGCTCATGATCGCCGGCCATCCGAACAGGATGAGCGCCGCGAACACCGCGAACAGGATGAAGTTCTTCTGGTCGTCTTTCACCGAAATCTTCCCTGGAATGGTCCCTGGTTCACGGCACCGGATCGTAGCCGTGGCCGCCCCACGGATGGCAGCGTGCGATTCGCCGGATGGCGAGCCAACTGCCCTTGGCGGCCCCATAGCGGCGAAGCGCCTCGATTGCATAGGCCGAACATGTCGGCGAGTAGCGGCAGCTGGGCGGCAGGATCGCCGACGGGCCGACCTGCCAGGCACGCGTGAGCAGGATGAGGAGGCGAGCGATCACCGCCGCACCTTCGCCAGCGCCTTGGCCAACTCGGCCCGGAGATCGGCGAAGGGCCGCTCGATCCCTGAATTCCGTCCGATCAGTACATGGTCCGCGCCGGGCACGCCTACCTCGGGCAGTACCTCGCGCGCGAGCATGCGGAAACGGCGCTTCATCCGGTTGCGGACGACTGCGTTGCCGACCTTCTTGGAAACGGTGATGCCGATCCGCATCACGGGATCGTCGTCGTCGCGCGGACGCACGAGCAGGACGAAGCCGGGCATCGGCGCCCGCTTCCCCGCATTCGCCGCGAGATAATCCTTGCGCTGGGTGAGCCGCGCCAGAGCGACGGCTGCTAGGCCGACAGCTTCTTGCGGCCGCGATTGCGGCGCGCACGGATCACATTCCGGCCGCCCGGGGTCTCCATCCGGGCGCGGAAGCCGTGCCGGCGCGCACGCACCAGATTGCTCGGCTGAAAGGTCCGCTTCATCGCTCATCCTCGAGTGTACTGAACGTAAAAAGCCGCCCGTTTCGGCGGCCGAGTGACGGGTGCCCATAGAGAAGCGGTTGGGCCAAGTCAACGCGCGGAATCCCGTTCGCGGCGGCGGCGTGCGCTGCGGCGGCGGAGCGCCATATCGGCATAATGCCCGAATCGCGGCCAGCGCCGCTTGATCCGCGCGAAATGATGCCGCGCCCACAGCGAGTTCTGGAGCACCAACACGAGCCCCGCCGCGAACACGAACACACCGCCGGGGCCCGGGATCGCGCCGACGATCGGCGAGATCAGGATCAGCGCCACTCCCGTGACGATCAGCACGGTTCGGACGATCGGGTTGCGCCGGCTCATACGTCCGATGTGGGAAGGGTGTGTTGGTTTAGCAAGACAGGTCAGGCGGCGGTGGGCCTCCGCCGGAGCAGCGCGCGGGTGGTGAGGATCACGTCGGGCAGCATCAGCGCCGCCGCGATCATCCACCACAGCGTGGTCGCGAGCATCACGTCGGTCCAGTGGAAGCCGGGGATCGCGTCGGGCACGCGGCTGGCGACGAACACCAGGCAGAAGCCGTAGCTGCGCATCATCCATGCCTTGTGGAGCAGGAAATTGCGCCGGAGCACGCAGATCAGCCCGATCATCGTGCACAGCCACCACAGGCCGCCCTGGGCGATCTGCTCGTAATGGGTGATGGGATCTTCGAGGATGAAGCCGATCGTCGCGGCGAGCGGCGCCGTGACGAACACCGCGCCTACATAGATACGCCCCAGCCAGCGATGGACCTTCGGCCGGGCGGCGCGGAGGCGATCGGAGAATTGGAACGGCCCGATCAGCAGCGCCGTCACGCCGAGCAGGCCGTGGATCAGCAGCGGAAAGCGGACCGTGGCGATGTGTTTCCATTCCGGATCGGCCGGATTGATCAGGAAGCGTTCGTCGACATAGATCACGAGCAGGAAGGCCAAGGCCACGAGCATGAAGAAGGCGGTCTTCGAATGATCGCGCGACGGCAGACTCGAAAGCGGCGGCATGAGTTTGGTCCCCTTTGGACCAGTCTGTTGTCGTTACGGTGGCGAGTCAATCGGGCGGCAATCAGTTCCAGATCGGAGAAAAGCCGCTATGGATGAGCCTCTTGGGGGGAGAGCGCATTGGTCGCGAGCGTATCGACGGTCGCCTATCTCGGGCTCGAGGCGCGCGCGGTCGAGGTGCAGTGCAATCTCGTCGCCGGGCTGCCCAATTTCATCGTCGTCGGACTGCCGGACAAGGCGGTGGGCGAGAGCCGCGAGCGGGTGCGCGCGGCGGTCGCCTCGATCGGGCTGGCGCTGCCGCCGAAACGGATCATCCTCAACCTCTCACCCGCTGATCTGCCCAAGGAAGGGTCGCACTTCGATCTGCCGATCGCGCTGGCGCTGCTCGGCGCGATGGGGGTGATCGATGCCGAGACGCTGGCCGGATATGTCGTGGTCGGGGGAACTGGGCCTCGACGGCCGGGTCGCGCCGTCGCCCGGCGTACTGCTGGCCGCGCTCCATGCGTCGGAGGTGGGCAAGGGGCTGGTCTGCCCGGTGGCGCAGGGCCCCGAGGCGGCCTGGGCGGGTTCGGTCGAGGTGATCGCCGCGCCCGACCTGATCGGGTTGCTCAACCACTTCAAGGGCCACCAATTGCTCGCCGCGCCGGCGCAGGGCGAAGCGGAGCCCGTGGACTGGGGCCCCGATCTCGCGCAGGTGAAGGGGCAGGAGACCGCCAAGCGCGCGCTCGAGATCGCCGCCGCGGGCGGGCACAATCTGCTGATGAGCGGGCCGCCGGGCGCGGGCAAGTCGCTGCTCGCTTCGTGCCTGCCGGGGATATTGCCGCCGCTCGACGCGGCCGAGGCGCTCGAGGTGTCGATGGTGGCGTCGGTCGCCGGGACGCTGGCGGGCGGCAAGCTCACGCGGACTCGGCCGTTCCGCAGCCCGCACCATAGCGCCTCGATGGCGGCGCTCGTCGGCGGCGGGCTCAAGGTCAAGCCGGGCGAGGTGAGCCTTGCGCATCTCGGCGTGCTGTTCCTCGACGAGCTTCCCGAGTTCCAGCGCGCGGTGCTCGATTCGCTGCGCCAGCCGCTCGAGACCGGAACGGTGAGCGTCGCCCGGGCCAATGCGCACGTGACCTTTCCGGCGCGGGTGCAGCTGGTCGCGGCGATGAACCCGTGCCGGTGCGGGCATCTCGGCGACCCCGCGCTCGCCTGTGCCCGTGCGCCGCGCTGCGCCGCCGATTATCAGGCCAAGGTCTCGGGGCCGTTGCTTGACCGGATCGACCTCCACGTCGAGGTGCAGCCGGTGACCGCCGCTGATCTGGTGCTGCCGCCACCCGCCGAGGGCTCGGCCGAGGTCGCCGCCCGGGTCGCCGCGGCGCGCGACGTGCAGGCGGCGCGCTATACGAACGTGCCGGTGCGCACCAACGCCGAGATCGACGGCGAGCTGCTCGCGGAGGTGGCGACACCCGACGATCCGGGAAGAAAGCTGCTCGCCCAGGCCGCGGAGGCTATGCGGCTCTCCGCGCGCGGCTATACGCGGGTGCTGCGGGTCGCGCGGACGATCGCCGATCTGGCGGGCGCCGGAGGCGTGAGCCGCATCCACGTCGCCGAGGCGCTCAGCTATCGGCGCCAGTCGCCGCGGAGTTAGCGATGGACGAAGAGGAGAAGCCCAAACGGTTCGGGTGGGTGCCGCGCGCGGCGGCGGCTGCGCTCGCGGTGGGCGCGGCGGGGGTTATGGTCGCGGCGATCCGCGCCAACCGCAAAGGGCAAGCGGCGCGCGCGCCGGCGGAGGAAGCCGAGCCTGGCGTCCTGCGTCTTAGTAACGCGGGCATGGTGCTGTTCAACCCCTTCCTCCCGCGTTTCTTCGAGCGGCTCGGCGTGCTGACCACCGAGGCCGATGGCACGATGCGGATCGAGGGCTATGCGAATGCCTCGCGCGCGGTCCACATGCTCCAGTATCTGATCGACGAGCGGCTCGACACGCCCGATGCCGGGCTCGCGCTTCCCAAACTGCTGTGCGGACTCGACGCTGCGACGCCCGTGGCGGCCCGAATCGAGCCGCAAGACGCCGATCGCTTCCTGTGCGACGAGCTGACCCGGGCGGTCATTTCGAACTGGCCGATCCTGCACAACAAATCGCCCGCCAGCCTTCGCGAGGTGTTCCTGCAGCGCGCGGGCAAGTTGCGCCATGCGGACGACCATTGGGAACTCCGGGTGGAGCGCAAGACGATCGACGTGCTGGTCGATCAGGTGCCATGGAACTTCTCGACGATCCACCATCCGTGGATGACGCAGCCGGTCCACGTCACCTGGTGACGCTTGCGGCGCCGCCCGCCTTGGTCTAGCCAGCCCGCCGCTGCCCCTGTGGCGAAATTGGTAGACGCGACCGACTCAAAATCGGTTGCCGCAAGGCATGCTGGTTCGAGTCCGGCCAGGGGCACCACCGTCTGTTTGGTCTCGCATAGGGTGGGGCGGCCGTTCGGCCTGGCGAACCCTCACAGGTTCGTTCCCTTCGGTCACTCGACCACCCGACCCGCCTCGACTCGGATGATGTGGTCGCACCATTTGAGGCTTTCCTCGCGGTGCGAGATCATCAGGATCGTCGGGCGCGGATCGAGCGCGGCGAGCCGGTCGAGCAGCGCGGCTTCGCCGGGGGCGTCGATCGCGTTGGCGGCTTCGTCGAGCACCAGCAGCCGCGCATTGCGCAGCAGTGCGCGCGCCAGCCCGATCCGCTGGCGCTCGCCGCCCGAAAGCAGCGTCCCGCGCTCGCCGACCACCGTCTCGAGCCCATGGTCCATCTTGGCGACCAGCGCGGTCGCGCCCGCGAACTCGAGCGCCTCGGCGATCTCGGCGTCGGTGGCTTCCGGGTTGCTCCAGGCGAGATTGCGGCGGACGGTGTCGTGGAACAGGAAGCCTTCCTGCGAGACATAGGCGATCGCCTGGGCCCATCCCTTGCGGAAGCCGCCTTCGAGCGGTTCGCCGCCCACGCGGACCTCGCCTGATTGCGGTGTCAGAAGGCCGACGATCATGTCGATCAGCGTCGTCTTGCCGGCTCCCGAAGGTCCCGCGAACCCGACGAATGCGCCGGCTGGGATCGTCAGCGTGACGTCCTGGACCCCACGCCCGCTCGCATGCACGTAGGAGGCGCCGATCAGCTCGATCGGCCCCGGCGGCGGCGGCATCGCCTCCGCGCCTTCCTCATCCGCCGCTTCGGTGAGCTGCGCCTCGAGCGAACGGACTGCTTCGAAGCTGGGCAGCGCGAAGACGAAATTCTGTGCAGCCTGGTAGAGCTGCATCGCCGGGCCGCTCATCCGCCCGAAGACCAGGACCAGCGTAATCAGGATTTCCGGCCTCAATTTGAGCAGGCCGAAGCCGATCAGCACCACGCCCGCGCCGAGCACGCCCGAGACGATACCGAACACGAGCTTGCCCTTGGCCTGGCGGCGCTGGAACTCGACCTGATAGTCGCGGATGTTGCGCTGGATGCTCTGGAATTCGGCGACGAAGCTGCGCTGGGCACGCTGCGCCACCGCGGTCTTGAGCCCCGAGAGAAAGCCGCCGGTGCTGGCCATCATCGCCTGGCTGGCGTTGACCACGCCCATGCCCAACGCATGCGTGGCGCGCTGCGTCACCAGGAACACGCCGCCGCCGAGCAGCAGCAGAACGGTCGCGACCGCTGCCAACCCGGGGGAGAGCCAGAAGGCGACTCCGGTCTGGATGACGAGCATCGCGACCAGCACGATGCCCTGGATCATGAAATAGGAGGCGGTGGTCAGCCGTCCGATCTCGGTGGTGATCAGATTGGTCACGCGCGCGTGGCGCAGCCCGACGACCGCGCTCCACGGCGCGCCGGCAAGCGACAGCATCGCACGGTTGCGCTCCGCCTCGACGAACCCCGACTGGAGCCGGCTCAGCGCGACGTCGCGGCCATAGAGGATCACAGCACGGAGGATGGTGATTGCGAGGAAGGCACCGAGCAGCACCGCGAGCTGCGCCATCGCCGTCTCCGCGCCGAGCCGCGCCAGCCACTGCGAGGCGAAGCCGGATTGCACCGTCCCTCGCGCGGAGGCGACGACGAGGTTGAGGATCGGGATGAGCATGAGCAGCCCTGCGCTGTCGACCAGCGCGGCGCCCGCGACCAGCGCCGACGCGCGGACGCCGCGCCATCCGGCATAGTCCGCGACCGCGCCGATCATCCCCATCATCGCGGGGAGCAGCCGCACCTTGGGCGGCGGTGGGGCGGCGTCGGCCACCGGCTCAGCGGCGCCCGTCGCGCGCCGCCCGCTCAACGGCGCACATCGAGGCCGCCGGCTTCGAACGCGGCCAGATCTTCGCGGCGGAACAGGCTCATGTCGCCGGGGAGCGAGTGCTTGAGGCAGGTGAGTGCCAACCCGGCCCGGGCGGCCTGCGCGGGATCGCCGGTCTCGATCAGCCCGTGGAGCACGCCTGCGGCGAAGGCGTCGCCCGCGCCGATCCGGTCGACGATTCCTGCGACGAGGATCTCGTCGGTCTGGTGTGCGCTGGCGCGCGTGTCGATCCGCGCGGCGATGCGGTGGCTGTCGGCGTCGTCGACGTGGCGCGCGGTCGAGGCGATCAGCTTGAGCTTGGGGAAGGCTTCGAAGGCGGCCTCGGCGGCGGCGCGGCGGCGCTCCGGCCCGTCGACGCTGCCGAAGTCGCGGCCGAGCAGCAGCGCCACGTCGCGGTGGTTGCCGAACAGGATGTCGGCGTGGCCGATCAGCCGGCTGAGCACCCCGCGCGGATCGCTGTCCCACGCTTCCCACAGCCGGGCGCGGTAGTTGCCGTCGAACGAGACCTTGATCCCGCGCGCGGCCGCGGCATCGGCGGCGGCGATCGCGCCGGCGGCCGAGTTGGACCCGAGCGCGGGGGTGATGCCAGAGAGGTGTAGCCGGTCGCAACCCGCGAGCGCCGCATCCCAGTCCCAGGCGTCGGCGGGCGCATCCGCGAACACCGAATGCGCGCGGTCGTAGACGACTTCGGAGGCGCGCAGTCCCGCGCCGGGATTGAGGAAATAGAGGCCCAGCCGGCCCTCGCCGGTCCGCACCGGCGCGGTATCGACGCCGTGGCGGCGAAGCTCGCCCACCGCCGCGCGGCCGAGCACGTTGTCCGGCACCGCGCTCAGCATCCGCGCCGAGTGGCCGAGGCAAGCGAGGCCGACCGCGACGTTCGCCTCGGCCCCGCCGACATTCACCTCGAAATGCGGCGACTGCATCAGCAGCTCGCGCCCTGGAGGGGATAGACGGAGCAGCAGCTCACCGAAGAACAGGATCGTCATGCTTCCCCTCTTGCCGGCCGAAATTGACTCGCGTCGCTTGACCAAACTGACTCTTGCATCGCGAGGGCCCGGCCCGGCCGATGCCGCCTCCGGACACAAGCAGACCAAATCCTAATTTGGAAGCCCTCCAGGCCGGCTCGTGGCCCTCTTATCAACGCGCCAGCCAGCCGCCGTCTACGGGAAGGATCGCGCCGTGGACATAGTCCGAGGCGGGCGAGGCGAGAAATACTGCCGCGCCGCCCATGTCCGACGGCAGCCCCCAGCGCCCAGCCGGGATGCGCTCGACGATCTGGCGATTGCGCTCCTTGTCGGCGATCAACGGTTCGGTGTTGCCGGTGTCGATATAGCCCGGCGCGATCGCGTTCACGTTGACGCCCTTCGCCGCCCATTCGTTGGCGAGCAGCCGGGTGATGCCCGCCATCGCGCTCTTCGAGGCGGTGTAGGCGCCGATCAGGATGCCGCCCTGGAAGCTGGTCATCGAAGCGATGTTGATGATCTTGCCGCGCCCTTGCGCGAGCATCCGCCGCCCCGCCGCCTGCGCGAGGAAGAACGCCGACTTGAGGTTGGTGTCGAGGACCAGGTCCCAGCCCGCCTCGTCGATCCCCGTTGCTGGGCCGCGCAGCACGATGCCGGCGTTGTTGACGAGGATGTCGAGCCCGCCGAGCTTCTCCACGGTTTCGTCCACGATCCTGTCCACAGGTTCGATCGACGAGAGGTCGGCGGCGATGAACTCGGCGCGGCGCCCCATCGCGCGCGCGGCGGCCACGGTTTCGTCCGCGGGGGAGCGCCCGACCGCCGCGAGATCGGCGCCCGCCGCGGCGAGCGCGAGCGCGATCCCCTGGCCGATTCCCGAGTTCGCGCCGGTGACCACGGCCACCCGGCCGCTCAGATCGAACGGGTTGATGCTCATGCGGCGGCAGCGACGGGAGCGGGCGTGTCGAGCTTGTAGGCGCGCCGAACCAGCCCGTTGGTCAGCTCGCGCGCCAGCTCGGCGGCTTCCCAGTCGAGCAGGCGCCCCTCGGCCACCAGTTGCGCCAGGAACCCGCAGTCGATCCGCCGCGCGACGTCGTGCCGCGCCGGGATCGAGAGGAAGGCGCGGGTGTCGTCGTTGAAGCCGACGGTATTGTAGAAGCCCGCGGTCTCGGTGGTCATCTCGCGGAACCGGCGCATCCCCTCCGGGCTGTCGTGGAACCACCAGCTCGGCCCCAGCTTGAGGCACGGATAATGGCCGGCGAGCGGCGCCAACTCGCGCGCATAGGTGGTCTCGTCGAGCGTGAAGAGGATGATCGAGAGCGTCGTCGAGGTGCCGAACCGATCGAGCAAAGGCTTGAGCGCGCGGACGTAATCGGTGCGCATCGGGATATCCGCGCCCTTGTCGCGCCCGTGGCTGGCGAACAGGCCATGGTTGTGGTTGCGGAAGCTGCCCGGGTGGATCTGCATCACCATCCCGTCCTCAGCAGACATCGCCGCCATCTCGGTGAGCATCTGCGCGCGGAACAGCTCGGCCTGCTCGGGAGTGAACTCGCCCGAGAGGATCGTGCGGAACAGCCGCTCGGCCTCGGCGGGGGCGAGATCGGCGGTGGCGGCGGTGACGTGGCCGTGGTCGGTCGCGGTGGCGCCGGCCGCGCGGAAGTCGGCGCGGCGCTTGCGGTGCGCGGCGAGATAGCCGCTCCAGCCGTACACGTCCTCGCCGGTCAGATCGGCGAAGGTGCGTAGCGCATCGCCGAACTGCTCGTGCTCGGCGTCGATCACCGCGTCGGGGCGGTAGGTGGTGACCACGCGGCCGGGCCAGCCCGAGGCATGGATCGTGTGGTGGAACGAGAGGTCGTCCTGCGGCCCCTCGGTGGTGGCGAGGAAGGCGATGTTGAACCGATCGAACAGTGCGCGCGGGCGGAAGGCAGGCGTGGCGAGCTTCGCGTTGATGCCGTCGTAATAGAGATCGGCGGTCGATCCATCGAGCGCGACGTCGAAGCCGAACACCTCGCCGAACACGTGATCGAGCCACATCCGCGAGGGGGTGCCGCGGAACAGGTGGAAGTTCTCCGCCAGAATGCGCCAGGCCTTGCGCGGATCGCTGGGCGGGGGGCCGTTCTTGTCGGGCACGCACAGATCCGCGAGGTCGATGCCCTGTGAATAGAGCATCCGGTAGAGGTAATGATCGGGCGCGAGCAGCAGCTCGGTCGCGTTGCTCCACGGCGCGTCGGTCGCGAACCAGCGCGGATCGGTGTGGCCGTGCGGGCTGACGATCGGCAGCCCGGCGACCTCGGCATAGAGCGCGCGGGCGATGCCCCGGGTCCGTTCGTCGGCCGGGAACAGCCGGTCGGGATCGAGCTTGAGCGGGCGGGACATCGCAAACCTCCTATGCGCGCGCCACCTTTCCACGGGCCAGGACGTTCACCAGGACTTCCAGGATCGTGACCGCGGCGCAGCCGGCGATCGTGCCATAGAAGGTGACGGGCGGCAGGCAAGTGGCATTTCCGAGCGGCCCGATCCAGATCGGGTAGCAAGGCACCGCATCGCTCGTCAGCTTGCTCGACGCGAGGAACAGCACCACACCGCTCAGCCCCGCCAGCACCGCGACGAGCACCGCCCAGGGCATCGTCTCGCGGAACTTCTCCACCCGCGCCAGCCGGGGCGAGAGGAGGTGCACCACCAGCACGCCCAGGAAATAGGCCGCCCCCGCCATCACGAACAGCGGCGTATAGTTCTTGGTCTCGAGGAAGAAGCCAGTGACCTTCGAGAACAGCGTCCCCCCGATCGCGCCGACCATCCCGCCGATGCCCACCACCGCGCCCACCGCGAATCGCGGGAAGGTGTCCGAGGGCAAGGTGAACAGGTTCGCGGAGAAGCCCTGGTGTGCTGCCGCCGCCACGCCGATCACGATCACGCTCACCCACAGGTTCGAAACTGACGTGGCGAACATCACCGGCAGCACGCAGAAGGCGCAGATCAGCATCGTCAGCTTGCGCGCTTTGCTCACGCTCATCCCCGCCTTGATCAGGCGGCCCGAAAGCCAGCCTCCCGCGATGCTTCCCGCGTCCGAGATCAGGTAGATCGACGCCAGCGCCAGCGCCGCGGTGGGCGTTTTCCACGTGGTGAGGTCAAGATGATAGCGGTCGCCGAGGTAGCCCGGCAGCCAGAACAGGTAGAACCACCAGATGGGATCGATGCAGAAGCGCCCCAGCGCATAGGCCCAGGTCTCGCGCTGCGCGAGCACGCGAACCCACATGCCTTTCACCTTGGTGTCCGGGTCGGCCGGGTCGGATCGGATGTGCGCCAGCTCGGCCTCGCCCACCCGCGGATGCTTCGCCGGGTCGTCGCGATAGGCGGCGAACCACCCGATCAGCCAGAGCACGCCGAGCACGCCGGTCACGACGAACACCATCCGCCAGCTCATCCCCAGCTTGCCCATCATCCAGAAGACGATCAGCGGCGCGGTGATCGCGCCGACGTTGGTGCCGGCGTTGAAGATGCCGATCGCGAGCGCGCGCTCGCGCACCGGAAACCAGTTCGCGACGGACTTTACCCCGGAAGGGAAATTCCCCGATTCGCCGAGGCCGAGACCGAAGCGCGCCAGCGCGAATTGCGAGACCGAATAGGCTCCGCCGTGCGCGACATGCGCGATCGTCCAGATCACCACCGCGACTGCGTAGCCGATCCGCGCGCCGACCGCGTCGACCAGCCGTCCGAACCCGACGTAGCCGATCGCATAGGCGATCTGGAACCACACGACCACATCGGCATAGCTGCGCTCGGTCATGCCGAGCGTGGTGTCGGCGAGCAGGGTCGGCTTGAGCAGGCCGATCATCTGGCGGTCGACGTAGTTGATCGCGGTCGCCGCGAAGAGCAGCCCGACGATCACCCAGCGGTACTGCCCCGCGCGCTCCACCGCCGCCGCGATTCGCGCCTCCGACCCCGCCATACCGCTCTCCCGACGCTTCGCCCGGGTTTGGCACCCGGAGCTTATTTGTCTGTGTTAGCGGTAACGGAGAGACGTGGGAAGCGGCGCGGGAATGGTGCCGGTTGCAGGAATCGAACCCGCGACCTTCGGTTTACAAAACCGCTGCTCTACCAGCTGAGCTAAACCGGCGCTCGGCTGCCTTGCGTCAGATGACGCCGAAGGTCCAGCCCTCGGTTCGGGCGATCTCGGCGGTCAGGCGCGGAGGGTGACCATAATTCCGCGCGGTTCGCGCTTGGCGCGCAGCCAGGCCGAGGCGAGGATCGCGTCGGTCGCGTGATCGTCATAGGCTGCGAGCGGCGCGTGTGGGAGCGAGCCGACTGCGGCCAGCGCCTGGTCGAGCGATTCCGGCGTCCGCAGCTTGCTCAGCCCCTTGCGCAGACCGGCCGCGCGCGCCGCGATGGCGGTGTAGATCTCGACGATCAGCATGCCGCGCGCTGGCACCGAGTCGAACGGCCAGACCGGCACGTGGTCGCCCAGATGGTGGAGCAGGCGCATCCCCGCGAAGCTCGCCTTCGCGACCTGCGCCGCACCGATCGCGTCGTAGACGGTAGTCGCCTTGCCGCCGCCGCTCGCGTTGAAGGTCCGCTCGACCTGGCGGAAGTGGAGGAACCCCGCCTTGGGGCCGTCCGCCGCGCCGAGATAGAAGTGCGAGCCGCGCCGGTTGTCGAGGAACGATGCCGCGCCGAGGTCCTGGTCGGGGCTTGCGGCGTCGACATAGGCCCAGAATGCGCGCGCGTCGGTCTGCGTGGTCTCGCCGGGCAGGTAGGCGCCGCGTTCGAGGAACGGCGCGCAGAAGCTCATGTCGAAGCCGACCAGCATCGGCTCGGTGCGATGCGCGAGCAGCCATTCGAGAATCGCGGTGCGCGACCAGACGCCGCCTGGCGGCGTGACCAGGACGGGCGGCGCATCCCCGGCGTCGCATACCGCCAGCGCGATGCCCTTGTGCCGGCTGCCTTTCGCGCCCGACCAGTCGATCGCCGCGAACTTGCGGAAATGGCGTCACGCCTTCTTCTTGCGCGGCTTCACCGGTTTCTTGGCCGCGGTCCAGTCGCGCGAGCGCTCGATCATCGCGAGGACGCGCTCGGGATCGGGGCTGTCGTAGCGGATCAGCACCGCGGGATAGTTGGCGTAATGCGGGGTCTGCCAGAAGGTGTCGGGATCGGTCTCCATCAGCATCTCCTTGGTATCGAGATCGATGGCGATGCCGAACGAGGTGCCTTCCTCGTGCCCGGTGAACAGGAAGGCCCGGCCGTTCGAGACGATCTTTACCGCGGGCCTGCCGTAGCTCGTCGTAAGCTCGGTGTCCGGGAGCGTCAGCGCATGGGCGACCGCGTCGTCCCAAGTGTCATGATTGTCGCTCCTTCAGCTCGGCCCAATAGGCCATCCGCTCGGCGATGCGCTTCTCGAAGCCGCGATCGGTGGGGGTGTAGATAGGTTTGCGGCTGCATCTCCTCGGGCCAGTAGTTGTCGCCGGAAAAGCCGTGCTCGGTATCTGGATCGTAGGTGTAGCCCTTGCCGTAGCCGATCTCCTTCATCAGCTTCGTCGGCGCGTTGAGGATGTTTTGCGGAGGCATCAGCGAACCGGTTTCCTTCGCCGACTTCCAAGCCGCGCCCATTGCCTTGTAACTCGAAACCGATTTGGGCGCGGTGGCGAGGTAGAGACAGGCCTGGACGATCGCCAGCTCGCCCTCGGGGCTGCCGAGGAAATCGTAGGTGTCCTTGGCGGCGATGCACTGGACCAGCGCCTGCGGGTCGGCGAGGCCGACATCCTCGATCGCCATTCGGGTCAGGCGGCGCAGGACGTAGAGCGGCTCCTCGCCCGCAGTCAGCATCCGCGCGAGATAATAGAGCGACGCCTGCGGATCGCTGCCGCGCATCGATTTATGCAGCGCCGAGATGATGTTGTAATGCCCCTCGCGATCCTTGTCGTAGACCGCGACGCGGCGCTGGAGCAGCGCGGAGAGGCCGGCGGGGTCGAGCGGCTCGGGCAGCTCGACCGAGAACAAGGTCTCGGCCTGGTTGAGCAGGAAGCGTCCGTCGCCGTCGGCGCTGGCGACCAGTGCGTCGCGTGCCTCGGCGGTGAGGGGGAGCGGTTCGCCCTCGATCTCCTCGGCGCGGTCGAGCAGCTTGCACAGCGCCTTGTGATCGAGCCGGTGGAGGATCAGCACCTGCGCGCGGCTGAGCAGCGCGGCGTTGAGCTCGAACGATGGGTTCTCGGTGGTGGCGCCGACCAGCGTCACCGTGCCGTCCTCGACATAGGGCAGGAAGCCGTCCTGCTGGGCGCGATTGAAGCGGTGGATCTCGTCGACGAACAGCGAGCGTACGCTTGCCGATGCGGGCGTGCTCGCGCGCCTCGGCGAACACCTTCTTGAGGTCGGCGACGCCCGAGAATACCGCCGAGATCGCGACGAACCGCAGCCCCACCGCATCGGCCAGCAGCCGCGCGATCGTGGTCTTGCCGGTGCCGGGCGGGCCCCACAGGATCATCGACGAGAGCTTGCCCGCCGCGACCATGCGCCCGATCGCGCCTTCGGGTCCCGGTCAGATGTTCCTGGCCGACGACCTCGTCGAGCCGGCGCGGGCGCAGGCGATCGGCGAGCGGCCCGCCCGCGAGGGGCTCGGGCGCGATCGCGGGTTGTTCGTCGGCGGCAAAGAGATCGGCCATCGGCTCAAGATAGGCGCCCGGCCGAACGTTAGGAAGGTTGCCCACAGGAGGGCTTGTCAAAATCGACTCAAGATATATCTTAAAGCATCAAGAATCGCTCAAGGAGGAGCAAGTATGTTTTTTCACGGACACCGGCATGGCCGCCGGGAACACGGCCACGGTCGCTTTGGCGGCGGGCGCGGCAGCTGGTCGCGCGGGCCCTTCACGGTGCACTGGGAAATGCACGGCGACCATCACCGCGGCCGCGGCGGGCGCCGGCGCATGTTCGACGGGAGCGAGCTCAAGCTCGTGCTGCTGAAGCTGATCGAGGAAAGCCCGCGCCACGGCTATGACCTGATCCGCGAGATCGAGGAGCGCACCGGCGGCGCCTATGCGCCGAGCCCGGGCGTCATCTACCCGACGCTCACCATGCTCGACGAGATGGGACTGATCGAGGAACAGAAGACCGAGGGCGCCAAGAAGCAGTTCGCGATCACCGTCTCGGGCCAGGCCTATCTGACCGAGCGCGAGGAGGAGGTCGAGGCGCTGTTCACCCGGCTCGCCGAGCTTGGTTCGATGCGCGCGCGCAGCAGTGGCGGGCCGATCCGGCGTGCGATGGGCAACCTCCGCTCGGCGCTGCAGGAGCGATTGGGCGGCGACGACGTTGACGCCGACGTGCTGCACGAGATCGCCGCGATCCTCGACGAGGCGGTGCAGAAGATCGAGAGGCTCAAATGACGCTCACCGCCGTCTCCGCGACCGCGCTCGTCCCCACCGCGAGCGCGAGCCGCTATCTCCAGCAGTTGTGCAAGCATTGGGAGCACAACCTCCAGGTGGAGTTCACCCCCGAGAACGGCACGGTGATCTTCCCGCGCGATGCGCGCGGCGCGGACTATCCGGGCGATGCAGTGGTGAGGTTCAACGCCGTTGAGGCGGGGCTGGAGGTGCGGATCGACGCGAGCGCACGCGACCAGCTCGAGGCGCTCAAGGACGCGGTCGCACGCCATCTCGACCGTTTCGCGTTCCGCGAGGCGCCGCTGGCGTTCGATTGGAGGTAGAGCGGCGCGGGCTGACGTTGAATCATTTCGGTCATCCCGGCGAAAGCCGGGACCCAGGAAATCACAGGCGATGTCCTTTGCAATTCTGGAGCCGGGCTTTCGCCGGGATGACGATTCAAATTGAATGCGTCCTACCCACGTCCCCGCGCGGCGATCGCCTGCAGATAGCCCTGGATCGCCTCGGCGTTGATCAAGTCCCATTGGTAGCGGTCACCGATCGCATGGCCGGCGGCGCCTGCGGCGCGGCGGAAATCGTCGTCCTGGGCGAAGCGGGCGATCGCATCGGCATAGCCGTCCATGTCCTTGGGGTCGACGAGGATGCCGCTCACGCCTTCCTCGACCAGCCCGACCGGGCCGGTGGCATAGGCTGCGACCACCGCCACGCCCGCGGCCATCGCCTCGAGCGTCACGTTGCCGAAGCTCTCGGTCACCGAGGGGTTGAAGAAGACGTCGAGCGAGGCGACCGCGCGGCCGAGCCCGTCGCCCGACTGGAAGCCGGTGAACACCGCTTGCGGCACACGCTTGGCGAAGACATCGCGCGCGGGGCCCTCGCCGATCACCATCACGCGATGCTTGACGCCGCGCGCCTTGAGCCGGCTCACGACCTCGCCGAACACGTCGAGCCCCTTTTCGAGCACCAGCCGGCCAAGATAGCCGATCACGACGTCGTCGTCGGCGATGCCCAATGAGCGCCGCCATTCGAGATCGCGCATTGCCGGGTTGAAGCGCCGGTGATCGACCCCGCGCGACCAGACGCTGATCGGCGTCTTGACGCCCCAGCCCTGGATGAGCTCGGTCATGCCGCGCCCGGTGGTCATCACGTGATCGAAGCGATTGTAGAAGCGCACCAGCTCCCAGATCATCAGCGGCTCGAGGAAGCCGACGCCATAGTAGCGCGGATAGGTCTCGAAACGGGTGTGGACCGAGGCGACCGAGGGGATGTTGTTCTTGCGCGCCCAGGTGACCGCGCGGTGGCCGAGGATCTCGGGCGCGGACACGTGGACGAGATTGGGCGCGAAGGCTTCGAGATCGGGCTGAACCTTCTTGAGGCCGGTCGCGAACCGATATTCCTCGCGTCCGCCGGGCATCGGCAGCGCGGGCACGCTCACCAGATCGCCAACCGGCTCGAACGCCGGGGTGCCGGTGGTCGGCGAATAGACGCGGACCTTGGCGCCCTGCGCCAGGCAATAGCCCATCAGCAGGTTGAGCGCCTGATTGGCGCCATCCCGAACATAATTGTAATTGCCGCTGAAGAGCGCAACGCGGAGATCGGACAGGTCCATGTGGCCGCGCGCATAGCGGGCGAGGGCGGCTGCGTCCATCGATCTGAAGTCTGTTCCCTTTTCGTTTCGCCTGGGCTAGCTTCCACGCATGGCCAAGCCCCAGAAGCGCTATGTCTGCCAGGCGTGCGGGTCGGTCGCGTCCAAATGGGCGGGGCAGTGCGGCGATTGCGGCGAATGGAACACGCTGGTCGAGGATGCCGGCGCGGTCGTCACGCCGTTCCAGGCGCAGCACAACCTCCAGAGCGGGCGGGCGCGCGATCGCGCTGGCCGGGCTCGACGACGAGGTGGCGCTGCCCGAGCGGATGGCGACCGGGATCGCCGAGTTCGACCGCGCGCTGGGCGGCGGATTCGTCGAGGGCTCGGCGACGCTGATCGGCGGCGATCCCGGGATCGGCAAGTCGACGCTGCTGCTCCAGGCGGCGGCGAAGATGGCGCTGCGCGGACTGGCGGTCGCCTATGTCTCGGGCGAGGAAGCGGCCGATCAGGTGCGGCTGCGCGCGCGGCGGCTGGGGCTCGGCAACGCGCCGGTGCAGCTCGCGGCGGCGACTTCGGTGCGCGATATCCTGACGACGCTTTGGCCAGGGCGCGCCGCCGGCGCTGCTGGTGATCGATTCGATCCAGACGATGCATTCGGACCTGATCGAGGGCGCGCCCGGGCACGGTCAGCCAGGTCCGCGCGGCGGCGCAGGAGCTGATCCGCTTCGCCAAGGAGCGCGGCACGGCGGTGGTGCTGGTCGGCCACGTCACCAAGGACGGCAGCATCGCGGGGCCGCGCGTGCTCGAGCACATGGTCGATACCGTGCTGGCGTTCGAAGGCGAGCGCAGCCACCAGTATCGCATCCTGCGCGCGATCAAGAACCGCTTCGGCGGCACCGACGAGATCGGCGTGTTCGCGATGGCGAGCGAGGGGCTGACCGAGGTCGCCAATCCCTCGACGCTGTTCCTCACCCAGCGCGACGAGAGCGTGACCGGCACGATCGTCTTCCCCGCGCTCGAGGGCACGCGGCCGGTGCTGGTCGAGATCCAGGCGCTGACCGTGCGGCTCGCCAGCGGGCGCGACGCCGCGGCGCGCGGTGGTCGGCTGGGATGCGGGGCGGCTGGCGATGATGCTGGCGGTGCTCGAGGCGCGCTGCGGGCTCAGCTTCTCGACGTGCGAGGTCTATCTCAACATCGCCGGCGGCTATCGCGTGCAGGATCCGGCGGCGGACCTGGCGGTCGCGGCGGCGCTGGTCTCGGCGCTGGCCGAGCGGCCGGTGCCGGCGGACTGCGGTCGCGTTCGGCGAGATCGCGCTGTCGGGCGAGATCCGGCCGGTCGCGCACGCCGCGCTGCGGCTGAAGGAAGCGGCCAAGCTCGGCTTCGGGCGCGCGCTCGGCCCGCTCGGCGCAAGGCGCCGAGCATGCCAGTCTGGCACTATCGGGCTTCCGGAGCCTCGGCCAGTTCGTTGACCATCTGCTCGAGCGCGGATAGCTCTGGGGCCGGCTGGGCAACGAACGGATCGTGAGATGACCTTCACCGCACTCGACATGATCGTGCTGCTCGCGATCGGCGCTGCAGCGGTGCTTGGCCTGGTGCGCGGGTTCGTCACCGAGGTGCTGGCACTGCTCGCCTGGGTGCTGATCGTGGTCGCGCTCAAATTCTTCCACTCCCCGCTCGCGCAATTGCTCGCCAAGCCTGTGGGCACGGCGCAGGGCGCGGCGGTGCTCTCGTTCGCGATCATCGCGGGGGTCACCTATTTCGGCGGGCGGCTGATCGCCAATTCGATGGGCGCGCGGACGCGCGACAGTCTTCCTCGGCCCGCTCGATCGCGCGCTTGGTCTCGGGTTCGGGGCGCTCAAGGGCCTGATCCTGGCGAGCCTCGCCTTCCTGCTGCTGGTGCTGGTGATCGATACCGTCCGCGGCGGGCCGCGCCAGCGGCCCGCAGTGGATGACCGGCTCGACGACCTATCCGCTGCTCAACTCGACCAGCGCGACGATCGCCGATTTCGTCGACCGCCGCCGCAAGGGCGAACCCGTGTTCGGGCCGCGTAAGGCGGCGGAGGCGCCGGTGGGGAACAGCAGTGCCGAGGGGAACTCCGCGCGATAAACCTCGCCCGGCGAGGGGACGATTTGGTTTGCATCGCCGCCCCCAGTCTCCTACATCGGGCGTTATGAACGCCCCGCTCTACAATACCGAAATCCTGCGGCTTGCGGCGTCGATCCCGCATCCAGGAGCGGCTGGCGGCGCCGATGGCGAGTGTCGAGAAGCGCTCGCCGGTGTGCGGCAGTCGGGTGACGGTCGACGTGAATCTCGATGCCGAGGGGCGAGTGGTGGCGACCGGGCATGCTGGTGCGCGCCTGCGCGCTCGGCCAGGCCTCGGCGGCGCTGATGGCGGCGCATGCGGTGGGCACGGACCCAGGCGAACTGGCGGCGGCGCGTGATGCGCTGACCGCTTGGCTCGCGGGCGAACGCGCGACGCCGCCCGATTGGCCCGGCCTCGACCTTTTCGCGCCCGCGCTGCCCGCACCGCGCGCGGCATCCCGTCGATCCGGCTCGCGTTCGAGGCGGTGGCCGAAGCGGCCGCGCTCGCGCCAGCGAAGCAGGGCGGCCTGATGGAAGCCGCGGGCGGCGTCTCGATGCTGCGCGACGGCGTACCGCTGCTCGGCTTCGCGCTGGTGTTCGTGCTGCTGTTCCGCCGCTTCGGGCTGGGCGCGACGCTGGGCTATCTCGTCGCGGGCGCGCTGGTCGGGCCGCAGGTGCTGCGGCTGGTCGGCGGCGCCGAGGCCAAGATGGGCATCGCCGAGCTCGGCATCACGCTGCTGCTGTTCCTCGTCGGGCTCGAGCTGAACCCGAGCCGGCTGTGGCGGATGCGGCGCGACATCTTCGGCTTCGGGCTGCTCCAGGTCGTGCTGTGCGGGCTCGCGATCTCCGGCGTGGTCTGCGCTGCTCACCGACTTCTCGTTCGCGGCGGCGCTGGCGCTCGGGCTGCCGCTCGCGCTTGTCCTCGACCGCGCAGGTGCTGCCGATGCTGCAGTCGGCGGGGCGGCTGCGCACGCCGTTCGGCGAGCGCGCCTTCGCGATCCTGCTGTTCCAGGACCTGTCGATCGTGCCGCTGATCACGATCATCGCGGCCATGTCGCGCAATCCCGCCGACAGGAGCGGCACACGCCGGGCTGGCTGCTCGCGCTCTACACGGTGCTGGCGATCGCCGGGCTGATCATTGCGGGTCGCTATCTGCTGCGGCCGATGTTCCGGCTGATCGGCAACCTGGGCGAGCGCGAGATGTTCGTGTTCGCCGGACTGTTCACCGTGATCGCGGCGTCGGCGCTGATGGAGGCGCTGGGGCTGTCGACGGCGCTGGGCGCGTTCGTCGCGGGCGTGATGCTCGCCGATTCGCCCTATCGCCACGAGCTCGAGGCCGATGTCGAGCCGTTCCGCTCGATCCTGCTCGGGCTGTTCTTCCTCGCGGTCGGCATGATGCTCAACCTCCACGCGATCGCCGAGCGGCCGTTCTTCGTGCTCGGCATGGCCGCGGCGCTGATCGTGACCAAGGCGGCGATCCTGATGGGGCATCGGCATGCTGTTCGGGATGAAGCCGCGCCGCAGCCTTCGCGCTCGGGCTGCTGCTCAGCCAGGGCGGCGAGTTCGGCTTCGTGCTGTTCGCGCAGGCGCAGGCGGCGTTCCTGATCGCAGCACGAGGCGGCGAGCGTGTTCGGCGCGATCGTCACGCTGTCGATGGCGACGACGCCGTTCCTGATGATGGCGACCAAGCGCTTCCGCGACCGAGCCCGAGCCGAGCGCCGACGGGCTCGACGGGCCGCGGCAGGACGGCAGCAACGCGATCGTCGTCGGCTACGGCCGCTTCGGGCAGACGGTGGCGCAGATGCTGATCGGCGCAGGACATCCCGGTGACGCTCGATCGATACCGACGTCGAGATGATCGACGTCGCAGGCGATTTCGGGATGAAGGTCTATTACGGCGACGGCACCCGCATCGACCTCCTGCGCCAGGCCGGCGCGGCCGATGCCGAGCTGCTGCTGTTCTGCCATGACGGCGACCGGATGGACACCGAGATGCTCGAGGGCATCCACCACGCCTTTCCCAACGCGACGATCTTCGTGCGCGCCTATGATCGGCGCAGCGTGATGAAGATGAAGGGCGCCCCGATCGCCGGCGCGGTGCGCGAGATGCTCGAGAGCGCGATCGTGATGGGGCGGCGCGCGATGGAAGCGGTGGGCGTCGACGAGATGGAGATCAACAAGACCGAGGCCGAATACCGCAGGCGCGACACGGACCGGCTGGCGATCCAGAAGGAAACCGGCGACATCCGTGCCGCGCGCGACCACATGTTCAACCAGGACAGCGCCGCGGCAGCCGCGGCCGCCGACGCGGATGCCGAGGCCGGGGCCGCGTGAAGAACCGGCGTTTCCGCGAACGAATGGGCTTCGCGATCGAGGGGATCCGCAGCGGCTACCGGCTGGAGAACAGCTTTCGCGCCCAGACGCGCCTCGCCGCGCTGGCGCTGCTCGCATTGGTCGTGCTGCGGCCCGCACCGGTCTGGTGGGCGCTGATCGCGCTCACCTGCGCGCTGGTGCTGGCGCTGGAGCTGGTCAATTCGGCGGTCGAGGCGGTGATCGATCGGCTCCATCCCGAGATCCACCCCTCGATCAAGCTCGCCAAGGACATGCTCGCGGGCGCGGTGCTGGTGATGAGCTTCGCATCGCTCGCGGTCGGCGCGGCGATGGTGGTGGAGACGGGGCCGCGGTTTCTGGCGGAGGTGGGGTTGTGGCGGTGAAGGCGACGATTGCGGCAATTGCTCTGGCTGCCCACCCGGCGGGGCCGCAGCACGATCCCGCGAAATTGTCCGAGGCATTAGGTATCCGGTCGGCATCGATCGGCTATGTGCATACGCCGCCCCTCTCTGCGGGAGACGGGACGGTCGTGGTGAAGACGAAGCGATGCGCGCTGAAGCGGCGCGATTGGGTCTCCGCGTTGGGCGCACTCGTCGAGGGCCAGCCCGAGGCGCCGCCGGACGGGCGGGATCATTGGAATGCCCCCGCGCTCCCCGCTCTGGATTTCGCGATCCGTTTCGATCGCGGCACGCAGCCGGCAATACTGGCATTCGTGCCGGTCAGCCGGCTCGAGCCGCAAGGGGATGCGCATATCCGGTTCAACGGCGAACGACGCACCATCCCCGCCGAGGCGCTCGCCCGAACTCCACGCGATTTCGGCGAAGTCCGGGTGCTTGCCGCGCCAGTATCGGAAGTCGCGCTGAGATGCGCGCGGTGGCACTCCTCGCCGCGCTCTCCGGCGCGATCGCGGTGGCCGCTGGCGCGTTCGGGGCGCACGCGGCGCACGGCGAGGCGGCCGAGTGGCTCAAGACCGGCGGGCAGTATCAACTGATCCACGCGGTCGCCGCGCTGGTCGCGGTGCGGATGGACGCGCGAGTGCCGGCGTGGCTGTTCGTGGGCGGCGGCGCGGTGTTCGCGGGCACGCTCTACCTGATGGCGCTCGGCCTGCCGCACTGGCTGGGCGCGGTCACGCCGATTGGTGGGGTGGCGTTGATCGTGGGCTGGCTCTGGCTGGCGTGGGAGGCGCGGAGACAAGTGATCCCATAACCGTCATGCCGGAACAAGTCCGGCATGACGGAATATCTGGCTACTTTGCCAGAATGTGCTCGATCCCCGCCACGGTCCCCGGATGGTACCCGGCGCGGGCCTTCTCGAAGATCCGCGCGGCGATGGGCCGGCCCCAGTCGCCCTGCTTCGCGAGGCCCTGATAGAGCGGGTAGATCAGCAGGCCGCGCCCGATGTGGGTCGCGAACTCCTCAAGCGAGGGCAGCGCGGGATCGTAGCGGTTCGCGATCGCCAGCTCGAGCCACGCCGAGCGGACATAAGCGTTGGTCGAGGCCGAGAGGCCGAGCCCGCTGTCGAGCTCCGCCAGCCGCGCCGTCGGAAGCTCGCGCGGCAAGCCGTTGAGGAAGCGGAGCCATTGCTGCGTGGTCCAGCCCTTGGGATCGATCGCCGAGACCGGGCCGCCCGCCTTGAACGCCGCCAGCTGGGCGTCGATCGCCGCCAGCGTCGTGCTGGTGACGTGCACGGCATTGTCCGGCAGCCCGGTGCCGTAGGCCCATTTGTCGAGCTGCAGCTTGACCTCGAGCATCGTGTCGCCCTTGATCAGGTTCGCGCGCAGGTCCTTGAGGAACCCTAGAGTTGTCTGCGGCTGGAAAGCGTGGCGGTCGAAATAGGATTTGAGGTACGCGTCCCACCGCGCACGGCCGACGGTGCGCTCGATCGTACGCAGGAAGGTCGAGCCCTTGAAGTAGTCGAGCTGACCGAAGGTCGCGCCAGGATCACCGTGGAGCCGGGTGGTCGGCGCGTCCATCCCGCCGGCGTCGGCCAAATCCTTCTGCAGGCCGTCCCACAGCAGGTCGGCCTCGATCGCGGCGCGCTCGGGGCCGTAGAGCGCCTCCATGATCCGGTTCTCGAAATAGGTGGTGAAGCCCTCGTTGAGCCACGAATCGGACCAGGTCGCGTTGGTGACGAGATTGCCCGAGCAGCTGTGCGCCAACTCGTGCGCGACCACGTCGGTATTCGATCGGTCGCCGGTGATCATCGTCGGGGTGAGGAAGGTGAGGGTGGGGTTCTCCATCCCGCCGTAGGGGAAGGAGGGCGGCAGCACGAGCATGTCGTAACGGCCCCAGCGATAGGGGCCGTAGAGCCTCTGCGCGGCGTCGATCATCTTCTCGACGTCGGCGAGCTCATAGGCGGCCGCCTTGAGCGTGGCCGGCTCGGTCCACACGCCGGTGCGCGGTCCCAGCGGCTTGAAGGCGAGATCGCCCGCGGCGAGCGCGATCAGATAGGGGGGCACCGGCTTGTCCATCCGGAAGCGGAATTTGCGCTCGCCGTTCGCGGCGGGCTCGCCCGCGGCGCCGGACAGCCGAAGCGCGCTCATCACCGCGACCAGGCCCTTGGGCACGGTGATCGTCGCGCTCCAGCTCTGGCGGATGCCGGGGCTGTCTTGCGTCGGGATCCAGCTGCGATTGTCGATCGGCTCGCCCTGACTGAACAGATAGGGTTTGCGCTTGCCCGCGGTCTGGGCGGGCGCGAGCCATTGCAACGCGCGGGCGCCGGGCTTGCTGGCGTAGTGGATCACGATGCGGCGGGCGCCGGCCAGCTCGACCGTCAGCGCCGAGCCGAGCGTGTCGTCATGCGGGCCCAGCGACCATTTGAGCGGCTTGCCGCGCGCGTCGGTGATCCGCGCGATGGCGAGATTGTCGGCATCGAGCACGATCCGCTTGGCGCCGGGCGCGGCGAGGATGTCGAGCGTGGCGGTGCCGGCCATCGTCTTCGTCTTGAAATCGGCGCGCAGATCGAGATCGACGTGCGTGACGCGCGCGACCTTGGGGTCGGCATGCGTCCAGGCGTCCCTGGCCTCGGGCGTCGTCAGGATCGGGGCGGGCTTGGGGGTCTGGGCGGCCGCGGGGGTGGCGGCGAGGAGCGCAATGGCAGCGAGGCGCAATGGATCACTTTCGAATGAAAAGGCAGGCAATATGACCGGGCAACTTGTTGCATTCGGCTGGCGTCGAGATGTGTCTAGCAGACGAAAAGCGTAGGCGATACTCTCGGCGCTATCTTTGAGGTCTAACCCAATGATTGACGGGCACCGTGATGATGCATCCTATTGGATCAACTTTACACCGACTGCGCACGCAGCCGAGACCGCGCGGCTGACCGAATGGTTGGGCGATGCTGCGCGTGCTCGGGCGTTTCTTGAGTACGGCCTGAGGCCCTTCGGCGCTATGGATGTTGATCCCTACAATCAACCCGTGGCCGTCGCGGACAGGCCGTGGGAACCCTCCACCGAAGACATCGAAGATCAGCCCTACCTCGTGGATACTCAAACCGGTTGGCGCTTCCGCTATGACCGCGCGAAAGACGAGCTCGCACTGGACCTACGGCTGTCGGACAATTTCCTCGATGCCCAAATTTTACTCGGACGTGTAGCGTGCCGAGACTTTGGATTCCGGTTCTCCCAACACGTCGTGCCAGCCATTCATCAGGTGCCAGGTCCGGATCGATTCTCCTTGACCCAACCTCTGGAATTTTCGGCCGCTAGCATGGAGGAACTCGAGGCTATCGTTGCTCGTCTCGAAGGGGCATTCTGCGACGAATTTCGAGCGCGACGTTTGTGGTTTCGAGGGCAACGGGCGGAGTATTTGATTGACCGATCACGGGAAATAACGAATACATTATACGGAAGAGCGACTATACCATCGTTACTACCATCGGTGGGTCGGTACGCGTACAATCACCCCGATCAGATGAACTTCGGATTCGCGTTTCATGGCCCGAATCACGCCTGGAAAAAACCATTTCTGATTTGGCTAATGCGTGAGAATAGAGATTGGTTCGCGCATGAACCACGCTGCTTAGATCTACTTTCACAAATATTGCATGATCCGGACGACATGCGATTTTCGATGCTACTTTGTCAGATACAACTCAGCCCGGTAGAAATCGGGGATCCACCACATTTGGCATGGCCGGATGAGGCGGATGACCTTCGGCAATGGTTCTTCGCTTTCATGAAGCGATTTGAATTTGGTGTGACCTTGCAGCAATACGGCTATTACAGCTCGCTTCTAGACGTCACTGACAACCTCGACGTTGCCCTTTATTTCACACAGGCCGGGATGATTGATGGCAGGATGCAGAGGCGGGCGCCGAAACCAGGGCGGGTGATCTACGTGTTTGCCGAGTCACCCAAGGCGGCATTCATGCGGCATGGCAATGAACTTTTTTGGGGCGGCGATGGATGGACATGTAACCCACCGCCTCGACTTCAACGACAACATGCCGGCTTCATTAGCGGTTCGACGAACCGGACACAGAATTTTTATGCCCAAATGATCGTGGCTCGAATTGAGCTAGCATCAGATGGCCCCGAAACAAGCCTTGAAGACGCGAATCTTTTTCCATCGCCGGAAAACGACCTGCTCTTGGCTACTCTCAGAGAGGCGCGGCCAAATCTCCAAGGGTTGTACTAACCCAGTTCTCGTGCCTCGAAATCGAGAAAGGTCGCGACTTCCCCGAGATCGACCGACTTGTCGAGATAGGTCTGCCCGATCCCGCGCGCGAGGAGGAAGGGCAGGGTGCCGGCGTCCATCTTCTTGTCGTGGAGCATGTGCTCGACCAGCCGGGCGCCGCTCGCGGTGATGCCCGCCGCCTTCAGTCCGTCCGGCAGCCCGACCCCGCGCAGGTGGGCGGCGACGCGCTCGGCATCCTGGCCGGGGCACAGACCCTTCGCCGCCGAGAAGCCGAACGCCAGCGCCATGCCCGCCGCGACCGCTTCGCCGTGGAGCAGCCGGTCCGAGAAGCCGGTCTCGGCCTCGAGCGCATGGCCGAAGGTGTGGCCGAGGTTGAGCAAGGCGCGCCGTCCGCTGGTCTCGCGCTCGTCTTCGCCGACGATGCGCGCCTTGGCGGCGACCGCATGCGCGATCGCATAGGCGCGGGCCTCCGCATCGCCCGCGAGCAGCGCCGCGGCGTTGGCCTCGCACCAGTCGAAGAAGGCGAAATCGTCGATCAGGCCGTATTTCACCACCTCGGCATAGCCCGCGCGCAGCTCGCGCGGCGGGAGGGTGTCGAGCACGTCCGGATCGATCAGGACGAGCGCGGGCTGGTGGAAGGCGCCGACCAGGTTCTTGCCGGCGCGCGAATTGATCGCGGTCTTGCCGCCGACCGAAGAATCGACCTGCGCGAGCAGGGTGGTCGGCACCTGGACGAAGCCGCAGCCGCGCTTGAGGATCGCAGTGGCGAAGCCGACCAGGTCGCCGATCACCCCGCCGCCGAGCGCGATCACATGGTCGCCGCGTTCGACCCCGAGCTCGAGCAAGCGGTCGGTGAGCGATTCGAGCGTGGCCCAGCTCTTCGATCCCTCGCCCGGCGGCAGCACGATCGCTTCGCTCGCGATGTTCGCGACGCCGAGCGCGGCCCGGAGCGTCGCGAGATGCGCGCCGAGATTGCTCGTCGGTGACGATCACCATCGTCCGCCCGCGCGACAAGCGGCGCGAGGATCTCGCCCGCGCGCGCCAGCAGCCCAGCCTCGATCCGCACGTCGTAGCCGCGCTCGCCGAGTCGCACCCGGACGATGTTCATGGCCGGATCGCCTTCAGGATCGCGCTGACGGTGGCGTCGTGG
Source organism: uncultured Alphaproteobacteria bacterium (assembly GCA_963799985.1). GTDB lineage: Bacteria > Pseudomonadota > Alphaproteobacteria > Sphingomonadales > Sphingomonadaceae > Sphingomonas. The sequence continues at coordinate 396,567 of CAWCZC010000001.1, read as the reverse complement.
GGCGGCGGGAACGCTTTGCACGTGGATCGGAGCGAGCGCGTAGAGTGGGTTGCGAACCTCGGCAAGCTCGGTCAGCACTTGCTCGGGATCGCGGCCGCGCAGCAGCGGGCGGGTGTCGCGGCGGCGGACCCGGTCGGCGAGCACCGCGGGCGCGGCGTCGAGCCACACCGCCAGCGGCTTGATCGAGGATCAGCGCGCGTGTGGCTTCGTTGCATGAAGGCGCCGCCGCCGGTGGCGATCACCTTGGGCGTGCCGTCGATCAGCCGGGCGATCACGCGCCGCTCGCCGTCGCGGAAATGCGCCTCGCCGAAGCGTTCGAAGATGTCCGCGACGGTCATCCCCGCCGCTGTCTCGATCTCGGCATCGGCATCGACGAAGGGCAGGCCGAGGCGCTGCGCCAGCCGCCGCCCGATCGTCGTCTTGCCCACGCCCATCAGCCCCACCAGCACGATGGGCTTGCCGGACCACGAGGGTTGGGGGAGCGGGGTTGGCAGCATGTTCCTGGGGGCTATACAGCGAGGGTTCCGCTCGGGCAAAAGACCGAGCGCATTGCTTTCCTTGGTCACGGACAAGATTCTCATGCCCCGTTCGCTCGTCGCGTTGATTGTCGTCCTGGTGCTGCTGGTAGCCGGACTGTTCTTCCTCGCCGGACGCACCTCGGTTAAGGAGCCGACGCGTATGGAGAAGGTGGTTCCGCTTGAAAATCTCGCCAAGTAGGGTTTCGCGGCTCACGGTCGTGGCCCTGCTGCTGGCCGGCGCGGCGCTGCCCGTGCTCGCGCAGCAGCAGAAGAAGCCCGAATCGCTCCTCCCGCCCGGTTTCGACCAGCCCGCGCCCGCGCCCGCGCCTGCGCCCGCTCCGGCGCCCACCGCGGCGCAGCCCGCGCAAGTGCCCGACGGCGGCACGCCCCAGCCTGCCGCGACCGAGGCTCTGCCGGGCGCGACCGGCAACGAGATTGCTGCGGTGCCGACGCCGGTCTCGACTGCCCCGGTCGATCTCTCGCGCTACGAGCTGCCCGATTTCGCCAGGCATTCGCTCGATCGCGTCGGCGTGCCTTCGGCGGGCACGCCGCCCTATCCCGTCACGGCCTTCCGCCACAGCGACGGGCGCTTTCTCGAGACGCTGATGCGCCGGCTCGACGCGCCGGTGGCGTCGCGCTGGCTGTCGATCGCGCTCCGGCGCGCGTTGTGGACTCGGATCGATACGCCGCGCAACGTCGACGGCGCCGATTTCGCGGCCGAGCGCGCGTGGCTGCTGCTGCGCATGGGCGAGGCGATCGCGGCGCGCGAAGTGGTGCAGGACGTCGACGTCGAGAATTACACGCCGTGGATGTTCCAGAGTCGCGATGCAGAGCGCGCTGGCGAGCGGCGATCCGGGCGGGCTGTGCGCGATCGCCGATTCGGCGTCGCAGCAGCTTCCCGAGCCCGGCTGGGCGTTCGCTCGGGCGATGTGCGCGGGGCTGGCGGGACAACCGAACAAGGCGGGGCAGCTGTTCGACGCGGCCGCGCGCGGCACCAGCCCCAACGACATCGACGTGCTGCTCGCCGAGAAGGTGCTCGGCACCGGCGCGCAGGGGCGGCGCGCGGTGACGGTCGAGTGGGACGGAGTCGACCGGCTGACCTCATGGCGCTTCGGCCTCGCCACCGCGACTGGCGTTGCGATCCCCGATTCGCTCTACGCGACCACCGGCGTGCAGGCGCGCTACTGGTACGCGCTCTCGCCCAACGCGCCCTCCAGCCTGCGCGCGCCCGATGCCGAGCTGGCGGCGGCGCAGGGCGTCTATTCGTCCACCGGTCTCGTCGATCTCTATTCCGAGATCGAAGGCGAGGAGGATGCGAGCAGCGCGCAGGTCGCGGTCGCGCGCGATCTGCGCACGGCCTATGTCGCCGCCACCACGGCCGACCGGATCAAGGCGATCCAGACCTTGTGGAGCGCCGCGGCCACGCCGCGCGCTCAATATGCCCGGCTGGTGCTCACCGCGCGCGCGGCCGGCCGAATCGCGCCCGACAAGGACAGCGCTCCGCTGGCCGACAAGCTCATCGCGTCGATGCTCACGGCGGGGCTCGATTCGCCGGCGATGGCGTGGCGCGACACGGTGCGGCGCGGCACCGACGGCTGGGCGATGCTCGCGCTCGCCGATCGGGCGCCCGGGAGCCGCGTCTCGGGCTCCGATTTCGACGCATACCGCTCGGCCGCGGACCGGCGCCGGGCGCAGCTCCTGTTCGCCGGGCTCGCGGGCCTCGGGCGGCTCGAGATCGCCGATGCGCGGCGCGAGGCTGGCATGCTCGACGTGGCCGTGGGCGCGAGCAATAGCTGGACGCGCGCGATTGATCTGGCCGCGCGCCGCGGCGACGCGGGCACCGTCACCCTGCTCGCCGCGGTAGGCATGCAATCGCGCAATTGGGCACTGGTGACGCCCGAGGCGCTGTTCCACATCGTCGCCGGGCTGCGCGCGACGGGGATGAACGACTATGCGCGGATGATCGCCGTCGAGGCGGTCACACGAGCTTGAGCTTCGCCCAGGATCGCGCGCTGATCGAGCGCTTCCTGGAAATGATGAGCGCCGAAGCGGGCGCGGCGGCGAACACCATCGCCGCTTACGGCACCGACCTGCGGCTCGCGTCCGAAGCGCTGGATGGCGGGCTGGGCGATGCGGGGCAAAAGGAATTGGAGCGGCTGAGCGCCGGCTGGGCCGATCTCGCGCGCGCTACGGTGGCGCGCAAATCGGCGGCGCTGCGGCGCTTCTTCGCGTTCCTGGCGGACGAGGGGATGCGTTCCGACGACCCCGGCGCGGCGCTCCCCCGGCCAGGCGCCGCACGGCCTTTGCCCAAGGTACTGAGCGTGGCTGACGTCGACCGGCTGTTCGAGGCGATCACAGCCCGGATCGCCCGTGTGCCCCCGGACCCCCGCGACCTCAGGCTCGCCGCGCTGGTCGAGCTGCTCTACGGCTCGGGGCTGCGCGCGAGCGAACTGATGTCGCTCCCGCGCAACGCGATCGCGCCCGATCGACCCTATCTGATCCTGAAAGGCAAGGGCGGCCGTGAGCGGCTGGTGCCGATCTCGGACCGCGCGCGCGCGGCGGTGGCGGCTGTGGCGCGATCATGTCGCGAGCGACCGGCCGTGGCTGTTTCCCTCGGGCAAGTCGCATCTCTCGCGGATGCGGCTCTACCAATTGCTGCAGGGACTGGCGGCGGAAGCGGGCATCCCGCGCGACCGGATCAGCCCGCACGTGCTGCGCCACGCCTTTGCGACCCACCTGCTCGAGGGCGGCGCCGACCTGCGCGCGCTGCAGTCGATGCTCGGCCACGCCGATATCGCGACCACCGAGATCTATACCCATGTCGACAGCCGCCGGCTGGTCGAGCTGGTCAACCAGCGCCACCCTTTGGGTGAGGCGCTCGTTGACCGCAAGCCGCGCCGCGGCCTAACGGAGCCGACCTGATGGCACGATTCCTGGATTTCGAGAAACCGATCGCCGAGCTGCAAGGCCGGATCGACGAATTGCGCCAGACCGCCGCGGGCGGCGAAATCGATATCGAGTCCGAGGTCGGCAAGCTCCAGACCAAGTCCGACACGTTGCTCAAGGCGACCTATGCCAAGCTGACGCCGTGGCAGAAGACCCAGGTCGCGCGGCATCCCGAGCGGCCGCACTTCAACCATTATGTCGGCGGCCTGATCGATGATTTCATGCCGCTGGCGCGGTGACCGCGCCTTCGCCGACGACCAGGCGATCATCGGCGGACTCGGCCGCTTCCGCGGGCGCCGGGTGATGGTGATCGGCCATGAGAAGGGCGACGACACCGCCAGCCGGCTCAAGCACAATTTCGGCATGGGCAAGCCCGAGGGCTATCGCAAGGCGATCCGGCTGATGCGGCTCGCCGACCAGTTCGGGCTGCCGGTGATCACGTTGGTCGATACCTCCGGCGCGTTTCCCGGCGTCCAGGCCGAGGAGCGCGGCCAGGCCGAGGCGATCGCGCGATCGACCGAGCAATGCCTCAACCTCGGCGTGCCGCTGGTCGCGGCGATCGTCGGCGAGGGCGGATCGGGCGGCGCGGTGGCGCTGGCGGCGGGCAATCGCGTGCTGATGTTCGAGCACGCGGTCTATTCGGTGATCTCGCCCGAGGGCTGCGCCTCGATCCTGTGGCGCACCGCCGACAAGGCGCCCGAGGCGGCCGAGGCGATGAAGGTCACCGCGCAGAACCTGAAGGAGCTGGGCGTGATCGACACGATCGTGCCCGAGCCGCTGGGCGGCGCGCACCGCGACCCCGCGGGCGCGATCCAGTCGCTTGGCGACGCGATTTCGGGCGCGCTGGCCGAGCTCGACGGGATGACTCCCGAAGCGCTCCGCCAAGCGCGCCGAGGCAAGTTCCTGGCGATGGGGCGAGTCTCAGCTCGCCTTCATGTTCGAAGTGACGTTGCCGAACGTTGTCGAAAGCTGGTTGCCCAGCCCCTGCATCGCGGCAATGGCGGCCACGGCGATCAGCGCGGCGATCAGGCCATATTCGATCGCGGTCGCACCTTTTGTGTCAACGAAAAGCTTTCGGAGCATCGGAGTCCCTCCCGAGTGCCACCGACCTCGGGGGGTGAGGCGGCGTGGCGGTTCGTTATGGCTCCGTCACGGCTTCGCGGATTCTAAGCGATTCGCCGAATCCGGCGTTCACCTTGATTTTCATCAATGACCAGAATCAAGAAAAAGGCCGCCTGTACGGGATACGAAAAAGGGCGGCGGAACCGAAGTTCCGCCGCCCCTCATCCGTTGAAGGCGAAGGCTTACGAAGCCTTCATGTTCGACGTCACGTTGCCGAAGGTCTTGTTGAGCTGGTTGCCCAGACCCTGCATCGCGGCGATCGCGGCGACGGCGATGAGAGCGGCGATCAGGCCGTACTCGATCGCGGTGGCGCCCTTGCTGTTCTTCAGGAAAGTGCGAATCTTCTGCATACCGGTCTCCATCGTTCCAAGCTTCATTCACCCGGCCTCCCCGGGATTCCGGATCGGCATTTGTGAAGCTAGCGGCGGCAGGTAAAGAAAGGCCTAAGCCGAAACGTTACGGAGACGTTTTTAATTGGTGGCCTGAACTTTGGTGCTGACGTTGGTCCACAAACCCGTGGTCGTCTCGCCCAGCGAGATCAGCGCGACCATCATCGCGATCACGATGAGCGCGAGGATAAATCCATATTCGATCGCGGTCGCGCCCTTGCGCTCCCGGATCAGTCCATGGACTAGTTGCACCAAGGCTCGCACGCCTTCCGTCTCCCTCAAACGTATCCGACATGTAGAGAAAGCTGATTAACGAAGTGTTTGAGAATGTGTCCGCCGGCCCCGCGCCGGAAATACCGCTGCCGGGAATCCTGCTGGTCGTGGCTGCGGCGCTGGTCGACGCCGACGGGCGCGTGCTCGTCCAGCAGCGCCCGCCCGGAAAGCCGATGGCGGGGCTGTGGGAATTCCCCGGCGGCAAGGTCGAGGCTGGCGAACTGCCCGAATCGGCGCTGGTGCGCGAGCTGACCGAGGAGCTGGGGATCCGGGTCGAATCGGCGTGCCTCGCCCCCGCCGCGTTCGCGAGCGAGGGGCTGGGCGGGCGGCACTTGCTGCTGCTGCTCTACGCGCTGCGCAAATGGCACAGGGTCCCCGAGGCGCGGCATGCCTCGGCGCTCAAATGGGTGCGGCCGCTGGAGCTGCACGGGCTGGCGATGCCGCCGGCGGACAAGCCGCTGATCGGGCTGCTCGAGGCGTTGATCTAGGTCTTCGGCTTGAGCGCGGCGGTCAGCGAGGCGGTCGCGCTGCCGCGGCGAGCGGGCTGGGGTTGCGATTCGTGCGGCGCCCAGCCGGTAACGTACACGATCTCGAAACGCTCGGGGATACGGCCGTCCGGATCGGCGCGCTCGGCGAAGGCCTGGGCGGCGCGCATCAGGATCGGGCGGGGGAGCGGCGCGGCGCCGGGGAGCAAATTGCCCACTGCCATCCCGCGCACGTCGCGCAGCAAGCCGGCGAGTCCCGAGTAGCGGACGGTGAGCGTCTCGGTATCGGCGACCGGCAGCGCGAACCCCGCGCGCGACAGGAGATCGCCTGCCGCGCGCACATCGATCTGCGGGTGGAAGCGCGCGGCGGGCTCGCCCGCGAACACCGCCTTGAGCGTCGCGAGGCTCCCCGAGCCCGCGAAGGCGCCGAGGAACAGCCCGTCGGGCCTGAGCACGCGGCCGATCAGCGCGAGCGCTCCCGGCACGTCGTTGACCTGATCGAGCACGCCGGCCGAGACCACCAGATCGAACGACCCGTCGGCGAAGGGCAGGCGGTCCTCGTCGCCCTGCACCCCGCCGGACGCGCGCGCGAAACCGAAACCGGGGTCGAGCCGGGCGATCCGCGCCCCGGGCAAGGTGAAGTCTCCGGCGAAGCTGCCGAGGTCGAGCACGTCGCGGAACTCGCGCTTCACCGCCGCCAGCCGCTCGTCGATCCCGCCGATCATGTGATCGCGCAGGAAGCTGAAACCGGCATAGCCCTGTGCCGTTCGATCGCGGCGGCGGCGGCGGAGCGCTCGGTCGAAGATCTCGGCTTCGGACATGCGCGCGCTTGTGCAGCCGGGCGGAGCGAGGGACAAGGGGTCCATGGGGGTTCTTGCTCCGCTCGCGCGGCTCGCCGCACTGGCGCTGCCACCGCGCTGCCCGGGCTGCGGCGCGGTGACGCCCGCGGACCATCGCTTCTGCGCGGCTTGCTGGGGAAGCCTGAGGTTCCTCGGCCCGCCGTGGTGCGCCGCATGCCAGGCCCCGTTCGAATTCGATCGCGGGGCGGACGCGGTGTGCGCGCGCTGCCTCGCGCATCCGCCGCCGCACGACGGGGTGCGCGCGGCGGTCGCTTACGGCGACGTCGCGCGCCACGTCGCGCTCAAGCTCAAATATGGCGGGCGCGCGGCCTATGCGGCGACGATGGCGGCGGCGATGGCGCGGCTGATGCCCGAAGGCGCCGCGCTGCTGGTGCCGGTGCCGCTCCACCGCTGGCGGATCTGGTCCCGCGGGTTCAACCAGGCCGCGCTGATCGCGACCGCGCTTTCGCGGACCAGTGGCGCGCCCGCCGACCTCGACCTGCTCCGCCGCGTCAAGCCGACGCCGGTGCTGCGCGGCATGGGCCGCCGCGGGCGGACGAAAGCGGTGGCTGGCGCCTTCGCGCTGGCGCCGGGTGCGGGCGCGAAACTCAAGGGAAAGACCGTGGTGCTGGTCGACGACGTCCACACCAGCGGCGCCACCGGCGAGGCCTGCGCGCGAATGCTCAAGCGCGGGGGCGCCGCGAAGGTGATCCTTCTGTGCTGGGCGCGCGTTCTGGGAGAGGAAGGCGTCGATTGACAAGGCGCCACCAGACCATCACCTCGGGAAGCAACATGGCTAAGATCGAAATCTACACCAAGGCGTTCTGCGGCTATTGCGCGCGGGTGAAGGCGCTGCTCCGCGCCAAGGGCGTCGACTATGAAGAGCATGACATCACGATGGGCGGGCCGCTGCGCACCGAGATGATCCAGCGCGCGGGCGGGCGCAGCACGGTTCCCCAGGTGTTCATCGACGGGAAGCACATCGGCGGATCGGACGATCTCGCCGCGGTCGAGCGCAGCGGCGAGCTGGACAGCCTGCTGGCCGCATGAACTCGCGCTGCGCTCCTCCAGATGACCAGCGGGATCGATCCCGTCGCGAACGCGCGCACGCTCGTTCAGGCCGTCGCCGATGCCGCGGCGGGCGGCGCGGCGATGCTGTTCACCCCCGAGATGTCCGGACTGATCGACCGCGACCGCGATCGCGCGGCCGGGATCGCTGGCGCGCGAGGACGATGACCCAGTGCTCGCCGCGGTGCGTGAGGCGGCGGCGAAGCACGGGACTTGGGTCCACCTCGGCAGCCTCGCGATCCTGCGTGAGGACGGCAAGCTCGCCAACCGCGGCTTCGTGATCGATTCGAGCGGCGGTATCCGCGCGCGCTACGACAAGATGCACCTGTTCGATGTCGACCTGCCCACCGGCGAGAGCTGGCGCGAATCGGCAACCTACGCGCGGGGCGAGCGCACCGTGACGGTCGAGACTCCACTCGGCGTGCTGGGCCTCGCGATCTGCTACGACCTGCGCTTCCCCGACCTGTTCAGCGCGCTGAGCGACGCGGGCGCGACGATCCTCTCGATCCCCGCGGCCTTCACGCGCCCCACCGGCGCGGCGCACTGGCACATCCTCATGCGCGCCCGCGCAATCGAGGCGGCGGCGTTCGTGATCGCGGCGGCGCAGACCGGCGTCCACGAGGATGGCCGCGCGACCTACGGCCATTCGCTCGTCGCCGATCCGTGGGGCGAACTGCTGCTCGACATGGGCGAGCCCGCCGGGCTGGGCTTCGCCGAGATCGACCCGGCGCGCGTCATCGCGGCTCGAGAACGTGTGCCGGTGCTCAAGCACCGCCGCGCGATCCCGCCGGTGGAGGCGCTGTGATCGTCTTCGATCTGCGCTGCGGCGGCGGCCATGTGTTCGAGGCGTGGTTCGGATCGAGCCAGGCCTATGAGGCGCAGCGCGAAGGCGGGATGATCGCCTGCCCGATGTGCGGCAGCGGCGAGGTCGCCAAGGCGGTGATGGCGCCGAATGTGGGGGCCAAGGGCAACAGCGGAGCGATCGCGCCTTCGACCGAACGCCCTCCCGAAGCGGTCAAGGCCGCGATCGCGATGATCGCCGCCACCCAGGCGAAGATGCTAGAGGGTTCCAAATGGGTCGGCCTTTCGTTCGCCGATCGCGCTCGTGCGATGCACGCGGGCGAGGAAGCGCAAGCCGCGATCCACGGCCAGGCCACCGCCGAACAGGCCCGCGACCTGATCGAGGACGGCGTCCCGGTCGCTTCCCTCCCGCTGCCGGTGGTGCCGCCCGAGGCGTGCAACTGAAACTCTTTTCCCTGTCCCCTCAAGGAGAGCGGGACAGGTGGGTGAGTCTCCGGGGAGAGTGCTGGCGGTCCCGGAGGGACTCGAACCCCCGACGCCCACTTTAGGAAAGTGGCGCTCTATCCGGCTGAGCTACGGGACCGCGCGGCGCCCCCCTTAGCGTCATCTCGCGCGGATCGCTACCCACGGGCCAGCCGCGCCAGCGCGGTGTCTAGCGCCTGGAGGAACCGCGAGCGGTCGGCCTTGGCGAACGGCGCCGGGCCGCCGATCGCGTCGCCGCCGGCGCGCAGGTCGGCCATGATCGCGCGGGTGGCGATCGCCGCGCCGATCGAGCTGGTGGTGAAGGGCTTGCCCGTCGGCGCGATCACCGTCGCGCCCGCCTTGAGGCAGCGGTCGGCGAGCAGGATGTCGCCGGTGATGACCACGCTCGCGGGGCCGCACGCCTCGGCGATCCAGTCGTCGGCGGCGTCGAACGCATCGCTCACCACCACCCGCTCGATCAGCGGGTGGGTGGGGACGCGGAAGTGGCTGTTGCTGACGATCGTCACCGGCACTTCGCGGCGCCAGGCGACCTTGTAGACCTCGTCCTTCACCGGGCATGCGTCGGCATCGACCAGGATGCGTAGCGGATCGCTCACCGCGGGCGATTGGCCTTGCCGTGATAGGGCTTGGCGCGATGGCGGACCGGCGCGGGGCCTGCGGGACCGGGACGGTTGGGCGGACCCGGGGGCCCAGCACGACGCGGCGGGCGCGCGGCATCGGCGGGCGGGCCGTTGGCGGGTTCGATCGTCACGCCGTCGTCGCCGTCGCTGCCGGCCGTCCGCGCCAGCGCGGCGGTGAATCGGGGCACGGCGGCGCGCGGAATCTGGAACATCGTCTCGTTCGCGGCGATTCGGATCGCACCGATCTCGTTCTTGGTGATCTGGCCGCGGCGGCAGAGCAAAGGGAGGATCCAGCGCGGATCGGCGTTCTGCCGGCGCCCGATGTCCATACGGAACCAGATCGTGTCCTCGAAGCCCGGGCGGTGGCCCGACTGGCGCTCCTCGCGGCTGTCCGAATGCGCGGCACGATCGAGCATGTCCTCGGGCTCGGGCATCGACGCGCGGTGCGCGTGGACGAGCTGGGCGGCAATATCCTCCGGGCTCTTCTCGGCGAGCAGCCGCGCGGCCAGCGCGCGATCCTCGTCGTCGACCTCAACCGGGGCGAGCAACGCCGCGATCAGCCGCTCGCGATCGCTGGCGCGAATATCGTCTGGGGTGGGGACGGGGACCCATTCCGCCTCGATCCGAGCGCCGCGCAGCATCGCCTCGACCCGGCGGCGGCGCGGGTAGGGGACGATCAGCACGGCGGTGCCTTTGCGCCCCGCGCGGCCGGTGCGGCCCGAGCGGTGCTGGAGCGTCTCGGCGTCGCGCGGCAGCTCGACATGGATGACGAGGCTGAGGCTCGGCAAATCGATCCCGCGCGCGGCGACGTCGGTCGCGACGCAGACCCTCACGCGCTTATCGCGCATCGCCTGGAGCGCCTGGTTGCGCTCGCTCTGGCTGTGCTCGCCCGAAAGCGCGACCGCCGCGAACCCGCGCTCGACCAGGCTGGCGTGGAGGTGGCGGACGTTGTCGCGGGTGGCGCAGAACAGCAGCGCCGTCTCGGCCTCGTGGAGGCGAAGCAGGTTGATCACCGCATGCTCGATGTCCGAAGGCGAGACCGCGACCGCCTGATAAGCGATGTCGCCGTGCCCGCGATCCTCGCCGACGGTCGAGATGCGCAAGGCGTCGCGCTGGTAGCGCCGCGCGAGCATGACGATCGGCTTGGGCATCGTCGCCGAGAACAGCAGCGTGCGGCGTTCGGTGGGTGTCGCGTCGAGGATCACCTCGAGGTCTTCGCGGAAGCCCATGTCGAGCATCTCGTCGGCCTCGTCGAGCACCGCGACGCGAAGCGCCGAAAGGTCGAGCGCGCTACGCTCGAGATGGTCGCGCAGCCGGCCGGGCGTGCCGACGACGATGTGCGCGCCGTGGCTGAGCGCGCGGCGCTCCTTCGAGGCATCCATGCCGCCGACGCAGGTGGCGATCCGTGCCCCGGCCTTGGCAAAGAGCCACATCAGCTCGCGGCTGACCTGCAGCGCAAGTTCGCGCGTGGGGGCGACGATCAGCGCCAGCGGGGTGCGCGGCGCCGGGAGGCGATCCTCCTCGAGCAACTGCTCCGCCATCGCCAGGCCGAACGCGACGGTCTTGCCCGATCCGGTTTGCGCCGAAACGATCAGGTCGCGGCCGTTGGCCTCGGGCTCGAGCACCGCGGCCTGAACCGGAGTGGGCGCGGCATAGCCTCGGGCGGCGAGCGCTTCGGAGAGAAGCGCGGGGAGATTCGAAAAGGGCATGAGGCTCCAAGATGGGGAACGCCGCTCGCGCGGCAAGGCGCTTTGGCCCCGCGAAGCCGATTTGGCGAGCGCTTTCATGCGGGATCGCGCAATCGCCCCGAAACGTTGACGGCATAGTTCTGCGACAAATCTCTTCCAGGACGTGGGGCTTGCGTCCTTTCGCATGGGGAATGCGACAGATTGATCGGGCTTCTTCTCGCCATCCTGGTGGCACTCGAATTGTTTCGCCGCCTGCCGGTGCTCGCGAGCTTTCGCGCGTTGGCGTTCTGGGGCCGCCGCTCGGCGGCGCTGTTACCGCGCCGCGACGTCTCCGAATGGGCGAAGGAGCGGGCGATGCAATTGTTGTCGCGGCGGCTGTTCCTCGCCTCCGCGCGCGCCGGGCTGCTGCTCGCGCTGGTGGCATTGCCGATCGGCGCGATGCTCGTGCTCGACCAATTCGTCGATCTTGGCGTCCGCGCCGCGCTGTTCGACTGGCGCAAGCGCCTGGGCATCGTCATGATCTGCCTCACCTATGCAATCCTCCGTTGGCAAATCGGGCGGCGGCTACAGCCGCGCTGACCGCATCCTCCATCACATCGCGCTCGGCTTCGCGCCGGTGCTCGAGATGTCGTTCGACGTGGAGCGCGGACGCTATGGGAAAGCCGCGGACGCGCTGGACTGCAAAGCGCCGGTGTTCGTCTGCGGGCTGGCGCGCGCCGGGACGACGATCCTGATGCGGACGCTGTACGGCAGCGGCGTCTTCGCCTCGCTCTCGTACCGCGATTTGCCGCTGCCGCTCGCGCCGAACAGCTGGGCGCGGATGAGCGCGGGGTTCAAGCGCTCGGTCGAGACTCGCGAGCGCGGCCACGGCGACGGGCTGACCCACGATCTCGATACGCCCGAGGCGATTGAGGAAGTGTTCTGGCGTGCGCACGAGGGCTCTCGCTACCTGCGGCCCGAGGGGCTCGCGCCGGTTCCGCCCGAGCCCGAGACGCTCGACGCGTTCGTGACCTATGTCCGCCTCGTACTGCTGCGTTACGGCCGGCCGCGCTACCTCTCGAAGAACAACAACAACATCCTGCGGCTGGGCGCGCTGGTCGAGGCCTTTCCGGACGCGGTGCTGCTCCACCCGTTCCGAGACCCGCTCCAGCAGGCGGAGTCGCTGCGCAACCAGCACGTCCGTGCCTGTTCGCTCCAGGCGGACGACGCGTTCCGACGCAAGTTCATGGACTGGCTGGGGCACCACGAGTTCGGCGCCGGCCAGCGGCCCTTCCTGCTCGACGACGCGCCCGGAGGGGACCGTGAGACGATCGACTATTGGCTCGCCGCCTGGATCAGCGCGTATCGCCACTTGCTCGATCAGTCCGAGCCGGTGCGGTCGTGCCAGCGGTTCATTGATTACATGCAGCTGTGCACCGACGACGGCGGACTGGCGCCCGCGCTCGCGCGCATCGCGCAGGTCGATCCCGCGGCGATCTCGCTGTCCGAGATGCGCTCGCCCTTGTCGCGCGACGTGCGCGGGGCGGGCAAGGCGCTCGCCGCGGAGGCACGGACGATCTATGCCGCGCTGATCGAGCGTGCGCAGGTGGACGTGGCAAAGGGTTTCTGAACCATTAGACGTCAGAATGGCCGCCTGAAAAACCGGAGAACCCCGTTTGTCCTATCGTCGAGCGACCGATCCCCGGCCCGGGCCGCATGGCGTGAAGGGGATCATCCTCGCCGGCGGATCGGGCACGCGGCTCTATCCGGCGACGCTGTCGATCTCGAAGCAACTGCTGCCGGTGTTCGACAAGCCGATGATCTATTATCCGCTGTCGGTGCTGATGCTGTCGGGCGTGCGCGATATCCTGATCATCTCGTCGCCGCGCGACCTTCCGGCATTCCAAGCGTTGCTGGGCGACGGCTCGACGTTTGGGATGCGGTTCGAATACGCCGAGCAGCCGAGCCCCGACGGGCTCGCACAGGCATTCCTGATCGGCGAGGAATTCCTGGACGGCGGCCCGGCCGCGCTGATCCTGGGCGACAATATCTTCCACGGCGACGGCATCGGCACGAAAGGCTATGCTGCGGCCACCGCGGCGGCGGCGGGCGGGGCGACGGTGTTCGCCTATCAGGTCGAGGATCCCGAGCGCTACGGCGTCGCCACCTTCGACGCGGCGGGCAAGGCGATCAGCATCGTCGAGAAGCCTAGCCAGCCGCAATCGAACTGGGCGGTGACTGGGCTCTATTTCTTCGATCGCCAGGTGACCGAAATCGCGCGCGGGCTGAAGCCCTCGCCTCGCGGCGAACTCGAGATCACCGATGTGATCGGCGCCTATCTCGCGGCCGGCACGCTCGAGGTCACCAAGCTCGGGCGCGGCTATGCCTGGCTCGATACCGGCACGCACGATAGCCTGCACGATGCGGGCAGCTTCGTGCGGACGATCGAGCACCGCCAGGGGATCAAGATCGCGTGCCCCGAGGAAATCGCCTTCGATCTCGGCTATCTCGACGCGGAGGCGTTGCTCAAGCGCGCAGACATGCTCGGGAAGACCGATTACGCACGCTACCTGCGACGCTGCGTGGAGGGCATGACTTGAGCGCGGTTCTCGTTACCGGCGGCGCGGGCTTCATCGGATCGGCGGTGTGCCGGCTGCTCGCGGGGGAGGGCAGGCGAGTCGTCAACCTCGACAAGCTGACCTATGCCGGCAACCTCGCGGCGCTCGGCGCGATCGAAGGATCGCCGCACTATCGCTTCGTCCACGGCGACATCGGCGACGCGGCGCTGGTGCGCGATCTGCTGCGCGAGGAACAAGTCGGCGGGATCCTGCATCTGGCGGCCGAAACACACGTCGATCGCTCGATCGATTCGCCCGCCGCGTTCGTCGAGACCAATGTCGTCGGCACGGTGCGACTGCTCGAGGCGGCGCTCGATCATTGGCGCGCGCTGGGACAACCTGGCGAGTTCCGCTTCCAACACATCTCGACCGACGAGGTATTCGGCGACCTGCCGTTCGACAGCGGCGTCTTCACCGAGGACACCGCCTACGCGCCAAGCTCGCCCTATTCGGCGTCGAAGGCGGCATCCGACCATTTCGTTCGCGCCTGGCACGAGACCTATCGGCTGCCGGTCGTGCTCTCGAACTGCTCGAACAATTACGGCCCGTGGCAATTCCCCGAGAAACTGATTCCGCTGACGATCCTCAACGCGTGTCAAGGCCGCGAGCTGCCGGTCTACGGCCGCGGCGCGAACGTGCGCGATTGGCTTCACGTCGAAGATCACGCCCGCGCTCTGGCCGCAGTGTTCGACCGCGGGCGGACGGGCGAGACCTATCTGGTCGGCGGGCACGGCGAGCGCACCAACCTCCAGGTGGTCGAGGCGATCTGCGACCTGGTCGACGCGCGGCTGGGCGGCGGGCCGCGACGCGAGCTGATCCGCTTCGTCACCGATCGCCCCGGCCACGACCGCCGCTATGCGATCGATCCCGGAAAAACCGAGCGCGAGCTCGGTTGGCACCCGCAGGAGAGCTTCGAGACCGGGCTGGCCGCGACGATCGACTGGTATCTCGCCAACCGCGCCTGGTGGGAACCGATCCGCGCGGGTGCCTATTCGGGCGAGCGACTGGGGCTAGCTCAGTAGTTTGAGGCCCGACAAGGCGAGCACTACTGCCAGCACCGGTTGCACAAATCGCTCGGGGATGATCGCCGAAAGCCGAGCGCCGATGACGATACCGGGAAGCGATCCGACCAGCAGCATCGCCAGCAGCCCGAGATCGACCGACCCGATCAACAGGTGGATGATGCCGCCGATCAGCGTGACTGGCACGGCATGCGCGATGTCGGTGCCGACCAGCTTCTTGATGCCCAGACGGAACGGATAGAGCACCAGCAGCATCGTTGCGCCAAGCGCGCCGGCGCCGACCGAGGTCATCGTCACCAGCGTGCCGAGGATCGCGCCTGCGAGGATCGTCGAGCCCACCTTGAGCGCGGGGAAGCCGAGACTCGTTCGGATCGAAAGCGTGCTCGTCCAGCGGGCGAACCGAAAGCGGCCAAGCGTCGCGATCGCGCTCAGGATCAACACCGTGCCCAGCCCTCGCTGGAGCAAGGCGCCACCGGCATGTTCGACATTGACGTGCCACAGCCAGAGGCCGGTAAGCAACGTCGCCGGAACGCTGCCGATCGCGAGCAGGCCGACCACGCCCCAATCGACACTGCCGTTGCGATGATGGACGGTACTTCCAACGGTCTTGGTGATCGCTGCGAACCAAAGATCGGTGCCGATCGCGGAGCCGACCGGAACCCGGAACAGCAGCACCAGGATGGGCGCCATCAACGATCCGCCGCCAACCCCGGTGAGTTCAACGACCACGCCCACGAGCAGCCCTGCCAACGCGTTGAGCCAATTGAGATGGAGCAAGTCGATCACCGCGCGCCCTCGGCGCATTCGGCGGCAAGGGCGAGGACGCGCGCGGCGAGCTCGGGGCGGCAGATCAGCAGGTCGGGAATGCTGGTTTCCTCGCAATTGTAGATGAGCGGCGATCCGTCGATCCGCGACGCGTGGAGCCCGGCGGCCCGCGCGACCGCGACCGGCGCGCAATTGTCCCACTGATACTGGCCGCCCGAATGGAGGTAGATGTCGGCCGCGCCGAGTACCACGGCCATCGCCTTGGCCCCCGCCGATCCCATCGGCACCAGCTCGGCGCCGAGCGCTTCGGCCACCGCGGTGCATTCCGCGGCGGGGCGCGTTCGGCTGACGAGCATTCGTGGCGGATGGTTTGCCGGTGTGGGCGGCGGAGCGGGATGGGTGCCGAGCACCAAGTCCCGGCCGGGCAACCCGACCGCGCCGATCGCGGGCACCCCGTCGATTGCAAGGCCGATGTGGACGGCATAGTCGTCGCGCCCCTCGGAATATTCGCGGGTGCCGTCGAGCGGATCGATCACCCACACTCGGCTGCAAGCGCATCGGGAAAGGTCGTCGGCCATTTCCTCTGAGAGGATCGCGTCGTCGGGCCGCTCGGCGCGCAGCCGCGTCAGGATCAGCGCGTTGGCCTGGGCGTCGCCCGCATCGCCCAGCGCGCGGCCCGAGCCGGTAAGCTGGAGCGCGCGGAGCAACTCCCCGGCTTCGGCGGCGATGTCAGCGGCGAGTTCGGCGTCGGTCACAGCACGGGACTCCATACGCCCATGATCTCCTCGACGATCCGTTCGGCCGCTTCCTCGGGGCTGGTGTGGGTCGTGTCGATGCGCAGCTCGGGAGTCACCGGCGCCTCATAGGGGCTGGTGATGCCGGTGAAATTGGCGATCTCGCCCGCGCGCGCCTTCTTGTAGAGGCCCTTCACGTCGCGTGCCTCGGCCACTTCGAGCGGTGTATCGATGAAGATCTCGAAGAATTCGCCATGAGGCAGCATATTGCGCACCAGCTCGCGCTCGGCGCGGAACGGCGAGATGAAGGCGGTGAGGACGATCAGCCCGGCGTCGGTCATCAGCCGCGCGACCTCGCCGACTCGGCGGATGTTCTCGATGCGGTCGGCATCGGTGAAGCCGAGGTCCTTGTTGAGGCCGTGCCGGATGTTGTCGCCGTCGAGCAGGAAGCTGTGCTTGCCGAGTGCGTAGAGCTTCTTCTCGACCAGGTTGGCGATCGTCGACTTGCCCGATCCCGACAGGCCGGTGAACCACAAGAGGCGCGGGAGCTGGTTCTTCTGCTTTGCGTGCGCCTCGCGGTTGATCTCCATTGCTTGCCAGTGGACATTCTGCGCGCGGCGGAGTGAGAAGTTGATCATCCCCACGCCGACCGTGGCGTTGGTGAGCTTGTCGATCAGGATGAAGCCGCCCAGATCGTGGCTGTCGGCATAGGCTTCGAACACCAGGACGCGATCGGTGTAGACCTCGGCCACGCCGATATCATTGAGGCCGAGCGTCCGGACCGACAGCTCGGCGAGCGTGTTGACGTCGACCGCGTGGCGCGGCTGCTGGACGGTGGCGCTGACGGTCTGGGTGCCGAGCTTGAGCCAATAGGCGCGGCCGGGGAGCATCTCGTCCTGGTCCATCCACACGAGCGTCGCCTGGAACTGGTCGGCGGCCTGCGGCGGCGCGTCGGCGGCGGCGATGACGTCGCCGCGCGAGCAATCGACCTCGTCGGCGAGGGTCAACGTGACCGATTGGCCGGCGCCGGCCTCGTCGAGATCGCCGTCCATGGTGACGATCTGCGCGATCGTGCTGGTGCGACCCGAGGGCAGGATGCGCACCGGATCGCCCGGCTTGACCGTGCCCGCGACGATCATCCCCGCGAAGCCGCGGAAATCCAGGTTGGGCCGGTTGACCCATTGCACCGGCATCCGGAAGGCCTTGCCACGATCGGCGGTGACGTCGAGGTCAACCTCCTCGAGGCGCGCGATCAGCGTCGGCCCGGCATACCAGGGCATGTTGGCCGACGGGCCTGCGATATTGTCCCCGCCGAGCCCCGAGATCGGGATGGCGGTGAAGGCCTGAATGCCGATAGATGTGGCGAATTCGCGATAGTCTGCGACGATCTGTTCGAAAACGGCAGCCTCGTAGCCGACCAGGTCCATCTTGTTCACCGCGAGCACGACGTGGCGGATTCCGAGGAGGTGGGCGAGGTAGGAGTGGCGCCGGGTCTGGGTCAGTACGCCCTTGCGCGCATCGATCAGGATCACCGCGAGATCGGCGGTCGAGGCGCCGGTGACCATGTTGCGCGTATACTGCTCGTGGCCCGGCGTATCGGCGACGATGAACTTGCGTTTCTCGGTCGCGAAGAAGCGGTAGGCGACGTCGATGGTGATGCCCTGCTCGCGCTCGGCGGCGAGGCCGTCGACGAGCAGCGCGAAATCGATGTTCTGGCCTTGGGTGCCGACGCGCTTGCTGTCGGCCTCGAGCGCGGAAAGCTGGTCCTCGAAGATCTGCTTCGAATCGTAGAGCAGCCGTCCGATCAGCGTCGACTTGCCGTCGTCGACCGAGCCGCACGTGATGAAGCGCAGCAGCGTCTTGCTCTGGTGCTGGCGCAGATAGGTCTCGATGTCGGACGCTATCAGCGCGTCGGGGCGATAGGAGGCGGTCAAAAGTACCCCTCCTGCTTCTTCTTCTCCATCGACGCCGACTGGTCGTGGTCGATCGCGCGGCCTTGCCGCTCGGAGGTGGTAGTGAGCAGCATCTCCTGGATCACCGCCTCGAGCGTCGTCGCTTCGCTCTCGACCGCTCCGGTCAGCGGGTAGCAGCCGAGCGTACGGAAGCGGATCGAGCGCGTCGTGGGCACTTCGCCCGCACGCAGCGGGAAGCGATCGTCGTCGACCATCAGGATCAGCCCGTCGCGCTCCACCGTGGGGCGCGGCGCCGCGAAATAGAGCGGCACGATCTCGATCCCCTCGGCGAGGATATATTGCCAGATGTCGAGCTCGGTCCAGTTCGAGAGCGGGAAGACGCGGATGCTCTCGCCCTTGTGCTTACGGGCGTTGTAGAGGTGCCAGAGTTCCGGGCGCTGCGCCTTGGGGTCCCAGCGGTGGTTGGCGGTGCGGAACGAGAAGATGCGTTCCTTGGCGCGGCTCTTCTCCTCGTCGCGCCGCGCGCCGCCGAACGCCGCGTCGAAGCCGTATTTGTCGAGCGCCTGCTTGAGGCCCTCGGTCTTCCACAGGTCGGTGTGGAGGCTGCCGTGGTCGAACGGGTTGATGCCCTTCGCCTGGGCATCGGGATTGTGATGGACGATCAACTCCATCCCCGCATCGCGCGCCGCCTTGTCGCGCAGCGCGTACATCGCGCGGAACTTCCACGTCGTGTCGACATGAAGCAGCGGGAAGGGCGGGGGCGCCGGGAAGAACGCCTTCTTCGCCAGATGCAGCATCACGGCCGAATCCTTGCCCACCGAATAGAGCATCACCGGCCGCTCGGCCTCGGCCACCACCTCGCGCAGGATGTGGATGCTCTCGGCCTCGAGGCGCTGGAGGTGAGTCAGTCCGGCGAAACCCATGGTCGGCGTGTTAGTCCCTGATCTGGCAGGCGTCAGCTAATGTCAGAAGCGCCCATGCAGCACGCTTTTTTTGTTCGGTAGCGAGAAGCCGAGCTTCGCTAGTCGTAGAATATTGCTACCAATCGCCAGGCCAGCCAGATCGCGATCGCCCAGATCGCCACAACGATTGCGATCCCTGCCCAGGAAACCGGCCGCTCGGATGCCGCCTCCGCCGCGGCGCGGTGCTCGGCGAGCAAGGCCGGCGGCACCATCCGTTCGAACAGCCACGCGCCGAGCGGAATCAGCACCGCATCGTCGACCAGGCCGAGCACGGGGATGAAGTCCGGAATCAAGTCGATCGGCGACAACGCATAGGCCGCGACGAGCAGGCCCACCAGCTTGGCGGGCCACGGCGTGCGCGGATCGCGCGCCGCCAGCCACACGGCATGGGCCTCGATCCGAATACGATGTGCGAGCGACGGGCCCATCGCGCCGGGATTGACCGCATGGCGGAGGAGGTCAAGCCTTTGAAACTCCCCTCCTGTAAGAGGGGGTGGGTGTGACGTGCCAGCGCCGCGGTGTCGTTCGAGGGGATGGGTGGATGCTCGCTTCGCTCGCGACCCACTCCCGACCCCTCCCTTGCAGGGAGGAAAAGATAATGTCTCAGGCGGTGCCGAGCGCGGCGGCTGCTCCCAGCAGCTCGAGATCGTTGCGGTTGACGATCGCGACCGGCACTTCGCCCAGCTGGCGGCGGAACGCGGCCTTGGTCTCCATGCGCTGGCGGAAACCGCGATCAGAAAGCTGGGGCTGGAGCGCGCGCGAGATCGCGCCGGTCAGGAACACGCCGTCCCAGGCGCCGAAGGTCATCGCCAGATCGCCCGCGAAGGCGCCGAGATGCTCGGTGAACATCTTGACCGCGGCGGTCGCGATCGGATCGCGGCCGATGTTGCGAGTCACGTCCTCGGGCCGCGTGAGCTTCTTGCCGTCGCCCAGCGCCTCATAGGCCAGCAGCAGCCCGGGCGCGCTCAACAGGCTCTCGACGTCGACGAGATGGCCCTTGGACTTCACATAATCGGCGAACTTGCGCTCGTCGGGCGTGCTGGCGGAGAACGAGGTATGCCCCGCCTCGCTCTGTACCGGGATCAATTTGTCGCCGGTGGTGATCAGCGCCGAAACGCCCAGTCCGGTGCCGGTGCCGATCACGACATAATTGCCGCCCGGCTCGACGCCCTTGGGCGAGGGGCCATGCAGCGCGGTGAACGCCGACGCGGGTAGCATCGTCAGCGCTAGTGCGTTGGCGGCGCATTCGTTGAGCGCGCGCGGCCGTTCGCGCAGCACCGCCTCGACTCCCGAGAGCGAGATATACCAGCGGCTGCCGGTGAGATTGATCAGGTCGCCGCGCGCCGCGCCCGCGACCGCGAGCACGCTCGGCAGGCGCGCGTCCTGCAGCCCGAGGTCGCTCAGATAGGTGACCAACGCGCTGGTGAAGGTGGGATGTTCGGCGGTCATGAACTTGCGGACGTCGCGGGGCGCCATCCCCTCGTCGCCTCCGGTCAGCCCGAAGCGCACCGATTGGCGGCCGATATCGGCCACCAGTGCCAATCCATCGCGCATGGGCGCGAACCCTCCTATTGCCGCCCTCTGTGCCCCGGGGCGTATTTGGTAACGCTAACAGGCACGGAAAAAATGACAATATGGTAAAGGTGGTACTCCGGAGAAACATCCGGGAGGTGTATTTGCGCTTCGACCTTCTTGGCCCCTCCCTTTGGGAGGGGCTTGTCCGGCAGAATGATTCGGCCGGCTTGACCTACATAACCTCGAACAAGCCCGCCGCGCCCATGCCGCCGCCGATGCACATCGTCACGACGACGTATTTGGCGCCGCGCCGCTTGCCTTCGATCAGCGCGTGGCCGGTCATCCGCGCGCCCGACATGCCGTACGGGTGGCCGATCGAGATCGAGCCGCCGTTGACGTTGAGCAGCTCGTCCGGAATGCCGAGCACGTCCTGACAATAGAGGACTTGCACGGCGAAAGCCTCGTTCAATTCCCACAAGCCGATGTCGTCCATCTTGAGGTTGAAGCGCTCGAGCAGCTTCGGGATCGCGAAGACCGGGCCGATGCCCATCTCGTCGGGTTTGGTGCCCGCGACCGCCATGCCGACATAACGGCCGAGCGGCTGGAGCCCGCGCTTCTCCGCGACCTTCTCCTCCATCAGCACGCTGGCCGAGCTGCCGTCGGAGAGCTGGCTGGCGTTGCCCGCGGTGATCGCGCCGCCCGGCAGCACCGCCGGCAGCGCCTCGAGGCCGGCGAGCGTGGTGTCGGGCCGGTTGCCCTCGTCCTTGGCGAGCGTGACTTGTTTCTGGGTGACCTCCTTGGTCTCCTTGTTGGTCACGTTCATCGTCGCGGTGACGGGGACAATCTCCTGGTCGAACTTGCCCGCGGCCTGGGCGGCGGCGGTGCGTTGCTGCGACTGGAGCGCATAAGCGTCCATCCGGTCGCGACCGATATTGTAGCGCGCAGCGACGACCTCGGCGGTCTGGAGCATCGGCATGTAGACGTCGGGGTGCATCGCCACGAGTTCAGGGTCGGCACCCAGCCGCATCGCTGGCGTCTGGACGAGACTGATTGATTCGACGCCGCCGCCGATCGCGATGTCCATATTATCGACGATGATCTCCTTGGCCGCGGTGGCGATCGCCATCAGGCCCGAGGCGCACTGGCGATCGACCGACATGCCCGCGACCGTGACGGGGAGTCCCGCGCGCAGCAGCACCTGCCGCGCGATGTTGCCCGCCTGATGCCCCTGCTGGAGCGCGGCGCCGAACACGACGTCGTCGACCTCGCCCGGATCGATCCCGGCGCGCTTGACCGCTTCCTTCACCGAATGGGCGCCGAGCGTCTGCGGCGGAAGCGCGTTGAACGCGCCGCGATAAGCGCGGCCGATCGGCGTGCGGGCGGTGGAGACGATGACTGCGGAGCGCATTCTTCTGTCCTTCTCTAGACGTAAATCTGGGCGATCCACTCGGCGATCAAGGCCGGTTTGGTCTCGCCTTCGATCTCGAGTGTATATTCCTGGGTGTGCTGCCAAACGCCCGGGCGCTTTTCGACGAACTCGAGCAGCTTGAAGCGGCCGCGCACGCGTTTGCCCGAGCGCACGGGGGTGAGGAAGCGGACTTTGTTGCCGCCGTAGTTGATCCCCATCTTCACCCCGGCGATCGGCGGCGTATCGGTCTTGCTCGCGAGCAGGGGCATCAGCGAGAGCGTCAGGAACCCGTGCGCGATCGTGCCGCCGAACGGCGTCATCTTCGCCATCTCGGGGTTCACGTGGATGAACTGGTGGTCGCCAGTGGCATCCGCGAATTTGTCGATCATCGCCTGGGTCACCTCGACCCAGTCGGAGACTCGCTCGGTGCCGATGCTCGCGGCCATCTGCTCGACGGTGATCGTATCCAAAGAGACTATCCTCCCACCGGCTTTCGTTTCATAGCGCAGCCACCCTCTAGAGAGCGACGCGGGGTTCCCGCAAGCCTCACCCGACCGAGAACTAGAAAATGCCGACTGACGTAGCGTCCGATCCCCGCCGATCCATGGCCGCGCTGCACCGCGCCCCCGAACCCGAAGTTCTAAAGCCGCTGCTCGAGCGTGCCTGGCTGACCCCCGAGTCGCGCAAGCGGGTGATGGGGCATGCGCTCGCGTTGCTCGCCGATCTGCGCGCGGCGCAGAACCGGGGGTGGGTCAACCAGTTCCTCCAGGAGTATCGGCTGAACTCGTCCGAAGGGGTCGCGCTGCTGAGCCTCGCCGAGGCGTTCCTGCGCGTCCCCGATCCCGAGACCGCCGACCTGCTGATCGCCGACAAGCTCGGCGACGCCGACTGGCGGAGCGCACGCCGGCAAGTCCAACTCGATGCTGGTCAATTCGGCGACCTGGGGGCTGGTGATCGGCCGCGTGCTGGTCGGCGACGAGCAGGAGGGGACGCTTCGCCGCCTGATCGCGCGCGCGGGCGAGCCGTTCGTCCGCCAGGCGGTCGGCGCGGCGATGAAGCGGATGGGCGAGGTCTTCGTGATGGGCCGCACCATCGACGAAGCGTGCCCGCCGGATGAAGCAAGCCCGAGAACGCCGGCTTCACCGCGAGCTTCGACATGCTCGGCGAGGCGGCGCGGACCAAGGCCGATGCCGAGCGCTATTTCGTGGCCTATTTCGACGCGATCCGCGCGGTGGGGCGCGATCCGAAGGCGGGGCACTCGATCTCGGTCAAGCTCTCGGCGCTCCACCCGCGCTACGAGGTGCCGCAATACGATCGCTGCGTCCCCGAGCTGACCGACATGCTCGCGCAGCTCGCCTCCGAGGCGGCCGGGCAGAACATCGCGCTCACCGTCGACGCCGAGGAAAGCGAGCGGCTCGAGATGAGCCTCGACATCATCGGCGCGGTGGCGAAGCGGCCCGAATTGAAGGGCTGGGACGGGTTCGGCATGGCGGTGCAGGCGTATGGAAAACGCGCGCGCGCGGTGATCGGCTGGGCCAATCGGCTCGGGCGGCCGATGCACGTGCGGCTGGTCAAGGGCGCCTATTGGGACAGCGAGATCAAGCGCACCCAGGTCGAGGGACTGAGCGACTATCCGTTGTTCACTCGCAAGGCGGCGACCGACGTCTCCTATCTCGCGTGCGCGCGCGACATGCTGGAGGCGGCGAACATCCGCCCCGCCTTCGCCAGCCACAATGCGCTGACCGTGGCGACGATCCTCGAATGGGCGGGCGAGAGCCGCGACTTCGAATTCCAGCGGCTGCACGGGATGGGCGAGGGGCTCTACGAGCGGCTGGTGCGCGAGCAGGGCTATCATTGCCGGATCTATGCGCCAGTGGGCGGGCATCGCGACTTGCTGGCGTATCTGGTGCGGCGGCTGCTGGAGAATGGGGCGAACTCTAGTTTCGTCGCACCAGCTCGCCGACGAGCATTTGTCCGAGGAGGAATTGCTCGCCGACCCAGTCGAGAAGATCGCCGCGGTGGGGGGATCGCGGCACCCGAGCATTCCGTTGCCGGTGGATCTGTTCGGGGAATGGCGGAACTCGGCGGGGATCGACTTGCAGGAACGGGCGGTGTTGGCGGAGACGCGCGATACGATCGGGGCGTTCGCCGGCGAGGTCGAGGCGCTCTTCCCCGACGAGGACGAGTCGCGCGACGGTGACCTCGATGCGCTCGACGGCTGCATCGCGTTCGGCGTGAGTCGAGTTCCCCGGATGGTCTGCAACTCCACTCGACCAACGCGCCGCTTGCCTGGATCGCCTGGCCGACCTGATCGAGGAACGGCGCGGCGAACTCATGGCCCTGGCCGTGCACGAAGCGGGCAAGACGATACCCGATGCGCTGGGCGAGGTCCGCGAGGCGGCCGATTTCTGCCGCTACTATGCCGCGCAGGCGCGCAAGACGCTCGGCCCGGTCGAACTCCCCGGCCCGACCGGCGAGCGCAATGCGCTCCGGATGGAGGGGCGCGGGGTCTGGGCGACTGTATCTCGCCGTGGAATTTTCCGTTGGCGATCTTCACTCGGCCAGGTCGCGGCGGCGCTGGTCGCGGGCAATAGCGTGGTAGCGAAGAGCGCTCCGCAGACGCCCAAGATTGCGCGCTATGCGGTCGATCTCTTCCAGCACGCGGGCATTCCCGATGGCGCGCTGATCCATCGCGACCGGCGGCCCCGAGGTGGGCGCGGCGCTCACCGCCGATCCGCGCGTCGCCGGGGTCGCCTTTACCGGCTCGACCCCCACCGCGCGCAAGATCGCCCGCGCGCTGCTCGAGGACGAGAGCCGCCCGCTCGTGCCGCTGATCGCCGAGACCGGCGGGATCAACGCGATGATCGTCGATTTCGACCGCACTGCCCGAGCAGGTGGTGGCGGACGTGCTGACCTCGGCGTTCCGCTCGGCCGGGCAGCGCTGCTCGGCGCTTAGGCTGCTGCTGCTCCAGGAGGAGATCGCCGAGGGGGTGATCGAGATGCTGCGCGGGGCGATGGAACTGCTCGTGATCGGCGATCCCGGCGATCCCGCGACCGACGTCGGTCCGGTGATCGACCGGGCGGCCTATGACAAGCTGATGGCCTATCGCGAGTCGGCGAAGGGCCGCTGGCTCAAGACGCTGCCGGTGCCGGCGGATGGCCTGTTCGTGCCACCGACGCTGATCCGGCTCGACAAGATCGAAGACCTGACGCGGGAATGGTTCGGCCCGATCCTCCACGTCACGACGTGGCCCGCGGGCATGCTCGGCGAAACGATCGCGCGGGTCAACGCCAAGGGCTTCGGGCTCACGATGGGGCTCCACAGCCGAATCGCGGGCTCGGGCGAGCTGGCCGAGGCGGTGGCGCGGGTGGGCAACCTCTACGTCAACCGCTCGATGATCGGCGCAGTGGTTGGCTCGCAACCGTTCGGGGGCGAGGGGCTGTCGGGCACCGGCCCCAAGGCGGGCGGTCCGCACTATCTCCACCGCTTTTGCGCCGAACGCTCGGTCTCGGTCGACACGACCAGCGCGGGCGGCAACGCGACGCTGCTTTCGCTTGACGAGGGCGGCATTTAGCGGCCCAATTCGCCCCGGGCACGAATCGAAAAGCGGGGGAAATCAATGCGGCGACGGTTTGGGACCAGCGCGATGGCGCTGGCGGTGGCGCTGTGCGCCGTGACACCGGCGGCGATCGCCAAGGACCGGCCGAGCGCGACCGCGAGCCCCGCCTCCTCCTCCGGCGCGCCCGCCGCGGCGAAGCTTCCGCCCGAATGGATCGTGCTCGAGAAGAGCCTCCATCCGCAGACCGGCGACGTGCACGTGCCCGGCGCCAAGGCGGTGCTCCACCTCGGCGACAACTATTATTTCCTCCCCGCCGACGAAGCCAAGCGCGTGCTGGTCGAGGTGTGGAAGAACCCCCCGGCGTCTGTGGCGGACACGCTGGGCCTGGTGCTGGCCAAGGGCACGACCTTCTACGACAACGTCTGGGGCGCGGTGATCACCTATCAGGATTCGGGCCACGTGCCCGATGCCGACGCCAAAACCCAGGACTATGCCAAGGTCCTTTCCGACATGCAGTCGGGCGAGGCGGAGGACAACAAGCAGCGCAAGGAGCAGGGCTATCCGACCATGCATCTGCTGGGATGGGCACAAGCCCCGTCCTACGATGCCGCGACCCATTCGCTGATCTGGGCGCGCGAATACGACAATGAGGGCGTCGCCGAGCACGGGCTGAACTACGACATCCGCATGCTCGGGCGCACCGGCGTGCTCAGCCTCAACATGCTGTCGGGCATGTCGTCGCTCGCCGATGTCCGAGGCGCCGCGCAGACCTTCGGCAAATCGGTGACGTTCGAGCCCGGCGCCGCTTACGCCGACTTCGATTCCTCGACCGACAAGACTGCCGAATACGGCCTCGCCGGGCTGGTCGCGGGCGGGGCGGCGGTCGCGGTGGCGAGCAAGCTCGGCTTCTTCGCGATCCTGCTCAAGTTCGCCAAGCTGATCATCATTGGCGTGGTCGCCGTCGGCGCGGCGGTCATGGGCTTCATCCGCCGAATGCTCGGCCGCAAGCGCGACAAGGATTTGCTTTAGGCCTCGGCCGGCCCTTCGCTCAGCGCGTTGCCGCCGCGTCGCCGGAGATCGGCGAGCAAGGTCTCGATCGCCCAGCGGGTGGCGATGCCCATCTGCTCGCCGGTCATGCCCCACTGGTCGCGCATCTCGCGCCAGACGAAGCCGGTCGCGAGCAATTGCATCGTCGCGATCGCCCAGGTCTTGTCGGGCTCGGGCAGATCAACGGTCGCTTCGGCGAAGATCGAGCGGAAGGCGGCGGTGCGCTCAGGCTTCATCAGGTTGCGGATCGCGCGGCCTTCGGGGCTCGCCATCGCCACCGTCATCGCCGGCGCCTTCGCGTCGAAGTTGCAGAAGGTCTGGCCGAGATGTTCGAGCAGACCTTCGAGGCTGGCGGGCATGCCGCCGGCCGCGCTCAGCCGCTTCCACATCGCCGCGCGCAGCGCTGCCTGATCGGGGAAATAGCGATAGACGGTGCGGCGCGAGACTCGCGCGCGCTCGGCGACTCGGTCGTGGTTGAGCTTGTCGCCGTCTGCCATCAACTCGATCAGCGCATCCTCGATCCGTTCGCGGGTATGGTCGTTCGACGGACCCTCGGGCCTGGCGGGATCGACGAGGAGGAATTTGCGCGTGCTCATGGCCCTCTCATAGTGATGGCACAAAAAGTGTCAAATTGTTGTTGACACAGTTTGTGCCATGCGTATTGAGGCGGCAACACACGAATCAGGGACGGGGCAAATGATCTTCCACGTATCGATCGACGCCGAGAATCCGGAGCATGTCGCCCAGGTGATCGCAGAGCTTTGGGGCGGCGTCGCGGGGCCCTTCTCGCCGGTCGCCAAGGGCAGCTGGGTGGCGATGGCGGGCGACGATCGCAACACCAGCGTCGAAATCTATCCGCGCGGCACCGAGCTGGTGGCGGCCGATGGCGACGCAGATTTGTTCGCCCGGACCGGCGGCAACGGCGCCCATTCCTCCACCCATTTCGCGATGGCGACCCAACTTGGCATCGACGACGTGCTGGCGATCGCCCGACGCGAGGGCTGGCCGGCGAAGTACCGCAAGCGCGGCGGCATCTTCGGCGTGATCGAGTTCTGGATCGAAGGCACCCGACTGATCGAGGTACTCACGCCCGAGATGCAGGCGGAATATCTCGCGATGCCGATGACGAGGGTGTTCGCGCCGGGGGCTAGGACGGCGTAGGCTGTACCGATAGTGAGTATTCCTCCCCCGCTCTACGAGCGAGGGAGGAATTGGTACAATCCAGCCTACATGCTGTTGACGTGCAGGATATTCCCGTCGGGGTCCTTGAACCACACCGCCTTGAAATCGCCGGCGGTATGGACGCCGTCGGTGACGGTCATCCCCATCTCGGGATATTCCTCGAAGGTCACGTCGCGCTCACGCAGCTCGGCGACGATCGCGTCGAAATCGCTTCCCGCGCCCCACACCAGGGCATTCGCCTTGTTGGTTCCCGCGAATTCCGACTTGTAGATCATGAAGGTGGTCGATCCGGTGCGAAAACTCAGCACCTCTTCCGTGTCGCCGGTGGGCTCGAGGCCCAGCGTCTCGGCATAGAAGCGCCGCGCCCGATCGAGATCGCTCACTGCGAGGATCGCCGACGAGGGCTTCTCGCCGAGCTTGGCCTTGTCCTTGAGCATCATGTCGCCTTCTCCTTGGGAGGAAGCTCGGGGCGGACGGGAGCGAAGAACTCCAGCTCCTCCCTGGCAAAACGCTCAACGATCGCGACGCACACCTTGTGCCTCGCTCCGTCGGCAATCGCGAACGACGGGTCGGAAGATTTCGAATTCGAGCTCGAAATCCAGGCCGTTGGCCCCGAACGCCGCGAACGCCGCGCGCACGAACCGCAGTTGCTGGCCTTCGATCAACTCGCGCAGGATATCCGGCACCCGCGCGAGCTTGTCGGCCGGGGTCTGGTAGATCAGGCTGAAGGTCAGCTTGATCCGACGCAGCTCTCGGCGGCTGTTGTTGAGGATCTCGTAATCGAGCAGCTTCTTGTTGGCGATGATCCGCTGTTCGCCGTGCGGGCCCCGAAGGCGAGTCGACTTGAGCCCGATCGCCTCGACGGTGCCCGATCCCTTCTCGTAGGCGATGACGTCGCCGACGCGGAACGGCTTGTCGAACAGGATCGCCAGCGCCGCGAACAGGTCGGCGAAGATGCCCTGCGCCGCCAGGCCGATCGCGATGCCGCCGACGCCGAGGCCCGCGACGAGGCCGGTCACGTTGACCCCGACGTTGCTCAGCACGACGACGAGCGCGATCGCGAACAGCGCGATCGACACCAGCAGCCGGATGATGCCGAGCGCGCTGGCGAACGCGATGCTGCTCTCGCCCTCGGCGATGGCGCGGTTCTCGACAACGCCGAAGATTATCTCGCGCAGCCAGATCGCCCCTTGGAACACCGCCGCGATCGTGAAGAAGAAATAGATGGTGGTGTTGATCGCGGCGGGCGCGTTGGCATAGCCGACGA
This sequence comes from uncultured Alphaproteobacteria bacterium, assembly GCA_963799985.1. Lineage (GTDB taxonomy): Bacteria > Pseudomonadota > Alphaproteobacteria > Sphingomonadales > Sphingomonadaceae > Sphingomonas. The sequence goes on along the minus strand of CAWCZC010000001.1, from coordinate 367,363 downwards.
CGAGGCGAGCCGCCGCCATCACCATGAAGAAGTTGCCGGTTTTGCCGATCGCCCGGCCGACGATCGAATACCAGTTGGCGACGCCCTCGCCGCGGCGGCACAGCCTGAGCGCCCAGCCGCGGACGAAATGAAGCACGAGCACGATCGCGATCGCCAGGCCCGCGGCGATCAGGATATTCCACCAATGGCTCTGCACCCAGGAGCTGGAGTTCCTGGAAGAAGGCGGCGATCCGCTCGGGCAAGTCCTCGTCCGCGGGCAACAGGGGCACGGCAGTGTTGTTGGTCATTTAGGGTCCGCTCAAGCTGCCTTGGCGGGCGCTTCCTCGTTCTCGAGGAAGGCGATCAGCCCACGTTCGGCCCGGCTCAGGTAGCGGGTGGCGCGCGGCAGGTGCAAGCCCGCGCGGAACTTGGCCTGCGCGTCGCGGTTCTTCGCCAGCTCGACGAGGCGCGGGTGGACATAGGATTTGCGCGCGATCGCGGGCGTGTTGCCCAGCGCCTCGGTCACCGGATCGAGCAGTGCCTGGATGCCGAGATAGGAGTCCGCCTCCGCCAGCGCCTCGAACGCGATCACGCTCGCCCCCCAGGTGCGGAAATGCTTGGCGGTGAAGTCGTCGTCCATCGCCTCGCGGATATAGTCGTTGACGTCGGTCGAGGTGACCGGGTGCGCCTCGCCCGCGTCGTCTACCCAGCGGAACAGGTGCTGGCCGGGCAAGTCCTGCACGCGCTTGACGAAGCGGCTGAGCGTGCCGTCGGTGATCGTGAGCACCCGCATCTTGCCCGATTTGGCGCGGAACTGGAGGCGCAGCGTCTGCCCGGTCACGCGGGCGTGGCGCTTGCGCAGCGTGGTGGCGCCGAAGCTGCGGTTGGCGGAGGCATATTCCTCGTTGCCGACGCGGATGGTGCCGAGATCGAGCAGCCGGACCACCGCGGCCACCGCTTTCTCCCTGCATAGCCCGCGCAGCTTGAGATCGGCCTCCACTCGCGCGCGCAAGCGTGGCAGGCGCTCGCCGAACGCGCCGCAGCGATCGTACTTCGCCGCTTCCTGTGCCTCGCGGAATTTCGGGTGATAACGGTATTGCTTGCGGCCCTTCGCGTCCTTGGCGGTCGCCTGGATATGGCCGTCCGGATCGGGGCAGAACCAGGCGTCCGTGTAGGCCGGCGGCAGTCCGATCGCGTTCAGCCGCTCGATCTCGTCGCGATCGGTGATGCGCTTGCCCTCGGCGTTCCAATAACCCCAGCCGTGGCGGACCTTCCTGCGGGTGATGCCGGGCTCATGATCGTCGACGTAGGTGATGCGCATCCGGGCTCCCTCGCGGTGTCGCGATCAATGCGCGGCCTGTCGCTTCGTTCCGGAACCGGGGCGAAGGGCGATGGTTGGGCCCGCATCGTCCCTAGGAGAACCGTCATGACCGATCTGTCCAATGCCCGCGTCCTGATGCTCGCGACCGACGGCTTCGAGCAGGACGAGCTGTTCAAGCCGCGCCAGGCGCTGCTCGACGCCGGCGCTCAGGTGACGCTCGCTTCGATCAGGTCGGATCCGATCACCGGCGAGAAGGGCGGCGAGAAGGGCGAGAGCATCACCCCCGACACGACGATCGACACGATCGACACCGACGATTTCGACGCGCTGGTACTCCCCGGCGGCGTCGCCAATCCGGACAAGATGCGGCTTCAGGAGCGCGCAGTCGAGATCGTCGGCGAGTTCATGGACGACGAGAAGGTCGTCGCGGCGATCTGCCACGGGCCGTGGCTGCTGGTGGAGGCCGATGTCGTCGACGGGCGGCGGGTGACGAGCTGGCCCTCGGTGCGCACCGATCTCGCCAATGCGGGCGCGAGCGTGCTCGACGAGGAAGTGGTGATCGACGGCAACCTCATCACCAGCCGCAAGCCCGACGATATCCCCGCGTTCAACCGCGCGGTGATTGCGGCTCTGGCGGAGGAACTGGCCGAAACCCCGGGCTGATCCGCAGCGCATTGACGAGCTGCTGCGCCGGGCACTCGACCCAATGATAGAGCGCCACCGACGCGCCGAGCACCATCGCGATGAACAGCGCGAACAGCGGCCAGCTCAGCACGTCGTCGTGGATGAAGACCATCTTGAAGCCCATCCACAGCATCCAATGGCCGAGATAGGTCGCGTAGCTGATCTCGCCGAGGTAGTGGACCGGCCGGCTCTCGAGCGGGTTGCCGCGCATTCCCGAGGTGAGCGCGAGCAGCTGGACGAGCGCCGCGAAGGCGAGCGGGAGCGCGGCGATCTGGGGAAGCCAGCCCGCGACATAGGCAGTGACCAGCGCCAGTCCCAGCAACGCGGCGGCGAACGCCGGGACCGCCGGCGCGTCGCGCCAGCGCAGCCAAAGCGCGCACATGATCGTCCCCAGCGCGAACTCGCCGAGGCAGCGCAGCACGCCGACTTGCAGGATCGCCTGCCCGAGCACGGTCGCGCCGATCGCGGCGAACACCGCGTAGACCGCGCCCGCCGCGGCCAGCGCCGCCAGCAGCAGCGCCCAGGTCGGCAGCTTGCGCCAGTCGACCGCCATCACCAGCAGCGGGAACAGCAAATAGGCTGCCAGCTCGCACGAGATCGACCAGGCGGGGACGTTCCAGGTGAGCCTGCTGGTCAGGTCCCAGTTCTGGAGCAGGAAGATATGGAGCGGCAGCTCGGCGGGCGGATATTGGGCCCAGTCCGGGCGATCCATCATCGCCAGCGCGAGCGCAAAAGCGGCGGCCATCGCGAGCATGAACAGGTGCAGCGGCCAGACTCGGGCGACGCGGCGCTTGAGGAACTCGGGAACGCCCGCCAGCCCCTCGGCGCGAAGCCGCTCGGCATAGGTCATCCAGATCACGAAGCCCGAGAGCACGAAGAAAAAATCGACCGCGAGATAGCCGTACGACAGCTGCCCCGTCATCCCGCCCGCGCCGGGCATCATCGAGCGCATGTGGAACAGCACGACGAGCCACGCCGCGACTCCGCGCGCGCCGGTCAGCGCCCTCAGCTCGCGGCGGCCGCTCATGCGGCGGCGGGGCGCGGCTTGCGCAGCGGCTTCCATGCCGCAGCCGCCTGGCGCCGCGCGCAATAGCTGTCGAGCCCGATCTGCGCGCCGATCAGCATGTAGACGAAGGGCTGGAACGCGATCGCGATGAACGCGCCGCCGAGCAGGTAGACGAGGTGCCCCTGCTGGAGCGCGCTGGCGAGCGGGCTGATCCACGCCTCGTCGCCCTCGGCTTTTCGATACCGCCTGCGCAGCACCTCCATCCGGAACAGCCCAGCCAGGTTGATCAGCAGCCACAGCGCGAGTCCCGGATAGCCCTGCTCGCCGAGCATCTCGAAATAGGCGCTGTGATAGGCGCGCGCCTGATCGACCTCGATCGAGGTCTTGACCGTATCGACGCCGCCGCTGTCTTCCACGCTCACCTTCTCGTAGCGGATATGGTTGCCGCGATAGGCCTCGAAGCCGCCGCCCATCGGGTGGGTCTTCACATAGTCCATCGTCCAGTTCCACACCGCGACGCGAGTTCGAGGCCGAGCTGTCGGCCTGGTGGTTCTGGATCGTCCCCATCCGCTCGACGAAGGCCTTGGGCAGGAACGGCACCGCGACCAGCCCAAGCGCGGCGATCGCGCCGATATAGATCAGCGGGCGCTTGACGTCGCGCAGCTTGAGCGCGGCGAGCAGGACGATGCACAGCAGACCAGTGCGCGTCGAGGTCCCGATCGGGATCAGACAGCAGGCGAGCACCAGCGCCCAGGCGAAGGTCTTCACTTTCCAGTCGGGCTTGAACAGCGTGCCGAACCGGGTGAACCAGAAGATCAGCGGGATGATCGCCACCGCGACGGTGGAGATCGTGCTGCCCTCGTACAGCCCCGAATTGTTGTCGATCATCAGGTTGAGCTCGCCGTAGCCGCCGCCGCCCGCCGCGGTCTTGAGCCCGCCGACGATGATGATCGACGCAGCGGAGAGCGTCATGAACAAGAGCAGCGCCTCGATCCGCAGGCGCGTGCGCAGCGTGAAGGGCAGGAAGATCGCGAACGCCAGCGCCTTCCACACCCACTCCCACTTGCCTTGCGCGTCGAGCGGGAAATCGGCGTGCGCGGTGGTCCAGGCGCAATAGGCGAGCATCACCAGCAACAGCCATTGGCGCGGGGTGAAGCGCAGGTCCTTCTTGTCGTCGGTCGCGGCCCAGCCGGCGACCGCCAGCCCCGCCGCGATCATCGAGATCGGCAGCGAGTTGAGCAGCATGTAGGTCAGCCGCTGCGGCGAGACGATGTCGATATAGGCGTAGACCAGCACGAACAGGAACGGCCGCTTGAACCCCATCGCAAAGAAGATCGCCAGAAAGGCGATGAAGGGCAGGTCATGCATCGCGGCGGCCCCAGCGGCGCTTCTTCGCGGTGCCCGAGTCTTCGCCGGTGCTCGCTTCGTGATCGAGATCGGGCCGGCGCAGCAGCAGGAATGCCGCGACCAGCATAAGCCCATGCGTGAGCGCGAGCGAGAAATCGTCGATCATGGGTCCGTGTGCCGCTCCTGTGAAGCAATGCTGTACGCGCGCGCAGTTGATGCGGCGTAAACGACGATTGGCCCCTCACGGCGAAGCATATAGGATGGCGCCGGGCCGGATGGGGAGGACGCGTTGCGCTGTTGGCGGTCGGTCGCTTTGCTCTCCGCGCTCGCGCTGCTTTCGGGCTGCGCGGCCGAGCGACCCCATTATTACCAACTCGGGGGAACGCCCCTGGTCGGACATGTCACCAAAGCAGTCCCTGCCCAGATCTGGATCGGCGACATTGCAAACGACGGATTTGTCTATTGGTTCGAGACCGAGGGCCCGGCGGCGGAGACGATTTCGTTCAGCGATTTCGGAGGTTGTCTGGGGTCGGCGGCGAGCCCGGATCGGTACGTCGTGTTTGTCGTCCGGCTGAAGCCTCCGCGCGGTATCGTTGCCGATCTTCCGCCAACGGACGTGCCAGCGTTGAGCTTGTCGTCTTGCACCAAGGTCGATCCCAACTCCTCCTTTTTCACCACTTGGGTGGATCGTTGAAGGGCGCGCGGTTGACGTGCCGTTAAGGGAGGGCGTGTCATGGAGAGACTGCGATGCGCATCCTCCACGTCCTCGATCACGGATTGCCGCTCCACAGCGGCTATGCCTTCCGGACCCGCGCGATCCTCAAGGCGCAGATCGCTCGAGGCTGGGAAGTCGCCGCGGTGACCGGGCCCCGCCACGGGGTGAGCGCCGAGGATGAAGAAATCGTCGATGGCCTGCGCTTCTTCCGCACCCCGCCGGTGCGTTCCAGCCTGCCGGTGATCGGCGAGTGGCGCGAGATCGGCGCGTTCGCGCGGCGAATCCGCAAGGTCGCGAAGGCGTTCAGGCCCGACCTCATCCACGCCCATTCGCCGGTGCTCGACGCGATCGCGGGGCAGCGCGCGGCGCGGCGGCTCAAGCTGCCCTTCGTCTACGAGATCCGCGCCTTCTGGGAGGACGCTGCGGTCGGCAATGGCGACGGGCGCGAGGGTAGCTGGAAGTATAATGCCACCCGGGCGCTCGAGACTCGCGCGGTGCGCAAGGCCGATGCGGTCGCGGTGATCTGCGAGGGGCTGCGCTGCGACCTCGTCCGGCGCGGGATCGACGCAAAGAAGATCTTCGTCTCGCCCAACGGCGTCGACCTGACCCTGTTCGGCGAACCGGTTCCGCCTGATTCGGCGCTCGCGGCCGAACTCGGGATCGACGGTGCGGAGACGATCGGTTTCATCGGCAGCTTCTATGGCTACGAGGGCCTCGACGATCTGATCGCGGCGATGCCTGCGCTCGCGGCGACTCGGCCGTCGATGCAGCTGCTGCTGGTCGGCGGCGGGCCCGCCGAGGCGGCGCTCCGCGCGCAGGCGGCGGCCTCGCCGGTCGCCGACCGAATCCATTTCGTCGGCCGAGTGCCGCACGATCAGGTCGAGCGCTATTACAGCGTGATCGACGTGCTCGTATATCCACGCAAGCACATGCGGCTGACCGAGCTGGTCACGCCGCTGAAACCCCTCGAGGCGATGGCGCAGCGGCGGCTGGTCGCGGCGTCCGACGTCGGCGGCCACCGCGAGCTGATTCGCGACGGCGACACCGGCACCCTGTTCGCGCCCGACGATCCCAAGGCGCTGGCGCGCGCGATCGCCACCCTGTTTGCCGACCGCGATCACTGGGATGCGCGGCGGAATCGCGCGCGCGCGTTCGTCGAGGCGGAGAGAAATTGGTCGGTAAACGTCGCGCGGTATGATTCTGTTTACCAAAAGCTCGCAAAAGTGGAGCGTATGGAAGACTCGTGCGCGCGTAACTCCCCGGTGAAGGCATGAACCTGCCGCTGGCGCCCCTCGCCGCGGCGGTGATCGGCGTGGCTGCGGCCGCGGGCGTGGTGCTGATGCCGGTGCCTTTGCTCGAAGGACTGGTGAGCGACAGCGGCGTGACCGCGGTCATCTCCGCCGCCGAGCCGCCGCTGGGACTGACCGCGCGCGCGGCGATCGCGCTGGGTACGGGCGGGCTGGTGGCGGTGTTCGCGTGGCTCGCGCTGTTCATTCTGCTCGGCACGCGCGGCTTGAGCGTCGGGCGGGCGGCCCGGCACCTCGATAGCGAGAGCGTGCCCGCGCCCGTCATCCGCCGCGCCGATGCGCACCCTGACGCCAATCCCCGCGCGCCTCTGCTCGCGACTCGCGACCTGGGCGAGCCGTTCCTCGGCGCCGCACCCGCGCTTGAGGTCGAGAAGCCCGCGTCCGTCGAACCCTTGTTCGCGCCCGTGGTGCGCCATCCGGTCCCCCCCGCCGAGCAACCACTGCCCGACGACCTCGGTCAGCCGCTCTCCGCCTTCGATCCCGACGCGATCCTCGAGCTGCCGATGTCAGCGCCCGAGCCGATCGCGCCGCTGCGCAAGCGCCCCGCGGTGTTCGACGACAGCGAACGCTTCGAGATCTTCGAGCTGACCCCGACGGTGCGCCACCACGCGCCGCTGCAGCGCGCCGCACCGGTTCCGACGCCGCGCGCCGAGGCAATCGCGCGTCCCGAAACCGACGCCACGATCCACGCCCTGCTCGACCGCCTCGAAAAGGGAGTCGTCCGCCGCGGCCTCGCCACTGGTACCGAAGCCACGCAAAAGCCCCGTGATGCCGAACGCGGGCTCGAGGAAGCCCTGGTCACGCTCCGCAACCTCGCGCGCCGGGCTTAGCGCTCCTCCACCGTCAGCACCTCGATCACCACGGTCACCGCGTCACCCACGCGGCGCATCGATTCGACTCCGAGATCGGCGACCAGATGCCCGCGCAGCACGAGTTCGGCCTCGGGGAGTGCCACCAGCCATGCTTCGAGCGCGGGGCTGGCTTCGCCTTCCAGCGTCAGCAAATGCCGCGCACCGGTGAAGGTCACGCTCGCCCAGCGCGTCCAGTCAGCGGCGGCGATGCGGATCAGGCAGCCGGCATCTGCGGCGCTCGTGGATAACGCGCGTTCGAGCAGCGTGGCGGCGTCAGGGCCTCGGCTCATCGCGCGTCGCTTTCCTGCTGGGCGAGGAACGCCTCGATCCGAGCCTCCGTCCTTGCGCGCAGCTCGCGTCCGTTGCGCAGGTCGCGCACCAGCCGCGGGTCGTTGATGGCGAGCCGCCCGAACTTGGTTTCGGGCATGTCGCTCCGCCGCAGAAACTTCTCCACCTTGCGCAGCACGGCCATCTGCCATCCCTTCCGAGTCGCTGAGTATGTTCTTGGATTGTTCCTTCAATTCCAACTTGTCTAGGAAAAATCCTACGAGTATGGATGCATTATGGAGCAACGATCCGCACTCGCCGCGCTGGTCGCAGAGCATGGCGCCAGCTACGCCGCGCTCTCGACGCGGCTGCTCGGCCACAACGCCGCCTACCTCCAGCAGTTCGTGAACTCGGGGCAGCCCGCGCCGGCTCGCCGAACGCGACCGGGCGCTGCTCGCGCGCTACTTCGGAGTGCCCGAAGTGGCGTTGGGCGGCCCCGAGCCGGCGGGGCTGGTCGAGGTCGCGCGGCTCGACGTGGGCGCTTCGGCGGGGCCGGGCGGGCTGGTGGACGGTGAGGCTCGGCGGCGGCCCGGCGCGCTCGATCCGGCGCTGCTCCGCCAGCTGGGCGTGCGACCGCAGGCGGCGTCGATGATCCGGGTCGAGGGCGAGTTGATGGAACCGACTCTCGCGCACGGCGACGAGATATTGGTCGATCGCGACCGCCGGACTGCCGCGGCCCGCGCGGCGCTGTTCGTGCTGCGCGAGGGCGGCGTGGTGATGGTCAAGCGGCTGCGCGCAGGCGGCGGCGAGTTCCACGTGCTGAGCGACAATCCGGCCTATCCGTCGCGATCACTCCCAGCGGAGGCGATCGAGGTGATCGGCCGAGTGGTCTGGCTCAGCCGCGCGCTGCTCTAGGACCCTAGCGCGTGCGGTCGCGCAGCCAGATCGCCAGCGTCAGCGCCAGGCCGATACTCAGGCCGATCAGGAAGCCCATCGTCGGCTGCGCGAGCACCGTGCCGATCACCACGCCGAGGATCACGCCCGCGGCGAGCAGGAAGCCGCCGGATATCGGCGATCGGGGACGTGGGGGTGGGGTCATGACTCCCTCTGCCATGTCCCGTCGCGGCACGCTACCGTCCCGTAGCGGGGCGGGCGGTACGCTCCGGCGCCTTGGTGGATGGGGCGTTTACTCTCACGACGGGCGCGGCGGGCGCTCTTGCGGAAACTGGCATGGGGCTTGAGTGTCTGCGCGCCGTGTACGGAGTATCCATGCCCCCCCTGCCTCATCTCACCGACGCCAGCGAGGCGCGCGATGCAGCCGAGCTGATCCGCGATTTCGGCGTCCACGCCGGCGACGAAGCCGCCGCCCGCGCCGATCGCAGCCGCGCGCAAGGCAATGCGATCCACTTCTGCCGCTGGCGCCAGATCGAGCGGTTGATCGACCTGCTCTCGATCGAGGAGCCGGTCGGGACGGTGCACTAAGTCGCTAGGTTGGGGACTCATGTGATCCACTCGGCGACGGCGGCGACGAGAGCGATGGCGGCGAGATAGTTTGTGGCGTGTCGGTCGTATCGGGTGGCGATGCGCCGCCAGTTTTTGAGGCGTCCGAACAGCCGTTCGATGACGTTCCTTCGCCGGTAGAGGCGCCGGTCGAGCGGATATGGAGTGCGGCGCGAGGCAGTGGAAGGTATGACGGCCTTGATGCGCCGTTGCTTCAACCAGTTGCGCAGGCTGTCGGCATCATAGGCCTTGTCGGCGATGAGGCGTCGGGCGGGCAGCGCGACGCTCAGCAACGGGATCGCCATGGTGATGTCGGCGATGTTGCCGGGCGTCAGCGCGAAGGCGACCGGTCGGCCGCGATCGTCGGCCAGGCAATGGATCTTGCAGGTCCGACCCCCGCGCGAGCGGCCGATCGCTTCTTCATACTCCCCCTTTTTGAGCCGGCTGCCGAACGGTGCGCTTTGACATGACTGCTGTCGATCGACAGTTCGTCGGGCACCGGCCCGGTTGCCGCGACTTTCTCGAACAATCGCTGCCAGATGCCGTGTCCGGCCCAGCGGTTGTAGCGATTGTAGATCGTCGTTGGCGGCCCATAGGCGGCCGGCACGTCGCGCCACCGGCAGCCGGTCTTGAGCACGTGCAGGATGCCCGAGATCACCGTGCGATCGTCCACCCGAGGCTTGCCCGGCCTGCCACGCGGAAGATGCGGTTCGATCGCTGCCCAGGCTTCATCCGATAGCCAAAACAGATGACGTGACATCGCCGGCCTCCCAAACCCAAAGAAGGCGCTTATTACTATATAGAATCAGTGATATGTATAGGTTCCCAACCTAGTCGTCCGCGTTGGCGCGGGCGTCGGTCAGGCGCCTCCGCCGCCGGGGCCGAACCATCACCATCTCCCAGGCATGTTGGTATCCGCGTCTCCGCACGCTCCGCTGGCGCCGTCGCGCGCGGCGCCGGTCGCGGCGCCATTTGTCATGAGCAAGCAGCCCCAAAGTGAGGAGGACGAGGGCTATGGCGTAGGGAAACAACTGGGGCGCGGCCATTTCCATGGCGAAACAATCGCCGATCCTTCGCCGCAACGCAACATCGCAAGTTAAGCGAAGGCGCCCACCATCGACTTCACTTCCATATATTCGGCGAGCCCGAACTTGCCGTGCTCGCGGCCGTTGCCCGATTGCTTGTAGCCGCCGAACGGGACATTGGGATCGGGCTGGCCGCCGTTGATATAGACCATTCCCGCGCGCAGCCGCGGCGCGACGCGTTTGACCGCGTCGTCGCTGCCGAACACCACCGCGGAGAGGCCGTAGTCGGTGTCGTTGGCGATGCGGACAGCGTCCTCCTCGGTGTCGTAGGGAATGATGGTGACGACCGGCCCGAAGATTTCTTCGCGGGCGATCGTCATGTCGTTGCGCACGCCCGAAAACAGCGTCGGCTTGACGAAATAGCCGGTCTCGACGCCGTCGGGCCGGCCCGGACCGCCGGTCTCGAGCTTTGCGCCTTCTTCCATGCCCTTGGCGATCAGGCTCTGGATCTTGTCCCATTGCGCCTTGTTGACGACCGGGCCGATGTGGCGGCCCTCAATCATCGGGTCACCGGTCTGGGTGGCCTTCATCACTTCCGCCGCCAGCGCTGCGACCTCGGCCTGCAGCGTCCTGGGTACGAGCAGCCGGGAGGGGGCGATGCAGCTCTGCCCCGAATTCATCAGCACCGAGAAGAGCGTGCGCTGCACCGCCTGGGTGGCATCGGCGCCTTCGAGCATCAGCGAGGGCGACTTGCCGCCCAGCTCCTGATGGACTCGCTTGACCGTCTCGGCGGCGTTCTTGGCGACCAGCACCCCCGCGCGAGTCGAGCCGGTGAAGCTCACCATGTCGACGCCCTTGTGCCGGGCGAGCGCGGTGCCCACGCCCGGCCCGTCGCCGTTGACGAGGTTGAACACCCCGGCGGGCACACCCGCCTTGTCGAGCACCTCGGCGAAGATCGCGGCGCAGCTCGGCGCTTCCTCGGAGGGCTTGAGCACCATCGTGCATCCCGCCGCGAGCGCGGGCGCGACCTTCGAGAGAATCTGGTTGAGCGGCCAGTTCCACGGCGTGATCATCGCGATCACCCCGATCGGCTCGTGGACGACGAGGCTGGTGCCGATCCGCTCCTCGAACTCGAACTCCTTGAGCGCACTGGCTGCCGACATCAGGTGACCGATCCCCGAGCCGACCTGCGCGGTCTTGGCCAGGCTGAGCGGCGCGCCCATCTCGAGGCTAATCGCCTGCGCCATGTCGCCGGCGCGGGCCTTGTACTCTTCGAGCACCCGCTCGATCAGCGCGACCCGTTCGTCGACCGAGGTGCGCGAGAAGCTCTCGAAGGCCTTGCGCGCGGCGGCGACCGCCTTATCGACATCGGCCTGCGATCCGAGCGTGATCTCGGACACCGGCTCCTCGGTGGCGGGATTGATCACCGCGTGGCGGGTGCCGCCCTCGCTCTCGACCCAGGCGCCGTCGATATATTGCTTGAGGTAGCTCGGCATCCCCGTCTCCGATTCTCGAAACTGCGGTATGGCGGCCTAGATGGCGGGGGAGTGAAGCCGTTGCAAGATGCAACCTAGCCCGGGACCACTTCGAAGACCTGCCCGGTGATGTCGACGAGATAGAGGTTGCCCGCCGAATCCTCGCCGAACGAGACGAGCGAGCCGATCGTCCCGGCGTCAGGCGTGAAGTCGAGGTTTCGGCGCTCGTAGCTGCCCGCGGCATAGAGCATGCCCTGGACGAGCGACGTGGCCGGCACGGTCCAGATATTGCCGTCGGCGTAGTCGCCGAAAACGTAGCTTCCGGCCAGCGAGGTCACCGGCCCGCGATAGACGTAGCCGCCGATGATTGTGTTGCCCTGCTTCGGCCCGTTGCCGTGCAGGTATTGCGAGACCGGCGCGGTGAGCCCGGCAGGCGCGGTGCCGGTGTAGGTCGACGTGCCCTCCAGATAGTGCCAGCCGAAATTGAGGCCGGGCTGGTCGGTCCGCAGCACGTCGATCTCCTCGACCGCGTCCTGACCCACGTCGCCGATGTAGAGGCGGCCATCGGGGCCGAAGCTGTTGCGAAACGGATTGCGCAGGCCCAGCGCGAATACCCATTTGTCGCCGCCGCCCGCCGCGAACGGATTGTCGGGGGCGGCGATCCAGTAGACCGGTGTAGCGCCTGCGTAAGGATCGGGGTTCGGCGCGATCCGCAACAGCTTGCCGAGGCGCGAATTGGGGTTCTGGGCGTCGTTCTCGGGATCGCCCGCGCCGCCGCCGTCACCGATCGCGTCGTAGAGGTCGCCGTCGGGCCCGAACCCCATCCAGCCGCCATTGTGATTGTTGGCGCCGGCGTGCGGGGTGCTGACCAGGACCTGGTAAAAGCTGCTGAGGGCGAGGTTCTGATAGAAGCGTATCTCGACGGCACCATCGAGCGCGGTCGTATGGACGAAGACGGCACCGGCGGTCGGGCCGCTGGGGACCACCGCCATGCCGAGCAATCCGCGCTCGCCGTCGGTCGAGAGGTTGGCGATCGTCGTGACCAGGGTCTTGGCGCCGGTGGAGGGGGTCAGCCGCCAGATGCCGCCGGGCTTTTCCGCGACATACACATCGGTGCTGCCGGGGATCGGGGCGACGAACAGCGGCTGGTTGAAGCCCGTACCGACACGCTTGACCGCGACGCCCTCGCGGCTGTTGGTGACGGTGACTTGGAGGTTGAGGGTGCCGGTGCCGCCGCGGCCGTCGTTGGCGGCAAGCTGGACCTGGTAGACGTTGTCGCCGTCGCTGTCCGTGGGCGCCTCGAAGTTGGGCGCCGCCGCGAAGCTCAGCGCGCCGGCGGGCGTGAGCGTGAATTGGGCCGCATCGGTGCCGCCGGCGATCGAGAAGGTGACCGCGTCGCTGTCCGGATCGGTAGGGGTCGCCTGATACGCGGCGGTGCCGTTCTCGACCATGCTTGCGGTGGCGGGAGACGTGAAGCTCGGCGCCGCGTCGGTCGGCGTCGGCGTGCCCCCACCGCTGCTGCCACCCCCTCCGCCGCTGCACGCGGCGAGAAGGAGCAGGGGGACCAGGGGAGCGGAATTGCGCACGCGCGTTCCTTTCACGCGCGCAACGTTGGGCTCAAGCATACGTTCCGAATTCGGCTTAGCCCTCTCCCGCGTTCGCGGGAGAGGGCTAACAGATCACCAGACGTGGACCCGCTCTTCCGGCGGCAGGTACAGCTTGTCGCCGGGCTTGACGTCGAACGCCGCGTACCAGGCGTCCATGTTCCGGACGATGCCGTTGACCCGATATTCCTCGGGGCTGTGCGGGTTGGAGAGGAGCTGCGAGCGGAGCGCGCCTTCGCGCGCCTTGCCCTGCCAGCTACTGCGCATAGGCGATGAAGAAGCGCTGGTCGCCGGTGTAGCCGTCGATCACCGCCGGCTCGCCGTGGCGGGCGACGTAGCGGCGATAGGCGGCATAGGCGGCCTCGAGCCCGCCGAGGTCGCCGAGGTTCTCGCCGAGGGTCAGCTGGCCCTTGATGTGGACGCCGGGGATCGGCTCGTAGCTGTCGAACTGCTTGACCAGCATTCTGGGCGTGCGCGGTGTAGCGGTCGGCGCTTTCCTTGGTCCACCAGTCGCGCAGCTTGCCCGTGCGCGTCGAACTGGCGGCCCTCGTCGTCGAAGCCGTGGCCCATCTCGTGGCCGATCGTCGCGCCCGTCTCGCCGTAGTTGACCGCCGGATCGGCGGCCGGGTCGAAGAAGGGCGGCTGCAGGATCGCGGCGGGGAAGGTGACCTGGTTCATCAGCGGGATCGTAATAGGCGTTCACCTCCTGCGACGTTCATGTCCCACAGCGTGCGGTCGACCGGCTTGGGCAGGCGCGAGAGCTCGAGGTTCCACTCGAACTTGTTCGACGCGATCGCGTTGGCGAGCGGGTCGGTGCGGCTCACCTTCAGCGCCGAATAGTCGATGTACTTGACCGGGTGGCCGATGCGCGGATCGAAGGCGGCGAGCTTGGCCAGCGCCTCCTTGCGGGTGGCGTCGTCCATCCATGCGGCGTGGTTGATCTTGTCGGCATAGGCGGCGCGCAGGTCGCCGATCAGCTCGTTCGCCTGCGCCTCGGTCTCGGGCGTCCAGTGGCGCTGGGCGTAGATCTGGCCGACCGCTTCGCCGAGGTTGCCATCGAGCAGGCGAACGCCGCGCTTCCATGCGCTCGCCTGCGTCGGCACGTCGTTGCAGCGTGTGGCTGTAGAAATCGAAGCGGGCGTCGTCGAACGCCTTGGGCAGATAGGTGGCGTGATCGCTGATGAAGTGGAAGGCCAGATAGTCCTTCCAGGTCGGCAGCGGCGTGGCGGCGAGTCGCCTTGCCCGCCGCGGCGACCGCGCTCGGCTCGCGGACCACCACCGTCGGCATCTCGGCGAAGCCGACGTGCGCGAGCGTCGCGGCCCAGTCGAACTGCGGGGCGAGCGCGGCGAGCTGGGCACGGTTCATCGGATTGTAGGTCGCCTGCGGATCGCGGCGGCGCTCGGGCGTCCACTGGTCCTTGGCGATCGACGTCTCGAGCGCGATGATCGCGTCGGCCTTGGCGGCGGCGTCGGGGATGCCGGCGAGCTCTGGATCTTGATCGACATAGTCGCGATAGGCCTTGCGGAACGCGTCGTACTTGGCGCCCGGGCAGCAGATAGTAATCGCGCGTCGGCAGGCCGAGCCGCGCCTGGCCCGCGCTCGACGGTGTAATGCGTCGGGTCCTTCTCGTCGGCGCTGATGCCGACGCCGACCGGGCCGGCGAAGCCGGGCTCGGCCATCAGCATGGACGAGCTGGTGCCGATTCTCGGACTGCGGCGATCCGCGCGAGGTAGGGCTTGAGCGGCGCGGTCCCGCGCGCCTCGATGCCCTTCTCGTCCATCCAAGCAGTGTAGAAGTCGACGATCTGGCGCATCACTGGATCGGCCGGGGCGGGGCCGGCATGCCTCGACCATCGCGCGGACTTCCTCCTCGGTCTCGTCGGGGAGGTCGTAGTTGTAGCCGGCGCGCGACTTGTCGGGCGCGATCTCGGTGGCCTTGAGCCAGCTGCCCTCGGCATAGCCGAAGAAATCGTCCCCGGGCTTCACCGACTTGTCCATCGACGTGTAGTCGACGCCCCAGGTGCCGTATTTGGGCTTGGAGGCATCGGTGGACTGGGCGAGCGCCGCGGTGGACGAGGCGAGCAGAAGAACGACTGCGAAGCGCTTGAGAATCATGGAAAACCTCCCGGTGAGCTAGCAGGTTAGCACACCGTGGCCCCCGGACTTAACCAACTCCGGCCGCTCGTCCGCCGCGCGCGGCGCCGAGGCGCGATCTTTCCCATCCGCGATCAATCGCTTAGGGTCGGGCCAACGCAAGGGGGAGGGACCGGATGAGCGAAGTGGAACCCGCGGGGGCGGAAGCGCCGAACGTCGACGAAATGAGCCATGACGAGGCGATCGCGCGTCTGCGATCGCAGCAGAATTTCGGGCTCGCGGTGGCCGCTGGTCTCGGCTCGGCGCTGATCGGCGCGGCGCTGTGGGCGATGTTCGTCTACGTCACCCAATATGAGGTCGGGCTGATCGCGGTCGCGCTTGGCGCGCTCGTCGGCTTTTCGGTACGCGTGGCGGGTCGCGGGATCGACCAGCAGTTCGGGGTGCTCGGCGCGGGCTGCGCGGCGTTCGGCTGGGTGCTGGGCACGGCGATGGTCAATGTCGCGATGCTTGCGCAAGTCAACGACGTCGGCTTCGGCGAGGCCTTCGGCAGGGTCGGCATCGGCGGCGCGTTCGACCTGATGACGCGCACCTTCGATCCGATGGACATCCTGTTCCTCGCGATCGCGGTGTACGAGGGCTATCGCTTCGCTTTCCGGTATCGCATCCACTAGCGGCCTCTGCGCGGTCCCGGGGTCCGGGACCGCGCGAGCAACGCGTGACGGTCAAGCCGCGGCGCCGAGTTTCCGCGCCGCTTCGAGCAGCTCGGTCGGGAACATCGCGATGATCGTCGAATTGTGCTCGACGCCGATCTCGGTGAGCGTCTGGAGGCGGCGCAGTTCGAGTGCGCCGGGGGTGCCGCTGATCGTCGCGGCGGCGTCGGCGAGGGTGCGCGCGGCTTCCTGCTCGCCCTCGGCCTTGATGATGCGGGCGCGCTTCTCGCGGATCGCCTCGGCTTCCTTGGCGATCGCGCGCTGCATCTGCGCAGGGATGTCGAGGTCCTTGATCTCGACCGAATCGATCGCGACGCCCCAGCGCTGGCAGGTCTTGCGCAGCAGGTCGAGCAGCCGTTGGTTGATCGTGGTGCGTTCCTTGAGCATCTGGTCGAGGTCGCTTTGGCCGATCGCGTCGCGCATCGAGGTCTCGGCCGCCTGGATCACCGCCGAGCGCCAGTCGGCGACGGTGGTGACGACCAGCTCGGCCGCCTCGGCGCGGAACCACAGCACCGCGTTGACGCGAACCGCGACGCCGTCGCGGGTGACCGTCTCCTGGGTGTCGAGCGCCCAGGTGATCGTGCGCAGATCGACCTTCACCACGCGCTCGATGAACGGGATCAGCCAGAACCAGCCCGGCCCTTTCGTGGCGCGCAGGCGGCCGAGCCGGAAGACGACGCCACGCTCATATTCCTGGTTGATGCCGAAGGATTTGAGCGCAGCAATGAGGAGGAAGATGCCAAGCGGCACCAGGATGACCGATACTGTAGGGAGAAGCATTGGATGCCTCGGGATGCCGCGAGCATGCGGCGTGGTGCGGCGAGCGCCGCAGCGCAACATTTAGGCGTGTCGGCACGTTTTTCCAAGACGCTGGCGTAACAATCCGGGTTGCACGGAACGCAATCCCGGCCTCCAATGCGCCAACCGCAACGCGGAGGTGAGGGATGCATTATCTGCTGCTGTTCCTGGCGGGCGCACTGATCACCAATTCGATCCCGCATCTGGCGAGTGGGCTGCGGGGCGAGCCCTTTCCCACGCCATTCGCCAAGCCGCGCGGCGTGGGCAATTCGTCGTCGCTGACCAATTTCCTGTGGGGCTATGTCAATGCGGGCGTCGGGCTGGCGCTGGTGCTCCACTGGTTCTCGCCCGTCGACCACAAGAGCGAGTTCGCAGCGATCGGCGCGGGTGCGCTGGCGATCGGCCTCTACCTCGCGGTGCATTTCGGCAAGGTGAGGGGCGGGAAGGGAGGGTAGGGCGTCATCCGGTCGAGGGTGTCGAAACAATCTCCGGATCGGGTCCGTTCCGGTCTGAAAAGAGCATCGGCGCGCCGCAAAAACTTGGTATCCAGGTGGCCGATTACGGCGGGGGAGGGACCATGACTTCGGGAGAAATCGCGAAGCGCTTCGACGCGACGGTCAGCAGCGCGGTGCAGGTGGCCGGCGCGCAGCTCGACAGCGGCGCCAAGCTCGAGTTCGCCAATTTCACGCGGAACGCCGCGATCAGCATCGACCGGATCGAGGAGGAGGAGCAGCAGGAAGCCGAAATCGAGCGGGGCATCGGCGCGTACAAGACGCTGGTCGCCGAAGCGGCGGCCTTCGCCAAGCAGATCCGGCGGTTTCCGGTGATCGACAAGGATTCGTTGCGAGGCGTGCTTCAAAGGCGCGGCCCCAATCCGCCCTATTACTGATTGCCCCGATCCGAGGGTCGTCTCCCGTCCCACCGTCGCTGCGAGTCCTATCGGCTCACCCGCCCGACCTGGTTCGCCGCGAGTTCGGTGAACCACATGTTGCCGTCCGGCCCTTCGACGATGCGATGCATCACGGTGCCCTTCGTCGGCGCCCTGAAATACTCGACCGGGACGCCGGTCAGATCGCCCGCGGGGGCATCCTGAAGCTCCTTGCCGAGCTTGACGACATAGTCGTTGGCGGTGGGATCGCCCATCGCCGGCGGGCTGACGTACTGCTGGACCCACAGCGCGCCGTCCTTGTCGAACGCCAGCCCCGCGAGGATCGCGTTGCTCTGGGTGAGCGGCACGGGGAATTCGGTGATCCTGCCGTCGGGCATGATCCGCGCTACCTTGCCGCCGGCTTCCTCGCTGAACCACATCGACTTGCCGTCAGGGGCGGGGATGATCGCGATCGGGCGGCTGCCGGCAGTGGGGATCGCGAACTCCTTGACCTCGCCCTTGGCGGTGATGCGCGCGATCTGGTTGCCGACCAGCTCGGTGCACCACATCGTTCCGCTCGGGTCCGCGGCGATGTAGATCGGCACCGCCCCGATCGTCGGCAGCGAGAAGTGCGAGACTTGACCCGCGGCGACGCGGCCGACGGTGTTGCTGAGCTTGCCGGTGAACCACAGCGCCCCGTCCGCGCCGACGCCGAGACCGTGCGGCCGGGTGTCGAGCGGCACAGGCGCGCCCTGGGCGTGGATACGCACGTCGACGGTCTCGGCGATGCTGCCGTCGGGGTTGATCCGCGCGAGCTGGCTAAGCCCTTCGAACGTCACCCACAGTCGCCCCTGCGGATCGAACGCCAGCCCGTGCGGCAGGCTGTTCGCGGACATCGGGAAGAAGACCGCATGCCCGTCTGGATAGACCCGGGCGATATGGTCATAGGCCTGACCCGAGACCCAGAAGACCTTGCCCCCGTGGTTGCGGTCCCAGACGATCTCGTGGGTCGAGCCGGCCGCGGCCGGGTGGCAGGGCGGCCCCTTGTGCCCCGGCACTTCGGAGCCCGGCCAGGTGAGGCGGAATTCGGCCACCTGCGCGCTCGAGACGGCGGGCATCTCCTTATGGTCCATCTGCATGTCGTGCATGACCGGTCCCCTCTCCGTGAAGGGACCGATCTAGCATGATTCGAGCCCGACCGACGCGAATGGGCTATTCCGGACACGATAAAATGGCGGCGCGCCCCGAAGAATCCCGGAGGGCGCAGTCACGCCTATGTTTACCATTGCGGGCAGAGGGTGCCGCCGACGTTGGAGAACGGATCGGCATGGGCTTTCTGCACCGCTACAGCATCGCGACGAAGATCATGACCGGCTTCGGTTTGTTCTTCGCGCTCGCGCTCGGGCTGACCGTGTTGGCAGTGTTCCAGATGCGCCACACCGCGAGCGCGGGGCAGCTGATCGTCGAGGACGACGCCGACGAGCTCCATTCGGTCCAGGCGCTCCAGGAGAATCTCGACTCGGTTCAGCCAGATCGATTTCGCAATCGTCTCCGCCGACACGCCCGGCGAGCTGGAGGCGCTCGCGACGAAATACCGCGGCGAGATGCATGAGATGGAAGCGACGGTGCACCGGCTGCACGCCGTCCTACCCGAGGCGGGGGCGAAGGATCTATCGGCGGTTCTCGGGCGCGAGGCGGCGGTTCGCGACAGCGTCGAGCGCATCTTCGCGCTGCGGCGGGTGGGGCGCGTCGCGGAGGCGGGCGCTGCCGCGGACGCATTCCAGGCCTCGGTATTCGATCCAATCGACGCATTGCTCGACGATGCGGTAGCGCACATGCGGCGCGACCTGGTGGACGATGCTGCAAGGTCGCAGGCCGAGCTGGCGGCGGCGGTGCAACGAGTTGTGATCGGTGCGATCCTCGGGCTGATCCTGGGCGGCGGGATCGCGATCGTCCTGCTGCGGGGGCACGTCACGCTTCCGCTCACCCGCATCAGCCTCGCGGTGACTCGGTTGGCGAACGACGAGCTGGAGATCGAGGTCGACGGCGCCGGACGCGTCGACGAGGTCGGGGTGATCGCCCGTGCGCTTGGCGTGTTCAAGCTGCGGCTGATCGAGCGCGGCCGGCTGCAGGTCGAAGCCGCCGGCGCGCACGACCGAACCGAGCGCAAGCTGCGCGAGCTCGAGGCGGTGCTTCAGGCAGCCAGCCGCGATCAGCAGGTCGTGGTGGCGGTGCTCGCTGAGGCGCTCGAGGCGATCGCGCGCGGCGAGCTGGGGACGCGCATCACCGCCGACGTCGCGCCGCGCTATGCGGAGCTCAAGGACAATTTCAACGAAGCGGTCGCGCAGATGGCCGAAGCCATGCGCGTGATCGCGGCCGGGGCGGACGGGCTGGCGGCCCGCGCCTCGGAGATGAGCCGAACCTCGGCCGACCTCACGCGGCGCGCGCAGGACCAGTCGAGCGACTTGCGACAAACCGCCGCGGCGGTCGAACTCGATCACCCGCGCGATGGGGCAAAGCGCCGGGGGCACCTATCGCGCCCGGGATCTCGTCGCGCTGGCACGCGGAGACGCCGAGCAGAGCGGCGTGGTGGTCGACCGAACGATCGATGCGATGGCGGCGATCGAGAATTCGGCGGGCCGGATCAGCCTGATCGTCCGCATCATCGACGAGATCGCGGCGCAGACCAACCTGCTCGCGCTCAACGCCGCGGTCGAGGCGGCGCGCGCCGGCGAGTTCGGGCGCGGTTTCGCGGTGGTCGCAAACGAAGTGCGCACGCTCGCTCGCCGCTCGGCCGAGGCTTCGCGCGAGATCCAGGTCCTGGTCGAGACCTCCTCGGCGCAGATCCGCGATGGCGCGGCGCTGGTCGCGGACACGGGCGACGCGCTGCGGCGCATCGCGCAGCACGTCAGCGAGATCGACGAGCCCGTCTCCGCCATCGCCACATCGGCGCAGGGACAATTGGCGGCGCTCACTCAGATCAACGCGACCGTCGCCCAGATCGAAGGCGTGACGCAGCATCATGTCCAGGTGGCGGATCAATCGATGGCGACCAGCCGGGCGCTCGCCGAGCAGGCGCAGGCACAGACACGGCTGATCGCGCGGTTTCAGCTGGACGTGCCGGTCGCGCCGAACCTGGGACGCGGCCGTAAGTATGTGAATCCCCCCGCGAGGGATCGGGCGCCGGAATTGTTTCCGGCGCCCGCCCTTGTCGTCCATCGCTA
Source organism: uncultured Alphaproteobacteria bacterium (assembly GCA_963799985.1). Lineage (GTDB taxonomy): Bacteria > Pseudomonadota > Alphaproteobacteria > Sphingomonadales > Sphingomonadaceae > Sphingomonas. The sequence goes on along the minus strand of CAWCZC010000001.1, from coordinate 346,588 downwards.
GCCCGCGGATCTGGCCCGCGGGCTTCGCTCATCAGCTCGAATAATACATGTCGAACTCGACCGGGCTCGGCGTCATTTCCCAGCGGGCGACGTCCGGCCACTTGAGCTCGATATAGGCCTCGATCTGGTCCTTCGGTGAACACGTCGCCCTTGAGCAGGAAGTCCGTGATCGGCCGTCGAGCGCTGTCGAGCGCCTCGCGCGAGCGACCCGCAGACGGTCGGGACCTGCGCTCAGCTCGGCCGGCGGCAGGTCGTAGAGGTTCTTGTCCATCGCCTCGCCCGGGATGGATGCGGTTCTCGATGCCGTCGAGGCCCGCCATCAGCAGCGCCGCATAGGCGAGATACGGATTGGCCATCGCGTCGGGGAAGCGGAACTCGACGCGCTTGGCCTTGGCGCCCGCGCCATAAGGGATGCGGCACGACGCCGAGCGGTTGCGCGCCGAATAAGCGAGCAGCACCGGCGCCTCGTAACCCGGCACCAGCCGCTTGTAGCTGTTGGTGGTCGGGTTGGTGAAGGCGTTGAGCGCCTTGGCGTGCTTGATCACGCCGCCGATGAAGTAGAGGCACATGTCCGAAAGGCCCGGCATAGCCGTTGCCCGCGAACAGCGGCTTGCTGCCGTTCCAGATCGACATGTGGGTGTGCATGCCCGAGCCGTTATCCTCCTTGATCGGCTTGGGCATGAAGGTCGCGGTCTTGCCGTAGGCCTGGGCGACCTGCTGGACGACATACTTGTAGATCTGCATGCGGTCGGCGGTGGTCGACCAGCGTGCCGAAGGTCAGGCCGAGCTCGTGCTGCGCGGCGGCCACCTCGTGGTGGTGCTTGTCGCACGGCAGGCCCATTTCGAGCATCGTCGAGACCATCTCGCCGCGGATGTCGATGGCGCTGTCGACCGGCGCGACCGGGAAATAGCCGCCCTTGGCGCGCGGACGGTGGCCGAGATTGCCGCCTTCATATTCGGTGCCGGTGTTGGTCGGCAGCTCGATGTCGTCGATCTTGTAGTAGCTGGTCGCGTAGCTGTTCTCGAACTGGACGTTGTCGAACATGAAGAACTCGGCCTCCGGGCCGACATAGACCGTGTCGCCGATGCCCGGTCGTCTTGACGATAAGCCTCGGCGCGCTTGGCGGTCGAGCGCGGGTCGCGGGCGTAGAGCTCGCCGGTCGAAGGCTCGACGATGTCGCAGACCAGGATCAGCATCGGCGTCGCCGAGAACGGATCGACGTAGACCGCGTCGAGATCGGGCTTGAGGATCATGTCGGACTCGTTGATCGCCTTCCAGCCCTCGATCGAGGAGCCGTCGAACATAAGCCCGTCGGTCAGCTCGTCCTCGCCGATCACGCTCGAGACCATCGTCAGATGCTGCCACTTGCCCTTGGGATCGGTGAAGCGAAGATCGACCCACTCGATCTCCTTGTCCTTGATCATCTTCAGGATGTCACTGGCCGAATTCGCCATCGAAATGCCCCTTTCGCTTTCGTTCAAATGCCCGACGAATCGCGGCAAGCGATATGACCGATGCTGCACTAGCTTCCACACGATGCTGCGCTGCGTCAAACGGCGTCTTCGTCGCGCTCGCCCGGTGCGGATGCGCAACGCCGATCTCGACCGGGATCACGAAAATCTTGCCGTCGCCGATGCGCCCGGTCTGCGCCGCCGCGGCGATCGCCTCGACCACGCGCTCGGCCAGGGCATCCTCGACCACCACCTCGAGCTTCACCTTGGGCAGGAAGTCGACGACATATTCGGCGCCGCGATAGAGCTCGGTATGGCCCTTCTGCCGGCCGAAGCCCTTGGCCTCGGTCACGGTGATGCCCGAGACGCCGACTTCGTGGAGCGCCTCCTTCACCTCATCGAGCTTGAACGGCTTGATGATCGCCTCGATCTTCTTCACGGCTTTCAATCCTTCGCGTTTGAGGCCTGCGCCATCCCGCGCGTCTGGCAACAAGCGTGCCAGAGAAGGCGGCAAGGCTGGAACCGCCGCTCGCACGCCGCGCGGCGGTTAACAAGTGCCTAGCAAATGAGCAGGGGCGACGACGATGCCCGATTGGGGGGCAGCGTATCGAGGTGTCTTCGGGTCCGATCTGGCGGCTTCGGGGCCGGCCTCCCTTGTCAGGCGGGGGCGGCGAGCGCATCGTGACCGCCTGCCGATTGCCGTCGTTCGCAGCGCACCCGTTCTCTCGGGCTGGCGCTGGTTCCGCGTGTCAGCTCAGTTGGTAACGCCGCAGTAACCACATAGAAAAACTCAAGTTAACTCTTGATCAGTTCTGGAGACTCATTAAGTTAAAAATCCAGAATCGAAAATAGATAGGGCTGATGATGATGGCCAAGATGGAATAATATTACCAACAGTCTCAGGAGATCGTCGTGATCCTCTGAGTCTGGGCGCGGCGGACCATTGCGCCCCCCACTCCCGGCCCGCCGCGCCACTTGTTCCGAACAAAGTCACGCTGGTGCCTAAGTCGGGCGAGCCGCGGCAAGTCGAACCGCCGGAACAAACTGGTTCTCCTTACGTTCATCAGCGTGAACGTAGGTGGGGTGCCAGTATGATGCATTTGCCCATGGATATGCCCGCCGAGATCCATCGGTGGGCCGAAGACGGCGCGACGGGCCGTTCACTCCGCAGCGAGATCGTGGTCGCCAAGGGTCCGCTCCTCATCATGGCGCATGGCCTGATGTCGATCGATCCGGCGGCGCGGGGACATTTCTGGATCACGAGTTCGATCGGCGACTTGACCAACGAGGACGTGGCGGAAGCACTGCGCGAATGGTCGACCGCGCACTGAGGCGCGTGGGCGCTTACGCGTAGGGCGGCGCGTTCCGGCCCGCGGGGCTGCGGGTGAAGATCTCGCACCCGTCCTCGGTGATCCCAATCGAATGTTCGAACTGGGCGGAGAGCGAGCGGTCCCGCGTCACCGCGGTCCAGCCGTCGTCGAGCAGCTTCACGTCGGGACGGCCGATGTTGATCATCGGCTCGATCGTGAAGAACATGCCGGGGCGCAGCTCGGGCCCGGTGGCGGGGCGGCCAACGTGGACGACCTCGGGCGCATCGTGGAACATCCGGCCGACGCCGTGTCCACAGAAATCGCGGACCACCCCGTAACGATTCACCTCGGCATGGCGCTGGATCGCGTTACTGATGTCGCCCAAGTAATTGCCCGGCCGCGCTTGCTCGATCCCGAGCATCAGGCATTCGTAGGTGACGTCGACCAGCCTGCGCGCCTTCAACGGGACGTCTCCGACGAGATACATGCGGCTGGTGTCGCCGTGCCAGCCGTTCAGCAGCGGCGTCACGTCGATGTTGACGATGTCGCCGTCCTTGAGCGTGCGCTCGGACGGGATGCCGTGGCAGACCACATGGTTGATCGAGATGCAGCAGCTGTGCGTGTAGCCGCGATAGCCGAGCGTCGCCGGGACCGCGCCGCCCGCGATCGTCATCTCCCGGACGATGTCGTCGAGCTCGGCGGTGGTCACGCCCGGCACGACGTGCGGTACCAGCGCATCGAGGATTTCGGCGGCGAGGCGCCCGGCGGCGCGCATGCCCGCGAAGCCATCGGGCCCGTGCAGCTTGATCGCGCCCGTGCGGGTCATGGTGGCGTCGGTGGCGGTCACATATTCGGTCATGCCGGGCGATATAAGCGTGTTCGCGCGGCTTTGCGAGGGCCTCGCGCTCGGCTATGCGCGGCGCATGGGAGAGCGTATCTGGACGGCGGCTCTGGCCGTGATCGGCGACGAGATTCTCTCGGGGCGCACTCAGGACAAGAATATCGCGCAGGTCGCCACCTGGCTCAATGCGCAGGGTATCCGGCTCGCCGAAGTGCGGATCGTCCCCGACGACCAGGACGCGATCGTCGAGGCAGTGAACGCGCTCAGGACGCGCAACGATTATTGCTTCACAACCGGCGGGATCGGGCCGACGCACGACGACATCACTGTCGATGCGGTCGCGGCGGCGCTCGGCGTGCCGGTGGTGGTGCATCCCGACGCGCGGGCGGCGCTCGAGGCGCATTACACTGCACGCGGGCAGGAGCTCAACGACGCGCGGCTGCGGATGGCGCGAATGCCCGAAGGTGCCGAGCTGATCGTCAACCGGATGTCAGGAGCGCCAGGCATCCGCATCGGAAATCTGTTCGTGCTCGCGGGCGTGCCGCATATCGCGGCGGGGATGCTCGACGCGCTGACCGGCAAGCTCGAGGGCGGGTTGCCGCTGGTTTCGCGAACGATCGGCTGCTGGGTGGCGGAGAGCGAAGTCGCCGAGCTGCTCGCGCGGACCGAGCACGCGTATGAGGGCGTCGCGATCGGCAGTTATCCCTTTTTCCGCGAGGGGCGCGGCGGCGCCAATTTCGTGATCCGGGCGACGGATCAAGCGGTGGTCGACACCTGCGCGGAGGAGTTGATCGCCGGTCTGCGCGCGATGGGGCGCGAGCCGGTCGATGGGGCACTCTAAGCCCCTCCCTGAAGGGGAGGGGCTCAAGAGCTAGAACTTCGCTCCGGCTCGAATCCCGATGGTGCGCGGGCGGCTGTAGACGACGTAGGGCCGCTGCGAGCAGCTGCCGCATTCCTGGAAGCGGCTTTGTTCGGCCCTTTCGTCGAAGGCGTTCTCGATGAACGCTTCGAGCGAGAAGTCGCTGAGCTTCGTGCCGATCGAGAAATCCGCGGTGGTCGAGGCTCGGATCCGCCCGAGCAGCGCGCCCGGATCGACGATGTTGCCCGTGCCGGTCTGGACGATCGCCTTGCGCAGATCCGACGAGGCGGAGCTCTGATGCGCCACCACCGCCTGGACGAAGGCATCGTTCGATCCGATCGGGAAGGTGTAGCGTGCCGTCGCATTGGCCTTGAACTGCGGCGTCACCGGCAAGCGCGTGCCCTTGGGCGATTCGACGAAGCTCGAGGTGCAGGTGAAGGTCGGATCGTCGGCCGCGCACAGGTTCTGCGTCGTCCTGGCGTCGGTGTACGCGCCCGAGGCGGTCAGGCTGAACCCGCCGGTCGAGAGGTTCGCGTCGGCCTCGATGCCGCGGATGCGGGCGTTGGGGCCGTTGTGGATCTCGGTGAAGCTGTTCTGGCCGAGGAAGGAGAATTGGAACTTCTTCCATTCCTGCTGATAGACCGCGCCGTTGAAACGCAGCAGGCCGTCGGCGAGCGTGGTCTTCCAGCCGACCTCGTAGTTGGTCAGGAAATCGGCTTGATAGGGCGGGATCGTGCCGCGGCGGTTGATGCCGCCCGGCCGATAGCCGCGCGACCAGGTGGCGTAGAGCAGCACGTCCTTGTCCGGCTTCCAGGTGAGGTTGAGCCGGTGAAGGAAGCCGTCGCCCTCGGTTGCCTTGGGGACGATCGTGCCGTTCTGATAGACGCCGAGGTCGGTGCAGGGCGAGCCGGAGACCGCGGCGGGAAGCAGCGCCGCGCCGGTCGCGTCGCGCACGGTCTTGCCGTCGGCGGTGAAGCAGCCGGCGACGCCGGTGCGCGAGCTGCCCGCGGCATTGTACGGCGGGCCGGCAGGGTTCCGGCCGAAGCCGAAGAAGCCGATCAGCGAGTTGTCATACCTGTAGTAACGGCCGCCCGCGGTGAGCGTCAGCGTCGGCACGATGTCGAAGCTCGCCTCGCCGAACGCGGCGTAATCCTTGTCGACTCGGTGCTGCTGGGTCAGCCACAAGGTGCCCGGGAAGCCGTTGACCGAAAGCGCCGGGTCGAGCCCGACGACGCGGTAATCCTGATGAATGGCGTTGCTCTGGCGCTGGAAGAAGGCGCCGGCGACGACGCGGAAGCGGTCGGTCGATGGCGATGCGATCCGCAGCTCCTGGCTCATCTTCTTGAAATGGTCGGTGCCGAGCACGTTCTGGCGCGGGTCGATCGGATTGCCCGCGGCGTTGGTGAAGTAGAAATAGCCGCCGATGCCGCCGACCGACGAATAGAGCTGGTCGTACGCCTCGGAATAATCGGTGTAGTCGCTCGACTGGCTGTCCTTGCGATCGAGATAGGCGCCCGCATAGGTCAGGTCCCAGTTGCCGATCTTGCCGTCGATGGTCAGCGCCGCCTGGACGAAGCGGTCCTTGCGCCATTCGGGGAAGAAATGCTGGACCTTGAGATCGCCGACGTGCGGATCGCTGCCGAAGCTGCCGTTGCTGCGCTCGTCCTGGTAGAGGACGGTGGGCGTCACGGTCCAGTTCGAGTCGAGATCGATCTTGAGCGCGGCGCGGCCGCCCCAGACGTCGACGTCGTTATAGTTCTGCTTGACGAACTGGGCGTTGTTGACGGTCGTGCCAGTGGTAAAGCTGCGCGTGCCCGGCACGTTGTCGATCGTGCCCGCGTCGTGCTGGTAGAAGGCGACGACGCGCAACGCCGCGAAGCCCGAGAGCGGAGCGTTGATCATCCCCTCCAGTCGGCCGCCGACGCCGCCCTTGCTGACGCTGTTGAGCTCGCTGTCGACACGGCCGTAGAAATGCGACGTGTCGGGCTTGTTGGTGATGATGCGGATCGTTCCGGCTTCGGAAGAGGCGCCGTAGAGCGTGCCCTGCGGACCCGCGAGGCTTTCGATGCGGGCGACGTCGTAGATATGCACGTCGAGATTGCCGCCGATCGTGGTGACCGGCTGTTCGTCGAGATAGACGCCGACCGAGGGCAGCGAGCCCGAATGGTTGCCGTCGCCGCCCGAGGCGACGCCGCGCATGTAGACCACGTTGGTGCCCGGTGTGCCGCCCAGCGCCTGGAACGAGACCGACGGCAGCAGCGTGGCATATTGCTGGAAATTGGTGATGTTGAGGTCGTCGAGCTTTTTGGTGCCCAGCGCCTGGATGCTGATCGGCACGTTCTGGAGGCTCTCCTCGCGCTTCTGCGCGGTGACGACGATCGTGTCGCCGTCGTTGGCCTGGGTGGTCGAGCTGTCTTGCGTCTGAGCGAAAGCAGGCGAGGTGAACGCGGCGGAGGCGAGCAGCAGGGCGAGGGTGGCGCGGCGCTTCGTGACGTGCATCGGAATTCTCCGGCAATAAGTCGCTATTCGTCGAGACTGTTCGCGACCGAAACGATCGTCAATGTTGCACGATCGTGAAACTGACTTCGCAAATGCAGCGTGACAGTTTTGCAACGCTCAAAATGGAGGGACTTCGGGGTAGAGCACCGCCACGTCGCCCAGCGCCGCCTTGAGCGGATCGAGCCAGCACTCGAACGGCTGCCACGCCTCGGTGCCTTCGCGGAAGATCGGCTGGCGGACCTGCTCTGAGCTGGGGGTGCGCACCGCGCGTTCGGTCTTGTGGAACTCGAGGCAGCCGGGTTCGAACTCGAGTCCGCACGCGGCGAGCAGCGTGCGGACTTGCGCCTCGGTATCCTCGACCATCGCTTCATAGAACACGCGTTGGACAAGCCCGGGGCGGACCGCGTCGAGGTGCGCCATCAGGCGCACATAGTCGCGGTAGTAGCGCCCCATGTCGCCGAGATCGTAGCTGAAGCCCTGCCCGCGTGCGAAATGCTGCTTGAAGTTGGAGAAGCAGCAGCCGAGCGGATGGCGGCGGGCGTCGACGATCTTGGCGCCCGGCAGGATCAGATGGATCAGCGGCAGGTGCGCCCAGTTGTTGGGCAGCTTGTCGATGAAATAGGGCCGGTCGGTCTGGCGCTGGACCGCGGCGCGGCGGAGATACTCGGCGCCCATCTCGCGCAGGCGCTCAGGCGGGAGTTCGGCGAGCCCCATCGGATAGTGTTCGACCTGGCGCGCGAGTGTGGGGATGTCGGCGAGTTCGGAGGTGCCCTCGACCTGGCTGTGACTCGAGAGGATCTGCTCGATCAGCGTCGATCCCGCGCGCGGCATGCCGAGGATGAAGATCGGATCGGGCGCGTCGCAGCCCTGGCGGGCGCGGGCATCGAAGAAGTCGCGGGTGGCGAGCGCGATGCTGCGGTCGACGAAGCGCTCGGTTTCGTCGGCGTCGTAGCTGATCTTCGTGCGGCGCAAGGCGTTGCCGGCTTCGTAATGCGCGAACGCCCGCTCGGCCTGCTTGCGATCCTCGCACGCCTTGCCGAGCGCGAAGTCCAGATGGAAGCGGTCCTCGTCGCTGAACTCGCCGCCGAGCGCGGCCTGCATCGCGGCGATGTCGGCATCGTCGAAGCGGACCGTCTTGAGGTTGGCGAGGCTCCACCAGACCTCGCCGAGCCCCGGCGCGATCGACAGCGCGCGGCGATAGGCGGCGATGCCGTCCGCCAGTCGTCCGACGGTCTTGAGCATATGCCCGTAGCTCATCCACACGCGCGGCTGATCGGGCGTGGCGGCGAGCACGCTTTCGTACAGCCGGATCGCCTCGTCGAACCCGCCGATGCGGGCGAGCGCGGCGGCCTTGAGGTTGGCGTGGCCGGGGTTGTCCGGGTCCTCGCCGAGCACGAGATCGAGCTCGGCCAGCGCCTCGGTGGGCTTGTTGAGCCGGTAGAGCACAAGCGCGAGGTTGGCGCGCGCGGCGGTGAAGCCGGGCGACAGCTCGACCGCGCGGCGCAGCAGGCTCTCTGCGTCCTTATAGCGCCCGATCCGCCCGGCCAGCTCGGCCAGCATGCGGATCGCGGCGACGTCGAACGGATCGGCCCTGAGATGCGCCTTGAGCAACGGCTCGGCGTCGTGGAGGCGATTGTCGTGCAGCGCCAGCGCGGCCTCGATCAGGCGGGGGTGATAGGAGGCGGCGGGCTGCATAGGGGAAGGTGTAGACTCGATTTCCACCTCCCGTCACCCCGGCCGAAGTGCCGGGGTCCACTGCGCGGCGCGGGAAGCCCTTGAGCCGGTTGCCCTCCCGTTGCGGCACGGTGGACCCCGGCACTTCGGCCGGGGTGACGAAGGGAAGGAAACGTGGTTCAACCCTGCGCCACGGGGGACACGCATGACCACGGACAAACGGCCATTCGGATTCTGGACCGCGACCGCGCTGGTGATCGGCGGGATGATCGGATCGGGGATCTTCCTGCTGCCGGCGTCGCTGGCGCCCTTCGGCTGGCTGGGGACGGCGGCCTGGGCGATCAGCGTTGGCGGGGCGCTGGCGATCGCCTGGGCGCTGGCGCGGCTGGCGCGCGAGATGCCGGAGGAGACCGGGGCGATCGCGATGACGGGTGCGGTATTGGGCACGCTGCCCGGCGTGCTGGTCGGGTGGACCTACTGGATCTCGGTGTGGGGCGCGAATGCGGCGATCTCAATCGCGGCGACCTCATACCTGTCGGTGTTCGTGCCCGCGCTCAATGCGACGCCGCTCACCGGCGCGCTGACCTCGATCGCGCTGATCTGGCTGCTGACGCTGCTCAACCTCGGCGGCGCGCGGCTCGCGGGGCAGTTCCAGGTGGTCTCGACCTTGCTCAAGCTGATCCCGCTGCTGGCGGTCATCCTGATCGCCGCGGCACTCGCGCTCGGCGGGGCGCCGCACGCGGTGCAGCTTCCCTCGACCGGATCGTCGATCGGGACGCTGACCGCGGCGGTCACGCTGACGATGTTCGCGCTGATCGGGTTCGAGGCCGCGGGTGTCGCCGCCGAGCGCGTCCGCGATCCCGAGCGTAACGTGATGCGCGCGACGATGACAGGGACGGCGCTGACCGGGCTGCTCTACGTGCTCGTGTGCCTCGGCATGGTACTGTTCCTGCCGGTGGACGCGCTGAGCCACGCCTCGGCGCCGTTCGCCTTGTTCGTCGGCACCTATCTGGGGAGCGGCGCGGCGCTGGCGGTGGCGGGCTTCGCGGCGGTGGCGGCGATCGGCGCGCTCAACGGCTGGGTGCTGATCCAGGGCGAGGTCCCGCTCGGCATGGCGCGCGCCGGGCTGCTGCCGGTCTGGTTCGCCAGGGTCAACGCGCGCGACGTGCCGGTGCGGGTGCTGCTGATCTCGTCGACGCTGGCGAGCGTGCTGGTCTATTCCAACTCGAGCGCCAAGCTCGGCAAGATCTTCGAGTTCGTCGCGCTGCTCACGACCTCGTCGAACCTGTGGTTCTACGCCGCGATCTGCGTGGCGGCGCTGGTCAAGCAAGTCGCGGTGCCGGTCGCGGCGCTGGGTCTGGCCTTCTCGATATGGGCGATCATCGGCGCCGGGGTGGGCCCAAGCGCGCTCAGCCTGGCGCTGATGCTGACGGCGGTGCCGGTGTATTTGCTGCGGTTCGCCGGAGGGCGACCTTCTTAGCCCTCTCCCGCCTTCGCGGGAGAGGGTTGGGTGAGGGTCTTCTTCTTCCAAGCCGGTCGAAGAAGAAGACCCTCACCCTCCCGCTTCGCGGGCCCCTCCCTCTCTCGTGAAGGCGGGAGAGGGCTAAGAGAAAATCCGCCCCAGCACGCTCCGGTCCCGCAGGATCTCATGCGCTGCGTTATGCCCCGGCGCGCCGGTCACCCCACCGCCCGGATGCGTACCCGCGCCGCACATGTAGAGCCCCTTGATCGGGCCGCGGTAGTCGCCGTGGCCTAGCACCGGGCGCGCGGCCCACAGCTGGTCCAGCGACATATGGCCGTGCATGATGTCGCCGCCGATCAGGCCGAATTTGCGCTCGAGGTCGAGCGGCGAGTGGATTTGCGTCGCGATGATCGACTTGCGGAAATTGGGGGCGTGTTTGGTCACGGTGTCGATGATCAGGTCGGCGGCCTTCTCGCGCTCGTCGTCCCATGAGCGGCCGTCCGGCAGCACCGGCGCGAACTGCTGGCAGAACAGGCTGGCGATGTGCATCCCCGGCGGGGCGAGGCTGTCGTCGACGCTGGTGGGGAGCTTCATCTCGACGATCGGCTCCTTCGACCAGCCGAACGCCCGGGCGTCGGTGAAGGCTTTGTCCATGTAATCGAGCGTCGGCGAGATGATGATGCCGGCGGTGTGGTGCTCGGCCTTTTCCTTGCCGGGCAGCACGGTGAAATCGGGCAGCTCGGAGAGCGCCACGTTCATCCGGAAGGTGCCCGACCCCGCCTTGAAGTGATCCATGCGGCGGGCGAATTCGGGGCTCATGTCGGCGCGGTCGACGAGCTGGCGGTAGAGCAGGGCAGGGCCTGCGTTCGAGGCGACCACGTCCGCTGCGATCTCCTCGCCGCTTTCCAGCCGCACGCCCGCGACCTTGCCGCCATCGACCAGCACCTTCGCGACCGGCGCTTCGAGGCTGATCTCGACCCCCATGTCGCGGCAGGCCTCGGCCATATATTGGGTGATCGCGCCCATCCCGCCGACGCTGTGGCCCCACATGCCCTTCTTGCCGTTGATCTCTCCGAAGACGTGGTGGAGGAGGACATAGGCGCTGCCCGGCGTGTCGGGGCTGGCGTAATTGCCGACCACCGCGTCGAAGCCGAACGCGGCCTGGATATATGGATTCTCGTACCAGCTGTTGAGGAAGTCGCGCGCCGACTTGACGAACAGGTCCATCGTGTCGCGCTGGGCCTCGAGGCTCATGCCGGTAAGGCGCTTGCCCTGGCTCGCGGCGGCGAGCAGTGCGCGAATGCCGCCGCCGGCGTTGGGCGGCGTCTTGAGCGCCATGTCGCGCAGCACTTCGGCGACGCGTTCGAGCGCTTCCTCGTACTTGGGGAAGGTGTCGGCGTCCTTCTGGCTGAAGCGCGCGAATTCGGCCTGGGTGCGGGCCTGGCCGCCGCCGAGCTTGAGATAGCCGCCCTCGTGCGGGAAGAAGTTGCTGATCGTTCGCTCGATGATCCGCCAACCGCGCTCGTGGAGCCGCATGTCGCGGATCACCTTGGGGCGCAGCAGGCTGACGGTGTAGCTCGCGGTCGAGTTGCGAAAGCCGCGGTGGAACTCCTCGGTCACCGCCGCGCCGCCGACGATGTGGCGGCGCTCGAGGATGCGGACCTTGAGGCCGGCGCGGGCGAGGTAGAAGGCGCAGACCAGGCCGTTGTGCCCGCCGCCGATGATCAGTGCGTCGTATTTCTGGGTCATTCTTCTTCCTAAAGCCCTCTCCCCTTGGGAGAGGGTTGGGTGAGGGTGACTTGATGGTCACGCTCGCCGATCACCCTCACCTTCCCTCCGCTTCGCGGCGGGCCCCTTCCTCTCCCAACGGGAGAGGAGTCAGGTACTTCTCGGCCGCCTGCTCCACCCCGGCGCCGGCGGCGTGTGCAGCCGCGCCTCCGGTATCAGCCCCCTGATCTTCCGCGCAAAGCTGCGCAGGCACACCTCGCTCTCGCCAAGCGGTCCTACCGTGTAGCTCTTCGACGCCATCCCCTGCTGGATGCGGGTGATGAGCCAGGTATCCTCGGCGTTGACCATGCGGTTGATCCGCCAGTTGGCGTAGCGGACGAGCTTCATTTCCCGCCGCGCATCGGGGAGCGCGAACGCCATTTCGCGCAGTACGCAACTGGTCGGGCCGGTTGGCAGCCACTGCATGAAGTCGATCTGGTCCGAATAGATGTCGAACGCCTGGTTTGGCCACAGCTTGTAGTAGAGCCACAGCCGCTGGTTTGCCTCGGGCAAATGCGGGGCGTGGGGCAGGTGCTTCTGGTAGAAGGCCTCCCACGGATGCTTCGAGGTGCGTTCGAGCACCCCCGACATCTTGTCGACCCAGGGCTGCGCCGCGATTGCGTAGCTGCGCCCGAACAGGCGGGTGAGGCCGGGGTGAGCGACGGGGATGTGAAGGCCGTCCGAATAATTGTCGCCGACGTTCTTCCAGTTGACCGTGCGGGGCCGCTGGCGGACTGGGCTGATCGTCCGCATCTCTTCGAAGCGGTAGGGCGCGATCTCGGAGTCGTAGGGCGCCATCATCTCGGCGACCGAAGGCCCGCCGCGATCCTCGAGCCGGACGAACACGAAGCCGCGCCAGATCTCGACCTCGACCGGGGCGAGGCCGTGCTTGCTCATGTCGAGCCCCGGGTAATCGGCCTTCATCGGCACGCCGGTGAGGCGGCCGTCGCTGGCATAGCTCCAGGCGTGATACGGGCAGACGAGCTTCTTCGCGCAGCCCGCGGGCCCTTCCACCAGCCGCATCGCGCGGTGGCGGCAGATGTTGGCGAAAGCGCGGATCTGGCCGTCCTGTCCCTGGATCGCGATCACGCTTTCGCCGATGTAGTCGAGAGTGTGATAGTCGCCGGGGTTGGCGAGGTCGCTTTGGTGGCAGACGATCTGCCACGAAGGGCGGAAGATGCGCTCGGCCTCGACCTCGAGTGCCTCGGGATCGGTGTAGAGCCAGCTGGGCAGGCTGAAGGCGTCGTCGGAATCGGGGGCCGTGTTCGCGAAATTGTGCGCCATCCCCATCTCCGTCATTGTTGTACGACTGTATAATACCTTAGGGAGTCAATCAAGTCGGTTGACGGTGTTGACTCTATGCATCGCGTGCGCCCGCACGAGGGCCGAGTGGATCGCCCCGCCGCACAGCCAAGCAGGCAAAATCCAACTTTGGAAGCTCTTGTGCTAGGCGAGGCCGATGAGCCGCAGCTACACCCGAGCCGAGCCCGATGCCCGCCGCCGCAGCCTGATCGAGGCGGCGGCGCGGGTGCTCGCGGCGCGCGGCGCGGCGGGGGCGTCGGTGCGGGTGATCTGCGCCGAGGCCGGAGTCTCGCCGGGGCTGCTGCGGCACTATTTCGAGGGCATCGACGCGCTGATCGCGGCAACCTATCGCTGGACGGGCGAGCGCGTGGCGACGGCGCTGGCCGAGGCGGAGGAAAGGGCGGGAAGCGATCCTCGCGTGCGATTGCTGGCGTACGTCACCGCGAGCTTCCGCGATCCGATCGCCGATCCGCAACTGCTCGCGACCTGGATCGCCTTCTGGAGCCTGGTCAAGGCCAACCCCGAGATGGAGCGGCTGCACGGCGAAGTCTATGGCGAGTATCGCGCAGGACTGGAGGTGCTGCTGGCCGAATGCGGGCTTGCGGCGGCCGAGGTACGGCTGGGGGCGGTGGCGGTGGCGGCGCTAGTCGACGGACTGTGGCTCGAGCTGTGCCTCGCGCCGGGCACCTTCACCGCCGAGGAAGCGAGCGCGATCGCGGCGCGGACGATCGAAGGCGTGCTGGGCTAGGGCACGCCTGCGCGAAGCTGCGCGGCGAGCCAGTCGTTCACCGTGCAGTCGATCACAAGATGGACACGGTCGTTGACGCCGCGGTTCGCCACGCTGTGCGGATCGGCGAGGCGCAGGTACCACATGCTGCCCGGCGCCATCTCGACTTGGCGGTGGTTGAGCAGGAACTCGACGTCGGGATTGGTCGTGACCGGGACATGCAGCCGCGCGGCACCCCATTCGGCGGCGAGGTCGTGGTCGCTGTGCTCGTGGATGACCGAGCCCGGTGTGAGCCGCATCAGCCGCGCGGCCTGGACCGGGCATTGCAATGTGGCGAGCACCGCCGAGAAGGCGGGGCAAGCGGCGAGTAGCTCGGTATCCTCCCATTCGGTGACCCCGGGGTGGGAGGCCGCGCGCAGGATCGGATGCGTGACGCCGGAGGGCGCGCGAAGCGGCAGGATGCTCCAGTCGCCACGATAGTTCTGGGCCACGAAATGCGCGGTCCAGCTTTGATCGGCCAATCGCGCCAGATCGGCGGCCATCGGCTGCGGATCGAACGCGATCGGCAGCCGCACGCGATCGGGCACGCGTGCGAGGCCGATGGCCGCGCCTTCGCAATCCTGCTGTTCCCGCGCTGCCAAGCTGGATTTCGCCTTTCTGTCGCGGCACGCTATCAGGCCCGGCTCGGGCCGCAAGCAGGGATAGCGATGGCGACGCACATGATCGGGAAAGCGGGGCTGCCCGGTGCCGCAGACAATGCGCTGGATGCGTTCCGCCGACGGGTGATCGACGATCCCGGCTTGCAGGAACGACTGAACGCGATCGGCCGGCCGGAGGACTATATCGCCGCTGCGCTCGACCTTGCTGGAGGGATGGGGATTGCACTGACGGCCGAAGCCGTGGCCGACGCCATTCGGCCGGATCCGCTGGGCGTGGGACGATGGGGGGCGGCGCCCGTCACGCTCGATCGCTGGCCCGCAGCGGGCTGGTTGCCGACGCGATCGGTACCGACTGGGGAGGCGCCCGCGTTCGACTGGGCGCGTTTCGACGCGCGGCCGCTCGCCGAGCCCTCCTACGAGCCGTTCTACGAGGATTCGGTACGCCGCGCATCGGCGACACCGTTCAATCAGATGTTCCGTACCCGCACTAGCCTGGAGGCGCTGATCCAGGGTGCGCGCGACGAGGATGTGCGGGCGCCGTCCGGCTTCGTCTTCCATATGTCGCGGTGTGGGTCGACGCTCGTTTCGGGCATGCTCGCGGCGGTCGCGCATCATCATGTCGTGTCCGAACCCGAACCGCTCGACGCGGTCGTGCAATGGGCCGGCGCGACGTCGGCGCCGCTGCCCGAACGCGTCGCCGCGGTGCGCGCCATCGTCGCCGCGCTCGGGCGCCACCGCGCCGGCGAGGCGCGTCGCTTCTTCGTCAAGCTCGACAGCTGGCACACGCTGGCGCTGCCATTGTTTCGCGCCGCATTCCCCGACGTGCCGTGGCTGTTCCTCTATCGCGAGCCGCTCGAGGTTGCGGTTGCGCAGCAACGCGAGCCCAGCGTGCAGGCGATCGCCGGTGCTTCGCTGCCCGCGGGACTAGACCTTGTCGAGGACGAGCACTTGCCGGAAGACTATTGCGCGCTCGCGCTGGCTCGGGTGTGCGGCGCGGCGCTCGACCATTGGCCGGGGGGCGGCGGGTTGCTGGTGAACTATGCTGAGCTCGGCGCGGCGATGACCGGGAAGATCCCGGCGCATTTCGGGTTCGAGCCCGACCCGACCGAGGCAGCGGCGATGCGCGGGGCGACCGCGGGTCATTCGAAATATCCGGGCGCGACGTTCGTGTCCGACGGGCAAGCGAAGCGTGTTGCGGCATCGCCCACGCTCGAAGCGGCGGTCGATAAGCATTTGCGCCCGGTCTATGATCGGCTCGAAGCGCAGCGCCGGGGCGCAGCGTAACGATGCCGGCCACGGAAATTCGGCCGGTCGCGGTCGGTGCCGAACGCACCGAAATTCTCGAAGCACCGGAGTGTTTCGCGGAGACCTTTCGACGCCGGCGATCGATCGTCTGCCCGGACATCCTAGATCCCGCTCTGGTGGAGAGCTTGCTCGATCGTTGCCGGCGGGGATGTTTCGTCGCCGAATATGTCGAGCCGCTCGGTTCGCGCGAGGTCGAGGCGCCGCAGCGCGTGGGCGGCGCGCTCAACCTCATGCTAAGCCGCGCGCCCTTCCTGCGCTGGGTGGAGGCCGTCACCGGTTACCGGGGACTGGTGCGCGTCGAAGGCCGCGTCGTGCAGACCCGCGCCAACGGCGCCGATCAGCTCGATTGGCACAACGACATGGAGGTCGGGCCGCGGCGGCTGGGCATCACCATCAGCCTGTCCGACGCGCCCTATGAGGGCGGCGATTTCGAACTTCGCGCGGTGGGCTCGCGCGACTTGCTGACGGCCTATCATCACGAGCGGAACGGCACCGCGCTGATCTTCGATGTCGCGTACGGGATCGAGCATCGGGTGCTGCCGGTCAGCGGCGGCGGAACGCGCCGCGTCTTCACCGGCTGGTTCCTGCAGAGCCCCAACGAGGCGGTCGGCTCCGGGCAGCCGGGAACGCCGTAAAGCGGCCGTTTATCCGGGAAAGTCGATTGAGTCCGAAGTGGCTCGAAAAAACCCGCGTGCGGCGCGCGATACGCCCATCCAGACCCGCCTATCGCGCCGCGCACGCTGTTGACTTCGACCCTCTCTCTTATAAGGTGCCGCCGGGCCCAGCGTGGGGGGCCGACACTTGCTTGATCGAGCGACTCTGGCGTCTCCATGCCGCGAGCCGGCTGGCGCTCGTCCATAACGTCTACAAGATCGTTTAGGAGGCCTATCATGACGTCACCGTTCCTCGGTCAAATCATCCAGGGTGGCTGGAACTTCGCGCCGCGCGGCTATTCGATGGCCTCGGGCCAGATCATGTCGATCGCGCAGAATACGGCGCTGTTCTCGCTGCTCGGCACCACCTATGGCGGCAACGGCCAGACGACCTTCGCGCTGCCCAATCTGAACGGCCGCTCGATGATCGGCACGGGCCAGCTCGCCGGCGGATCCTTCTACAGCCTCGGCGAGGTGCAGGGCACCGAGACCACGACGCTGCTCATCACCAACATGCCGCAGCACAACCACACCGCGACCTTCAGCGGCTCCGGCGCGATGAATGCGTCGACGACGAAGGCCACGGTGCAGGTCCCGTCCGCGGGCGCGACGCTCGGCAAGTCGGTCGACGGCTCGTCGGTCGGCTCGCAGCCCGACATCTACTGCCCGTCGGGCACGGCGACGCCGGTGGCGCTCGGCGGCCTGAACGTTGCGGGAACCGTGACCGTCAACGTCGCCGGCGGCTCGCAGCCGTTCAGCATCCTGAACCCGCAGCTGGTGGTTACGGTGTGCATCGCGATCGAGGGGATCTTCCCGTCGCGCAACTGATCGAGGTTCGAGCCGGCCGGGCAACCGGCCGGCTCGCCTTTCAGTTGACTCTGGCGTCTCCATGCCGCGAGCCGGCTGGTGCTCGTCCATTACGTCTAAAAGATCGTCCAGGAGGCCCATCATGACAGAACCATTCCTCGGTCAAATCATCCAGGGTGGCTGGAACTTCGCGCCGCGCGGCTATTCGATGGCCTCGGGCCAGCTGATGTCGATCGCGCAGAATACGGCGCTGTTCTCGCTGCTCGGCACCACCTATGGCGGCGACGGCCAAGTGACCTTCGGGCTGCCCAATCTGAACGGCCGCTCGATGATCGGTTCGGGCCAGCTCGCCGGCGGGTCCTTCTACGACCTCGGCGAGGTGCAGGGCACCGAGACCGCGACGCTGCTCCTCGTCAATCTGCCGATCCACAACCATACCGCGACCTTCAGCGGCACCGGCGCGATGAATGCGTCGACGACGAAGGCCACCGTGCAGGTTCCGTCCGCGGGCGCCACGCTCGGCAAGTCGGTCGACGGCTCGTCGGTCGGCTCGCAGCCCGACATCTACTGCCCGTCGGGCACGGCGACGCCGGTGGCGCTCGGCGGCCTGAACGTTGCGGGAACCGTGACCGTCAACGTCAACGGCGGCTCGCAACCGTTCAGCATCCTGAACCCGCAGCTTGTGATCACGCAGTGCATCGCGATCGAGGGGATCTTCCCGTCGCGGAACTGATCGAGGTTCGAGCCGGCCGGGCAACCGGCCGGCTCGACTTTCAGTTGAATATCGCCTGGTAATATTGACCGGGCTCGGACCTCGGCGGCTTCACCATCGGCTCGAGATAGACGAGAACCGGTCCGAACTCGCCGCATCGAAGCGCATAGCCACCCGACACCAGCAGGATTTCCGGTGTCGACCGGAAGATGAGGATGAAGGGCGGCCGTTCGGTAGCCCCGCGATCCTGCAACGGCGACGCCTCGATCAGCTTCAACTCGACAGCCTTCGGCGAACAGTCGGCCAGCAGCGACTGGCCGATCATCGGCACGAATTCTTCGAGCCACATCGGCCGCGGCATCAAGGTCTCGGATGTCATACGCAGTGTCTAGCGAGCGCGGTGGGGCGATCAAGAGCGGTGCGACGATTTCTCGATCGCCCCCGCACCCACTTGCGTGTGCGCGCCGCTTGGGCCAACCCGACCGGCCTGATGGCGCGGAATGGGGGATATCACGCCGGTGGACCGCGAATCCGAAGCCTTTGATGCGGCATTCCGGCGCCGCGCGCCGGGGCTGAGCATCCGGCCCGAACAGGATTCGGACCGCGACTTCCTGGCGGAGCTGTTCATCCGCTGCTCGCCGATGCGCGACGTGCTGCCGCTTCCGCTGCTCGAGATGCAGGCACGATCCCAGCGTGCCAGCCATCGCTACGGCCACCCGGATGCGATGCGGCGGATCGTGGCCGACGAGTCGGGCCCGATCGGCCGAATCACCGTCGACTGGCATGTGCAGGATCACAGCTACGGGATCGACATCGCGGTGCTCCCGGAGGCGCGCGCCACGGGGGCGGGGCTGCACATGCTGCGCGCATGGCTGGAGGTGACGGACAGCGTCGGACGGCCATGCCGCATCGACGTGGTTCGCGACAATCCGGCGGCGCGGATCTACGCGAGGCTCGGCTTCGCGCTGGCTGCCTCCGACGACGGCCAGTCCCCGATGGCCGAGATGGTGCGCCCGGCCGCCCAGGGGCGATAACGGCTCACCGCCCGATCATCGCTTCGATCGCCGCCAGGGCTCGCTGCGCGCGCGCGGCCTGATCGCCCGGATCGAACGTCGCCATCGCGGGAAAGCGCGCGGCGGGCACGACCGCGGCGATCGCCATGAGATCGCGCCTGCGCGCCGCATGGTTCGGCAAGGCGGCAAGCCATCTCGGACGAAACAGGTGCGCCGCGAGCGCCGCGAGCTTGGTGCCTGCGTCCTCGATCGGCGGGCCGTCCGCGAGCACCAGCATGCCCGCGAGCGGCAGGGCCGGTTCCGGCGTACGCGCGCGCGGACGGACCAGCCATTTTCCGCGCGGGTCGCCCGGTATCGGCACACGCACCGCGGCGTCGAGGCTGGCTGCGGTGTCGGGATGCTGACGCATCGCCGGGCGGCCGCGAAAGAGCTGGACCTGTTCGCCGGGATCCACCCGCACCGCCGCCAGGTCGTCGGCGACGAACCGCAAGCCGAGCCCGATCAGGCCCGCAGTCAAGCTCGACTTGCCCGCGCCGGAGGCGCCAACGATCAGCACCGCGCGCCCGCCCAGCTCGACCGCGCAGCCGTGGAACGGCATCCCCCCGCGCCACGCCAGCGTCAGCGCGGCGACGGTGCTGTAGAACGCGGACGGCAGCGATCCCTGCCAGCGAGCGCCGGGCAGATAGGCGACCCGCACGCCGTCGACCATGTCGAACGCGGCCTCGTCCTTCCACGCGAAGCGAATCCCGTCGGCATAGACCTGTCCGCGATTGACGTTGCGCAGGGCCTCGCGCGGCACGAACTCAGCGACCCGGTGCACCGCGACGTCGGTGGGCTCGCCGCCGGGCAGGCAGGGTTCCGGATCGAATTCGTCGAGCGCGATGTCCGAGCGCCAGCGGAGGCCGAAGCCCGTCGCGCAATGAACGTCGGTGGTCATCGCGGCGCGGCCTTATCGGGGCGAGGCAAGCCCCATGTCGCGCATGGTCTCGAGCGCCCTGGCCACCGAATCCGCGCAGGCATCGGGCGCCACGTCGAACTGCGCGAGCAGGGCGTCGCGGATCTCGGGCTCGGTGCGCGGCTCTTCGAGCGCCTGCCAGACTGCGTTCGCCGTCGGATTGAGCGAGACGTATTTGCCGTCCTCGATGCTGACCATGACGAAACTGTCTTCGACGACGGCGCCGACCCAATCATCGCTTCGTTGCCACACGGTTTCGCTCATCGATGATCCTCAGCCCAGCAGGCAGCTTGTCAAAAGGTCCCATTCGCCCGCGCCAAGTTCGATTCCCCCGCGTGCGCGGCGCCAGCTATATACCGGCACGGCGCGTGAGAGATAGGCGCAAAACCGCAGGACTTCGGCGCGCCGCCCGATCAGGGCGGGGATGCGGGGACGATGCTGGTTGTCGAGCAACTGTGTGACCCCCTCCACCGGTTCGAGCCGCGTCAACTCCGGCGGGCCCTCGCTCCGCGACAGTACGATCACCGCGCCGAGCGTCGCACTGCGGCTCGACCGGGACGGCGCGACGGGATGAAGGATGCGGCGCTCGCCGTCCGCCGCGGCGAGATGGTAGCCGCCGGCGAGGCCGCTCGCGACGGGTCCGTCCGGCGCCGCGCCCACGCAGATCGTGTCGTCGGCGACGAGGGTGGCGCCACGCGCGATCAGCGCGGCGGTCAGGGTCGATTTGCCGATCCCCGAAGGTCCGGCGATCGCCAGGACGCCATCGTGGCCAGGGAACAGGACGCCCGCCGCGTGCAGCACGAATTCGCCGCGGCACCAGAGCACCGCCGGCAGCGCGGTCGCGATCAGCAGCGCGGTCACGTCGCGCGGATCGGCGCCTCGCCGCGGTGCGACGTCAATCCCGTCCGCCCGGCAATGATAGGTCGCCACATCCGCAACCGAGAAGATCAGTCTGCCGTGCTCGAGGCGATAGAGCGGTTCGGGCGCGGCAGGCGCGGGCTCGGCGGGCAACAAGCGGATGCGAAGCTCGGCCGGGTCGCCGAGCTCGTCCGCCGGGACCGCGCCCGGCAGCGCAAGCTCCGATTCGATGATCCGGCCGAATCCGACCAGCCGCGCCGGAGGCTCGCGCTCAAGCCGGTTTGAGATCGAAGGCAAGGCAAATCCGCTTCTCGCGCGATCCGTGCGGGAAGGTGCGGTGAAAGGTGTGCGACGGAAACGCGAGCATGAGCCCTTCCTGCGGGCGCACCACCTCGACGCCGTATGCCGCGGCGGCCTCGCTTCCGGCCTCGTCCTCCGGCAGGCCGAACGCGAGGCAGCCGTCGCGGTTCTCGCCGTTCGCGATCGAATCGGGGACCTGGACGTAGTAGACGCCGCTCAGCCACCCGAACGGGTGGACGTGCCACGATTCGAAGCCTTCGCTCTCGGTGATCACGCACCAGCTGTGCAGGATTGCCTCCGCGGGCCGTGAATCGACCCAGGGGTGGTCGATCTCGAGGCCGCCGATGTGCTCCGCGATCGCCTCGGCGATCCGATCGAGTAGCAACCGGACGAGCGGCGCGTCGCGGGTCGCCGGCGCGTCGATGCGCCAGCTCAGCTCGGAGGCGGTGCCATACCGCTCGTAGCGCAGCCCCGGATGCGAAAGAAGCTCCTCCGCCAGCGCCGCGTTGAAAGCACCGATGCTCGCCCAGCCCGGCGGCACCGCGAGCTGCCCGGCATAGTGGAGATCGTCGAAGGCGAGGGTTGCGCGCGCGGCGTCCATCTCGCCGTGCCGAGCCTGCGCCACCGCGCGCGCCGCGAACAGGCGTGCGTGCGCCGCGCCCCTGGCCCCCAACGAGTCGGCCGTCGCGAGAACCGCGGCCGGGTCTTCCGCGAGATCGAGAGCGACCAGGCGCTTGAATGCGTCCTTGTTGAGCGGATCCTCTGCCAGCGCATGTTCCAGCGTCGCGCGCGCGGCGGCGCGATTGCCGAGCCGGATCTCCACCTTGCCGCGGATCGCGAGCGCCATCGCCCGCTTCGCCGCGCCGTTCGCCAGCCCGAGGCCGCGATCCGCCGCCTCGCCCGCGCGCCGGGCGTCCGGCGGGGTCTTTAGGGCCAGAAGCGCTTGCGCGAGCAGAATCTCCTCACGGAAATTGAGATCCGCCGCGCCGGACAGCAGCGCGATCGCCTCGCCGAACGCGTCGCACTGAAGCAAAAGCGTGGCCAGTCCCGTGCGCACTGCGAGCGAGGGCCGGCGCGCATAGGCCGCCCGGAGAATTTTCAGCTCCTGCGGCGGACTGAGCTGCCGCGCCGTTTCGAGATGAATTTTGATCGCTTCCGACATCGCCGCCGCGCGCCGCCGCCCCCCGTTCCGATGCTGCCCAGCTATCACGATCAACCATCCCAGCCCAGCGCGGCGCGCACTACGCGGCCGAGCAGCAACGCCGAGGGATAGGCCGCGGCAAAAATCCAGGGAAATCGATTCAACCCCATCAGGACGGCCGTGGCGACGTGAAAGAGCAGCAGCGCGCCGAGGGCCGCGACCAGCACCGGGCGCGGCGCGAGCAGCGCCAGCGGGAACAACGCCTCGGCGAGGATCACGCTCCATGTCGCGGCGAGGGCGATCGGGCGGTGGCGCATTAGTCTGCCGGCCAACGGATGCCCCCAGCTTTCGGTGGCCATGATACCGGCCAGCTCCGCGCCGCTGCGCCAATCGGCGATGAAGATCTTGGAAAGTCCCGCGGCCAGGTAGCTGATGGTGAGTTGCCCGCCCGCGATCAGCACTCCGGCCAGGGCCAACGCCGGGTCGGCGAGAAGAACGCCGGCTGCGACCAGCGACGTCCCGACCATCACGATCATCCCCATCTTGTCCGACCCGTCCGACCAGAATTCACCGGTCAGAACGATCGACCCGCCGACGATCGCGATGAGGAAGGCGAGGCAGACCAGCAGCACGGGCACCGAGGGGATCGAGATGAGAACGACCGAGCCGCAAAGCTGCATGGCCAGCAGCACCTGCAAGGCGCGCGGCGACATTCGCCGCCGCAGCCGGCTGACCAGCGACGGCCGGCGAACGCGCGACAGCATCGCCCACGGCAGTGGCCCGCCTTCGGAAAACACATCGGCGGCGGTCAGCCACTGCGCCGCCGACAGAAGCAACCACGCCCCGATCAGAACGCGCGACGGCGCCAGGCTATCGGCAGCGTCCGCGAGGAAGCTACCCGTCAGAACGTATGGAAATTCGACGTGAACGTGACCCAACGCTCGCCTCCCTCCCTCGCGCGCCGCGTGCGCACCACGGCGAACCGGCGCGCTTCGAAATCCGCGGCGCGCGCCGATGCATCCCGGCAATGGTTGAGGAGGATCGCATAGGCCCGCGACGTATCGGGCCCGATCTCCGCCGCTTTTGCAGCGCGCCGCTCGACGGTCTCGATGGCGAGCCACAGCACGCCCGCGCGATACCGCTCCGGATGCCAGAGGCTGCTCCGCAATCGCCGGGGGGACGCCACGTCGATCGGGCTCCAGCCGCCCAGGCGACCGTTCGCGGACCGGTCCTGCACTTCGATGCCGACGTCGTAGGTTGCGTTGCCCTGGGTGAAGAATTTCCAGCGGGGCAGGATGCCCAGGCGATCGAGCAGGGGAAACCGGGCGCCGAGCGGCCGGATCTGAAAGGCCAGCGTCAGGATCAGATATCCCAGCGACAGCGCGACCGCGCCGGCCCCGATCATCGACATGGCGTGCCTTCACGCAAGGGCACTTTCTTCATATCCGGCCTCATATCCGGCTCAGAGCACCCGGTCCGACATGTCCGCCGTCGGATACCAGCAGGTATCCCGCATGCCGATCCAGCGATAGCGGTTGCGCGCGATCCAGCGATAGGCGCGGTCGCGGAGGAACCGCGGCACGGCGCCGGCCACGCCCGCAAGGCGCCACGGCCAGCCGAGCCTTGCCAATATGGCCAGAATGGCGTCCGATTCGGTCCTGGCCCGGCCGTCGACGATCACGATCATCGTCGCCATCGCATCCGGATCCAGACCATGATCCAGGTAGGCGGCGCGCCCGTAATCGCTTTGCGCGGTGGTAAGTCGAAAGACTTTCCGGCGATCGTGCTTCAAGACGAACTCCGCGCTTGCCGAGCACAGCATGCACTTTCCGTCAAAGACGATCACCGGACCCGCGATCACCGCGTATCTCCACCAAGGAATTCGAGGAGCATAGGCGCTAAGACGCCACGCGCCAATCTGGCTTCCGAACGCATGCGGCTGCGACGTCTCCTCGCGGGCGTCGAATCGAATGAATTTCGTCCGAGTTCCTATGTTGGTACAGGTTAACGGGAACAAACCCCGATTGCTGCGTTCGTTTGATTGCAAATCCGTTCCAAGGGCGCTACAACACAAGCGTCACCGGGAGGATGAATTGTGAACGCACAGAATCAAGAACTCAACGGCAAGCAGAGTTGGGTGGAACCGGAAATTCGCGAACTCGATGTGCGCGAGACCGCAGTTGCTCCCCATCTGGGGGCTGACGCGGGCGGCAATCCCTGCCCGGATTCACAGCACTCCTGATCCGCTGATACGGGCCCAAGGCATCGGGCCGATCGTCCCGATGCCTCTGGCTAGAGCGCGATGATATCCGTCGGCGCGCCGATAAGCGTGATTTCCGTCAGCCGGTTGAGGTTGCGGTCGAGAATGACGACTGCGCCGCGCAATTTGTCGCGGACATGCCTTGGGCCGAAGGTGGACATTCCCACGATCACCGCATCGGGCGTGATCGAGATGCCGCGAGTCATCATCTCGCCGGTGATGAGCGCGCGCGCCCCTTGCGAAGACATGATCTCGCCGGACATGGAGGCCGAGTGCCAGAGCACGCCGCGCTCGTCCTCGACGATGTCGTGACAGCTGTATCCGGGCAGCGACAGCCGTTCGAGGACGCTCCAGTCGCCATCCAGCCACGCCAGCTCGCTCATCTTCTCGGGCAGCGCGCGGCCGTTGTGGAGCATGAGACCGATTCGATCGCCGACCTTCGCGATCGCGTTGAGGTGAAGATAGGCGCCGCTGCGATCGTCGGGACGCGCGGGCGGGAAGGGGCGCTTGACGTCGACCGGCCGGCCGTCCAGCGCGTATCGCAGAATCGCCTGATTGGCCGTATCGACGACGCAGAGGTACCCATCGATGACGGCCAGCTGGTGACAATTGTCGTCAAGCCCGGTGGCGAGTACCTCCGGCCTGGCCAGCCGTCCGTCGCTGAGCCTGAGCCGGACGATCCGCCCCATCTGATCGGTGCCGCCGCGAGATCCGCAGGTCTCGAACAGGTAAAGCGAGCTCTCGTGACGACAGATTCCGAAGAACCGGCCGAAGATCACCGTCTTAGCAGCCTCCTTCGAGACCGCGAAAACGCCCTGGGGCGACGCGACGAGCCAAGTGTAGCCCGTCACGTCGGGATCGGCGATCCGCACCTCGTTTCGCAGATATTTGTCGCGCGCGAGCGCTTCCCTGATCTCGCGATGCGGAAGAAGCGGAGCCGTGCCGGACATCGGACATTCCTTAGCTTGCGGGTTCGAAGCGTCAATCGAGCGAGTCGCCGGGTTGCTCCGGCAGGCTGTGCCGGGGGCCCGCGATGATCCTGAAGAGCGGACTCTATGGCCTCTTCCGGCTCGACGGAGGTCCCGTCGATCCGCGCGACGCCGAGGCGCTTGGACTGGATTTCCCGGAGGCGCCGGAAACAGCGCATGCGGTGGCGATCGACGCGCACGCGCCGGGGGCCGTGCACCGCGCAGAAGACGGCGACGCGCTGACGATCCTGCTGGGCGACCTCGAGGAACCGGAGGAGCTCGCGGCGCGCCTGGACCTGGCCCGGACAACGTCGCATGCGCTGCTGGCGCGGGCAGCGCTGCGCAAGTTCGGCGGCGAGACGCCCGGCGTGATGATCGGCGAATGGTCGCTGCTGCACTGGGATCGTTCGGGCCGGCTGACGCTGATGATATCGGCGGCGCGGCGCGATCGATTGCTGTTCGCGATCTCGGGCGCGCGGGTCGCGGCGGCGTCCGACCTGTTCCGGCTGAGCCGCATTCCCTGGATCGGGACCGCGATCGACGAAGCCGGGTTGCTGTTCGCGATGGGGCGAATGGACCTTCGCGCGCACATGGGCGATCGCACGATGCTTGCCCAGGTGCGCCAGCTCGAGCCTGGCGGCAGCGTGACGATCGCCGCCGGCGAATTCCGCAAGGAGACCGCGCAGGTCTTCATCCCGCAGCCGCGACGGACGGGATCGTTCGAGGATGCCGTCGCCGAAGCCGAAGACCTGATGCGCCGCATCATGCGCAGCCGGCTGGCGCGGACCGCGGTGCCGGCCGCGCTGCTGAGCGGCGGCCTCGATTCGTCGACGCTCGTCTGGCTCGCAGCCGAGGAGCGCGGATCGGACCAGGACCTGCTGCTGTTCACCTCCGTCGCGCCGCCCGGCAGCGGGCTGGCCGACGAAGCGCGATTCGCCGACGCGGTGGCCGACCGGCTAGGTCTGAAATCCCAGCACGTCGCGCCGCCGGAGGACGCCGACATCTATCGGCCCCCCGACGCGATCCTAGGCGGCGCCAGCCGTCCGCCGCTCTCGAACCGCCACTGCCTGACCGAAACTTTCCAGGTCGAGGCCCGCAAGCTCGGCGCGACCGTGCTGTTCGACGGCGGATACGGCGAGATGACGATGACCGGGGTCACGCCGTTGACGACGATCGAGCACCACCTGCGCGAGGCTGCGCGTCGCCTCCGTCGCAGCTTGCGGCCGCCCGAATCGCGCCCGCCGCTCAGCCCGTTCCACGTGCGCTTCGCGCCCCACCGCCTCGCTAATTTGCCCGAGGTGGTACGCGCCGGACTGGCGGTGCGGACCACGCCCACGACCGACAGCCGCCGGCCGAACGACCAATGGGGCTATCTGCCTGGCGCGGAAAAGATGCTGGTGCAGCCGAACGAATTCTATCCGGGCGCGATCCGGATGGAGATTCCCTATCGCGACCTGCGGCTGCTCCGGCTGTTCGCGGGATTCCCCGCGAGGTTCCTGGTCCACGAGGGACTGAATCGCGCGCCGGCGCGGCATATGCTCGCGGGGCGTCTGCCCAATTCGGTCCGGCTGCGGACTTCGGGCATGCCCGCCTCGCCCGACCACCTCGTCCGGCTCCAGCGGCAGGCGCCGCAAGCGCGCGGCCGCATATCCGCCTTTCGCAGTGCTGGGGTCGACGAATGGCTGGATCTCGACTGGCTGGACCAGTCGCTCGTCCGGTTTGCCGAGCAAGGACCGAGGGACCATGTCGACGCGACCGAAGTGCAATTGACCGCGATCACCGCCGAGTTCCTGACCTGGTGGCGTGTGCGAAGCTGAGCCCACCGGCGGGCGCACACTGGACAAAGGATCGCGGCGGCCAATAATGGCGGCCGCCGCTATCTGAAGGAAATCGAGCGTTGAGCATCATCGGGCAGCGGACGGCGTGAGCCTGATCGGACGAGCGGTGGGGCGATTGCGCCGCGAGGCCCGCGCGCGCCGAATCGCCGCGGCGCTGGCCGACCCCCCACGCTCGCCGACGATCGTGTGCGCGAGCATCGGCCGGGTTGGGTCGACGATGCTCCACCGCTGCATCGTCGAAGGCCGCGCGCGATCGATCCTCGGATCCTTCGAGCAGCCCGATTTCGCGCTGATCAGCTCGGTCAACTGGCATCTCGACCAGGGTCCGATCCGCCCGGGCAGCGTCAGCAAGACGCATGACTTCCCCGATGCACTGGACCGAAGCGCGCCGCTGAAGGTGGTCTATTCGTTCGGCAGGCCCTCGGACACCGTCCTGTCGGTCCTGCGCAAGGTGCAGACCGACGGCGAGGGATGGCGTGACCGCCATCTGCGGAACATGCACGCCTCGGGCGCTTTCGAGGAGCTGCCCGATCGCGACATCCTGCGGTTGGAGGAACAGCTCGACGCGTGGCGTGCGGTGACGGACGTGCCGCTGCTGGCGATCCATTACGACGCGCTCTGGACCGTTCGGCCTATGCTCGACGCGTTCCTGGGCTTCTCCGTGCCGTTGCCGCCGCAACGGTCGCGCGGGTTCGACGATCTCGATCCAGCGATCGTGGCGCGAGTCCGGCAATCCTATGCGCGGCTCGACGACAAGGTCGCAGGCCTGCCGTCCCATTGGCGGATCGATGGCTGAGACGGGCATCCTGATGCTGGCGCACAGCCGGCCGAAATACATCCGGCAAGCGAAATGGCTGGCGCGCTCGATTCGCTACCGGACCTCTGGCGTGCCGATCGCGGTGGCGACCGATCTCGACGCGGCGGCGTTCGATGGCCTGTTCGATGTCGTGATCCCGTGGCAGTTCGGCCGCTGGCCCGGCGTGGCCTGCAAGCTCGAGCTGTTCGACATCTCGCCGTTCGACACGACGCTGGCGCTCGACACCGATTGCCTGTGCGTGCGCTCGATGCTGCCCGTGTTCGACTATTTCGCGGGGCAGGATTTCACCGTCTACGGCGCCAACCTGCCCGACTATCATTGGGCCGATGGAACCGACTTCTACCGGACCGTGGTGGATGCCGAGAGCTATCCGTCGTTCAACGGCGGGCTCTATTATTTCCGCAAGTCGCCGATCGCGCGCGAAGTCTTCGAACGCGCGAAAGGGTTCTCGGAGAACTATCATACGCTCGGGCTGAGCAGACCCCGGGGCAAGTACAACGACGAGCTGCTGATCAGCCTGGCGATGGCATCGCTGGGGCTACGCGCGACCGACAAGACCGACAGGGTGATCATGGTCGCCCCCGAGGAGCCCGCCTTCGCCATCGATCTCGATCTGCTGCGCGGGCATTGCGCCTTCGTCCGCCGCGGAAGGGTCGTCGAGCCCGAGATCGTCCATTTCGTCGGCGTGCGCGAGTGGATCCCCGCCTATCGCCGCGAACGCATGGTGCTGGACCTGATCGTCGGGCGGGGCTGGCCGGCGGCGATCCGGCCGCTGCTGGCGTTCGCGGCGCAAGTGGAAACGATCGTCGACGGGACCATCCGCTGGGCGCGCCGCAAGTTTGCAGGCCTGCGCCGGCGCCTCGCGTAACGCTTATTGAGGCAGGATATCGAAGGCGACGCAGATGCGCCGCCCGGTTTCGCCGTGCGGAAACGTGCGGTGATAGGCGTGCGACGGGAAGAGGGTCAGCGAACCCGCGCGCGGGCGCACCAGATCCACGCCGAACGCCTGCGCGGCGGCTTCGCCGATGAGCCCGCCGGGCAAGCCGAACGCGAGGCACCCCGCGCCGTCCGTGCCCCCAGCCACCGCGTCCGGTACCTGGGCGTAATAGCCGCCCGACATCCAGCCGTAGGGGTGCGTGTGCCATCCCTCGAAGCCGTCGCCCTCGGTGATCACGCACCAGCTGCGCAGGATTCCCTGCCGCGGACGCGCGGCGAGCCAGGGATGTTCCCGGTCGGAAAGCGGGGCGATATGCGTTTCCGCCGCTTCCACGATCCGTTCGAGCAGCGCTCGGGCGAGCGGCGCATCGCCTGCCGCCGGCGAATTGATGCGCCAGGTTTTCTGGGATGCGGTGCCGTAGCGCTCGTAACGCATTCCGGGATGCGCCATCAGCTCTTGGGCGAGCGCGGCGTTGAAGCGCTCGCGGCTCTCCCAGCCCTCCGGCGGGGACAGCGGCTGATGGTAGCCGAATTCGGCCAGGTTGACCGTCGCGCGCGCGGCTTCGACCTCGCCGAGCCGGGCAAGGGCCATCGTCCGGGATGCGAGCAGCCGGGCATGGCTGACCCCTTGCGCCGCGAGCCGATCGGTCATCGCCAGGACGGCCGCGGCGTCCCCCGCGCGGAGCAGGTGCACGGCGAGGCGCTTGCAGGCGCTCCGGCTGTGCGGGTCGAGCTGCAGCGCCCGCATCAGCTCGTCGCAGGCTTCGTCCGGCTTTCCGACGCGGCGCAAGGCCTTGGCGTGCTCGGCGAGCGCGGCCGCGCGTTCCGCGTCGTTCGTCGTCAGCGCCAACGCACGCGCGGTGGCGTCGAGAGCACGCTCCGAATCGATCGCCGTCTCACGCGCGAACCAGGCCGCCGCCAGCGCCATCAGTTCCGGATAGCCGAGCGCGCCGGGCTCCGGGGCTGTCAGCAGCGCGATCGTCTCGTCGAAGGCGTCGAGTTCGTTGAGCAGCTTCGCGAGGCGAAGGCGCAGCGGCGCGGACCGCGGGCTCCGTTCGACCGCGCTCCGCAAGACCTCGCACTCCTGCCGGGCGCTCAGCGCCTTCGCGGGCTCGGGACGTATCGGCATGGGGTCAGGCATCGCGCCCGTCGATAGCACGATCAAGCTGCCCGCAGTTACTTCGAGAGCGCCGCCAGCAGCGCCTTGTAATAGACGATCGACGGCGCGATTTCGCTGAGCGGCGTGCGCTCGTTGAGTCCGTGCGAGAATTCGTCCGAATCCTTCATGAAGATCGGGCTGATGCCATAGCTCGGCACCCCCTTCGCTCGGAAATACATGCTGTCGCTTGCGCCCGCGGCCATCACCGGCACCACCGGCACATCGGGATAGCGCGCGTGGATCAGCTTGGTCACCGGCGCCATGATCTCCGGTGTGACCGGCGAGGCGGGGCTTTCGATCGAGCCGCTGTCGATCGTCGCGATCGTCAGCGCGGGATCGCCGACCACTTGCTTGAGCGTCTCCTGCACGGCCGCGACCGGAGTGCCCGGGAAGATGCGGCAATTGACGTTGGCGGTGGCGCGCTGGGGCAGGGCATTGGGGGCGTGGCCGCCGCTCAGCATCGTCGCGACGCAGGTCGTACCGGTCTGGCCGACATAGCCCGGATCGGCGCGGAGCACCGCGAGCGCGGCCTTGTCCTCGGGGTTGGCGAGGAAGGCGCGAATCGCGGCGGCGAGCTCGGGCGGCGCACCAGCGGCGGCGGCGGCGAGCGAGGCCTTGGTGATGTCATTCTGCATCGCCGGGAACTGATAGTCGCCGATCTTCGCGAGCGCGTGGGCAAGCTGGTAGATCGCGTTGACGGGGCGCGGCGCACTCGAATGGCCGCCGGGATTGGTGAAGGTCAGCTCGAAATCGGCATAGGTCTTCTCGGCGCCCTGCACGCCGAAGATCACCGGCTTGCCGTCCTCGCCCATCTCTCCGCCGCCGCCGTCGATGTTGAGCAGGATTTCGCCGTCGTGATACTGATCGGCGAGCGCCTTGGTGGTTTTCATGAAGGTCTCCTCGTCGCCCGAGGCGAGGAGGAGGATGTCACGGCCGGGCTTGAAGCCCTCGCGCCTGAGCTGGAGCAAGGTCGCGATCATCGTCGACAGGTCGTACTTCATATCGGTCGCGCCGCGGCCGTAGATGTAGCCGTTCTCGATCACCGGGGTGAACGGATCGCGCACCCAATCGGCCGGCTTGGCCTCGACTACGTCCATGTGGCCCGAGATGTAGATCGGCTTGGCGCCGTTTCTGGCTTTGCCGGTGCCGCGGTAGCGCGCGACTATATAGGCCGTGTCGCCGAGCTTGGTGACCGTGACGTCGGCGTCGTCGAAGCCGCCGGCGACGAGCACCGACTTGAGGTAGGTCGCGTACTGGAACGTCTGGTTCTCGGCCCCCGTGACGGTGCGGAAGGCGATGCCGCGCTTGAGTAGGTCGAGCGCCTGCGCCTCGGCCTGCGGATTGGGGCCCGGCGCCTGCGCATGCGCCGCGAGTGGAAGCGCGAGCGCGCCCGCCAGAAAAGCCGCCATCACTCGCCGCGCCATGCCCGATCTCCTTGTTGAACGGGCGTAAAGCTAGCGGGCGCGGGGAGGAGGTCAACGGGCGAGTGTGGGCCAGGCTCGGAACGGCGCCGCGGCAAAGCCGCGTCGTCGGTCGCGGCTACGGCCGAGCCGGCCGAGCCGCCGCATTTCGCGATTTCGTTCCGCTAAATCTTGGCGGTGGCTGGAGCGGGTGAAGGGAATCGAACCCTCGTCGTAAGCTTGGGAAGCTTCTGCTCTGCCATTGAGCTACACCCGCAATTTCAAAGCCTTGGACGCACCCTCACAGGGTCGTCTCTTTCAAGGCTCCGAAACCTCGCTTCTCTCATATCGTCCTCACGCGAGCCATCAAGCCCAAACGGAAAATGGGCGCAAGCCGCGGCGGAGGGCCCTCCTATTCCGGCGGACTGTCCGCAAGCGCTGCGGAAAACAAGGCGGTCAAGCGCTGGCGCAACAGATCCGTGTCGATCGCGCACAGCGAATTCGAGCGCCATCGCCGAGCGCAGGATGCCCACGCCCATCAAAACCGCCAGGCACAGGCTCGCCCGGGCCTCGGCATGCGCGCCGCCGACCGAGCCGATGATCGGCTCGAGGATATCCTCGCTCATCGCCTCGCGGATGATCTGCGAAGCGCGCGGCGAGGAAGCCGAACGGAGCAGGACCAGAAGCTTGTCGACCTTCGCGGCGGTGGCGCCGCAATCCTGCCGGCTCTCGTCCATCAGCAGCCCGGCCAGATGCTCGGGGAGCTGTTCGCGCGGGATGCCCTGCAGCACGTCACGATCGTCGTTGCGTACCGCCGCAGCGAACAGCTGCTCCTTGCCGCCGAAATAGCGCCCGATCAGCGCCGGATCGATTCCGGCATCGCCGGCGATCTCGCGCAGTCCGACATTCTCGTAGCTGTCGCGCGCGAAATGCCGGCGGGCGGAGGCGAGAATTGCCTGGCGCGTCGCCGCCGCATTGCGCAGGCGCGGCGCCTCCTGGATCGGCGGGATCATCGCGCCATCCCTACCACTCGGACCAACCCAGTCAACGATTGTGGACATGAAAGTCCACAGTCGTTGACAAACGCCCGGCGGACGCATAGCGACGCGGGCGACAGGAGCTGCGGCAAGAGTGGCGGCCCTGGAGAGGATGGTCGGTCGGGCACCGGACCAGGAATACGCGCATGTTTTCCAAGAAGATTCCGCTGCTTATCCCGGCTCTCCTGATCGCGCTTCCGCTCGGCGGCTGCGGCGGCAAGGCCGACTTGGGACCTCCGGGCCAGGGTGCGCCGCCAGTGACGGTGGCGACGCCGCTGATCGAGGACGTGGTCGACCAGGACGAGTTCGTCGGTCGGTTTGAGGCGGTCCAGACCGTCGACGTGCGGCCGCGCGCCTCGGGCTATCTTGAGAACGTCTTCTTCCGCGATGGGCAGTTCGTCCGCCGCGGGCAACTGCTATTCAAGATCGATCCGCGCCAGGCGCAGGCGGCGGTCGCGCAGGCGGTGGCCCAGCTCGCGCAAGCGCAGGCCACGCTCGCCAATGCCCAGACCGAACTCGCCCGCTCGCAGACGCTCGCCGCGCAGCGCGCCGCCAGCCAGGAAGAGGTCGAATTGCGCCAGGCTGCGGTCCGCTCGGGCGCGGCGCAGGTCGCCGCGGGCAACGCCAATCTCCGCGCGCGCCGGCTCGATCTCGACTTCACCCGAGTCTATGCGCCGATCAACGGGCGAATCTCGGCGCGCAAGGTCGATCCGGGCAATTCGGTGACCGCCGACCAGACCGTGCTGACCACGCTCGTCTCGGTCGACCCGCTCTATTTCACCTTCCAGGGCTCGGAAGCACTGCTGCTCAAATACCAGCGCCAGGACACCGGCTTGCGCGCCGGCGCGCCGGTTCGGCTCAAGCTGAGCGACGAGACCGACTATTCGCACGCCGGCACGCTCGATTTCGTCGACAACGCGCTCGATGCTGGCGCGGGCACGATCCGCGCGCGCGCGACCGTGCCGAACCCCGGCGGGTTCCTGAAGCCCGGCATGTTCGGCAACCTGAGCCTGGGCGCGTCGCGGCCCTATCCAGCGATGCTGGTGCCCGACACCGCGGTGATGGCTGATGCCGCGCGCCAGATCGTCTATGTCGTCGACAAGAGCGGTACCATGATCGCGCATCCGGTGCAGACCGGCGCGCTGCGCGGCGACCTGCGCGTGATCCTGAGCGGCATTTCGCGCGACGACCGGGTGGTCATCGGCGGCGCCCAGCGCGCGCGCCCGGGCCAGAAGGTCACGCCGCAACCGGGCCGAATCGCGCCCGGCGCCGGCGCCGGATCGGCCCCGCCGATCGAGCCCCCCGCCGCCGCCTCGCTCCCCACCGGCCGCTGAGGCTCCGCGGTGCGCATCTCGAGCTTCTTCATCGAGCGCCCGATCTTCGCGGGCGTGATCGCGGTGTTCATCACGCTGATCGGCGCCTTCGCCTATCCGCTGCTGCCGCTGTCGCAATATCCGGAGATCGCGCCGCCGACGATCGTCGTGCAGGCGAGCTATGCCGGCGCTTCGCCCGAAAGTATCGCCCAGACCGTCGCCCAGCCACTCGAACAGGCGATCAACGGCGTCGAAGGCATGCTCTACATGAGCTCGTCGTCGAGCCAAGGCGCGGCGCAGGTCACCGTCACCTTCGCGCCGGGCACCAACCTCGACGCCGCGCAGGTGCTCGTCCAGAACCGAGTCAACCTTGCCGTGCCGCGCTTGCCCGACCAGGTCCGCCAGGTCGGCGTCACGGTCAACAAGCAGGCGACCGGCTTCCTGATGATCGTCGCGCTGACCTCGCCCGACGGCAGCCTCGATACCGACTATATCGGCAACTACGCCAACACCGTCGTCCGCGACCGGCTGCTCCGCCTCGAGGGCGTGGGCGACGTGCTGGTGTTCGGCGGCGGCAATTATTCGATGCGCGTCTGGATCGACCCCGACAAGGCGGCGGCGCGCAACCTCACCGCGGACGAGATCATCGCGGCGTTGCGCGCGCAAAACGTCCAGGTCGCCGGCGGTGCGCTCGGCCAGGCGCCCGGAGGAGCCGCCAATCCGTCGTTCGAGGTGCCGGTCGACGTCCAGGGCCGGCTCTCCACCGCCGCGCAGTTCGCCAACGTCACGCTCAAGACCGATACCGCCAGCGGCTCGATCACCCGGCTCGGCGACGTCGCCCGCGTCGAGCTCGGTAGCGAGGCCTACGAGATGCGCGGCTCGTTCGGCGGCGCGCGAGGCATCGCGCTCGCGGTGATCCCGCAGCCGGGCGCCAACGCGCTGTCGGCGGCGAAGCGCGTGCTCGACCAGATGGACGTGCTCGCGAAGGATTTCCCCAAGGGCCTCCACTATTCGATCCCCTATAACCCCACCGAATACGTCTCGGCCTCGGTCACGGCGGTGCGAGACACGTTGTTCGAAGCGGTGGCGCTGGTAGTGCTCGTCGTGCTGGTGTTCCTCCAGACCTGGCGCGCGGCGGTGATCCCGATCGTCGCGATCCCGATCGCGCTGATCGGCACCTTCGCGGTGCAGCTCGCGCTCGGCTTCTCGATCAATTCGCTGTCGCTGTTCGCGCTGGTGCTTGCCGTCGGCATCGTCGTCGACGACGCGATCGTGGTGGTCGAGGCGGTCGAGCGGCATGTTCGCGAAGGCATGGTGCCGCGCGAGGCGGCGCACCGGACGATGAAGGAGGTCTCGGGCGCGCTGGTCGCGATCGGGCTGGTGCTGATCTCGGTGTTCGTGCCGACCGCGCTGGTCTCGGGCATCCCGGGCATCTTCTACCGCCAGTTCGCGGTGACGATCGCGGCGGCGGCGGCGATCTCGCTGCTGATCTCGCTGACGCTCTCGCCCGCGCTCGCCGCGCTGCTGCTCAAGCCGCACCGCGAGAACCATGTCGACGAGGGCCCTCGCTGGCTCAGACCCGCCCGGATCGGCGCGGCGAAGTTCAACCAGGGCTTCGACTGGCTCTCGGACCGCTACGGCCGGCTCACCGGACGGTTGGTGCGCACGGGACTGATCATGATGATCGTCTAT
Organism: uncultured Alphaproteobacteria bacterium; assembly: GCA_963799985.1. Classification (GTDB taxonomy): domain Bacteria; phylum Pseudomonadota; class Alphaproteobacteria; order Sphingomonadales; family Sphingomonadaceae; genus Sphingomonas. The sequence continues at coordinate 310,872 of CAWCZC010000001.1, read as the reverse complement.
GCCGGGCTCCTCGCGCTGACCGGCTGGCGGCTGACCGCGACGCCGACCGGCTTCATCCCGGAGCAGGACCAGGGCTTCCTGATCGGCATCGTCCAGCTTCCTCCCGGCGCCTCGCTCGACCGGACCAGCGCGGTGGTCGACAAGGCTTATGCGATCGCGAGCAAGACCGACGGCGTGGTCGACGGCGCGGCCTTCGCGGGGCTCGACGGCGCCAGCTTCTCGCAGGCGTCGAACGCCGGCGTGATGTTCATCAAGCTCAAGGACTGGTCCAAGCGCGGGCCCGACCAGACCGCAGCGGCGCTCGCGGGCAAGCTGACCGGCGAACTGGGCGGCGCGATCGACGGCGCCAGCATCTTCATGGTCTCGCCGCCGGCGGTGCAGGGCCTCGGCAACGGCAGCGGCTTCGTGATGGAGATCGAGGACAGCGGCGCCAACGCCGGCTATCGCGGGCTCGAAGGCGTCACCGGCGCGATGATGGGCGCGGCGATGCAGGAGCATCGGGTCACTCAGGTCTTCTCGCTGTTCAACACCGGCACGCCTCGGATCCGCGCCGACGTCGATCGCGACAAGGCGCAGCTGCTCGGGGTCGATCCCGCGCAGGTGTTCAGCGCGATCGGCACCTATATCGGCTCGACCTATGTCAACGACTTCAACCTGCTCGGCCGCACCTTCCGCGTCACCGCGCAGGCCGAACCCTCGGCGCGAGACGCGCTGACCGACATCGGCCGGCTGCAGGTGCGATCGAGTAGCGGGCGGATGGTGCCGATCTCGTCGGTCGCGACGTTCAGCCACGATTTGGGCGCGGCGCGGGTGGTGCGCTACAATCTGCTGCCCGCGGTCGAGCTCCAGGGCGCCGCCGCGCCCGGCGTCTCCTCGGGCGATGCGCTGGCGGCGATGGAGAAGCTCGCGGCGAAGACGCTGCCGCCGGGTTACAGCTTCGAATGGACCGGCCTCGCGTATCAGCAGAAGGCGGCGGGGAGCAGCTCGGCGCTGATCTTCGTCCTCGCGGTGGTGTTCGTCTTCCTCGTGCTCGCGGCGCAGTACGAGGCGCTGACGCTGCCGCTTGCGGTGATTCTGATCGTGCCGATGTGCATCCTCGCGGCGCTGCTCGGGGTCAATCTGCGCGGCATGGACAACAATATCCTCACTCAGGTCGGCCTCGTTGTGCTGATCGCGCTCGCGGCGAAGAACGCGATCCTGATCGTCGAGTTCGCCAAGCAGGGCGAGGAGCAGGGCATGGACCGCTTCGCCGCCGCGGTGCACGCCGCGCGCTCGCGGCTGCGCCCGATCCTGATGACCAGCTTCGCCTTCATCTTCGGCGTGATCCCGCTCGCGATCGCCAGCGGCCCGGGGCAGGAGATGCGCCAGTCGCTCGGCACCGCGGTGGGCTTCGGCATGCTCGGCGTGACCGGCTTCGGGTTGATCTTCACGCCGATCTTCTACGTGCTGATGCGAAAGCTGGGCGGGCTGCGGCGGAAGCACGAGGCGCCCGAGCCGGCAGGAGAGGCGGCATGAAACGGAGTCTCGTCACCGCCGCCGCGCTGGTGCTGTCGGGCTGCATGGTAGGCCCGCACTATGTGTCGCCCGCGCCCAAGGCTCCCGCGCAAGCGCCATTCGTAAGCGCCGCCGCGCCTGGCTTCGTTCCCGATGAGCCGCCGGCCGAATGGTGGCATCTATTCGACGCGCCCGCGGTCGACCGGCTGGTCGGCGAGGCGCTCGCCGCCAACACCGATCTGCGCGTCGCGGCCGCCAATCTCCGCCAGGCGCGCGCGGCATTGCAGGAAGCTCGCGCGGCGCGGCTGCCGACCACCAGCCTCGGCGCGAGCGCCGGCTATGGGCGCCAGTCGGGATCCGCGCTCGGCCTGAACGGCCCCGGCCCCGAAGGCGCGAGCTACGATGCCGGGCTCGACGTCAGCTACCAGGTCGATCTGTTCGGCCGCATCGCGCGGACGATCGAAGCCGGGCGAGCAGACCTCGGCGCAGCGCAGGCGACGTACGATCTTGCGCGCATCACCGTCGTCGCCGAGACGATCCGCGCCTATTCGGACGCCTGCGCCGCCGGTAGCGAGCTCGCCGTCGCGCGCGACAGTCTGCGCGTGGAGGAAGGGACGTTCGACCTGACCCGCAGGCTCGAGGCGGGCGGCCGCGGGACCGGCCTCGACACCAGCCGGGCGGAGGCGCTGCTCGAGCAGACCCGCGCCGACGTTCCCGGCTTCGAAGCGGCGCGCAAGGCGGCGCTGTTCCGGCTGGCGGTGCTCACCGGCAAGCCGCCCGCCGAATTCCCGACCGACGTCGCTGCCTGCGAGACGCCGCCGCGCGTCTCGTCGCCGATCCCTGTCGGCAACGGCGCGACGCTGCTTGCGCGCCGACCCGACGTGCGCGCCGCCGAGCGTCGCCTCGCCGCTGCGACGGCGCGGGTCGGCGTCGCCACTGCGGACTTGTACCCGAGCGTCAGCCTCGGCGGCTCGGTCGGCTCGACCGCGACGTCGCCGTCGGGCCTGTTCTCGAGCTCGGGATTCCGGTTCAGCGTGGGGCCGCTGATTTCCTTCACCTTCCCCAACACCAGCGTCGCGCACGCCCGCATCGCCGAGGCCGGGGCGGCCGCCGACGCCGCGCTCGCCCAGTTCGATGGCACTTGGCTCGCAGCGCTGCGCGACACCGAGACTGCGCTGACCAACTACGGCGCCGCGGGTAACCGCCTCGAATTGCTCCGCCGCGCCCGGGATCAGGGCGCCGAGGCCGCCCGCATCGCCCGGCTGCGGTACGGCGCCGGCGCGGAGAGCTTCCAGATCGTGCTGGATTTCGGAACGCTCGCTCGCCCAGACCGAGGCGCTGCTTGCCCAGGCGGAGGCGCAATTCTCCGACGCCACGGTCACACTGTTCCTCGCGCTCGGCGGGGGGTGGCAGGGTTGAGTTGGCGCTCTCGACACCCTTATTCGGGCTCGTCCGCATAACGCCGCGCGATCAGCGCGCAGGCGATTAGCTGGATCTGATGGAAGAGCATCAACGGAAGGATCACTACGCCGACCTGGGACGCCGGGAACAGTACGCCCGCCATCGGCACGCCCGAGGCGAGGCTCTTCTTCGATCCGCAGAACAGCAGCACGATCGCGTCGGCGCGCGCGAAGCCCATCGCCCGGCCGGCGAGCCAGGTCGCAAACAGCACCACGCCGAGCACCGCCGAACACAGGGCCGTGACCAGCGCGAGATCGAGCGCGGGCACCTTGCGCCACAGTCCCTCGACCACCGCCGCGCCGAAGGCGGTGTAGACGACCAGCAGGATCGATCCGCGATCGGTGATGCTCAACAGCCGCTTGTGCCGCGCCACGAACCCGCCGATCCATGGGCGCAGCAAATGCCCCGCGAAGAAGGGCAGCAGCAGCTGGAGCAGGATCGTCTCGACCGAGGCGAACGAGACGCCGCCGCCAGTACCGCCCATCTTTCCCATCAGCAGCGCCACCAGCGCGGGCGTCAGCAGGATCCCGATCAGGTTCGAGAAGGACGCGCTGCACACCGCCGCCGCGACGTTGCCGCGCGCGATCGAGGTAAACGCGATCGAGGACTGGACGGTCGAGGGCAGGAGCGTGAGGAACAGCATCCCCGCCGCGAGCGCGGGCGAGAGGAAGGGCAGCCGCGCGACGCCGAGCCCGAGCAATGGGAACAGCACGAAGGTGCTCGCCAGCACCGCGCCGTGCAGCCGCCAGTTGCTCGCGCCCGCGAGGATCGCCTCGCGCGAAAGCCGCGCACCCTGGAGGAAGAACAGCAGGACGATGCCCGCGCCCGCCGCGAGGTTGAACGCGCCCACCCAGGCTCCGCGCGGCGGCAGCAACGAGGCGACGATCACTGTGCCGAACAGCGCGAGAATGAAGGGTTCGAAGGCCGCGAGGAAGCGGCGGAGCATCAGCCGGAAATCCCCTGCGCTCGGGAATAGGCGCGGCGGCCGCGCAGATAAGTGGTGGCGATGGCGCGATCGTCACCCAGCACCTGGAGCGCGAACAGCCGGTCGTGGAGCGTCGCGCCGGCGGTGCGGCGCGCGAGCAGCGGGGTGGCGCCCGAGTCCAGTACGACGAAATCGGCTTCCTGCCCGGGCTCGAGCGCGCCGATCCGATCGCCCACGCCGAGGAGACGCGCGCCGCCCGCGGTCGCGAGGTGGAGCGCGCGGAACGGATCGAGGCTGGCCCCGCGCATCTGGCAGACCTTGTACGCCTCGCCGAGGGTATGGAGCAGCGACAGGGTGGTCCCCGCGCCGACATCGGTGCCCACGCCGACGCGAACGCTGTGCGCATCGGCCTGCGCGAGATCGAACAGCCCCGATCCGAGGAACAGGTTGCTGCTCGGGCAGAAGGCGATCCCCGCGCCCGCCTCCGCCATCCGCGCTATCGCCGGATCGCTCATGTGCACGCAATGCGCGAACACCGACCGCGGGCCGACCAGCCCGAAGCGATCGTACACGTCGAGATAGTCGCGCGCCTGCGGGAAGCGCGCGGCGACGGCGGCGATCTCGCCATGGTTTTCGGCGAGGTGGGTGTGGAGCAGCACGTTCGGGTGCGCGGCGAGCAGCGTTCCTGCATCCGCGAGTTGGTCGTCCGAGGACGTGAGCGCGAAGCGCGGCGTGACCGCGTAGCCGAGCCTTCCGCGGCCGCGCCAGCGCGCGATCAGCGCTTCGCTCGCGGCGCGTCCAGCGGCGACGGTGTCGTGCAGCCCGGAAGGCCCCAAGTCCATCAGCACCTTGCCCGACACAATCCGCATGTCGCGTGCCAGCGCCGCCTCGAACAGCGCGTCGACGGAGGCTTCGTGGACGGTCGCGAAGACCAGCGCGCTGGTGGTGCCGTTGCGGAGCAATTCGTCGAGAAAGAAGCCCGCGATCGCATCGGCATGTGCGCGATCGGCGAAAGCCTGCTCGGCCGGGAAGATGTGGTGATCGAGCCACTCGAGCAATTGCGCGCCGTGCGACGCGATCCGCTCGACCTGCGGATAATGGACATGCGCGTCGACGAATCCGGGCACGACCAGGCCGGGAAGCGTCTCGACCGGAACATCGGCGAAACGCGGCGCAAGCTCGGAATGGGGACCGCGCGCGAGCACCAGCCCTTCCTCGACCACCAGCAGCCCGTCGGGTTCGTAGCGAACCTGCTCCGGCACGCTCAGCAGCTCGGCGCGGAAAGCTCGGCGGGTCATGCCGCCGGCCGAAGCGCGAGGAGTTGTGCGAGCGTGGCGATCGCGATCACCTCGGGCTCCTTGCCGACGATGCCGGGGAGTCCGATCGGGCAGGCGAGGCGGGTTGCGTCGATCCCGTCGGCGGCGAGGCGCGAGAGGAAACGCGCGCGCTTGGTACGCGATCCGATCAGCCCGACAAAACGGGCTCGGCTGGCAAGCGCGGCGGCGGTGAGTTGATAGTCGAAGGCGTGATCGTGGGTGAGGATGACGACCGCGGTCGCATCCTCCGCTGCGGCGGCGCAGGCGACTGCGGCATCCTCGTCCGCGAGCACGACGCCGGGGGTTTCGGCGGCATCGGCGCGCGTGTCGAACCATGCGATGTGGAGTGGCAGCCCGCCGGCGCGCGCGAAGATCGCGCGGCCGACATGGCCGGCGCCGAACATCAGCACGGGGAGGCGATCGGCGTGCTCGGGTTCGACGAGGGTTTCGCCCGCGGTGGGCAACGGACCTCTCGCTGCGATCGTCCCCGGGTGATTGCCGGTCAGCGAGGTCCGCCGAAGCGGCTCGCCCAACGTCACTTCGAACGGCCCGTCCCCCTCCGGCACCGCCGCCAGCCGCTCGACCAGCAGCCGCACGCGCCCGCCGCAGCATTGGCCGAGCAGCGGCCCCAGCGGATAATCCTGCACGCGCCAGCTTCCGGGCGGCAGGTCGAGGATCGCGCGGGCCTGGGCGGTCGCCTGATGCTCGAGCGCGCCGCCGCCGATCGTTCCGCTCAGCCCCTCGCACGTGACGAGCATCCGAGCGCCGGGGCCACGTGGCGCCGATCCCTCGGTCGCGAGGATCGTCACCAGCGCCGCGGGTCGGGCCTCGAGCGCGGCGCGCGCCTGCACCGTCCAGTCACGCATCGCGGGCCCGCAGTTCCTCGATCGCTGCCAGCACGCGCTCGGGAGTGGCGGGCGCGTCGAGGCTGGGGAGGCCCTTGCCCGGCACCGCCGCCGCGACGGCTTGTGTCAGCGCCGAGAAGACCGAGATCGCGAGCATCAGCGGCGGCTCGCCGACCGCCTTCGAGCGGTGGACGGTGGCTTCGACGTTGCGGCCGTGCTCCCACAGCGTGATCTCCATGCGGGCGGGGCGGTCGCCCGCGGTCGGGATCTTGTAGGTCGAGGGCGCATGGGTGAGCAGCCGCCCGCGCGCGTCGAACACCAGCTCCTCGGTGGTCAGCCAGCCCATGCCCTGGATGAAGCCGCCCTCGATCTGGCCGAGGTCGATTGCGGGATTGAGGCTGCGACCGACATCGTGGAGGATATCGACCGCCACCACCTTGTGCTCACCGGTCAGCGTGTCGATCACCACTTCGCTCAGCGCTGCGCCATAGGCGAAATAGAGGAACGGGCGGCCGCGGTGATTGGCGCGGTCATAGGCGATCTTGGGAGTCGCGTAGAAGCCCGTCGCCGCCAGCGAGATGCGGCCCATATGCGCGCGGCGACACAGCTCAGCGAAGCTCCAGCCTTCGGAACCCGGCTGGGTGGCGGCAAAGGCGTCGAGGCGCTTCTGGATCTTCTCCGCCGCAATCTGTGCGGCCATGCCGTTGAGATCGGCGCCGGAGGACGCGGCGGTTGCCGAGGTGTTGGGCACCTTGTCGGTGCGGGTCGACGAGACCTTCACCTGGCCCACTGGAACCCCGAACACGTCAGCGACCACCTGCGCCACCTTGATCATCAGCCCCTGGCCCATCTCGGTGCCGCCGTGGTTGAGATGGATCGAGCCGTCGGCATAGACGAGCACTAGCGCGCCCGCCTGGTTGAGGTGGGTGGTGGTGAAGCTGATGCCGAACTTGGCCGGGGTCAGCGCCAGCCCCCTCTTGAGCACGCGGTGCGATGCGTTGAACGACGTCACCGCTTCGCACCGCGCGGCGTAGCCGGTGCGCTCGGCCAGCTCGGCGATGATCTCGGGCGCGACATTGTCCTCGACCGTCATGTGATAGGGCGTCACGTCGCGGCCAGGGCCGTAGAGGTTCGCCTGGCGTACGCCCAGCGGATCGAGGTCCAGATGCCCAGCAATCGCGTCCATCACCCGCTCGATCGCCATCATCCCTTGCGGCCCGCCGAAGCCGCGGAAGGCGGTGTTCGAGACGGTGTGGGTCTTGAGGCGGTGGCTGAGGATCTCGACCGCGGGGAGGTAATAGCAATTGTCGGCGTGGAACATTGCGCGGTCGTTGATCGCGTGGCTGAGGTCCGCGGTGGCGCCGCAGCGCGAGGCGAACTCGAAGCGAATGCCTTCGATGCGACCCTCGGCATCGAAGCCGACGTCATAGTCCGCCGAGAAATCGTGGCGCTTGCCAGTGATCGCCATGTCGTCGTCGCGGTCGGCGCGGAACTTGGCGGCGCGGCCGGTCTTGGCGACGACCAGCGCGCAGGCGGCGGCGAAGGCGGCGGCCTGAGTCTCCTTGCCGCCGAACGCACCGCCCATCCGGCGGACCTCGACGGTCACCTCGGCATGGCTGCGGCCGAGCAATTTGGCGATCAGGTGCTGGACTTCGCTCGGATGCTGAGTCGAGCTGAGGACGTGGACCTGGTCATGCTCCCCGGGGGTCGCGAGCGCGGCCTGGCCCTCGAGATAGAAATGCTCCTGCCCGCCGATCTCGAGACTGCCGGAGAGGCGGTGGGGTGCTGCGGCCAGCGCGGCCTCCGCATCGCCGCGCGCCATCCGCTGACTCGCCTCGATCTTCGATCCTGCCGCCGCCGCCTCGGCGATCGTCACCAGAGCTGGGAGTGGTTCGGTCACCGCCGCGCCGAGCCGCGCGGCGCGGCGGGCGGCAAGGGTGCTGGTCGCAGCGACGAGGAATATGGGTTGGCCGGGATAGAGAATCTCGTCCTCCGCCAGCAGCTTGTCGTCGCCCGCCATCGGGCTGACGTCGTTCTTGCCGGGGATATCGGCGGCGGTGAACACCGCGACCACGCCCGACGCGGCGCGAACCGCGTCGAGGTCGAGCGAGCGCAGTCGCGCGTGCCCGTCCGTCGCAAGCCCGAAGGCGCAGTGGAGCAAGCCTGGCGGCTCCGGCAAATCGTCGACGTAAAGTGCGGCGCCCGCGACGTGGAGGTCGGCGCTGTCGTGGGGCAGCGGCTGGCTGACCGCGCCGAGGCGAAGCTCGGTGTCAGCCATCGGCGAGCACCGACACCGCTTCGCCGATGTGCTCGGCCCAGAGCCGGCGCAGCAGGTTGCCCGCGACCGTCACCCGATAGGCCGCCGATCCGCGCAAGTCGTCGAGCGGCGTATAGTCATGGCGAAGCGCTTCGGCGGCGGCCTCGATCGTTTCCTCGGCCCACGCGTTGCCGGTCAGCGCCGCCTCGCATTGCGGCGCTCGGGCCGGGATGCCCGCCATCCCGCCGAACGCGACGCGCGCCTCACGGATGATCCCGTCCTCGATCCGCAGCGCGAAAGCGCCGCACACGCCCGAAATGTCGCTGTCGAACCGTTTCGAGAGCTTGACGATGTGTACCAGAGTGCCGGGCGCGGGGCGGGGGATGCGGATACGCTCGACGAACTCGTCCGGCGCGCGATCCTGCTTACCGTAGGCAATGAAGAAGCGTTCGAGCGGGATCGTGCGGCGGTCACTCCCGCGCCGCAGCGTCAGGGTGGCGCCGAGCGCGATCAGCGCGGGCGGCATGTCCCCGATCGGCGAGCCGTTGGCGATGTTGCCGCCGATCGTCCCGGCGTTGCGCACCTGCACCCCGCCGATCCGCCGCACCAGCTCGCCGAGATCGGGATGCAGGCGGGTGAGCGCCGCGCGCGCCTCCGAATAGCGCACGCCGGCGCCGAGCGTCAGGCCCTCGACGGTTTCGTCGATCGTCTTGAGGTCGGGCACGTCGCCGATGAACACGACAGTGCCGAGGTCGCGGTGCTGCTTGGTCACCCACAAGCCAACGTCGGTTGCCCCCGCGACGATCCGCGCGTCGGGATGCGCGAGCAGGAAGTCGGCGAGCTCGTCCGAAGTGCGCGGGCTGGGATAGGCCGGCGCCATCGCGCGCAACGCCTCGGCGACCGCGCGGTGGTCGGCGGGGGAAGGCGGCACCGATTTGCCCGCCGCGAGGATCGGGCCATAGCCGGTGCAGCGGCACAGGTTTCCCGCGAGCACGTCCGCCACCGGCACGTCCTCGGTCCCCGCCGCGCCCAGGCTGCGGCCGACCAGCGACATCACGAAGCCGGGCGTGCAGAAGCCGCACTGCGATCCGTGCCGCTCGACCAGCTCGCGCTGGACCGGGTGGCGGCCGCCGAGGCTCTCCACCGTCACCAGTGCCTTGCCGTCGAGCATGGGTGCGAACAGGATGCAGGCGTTGACCGCGCGCCAGCGCACGGTGTCACCGTCAAGCTCACCCAGCAGCACGGTGCAGGCGCCGCAATCGCCTTCGGCGCAGCCTTCCTTGGTGCCGGTTCGGCGCAGGCGGTAGCGGAGCAGGTCGAGCACGGTGTCGGTCGCCGCGGCCTCGATCTCCATCACCGCGCCGTCGAGGAGGAAGCGGATCATCGCGGTGTCCCCGCCGCGATCCAGGCGCCGAGCTTCTCGCGCTCTACCCTGGTCATGCCGGTGGCGTTGCCGAGCGGCATCACTTCGGAATCGACCGCCATCGCCTTGATCCGCGTCGCGGCGGCGCGGACGTGATCGTAGGAGTTGAGCGTGAGCCCCAGCGGGGGTACGGCGAAGGCAGCGTTGGTCGGGTGCGGGCTGTGGCAGGCGGCGCAGTGGGTGGCCAGCAGCGGCTGGATGTCGGCGTAGGTGAGCTGTTGGGCGGCCCGCCCGTCACTGCCCTTCTCCAGCGTGACATAGGTGACACTAGTGAGCGCCAGCGCTACGGCCGCAGCGATGGTCCGCCCCGTCGGTTGTCCACGGCCGCGCAGGTTGAAGACGTGGCGCACGGCCACCCCGGTCAGCCCCAACAGCGCGAGCACCAGCCACGGGCGCTCGGCGCCATAGGTCATCGGATAGTGGTGGCTGATCATGATGAACAGCACCGGCAGCGTCATGTAGTTGTTGTGGAGCGAGCGCTGCTTGGCCGCCTTGCCGAGCGCCGGATCGGGGGTGCGCCCGGCGATCAGGTCGGCGACCACCTTGCGCTGGTTGGGGATGATCACGAAGAACACGTTGCCGACCATCACCGAGCCCATGATCGCCCCGACGTGGAGATAGGCTGCGCGCGCGTTGAACACGCTGTTCAGCGCATAGGCCGCGAGCAGCAGGCACATGAACCAGCAGATGCCGAGCGCGAGGTTGTTCGATCCGAGCGTCGATCGGCACAGCAGGTCGTAGCCGACCCATCCCGCGGCGAGCGAGCCCAGGCCGATGACGATCGCCGCAGCCGGGCTGAGATCGGCCTTGGCAGGATCGATCAGAAAGCTCTGCGCGCCGACGTAATAGATCAGCACCAGCAGCGAGAAGCCGCTGAGCCAGGTGAAATAGGCCTCCCATTTGAACCAGTGCAGATCCTCGGGCATCGCGCTCGGCGCGACCTGGTATTTCTGCTTGTGGTAGAAGCCGCCGCCGTGGACGGACCAGACCTCGCCCGAGGCATCGCCCTGCGCGGGGGGCTTGAGGTGATTGTCGAGCCAGACGAAGTAGAAGGACGAGCCGATCCAGGCGATGCCCGCGGTCAGGTGCAGCCAGCGGATCGCGAGGTTGAGCCATTCGGTGAGGTCGAAGCTCATCCTCAGCTGCCCCGGTAAGTCGAATAGCCGTAGGGCGAGACGAGCAGCGGCACGTGATAATGCCCGCCGCCCGCCGCGATGCCGAACGCGATCGCCACCCAGTCGAGGAACGGCGGATCGGGGAGCGCGACGCCGGCCGCGCGAAAATAGTCGGCGACGCCGAACTCGAGCTTGTAGGTGCCCGGGAGATAGGGTTGGTCGGTGATCAGCCCGGGGCAGCGCCCGTCCTCGTTGGTCTCGCCCTGGAAGAGCAGCGCGCCGTCGTGCCACAGCCGCACGCCGATCCCCGCCGCGGGCTTGCCGTGCATCGTGTCGAGCACATGAGTGGTGAGGCTGCTCATGCCGCGTCTCCCGGGATCGGCCGCCCGATCAGCCGCAGCCGGCTCACGCCGCCGTCGGGAAAGATGTTGAGGCGCACGAACCGCACGGGGCCGAGATCGGCCAGGCCGTCGCGGAAGACGTGGATCGTGGTCGGCCTGCAGCTTCACCTCGGGCAGCAGCACCGGCCAGCGTTCCGACTGCGCGGCGATCTCCTCGGGCGAGCCGGTCGCGGCGGGCGCGGCCTGGATCGAAGCAGCGGTCGGGGTAGTTGCCTTTGAAGTGGGCGGTGTCGACGGCGACCTCCTCGATTCGGCCCGTCGAACCCAAGCTCCAGCACCGCCCAGTCGTGGCCGGGCTCGCGCCGGCGCCGCGTCTCCCAGCCGTCGCCCATGTTCACGCCGCGGCCGGGCGCGGTCAGGTTCGCGACGCAGCCGTAGTGCTCGTCGTTGGCGATGATGCCGCGGCCGCCGTTCGCCATCGCCAGCAGGTCGAGCGCGTGCGTCGGCGTCGACCGCCGACCAGTCCTTGGCAGCACCCGGCCCCAGACCCGCAGCCGCGCGACGCCGCCGTCGGGGAAGATGTGCAGCCGCACGTGGGTCACCGGGTCGGCGATGCTCGACTGGGAACGTAGACGCGGTCGTCGCCCTTCAGCGCCAGCCGCGGCGTGACCGCGGTCCAGCCGGCCTCTTCGCCCGGGACCGCCTCGTCGCGTTCGGCAGACCTCGATCTCGGCGCCCGGCGGGTAGTTGCCGGTGAAGTGGCGCGTGTCGATCTCGAAGCCCGCGACGAGGCCGGGCACGCCCAGGCGGACCACGCACCAGTCGTGGCCGGGCGTCGCGCTTGCGGCGGCTTTCCCAGCCGTCCATCCACTTGCCGTTGTCGTCGTACTTGCCGGGGATGAACACCGGCTCGGCGGGCTCGATCAGCCGCGCCTTGTCGGCGAAGAAGTCGTCGGTGGCATAGACCACCTCGGCACCCAAGCCGGGGCTGGGCGAGGTCCACGTAGCGGCGGCGCAGGTCGTCGAACATGGCTCATCTCTCGGGTCGAACAGTGCCGCGAGGCGGAAGCCCGCGATACGGTGGATCTGGGCGATGGCGGTAGCGAACTCGGTCTCGGGGTCGTTGGCCAGCCGCGCCTCGAAGGCCGCGAGGATGTCGCCGCGCGTCAGACCCTTCACCGCGACGATGAAGGGAAAGCCGAAGCGGGCGATGTAGGCGGCGTTGAGGCGCTGGAAGGCGTCGAACTCTTCGCGCGAGCATTGATCGAGCCCCGCGCCGCGCTGCTCCGCGACCGAGGCCGTCGCCATGCTGCGCGCGACGGCAAGCTGAGGGTGTGCGCGGATCAGCGCGAGCCGCATCTCGCGCGGCGCGGCGTCCACCTCCGCGCGCATCGCCTGCGCGAGCGCCTCGGGATCGTCGAGCCCGCCGCGCCTCCGCGGCCGGCCAGACCGCCTCCGCGACCCAGGGCGAAGCCTCGTAGACCGGGCCGAACCGGGCGAGGAAAGCATCGGCGGGGGAGAGGTCGCTAGGCTGCATGGGGATGCGTTGCGCGCCAGTGCCGGGCGATGTCGACGCGGCGGCAGAACCAGACGTCCTTGTGGCCCGAGCGCGTAGCGCAGGAACCGCTCCAGCCCCGCCATCTTGCCCGGCCGCCCGGCCAGCCGGCAGTGCAGGCCCGACCGACATCATCTTCGGGCCGCTCCTCGCCCTCGGCGTAGAGCACGTCGAAGGCGTCGCTTCAGATAGGTGAAGAACTGCTCGCCGGTGTGCAGCCCGCCGCCGGAGAAACGCATGTCGTTGGCCTCCAGCGTATAGGGCACGATCAGGTGCGCCTTGCCGGCCACGCTGCGTCCAGAACGGCAGATCGTCCGAATAGTCGTCGGCGTCGTAGAGGAAGCCGCCCTCCTCGGCCGACGAGCCGGCGCGTGTTGGGGCTGGTGCGGCCGGTGTACCAGCCGAGCGGCCGCTCGCCGGTCAGCTGCGTGTGGACCTCGATGGCGCGCGCCATGTGCTCGCGCTCGTCGGTTTCGGGACATCCTGGTAGTTGATCCAGCGCCAGCCGTGCGAGGCGATCTCGTGGCCGGCCTCGAGGAAGGCCTCGACCACGGCCGGATTGCGCTCCATCGCCATGGCGACGCCGAAGACGGTGAGCGGCACGATCGTAGCGCTCGAACAGCCGCAGCAGCCGCCAGACGCCGGCGCGCGACCCGTATTCGTAGATCTGCTCCATGCTCATGTGCCGCGCACCGAGCGACCGGGCGGCGGATTGATCATGTCCGACAGGAAGGTCTCGGCGCCCGGATCCCCGTGCAGGACGCTCTCTCGCCGCCTTCCTCGTAGTTGAGCACGAACTGCACCGCGATGCGCGCGCCGCCGGGCCAGGCGGCGTGCGGCGGCGTGCGGCCGTAGCCGATGAGGTCGCGCGGGGTGCTATCGTGATCCAAGACCAAATCCTATCAATCCTCCTTGATGAAACGGAGCTTCCCGGCGCACAAGCCGCGAATTCGCCGGGCGAAGGAGGACGGATGCGCATAATCACCCCCGAGCCGCTCACCGCCGAGGCGTTCGTGCCGTTCGGGAGCGTGATCGAGGCGTCCGACGCGGCTGTGAAGATCGAGATCAACCGGGGCCATGCGGTCCGCTACGACCGGCTGGCCGAGGTGGACGTGGGGGATGGCGCGGGGGTGATCAGCCTGTTCCGCGCGCGGCCGCTTGCCGAGCCGGTGCTCAAGGTCTTCGAGCGCCACCCCTTGGGCAGCCAGAGCTTCGTGCCGCTGAGCGGACGGCCCTATCTGGTCGCGGTGGCGCCGCCGGGGGACTTCCAGGTCTCGCAGGTTCGGGTGTTCTACGCGGCGGCGAATCAGGGCGTGCACTATCGCAAGGGAACGTGGCACCACTTCCTGCTCGTGCTGGAGGCGGAGAGCGATTTCCTCGTCGTCGATCGCGCGGGACCGGGCGACAATTGCGACGAGATCCAGCTGGCGCCGCCCGACCGGATCCTCGTACGCTGACGCCTAGCCCGCCGACAGCCAGGCGAAGCGCGCGACGAACAGCGCGGCGAGCACCAGCAGCAGCCAGTCGCCCTTGCCGATCTTGCCGCGCAGCAGCTTGAGCAAGGCGTGCGCGGTGATTCCGAAGGCGAGGCCGTTGGCGATCGAGAAGGTCAGCGGGATCATCGCCACGGTCAGGAAGGCCGGGATCGCGACTTCGGGATCGTCCCATTCGACGTCGACCAAAGGCGCCATCATCAGCCCGCCGACCAGGATCAGCGCGGGCGCGGTCGCGGCGAGCGGCACCAGCTGCGCATAGGGCGCGACGAACATCGCGAGCAGGAAAAGCACGCCGGTGACGACCGCGGTGAGGCCGGTGCGGCCGCCTGCCTGCACCCCCGCGGCGCTCTCGACATAGCTCGTCACCGTGCTGGTACCCGCCAAGCTGCCGACGATCGTCGCGATCGAATCGGCGAAGAGGATGCGGTTGAGCCTCGGCACGCGGCCCTGTTCATCGATCAGCCCGGCACGGCGGGTGACCCCCACCAGCGTGCCGATATTGTCGAACAGGTCGACGAACAGGAAGACGAACAGGATCTCGAACAAGCCGAGGCCATGCTTGCCGCCCAGCCCGAACACGCCCGGCAGATCGAGGTGGAACGCGGTCTGCGAGATCGCGGTGAGGTCATAGGGCTGGGGCGTGAAGGTCACTTGCCCGAGCAGCCAGCCGGCGAGCGTGGTGGCGACGATGCCGATCAGGATCGCCCCGCGCACCTTCCACGCCGAAAGCGCCGCGATCACCACCAGCCCGATCAGCGCGAGCCAGGCGCCCGGTGCGTGCAAGTCGCCGAGCGTCACCGAGGTGGCGGGGCTGCTCACCACGATCCCGGCGTTCTTCAGGCCGATGAAGCCGATGAACAGCCCGATCCCGCCCGCTACCGCCGCGAACAGATGGCGGGGAATTGCGGCGATGATCAGCTGGCGGACGCCGGCGAAGGTCAGCAGCAGGAACGCCACGCCCGAGACGAATACGCAGCCGAGCGCCACTTGCCACGGCACCCCCAGCGTCTGCACGACGGTGAAGCTGAAATAGGCGTTGAGCCCCATGCCCGGCGCGAGCGCGAGCGGCGTGTTGGCGGCGAACCCCATCAGGATGCTCGCGAAGCCCGCCGCGAGGCAGGTCGCCGCCGCCACCGCCGCCACCGGCATCCCCGCCTGGCCGAGGATCGCCGGATTGACGAGCACGATATAGGCCATGGTCAGGAAGGTGGTGACGCCCGCCAGCACTTCGGTGCGCGCATCGGTGCCGCGCTGCGAGAGATCGAAGCGCCGATCGAGCCATCCACGAGTTTCCGTTTCTGCCATCCTCGCTCCCCCTGGTCTCGCCACAATAACGCGCGCGTTCGGCAACGGAAGTCCTCCGCCGCCGGGGGTGGCGCCGCCGCTGCGCCGGGTCTAAAGCGCTCGGCTGACAGGTGGAGAGAGAATGTCATCGACAATTGAGGAACTGGAGCGCCGCCGTGCCGCCGCCCGCGCCGGCGGGGGTGAGAAACGAGTTCGTCGCCCAGCATGCCAAGGGCAAGCTGACCGCGCGCGAGCGGATCGAGGTGCTGCTCGACGAGGCCAGCTTCGAGGAGCTCGACATGTACGTCGAGCACAATTGCACCGATTTCGGCATGCCCGACCAGATCGTCCCCGGCGACGGTGTCGTCACCGGATCGGGGACGATCAACGGCCGCCTCGTCTTCGTATTCAGCCAGGATTTCACCGTGTTCGGCGGCTCGCTTTCGGAGCGCCACGCGCAGAAGATCTGCAAGATCATGGACATGGCGATGAAGGTCGGCGCGCCGGTGATCGGCATGAACGACAGCGGCGGGGCGCGCATCCAGGAAGGCGTCGCCAGCCTCGCGGGCTATGCCGAGGTGTTCCAGCGCAACGTGCTCGCGAGCGGCGTGGTGCCCCAAGTCAGCCTGATCATGGGCCCCTGCGCGGGCGGCGCGGTCTACAGTCCAGCAATGACCGACTTCATCTTCATGGTGAAGGATAGCTCATACATGTTCGTCACCGGCCCCGATGTAGTGAAGACCGTTACCAACGAGATCGTCACGCAGGAGGAATTGGGGGGAGCGGTGACGCATACCACGAAGTCGGGGGTCGCCGATGTGGCCTTCGACAACGACATCGAGGCGCTGCTCGCGGCCCGCGACTTCGTGGACTTCCTTCCCGCCTCGAACCGCGAGCACGTGCCCGAGCGGCCGTGCGACGATCCGTGGGACCGCATCGAGGAGAGCCTCGACACGCTGATCCCGCCCAACGCCAACCAGCCCTACGACATGCACGAGCTGATCCGGAAGACGCTCGACGACGGCGATTTCTTCGAGCTTCAGCCGAGCCATGCGGGCAATATCCTGATCGGCTTCGGGCGGATCGAGGGGCGGACGGTGGGGGTGGTCGCGAACCAGCCGATGGTGCTGGCCGGGTGCCTCGACATCAATTCATCGAAGAAGGCGGCGCGCTTCGTGCGCTTCTGCGACGCGTTCGATATCCCGATCGTGACCTTCGTCGACGTGCCGGGCTTCCTGCCGGGCGTGGGGCAGGAGCATTCGGGGATCATCAAGCACGGCGCCAAATTGCTGTTCGCCTATGCCGAGGCGACCGTGCCCAAGATCACGGTGATCACGCGGAAGGCCTATGGCGGCGCGTATGACGTGATGTCCTCCAAGCACCTGCGCGGCGACCTCAACTACGCCTGGCCCACCGCCGAGATCGCGGTGATGGGCGCGAAGGGCGCAGTCGAGATCATCTTCCGCGGCAAGACGGCGGACGAGATCGCCGAGCGGACGGCCGAATATGAGGCGCGCTTCGCCAACCCGTTCGTGGCTGCGTCGAAGGGTTTCATCGACGAGGTGATCATGCCGCACTCGACGCGGCGGCGGATCGCGCTGGGGCTGCGCAAGCTGCGGGGCAAGCAGCTCGAGAACCCGTGGAAGAAGCATGACAACATCCCGCTTTAGCGCGTTGCTCGCGGCGGCGCTGCTTGCGGGATGCGGCGCGCCGCAGCCGACCAACGAGACGCGCGCGGCGACGCCGATCCCCGTGGCGACCACGGTCGCCGCGGTCGGCGTGCGATCGCTTCCCGAGGCCGAGCAGCGGGCGCGGGCATTCAAGGCGGTGTTCGGCAAGGCTGAGCCGGTGGAGGGCCAGTTCGGCTTCGCCACCAAGGCCGCCAAGCTGATCTGGCAGGGGGATCGCGCGGTGCTGATCACCGTGACCGCGAGCGAAGGCGCCTGCCATGCCTGCAGCGGATCGTTGGGCATCTATTATCTCGCGGGCGCAGGCGACGCTTTCCGCGTGACCGGCAAGTTTCCCGAAGCAGTGCCGGGCAACGGCTATGGCGGCGCACCGTCGAAATGGTCGGTGTCGGACAAGTTCGGGCCGGTGCCGGTGATCTATTCCGAAGCGGGATGGACCGGGCAGGGCTATACGTGCACCTCGTTCACGCTGACCGAACTGGCCGAGAAGCCGACGAAGGTGGCGACGGTGCCGATCTTCTACGACGATCGCGATACCGGCAGCGACGACGTCAAGGGGATGATCGAAGGCAAGCTGAGGGATATTTCCCACGATGCACTCACGATCCATTACGCAGGTGCCGCGACATTCGATGAGACTTGGCGCCGCGGCCGCGGCGTGTACCGAATGACGGGCAAATCGCGGATGCTGACATGTTGAGCATCAAGGCAAGAACACGCTGCTTCGTGATCATGCCATATTCGCGCGGGCGAATCGCGCTGGGGCTGAGGAAGCTGCGGGGCAGGCAGCTCCAGAACCCGTGGAAGAAACATGACAATATTCCGCTGTGAGCAGCATGGGTGACATGATTTTCAAGGCGTTGCTCGCCTTCGTTCTCCCAGTGGTGGCGACGCACATTTGGGGGAGTGCGGATCGCTGGAAAGCGACTGGCGTGATCCCCGGGGAGTTCAATGAAGGGGTAGGCAAGCCGGTGAAATCCGACGAGCCGGGTTTCAGAATGTTCATTGGCTGGAACAAGTTCGTAGCGATTATCCTTGGAGCATTTGCCCTCATGGCCTTTGGTTCGCTTCTTTTCGATTTGACGAGGCTGCTTTGAAAATTGACCGCCTAACCATACCGGCATTGCGACGCCCCGGATCGGAGCGCCGATCGCGCGGTATCGCCACACGCTCCGGGATGGGTGCAATTTCAAGGATATTCCAATGACCGACCCCGTCGTCATCCTCTCCTACGCCCGCACGCCGATGGGGAGCTTCCAGGGCAGCCTCTCGGGCGCCACCGCGATCGATCTGGGCGCGACGGCGGTGAAGGCCGCGGTCGAGCGCGCAGGCGTGGACCCGGCCGATGTCGAGCGCTGCTACATGGGCTGCGTGCTTCCCGCCGGGCTCGGTCAGGCGCCGGCGCGGCAGGCGGCACGGTTCGCGGGGCTGGGGGACCATGTCGAGGGCGTGACGGTCAACAAGATGTGCGGCAGCGGCATGATGGCGGCGATGATGGCCGCCGATGCGATCGCGGCGGGCTCCGCCGACGTGGTGGTCGCGGGCGGCATGGAGAGCATGACCAACGCGCCGTATCTGCTCAAGAAGCACCGCGCGGGCGCGCGGATCGGGCACGACACCGCCTACGACCATATGATGCTCGATGGGCTCGAGGACGTCTACGAGCCCGGTCGCGCGATGGGCACCTTCGCCGAGGCGACCGCGTGCGAATACCAGCTCACTCGCCAGCAGCAGGACGATTATGCGGTCGAATCGCTCACGCGAGCGCAGAAGGCGCAGGCGTCGGGCGCGTTCGACAAGGAGATCGTCGCGGTCGAGGTCAAGACTCGCAAGGGCGTCGAAGTGGTCGACCGGGACGAGCAGCCACTGAAGGCCGATCCCTCGAAGATCCCCGGCCTCAAGCCCGCCTTCTCGAAGGACGGCACGATCACCGCCGCCAACGCCAGCTCGATCTCGGACGGCGCGGCGGCGCTGGTGCTCGCGCGCGCTTCGGTCGCCGAGGCCAAGGGGCTGAAGCCCGTCGCCCGCATCGTCGCGCACACTGCGCATGCCCGGCTGCCCGCGCATTTCACCACCGCCCCGATTGGCGCGATCGAGCGCGTGCTCGCCAAGGCCGGCTGGTCGGTCGGCGAGGTCGACCTGTTCGAGATCAACGAAGCGTTCGCCTGCGTGACGATGTTCGCGATGAAGGACCTCGGCATCCCCCACGACAAGGTCAACATCCACGGCGGCGCGACCGCGATGGGGCATCCGATCGGCGCTTCGGGCGCGCGGATCCTGGCGACGCTGATCGCCGCGCTCGAGCGCACCGACGGCAAGCGCGGGGTCGCGTCCTTGTGCATCGGCGGAGGCGAGGCGACGGCAATGGCGGTGGAGCTGGTCTGATGGGATATTACGAAGCGACGGTCGAATGGCAGGCGGGCGAGGGTGAGGATTTCGCGCGCCACCACTACAGCCGCGCGCATCGCTGGGACTTCGACGGCGGCGCGGTGGTGGCCGCCTCGGCATCGCCGCAGATCGTCCGCGCGCCCTGGTCCGATCCGGCCGGGGTCGATCCCGAGGAGGCGCTGGTCGCCGCGCTGGCGAGCTGCCACATGCTGTTCTTCCTCGATCTCGCAGCGCGCAAGGGGCTGCGAGTGCTCTCGTACAAGGACCATGCGGTCGGCGAGATGGGCCGCCGCGAGGATGGGCGCGAGGCGATGGTCCGCGCGACGCTTCGCCCCGAGGTCGCCTTTGCGGGCGCGTCCGACCCCGACGTCACCGCCGCGCTCCATCAGCGCGCGCACGAGCTTTGCTACATCGCGAATTCGGTGAACTTCCCGGTCGGCATGGAGCCGGTGGGATGAAGCGAGCCAAGAAATGAAACTCGGGCGCCTCAACCATGTCGGCGTCGCGACGCCCTCGATCGCGGACTCGATCGTCTTCTATCGCGAGGTGATGGGCGCAGAGGTGATCCGCGAGCCGTTCGACCTGCCCGCGCAGGGGTGAAGGTCTGCTTCGTCGATACGCCGAACAGCCAGATCGAGCTGATCGAGCCGCTGGGCGAGGGCTCGCCGATCCATGGCTTCCTCGCGAAGAACCCGGCCGGGGGCCAGCACCACCTGTGCTACGAGGTGCCCGACATCCACGAGGCCAAGGCGTGGTTCGAGGCGAAGGGCGCCAAGGTGCTCGGCGAGCCGCGCATCGGCGCGCACGGCACGCTGATCTTCTTCGTCCATCCGAAGGACATGGGCGGGGTGCTGACCGAGATCATGGAGACGCCGCGTGGGGAGTGACTCAATCCTTCTCCCGTGGGAGAGGGCAGGGCCCCATTGCGAGCAATGGGACGGGTGAGGGTGACCGCCTCGCAGTCACCCTCACCCTCCACGCCTTCGGCGGCGAGCCCCTCCTCTCCCGATGAGAGAGGCGTGACGAGACAAGCCGACCCCCGCCGACTGGGCTGCGCTCGCCGCGAAGGAGGTGAAGGGCAAGGACCTCACCTGGCACACGCCCGAGGGGATCGACGTCAAGCCGCTCTACACCGCCGAGGACGTCGCAGGCATCGACCCCGGCCTGCCCGGCTTCGCGCCGTTCACGCGCGGCGTGCGCGCCTCGATGTATGCCGGGCGGCCGTGGACGATCCGCCAATATGCCGGCTTCTCGACCGCCGAGGAATCGAACGCCTTCTACCGCCGCAACCTCGCCGCCGGGCAGAAGGGGCTGTCGGTCGCCTTCGATCTCGCCACCCATCGCGGCTATGACAGCGACCATCCGCGCGTCACCGGCGATGTCGGCAAGGCGGGCGTCGCGATCGACACGATCGACGACATGAAGATCCTGTTCGACGGCATCCCGCTCGACCAGATGTCGGTGTCGATGACGATGAACGGCGCGGTGATCCCGATCCTCGCCTTCTTCATCGTCGCGGGCGAGGAGCAGGGCGTGCCGCAGCGAGCAGCTCGACGGGACCATCCAGAACGACATCCTCAAGGAGTTCATGGTCCGCAACACCTACATCTACCCGCCCGAGCCGAGCATGCGGATCGTCTCGGACATCATCGCCTATACCTCGGCGCGACATGCCGAAGTTCAACTCGATCTCGATCTCCGGCTATCACATGCAGGAAGCCGGGGCGACGCAGGTGCAGGAGCTCGCCTTCACCATCGCCGACGGCACGCGAATATGTGCAATGCGGCGATGGCGTCCGGGCTCGACATCGACGAGTTCGCCGGGCGGCTGAGCTTCTTCTTCGCGATCGGCATGAACTTCTTCATGGAGGTCGCCAAGCTGCGCGCCGCGCGCGTGCTGTGGCACCGGGTGATGACCGAGCTCGGCGCGAAGGACGAGCGCTCGAAGATGCTGCGCACCCATTGCCAGACCTCGGGCGTGTCGCTGCAGGAGCAGGACCCCTACAACAACGTCATCCGCACCACGATCGAGGCGATGGCGGCGATGCTCGGCGGCACGCAGAGCCTGCACACCAACGCGCTCGACGAGGCGATCGCGCTGCCGACCGATTTCTCCGCCCGGATCGCGCGCAACACCCAGATCGTGCTCCAGGAAGAGACCGGCATGACGCAATGTCGTCGATCCGCTCGGCGGCTCCTATTACGTCGAGGCGCTGACCGCAGGAACTGGTCGACAAGGCCTGGGAGATCATCGAGCGGGTCGAGGCCGAGGGCGGCATGGCCAAGGCGGTCGCCGCGGGCTGGCCCAAGGCGATGATCGAGGAAGCCGCCGCCGCGCGCGCCGCGCGGGTCGACCGCGGCGAGGACGTGATCGTCGGGGTCAACAAGTACCGGCTGGCCGAGCGAGGACCCGATCGACATCCTCGACGTCGACAACGCACGCGGTCCGCGACGGCCAGATCGCGCGGATCGCGCAGGTCAAGGCGGGGCGCGACGAGGCGGCGTGCCAGGCCGCGCTCGACGCGCTGCGCGAGGGCGCGCGGGGCGACGCGCAACCTGCTCGGCGCTCGCCGTCGAAGCGCGCGCGCGCGCGCGCGACGCTGGGCGAGATCAGCCAGGCGATGGAGGATGTGTTCGGCCGCTACGGCACGCATGCCGACGCCGGTGACAGGGCATCTACGGCGGCGCCTATGACGGCGATGCGCGCTGGGCAGCGGCTGAGCGACGGGCGTCGCCGCGATCGAGCGCGCGGCTGGGCCGCAAGCCGCGGCTGCTCGTCGCCAAGATGGGGCAGGACGGGCACGATCGCGGCGCCAACCTGGTCTCGTCGGCGTTCGGCGACCTGGGCTTCGAGGTGGTCGCCGGGCCCGCTGTTCCAGACGCCGCCGAGGCGGCCGCGCTGGCGGTCGCAGAGCGATGTCGACGTGGTCGGCGCCTCGAGCCTCGCGGCCGGGCACAAGACGCTGATCCCCGAGCTGATCGCCGCGCTGCGCGACGCCGGCCGCGCGCGACATCAAGGTGATCGCGGGCGGCGTGATCCCGGCGCAGGACTACGAATTCCTGCGCGAGGCCGGCGTCCAGGCGATCTTCGGCCCCGGCACCAACCTGGTCGAGGCGGCGGGCGAGGTGCTGCGGCTGCTCGGCCACAACATGCCGCCGGTCGAGGAGGCCGCGGAATGACGCCGACTATCGGCACCAGCGCGTTCGTAGCATCGCGGTGCTCATGTTCCTGACCGGCATGGGCATCCCGTGATGGCGACGCTCAACGCGGGGCTCGGCCAGCATCTCGGCAGCCCGGCGGCGGCGACGGCGATCCTGTTCGGGGCCGGTCTGGTGCTCACCGTGCTGGCGACGCTGGCGACGGGCGTGCCGACGCCGAAGACGATCGCCAGCACGCCGCCTTGGCTGTTCGCGGGCGCGGTCTTCGTCGTCTTCTACATCCTGTCGATCACCTGGGCGGCGCCGCGCGTGGGCATCGCCAATGCGGTGTTCTTCGTGCTGCTCGGCCAATTGGTCGCGGCGGCGGGGATCGAGCATTTCGGGTTGCTCGGCGCGGTGCGTTCGGCGATCACGCTGCGCCGCGTCACCGGCATCGCCGTGATGGCGATCGGCGTCTATCTCGCAAAGAGGCCCCGATGACCGAGCCGCGCACCGACTGGACCCGCGACGAGATCGCCGCGCTGTTCGACCTGCCGTTCCCCGACCTGGTGTTCCGCGCGCAGTCCGTCCACCGCGCTCACCACGCGCCGGACGAGGTGCAGCTTTGCACCCTGCTGTCGATCAAGACCGGCGGCTGCCCCGAGGATTGCGGCTATTGCTCGCAGTCGGCCTATGCCGAGACCGGGCTCAAGGCCGAGAAGCTGATGGACGTCGACGCGCGTGCTGGCAGCCGCCGCGCGAGGCCAAGGCGGCGGGATCGCAGCGCTTCTGCATGGGCGCGGCGTGGCGCAACCCCAAGGACCGCGACATGCCCGCGCTCGCCGCGATGGTCGCGGGGGTGAGGGCGATGGGGCTGGAGACCTGCATGACGCTCGGGATGCTGACGCTCGACCAGGCGCCGCGGCTCGCGCGAGGCGGGGCTCGACTACTACAACCACAATATCGACACCTCGCCCGAGAATTACGGCAACGTCATCACCACGCGCACCTTCGAGGACCGGCTCGACACGCTCGAGCAATGTCCGCGAGGCGGGGATCAACGTGTGCTGCGGCGGGATCGTCGGCATGGGCGAGACGCGCGGCGACCGGGTCGGCTTCATCCATGCGCTGGCGACGCTGCCGCGCCACCCCGAGAGCGTGCCGGTCAACGCGCTGGTGCCGGTCGAGGGCACGGTGCTGGGCGACATGCTCGCCGACACGCCGCTGGCGAAGATCGACGACATCGAGTTCGTCCGCACGGTCGCGGTCGCGCGGATCACCATGCCGCGCGAGCATGGTGCGCCTTTCGGCCGGGCGCGAGAGCATGAGCGAGGCGACCCAGGCGCTGTGCTTCATGGCGGGCGCCAACTCGATCTTCACCGGCGACAAGCTGCTGACCACCGGCAATCGCGGCGACGACGCCGACGCCGCGCTGTTCGCCAAGCTGGGGCTCGGGCCGCTCGCGGGCGAGGAACCGATGCGGATGGAGGCGGCGGAATGAAGGGCAAGCGGATCGCGGTCGCGATGATCGGACTGACGGTGACGGGTGCGGCCTATGCCGCCGGACGCACGCAGGCACCGGCGCCCAAGGGCTATGTCGTGGCCGAGATCGACGTCAAGGACGCCGCCGCCTACGAGCGATACAAGCCCATTGCCGCCGCGGCGATCGCGCGGCACGGCGGGCGCTATCTGGTGCGGGGCGGCGCGGCGCAGGCCATCGAGGGCGCGGCGCCGGCCGGCCGAGTGGTGGTCCTCGAGTTCGGCAGCGTCGCGGCGGCGATGGCATTCGAGAATTCGCCCGATTATCGCGCGGCGGCGGCGATCCGCCACGCGGCCGCCGACTCGCGCGTGTTCGTCGTCGAGGGGGCTCCGCAATAGTGGCCCCGCGCCGCCGCCCCCGGGGAACCGCCCGCGGATGAAGCGCCTCTTGCTCTTCCTCCTGCTGGTGTTCGCATCCCCCGCGCCGGCGCAGACCGGGCCCACCGCGGAGACGATCAAGCTCCGCTCGCACGCGCTCGATCAGGACCGCACGATCAACGTCTACGTGCCGCCCGGCTATGCCGGCGGAACCGCGCGCTACCCCGTGCTCTACTTGCTCGACGGCGGGCTGAACCAGGGCTTCCCGGCGATGGTGAAGATCGTCGATCAGGACATCGCGAGAGGCGCCGCCGCCGACGTGATCGTGGTTGGCATCGAAGCGGTCCGGCGCGAGGACGAACTCACCTTCCGCGAAGCGGGCCGGGCCGGCATGCCGCCGGGCGGCGGTGCGGGACCGTTCCGCCGCTTCGTGGTCGACGAGGTCAAACCGTGGGTCGAGGCGCATTTCCGCACCGGGACCCGCAGCGCGCTCGTCGGCGGATCGCTCGCGGGCCTGTTCGTGCTCGAAACGCTGCTGCGCGAGCCCGCGCAGTTCACCGATTATGTCGCGGTCAGCCCCAGCCTGTGGTGGGCGAACAACGCGCTGACCGCGGATGCGCCGACGCTGCTCGCCGCCAACCCGCCGCGCGACCGCCGGCTATGGCTCGCGCTGGCCGACGAAGGGCCGAGCATGGGCGTCGGCGCCTTCATGGCGGTGCTCGATCGCCACGCGCCGCCGTCGCTTCGCTGGAGTTTCAGGCCATTTCCGGACAAGACGCACCAGACCGTGCACGTCGCGGCGGCGAAAGTGTACGTTCCAGAGCTGTTTCCGAGGCAATGATGTTCAAGAAAATCCTGGTCGCCAACCGCGGCGAGATCGCCTGCCGGGTCATGCGCACCGCCAAGCGGATGGGGATCGCGACGGTCGCGGTCTATTCGGACGCCGATGCGCGCAGCCCGCATGTGCTGATGGCGGACGAGGCGGTGCGGCTCGGGCCGGCGCCGGCGAGCGAAAGCTATCTCAAGGCCGAACTGATCCTGCTCGCCGCGAAGGAGACCGGCGCCGACTGCATCCATCCCGGCTACGGCTTCCTCTCCGAGCGCGAGAGCTTCGCGCAGGGCCTGCGCCGAGGCGGGCATCGCGTTCGTCGGGCCGCCGCCCAACGCCATCGCGGCGATGGGCGACAAGATCGAATCGAAGAAGCTCGCCAAGGCGGCGGGCGTCAACGTCGTGCCCGGCTTTCTCGGCGAGATCGACGACACCGAGCACGCGGTGCGAATCGCCGCCGAGATCGGCTATCCGGTGATGATGAAGGCCTCGGCCGGCGGCGGCGGCAAGGGGATGCGGCTCGCCTGGTCCGAGGCAGGACGTGCGCGAGGGCTTCGAGGCGACCAAGCGCGAAGGCCTCGCCAGCTTCGGCGACGACCGCGTGTTCATCGAGAAGTTCATCGAGAGCCCGCGCCATATCGAAATCCAGGTGATCGGCGATCAGCACGGCAACTATCGTCTATCTCGGCGAGCGCGAATGCTCGATCCAGCGCCGCCACCAGAAGGTGGTCGAGGAAGCGCCGTCGCCGTTCGTCACGCCCGAAGATGCGCAAGGCGATGGGCGAGCAGGCGGTCGCGCTGGCGCGGGCGGTGGGCTATTATTCGGCGGGCACGGTCGAGCTGATCGTCTCGGGCGCGGACACCACCGGCGAGAGCTTCTACTTCCTCGAGATGAACACCCGGCTCCAGGTCGAGCATCCGGTGACCGAGGCAGTGACCGGGCTCGACCTGGTCGAGCTGATGATCCGCGTCGCGGCGGGCGAGACCGCTGGGCTTCACGCAGGACGAGGTGACGCTGACCGGCTGGGCGATCGAGAACCGGGTCTATGCCGAGGATCCGTATCGCGGCTTCCTGCCGAGCACCGGGCGGCTGGTGCGCTATCGGCCGCCGCCCGCGGCGGAAGGCGTTCGCGTCGACGACGGCGTCGCCGAGGGCGGCGAGGTCTCGATGTTCTACGATCCGATGATCGCCAAGCTGATCACCTGGGCGCGACGCGCGACGAGGCGGCGGACCTGCAGATCGCCGCGCTCGACCGCTTCGAGATCGAGGGGGTGGGCAACAATCTCGATTTCCTCTCGGCGCTGATGCAGCATCCGCGCTTCCGCGCCGGAGCGCTCACCACCGGCTTCATCGCCGAGGAATATCCCGACGGCTTCCACGGCACATCCGGGGGCGCCGATCTGATTTGTAAGCTGGCCGGGATTGCCGGCGTGGTCGACGTGATCCGGAGCTGTCGCGCGCGTGATATTTCGGGCCAGCTCAACGGCCGGCCGATGGAGACGGCGAACCGCCTAGTCCGGATCGCTGGTGAAGCGATTCACCTCATGCCGTGGCTGGGCGGAGATGGCGATTATTACGTGACCTTCAAGGACGATCCCGACGCGGGGACGCTCCGCGTCGCCGGACATTGGTCCCCGCCGATCGCCACTTCGACGCGACGATCGATGGCGAACCGCTGAGCGTGAAGATAAAGCGAGAGGGCGTGCGCTGGCGACTTGCCGCGCGGGGCGCATCCCATCTCGTCGAAGTGCTTCCGCTCCACGTGGCTCAGTATCGCCAGCACATGATCGAGAAGGTCCCGCCCGATCTCTCGAAGTTCCTGCTCGCGCCGATGCCGGGGCTGCTGACGAGGCTCCACGTCGCGCCGGGGGACAAGGTCGAGGCGGGGCAGCCGCTGGCGGTCGTCGAGGCGATGAAGATGGAGAATATCCTGCGTGCCGAGCGTGCGGGGACGGTCAAGGCGGCCAATTTCGCCGCGGGGGACAGCCTCGCGGTCGACGCAGCGATTCTGGAGTTCGAATAGGATGCACAAGGTGATGTTGGCGGCGGTCGCGCTGCTCGGTTCGGCTCCGGCGCTGGCGCAGGACGCGCGCCCGCCGCTGTCGCAGGATACCGCCTGGCACAACCGCCAGGTGCTCGCGGTCGTCGGGCTCAAGGCGGCGGACGGGTGGCAGCCGCTGCCGGGCAACCTGCGCTGGCGGCGCATTGCGGGTGACGGATCGGGCAAGCATCCGACCGCCGCCGACACGGTCAGGATCAACTACGCGGGCACGCTCACCGACGGCACCGAGTTCGACAGCTCGTGGAAGCGCGGCGAGCCCGCGGTGTTCCCGCTCGGGCGGCTGATCAAGGCGTGGCAGGTCGCGGTGCCGATGGCCGGGGTGGGCGACACGATCGAGCTCGCGATCCCCGCCGACATGGCCTACGGCCCGCTCGGCAAGGGCCCGATCCCGGGCGACGCGACGCTTTTCTTCAAGATCGAGCTGCTCGGGATCGAGCCCGCGCAGTAGATGCGGGCGCTGCTGCCCCTCGCATTGCTCGCCGCTGCCCCGGCCGCGGCGCAGGCCCCGCATCTCGAGCAGCGCGGCGAGGCGACCCAGCTGATCGTCGACGGCAAGCCGTTCCTGATCCTCGGCGGCGAGCTGGGCAATTCCTCGGCGTCGAACCGCGAGTGGCTCAGGCCCCGGTGGGCGAAGCTCAGGGCGATGCATCTCAACACCGTCCTCGCGCCGGTGAGCTGGGAGCTGATCGAGCCCGTCGAGGGCCAGTTCGATTTCTCGAGCCTGGACTGGCTGCTCGAGGATGCGCGCGCCAATGGGATGCACCTGGTGCTGCTGTGGTTCGGCGCGTGGAAGAATTCGATGTCGACCTACGTACCCGGCTGGGTCAAGCGCGATACAACCCGCTTTCCCCGCGTCGCGGGACCGGATGGCAAGTCGCAGGAAATCCTGTCGGCGTTCGGCGCCGAGACACTGGCCGCGGATAAAAAGGTGTTCGCGGCGCTGATGGCGCACCTGCACAAGGTCGATGCGCGCGGCACCGTGCTGATGGTCCAGGTCGAGAACGAGATCGGCATGCTGCCGACCGCGCGCGAGCCCGGCCCCGCGATCGACGCGGCGTTCGCCGAGCCCGCGCCCGAGGCGCTGCTCGATCAGCTGCCGCGCGCGCCCTCGCGCGTGCGCTGGGGCGAGCTGTTTCCCGGCGGCGGCGAGGAAGCGTTCCAGGCCTGGGCCTATGCGCGCTACGTCGAGGCGGTCGCCGCGGCGGGGAAAGCCGCGGATCCGCTGCCGATGTACGTCAACGGCGCCCAGGCACGTCCGGGCGTGAAGCCGGGCGGATACCCGAGCGGCGGCCCGTTGGCGCACCTGATGCGCGTATGGCGCAAGGGCGCACCGTCGCTCGATTTCCTCGCCCCCGACATCTACTTCCCCAATTTCGCCGAGATCGCGGGGGGTTACGCGCAGCCCGACAACCCGCTGTTCGTCCCAGAGGCGAACAATGCCGGCGATCCGCGCGCGGGCGCGAACGCGATGCTGGTGTTCGGCAAGCACAAGGGGATCGGCTTCAGCCCCTTCTCGATCGAAACGATCGGCGATGCCGCCGCCGAGCGGCTGACTGGGCTTTACGCGACGCTCGACCAGCTGACCCCCACGATCCTTGAGGCGCAGGAGAAGGGGTGGATCGCGGGGTTCGGTGCGCCGGTCGCCTTCGACGGCACCGTCGACGAATCGGTCCAGACAGCGAGCTTCGGCGGCTATCGCTTCACCGCGACCTTCATCGATCCCTGGACCCTGCGCGACAAGCAGCAGATTGCGGAGCATGGCGCGTTGCTGATCTGGCTCGGCGGCGAAGATTTCCTGGTGGCGGGCAGCGGCGTCACCTTCACCGTCGAGCCCGAGGACGGGAAGGGACGCGCCGGGCTCGACCGGGTCGAGGAAGGCGGCTTTGCGGGCGGGCGATGGGTTGCTGGCCGCCGCTTCAACGGCGACCAGACCCACCAAGGCCGCCACGTGCGCCTGCCGCCGGGCGAATTCGGGATCCAGAGGGTGCGGCTCTACCGCTACTGACCCGAATTCGGTTCTGGTGCGTTACGAGCGGCGCATGCAGAAACTCTGGTTCATCACCAATCCCGGTTCGGGCTCCACCACCAAGGCCAAATGCGAGGCGCTCGAAGCGGTGTTCGAGGAACGCGGGCTGACGCTCGTTGGGCGCACCGATTTTCCGGTGGACAAGCTTCCGTCGGGCGCGGCGCTGACTCGCAAGAGCGTGGACACGGTGGTGCTGTTCGCAGGCGACGGCACGATCAACGCGGCGCTCTGCGCGCTCGCGAAGTGGAAGGGCGCCTTCCTGATCCTGCCGGGCGGGACGATGAACCTGCTCGCCAAGGGCCTCCACGGCGATCGCGATCCGCACGCGATCGTCGAGGCCGCGCATGTCGGCGACAGGCGAGTCGCGCTACCCTTCGTCGAGGCGGGGAAGCACCGCGCTTTCGTCGGGCTGATCCTCGGACCCGCGACCGCTTGGGCGCGCGCGCGCGAGGCGGCGCGCAAGGGCAGAGTGGGGCGGCTGGCGCAGGCGATGCGGATCGCCTGGACGCGGACCTTCGGCGGCAGCGGCATCCGAATCCAGGGCGTGCCGGGGCTCAGGGACCGGTATCAGGCGGTCTACGTCACACCCTCGCCCGAGGGGCTTATGATAGCGGCGATCGACGCACGCGACTGGGGATCGATCCTCCAGCTCGGCTGGGGCTGGCTGAACGGCGATTGGGTCGCCGCGCGTGCGGTCACCGAACGCCGCGCGAAGGAGGCGCGGGTGGGGGGCCGGCATTCCGTGCTTGCCCTGTTCGACGGCGAGCCGGTGATGCTCGATCCCGCTACGCCGATCCGGAGCGGAACCAGCGCGACGGCGTTCATCGCGACGCGCGAGGAGACCGGATGATCCGCCTGTTCCATGTCAGCGACCTGCATTTCGGCGCTGAGGACGGCGCTGCGATCGACTGGTTCGCGCGGACGGTGAAGGTCGAGCAGCCTGACGCGATCATCCTGACCGGCGACCTGACGATGCGCGCGCGCCACCGCGAATATGCGGCCGCGGCAAAATGGCTGGAGAGTTCTCGAACGGCCGATCACGGTGGAGGTCGGCAACCACGACCTCCCGTATTTCAACTTATGGGCGCGCTTCGTGACGCCCTACCAACGCTATCAAGCGCTTGAGCACATGATCGAGCGGCCGCTCGACATCGCCGGAGTCGGCATCGCCCCCCTGAAGACGACGGCGCGCTTCCAGTGGCGGCTCAATTGGTCGAAGGGCTATGTCAGCACTCGGGCGCTGCAACAGACGCTCGCGCTGGTCGAGGCGGCGCCCGCGGACGACCTGAAGTTCGTCGCCTGCCACCATCCCTTGGTCGAGCCCGGCACGCGCATGAGTTCGCGCACCCGGCGCGGACCCGAGGCGCTGGAGGCGTTGGCGCAGGCGGGGATCGACGCGGTGCTCACGGGCCACGTCCATGATCCGTTCGACCATCCGATCGAGGTCGCCGGGCGCACGGTACGGTTGATCGGCGCCGGCACGCTTTCCGAACGGGTGCGCGCGCATCCGCCGTCGTTCAACGAGATCCGCGTCGCGGGACGCGACTTCACCACCGAGGTACGTGCGATGGCCTGAAACGCAGAAAGGCCGCCCCTATGGGCGGCCTTTCGCGTTGATGCTGCGATCCGGCGATCAGAAGCGGATCGTCATCGAACCCCGATAGGTCTGGTTCGACAGGTCGTTGCGCTCGATCGTGGTCTCTGCGGAGGCCGAGAAATCGATCGACTTGGTGTGGAAGGTCAGGCCGCCGCTCGCCTCGAACCAGTCCTGGTCCTCGGTGTTGAGCGGGAAGACCGAATTGAGGCCGACGCCGCCCACGAACTGAGCCGAGACGCCGCCCTGGCGAGTCACGAAGTCGTGGACATAGGTGCCGGTGACCCACGGACGGACCTTGCCGGTGCCGGCGAGGGTCAGGCTGCCGCGGCCCTGCGCGCTGTCGAGCGCGAGCCGGTCGTATTGGAGCGCCATCGGACCGCCGGTTTCCGCCGTCGGCGTCAAGCCGATGTGCGTGCCGCGGAAGGCCGCGCGCGGCGTGAGGGCGACCATGCCGAGGTCGAAGTCCTTGGCGAGCCCGACCTCGGTGTTGACGATCAGCGCATGGTCGCTCGACGACAGCGTGTAGGGCGTGCCGACGAAGGAAATCGACCGCCTGGTCGTGCCGTCGAGGACGCCGGCGCTGACTTGCGCGTCCAGCGTGACACCCTTGCTTTCGAGCTTGCCGTAGAGCGTGCCCTGATAGGCGGTCGTGCGCGCCGACTGGCCCGCCAGCGCGCCGGTGCCGTCCACCCGCGTGTAGGAAAGCGCGAAGCCGAGCGCGCCGTCCTCGTCGACTTGGGTTTCGAGGCCGCCGGACACATACCAGCCGTTGAAGGTGTCGCGGCCCATGCTGGCGAGCGAGTGATTCATCGCGGCGCTGTCGCCGTTGATGTACCCGCCGGCCACGAACGCGGCCATATCGTCGGGCAGCTTGCCGGCCTGGACCATCGGCTGGCTCGAGTCGCTGCGGACCACGCCTCTGCCGTCGTAGCCCATCGCGCTGATGCCGCCCATGCCGTTGAAGTTGAGCGCGGCGACCTGCGTCGGCTGGCCGTAACGGGCGAAGGTGCCGCCCATGTTGTCCGGGTGCATCCCCGCGAGGCGATCGCGGAAGAAGCCCGCGGTGCTGTCGACACTCGCCGTGGCGATCGAGTCGAGCGTCGTCTCGGTCGTCGGCGCGAGCGCCTCGAGCGTCGCGCGGATCGTCGCGGCGTTCTGCAGGTCGAGCGGCCCGTAGAGCGCGTCATACTTGGAGGCGAGCGACCGGTTGCGATCGAGCAGGATCGCGTACTGCAGCTGGACCGTCGAATTGGGATCGATGATGGCGCTGTAGTTGCTCGCTACGATCTGCACCTGCACCGCGTTGGTCGTATAGATGAACTTCGGTGCGAGGATCGCGGTGATCGGAGCCGGCGACTGGAAGGTGCTGCCGGGCGTGATCCCGCCCGCCGCGGTCAGGATCGTGAAGGTATTGCCCGCGCGCAGGTTGCTGTTCCAGTTGAACAGCACGCGGCCGCCGAGATTGGCCTGGCCGGCGGCGGTCACGGCGATCTTGTCCGAAGCCCCGCTGTTGCCGAGGTCCGCCAGATAGGTCGTGCCCGAGGCGAGGATCAGGTTGCTGTTGAAGGTGAGCGTTCCGATCGTGCCCGCGGCGCCGGTCGAACCCGGCGAGATCGTGCCGGCGATGCTGGTGAAATAGTTGGCGTTGATCGTGCCCGTACCGTTGAGGCCGCCAAGCAGCATCATATAGTCGCCGGGGGTGGTCAGCGTGCCGTTGACCTGCATCGTGCCGATGCCCTGGGTAATGCTCATCAGGCTGGTCAGCGATCCGCCCGACTGGATGTCGAGCATTGCGTTGGTGCCGGCGAGCGTGAAGCGGTCGATCGTCACGGCGCTGTTGAGCGTGGTGGTGCCCGCCGCCGAAAGCGTGACGTCGAAATACTTCGGCGCGGTGCTGGTCAGGCGGTTGCCGTCGTCGTTGCTGGGCACGAAGTTGGTCGCGCCGGGCAGGCCGTTGGTCAGCGTCGCCGCCGGAAGCACCGCCTGCGGGGTGGCGCTTTGCGCGACCGCCTGGCCGGTATCCGCCGTCTTGCTGACGGTCTCGTCGGTGAGACCGCCGCCCGAGAGCGTCGACGCGGCTACCTGGCCCTTGTCGTCGGCTATCGTGCCGGCTGCGACGGTGGCCGGGTCATTGGCCGCGCTGCCGATCGGCTGGTTCGAAACCGTCTCGGTGCCGGATGCGACGTCATAGCAGTCGCTCACGGTGGTGGTCTGGAAGCAGGCTTGGCCAAAGCCCGGCTGATCGGTGTTGCCCGCGCCCGTTGCGGTCGGGACGCCGTTCACCAGCTGGCCGTTCTGGATGATCTGGTACGACGGATCGAGGTTGGTCACCCAGTGCGTCGGATCGGTCCAGTTGCCGTTGCCGGCAACCGCCGAGACATAGTGGTACGGGTTGTTCGCTGCGATCCAGTCCCAATAGAGGTAGAGCGGCTGATAGAAGCTCGCGGTGCCATAGCCGTTGGCCGGCGCGCCGTTGAAGAAGCGGGTATAGCCGCCCGAGAGCACGCCGAGCACCACGGATTTGGCAAACTCGCGGTCGAGGATCAGCGGGCCGCCGGAATCGCCGCTGGCGGTGGTGCCTTCGTTGGGCAGCGCATTGTCGCGCCACGCGTTGAAGTCATACGGGCTCGCGCCGGGCTGGCCGCGCTTGGGATCGTCGAAATCGATCCAGTAGAGGTTCTGCGGGTTGGTGGTGTTCGAGGTGCCGCCCGGGCCGAACAGGAACTGCTCGAAATCGCCGAGCGACGCGAGCGCGCCCAGCGTGTTCTCGGCAACGCGGCGGCGATAGTCGATGCCGCCGGTCGATCCGGTCGTCGCGGTGCCGTTGTTGCCATAGCCCTCGATCGTCACGTGATAGGCGGTGCCGTTGGCGTCGTTCAGAAACCGGGCGGGCAGCTGCGAGAAGAGCAGCGCCCAGGTCGGCACGTTGGCGGCGGGCGTGTCGAGCGAGGCCAGCGCGATATCGCCATAGAGGAAGCCGGCCGCGTTGGCCTGGGTCGAGAGCGGGTTATAGGCGACGTAGTTGGCGTCGTACATGTAGAGCGACGGCGTCGTCGCGTATTTCACGCCGTTGGTGTAGGTCGCCGACCCGTTCAGCCAGGCGCCGAATGCGCTGGCGCCCGCGGTATTGTTGCTGTTCGAGAAGCCGAAGCCGATCGGCTGGCCGCCCGAATCCTGGCCATAGGTGTTGGCGGCTTGCGAGTTCACGCAGTGCGCCGCGAAGATCACGGTGCGCGGGTTGATCAGCGTGCCGGTGCACAGGCCGATGAAACCGTTCTGCTCGTCGACAATCATCTGGCCGACGCCCGTGACGTTGACCGGATCGCGATCGGTGGTCGGCGTGCCCGGGTTGGCGATGACGATCTGCGGGACCAGATCGGGTCCGCCGGGCTGGACGAAGCCGCCGTCCTGAGGCTCGCGGAACGCCGGGGTAGGGGCGCCCGGCCCGTCGTCCTGCGATTCGCGGACCACATCGTTGAGGTCGGGACGGCCGAGATCCTGCGCCTGGGCGATGCCCGCCAGCAGGCAAAAGCTGGTGGCCGAGGCCAACAACGCCGCGCGGCGGATGCAGTTGGAGCGCGCAATCGTCATGACTGAATTTCCCCCTTGAATGACGGGCTCGGCCCCAGCCGAGTCTCCGATCGACGAACCAGAATATTGTCACAATGTGTCTGGCGGCAAGCGCCGAATGATATCCTGCGATTGCAGCCGCTTGGGTGATGCGTTCGGGCAACACTGAATGGCAGTACTAAAGAATCACCGTAACCGGGTGCCGATCAGTGTTCCTTTGGTGCCCGGATGGATCAGCCGGAAATCGAAATCGGGCCAGCGTTTGCGCCATTTGCGCGCGATGACTCGCTCCCCCGGACGTGCCGCGTCGTCGAGCATCACGGTACCGCCGACCGGAATCCGGTCGAACAAGCTGTCCGCCGCGCCGCGCACAAAGGGATGGATCGACCAGGGCGGCCCGTCGACGAGCAGGAGATCGATCCGCGAGGGCAAGGCGCCGTGGTCGTACCAGACCCCCGGCCAGCCGTCCGGGGAGGGCTTGAGCGGAGTCGCGCGCAGCTCGGCGTCGAGCCCGTTCTCGCGCAGCCATTCGCCGGTCGCCTCGACGAACCCGGCGTGCTGATCGCAGCTCACCAGCCGGCCGACGCCGTTGAGTTGCAGTGCGCGCGCGACCACCATGCTGGAGGCACCCGCCCCCAGCTCGACGACGGTCTCGGGCCGATGCGCCTCGATATGATCGGCGACGAGCGTCAGGAAGCCGGTATCCGCTTTCCAGCTGCCGAGATGCGGTAGCGCGTCCGGCGCCAGTCCGAGCCGCTCGATCAATGCGTGTTTCGCCTTGCGCGATCCGCCCGAAAGGCTGCGCAGCAGCCACGGCCAGCCGATCGTGCCGAAGGCCATCACATGGAGCACGTCCGACAGCGACCTGCGCGCATCCTCGGGCCAGGCATCGTCGTCCGCGAGTGGCAGGAACGGCGTCATTTCGCGCGACGTCATCGGATGATCTCGGCGACGTGGAAGAGCGGAAGCATGACCTCCGTTGGACCCTGTGGGGCGCTGCGCGTCAAGCGTGGATCTGCGCCCCGGACGAGATGGGTACGGAAGAGGTTGGACGGCCGGAGCGATGTGATGTGAGCTTGACCGATCGCGGCGAACGATGCTATATTTCTCTCATGACAGAAATTACTGACATAACGAATGAACTCCCTCCATCGGTGCAGCAGTTCGTACTGCACTGGGGTGAGATGGGCGGACAGTGGGGCGTCAATCGTTCCGTCGCGCAGATCCATGCCTTGCTCTATCTCAGCGACCGCCCGCTCCACGCCGAAGAGATCAGCGACACGCTGGGGATCGCTCGCAGCAACACCTCGAACAGCCTCAGGGAGCTGCTCCAGTGGAAGCTCGTCCGCCGAGCGCCGGTGCTCGGCGACCGCCGCGACCATTATGAGGCCGAGGTCGACCTGTGGCAGATGCTTACCCGCATCGCCCAGGGCCGCAAGGAGCGCGAGATCGATCCCGCGGTCGCGGCGCTAAGGCACTGCGTCGACGAAGCGGCGGGGGACGGGCGCATTTCCCCTATCGCGCGCGAACGGATCGGCGCGATGCACAGCTTCGTCGTGACGATGGACGATTGGTACCAGCAGATGATCGCGATCCCGCCGAACCGGCTAATGCTGCTGATCGCGATGGGCAAGCGGGTCCTGGCCTTCCTGCCCGGAGGCAAGGGCGGCAAGGCCTGACAGCGAAGGAGCGGGGCGATGACGGCACAGGCGTTGCGTTGGTGGAGCGAGCCGGTCCGCAAACGCTATGCCGGATGGCGACGCGCCGCCGCCGAGCCGTCGCCCCAGGGCGACGCGCCGTTCCGCCGGCTGCTCGGCGAGGAACGCTGGCAGGCGCTGCCGGCCGGCACCCGCCGCCGCTTCGCGCGCCACGTCGGCGCGAATGCGTGCGTGAGCTACGTCGGCGAGGTCGTCGAATGCCGGATGAGCACCGCCGGCTGGCTGCTCGCCCAGGCCGGGCGGCTGGCCGGTGCGCCGCTGCCGCTCTGCCGCGACACCGGCGTGGCCGCGAGCGTGAGCGTCACCGGCGACAGCAGTGGCCGCGCGCAATACTGGATGCGCCAATACGGTCGGCGCGACCGTTTCCCGCAGGTCGTCCACAGCGCCAAACGGTTTGCCGGTCCGACCGGGCTCGAGGAATATCTGGGGCTGGGCATCGGTATCGCGCTGGCGCTCGACACCGCCGATGACGCGCTGCTGTTCGAGAGCGATCATTATTTCGTGAAACTGGGCGGGCTGCGGCTGCGCTGCCCGGCATGGCTGGCGCCCGGACGGCTGGTGATCGGCCATGTCGATCTCGGTGGCGGCCGCTTCGCCTTCACGCTCGACTTGATCCACCCCTGGTTGGGCGAACTGATCCACCAGCGCGCGGTGTTCGCCGATTGTGACGGGGCGGAATGAGCCGCATCCTCGTCATCGGCGGGTACGGCGGCTTCGGCGCGCGACTGGCGCGGCGGCTGGTGGCAGGCGGGCACGGGGTGATCGTCGCCGGGCGGAGCGCCGAGAAGGCGGCGGCGTTCTGCGCGAGCGTTCCGGGCACCGAGCCCGTGGTGGCGGACCGGACCAACGGCATCGGCATGGTGCTGGCGCGTGAGCGGCCCGATCTGGTGATCGATGCCGCCGGACCGTTCCAGGCGAGCGGCTATACCGTGCCCGAGGCCTGCGTCGCGATGCGGATTCCCTATCTCGACCTTGCCGACGCGCGCGATTTCGTGTGCGGGATCGGTGCGCTGGACCCGGCGGCGCGCCGGGCAGGGGTGCCGGTAATCGCCGGGGCGTCGAGCGTGCCCGCCCTCTCGGGGGCGATCCTCCGCCGCCTCGCCGAGGATCTCGATCGTGTCGACAGCGTCGAGATGGCGCTCAGCGCCTCGAACCGGGCCAGCGCCGGCGTTTCGATCGCGGCGGCGATGCTCAGCTACATCGGCCGGCCGGTGCGCCTGTGGCGCGGCAAGCGCTGGGCCGAAGCGCACGGCTGGCAGGAAATGCGGCGCGAAGCGTTCGGGCTGAGCGATGGCGACGGGCTTGGCGGGCGGCTGGTTGGGATCGCCGACGTGCCCGATCATGAAATCGTGCCCCAGGCCTTGCCCGGCAGTCCGGCCGTTACCTTCCGCGCGGGGACCGAGCTCGATTTCCAGATGGCGGCGCTATGGCTGCTGAGCTGGCCGGTCCGCTGGGGCTGGATCAACTCGCTCACGGCGCTGCGGCGCGTGCTGATGCCGCTTTATCGTCTGACCTATCGCTTCGGCGGCGACCGGTCGGCGATGTCGATCACGCTCAAGGGCACGCGGGGCGACCAGGCCGTGGAGCGTCGCTGGACGATCGTCGCGCGAAACGGCGAGGGACCCGAGATTCCGACGCTGGCCGCCGAGATCCTGGCCGGCGACGTGCTTGCCGGGCGGGTCGCGGCGGGTGCGCGCCACGCCTGGTTCGAACTGACGCCCGAGCGCTTCGAGCCGCTGTTCGCCCGGCTCGCGGTCCGGCGCGAGACCCGCGAGCGGGCTCTGACGCCGCTCTACGCCCGCGCGATGGGCGAGCGCTTCGCCGCGTTGCCGCCGCTGGTGCAGGCAATCCACCGGGTCAATGGCGATGGCGGCGCCGCGGGCGAGGGGCGAGTCGAACGCGGCACCCATCCCTTCGCGCGCCTGCTGGCCGCGCTGATGCGGATGCCTCCGGCCGGCAGCTATCCGGTCCACGTGGCGTTCGCCGAG
This sequence comes from uncultured Alphaproteobacteria bacterium, assembly GCA_963799985.1. Classification (GTDB taxonomy): domain Bacteria; phylum Pseudomonadota; class Alphaproteobacteria; order Sphingomonadales; family Sphingomonadaceae; genus Sphingomonas. The sequence goes on along the minus strand of CAWCZC010000001.1, from coordinate 272,498 downwards.
CGGGAAGGGACCGAGACCTGGACTCGAGATTTCGGCGGTCACGTCTTTCGAAGCGAGCTCAGCGCCGCGCCGGGCGGCGTGGCGGAGCGCTTCGGGCCGTTGCGCTTTACCTTCGAACTCCCGTCGGATGGCAACGGGCTCGAGATGGTGCTGAGCAGGTGGAGCGTCTTCGGAATCCCGCTTCCGCGCGCGCTCGCGCCCTGCATCGGCGCCCGCGAATGGCAGGAGGACAATCGCTTTCGGTTCGAGGTGCGGGTCGCGATGCCGTGGATCGGCGAGATCGTCGGCTACTCGGGCTGGCTGGAGCCCAGCGTGCGCAGCCAGGACGACATCGCGGGATAAACGGCAGGGCCCGCCTTCTCGGCGGTCATGCCGTAGTACTGGAGCATCGGCACGCCGAAGTAGCGGCCGACGGCGAAGTTCTCAAGGATTGCCGCGGAGCCCCCGCGGTAGCCGTGCGGGTGGAACACCACCGCCGGATCGATCCCGATCGCCAGCGCCGCCGCGTAGGACCAGGCGATCGCCGCCATCTCCTCGGCGGGGTCGTTCGCGACCTCGCAGAGGCCTGGCCGCAGTTCGGATGCGGTTACAGCGATATGCCCCGCCTCGTGGAGCAGGTCGCCGGGGTAAGGCAGTGCCGGATCGAACACGAGCGTGCCGTTGCGCACCAGCGTGCCGGGCAGAAACGAATCGCCCGTCACCGGCTCGCGCACGGCCGGAATCCCGATCTCAGCGAGGAAGGCGAGAATGCGCGCGATGACGGGATCTTCCGGGGCCATTTCCGCCCGTAACCGATCGGGCGGCAACGAAAAAGGGCGGCCCGTTGTCGGACCGCCCTCCATCGCATGACGAACGATTGGTTTAGCGCTTCGAGAACTGGAAGCTGCGGCGGGCCTTGGCGCGGCCGTACTTCTTGCGCTCGACGGTGCGGCTGTCGCGAGTGAGGAACCCGGCGGCCTTGACCGGCGCGCGCAGGATCGGCTCGTACTTGGTGAGCGCCTGGGCGATGCCGTGCTTGACCGCGCCGGCCTGGCCCGAGAGCCCGCCGCCCTTGACGGTGCAGATCACGTCGTACTGGCCCTCGCGATCGGCGACGCCGAACACTTGGTTGAGGATCAGGCGAAGCGTGGGGCGTGCGAAATAGACGAGCTGGTCGCGGCCGTTGATCGTGATCTTGCCCGAGCCCGGCTTGAGCCACACGCGCGCGACGGCGTCCTTGCGGCGGCCGGTCGCATAGGCGCGGCCGTACTTGTCGAGCTCCTGGACGCGCAGGATCGCGGGAGTGCTCGGCGGATCGATCTTGCCGGCGAGATAATCGTCGGCCTTCGCCTCGGAAGCGGCGTGCGCCTGCGTGGCGACCGCCTGCTCGCCCGCGGCGATCGCGGCGAGATCGGAAAGGGACTGGCGATTGTCGGACATTATGCGCCCACCTTATTCTTGCGGTTCATCGAGGCGATGTCGAGCACCTCGGGATTCTGCGCTTCGTGCGGATGGTCGGGGCCGGCGAAGATGCGCAGGTTGCGCATCTGCTGGCGGCCGAGCGGACCGCGCGGGATCATGCGCTCCACGGCCTTTTCGAGCACGCGCTCCGGGAACCGCCCGTCGAGCACCTTGGCCGCGGTGATTTCCTTGATGCCGCCGGCATAGCCGGTGTGCTTGTAATAGATCTTCTGCGCGGCCTTGCGGCCAGTGAAGCGGATCTTCTCGGCGTTGATGACGATGACGTTGTCACCGCAATCGACGTGCGGGGTGAAGCTGGTCTTGTGCTTGCCGCGCAGCACGTTGGCGATGATCGTCGCGGCGCGGCCGACCACCAGGCCGTCCGCATCGACGATATGCCATTTCTTCTCCACCTCGTGCGGCTTGACCGACTTGGTGGTCTTCATCAGCGCCTTCATGGCGTGGGACCTTTCGTGTTTCAAACGCAAGCGCGCCAGCCAACAGGCCGGCGCGGTTGGCGGCCATTTGCAGAAGAGGCTCTCGAAAGTCAAGCAAATCCGCGGGATTGCTGACGGGTATCTGAATACCTTATCCGTCCGGCCATGCCGAAGCCGGCGCGAGCGTCACCGTCACGGTGGTCACCCGATCGGGCCGCGCGACGCCGTCGACGGTGGTCCGCAGCGTCTCGGTGCCCGACGCGAGCAGGCCGGTTATGGGGTCGATCGTCCGCGCGATTTCGATCTCGACACGCCCCGATCGCTCCGGCGCATCGGCGTGGGGAGGCAGCTTCACGTCGGCCGCCGCGCGCGTCACGCTGCGAAGCAGGGTGCCCTGGAGCGATACCGTCCGCGTGCCTTCGAGTGTCAGCGGGCCGCCGAACGGAGAGGCACCCGGCTGGTGCACGGGATGGACGCTGCCCGGCGCCTCACCCGTATCCTCGGCGGCGAGTGGGGTGACCAGCGAGGCGAATACCGCTTGCTTGCGCTCGATCGGGAAGGCGCGGAGCGGCCCCGCGATCCGCGCGGCCAGCGCTTCAAGATCGGCTTTGGGATGGCCGCCCCGAGCGAGCACCAGCGCCATCACCGCCTTGCAGAAGACGTCCCACGCCGCGTCCATGTCGTCGATCGCCAGCACCTTGCCGGTCCGGTCGAGCCGCATGCCGATCCTGCGGCCGGCCAGCCCGGCCAGCGCTGTTTCGAACATCGCTTCGGAACGGTTGGCGGACGGAGCGGCGGCGCTGGGCAGAACCAACACCTCGGCGCGATAGCCAGCGCCGTCGCGGGTGAAGCGGACGAGACGTTCGGTGCGATAGACGACGCGCGCCGCGCCCGCGCCCTCGTCGCGCTCGGTGACCAGGCGGATCGGCACGCCGAGCGGGGGCGCGAACACCGCCGCCTGCGCGACTTGGAGCGCGAGAGGCGCGAGCAGGATCAGGCGCCGGTCTCCGCTACGACCCAGTCGCGCACCGCGGGAGCGACCGTCACGGACCAGGACTCGATCGCGGGCAGATCATAGCCGTGCAACTCGGCGATCCGCCCGCGCAGCCGTTCGACGAGCTCGAGGCGCGTCTTGAACAGCACGGGCACCTCGCTCTCTCTCTCGACCGCGCCGTGCCAGCGATAGATCGAGGCACTGGGGGCGAGGATGTTAGCGCAAGCGGCCAGCCGCTCGGCGACCACCGCTTCCGCCACCCGCTCGGCTTCGCCCACGTCGGCGAAGGTCGACCAGAGCAACGCGACCTCGCTCACCGCGTGCGCCCCGCCGAATGCGCCCCCCAGGTGGTGGCGATCACCAGCAGCGCGCCGGTCAGCTGGTGGAGCGCGGCGAGGACGATGCTCACCCCACTCGCCACCGTCGCGATGCCGAGCACGATCTGGATGCCGAACGCGGTGTGGATCGCGATCGACGCGGGCCGGTCGTTCGCCCTGCGTGCGCGCCGCGCGAGCAGAATCAGCGCGCCGACGGTCACCCAGGCCCACCAGCGGTGGATGAAATGGACGATCGCCGGATCGTTGAACAAGGCATCGAAGAACGGACGCCCCGCGATCGTCGCGCCGGGAAAGAGGTGCCCGTTCATCAGCGGCCACTGGTTGGTCACGAGACCCGCGTCGAGCCCGGCCATCAACGCACCATAGAAGAGCTGGACGAGTAGCACCGTGCCCACGCCAGCCGCGAAGCCGGTCAGCCGCGCAGGTCGCGCCGCCGGGTTGCGCGCGAGCGTGAGCAGGTCGAGCGCGGTCCAGATGATTCCCGCGAGCGTGAACAGCGCGGTCAGCAGGTGCGCTGCCAGCCACAGATGGCTGACCGAGGTCCGCATGCCGCTCAGCCCCGATCGCACCATCAGCCAGCCGAGCGCGCCCTGCAGCCCGCCTACTGCGAGCAGCGCGACCAGCCGCCAGCCGTATCCGCGCGGGATCTGCCGCCGGACCGCGAACCAGATCAAGGGGAGCGCGAACGCCATCCCGATCAGCCGCCCGAGCAGGCGATGGAGATATTCCCAGAAAAAGATGTGCTTGAACGCCTCGAGCGTCATGCCCTGGTTGAGCAATTTGTACTGGCCGATCTGCTTGTAGTGATCGAACTCGGCTTGCCATTGCGCGTCGGTGAGCGGCGGGAGGGTGCCCGAGATGGGCTTCCATTCGGTGATCGAAAGCCCCGATTCGGTGAGGCGAGTGATGCCGCCGACCACGACCATCAGCACGATCAGCGCGGCGACGGTGAACAGCCAGTTCGCCAGCGCGCGCGGGCGGGCGGTGAGGGGGAGCGGGGTCATCTGGAGCACCGCGCGGCTTTAATTGGGGCGAGATGGAAACGCGAGTCCGCGGTGCGCGCAGGATATGGCTACAGCGCCTCGCAATACGCTTTGCGCTCTCCAGGACGCGTATCTGCGATCGGTCCAGATTAGATCAAAATAAGTCCAAGCGGCATGAAAGGAGAAACCAAGCAAACTGGACAGAAATGACGCTCGCTTTCCGATGGTTATGAGCCTCGTTATATTCCTGTTTCGAGAGGTACGAAGCATTGATGGAAAAACGCCCGACCGAGGTCTTTCGTCCATCTTGACGGTTTCCGGAAACGCGTGTCACCCAGCTTATCGCCCACACGATCGACTCGAATCGACGGTGCGGCATACCAACGACAACACGGACTAGGAGAGGAACGATGACCTTGAAGCGACTGGCAATGTTAGCGCTAACATGCACCTTTCCCGTGGGCTTGGCCGCCGCTGGAAGCGCGAGCGCCCAGACCATCTGCGCCAACCAGACCGGCACCAACAACGGCTTCTACTATCAGATGTACCTGAGCTCGGGCACGGCGTGCATGACGCTCGGCGCCGCCGGCAACTACAGCACCACCTTTAGCCTCGGCTCGAGCGGCAACATGGTCGCGGGCAAGGGCTGGAGCACCGGCTCGACCACGCGTGTGGTCGGATACAATGCCGGCGTGTTCAACCCCGGCAACAACGGCTATCTCAGCCTCTACGGCTGGTCGACCAACCCGCTGGTCGAATATTATGTCGTCGACAGCTGGGGCAACTTCACGCCTCCCGGCAGCGGCGCCACGCTGATGGGCACGGTCAGCAGCGACGGCGGCACCTACAACATCTACCGCACCCAGCGGGTCAACGCGCCCTCGATCATTGGCAACGCGACCTTCTATCAGTTCTGGAGCGTCCGGACCGCCAAGCGCGCCCAGGCGCATAACAACACCATCACCTTCGCCAACCACGTCAATGCCTGGCGGAGTCACGGCATGAACCTCGGCACGATGAACTATCAGATCCTCGCGACCGAAGGTTTCGGCAGCAACGGCAGCTCGAACGTCACTGTCTGGCAGCAGTAAACCGGGCGCTTTCGGCGGGCCGGGCGCGTGCCCGGCCCGTCACGCGTCTTGGCCAAGCCGCCGCGCTATTTGCGATGAGCGGCTTCGCAGCTACGACTGAGACAATAAAAGAGCAGGGAGATCGACAAGTGCGCCGGTTCGGTCCGCGAAAGCAGCTCATTGCCATCCTGCTCTGCTTGTGGAGCGCGGCGGCGCTGGCGCAAAGCCTGGGATCGCTCACTCAGGTCTCCGCGCGCGACGCGGGTCCGGGCGACGCCACCGTCACGCTCGATTTCGACCAGCCGTCGCCCGAGGCACGGATCGCCGGGAACGACACCAGCCGGATCACCGTCACCCTCATCGGCACCCGGCGCGGGCCGAGCGCGAGCTTCGATGCCTCGGCCTCGACGTTGCTGAAGGATATCCTGTTCAACCAGGAATCGGGCTGGCTCCGGATGACCTTCGTCCTGGCGGCCAAAGCCCATATGGACATCACCCCAGATACCGGGCGGAGGTTCCTCGTGAAGCTGACCGCGCTCGATCGGTCGCTGGCAGGGGCCAGCCGGACCTATGTCGCCGACCCGGCGGCCCCTGCCGGCGGGAGCTTGCTGCGGCGCGCGGTCGACCCGCCGCCCGGTGAGGACGGCTTCGCGCTGATCCCGCTCAAATACGCCGACGTCAGCGAGGTCGTCGGCCTGATCACCGACGGCGCGACGGTTCGAGCGAACGATTCGTTCCTGCCGCAGGAGCCCGGGTTCGGCTCTCCGGGCTCGAACAACTCGCCCGTCCAGACAGCGCAGAACCAGAACGGCCCCGACGATCGCCCGCTCGGCCAGGCGGTCGATTCGAGCATCGCCGTCGACCGCCGCCTCAACGCGATCTGGGTGCGCGGCTCGCCCGAGCGTATCGCGCGGGTGCGTGCCCAGATCGCGTTGATCGACGTGCCCCTGACCAGCGTGCTGCTCGAAACCGAGTTCGTCGAGCTTACCGAAAGCGGCGCGAAAAGCCTCGGGCTCGATTTCGCCAACGCCAGCGGACAGCTTGCGGTGGGAACCGTGCAGAGCGGGCAGTTCATCCCGTTCGCCAATCTGACCAACGCGCCCCGCCAGCGCCTCAACAGCTTCTCGATCCAGGCAGCGCTCTATGCTCAAATCGAGAAGGGCGAGGGACGGATCGTCTCGAAGCCGCGGATCGCCGCGCAGAGCGGCTCGACCGCGAAGATCATCACCGGCGACGCGCTCCCCATCCTGACCGCGATCACGCTGTCCGGCGTCAACGGGGTTTCGCAGCAGGTGCAGTACGTCAACGTCGGCGTCACGCTTCAGATCGCGCCACGGGTGAGCAGCGACGGCTTCGTATCGTCGCACGTGTTCTGCGTCGTCTCCAGCGTCACCGGCTTCTCGCAGGGCTATCCCACGATCAGCCAGCGCGAAGCGGAGACCTCGGCCACCGTGCGCGATGGCGAGGCGTTCGTGATCGGCGGGCTGGTACAGGACAGCGAGCTCAAGTCGCGGGTCAAGATCCCGCTGCTGGGCGACATCCCCGTCCTCGGCCGCGCCTTCTCGGTCGAGAAGAGCACGCGCGCCAAGACCGAGCTCTACATCGTCATCACGCCGCACATCATCCACAGCAATGCGGATGCTGAAGGGCCCCGCTAGGCCCGCGCCCCGCCTTCGACGCTCGCTTCGTTGTAGCGGAGCGCCTTGAGCACAGTCTCCACGATCGCGTCGGCGTTGAGCCCGGCTTCTGCGTATTGCACCTCGGGCTTGTCCTGGTCCTGGAACAGGTCGGGCAGGCGCATCGTGCGCAGCTTGAGCCCTACGTCGATCAGGCCCTGGTCGCTCGCCATGGTCAGCACGTGCGCGCCGAGGCCGCCAATGCTCGCTTCCTCGACCGTCACCGCAACTTCGTGGCTGGTGAGCAGGCGGCGGATCAGTTCCTCGTCGAGCGGCTTGGCGAAGCGCAGGTCGGCGACGGTGGTCGAGAGGCCGCGCGCCTCGAGCGCGTCGGCGGCCTTGATCGCCTCGGCAAGGCGGGTGCCGAGCGAGAGGATCGCCACGGTCTTGCCTTCGCGGATGACGCGGCCCTTGCCAATGTCGAGCCGCTCGGCCTTCTCGGGCAGTGCCACCCCGACGCCGTTGCCGCGCGGATAGCGGACCGCGATCGGGCCGGTATCGTGGAGCGCGGCGGTGTGGGTCATATGGACCAGCTCGGCCTCGTCGGCCGCCGCCATCACCACGAAATTGGGGAGCGTCGCGAGATAGGTGACGTCGAAGCTGCCCGCATGAGTCGCTCCGTCGGCGCCGACAAGGCCCGCGCGGTCGATCGCGAAGCGGACCGGCAGGTTCTGGATCGCGACGTCGTGGACCACTTGGTCGTAAGCGCGCTGGAGGAAGGTCGAATAGATCGCGCAGAACGGACGCATCCCCTGCGCCGCGAGGCCGGCGGCGAAGGTGACCGCGTGCTGCTCGGCGATGCCGACGTCGAAGGTGCGGTCGGGGAAGGCCTTGCCGAACCGATCGAGGCCGGTGCCAGAGGGCATCGCCGCGGTGATCGCGACGATGGTGGGATCGCGCTCGGCGTCCTTGATCAGCTGATCGGCGAAGACGTTTTGATAGGCGGGCGGGCCCGGCGGCGCCTTGGCTTGCGCGCCGGTGATCACGTCGAACTTCTGGACGCCGTGATACTTGTCCGCCGCGGCCTCGGCGGGGCCGTAGCCCTTGCCCTTCTGAGTCACGACATGGACGAGGATCGGGCCGTAGTCGGCGTCGCGGACGTTCTCGAGGACGGGGATCAAGTGATCGAGGTTGTGCCCGTCGATCGGGCCGACGTAATAGAAGCCGAGCTCCTCGAACAGCGTGCCCCCGGTCGCCATGCCGCGGGCGAACTCCTCGGCCTTTTGCGCGGCGTTGTGGGCGCGGCGTGAGATCCGGGCGATCGCGCGCTTGGCGAGGCTGCGCAGCCCCAGATACTCGCTCGACGAGATCAACCGCGCGAGATAGGCCGACAGGCCCCCCACCGGCGGCGCGATCGACATGTCGTTGTCGTTGAGGATGACGATCAGCCGGTTGCCCGCGGCCTGGGCGTTGTTCATCGCCTCATAGGCCATTCCCGCGCTCATCGCGCCGTCGCCGATCACCGCGATCGCCTTGCCGGGTTGGTCGGCGAGCTTGTTTGCGATTGCGAAGCCGAGCGCCGCGGAGATCGAGGTCGAGCTGTGTGCGGCACCGAACGGGTCGTACTCGCTCTCGCTTCGCTTGGTGAAGCCGGAGAGCCCGCCGCCCGTCCGCAGCGTGCGGATACGATCCCGCCGGCCGGTGAGGATCTTGTGCGGATAGCATTGGTGGCCGACATCCCAGATCAGCCGGTCGCGGGGCGTGTCGAACACGTAATGGATCGCGGTGGTCAGCTCGACCACGCCGAGTCCCGATCCGAGATGCCCGCCGGTGACCCCCACTGCCGCGATCGTCTCGGCGCGCAGCTCGTCGGCGAGCTGGCGGAGGTCGGCGGGCTTGAGCTTGCGGAGGTCGCCGGGTGTATCGACGGTGTCGAGCAGCGGCGTCGGGGGTAGATCGGCCATCGCGTCCTGATACCTCAGCCGCGAGGCGCTGTCGAACTCTTCGGTGGGTCAAAATCGACGTGCAAGATGTGGACGCATCCGTGATGGTAAATCGTGCGCGCGTGCGATCAAGAAGCTGTCGGCATCCTCGCGCCCTGTCTTGGCAAGGCGGCAGGAGGGCGCGGCGGAGAAGATCGGCGAAGCTGGCGTCGAGCGGGCGGGGAAGTTGTTCGGCTGGCTGCGCGGCAAGCTTGGTGGGAGGGCGCACACCGCGCTTCTGGAACTGGAGGCGGAGCCCGAAAGTGCCGGGCGCAAGGCGGTGTTGGAAGAAGAGCTGGTCAAGGCGCCCGAGGCCGATCCCGCGCTCGCCGAGAACCGCGCGCGGTGGTGCCGCAGAAGTTTTTTGGGGCGGGATCGATGAATCAGATCGTGAGCGGGGACGGTGCCAAGGGCGTTCAGATCAAAGGTTCGAACAACGTCACCGACATGTGACGCCCCTCACTCGCAGTCGGCGCACTTCCCCCGGACCTCGATCACTGGCCGTTCGGGCGAAAAGCCCGCGCCCTTCGCCGCCGTACGTACGCTCCGCGTGATGCTGTCGTCGTCGAGGTGGGTGGTCTGGCCGCAGGTGTCGCAGACCAGGAAGATGCAATCGTGCAGGCAATCGGGATGCGCGTTCGCGACATAGGCGTTGGCGCTCTCCACCCGCCGCGCGAGATTGGCGCCGACGAACAGATCGAGGATGCGGTAGACGCTGTTGGCCGCCACCCGGCGCCCCTCGGCCTTCGAGACCGCCTCGGCGATGTCATAGGCGGATGCGGGCTTGTCGAACCCCGCCAGCGCCTCGAACACCCGCTCGCGCATCGCGGTCCATTGCTCGCCGGACTTCTCCAACGTGGTCTGGGCGGCGCGAGTCAGGTCGTGGCCGTGGTGCTCGTGATGGTCGTGGGCATGCATGACAAGGATTTAGGCCTCGCAAGGCCCTCCCGCAAGCGGTGTCAGTAAGTGGCGCGGCGGTTGAGGTCGTGGCCGAGCGCGACCAGCGCGACGCCGACGATCGTCCACGCGGTCTCGATGATGCCGTGTTCGAGCGACATCGCGCCTGCCATGATGCCGAGCCCGAACGCGCCCACCACCGCGGGCATCATATAGCCGTGCGACAGGATCCCGCGTCCGAGCGCGAGGACGCCGAAGCCGATCGCCAGCGAGATGCCGACCTCGTGGATCGCCGGGTTGAGCAGCCCGCCCGCGGCCGAGAAGACCACGAGCAGCACCGAGGTCATCACGCAATGCACGAGGCACAGCCCGCTGATCGCCATCGCGATGCGGTCGAGGCGCGCTTCGATGCCTCCCCAGAGGCGGGAAAGAGGGAGAGTTGTCGGCATGGCGCGGATATAGAGCGAACGCGTTAAAGTTACAACATATCATCGCGTGCCGGTACGCGACAGCGCGGTGCGAAGCCGCTATGCGGGGCGGCGGGCGGCACGCCGGCCGTCCGAGGAGAGATCGACGATGCATCCTGCTGCCGTCCTCGCGCCGTTTGCGCTCGCCGCTGGGCTGTTCCTCGCGCGACCCGCGCATGCTGATCCCGAATATGACAAGTGCATGGAGAATGCGGTGACCAACCCCGATTTCTCGATGTGTGGATCGGCGATGCTCGACCGGCGCGAAGCGGCGCTCAACACGGCGTGGAAAGCGGCCTATGCCGATCTCGATGCGGACGCGAAGAAGGCGCTGCTCGACGAGCAGCGCGCGTGGATCGCGTTCAAGGACAAGAGCTGCGCCGCCTGGACCACCGGCTTCTTCGGCCGCGAGGGGCAAGTGATCCACTTCTACACCTGCCGCGAAGGCATCATCGACGAACGTATCGACTATTTGGAGAATCTCGGGAGCGATGGCGGACCGGACGAGCCGGCCCAGCCCGCGGAACCTCAGAAGCCCCAATAGAACGGAAAGCGGGTAGGCCGAGCGACGCTCTAGGGGACGCCGCCCGGCCACGCCCGCATCGGACTATTTAGGGCTTTTCCAGCATGTTTCCAGTCATTGCTGCGCCGATGCGGGGGCGGCATGCGATAACCGGAGCGCTTTCATCGCGATGCGCCCAGATAATGCGCCTGCGCGGCATCGGTCGCGCTCACTGCGAGCAGGCTGCGTGCCTCAGCCGCGCTCCGGGGGCGTGCGCCGCGATCGGACGCGGCATCGAGCACGCGATCGAGCAACGCCTGGCCTTCCTCCCACCAGCCGATCCCGCTCGCGGCGTTGAGATGGCCTTGGGGGCCCGCGTCGACGAAGAAGCTACCCCAGGCGTTGGCAAGGTCGCGCGCGCGCTGGGTAGCGATCCACGGATCGTCGCTGCTCGCGACGAGGATCGAGGGGAAGGGCAGGGGCTTGGCGGGCGTGGGGCCGAAACTCTTCAATGGATCCGGCGCGTGGCCGCGATCGACATCGGCGGGAGCGACGAGCAGCGCGCCCACCACGGGCCATCCGAACGGCTGCCCTGAGAGCTCCGCCCACCACGCGACCGCGAGGCAGCCGAGGCTGTGCGCCGCGAGCACCACCGGCGCCTGCGCCTGGCGGATCGACTGATCGAGCTTGGTGACCCAGGTGTTGCGGTGCGGCGCATTCCACATCCCCAGCTCGACTCGAGTCGTGTCGGGGCGGGATTGCTCCCACAGGGTCTGCCAGTGCGACGGGCCCGAGCCGCCGAGCCCGGGCACGGTGAGGATGGTCGGCGAGCCTTCGTCGATGGGGGAGAAAATGGACATTGCCACGCTCCTGAGCGAGGGAATGGCCGGACCTCCAACTTAATCCCACTGATCCGATAGGCAATATTCTTGCGGCGAGGCGGGCGCGGGCCGCGCCGATCCGCTCAGGGTTGCGCGTAGAGCGCCGCCTCGGCCGCGCGGCGCCTGGTGAGCCCGGCCAGCACCTTGCCCGCCGCCTTGTTCCACCGCGCGAACTGGGCCGCCGCGCCGGCATAGTCGCCGGCCTTGTGCAGCTTGAGCAGGGTGCTGCTCTGCAGATTGCCGAGACCGACGTTGTAGGCGAAGCTCACCAGCGCATCGAACTGGTGCTGGGTGGTCGCGGCGGTGCCGACCGCGGCGTTGACCCCGGTCGCGAACTTGGTGAGGTCCGCGGTCAGCCGGTCGTCGCATTGCTGCTGGGTCCAGACCATGCCGGGCTTGATGTCGGGCCCGGTCGATCCCCATCCGATCGTCCAGGGATCGCCGCCGCTGCCGGGATCGGGATAGGCGGCGAAGCTGCCGTCGGGCTGCTTCTTGGCGCAGCCTTCGAACTGCTGGACCAGCGAAATGCAGGCGCTGCTGGGTGTCATCGGCTTGCCCCTCCAAAGGTCGCTCGATTCGGAAACGGCAAGTGTTGCACATTTCGACGGGCTCGGGAGCGGGATCACAAACCAAATCCGACATTTCAAGTCCGAACTGGTCCGCACCGCGCCGTTGCGCGAAGCGGATCGCCCGACGTAAGAGCCCGCATGGCCAAGCAGCGTGCCGATCAGCTCCTCGTCGACCGCGGGCTCGCCGAGAGCCGGACGCGGGCGCAGGCGCTGATCATGGCGGGGCTGGTATTCGTCGGCGAGCGCAGGATCGACAAGCCCGGCCAGCCGCTGACCGGCGATGCTGCGATCGAGGTGCGCGGGCGCGATCACCCCTGGGTGTCGCGTGGGGGAATCAAACTGGCGCACGCGCTCGATCATTTCGGGTGGGGCGTGAGCGGCGCGGTGGCGATCGACGTCGGCTCGTCGACCGGCGGCTTTACCGACGTGCTGCTCAGCCGCGGCGCCGCGCGGGTCTATGCGGTCGACAGCGGCACCAACCAGCTCGCGTGGAAGCTGCGCCAGGATCCGCGCGTCGTGGTGCACGAGCAGACCAGCGCGCGCGTGCTCACCGCGGCGCATGTCCCCGAGCCGGTCGATTTGATCGTCTGCGACGCGAGTTTCATCGGGCTTGCCAAGGTGCTCGACGTGCCGCTCGGCTTCGCCGCGCCGGGCGCGCGGCTGATCGCGCTGATCAAGCCGCAGTTCGAGGCGGGGCGCGACGAGGTGGGGAAGGGCGGGGTCGTCCGCGATTCCGCCGTGCATGCGCGCGTTTGCGCCGAAGTCTCGGAATGGGTCGCCTCGCGCGGCTGGAGTGTGCTCGGAATCGTCGAAAGTCCCATCACAGGCCCCGAAGGAAACCGGGAATTCCTGATCGCTGCGTCGCACGAGGGCCCCGCACACCGTCTTGCGTTTCCCAACCTGTCATAATAGCCCAGCCGGACTCATGAGAATTCCGTTCATACTAATCACGGCCGCCGTGGTTCTCGGCGGCTGCGGAGGGCAGGCGAGCACCGGCGGCGCGCATCGCGACGCCCCCTTGGTGCGTGCCGTCGCGGTTCAGCCGATGCGTTTCGTCGATCGCGTCGACGCGGTCGGCACCGCGATGGCAAACGAGCAGGTCACGCTGGCGGCGCCGGTCACCGAGCGGATCGTGCGGCTCAACTTCGACGACGGCCAATTTATCGCCAAGGGCCAGGTCATGGCCGAGCTGGCTGCCGGGCAGGAGAGCGCGCAGCTCGCCGAGGCCGGCGCGCGTGAGCACGAGGCGCGCCAGCAGCTCGACCGGCTCAATTCCCTGAAGGCGCGCGGCTTCGCCACCAACAGCGCGGTGGATTCGCAGACCGCGCTCGCCGCGCAGGCCAGCGCACAGGCGGCCGAGGCGCGCGCCTCGATCGGCGATCGCGTGATCCGCGCGCCGTTCTCGGGTTGGGTGTCGCTGCGCAACATCTCGGCCGGCGCGGTGGTTACCGCGGGCACCGAGGTGGCGCAGATCAGCGACGTCTCGCGGATCAAGCTCGATTTCGCCGTGCCCGAGACCCTGCTCGCCCAGATCCGCCCCGGCCAGCCGATCGCGGCGAGCGCCGCCGCTTTCCCCGACGTGCCGTTCCGCGGCACGATCGCGACGATCGATCCGGTGATCAACCCGCAGACCCGCGCCGCGATGGTCCGTGCGATCCTGCCCAACCCTGATCGCCGGCTGAAGCCCGGGATGCTGCTCTCCGTCTCGATCGACGCGGTAGCGCGCATGTCGCCCGCGGTTCCCGAGCTCGCGGTGGTCGGCGACGGCAACGGCAGCTTCGTGTTCGTCGTCGAGGACGGCAAGGCGAAGCGCATCGCGATCCGCGCCGGCCTGCACCAGAACGGCGTGGTCGAGGTGCTGTCCGGGCTCCAACCGGGGCAGCGCGTGGTGACCGAAGGCGTGGTCAAGATCGCCGACGGCCAGACGGTTCGGCTCGCGAGCCCGTAGCAGGACGATCGGGGGTGCAGCTTTCCGATCTGTCGGTCCGGCGGCCGGTGTTCGCCGCCGTGGTGGCGATTCTGCTCACGCTCGTCGGCCTGGTCGGCTTCGTCAGCCTGTCGGTGCGCGAATATCCGGACATCGATCCGCCGGTAGTCTCGGTCCAGACGACCTATACCGGCGCCGCTGCCAGCGTGGTCGAGACTCGGATCACCCAGATCCTCGAACAGCAGCTCTCGGGGATCGAGGGGATCGATACGATCACCTCGCAGTCGCAGGACGGCCAGTCGTCGATCACGGTCGAGTTCAAGCCCGGGCGCAGCGTCGATTCGGCCGCCAACGACGTGCGCGACCGAGTTGGCAGCGCCGCCAACGATCTGCCCGAGGAAGCGCTCAAGCCCGAGGTCCAGAAGGTCGACGCCGACGCTTCGCCGATCATGTTCATCACCGTGGCGCGTCCGGGCTGGAGCGCGCTCGAACTGTCGGACTGGGTAGCGCGCAACCTGCGCGACCGGTTTGCCACGATCGACGGGGTCGCGCGGGTGTTCGTCGGCGGCGAGGCGCGGCCGTCGATGCGAATCTGGCTTCAGCCCGAGAAGCTCGCCGCCTTCCAGCTGACCCCGGCCGACGTCGAGGCGGCGTTGCGCAGCCAGAATGTCGAGCTCCCCGCCGGCCGCATCGAATCCGCGCAGCAGAACGTCACCCTGCGCGTCGACCGGCCGTACCAGTCGCCCGAGAGCTTTGCGCAGCTCGTCGTCGGGCGCGGATCGAACGGCTATCAGGTCAAGGTCGGCGATGTCGCGCGGGTGGAGCAGGGGCCGGAGAACCCCTATTCGACCTTCCGGGTCAACGGCGCCGCCGCGGTGGGCCTCGGCATCGTCCGCCAGTCGGGCGCGAACACACTGGCGGTGGCTGAGGCCGCCAAGAAGATGATGGCCGACGTCCAGCCGACGCTTCCCAAGGGTATGACGCTCGACGTCGGATCGGACGATTCGCTGTTCATCGGCCGCGCGATCGAGGGCGTGTGGCGCACCCTCGGCGAGGCGGCGGTGCTGGTGGTGCTCGTCATCTTCCTATTCCTGGGAAGCTGGCGCGCGACGCTGATCCCGGCGGTGACGGTGCCGATCTGCCTGCTCGGCAGCATGGCGGTGCTGTGGTTCTCGGGCTTCTCGATCAACCTGTTGACCCTGCTTGCGCTGGTGCTGTCGATCGGGCTGGTGGTCGACGACGCGATCGTCGTGCTCGAGAACGTCTATCACCGCATCGAGCTGGGCGAGCCGCCGCTGGTCGCCGCGTTCAAGGGCACCCGCCAGGTCGGCTTTGCGGTGATGTCGACGACGCTGGTGGTCTGTGCGGTGTTCGTGCCGGTGTGCTTCCTCGCCGGGCAGACCGGCCTCCTCTTCCGCGAGCTGGCGGTGGCGATGATCGGCGCGGTCGGCTTCTCGGGCTTTCTTGCGCTCAGCCTCACGCCGATGCTGTGCTCGAAGCTGTTGCGGCACGAGGCCCGCGGGCGCTTCACCGGCTGGGTCGACGCACGCTTCCAGAGCCTCGAGGATTTCTATGGTGGCCGCCTCGATTGGGTGCTGCGGCGCCCGCTCGCGCCGCTGATCGGCATCCTCGCCTTCCTCGCGATCGGCGGGCTCGCCTTCACCGCGCTCAAGGCCGAGCTGGTGCCGGCGGAGGATCAGGGCGTCGCCCAAGTGCAGGTCTCGGCGCCCGAGGGCACCGGCTTCGCGCAGATGAGCCGCTACATGCTCGACGGCGAGGCGAAGATGCTGCCGCTCGTCGGCAAGGGCGCGGTGCGCACCGTCATCACGCGCGTGCCCGGCAGCTTCAGCGCGACCGACGATTTCAACAACGGCGCCTATGTCATTTTCCTCAAGCCCTGGGAGCAGCGCAGCCAGACCACCCAGCAGGTGGTCGCCGAGCTCAACGCGTTGATCGCCAACATGCCCGCGGTGCGCGGCAACGCGCAGGTCCGCTCGCCGCTCGGGCGCGGGCGCGGCCAGCCGGTCCAGTTCGTGATCGCGGGGATCACCTACGAAGGGCTCGCGAAAGCGCGCGACCGCATCCTCGCGGCGGCGGCGGCCAATCCCGGCATCGTCAACCTCGACAGCGACTACAAGGAAACCAAGCCGCAGCTGCTGATCGACGTCGATACCGCGCGCGCGGGCGATCTCGGCGTGTCGGTCGATGCGATCAGCCAGGCGCTCCAGACCTTGCTCGGATCGCGCCGCGTCTCGACCTATGTCGATCGCGGTGAGGAATATCGCGTGATCGTCCAGGCCGAGGAAGCGGGCCGATCGACCATCGGCGATCTCGCCTCGATCTATGTCCGCGCGCGCGCCGGATCGCTGATCCCGCTTTCGAACCTGGTGACGACCCGCAGCGTGGCCGGCGCGCGCGTGTTGCCGCGCTACAACAAGCTGCGCGCGATCACCTTCCAGGGCGGGCTCGCGCCCGGCTATTCGCTCGGCGAGGCGCTCAAGTTCCTCGAGAACGCGGCGTCCGGCCAGCCGGAAGTGATCGCGGTCGGCTATCGCGGCGAGAGCCAGGCGTTCAAGCAGACCGGCGGGTCGATCCTGCTCGTGTTCGGGCTCACCATCCTGATCGTCTATCTGGTGCTCGCCGCGCAGTTCGAGAGCTTCGTCCACCCCGGCGTGATCATCATGACGGTGCCGCTCGCGGTGGGTGGCGGCCTGATCGGGCTGTATCTCTCGGGCACGTCGCTCAACCTCTACAGCCAGATCGGTATCGTCATGCTGGTGGGGCTGGCGGCGAAGAACGGCATCCTGATCGTCGAGTTCGCCAACCAGCTTCGCGACGAGGGGCTGGCGATCGGCGCGGCGATCCGCGGTGCCGCGCGGCGGCGCCTCCGCGCGATCCTGATGACCTCGATCGCGACCTGTGCCGGCGCGGTGCCACTGGTCGTTGCGGGCGGGGCCGGCGGGGCGGCGCGGGCGGCGATCGGGGTGGTGATCGTCTTCGGCGTCGCGCTCGCTACCCTCATCACTCTTTTTCTTATACCCATGCTGTATAGTAGGGTCGCCGGGCGTACGGGTTCGCCAAAGGCCGTCGGACGAAAGCTCGATGCCGCGTTGGGAGCGGCAGCGCTTGCGCAACCGGCGGAATAAGGAGGTCGGGGTTGAGGGAAATAGCGTCAAGGGGCCAGTTGAGGCTCGCGTTCCTGCGATGGGCGGTGGTGACGGTGCCGTTCGTCCTGCTGCTGGGGTTCACCTCCGCGCGGCTGGTGCCGAGCGGATCGCAGAACCCGTGGTACGCCGCGCTGATCAAGCCCGAGCACATGCCGCCGGAGTGGGCCTTCCCCGCCTCCTGGGCCGCGATCTACGTTCTGATGGGACTGGCGCTCGCGATGATCATCAACGCCCGCGGCTCGACGCTGCGCGGGCCGGCGATCATCCTGTTCGCGGTGCAGATGGCGGTCAATCTTGCCTGGACGCCGGTCTTCTTCGGGATGCACCAGGTGCAGACCGCGCTGATCTTGCTCGGTGTGCTGGGGGTGCTCGTGATCGCGACGATCGTGCTGTTCGGGCGTATCCGGCTGGGCGCCGGCGTGCTGTTGCTGCCCTATCTCGCCTGGGTCGGCTATGCCGGCTTCCTGCTCTATCAGATCGACCAGCTCAATCCCGGCGCCGGAGGCCTTGTGCCGGGGCGTTCGAGCGACCAGATTCGAGTCTGAACCGTTTAGGACACTCGACATGCAGACCGACAACCGCCTGTTCGACGATTTCGTCAAGTTCATGAACGGCGCCGCGGGCACCGTCGCCGGCATGGCGCGCGAGACCGAGGCCGCCGCGCGCGAGCGCGCCAAGGAGTGGATCGGTGGGCTCGATTTCGTCAGCCGCGACGAGTTCGACGCGATCAAGGCGATGGCCGCCGCCGCGCGCGACGAGGCCGATGCACTCAAGGCGCGTGTCGCCGCGCTCGAGGCGCAGTTCGGCAAGCCGGCAGCCAAACCCGCCGCGAAGAAGGGTGCGAAGTAAGTGTGCACTGGGGCTTGAAGCGCTTGTCCACAGCTTTTCGACAGGGTTGCGCACGCTGCGCTTGTGCGGCGCACACACGATTGGCAGGAATTGGAGCAGGCAATCGGGCCATGGGGAGTTGGTGATGCTCGACGAAGCGGAATTCGACCGCGACGACGCTGCGCCGATCGACATGCTCGAAAATTATTTCGCCGCGCATGGCTGGAGCCATGAGCGCGAGGACGACGAGATCGTCGCCAAGGTCAAGGGCAGCTGGACCGAATATGAGCTGCGCGCGATCTGGCGCGAGGACGATGGCGTCCTCCAGTTCCTCGCCTTCCCCGACATCCGCGTGCCCGATGAACGCCGCGCCGCGCTCTACGAGACGATCGGGCTGGTCAACGAGCAGCTGTGGATCGGCCATTTCGAACTCTGGTCGGCGAGCGGCATCCTGCTCTTCCGCCACGCCGCGCTGATCGACGGTGGTGAGGCGACGCTGACGCTCGCCCAGGCCGAACTGCTGGTCGAAAGCGCGATCGATGAGTGCGAGCGCTTCTATCCTGTCTTCCAGTTCGTGCTGTGGGGCGGCAAGAGCCCGGCCGAGGCGATCGCGGCGGCGCTGATCGAGACTCAAGGCGAAGCATGATCGGGGGCGAAGCGTGACCACCGCGCCCGCCAGCATCTGGCTGGTCGGATGCGGCAATATGGGCGGGGCGATGCTCCGCCGCTGGGTGGCGAGCGGGATCGATCCCGTCACGATCACCGTGATCGATCCCTATGCCCCGCGAGTGCCCGAAGGCGTGACGCTGCTCGCGGAAGCACCGGGAGGATCGCCTCACGTACTGGTACTGGCCGTCAAGCCGCAACAGCTCGGCACGCTTCCGGCCTTCTCCGCGGGAACGCTGATCTCGATCCTCGCGGGCGTGGAAGAGGCGACGCTCGCGGCGCGCTTCGCCGCAGGCAGCGTGATCCGCGCGATGCCCAACTTGCCCGTGGGCATCGGCAAGGGCGTCGTCGCGCTCCATACCAGCAGCAAAGATGCCGCCGCGCGCGCCGCGGCCGAAACGCTGATGGCGCCGCTCGGCCTGGTCGAATGGATCGCGGGCGAGACGCTGTTCGATGCGGTGACCGCGCTTTCGGGCTGCGGACCCGGCTTCGTCTACCGCTTCATCGACGCGCTGGCCGAGGCGGGCGCTGCGCTCGGTTTGCCCGCCGACCAGGCGCACCGACTCGCGATCGCCACCGTCGAGGGATCGGCGATGCTCGCAGCCGAGGCGTCCGAGCCGCCCTCGGTCCTCGCCGACCGAGTCGCCAGTCCCGGCGGCTCGACTCGCGAGGGGCTCGACGTCCTCGATCGCGGCGATGCGCTCAAGGCGCTGCTGCGCGAGACGCTCGCCGCCTCCGCCCGCCGCAACGCCGAAATGGCTGCCGAAGCGCGCGGATAAACGGAACGCCCGCTGCCGCGGCGGGTTGTGAAGTCCGGCTCTCATTCGATGGAGGCGGATATGGCGACGACCACGGCCACGCGCGACGCGCACGGGCGCTACGCCAAGAAGGCGGCGACCAACGGCCACGACAAGACTCACAACGGACGCAGCCTCGGCATGCTTGCGGGCGCGGCGGCGGGGGGCGCAGCGCTCGGCTTTCTCGCGATGTTCGGCCGCAAGGCGATCGTCCAGGCCCCGAGCGTGCTCGCGGCCGGCTGGAGCGAGGCGCTGGCGCGCGATCACCAGGCGGTGCTCAAGATCCTCGAGGGCCTGGAGGCGACCAACGAGCGCGCCACCGGCCGCCGCAACCTCCTGCTGATGCAGCTCAAGCATGCGCTCACCAGGCATGCGATCGAGGAAGAGAATGTCATCTATCCTGCGCTGCGCGAGGCGGGCCAGCGCGAGGCGGCGGACCAGCTCAACAAGGAGCACGGTTACGTCAAGCAGGCGCTCTACGAACTCGACACCACCCCCAGCGCTTCGCCCGGCTGGATCGCGGTCGTTCGCCGCCTGCGCGCCGACCTGGAGGCGCATATGGCTGAGGAGGAGAACAATCTCTTCCCGATGCTCCGCGCGATGCTGAGCGAGGAGAAGAACAAGGCGCTGACGGTCGCGATGAACAAGGAAGGGTTCAAGGTGGCGTGAGGCGAGCGCAGGCTAGTCGTAGCTTTCGTTTTGTAGTTCTGCATCGTTGCCATTCATGATCGCGTTCGCGTTTGCCGGCGCGTCGTCGTCGGCTTCAGGTATCGGTGTCGCCGTGTTGGTTTCTACGGTGTTTTGAACCGGCAAATCCGGCATCGTCTCCGCCTCGATGTTCTCGACCGCGGGCTCGTCTTCGATCATATTCCACTCGTCCGCTTCACCGTTCTTCAATGGGAAGCGGCATATTTCGGTGCCGCGGAGGGGCGCGTTGAAGCTGTTGACCGCGTCATATTCGATCGTGACCCAGCGCTGTGTCGGGTTTCTCAGGTCGCCCGGATTGTCGGGATTGATATCGGTCACATGCATGCTGACGCGCTTGTAGCTCGCGGGCGCCTTGAGTTTCGCGACCAGCTGATCTTCGCAGCGCTTTACCTCCGCCCCCTCGAACGAAGAGCAACCGGCGAGGCCCAAAAGCACCCCAACCAATAGTGCCAACCGCATCCGCCCCTCGCTTCTTTCGTCAGATGGCTGCATCGCACTTCGGAAACGGTCCCGCAACGCGCCGCGCGCGGCGGTCAACCGCCTGGCGAAACATCGTGGCGCTTACCGCCCCAGCCGCACGATCCGCGCGCGTTCGGGCTCGGGCACCAGGCCCTCGAGCACCGCCCAGAAGCCGCCGACTGCGCCCTGGCCCGCGCTGGTGTAGGCGCCCGCCAGCTTCTCGCGCAGCGCCTCGAACAGCTCGCTCTCCAATGCCGCGCCCTTGTCGGTCAGCCGAAGCAATTGCTGGCGTCGGTCGCGCTCGCCGGTGCGCTTCTGCACCAGCCCGCGCTCGGCTAGCTCCCCGAGCACGCGCCCGAGCGACTGCTTGGTGATGCCGAGGATCTTGAGCAATTCGCTCACCGCCAGATCGGGCTTGCGCGCGATGAAATAGAGCGCCCGGTGATGCGCGCGGCCGAGCCCCTCAGCGGCCAGCCCTTCGTCGATCGAGCGGGTGAGGTTCGCATAGCCGAAATAGAGCAGTTCGATCCCGCGCCGGATTTCGGCCTCGCGGAGGAACAGCGGAGAGGCAGGAATTGTGGCAGCCATGTTGACGCATTCTGCCACCCCCTCTAGTCCTTCGCAACCCGGCTGGACGTTGGCCGGCCGCACATCGGGAAGCCGACCCATGCAAGACACCGCGATCCTGGATTTCGAGTTCGAGGCCCATGCGAATCCGGTGTCGCCCGCCGCCCGCGCCGAAGTGCTCGCCAATCCAGGGTTCGGCAAATCGCTGACAGACCATATGGTAGTGATCAACTACGAGGAGGGCCGCGGCTGGCACAGCCCGCGCGTCGTCCCGCACGCGCCCTTCCTGATCAATCCGGCCTGCGCGGTGCTCCATTATGCGCAGGAGATCTTCGAGGGCCTCAAGGCCTATCGCCTGCCCGATGGCGGTGCGGCGCTGTTCCGGCCGCAAGCGAACGCGCGCCGCTTCGACGAATCGGCCGCGCGGATGGCGATGCCGGCGCTGCCCGAGGACATGTTCCTTGCCTCGCTCCGTGAGATGGTCCGCGCTGACGAGGGTTGGATCCCCGGAATCGAGGGCGGCTCGCTCTATCTGCGCCCCTTCATGTTCGCGAGCGAAACATTTCTGGGCGTAAAACCGGCATCTGAATTCACCTATATGGTGATCGCATCCCCCGCCGGCGCCTATTTCAAGGGTGCGGAATCGGTGACGCTCTGGGCCTCCGAGCATTACACCCGCGCCGCGCCCGGTGGTACCGGCGCGGCCAAGTGCGGCGGCAACTATGCCGCCAGCCTCGTGGCGCAGGCCGAAGCGATCCGCGAGGGCTGCCACCAGGTCGTGTTCCTCGATGCGGTGCAGAACCAGTATGTCGAGGAACTGGGCGGCATGAACGTGATGTTCGTGTTCGAGGACGGATCGATCCAGACCCCGCCGCTCGGCGGCACCATCCTTCCGGGCATCACTCGTGATTCGCTGCTGACGCTCGCTCGCGACGCGGGGATGACGGTGCGCGAGGAGCGCTACGGCATCGATCAGTGGAAGGCCGATGCGGAGAGCGGCAAGCTGCGCGAAGCATTCGCCTGCGGCACCGCTGCGGTGGTCACGTCGATCGGCAAGGTCCGCGGCCGGGGTTTCGAGTTCGGCATCGGCAATCAGGGCCCCGGCATCGTCGCGCAGAAGCTCAAGGCTGATCTCGTCGCGATCCAGCGCGGCCGCGCGCCCGATCCGCACGGCTGGGTCCATCGGCTATTCTAGGCCCTTCCATCACCGTGCCGCGCGACTATAAGCGCGGCTCCGTTGGGGCGTCGCCAAGTGGTAAGGCACCGGTTTTTGGTACCGGCATTCGCAGGTTCGAATCCTGCCGCCCCAGCCAGGAAATCTCAGCATCTTCGAGATGATCGCGGGCTCGGGCTCGAGCTCGAGCTCGAGCGTGCTGGAATAGGTGTGGTCGACGTCGCGCTACCCGTTCCACCCCTCGACGTATCGGATGAACCGCGCCGTCGTGAGCGCGCGCGGGAGGGCGAGCTGCAGCGTCTGGCGCGTGTCAACGTCAGGCGCCGAATCGCCCGACCAATGGTCGAGTGCTCGGGCCAGGCGCCCCAGGTCGAACCGTTCGGCCATGGCGGGGTCACGGGCGAGTTCGGCGAGTTCGGCGCGCAGCGCCGCGCGCTGGCGGCCAAGCCGGATCGCCCAGTCTGCCGCCTGCGCGCCGCTGCGTCGCTCGTCGACCACCCAGTCCGGCGCCCGGTCGCGCAGCATCCGCCGGGCGAGCCGGCGGCGTACGCCATCGCGCCAAAACTGGTCGTCGGGGAGGCCGAGGCAAAACTCGACCAGCGGGCGATAGGCGGTCGGATCGCGCAACGGCACGCGATGGATCGCTGCCATGGCCTGATCGATATCACCCGCCTCGGCGGCCGCCCCGCGCAGCATCGCCAGCCGCTCCACGCCGGTCGACGACCGCGCATCGGCCAAGGCGGCGCGTTCGGCCACGCGCATTTGCGCGGCATATTCCGGCGTCAGCGGGCACCATGCGGGCAAGGGATCTCCGCGGTGCCGCCACGCATCGACCGCACCGCGCACGCCGCCGGGCACGCTCGGCCAAAAACCCTCCGCTAGGATCGTGCGCGCCAGGGAGCGACCGCGCGTCGCGACGCGCGCCTCGCGCGCCATGCGCCACCAGCGGCCGCGCCGGGCCAGGCTGGCGAGCATGCCCCGCCCATCGAAGCTCAACGTGAAATTGCCATAGGCGCCGGTCAGCAGCACGTCGCACCGCTCGGCGCGCGCACGCGCATGGAGATCGTGGAGCCAGGGCAAGTTCATCGCGTTACGCGGCGGTCCGCCCGCATGGAGGAACATCTCGCCCAGCCGATAGTCGAAGGAGTGCCCGGCGCCGTCGACGGTCACGCTGCGCAACGCCGGATAGCGTGCGACGAGCGCTGCGACGTGCGCGCGCTCGTCGGCAAAGCTGCCGGGACGATCCGCGCCGTCCCAGCCGGGTTCGGGTACGCCGGTCAGCGCGAGCAGTTCCTGGCCCGGTCGCTCCCCGACAGCGGTCACCGCGACGAGCTGCGAATCGAGTTCCGCCGCTGAGCGCGATTGCCGGGCGCGATCGCCCGTCGAGCGCCGCGCGCGTCGCTTCGGCGAGCAGCGCCGATGTCGCCTCCACGACCTCCGAATTGGATCTGAGCCGAACCCGCGGCGCGCCGGCGAGGTCATGCGTTTGCTCGATTCGCACGCGATCGGGCTCGTGTAGTGCGGCGCTGGCGAGTGGCAGCCGCGTGACGCCGGTGAACCAGTCGCGCGCGGCTTCGACGTAGTTGAGATAAAGGCTGTCGGCGATCTTTTGTGCGTCGACCTCGGCGCCGAGCGCACCGCTCGCAAAGATCGCGCGCGCAGTCGAGGCGACGACCAGATGCGCGCCCGCGCGATGGACGTGCAGCGGCGGCGCCACGATCGGTGCGCGGACAAGCCGCACGCGGTGAGCGTCCGAGTTCGACCAGGATGGCCGCATATTCGCCGACCATGCGTTCCTCGGCGCGCTCGGCCCAGCGCTCCCAGGCGGCGGCGTAGAGCGCAGCGTCACTCGCCGAGCCGATGCCGAGCGCGGCGCGCAGCTCGGCGCGGTTCTGGATCCAGCCATGGAACAGGAGCGCCACGCCGCCGCGGGTGTCGACTCGTTCGGCCGGCTTGGCGACCGCGGCGAACACCCCCGGCGCGAGGCTGTGGAGCTGCGCCGAGCCCGACTCGCCGAGCCCGAGCGAGGCCGCCACGCGCCGCATCATCCGAGGATCGGCGGGGCGGCCACGCCAATCGACATAAAGCGCCAGCATGGGTGCCTCAGCTCGCCCCGCATTCGCTGTCAGGCGACAAAACCGGCCTCGCGCAGCTGATCGAGGAACGCGTCGAGCTCGGCCTCGAGCTGGTGCGGAGCCCCCTCGAAGCGCGCTCGCAGCGCGGCGGCGATTGCGGCGCGGTCGCGTGTGCCGTCGATCAGCCGCCAGATAACCGCTGCGCTAGCCTTGAGCGCGAAGAAATTGCCGGTGTCGCGGTTCATCAGCACGGTCTCGCCATCGAGATCGGCCTCGGCGAAGCGGTCGATCTGTTTGTGCAGTGCCGCGCTCACTGCCCGGTGATGCGATCGAGATGCACGATCACGTGGTCGACCCCCTCGGCGAAGCGTGACGGATCGCGCGGCCGTGCGAAGCGGAACAGGGGTACGCGCGCGGCCAGTTCGGCAAGCCGGGTGAAGCTGGAGGCACGGACCTCGGGCAGGCGATATTCGGGGCGATAGCAGGCGTCGCGCACCGCGATCAGCCGCGCCGCACCGGCGATCGGCGCGACCTCGATCGCGTCCGCATCGTCGAGCAGCGTCAGCGAGGCGAGCGGAAGCGGAGTCGCGGGTGCGGGCGTCGCCAACGAACCCGCAGGATCGACGAAGAACTTGTCGACCCCGGGCCATACCCGCTCGCATCGGCGCGCGCCGGTCATCGCCAACGCATCGGCCCAGAGCCTGAGCCGCTTGTGGCCGGGCAGCGCGGTTGGAACCGTGTCAGGGGCGATCGTCAGCACATCGTCGGCGAAGAGCGTGAACCCGCGCTGCGCCAGCGCCGCGACCAGCGTCGACTTGCCAGCGCCCGACGCGCCGGCAAAGGCGTGGACGCCGCCGCGCCACGCAATCGCCGAGGCATGGAGCGGCACGAAGCCGTTCATCCATGCCGCCGCGCCATGCACGGATCCCGCGTGGAACGACGCGACCGAGGCGGTTTCCAGCTCGGGCGGCACCTCGTAGCGAATCCCGGCGCCGCGGCGATAATGGAAGCGCAACCCGCCGAAGAGCGACAGGATGAAGGCGTCGCGCGACGCAACGAAGCCTTCGCGCGCGACGACCGGATCGGTGAGCGTGTCGGGGATGGGGCCGGGCCTCAGCCGCAGCTCGTCCGCCAGATCGTGCGTCACCTCGGTGGAATCACGATAGCGCGGCGGGCAGGCTGTTGCTGTCGAGCCCGGGTTCGGCGCCACCAGCGACGTCGTCGATCGTCCCTGCCGGCTCGAGCCGTGGCGTGGTCCAAGGGACCTTTTCCTCTTGTGTCTCGGTCTTGGTGTCGGTCATGAACATTCCTCAGGGCGTCTTTTGCAGACTCGGATATTGACCGGAGCCCGGCGGATTCCAGATCGTCGTGAAGTCCCAGCCCGCATAGATGGTGAGATAGGTCGTGTTATCCTGCAACTCCGACGTGGTGTAGCCGGTCGCGCCGCTGCCGCCGGCGCTGGTCGACAGGCCGGTGGTGTCGGTGTCCCAAACCGACGCGGTCACGGTGGGGTTGTTGCTGGCCTTGCCGATCAGCCCGCCGGCATTGGCGCTGCCGCTCACCGCGCCGCCGGCAAAGGTGCGCGCAATCGTCCCGCCGTCGGCGACGCCGACCAGCCCGCCGGTGCCGTCGGTGCCGATGACAAACGCGGTCGAATAGCTGTCGGTGATGCTGGAATTGAAGGCATAGCCGACCAGCCCGCCGGCATTGACGTCGCCGCCGACGAAACCGATCGAATAACTCTGGTCGATCGATGCGCCATAGCCGAGGAAGCCGACCAGCCCGCCCGTGCCGCTGGTGCCGAAGACCTGGACATTGGCGGCGCCGTTGGTGGTGCTGGCGGTGGTGCTGGTCGGATCGGCCGGATTTGGGAAGCCGACCGCGATGCCGGAAAGGCCGCCGGCGCCATAGGGCGCGGAGATGAGGCCGCTCGCCGACACGTTGGTGTTGACCGTGCCGTTGAGCTGATAGCCGACCAGCCCGCCGGCATAGGCTGCGCTCGCGCTCACGATCGCCTGAGTCTGGACCTCGCTGATCGTGCTGTCCTGCTCGAACCCGACCGCGCCGCCGACATTCTTGGTGCCGGTGACCGACGCCCCGACCAGGCTGAACGCCAGGTCCGACTTGTACATCAGGCCGATCGCGCCGCCGACATTGTAGACGCCGTTGATGCCGTCAAGCGTGGTCGTGACGAACACGTCGGAGACCCGGCCATTGTAGAGATAGCCGGTCAGCCCGCCGACATTGGTCTTGCCGGTAACGGTCAGATCGGCCACGGCCAGGTTCTTGATCGTGCCGGTGGTCCAGCCGAACAGCCCGGCATTGTTGGCGTCGGGACGCAGGATGGTGGCTTCGCCGATGGTATAGAAGTTGCCGTCCAGCGTGCCCGAGAAGCCGGCGATGCCCAGCGCATTGAACGTGCCGGTGCCGCTGTTCCAGACGTTGCCGGTGCCGTCGGTGCCGATCGGCACGAAGCCCTTGGGGCCCCACATGCCCGCGGAGGTCTCCGCGGTGCCGAAGTTGGCGCCGGTCTCGCTCAGGTCGATGTCGTTCGCCAGCGTATAGCTGCCCGCCAGCGTCGTGCCGTTCGCGCCGATCAGCTGGAGCTGATGCGAATTGGTGATCATGCCGCCGGGGGTGGGCGCTTCCCAGGCGCCGAACGGGCGCGTGCCGTCGAAGAACACCCAGTCGGACGCAGTGAAATTCGCATAGGCGCCGGGGCTGAAGGCGTAATTGGCGGCGGCGGACTGGGTTGGGTCGCTGGTGACGGCGTTGGCGTCGAACGTGCCGCTGCCGATCGTGCCATAGCCCGCGGTCTGACCGGTGGAGAAACTGTCCCAATAGTTGGACGTGTCGACCACGCCATCGCCCGCGTCGCCGATAAAGCCGCCGATCGCGCTGCCGGTTCCGGTAACGGATCCCGTCGCATAGCTTTGCGAGACGTTGATCGCGTCGATGCCGGCCCCGAGCAGGCCGCCCACCGAGTTGGTTCCATCGACGTAACCGGTCGCATAGCTGCGCGAAACGCTGCCGCCATCGGCAATGCCGATCAGCCCCCCGGCAAAATCGCCGCCCAAGACACCGGCGCTGGCATAGCTCTGGTCGATGGTCGTCAAGGACGTCGAGCCGATCAATCCGCCGGTATAAAGGCCGCCGCTGACCGAGCCCGAGGCGCTGGATTGCGACACCTGTCCGCCTTGCAAGCCACCGATCAGCCCTCCGGTTTCGAGGCTCCCGCTGACCGTGCCGGATGCCGTCGACCCGCTGACGGTCGCGTCGAAGCCGAATCCAAGCAGCGCACCCGTCAGCGCGTTTCCGGAGACAAATGCATGGACCAGATTGACGTTCTGGATCGTACCGGACGAAAACCCGATCAAGCCGACCTGGTTGGAGCCCGGCCGATCGATCGTCAGTCCGGCGATCACGTGACCGGTGCCGTCCAACGTCCCCGAAAAGCCGTCGCCACCGCTGCCGGTGAAAGCCGATCCGTCCCAGGCATTGCCGTTGCCGTCGGTGCCGATCGGCACCCAGCCGGTGGCCGCCCACATGCCCGAAGAGGTTTCGGCGGTGCCGAGATTGGCGCCGGTTTCGCCCAGCTCGATGTCATTGCCCAGCGTGTAATTGCCCGAAAGGCTGGCGGCATCGCCGCGTCCGATCAGCTGGAGCTGGTGGGCGTTCAGGATCGTACCACCGGGGGCCACCGCTTCCCACGCGCCGAACGGCCGCGTCTGGCCGTCGAAGAAGATCCAGTCCGATGCGGTGAAATTGCCATAGGCGCCCGTGCTGAACGCGTAGTTGGTGGCGGCGGATTGCGCGGGATCGCTGGTCACCTCGCTGCCGCTGAACGTGCCGCTGCCTATCGTGCCATAGCCCGCGGCTTGGCCGGTCGAGAAACTGTCCCAATAGTTCGAAGCGTCGATCACGAGGTCGCCTGCGTCGCCGACGAAGCCGCCGACCGAGCTTCCCGTTCCGCTGACCGCCCCCGTCGCATAGTTCTGCGAGAGGGTGGTCCCGTTCACGCCGGTGCCGATCAGGCCGCCCACCAGATCGGTTCCGGCCACGGGCCCGGTCGCATAACTCCGGGACACGTTGGTGCCGTCGGCGTAGCCGATCAGCCCTCCGACATAGTTGTCGCCCAGCACATCGACGCTGGCATAGGTCTGGTCGACGGTTGCCCCGGTCGCGTTACCGATCAGCCCGCCCGAAAAGAAATTGCCGGTGACGAGCCCGGACGCGCTCGATTGTGATACCGTCCCGATCTCGTACCCGATTAGTCCGCCGGTCGCGTTGCCGCCATTGACCTCCCCGGATGCCATCGATCCGCTGACCGTCGCGCCATTGCCGAATCCGAGCAGCATTCCGGTCTGATCGCTTCCGGTGACCAGGGCGTCGGTCAGATTGACGTTCCGCAACGTGCCGGTCGACACTCCGAACAGGCCGACCAGAAAGGCGGTGGGCCGGTCGATCGTCAGTTCGGTGATCGCGTAGCCGCCGCCGTCGAATGTCCCGGAATGGCCCGTCGTGCCGCCGTTGCTGAAACTCGCGCCGTCCCAGCCATTGCCGTTGCCGTCGGTGCCGATGGGGACGAAGCCGGCGCCGCCGTTCCACGCTCCGGTGCCGAACGCATCGACCGAATTGGCGAGCGCGAAGTTGCTGGCCAGCAGGGTGGACGAGGCCATGCCCTGCAGGCCATAGATGTCGGTGAGCGTGTAAGGAGTGCCGATCGTGCCGTCGCCGCCGGTCGCGCGCAGGAAGCTGGCGTTCGCCGGATCGAAGCCGAAATCGATCGCGCTGAAGCTCGGCAGGCTGGCGCCGACCTGGCTCCAATTGCCGTTGGTCAGCGTGAACGTGCCGATGTTCACGCCCCCGGTTGCGTTGATTGCCCCGGTGTTCGGCACGCCGCCGCCGGCGATGAGGGTCAGACCGCCATTGTAGCCGGTGATGACGGCGTTCAGATTGATGTTGTTGTAGGCGTTGAGCGTCAGCGTGTTCTCGCTGGTCCAGCCGATCGCCTGGTCGATGTTGATGTCGCCGTTGCCCGCCGAGGTGGTGCCGGGGCCCGAGGTCGAGCCGTCGGCGTTGGTCTGCAGCGTGACGTTGCTGGTCGCGAGGTTGCTCGAGATCGTCACCGCGGCGCTCGCATCGACGGTCAGATCGGTCGGATCGACCAGCCAGCTGCCGGTCCGGCCATGCGCTGCGCTCGTGTCGACGCGCAGCCCGGTGAAGTCGACCCGCGCACCCGACGTCTCGACCGAGCCGCCGTTGCCGCTCGCGCCGGTCGCCCGGGCCGTCAGGGTGCCGCCCGCGGTGACCGTGCCGCCCTCGGCGAGCAGCAGGATCGAGCCCCCATCGCCGGTCGCGCTGTCCGCGCTGATCGCGCCCGACAGGTTGACGACGTTGCGCACCGTTTCGATCACGCTGGCCGCCCGGAGCTCGACGCGCCCGCCGGCAGCAGTGATCGTACCGCTCATGTCGATACCGTGCGACAGGCCGACAGGGGCCGCGACCTGCATGAAGCCGTCGCCGTTCAGGTCGAGCGTCGCCTGTTCGCCCGCGCCGAGCCCGACCTTGCCGAGCGGCACCGAGATCGTTCCCGAATTGCTGACCAAGCCGCCGAGCAAAGCGACATAGGCGCCCTGGCTCGCGCGGAGATGCCCGGCATTGCTGACTGAGCCCGTACCCGAACCGGCAAAGCTCAGCCGCCCGGCATTGAAGTCCGCGTCCGAGATGCCGAGCGTCGAGGCGACGAACCCGCCGCCGGTCCGCACGCTGCCGGTCGGGGTGATCGCGATGCCGTTGGGGTTGACCAGATAGACCGCGCCGTTCGACGTGATCGACCCTGCGATCGTCGAAGTGGTCGCGCCGGTCACGCGGTTGAGTGTCGCCGACTGCGCGTTCGGCTGGGCAAACACGACCCCATGGTTCGCGCCGACGTCGAAGCTCGTCCAGTTGACGATTGCGCGGTCGCTCGATTGAGTGATCGTGGTCGTCGTGCCGTCGCTAGCGATCGACGCGCTTCCGGAGGCCACCGAGCCGCCGTTTGGCAACGCCTGCGCGTGCGCCGCGCCCGAGGCGACGATCAGCGTCGTCAGCGCAGTGGAGAGGAGGGCGCCCAAGCGCGCGCGGCGTGTCCTAAGCATCGGATCCCCCCAATGTGACCGCCGTCGAGCCGGGACGGAGTCCAACGCTGATCCTAGCGCGACACGCAAAGCCAATTCAAGAATGAATCAAGGTTGCGGGAACGATCTGGACGCATCTCGGCGCCGGTGTTTCGTTTTCGGACCAAGGACATCGTCGTGGCCGTCATTGCCGCGGGCGAGCCGAGCGGGCTCGCTTCCACGGCCCTGCCCGATGCGTTACGGATGCGCTTTCGGCCACGGGGCTCAGGGACCGACATGACAATCTCGCGGCGGGCGAGCGCCCCGCTCATCCTGCTGGCCGCGGAGGTTGCGCTGCCCGGTGCGGCGCTTGCCCAGCAGAATTCCGCCGCGCCTGAGGCGGTCGCGCCGAAACCTGAGTTGCCCGATGCGTCCCAGGACGCGCCGAGCGTGGTCGCGCTCGCGCCTTCTGCGCTGGCGCCCCCGCCGGGCGCTGCGGGGCTCAGTGTCACGCCGGGGCAAGTGATCGTCGAGGGGTTTTTTCCCGACGTGGCCGACGAAGTCGCGGCACTGACGCAGGGGATCGAGGGCCACAAGGTCACGCTCGCCGATCTGTACCGTCTCGCCGCGGCGATTGAGGCGGCGCATGCCCGTCACGGCTATGTGCTGGCGCGCGTGTCGGTGCCGCCGCAGCGGATCGACAATGGCGGGACGGTGCGGATCCAGGTGGTCGACGGGTTCATCGAATCCGTGGATGTCTCGGCAGTGCCGCGCCGCGTGCGCCGCGCGGTGGCGGCGCGCCTCGCCGGGCTGCTCGACCGCCACCGGCTCCGGGTCGGCGGGATCGAGCGCCGGCTGCTGCTCGCCGGCGAAGTAGCGGGGGTGAGCCTGCGCTCGACGCTGGCGCGTGGCGCGCAGCCGGGCGGGGTCAAGCTGATCGTCGAGGGCAAGTGGCGCGCGGTCCGCGTCCTCGCGCGCGAGGACAATGCGATCGATCGTTCGCTCGCCGATGCGACGAGCATGCTCCGGCTCTCGCTCAACGGGCTGCTCGGGCACGGCGAGACGATCTATGGCTATGCCGCGACAAGCAACGTGCTTGACCCATTCGCGCGCGGTACACGGGTTCGCGTGGTGGGGGGTGGGTTGCTGCTGCCGCTCGGCGATGGGCGGCTGACGCTCAACCCCGAGGCCATTCGGTCGCTCGAGCGGCCATCGGTGACCGCGGGCGTGCCGGCCAGCGAGGCGCGGCTGACGCGCTATGCGCTGCGCGCCGCGTTTGTGCTCACCGAGACAAGGATGCGCCACGCGTCGCTCGATTTGTCGCTCGAGGCGCTCGACCAGCAGACCGTTGCGGTCGATTTCGCCACATTGCTGGCGCGCGACCATTATGCCGCGGTCCGGCTGGGTGCGACGGTCAGTGGATCGAACCGCAGGGTCGCCTGGAGCTTCGGCGCGCAATTCGGTCAGGGACTGGGCGGGCTGAGCCTCCCCTCGACGGTCCCGCAGACCCGGCAAGGCGCGAGCGTGCACTTCACCAAGCTGAGCGCGCAAGCGCGCGTCGTCCTCGCGGTGGCGCCTGAGCTGTCCTTGACCGGAATCGCGCTCGCGCAGAGCGGCCTCGGCCACGCCCTGCTGCGCGCCGAGCAGTTCCAGCTCGAGGGCAGCGATGCCGTATCGGCTTATGTCGGGGGCGTCACCACGGTCGATCAGGGCGTGACCGCGCGCGCCGAGCTGGCGCGCCGAGTGCCGCTGGGGCGTCTGGTGATCGCGCCCTATGCGTTCGGCGCCGCTGGCCGTGGCGTCCTCGCGCGCCCGACCGCGGTCGAGTTCCGCCGGCTCGAGGCCGCCGCGGTGGGCGCGGGCGCGCGCGTGGCGTTGTCCGACGGCAGAGCAGAAATCGGAGTGGAGTGGGCACGGGGTTACTCAAACGTGCCCGCGCTGCGGGGGCGTTCGCGGACGAACCTGGCATTCACCTTGCGATTTTAGGTATTCGGGCCCTGCCACGAGTGATCAGCCTTGGTGGCCGCGGGGCGAGAACAGGGAAAATGGAGGCAGAACCTGCTTCGCGGGCGGACTGCTTCCACAGCCAGGGATTGAAGTGAGCGACAAGAGGGCATTCGACGTAGTGATCGTGGGCGCCGGGCATGCCGGCGCTCAGGCGGCGATCGCGTTGCGGCAGAACAAATTCGAGGGCAGCATCGCGCTGATCGGTGACGAGCCCGAGTTACCTTATGAGCGCCCACCGCTCTCCAAGGACTACCTCGCGGGGGAGAAGACGTTCGATCGCATCCTGATCCGGCCCCGGCAGTTCTGGGCGGAGCGGGCGGTGGAGATGCTCCTGGCCACCTGCGTGACCTCGGTCGACCCCCTGGCGCATCGCGTGACGACCTCCGCTGGCGCGACGATCGGCTATCGCCAGCTGATTTGGGCCACGGGGGGCGCGCCGCGACGGCTGGAGTGCGACGGCGCCGGGCTTGCGGGGGTGCACAGCGTGCGGACTCGCGCCGATGTCGATCGCATGATCGCGGAACTGGATGGGGTCGAGCAAGCGGTGGTGATCGGCGGTGGCTATATCGGGCTCGAGGCCACGGCAGCGCTCACCAAGCTTGGCAAGAAGGTGGTTTTGCTCGAAGCGCTGGATCGCGTGCTCGCGCGCGTCGCAGGCGAGCCGCTGTCGCGCTTCTTCGAGGCCGAGCATCGCGCGCATGGCGTCGACCTGCGGTTGAACCAGGCGGTCGAACGCATCGAAGGCGAGGCGAGGGTGACCGGAGTACGCCTGCGCGACGGCAAGACGATTCCGGCGCAAATGGCGGTGGTGGGCATCGGCATCGTCCCGGCGGTCGAGCCGCTCCTCGCGGCGGGCGCGGAGGGCGGCAACGGCGTCGCGGTCGACGCGCACTGCCGCACCTCGTTGCCGGACATCTTCGCCGCCGGAGATTGCGCGCTCCACGCCAACCGCTTCGCCGACGATCTGCCGATCCGCCTCGAATCGGTGCAGAACGCGAGCGATCAGGCGACCGTCGCCGCCAAGGTCATCGCGGGAATTCCCACGGTCTATGACGCGGTCCCCTGGTTCTGGTCGAACCAATACGATCTCAAGCTGCAGACGGTGGGCTTGAGCGGCGGCCACGACGTCGCCGTGGTTCGCGGCGATCCGGCCGCCCGCGGCTTCTCGGTGATCTATCTGCGCGAGGGGCGGGTGATCGCGCTCGATTGCGTCAACGCAACTCGAGACTATGTCCAGGGCCGGGCACTGGTGACGGGCCGGATCGCCGCCGACCGGGCGCGGCTTGCCGACACCGGCTTGTCGCTCAAGGAACTTGTCCGGGCATAGCGCGCCGCACGGAACTTGTTCGCCGCGCGCGCGCTTTGACGGCGGGGTTGCAGGCGAGCTGCAGGCCCGGGCCGATGCCGCCGGCATGGCCTGTCGAAAAAAAGGGACGATGCCGATGAAATTCACACTGGTCCTCGCCGCGGGCGCGAGCCTGCTCACCCTCTCCGCCTGTGGACACTCCACGCCGGCGGCCGAGAATGTGGTCACCGCGGCCGACAATACGGCCGACGCGATCGACGCCAACGCGGACGCGGTCCGCGAGCAGGCGGACAACCGGGCTGACAATATCCAGGCCGCGGCCGACAACCGGGCCGATGCGCTGAACAACAAGGCCGACGCGGTCCGCGAGGCCGGCGAGAACAAGGCCGACGCGATCGACAGCAGCGCGAAGAAGAAGAAGAAATAGCGCCGCGATCAGCGACAACCGGAGGGCGCCCTCGGGCGCCCTTCGCATGTCGGGCGGACAGGCCGCCGATCCTCGCTTGTCCGCCAGCATATCTGCGAAAACGGGAATATTTTCGTTCATTTTCTATATGATAGCTGTTGCAACAGCGGCGCTCACGGCATAGCGGTGCGGGCGTGAAGGATGAAATGATTGCCTCGGCCGATCGCGCCGCGGAGTTTCTCAAGATGGTCTCGGGGCGCAGCCGCCTGCTGCTTCTCTGCCATCTGTGGGACGGTGAAAAGTCGGTTGGCGAGCTCGCGCGGCTCACGGGCGCGCGCGACACCGCGGTGTCGCAGCAACTCGCGTTGCTGCGCGGCAATGGGCTGGTCGCGACGCGCCGCGCGGGGCAGACGATCTACTACTCGCTCGCCAACGCGCAGGCAGTTCGCGTGCTCGAGTTGCTCCACTCGATGTTCTGCCTCCAGGCCTGAGCCTCACGAGGAGGCAAGGGCCTCCGCCATTCCAGCGTAGAGCCGCTCGACGTCCTCGCGCGGGGCGAGGCCAGTCGCCGCGCTGGTCAGCGCCGCGGCGCCCGCGGCGATCCCGTAACGCACCGCATCTTCCAGCGGCTTTCCCCGATCGAGTGCGACCACCGTCGCCGCGACCATCGAATCGCCCGCGCCGACCGCACCCACGACCTTGACCGGGATCGCGGCGAAGCGCGTCTCGCCGTGCGCGGCGACGAGCAATGCACCGCGCTCGCCGAGCGACAGCAGCACGACCTCGGCAAAGGCTCGCGCGAGCAAGTCGCGCGCCGCGGCCGCCTGATCCGCCTCGGTTTCCAGCGCGCGGCCGGCCAGCGCCTCGAGCTCACTGAGGCTCGGCTTGATCAGATAGGCGCGTGCGCCTTCGCAGGCGGCGAGCGCGGGGCCGGAGGTGTCGATCACCAGCCGCGCCTTCATCGCGCGGCATCGATCGCCGAGCCTGCAGTAGAGCGCTGGATCGCAGCCCGGCGGCAGGCTTCCGCTGGCGACGACATAGGCAGGTGGCCCAGGCAGTCCCGCAAGTGCGTCGAGCACCGCGGCCTGCTCGCCGACGCTCAGTTCCGGGCCCGGCAGCACAAAGCGATACTGCAGCCCGCTGCTGCTTTCGTCGACGGTGAAACTCTCGCGCGTCGCCCCTTCGACCGGCACCGGTGCGGCGGGCACGCCGGCCTCGCGAAGCAGGGCCTCGATCGCCGCACCAGCGGTTCCGCCGCTGGGGAAGACTGCGGTCACGTCGCCGCCCAGCGCGTGGACCACGCGCGCCACATTGACCCCGCCCCCGCCCGGATCGAAGCGCGGCGGGCCGCAGCGTAGCTTGTGCGTAGGAAGCACGGTCTCGACGCTGGTCGCGACGTCGAGCGCCGGGTTCATCGTCAGCGTGGCGATCCGCGGCATCAGCGAACCGCCCGGTCGAGAATCGCGCGCGCCGCGGGGACGATCAGCTCGAGCGGGCGATTGACCCGCATCCGGTGCCACGCTCCCAAGTCGCCGACCGAGCGCCGCGATTGCTCGCGGACCACTTCGAGTCCCGCATCGGACGCGTCGCCGATGCGGGCGCTCACCCGCGCGATGCGGTCGCGTTCGGGTGCCTCGAGCCAGATGCCGGCGAAGGGGACGCGCGCGCGCGCGGCGAGCACCTCGGCCACGTCGCGCTCGCTGCGGCTGACGAACACACCGTCGAGGATCACGCAGGTACCGTAGGAAAGATGGTCCTGCGCCGATTCGAACAGGGCCTCGAAGGTCTCCTCGTCACTGCGGCGGGTATAGGCCGAGGGCGACAGCCGGGCCTCGGGCGCAAGCCCCAGGATGCGCTTGCGAAAGACGTCGCTGCGCAGCACGCGTGCGCCCGGCGGCCGCCCCATCCGCGCGCCGAGCAGCCGCGCGAGGGTGGTCTTGCCGGTCCCCGAAAGCCCGCCGATTGCGACGAGGCGTGCCGGCGCCGGCCGCAGCATTTCCGCAGCAATCGCGGGATCGTCTCCACGGATCGCGCGGAGCGCGAGGAACAGCGGCAGCAAAGCCCAACCCGCCGCCCCCTGCGGCGCGACGTCGACATATCGGTTCGCGAGCATGCTCGCCTGGACGCCGCGGCCGCTGCGGACCAGCTCCATCAGCGGCAAGGCGAGATCATAGAGGATGTCGATCCCGGCATGCCGTGCATCGCCCAGCAGCCGGGCGCGGCCGATCCTGGCGCGGCTCTCCAGCCGGTCGGCATGCTGCGCGAATTCGCGCGCAGCATCGGCCGCCATCGCGGCCTCTCCGCTCAGGATCCGTCGGAATTCCGCGGCCGCCTTCGCGTCGGCGGGGTCGGCGGCCTGATGGAGCGCGACGATCCGGTCGGCGAGGCGCAACACCGGCTCGGCGTCGAACGCGCCCGCATCGAGCAGCGTCTCGAACGAAGCACCGGATTCTGCGGGCGCCGCCGCCATTCGAATGCACTCCCCGCAGGGCCGCCGTCGTGGCCCCGATTCACGCGAACTCTATCACGCCGTTCCTGAACCAAAGCCGCCGGCGCCGCCAGTGCGGAGGAGTCGTGGATCAGCGCCGGCTGAGGCCGCGGAGCAGGAATAGGCGTATGCGATCACGCAGGGCGGGGGTGGGGTGGGCGAGGATGCCGCGTTGCTCGGGCGCGAGATGCTCGGCGGGATCGCGATCGGGGCGGAACACATAATGGTCGAAGAAACGGGCCCAGGCCGCGCGCCGCGGCGGCTCTAGCGCGGCGATCGCCAGGATGCCGTGCACCATCGCATCGAAGGGCGAGCCCGCGTCCAGCGGGGGATCGACCCAATAGTTGATCAGCATGTTGAACGGCGCCAGTGCCTCCACCTGATGCCACCACAGCGACGGGATGAAGATCGCGTCGCCCGGCTCCAGCTCGGCGCTCATCGCCGCCGCCATCGCCTGGGGGAAGCGCGGGAAGCGCTCGAGATCGGGATCGTGGAGCGAGACCAGGCTCGCGGGCTGGCCTGCCATCGTATGGTCGAGCGGGCCGATGTAGAGGTTGGCGAGCTGCTCGGGCGGGAACAGCGTGAAGCGCCGCCGCCCGGCCACCACCACCGCGATATTGTCCGAGACGTCGAAATGTGGCGCGATCGACGATCGATTACCGATCCACGCGCGCGGAACAGCGGCACCGGGTTCGAACAGGTCCATCGCGTTCGCCGCGTCGAAGCCGGGGAGGGTCAGCGGCGTGGGTGTCGCGCCGATGTAGAAGCTGGGCGCCGCCGGATCCTCGACGCCGCGCAGCAGGAAGGCGACCGCTTCGTCCAGGCGGCCCTTGGTTCGCTGGAAATTGAAGCCGCGCAGATCGGAATCGTAGAAATAGCGGCCCTGCATGCCCGGCGGGCCGACAAAAGCCTCGACCGGGGCGCCGCTGTCGAAACCAGCGAGGTAGGCGGCGAGCGCCGCGGGCGAGGACCGCGCAGCCACGACCGCCGGCCAGCTGTTCGCCAGGCCGCGAAGCACGACCGGGCGATAGGCGGGCACGATCTCGCGCTCGAAGGCCGCGCGGTCGACGTCGGCACGCTCGGGCAGCGGCAACGGCTGCGGCAATGCCGCGATCGCGCGGCACGCCGGCAAGGATTGCGGGGGCGGGGAAGGGGGCGAGGCCATCGGCCGGTTATGCACTCCCGCGTGGCGGCGCGCGAGCGCCGGGCGAAAAATGGGGCCCCCCGTTGCCGGGGAGCCCCAGATTTCAAACCGCAACTTCGAGTTAGAAGCTGCCGCGAACGATGAGGGCGAAGCGCCGGTCGTTCATGAAGTACTGACGCGGTCCGATCAGGCCACTCGTGGTGAACTGCTGGAGCGTTTCGGTGACCTCATTGAGCAGGTTCTGCGCCTGCACACCGACCTTTATCTGCTTCGACACGTTGATGAAGACCGACCCGTCGAGCGTTCCCGTCGCCGCGTTGTAGATCGGGAAGTACGGGAAGATCACGTCCGCCGAGGTCAGCAGGAACCGCGAGCGCCAGCTGTATGCCGCACGGATCGAGACCGGCCCCTTCTCGTAGAACACCGCCAGGTTGACGTTGTGCTTCGACAGCTGTTCGAGCGGCAGGTTGCCGGCAATCCCGATCGGCGAGTTGTTGACCGGCGAGCCCCCGTTCAGACGGGAGTTCGGCAGGCCCTGGCTCTCGATGTAGGTGTAGCTGGCATTCACGCCCAGGCCGCTGAAGATCCACGGCAGGAAGTCGAACGTCTGCTGATAGGCGACTTCCGCACCCTTCACCTTGCCGCTACCGGTAAAGTTGGCCGGGCCACGCACGTCGATCGTCTCGGTGATCCCATTGTTGACGACCGTGCGCGGGGTGACCGCCTGGTAGAAGAAGTTGTGGATGTTCTTGTAGAAGAGATCCCCTGTCAGCGAGCCGACCCGGGCGAAGTACCATTCCGCCGTGAGGTCGAACTGATCGGAAATCGCCGGCTTGAGGAACGGGTTCCCCGCCGTCGCGGCAAGCCGTGACGGATCGTTGGCGTTGGCGCCGATGGTGATGAAGTTCCGGATGTCCGAAAGCGCCGGCCGCGCCATCGCCCTCGAGGCGGCGAAGCGGATCAGGAACTTGTCGGTCACGCTGAACTTCAGGTTCAGGCTCGGCAGGAAGTAGGTGTAGTTGGTGATCCCCGTGTTCGGGAAGTTCGCCCCGTTCGCGAAGGTCTGCAACTGCGCATAGGCTGCCGGGCCGAGCAGGCAGACGCCGGTCGGAACCGCCGGCGGCGTGCCCGGAGGCGAACCGGCGGGCGGCGGACGCGGGTCGCAGCGGCCGTTATCGACCGGCAGGCCCGTCAGCGGATCGATCACCGTCCGGTGGAACGGATCCTGGATGCCGAGCTGAAGCTGCGTCGGGATCGTGAAGGCGCCGCCGGAGGTCGTATGCGTATTGGCGATGCGGACACCGATGTTTCCGTCGAGGCGGACCCCGCCGAAGATCGGATTGTCGCTGCCGAAGCTCGCCATCAGATAGCCTTCGGCATTCCGCTCGCTCACCTTCTGGATTTCAGAAGGCAGGAAGTCGGAACCGTTGGTACCCGGACGCTCGGACAACGGCACCCAGCGGTTGGTCGCCGTGGCGCCGTTGGTCGTGTGCCAGATGTCGTTCAGGCCCTTGAAGAACTCGCTGGCCGAGTGATAGCCGCTGATCAGGTCGCCGTTATAATAATAACCACCGACCGGACCGGGCGTCTGGCCACGGAAGAAGTCAGGGAAGGTATAGAACGACGACTGCGCAACGCCGGCCTGGTTCATGAACACCGCTGTGCCCGACCAAACTTCCGAGATCGCGCCCCAGTTGTAGGTCGTGTAGCGGATCGTCTGATCGCGATCCGAGTAGCGGGCGCCGAACTTGATCCGCTTCAGGAACGAGTTCGTTGAAGTTGTAGGCGAAATCGCCCTTGAACGCGACTTCCTGGCCCGTGCTGTGCTCGATGTGGTCCATCGCCGCGCGCCAGAACTCCCACTGACGATCGCTGAAATATTGCAGATCGTTCTCGGACTTCATCGTCGGGTTCGGCGCGGCCCAGGTCGCCGACAGAGTCAGCGGCTTGTGATCGACCAGGACCGGCAGATCGCCGCGCAGATCGAGCGACTGGTCGGCGAAGGTCGAGCCGAACACGCTCACGTCGAGCGTGTCGTGCTGCGCCTGGACATACTGGGCATCAAGGTTGATCTGCCAGTGATCGTCCGGGTTGAACTTGAAGTTCAGGCCGTAGTCGTCGACGATATTCTCGTCCTGCACCTGACGCCGCGAGAGCGACTGCTGCATGCCGCCGGTCGAGACCTGCGTCGTGGCGCCGCCGCTGCCGTTGGTACGCCAGCCCACACCCGGGAGGGTGATGAGGCCGTTCTCGAACACGCCGTTCGCGTCGTACATGTAGTTCGGGTACGTCGTCGCCGAAGTCGAGCCGAAGCCGTTTCCGCGATCGTTGCCCGAGAAGTAGAAATTGCCCGAGGCGTCGATGCGGCATTCCGCGCGCTGCGAGCCGCTCGGGCCGTCGCCGTTCTGGTGGCAGCCCGCGGGATAGGTATTGTACTCCGAAAGGTCCGGTCCGGCCTCGTCGGTGTGCTCGCCCCATGCCGAGGTCGAGTCAGAGCGCAGGAACTGCGCGGTCACCAAGGCACGGCGATCCAGGCTCTCCCACTGCGCGGCGAGCTCGATGCCGCGGCGCTGACGGTCGTAGTCCTGGCTGCGGAACTGGCCGCCGAGCGGGGCGTAGAGGAGCGCCGCATTGTCCGCGAGGCCGTCTGCGCCGCTGGTGCTGGCGGTGCCGCACGCCGATCCGGACGGCGGCAGGATCTGCGTGTTGGTGCTGCTCGGCAGCGGATTGCGGCAGATCAGCGTGCTGGCGGTGTTCGACTGGACCGCGAGCGCGTTGTCGCGAGTCTGATAGTTCGAGACCGAGATGCCGTCCGACCGGCTGTAGAGCCGCGAATAGGACAGATCGGCGAGAACGCCGAAACGGCCGATGCCGGTGTCGAAGGTGTTGCTGAGCAGGAACGAGCCCGTCGGCGCCCACTTCTTCTCCATGTCGCCGTAGTTGGCCTCGGCGTCGAAGCTGACGTGGAAGCCCTTGTTCTGGAAGGGCAGGCGGGTGTTGAGATTGACGGTACCCGAAAGCCCGCCCTCGATCATCTCCGCGGTGAGGTTCTTGTAGACCTCGACCGAGCCGAGAAGCTCGGCGGGAACGTCGGAGAAGTTGATCGCCTGGCCGTACACGCCCGTGGAGAAGGTATCACGGCCGTTGAACTCCGAACGGACGAAGCTCAGGCCGCGGATGACCACGCCCGAACCCTCGACCGAGAAGTGGTCCGGGTCGTTCGAGCCGGCGAAGCGGTTCATCGCGACGCCGGGCACGCGCTGCAGCGCCTCGGTGACCGACCGGTCCGGAAGCGCGCCGATGTCCGACGCGGTGATCGCGTCGACGACCGTGTCCGAGTTCTTCTTGATGTTCTGCGAGTTCGCGAGGCTCTGGCGGATGCCGGTGACGACGATCTGGCCCTTGTCCTGATCGGCGCTCTGAGCGCTGTCGTCCTGGGCCTGGGGAGCCGCGGTCGCCGCGCTGCTGCCGGCGTCCTGCGCGAGAGCGGGTGCCGCTGCCGCCGTGACGCAAAGCGCCACAACCGACGCGCCCGACCTCAGCAATCGTGCAACGTCACCCCGACGCGCAGATTCACTAGCGATCCGAATCATTCAGTTTCCTCCCCATTTGACAACGCTGACAGCGCCGGCGTCATTCTGATTTGATGTTAGCGTTACCGAACTGCCGGGCGGACTGCAAGTGCCCGGCCGAATTGTGCGTACTTAGCCGCGACATGTGGCATTACGGCAACGCGTGCCGGCGGCAGCTCCGCGTGATGCCCCTCCCACTACGCCCCGGTGAACGCGTTCTGCGGGGCGCGGAACCCACCAAGGCGTTCCGATTCCGGACAGCGTTGACAGCATTATTGCGGCGATGTTGCAAATGTTAGCGCTACCTCGTTCCAGGAGTCGAAGCGCTCGCGCGCGGATCGGACGGCCAATCCGCGTTTGACACGCGCGAGCTTGCCGCCCTAACCCCTTGGCCGGGAAGAGTAGGAGGACGGATGAACGGCGACCCGGTTCAGCGTGTCGTTGTGGTGGGTGGGGGTACTGCGGGTTGGATGGCTGCGGCGGCGCTGGTCAAGCTGCTGCCGACTCGAGTCGCGGTCCATCTCGTCGAGTCCGAGGCGATCGGCATCGTCGGGGTGGGCGAGGCGACTCTGCCGCACATGCGCGCGTTCAACGAGCGCATCGGCATCGCCGAGGCCGATTTCATGGCCTGGACGCGCGGCACCTTCAAGCTGGGCATCGAGTTCGTCAACTGGAACGCGATCGGCGACACCTATATCCATCCGTTCGGCACCTTCGGCTATGGCGGCGGCG
This sequence comes from uncultured Alphaproteobacteria bacterium, assembly GCA_963799985.1. Classification (GTDB taxonomy): domain Bacteria; phylum Pseudomonadota; class Alphaproteobacteria; order Sphingomonadales; family Sphingomonadaceae; genus Sphingomonas. The sequence goes on along the minus strand of CAWCZC010000001.1, from coordinate 230,201 downwards.
AGGTAGACTTCCACCAATATTGGCTGCGGCTGCGCCAGGAAGGCGTGCCGGTTCCCGATCTCCAGGAATTTTCGATGGGGGTGCAGGTCGCCCGCCACAACCGGTTCGATCGCCCGGCGAGCGATCCCGCGTCGATCGCCTCCACTTACGGCTATGCCTATCAGTTCGACGCGACCCTGTTCGCTCCGTATCTGCGCCAGCTCGCCGAGGGCCAGGGCGCGAGGCGGACCGAGGGCAAGGTCGTCAAGGTCAACCTCGACGGCGAGACCGGCGATGTCGCCTCGCTCCTGCTCGAGAGCGGCGAGGTGATCGAAGGCGATCTGTTCCTCGATTGCTCGGGCTTCGTCTCGCTGCTGCTGGGCAAGGCGCTCGAGGAACCGTGGCAGGATTGGGCGCACTGGCTGCCGTGCGATCGCGCGGTGGCGATGCCGTGCAAGACCGAGACCGCGCTGACGCCCTTCACCAGCGCGATCGCGATGGACGCCGGCTGGCGCTGGCGAATACCGCTGCAGCATCGCACCGGCAACGGCTATGTCTTCGCCAGCGATTTCATCTCGGAAGCCGACGCGACCGATGCGCTGGTCAAGGCGGTGGAGGGCGAACCGCTCGCCGATCCTCGGCTGCTCAAGTTCAAGGCCGGGCGGCGGGAGCGCAGCTGGGTCAAGAATTGCGTCGGCGTCGGGCTGGCGAGCGGGTTCCTCGAGCCGCTCGAATCGACCAGCATCTATCTGATCCAGGCCGCGATCACCGCGCTGCTCGAGCTCTTTCCCGAGCGCGAGATCTCGCCGCTGGACCGCAACGAGTTCAACCGGCTGGTCGATCTCGAATATGACCGCATCCGCGATTTCCTGATTCTCCACTATCACGCGACCAGCCGCACCGACACGCCGTTCTGGAACTATGTGCGGACGATGGGGGTCCCCAACTCGTTGGCACAGAAGCTCGAGCTGTTCCGGCGTTCGGGTAAAGTCGTGAAATACCGCGAGGGCTGCTTCCTGGATGCGAGCTGGATCTCGGTCTATCTTGGCCAGGGCGTGATCCCGGAAGGCCACGATCTGCGCGCCGAGGGAGCGCAGGCGCAGACGCTGGGCCGCGGGATGGAGAAGGTCCATGCCGACATCCAGTCGGCCGTCGCCCGGATGCCGGGCCACCGCGAGACGATCGAAGCCTATTGCCCGATGCAGGAGCCCGCATGACCGCGAACATGCGCATTCGCGAGATCGTCGTGGCGGGCGGTGGCATCGTCGGCTGGTCCGCCGCGGCGATGCTCCGCCGCCGCCTGCCGGGCACGACCGTCACCGTCGTGGGCGCGGCGCCCGCTGACGCGGTGACCGAGCGGATCGGGAGCACCTTGCCCTCGATCGGTGGTTTCCACGGCGACATCGGGATGGACGAAGGCGACGTCTTCCAGGAAATCGGCGCGAGCTTCCGACTGGGGACCTTGTTCGAAGGCTGGTCGGGCGCGCTGCCGCCCTACGTCCACGCTTATGGCGAATACGGCCGCCCGTTCGGCACGAGCTCGTTCCACCATCATTGGGTGCGGCTCGCGCAGGCCGGTGCGGCGCCGCCGTTCGACAGCCACTCGCCCGCCGCCGGGCTCGGCCGGGCCGGTCAATTCGTTCACCCGCAATCGGACGATCGCTCGCCGCTGGGCGGCTTCGAATATGGGCTCAACCTCGATCCCGACAGCTATCGCGAGCTGATGCGCGCCTATGCCGTGTATCTCGGCGCGGTCGAGCGGCCCGCCGCGATCCGCGACGTGCGGATCGCCGGCGATACCGGCTTCGTCGAGGCGCTGGTGCTCGAGGACGGCGAAGTGCCCGGGCATCTGTTCATCGATTGCACCGGTCCCGCGGCCTTGGTCCGCTCGCGGCTCGATCGCGCGTTCGAGGAGTGGGGCCGCTGGCTGCCGTGCGACCGCGTGATGATCGCGCGGGGCCCCGGCACCGAGGACCCGCCGTCGCTCGATATGGCGGTGACTCATCCGGCCGGCTGGGCGTGGCAATCGGCGTCGCGCGCCAGCGGGTCGCGCGGGCTGGCCTATGCCTCGTCGGCGCTCGACGAAGGGCTGGCGCGACAGATGCTCGGCGTGGCCGAGGCCGAGCTGCTCAGCGTCCGCGCCGGGCGGCGGCCCGAGCCGTGGCTGCGCAATTGCGTCGCGATCGGCGATGCCGCGGTCGCGGTCGACCCGCTCGAATGGACCAACCTCCATCTGGCGCACAGCGCGCTCGACCGGATCGTCGCCAAGATGCCCGGGCGCGATTGCTCGGAGGTCGAGCTGTGGGACTATAACCGCGAGGCGGGCTGCGAGGCCGATCGAGTCCGCGATTTCCTCGCGCTCCATTATGCGACCGCGCAACGGCAGGAGCCGTTCTGGCGCGCGCTGGCGGGCGTGCCACTGCCCGCCTCGCTCGATCACACGTTGAGCCTGTTCGAGGAGCGCGGCCGGCTTCCGCAATATGAGGAGGAGACCTTCTCGCGACACAGCTGGCTGGCGGTGCTGCTGGGGCAGGGAGTGCTGCCGCGGCGAGTCGATCCGTTGATCGAAACCTTCCCCGCCGAGCAGTCCGAGGCGGCGATGGCGCAGATCCGGGAGATGATCGAGGCGATGATTCCAAAGCTGCCGAGCCAGGGCGATTATATCCGCCAGATCTCCGCGCGAGCGGCGCAATGAGCGGCGCGAAGGACGATCCCGGCACCGACCGGCGCATCCGCACGATCGTCATCGTCGGCGGGGGCACTGCCGGCTGGATGTGCGGCGCGGCGATGGGCCGCTTCCTCAACAACGGCTACACCCGAACGATCCTGATCGAATCGGAGGAGATCGGCATCGTCGGCGTGGGCGAGGCGACGATCCCGCCGATCCAGACCTTCAATCGGATGCTCGGCCTCAACGAGAATGATTTCCTGCGCGCGACGCAGGGCGCATTCAAGCTCGGCATCGATTTCGTGAACTGGCGGCGGATCGGCCACCGCTACTTCCACCCGTTCGGGGTCTATGGGCAGGAGATCCACGGGGTCAATTTCCACCAGTTCTACCTGCGCGAGGCCGCGCGCCGGCCGATGCCCGACATCTCTGAATATTGCATGAGCGCGGTGGCGGCGCGGCACGGCAAGTTCGGGCGGCCCGGCCCCGATGCCAAGCCGCCGCTCAAGGAGATGTTCTACGCCTTCCATTTCGACGCGAGCCTCTATGCGCGCTACTTGCGCAGCTATGGCGAGGCCGCCGGGGTCACCCGGATCGAGGGCAAGATCGTCGATACGGTGCTCAACGGCGAGACCGGGCACGTCGACGCGGTGCGGATGGAGAACGGCGACCTGATCGAAGGCGACCTGTTCATCGATTGCTCGGGCTTCCGCGGGCTGTTGATCGAGCAGGCGCTCGAGACCGGCTACGAGGATTGGACTCACTGGCTCCCGAACGACCGCGCCTATGCCGTCCCCTGCGTCAACGCGCCGACGCTCACGCCCTACACCCGCGCGACCGCGCACCGGGGGGGCTGGCAATGGCGAATCCCGCTGCAGCATCGCTGCGGCAACGGCATCGTCTATTCGAGCAGGTTCCTGTCCGACGACGAAGCGGTGGCGACCCTGCTCGCCAACCTCGACGGCGATGCGCTCGACGAGCCGCGCAAGATTTTCTTCCAGACCGGGCGTCGCAAGCTCTCGTGGAACAAGAACGTCATCGCGATGGGCCTCGCCAGCGGCTTCATCGAGCCGCTCGAATCGACCAGCATCCACCTGATCCAGACCGCGATCGCCTGGCTGCTCGCGCTGTTCCCCGACCGGCGCTTCCTCGACGCCGAGCGCGACGAGTTCAACCGCACGCTCAAGGCCAAGTACGAGGACATCCGCAACTTCATCATCCTCCACTTCAAGATGACCGAGCGGGACGATTTGGACTATTGGAACCACGTCCGCACGATGGAAATCCCCGACAGCCTCAAGCAGACGGTCGAGCTGTTCCACACCAAGGGGCGCACCTTCCGCGAAGGCTTCGACCTGTTCGGCATCACCAGCTGGGTCGCGGTGATGCTCGGCCAGAGCGACTGGCCGGACGGCTACGATCCGGTTGCCGACGCGCTCGACGACGCCAAGATCGCCGAGGCGATGGAGCATTTGCGCCAGACCTATCAGCGCACTGCGGCGGCGTTGCCCACCCAGGACCAGTTCCTGGCCCAGATCATGGGCCGTGAGCCCCCGCCGCTCGTGCCGCAAACGCCTACGGAATGGAGCTCGAGGTGAGGGAAGACCGGATCCGCAAGGTCGTGATCGTCGGCGGTGGCACCGCCGGCTGGATGACCGCCGCGGCGCTCTCGAAGATCGTCGGCGAGATCCAGGGCCTGGCGATCGAGCTGGTCGAATTGGAGGCGATCGGCACCGTCGGCGTCGGCGAGGCGACGATCCCGCAGCTCCAGATCTTCAACAACCTGCTCGGCATCGACGAGAACGAATTCGTCAAGGCGACCAACGGCACCTACAAGCTCGGCATCGAGTTCCGCGACTGGACGCACATCGGCCACCGCTACGTCCATCCGTTCGGCTTCTATGGGCTAGACATGGCCGGAGTGGAATTCCACCACCACTGGCTCAAGGGCCGGACGCTCGGCGACAGGACCAAGCTCGACGACTATTCGATCTCGGCGGTGGCCGGGCTCAAGTCGCGGATGATGCGGCCGCGCCCGGACCTCCCCAATTCGCCGATCTCGAAGATCGCCCATGCCTATCAGTTCGACGCGGGCCTCTATGCGCGCTTCCTGCGGCGGCTGGCGGAGGGCTGGGGGGTTATCCGCACGGAGGGCAAGGTCGTCGAGGTCGCGCAGAACGGCGAGACCGGGTTCGTCGAGGCGATCGTGCTCGAAAGCGGCGCGCGGATCGAAGGCGATCTGTTCATCGATTGCTCGGGCTTCCGCGGCCTGCTGATCGAGCAGACGCTCAAGGCCGGGTTCGAGGATTGGTCGCACTGGCTGCCCTGCGATCGCGCGATCGCGGTCCCCACGCGAAAGCAGCGACGACGAGCAGCCGCTCACCCGCGCCACCGCGCGCGGCCGCCGGCTGGCAATGGCGCATCCCGCTCCAGCACCGCATCGGCAACGGCTACGTCTATTCGAGCGCACACATTTCCGACGACGAGGCGCTGGCGACGTTGCTCGCCAACCTCGACGGCGCGCCGCTCGCCGATCCCAATTACCTGCGGTTCAAGGCGGGGCGGCGCAAGCAGTCGTGGGTCAAGAACGTGGTGGCGATGGGGCTGGCCGGCGGGTTCCTCGAGCCGCTCGAATCGACCAGCATCCACCTGATCCAGATCGGGAATCGCGCGGCTGATGACGCTGTTTCCGACCAACAGCTGGTCCGAGCCCGAGATCCAGCGCTACAACGAGCGGACCGCGCTCGAATATGCGCAGATCCGCGACTTCATTGTCCTCCATTTCCACGCCACCGAGCGCAACGACACGCCCTATTGGGATTTCTGCCGCACGATGGTCCCACCCGAAGGGCTCACCTACAAGTTCGACATGTTCCGATCGAACGGCCGCATCTTCCGCGAGCAGGAGGACCTGTTCACCGAGACGAGCTGGCTCGCGGTGCTGGTCGGGCAGGGGCTGGTGGCGGGCGGCTATCATCCGATGGCCGACCTCCTCTCCGACGAGGAAACGCTGACTCGGCTCGGGCATATGCGGCGCGTGGTCGAAGAGGTCGCCGAGCAGCTGCCGACTCAGCGCGAATTCCTGCGAATGAACAACAGCAATTCCGATGTCGTCATGAGAAGGGCCTCTTGACCGAGCTTCCCGAACCGGCGCCGCTTCGCGAATTCACGGACGTCGACCGTGAGCGCTTCGAACGCGAGATCCGGCCGCTCGGCCAGCCTGCGGTGTTGCGCGGGCTCGGCGCGGACTGGCCCGCGGTCCACGCCGCGCGGCAATCGGACCAGGCCGCGGTGGACTATCTGCTCTCGTTCCGGCCGAACAAGGTGCTCGCCGCGATCGTCGGCGCGCCCGAGATCGGGGGCCGCTTCTTCTACTCGCCCGACTTTCAGGGGTTCAATTTCACGCGCGGGCAGATGGAGCTCGACCAGTTCCTCGAGCGGCTGATCCGCGATCGCGAGCTTGAGAAGCCTTTCGCGATCGCGGTGCAATCCGAGAAGATCCCCGAGTTGCTACCGGGTTTCGTCGAGGCGAACCGGCTGGACCTGCTCGATCCGTCGGTCGTCCCGCGGATCTGGATCGGCAACCGCATCCGCGTCGCGCCGCATTTCGATCTGATGGAAAATGTCGGGGTCGTGATCTCCGGCCGGCGGCGCTTCACCTTGTTCCCGCCCGAACAGCTCCCCAACCTCTACATGGGGCCGATCGAGTTCACCCCTGCGGGTACGCCGATCAGCCTCGTCGACATCCAGGATCCCGATCTGGCGGCGCATCCGCGCTACGCCGAAGCAGCCGCTACCGCGCAGTCCGCCGTGCTCGAGCCGGGCGACGCGATCTACATCCCGTTCCACTGGTGGCACGCGGTCGACTTCGCTCGATTCGGTCAATGCGTTCGTCAACTATTGGTGGAACCCGGCGCATGCCCGGCGCCTCGGCGGCCCCTATGACGCGATGATGTACGCGCTCTTCGCGTTCCGCGCGCTCCCCGAGGATCAGCGCCGGGTGTGGCGGATGGTGTTCGACAACCTCGTGTTCGCCGTCGAGCGCGAGCCGCTCGAGCACCTGCCCGAGCATGCGCGCGGCGTGCTCGGCCAGCCCGACGACACGCTGCTCAGCCGGATGCGAGCGACGCTGAAGCAGATCATCGGGAAGCTGTAGGGGCCGCGCTCGACCCCCTTCTTCGTCATCCCGGAAGTTAGGCTTTCCCCGAAAACGTCTTCGTTTTCGGCTGGAAAGCCTGCGGCTTCCGGGATGACGGAGGTGAGTGCCAGCCCTACCGCCCCGGCGCCGCCGCGAACGCCTTGGCCAACGCATCGTACAGCGGCTTCGGCTGGAAGCTCGCGTCGTACGGCGTCGCGCGCTTGACCTGGCCGTCGGGCCGAGGGCTGAAGCCGTTGAGCCAGCTGTACTTGTCGCATATCCCCCAGGCGAGCACGTCCCTGATCTGCGGGTAGCTCAGGGTGAGGTCGAAATAGGCGCGCGCATAGTCCGCCACGGCCTGGTCGCGGATCGCGGGATCGGCGGGCAAGCCGTTGTCGTTGACGTCGAACTCGGTGACGACGAGCTTGTATCCCATCGCCGTCACCGCATCGAGGAAATCGCGCCACGGCCCCGATTGCGCCTTGACCGATGCCGCCACCGTATCGGCATTGTGCACGCCGATGTGCGACTGGAGCCCGAGCGCGTCGACCGGCACTTTGTCCTTGCGGAAGCGCTCGAGCAGCTTGAGCACCCCGGCGCGGAAGGTTTCGTTGCCCGGCTCCCAGCTCATGTAATCATTATAGACCAGCAGCGCGTGCGGCGCCGCTTCGCGCGCGGTGTGATAGGCGTGGTCGAGCATCGCATCGGTGCCCCCGAACGCCTTCGAAAGCGGCGATTCGCGCAAGGCTCCGGTCTTCTCGTCGACGGTCTCGTTGACCACGTCGTAACTGTAGATTCGCGTGCCGTAGCGGCCGCAGATCGTGGTGATGTGATCGGTCAGCAGCTTCTCGGCGGACTGGACCGGGTTCGCCCCGAAGTCATAGCTCATCAGCCAGCCGGGGAAGCGCTGGACCTTGTGCCACAGCAGCGTGTGGCCGCGTATCGCCATGCTGTGCGCCTCGGCCCAGTCGAGCATCGGATCGAAGCGGGCGAAGTTGAAGTTGGCCGAGTTGGGCCGCGTCGCCTGCCATTTGAGCTCGTTCTCGGGGACGAGCACGCCGCAATCGCGCGTCAGCAGCGCCGCATAATCGGGGTTGGCGTAGGATCCGCCCTGGAACTGCGGCCACGGCGCCGCGAAGGCCGAGCCGAAGCGCATCCCCCGCGCCGCCGCGATCGCATTGAGGCCCGGGGTCTGCGCACGTGCGCCGCCGGTCCAGCCAGCCGCGGCCAGCGCCGCGCCGGCGGCGAGCATATCCCTGCGCGTCACCATGAAAACATCGTCCCGTCCTCGAGCCGCGCGACCGGCAGATAGGCGCGGCTGTATTCGTATTTCGCCGCCAGCGTCTCGTCGATCTCGACTCCCAGCCCGGGTGCCTCGCCGGGATGCATCATCCCGTCGGCGAAGGTGTAGGCGTGGGGGAAGACCGCCTCGGTCTCGGCGGTGTGGCGCATATATTCCTGGATGCCGAAGTTCGGAATCGCGAGGCCGAAGTGCAGCGCCGAGGCCATGCAGATCGGCGAGAGGTCGGTCGCGCCGTGGCACCCCGTCCTGATCTGGTAGAGGTCGGCGAGGCTCGCGATCCGGCGCAGATGGCTGATACCGCCGGCATGGACCACGGTGCAGCGGATATAGTCGATCAGCTGTTCCTCGATCAGCTGCTTGGCGTCCCAGATCGAGTTGAAGATTTCGCCCACCGCGAGCGGGCAGGTGGTGTGCTGGCGGATGAGGCGGAACGCAGCCTGATTCTCGGCCGGGGTCGCGTCCTCGAGCCAGAAGGGGCGATAGGGCTCGAGGTCTTTGCCCAGCCGCCCCGCCTCGATCGGCGTGCAGCGATGGTGGATGTCGTGGAGCAGGTGGACGTCCCAGCCGAGCTTGTCGCGCGCGGCATCGAACAGCGGCGGGACCGAGCGGAGGTACTTCTCGGTCGACCACAGGCTCTCGGTCGGCAGGTCGGCGTCGGCGGGCTCGTAGAAATATTTGTCCTTCGACACGCCATAGGTCGCGGCCAGCCCGGGCACGCCCGATTGCAGCCGGATCGCCTTGTAGCCCTGCTCCTTGTAGGCGAGCGCGTTCTCGATCGTCTCGGCGATATCCTTGCCGTTGGCGTGGCCGTAGACCATGCAGCCCTCACGGCTCGCTCCGCCGAGCAGCTGGTAGACCGGCAGCCCTGCGACCTTGCCCTTGATGTCCCACAGGGCCATGTCGACCGCGGCGATCGCGCTCATCGTCACGGGCCCGCGCCGCCAATAGGCGCCTTTGTAGAGGTAGTTCCAGGTATCCTCGATGCGGTGCGCGTCGCGGCCGATCAGCAGGGGGATGACGTGCTCGCGGAGATAGGCGGCTACCGCGAGCTCGCGGCCGTTCAGCGTCGCGTCGCCGATTCCGGTGACGCCGTCGCTGGTCTCGATCTTGAGCGTCACGAAGTTGCGGCCTGGGCAAGTGACGATGACCTTTGCCGAGACGATCTTAGACATGCAGGCGGACTCCGGCAGGACGTTGGTTGCCGCTTGCCTGCATTTTCCGCTCCCCTCAACGCCTGTTTCGGCTTGTCTGATGATAGCGCTACCATGTGCGCCATGCTACGGCCGAGTCAACCGGGACGGGTGACCCCCAGATGGAGCGGATGGTGATGCGGCAGGTGCTTTTCCTTCTTTGGCTGATTGCGGTGGCGCTCGCGGTGCCCGGCGCGGCGAAGGCCGAGGACGGATACGATCTGTGGTTGCGCTATCGGCCGGTCGAGCCCGAGTGGCACACCCACTACGATCCGGCGACGACGCTGCTGGTCGTGCAAGGGGGCAGCCCGACGCTTGCCGCGGCGGCGCACGAACTGCAGCGCGGTATCCACGGGATGCTCGGGCACAAGCTGCCGGTGGTTTCCACCGTGGCCGCCGACGGCGCGATCGTGATCGGCACGCCCGCGAGCTCGCCGCTGATCGCCGGGCTCGATCTTCCACTGGCCGCCGCGGGCAAGGAAGGCTTCGTGATCCGCTCGACGACGGTGGACGGCCATCGCGCCACCGTGATCGCCGCCAACAGCGACGCGGGCGTGCTCTACGGCGTGTTCCGCTTCCTCCGCCAGATGCAGACCCGCGGCAGCCTCGACGGCCTCGACATCGCCGACGCGCCGAAGCTCGGCATCCGCGTCCTCGATCACTGGGACAATCCCACGCGCTACGTCGAGCGCGGCTACGCCGGCCAGTCGCTATGGGACTGGCAGAAGCTCCCCGGCTTCAAGGACCCGCGCTACACCGACTACGCACGTGCCGACGCCTCGATCGGGATCAACGGCGTGGTGCTCAACAACGTCAACGCCAACCTCGTCATGCTCATGCCCGAGTGGCTGGCGAAGGAGAAGGTGCTCGCCGACCTTTTCCGGCCTTACGGCATCAAGGTCTATCTCTCGGCCAAGTTCAGCGCGCCGATCGAGCTGGGCGGGCTCAAGACCAACGATCCACTCGATCCCGCGGTCGCGGCCTGGTGGAAGGCCAAGATCGACGAGATCTACACCTACATCCCCGATTTCGGCGGTTTCCTGATCAAGGCCAATTCGGAAGGCCAGCCCGGCCCGCAGGACTATCACCGCACCCATGCCGACGGCGCCAACATGATGGCCGACGCCTTCAAGCCGCACGGCGGCATCGTGATGTGGCGCGCGTTCGTCTATTCGGCCGAGAACAGCGAGGACCGCGCCAAGCAGGCCTATTCCGAGTTCCAGCCATTGGACGGAAAGTTCCGCGACAACGTCCTCGTCCAGATCAAGAACGGCGCGATCGACTTCCAGCCGCGCGAGCCCTTCCATCCGCTGTTCGGCGCGATGCCGCACACCCCCGAGATGATCGAGGTCCAGCTCACCAAGGAATATCTCGGCTTCGCCACGCACCTCGCCTATCTCGGCACGATGTGGGAGGAGGCCTTGAAGGCCGATACCTTCCGTCCCGGCAAGGGCAGCACCGTCGCCGACGTGCTCGAGACGCCGGTCGCGCCCGGCGCGCCCACCGGCATGGCGGGCGCCGCCAACGTCGGCACCGACATCAACTGGACCGGATCGCAGTTCAACCAGGCGAACTGGTACGCGTTCGGCCGCCTCGCCTGGGACCCCCAAGGGTCGGCCGAGGCCATCGCGCGCGACTGGGTGAAGATGACGTGGAGCGACGATCCCGCGACGCTCGACCCGATCGTCGGCATGATGATGGGATCGCGCCAGGCGGTGGTCGACTACATGACTCCGCTCGGCCTCGCGCATCAGATGGCGACCGGCACGCACTACGGCCCCGGCCCCTGGGTCTCGGACCTCAAGCGCCCCGAATGGAATCCGACCTACTACAGCAAGGCCGACGCGAACGGGATCGGCTTCGACCGGACGAAGAGCGGCAGCGACGCCGTCTCGCAATATGCGCCGGAGGTGGCCGAGCAGTTCGGCAACCTCAAGAAGGTGTCCGAGATGTTCCTGCTGTGGTTCCACCACCTGCCGTGGGACACCAAGCTCAAGACCGGCCACACCCTCTGGGACGAGTTGGTGATCCGCTACGATCGCGGGGTCGACACGGTCCGCGCGATGCAGGCCGACTGGGACAAGCTCGAAGGCAAGGTCGACCGGCGGCGTTGGGAGGAAGTGAAGCGGTTCCTCCAGATCCAGCTCGAAGAGGCGACCTGGTGGCGCGACGCCTCGATCGCCTGGTTCCAGTCGATCTCGAAACGTCCGTTGCCCGCGGGCCATGCCGCGCCCGCGCACCCGCTCGAATGGTACGAGGCGATCAAGAATCCCTTCGCTCCCGGCGACACCAAGCCGGGTCTATGACCCCGACACGCTGAGCGCTACCACGGGCGGCGAGGAGAGGGCATGGGCGACAAGGCGATAAAGCGGATCCTGATCGTCGGCGGCGGCTCCGCCGGGTGGATGAGCGCGGCTGCGCTCTCGCGGAAGCTGGGCCAGGACAATGTCTCGATCCGCCTGGTCGAATTCGACGGAGATCGGCATCGTCGGCGTCGGCGAGGCGACCGTCCCGCACATCCGCTTCTTCAACAACACGCTCGGGCTCGACGAGACCGATTTCATGCGCAAGACGCAGGCGACGATCAAGATGGGAATCAAGTTCGCCAACTGGGGGCGGCTGGGCGATGCGTATATCCACCCGTTCGGCGAATTCGGCCGCAAGGTCTCCGATATCGACTTCCACCATTACTGGCTGAAGCTGCGTCAGCTCGGCGATCCGACCGAGCTGTTCGACTATTCGCTGCCCGCCGTCGCTGCCCAGCGCGGCCGGTTCACCTTGCCCAGGCGCGACCAGTCGATCTTCGCGACCTATGGCTACGCCTATCATTTCGACACCAACCTCTACGGCCCCTATCTGCGCGCCTATGCCGAAGCGCGCGGCGTGCGGCGGTCGGAGGGCAAGGTGATCGATGTCACGTTGAACGGCGAGACCGGCTTCGTCGAATCGGTGACGATGGAAAGCGGCGAGGTGATCAAGGCCGACCTGTTCGTCGATTGCTCGGGCTTCCGCGGGCTGATCATCGAGCAGAAGCTCCACGCCGGCTACCACGACTGGAGCAACTTCGTTCCCGCCAACCGCGCGCTCGCTTGCTCGACCGAATGGGTGGGGGAGCCCGCCCCCTACACCAGCGCGACCGCGCTCGAGGCCGGCTGGCAATGGCGAATCCCGCTGCAGCACCGCGACGGCAACGGCTACGTCTATTCGAGCGAGTTCCTCAGCGACGACGAAGCCGCCAGCCGTTTCCTCGGCAACCTGCCGGGCAAGCCGATCAGCGACCCGATCTTCCTCCGCTTCACCGGCGGGCGGCGCAAGAAGACGTGGATCAGGAACTGCGTGTCGGTCGGCCTTGCGGGCGGCTTCATCGAGCCGCTCGAATCGACCAGCCTCTATTTAACCCAGCAGGCGATCACCGCGCTGATCGAGAACTTCCCCACCGAGGATTTTGAGGCCGCCAACATCGACGAGGTCAATCGCGTGATGGAGCTCGAATATGAGCGCGTCCGCGATTTCATCGCGCTCCACTATCATGCGACCGAGCGCGACGACACGCCGCTGTGGAACTACGTCCGCAATATGCCGATCCCCGAAACGCTCGCATACCGGCTCCGCCTGTGGCGCGAGCGCGGCCACCTTCCCTACTACAAGGACGGCATGTTCCTTCCGGCGAGCTGGTACGCGGTCTGCGTCGGCCAGCGGATCGTGCCTAGGCGATACGACCCGCGGGTCGATCATCGTTCGGTGGACGAGGTGCGCGAATTGCTGCGCAACGTTCGCGCCGCGGTCCACGCCGCCGCCGATTCGATGCCGTCGCACCAGGCCTTCCTCGACGGCAGCGGATCCGCGATCTCGGCGGGGTGCGCCTGATGAAGGACGAGGTGGCGCCGGTCGAGCCGGTCCGCGATATCCTGATCGTCGGCGGCGGGGCCGCGGGGTGGATGACCGCCGCGGTGCTCGCGCGTACGCTGCCGCCGCAGCGCTACCGGATCGGTCTGATCGATACCCCGCCGCCGCCCGGCGGGATCGAGCAGCTCGACGCGGGCGAGGCCAGCCTGCCGCCAATCGCCGCGGTGCACGAGCTGCTCGGGGTCGGCGATGAAGTGCTGTTGCGGGGCACCGACGCGACCTACAGCCTGGGCGCCCGCTTCGAGGATTTCGCACGCCCCGGCACCGCTTATTTCCGCGCGTTCGGCACATTCGGCACGGCGATTGAGGGCGTCGCCTTCCACAATCTGTTCGAGCGGATGCGGCGCAAGGGACTGGCGGCGACGCTCGAGGAGCATTCGCTCGCGGTCGTTGCGGCAAAGCTCGACCGGTTCGCGCCGCCCTCGGCCGATCCTGACTCGCTGCTCTCGAGCTACGATCACGCCTGGCATTGGGACGGCGCTTCCTATCGCCGCATGCTCCGCGCCGCGGCCGAACACGCCAGGGTTTCGCGGATCGAGGGCGCGGTAGGGGAGGTCGTGCTGCGCGGCACGGACGGATTCGTCGAGGCAGTGCGGCTGGATGACGGGCGGCGGCTCGCGGCCGATCTGTTCATCGACTGCACCCCTGACGGACTGCTGATCGAGGGCAGGCTCGAGAGCGGCTGGGAGGATTGGCGCCACTGGCTGCCGTGCGATCGGATCCTGGCCACGCGGTGCGAGCGGGCCGGCGATCCGCCGCCCTACTGGCAGGCCCAGGCGCATGGCGCGGGCTGGCGCTGGCGGATCCCGATGCTCGGCAGCGACGGCGTCGGCCAGGTCTATTCGAGCGCGTTCGCCGGCGACGACGAGGCGGAGGCCGGGTTGCGCGCGGCGATCGGGGGCGCACGCGCGAACCCGCCCAGGGTGGCGCGCTTCGCCAGCGGCCGCCGCAAGCGGATGTGGATCGCCAATTGCGTCGCGATCGGCGCGGCGGCGTGCGTGCTCGATCCGCTCGAGCCGACCGCGCTCCAGCTCGTCCAGGACGCGATCGGCGCGCTGTTGTCGCTGATGCCGCGCAAGGCATGCGACGCGGGCGAGGCCGAAGATTTCAACCGGCTGATGTCCGACACCGCCGATCGGATGCGCGACTATCTGATCCTGCGCTATCACGCGAATGCGCGCGCCGAGCCCTTCTGGACCGAGCGGCGGGCGGCGGCGGTGCCCGATCCGCTCGCGTACAAGCTGCGCTTGTTCGAGGCCAATGGCCGCGTGATCGAGTGGGACGAGGAGAGCTTCTTCGAGGCCGATTGGGTCGCAGCCTACCTCGGCCAGGAAGTCCGGCCGCGCCACTATGACGCGCTCGCCGACGTGCCCGATGCCAAGCTGATCCGCGACCGCATGACGAAGATCCGCAAGGCGATCCAGGCCGCCGTGCAAACGATGCCGACGCACCGCGCCTATATCGAATTGCGGCTGGCGAACCGCGCATGACACAGGGGGCCCGAACGATGCTGCAGCGGATGGGGAGGGGAGCGTTGCTGGCGCTCGCGACGATGGTGGCCGTACCGGCTTCGGCGCAGCCAGCGCCGCTTACCGCTAGGTTCGACTATTTCGAGGCGGGCGGGGAGGACGCCTGGTCGCAGACCATCGATTATGGGGGCGACGTCTACGTCAATCCGATTCTCCAGGGCTTCTACCCCGATCCCAGCGTCACGCGCGTCGGGAGCGACTATTATCTCGTCACCTCGACCTTCGGCTATTTCCCCGGCATCCCGGTCTTCCACAGCACCGATCTCGTCACCTGGACCCAGATCGGCAATGCGATCGACCGCCCCGGGCAACTTGATTTCAAGCAACTCGGACTGTCCCGCGGGGTGTTCGCCCCGACGATCCAGTACGAGGCCGGGACCTTCTACATCCTCAACACCTGCGTCGATTGCGGTGGCAATTTCGTGATCACCGCGAAGAATCCGGCCGGGCCCTGGTCCGATCCGGTCTGGCTCCCGGCGCTCGAGGGCGGGATCGATCCGTCACTGTTCTTCGACGATGACGGCCGCACCTGGATCGTCAACAACGGTCCGCCCGAGGGCGCTCCCGAATATCAGGGCCACCGCGCGATCTGGGTTCAGGAGTTCGACCTCGCGGCGCTCAAATCCTTCGGTCCTCGCAAAGTGCTGGTGAACGGGGGTGTCGATTTCTCGAAGAAGCCGGTGTGGATCGAGGGGCCGCACATCCTGAAGAAGGATGGGTGGTACTATCTGATCTGCGCCGAGGGCGGGACGGCGGAGGGCCATTCGGAAGTCGCGCTCCGGTCGAAATCGGTCTGGGGACCCTATGCGCCCGATCCAAACAACCCGATCCTCACCCAGCGCGACCTTCCTGCCGGCCGCCCTTATCCGATCACCTCCGCCGGCCATGCCCAGCTCGTCCAGACGCAGAACGGCGACTGGTGGGCGACCTTCCTCGCGGTGCGTCCCTATGCCGGCGATTTCTACAATACCGGGCGCGAGACCTTCCTGATGCCGGTCACCTGGAAGGACGGCTGGCCGGTCATCACCAAGCCCCGCCAGGCGCTTTCGAACCTCAACGAGCCCACGCCCAAGCTGCCGCATTCGCCCGAGCGCGGGGTGCCGACATCCGGCCTGTTCGTCATCCGCGACACCTTCGAGGGCCCCACGCTCCCCCCGTACTGGATGATGATGCGCAACCCGCGCGAGCGCTGGTACACCCTCGACAAGGGCGGGCTGGTCCTCACCGCGCGGCACGTCGGCCTCAGCGATAATTCCAACCCCTCGTTCCTCGCCCGGCGGCAGCAGCATATCGACGGCGACGTCGAAACCGTGGTCCGCTTCGATCCGCGTGCGGAAGGCGATCGGGCCGGGCTCGTCGCGCTCCAGAATGACGATTATTGGCTGTTCGCGGGCATCACGATCCGCGACGGCAAGCGCCTGGTGGTGCTCGACCGGCGCGCCGGGCCGGGCGACCCGGCGATGGGCGTGCAGATCGCGGCGGTGCCGGTTCCCGGTGCGCCCGGCGATCCCCTCTATCTCCGCATCTCGTTCGCGGGCGGCGGTAACCCCCTCCCCGATGGGTACGTACAGTTCTCGGGGCCCGAATATCGCGTCTTCTATTCGACCGTCCCCGGCAAGCGCGACGACGCCGTGATGGGCGTAAACTATCTGCCGCCCGGCCGCTGGCAACCGCTCGGCACGGTCGACGCCACGTTCCTGAGCACCAAAACCGCCGGCGGCTTCATCGGCGCGGTGCTCGGACCTTACGCCTATAGCGCCCGATAGGCGCTGCCGGAGGAGAAGGCTCGCGGGTCATAAAGACCCCCCGGAGCGCGTGGCTCCGGGGGGCAGTGGCCTCAGGGTGCCGTCACTGCACCGTGAGAGTCGTGCTCTTGAGCGTCGCCGAATTCGGGGCCCGAGGAAATCGTGAAGGTGCCGGGCTCGACCACGCGCTTCATGTCGACGTTCCACAGCGACAGATCGACGGGGTTGAGTTCGAACGTGACGGTTTTCTTCTCGCCCGGCTGGAGCGTCACGCGCTGGAAGCGCTTGAGTTCGAGCACCGGCCGGGTGACCGATCCCTGCTCGCCGCGGACGTAGAGCTGGACCACCTCGTCACCGGCGCGCTTGCCGGTGTTGGTCACGTCGACGTTGACCTTGACGCTGCCGTTCACCCCGATCGTGCTCTTGTCGAGCGCGGGGGCGGCGATGTCGAAGCTGGTGTAGCTCAGGCCGTAGCCGAACGGGTAGAGCGGGCTGGCGTCGCCGAACAGATAGCCGCGCCGCGCGCTCGGCTTGCGGTTGTAGAAGATCGGCAGCTGGCCGACGTTGCGCGCGATCGAGACGGGCAATTTGCCGCCCGGATTGTAGCGCCCGAAGATCACGTCGGCGAGCGCGTTGCCGGTCTCCTGGCCGAGGTACCAGCCCTCGATCAGCGCGGGGGCGTTGGCGGCGAGATAGTTGACCGAATAGGGCCGCCCGTTGAGCAGGATCACCACCACCGGCTTGCCGAGCGCGAAGATCTCCTTGGCGAGCTTGTCCTGCGGGCCGACCATGTTGAGCGTTTCCGAATCGCCTAGATGGTTGTCGGCCCAGGCCTCGCGGCTCACCGCCTCGTTGCCGCCGAGCACCATCACGATCACGTCGGCGCTTTTCGCCGCCTCGACCGCGTCGGCGCGGAGCTTGTCGTTCACTTCGGGCGGGGTGGCAGTCACGCTGTCCTGCGCCCAGACATGGCCTTCGGTGAGGCGGACGCCCTCCGAGTAATCGACCTGGAACTTGCCCTTGCCCTCGGCCTGCATCGCCTCGAGCACGCTGACGACATGGCTCGGCACGTCCGAGTAGCCGCCGATCGGGGTGTCGCGCGCGTGCGTGCCGATCACCACCATGTGGTGGATGGCGCCCGCATCGAGCGGGAGCAGGTTGTTGGTGTTGCGCAGCAGGACCGCCGTCTCACGCGCCGCCTGGCGGGCGAGCGCGATCGCATCGGGCGTCGCCTCTTTCTTGGGCGCGGCCTTGGCGTCGACATAAGGGTTCTCGAACAGGCCCGCCTCGAACTTCATCGTCAGCACGCGGCGCACCGCATCGTCGATCCGCGCCTGGCTGACGCGGCCTTCCTTCACGAGCTCGGGGAGGAACTTGTACGCCTCGCCGTCGGGTGTCTCGACGTCGACTCCCGAATTGATCGCGCGCTCGGCGGCGTCCTTCAGGTTGGTGAACATGTGATGGCGCTGGACCAGCTCGCGGATCGCGAAATAGTCGCTGACGACCGCGCCCTTGAAGCCCCAATCGCCCTTGAGCACGTCGGTCAGCAGCCATTTGTTGGCGTGGCTCGGGATGCCGTCGATCTCGTTGTACGAAGGCATCACGCTCATCACCGGCAGCCCGGTCACGGCGCGTTCGAACGGCGGGAAGAAATTCTCGTGGAGCGAGCGCACGCCCACCGTCGCCGGGCCGATGTTGGTGCCGCTCTCGGGCTGGCCGTGGCCGGTCATGTGCTTGAGCGTCACATAGACCTTGTCCCTGGCGAGCGGCAGCGTGGTGCCCTGGAAGCCCTTGATCGCGGCGAGGCCCATGGTGCCGGCGAGATAGGGATCCTCGCCATAGGTCTCCTCGATGCGGCCCCAGCGCGGATCGCGCGCGACGTCGACGACGGGCGCGAGGACGAGGTTCACACCGCGACCGCGCGCCTCGCGCGCCGCGACCGAGAAGACCTGGGTCAACAGGTCCGGGTCCCAGGTGCTGGCGAGCCCGATCGCCTGCGGAAAGCTGGTCGCGCCTGGCGCGACGAGGCCGTGAAGCGATTCCTCGTGCATCAGCATCGGGATGCCGAGCCGGGTCTTCTCCATCGCCCAATGCTGCGCAGCATCGATGTAGGTCGCTTCCTCGAACGCGCCCTTGTTGCCCACGCCCGCCACCGCGCCGGCGCCACTCGGTGGCGCGGTCACGCCCAGCCGGTCGTAGGGCCGCGAGATCATGCCGAGGCCGTCGGGGAAGTTGGTCGAGGCCTTGGCCGGATCGAACGCGCCGGTGGGAGTCTGGATCAGGTCCTTGTGCTGCCACAGCGCCTGGAGCTGGGCGACCTTCTCCTCGAGCGTCATCCGCGAGAGCAGGTCCTCGACACGCGCGGCGACCGGCTGCGACGCGTCCTTGTAGATCGGAGTGTCCTTCTTGGCGCCCTTCGCGGGCTTGGCGGCGGTGGTCTGCGCCATGAGCGGCGCGGCGAGCGGCGCCAACGCGATCGCCGCGACGGCTCCCAGCAGGGCGATTCGGGCGCGGCGGGCGGCAGCCCTTGGCAGGCGATGGCCGGACACGATCATGAATTCCCCTCCTCGGCTCGCGGCGACGGTGTGTCATTCCGCGATTTATGGTAGCGCTATCAGCTATAGAAGGCCCGGTTCGGAGCGGTCAACCGCATCCGGGATGTGCAACGCGTTTGCATTATCTGGTACGGACACTTAAGCGGCGCAGGGAAAGGTGGGGATGAGCAGACCCAGTCGTAGGAGCCGTGGTACCGTTACCGTGCAGGATGTTGCGCGGGAAGTCGGCGTGTCGGCGATGACCGTCTCGCGCGTCGTGAATGGCGGCGCGAACGTGCGGGCTTCGACCCGCGCGGCAGTGCTCGAGGCGATCGAGCGGCTCAACTACTCGCCCAACAGTGCCGCGCGCAGCCTGGCGGCGGGCGAGGCGACTCAGATCGGACTGCTCTACTCGAACCCGTCGGACGCCTATCTCTCGCAGTTCCTGATCGGCGCGCTCGCGGCCGCGCGGCGGGCGGGGTGCCACCTCGTGCTCGAAGCGTGCGAAAGCGACCGGCCCGATGGCCAGGCCGAGGCCACGCGCGCCTTCGCTGCGACCGACGTCGAAGGCGTGATCCTGCCGTGCCCGCTCTCCGAGGCGGCGCCGGTTCAGGCCGAGCTCGCGGCGGCGGGGATTCCCGCGGTTTCGGTCGCCATCGGCGTGTCGGTGCCCGGCACGCTCAATGTCCGCATCGACGATTTCGGGGCGGCGGCGGAGATGACCCGTTACCTGCTCGCGCTCGGCCACCGCCGCATCGGCTTCATCCGCGGCAATCCCAACCAGAGTTCGAGCCTTGAGCGCTACCGCGGCTTCGTCGCCGCGCTCGACGAGGCGGGGCTGAACGTCAAGGACATGCCCGTCGAGCAGGGCTATTTCACCTTCCGCTCGGGCATCATCGCCACCGAGCGCCTGCTCGACCGCTCCGATCCCCCGACCGCGATCTTCGCGAGCAACGACGATATGGCCGCCGCCGCGATCGGCGTGGCGCACCGGCGCGGGCTGCAGGTGCCGCAGGACCTTAGCATCGTCGGCTTCGACGATACCCAGCTCGCCACCGCGGTCTGGCCCGAGCTCACCACGATTCGCCAGCCGACCGCGGCGATGGCCGAAGCCGCGCTCGATCTGCTGCTCGCCCGGCTGCGCTCGCCGCGCGATTCGGCGGCGCCCAAGCTCGACGAAGAGGTGCTCGACTACGAGCTGATGGTCCGCGAATCCTCGGGCCCGCCGCCGCAGGCGCTGCGCAAGTCGACCCGCGGCCGCGCGCAAAAGGTCCCGGTGAACCCCAACTGGCGCTGAAGTGCCCGGCGGATATTGCTTTTCCCGGGCGATGCCGTAACCGTTACCGCTAACAGGCTCCGCGACAATCAGCAGGAGCCAGGAGAGGGGAACTAGAGGATGAATCAGACGGCGACGAGGGCGAACATGGCCCTCATCATGGCGATCGTCGCGGTGGCGACAATCGGTGGATTCCTGTTCGGCTACGACAGCGGCGCGGTGAACGGGACGCAGGCGGGCCTCAAGCTCACCTTCAACCTGACCGAGGAGCAACTCGGGCTCACCGTCTCCTCGCTGCTGGTCGGCTGCGCGGTGGGCGCGTTCCTCGCCGGGCGCCTCGCCGATCTGATGGGCCGCCGCAACGTGATGATGTTCGCCGCGGTCGCGTTCCTGCTCAGCGCGCTCGCCGCCGGCGGCGCCTCGACCAACACCATCTTCGTGATCGCGCGGGTGATCGCCGGCATGGCGGTCGGCGCGGCCTCGGTGCTCGCCCCCGCCTACATCAGCGAGGTCACCCCCGCGAATATCCGCGGGCGGCTGTCGAGCGTCCAGCAGATCATGATCATCACCGGCCTGACCGCCGCGTTTCTGGTCAACTATTTCCTCGCCAAATATGCCGGTGCATCGACCTCGGTCATCTGGGGCCACACGGCGTGGCGCTGGATGTTCTGGATGCAGTCGATCCCCGCGGCGATCTTCCTCGTCGCGCTGTTCTTCATCCCGGAGAGCCCGCGCTACCTGGTGTTCAAGGGGCACGACGCCAAGGCGCTCGAAGTGCTCGGCAACCTGTTCGGCGCCGATTCGGCGGCGGCCAAGGCCGACGAGATCCGCGCCACCCGCAACGTCGATCACAACCCGCGCCTGTCGGACACCTTCACCAAGACCGGAAGCTGGCAGGCGCTCGCAGGGCTCGGCTTCCTGCTGCTGCTCGTGGATGTCGTCGCTTGCTATCTGCACTATGTCCCGGTGATCTGGGCGGTGCCGATCGCGCTGGTGATCGTCGCCTTCGTGATGCCGTTCCGCCCGCTCGTCCGCGTTGGCATCGGCCTCGCCGTGTTCCAGCAGCTCGTCGGCATCAACGTGATCTTCTACTATGGCGCGACACTCTGGCAGCTCGGCGGCTTCAGCGAGAGCGACGCGCTGCTGATCAACATCGTCTCGGGCGCGGTCTCGATCGCGGCGTGCGTGCTGACGATCGCGATCATCGACAAGGTCGGCCGCAAGCCGCTGCTGCTGGTCGGCTCGGCGGGCATGGCGATCACGCTCGGCGCGATGGTCTATGCCTTCTCGAACGGCACGCTCGATGCCGCACACCAGCTCCATCTGTCGCCTGACATCGGCAAAATCGCCCTGATCGCCGCAAACCTCTACGTGATCTTCTTCAACGTGAGCTGGGGTCCGGTGATGTGGGTCATGCTCGGCGAGATGTTCCCGAACCAGATCCGCGGTTCGGGCCTCGCGGTGGCGGGCCTGATGCAGTGGGGCGCGAACTTCGCGATCAGCTCGAGCTTCCCGGTGATGGCCGCGAGCCCTCAGATCGGGCTGACCAAGTCGTACATGTTCTACGCGATCTGCGCGGCGATCTCGTTCTTCTTCGTCCTCAAGTTCGTCCACGAGACGCGCGGCAAGGAACTGGAGGCGATGGAAGGCTGATCACCAGCCAGCCGTCAATACTTTTTGGGGGGTGCGGTCGCGAGGCCGCACCCCTTTTGCTAGAGGAAGCGAATGACCCGCACCCCCGTCCGCCCGTTCCGTTCACGCGAATGGTTCGCCGCGCCTGGCCGCAGCGACATGGCCGCGCTCTACCTCGAGCGGTTCATGAATTACGGCATCACCCCCGACGAGCTCCGCTGCGGCAAGCCGATCATCGGCGTCGCCCAGTCCGGCAGCGACATCGCGCCCTGCAATCGAATCCACCTCGAGACGGTCAAGCGGGTGCGCGAGGGCATATTGGCCGCCGGGGGCGTGCCGATGGAATTCCCGCTCCACCCGATCTTCGAGAATTGCCGCCGGCCTACGGCCGCGCTCGACCGCAACCTCGCCTATCTCGGACTGGTCGAGATCCTCAACGGCTACCCGATCGACGCGGTCGTGCTCACCACCGGCTGCGACAAGACCACGCCGTCGTCGCTGATGGCCGCCTCCACCGTCGACATTCCGTCGATCGTGCTTTCCGGCGGCCCGATGCTCGACGGCTGGCACGAAGGCGAGCTGGTCGGCTCGGGCACCGTCATCTGGCGCAGCCGCCGGAAAATGGCGGCGGGCGAGATCGACGAGGAGGAATTCCTGCGCCGCGCGACCGACAGCGCACCCTCGGCCGGCCATTGCAACACGATGGGCACCGCTTCGACGATGAATTCGATCGCCGAAGGGCTGGGGATGAGCCTCCCTGGCTGTGCGATGATCCCGGCGCCATATCGCGAGCGCGGCCAGATGGCGTACGAGACCGGCCGCCGCATCGTCGACATGGCCTATGAGGACCTCCGCCCGTCGAAGATTCTGTCGCTGCAGTCGTTCCGCAACGCGATCACGCTGCTCACCGCGATCGGCGGCTCTACCAACGCCCAGCCGCACCTCGTCGCGATGGCGCGTCACGCCGGCTTCGACTTGACCCCGGACGACTGGATGGCGGGCTACGACCTGCCGCTGCTCGTCAACATGCAGCCCGCGGGCAAGTATCTGAGCGAGCGCTTCCACCGAGCGGGCGGCATCCCCGCGGTACTCGCCGAGCTGATCGATGCGGGCAAGATCGACGGTTCGGTCGCCACCGTCACCGGCAAGACGCTCGCCGAGAATGTCGCGGGCCGGACCGCGAGCGACCGCGACGTGATCCTGCCCTACGCAGCGCCGCTGATGGAGCGCGCCGGCTTCCTCGTCCTCTCGGGCAATCTGTTCGACATGGCGATCATGAAGACCAGCGTGATCTCACCCGACTTCCGCGCGCGCTACCTGTCACGGCCGGGCGCCGAGGATGTGTTCGAGGGCCGCGCGATCGTGTTCGACGGGTCGGACGACTATCACCACCGGATCAACGATCCCGCGCTCGGCATCGACGAGAATTGCATCCTGGTGATCCGTGGATCGGGCCCGATCGGCTGGCCCGGCTCCGCCGAGGTGGTCAACATGCAGCCGCCCGACCATCTGATCCAGAGCGGCATCATGAGCCTGCCGACGCTCGGCGACGGGCGGCAGTCGGGCACGTCGGACAGCCCCTCGATCCTCAATGCCTCGCCCGAAAGCGCGGCGGGCGGCGGGCTCGCGTGGCTGCGCACCGGCGACACGATCCGCATCGATTTGAACGCGCGCACCTGCGACGCGATGGTCGACGACGCCGAGATCGCCCACCGCAAGAGCGAGCCCCCGCCGCCGATCCCCGAGAGCAACACGCCGTGGGAGGAACTGTACCGCGAGAAGACCGGGCAGCTGGCCGAGGGCGGAGCGCTCGAGTTCGCGCTCAAGTATCGCGGGACGAGCAAGAAGGTACCGCGGCACAATCACTGAGCGAGACCGTTGTGTCCCGCGATCGTTACGGAGGCTTCAAAGATGCCGATGTTTCCGATCAATCTGGGCTTTCGAGAGCTCGAAGCTTCGCGCGATCTAATTAGGCGAAGGAGATACGTCCTCGGATTCCTGCTGGCACTCGCCTCGGTCGTCGCGAATGTTGTCGTCATGGTCTTAGTGCTGAACTTCGCGGCAACGATGCTGGTCGGCCAACGGTCGTTGCCCGGCGCGGGCCGCTCCGCGATTGCTCAAGGGGTTTCAGCCGGAGCAAAGGCACAGGCGCTTCGTCGGGACCAGAACTAGTCGCGCGATCGTCACGGGGCGGGCGGAAACCGTAGGGTGAGGGCATGTCGGCATTTTAGCGATATAACACCCCCTCACACCGCCTGCGCCGCTGCCCAGGCGCTCGCCCAGGCCCATTGGAAGTTGTAGCCGCCGAGCCAGCCGGTGACGTCCACCGCCTCGCCGATCGCGTGGAGGCCGGGCACGCGCCGCGCCGCCATCGTCTGCGAGGAAAGCTCGGCGGTGCTGATCCCGCCGATCGTCACTTCGGCCTTGGCGAACCCTTCGGAGCCGTTGGGATCGAAGCGCCAGCGCGCCAGCCGCGCCTCGGCCTCGGCCAGCGCACCATCGCGCAGGTTGGCGAGATCGCCCCCCAGCGCGAGCTGATCGACGAGCGTGTCCGCCAGCCGCTGGGGGAGGGCACGCCCCAGGATGCCGCGCAGCATGGCGCGCGGCTGGGCGCGCTTCGCCTCGGTCAGCCAGCCGCGCGTGGCGCCGGGCAGGAAGTCGATCAGCACCGGCTCGCCGCGCCGCCAGTAGGACGAGATCTGGAGGATCGCCGGCCCCGAGAGCCCGCGGTGGGTGAACAGCGCTGCTTCGGCGAAGCTCGCCTTGCCGCACCGCGCCACGACGGGCGCAGACACACCCGAAAGTGTCTGGAACAGCGCCTCGTCTGGCCCCAGCGTCAGCGGTACCAGCGCCGGGCGCGGCTCGACCACCTTGAGGCCGAAGCGCCGCGCGAGCTCGTACGCGAACCCGCTCGCGCCGAGCTTGGGGATCGAGAGGCCGCCGGTCGCGATCACCAAGGTGGGCGCGCTCGCCTCGCTCGCGCCGGTGGCGACTCGGAAGCACCCGTCGGCATGATCGACCGCGCCGATGCTCCGTCCGAGCGCCAGCTCGACCTGACCCTTCGCGCACTCATCGAGCAGCAAGTCGACGATCTGTCGCGCCGATCCGTCGCAGAACAGCTGGCCCAGCGTCTTCTCGTGCCAGGCAATGCCGTGGCGCTCGACCAGCGCGATGAAATCTTGCGGGCCGAAACGGCTCAATGCGGACTTGGCGAAATGGGGGTTGGCGGAGAGGAACCGGTCGGCAGTGGTGCCCAGATTGGTGAAGTTGCAGCGTCCGCCGCCCGAGATCAGGATCTTCTTGCCCGGCGAGTCGGCGTGATCGATCAGCAGCACTCGCCGCCCGCGCTGCCCCGCCATTGCGGCGCAGAACATCCCCGCCGCGCCTGCGCCTAGCACGATCGCATCGAAACGCTGTGGGGTCAGCGGCATCGGGCAGGCGCTAGCCCGATTCCGGGCGTCAAGTCTATCCGCGCGCCATGTCGATCAGCGCGCCCAGCACCTCGCGGGCGTGGAGCACCTTTTCCTCGCCGACGCGGGCGATCACCTCGGTGTCGATCCCGTCGCGCACCGCGGACTGGACTTCGGCGGCCGCGCGGCCGCGATCGGTGAGGGTGACCGTCAGCCGGCGGCGATCCTCGGGATCGACCTGGCGCTCGAGATAGCCGCGCAGCACGAGCGTATCGACGAGCTGCCCCGCCGCCTGCTTGCTCACCTGCAGGCCCTGGATGATCTCGGCGAGTTGGGTCTCGTCGAACGACAGCGCGCCGATGACGTACAGCCCGTTGGCAGGGATATCGTCATAGCCCGCCCGGGCCAGCGCGTAGCGCATCGCCGCGCCATAAGTGGTGCGGGCGTGCCGCAACAACGCGGGTATCGTCACGCGCGTCCAATAGGGGGGTTCGTCGGTCATGTAGAAGCATTTACAGTCCGAAAAACCGACTGTCAAGTAAATTGACCATATCGCTTCAGCTTGCTGCCTGGCCCGCGATCAGTTGGAGGTTGATGACGATGAACTCGGCCGGCTGAACCGGCGCGATCAGGACCAGCAGGTTGACGAACCCGTTCGCGATATCCTCCGGGGTTGTCGTCGTCGCGTCGCAGCTGACCTGGAAAGAGTCCGCGGACGAACTCCCCGCGAACGCGCCCTGCTGGAACAGCGGCTCGAGAAACGCCGTCGCGCTCAGCCCGATCTGCGCCCAGAGCTTCGCGTCGTTGGGCTCGAACACCGTCCATTGCAGCCCCTGGATCAGGCTTTGCTCGATGTAGAGCGCCAGCCGCCGCACGGGCACATACTTCCAGTCCTCGTCGGCGATATTCGGCGCGGCGAGCGTGCGGGCGCCCCACGGGACGTTTCCATAGGTCGGGAAGGTGCGCAGCGCGTTGATTCCGGCCGGGTTGAGCTGGGTGCTGCCGGCGTCGGTCACCGTGCCGGCGAGCGCGGTCACGCCCGCGAGCGGATCGGTGATCCCGGCGGGGGCCTTCCACACGCCGCGCGACACGTCGGTCGCGGCATAGATGCCGGCCATCGTGCCGCTCGGCCCGATCGACAGCAGCACGGTCGAGTTGGGCTGGGGCACGATCACCTGCGGGAAATAGGCGGCGGCGGAGACGATGCCGTTGCCGAAGGTCGCGGGGACCGTATTGGCCCAGCTCACCGCATCGCCGACGCTGGCGACGTCCGCCGGCAGATCGAGCACCGCGAAAGCTCGCCGCGCCACCGCATAGTTGAGCAGGTTCGCCGCCGCCGTGAGATACGAGGCGGAGTCCATCGCCGGGAGGTCGGGCAGCACGAGCAGGTTGACCTGATCGACAATGTCTAGCGCGTAGATCCCGGTCCCATTGGTGGCGCTGCCCAGGATCTCGGCGCCGGTCGGGGGATAGCTTGCCGCCCGCACCCGGCTCACCCACGCTTCGGTGCCGCCGTTGAGGAAGAATTGATAGACCTGGAAGCTGGCCGGAAACGCAGCATCGAGCCCGCCGAACGCCGTCTCGAAGTCGGCGAAGCTCTGGCACAGCACCGGCGTGTCGAAATCGCCCGAGCCGAGGCAGCCGACGAACGCGGCAATCGAGGTCGCGACCCCGGTGACGGTGTGTGTCCCGCTCGGCAGCTCCTGGATGTAGACGCCCGGATAGGTGATCTGGGTCGGCATGAGGGTCCCTCCCTTGCGGCGGGAGGTACCATGGTTTCGACGAGACGCCGATGCGGGGAACGGGCCGGAATGAACTTAGGCGGTGCCGCAAGATCGGGCCGATGCCGCTAGGCTACAGGACGCCCCCGAGGTTGACGTACTGGCGCTGGCGGTTTGCCGCCACGTCGCCGAATATGTCCGTGATCAACGTGAAGCGCAGCCGCTGGACCATCAGCTCGCACGTCCGCGCATCGACCGCCTGATTGCCGCTCGATTGGGCAGTCTCGCAGGCGGTGACGCGGCCCGTCGCGTCGATCGACAACCAATAGGACGGTCGCTGAACGGTGATGGCGCGGTCGGGAAGCTTGGCGAAATCGCTGGCGGCGAGGCTCATCGGCAGCGCCTGGCGGAAGCGCGGAAGGTGCGCCGCCGGACCGGGACTGCGCGGATCGCGTGGGTCGTGTGCGATCGACCGCGCGTTGGGCGAGTCTTCCGCGAGCGGCACGCGGATATGGCTTCCCTTCTTGAGCCACACGAACTGAAGCGGCAGCCGCTTTTCGCCGCAGCCCTCGCGCAGCCTGGTGTAGCTGACCGGCAGGCGCCGCGCCGTGTCGCACGCCTTTGTGTCGAGCACGGGATTTCCGGAACTCTCGCCGATCGCGCAATCGGTAATTCCCTGCGCGGCGCTGACGGTGAGGTCGAGGCTGGTGACGCCGGTGGCCGGCTTGCCCGGATTGGCGGGACAGAGCGTCTGGAGGTCAGGGAAGTCGTCGATCTGCAGGTCCGGTAGCCACGCGAGCCTGGGCCAGCCGCGGTAGAGCGGCATCGAAGACCGGGGGTGGCGGCATGGGAATAGCGGGCCAGCTCTCGAGCTTCTGGCGTTCGGCGCTGGAGATCGTTTCCCACCGGACCCAGACGTTCATTCGCCGCGCAATCGGCTTTCCGGGCGTGCGATAGGCCGGTTCGAACCGCGCGTTGGCCGTGAGCCGGTCGCAGGCGATCGCGTCGAGACGCGGATCGACGCCTGCCTTGAGGATATGGCACGCGCTCACCTTGCTCGCGGTGTCGATCTCGATGCCGAGATAGCTGTCGGCTCTGAACGCCTTGCTTCGATATTCCGGGGGCATATCGCCCGCGCTCAGCCATTTGTCCCAGGCGCCGAGGCTGAATCCGCTCCGCCTCAGCTTCGCCGCGTCTTCGGTATAGTCGCCGCGCTGCACGTAGATCGTCGCGCTGGCCAACCAGGCGTCGCCCGCGTCCTGCGCGGACAGGGGGCCGGCTGCCGAAAGCGCGGCGATGCCGATCGCGACGTAGAGCGGGTTCCGCATGATCGCGATCATGCGTCAGCGAGGCGTTCCGGCAAAGCGGTTTCCGCCACGCAGTGCCGTCAGGCGTTGATCTCCACCCCCGGCAGCCCCGGCACCTCGACCTGGAACTCGAACAGGTCGCCTGCGCGCGGTTCCTTCTTCAGATCCGCGGGCTTGACGTGCTTCGCGGCGGTGGTGGCGTAGACCGTCTTCAAGTCCGGGCCGCCGAACGCGATCTTGGTGACCGCGCTCACCGGAAAGCGCACCGTCTCGAGCAGCTCGCCCTTGGGCGAATAGCGCCGCACGCCCCAGCCGAGATACAGTCCGACCCAGACGCATCCCTCGGCATCGACCGTCGGTCCGTCGGGATAGCCCTCCTCGTTGGGGATCGTGGCGAATACCCGGCGGTTCGAGAGCCGACCGATCCGCGACACGTCGCAGGCATAGATGACGCCGCCGAGCGTATCGATGTGGTAGCAGGTCTTGCCGTCGGGGCTGAACGCCGGGCCGTTGGTGATCGAATAGAGCGGGCTCTCGCGCACGCAATTGCCGTCGGTGTTGAGCCGGTAGATCGCCCCGGCGGTCTCGGCTTCGCCGTCGTCCATCGTGCCGAACCAAAGCCGGCCCTGCGGGTCGACCGCGCCGTCGTTGATGCGGTTGCCGGGCCGGTCGGGCTCGGGATCGCAGATCAGATCGAACTTGCCGGGGCTGTGCTCGTAGAAGCGGCACACGCCGCTTTGCAGCCCCACGGCGAACCCGCCCTTCGCGAAGGGCAGCACGAAGCCGACCTGGTCTGGCGTTTCCCAGACGTGCCCCGAGGAGATGCTACCTGTCCCCTCATAGCGATAGATCTTGCGGCCCTTGATGTCGGTGAACCACAGCTTCTGATCGCGCGCGACCCAGACGGGCCCCTCGAGCAGCCCTGCGCCCAGCCGCCAGACACTGACCGGCTCGGTGAGCTGCACGTCCGCCATCAGCGCCAGCCCGCGTCCACGAAATAGGCGTGGCCGGTGATAAGCCGCGCGTCGTCGGACGCAAGGAACAATGCCATCGCGGCAATGTCGTCGGGCACCAGCCGGCCCTTGAGACATTGCGCGTTGACGATCTCGGCCTCGCCCTCGGGGGTGTACCATTTGAGCTGGCGCGGGGTGCGGACGTTGCCGGGGACGATGCACACCGAGCGGATGCCGTCCGGGCCCAGCTCGCGCGCGAAGCTGCGGTTGAGGCCCTCGATCGCCGCCTTGGCGGTCTGGTAGAGCGCGAGATCGGGCATGCCGAGGTGCCACGAGATCGAGCCGAGGTTGACGATCACGCCGCAGCCGCGCGCGCGCATGCTGGGGATCACCGCCTGGGCACAGAAGAACAAATGCTTCAGATTGACGTTGAAGCGGTTCTCCCAATACTCCTCGGTGACTTCCTCGATCGAATGGCGATCGTCGTTCGCGGCGTTGTTGATCAGCACGTCGAACGGGCCGTTGGCGTCGATCATGTCGCGGATTGCGGCCTGCAGCGCCTTGATGTCGGTTAGGTCGACATGCTGGAAGATCGGCGGCTGCTGCGCGCCCGACAGGCTCTCGACCAGAGCGCGCGAATCCGCCTCGGCGATGTCGAAGAAGGTGACGTCGCAGCCCTGGCGGACGAAGCCCTCGACGATCCCCGCGCCGATCCCCGAGCCGCCGCCGGTGATCAGCACGCGCTTGCCCTTCAGGCTGGGATAGGTCGCCCGCTGATCGCGCGTCTGCGTCATATGCGTGGAATCAGCTTCCGACATCGAGGTTCTTTCGAGCACCAGGCTTCAACTTTCTGCTTGTGCCGCGAAGCCCGGAACACCGGATCGCTGGCGGATAGGAGGGGATGGGGCGGTTCACGCAAAGGCTTCCTGCACCAGCAAGCCGCGCTGGGCGAGATTGCGCATCAGGTCGCGGATACCGAATTCCCACGGGGCGGCCGCCTTCGAGGTCGTCACGCGATTGACCAGCGCGCCGAGCTTCGGGGTGGAGATGCTCACCAGATCGCCTGCCTTGTGGGTGAAGCCGCGGCCGGGATGGTCGCGGTCCTGGATCGGCGCGAACAAGGTGCCGAGGAACAGCGCGAAGCCGTCGGGATATTGATGCTCGCTCATCGCCTGGCGGACGAGCTCGGTGGGATCGCGGCTGATCTGGCTCATCTTGTTGGTGCCTTCGAGCCGGTAATTGTCGGTACCTTCGATCACCAGGTCGATCACCGCCGATCGCACGTCGTCCATGCCGAAACTCTGGTCGAACACGCGGATGAACGGTCCCAGCGCGGTCGAGGCGTTGTTGTCCTTGGCCTTGCCGAGCAGCAGCGCGCTGCGCCCCTCGAAATCGCGCAGGTTGACGTCGTTGCCCAGCGTCGCGCCGCGGATGCGGCCGCCCCGATCGACCACCACGACGACTTCTGGCTCGGGATTATTCCAGTCCGAATCGGAACGGACCCCGATCTCCGCGCCCCAGCCGACCGCCGAGAGCACCGGCGCCTTGGTGAAGACCTCGGCGTCCGGCCCGATCGCGACCTCGAGATATTGCGACCACATGCCGGCTTCGATCAGCGCGGCCTTGAGCCGGGCGGCCTCCTCGGTGCCTGGCACGACCGAGCGGATGCCCGAGCCGACCTTGGCTTCGAGATCGCCGCGCACTTCCGCCGCCTTGGCCGAATCGCCGCGCGCGCGCTCCTCGATCACGCGCTCGATCGCCGAAACCGCGAAGGTGACGCCCGCCGCCTTGATGCACTGCAGGTCGACCGGTGCGAGCAACTCCGGCTGCCCGTCATGGCCGAGCGCGGTCACTTCGCAGAGCGCGGGACCGGAGAGCGATTTCGAGGTCGTCGCGCTCGAGCAGGTCGGCGACCGTCGGGGCTGCGCGGCTCACGTCATGGACGACACCGTCGCGGACGATGACCGGAGTAGGACCCACGCCGAGCAGCACGCGGCCGACGAGCGTCGCGTGCGCATGATCGCTGGGCAGCATTTCTGCTGAAAAACGCGCTTCCAAGTCCCCGTCCGCCTGCGAGTTTCTGATTGATAGCGCTACCATTGGTGGGGTGTGGCGCGGCTGTCAAGCTGAGCGGGGGCGCCGTGGCGCGTTCAGCGGCGAACCGCTTCAATATGGTTCAAAATCTCGGCGACGATCGCCTCGATCGCGCGCATTTCGCCGCCTTCGCTCGCCGGCACCACTTGCCACGGCCCCAGCAGGTCGGCGGCCGCGATCGCCTCGTAATTGGCGCGTACCCGCGCCTGCAGCGCGACATCGGCCTCGTGCTCGTCGTAGCTCCGCTCGGTGTAGCTTCGCTGCGCCTTCCGCAGGATCAGCGCGCGCGCGATCTCCCATGGCGTGTCGAGATAGATCGAGAGGGTGGGGGCGGGGAGGGCGAACTGGCCGGTCTCGAGCTCCAGGATCCAGTCCATCATCGCCCGCGCTTCGCCGTCGGGCACCTTGGCCGCCTGATACGCCATGTTCGACGCGACATAGCGGTCGAAGATCACCATCTCGTGCGCGTCGGCCGCGGCGAGGATCGCGTCACGCCACTCGAGCCGGTCGAGCGCATAGAGCACCGCCGCTGCCTTGGGAGTGACTGGAACCGGCATCTCGCCCGCGAGGAACCGGCCGACCGTCACGCCGCCCGCGGTCTCGCCGTAACGCGGGAAGGCGATCACCGTCGCGCTGCGACCGGCGGCGTTCAGCGTCTCGCACAGCCGCGCGGCGGTGGTGGCCTTTCCGGCGCCGTCGGCACCTTCGATCGCGACGAGCATGGCCAAGGCAGGCTCCTGTTCTGGGAAGCGAGGCGTCTCTTAGGCCGATTGGCCGCGGTGGAGCAACGCGGGACAGCGATAGGTAGCTATACTTAGGCGCTTCCCCCAGGGCTTCGTGCCATCGTCGGGGCTCAACGCGAGGGGGCTGGGTCGCGCCGTGCCATCGACAGACGACCTGCTGATATTGATCATACGCGACGTCGGCCTGCGCAGCATGCTCGTGGGGCGGCTGTCGATGGAGGGCGCCGACGTCTACACTGCGGCGGGTCTGGATTGTCCGGGTCTTTCGCGCACGCCGCGCGGAGCGGTGCTCGTGCTCGACGAGGCGGCGCTGAAGCGCTCGCCGATGCCCATCGAAGCACTGCTGAACGACGAGCGGTGGGCGCACGTCGTCCTGGTCGGTGAGCCCGAACCGTCGCTTCGCGGATTGATTCCAGTGCCGGCATCCGCCGCGCCTGCACGGATCGCGGAATTGCTTCGCGCCTGGCGCGCCAACTCCCAAGGCTGATCTAGCCGGGGAACAATCCCGCCGCGAAAGCGATGCGCAGCGCCTCGGACAAGCTGCGCACTTCGAGCTTGTCCATCAAATTGGCGCGATAGATCTCGACCGTTCGCGGCGAGATGTCGTGCTCATAGGCGATCACCTTGTTCGATCGGCCCTCGATCAGCCCCATCAGCACGTCGGTCTCGCGCGGGCTGAGCTTCGCGATCTTCGCCTTGGCCGATTCGATGCGCGCCGCCGCTCCGCTATCCTCTTCGAGCCGCGAAAAACCCGCGTCGATCAGCCGCATCAGATGGTCGGGTTCATAGGGTTTTTCGATGAAATCGAGCGCCCCCGCCTTCATCGCCTGCACCGCGAGCGAGACGTTGCCCTGGCCGGTGAGGATCACCGGCACAATATCGGGCCGGCCCTGCATGGCGATGATCACGTCGAGGCCGCTCGCACCGGGCATGTGGAAATCGAGCAGCAGCACCCCGGGCTCGATATCCTGTGCCTGCTCAAGGAAGATGTCGCCCGAACGGTAGCTGCGGATCACCAGATCGGGCCGCACCGACAACAGGCTGTGCAGCGACGCCCGGACGGCGTCGTCGTCGTCGACGATGTAGACGGTTCTGGTCATTCCTCCACGTCCTCTCCCACGGCAGGCAGGGTGAATCGAAAGATCGCCCCACCCTCGGCGCGGTTCTCCGCGCTCAACGTTCCGCCATGCGCTTCGATGATACGCTTGCTGATCGAAAGTCCAATACCCATCCCGCCGCCTTTTCCCTTCGTGCTCGTAAAGCGGGAGAACGCACTCTCAAGTACAGAATCAGGAATTCCCGGGCCAGCATCTCGGACTTCTATTTCTATGAATTTGCCGTCGATTGGCCGGGATCCGATAGTGATCTGGCGATTGCCGGGCGGTGACGAGCGTAAAGCGTCGACGGAATTGCGAAGAAGGTTGACCAACACTTGCTGCAGCTGGATTCGATCCGCCATCACGTGCGACGCGTCGGGATCGAGATCGTAGGACAGGCGGATATGGAATTGCCCGGTGCCGACGAGCACTAGCTCCGCCGCGTCGCGAACCGCGTCCGCCACCGGTTCGCGGGTGACCTCGATGTCGCGACGTTCGGTGAAGTCGCGCATGCGCCGGATGATCTGGCCCGCGCGCATCGTCTGCTCCGAACCCATTCGCAGCATGTCGAGCGCGCGCTCCTTCTCCTCGTCCCGCTCAAGCAGCATCCGCGCGCCGGCGAGAAAATTGACGGTCGCGCTGAGCGGCTGGTTGAGTTCGTGCGCGATATCGGCGGCGAGCTCGCTCATCGCGCTCTGTCGCCCGACGTGCGCCAGTTCCGCGTTCATCCGGCCCAGCCGCTCCTCGGTAGCGAGGCGCTCGGAAATGTCGCGGAAGAAGATGGTGAACAAGGCGTGATCGTCCAGTCGCGCCAGCCCGGTGCGGATCTCGACCGGGAAGGTGCGGCCGTCGGCCGCCTCACCGGTTCCCAGCACGACCTCGGTGAGGAAGCCGCCCTCGCCACGCGCGAGGTAGTTGATGATCGCGTTGGCGTAGCGCTCGCGCAGTTCTTCGGGCACCAGCAGCGTGAAATGGCGCCCGGTCACGTCCACCGCCCGATGGCCCCAGAGCGTCTCGGCTGCGATGCTGAACTGGCGGATGATGCCGTTGCCGTCGACCGCCACCATCGCGTCCGGAACGGTCTCGAGGACCGACTGGAGCTGCGCCTCGCGGGCTCGGAGCACGGCCTCGCGCTCGTGGCTTTCGGTGACGTCGAGGATGACGCCGACCGTGCGCATCAGATTGCCCTGCGTGTCGTAGAAGGCCCGCGACGATCCCTCGACCGCTCGAACCCCACTCAGTGGGGTGACGAAGCGGTATCGGAAATTGAACTTGGGCGCGCGCTTGGCGACCGTTTCGGCGATCGTCGCGACGATCCGGTCGAAATCCTCGGGCTCGATCGCGGCCTTCCAGCTCTCGAAATCGTGGATCACGCCGGGGATCAGGCCCAGCCTTTGCTCGGTTCCGGGCGACCAGTGGAGCTTCCCGGTCGCGACGTCCCATTCGAACACGCCGACCTGATAGGCCTCGATCGCCACGGCGAGCCGCTCCTGGGTCTCATTCAGCGCCGCGGCGGCGCGGAGGCGTTCGCTGATGTCGAGGATCTTGAGCACCAGGACCGGGCCGCGGCCAGGCACTTCGACGGGATGGATGCGCTCGATCACCCCCACCTCGGTCCCGTCGCGGCAGACCTCGACCAGTTCCTGTTCGCCTTCGGGCGCGCGCGGCGGGGGCCCGTCCACACCGAGCCGCTCGCAGCGCGACCGCAGCAGCTCGTATTTGTTGCGCCCGAGCGCCTCCTCGCGCGTCCAGCCGTAGAGCTGGCGACATCCGTTCGACCAATGGGTGATGATGCCGTCGGGCTGGATCAGCGCGACGGTGGCCGCGTCGAGCGCGGTGGCCAGCTCGTGCAGCTCGCTGCGCTGCGAGGCGACGCGCTGCGCGCCCCACACCACCACCGCGGCGACGATCGCGACGTTGCCGCCGATCACCAGCAGCGCGAGCTCGAACGGCGACACATGGACCTGGTCGAGCAGCCAGACCGCGACGATCGTCGGGACCACCGCGAGTACCAGGATCGCCGGGAGCATGATGCGTGCGAACTTGCCCTGGATACTCCATCCCGAAAACGTCTCCGGCCAGCCCGAGCTGGACCGCCAGGTCAGCAGCGCGCTCGAGATCGTGACCCCGGCGAGGCTCGACGGCAGCGAATTGACGAACAGCGAGCGCTCGACTTCGTCGCCTGCGAGCAGCAGCACGATCATTGCGGTCGCGAGCGAGAAGGCGAGCGTCGCGCTCGCCAGCAGGATCGACAGCTCGTCGGCGAGCCGCCGCGGCCAGGAAGCAGCCATGACCGAGCCTGCCAGCGCGAGCAGGATGAGCGCCCCCGCGCCGCGGGGGCGTCCGGGTTCCAGCGTCGAGCGCACGATCCTTTCGGGAAGCAGCCATCCGTCCGACGGGAGCGACCCGCCGGCGACCAGCTCCAGCCCGGCGACGATCGCGATCGCAATCGGGATCGCCGCGAGCAGTCGGGCGCGGCGGAAATCGCCGCGCATCGTGGCGATCACCGCGGCGGTCAACCCCGCGAAGCCCAGCAGCGTCCAAGGCCAGACGGGAGAGGCGTGCGCGCCGAAGGTCGTGAGGCCGTCGATGCCGAGCAGCCAGCCGAGCGCCGGAAGCAGGATGCAAAGGCAGGCGGCCGCAACAAACCCCATCGCCAGACGGTCGGTCCGCAGTCTGCCTCCAAAAAAGGCGCCCGTCCCTGTCACTCTACTTGACACACACTCCCCACGCAGCTCCCGCGCTGCGACACACATACGACGTCCTGATTCAGATCAACATCATTAAGGGCCCAGTCTGGGTGAACTTCAATCTTTTTCGATACCTAGGCCGCCCCCTTGCCAAACCCGGGCGGCAAAGCGATCAAGTCGTTTCGCGGGCGTTCGGCGCCCGGCCTGAAGTCAGGGAGAGCGGGCGTGATTCGATCGATCCTCATGCTGGGGGCTGCCGCCTCGCTGGCCGCCTGCGCCACCGATGGCGGCAAGCCCAAGACCGCCGCGTCCGAACCCGCCGCCGCGGGGCCCGGCAAGGGCAAGGGCTACGACCACGATCCCTACCCCTCGACCTACAAACCCTATCCCGGCGTGCCGACGCTGGTGACCAACGTCACCATCTTCGACGGCGAGGGCGGGCGGATCGACAATGGCGCGGTGCTGTTCAGGGACGGCAAGATCGTCGCGGCGGGGCAGGGGCTCACCGCGGACGCCGGCACGACGGTGATCGACGGCTACGGCAAGTATTTGACGCCCGGCATCATCGACATCCACAGCCACCTCGGCGACTATCCCTCGCCCGGCGTCGAGGCCAATTCGGACGGCAACGAGGCGACCAGCCCGGTCACCGCCGACGTTTGGGCCGAACACAGCGTCTGGCCGCAGGACCCCGGCTTCGGTCGCGCGCTGGTCAACGGCGGCGTGACCACGCTCGAGATACTGCCCGGCTCGGCGAACCTGTTCGGCGGCCGTTCGGTGGTGGTCAAGAACGTCTATGCCCGCACCGCGCAGGGGATGAAGTTCCCCGGCGCGCCCTACGGCCTCAAGATGGCGTGCGGCGAGAACCCCAAGCGCGTCTACGGCTCGAAGGGCCGCGAGCCTTCCACCCGGATGGGCAATATCGCGGTCGATCGCGCCACCTGGGCACGCGCGGTTGAATACAAGCGGCGGTGGGAGAAATACGAGGACAAGGGCGGCGATCCGCCCACCCGTGACATCGCGATGGATACGCTGCGCGGCGTGCTCGACGGCGAGATCCTCGTCCAGAACCACTGCTACCGCGCCGACGAGATGGCCAACGTCATGGATATGGCCAAGGAGTTCGGCTACCACGTCTCGGCGTTCCACCACGCGGTGGAGGCCTACAAGATCGCCGATCTGCTCAAGGCCAACGGCACCTGCGCCGCGGTCTGGGCCGATTGGTACGGCTTCAAGATGGAAGCCTATGACGCGATCGAGGAAAACCTTGCGCATCCTCGAGAAGGAAGGCGCGTGTGCGATGATCCACTCGGACGACGAGAACGGCATCCAGCGGCTCAACCAGGAGATCGCCAAGGCCCGCGCCGCCGGCATCCGCGCGGGCTTCCCGATCGCCGAGGAGACCGCATGGAAATGGGTGGCGATCAATCCGGCCAAGGCGCTGGGCATCGCCGACAAGACCGGCAGCATCAAGCCGGGCAAGATGGCCGACGTCGTGCTGTGGAACGGCGATCCGTTCAGCGTCTACACCCGGCCCGAGATGGTGTGGGTCGACGGTGCGCTGATGTACGACGCCAAGGATCCCAAGCGGCGACCGGTTTCCGATTTCGAGCTCGGCCAGCCGGGCGAGGGGGACGTGAAGTGATCAAGCAGCTTCTCCTCGGGGCCGCGGCCCTTGCGCCCCTTTCTTTGGCGCCACTCCCGCCGCCGCGCAGACGGTCGCGATCACCAACGCGAAGCTCGTCATCGGCGACGGCAGCGCGCCGATCGACGGCGGCACCGTCGTCATCCGCGACGGCCGCGTCGTCGCGGCGGGGGCGGGGGTTGCCGTGCCGGGCGGCGTCCGCACCGTCGATGCGGGCGGCAAGTGGGTGACCGCGGGCATCTTCGCGGGCTTTACCCGCCTCGGCATCGTCGAGATCGACGCGGTCGAGGGCACCAACGACAGCGGCGCGCGCGGCTCGCCGTTCCACGCCGCGCTCGATGTGACGCCCGGGGTCAATCCCAAGTCCAGCCCGGTCGCGCTCAACCGCGCCGCCGGGATCACCCGCGCGGTGGTCGCGCCCGACAACAACGGCTCGATCTTCGCCGGCCAGGGCGCAATCATCGACCTCGGCGCCGACATGGACGCGGTCACCAAGCCGCGCGCCTTCCAGTACATGGAATATGGCGAGAACGGCGCGCGCGCCGCGGGCGGCAGCCGCCCGGCGGCCTATGCGATGTTCAAGGACGCGCTGTTCGAGGCGCGCGACTATGCCCGCAACCCCGGTCACTTCCTCGATCACGGCAAGGATGCGTTGCTGACCCGGCTCGATGCCGAGGCGCTGGTACCCGTCGTCGAAGGCAAGGTGCCCCTGCTCGTCCATGTCGAGCGCGCGTCGGACATGCTGGTGCTGATCGCGCTCAAGAAGGAGGTCCCGGGCCTCAAGCTGGTGTTCGTCGGCGCGGCAGAAGGCTGGACGGTGGCCGATCAGATCGCCGCGGCCAAGATCCCGGTGATCGCGACCGCGCTCACCGATCTGCCCGCGTCGTTCGAGCAGCTCGCCTCGACTCAATCGAACGTCGGCCGGATGGTCGCGGCGGGGGTGACGGTGGGAATCGGCACGCTCAACCAGGACGACGCCCGCCAGGCGCGCTGGGAGAAGCAATATGCCGGCAATTTGGTGGCGCTCACCAAGGTGCCCGGCGCGACCGGGCTCAGCTGGGACAAGGCGTTCGCCGCGATCAGCTCGGGGCCCGCGGCGGCCTTGGGGCTGGACGGCGAGCTCGGGTCGCTCAAGCCCGGGCGGCACGGCGACGTGGTGATCTGGGACGGCGATCCGCTCGAGCTGGGCACGGCGGTGGTCGAGGAGTTCATCGACGGTGTCGAGCAGCCGCTGACCAATCACCAGACCCGGCTGCGCGACCGCTATTGGCGGCAGGGCGACGGATCGCTTCCCAAGGCCTATCAGCGCTGAGGGAACCGCGCCCCGGGGTGCGGCATTGGTTCGTCTGAGGAGAGGCGGATGCGCAGGAGCATGATCGGGATCGCCCTCATGGCGCTGGCGCTCGCCGGATGCGGGCGCGCGCCCGAGGCGAATGTCGCCGCCAACGCGACGGAGGCCAACGTCACGGGCAATTCCGAGGCAGGAAGCAACGTCGCCGCGACCGTGCTCGGCTATGGCGAGAAGGTGCGCAACGGCGTGCTCGCCCGCGCGCTGATCGACGCCAAGATCCCGTGCGGGATGGTGGTCAAGTCCGAACGGACGCGCGACATCAACAACAACCCCGCCTGGCGCGCCGAATGCAAGAACGGCGTCTTCCCGATCGTCAGCATCACGCCCGACGGCACCGCGATCGTCGTCGGCGCGCCCAATCCCTGACCTTCTTGTCAGAGGACCCGGCACCTGAAGGCGGCAGTCTCGTTACGCGACTGATCATCGAGGCGCGCGCGCGACTCGGTGCGCTGCGGCTACCCCAGTGGCGCGCGCTCGGCCCCGGCGACTGGCGGGTCAGCGCAGCGATCGCACTGTTGATCGCGGCTGGCCCGATTGCGACGATCCTGGGCGCCGGCCTGCTTGCGCGCGGCGCGCGGGCTGAAGTGCAGAGGCTCCACGCCGAGGTCGACCCCACGATCGCAGCCGCCGCCGCGGTCGCGCGCGACCGCACCCAGCTCGCGATGCTGCTCCGCCGCCCCACGCTGAGCGCCATGATCGAAGCGCTCGCCCGCGCGCTTCCGACCGACGCGACCCTGCTCCGCGCCGAACGCGACCGCCGGGGCCTGCTCGAGCTCGACATTTCGACGCCCGACCCCGACCAGCTTCGCGCGGCGCTCCACCACGAACCGATGCTGGCGAACCTGCGCGACATCGGGCAGCGTCAGGGCGCGGCGGCGATGGTCGTCTCGCTCAAGGAAGCAACGGAATGACGGTGCCGCGCCTCGCGCTGGGCTTCGGGGCCGGCCTCCTGCTCGCGCTGGTGCTTGCGCCCGCGACCGGCAACGCGATCGGCGAGCTGGCGAAGGCGCGTGCCGAGCGGACCATGCTGGCGGGGGAGGCGACAGTCCCGGATGGCCAGGCCGTGCTCGTCGCGCCGGACCTTACCCTGCCTGGCGGCGCAACGGCGCTGGAAGCGGCGGTCCGCGAGCGCGCGCGGAACGGTGGCGTGCTTGTCGAGGAGATCGCGCAATTGCCCACCGCCGGGTCGATCGTCGCGGTGCGGCTGCGCGCATCGGGCAACGAGAAGGCGGTCCTCGCGCTCGCCGATGGGCTCGAACGCCAGGCGCCGCTGATCCGCTTGCGCACCTGGCGCCTCGAACCTACGCCCGACGGCGGCGTGCGGCTGATCGGCGAAGCCGTGGCGGTGACACCGTGATCGCGCGGCGCGCGCTCGTCGCGCTCGCCGCGGCTGCGGTGGTCGCGGTGGCGATGCCGCTCGCGTTGCTCCTGCCGGGGCGGACTCCGCCCGCCGCGCCCGAGCGCGCCGCTCCGGAGCCGCTCTCCCAGCCGCAGCAGCCGCCGCTCGCGCTCGCGTTCGAGCGCCCGCTGTTCGGCGGCGCGGCCGAACCTGCGGAAGCGCCGCAAGATGCACCCGCGCTGGTCGGGATCGTCGGCCGTCTCGATCAGGATGCCGTGGCGCTGGTCCGCACCGCCGACGGCAGCACGCGCACGCTCAAGGTCGGCGAGAGCATGGACGGCTGGACGCTCGCCAGCCTCGCGATCGACGCCGCCTACTTCACCCGCGGCATCGATCGCGTGCGGGTACCGCTGCCCGCCGCTCAGTAGATCCCGTCGATCTCCACCGTCAGCCGGGGCACCGGCGGCGCGAGGAGCAGGCTGTTGCGGTGCTGCGCGGCAAGCTCGTCCGCGCGCAGGCGGTCGTATTTCTCCTTGGCCACCGCGCTCGCGTCGTCGCTGGTGCGCAGGATCGTCGGCTTGAGGAAGATGAACAGCGTGCGCTTGGTCCGCGATTCCTTGCGGCTCTTGAACAGCTCACCGACGATCGGGATGTCGCCGAGGATCGGCACCTGCTGCTTGGCCTGCATGTAATCGTCCGAGACGAGACCGCCGAGCACGATCGTCTGGCCGTTGTCGGCGAGCACGGTGGTGTTGATGCTGCGCCGGTTGGTGACGATGTCCGAGGCGCTGACGCTGAGGCCGGTCGCGAGCGACGAGGCTTCCTGGCTCACCTCGAGCCGCACCACCTCGCCCGCGTTGATCCGGGGTACGATGCGCAGCGTGATGCCCACATCGCCGCGCTCGATCGTGGTGTAGGGCGTCAGCGAGCTCGAATTGGTGAGGATCGACCCGGTCACGAACGGCACGTTCTGGCCGACCACGATCTCGGCGGGCTCGTTGTCGAGCACGGTCACCTGCGGCACCGAAAGCAGGTTCGCCTTGGTCGAGACGCCGAGCGCCTGGACGAGGATCGAGAAGTCGTCGGTGATCTTGATGTTGCCGGTCAGGCCGTTGCCGAGGAGGTTGCCCGCCGGCACGCCGAGCGCGGTCAATATCTGCCCGATCGACGGGCCTGACTGCGTGAACGACGTCGCCGCGCCGGTCGCCTGATGGAGCGCGAAGCCGTTGCTGCCGAGCTGGATGCCGAGCTGCTCGGCATCGTCGCCGGTGATCTCGGCGATCGCGGCTTCGATCATCACCTGCGGTCGGCGGACGTCGAGATCGGTGATCAGCGGCTCGATCGAGGCGATCGCCGAGGGCGTCCCGCGTACGACGATCGCATTGAGCTCGGGCGCGGGCTGGATGGTGAGATCGGGAGTTGAGAAGCCTTGCGGCGTGCCCTGTGCGCCGCCTTGGGCGCCAGCCTGCGCCTGCGGCTGCATCGACGAGCCCAGGCTCGTTCCGGTCGCCTGGTTGGCCAGCGCGCTCGCGGCGGCGGCGTTGGTCGCCGCGTTGGTGGCGGCGAGCGAGGCGATCGGCGAGCTCGGCTTGTTCCGTCCGAAGCTCGACGACAGCGCCCGCGCGACCGGGTTCGAGACGTCCGATCCCTGGCCGAGCACGCCGCGCAGGACGTCGGTCACGGTCTCGGCATCGGCGAAGTTGAGCCGGAACATCCGCGTGATCGGAGTCGCGCCGCCCGGCTGGTCGAGCGAGGCGGCGATCCGCCGCGCCTCGGCCACAGCCGAGGGCAGGCCGCGCACGATCACGGTGTTGCTGCGCACGTCCGCGGCGACTCGGATGCCTCCGCCGTTGCTGTCCGCGAGTACGTTCTGGAGCGACTGCGCGACCTCGGCCGCGCTGCCGTTGCGCAAGGTGATCGTCGCGTAGGTCGATCCGCCGCCGCCATCGAGCTGGTGGGCGATCGCCTCGACCCGACGGACATTGTCGGCATAATCGGTGACGACGATCGCGTTCGGGTTGGTCAGCGGCTCGACGCTGCCGAAGGTCGCGACCAGCGGCCGCACGACTCGCGCGACATCGGCCGAAGGCACGTTCCCCAGCCGCACCATCCGCGTCACCAGTTCCTGACCGGTTACTCCGCGCGAGGGCACCCCGGCTTCGCGCACCGCATTGGCGGCCGGGACCACGCGCCACATCCGCCCGGAGCGAATCGCCGCCCAGCCGTTGGCGCGCAGCACCGACTGGAACAGCTCCCACACGCCCGCCGGCGTCAGCGGCGTCGAGGAAGTGACCGTCACCGCGCCCTTGACCGCGGGATCGAGGACCAAGGTTCGCCCGGTGATCCGCGACACTTGATCGGCGACGTCCGCGATCTCCACGCCGCGCATGTTGATGACGACGTCGGCGCCTTGCGCGTCGCTGGCGGGCGCGGTCTGGGCGAACGCCTGGGCCGGGGCCGCGATGGCCAGCGCCGCTAGGGCGATCGAGGAGCGAATTGGATGCACGGGGGACCCTTCTAGCGGAGCGGCACGATCAGCGTCAGCCGATTACCGCCGCGCAGGATCTGGATGGTCGAGGAGCCGTTTCCCTGCGCCGCGGTGAAAGCGGCGCCGGCGGCGTTGGGATCGCTGAGCGGGGTGCCGTTGAGCGAGAGCAGGACGTCGCCGGGCTTCAGCCCCGGGGGCGCGTTGGCGCCGATCCGATAGCCGCCGTTCGACGGGGTGGCGTCGAAACGCTGGATCAGCGCGGCCGCGCTAGCGGGTACGGCGGGTTGCGCCGGCGAAGTGGCGGGGGGGGCGCCCGCCGCGCCTCCCTGCGCAGGAGCCGGTCCGGTCACCGCGCTTCCTTGCGCGGGGGCGGGTGCGGCGGGGGCGTTCGGATCGGGAAAGGTGAGATATTCGAGACGGCCCGCGCTGGCGAGGATCACTCGGTCGCGCAGCACCGCGCGGAGCGTCGCGCCGCCGACGTTGTCGCCGACGTGATAAGGCAGCGCGTCCTGCCCCTTCTCCCCGATGAACGCCGTCGCGATGCTGGAGGCCTGCGCCGCGATCACGCCTTTGAGCTCGAGCGGCAGCGTCGTCGGTTGGGTCGCTTCGCTCGATTCCGCCTTGCCGAACGGGGCGAGCGCGATCGCGGGGCCGATGTCGGCGCTGCCGCTCGGCGCGCTCGCGCCGGAGGGGGCGGTGATCGCGCCGGTGCCGGCGTGTCCGGCGATCCGCCAGGTGAGCCCGGCGAGCGCGAACGCGACCGAGACGATCACCGCGCCGGTCAACAGATCGAGCGCGAGCCGGGTCTGGCTGGGCGAAAGGGCGTTGCGATCGATCATCGCTGCCTTCCGTCCACGAAGCCGTCGAGCGATGCAAGGGGCGAGGCTTCGGCGGATGGGAAGACGGCGATGTGGACCTTGACGATATCGGGGTCGTCGGTGCGTGTCCTGCGGACCGCGACGCGCCAGCGCTGGCCCAGCATCTCGACCTCCGTGGGGCCGGCGGCGCGCGGGCCGATCTGGAGCTCGGCGAGGCGATTTTCCGCGACCCACATCGCCGCCGCACGGCGCTCGAGCGCCCGGGTCGAATCGACATGCGATTCGACCGCGCGCGTGAGCCCCATCGCCGCGATCGCGAGCACCGCGAGCGCGACCAGCGCCTCGATGAGCGAGAAGCCCTGGTCGTGCTTCACGGCGTCGGTGCCGGCGCGGGCATGGCCGTGGCGCTGACGCCGTCGTAGCTGACCAGCCAGCGCTGCTTGCCGCTCTCCACGATCGCCGACATCGGCGTGCCCGACCCGTCGACTCCCAGCACCACCGGCGGTCGTACGCTGAGCGAGACGACCATGCCGCCGGGCAGGCGATGGAAGCCGAAGGCGTCGCCGGTGCGCGGGATCAGCGTCTTGCCGTTCACCGTCGCGAAGCCATAGCCGTGCTCCTCGACGGTGAAGGCGGTGAGCCGGTCGCCGAGCATCGCGTCGTCGGCGGCGGCCTGGAGCCGGGCGGCGAGGCGGCGCGCCTCGCTTTCGACCGAGGGCGCGCGAGTCACGCTGCCCACGCTCAGCGCCACCGCGCCCGCCGCGACGCCGATGATGACCAGCACGATCAGCATCTCGATGAGCGTCAAGCCGCTTTCCCCATGCGCCCGGCGCGGCACGGGCGTTACTGGCCCTTGCTCGTGATGTCCGCGTCGACGCCGGTCCCGCCCGGCTTGCCATCCTTGCCGAGCGAGGTGATCGTGAAACCGCCGCCGTCGGCCGTGTAGACATAGGGATGGCCCCAAGGGTCCGCCGGCGTCTCCTGGACGTAGCTGTGCCAGGCCTGTGGCACCGGCGCGGTCGTCGGCCGCTCGGCGAGCGCCTTCAGGCCCTGCTCGGTCGTCGGATAATCGCCGTTGTCGAGCCGGTAGAGCGCGAGCGCCCCCGACAGCGTCTTGATGTCGGTCCTGGCGGTGGTC
Source organism: uncultured Alphaproteobacteria bacterium (assembly GCA_963799985.1). Classification (GTDB taxonomy): domain Bacteria; phylum Pseudomonadota; class Alphaproteobacteria; order Sphingomonadales; family Sphingomonadaceae; genus Sphingomonas. The sequence continues at coordinate 185,507 of CAWCZC010000001.1, read as the reverse complement.
GCGCGCGCTTCGTCGGGGCGGCCCATCAGATTGACGACCAGCAGCCCCGAAACCACCGCGATGATCACCAGCACGATCATCATCTCGATCAGCGTCAGACCCGCCTCGCCGTCGTGCTTCGGCACCTCCGCGCGCGAGCACGCTGCCAAACCGGCCTTGAATTGTCTCATCAATCTGCGCATCCCGATCCCATGCATTCGGTTCACGAAAGCGAATTTGCCGCCGCGCCGGGCCCGAGTTCCTCGGATGCCAGTGTGGCGGGCGTGTGGACGCTTTCGGGCCGCGAGATGATCATAGCCGAGCCGGGCGGACCCGCAACCGTGCTCGTGCCGAGCGAATCGGTACTGCTACTCGCCGTCGACCTGCCCGTCGCGGGCCGCGCGCGTCGGCTGGCGGCCTTGCCGTTCGCGGTCGAGGACCGGATCGCCGAGCCGATCGAGTCGGTCCACCTCGCGCTCGGCAAGGAAGTCGCGCCGAAGCGATTCCTCGTCGCGGTGGTGCGGCACGAGCGCATGGCCGACTGGGTCGATCGCGCCGAGGAAGCCGGGCTGGGGCGCGCGGCGATGGTGCCCGACGCGCTGGCGCTGCCGGTTCCGCCCGAGGGCGCTTGGTCGGTCGACCTCGGCGATCACCGCGCGGTGGTGCGTGCGGGCGACGGGACGGGCTTCGCTTGCCCCGCGGCGATGCTCCGCCCGGCATGGGAAGCGGCGGGGCGGCCGCCCGCGATCGCGTATGGCGCGCCGCTGCCCGACGAGATGACGCTGGCCGGCGCCGAGCTGGAGGGTGCGCCGCTGGCACGAAGGCTCGCCGCGCCGGCGCTCGATCTCCGCCAGGGTGCCTATGCCCGCCGGCGGGCGCCCGCGGGCGTATGGCGCCGCCTCGTGTGGATCGTCGCGCTCGGAGCGGCGGCGCACACCGTGATCGCGATTGCCGACACCGCGATGCTGCGCGTCATCGCCGATCGCCGCGCCGCCGAGACGCGCGCGCTGGTCGCCGCGATGGCACCCGACGTCGTGGTGGACGGGAATTTCGCGACCACGATCGCCGACATGCTTCCGACCGGGGCCAGCACGGTACCGCAGACCTTCCTGCCGCTGGTCGCGCGGCTTTCGAGCGCGCTCGGCCCGTTCGGCGGCGGCCTCGCGGTGCGCACCATGACCTTCCAGGCGGATACGCTGACGCTCGACATGGAGCGGGGCGACCCCGCGCTCGCCACGCGCCTCAGGACCGCGCTCGACGGCGCGCGGATCAAGGCGAACGTCGTCCAATCGCCCGACGGCACCATCCGAATCACGGCGAGCCCGTCATGACCGTAGTGCGCATCATCAGGCCCGCAGGATTCGACGCCTGGTGGAGTGCGCGCAGCCGCCGCGAGCGGATCCTGTTCGCGGTGATGGCGGCGCTGCTCGGCGGGGCCGTCCTCGTCTACGGCGTGATCAAGCCGCTCCAGGCGGTGCGCGCGCAGGCGATCTCGGACATCATCACCTACGAGACTTTGAGCGCCCGCCTCCGCGCGGCGGGTTCGCTCGGCCGCGGTCGGGCCGCCGCTCGAACCGGCCCGCCCGCGACGATCGTCAGCAGCGCCGCGATCGCCGCCGGGCTAACCGCCAGCGCCGACACCATCCCCGGCGGCGTCCGCGCGACCGTGGCCGACGGCAGCTACGACGCGGTGCTGGCCTGGCTCGCCGATGTGGGAAGCAGCAGCAGCCTCGCAATTCGCCGAGTCTCGATCGAGCGGCGACCGTCCCCGGGGCGCGTCTCCGCGACCGTGGACTTCGCATCGTGAACGAAACCGTCATCTTCTCCCAACCGGCCCCGCTCGCGCTGCCGTACGCCTACGCACGCCGCAACGGCGTGCTGCTCAGGCCCTCGGCGGCGGGGGTGGAGTGCATCCACCGGTCCGGGGTCGCGCTCGATGCCCTGCTCGAAGTCCAGCGGATCGCCCCCGACGCGCGGTTCGTGCCAGTGGCCGACCCGGAGTTCGATGCCGCGCTCAGCGTCGCTTACAGCGACGCCGCCGGCGCCGCGGCCGATTTCGAGCTCGACGAGATGGACCTCGCTGCGCTCGCCGACAGCGCCGCCGCGGTCGACGATCTGCTCGAGAACCGCGACGATTCGCCGGTCATCCGCCTGATCAACGCGCTGCTGCTCGAAGCGGTGAAGGCGGGCGCTTCCGACGTCCATATCGAGACGCAGGAGAAGCGCCTCGTCGTCCGCTTCCGTATCGATGGCGTGCTTCGCGACCGGCTCGAGCCGCAGCGCGCTCTGGCGCCGCTGCTGGTCAGCCGCATCAAGGTGATGGCACGGCTCGACATCGCCGAGCGCCGCGTGCCGCAGGACGGCCGCGTGACGCTGCGCATCGGCGGCCACGACGTCGACGCGCGCGTCTCGACGATCCCGACCCAGCACGGCGAGCGCGTGGTGATGCGCCTGCTCGAAAAGGGCTCGCTCCGGCTCGATCTCGGCGCGCTGGGGATGAGCGCGCGCGACCAGGCGGTGTTCAACAAGCTGCTCGAGCGCCCGCACGGCATGCTGCTCGTCACGGGGCCCACCGGATCGGGCAAGACGACCACGCTCTACGCCGCGCTCAACCGGCTCAACGACCGCAAGCGCAATATCATGACGGTCGAGGATCCGATCGAGTACGAGCTTCCCGGGATCGGCCAGACTCAGGTCAACCCGCGCACCGACTTGACTTTCGCGAAGGGCCTGCGCGCGATCCTGCGGCAGGACCCCGACGTTATCATGGTCGGCGAGATCCGCGACCAGGAAACCGCGCAGGTCGCCGTCCGCTCGTCGATGACGGGTCATTTCGTGCTCTCGACGCTCCACACCAACAGCGCAGTCGGATCGGTCACCCGGCTGATCGACATGGGCGTAGAGCGCTATCTGGTCGCGCCGATGGTGGTCGGCCTGGTCGCGCAGCGACTGGTGCGCCAGCTTTGCTCCGCTTGCCGCCGCGAGGACGTCGCGAGCGCGGCCGATTCGCTGCTGCTCGGCGGCGCGATGGCACCCGGCGAGCCGCTGTGGCGCGCGGCGGGCTGCGCGGAATGCCACAGCGAGGGCTATCTTGGCCGCGCCGGGCTCTACGAGGTGGTTGCGGTCGACGAGGGCTTCCAGAAGCTGATCCACGACGGCGCCTCGGAAGCCGAGCTCGAGACCGCGGCGCGCAGAGGTAGCCCCAGCCTGATGGACGACGGCGTCGCCAAGATCCGCGCTGGGCTGACGACGGTCGAGGAAGTCGCGCGCGTGGTGAGGGAGGAGGGGTGAGGGTTTCCCGACCTCCGTGCGCCCTGAGCTTGTCGAAGGGCCGCTCTTCTATCGCAGGCGAGGGAGAACAATGCTTCGACGAGCTCAGCACGAACGGACTTAGGGTGGTCCGCTAACAATGCCCGCATTCGCCTATCGCGCCGCCGACAAGTCGGGCACCGCCCGCAAGGGCATCATCGAAGCCTCGTCCCCCGCCGCCGCGCGCGCGCTGCTGCGCGAGCAGGCTTTGCTGCCGCTTTCGGTCGAGGCCGCGAACGAGCGGCGGGGGGTGCAGGGTGACGTCCGGCTGCCCGCCTTTCTCCGCCGCGGCGGCATCGGTGCGCGCCAGCTCGCGACGGTCACCCGCCAGATCGCCACGCTGATTGGATCGGATATCCCGGTCGAGGAGACGCTCCGCCTTGTCGCCACCCAGGCGGAGCAGGCAGGGGTCAGCTCGCTGCTGCTCGACGTGCGTGGCGCGATCCTCGACGGACGCAGCTTCGCCGCCGCGCTCGCCCAGCACCCCCGGGCCTTCCCCGAATATTACCGCGCCTCGGTCGCCGCGGGCGAGGCTTCGGGCAAGCTGCCCGACGTGCTCGAGCACCTCGCCGAATTCGTCGAGAACCGCCAGGCGAACAGCCAGAAGCTCCAGCTCGCATTGCTCTATCCGGCACTGCTCGCCTGCGTTTCGACCGGCATGATGGTGCTGCTGATGGTCTATGTCGTGCCGGACATCGTGAAGGTGTTCGTGTCGCGCGGCGCCGACCTGCCGATTCTCACGCGGCTCCTGATCGCGGTGAGCTGGTTCCTCCAGCACTATGGCCTGTACCTGTTGCTCGCGATCGCGGCGGTGCTGCTCGGCTATTTCCGCTGGCTCCGAGTCCCCACCAATCGCCTCCGTGTCCACCGCCTGTTCGCCGAGCGGCGGCCCTTGCGGCGGTTCAGCCGCCAGTACAACGCCGCGCGCTTCGCCGGCAGCCTCGCCACCCTGGTGGGGAGCGCGGTCCCGCTCGTCGAGGCGATCCACGCCGCCGCGGCGGTGACCCCCAACGCCTGGGTGCGCGAGAAGGCGCTCGGCGTCGAGGCGCGCGTCCGCGAGGGCGTCAGCCTGCGCGCGGCGATGACCGAGGCGGGGGTCTTCCCGACGATGCTCGTCGCGATCGTCGCCTCGGGCGAATCCTCGGGCCGCCTCGCCCCCGCGCTCGATCGCGCCGCGAAGGAACTCGAACGCGAGCTCGACGCGCTGGTGAGCACCCTCGTGGCGCTGGTCGAGCCGCTGGTGCTGCTGATCATGGGCGGGCTGGTGCTGACGATGGTGCTGGCGATCCTGCTGCCGATCATCAACCTCAACAATCTGGTGGGGATGTAGAACGAACTACCCTTCCCCCTCAGGGAGGGGCTCAGAAGAGTCACATCCTGCTCTGAATCCGCGCGCCCGCCACCGCCCCAAGGAACGGCATCATCGTCGCGCCGTCCGGCGTCACGCTCAAGTCCAGCGCGCCGTCCTCCTTCAACACCGCGTCGATCAGGATCTTGCGGCGCTGGGTCATCGGCGCGAGGCGGAGGTGCGACTCGGTGCCGATATGCTCGGCGGTGAGGATCAGCGCGGGGAGGGCGGTCGCCGCGCCGCCGTTCTTGGCGCGGCAGCTCCCAGGATCGCTGGTCGCCTTGCCTTGCATCATCCGGCCGGACCCGCGCGCCACCACCTTCTCGAACTCGACTTGCCCGGCCATCGCGCAGGTGAAGGGCAAGTTGGGCTGGATCACATCGAGCAGGCTCGCGTTGGCCGATCCGCTCATCGTGTCGAGCGTCATGCTGGAGGTGCCCGCAAGCACGCGGCCGTGCAGATCGGTATCCTGCCCGGTCGCGCGCCAATCGGCGGCATAGGCCAGGCTGGTGAGCGAGCGGAGCGGCGCCCAGGCCCAGCGCACCGTCGTCACGCCGGTCACGCCGACTTCGCCGTTCCAGACCGTGCCCGCCACGCCAGACCGCCACGGACGGTTGGGAAACACCGCGCTCGCGGGGATGGTCGCCACGATCGCGACCGCGTAGGAGACTATTCCCAGCGTGGCGAAGGCGATAACACGTCGCCGTGCCACCGCGCGTGCATCCGGAGTCGCCAGTGAATCGTCGGGACCTGCTGAGGATTCTGCAATCAGGCCTCGTCGCATCAGCGGCATCGGTCGGTCTTCCCTCGTTCGCCCTGGCAGCGGACAAGAAGGACAAACGTCCCGTCGCGCTGCTCGTACCGCTCACCGGTCCGCGAGCGCGGCTGGGGTCTAGCATGCGCGCCGCGGCGTTGCTCGCCGAAAACAGCGCTTATGTCGATGTGTTCGACACGGGCGGCACCGCCGCGGGCGCCGCAGCGGCCGCGACGCTCGCGTTCAAGAAGGGACCTGCACTGATTCTCGGGCCGCTGCTCGCCGAGGAAGTGCCCGCGGTCGCGAGCACGATCGCCGGGCGCGTGCCGATCGTCGCCTTCAGCAACGATTCGGTGCTCAAGGCCCCGGGAGTCTACATCTTCGGCATCACCGCGGGGCAGGTGACCAGTGCGGTGCTGCGCTATGCGCGCGGGCGCGGGGTGCGATCGGTGACGGTGCTCGACGACGGCAGCGCCTGGTCCGCGGCGACCTTGCTCACCGCCAACCAGCTCGAGGGCGAGCTCGGCATTCGCATGACGCCAGTGACCGCGGCGGCCGCCGCGCCGGCCGGCGACGTCACCGATGCGGTGTTGCTCCCGAGCACGAGCCCGGCGATCCTCGCCGCTGCGGCGCGCTTCAAGGCCGGCGGCGCCCAGCTGCTCGGCACGCTGCAGTCGCTCGACAACCGCCCCGAGGCGCTCGAGGCGCTCGACGGCGCCTGGCTGGCGAGCCCGGATCCGGTCGCGTTCGGCACCTTCGCGAGCGAGTTCGCGGCGCGCAATGGCGGCACGCCGGGCGCGATCGCGGCCCTGGCGTACGACGCCGCAGGGATCGCGAATTCGCTGCGCGCGGGCAACAAGCTCAGCCCCGAGGGCCTGCTCTCGGCCGACGGCTTCCACGGCGTCACCGGCCCGGTGCGCTTCCGGACCGACGGAAGCGTCGCGCGCGACTTCGCGATCCTGCTCGCCAGCGCGTCGGGCTATGTGTCGGTGGCGGTGAGCTCAGGGTCATGAGCGAATCCCCGGGCCGGAGCGAATCCGGCTTCACGCTGATCGAGCTGATGATCTCGCTCGGCCTGTTCGCGCTGATCGCAGTGGCGGGGCTGGGGCTGGTCCAGGGCATCCTCAACATCCAGGGCCGCACCGAAGCGCGCCTCGATCGGCTCGCCGAACTCCAGCGCACGATGTTCCTGCTCACGAGCGACATCGATCAGATCGCGCAGGGCCAGATCGTTGGCGACGCGCACGAACTGAGCTTCACCCGCGCCGCGCCGGGAGCGGGCGGCGAGCCGGTGATCGTTCGCTACCAGACGACCGGCAACACGCTCGCACGAGCCGGAGGCGCCTCGTCGCAAGGGGCGCTTCAGGGAGTCGCCGCGACGCGCTGGCGCTTCTGGGATCCGGACTTGGGGGCGTGGATCGATCACTGGCCGGTCGACGACGATCATGCCGACCAATGGCCGCGCGCGATCGCGGTCGAGATGCAGTTGAACGCCCAGGCCGGCCCCGGGGGAACGCTCCGCCGCGTGATCGTCCTGCCCGCGCGGGTGGCGGACAAATGAAGCCGGTGCGCGACAGCGAGGCTGGGATGATCCTCGTCAACGTGCTGATGTTCGTCGCGATCGCGAGCGGGCTGGTGCTGTTGCTGATCGACCGCGAGGAGCTGGCTCTCGATCGCGGCCTGAGGATGAGCGAGGCCTCGCGCGCGCTCGCGGCAGTGCGCGGCGGTGAGCTTTCGGCGGTGGTGGCATTGCGCCGTGACGGCGAGGACGCGCCGTTCATCGACTATCCGGGCGAGCCCTGGGGCTCGCTCGCCGAGAAGGCGGCGCCGATCGACGGCGGCACCTTCGATCTCGCGATCGCCGATGCCGAGGGCCGCTTCAACATCAATTCGCTACGTTCGGGCGAGGCGGCATCGATCCTGCTGTTCCAGTCGATCGCGCGATCGGTCGGGTTGGAGGAGGAGCAGAGCGACGGCATCATCAAGCTGGTGCGCGCCGCGGGGCCGGTCACCGATCTGCGTCCGCTCGATCTCGTCGGGCTCGATCCGGCAGTCGCCGAACGGCTGCGCGGGCTGCTCACCGCGCTGCCGGGAAAGACCACGCTCGATCTCAACGCCGCCGGCGAGGAGATGCTGGCGATCCTGTTCCACGATCCCGATGTCGCGCGCCGCCTCGCCGCGTTGCGCGCGCGGCGCGGCTATCTGATCGCGCAGGATCTCGCCGACGAGAAAGTGACGATTCCCTGGGGCACGTCGTTCCGGTCGACCAGCTTCTGGGTGCATGTCCGCGCCACCATCGGCGGCACCAGCCAGCAAATGGCGACGTTGATCCAGCGCCGCTGGGCGACCGACGGCAGCGTATCGGTCTATCCGGTCGAGCGCTGGCGCGGCGCTGCCCTCCCTCCCGAGGCGCCCGCGTTCGAGCGAGGCGACTAGATCGCCACGACATGGTCAATGCAGCCTTAACCACTTACGATTATTGGAGAATCCGTGCCTCGCCGAATCAGATCCCTGCTGTCGGTCCTCCGCGATGAGGTGGACACCTATGCCGCGATCAGCGAGGAAATCGCCGCGCGGACCAAGCTGCTCGCGCTGAACGCCACGATCGAGGCCGCCCGTTCGGGCGAGACGGGGCGCGGCTTCTCGGTGGTCGCGCAGGAAGTGAAGGCGCTGGCGCAGCAAGCGCGCGGCGCGAGCCTCGAGTTCCGCTCCGAGGTCCGCGAGCGTCTGGCGCTCGGCGCGCGCATCGCCGACGAGATGGTGGGCGAGATCGAGGGCACCCGCCTCGTCGAGCTCGCCCAGGCGCTGATCCAGAACGTGGTCCGTCACCTCTACGGCCGCAGCATCGATCTTCGGGTTCTGGCTTCCGACGCCGAGATTGTCGCCGCCACGCTCGATCCGACGCCCGAAAACCTCGAGGCTGCCCAGGCGCGTCTCGCGCTGCTCACCGCCACTTCGCCCTATTACGTCAATGCCTTCGTCGCGGACGCCGATGGCCGGGTGATCGCGCTATCCAATCCCAACGCCCGCGTCCGCCAGACCAATCTCGGCAATGCGCCGCAGTTCCTCAAGGCGATGGCGAGCCGCGGCCAGGAGGAATGGTTCACCGACGAGGTGTGGCAGAATCCGTGGTCGGATCACCGCGCGGTGCTCGTCTTCGTCACCGGAATCCGCCCGCGCGGAAGCCGAGGCGCGCCGGCGGGGGTGTTCTACCTCGAGTTCGACTGGGAGAGCCACGTCGCGGCGATGATCGCCGACCGCTCGCTGTTCAGCGAAGCCGATCGCGCGCGCACCCGCATCTGCATCGTCGACCAGGCGGACCGAGTCGTGGCCGATTCTACCGGCGCGCGCTTCGGCGAGATCGTCCCGCTTCCTGCCAATGCGGTGCGCGGCTCCCAGCCGAACGGCGACGCGGTGATCGCTTTCGCCACCGCCGCCGATTACCACGGCTTCGACGGGCTCGGCCTCCGGTGCGTCATCGAGCAGAAGACGCTGAGCGCCACCGCGATCGAGGAGGCGCTCGGCGGGCTCAGGGCGCGGGGTTAGTCCCCCGGCGGTCCGAGGTAATCCGCGCCGTACACCGCTTCGCGGAATTCGTGGTGGAAGGCGCAGCACGGGCTGTGCTGGATGAAAAACACCGCCGCTAGGTCGTTGGCGGGATCGACCCAGAACAGCGTCGATTCGGCGCCGTCCCAGAAGAATTCGCCCACCGCGCCGCGCGCTTCCTTGGCGTCCTTCGGCTGCGCGATCCGCACCGCGAAATCGAGCCCGAAGCCGACCGAGCCCTTGCTCGGCAGGAACAGCCGCTCGGTGATGCGCGGGTCGAGCTGGTTGGTGGTCATCAGCCGCACCGTAGAGGGCGCGAGGATTCGCACGCCGTCGAGCGTGCCCTTGCCGAGCAGCATCCGCGCGAAGCGCATGTAGTCGTCGATCGAAGTGACGATACCCGCGCCGCCCATCGTCATCCGGTGCCCGGCGAAGTTGCGCTCCTGCGCTTGCGCATCGGGGACGCGGGTCAGCGATCCGTCGGCGTTCGCCTGATAGCTCGCCGCGAACCGCGTGAGCTTGTCCTTGGGCTGCGCCCAACCGGCGTCGTGCATGCCCAAGGGATCGAAGATGTGCTGCTGGACGTAGTCGGTGAACTTCATGCCCGAGAAGATCTCGACCAGCCGCGCCTGGACGTCGACGCCCGAGCTGTAGCGCCACTGCGCGCCCGGGTCGTACACCAGCGGCAGCCCGCCGATCCTGTGCGCGGCGGTCTCGAGGTCGTTGTCGAGCCCGAGCGGATCGGCCGCCGAGAACAGGATGTCGGCGGGATTGTCCTTGCCGCCGTACGAGAGCCCCGCAGTGTGGCGCATCAAGTCGCGGATCGTCACCGGACGAGTCGCGGGCTTGTAGAGCGGCACGCCCGCCGCATCCTTGCCCGCGTAATAGCGTGCGTCGGCGAATTCCGGGACATAGCGCGCCACCGGATCGTCGAGCCCGAACTTGCCCTGCTCCCACAAGGTCATCAGCGCGACGCCGGTGACGGGCTTGGTCATCGAGAAGATCTGGACCAGCGTGTCGCGCGCCATCGGCCGCTTGGCCTCGCGATCGGCATCGCCTGCGGTGCCGAAATAACGTTCCCTACCGCCTTGCCACACCAGCGCCGACACCCCCGCCGCCTTCCCGCTCGCCACCATCGCAGCGAGCGCCTTGTCGATCCGCGCCCTGTCGACCTTGACCGGCGCGTCGGTGGGCGCGTGGCTGGCTTGCGCTTGCGCTTGCGCTTGCGCTTGCGCTTGGGCGAGCGGAGGCGCCGTCAGCGCGAAAGCGGCGGCAGTGAGTGCAAGGCGAGTCAGCGTTGTCATCGGGATCCCCTCCGCGGCGTTTCGGTCCATGCTAAAGCATCCCGCGCGGAGGGGAAGTGGGGCGTGCGTGCTACCCGATAAGATCCAGCAGCGTCTCCCCGCCGCCGCTGTCGTCGAACCCCGAAAGCGTCACGCCGATCAGCCGGATGCCCGCGCGCAGCGGGAACAACGTCCGCACCAATGCCACCGAAACCTCGTGCAGCGTGGCGCGGGCGCCCACCGGCGCGCCCAGCGTGCGGCTCCGCGTGACGATCCGGAAATCGGCGTAGCGCGCCTTGACCGTCACCGTGCGCCCGCGCCCGCCGCTCTTCTCGCACCACTCCCACAGCGAGTTCCGCCTGGCCCAACAGCGCCGCCTCGACCGCCTCGGGCGTGGCGAGGTCGACATCCACCGTCATCTCCGAGCTCGCCGATTTGCGCGGACGGTCGGGAGTCACCTCGCGATCGTCCTCGCCGCGCGCGATCGCGTGATACCAGGCGCCCGCCTTGCCGAAATGCGCCTTGAGGAACGCGAGGTCCCGCGCCCGCAGGTCGGCGCCGGTGTGGATGCCGAGCCGGTGCATCTTTTCGGTGGTGCGCGGACCCACGCCGTGGAAGCGCGCGACCGGCAGGTCGGCGACGAACGCCGGGCCGGTCGCGGGGGTGATGACGAACTGTCCGTCGGGCTTGTTCTGGTCCGAGGCGATCTTGGCGAGGAACTTGTTGTACGAGATCCCCGCCGACGCGGTGAGCCGCGTCTCCTCGCGGATTCGCGCGCGGATCTCGCTTGCGGTCGCGGTCGCCGAGGGCAGAGCGCGCAGGTTGGCGGTCACGTCGAGATAGGCCTCGTCGAGCGACAGTGGCTCGACCAGCGGCGTATAGTCCTCGAAGATCGCCCGGATCTGCCGCGAGACCGCGCGGTACACGTCGAAACGGTGCGGCACGAACACCAGTCCCGGGCAGCGCCGGAGCGCCGTCACCGAGGGCATCGCCGAGCGTACGCCGAACTTGCGCGCCTCGTAGCTCGCCGCCGCCACCACGCCGCGCCCGGTGGCCGAGCCCACCGCGACCGGCCGGCCGCGCAGCGCCGGATCGTCGCGCTGCTCCACCGAGGCGAAGAAGGCGTCCATGTCGACGTGGATGATCTTGCGGGGGCTCACGGCATCTATCGACGCCGCTCTAGCATGCCGCAAACGCGATTCGAACCTCGGGCCCCGCTGCCCGGCGTGGCCCGCCGCCTTAGTGCTCCCGGATCGACACCTTCTGCATCATCCCCATGTCCTCATGGTCGAGGATATGGCAGTGGAGCACGAAATCGCCGGGGAAATCCTCGTAGCGCGTCAGGATCACGGTCTTGCCGTCGTCCGGATCGACGTACCAGGTATCCTTCCAGATGCGGTGCTTCTTGCCGTCGGGCTCCATGCGGTCGACCTGGAAGGCGTTGACGTGGATGTGGAAGGGATGCGCGCCGGCGTCGCTGCCCAGCGTCCATTTCGCCGCGGTGTTCAGCACCAGCACGCGCGGCGGCGAGTCCTTGGTGTAGGTATAGCTGTCGACCATGAAGCGCAGCGCGCAGCCGTGCGCGGGGGGCACGCAGCCGGTGACGCATTTTCCGGTATGGTCGCATATTCCGTTGGTGATGTTGAAGGTCACGGTCTGCGGCGCGCCGGTCAACTCGTCCGGACGGATGTCGCGATGGGGGACGGTGGGGGCGAGCGCCGCTTCGGTCGGCATGTCCATCTCGACCGGATCGTCGCCGACGATCACCTTGGCCAGGATCGCCTCGGGCTTGCCCGCAACCTTCGCGAACAGCGCCGCGCGCGAGGGGAGCGCCCGCAGCGTCTTCCCGCTCCGCTTGGCGGCAGCCGCGGCGGCGGCGCGCAGTGTGGCGACCTCGAACTCACCTTCGATGGTCTTGGTGGCAGGGAGCGCACCATCGACCAGATAGTAGGTCGCGGTCCGCGCGCCCCGCGGAAGCACGCCCTTCACCAGCACGTCGCTGCGATAGCCGGGGCTCAGCATCAGGGGATGGGCCGGGGTCCAGCCGACGGAGCGCCCGAGCGAGAGCCCGTCGGTCGAGATTTCGTGGAGAGCGCCGCCGGTGTAGTTGAGCGCGATATTCTCGTGCACGCCGCCGTGGATCACGCGCCAGCGCTGGATCTCGCCGGGGCGCAGGTGGATCACCGGCACCAGCTGGCCGTTGATCGTGATCCGGCGCAGCGACTTCTCCCATTTGCCGCGCCCGAAATTCTGCGAGAAATCCTCGATCACGCCCTTTTCGTCATAGCTGATCTGCTGGAGCAGCAGCACGTGCTCGGTGATGCCCTTGATGCCCTTCACTTCGTCGAGCCCGCCCTCGACGACGATCGCGCCTTCCATTCCGCTCGAGACCTGAGTCGAAGTCGAGCCGTGGACGTGCGCGTGATACCAGAAAGTGCCGGGGGCCTGATCCTTGGGGATCTCGATCTTGTAGTGCTCGATCTCGCCGGGCCACACCTCGAGGAACACATTGTCGCTCTTGCCGGAGGGGGAGACGTGGAGCCCGTGGGTGTGCAGGTTGGTCACGTCCTGGCTCATCGGCTCGTCGTGCATGCCGGCCATCGAATGGCCGCCGTCCTTCTGCGGGAGATCGTTGTCCAGATCGATATAGAGCACGTCGCCGGGCTTCACGTGCAGCGTGTCGCCCACCAGCTTGCCGTTGTAGTTGCGCAGGTGCACTTGGCAGCCGGCGATCTCGTGCTCGGCATAGTTGATCTTCAGCGTGTATCTGAGCACGCCGTCGACCGAATGGACCGGGTCGGGGGATTTGAGCTCCGGATTCCCGCCCGCGTCGTTGGGGATGGGGCGGTAGGCGCAGGGATTGGGGGCGGCCTTGGCCGGCTTGGCGGGCTGGGGCGCGACGGCTCCAGGTGCGAGCGCGATCAATCCCAAGCCGGCAAGCAGGCGAATTGGTACGGCGAACATGGCATCCCCCTCCGTCATCATGAGGCGTACGCGCGACCGGCCCTGTGTGGAGCGCGCTCAAGCTGCGGCGGCGCCCGGCGCCAGTCAACGCAGAGAGGGCCCATTATGGCAGGTATCTGATCGCGGCGCCTGACGGGTCAGGCAGCAAGGCGAATTGGTCGGGGAGAGAGGATTCGAACCTCCGGCCCCTGCCTCCCGAAGGCAGTGCTCTACCAGGCTGAGCTACTCCCCGACGGAGCCCGGCGCGGAGGCCGGTTAGCGCTTGGAGCGGGGCCTATAGCCACGCCAGGCTGCCCACGCAAGCGCCTCGGATCAGCCGCCACGCGCGGCCAGCAGCGCCTCGATGCTGGTGAATTTCTCGCGCGGGGAGCCGGCGCGGGCGGCGGCGGCTTCGGCGGCCTCGATCTTCTGCCAGTCGCGGAAGGTGACGATCTCCACCCCGCGCGCGCCGAGCAGCGCATCGAGCCCGGCGCGGCCGGTCTTGCCCGAATCGCCGGCGGTGTCCTCGGCGATCTTGTCGGCGATCGCGAAGCCGTCCGGCCGGTTGGTGCCGATCGTGCCGGTCGGTCCGCGCCGTGCCCAGCCGACCGCGTAGAGCCCGGGCAGCACGCGTCCCTCGTCGTTGGCGAAGCGGCCCGCGCGCTCGTCATAGGGCACGCCTTCGATCGGCGGGGTGCGGTAGCCGATGCAGCTGACGATCAGGCTCGCGGGCACCGCATAGGTCTCGCCGGTGCCGTGCGCCGCGCCGCTTTCGTCGAGCCGGGTGCGCTCAACGATCACGCGCTCGGCATGGCCTTCGCCATCGATCGCCACCGGCATCGCGAAGAAATCGAAGACGATGCGGACGGGCTTGGCCTCCCGGCCGCCGGCCGCGAAGCTGCGCAGGTGCATCACCGATTTGCGCTGACCGGGCTCGAGCAGGGCGTCGTCGAGCTCGGGCGGCAGGTCAGCGGCATCGACGATCGGAATGGCACGCGCGAGATGGCCGAGCTCGCCGAGCTCCTTGGGCGTCATCGCGATCTGGTGTGGCCCGCGGCGCCCGAGGAAAGTGATGGTGGTGATCCCCGAACCCTGCAGCGGCGTCAGCGCGTGGCCGACAATGTCCGATCCCTCGAACTCGGCCTCGGTCTTGGCGAGAATGCGCGCGACATCGAGCGCGACGTTGCCGTTGCCGATCACCACCGCGCCCGGCCCCTGCAGCGGCGGATCGAGGTCCGCATAATCGGGATGTCCGTTGTACCAGCCGACGAACGCCGCCGATCCGATCACCCCGGGCAGGTCCGCGCCGGGAAGCTCGAGCGGGCGATCGTGCGGCGCGCCGGTCGCGAGCACCACCGCGTCGTAGAGCCCGCGCAATTCGTCGATCGTCACGTCGGGCCCCACCAGCACGTTGCCGACGAAGCGGACGTTGTCGCTCAGCGCCACTGCCTCGTAGCGCCGCGACACGCCCTTGATCGACTGGTGATCGGGCGCGACGCCGGTGCGGATCAGGCCATAGGGGACCGGTAGCCGATCGATGATGTCGACCCGCACGCCCGCTCCGAATGCCTTCTGGCAAGCCTCGGCGGTGTAATAGCCGGCGGGCCCCGATCCGATGATCGCGATGTGGCGCATTGCCCCTCCCTCATGTCGTTGGGGTGGAGACTAGCGTGGGAGGCGGGGAGAGCAAGCGGAGGCGAAGGCGAGCGCGTTCTCGATCGCGTGGCCGTGCGCGGTGTTGTCGAAGATCGCCCAGGTCTCGACGCCTCCGGAGGCGGCTTGGGCGACTCGCCGGGCCCAGGCCGCCAGCGCCTCGGGCTCATAGTTCGACCAGTAGGTGCGCGGCGACCCGTGCAGGCGGAAATAGGCGAGGCCGGGCCAGCCGCCCGGAGCCGCCGCCGCGGGCGTCCGCGCCGGATCGGCGGCGACGCGCGCGACGCGGTGGTCGCGCAGCAGCGCGTCGGCCTGCAGGCCGAACCAGCTCGGATGACGTGGTTCGCAGACGATGACGCCAGGCACTTTCAACTCGGCGAAGAACGCCTGCGCGATATCGGGATCGAACGCCAGGCTCGGCGGAAGCTGGACGAGGATCGGCCCGAGCCGGTCGCCCAGCCCGGCGGCTTCATCCAGGAACCGCGCGATCAACGGCGCGCAATCCACGAGTTGGGCCTGGTGGGTGATCGACTTGGGGAGCTTGACCGCGAAGCGGAAACGGGCCGGCACGCTCGCCGCCCAGCGTTCGTAGGTCGATCGGCGATGCGGCCGGTAGAAGCTGCTGTTGATCTCGACCGCGTCCAGCCGCGCGGCATATCGATCGAGCCCGCTCCCCTCCTCGGGAAAACGATGTGCCGCCGCCCGCGGGATCGCCCAGCCGGCGGTACCGATTCGAACCATCCCCGCGCAACCGCCCGGGGACGGCCGATGTTCCGTGCTTGAGTCGTTTCAGCGAAGCGGAAACGGTTGCGGTGCCGGCCCGCTCCCCCTCCCGGCCACCCATTAGGCTACTACAATAAGGGCGGCCGGGAGGGGGAGCGGGCTGGCACCGCTCAGCGAAGCTGAAAAAACTCAAATCCCTCCGAGCTGGTGGACCATCTTGGTATAGGCGTCGAGATAGGCGAGCACGATCACTTGGCCGATCTCGGTGTTCTGGTATCCCGATCCGCCGGCCGCGGCGAAGCCGCCCCACCAGCCCGCGCCGCCGCCGCCGCCGAAGCCGACGTCGGTCTTGCGCGCATAGCCTTGGGTCACGCTTTCCTCGGTGGTGCGGCTGTCGACCAGCGATAGCGTGACCGAGGCTTCCTTCTTCTTGATGCTGATCCCGCCGGCGATCGCGCCGACGCCGCCGAGGATGCCGTGGTGACCGAGCAGCCCGCCGAGCGCGCCGCCGACGTTGCCGCCGCCCGAATTGCCGTTGCCCGAGACGATATCGGGCTGGAGCAAGTAGTCGGCGGCGCGGACCTGGCCCTTGCCCATGTTCGATCCGCCTTGCAGCTCGCCGTTGTCGGCGAGCGCGCGCTCCATCGCTCGGCTCTGCATCGCGCGGCCGCGGTTGACGAGCGTGAAGCAGCCCGACTCCTGGACGAACACCTTGAGCACCGCCTCCGGGCTGCCGAGGTTGTATTCGCGCCACCATTGATTGTCGGGCTCGACGATCGAAAGCGTGCCGATGGGATGGCTGCAATGCGGCATCTGCGCCTCGCCGCGCGCCTGGTCCTTGTGGCCCGAGGAGCCGCGCTCGTGGTCCTGCGCGAGCGCGGGCGTGGCGGCGAAAGCGGCGGCTGCCGCGGCAATGGCGATGACGGATGTGCGCATATGTCTCTCCCCTGATGCCGGCGCGTCGGCCCCAGTCCGTGCGCCCATGAACCCGCCGAGCGTAGCAGAGACGCGAGGCGAACGGTAGCGCGGCGGTGGATCGACGCGATTCGACGGGATTGTCGTGGAATTCGATCCGAAATGCACCAAGTTACCTTCCCCGTGACGTTTCGCTCCAACCTGCGACGACGCGCATCGGGCGGTCTCCAACTTCGAGGCTGCGATGAGCGTTTTTTCGGGTGACGAATTTGCCAGCCAGCGTGGAACCGTGCAGCCTGGCCTCGCGGGCGCACAAGCGCTCGAGCGGGAGCTTTGCTCGAACCGGTAAGCCCTGCTAAGCGCCCGCCACCATGGCAACCGACCTCTCCAAGATCCGCAATTTCTCGATCATCGCGCACATCGATCACGGCAAGTCGACGCTCGCCGACCGGCTGATCCAGACCACCGGCGGGCTCCAGGCGCGCGAGATGTCCGCGCAAGTCCTTGATAACATGGACATTGAGAAGGAGCGCGGGATCACGATCAAGGCGCAGACCGTGCGTCTCGACTGGAAGGGGCACGTCCTCAACCTGATGGACACGCCCGGCCACGTCGACTTCGCCTATGAGGTCAGCCGCAGCCTGGCGGCGTGCGAGGGTGCGCTGCTGGTGGTCGATGCGGCGCAAGGCGTGGAGGCGCAGACGCTCGCCAACGTTTATCAGTCGATCGAGCACGATCACGAGATCATCCCCGTCATCAACAAGATCGACCTTCCCTCGGCGGACGTCGACAAGGTCAAGAACGAGATCGAGGAGATCATCGGGCTCGACGCCTCGAACGCGGTGCTCACCAGCGCCAAGACCGGGATCGGCATCGAGGAAGTGCTCGACGCGATCGTCGACCGGATCCCGCCGCCCACCGGCGACGCCGATGCCCCGCTCAAGGCGATGCTCGTCGACAGCTGGTACGATCCATACCTCGGCGTCGTCATCCTCGTCCGCGTGATCGACGGCAGTATCCGCAAGGGCCAGCAGATCAAGTTCATGGCCGCCGGCACCACCCATTTGATCGACCGCGTCGGCTGCTTCCGCCCCAAGATCGAGCAGCTCGCCGACCTCGGCCCCGGCGAGATCGGCTTCATCACCGCGCAGATCAAGGAAGTCGCCCAGACTCGCGTCGGCGACACGATCACCGACGCCCGCCGCCCCGCCGCCGAGGCGCTCCCGGGGTTCAAGGAAGTCCAGCCGGTGGTGTTCTGCGGCCTCTTCCCGGTCGACGCCAACGACTTCGAGAAACTGCGCGAGAGCATCTCGAAGCTGCGGCTCAACGATGCAAGCTTCTCGTTCGAGATGGAGACCAGCGCGGCATTGGGCTTCGGCTACCGCTGCGGGTTCCTCGGCCTGCTCCACCTCGAGATCATCCAGGAGCGGCTGACTCGCGAATACGACCTCGACCTGATCACCACCGCGCCGTCGGTGGTCTACAAGATCGCGCTGACTCACGGAGGCGGCGCGATCGAGCTCCACAACCCCGCCGACATGCCCGATCCCACCCGCATCGCCGAGATCGAGGAGCCGTGGATCAAGGCGGTGATCTACGTCCCCGACGAATATCTCGGCTCGATCCTCAAGCTCTGCCAGGACCGGCGCGGCATCCAGCGCGACCTGACCTATGTCGGCGGCCGCGCGCAGCTGACCTACGAGCTGCCGCTCAACGAAGTGGTGTTCGACTTCTACGACCGGCTGAAGAGCATCAGCCGCGGCTATGCTAGCTTCGATTACGAGCAGATCGGCCACCGCGCGGGCGATCTCGTCAAGATGAGCATCCTCGTCAACAACGAGCCCGTCGATGCGCTGAGCATGATCGTCCACCGCGGCACCGCCGAAGCGCGGGGCAGGGGGATGTGCGAGCGCCTCAAGGACCTGATCCCGCGCCACCTGTTCAAGATCCCGATCCAGGCGGCGATCGGCGGCAAGGTGATCGCCCGCGAGACGATCGCGGCGCTGCGCAAGGACGTGACCGCGAAATGCTACGGCGGGGATATTTCGCGGAAGCGCAAGCTGCTCGACAAGCAGAAAGAGGGCAAGAAGCGGATGCGGGAATATGGCAACGTGAGCATTCCGCAGGAGGCGTTTATCGCGGCGCTCAGGATGGGCGAGGAGTAGGGCAAACATCTTGTTCTCTTCGTTTGTCTTTGTCTCCTTTCAAATATAACCGTTTTGAATATTTCAGACCATTAGTTGTCATCGAAGCGTCATTTGACATGTCCGCAGGATCGGATGTATCCGTTCGCTGAGCATGGGTCCGCGAGTCAAAAGCCAAAGAACAGATAATTAATCTGTTATTTGATCCGTTTTGGTGGGGGACAACTCGATGACGAAACGTGGCGCGTATTACGTGTCCGCGTCGGCGCTCAAATGGGCTTCGATTTGCGGGTCAGTCCTGGCGGGTGCGGTGCTTCTTGCCGCTTCCGATGGCGCGATGCCGAGCCGCGCCTCGGCGCAGGCCGCGCCGACGCCCAGTCCGACGCCCGCCTGCGTGCAGCCCGCGCCGACGCCCGCGCCAAGCCCCACTCCGGCCTTCAGCTCGACCGTTCCCACCGATATCGCCAACCCGGCGGATCCCCAGCAGGCCGCGACCTTCGCATGGCAGGAATTCATCGCGCTCACCTGGCCGGCGATGACCAACCCCACGCCCGCCCCGGGTATTTCGCCCTATTGCCGAGGGCTGGCGGCGGCCAGCGCGACGTCGGGCTCGGCCAGTGCGAGCGCGGTCACCGTCTGGGAGACCTTCTACCATCGCGACGAGCTCTACCCGACCTATGCGACCGCCAGCGGCAATACGCTTCCCGATCCCAACGCGATCCCCAACTATCTCTACGATCCGGCGGTCGCCCCGGCGACGCCGACGACCGACCAGACCTTGTTCAACAACACCGACGAAGCCAGCGAGATCAGCCTCGCGCACATGTACTACACGCCCGGCGCCCAGAAGGTGGATGCGCTCAAGCAGCAATATCCCCAACCGACGCCCGCGCAGCAGGGGCTGATCAAGGCCGCCGCGATCCAGGCGGGGCTGGTCTATGAGGCCAAGGGCAATCCGGTCATCTACAACTATCTCCAGCAGACCGGCTTCAACAATGCCGCGCCCCGAAGGAACGCGAGGACTCAGGCGGTCAACCTGATCATGAACCATCGGGTGAGGGGGGCGGTGTTCAGCCTTCCGGCCGGATCGATCGAGATCAAGGCCACCTGGCGGCACTATGATCCGTCGGTCGACAATCTGAACGACTATCATTGGGCGAACGGAATCTACTACACGACCAACGCCGCGGGCGTGACGGTCGCCAACAACGGCGTCCTGTTGCTGATCTCGCTGCACATCATCCAGAAGACGCCCAACGTCCCGACCTTCACCTTCGCGACGTTCGAGCATGTGACCGACGAGGCCAGCGGCTTCCGCTTCACCAACACCAACCCCCAGACCTCCACGATGGGCTTGCCGCGCGCGCTCCCCGATCCCGGCGTGATCGCTGCAGCGCGGCAGTTCCCGATCCCGGGGTCCGCCAGCGCGTTCGATCTCAACGCGTTCAACGTGACGATGCAGGCGGCGGTGCGCGCCCAGTTCGGCGCGGGCAACGTGTGGGCGAACTACCGGCTGATCGGCGTGCAGGCGGGCGTGCAGGACGATCCCGGCGGTTCGATCCCCGCCCAGCAGTTCTTCCTGTCGAACTTCGCGACCGAGACCAACGATACGCTCCAGTTCTTCCAGGGCGCGCTCGGCGGGACGGACGGCAACGTGCCGAGCCCGAACCTCCCGCGAGTCTATACGCTCGACGCCACCACCAGCAAATATGTGGGCCATACGTCAGGCGGCTGCCTGGGTTGCCACGGCGCCGCAGGCCAGTTCCTCGGCGGCGACTTCAGCGTCATCGCCGCGACCGGGAACGCCTTCGCGCCCGAGGCGGTGACGCCCTATCCGGGCGGCAGCACGGTGGTTCCGCAGAATCCGGCCGGCTTTCCGCTGCCACAGCAGACGCCGACCTCGGCGGCCAAGATGAAGCCGTCCAGCAAGAAGGGGAAATAACGATGACCGTCTCGATCAAAAGCTATGCCGACGTCCAGAGCGTCCTCAAGGCCCTGGTCGGCGCGAATAGCCTTCCAATTGCCGGGGCGCCGCACGGCGCGTTCTACAACACGCTCACCTATGCGGAATTCACCACCGGGAACGTGCCAGGAACTATTCCCGGCGGCCCCTTCAAGATCCTCGAAGTGGGCAGCTCGCAGGATTCGGTGATCATCCAGGCGCTTTCCGGCATGGGCCCGGTATTCGATCCGAACACCGGCACCATCGGCCAGATGCCCGCGGGCAGCCCGCCCTACAATGCGGAGACGCCGATGCAGGGCAACGTGATCATCGCGCTGGCCGAGTGGATCGACGCGGGCTGTCCGGAATAGGGTTCGGGCAATGCCCCGAATAGGGTCCGGCGGCGAGGCGTGGACCGCGCCTCGCCCTCGCCGCGTCCGGGCCGACAGGCTCAACCCGCCGCCATCGCCTCGATCAGCCCCGCGATCCGCGCGTCGATCGGGTCGAGGCGGCGCTGGTCCTCCGGCGAGAAGAGGGGGAGGACGTCGACCCCGGGTGACCAATAGCGCGCGGTGATGTCGCCGCGCGCGGCGACCAGCGCGATATAGTCGCGGGCGAGGGGGTTGCCGGCGTCGGGGGCCATCACGTTGCGGCGGAAGGTGGCGGGATCGTAGACCGCGTCATCGTCGGGCAGGAACAGGATCCGCTCGGGCTCGCCGGTTTGCGGGGTGACGTCGAGCAGGCTGCCGTCGGGCTTGCGCCAGACGGCGTGGTGCTCGGCCTCGAACCAGCGGCCCGGCCAGCGCCAGATCGCCCAGCCATAAGCCGCCGAGCCGCCGCGCTGCCTGGCCGTCTCCACCGACGTGTCGAAGCAATAGGCGAGCTTGCCCCAGGGAACGGGCTTGACAGGGACGTAGCGAGGAGCCTCGGCCGAGATCGTGGCGCAGAACGCGAGGGTCGCTTCGTCGATCTGCGCGGGCGGTCCGAGGATCATCGCGCCAGCTAGGCAGGCCCCGCCGGTACGTCCAGCGGAAAGCGACCCGCTATTTCCGGTACTTAGGCCGGGCGCCCGGCACCAGCGCCGCTCGGATCGGCTCCACCCACGCGTCCTTCGCCATGTCCCACAGCACGAAATCGCTGTCGAACTGCCAGTACGCCCACGAAAACCCGTGCGCTTCGGCCGCGGCGCGGACGGCGGCGGTGTAGCGGGCGCGGGCTTCCATCGGCGTGCCGCTCTTGTCGTAGGCGCCGAACTCGCCGAGCAGCACCGGCCGGTCGTTCGCCTTCGACCAGGCGGCCACCTCGTCATATTGCGCGTCGATCGCGGTGACGTCGGCATCGGTGAAGGGCACGTCGTGGACGTCCTTCATCCCCGCCACCCAGGGCGCGCCCTGATGGGTGAAGCGGAACGGCTCGTAGCTGTGGAAGGTCACCAGGATGTTGTGGTCGTTCGCGGGCAGCGCGAGCGCGGGGAGCTGGCCGGAATTGTTCCACTGGGTGGGGCCGATGACGAGGGTGCGCGTCGGGTTGGTGGCGCGGACCACGGGCAACAGCTTCGCCAGCATCGCGTTCCAGCGCGCGGCATCGAGCGGGGCGTGCGGCTCGTTGAGCAGCTCGAACAGCACCGATTTGGGCGCGGCCTTGTAGCGCTCGCCGATCTGCTGCCAGAAGGCGATCAGCTTGGGCTCGCAGGCGTCGGGCGCGCCGGAGCACAGGTTGAAGTCGTGCTCGTCGAGGATCACGTTCAAGTGCGCCGCGGTGGCTTCTTTCACGACCCAGTCGAGCGTCCCGAGCCATTTGGGATCGAGCTTGTTGTCGGCATCCATGTGGCGAAACGACTGGAGGACGACGCGAACGAAATCGAACCCGCCGTCGTGGATGATTCCGAAGTGCCGCGTCTTGAAGCGCGCCTGCGCCGGATCGCGCCACAAGGGATCATAGCCAATGATGTTGACCCCGCGCTTGAGGTGCGCGGCGGTCGCCCAGGCACCGCCCTTGTGCGAGGTTTGCGCTTGCGCGGCGGCCGGAAGCGCCAGCGCGAGTGTGGCGGCAAGCAAGGCGGCGATCCGCATGGGTCTCTCTCCTTCGACAACGCTGTCCGGCTTTTCTTGGCGGCTTGCGCGCGCGAAGGGAAGGGCGGGGCGCGCATTTACGGTTTCTAAGCCCGCGCCTGCCACATTCTCGGGGGATTCTTGGGGAGTGACTATGGACCGGCTGCCGCTGATCGCGCCGCGCCCGCCGCGGCTGAGCGGGATGGGCGATGCCTTGCGCGCGATCGAGGAGCGCGGGGTCTATTCGAACGGCGGGCCGGTGGTGCGCGGGTTCGAGACCGCGATGACTCGCCAGCTGTTCGGCTGCGTCGGCGATTGCCTCGCGGTGGGCAACGCGACGCTGGGCCTGATGCTCGCGATCCGCCAAGCCGCGGGGCCGCGCTTCGGGACCGGCGCCTTCGCGCTGATGCCGAGCTTCACCTTCGCCGCCGCCGCGCACGCCGCCGAATGGGCCGGGCTGACGCCGCTGCTGTGCGACGTCGATCCCGGCGACTGGTCGGCTTCGCAGGCGGCCGAGGAGGCGGCGTTCGAGCGCTTCGGCGATCGCATCGCCGTGGTGGTGCCCTATGCGACGTTCGGCGCGTCGATCGATCTGGGGCGCTATCGCCGCTATGCCGAGGAGCGCGCGGTCGGCGTGGTGGTCGATGCCGCCGCGTCGCTGGGCGCGCTCGATGCCGAGGGCGTTGCGTTCGGGGCCGGCGCGCCGTTCGCGATCGTCTATTCGATGCACGCGACCAAGGTCTTCGCCACCGCCGAGGGCGGGGTGATCCATTCGGGCGACGCGGGCCTGGTCGAGGCGCTGCGCCGCATGACCAATTTCGGCTTCGCGGGCGGGCGCGCGGCCGAGGGGCCAGGGTTCAATGCCAAGCTGCCCGAGGTGCTGGGCTTGCTCGCCGCCGCCAAGCTCGACGAGATCGAAGCCGTGGCGGATCACCGCGCGGCGCTCGACCGGGTTTATCGCAATCGGCTGGGCGGGTTCGCGGTGGAGCACGGCTTCGAGTTCCAGGCGGAGACGGGACGGCGCCAGGCGCTGCAATGCCAGTCGGTGCTGCTGCCGCGCGCCTTCGCCGGGCACCGCGCCGCGATCATCGCCTCGCTGGCGGCGCAGGGCATCGGCGCGGCTCATTATTTCAGTCCGCATCTCGCCGAGCAGCCCTGGTTCCGCGCCAACGCCGTGATCGAAGCCGTGCCGGTCTCCGACGATATCGCCGCGCGCATCCTGTCGCTTCCGATTACCGACGCGATGACGGATGCCGACGTCGGCCGGGTCTGCGACGCGCTGATTGACGCGTGCAACAAGACCGGGCTGGGCGGGATCCGCACCGAGCGGCGCGGCGGCCACGTCCATTCGGCGCTGATCGTCGGCGGCGGCCCCGCCGGTACCGCGCTGCTGACCGCCGCGACCAAGCTGGACCGGCTCGTCGCGCTGGCTCGCGAAGGCCTGGCGGTGGTCGAGCGCGACGCGGTGCTCGGGCGCGGGGCGATCGGCAATTATGCGATCACCTCGGATTCGACCGCCGAGACCTTCCTCACTGCGGTGAAGGACAATGTCCACGCCGAGGTCGCCGCGCTCGAGGGGCATCTGAGCGGGCAGGAAA
This sequence comes from uncultured Alphaproteobacteria bacterium, assembly GCA_963799985.1. Taxonomy (GTDB): domain Bacteria; phylum Pseudomonadota; class Alphaproteobacteria; order Sphingomonadales; family Sphingomonadaceae; genus Sphingomonas. The sequence goes on along the minus strand of CAWCZC010000001.1, from coordinate 161,319 downwards.
TCGCGCTCCACAAGGGCGGCAAGGTCGGCGTGCCGCTGGCGCGCACCACGCCCTTCCTCGAGGCGACCGGCGCCCGGCTTGCGCAGATCGTCGCCGAGAACGGCGGCGTGGTCGCGACACGCAGCGAAGTGGTCGAGGCGCGGCGGACGCGCGACGGCCATTGGGCGGCGACGGTGCGCAATCTGGTGACCGGCGGCGAGCGCGTGATGCGCGCCGCCAACCTCGTCATCGCGACCGGCGGCCACCAGGCGCGCGAACATATCGCCGCCGAACGCGTGGCGGGCGCCGCGCTCGGCGATCTCGCGGGCGATCGGCTGATGCTCGGCGACGATTTCCTCGCGCTCGGCGGGGTCGATCGGCTGCGCGAGCGGCTTTCCGCTACGCGCGCGCCCCGGATCGCGATCGTCGGCGGATCGACCAGCGCGCTCGCGGCGGCGGCGCTGATCCTCAAGGCGGCGCCCGCGCTGCCGCTGGGGGCGGGGGCATTGGCGCTCTACCATCGCCGGCCGCTCCGGCCCTTCTACCCGTCCGCCGAGGCGGCGCGTGCCGATGGCTTCACCGATTTCGGACCCGGCGACATCTGCCCGGTCAGCGGCTTCGTCTATCGCCTCGCGGGCTTCCGGCTCGAGGCGCGCGAGCTGGTGCTCAGGATGCTCGGCGTCGGCGGGCGCGTGCCCGATCCGCGCATGGCGCTCCGCCGGATCGACAACGAGGCGGCGATCCGCGCCGAGATCGAGGCTGCCGACGTAGTGATCGGCGCGCTCGGCTATCGACCGCGCGCGATTCCGCTGTTCGATGTCGAAGGCGACCGCATCGCGCTGATGGCCGATACGTCCGGGCGGCCGCGGCTGGTCGACCAGCAATGCCGGGTGATCAACGCCGAAGGGCGGCCGGTGCCCGGGGTCTATGGGCTGGGCCTCGCCTCGGGGCACGTGCCGGACGGCAAGCTCGGCGGCGAGAGCAGCTTCAGCGGCAAGGCCAACGGCCTGTGGCTCTGGCAGAACGACATCGGCCTGATGATCGTCGACCAGCTGATGGCGAGCGCGGCGGCATCGGGCGCGAGCCGGGCGGCGTGAGCGCACCCAAGGTCTCGGTGATCATGGCGGCGTACAACGGCGCCGCGCTGGTGAGCGAGACGATCGTCAGCCTGCTCGCCCAAAACTTCACGGACTGGGAGCTGGTCGCGGTCGACGATTGCTCGCGCGACGAGACGCTCGCGGTGCTGCGCAGCTTCGCCGACCCGCGAATCCGTGTGTTCGCGTCGGAGGCCAACGGCGGCCCGGTCGTCGCGCGCAATCGCGCCTTTGCCGAGGCGCGCGGGCGCTACATCGCCGCGCTCGACCAGGACGACCTCTGCCATCCCGAGCGCTTCGCCAGGCAAGTCGCGTTCCTCGACGCCAATCCGGAGGTCGTGCTGGTCAGCACCGCCGCGACGCTGCTGATCGACGGCAAGCTCTCGCCGGGCAATTGGCCGCGCCCGCTCATACCGGGGCTGATCGACTGGCTGATGCTGGTGCAGAACCCGATCGTCTGGTCGTCGGTGATGTTCCGTGCCGATGCCGCGCGTCGGCTCGATCCGTTCGAGCGGCCCGAGATGCGCTACGTCGAGGATTTCGACCTCTACCATCGCCTGCGCACCTTCGGGCGGATCGCGCAGATCGACGAGGAGCTGATCCAGTATCGCTGCCACGCCGGCGGCGCTTCGAACATGTTCACCGCGACCATGTCCGCCAACGCGGAGAAGCTGCTGAGCGCGCACGCGCCCGACATCGCCCCGCTGCTGGTGCGCCACGCGATGGCGGGCGAGCCGGTGCCCGATGCTGCGACGCTCGAACGGCTGTTCGCGGGCATCGCGCGGCTGCGTGGCGGGTTCAAGGGCGACCGGCACACGCTCGCGTTGGTCGATCGCGAGATCTCGCGTTTGTGGTGGCGGCTATGCCGGGCGGGGGTGCGCTCGGGTGTGCTCGCGCTGCACCAGGCGCTGGCCGGGCGCCCGGCGGCCGTCGCCCTCGGTGAAGGCAGCGCCGCCGACATGGTCGTCAGCCAGATGATCGGCGGCGTCCGCGCGATGCGGCGCAGGGCAGGGCGTTAACCGAGTCGCGTCCCCGCCCGGGCCAGCCGGGACGGCCGCTGAGCTTGCCCTTTGCTCCCATTTGGTCCCATATTTGCCGCGCTGGAGACGAGTTCCGGCGGCTGCCGTGCCCGTGCCTGCACGGGGCGAGTATTGGAGGGGCGTTTTGAACCTGATTCCGGATGTCGCGCTTGCCGAGAACACCAGCCAGCGCCTGCCGTGCGTGGTGGTGCTCGACGGCTCCTCGTCGATGGCCGCCGACAATGCGATCGGCGCGCTCAACGACGGGCTCAAGCTGCTCGAAGCGGACCTCAAGGCGGACGATGTCGCCCGCCAGCGAGTCCGTATCCTCGTGCTGCGCGTGGGGGCGCCGCACGACGTGGAAGTCGTCACCGACTGGATCGACGCGATCGAGTTCGAGGCGCCCGAGATCGAGGCCAACGGCACCACCCCGCTGGGCGCCGGCGTGCGCCGCGCGCTCGACGAGATCGAGACCGAGAAGGCGCGCTACCGCGACCACGGCATTCCCTACAACCGCCCGTGGCTGTTCGTGTTGACCGATGGCGAGCCGACCGATCCCGATTGGGAGGACGCCGCCGCCGAATGCCGCCGCGCCGAAGAATCGGGGCAGGTCTCGGTGTTCTGCGTCGGCGTCGGCGAGGCGAACCTCGGCAAGCTCGGCCGCTTCTCGCCGCGCCAGCCGCTCGCATTGAAGGGCTTGGCGTTCCGCGAATTCTTCCTCTGGCTCAGCCGCAGCGCGCGCGCGGGCTCCAAGTCGGCGCCCTCGGAGAACATCCAGATGGCGGCGCCGTCCGATTGGGCGGTCGTCCCCGGCCGCGCGGGATAATGGACGTGGCGGCGTGGCGGATCGCGGGCACCTCGGTCGCGGGGCCCTGCCACGCGAATGACGATTGTCAGGACCGCCACCGGGTGCAGGTCACACCCGGCGGCGTGCTGATCGCAGTGGTCTCGGACGGTGCGGGGTCGGCGAGGTTCGGCGGCGAAGGCGCGACGTTGCTCTGCGAGCAGGTGTCGCATGCGCTCGCCGAGCATGTCGGCCGCGGTGTGCCCAGGGCGTTCGATGCGGAGGGCGTCCGGCACGCGGTGGAGACGGGAATCACCGCCGCGCGCGAAGCGGCCGAGGCGATGGGCGTCGCGGAGGATGTCGGGCTCGATGCCTTCCACGCGACGTTGGTGGGCGCGGTGGCGGCGCCGGGGATCGGCGGCTGGTTCTTCCACATCGGCGACGGCGCCGCGCTGGCGATCGCGCGCGAGGATGCGCGCTGGCAGCTCTCGCCGCCCGAGAACGGCGAATATGCCGACACCACCTTCTTCTTCACCGAGGCCGAATGGCGCAGCAATCTGCGCCTCTCGCCGATCGAGCCGGGCTTCGACACGATCTTCGTGATGAGCGACGGCGTGACCGAGCTGGGGCTCAAGCAGAACGGCGGCGCCTCCGAACCTTTCATGCCCTTCTTCGAGCCGATCGACCGCTTCCTCGCCGGCGCCAGCCGCGAGGAAGGCGAGCAGGCGCTGATGGCGACGCTCGATTCCTCGGCGATGCGCGAGCGGACCGGCGACGATAAGACACTCGTCTGGGCCCAATCCACGCTGGCGCCGGCGCGATGACTGTCGTCTACCTCGGCCGCGGCGCCGAACGGCGCGAGCTGGTGCTGGGCAAGCTGCTGGGCGAGGGCGCGGCGGGCAAGGTCCACGCGCTGCCGGCGATGCCCGGCGTGGCGGCGAAGCTCTACCACGGCGGCGCCGAGGCGCGGCGGCACGAAGCCAAGATCGACGCGATGATCGCGAACCCGCCCGATCTGCCGCCCGCGCTGCATCAGGGGATACGCTATCCGCAGATCGCCTGGCCGCAGGCGAAGCTCTACGACGTGGCGGGCCGCTTCCTCGGCTTCACCATGCCCGAGATCGACTTCGGGCGATCGACCAGCCTGGTCAATTTGCTCCAGAAGAACAGCCGGCGGATCGAGAAGCTCTCCGATTATTACGGCTATCGCGTGCTGGTGGCGCGCAACCTGGCCTCGGTGTTCGCCGAGCTCCACAAGGCCGGGCACCACATGATCGACATGAAGCCTGCGAATCTCCGCTTCTATCCGGCGGTGTGCTGGATGGCGGTGGTCGATACCGACGGCTTCAGCATCACCGGGCGCAGCGGCCGGATCGCCGCGGATCAGCTCAGCGACGAATATATCGCCCCCGAGAGCTGGCAGCGGCCTGCGGGCGATCTCGGCGTCGAGCAGGACGAGTTCGCGCTGGCGGTAATCATCTTCCAGCTGCTCGACAATGGCGTGCATCCCTTCGCAGGGAGCGCGGTGGGCGGCGGGCTGAAAGCCGACGCCCAGGCCAACGATCTGCAGGCGCGCATCCTGGCGGGGCTCTACCCCTATGCGCTCAAGCCGCCCGCGGGCGTGGCGCCGAGCGCCGCGAGCATCCACCGCATGTTCCGACGGGGCACTCGGCTGATGTTCGACAGTGCCTTCCTCCCCGGCGCCCGGCGCCCGACCGCCGAGGCATGGCGCGACCATCTCGATGCGCTGCTCGAGCATCTCGTGCCGTGCACCGCCAAGCCCGAGGAGCACGTTCACTTCGGCGCTGGTTGCGGCTTCTGCGGGCACGAGGCGCGGATCGCCGCGACCGCGGCCGCGCCGCGCCGGGCGCCGCGCAAGCGGCCCGCTGCCCAGGCGCCGTTGCCGACGCCGCATCCGCAGAGCCGTCCGATGCGAGTTCCGGCAGCAGCCGGTGATCGTGCGCATTCCGCGCCGCCCGCGCCCCGGCGGGCCTGGCCTCGGCGTCTTCGGCGCGGTCGCGGCATCGTTGCTGCTCGCGACGACCGGCTATCTTACCCGCGACATCTGGCAGCCGTTGATCCCCAATTCGACCGCGCGCGCGGCGGGGATCGAGGCCTTGAACGTCGATCCGACGGCGAGCGCGGCAGACCCCGCCGATGTCGACGCATTCCAGGAGCCGGTCGACTATCTGATCGTGCCTTCAGGGGGCGCGCTTTCGGTGCCGCTGCGGCGCGGTCCGGGGAATGATTATCCGGTGGTCGATCAGTTGAGCCTGCACGATTCGGTGATCGGCCGGGGCACCAGCCGCTCGGACACCGGCAATGCCTGGATCTGGGTAACGCGCGCGAGCGACGGAGTGAGCGGTTTCGTGATGCGCAAGGCACTGCTCGAGCGCCCGTTGAACGCATCGCCGGTCGAGGCGGACGCGACCGCCACCAAGCCTGATTGCATCGATCCCGATGCGTGCCCCGATCGGGCACCCGCGCCTGTCGCGGCGAACAAGGTGCTCGATGCGCGCTACCGTCAGCTCCTCGCGGGCGCCGACGGCTACGATCGCGCCTATCTGATGGAGAGCCAGCGGCTGTGGGAGGAGCAGCGGCGGCGCTGTGACGTGGATTCGCAGCCGGTGATCTGCCGCGAGACCGCCGATGCGCAGCGGATGGGCGACCTCCAGGGCTGGAGCGATGCCGAGAAGATGACCAAACAGGAAGAGGCGCAGAAGCCTGCGCTTACCCAGGCCTCGCTCGGCGCGGCGCGCTGACCGCATGCGCGCCCGCCTGATTCTGGTGCTGATGCTGCTCGCCGCGCTGTTCGGCGCCGCCCCCGCTATTGCCGGCGCACCGGGCCGGCCGCCGCTCGTGCTAGCCGCGGCAAGCCTCCAGGAATTGATGACCGCCGCGGCGGATGCCTGGGCGGCGCTGGGCCACGCGCGCCCGGTGATCTCGTTCGCGGCGTCGTCGGCGCTGGCGCGGCAGGCGGAGGCGGGCGCGCCGGCCGACCTGTTCGTCTCGGCGGACGAGGAATGGATGGACGATCTCCAGCGCCACCACATGCTCGTGGCGGGCACCCGCGCCGATCTGCTCGGCAACCGGCTGGTGCTCGTCGCACCGCGATCGGACATGCGCGAGGTGACGTTCGGGCCGCGCTCGCCGCTGCCCGTGATGCTCGGCGAGGGCCGGCTGGCGATGGCCGATCCCGATTCGGTGCCCGCCGGGCGCTACGGCAAGGCAGCGCTCGAGCGGCTGGGCATCTGGTCCCAGCTCGCCTCGCGCGTGGTGCGCGCCGAGAATGTGCGGGCGGCGCTCGCGTTGGTCGAGCGCGGCGCGGCGCGATACGGGATCGTCTACGCGACCGACGCGCGCGCGTCGGCGCTGGTGCGGGTCGCAGGCCTCTTTCCCGCGGGCAGCCACCCGCCGATCCGCTATCCGATCGCCCGGCTCAAGGCCTCGGCGAGCCCCGAGGCGGAGGGCTTCCGCCGCTTCCTGCTCTCGGCGCGGGGCAAGGCGATCTTCGCGCGGTTCGGCTTCCTTACACCGTGACATGCTGACCGCCGCCGAATGGGGGATCGTCGCTCTGTCGCTCAAGGTCGGCGGGGCGGCGGTGCTGGTGACGCTGCCGATCGCCTTCGCGCTCGCCTGGCTGCTCGCGCGCGGGCGGTTTCCCGGGAAGATCCTGGTCGACGGGCTGATCCATCTGCCGCTGGTGGTGCCGCCGGTCGTGACCGGCTGGCTGCTGCTCCTCGCCTTCGCACCCGCCGGCCCGATCGGCGGCTGGCTGCAGGGCTGGTTCGGCGCCACCGTGCTGTTCCGCTGGACCGGCGCGGCGATCGCGGCGGGCGTGATGGCGCTGCCGCTGATGGTGCGCGCGATGCGGATCTCGATCGAGGCCGTCGACCGGCGGCTCGAGCAGGCGGCGGCGACGCTGGGCGCGGGTCGATGGCGCGTGTTCCGGACCATTACGCTGCCGCTCAGCCTGCCGGGGGTGATCGCGGGCGTGACGCTCGGTTTCGCGCGCGCGCTCGGCGAGTTCGGCGCAACGATCACCTTCGTTTCAAACGTACCGGGTGAGACCGAGACCCTGCCGCTCGCGATCTACGCCGCGCTCCAGACGCCCGGCGGCGAGGGCATGGTGCTTCGGCTCGCGGCGATCTCGGTGGTGCTGTCGCTGGCCGCGCTGGTCGCGTCAGAGCTGGTCGCCCGGCGGGCGGGGAGGGGGCTCCATGTCCTTTGACCTCGATCTCGCCAAGCGCCGCGGCGACACCGAAATCCGCTGCCGAATCGAGCCGGGGGCCAAGGATTCGGGGGGCCTGACCGTGCTGTTCGGTCCCTCGGGCGCGGGCAAGACGACGGTGCTGGACATGGTCGCCGGCCTGGTCACGCCGGACGACGGGCACGTCCGCGTCGACGGCGAGACCTTGTTCGACCGGGCCGGCGGGATCGAGCTGAAGCCCGATCAGCGGCGCGCGGGCTATGTGTTCCAGGAGGCGCGGCTGTTCCCCCACCTCCGCGTGCGCGCGAACTTGCTCTATGGGCAGCGCGAGGAAGCGGGGCCGCTCGGCGTGGACGAGACGATCGCCTTCCTCGGCCTCGCCGCGCTGCTCGATCGCTGGCCGCGCACGCTCTCGGGCGGCGAGGCGCGTCGCGTCGCGATCGGGCGGGCGTTGCTTTCGGCGCCCCGTTTCCTGCTGCTCGACGAGCCGCTGTCGTCGCTCGACCGCGCGCGGCGCGAGGAGATCATGACCGTGATCGAGCGGTTGCGCGACACGGTGAAGCTCCCGATTCTCATGGTCACTCACGATCGCGCAGAGGCCGAGCGGCTCGGGACGCAACTCGTCGACATTTGAAACATTTCTCCGGCTTGGCGCACGCGTGGTTCAGGCGTAATTCATTGCAGACGCAGGATTCACTTGGGCGAAAGGGGAATTCGCATGACCAGGGCAATCAGGATCGCGGCGGCGCTGCTCGCATTCGGGCTGGCCGCACCGGCCAGTCCGCAGAGCATGGGTTCCGGCATTTCGACCAAGCCCGGCGATTGCGGCTACGGTTGCCTCGTCCTGGTCAACGACAGCGAGAACAGCGACATCGTGGGCCTCTTCATCCACGAGGGCTTCATGGATCCCCACGGCCGCCAGAAGAATTCAGCAGCGCGAGAATCTGTTCCGGCCCGAGATGCAGGCTGGGGACGCGCAGATGATGCGGGACTTCTTCGTCAGCCCGCACAAGGCGTGGTGGATGCCGCTGCCCCAGGGCGTGGTCTGCCATATCCGCATCGCCGTGAACTTCCGCGACCGCCAGACCCACAAGGTCCGCACCGGCCCTGAGGCCAATGTCAACATCTGCGGCGGCAAGCGCACCGACGTGGTGTTCCGCGCCAAGGAAGCGTCACCTGCCGATCGCGCGAGCTAGGCGGCACACGAAATCAAATCCCCATGGAGGGTTCGATGAAAGTCCCGGCTCTTCTTGCGCCAATGTTTCTCCTTGCCCTCGCAGGTCCGGCGGCCGCGCAGAGCGATAGTCCCAATGTCGCGACGATCCGGGGCAATTGCTCCAACGGCTGTCTCGTGCTCGTCAACGACAGCGAGAACAGCGATATCATCGCCTTCTTCATGCACGACGGCTTCTCCACCGCGAAGCATCGTTGGAACGTGCACTGGGGCGAGAACGTGTTCCGCGAACGTCGGTCCGGGGCGCCGCTCGCGATCTATCCCCACAAGGCGTGGTGGATGCCGATCTCGACCGACATGCCGTGCGAGATCCGCATCGGCGTCAACTTCCGCGATCGCAAGACGCGCAAGGTGCGCACCGGCCCAGAAGGCAACGTCAACATCTGCGGCGGCAAGCGCACCGACGTGATCTTCCGAGCGAAGGAATATACGCCCGACGCGGGCTGACTCCGCTCACACGGACATCCGGTTTCGATTGATCCTTTCGGCCTTCCGGCGCGACTATCCTCATGAAGGGGTGGAAACGGCCGGATGGCGCTCAGCGAAACCGATCGAGTCTATGACGAACTGCTCGTCACGCTGGTCCAGGCCGGCGACCCGCGCGCCGGCGAGCGGCTCGCGGCGCGTTGGCAGCCTCGGCTGATCCGCACCGCGCGGCGCTTGCTGCGCGACGACGAGCAGGCGCTCGATGCGGTGCAGGAGGCGTGGATCGGCATCTTCCGCGGTGCGCCGTCGCTGTCGGATGCGGCGCGGTTTCCGGCTTGGGCGTTCGGCATCCTCCACCGCAAATGCGCGGACCGGATCCGTACCGCGCAGCGCGCGCGGCTGGAGGAGCCGTCACCGCCGCAGGAGGGCAAGACCGAGGATCATGTGGCGATTCTCCAGGCGCTCGACGGGCTCAGCGTCGATCATCGCGCCGCTGCCACGCTCTATTTCGGCGAGGGGCTGACGCTCGCCGAGGTTGCCGCCGTGACCGGCGTGCCGCTGGGCACCGCCAAGTCGCGGATCTTTTATGCGCGCCGCCAGCTGAAGGCGGCGCTTTCAGGAGAAGAATGATGAGCATTGCCGACGAGCGCATCCGCGCCGCGCTGAGCGCGGACGACGAGGCATTCCTTGCCGGACTCGATCAGGAGCGCGGCCTGCTGGCGCAGGTGGGGGACATGTTTCACGGGCCGATGGGGCGGTGGACCGTGCTGGTCTACGTCATCGGGACGGGCGTCACCGCGCTGGGAGCCTGGACGATATTCCGGATGTTCTCGGCGACCGACACGCGCGATCTGATCCTGTGGACCGCTGCGGCGCTGGGCTGCGGCCTGACCGTCTCGATGATCAAGCTGTGGGCGTGGATGCGGCTGAATACGCTGACCACGCTCCGCGAACTCAAGCGGATCGAACTGCGGATCGCTCAGATCGCGAAGTGACCGGCTTGGGCGGGGGTTACGCCCCGCCCAGATAGTCGAGCTTGCCGAGCGGCACGCCCTTCATGCGCAGGATCGCATAGGCCGCGGTCACGTGGAAATAGAAGTTGGGCAGCGCGAAGCCGAGGACATAGCCGAGGCCCTTGAACTCGAGCGTCCGGTTGGGCGTCTTGAGCGTTACGTCGGCATCCTCGCGGCCGTTGATCGCCTCCGGAGACACCGCCTTGAGGAAGGCGACGGTGCGCGCGATCCGGTCCTGCAAGTCGGCGAAGGTTGCCTCGCTATCCTCCATCGGCACATTCTCGATTCCGCCGAGGCGGACCACCGTGAACTTGGCGGCGTCGCTGCAGCGCTGCACTTGATAGGTCAGCGGCTGCATGTCTTCGATCAGCCGCGCCTGGAGTAGCTCGGCATGGGCGATGCCGTGCTCGTCCGCATAGGCCCGCGCCTTGTCGAGAAACGCCGCCAATGCCGCGAAGCCGCGGAGGAAGACGGGAACAGTGAGGTCGTAGAGTTCGGTAGCCATGCGCGGATGGTAGCGGCGAAAGCTGGCGGTGGCGAGCGGTCTTGCGGAGCCTCGATCAGCGCGCAGCCGCGGTGAAGGCATTCTGGAACAGCGCGAGGTCGCCGTCGCTCACGTCCGACACCGCCCAATAGTCGAGCCCGCCGGTCTGCCAGTGGCGCAGGTGATAGCCGTCGAACCCCGCGTCGACGGGTCCGGCGCCGCTGCCTGCCGGAAGCACGAACAGGTTGATCGTGTGCAGCCGCCGCCGATAGACGATCGCGGGGACCACGCGCTCCGCGATATAGTCGAGCCGCCCGCCCGCAAGCGGGAAGCCCTGCGCGGCGAGCTCGGGCGTCGGCGGCGAGAAATCGATCCTGCCGTTGAACCAGGGCTTGACCTGGTGCTGGTCCGAGGTGGCGACGTCGGTGAGATGGTCGGCGAGCAGCGAGCGGACGTGGCTCGCGACGAGCTGTTGCTCAAGGCCCGGCGCGGGGGGCTGCGCGAGCATCAGCGCGAGGCTCGCGGCGGCGGCGATCCCCGCGCCGCCCGCGCCCCAGGCGAACCGTGCCGGCCAGGGATTGGCGCGCGGACTCGGCAGCGCCGCCGCGATCCGCGCGCGCAGCGCCGCGGGCGCGGGATAGCCGAGCGGCTCCTCGGCGAGCAGCGACCGAAGCGCGCCCAGCCGCTCGAACTCGGCGGCGCAGCCTGGGCAGGTCTGGAGATGCCCCTCGATCAGCGCGGTGTTGGCCGCGTCGAGCTCGTCGTCGATCAGCGCGTGGAGCATCATCTGGCGATCGGCGCAGGCGGTCATGCGCGTTCCTCCCGCTTGAGCGCCGCGTCGGGGAGCAGCAGCCCGGCCAGCATTTCGCGCGCGCGGGCGAGGCGCGACATCACCGTGCCGATCGGCACGCCGGTCACCTGCCCGATGTCGCGATACGAAAGCTATTCGATCTCGCGCAGCACCAGGGTTTCGCGGAAGGGCTCGGGGAGCTGCTGGATCAGGGTGCGCACGGCATCGGCCTCCGATCGGCGGGCAAGCGCGGCCTCGGGCGAGCCCTGCGCTTCGTCCGCGTGGTTGGCGAGCGTTTCGGCCTGCGCGTCCGAAAGCTGCGCCTCGGGGACGATCAGCCGCGCGCGCCGGCTGTCCTCCGCGGCGCGGTCGCGCCACACGTTGCGCAGGATCGCGAACAGCCAGGCGCGCGGCGGCCCCTCGCGATAGCTCGCGAAGCTGCGGAAGGCGCGCAGGAACGCTTCCTGAGTCACGTCCTCGGCGGTGGCGGGGTCGTTCGCGAGATAGCGCGCGAGGCTGTAGGCGGCATCGAGGTGCGGCATGATCAGCGCGTGGAAGCGCGCGTCGGGCGTGCCGTCGCGATCGGATACCAGCTGCGGGCGAAACCCTTTGCTCCGGCCGAACACATCAACCTCTCGTCGCGCCACTCAGGCGGTCACGATCACTTTGCCCGTCATATGCGGGTGGATGCCGCAGAAATAGGCGAATTCGCCCGGCTTGGCGAAGGCGAAGGCGAAGCGCTCACCGGTATCGAGCACCTTCGAGCGGAAGCTCTTGTCGGTGGCGACGACGCTGTGCGGCACGTCGTCGTCGTTGACCCAGGTGACCGATTGACCCGTCTTCACCCGCACCACCTGCGGCGAGAAGGTGAAGTTGGAGATGTGGACGGTGACCGGCGCCGCCGGCTGGGGAGCGGCGGGGGCGGCGAGCGGCACGGCGAGGGCGAGCGCCAGCAACGGGCGAAGCAGCATGATCGGGTCCTTCAGGCGAGCGTGGTGTCGGTGAGCGCGAGCGAGTTGGGGCTCACGTGGAGGTCGAGCGTGGTGATCCCCAGCACCGCGCGGAGCTGGCCGGCAGGAACCTGCATCGGCCCGGGGGAGGGGGCGGTGCCCGGCGCGGGCTGGGGAAAGGCGGTCGAGCGCGCGGTGTGGAAGCTCATGTGCCCCTCCACCTTGCGCACGATCTGGTGGATGTGGCCGTTGAGGATCGTCACCGATCCGAAGCGGCGCAGGTGGCGGAGCGCCTCGGTGGCGTCGTCGGTGCCCCAGCCCCAGTCGGCATAGACCGTCCACAGCGGGATGTGCGCGGCGACGACGATCGGCGTGGAGGACGGGCGGCCGGCGAGGTCCTTCGCGAGCCACTCGATCTGCTCGCGCCCGAGCTGCCCGGCGCCGCCCGCCTTGAGGTTGGCGACGTTGACCATTGCGACGAAGTGTACGCCCTTGTGATCGAAGCTGTACCAGCCCGCACCCAGCGTGCCCTTGCCGTGATGCGCGAGAAACGCCTTGCCGCCGCCCTCGTCGAGCATGTCGTGCTCGCCCGGGATGCGGAACACCGGCACGCCCGTCTCGCGCATGATCTGCTCGGCGTCGTCGAATTCCGAATCGCGCGAGAGCTGGGTGATGTCGCCGGTGTGGAGGATGAAGTCGGGCTTGTCGGGAAGCGCGATCACCTTGCCCACGGCCTCGCGGAAGGTGGCGCGCGCGTCGGGGTTCTGCGGCTTGGCGAAGCCGATGTGGCTGTCGCTCAACTGGACGAAGTTGAAGCTCGAGCTGCGGGGTGCGGGGCCCGCACCCAGCGTCGAGGCGGAAGCGACGCCGCCGTTCAGGGCCCATAGCGTGCCCGCGCCGGCCCAGGCCATGCAGCGCAGCGCCTCGCGGCGGGGGAGAGGTTCGTCCATGGTGCGGCTCCGATCGTTGGTTCGAAGACCAAGACCGGAGCGCGCTGCAGTTTATTCCCGGAACGTGCGAAAAATTGTCATTTCCCCGCGAACCCGTAATCCTCGAGCAGCGGGCCGATGTCAGTATCCTTGCCGTAGAAGGCGCGGAACATCGGGCCGTAATCCATCGTGTGGCCCTTCGAGAGGATCATGTCGCGGAAGCGCTGGCCGTTGGCGCGCGTGAGCCCGCCGTGTTTCGTGAACCAGGCGAACGCATCGTCGTCGAGCATCTTGGTCCAGAGGTAGGCGTAGTAGCCGGCGGAATAGCCGTTCGACCAGATGTGGAGGAAATAGCTCGAGCGGTAGCGCGGCGGCACGTCGGCGATGTCGAGCCCCATCTTGTCGAGCGCGTTCGATTCGAACTTGTCGGCATCCTGCTTGGGCATGTCGGCGGTGATCGCGTGCCACTTCATGTCGAGCTCGGCGGCGGCGATCACCTCGCCGACGGCATAGCCCTGGTTGAAGGTGGCGGCGTTCTTGATCTTGGCGACCAGCTCGGCGGGCATCGGCGCGCCGGTCTGGTAATGGTGCGCGTAATGGGCGAGCACCTTGGGATCGAGCGCCCAATGCTCGTTGAACTGCGACGGGAACTCGACGAAGTCGCGCGCCACGCTGGTGCCCGAGAGCGTCGGATACATCTGCGAGGCGAACAGGCCGTGGAGCGCGTGGCCGAACTCGTGGAACATCGTCGTCACGTCGTCGAAGGTGATCAGCGCGGGCTGGCCGGCTGCGGGCTTCGAGAAATTGCCGACGTTGTAGATCACCGGCTTGGTGCCGAGCAGATACGACTGGTTGACGAAGTTCGACATCCAGGCGCCGCCCGCCTTGTTGTCGCGCTTCCAATAGTCGAAGTACATCAGCCCCACGGTCTTGCCGTTGGCCTCGGTGACTTCGAACACGCGGACGTCCGGCTGATAGACGGGCAGGTCGTGCCGCTCCTTGAAATTGAGCCCGTAGAGCTCGTGCGCGGCGAAGAAGACGCCGTCCTTGAGCACTCGATCGATCTCGAAATAGGGCTTCACCTGCTCCTCATCGAGATCGTACTTGGCCTTGCGGACCTTCTCCGAATACATCTCCCAGTCCCACGGGCGGAGCTCGAAATTCTCGCCGCCGGACTTGATCATCGCCTGGATCTCGCCAGCTTCGCGGCGCTCGGCGGCGGCGGTGGCGGGGACGAGCTGGGCCATGAAGGCCTCGGCCGCCTGCGGGGTCTTGGCCATCTGGTCCGACAGGACATAGTCGGCCCAGGTCGGGAAGCCGAGCAGCTTGGCCTTCTGCGCGCGCAGCCAGGCGAGCTGCGAGATGATGCCGCGGGTATCGTTGGCGTCGCCGCGGGTGGTGCGGGTCCAGCTCGCCTTGAACAGGGCCTCGCGCGTGGCGCGGTCGGTGAGCGAGCCGAGCTTGGGCTGCTGGGTGGTGTTCTGGAGCGGCAGCACCCATTTGCCGTCGAGCTTGCGGTCCTTGGCGGCATCGGCGGCGGCGGCGATCTCGCCGTCGCTGAGCCCCGCGAGCCTGGCCTTGTCGTCGACCACCAGCGCGCCCGCCTTGGCGCCCGCCAGCAAGGTCTGCTGGAACTGGGTTTCGAGCGTGGAGATCTGCGTGTTCAGCTCGCGCAGCTTGGCCTTGTCGGCATTCTTGAGCTGCGCGCCGGCGTGGATGAACTGCTGCTCGTAGACGTCGAGGAGCATGCGCTGCTCCGAGGTGAGCTTGAGGCTCTTGCGCTTGGCGTAGATCGCGTTGACTCGCGCGAACAGCTTCGGGTTGAGGAAGATCGCGTCGTGGTGCTGCGCGAACTTGGGCGCCTCGTCGGCTTCGACCTTCTGGATTGCGTCGTTGGTATTCGCCCCGGCAACCCCCTGGAAGGCGAGCGAAGCGCGCTCGAGCAGCCGCCCGGAACGCTCCATCGGCGCGATCGTGTTGGCGAAGGTGGCCGGCGCGCGATTGTTGGCGATCGCGGCGATTTCCTTGAGCTGGACCGCCATCCCCTGCTCGAGCGCGGGCTGGTAGTCGCCGTCCTGGATCCGGTCGAACGGCGGCGCCTGGAAGGGCAGGGTGCTGGCTGTGAGCAGCGGGTTGACGTGCCTTGCCGGCGCCGTCTGGGCGATGCCCGCGGAGCCGGAGGCGAGCAGGGCGGCGGCAAGCGTGAGGGGCGCGGTGGCGCCGAGGAGCTTCGAGATTTTCATCGCGATCCTTCAGGGTTCGTGGGCCGGCCGGGAAGCTCGGCGGATGCGCGCGTTGTTCCACCACGGGCGGCGGGGGGCAAGGGGGTTGGCGGTCGGCCCGCCGCCTCTTGGCCCGAGCCCCGGTTGCGCGCTATGCTGGGCTCGCAACCGGGGGGAAGAAATGCGGCTTCGTTTCAAGGCCTTGCTGGCACTCGCCGCGACGGTCGCTGCGCCTGTGCAGGCCAAGTCCAACTGGCTCGAGGTGCGATCAGAGCATTTCATCGTCGACGTGGATACCGACGAAGCGCAGGCGCGCGTCTATGCCGAGCACCTCGAGCGGTTCGATGCCGCGCTTCGCAGGCTGTACGGCGTCGCCGAAAACCCGGAGCGCCGCTCGAACCCGCTCCATATCTTCGCGCTCCATCCCGACATGTTTCAGGAGGTGTGCGAATGCGGCGCGGCAGTCGGCTATTACCTGCCGGACGCGAGCGGTTCGACGATCTTCGCGGGCTATCTTCCGGACCTCGATGCCAAGGCCAAGCCCGGCTCGATGAGCCCGCAATCGATCCTGCTGCACGAATACAGCCACCATTTCATGTACTCGAATTTTCCGCGCGCCTATCCGATGTGGTATTCGGAAGGGTTCGCGGAGTTCAACGCAAACGTCATCTTCAATCCCGATGGTTCGCTCACGCTCGGCCTGCCAGCCGACTATCGATACGAGGCCCTGCACGACGACGAAGTCCAGCTGAGCGTCCAGGACCTGTTCGAGCCGGGCGGCGGCATGTGGTTGGGCGCGATCGAGGTGCTCTACGGGCGGGGCTGGCTACTCACCCATTTCCTGACGCTCGATCCGAAGCGCAAGGGCCAGCTCGCTGTCTATCTGGATCAGCTCAACCACGGCAAATCGAGCATCGAAGCGGGCAAGATCGCGTTCGGCGACCTCAATGCCCTGTACAAGGATCTGTACGCCTATCTTCATGGCCCGAAGCTTGCGGCGCCGTTGCTGATCCCGGCCTCGACAAAGCCGATCGCGCTGACGGTGAGTCACCTGGGCGCCGGAGTGGCCGAATTGATCGAGACCCACGCGCACCTCGTCAGCGGCGCTTCCCCGCACGCGCGCGACCGTCTCGCGCGCGAGGCGGAGCGAATCGCCGCTCGTTACACCGCGGATGGCACCGTGCAGCGTTGGGCCGCCGAGGCGGACTGGGCAGCCGACGACCTCGATGCCGCCGATGCCGCCGCCGATCGCGCGCTTGCGCTCGCGCCCAACGATATCGACACGCTTCTGTTGAAAGGCGTCGTGGCAGTGCGCCGTGCGTTTAAAGCCAAGTCGACCGACGCGGCAGTCTGGAAGGCTGCGCGCGGCTGGTATCTGAGGGCCAATCGCCTCGATCCGAACCGCGCCTTGCCCTTCGTGCTCTACTATCAGAGCTTCGGCGCGGCGAAGGAGGCGCCGTCCGCCAACGCGATTACCGGACTCAAGCGCGCCGAAGTGCTTGCGCCCGAGGACGCGACAACCCGCCTGCTGCTTGCGCGCCAGTTCCTCGCGGAAGGCGACGCGCTGACCGCAAGCCTGCTGCTGCAGCCGATTGCATATGCACCGCACGGCGGAAAGGCGGACACGCCGGCCCGGATCGTGGTCAACCTGATCGCGGCGGGCAAAATCGACGAAGCGAAGAAGGCGATGGACAAGGTCAAGATCGCGGACGCGACAACTCGCGATTGATCCGGGCCAGGTCCTCACGAAAAAGCCGCCGCCCGGCATTCCGGACGGCGGCTTTCTTGTCTTCAGCGGAACCCGCCGAACCGGACGATCACTCGCCCGAGTTCAGGTAATCCCCCGCGTCGGCATCGGTCCCGTGGCCCGACGGAACCACGCTGGCGAGGGCATCGTCGCCGGTGCCTTCGCTGTCCCGCGCCGAGCGCGCCAGCTCGGCGGCATGCTCTTCCGCCGCCGAGTCCGGGGCGATCAGCGAGGCGGCGAGCGCCCGCTGCTGCACCCGGAGCGCCGCGTCGCGGCTGGTCGCCGCCACGCGCAGGCGGTTCATGCCCGCGCCAGTGCCCGCCGGGATCAGCCGGCCGACGATGACGTTCTCCTTGAGGCCCTGGAGCGTGTCCTGCTTGCCCTGGACCGCCGCCTCGGTGAGGACTCGGGTGGTTTCCTGGAACGACGCCGCCGAGATGAAGCTGCGGGTCTGCAGCGACGCCTTGGTGATGCCGAGCAGGATCGGCTTGCCCTGCGCGGGGGCCTGTCCCTTCTCGAGCTTGGCGTTGACCTCGTCCATCTCGTCGCGGTCGAGCTGCTCGCCCACCAGCAGGGTGGTGTCGCCGGACTCGATGATCTCGACCTTCTGCAGCATCTGGCGAACGATCACCTCGATGTGCTTGTCGTTGATCTTCACGCCCTGCAGACGATAGACCTCCTGGATCTCCGACACGAGATATTCCGCGAGCGGCTCGATGCCGAGCACCTCGAGAATGTCGTGCGGATCGGGCGAGCCGCCGATCAGATTGTCGCCGCGCTTGACGTAATCGCCTTCCTGCACGTCGATCACCTTCGACTTCGGCACCAGATATTCCACGACCTCGCCGCCGTCGTCGGGCTGGATGCCGATCTTGCGCTTGGCCTTGTAGTCCTTGCCGAAGATCACCCGGCCGGAGACCTTGGCGATGATCGCGTTCTCCTTGGGCTTGCGCGCCTCGAACAGCTCGGCCACCCGCGGCAGACCGCCGGTGATGTCGCGGGTCTTGGCGGCCTCACGGCTGACGCGTGCGAGCACGTCGCCGGCCTGGACCTGCGCGCCGTCCTCGACCGAGAGCACCGCGCCCGACGCGAGCATGTAGCGCGCGGCCTCGCCCGAGCTGGCGTCGAGCAGGGTGAGGCGAGGGCGGAGATCCTCCTTCGCCTTGCTGCCGGTGCCGCGATATTCGGTGACGACGCGCTGGGTGATGCCGGTGGCCTCGTCGGCCTGCTCAGTCAGCGTCTTGCCCTCGATCAGGTCCTGGTACTTCACCTGACCGGGGTTCTCGGTGATCACCGGCATGGTGAAGGGATCCCACTCCGCCATTCGGTCGCCCTGGCTGACGATGTGGCCATCGTCGAACATCAGATAGGCGCCATAGGGGATGCGGTGCACGGCGCGCTCGCGGCCGTCCATATCGAGGATCGCCAGCTCGCCTGAACGCGACAGCACGACTCGGCGGCCGCGCTGATCCTCGATCACGCGGAGGTCGCGGAACTCGACCGTGCCGTCCGATGTGGCTTCGAGGTTCGACTGCTCGTTGAGCTGCGCCGCGCCGCCGATGTGGAAGGTCCGCATCGTCAGCTGGGTGCCCGGCTCGCCGATCGACTGGGCAGCGATCACGCCGACCGCCTCGCCGATGTTGACCGGCGTGCCGCGAGCAAGATCGCGCCCGTAGCACTTGCCGCACACGCCGAACTTGGCCTCGCAGACGAGGGGGCTGCGGATCTTCATCCCCTGGATGCCGATCGCCTCGATCTTCGCGATCATCGGCTCATCGAGCAGCGTGCCCGAGGGGATGACGACCTCGCCGGTCTTGGTGTCGACCACGTCCTCGGCGGTGGTGCGGCCGAGGATGCGCTCACCGAGCGACGCGATGGTGCTGCCGCCCTGAACGATCGCCTTCATCTCGAGCGCGCGCTCGGTGCCGCAATCCTCCTCCATCACGACGCAATCCTGCGACACGTCGACGAGGCGGCGGGTGAGGTAGCCCGAGTTGGCGGTCTTCAGCGCGGTGTCCGCGAGGCCCTTGCGGGCGCCGTGGGTGGAGTTGAAATATTCGAGGACGGTCAGGCCTTCCTTGAAGTTCGAGATGATCGGCGTCTCGATGATCTCGCCCGAAGGCTTGGCCATCAGGCCGCGCATGCCGGCGAGCTGCTTGATCTGCGCCTGCGAACCGCGGGCACCCGAGTGCGCCATCATGTAGATCGAGTTGATCGGCTTCTCGCGGCCCTTGTTGGGGCCGTCTTCGTAGCGCTTGACCGCCTTGATCTCGTCCATCATCGCGGTCGCGACTTGATCGCCGCAGCCGGACCAGGCGTCGATCACCTTGTTGTACTTTTCCTGGTGGGTGATCAGGCCGTCCTGATATTGCTGCTCGAAGTCCTTCACGAGCGTGCGCGTCTCGTCGACCATGCCGATCTTGGCCTCGGGGATGATCATGTCGTCCTTGCCGAACGAGATGCCCGCCTTGAACGCGTGACGGAAGCCCAGTGCCATGATCGCGTCGGCGAACAGCACGGTCTCCTTCTGGCCCGTGTGGCGATAGACCTCGTCGATGACGTCGCCGATGTCCTTCTTGGTCAGCAGACGGTTGACGATCTCGAACGGCACCTTGTGCGACTGCGGCAGCGTTTCGCCGAGCAGCATGCGGCCCGGGGTCGTCTCGTAGCGCTTGAGGTAGGAATTTCCCGCCTCGTCGGTCTGCGGCACGCGGCTGACGATCTTGGTGTGGAGCGTCACCGCGCCGGCGTCGATCGCCTGGTGCACTTCGGCCATGTCGGAAATCAGCATGCCTTCGCCCGGCTCGCCGGTCTTCTCCATCGAGAGATAGTAGAGCCCGAGCACCATGTCCTGCGAGGGCACGATGATCGGCTTGCCGTTGGCGGGCGAGAGGATGTTGTTGGTCGACATCATCAGGACGCGCGCTTCCAGCTGGGCCTCGAGGCTCAGGGGGACGTGCACGGCCATCTGGTCGCCGTCGAAGTCGGCGTTGAACGCCGAGCAGACCAGCGGGTGAAGCTGAATCGCCTTGCCTTCAATGAGAACCGGCTCGAACGCCTGGATGCCGAGGCGGTGGAGCGTCGGCGCGCGGTTGAGCAGCACCGGGTGCTCGCGGATGACTTCATCCAGGATGTCCCAGACTTCCTTGCGCTCCTTCTCGACCCACTTCTTGGCCTGCTTGAGCGTCATGCTCAGCCCCTTGGCGTCGAGGCGGGCGTAGATGAAGGGCTTGAACAGCTCGAGCGCCATCTTCTTCGGCAGGCCGCACTGGTGCAGCTTGAGCTCCGGACCGGTGACGATGACCGAGCGGCCCGAATAGTCGACGCGCTTGCCGAGCAGATTCTGGCGGAAGCGGCCCTGCTTGCCCTTGAGCATGTCGGACAGCGACTTGAGCGGACGCTTGTTGGCACCCGTGATCGTGCGGCCGCGGCGGCCGTTGTCGAACAGCGCGTCGACGGCTTCCTGCAGCATGCGCTTTTCGTTGCGGACGATGATGTCCGGCGCGCGCAGTTCCATCAGCCGCTTGAGGCGGTTGTTGCGGTTGATCACGCGGCGATACAGGTCGTTGAGGTCGGACGTAGCGAAGCGGCCGCCGTCCAGCGGCACCAGCGGGCGCAGCTCGGGCGGGATGACCGGGATCACGTCGAGGATCATCCACTCGGGGCGGTTGCCCGAATCGATGAAGCTCTCGACGACCTTGAGGCGCTTGATGATCTTCTTGGGCTTGAGCTCGGACTTGGTGACCGCGAGCTCGTCCATCAGATCCTTGCGCTCGCCCTCGAGATCGAGGTCCATGAGCATGATCTTGACCGCCTCGGCGCCGATCCCGGCGGTGAAGGCGTCCTCGCCATATTCATCCTGCGCGCTGAGCAGCTCGTCCTCGGTGAGAAGCTGATACTTCTCGAGCGGAGTGAGGCCAGGCTCGGTGACGATGTAGCTCTCGAAATAGAGCACGCGCTCGAGTTGCTTGAGCTGCATGTCGAGCAGCAGGCCGATGCGCGACGGCAGCGACTTGAGGAACCAGATGTGCGCGACCGGGGCGGCGAGCTCGATATGGCCCATCCGCTCGCGGCGGACCTTCGAGACGGTGACCTCGACGCCGCACTTCTCGCAGACGATGCCCTTGTACTTCATGCGCTTGTACTTGCCGCACAGGCACTCGTAGTCCTTGATCGGGCCGAAGATGCGCGCGCAGAACAGGCCGTCCCGCTCGGGCTTGAACGTGCGGTAGTTGATCGTCTCGGGCTTCTTGATCTCGCCGAACGACCACGAACGGATGCGGTCCGGGGACGCGATGCCGATCTGGATCTGGTCGAAGGTCTCCGGCTTGGCCACCGGGTTCGCGAAGTTGGTCAGTTCGTTCATTTCTATCGTCCCTCTAGAGGGTAAATTCAGTTTCGGGCGCGGCGCGAGAGGAAGGCGAGGGCGAGGAGCAGCGTCAGGGTCGTTCCGTATTGGGCAATCTTCCAACCATCGCCCGTCCAGATTCCCGTCAGCAGATTGAGGAGTTCGTAGACGACCAGCGCGACCCAAATGGTCGGAATCAGCGCTGCCTCCCCTCCGTCTTCCCCCTCATTCCTCGTTCCTCGTTTCCTTATTCCGCCGCGATCAGCACGCCGTCGGAGTCGAACGTGTCGATGCTCTTCAGCTCGACGTTCAGCCCCAGCGAGCGCATTTCCTTGACGAGCACGTTGAAGCTCTCGGGAATGCCGGCCTCGAAGGTGTCGTCGCCCTTGACGATCGCTTCGTAGACCTTGGTGCGGCCGACGACGTCGTCGGACTTCACCGTCAGCATCTCCTGCAGCGTATAGGCGGCGCCGTACGCCTGGAGCGCCCACACCTCCATCTCGCCGAAGCGCTGGCCGCCGAACTGAGCCTTGCCGCCCAGCGGCTGCTGGGTGACGAGGCTGTACGGCCCGATCGAACGCGCGTGGATCTTGTCGTCGACGAGGTGGTGGAGCTTGAGCATGTAGATGTAGCCCACGGTCACCTTGCGATCGAACGTGTCGCCGGTGCGCCCGTCGAACAGGTCGACCTGGCCCGAGGTATCGAGCCCCGCCAGCGCGAGCATCGCGGACACGTCCGCTTCGCGCGCGCCGTCGAACACCGGAGTTGCCATCGGCACGCCGCCGCGCAGGTTCTCCGCCAGTTCGACGATCTGCTCGGCCGAACGCGCGTCGATCTCGCCGTGATACTGCTCGCCATAGACGGTCTTGAGCCGATCCTTGACTGCTTCGGGCATCTGACCGCCCTTGGCGTCGGGATTGGCTTCGCGCCACGCCTCGAGCGCGTCCGAGATCTGCCGGCCCAAGCCGCGCGCGGCCCAGCCCAGGTGAGTCTCGAAGATCTGCCCGACGTTCATGCGCGACGGCACGCCCAGCGGGTTGAGCACCAGATCGACCGGTGTCCCGTCGGCGAGGAACGGCATGTCCTCGGCAGGCAGGATTCGCGAGATGACGCCCTTGTTGCCGTGGCGGCCGGCCATCTTGTCGCCCGGCTGCAGCTTGCGCTTCACCGCGACGAACACCTTGACCATCTTGAGCACGCCCGGGGGCAGCTCGTCGCCGCGCTCGAGCTTCTCGCGGCGGTCGTGGAACTTGTCCATGATCCGCTTGATCGCCTCGTCATATTGCGCGCGGACGGCCTCGAGGTCGCTCTGCGCCTTGTCGTCGGCGACCGCGAACTTCCACCACTCGTGGCGGTCGACCGAGTCGAGCAGGTCGGCGTCGATGACCGCGCCCTTCTTGAGGCCCTTCGGCGTTGCAGTGGCGGTCTGGCCGATCAGCATTTCCTTGAGCCGCGACCAGGTGGCGCGGTTGAGGATGTTACGCTCGTCGTCCGAGTCCTTCTTCAGGCGCTCGATTTCCTCGCGCTCGATCGCCATCGCGCGCTCGTCCTTGTCGATGCCGTGGCGGTTGAACACCCGGACCTCGACCACCGTGCCGCTGACGCCCGGGGGCAGCCGCAGCGACGTATCACGCACGTCCGAGGCCTTCTCGCCGAAGATCGCGCGGAGGAGTTTTTCCTCCGGGGTCATCGGCGATTCGCCCTTCGGCGTAATCTTGCCGCACAGGATGTCGCCCGGCTCCACTTCGGCGCCGATGTAGACGATGCCCGCCTCGTCGAGGTTGCGCAGCGCTTCCTCGCCGACGTTGGGGATGTCGCGGGTGATGTCTTCCGGCCCGAGCTTGGTGTCGCGGGCCATGACCTCGAACTCCTCGATGTGGATCGAGGTGAAGACGTCGTCCTTGACGATGCGCTCGCTGATGAGGATCGAATCCTCGTAGTTGTAGCCGTTCCACGGCATGAACGCGACGAGCGCGTTGCGGCCGAGCGCGAGCTCGCCGAACTCGGTCGACGGGCCGTCGGCGATCGTGTCGCCGGCCTTGACCACGTCACCCACCTTCACCAGCGGACGCTGGTTGATGCAGGTGTTCTGGTTCGAGCGCTGGAACTTCATCAGCGTGTAGATGTCGACGCCGCTCTCGCCCGCATCGACGTCACCGGTGGCGCGGATGACGATGCGAGTCGCGTCGACCTGGTCGATGATGCCCGAGCGGCGCGCCGCGATCGCCGCACCCGAATCGCGGGCGACCGTCTCTTCCATGCCGGTGCCGACGAACGGCGCTTCTGCGCGGACGAGCGGAACCGCCTGGCGCTGCATGTTCGAGCCCATCAGCGCGCGGTTGGCGTCGTCGTTCTCGAGGAACGGGATCAGCGAGGCCGCGACCGAGACGAGCTGCTTGGGGCTCACGTCCATCAGCGTGATCGTGTCGGGGATCGCCATCAGGAACTCGCCCGCCTGGCGCGAGGAGACCAGCTCCTCCTGGAAGCGGCCGTCCTTGTCGAGATCGGCGTTGGCCTGCGCGATCGTGTGCTTGGCCTCCTCCATCGCCGACAGATAGACGACGTCGTCGGTCACCTTGTGATCGACCACGCGGCGGTACGGCGTCTCGATGAAGCCGTACTTGTTGACTCGGCTGAAGGTGGCGAGGCTGTTGATCAGGCCGATGTTCGGGCCTTCGGGCGTCTCGATCGGGCAGATGCGGCCATAGTGCGTCGGATGGACGTCGCGGACTTCGAAGCCCGCGCGCTCACGCGTGAGGCCGCCCGGCCCGAGCGCCGAGACGCGGCGCTTGTGCGTCACCTCGGAGAGTGGGTTGGTCTGGTCCATGAACTGCGAGAGCTGCGACGAGCCGAAGAACTCGCGCACCGCGGCGACCGCGGGCTTGGCGTTGATCAGGTCGTTGGGCATCACGGTCGAGACGTCGACCGACGACATGCGCTCCTTCACGGCGCGCTCCATGCGCAGCAGGCCGACGCGATACTGGTTCTCCAGCAACTCGCCGACCGAACGCACGCGGCGGTTGCCGAGGTTGTCGATGTCGTCGACCTCGCCCTTGCCGTCCTTGAGGTCGACCAAGGTCTTGATCACCGCCAGGATGTCCTCGCGGCGAAGCGTCGTCATCGTGTCGGGCGCATCGAGCTCGAGGCGCATGTTGAGCTTCACGCGACCGACGGCCGAGAGGTCATAGCGCTCGGGATCGAAGAACAGCCCGCCGAACAGCGACTTCGCGGTCTCGAGCGTCGGCGGCTCGCCGGGGCGCATGACGCGGTAGATGTCGGAAAGCGCCTGCTCGCGCTCCTGCGCCTTGTCGACCGCGAGGGTGTTGCGGATCCAGGGACCAGTGGTGACGTGATCGATGTCGAGCAGCTCGATGCGATCGATGCCCGCCTTGTCGAGCTTCTCGAGGTTCTCGGCCGAAACTTCCTCGCCCGCCTCGATATAGATTTCGCCGGTTTTCTCGTTGATCAGGTCGTATGCCGAATAGCGGCCGAAGATTTCCTCGGTCGGGATCAGCAGGTCGGTGAGGCCGTCCTTCTGAGCCTTGTTGGCGGCGCGGGGCGAAATCTTCTGGCCCGCGGGGAAGATCACTTCGCCCGACTTGGCATCGACGATGTCGAACATCGGCTTCTGGCCGCGCCAGTTCTCGACGACGAACGGCACCTGCCATCCGCCCGAACCGCGCACATAGACCACGCGGCCGTAGAAATAGTTGAGGATGTCCTCGCCGTTCATGTTGAGCGCGTAGAGGAGCGTCGTCACCGGCAGCTTGCGCTTGCGATCGATGCGGACGTTGACGATGTCCTTGGCGTCGAACTCGAAATCGAGCCACGAGCCGCGATACGGAATCACGCGCGCCGCGAACAGATACTTGCCGCTGGCGTGAGTTCTTGCCGCGGTCATGGTCGAACAGCACGCCGGGCGAACGGTGCATCTGGCTGACGATCACGCGCTCGGTGCCGTTGATGATGAAGGTGCCGTTGCCCGTCATCAGGGGCATGTCGCCCATGTAGACGTCCTGCTCCTTGATATCGAGGACCGAGCGAGCTTCGGTATCGGGATCGACCTCGAACACGATGAGGCGCAGCGTGACGCGCATCGGCGCCGCATAGGTGATGCCGCGCTGGCGGCACTCGTCGGTGTCGAACTTCGGCGGCTCGAGCTCGTAGTTGACGAAGTCGAGTTCGGCGGTGCCGGCGAAATCGCGGATCGGAAACACGCTGCGAAGCGTCTTCTCGAGACCCGAGACATAGCCGATCGAGGGATCGCTGCGGAGGAACTGCTCGTAGGATTCGCGCTGAACCTCGATCAGGTTCGGCATCTGCACCACTTCGTGGATGTTGCCGAACACCTTGCGGATGCGGCGCTTGAGCGTGCCGCCCGAGCCCTGGATTGCCTTGGTCGCCATGTGATCTCTTGCCTCGTCAGCCGTAAACCGGTGCCCCTTCCCGGGGCCGGGACGCAGCAAAGGACGCGAAAAAGCCGCGCGACTCCCTCCAAGGGTTTCGGCAGCTCTCAGCGTCCTTATGAAACCTCAGCCCCAATTCGATCGATGCGCTGCGCGACGGCGCATCATTTCCCGGAGCTGTGGTGTGCAGCGCATATAGGTAGCGTGTTGGATTTGGTCAACCGCCTCGCGCAATGACGCGCTCAGGGCGGCGAGACCGATAAATCGAGGTGCGCGTTCAGATCGCCTGCGCTTGCAACACCGCCGGATCGCTCGCCAGCGAGTACAGATAGGCGTGCCGCTCGGGCTTGCCGATCGGCAGGTGCGCGAGGCGGTGACGCTGCTCCGTGGTGAGCGCGAACTTGCGATAGCCGCGCGTGGCGAGGCACTGCTCGATTTTTTCCAGCATGATCCCGCCGAGGTGCGCCATCCGTTTCTCCGGGCGCACGCCGTTGACGATGCGCTGCGAATTGTTCGCCGTGTTGAGCGAATAGAGGTTGGTCCAGACCGAGGCGTAGGGATTGCCGGGCTCGGCGACGTCGGTGACGACCTGATCGAGTTCCCGCGACCCGCGGACGAAGGCACGCGCGTCCTCCGTTTTCGAAATGTCGAGATAATAGCCCTGGCTTCCGCATTCGATCGAATTGGTGCGATATTGATCGAACGAGACGCCGGCCTTGCCCCAGCTCGTCTGGATTTCGCGTTTCTGGGCGGGGGCGGGCGCGGGAGATGCGGCGAAGACCGCGATCAAGCAAATGGCAACGAAGCGACGCATAAAGTCCTCCGATCGTCGCGAACAAGTAATCGATCGACAAAAAGCGCGCAATTCACTTTGGCGCCCGGCCGGCTCGTCCCGTCGCACGGCATCGGAGCATAACCAGGGTTCCAACCATTGTACCTCCGTTATGATGAAGAAGCCCGTATTGCTTAGCCCCCGCGCCGCGCTGTTTATCGGTGCCGCGCTCCTATCAACCCCCGCCTTCGCGCAGGACACGCCGGCGCCGCAGCAAAGCGTGGCGCCGCCACCGATCCTGGTGGCGCCCGCGCCGACTCCGCCGCCCGCGGCAACGATCAGCGTGCCGCCGCCGGCTCAGGCGCAAACCCCGCCGCCCCAGGTTGAAGTGCCCGCGTTCCAGCCGAGCTCCGCTCCCCGCGCCGCGACGACCCGCACCGCACGTACCGTAACCCACACCACGACCCGGACCAGCCGCCCCGCCACGCCCGCGGAGGCTTCGGCACCCGCCCGGGCCCCCGCTCCGGCACCTGCCGCCGCGCCCGCGCCCGAA
Source organism: uncultured Alphaproteobacteria bacterium (assembly GCA_963799985.1). Taxonomy (GTDB): domain Bacteria; phylum Pseudomonadota; class Alphaproteobacteria; order Sphingomonadales; family Sphingomonadaceae; genus Sphingomonas. Next base: position 134,359 of record CAWCZC010000001.1, on the reverse strand, counting down.
GTCGCGCCGCCGGTGCCGGTCGCTCCCCAGGCCGCCGCGCCCGCGCCCGAAGCCCAGACCGCACCAGCAACTGCGCCCGCGCCCGCGCCCGCCACTCGCACCGCCGGCGTGATCTGGCCGTGGCTGCTGGGCGGAGCGATCCTCGTGCTCGGCGCGATCGCGCTGCTGCTTCGCCGCCGCCGCACCGAATACGAGCCGTTCGTCGAGGCCTATGAGCCAGTGGGCGGCGAGCCCGCCGAGGCCGAGCCGCTCATTCTGGCGGGCCGCGATCCGGTGGCTGAGCCCGAGATGCTGCCTCTCGTCGACACCATCCCGCCGGCGATCGAGCCCGAACCTGCGCAAGAATTGTCGGTGCGTGAGGTGCCTGCCAATGAGCCCATCGCTACCGACGCCGCGGTCGCCGACGCAACTGCCGCGGATCTCGCCGGCGTGACCGGCGGCGCGCAGGCCGAGGGTCATCGCCCGTGGATCGAGTTCGGCATGCGTCCGATTCGGGCCGGCACCAGCGAGGAGGAGGCGATGGTCGAGATCGAGCTGACCGTGGGCAACGCCGGCGACATGCCCGCCAAGAACGTCCGCATCTCGACCTTCATGCTTGCCGATCCCGAGGGGAGCGACATGGATCAGCTGCTGACTGAGCACAGCAAGGACAAGGACGTGCCGCCGGTCACGATCGAAGCCGGTGAAGGTACTCGCATCGATGCGACGCTGGCGGTGCCCAAGGGCGACCTCGGCCGGGTCTTCAACCCGGTGGTCGTCGCCGACGCTCGCTACAAGCTGCCCGACGGCACCGAGGGCCGCACGTCCGCCGCGTTCCGCATCGGCCGGCCCGGTGTCGAGGGGCTGGGTGGGATCGGCACCTCGCGCGCGGGCATTTACGAGGATGTCGAAGCCGAGCTCGACGAACTGCTCGAACGCGCTTGATTTCGTGAGCACTGGGGCCCGCTCTCCGAGAGGAGGGCGGGCTTCTTTTTTGGTTTCCGACTGGTTTCCGATGCGACGAACCGTTTGCCGCGCGGTCCGCGTGATCTTATCACCCGGCCCATTCAGGTCTCGGAGTCGCCCCAACATGAAAACCAAGCTGATCCTGCTCGCTTGCGCCGCCACCGTCATCGCCAGCCCAACGCTCGCGCAGGACATGCCCCCAGGGGGCGATGTCCCCGCTCACTTCACCCCGCCCACCGCCGATTACGACTACGTCAAGCGCGAGGTGATGATTCCGATGCGCGACGGGGTGAAGCTCCACACCGTCATCGTCATTCCCAAGGGCGCGGTGAACGCGCCGATCCTGCTCACGCGCACGCCCTACAATGCCTCGGGCCGCGTGGTGCGCACCGAGAGCCCGAACATGCTCTCCGCGCTGCCCGAGGGCGACGAGCTGTTCGTCAAGAACGGCTATATCCGCGTGTTCCAGGACATCCGCGGCAAGTACGGCTCGGAGGGCGACTATATCGTCACGCGCCCGCCGGTGGGCCCGCTCAACCCGACCAAGGTCGATCACACCACCGATGCCTACGACACGATCGACTGGCTGGTGAACAAGGCCAACCTGCCCGAATCGAACGGCAAGGTCGGCATGCTCGGCTCGTCGTACGAGGGCTTCACCGTAGTGATGGCGCTGCTTGCGCCGCATCCGGCGTTGAAGGTCGCGGCGCCCGAGAGCCCGATGGTCGATGGCTGGATGGGCGACGACTGGTTCCACTACGGCGCGTTCCGCCTCGCCAACATCGGCTGGATCGCGGGCCAGACCGGCTACAAGGGCAGGGGCAGCGAGCCGCCGCGCCCGGCGTGGGACGACTATGATACCTTCCGCCGCGTCGGCTCGGCGGGCGACTGGGCAAAGCAATCGGGATTCGACCAGCTGCCGGCGTGGAACCGCATGTCGGCGCACCCGGCCTATGACGCCTTCTGGCAGGGCCAGGCGCTCGACAAATTGCTCGCCGCCAATCCCTCGAACGTCCCCACGCTGTGGGAGCAGGGCCTGTGGGACCAGGAGGACATGTACGGCGCCACCCACAGCTTCGAGGCGCTCGAGAAGGCCGGGCACGCCGGCAACAACTTCCTGCTGATCGGCCCGTGGCGCCATTCGGGCTTCAACTACAACGGATCGACACTCGGTCCGCTAAGCTTCGAGGGCGATACCGCGCTCCAGGCGCGCCGCGACATATTGCTCCCCTTCTTCAACGCCTATCTCAAGGATGGCGCGCCACCCTTCACCCCCGCGCAGGCGACGATCTACAATTCGGGCGAGAACCACTGGGACCGCTTCACCAAATGGCCGATCGCCTGCGCAGACGGCTGTCCCAATCCGCTGACGCCGATCTACCTCCAAGGCGATTTGGGGCTCGGCTTCGACAAGCCCGCGGCGGGCGAGGACAGCTATGTCTCGGATCCCGCCAAGCCGGTGCCGCACCTGCCGCGCCCGGTGAACTTCGGCGACGGGCGCTGGACGAGCTGGCTGCTGAGCGACCAACGCGCTGTCGACGGGCGGCCCGACGTGCTGAGCTATGAATCGCCGGTGCTCGATCACGCCGTCCGGGTCTCGGGCGCGCCGATCGCCGATCTGTTCGCCAAGACCACGGGCACCGACGGCGATTTCGTCGTCAAGGTGATCGACGTCTATCCGGACGAGGTCGCGAGCAACAAGCCGATGGGCGGCTACCAGCTCTCGATCAGCCTCGACATCTTCCGCGGCCGCTATCGCAGGAGCTTCTCGGATCCGTCGCCGATCCCGGCGGGCAAGGTGCAGGAATACAAGTTCCGCCTGCCGCAGGTGAACCACGTGTTCCAGCCCGGCCACCGGATCATGGTGCAGGTCCAGTCGAGCCTGTTCCCGCTCTACGACCGCAACCCGCAGACCTATGTCCCCAACATCTTCTTCGCGAAGAAGGAGGACTACAAGAAGGCGACCATCACGATCGAGCGCGGCGGCACCACGCCGAGCACCGTGTGGCTGCCAGTGGTGCCGGTCGACGAAGCGGCGGTCACCGTACCGGGCTGGTCGCTGCGCTGAGGAGTACCGCGCGCAGGCTGGGGTAGATCATTTCGTTGCCGTGCCCGCTCAGATGGTCGCCGTCGAAGAACAGAGGACGGCCGTCCTGAAAGGGCGAGCACGGATCGGCGGCGCACAGGATTGGGAAGGGGTCCCAGACCGTGATTTCCGGGTGGCCGGCGGCGAGCGCGTATTCCGCTTGCAGTGCGTTGCTTCGTCGGCTGAGCAGCGATCTGCGTGAAACGGTCAACCCCGGGCGGCAGACGGGATTGTTGCGGTTGAACCAGTCCGAACAGCGAAACGGCGGGCTGGGAAACACCGGCTCGGGGGCTTCGAGCACGACGCGCAGGTGCAGCGCGGCGAACTGATCGAGCAACGCGCGCGCTTCGGCGACTGCCTCGGGGGACACCCTGTCGCCATGCCAGTTGAGCACCGCCGGGTCGTTCTCGAATTGGTTGGCAAGGCGCGTGACGCGCAGTCCCGGGAGGAACACGATGTCGCCTGGCCGCGCGAGAGCGCGGAGGTCGGCGAGGATCGCGGCGAAATAGGTCTCGCACCCCCGGTTCCAGCGCATCGGGTGGATCAGCGGCAGATAGGGGCATCCGCTGCGGAAATAGCTGTAGACTGAAAGGCCGCGCTCGGCGGCAAGTTGATCGAGCGCGGGATGGAGCGCGGAACCGTGCGAGTTGGCGGGCGCGAAGATACGGATGTCCTGGGACTTCATCGTACAGTCGCGCGTTTCGGTCATGGACCGCGTCCCCCCGTGGAACCAATTCGCGCTGCGAACGACCGTGCAACGCGTGTTCGCCGGGTCCAGCGCGCGACCGGATTCCGCATACCACGCGAGGTGATCGCGCGTGACGCTGAGCGACAGCCAGGGCTGGAAGACGAACGCGGCAATCGTAAGCGCCGCCGAGGCCAGCGCGGCGGCCGCAACGCTTCCCACGACTCGCCGCCGGGGCCATGCCGCGATCCGGGGGCTGCGACGCAACGGCTTTTCGACCAGACGATATGACAAGGTCGCGAGCAGGGCGGCGATCGCCAGCGCCGCCACTGCCAGCGGCCAGGTGTCGAGACCCACGGTCCAGTGGAACAGGACGAACACCGGCCAGTGCCACAGATAGAGCGAGTAGGAGAGCCGCCCGATCGTCACCATCGGACGGCTCGCCAGGACCCGCGCCAGCACGCCCGCTTCGTCGGTCAGGATCAGCGCGATCACGCCGACGGTGCCCAGCACCGGGAGCGGGACGTGCATCATGCCGAAAAGACTACCCCGGGAGGCCAGCCCCAGCGCGACCAGCAGCAACGATCCCGCGGTCAGGATGCCGCGCCGCGCGGGAGACAGCGCCGCGAGCCGGGGCCGCCAGACGTCGAGCGTCAGGCACAGCAGCATGCCGGCCCCCAGTTCCCAGAAGCGCGTGACGATGAGGTAGAAGGCGAGCTTAGGGGCAAGCAGGCCAAGCCCCACGTACAGGGCCGCCGACGCCGCCGACAGCCACGCCACCAGCCGTACCGCGCGCCCGCTCGATGCCACGCGCTGATGCCAATAGAGGATGAAGGGAAAGGCGAGGTAGAATTGCTCCTCGACCCCTAGCGACCAGGTGTGGGTGAACGGATTGTAGCCGGCCTGCGGGCCGAAATAGGTATCGGATTTGGTCGCGAGTACGACGTTGCTGAGTCCGACGAACGCGGAGGCCGCGGTTTGCGGCAGCGCGTTGCTCAACCATGCCGGCGGAATGAAGAGCTGTGTCGCCACGACGGTGACGAGTAGCATCACGATCAGCGCCGGCATGATCCGCATCAGGCGGCGCGCATAAAACCAGCCGAGCAGGCTCCGGCGGGTCTCGAAGTGCTTTCCCAACGCCGATCCGGTCACCACGAAGCCCGAAATCACAAAGAAGATATCGACACCGGTGAACCCGCCGGGCAAGGCGGCGGGCCAGAGATGATAGACGATCACCGACAGCACAGCGACCGCGCGGAGCCCATCGATCGCGGGAATATAGCCGAGGCGCGCGCCCGGTTGCTCGCTGGTCACACGCCGTCCTCCCCTCGGGCGGCCTCTAGATCAGGCGGGGCGGAGGAGCAATCGCGTGCAGCCGCGGTTCATCTTGCGATTCCTAGTTCGGCGCGGGTGAGGAGGTGGAGCCATCGGATCGGGGTGATGCTGGGCGCGGCCGTGGCGGCGTTCGGCGCGCCCGTCGCGCAGGCGCAACAGTCGACTCCGTCGCCCACGCCGGCGCCCAGCCATGCGCCGTTGCCTCCGCCGGTGATCGTCACCCTGCCGGGCGCCGAGCATTTCAGCCTCACGCCCTCGCATCCCACGCTGGCAACGCCGACGCCGACTCCGCGCCCGGCACCCACGCCGACGGCGACGGCGACGGCGACGGCGACCGCGAGCGCGCCGCGCCCGACGCCGACACCGGCACTCCGGACGCGACCCACTCCGACTCCAACGAACGCGGCGAGACCGTCCCCGCCGACGCCCACGCCGACCGGCGCTCCGGCGCCGGTCGCGACCGTTACCGTCACGCCCGTGCCGACCTTCCCGCCGGTACCCGTTGGAACGCCGGTGCCCATCGCGTCTCCCGCGCCACAGCCCGCGGCGACCAGCCCGATGTGGTGGGTCGCACTCGGCGCGGCCGGGGCGCTCGCCCTGACCGGAGCGCTGTTCTGGCTACGCCGCCGGCGCGCGGGGGGCGGGAAGGCCGTTCCTGAGATGCCGCCCGGGACTGCCGCGCCGCCACCGCCTCCCATGCCGCGGCCCGCGCCTGCGCGCGCTCCGGCTCCCGTCGCGCCGCGCCACGATCCGTTGCCCGATCCGATCTCGATCGAGATCCATCCGATGCACCTGGATCTGGTCGAGGAAGGGGCGCTGCTCGAGTTTGAGATGGTGCTCCTCAACGCCAGTGGGGCGCTTGCCGAAGGGATGCGGGTGTCGATGGCGCTGATTAGCGCCAACCCCGCGCAGGATGCGATGATCGCGCGCTTTCACGACGGCCCTCAGGCCGCGCTCGCCGGGCCACCGGTCGACGTCCCGCCTGGCGCAGGCGGACGTATCCCGGGCCGGCTGACGCTCCCGCGCGAGCTGTTCCAGGTCGTGACGCTGGGCGATCGCACAATGTTCATGCCGATGCTGCTGATCGATCTGCGCTGGCGAAGCGGGCTCAGCGTGCGCAAGCAGGGCAGCGACTTCATGGTCGGCACCGCGGGGCAGGGCGAGAAGCTCGGCCCGATCTGGCTCGACCGCGGCCACCGCCGCCAGCCGGGGCTGGCAGCCACTCGATATGCGCCTCGAACGGGGCCGGCCGCGGGTGGCGGCCGATCGGATTGAACGCGAATATCCGAGCCAGCCTCTTGCCTTGGCCGGGTATCCGCAACAGCATGCGCAAGGGCAATCCGGGGGTATTCTGTTGAGCATGCATCGATTTTTTGTCGCTGGCGTGCTTCTTGCCGCCGCCCTGCCCGCGATCGCCGCGCCTTCGAATGACGCGATTGTGTACGAGGCGCCGGGCGCGTGGGTTCTCGCGCCGCCGGCGGCAAGCGGAGGTGCGACAGGCGCGGACGTTCCGCTTCAGATCGGGTATTTCGACAATCAGGTTCACGTCGGTTCCGACGGCACCGAGGACGTCTACACCGCGTATCGCGTCAAGATCGCGAAGCCCGAGGCTCTGTCGGCGGGCAACGTCACCGTGACATGGCAGCCCGACGAAGGGCCGATCACGATCCATTATCTTCGTGTCGTCCGCGATGGCAACGTCACCGATGTTCTCGCATCGACCAAATTCACGGTGCTTCAGCGGGAGGAGCAACTCGAACAGTCGATGCTGAACGGGCAGCGCACCGCGACGCTGCAAGTGCCGGGACTGCAGGTGGGCGATGAAATCGACTTCGCGGTTACCCTTCGGCGCCGGGTGGTTACGTTCGACGGCCACGTTGCCGAAACGATGCAGATGCCGATCATGGGGAGTCCCGGCGCGTTCCGGTTTCGGCTGGTCTGGCCGCTTGGACGAAAGGTCGAACTGCAGGCCAGCGCGGATCTGGCGCTGCCGCGACCGGTTTCCGGCAATGACGAGAATGTCCTCGAGGTCACGATGACCGATCCAAAGGGCGCGATTCCCACCGAAGGCGCGCCCGCGCGGTACAATACGCGCCGCTTGATCGAATACTCCGATTTCGGCGGTTGGGCGGGCATCTCGCACCTGATGGCGCCGTTATTCGAGCGGGCGGAGGAGCTTGCTCCCGGCTCGCCCGTCAAAGCCGAGGCGGCGGCGATTGCGGCCCGGACGAGCGATCCGGTCGAGCGCGCGGAGGCCGCCCTGAAGCTGGTCCAGGACCGCATCCGCTATGTCTATGTCGGTCTCGACGGCGGCAACTACGTTCCGGCCGGCGTCGAGGAGACCTGGAAGCGTCGCTTCGGCGACTGCAAGGCGAAGACCGTCCTGCTCGTCGCGTTGCTGCGCGAATTGGGAATCGAGGCTCAGCCGGCGCTCGTCAATTCGAACGGCGGCGACGGGATGGACCAGCGGTTGCCGAGTCCCCGCGTATTCGATCACGCGGTCGTCCGGGCCGTCGTCGCGGGGAAGGTCGAGTGGCTCGACGGCACCCGCGCGGGCGACAGCTATCTCGACAATCTTCCGTTGCCATTCCGCTGGGCGCTGCCGCTGGATCCCGAGGGTTCGGAGCTCGAGAAGATCGCGCCGCGCGGCAGCGACAAGCCGCAATATATCGGTCTTGTCGACATCGACGCGACCGCCGGCCTCGACCAGGACGCGCACGTCTCGATGCAGACCATCCTTCGCGGCGATGACGCATTCGCGCTTCGGACCCGATTGGCCGGGCTTTCCGCCGACGACGCCGACCGCGGCCTCAAGAGCTACTGGCGTCAGCAGGTCGACTGGCTCACGCCCGACAAGGTCACCTGGAGCTACGACGAACGGCGCAGGGCCATTACGCTTGGGGTGATCGGGAGGGGCAATCCGGGCTGGACGGGGGATGCCCGTGCCGGTCGCAGCCTGACCCTCCTGGGGGCGGGCTTTTTTGCCCCCGACGCCCTCCGCCGGCCCGCGGACCAGGATCAGGCGGCTCCCTGGGCGCTCGAATACCCGCGCTTTCGGTGCTGGGCGACAACGATTCGGCTTCCGAAGGCGGAGAACAACCTTACTTGGTCGCTGCGCGCCGCTCCCATGAACCTGCGACTTGGCGGCGCCGTCTATTGGCGCGCGTCGGGCTTCAGCGGAAACGTGGTCCGCACCGTGATGAGCCGGCAGAGTTACGAGCCGGAGGCGTCGCTCGAGGAGGCGCAGATCCTCAATCGAGCGATTCCCGCCTTCGACAACGCGATGTCGAGCATCTCGGAGGAACGCGCGCGCGACGTCCTGAAGGCATCGCGCGTCCTGCCATTCGGAGACGATGTGGATTGGCTCAACGCGCCAATTCCCTGCCTGGCAAAATAATCGGCATCGGGCGCATGCGAAAAGGGCGGCCCGTTGCCGGACCGCCCTTTCGTTGTTCCTGTCGGAAGTCGAGTTACTTGATCTCGACGGTCGCGCCGGCTTCCTCGAGCTGCTTCTTCAGCTTCTCGGCCTCGTCCTTGTTCACGCCTTCCTTGACGGCCTTCGGCGCGCTCTCGACGAGAGCCTTCGCCTCGGTCAGGCCGAGCTGGGTGATGGCGCGGACTTCCTTGATGACGTTGATCTTCTTGCCACCGTCGCCGGTGAGGATCACGTCGAACTCGGTCTGCTCTTCGGCAGCCGGGGCAGCGGCGCCACCGGCGCCACCGGCGGCAGGCGCCGCCGCAACCGCGGCGGCGGCCGAAACGCCCCACTTCTCTTCGAGAAGCTTCGAGAGCTCGGCGGCTTCGAGGACGGTCAGCTCGGAGAGAGCGTCGACCAGCTTGTTCAGATCAGCCATTTGATAAACTCCAGTCAAATCAGGTTATTGGGGTAAAAATCTCGAAAGCCGCTCAGGCGGCCTGCTTTTCGCTGTGCGCCGCAAGCACGCGGGCGAGCTGCGCCGCCGGTGCCTGGGTGATGGTCGCAAGCTTGGTCGCGGGCGCAACGATGAGCCCGACGATCTTGGCCCGCAGCTCATTGAGCGACGGAAGCGAAGCGAGCGCCTTGACGCCGTTCGCGTCGAGCACCTGCTTGCCCATTGCGCCGCCGACGATCTCGAGCTTGTCGTTCGTCTTGGCGAAATCGATCACCACCTTGGCGGCGGCGACCGGATCGTTCGAGGTGGCGAGACCGACCGGCCCGACGAGCATGTCGCCCAGCGAGAGATAGTCGGTGCCATCGAGCGCGATCTTGGCAAGCTTGTTCTTCGAGACCTTGTAGCTCGCGCCGGCCTCGCGCATCTTCGTGCGCAGCACCGTGGATTGCGCCACGGTGAGGCCGAGGTTGCGGGTGACGACCACCACGCCGACCTCGTTGAAGGTGCGGTTCAGTTCGGCGACGAATTCGGCCTTTTGAGCACGATCCATGCCATTCTCCTCGTATGAGCCCCCGCAAGGGAGCTCGGTTCAAATTGTCCGAGGGGCATGATCGTCGCGGCCAGAGAATACCCTGGGCGTGACCCGGAACTCTCCATGCGCACGGAGGCCGGTGAAAAATCTGTCCCCGTCTTGGCTGGAAATTAAGACCGGCAGATCCCGGTCACCAACTGTCTCGGACGGCTTCCTCCCGAAGGAGGAGGCGCGCACATAGCGCGATCGGGGCAGAAGTCAATGCGAGGGGGGGCGGTGCAGTCGTTCGCGGCAGTCGCGGAGAGCCCGCCGAGCCACGGGCAAGTCCAGTCGCGGGCCGGCTCGGGCTGCGGGGTATAGGCGAGCAGCCAGGTTTGCGCGGCGTGCGGCGACAGGAACGCCTGGGTCCGGCTCGCGTCGAACAGGTCGCGGACCTGGTGCTTCTGAGCGCTGGAGCCAACGATGACCGCCACGCGATCTGAGGGCTGGTCGACGAATTCCTGCTCGAGGCGCTTCATTCGGTGGGCGACTTCGGGGATCAGCACGGTGCCCAGCGCCGCGTCGATGAGCATCTTGAGGCCGCCGTCGCGCGCCCGCGCAGCGACGATCGCGATCTCGAAATCGCGGGCGAATCTCTCGCCGATCTCCGGCGACAGGAATCCGACCACGGTCACCTCGAGAATCCCCGACATCTCATCAAAATTCAGACGATACATGGCCGCCCCCGATCTCTCAGGCGACAATGCCCGGTCGGCGCGGCGGCTTCCATTTCGGGATTCCACCGATCCGGCCGTTTACCTTTGGTAAGAACTCACTTCGCCGGCAGCCCCGCCACCAGCGTCTGTGCCTTGGGTTTCTCCGGCGAATCGTAGCCGCCGTTGATTACCGGCAGGAGCGTGGTGATCGCCGCGTCGGGATGGCCTTCGCGCGCGAATTCCTGGCCGAGCACCAGCCGCGGGCCGGGCGCCGCGGGAACGTTCTGCACCGCCTTGAGCAGTCCTTCCACCGCGATGTCCGGAGCGGTCTCGCCGGCGTCCGCGAAGCTGCGGTAATAGCCGAGCAGCGGCAGCGAAGATTCGGTGTCGGCGCGGTTCGCGCGGGCCAGCATCGCGCGTGCCGCGGCCAGCCCTGCCTTGCGGTCGGTCTCGGGCCCCGCGATTGCCTTGCCGGCGAGCGCGATCCCCTTCCACGCGAGCGCGCGGCTGTCGTTGGGCGCGATCGCGAGCGCGGCATCGGCGGCGGTGCTGCAGCCGTCGTTGCTGCCGCTGCGGCATTCGGCCTCGGCGAGCAGGAGCTGCGCCTCGAGATTGGTCGTCGCATGCGCGGCCTGATCGCGCAGGCGGCCAAGCCAGGCGTCGTGCGCCGCGATCACGTGCGCGCGATATCTGGCGGCTTGATCGGCAGCGGCGGAATCCATTCCGGGCGCAGGCGGCGGCGGGATCTCGATCCGCGAGCCCAGCTCGATCCGACCCTTGAGGAACGCCGCCTGACGATCGGTCAGCTGGGTGACGACGGGTTCGCGCGCGCGCTCGGGCGGATAGGTCATCCGTACCCAAGGCAGCTTGCCGTTGTCATAGGCAGTGACTTCGGCCTGGAGCTTGCCCAGGTCGCCGAACACCGTCGCCGCCTGCTCCATCGTCGCGCCGCGGCCGATCGAGGCGAGGTAGCGGCTCAATTGCGGGCGGCGCTTGTCCGAGAAGAAGAGGTAATGGGTGAGCACCCAGGCGTGGAACGGGTTCCAGCCGGTCTTGTTGACGGGCTCGGTCAGGTAGCGCCCGGTAATGATGTCCCTGACCGAAACGCTCGGCCGCCACTCAATGACCTTGCGGTAACCTTCGGGCATCTGACCGTATTCGAGCGTGCCGTCGGGCCGATCGTGGATGGTCGAGAACAGCTCGCCCATCCCATCGAGGTACCAGCGCGGATAGGCGGCTGGCAGATAGGTGAGCAGATAGTGCTGCGCATAGCCGGCATAGATGCGGCTTTCGGCGGTGATCGGCACGGCGGAGCCGCCGCCGGTGACCGATTCGATCGACTGGCCGGCCGAGAACATCGAGTTGGTGACCTGACCGCTCTGCGGGTCCTGCGAAAAGCTGCCGATGCTGGTCAGGTCGATTTGCTGGCTGCGCTCGATCTCGACCGACAGATCGGCACGCCCGCTCGCCATCACCGCGCCGTCCTCGCGCGGGTCGTAATAGCGCTCGAGATTGAAGTTCGGAAGGAAGGGGCCTTGCTGCGAGCGCAGGTTGCGCAGCTCCATCGCATCGAACTCGGCGGGGTTGCCGATCAGCGTGATGTGAAGCTTCTGCGCGTCGTCGGGCTTGTCGACCCGGTTGAGCAGGACCGAGAGCAGGAAGTGCAGCCGCTCGAGATTGTGGGTGATCCGGGTGAGCTCGGCGACCGAACCGTCGCTGTACACGACGACATGGTCGCTCTCGGCGACATGCCAGGCGCTCATCCCCTCGGACTTCTGGCCGCTGACGACGATGCCCTGGTCTTGCGCTGCGCCGTTCTGAGCGAGGGCGGGGAGCGGGAGGAGCGCCAGCAGCGCCGGCAGAATTGAACGGGAAAAACGCACGCGGGCACCTCCGGTTAGCCGGTTTCCGGCAGCGCTTTCAGACCATAGGATCGCGACCCGCGCAATGCGTTCCTTGGATACGGGGACCAGAGCGGGACGGTTATTTGCCGATGCTCGCCAGCACCGCCCGCGCCTGGGGTTTCTCGGGCGAATCGAACGGTCCGTCGGCGACCGGGCGGAGCGTCTTGCGGGCGTCCTCGGCATCGCCGCGCCGCGCCAGCTCCTCGCCGAGCAGCAGCCGCGTGGCCGGCGCGGAGGGCACGCGCTCGCTGGCCTTGACCAGCCCGAGCACGGCGATGTCAGGCGGGGCCTGCCCGGCGTCCGCGAAGCTGCGGTAATAAGCGATCAGCGGCAGCGTCGCTTCGGTATCGGAACGGTTGGCGCGGACGATCAGCGCGCGCGCCTGCTCGAGCTTCGTGTCGCGATCGGCGGCGGGTCCGGCGATGGCGAGGTGGACGAGCGCGATACCCTTCCACGCGAGCGCCGGCGAGCTTTCGGGCATGAGCGCAAGCGCACGATCGGCGGCGGCAAGGCACGCGGCGTCATTCTCGCTGCGGCATTCGCCCTCGGCCAGCAGCAGCTGCGCCGCGAACTCCTGGGGCGCGGCCGCGGCGTTGTTGCGCAGCTGCCGGAGCCAGGCGTCGCGCGCGGCAAGCGCTTCGCGCCGGGCATCGTCCATCCGCCTTGCCGTGACCGCGTCGGCGCCGGGCGGTGGCGGCGGCGGAATCTCCACCCGCGCGCCGAGCTCGAGCCGCCCGCGCAGGATCACCGCTTCGTTGTGGGTGAGCTGGCGGACCACCGGCGGGGCGGCGCGATCCGCCGGATAGGTCATCCGCTCGAACGGCACCTTGCGGCCGCGATAGCCCCCGAGTTCGTGCTGCAGCCTGGCCACGTCGCCCAGCGCCGCCGCCTGCTCGGCCGGGCTGGCGCCGCGCGCGGCAGCGGCGAGATAGTTGTGGAGCTGAGTCTTCCACGCCTCCGAGAAGAACAGCAGATGGACCAGAGCCCAGGCGTGATAGGGCGTCCAGTGCGGCTGCTTGGGATCGATCCGGAGATACGAGCCGTCGAGCAGCCGGCGGATCGGATAGCCGTGGCTGGAATACCAGTCCATGACCCTGAGATAGCCCTCGGGCATCGCGCCGTATTCGATCTCGTCGTCCTTGTCGGCCTTGAGCGTCGCGAAGATTTCGCCGAAGCCTTCGAGATACCAGCGCGGATAGGCGGCGGGGAAATAGGTCATCAGGAAATGCTGGGCGTAGCTCGCGTAGAGCCGGCCCTCGGCGGTCATCGGAAACGAGATTTCGCCGATCGGGATGACCGACCAGTCGAAGGCGCCCGCAGCACCGTTGGACGCGTCGGGCGTGGCGGCGGTGTTGAGCGAATTGGAAGGGTTGACCGGAAAGTCGTTCGACGACGGGCTGTAGAAGGACTGCTGGAGCAGGATCTTCTGGTCGGTGTAAGTGGTCGCGAGCACCGCGCCGTCGTCGCGCGGGTCGTAATAGCGCGCGGTGGGGAAGGCGGCGGGGTAGGGACCCTGCTGCCAGCGCAGGTTGACGAGCTTCATCGCCTGGAAATCGGGCGTGTCGCCGATCATGATGACGCGCAGCTTGGCGGTGTCGTCGGGCTGGTCGACGCGGTTGAACAGCACCGAGAGCAGGAAATGCTCCTTCTCGAGGTTGTGCGAGATCCGCTTCAGCCGATCGACGTCCTTGCCGTAGACGACGATGTGATCGGTCTCGGCGACGTGCCAGTCGCTCAGCTCGAGGTGCGCGCCGCCCGTGCCGTGCTGGCCGGTGACGGTGATGCCCCATTTGTCCTGGTTGGACGGCGGCGGGGTCGGTTGCGTGGGAGTTTGCGCCTCAGCGGTGAAGGGGGCGAGCGCAAGCGCTGCTGCGGCGACCGCTCGAACGAGGCGCATGGTCAACTCTTCCCTTCAGTGCGTAAGCGACGCAAGCACGGCGATCGCCTGGGCCTTTTCGGGCGAATCATAGGCTCCGTCGGCGACTGGACGCAGCGCCTTGGCGGCGTCGCCCGCATCGCCGCGGCGCGCCAGCTCCTCGCCCAGCATCAGCCGGATCGAAGGGGCCGAGGGCACCGTCTCGCTGGCCTTGATCAGCCCCAGCACGGCGATATCCGGGGCAGGCTCGCCGGCGTCGGCGTAGCTGCGATAATAGGCGATCAGCGGCAGCGGCGCCTCGGTGTCGGCGCGATTGGCACGGACGATCACCGCGCGCGCCTCCGCCAGCCTGGCCGGGCGGTCGGTGGCGGGTCCGGTGATGGCGAGCTGGACCATCGCGATCCCCTTCCACGTCAGCGCACTCGGATTCTCGGGCGAAAGCGCGAGCGCCCGATCGGCGGCGGCGAGGCATTCGGCGTGATTGCCCGTGCGGCATTCGGCCTCGGTGAGGAGCAGTTGCTGCGCGAGTTCGCCCGGATATTTCGCCGCAGAGGCGCGCATGTCGCGGAGCCAGTCGTCGCGCCGCGCGATTGCGTCGTGGCGCGCCTGGTTCATCGTCGCGATCGTGTCCGGATCGGCGCCGGGCGGCGGCGGTGGAGGCAGATCGACCCGCGCGCCGAGTTCGAGCCTGCCGCGCAGGATGATCGCCTCATTCTCGGTGAGCTTGCGCACCACCGGTGGCTGAGCGCGATCGGGCGGGTAGGTCATCCGCTCGAACGGCACCTTGCGCCCCCGGTAGCCGGCGAGCTCGTGCTGAAGCTTCGAGATATCGCCGAGTGCCGCGGCGGCCTGTTGCGGGTCCGCGCCGCGCGCGACCGCGGCGAGATAGTTGTGGAGCGGCTTCTTCCACTCCTCCGAGAAGAACAGCAGGTGGACCAGCGCCCAGGCGTGATAGGGCGTCCAGTGCGGCAGCGTCCGGTCAGGATGGAGATAGGCGCCGTCGAGCAGGTGTCGGATCGGATAGCCGTTGCTCGAATAGAAGTTGAGCAGCTGGAGATACCCCTCGGGCGCCGCCCCATATTCGACCTTGCCGTCGTCCTTGGCGGTCATCGTCGCGAAGATCTCGCCGAAACCGTCGAGGTACCAGCGCGGATAGGCGGCGGGGAAATAGGTCTGGAGGTAGTGCCGCGCGTAGCTCGCGTAGACGCGGCCCTCGGCGGGCATGGTGAAGGCGATTTCGTTCGTCGTGAACAGCGTGCGGTCGAACCCGCTCGGATCGGTCGGCGCGTTGGGCGTCGACATGGTCAGCGTCGGGCCGAGGTTGTTGCCGATCGCGTCGGGATCGTGGTCCTTCTTCGAGGGCTTGCCCGACGATTGCTGGAGGATGATCCGCTGGTCGGTGTGCGTGGTGGCGAGCACCGCGCCGTCATCGCGCGGGTCGTAGTAGAGCTGCTCGGGGAAGGCGCGCGGATACGGACCCTGCTGCCAGCGCAAATTGCCGAGCTTCATCGAATCGAAATCGGCGCTGTCGCCGATCAGCACGACGCGCAGCTTGATCGTGTCGTCGGGCACGTCGACGCGGTTGAACAGGATCGAGAGCAGGAAGTGCTCCTTCTCGAGATTGTGTGCGAGCTGAGTGACGCGTTCCTCCTCCTTGCCGTAGACGAGCACATGCTCGGTCTCGGCGACGCGCCAATCGCTCATCTGGATCGGTTTGCCGCTCCCGTTGGCGTGTGACCCGGTGACGGTGATGCCCCATTTGTCCTGGCTGGGCGGCGGAGGCGCCGATTGCGCCGCCGCCTGCGCGGTGGCGAGCAGCGGCAGCAGGGCAAGCAGGGCACGGCGCGGGAGGCGTATCATCGTCTCTTTCCCTTCAATGTCCGAGCGATGCGAGCACCGCCTCAGCCCTGGTCTTTTCGGGCGAAGTCATAGGCTCCGTCGGCGATCGGACGCAACGCTTTGAGCGCGTCGATCTTGTCGCCGCGCCGCGCCAGCTCTTCCCCGAGCATCAGCCGGACCGTCGGCGCCGAGGGGACGATCTCGCTGGCCTTGGCCAGCCCGAGCACCGCGATGTCCGGCGGCGTTTCCCCGGCGTCGGCGAAGCTGCGGTAGTAGGCGATCAGCGGAAGCGGCGCCTCGGTGTCCGCCCGGTTGGCGCGGACGATCAAGGCACGCGCTTCCTGAAGCTTCGCCGCGCGCTCCGACGCCGGGCCCGCGACCGCCAGCCCGACGAGCGCGGTGCCCTTCCACGTCAGCGCGCTCGGATTCTCCGGAGAAAGTGCGAGCGCGCGGTCGGCAGCGACCGCACACGCCTGGTGGTTGCCGCTGCGGCATTCGGCCTCGGCGAGCAGGAGCTGGTGCGCCAGCTCGTCCGGGAACCGCTCGGCGTTGCCGCGCAGCCGCTGCAACCAATCATCGCGTGCGGCGAGCGCGTCCTTGCGCGCGTCGGTCATGCGGGCGGCAGTGGCGGGATCGGCGCCCGGCGGCGGAGGTGGCGGAATCTCGACGCGTGCGCCGAGCTCGAGCCGGCCCTTGAGGATCGCCGCTTCGCTCGCAGTCAATCGGCGCACGATCGGCGAGTTGGCGCGATCGGGCGGATAGGTCATTCGCTCGAATGGAACCTTGCTGCCCTGATAGGCGGAAAGCGCGGCCTGCAGCTTGGCGGTGTCGCCAAGCGCGCGCGCCGCCTGCGCTGGGCTCGCGCCGCGCGCGACGGCCGCGAGATAGCGGTGCAGGGGCGCCTTCCATTCTTCGGAGAAGAACAGCAGATGCGCCAGCGCCCATGCCTGGTAGGGCGTCCAGCGCGGCGAGCCGTGATTCTCGCGCAGATAGCTGCCATCGAGCACGCTCTTGAGCGGATAACGGCCCGACCATTCGGTGATCTGACGGAACCCCTCGGGCGGGCGGCCATATTCGATCATGCCGTCCTGATCGGCGCTCATCGTCGCGAAGATCTCGCCGAAACCGTCGAGATACCAGCGCGGATAAGCGGCGGGGAAATAGGTCATCAGATAGTGCTGGGCATAGCCGGCATAGAGCCGGCTTTCGGCCGAGAGCTTGAACGCGACCTTCTCGACCTTGACGTCGGCAACGGCGCCGTTGGGTCCGCCGAAAACGTTCGACACCTCCCCCGTTACGGGGTTGACCACGGTCCAGTTGACCATCGCGAGCGGACGCCCGGGGTTGAGCAGAATCTCGGTTTCGGTATGCGCAGCCGCCATCACGGCGCCGTCGTCGCGCGGATCGTAATAGCGCTGTGTCGGGAAAGCCTGGGTGTACGGACCCTGCTGCCAGCGCAGATTGGTGAGATGCATCGCTTTGAAATCGGTCTCGTCACCGATCAGCATGACGCGGAGCTTGGCGGTATCGTCAGGCTGGTCGACGCGGTTGAGCAGCATCGAGAGCAGGAAATGCTCCTTCTCGAGATTGTGCGCGATGCGGGCCAGGTCCTTTTCGTCACCCTTGCTGTAGACGAGCACATGCTCGGTCTCGGCGACGCGCCAGTCGCTCATCTGGATCGGCTTGCCGCTGGCGTTGGCGTGCGCTCCGGTGACGGTGATGCCCCATTTGTCCTGGCTGGGCGGCGGAGGCGCCGCTTGAGGGGCGGTCTGGGCGGTGGCGAGCAGCGGCAACAGGGCAAGCAGGGCACGGCGCTGGAAGCGCATGGCGTCTCTCCCGATCTTCGAGGCCGGTCTGACGCAACACGCCGCCGGGCGATCCCTTGCCCGACAACATCACAAGACGCCCCGGACTTCAACCGCTTGCCGGGAAAAGGAAAAGGGCCGGGATTGCTCCCGGCCCTTTCCAAATTCGCCTGTGGGGTCGGATCAGGCTGCGGCGACTTCCGCCACGTCGACCTTCACACCTGGGCCCATCGACGACGAGAGCGCGACCTTCTTGAGGTACTTGCCCTTGGCGCCGGCCGGCTTGGCCTTGACCACCGCGTCGACCAGCGCATCGAAGTTGGCGCGCAGGTCCGCCGCCGGGAACGAGGCCTTGCCGATCCCAGAATGGATGATCCCGGCCTTCTCGACGCGATATTCGACCTGGCCGCCCTTGGCCGCCTTGACCGCGCCGGCGACGTCCATCGTCACGGTGCCGAGCTTCGGGTTCGGCATCAGGCCCTTGGGGCCCAGCACCTTGCCGAGGCGGCCGACGAGACCCATCATGTCGGGCGTGGCGATACAGCGATCGAAATCGATCTTGCCGCCCTGGATGGCTTCCATCAGGTCCTCGGCGCCGACCACGTCCGCACCCGCGGCCGTGGCTTCGTCGGCCTTGGCGCCGCGCGCGAACACGCCGACGCGGACGTCCTTGCCGGTGCCCTTGGGCAGCGTGACGACGCCGCGCACCATCTGGTCGGCATGGCGCGGATCGACGCCCAGGTTGAGCGCGACCTCGACGGTCTCGTCGAACTTGGCGGTGGCGTTGGCCTTGACGATCGCGATCGCCTCGTCGACGCCGTGGAGCTTCTCGCCGTCGACCTTCCAGGTCTTGGTCTTCTTGGTCAGCTTCGCCATGATCTCAGCCCTCCACCACGGTGAGGCCCATCGCGCGAGCGGAGCCTTCGATGATTCGGGTAGCGGCCTCGAGGTCGTTCGCGTTGAGGTCGGCCATCTTGACCTGCGCGATCTCGCTTAGCTTGGCGCGCGTGATTTTGCCCGCCGAGATCTTGCCCGGCTCCTTCGAGCCCGACTTGAGGTTCGCGGCCTTCTTGATGAGGTACGACGCCGGCGGCGTCTTGGTCACGAACGAGAAGCTGCGATCGGCATAGACGGTGATGACGGTGGGGAGCGGCGTGCCCTTCTCTGCATCGCCGGTCTGCGCGTTGAACGCCTTGCAGAATTCCATGATGTTGACGCCGCGCTGGCCGAGCGCCGGGCCGATCGGCGGCGACGGATTTGCAGAGCCCGCGGGCACCTGCAGCTTGATATAGCCGGTAATCTTCTTTGCCATTGGTCTCACTCTGTTGCGGGCTCGAAGCCCGTTCAAGTTTAGCGGTCCAAGCGAGCGGCCGAAGCCACTCTCCCGCAGGTTTCCATTGCCGGTGCGCTGGAAGGCGCGGCCCTTAGCGCAAGTCCGGCGCTCGCGCAAACACGCAATCAGGGCATCTTTCTTCACAGGGGTGCGAATGCGATAGAGATCGAATCGCGCGGTCATCACGCGCCGGCGACGGGAGGAACGATGTGGAGACGCTGAGAGATGCACTCGAGCGCATCGGCATCGATCGTTCCCAGCCCTTTTCCATAACCAAGGATCTACAGAGCTTTCCGCCCAGCATTCGCCAGATCATCGCGGCAACTCATGATCCCGGCGGGTGGCGGCAGGTCAACGAGGTTTCCCGTGACGAATTGTGGACGGACGAAGTGCAAGGTGTCGCGTACGATGGCGCACACTGGTTGTTTTCCTGCAATGCCAACCAAAGCAAGCCGGGTGCTCGCGACAAGGCGCTCTACACGTTCCCCGCCGTCAGCAAGCTCAAGGATGGAGAGTGGAGCAACGAACTGGTCTACTGGCGCGATGTGCCTACTGACATTGGCGTCACATCGCACGAATCAGATCATCACTGGGGTCAGCTGACCGCGTTTTCGGGACAGATATTCGTCTCGCACTTCTGGCAGGACGACAAGCCCGTGCCGGGCAAGAGCGTCGTGGTTTTCGACAATAACAACGGCGCATTGACGCTCAACAGATGGATTCACCTGACGGAAGCCACCGCAAGCGACGGCACCAAGCAAATCCCGGAATTTCAGGCGATAAATCCATGGGATGGCAATTTATATTGCTCATTCGGCGGGGATGACCCCGTCCACGAGTTGTTTATTTACGACATGCAAGGAAGTCTGCTCCCAAAAACGTTTAAATTCCAGGGCGTGCTTCCAAGCAATATTCAAGGCGCCTGTTTCAGCGAAAACGGCCACTTATTCGTCGCTGTCGACCGACGCTATTTCTTCGGAGCCGACGGCGCCTACAAGCATATCCTGTGCTACAGCGCCTTGAACGGCCATTTCCTCTCGAATATTTCCGTGCTGGCAGCGCTGGACGGGCAGGAGCTGGAGGGCATTTGCGTCGCCGCGGCGACCTGGCCGGACGGCCGCCAGGCGCAAGTACACGCCGTGCTTCTGGAGAACCACGACGTCGCGAAGGACAATCTCTTTTTCAAGAGCTTTTGCGCGGACGTGCCTTCCGCCGTCTAGCGCGGTGAGGACCGCTGGCGTCGTCACCCCGGCTTCCTCCCGCCCCCATTCTGCCCTTACGGCGTGCCGCCAAGTTGCTTGACCTGCAGTTTGAGCTTGTCGACGGCGGCGCTCAACGCGACGACGGCTGCGATCAGGTCGATCGTCTCCGGGATCTTGCCCCCGCCGAATTTCCCCGTACCCGGAACGGTGACGGTTTTGCCGGTCAGCACCATGATCTTTCCGTCGCCGATCTTGATTCCCCCGACCTCGACGATGCCGCCGCCGACCTTGATTCCACCGACATCGAGGATGCCGCCGGGGGAAACCGTCAACTTGTCGGTCCCGGACCAGAGGCGTGCGGTCTTGCCCGTGGCGTACCAGACCCAGCGCTCCCCTTTGGCCGGCATGTCGACGAGAGTCTTCGCGGTACGGTCCGCGAAGGAGAACCCCGCGCCGGATCCTCCTGAATGGACCTCCCCGCCCTGGACATGCAGTTGCCGGGCCGGGGCGGCCACGTTGACTCCCAATTTGCCGTCGAGCGTGACGGCAAGAAGGTCGTTGTCCGATCGCAGTCGGGCGACCTTGTCCTTGGCGAACCAGGTCCAGCGTTCGCCGTTCGTGGGATTTTGCACGAACTGTGCGGTTCCGCTCTGATCTCCGAACGAATATCCGGCGGCGCCCCCGCCCGTAAAGACCTGACCGTTCCATCGGACCGAGAAAACATCGCCGATGCCCCCGCTGGTCCATAGCCGCGCCGTCCCGGCGTCGGCGTAAAGCACCCAGCGATCACTCAATGCTTCGGGAAAGAAATCGGCGGCCCCCTTCGTGCGGCTTGCAAAGGAGAAACCGCCGGCGCCACCTCCGGAATGAACCTCTCCAGTCTCGACGTGGAGGGCGCGCATAGGTGTCGAGGTGCCGACGCCGAGCGAACCTTGAACCTCCAAGGTGCTCCCCTTGATAGTCGTCGGGCCTTCGATCGTCGTCGTGCCTTTGATCGTCGCTGCGTCTTCGATGGTAGTTGGGCCTTGGATCGTAGCGCCGCCTTTGATGGTGATCTCGTTTCCGAATGTAGTTGCACCCTGGATCGTAGCGCCGCCCTTGATGGTGACCTCGTTTCCGATTGCAGTTGCACCCTGGATCGTAAGGCTTCCCTCGACGATAGCGTTACCTTCGATCGTGACGCTGTCGTCCGCGAGTCGTATATCGGCGGCCAAGGGTTCCTCCCGAAAGTACGTGGCAATGCCGGACCGCGGCTGCCGCAATCCTGTATCTTTGAATAGGGCGAGCCGCAACTTGGCCGGGAGTACTCGCGGAACAGTTAGGGCCCGAGCGCTATTTCAATCGTCCGTCGCCTCAGCGCCCCGATCATCCACTAAGATCGGCTTGGAGATACTCGCGCGGTGTACCAAAGCTCTACGTTCGGCGCGCGCGATCGTGGTACATGCACCAGACCGTTGCCGAGGCGGAACAAGGTGGCGCCAGCGACGTTCTATCGCGGACGTCGCGATACGGGGGTGCCAAATAATCATGAAGGACGAAGTCCTCATCGGGCTGCGTGCGGCTGCCGTAGGTGGCATGTTGCTCGGCGCCGCATCGGCGCGTGCGCAATCGATCGACGAGCTCAAGTCGATGTCGATCGAGCAGCTCGCCAACGTCGACGTCACGTCGATGACCAAATCGGCCGAGCCGCTGTCCGACACGCCCGGATCGCTCCACGTCATCACCCGCGACGAAATCCTGCGCAGCGGCGCGACGACACTCCCGGAGGCGCTGCGGCTGGCGCCCAACCTGCAGGTCGCACGGCGCGGCGCGGCGGATTGGGTGATCACTGCGCGCGGCATGTCGGGCAACAGCCAGGCGCAGAATTTTCCCAACAAGCTGCTCGTGCTGATCGACGGGCGCAGCGTCTACACGCCGCTCTATTCGGGCGTGTATTGGGACATGCAGGACGTAGTGCTCGCCGATATCGACCGCATCGAGGTGATCAGCGGCCCCGGCGCGACCTTGTGGGGCGCCAATGCGGTCAACGGCGTGATCAACATCATCACCCGGCACAGCAGCGATACGCAAGGCCTGCTCGCCGATGCGGCGGGTGGCGATCGCGAGCAGAGCGCGAGTTTGCGCTACGGTGGCAGGATCGGCGCCGACGCCAGTTTTCGTTTCTATGCCAAGGCGCTGCGCGACGACGGGTTCAACGCCGCGGGCGGCGTTTCCGACATGGACGGCTGGCGCCGGCTGCAGGGCGGCTTCCGCACCGACTGGGCACCCGCTTCGGCCGATACGGTGACCGTGCAGGGCGACGCTTACGCCGGCACCACTCGCCATCCCGGCAACGACGAGCGGATCGCCGGGCGCAACTTGACCGCGCGCTGGCGCCACGCGACCGGCGCCGCGGGCGACGCGACCGGCGCGAACGGCGGCGCGGTGCAAGTCCAGCTCTATTACGATCGGACGATGCGCGCCGATGCCATGACCGGCCGCTTCGCGCTCGATACCTATGATCTCGACCTGCAGCACGATTTCACCTGGGGATCGGCGCAGCATATCGTGTGGGGCGCCGGGGCGCGGGGGTCGAGCTATCGCATCAAGTCGATCGGCGCGCTGAACTTCACGCCGTCGCAGCGCACGCTGTTCCTCGGCAACGCCTTCGTCCAGGACAGCATCGCGATCGGTGGCGCGACACTGGTGCTGGGCGTCAAGGCCGAGGACGATCCCTATGCCGGCGTGTCGATCCTGCCGAGCGTGCGCGGATCGGTGGAGCTGGGGGCCAACACCACCTTGTGGGCGGCGGCGTCGCGGGCGATCCGCAGCCCGACGACGTTCGACGAGGACGTCGTCGAGCGACTCGGCAGCCTGGTCTATCTGGTCGGCGACAAGGATTTCCGCACCGAAAAGCTGACCGCTTATGAGGCGGGCCTGCGCGGCCAGGTGGCGAAAATCGCGACCTTCTCGGTCTCGGGCTTCTATAACGTCTATGATGATCTGCGCAGCATCGAGGTGACTCCGGCGACGTTCGTGCCGCTGCACTGGGGCAACGAGATCAACGCGCGAAACTGGGGCATCGAGGCGGACGCCACGATCAAGCCCGCCTCCTGGTGGCGGCTGACCGGCGGCTACAGCTATTTGCACGAGGATGTGGGCTTCAATCCCGGCGCGAGCCGGCTCCTCGGGGCCGCGCAGATCGGCGACGATCCGAGTCATCAGGCGTCGCTGCGGTCGTCGATGGACTTCGGCGCCGTGACGATCGACACGGGTCTGCGCCATGTCGGCGAGCGGCCCGATCCGCCGGTCAATGCCTATACCGAGGCTGACGCGCGGATCGGCTGGCGCGTATCGAAGCGACTGACGCTGTCGGTCACCGGCAACAATCTGCTCCACGCGTGGCACGTCGAATATGCCGGCGGCGAGCGCGTGCCGCGCAGCGTGCTGTTCGGGGTTCGCTGGCAGTAGCGAACGCGCGCGGCGCGAGCGGGCCTTACTTCACCCGCTCGACGTCCTCGAACCCGAGTTCGAGCGGGGTCGCGCGGCCGAAGATCGAGATCGAGACCTTGACGCGGCTCTTGTCGTAATCGAGCTCCTCGACGATTCCCGAGAAGGTCGCGAAGTTGCCGCTGGTGACGCGCACCGTGTCGCCGATGTCGAAATCGACCTTCATCTTGGCCTTGGGCGCGGCGGCGGCCTCTTCCTTGGTGTTGAGGATGCGCGCGGCCTCGGCCTCGGTGATCGGCTGCGGCTTGCCCATGCTCCCGAGGAAGCCGGTCACCTTCGGTGTGTTCTTCACCAAGTGATAGACGTCGTCGTTCATGTCGAGCTTCGCCAGCACATAGCCGGGGAAGAACTTGCGCTCGGACTGGATCTTCTTGCCGCGCCGTACCTCG
Source organism: uncultured Alphaproteobacteria bacterium (assembly GCA_963799985.1). Lineage (GTDB taxonomy): Bacteria > Pseudomonadota > Alphaproteobacteria > Sphingomonadales > Sphingomonadaceae > Sphingomonas. The sequence goes on along the minus strand of CAWCZC010000001.1, from coordinate 110,372 downwards.
GTGACGGTCTCGACCGGCACTTCGACCGATTCGACGAACCGGTCGAGCCCCATGCGGGTGGCGTCGGCCATGATCTGGTCACGGACCTTGCTCTCGAAGCCCGAATAGGCGTGGATGATGTACCAGCGCGACATGCGTGACAGGGTCCTTATTGCGCGAGCGTGAGCAGGAAGCGGACGATCGTATCGAAGATCGAATCCACGCCGATGAAGAAGATGCCGAGCAGCGACGTCATGATCATCACCATGATGCCGGTCATGATCGTCTCGCGGCGGCTCGGCCAGACGATCTTGCGGCTCTCGGCCTGCACCTGGCGGACGAATTCGACGGGACTGGTTCTGGCCACTGCTGCCTGCCTTGCTCAACGTGTTGCCGACTTCGTGGCATGGGTCCGCTGCCGGGTCGTTGCTACGAACCGGCTTGACCCCACCACGCTGTCGGATTGGGCGCCGTATCTAGCGATGAAGCCGGGGGGCGGCAAGGGGCTTGTGGGGCGAGGCGGGGAGGGGAGCGCTCGATCCGGTTCGTTTCGAGCGAAGTCGAGAAACTGAAGCGGCGGTTTGCGAAAGCGGCTTCTCGAAGCGAACGGATTTCAAATTGGCCCGAAACCGCACTATGCCGGGCCCGATGCCGAGCGCCGCCGCATGACCGCCCTCGAGGTTTCGCAGCTCTCCAAGCGCTTCGGCAACGGCGTGCAGGCGCTGGCCGATCTGAGCCTGAGCGTTCCGGCGGGCGGCGTCTATGGGCTACTCGGGCCCAACGGTGCGGGGAAGAGCACCTTGTTGCGGATCGTCTCCGGCATGGTGCATGCCGACGCTGGCTCGATCGCGCTGTTCGGCGCGGTCGCGAGCGTCGAGAGCCGCCGCGCGCTCGGCGCACTGATCGAGGGGCCGAGCGCCTATCCCTTCCTCACCGCGACCGAGTTTCTCCGAGTGATCGCTTATGCCGCCGGGGTGCCCGCGGAGCCCGGTCCGCTGCTCGATCGTGTCGGCCTGGCCCACGCCGCCGACCGTCGCGCGGGCGGCTTCTCGCTCGGCATGAAGCAACGCCTCGGCATCGCTGCGGCGCTGGTCGGGGTGCCGAAGCTGCTGATCCTCGACGAGCCGACCAACGGCCTCGATCCGGAGGGCATCGCCGACATCCGCCAGCTCGTTCGCGCGCTGGCGGATCGCGACGGGCTGACCGTGCTGCTGTCGAGCCATCTGCTCGACGAGGTCGAGCGTGTCTGCGACCGAGTGGCGATCCTCTCGCAGGGAAGGCTGATGGCCGAGGGAAGCGTCGCCGATCTGCTTTCGGCCGGCGAGCGGCTGTGGCTCGACGTCCGGCCCGCCGAGGCGGCGCTCGCCCGGCTGGGTGCGCGCGGCGAATTCAAGGAGGGCCACGTGATCGCGCGGATCGAGCGCGCCGAGGCTCCCGCGCTGCTCGCGGCGCTGATGGCGGACGGGGTCGAGGTCTTCGAGGCGCGCTGGCGGCGGCAGGACCTCGAGTTGGTGTTCTTCGCGACCACGGCGGGCGGCCGATGACGCTGCTGATCCGCGCCGAGCTGCTCAAGCTGGTCCGCCAGCGCGGCGCGTTCTTCTGGGGCTTCCTCGCGCTGCCGGCCTTCCTGGTCCTGCTCGCCTGCGTGCTCGACGGCAGCCTGATGCCCGATGCGAGCGCCACCGTGGCCGTGCGACCGATCCGGACGCTGCTCCGCGCGCTCGCCGCGGCGGGAAACCCGGTGGTCCAATTGTTCTTCGCGGTCGGCGCGGCGGCGCTGTTCGCGCTCGAGTACCGCTATGCCGGCTGGCGTCTGCTGGTGCCGCGCCGGAGCCGGACGATGCTGCTCGTCGCCAAGCTCGCCGCGTTCCTGATCGCCGGGGCGGCGAGCCTGCTGCTGCTCTGCCTGGGGAATCTCGCGGCGATGTTCGCGCTGCCGTGGATTTGGGGCGTGCACCCGGTCGTGGCCGAAGCGGGCGGATCGGCGGCGGTCGCGGTGCTGCTCGCGGCGGTGCTGTCGATGCTCCAGTTGGCTGCGCTTGCCGCGCAGGTCGCGCTGATGGCGGTGGTCACGCGCTCGACGATGGGGGCGATCCTGCCACCGTTCCTGTTCGCGCTCGGATCGGCGGCGATCCAGGCCTATCTCGGCGGTGGGGAGGGGGGATGCTGTACCTCCCCGGCGCCGCCGCCGACCTGCTGCGCACCGGCATCGCAACCCCGTTCGACGGTTCGGCGTACCTGACGCCCGGGCTGGCGATCTTCGCGGCACTGATCGCCGCAGGCTGGTTCGTCGTGCCCCTTGCCGCGGCGCTGTTCCTCTTCTCCCGCCAGGATCTGGCGAACGAATAAGGCCTAGGGTTGGACGGACGAGGCTATCGCGTCACCACGCGAGCACCTTGCGAAACTAAAGGTCACACCAAGGTCACACTGCCACGCATGTTCCGGTGGCGGTCCGGCCCTGCGTCAATCAACAACGATCCGGCCGAAACGCAGCTTGGGTTCCGACTGCGATCGACCATGTCAAAGAGCCGCGACGCATCGATCTCACCAAGGGAAATCCAACATTTCAAGGGGTTGGTTAGGCCCGAATTGGAACCTCTCAACCAAGGTGGGCGGCATGGCCCGGCCGCACATGATCGAATCCAATCGAATCCAATTGCGTATGGACCCTAGCCGCCGGCCGTCGCGAACGGGTTTATGCCGACGACATTCTTGATGGCGTTGCCGAGGATGTTGAACACCCCGTCGAGCAGGCTCTGGGCCTCGGCCGCCGCCATGAACTCGACGAATGTCGGCATATTCTCCAGCACGGTGCGCTGGTTGTTGAATGCGACGGTCGCGGTTGCCATCGTGATTCGGCCCTCCGCCAGCGCCAGCGCGGTTTGCTTCGCCGATTGGGCCAGCGTCGTTATGTCACCTTCGACGGCCACCGAGTTGGTGTTCCACCAATTGACCGCTCCGCCCGAGAGCAGCTGGACGATCGCCGAAATCACTTGCTGGGGTTGATCGATCCGCAGGGTTGAAAGGTCGGTCATCTGCCAGTCCTCACTGCTTCTGCGCCTGGACGGCGCGTACGGCTTCGCTGCAGGCGACCTTCATGGCGCCCGTGAGCCCCGCGTTCGGCGCGAGGCCACTACCCTGATGCAGTGTGGCGAGGCTCTTCACCTGATCGGCGCAGCGATCGATGATCGTCGCGAGATTGGTGCGTTCGCGGCTCGCGACCGAACCCTGAACCGGCAGGCCGCCGGCTTGCTCCTTGGCCACCGCAAGCTTCGAGATCGCCTCGACATAGCTGTCGGAGACTCCGGCAAAGCTCTCGGGCTTTTGCAGGAGGCCCAGATCCACCTTCGCCGCGATCGCCTCGACTTGCTCGTCCGCCGAAGCGACATTGGTGTCGAGCGCCGCATTGTAGCGCGGCGCGAGCACCGCGCAGCCGGCGAGAAGCGCGGGCAGGAGCAGGATCGCGGCGGTGCGGATCCGAATGGAATGAATGCTGCGAAGCATCGCGGTCTCCCCCTTGTCGCGTGGCGTCATTCTTCGTCGTGCCAACCGGGTCTGTCTACCGCGTTTAGGGCCAATGTGGGCAGGAATCTGCGCGCTTAATGTTTCCGCGCACGCAGCCGGTGCCAGACGAAGAACGCGATCGCGGCGACCAACACCACGCCGATCACGGCGTCGGCGCCGTGGAAGGCCGCCTTGATCCGCGGATCGCTGTTCCACTTGTCGCCGAGCTTCATGCCCACCCAGGCGAGCGCGAAGCACCACGGCCACGATCCGATCGTGGTGTAGAGGTGGAACGTCGCCCGGTTCATCCGCGCGACGCCGGCGGGAAAGGCGATGAAGGTGCGCACCACCGGCAACAGCCGCCCGACCAGCGCGGCGATGCTGCCGTAGCGCGCGAAGAAGCGGTCGGCCTGGGCTAGGTGGCTGGCATCGATCAGCAGATAGGGACCGTAGCGCTCGACGAGCGGCCGACCACCGCTCTTGCCGAGCTGATAAGCGATCGCCGCGCCGATGTTCTCGCCGATCGCGGCCGCGGTCGCGACGCCGACCAGCGTGAAGTGCCCGGTCGAGACCAGATAGCCCGCGAACGGCATGATGATCTCGCTCGGCAGCGGGATGCACGCCGATTCGATCGCCATCAGCAGAACGATGCCCGAATAGCCCATGCTGGTGATCACCGAGATGGCGAAGCCCGCGAGCAGGCCGAGGAGTTTCTCGATCATGAGGAGAATGACCCCGGAAGCGCTGGCGGGAGATGGCAGGGGAGCTCGGACTCGAACCGAGGGCCTTCGGTTTTGGAGACCGACGCTCTAACCAACTGAGCTACACCCCTGTGCGGCTGGCCGATCTAGCGTCGCGCGGCGCGCGCTGCAAGCAGACATCTCGCGAATCGCACGGGCCGACCCGCCGCGCATGGAGACAGGCCAAATCCGACACGATTGTCATTGCGGCGACGCGAGGCTCGAATAGGGTCACGCCCGATCATCATGAGGAGAACCCCCAATGTCCGATGACACCCCCGACGTCGTCCAGCCCGAGCATCACCCGGAGGTCGCGGCACTCGATCAGCAGATCGCGGGCGCGATGAGCGACGATCTGAGCGACGACGCCAAGGAAAAACTCAACGCGCTGATCGCTGAACGCAACACCATCTTTCTCCAGCATGCGCCCAAGCATGGCGAGGGCGCACCCGAATAAGCTTCGTTACGCCGCGGCGCTTGCTCCGTCGCGGCGTATCGCCAGCGCGCGCGCTTCCTGGACGGGCAGCGGCCGCCCGAAATAATAGCCCTGGACCTTGGTGCAGCCGAGTGCCTGGACCATCTGGTGCTCTTCCTCGGTCTCGACGCCCTCGGCCGTGGTCGCCATGCCGAGGCTGTCGGCGAGCGCCACCACCGCGCGGATGATCGCGAGCGCCTCCTTGGTGCCCTTCGAGGCGCCCTGGACGAAGCTGCGGTCGATCTTGATCGACGAGAAGCGCGTGCGCGCGAGATAGCCGAGCGACGAATAGCCCGTGCCGAAATCGTCGAGGCTCAGGCGGATGCCGAGATCGAGGATCTTCTCGAGCACGTGGATCGCGGCGGTGCCTTCGCGCATGAACACGCTCTCGGTCACCTCGAGCTCGAGCCGCTCGGGGGGCAGCCCCGACTGGGCTAGCGCTTGCGCGACCACGCCGACGAACGCGGGATTGTGGAGCTGGTCGGGGCTGACGTTGACCGCGACTCGGATCGGCGAATCCCAGCGCGCGGCTTCCTGGCAGGCGGTGCGCAGCACCCATTCGCCGATCGGCGCGATCAGCCGCGCTTCCTCGGCGAGCGGGATGAATTTCACGGGCGAGATGTTGCCCATCTCCGGATGTGTCCAGCGAAGCAGCGCCTCGAAGCCGGTCAGCGCGCCGGTGCGGGCATCGACCACGGGCTGGTAGTTGAGATGCATCTCGCCGTTCTCGACCGCGCTCCGGAGCGCGATCTCGAGCACGCGGCGCTCTTCGGCGGCCATGTGGAGCTGGGGCTCATAGGCGTGGAAGACGCCACCGCCGGCGTCCTTCGAGCGGTACAGCGCGAGATCGGCGGAGCGGATCAGGGTCTCGGCGGTGCGGCCGTCGCGCGGGCCGGTGGCGAGGCCGACCGAGCAGCCGATATAGAGCGTGTGCTGGTCGACCTCGTAGGGCCGCGACAGCGATTCGATGATCGTCTGCGCCATGCGTTCGGTGCGCGCGGTGTCGCTCGCGTCGCGCACGACGACCGCGAACTCGTCGCCGCCAAGGCGGCCGATCATCTCGTTGTCGGTCATCAACTGCTTGAGCCGCTCGGAGACCCGCCCGAGCAGGCGGTCGCCGATCGGATGGCCGAGCGTATCGTTCACCGCCTTGAAGCGATCGAGGTCGATCATCATGAACGCACAGCGGCTTCCCCACTTGTCCGCCTGCGCCATCGCGTCGGCGAGCGTCTCGTGGATCAGCAGGCGGTTGGGGAGGCCAGTCAGCGTATCGAAACGCGCCATGCGATTGATCTTGTCGGCGGACTTGCGTCGCTCGGTGACGTCCGAGCCGACCCCGCGGAAGCCGGTGAAGGCGCCGCGCTCGTCGTAGCGGGGGCTCGCGGACATTTCCCACCAGCGTTCCTCGCCCTCGACGAAGACCGGCAGCAGCAAGTCGTGGAAGGCCTCGCGCGCCTTCAGCTTGTCGGCCAGCTCGCGCAAGCCCGCGGCGAAATTGCCGGCTTCCCAGGTCGGCCCTGCGAGCACCTGGAGGAAGGGCATTCCGTTGATCGCCTTGGGATCGACTCCCACGGCGACGGCGAAACGCGGATTGGCGCGGTTGACCCGGCGCTGCGCGTCGATCTCCCACAGCCAGTCGGCGCCGCTCTCCTCGGATTCGCGCAGCAGCAAGCTCATGGTCTCGTCGCGCTCGGCGATCGCGATCTCGTGCGCGCGGATCACGACCAGCGATTTCCCCCGCGCGAAGGTGGTCATCACCAGCAGCACGGTGAACAGGCCCGCGGCGGCGGCCATCAGCGGCGATCCCATCAGGATCAGCTTCGCGCCGATCGATGCGCCGAGGATCGAAACGAACACGATGGTCGCCAGCGGCAGCGCCGCCATCGCCACCGCGCTCGCGGTCATCAGCAGCGACAGCACGATCCACAGCCCCAGCGCGGCATTGGCGTCGGCAAGGTGCCCCACCGCGAGCGGCGGGATCGACCAGACCGCACCGAGCGCGATCCCGTCGAGCACCGTATCGCGGACGTCGCCGAGCGTGGCGCTGACCGCGGTGCGGTTGCGCGCCGAGAGGCGGCGGAACGCCACGGCCACGGCCACCGCCGCGACCAGCGCGCTCCAGCTCGCCAGCTGCCAGAGTGGCACCAGCGGCGCCATGATCAGCGTGATCAGCGACGCGCCGACCACGTTGGCCGCGAGCATGAACAACGCGAGCTGGCTGCCTGCATTCATCTGGGCAGCGCGAATCGGGCCCCAATCGGTGGTGTCCGCGGGGTCATAGAGGCCGAGCAGGGCACGCGCATCGATGCGGGCCCGCGCGAATTGGGAAGTCGTCTGGCTGGTCACACTCCGGGGTTTACCGGAGCGGAGGTTAGCGAGTGGTTAGAGTTGACCGCGGAATGGCGGGATTTTTCGCGGGTTGCTGAAATCCCTCTCGTCACGCCGGACTTGATCCGGCATCCATGTGCTAACCTCGGCGGCGTGCCTTACGCCGATTGTCCTACACGGACCCCCGATCAAGTCCGGAGTTACGGGGTGGAGATGAGGGAACGGACACCGGCGGTTTACATTCTTGCCAGCCAGAAGAACGGGACGCTCCATACCGGCGTGACATCCGATCCGCTGGGCCGGCTGTGGCAGCACCGAACCGGCGCCACACCCGGATTTTCCTCGAAGCACAACGTCAAACGTTTGGTTCACATCGAGTTTTTCGGCGACATGGAGCATGCCATCCGGCGTGAGAAGCAGCTCAAGAACTGGAAGCGCGAATGGAAGATCGCGCTGATCGAACAGAACAATCCGAGTTGGCGTGATCTCGCGTTGGACTATGGCTTCGAGCGGCTCGCCGCGCCGCAGCGTTCGCACGCGGATCCCGGATCAAGTCCGGGATGACGAGGGACGTTGGTCAAGCCGCGATGGCGTAGGGCTTGATCTCGCCGGCGAGGTAGAGGTTGCGGGCCTTGGCGCGGCTGAGTTTGCCCGAGCTGGTACGCGGCAGCGTGCGCGGGGGAACGAGCTCGACGACGCAGTTCATGCCGGTCACCGAGCGGACCCGCTCGCGGATTTCCTCGCGGAGGCGGACTCGCTCCTTCTCGTCCGAGGTGCGGCACTGGACGAGGACCGCGGGGGTCTCTTCGCCGCCCGGAGTGGTAATCGCGAAGGCGGCGATGTCGCCCTGCTTGAAACCGGGCAGCTGCTCGACCGCCCACTCGATATCCTGCGGCCAGTGGTTACGGCCGTTGATGATGATCATGTCCTTGGCGCGGCCGACGATGTAGAGGTAACCCTCTGACATGTAACCCATGTCTCCGGTATCGAGCCAGCCGTCGACGAGGCAGGCGTCGGTCGCCTCGGGATCGCGGAAATAGCCGACCATCACCGACGGGCCCTTGCACCAGACCTTGCCGATCGCCTTTTCGGGAAGCGGCGTGCCGTCTTCCTCGCGTATCTCGATCACCATGTCGCGCGCGGCCTTGCCGCAGTTGACGATCGCGCGGAACCGTTGCGGGCGGTCGGCGCGCGAGGTGCCGCCGGAGAGCTGCGTCTCCTCGACCAGTTCGACGACGATGCCTTCGCCCGGCGGCATGATCGACACTGCGAGCGTCGCCTCCGCGAGGCCGTAGCTGGGCAGGAAGGCGTTCGCTTTGAATCCGGCGTCGGCGAAGGCGTCGACGAAGCTCTGCATCACGTCGGGGCGGATCATGTCGGCGCCGTTGCCGGCGACTCGCCAGCGCGCCAGATCGAAGCGGTCGCTCGCCTTGGTCTGGCTCGACATCCGCCGCGCGCAGATGTCGTAGCCGAAGGTCGGCGAATAGGAGAGGGTGGTGCCCGGATTTCGGCTGATGAGGTCGAGCCAGGCGAGCGGGCGGCGCGCGAAATCCTCGGTCTTCAGATAGTCGGTCGAGCATTGATTGGCGACCGGGGAGAGCAGGCAGCCGACCAGCCCCATGTCGTGGTACCACGGCAGCCACGAGACGCAGCGATCGCCGTCGCCGACGTGCATCCCGATCGAATGCGCGGCGAGGTTGGAGAGCAGCGCGCGGTGGGTGATCGCCACGCCGTGCGGGAAGCGAGTCGATCCGCTCGAATATTGGAGATAGGCGATGTCGTCGGTATCGGCGCGGGGCAGCTGGGCCTCGGGCGCCGGGCGCGTCATGAACTCGGCCCAGTCGATGCCCTCGGTCCCGGCGAGCCGCGCGGCTTCGGCGCACATCGCGCCGATCTCGGGCGGGTAGATCAGCATCGTCGGATCGCAGCTGTCGAGCTGGACGCGGAGCTGGTCGATATAGGATTGCGCGCCGCCGAAGCTGGTCGGGAGCGGTAGCGGCACCGGCCAGGCGCCGGCATAGATCACTCCGAAAAACAACGAGGCGAATTCGGCACCCGTCTCGGCGATCAGCGCGATGCGGTCCTCGGGCTTGGCGCCCGCGGCGACAAGGCGCCGGGCCTGCTCGATCGCGTCGCGGCGAAGCTCGGCGAAGGAATAGGGGCGCGACAGATTGCCGCGCGCGTCGTGAAAGTTCAGTCCACGAATGCCTTGTGCCGCATAGTCAAGCGCGTCGCCTAGCGTGGCGAAATCGGCGAAGCGGCGCGGCAGGCGATCGTCCGTGGGCGTCGGAGCCGGCGATGCCGGCGCACTGGCCTTGCTCTCGAGCGATCCCGTAACGTCCAATACCATTCTTTTTCTCGTGCCCCTGATGATAGCGAGCCTATGGTTGCCCCCATACGCATCTTCAGATGCTTGGCTCTGCTACGCACTATCGTTCAAAATCGGTTGCCAGTGTGGCACAATCATGGCGTATGGCCCAACCCCGCACCCAGACAAGGCCCTTGGATCGTGCCGCATTGGAGCGTTTGGCGCTCCGCTACGTCGAGCGGTACGCCACCACGCGCGCCCGGCTGGCCGTCTATCTGGTGCGCAAGCTCCGCGAACGCGGCTGGTCCGAGGACGAGCCGGCCGATCCTCAGGCGCTCGCCGAGCGGCTCGCCGGGCTCGGCTATATCGACGATCGCGGCTTCGCCGAAGCGCGCGCGGCGGCGATGGGGCGGCGCGGGCTAGGCGCGCGCCGTGTCACTCAGGCGCTCCGCTTCGCCGGAATCCGGGACGAGGATGCCCAAGCGGTCGCGCCGGCGATCGCGGCGGAGGCGACCGCCAGCGCGCTCGCATTTGCCCGCCGCCGCCGGATCGGCCCCTATGCCCGTGAAGCGAGTGACCGTCCCGGCCGCGAGCGCCAGGTGGCCGCGATGGTGCGCGCCGGGCACGCCCCGTCGCTCGCCTGGACGATCGCGCGGATGGCGCCGGGAGACGACGCCGAAGCATTACTTCGTCTCGATTGACACAAAGCAGTTCCACGACAGGAAAACTATGGTAAACCCGCCGGCTCGGGGGAGTCAGTGAAGATGCGTGGGGACTCGCAGCTTGCGTCGAATGATTACGAGGTCGATTCACTCGACGAGTTGGGTGTCGAGCTTGAGCCGGACGGCCAGCTGCTGGCCGGGACCGTCAAATGGTTCGACGTTACCAGGGGATTCGGCTTCATCGTCGCCGACGATGCCGAGATCGGTGACATCCTGATCCATTTCACCGTGTTACAGGAACATGGCCGCCGCAGCCTTCCCGAAGGGGCGCGCGTCGAATGCGTTGCGGTCAAGCGGCAGCGCGGGCTGCAGGCGCGCGAGATCAAGTCGATCGATCTCAGCCAGGCGGTCGAGCCGGCGCGCGGGCGCGGTGCCGACCGAGCCGACCGGCTCAACCTGATCGACGCGGCGGGGCCGTTCGAGCCGGTCACGGTCAAGTGGTTCAATCGCCTCAAGGGCTATGGATTCCTCGTGCGCAACGGCGATTCGGCCGATATATTCGTCCATATGGAGACGCTGCGCCGCGCCGAAATCGAGGAAGTCGAGCCGGGTCAGCCGCTCAGCGCGCGCATCGTCGACGGCGACAAGGGGCCGCTTGCGGTAGCGGTCGAAAGGACCATCTGAGACAATGTTCGTGAGGGCCGGAATGCGCGCGGCGCTTGCCGCGGCGGTGCTATTCATCGCCGTCGCGCCCGGCGGCGCGGCGATCGCGAGTCCGGCCGAGGCAGCGGCCGCGGCCCGCCTTCAGGTCACCATCGTCAGTGCCGCGGGGCCGCATATCTTCACCGTCGAGGTGGCGAAAACGGGGGCGGCGCAGGAGCAGGGCCTGATGTTCCGCACCAACATCGCGCCCGACGGGGGCATGCTGTTCTACCCCTATCCGCCCGACGGTCCTCCGCGCGAGGCGCATTTCTGGATGAAGAACACGCCCTCCGCGCTCGACATCATCTTCATCCGCGCCGACGGCACGATCGCGCGAATCGCGGCGAACGCCGAGCCCTATTCGGAAACGGTGCTCGATTCGGGCGAGCCGGTGGGCGCGGTGCTCGAAATCGCGGGCGGGCGTGCCGCCCAGCTCGGCATCGCGGCGGGCGACAAGGTCAGCTGGCCCGGGCGCGGCGCGTGAGCGGGATTCGCGCGTTGCAAGCCGCGGCACGGCCGGGCTAGAGCACCGAACGATTGGATCAATCGTTCACTGCTCTAGATTTTCCTGTTTTCCACATTCTCCGAGTTGTCAGGTGATTCCACCTGACTAGAGAATGCTCTAAGGGGCGCGCATGGCTCTGCTCAAGTCGATCTTCACCTGGTGGGAAGGCGCCACCATCGGCACCGCTTTCGCGCTTCGCGGCAAGGACCGGATCGGTGAGGATTCGCTCGGCAACGTCTATTGGGCCGGCGGCAAGGACGCGAACGGGCTCACGCGGCGCTGGGTGATCTACGACGGCCAGAACGACGCCAGCCGAGTGCCGCCCGAATGGTTCGGCTGGCTTCATCACCAGATCGACGAAGCGCCCGATCACGCGCTGCCCCCGCCGCGCATCTGGGAAAAGCCGCCCGAGCCGAACCTGACCGGCACGCAACTCGCCTATCGCCCACCCGGCGCGCTCGAGCAGGGCGGCCGGCGTGCGGCCGCCACCGGCGACTACGAGGCCTGGACTCCCGAGGCATGACCCCGCGCGGCGGACAGGCGGCGCTGGCGGCGGCGCTGCTGCTCGGCCTCGCCGCGTGCAAGAGCGGCGGGATCGTCGGCAACAACCAGAGCATCGACGAGATCGTCACCACCGATGCCAACGGATCGGTGATCAAGAGCGAAGGCCAGGTCGCCTCGGCCGAAGCGGACTCGAGCGCGCTCGGCGCCGCGGTCACGCCGATGAAGGACCGAGTCGCGGTGCTCGGCCTGCTCAACAAGCGCAACGGCGTGGCGCAGGACGTGATCCTCAAGCCCGGCCAGGCGGCGCGCGTCGGCGACGTGATCATCCGGCTGCGCGCGTGCGAGCAGACCGCGCCTTGGGAGCCCGAGCAATCGACCGGCGCCTTCGTCCAGGTCGACGTGCTCCAGCTCGACAAGAGCTGGCGGCGAGTCTTCTCGGGCTGGCTGTTCAAGGAACGGCCCGCCGCGAACGTCGTCCAGCATCCGATCTACGACGTATGGACCAAGAGCTGCGCGATGACCTTCCGCGACGATGGGCCCGACACGGTCTCGGTGGGTGCGGGGCCCTCGGCTTCGGGCTCGGCCAACCCGTCGAGCGCGAAGAAGTCGCCATCGACCGAAGGCACGCCGAGCGTGAGCCCGCCGGCCGTCTCGCCGAGCGCGGCGCCCAGCAACGCGATGTAGTCGTCGCGCCGGATCTCGACCGCGCCGAGCGATGCGAGGTGATCGGTCTGGAACTGGCAGTCGAGCAAGGTGAAGCCCCCGGCGCGCAGCCGCGCCACCAGCCACGCGATCGCCACCTTCGATGCGTCGCGCACCCGCGTCACCATCGATTCGCCGAAGAAGGCGCGGCCGAGCGCGAGCCCGTACAGCCCGCCCGCCAGCTGGTCGCCGTCCCAGCATTCGATCGAATGCGCGAAGCCGCGCCGGTGAAGCTCGGTGAAGACTCGCTGGATCGGGCCGTTGATCCAGGTATCCGGCCGGTCGCTGGCCGATTGGGCGCAGAGCTTCAATATGTCGCCGAACGCGCGGTCGGCGGTGACCCGAAAGCGGTCCGACGCGATCGTCTTGCGCAGCGAACGCGAGAGGTGAAAGCGGTCGAGCGGGAGGATCCCGCGCAGCTTGGGTTCGACCCAATAGACGCCGTCAGCGCCAGCGCTGTCGGCCATGGGAAACACTCCCATCGCATAGGCGCGCAACACCAGCTCCGGATCGAGATCGTGGGGCTGGCGGATATGATGGGTCATGGCGCCGTCAACGCTTTGCCGCCAGCTTGCGCTCGATCGCCTGCCACAGCGCGGCAAAGGCATGCGCGCCCGCGGTGCGCGGCGCGAAACCGCCGAGCGGCATCCGCCGCGCCGCCATCGATTCGACCACGCTCGCCATCGGAATCACGGGCCAATCGGGATGGGCCTCGAGCGCGGCGGCGTGGAGCTTGCGGCGGCGGTCGACCATCGAATGGACCGGCATCAGCGTCACCTCGCCGCCTTGGCGCGCGAGATGCGCCGAGACCTCCTCGAACGCGCGTGTCGAAAGCGGGGAGGGGATGACCGGCACCACGATCAGATCGGCCGCGCGCATCACTTGCTCGCTCGTCTCGGTCAACCCAGGCGGGCAATCGAGGATAACGCGGTCATAGGCCTTGTCGAGCTGAGCGAGCAGCTTGGCGAGGCGCTTCTTCTTGTCGAGCTCGTGGAAGGTCCGGTCGAGCGCGCGGAGCGACGTGTCGGCCGGGATCAGGTCGAGCAGCATCACATCGGTCCGCCGGATCAGCTTGGCGGGCTCCACGTCCTTGGTGAAGATCGCCTGGGCCTGGTCCTTCGCCTTGGCCGCGCCGCCGATCAGGAAGGTCGAGGCAGCCTGCGGATCGAGGTCCCACAGCAAGGTGCGGCGCGACGAGAGCGCGGCGGCGCACCACGCGAGATTCACCGCAAGCGTGGTCTTTCCGACGCCGCCCTTGAGGCTGTAGATCGCAACCGTCGCCACGCGGACTCCTCTTCGCGAATCCCGGCCCCGAAACTCGCATGAAAAAGGGCCGGCGGGAATGCCCGCCGGCCCTGGTTGTTCTCGATTGCGACCGGGACAGGATCAGGCGTGGCAGCTCTTCGAGGCGCCGCCCTTGACCGAGACGGTGACCGCCTTGGCATTGCCGGTGAGCTTCCAGCCGCCGTCGGCGACATAGGGCTCGCCCGGGGCCGGCGCCTTGAGCGTGGTAGGCGTGCCGTTCTTTTCGGTGCGGACGATGGCCTGGGTCTCACCGGAGAAGAAATCGACATAGATCAGGCTGTTGTCGCCGCAGCGCAGCGACGCCTCGGCGGTGATCGACGGCGGCGCCACGACGGGTGCGGCGTTCTTGAGTGCCGTCTCCTGCGGGTCGGGCGCGGTCGTGGTGACGACCTCGGGCGTTTTGTCACAGGCCGAAAGCGAGAAGAGCGCAACGGCGGCGGCGAGGATGGGGGTGGTTTTCATAGCACTGCGTGCTTCGCCCATGCCGCAAGACTCGTCAAGTCCTAAGATGATACATAGTCACATTGTATTGCTGCGGCGCAACCGGCGTATGCGAAAATTGCGCGCCGCAGCATCGGCCGTCGTCATTCGTGGAATTCGCTCGCTTCCGGGATTCGCCCGAACGCGATCTTGGTGCCAACCGCGTCGATCCGCCCGCCGCCCAGCGGCCCCACGCTCACCGCGTTGCGACCGAACTTCTCGTTGATCCGGTCCATCGCCCGGCTGAGCGCGAGCGTGCGGGTCTCGCGGGCGAGCGGATCGTCGGGATCGAGCGCGGCGAACAGCGATCCCTGCTCGCCCTCCACACCCTCGATCTCGGCAAGCGTCACGCCCACCATCCGCAGCCGGAACCCGCCGGTGCGCGCGCGCCCGGCCTCGGCGAGGCGCGGGAACAGCGAATCGAGCGCGTGGAGAATCACGAAGCTGTCCTGCGTCGCGGGCAATTTGATCGAGGCTCGCCAGTTGCTTTTGTCGTCCTCGAACTTGCCGTGGAGAACGAGCAAGCGGCTGCGATAGGCCTTGCGCCGCAAGCGGCTGGCGCATTTGAGCGCGAGCCGGCGCGCGGTGAGCCGAGTCGGCTCGAGCCCGCGCTTGCTCGGAGACAGCACGTGGCTGTGGCCGATCGTGCGATGCTCGGTCGGGCGTTCGGGCAAGTCGACGCCGTGAAGCAGGTACCAGAGCCGGTCGCCGTTGGTGCCGCCCCACGCGTTCCCGGCGTCGCGCGGGCGGCGCTCGCAATATTGGCGGATGTCGAGGATGCCGTCCTGCGCCAGCCGCCGCTCCATCTTGGCGCCGATCCCGGCGATGTCGCGCAGCTTGAGGCCGAACAGGCGATGCGGCAGCTCGGCGCCGGTCAGCACGATCAACCCGTCGGGCTTCTGCATGTCCGAGGCGAGCTTGGCGAGCAGCCGGTTGGGCGCGATCCCGACCGAGCTGGTCAGGCACTCGCCCACATTTTCGCGGATTCCCGCCTTGATCCGATGCGCCAACGCCATAGCTGCCTGGCAAGAATTCTCGTTGTCGAGCAGCCGGCAGGCGACCTCGTCGATCGAGCAGACGTGCGTCACCGGAATGTGCCGCCAGACCTCGGCGACGATTGCGTCGTGGAACTCGACATATTTCTCGTGCCGCGCCGGGGTGATCAGGATGTCGCGGCACTTGCGCTTCGCTTCCCAGATCGGCGTGCCGGTCGAGATGCCGTAGCGCTTGGCCTCGACCGAGGCGGCGATCGCGACGGTGGTGTCGGCATCGACCGGCGCCACCACGATCGGCCGCCCGCGCAGATGCGGCTGGAGCTGCTGCTCGACGCTCGCGAAGTAGGAATTGAGGTCGAGGAACAGCCACCGCAACGGCCGCGGTGGCAGCGCGAGCACGGCGTTCGGGGGTGAGGTTTCGGTGGGGCTCACCCCGGAACATTAGCGGAACATGTGTGGCCGCGCGAGCTTATTTCGCGACCCATCCGGTATTCCCGGAACCACTTTCCTTCACATAGAGCGTGGTTCCGGCGCCACCGTCGGTGCGGGTGTAGAGCGAGCCGACGACGGCGGTCAGCGCGCCTTCGGGTGATCCCGACCCGCTGGTCCAGACCGGCGTGCCGTCACCCGGCTGCAGTTGCGCCACGGCAAGGCTCGCGCCGCCGCCGCCCGGCTGCTGCATTGCGTACGCCCCGGTTGACGTATCTCCCAGGAACGCGTCGCCGAGCGAGAAATAATCGCTCGTCGTGGCGGTCGGCGGCTGGATATCGTAGCCGATGAGGATCAGGTTGGCGACGGTCGAGCCAGCCAGCGAGGATCCCGCTTGCGATCCGAGCAGCACGCTCTGGTTGATCTGGCCCAGGCTGCTGACGAGACCCTGGCCGACGCTCCAGCCGATGCCGACCGTGTCGGTGATCCGATTGTACCGGAACGAAAGCTGGCCCATCACGTCCGAACGGGCGGTGCCGCCGCCGCACGATGACGCGTTGCCGATGACGTTCGAGTCGGTGATGTTTCCACTCGAGTTCCCGGCCTCGTTGCCCATCAGGACCGCGCCTGAGATAGTGCCGGCGGATGCTCCCGGCAAGTCGCCGAGAATCACCGAGGTCTGGATCACCGTCGTGTGCTGGGCCGCGTCGGGGCCCATCACCAGGCTGTTGGAGAAGGTGGTCGCGCTGCTCGCCGCGAAGGTGCCGATGACCTGGCCGCGCCCGGCCAGCACCGCGGCGGTGGCGGTGTAGCTCCACAGGAACATCGCCCCGGCCGGCACGGAGAGCGTGCTGCCGGCGATGGTGAGTCCGGTGCTGGTGAAGTCGGCGCCCGCGAAGGTCGGGGTGTCGGTCGTGGTGAGACCGCCGATGTCCGCTTGGCTGAGCGTCACATTGCCGGTTCGGCCCGCGACGCTGATCACCGGATCGACCAGGTCCACCGTGATGAAGCTCTTGATCGTGCTTTCCGGCAGGTTGGTCGGGAACGAATAGGCGCCGGTCGCCGGCGTGAGGACCTCGTACGAACCGTCGCCGAAGGTGAAGGTCGCCACCGTCACGTCGGCGGGGACCGTGATCGTCAGATCGTCGGCGGAGCGGGTGTGCTGGGTGCCGTCGGGATTGCGGATGTACGATCCCGGAATCGAGTCCGCGCTGGCGGCGCACAGCATGACGCCGCCGACTTCGATCCCGGACGTGCCGTCGCCGGTGAACGACGACGCGCCGCTGCCGTCGAGCAACTGATAGTTGATATAGGAGATGCCGGTAGCCGAGGCGGTCGCAAGCACCCAGATCTGGAAATAGCCCGAGGCCCATTCCTCGATCTGCCAGCCGTTGGTGGCGGTCTTCGCCGAAAAGTCGATCTGCGTCGAGGTCAGATGGTCGATCAGCACCCCGATCTTGGTCTGGGAGCCATGGGGCTTCACGATCAGCTGGTAGAGATAATAGGATGCGCTCGTGACCGTCACCGCGGTGGAATAGTATAGCATGCGGTGGTCGCCGGTGGAGGTGTCCTGCACGATGAGGCCGGCCGACATGGTGCCGTCGGGGCCGATCGCGCCGTTGGTCGTCGCGGTGATGCCTACGCTGGAGAAGCCCCAGGCACTGCTCGCGACTTCCCGGTCATAGACGACGAGGTTCTGCGCGCTCGGCTCGTAAAGGAGGCCATAGGGGGCGAGCGAGACGGGGTCGTAGGTGAAGCGCGGCGTGTCTGCAGTGCCGTTGACCATCAACCCGGACGAGTCGAAATAATAATTCTGGGTGCCGCTGCGCGTGAACGTGCCGCTGAGATCGGTGAGCCAGTCGTTGAAGTCAGTGAATACCGTGCCCTGGTCGTAATATTTCTGGAGGGAGAACTCGGCGAACAGGTCGGCCTCGGCCGGCAGGTACGGCGGCATGTACGGCAGCACGAGGCCGACATCGATGATATCCTGGCTGGGCATGGTTTCTCTCCCACAACATGCGCGCCGCCGATGACCGGATGGACGGTGGCCGGCGGCGCGAAAGCTCGTCCTGTCGAAACGTTACGGTCCCGTATTGCACCAATCTGGATCGATCCGCAAAGGCCCGTGACTTAGCAATCATTGTTAGCATTGCGAGTGTGGGCGGATGCGGTCTTTGGTTGCCTCCGGACTATTCGGAGTCGACCGGCGCATCGACGAAGACGAAGCGGGTGACGCCGTGGTCGTTGAGGCGAAAGGCGATTTTCGCCATGCATTTGTAGCTCGACCCGGCTGGCACCACGACACGGAGTGGGCGTCCTACTGCCCATTCCCGAGCGCGAGCGTTGAATTCGCGGTCCGAAAGGATCCGACGCGCCACGCTGACCTCGCATTTGCGCCGGACCGCGCGGACGACGATCTGGTCGCCTTCCACGGGAGCGGCTTGCTGGGGCGTCAGCGCCGCGATCAGGAATGCCGCGATCATCGGCACGTCTTGGCGCCTACCAGGCAGGAAGGAAAGTCCCGCCGCGGCCCGGGGCGATGCGGTTTGGGCCGGGCCGCGGCGGGACCGGCTGCTCCCTAGACGGCAGCCGGGTGGGGATCAGAGCGCGCGGGGCTCCATCACGCCGTGCTGCGCGGTCTCGCCCTGCGCGAGATCGACCAGCTTGATGAATTCCTGGCGGAGATAGGCTTGCTGCGAGAAGCCCCATTGCGTGCCCGCGAGGCGGCGGATGTCTGCATAGCTCCAGCTGCCGAGCAACGTATCGCCGCGCAGCTTCTGGGCGAAGGCGGCGACCGAGACGGCGAACGCCATGTCGCCGGCGGGCGGCGGGGCATCGCGGAGCTGCACGGCCGAGACCGGCTGCTCGATCAGCCGCGAGGCGCCGCCCGAGGGCAGTTTGTAGCGGAGCTTGACCCAGGCGAGGTCGTTGGCGTCGCCGCTGCCGGCGGGCGGCCGGTCGTTTGACTGAAAGTGCCGGTCGGGAAGCCAGCCCTTCGCGCCTGCGGGCACCACCTCGTAGATCGCGGTCACCTGGTGCCCGGCCCCGATGTCGCCCGCATCGACGTGATCGTTCTGGAAATCCTCTTCCTTGAGCGCGCGGTTCTCATAGCCGATCAGGCGATACTGGCTGATCTGGGCGGGGTTGAACTCGACCTGGACCTTGACGTCCTTGGCGATGGTGAACAGCGTCGACGAAAGTTCCTCGTCGAGCACCTTGTGCGCTTCCATCGCACTGTCGATGTAGGCGTAGTTGCCGTTCCCCTTGTCGGCGATCGATTCCATCATCGAGTCGTTGAGATTGTCCTCGCCGAAGCCGAGCGTGGTGAGGGTGATGCCGTCGTCGCGGTTCTTCTCGATCAGCTGCTCGAGTTGGCCCTGATCGGTGATGCCCACGTTGAAATCGCCGTCGGTGGCGAGGATCACGCGGTTGATGCCGTCCTCGCGGAAGTTGCGGCGAGCGGTGGCGTAGGCGAGGGCGATGCCTTCGCCGCCTGCGGTCGATCCGCCTGCCTGCAGATTGTTGAGCGCGTCCTTCACCGCGCGCGGATCGCTGGTCGGCTCGAGCACGAGCCCCGCCGCGCCGGCATAGACGACGATCGAGACGTGGTCCTGCGGTCGCATGTTATCGGCGAGCATCGAGAGCGCGGTCTTGACCAACGGCAGCTTTGCCGGCTCGTCCATCGACCCTGAGACGTCGACCAGGAACACCAGGTTGGCGGGCGGGCGCTGGCTGTACGACAAATCGTAGCCGCGCAGCCCGATGCGGAGCAGCCGGGTTTCGGGGTTCCACGGCGTCTGCGCGACGTCGGTGGTGACGCTGAACGGCGCGCCGCGATCGCCGGGCAGCGGATAATCGTAGCGGAAATAGTTGACCAGCTCCTCGGTCCGCACTGCGTCCTTGGGGGGCGCCTTGCCCTCGGTCAGCATCCGGCGGACGTTCGAATAGGAAGCGGTGTCGACGTCGACCGCGAAGGTCGAAACCGGCGCCTCGGCGACGGTGCGCACCGGTGAGACTTCGTTGGCCTTGTAACGCTCGCGATCCTCGGGGGAGGGGGGGAGATAGTCCTCGGCGGATGCGCTGACGCTCTCGCTCTGACCTTCGGGGCCGGAATAGGATCCGCCGGAGCGACTGCATCCGGCGAGCAACGCCGCGCAAAGCGCACTGGAAATCAGGAACTTAACACGCATGCCATTCCTCCTGCCTTATTGATGCCGTATTTGTGGCACGAATAAGGCAAGCGGTGCAAGCGAATTCACACTAGTCGTATGGGAATTGAATTTCAGGGTATCAAATGGTCCTTCAGCGCGGTCCAGACAGGCGCCTTGGCGGCAAAGCCGACGGTGTGGAGCGGGCTGCTCGAGGGCAGCGCGACGATCGCGTAGCGCGCCGCTTCCGCGCCAAGCTGGCGCAGCCCGTGGCGAAGCGCCGTCCCGCCGTTGAAGGCGATCGCGCGAAGATGGGGCAGGGTGCGGGCGAGGGCGGCCACGTCGTGCGTCTCCGCCTCGCGAATCGCGGCGTCCGTGCTGCCCGCGCGGTGCGCGCTGGCAACGACATCCCACAGCCCGATATGCGCAGCGAGCAGCGCGGTGAGGCGTGAGTCATAGTCGAGCGCGGCCAGGTCGTGTCCCGCGGCCGGCGAGATCAGCCGCCAGAACTGGTTCTGCGGATGCGCGTAATAGCGCCGCTCCGCCAGCGAGCGTTCGCCCGGCAGGCTGCCAAGCACCAGCAGACGGACGTCCGGGTCGACGACGGGCGGGAACGATTGCTTGCGCGGGGCCATCGTGCTGCGTTAGCGTGACGTCATGGCCCGCACCATCACCACCTACGCCGACTTCTGGCCCTATTACCTCCGCGAGCACGCGAGCCCCGCTACGCGGGCGCTGCATTACGTCGGGACCTTCCTGACGCTCTACCTGCTGTTCATCGCGCTCGGCGCGGGGGGCTGGTGGTGGGCGCTGATCCCCGTGGCGGGCTACGGCTTCGCCTGGGGAGCGCATTTCCTGGTCGAGAAGAACAAGCCTGCGACCTTCACCTATCCGTTGTGGTCGCTGCTTTCGGACTACCGGATGTTCTTCCTCTGGCTGGTCGGCCGGCTCGAGCCGCACCTCAAGGCCGCCGGGGTCAGCTGAGCGTCGTCCCGAAGTTCTGCCAGAAGAACAGGCCGGCGAAGACCACCAGCCCGATCGCCTGAACGATCCGGTTCCCCACGAAGATCAGCACCAGCAATCCCGGCAGCACCAGCATGACCGGAGTCAGCAGGTTGAGATGGCGATGCAGGATCACGACCTGCGCCCACAGGCTCACGGTGGTCGACAGCAGCCAGTGGAGGAGGAACAGCACCCAGTAGCGGGTGCGCACGTGCTCCCAGTGCAACCGGAGGTCGATCCCGTCTTCCTTGACTTCGGGGAGCGGCGTCGCGGCGATCAGGAACACCAGGGTCGCGCCGATCAGGACCGTCAGGAACATCTCGAAGGTGAGCTGCCGCGCGACATTCTCCGCGCCGTGCCAGATCCACCACTGAGTCACGACCTTGAGGAAGGCGACGATCGCGGCGAGCGGCGCGATCCAGTCCCACTTCACCCGGGCCGAGTCGCGCAGCAGCCGGTTCACCCCCATCGCGAGCTCGGCGATCGCGAGGCCCAGGATCACCGCGGCGAACAGCAGCAGATATTCGAACGGCGCCATCGCAACTCCCCCCTCGCAGTGACCCGGTGAATGTAACGTGCGGCACGAGGGGGCTGCAATATGATGCTTGCGCTTAGATAGTTTCCTATTTAGGAAAGTATCTATGGAAAAGGCATTCAAGGCGCTGGCGTCCGAGCCGCGACGGCAAATCCTCAACCATCTCGCCGGCGGGCCGATGACGGTGGGGGAGATCGCCGATCGCTTCGACATGGCGCTGCCGTCGATCTCGAAGCATCTGTCGGTACTCAAGGAAGCGGGGTTGGTGCGCGAGCAGAAGCGCGGCCAGTTCGTGCTCTACACGCTCGCGGCCGACAAGATGGCGAACGTCCTCTACGGCTTTCTCACCCCCTTCTGCCCCGATGCCCGCAAAATCGCCGCCGAGCGGCGCCAGACCGAACAGGAGGACGACGCATGATCGTGCAGGGAGGCGCGGACGCCGGCGCGTTCAAGGTAAATTCGCTGAGCGGGCTCGAGGGCGCCGATCCGGTGCACGGGCATATCGTGTGGGATCCGCCGCGCTCGATCTGGAACACCAGCTTCATCCTCGCCGCGCTGGTGCTCGGGCCGCTGACCTTCACCTGGAGCGCATTCGCGGTGTTCCTGCTGCTCGCGGGGTTCACGCTGTGCGTCGGCCATTCGGTCGGTTTCCATCGGCGGCTGATCCATCGCAGCTTCGAATGCCCGAAGTGGCTCGAGCGCTTCATGATCTGGGTTGGCGTGACGGTGGGGATGGGCGGTCCCTTGTGGACCGTGAACCTCCACGATTTCCGCGACTGGGGCCAGCGCCAGGCCGATTGCCACTGGTTCATGCGCCACGGCAGGCCGCTATGGATCGACGGCATCTATTATCTCAATTTCCGCCTCGTGCTCGATCGCCCGCCGCATTTCGATGCTGGCCCGGGGATCAGCGACGACGCATTCTACGTCTTCCTCCAGCGCACCTGGATGCTCCATCAAATCCCGATCGCGATTGTGCTCTATGCCCTGGGCGGTTGGCCATGGGTGGTATGGGGTGTGTTCGTCCGGGTGGCGCTGTGCTTCACGATGCACTGGTTCATCTCGAACCGCGCACACACCGGTGGCCCGCAGGACTGGTCGGTCGATGACGCCTCGATCCAGGGCTACAACGTGCCGTTGCTCGCGATCCCTACGATGGGTGAGAGTTGGCACAGCAACCATCACGCCTTCCCGGCATCGGCGCGGCACGGGCTGTACCGCGGGCAGACCGACCTCGGGTACAGCTTCATCAAGCTGCTCGAAGGGCTGGGGCTGGCGTGGAATATTCAGGTGCCCGCGACTCTGCCGCCGCGCCCCAACCTGACGCCGCGTAGCGCGCGTGCGCTCAGCGCTGCGTCGGTGGGGCAGGGCAAGTTCGGAGAGGGGGCAACTTCGAGTTGATCGCACGCGAGCAGGCCTTGCTTGCCCGATCCACCCTCGCGCCCCTATCTAGCGGTCATGCATGCGACCCCCGACACGCTGGCGCTGATCGGCAACACGCCGTTGGTGCGCCTCAAGGGCCCGAGCGAGGCCAGCGGCTGCGAGATCTTCGGCAAGTGCGAATTCGCCAACCCCGGCGCCTCGGTGAAGGACCGTGCCGCGCTGTTCATCGTCCAGGATGCCGAGGAGCGCGGACTGATCGCGCCGGGCGGGACGATCGTCGAGGGGACCGCGGGCAACACCGGCATCGGCCTCGCGCTCGTTGCCAACGCCAAGGGCTACAAGACGATCATCGTGATGCCCGAGACGCAGAGCCGCGAGAAGATGGACACGCTCCGCGCGCTCGGCGCGGAGCTCGTGTTGGTGCCGGCCGCGCCCTATTCGAACCCCGGGCATTTCGTCCACACCAGCCGCCGCATCGCCGAGGAGACGCCCAACGCGATCTGGGCCAACCAGTTCGACAACATCGCCAATCGCCGCGCGCACATCGTCACCACCGCCGAGGAGATCTGGGCGCAGATGGAGGGCCGGGTCGACGGGTTCACCTGCTCGGTCGGCACCGGCGGCACGCTGGCGGGAGTTGGGCTGGGGCTCAAGGCCAAGGACGAGAAGGTCCGTATCGCGCTCAGCGATCCGTATGGCGCGGCGCTTTACAGCTATTATGCGTGCGGTGAGCTCAAGGCCGAGGGCAGCTCGGTCGCCGAGGGGATCGGGCAGGGGCGAGTGACGGCCAACCTCGAGGGCGCGCCGGTCGACACCCAGTTCCGCATCTCCGACGAGGAGGGGATGGAATGGGTCCGCCGCCTGCTCGGTGAGGAGGGGCTATGCCTCGGGCTTTCGTCGGGGATCAACGTCGCGGGCGCGATCCGGTTGGCGCGCGAGCTGGGCCCCGGCAAGCGCATCGCTACCATCCTGGCGGACACGGGGTTTCGTTATCTTTCAACGCTCTACAATCGCGACTGGCTCCGGTCGAAGGGGCTCCCCGTCCCGGAGTGGCTCGACCGCACCTAGGCCGGGCCGTGGCGCTCCGCTCGACAACAGGGCGTTAAGGCGTTACATTTATGCAACAGCCATGCAATCGGATCGCCAACAAGAAACAGCCCAGGCCATGCAGCGAGTCCGCGTCGGGATGACGGGGCTGGCGATGGTGCTGGTGCTCATCGGCATCGCCAGCGCGATCTTCACCGCCGCCAACCGCGACGCCCCGGTCACCGCGATCGGCGCCTCGAACGCATCCGTGGTCGCCAACATGACCGATGCCGACGGCAATGTCGTCGTCACCAAGGGCAAGGATGAGCCGCTCGCCGAGCTGGGTGTCGCGCCGAGCACCGCCTCGACCGAAACCGTCAACGCCGCCGAGATCGCCAAGCGCCAGCGCGCGGCGGGGCAATAGCCGGCGCGCTCCGAAGGCGCCAAATCGGCCACTTTTCCACTGGCTTCGGCGCCATCCTCGCTCATGATCGGCTCCGCAATCGCGCAAAGGGGGCTGCATGGCGAAGATAATGTTCATCCGGCATGCCGAGAAACCCACCGCCAAGGACGCTGGGATCACGCCGAAGGGCGTTGCCGACAAGGAGGATTTGATCGTCCTCGGCTGGGAGCGGGCGGGGGCGCTCGCGCGCTTTTTCGCGCCGCGCGATCCGAAGACGATCGCGCCGGGCCTCGCAACGCCGCACGCGCTGTTCGCCTCCGCCGCGAACCTCAAGGAGGGCAGCATGCGGCCGCAGCACACCGTCCTGCCGCTGGCGAAGCTGCTCGGCATCAAGGCCAACACAGCGTTCGGCAAGGGCGACGAGAGCGGGCTGCTCACGGCGGTGAAGGCGGCGGCGAAGCTGGGGCCGGTGCTGATCGCCTGGCAGCACACCGATATTCCGGGCTTCGTCAAGAAGATCGCCGGTCCGGTATGCCCCGCGAAATGGCCTGCCGCCCGGTTCGATATGGTGTGGGTCCTCGATTCGACGGCGTCGGACGGCTGGAGCTTCAGTCAGGTGCCCCAACTCCTGCTTCACGGTGACAGCGCCGCTCCGATCAAGAAGTGAATTCAGAGCCGCCACGCGCCCTTTAGTCGCGACTCGCGGATTTCCGCGATTTCTTGGGGCGGCCTGAATTCGCAACTATTCACGCTTGCCGCCTATCTATCGGGGAAGGCTGAAGAATCCATTCGTCGAAGATCGGTCTCGGTTCGACGCCATTTTGCCGGCGTTGGATCGGGGCGGGGCAGTAACGATTCCGAAGAAAGGGCCACGAGATGGAACAGATAGGGATTAATAGAAGAACAAAGCGATAAAGTGGGGCCAAGTGGGGTAATTTCCCCATTTCACCCATTGATTCCCAATCGGCTTGTAGTAAACCAACATCGTTAATGGTCGGGGCACGACCCATTTCACCGCTGGTTTGAAGCCGCGGGCGCATGCGCGCCGTTTTCGCGGGCGGGGAAGTCGTGTCCGAACCGAGGGCACGCC
Source organism: uncultured Alphaproteobacteria bacterium (assembly GCA_963799985.1). GTDB lineage: Bacteria > Pseudomonadota > Alphaproteobacteria > Sphingomonadales > Sphingomonadaceae > Sphingomonas. Next base: position 85,167 of record CAWCZC010000001.1, on the reverse strand, counting down.
GGTGGAATTGTACGAAGGCTTTGCGCTTCAGGCGGTGGACGAGAAGGGTCGCGTCGCGATCCCCGCCGACCTGCGCGCCGCCGTCGAGCGCAATTCGGACGCACGCTCGATCGTCGTCGGCCGCCATCCCTTCGATCCGTGCCTCAGCGCCCACGACCTCAACTGGTCGGCCGAGAAGTTCCAGCGCATCGACAACCCCGAGCAGTCCCCGTTCGAGGGCGATGGCGGTGCCGCGCGCATCAAGCGCCGGGCGTTCGGCGCGGTCGAGCGCGCCCCGTTCGACGTCTCCGGCCGGTTCGTGATCCCGCCTTTCTTCCGCGCCAAGGCGCAGATCGGCAAATGGGCCTTCTTCACCGGATCGGGCGAAACCTTCGACATCTGGGCGCCCGAGGTGCTGATGCGCGCCGAAGGCCTCGATTTCGAGGACATCCGCGAAGTCTGCGAGTTCCTGTGCAAGCAGAAGGGCGTCGCGCTGTGAGCGCCGCCGCCCCGCACATCCCGGTTTTGCTCGACGAGGTCGTCGACGCGCTCGCCATCGTGCCCGGCGAGCGCCACGTCGACGCGACCTTCGGTGCGGGCGGATACACCAAAGCCATCCTCGAGCGGGGTGCCGAGGTGGCCGCCTTCGATCGCGACCCCCGTGCGATCGAGGGCGGCCAAACCCTCGCCTCCCAGAGCGGAGGCCGGCTGACGCTGATCGAGGCGCCCTTCTCGGCGATGGAGGGCGAACTGACCCGCCGCGGCTTCGTGCCGGTGGACGGCGTTACGATGGATATCGGCGTCTCCTCGATGCAGCTCGACCAGGCGGAGCGCGGCTTCTCGTTCCAGGCCGACGGGCCGCTCGACATGCGGATGTCGGGCGAGGGGATGACCGCGGCCGAATGGCTCAACACCGCTGACGAGGAAGCGATCGCCGACGTGCTGTTCCGCTTCGGCGAGGAGCCGCGCTCGCGCCGCGTCGCCCGGGCGATCGTCTCCGCACGGCCCCTTAAGCGGACTTCCGAACTCGCGAACGTGGTTAAGAAGGCGTTAGGACATAGGCCTCACGATAAGAAGGACCCGGCGACTCGCACCTTCCAGGCGGTACGGATTTTCATCAACCGCGAGCTGGATGAGCTGGCCGACGGGCTGGCTGCGGCGGAGCGCGTGCTCAAGCCGGGCGGTCGTCTGGCGGTGGTCACGTTCCACAGCCTCGAGGACCGGCTGGTGAAGCGCTTCTTCCGCGAACGGTCGGGCAGCGAGCCGGCGGGCTCGCGGCATCGTCCGGCGGTCGCCGCGCAGGCCGCGCCGAGCTTCGAGTTGCCCGGGCGTGCGGTCCGGGCCGGCGAGACGGAGATTAACAATAACCCGCGTTCGCGTTCAGCGACGCTTCGTGTTGCGCGGCGTACCCATGCCGCGCCGTGGTCGAGTGAAGGGGTAGGATGATGGCGTTCTTTGGCATCAACGGACTGGGCTGGTTCTTGTGTGGCGTCGTCGTGGCGCCGACCTGCTACATCGTCACCTCGCAGGGTGCCGCCGAGCGCGCACGCCTCCACGCGGTCGAAACCGGAATCGCCGACGCCAAGAAGGACATCCGCGGGCTCGAGACCGAGTTCAACGCCCGCGCGAACATGGGTCAGCTCGAGCAGTGGAAGGCCGAATACGCCCAGCTCTCGGCGCCCGGTGGTGGCCAATACCTCGCGAGCGAGACCGAGATCGCCTCGATCGACCGGGCCCCCGCAGCGCCGCAGACCGCGCTGACCGCGCCGCCCGCGCCCGCGCTCCAGCCGCAGCCCGCCGTCGAGCCGCAGCCCGCGGTCGCGCAGGGCGAGCTCTCGCCCAAGCTGACCGCCGCGCTCGAGAAGCGCGCGCCGGGCACGGCCAAGGCACGCACCCAGGCGGTAGCGATGCTCGACGACAAATTGCTCAGCGCATCGACGATCGAGGAACTGCAGCGGCGCGCACGGACCGAGCAACTGGCACTGCGTTGAACGTCATCGTCGCACCGCCGGCGCGATCGCGCCGTCCGGGCGGAGGCGGGCCGGCGCTGGTCGAAGTAGCGCAGGTACGGCTCACGGTGATTTCGCTCGTGTTCGGCGCGGCGATGCTCGCGATCATCGGCAAATTGCTGTTCCTCGCGGTCTCCGCCGCTCCCCCCCTTCCGCAGGATCCCGCCGCCGGCCCGTTGCCGGTGCGCGGCGATATCGTCGATCGCAATGGGCAGCCGCTCGCGCGCACGATCGACGGTTGGTCGATCGCGATCCATCCCAACAAGCTGGTCAACGACAAGGCCCAGCTGGCGCAGCAGCTGGCGCAGGTCTTTCCGGAGAAGAGTGCCGCGCAATATTTCGCGCTGCTCAACTCGCGCGTGAAGTTCGCCTGGCTCAAGCGCCGCGCCTCGCCCGATCTGGTGCGCGCCGCCAACGCGCTGGGCGAGCCCGGCATCGAATTGCTGCGCGAGCCCGACCGGCTCTATCCGCAGTCGACGCTCGCGGCGCACGTGCTCGGCTATCTCGACGACAAGGGTCACGGCGCCTGGGGCATGGAGCGTGTGCTCGACAAGCAGCTCACCAGCGACGCCGGTCGCGCCCAGCCGGTCGCGCTCGCGCTCGACGTGCGCGTCCAGGAAGCGCTCGAGAACGAACTGTCGACCGCGATGGCGGTGTTCCAGGCAAAAGGCGCGGCGGGGGTGATCCTCGACGTGCGGACCGGCGAAGTGATCGCGATGGTCTCGCTGCCGAACTTCAATCCGAACGCGATCGCCGGCGCGGTCCCGCGCAACAACGTGACCCAGAGCGTCTACGAGCTCGGATCGACCTTCAAGCCGTTCACGGTGGCGGCCGCGATCGACAGCGGCGCGATCACCTCGATGTCGCGACGCTTCGATGCCACCGTGCCGTTCGAGATGAGCGGCTTCATGATCCATGACGATCGCGGCGACGAGCAGAAGCGCTGGCTCAACATCCCGGAGACCTTGATCTATTCGTCGAACATCGCGACCGCGCGGATCGCCGACGAGGTGGGCGCGGAGCGGCTCCAGGCGATGTTCCGCAGGCTCCATTTCGATCAGCCCCCCACAATCGAGACCGACAGGGCGCGGCCGCTGTGGCCGAACAGCTGGGGCCGGCTGACGACGATGACCACCGCCTATGGCCACGGCATCGCGGTCACTCCGCTGCACCTCGCGAGCGCTTATGCCGCGTTGGTCAACGGCGGCATCTGGCGGCCCGCGACCTTGCTCAAGGTCGCACCGGGCAAGCAGGTTGCGGGCGAGCGGGTGATCAGCGAATCGACCAGCGCCCGGATGCGTCAATTGCTCCGCCTGATCGTGCTGCACGGCACCGGGCGGCGGGGGGACGCGCCCGGCTTCCGTGTCGCGGGCAAGACCGGCACCGCCGAGATCGCTCAGGGCGGCGGCTATAATCACAAGAGCAACGTTTCGACCTTCGCGGCGGCTTTCCCCATCGACGCGCCGCGCTATGTGGTGGTCGCCATGCTCGATTCGCCCGTCGGCACCAAGGAAACTTTCGGCAAGACCACCGCGGCGTGGAATGCCGCGCCGGTCGTCGGCCGTGTCATCCTGCGCAGCGGGACGATGCTCGGCGTGCTGCCCGACCCCGATCCCAGGCACGACATCGACGAGAACGACCTCAATCCCCTGCTGTCGATCGGGCCGGACCCGGCCAAGGCAGGCGTCGAATGAGGTTGGGCGCGCTGACGGGGGGCGGCGAGCCCGAGGTCGTAACCGGCTTTGCGATCGATCACCGCAAGGTGGCGCCGGGCACCGTGTTCGGTGCGTTCCAGGGCACGCAGGTCAACGGCGAGGACTTCATTCCCGCCGCGGTCAAGTCGGGGGCGATCGCGGTCGTCGCGCGGCCCGAGGTCACGGTGGAGGGCGCGGTCCACATCGCTGACGAGAATCCGCGCGAGGCGTTCGCCCGGCTCGCGGCGAAATTCTTCGCGCCGTTCCCGGAAACCGCGGTCGCGGTGACGGGGACCAACGGCAAGACCTCGACCGTCGAGATGACTCGCCAGCTTTGGCGGATGGCGGGTTTCCACGCCGCCTCGATCGGCACGCTCGGCGTCACGACCGCCGACGATCAGAGTCTCGACCGGGCTCACCACGCCGGACATCGTCACCTTCCTCGCCAACGTCGCTGGGCTCGCGCGCGAAGGCGTGACGCATGTCGCGTTCGAGGCTTCGTCGCACGGCCTGTCGCAGTACCGCACCGAGGGCTTGCCGGTCCGCGCTGCCGCCTTCACCAATCTTTCACGCGACCATCTCGATTATCACGGCGACATGGCCGCCTATTTCTGCGCCAAGCTGCGCCTCTTCGCCGAGGTGCTCGACGCCGACGGCGCCGCGGTCGTCTGGGTCGATGATCCGCATTCCGAGCGAGTGATCGATCTCGGCCGCGTGCGCGGCAACCGGATCCTGACCGTCGGCGAGCATGGCGACACGCTGCGGCTGGTGGGGCGCGACCCCACCTTGCTCGGCCAGCATCTTGAGATCGAGGCCGGCGGCAAGGTCCACAACGTCAATCTGCCACTGATCGGCGCCTATCAGGTCGCGAATGCGCTGACCGCCGCGGGCCTCGTGATCGCGACGGGCGGGGATGTCGGCGCGACGCTCGCCAATCTCGCGCGGCTCCAGCCGGTGCGCGGGCGGCTCGAGCGCGCGGTGATCGCCAAGTCGGGCGCGCCGGTCTATGTCGATTACGCGCACACACCCGATGCGCTCGAAGCCGCCATCGCCGCGCTCAAGCCGCATACCAAGGGGCGCCTGATCCTGATGTTCGGCGCGGGCGGCGATCGCGATCCGGGCAAGCGCGAGCCGATGGGGCAGGCGGCGGCCGCGGGCGCCGATGTGGTGATCGTCACCGACGACAATCCGCGCGGCGAAAACCCCGCCGCGATCCGCCGCGAGATTTTGAAGGGTGCGCCCGGCGCCACCGAGATCGCCGGCCGCCGCGACGCCATCGCCGCGGCGATTGTCCAGGCCGGCCCCGACGACATCGTCCTGCTCGCGGGCAAGGGGCACGAGCAGGGCCAGATCGTCGGCGACTTGGTGCTGCCGTTCGACGATGTGACCGTGGCGCGGGAGTGCGCGGCATGAGGGGCTGCTTCTTCTCAAGCCCCTCCCCTTCAGGGGAGGGGCTATTATGACGAGGCTCTGGACCTCCTCCGAGATCGCGCTGGCGACGGGCGGCACCGCGTCCGGCGAATTTGAAGTTTCGGGGGTCACGTTCGACTCCCGCGAGGTCGGCCCTGGCGACCTGTTCCTGGCATTGAGTGGCGAGCAGACCGACGGTCACCGCTTCCTCGACCAGGCATTCGGCCAAGGGGCTGCGGGTGCGGTCGTTTCCTCCCAGACGCCGCACCCGCATGTACTCGTGCGGGACACGACCACGGCGCTCGACGCGCTCGGGGTCGCCGCGCGCGGACGGATGGGGGGCAAGGTGATCGGCGTCACCGGCTCGGTCGGCAAGACCGGTACCAAGGAGGCGTTGTTCGCCGCGCTCGACCGGGGCGATCCGGGCTGCGCGCACCGCTCCGTCAAGAGCTACAACAACCACACCGGCGTGCCCTTGAGCCTCGCACGGATGCCCCCAACCGCGCGCTTCGGCGTGTTCGAGATGGGGATGAACCATGCCGGCGAGCTGGCGAAGCTCACTCGGCTGGTGCGTCCGCACGTGGCGCTGGTGACGACGATCGCCCCCGCGCACATGGGCTTCTTCAAGGACGAGGCCGCGATTGCCGATGCCAAGGCGGAAATCTTCGAAGGACTCGAGCCCGGCGGCACCGCGATCGTGCCGTTCGACAGCCCGCATCGCGACCGGCTGATCGCCGCCGCCACGCCGCACGCCGCGCATGTCGTGACCTTCGGCCTCGGCGACGGCGCCGACGTGCATGCGTTGGAGACGATGCGGACGCGGACCGGCGGCACCTTCGTCACCGCGCGGATCGGCGCGAAGGAGCTGAGCTTCACCATCTCGCAGCCGGGCGCGCATTGGGTCTCGAACGCGATGGCGGTGCTCGCCGCGGTCGACGCCGCGGGCGCCGATCTCGAACTCGCGGGGCTGGCGCTGGCCGAACTCGGCGGCCTGACGGGGCGCGGCGCGCGGCTGATGGTGCCCGCGGGCGACGGCGAGGCGCTGGTGATCGACGAGAGCTACAACGCCAACCCCGCGTCGATGCGCGCGACCCTCGCCGTGCTCGCCCACGAGCCGGGCCGCAAGATCGCGGTGCTCGGCGAGATGCGCGAATTGGGGGCGCATTCGGAAGCCTTCCACGCCGAGCTTTCAGGCCCGATCGAGGCAGCGGGCCTGGCCTTTGCGATCCTCGTCGGCGAGGACATGGCGCCGCTCGCGAACGCGCTTGAGGGCGTCGTGGATTTCGTTCATGTGCCCGACGCGGCCGCCGCGCGCGATCATCTGCTCGATGTGCTCGCGGCGGGCGATGCGGTCCTCGTAAAAGGTTCGAACGGCGTGCGGCTCTCCACCGTGGTCGCGGCGCTGGCGGAAAGGCAACCATGTTCTACCTGATTGCTCAGCACTTCGGCTTCCCGGGCCTGCTGAATCTCTTCCGCTATCTCTCGTTCCGCACCGGCGGCGCGATGGCGACCGCGCTGTTGCTCGGCCTCATCATCGGACCGAGCTTCATCGGCTGGCTGCGCGTTCGCCAGGGCAAGGGCCAGCCGATCCGCGACGACGGCCCTCAGACTCACCTCGCCAAGCGCGGCACGCCGACGATGGGCGGGCTGATGATCCTGACGTCGCTGATGGTCGCGCTCCTGCTGTGGATGGATCTCACCAACCCGTTCGTCTGGGCGTGCATGTTCGTGACGTTCGGCTTCGGGATGATCGGGTTCCTCGACGATTACGACAAGGTTCGGAAGGCGAGCACCAAGGGCGTGTCGGGCAAGGTCCGGCTGCTCGGCGAGTTCGCGATCGCCGGCGTGGCGGCGTGGATCATCATCGCCACCGAGCACAACACCCACCTCTACGTGCCCTTCCTGCCGTGGATTCACCCCGATCTCGGCTATTTCTACATCCTGTTCGCCGCCTTCACGATCGTCGGCTTCGGCAATGCGGTGAACTTGACCGACGGGCTCGACGGCCTCGCGACGATGCCGGTGATCATCGCCTCCCTCGCGTTCATGATGATCGTCTACCTCGCGGGCAACGCCAAGTTCGCGATCTACCTCGGCATCCCGCACGTGCCGGGCGCGGGCGATCTGGCGATCTTCTGCGGCGCGATGGTGGGGGCGGGGTTCGCCTTCCTGTGGTTCAACGCGCCCCCGGCGGCGGTGTTCATGGGCGATACCGGCAGCCTGGCGCTCGGCGGCGCGCTCGGGACGATCGCGGTGGTCGCGCACCACGAGCTGGTGCTCGGCATCATCGGCGGGCTGTTCGTGATGGAGGCGCTGAGCGTCATCATCCAGGTGTTCTTCTTCAAGCGGACCGGCAAGCGCGTCTTCAAGATGGCGCCGATCCACCACCATTTCGAGCAGCTCGGCTGGTCCGAGCCGACGGTGGTGATCCGCTTCTGGATCATCGCGTTCGTGCTGGCGCTCGCGGGGCTCTCCACGCTGAAGCTGCGGTGATCACCAGTGCCACCTGGCGCGGCAAACGCTATGCGGTGCTGGGGCTCGCGCGCTCGGGGCTGGCGACGGTCGACGCGCTGCTGGCGAGCGGGGCAAGCGTCGTGGCGTGGGATTCGAACGAGGCGATGCGAGCGAAGGTGCGGAGCGGCGCGCTTGCCGATCCGCTGACCGTCGACCTCAGCGGTTTCGCGGGTGTCGTGGTGTCGCCCGGTGTGCCGATCAATCGCCATCCGATCGCCGACCATGCGCGCAAGGCCGGCGTCCCGTTGATCGGCGACATCGAGCTGTTCGCCGAGGCGCGGGCAGGCCTGCCGCCGCACCGGGTGGCCGGGATCACCGGCACCAACGGCAAGTCCACCACCACCGCGCTGATCGATCATATCTGCCGCGCCGCTGGGCTGCCGTCGCTCGCGGGAGGCAATATCGGCCTGCCGATCCTCGCCCAGGAGCCGCTCGCGGAGGGCGGCATCTATGTGCTCGAGCTTTCCAGCTACCAGATCGACCTGACCCATCGTCTCGATTGCGACGTCGCGGTGCTGCTCAACATCACTCCGGACCATCTCGACCGCTACGACGGGTTCGAGGGCTATGCCGCCTCGAAGGCACGGCTGTTCGCGATGCAGTCGAAGGGCCATGCGGCGATCATCGGCATCGGCGACGCACCTTCGGCCGAGATCGCCCGCAACCTCGCGCGCTCCGGCCGCAGCGAGGACGTGACCAAGATCGCCCCCGGCGTCTGTATGGATCAGTCGCGCTGGCCCGCGCTCCAGGGCCCGCACAACGCCCAGAACGCGCTCGCCGCGATCGCCGCGTGCGAAGCGCTGGGTATCCCGAACACCGCGATCGACGCGGGCCTCGCGAGTTTCCCGGGCCTGCCGCACCGGATGGAGCGAGTCGCGACCAGGCACGGCGTGCTGTTCGTCAACGACAGCAAGGCGACCAACCCGACCTCCACTGCGCCCGCGCTCGAGGCATTCGACCGCATCCACTGGATCCTCGGCGGGCGCGCCAAGACCGATGACCTGGACGCGTGCCGTCCCGGCTTCGGCCATGTCGCGCGCGCCTATACGATCGGCGAGGCAGGGGGGATGTTCGCGCGATTGCTCGCCCCCGACATGCCCGTCGAGCAGAGCGGCGATCTCGCCACCGCGGTGCAGAGCGCTGCCCGCCATGCCCAACCCGGCGACACCGTGTTGCTGTCGCCCGCCTGCGCTTCGTTCGACCAGTTCAGCGACTATGAGGCGCGGGGACAGGCGTTCCGCGACGCGGTCGAGGCGTTGGCGTGAGCGAGCAGGCCGAAGACCCGCCCGAGCGCGTGGCCGCCGCGCAGCCGCCCGGCGTGCGCCGCCGCCTCGCCAACCAGCCCGGCCGAGCGAGCCGGACCGCGGCGGGGATGTGGTTCTGGGAGATCGACCGAGTCCTGATGCTGATGGCGTTGCTGCTGATCGCGATCGGGCTGGTCGCCGTCGCCGCCGCCTCGCCGGTCAGCGCGCAGCGCTATTCGGGAGGCACGCACCACGTCCCCGCGATGTTCTATTTCTGGCGCCAGCTCGCCTGGGTGGCGGCGTCGGTGCCGGTGATGATCCTGGTGTCGATGCTGCCGCTGACGATGGCGCGTCGCTTCGCGCTGATCGGCGCGGGCGTGTTCCTCGTCCTGCTGATCGCGGTGCCGGTGATCGGGGTCGAGGTGAACGGGTCGCGGCGCTGGATCGGGATCGGGGCATTCCAGCTTCAGCCGTCGGAATTCCTCAAGCCGTTGTTCATCGTCGCGACCGCCTGGATGCTCTCGTTCCGAGCCAAGGATCCCGAGCTGCCGGTGTTGATCATCACAGGCGCTGCTGACCGCTCTCGTCGGCGCGCTGCTGATGATGCAGCCCGATTTCGGGCAGACCATCGTGTTCGCGGCGGTCTGGCTGCTGCTGCTGATGCTCTCGGGCATCTCACCGGTCGCGATCGGGGCGCTGATGGGCACCGCGCTCGGCGGCGTGCTCGCGGCTTATTTCCTCTACGGCACCGCGCGCACCCGTATCGATGACTTTCTCTTTCCCGACCAAGGAAGCCGCGCCTTGCCGACCGCTATCAGGTCGATATGGCCGCACGCGACGCTGAGCGCGGGAGGATTCTTCGGGCGCGGGCCGGGCGGCGGGGCAGGTCAAGTTCCGGCTGCCCGAGGCGCATACCGACTATATCTTCTCGGTGATCGGCGAGGAGTTCGGGTTGCTCGCCTGCGCGGTGATTGCGGTGCTCTATCTGGCGATCGTGCTCCGCGTGTTCCTGCGGCTGCTCGACGAGGAGGATGCGTTCCGCTTGCTCGCCGCGGCGGGGCTGGCGGCGCAGTTCGGAGTGCAGGCGATCATCAACATGGCCGTCAACACCGGCATCGCGCCGTCCAAGGGCATGACGCTGCCGTTCATCAGCTACGGCGGCTCGTCGATGGTCGCGCTTTCGGTGGGGATGGGGCTGCTGCTCGCTTTCACGCGGCGAAACCCGTATCTCAAGCGCTCCCCCTATCGCGGGGGGTGGAGCACGACATGACCAACGCGCGCAGCTATCGTTCTCGCAGCCGGCGGTACCGGCGGGCATATGGTGCCCGCTGCCGCGCTGGCCGAGGAACTGGCGCGACGCGGCCACCATGTCGCGCTGGTCAGCGACGATCGCGGCGTGCGCTTTCCGGGATTGTTCGAGGATGTCGAGACTCACGTGCTCCCCGCCGGACGGCTCGGCGGCGGGCCGCTCGGCTGGCTGCGCGCCGCGGGCAAGATGATGGCCGGCCGGTCGATGGCGCTCCGCGCTCTACAAGGAATTGCGGCCGAGCTGCGTGATCGGCTTCGGCGGCTATCCCGCCTTGCCCGTCGCTGCTCGCGGCGTTTCGCGCGGGCATCCCGACGATCATCCATGAGCAGAACGCGGTGCTCGGCCGGGTCAACCGCTATGTCGCGGGCAAGGTCGACGCGATCGGCACCTCCTACGACCAGGTCGAGCGGCTCAAGGACGAGTGGCTGCCCAAGACGCATCTCGTCGGCAATCCGGTGCGCGAGGCGGTCCTCGCGCTCAGCGCACCGGCCCTATCCGATGCTCGAGGAGGACGGCATCTTCCGCGTGCTGGTGACCGGTGGCAGCCAAGGGGCGTCGATCCTGAGCCAGGTGGTGCCCGACGGGCTGGCGCTGCTGCCCGGTCCATTTCCGCCGCCGGATGCAGGTGACTCACCAGGCGCGGATCGAGGACATCGAGACCGTCCGCGCCAAATACAGCGCGCACGGCATCCCCGCCGAAATCGCGACCTACCTCCCCGACATGCCCGAGCATCTGGCGTGGACGCATATCGTCATCGCGCGCGCAGGCGCCTCGACGATCGCCGAGCTCACCGTCGCGGGCCGTCCGGCCATCCTGGTGCCGCTGCCGACCGCCACCGACGATCACCAGACCGCCAACGCGCGCGAGATCACCAAGGCGGGCGGCGCGCGGACGATCCCGCAGCGCTCATTCACCGCCTCCGAGCTCGCCAAGCAGATCCAGAAGCTGGGCCTCGATACCCACGCGCTCGAGAATGCCGCCGAGCAGGCGTGGAAATGCGGTCGTCCCGATGCCGCGCGCGACCTCGCAGACCTCGTCGAGATCGATTCACGCGCCCCAGGCCCCGATCCACGTCCGCCGCGCTGCGATGCAAGCCGGAAGGCCGGCCTATGCGTAGGAGCGTTGGCGCATGAGGGGCGTCGCGACCGACATCGGCACGATCCACTTCGTCGGTATCGGCGGGATCGGCATGTCGGGCATCGCCGAGGTGATGCACAACCTCGGCTACAGGGTGCAGGGATCGGACGTCGCCGAAGGCTATGTGATCGAGGGGCTGCGCAAGCGCGGGATCACCGTCGCGATCGGGCATGATGCCGACAACCTCGGCGATGCCGCGGTGGTGGTGACCTCCACCGCGATCCGTCGCGGCAATCCCGAGGTCGAGGCGGCGCTATGAGCGCCGCATCCCCGTGGTCCGCCGCGCCGAGATGCTCGCCGAGCTGATGCGGCTCAAATCCACCGTCGCGGTAGCGGGGACGCACGGCAAGACCACGACGACCTCGATGGTCGCGGCGTTGCTCGACGCGGGCGGGGTCGACCCGACCGTGATCAACGGCGGGATCATCAACCAGTACGGCTCGAACGCCCGGCTCGGCGACAGCGAGTGGATGGTGGTCGAGGCCGACGAGAGCGACGGCAGCTTCCTTCGGCTCGATGGCACGATCGCGGTGGTGACCAACATCGATCCCGAACATCTCGACCATTATGGCGACTTCGATGCCGTGAAGAGACGCGTTCGTCGAGTTCGTCGAGAACGTGCCCTTCTACGGCGCAGCGCTGCTGTGCCTCGATCATCCCGAGGTCCAGGCGATCATCCCGCGAGTCCGCGACCGGCGGATCGTGACCTACGGCTTCGCCGCGCAGGCCGACGTGCGCGGGGTCAACGTCACCCCGCACGGCGGCGGCAATCGCTTCGAGGCGATCATTCGCGCGCGCGACGGCAGCGTCCGCTCGATCGAGGACATCGAACTGCCGATGCCCGGCCGCCACAACGTCCAGAACGCGCTCGCCGCGATCGGCGTCGCGCTCGAGCTCGGCATTCGCCGATGCGACGATCCAGCAGGGCTTCGCCAAGTTCGGCGGGGTCAAGCGGCGCTTCACCAAGGTCGGCGAGACCGGAGGCGTGACGATCATCGACGATTACGGCCACCATCCGGTCGAGATCCGCGCGGTGCTCGCCGCCGCGCGCGAGAGCGCGAAGGGCCGGGTGATCGCGGTGATGCAGCCGCACCGCTACACCCGGCTCGGCAATCTGATGGAGGACTTCGCCCAGGCGTTCAACGATGCCGACATGGTCTATGTCGCGCCGGTCTATGCCGCGGGCGAGGCGCCGGTCGAAGGCGTATCCAGCGACGTGCTGGTCGAGGGCGTGCGGCGGCGCGGGCATCGCGCGGTGACGGCGGTGGCGGACGCTCCAGCGCTGGCGGTCGCGCTAGCCGAGGTCGTGCAGCCGGGCGACATGGTCGTCTGCCTCGGCGCGGGCGACATCACGAAATGGGCGGCCAGCCTCGCGGGCGCGATCGAGGAAGCGCGGATCGGAGCGAACGCGTGACCGTCTGCTACGCCCTCCCGCCGCTGCGCGGATCGATCGAGCAGCATGGCAGCCTCGCGGATTTCATCTGGTTCCGCACCGGCGGCCCCGCCGAATGGCTGGTGCGGCCCGACGACGTGCCGGCGCTGGCGGCGTTCCTGGCGGGGCTCGATCCCAGAGGTGCCGGTGCTCCCGGTCGGTGTCGGTTCGAACCTGATCGTGCGCGACGGCGGCGTGCCGGGCGTCGTGGTGCGACTGCCCAAGGCGATGGCCAAGGTTTCGGTCGAGCCCGGCAACCGCGTGCGGGCGGGGGGTGCGGCGATGGGGATCACCGTCGCCAGTGCCGCGCGGGATGCTGGGATCGCCGGCTTGGAATTTCTTCGAGGCATCCCCGGGACGGTCGGCGGCGCGGTGCGGATGAACGCGGGCGCCTACGGCCGCGACACGTCCGACATCTTGATCGAGGCGACCGTGGTCGCACGCGACGGCGCGGTGGAGACGTGGCCCGCCGAGCGGCTCGGCTACACCTATCGCCATTCGGAGTTGCCTGCGGGCGCGGTGGTGGTCGAGGCGCTGTTCGAGGGCACGCCCAGGCGATCCCAAGACAATCGGCGCCGAGATGGACCACATCGCCACCGAGCGCGAAGCCTCGCAGCCGCTGCGCAGCCGCACCGGCGGATCGACCTTCAAGAACCCGCCGGGCGACAAGGCCTGGGCGCTGATCGACGCAGCGGGTTGTCGGGGCCTGCGCAAAGGCGGTGCACAGGTCTCCGAGAAGCACTGCAATTTCCTGCTCAACCTCGGTGATGCGAGCAGTGCGGAGATCGAGGCGCTGGGCGAGGAGGTTCGTGCGAAGGTGAAGGCGAAATCGGGGGTGGAGCTTGAGTGGGAGATTCAGCGCGTGGGGGTGAACAAGTGACGCAGCTCCACGTGGCGGTTCTCATGGGCGGTTGGTCCAACGAGCGCGAAGTCTCGCTGATGTCGGGGAACGGCGTCGCCGAGGCGCTCGAGAGCCTCGGGCATCGCGTCACCCGGATCGACATGGATCGCGATGTCGCGGTGCGGCTCGCCGAGTCCGCGCCGGACGTCGTGTTCAATGCGCTCCACGGCACCCCGGGCGAGGACGGCACGGTGCAAGGGATGCTCGATCTGATGGGCCTGCCGTATACGCATTCGGGTCTCGTCACTTCGGTGATCGCGATCGACAAGCAGCTCACCAAGCAGGCGCTGATCCCGCACGGCATCCCGATGCCCGGCGGCCGGATGGTCGCTACCCAAGAGCTGTACGAGCACGACCCGCTGCCGCGGCCCTATGTCCTGAAGCCGGTCAATGAAGGTTCTTCGGTCGGCGTCGCGATCGTCACGCAAGAGGGCAATTACGGCAATCCAATCGCGGCCGAGGCCAAGGGACCCTGGCAGGAATTCGACGAACTGCTCGCCGAACCCTTCATCCGCGGACGCGAGTTGACCGTTGCGGTGCTCGGCAACGAGGCGTTGGGCGTCACCGAATTGAAGCCCAAGAGCGGCTTCTACGATTACGACGCCAAATATACCGACGGCATGACCGAGCATGTCTGCCCCGCCGAAATCCCCGACGACATCGCCGAGGCGTGCAAGCGCATCGCGCTGCGAATCGCACCGCTTGCTCGGATGCAAGGGCGCGTCGCGCTCGGATTTCCGCTGGGACGACGAGCAAGGCGTCGACGGGCTGTTCCTGCTCGAGGTCAACACCCAGCCCGGCATGACCCCGCTCAGCCTGGTCCCCGAGCAGGCGAAGTATCTCGGCATGAGCTACGCGGATCTCGTCCAGAGGATCGTCGACGAGGCGCTTTCGAAGGACTGCGGCGGATGAGCAAGCGCGTCGTCCGCCGCGCTCCCACGCGCCGTCCCGCGCCGAAGAAGCGCGCGCAGGCTCGCAAGAAAGGGCCGGGCCTGTTCGAGCAGGCGATGGCGGCGCTGCCGATCAGCCAGGTGGCGTGGAAGCGGATCGCGACTTGGGGCATCGTCGGCACCGTCGGCGTGGTGGCGCTCGGCGTCGCGAGCTGGTTCGGACTGCCGGCGAAGGCAGGCGTTGCCGTCTCCGAAGTGATCGGCGAGGCGGGCTTCCGCGTCCAGGAGATCGAGGTCACCGGGCTCAAGCGGATGGACCGGATGACCGTCTACGCCCAGGCGCTCGACCAGCAATCGCGGGCGATGCCGCTGGTCGATCTGGCGGGCGTGCGGGCGCGGCTGCTCAACTATCCGTGGATCGAGGACGCGCGCGTCTCGCGCCGGCTTGCCCGAATACCCTGCTGATCCACATCGTCGAGCGCGAGCCCGCCGCCGTCTGGCAGAACAAGGGCGCGCTGACCCTGATCGACGTGCACGGCGTGCGGCTGGCGCCGGTTTCGCGCGAGGCGATGCCCGATCTGCCGCTGCTGATCGGCGACGGCGCGAACGAGCAGGAGCCGGCACGGCGCAAGCTGATGGACGCCGCCCCCGCGCTCAAGCCGCTGGTCCGCGCCGCGACCTGGATCGGCAACCGCCGCTGGGACCTGACCTTCGATACCGGCGAGAAGCTCCAGCTTCCCGAGGGCGAGGACCAGGCCGCGGCGGCGCTGCAACGGTTCGCGCAGATGGACGGCACCGAGCGGCTGCTCGGCAAGGGGCTGATCAGCTTCGACATGCGGGATTTTCCGGAGCATCTGGTGATCCGCCGGGCGAGTACCACGCCCGCGGCACTGCCGGCGCCGGCGGATCCGGTCGAGAATGTGGGGCAGGAGTAGGATCATGGCAAAGGCTGCACCCGAGGGACTGATCACCGCGCTCGACGTCGGATCGTCGAAGGTCTCGGCGCTGATCGTCCAGAAGACCGACAGCGGCGATCTGGTGGTGCTCGGCACCGGCCAGCGCGAGAGCCGCGGGGTCAAGCGCGGCTATGTGGCGGACATGCACGCGACCGAGCTGGCGATCCGGGAGGCGGTCGAGCAGGCCGAGCGAATCGCCGGGACCAACATCGAGGACGTGTGGGTCAGCTTCTCGGCGGGCGGCCTCGTCTCGGACATCGTCAAGCTCGAGGCCGATCTCGGCGGCCATCGCGTCGAGCAGTCGGACATCGACGAACTCTTCAAGGCCGGGCGCGACGCGATCAATCCGGCCGGGCGGATGGTGCTCCACGCCCAGCCGACCCGCTACACGCTCGACGGGCTGGCGGGGGTCAAGCGCCCGCTCGGCCTCCACGCCGACCGGCTCGGCGTCGACATCCACATCGTCACCACCGAGGGCTCGCCGGTCCGCAACCTCGACCTGTGCGTGCGCTCGGCGCATCTCGAGGTCCGCTCGATCATCGCCGCGCCGGTCGCCACGGGACTCGCCTGCCTGACCGACGAGGAGCGCGAGCTGGGCGTCGCGCTGGTCGAGATCGGCGCGGGGGTGACCAACGTCTCGGTGTTCGGCGGCGGGGTGCTCAAGGGGCTGGCATCGATCCCCATGGGCTCGGCCGACATCACCGACGACATCGCCTCGGCGTTCGGCACCGCGCGCAACTGGGCCGAGCGGACCAAATGCTTCCACGGCTCGGCCAACATGAGCCCGCGCGACAACCACGAGATGATCGAGGTCGTCCAGGCCAATCCCGAAGAGGGCGCGGACGCGCCGCGGATCACCAAGGCCCAGCTCAACGCGATCATCCGCCAGCGGCTCGAGCGGCTGACGCTCGAAATCCAGAAGGAGCTGCGCAAGCTCGATTTCGACGATCCCGCCGCTCGCCAGATCGTGCTCACCGGCGGCGGCGCCGAGCTCAAGGGCGTCGCCGACTATGCACAGCAGGCGCTGGGCAGTGCGGTGCGCGTCGGGCGTCCCCGCGGGCTCGCGGCCCTGCCCGAGGCGCACAGCGGGCCGGCTTTTGCCACGCTGGCGGGGCTGGCGTGCTTCGCGGCGGCGAACCCGATCGACTTGCGCGCGCTCGAGCCCGCGCACCAGATCGTCACCAAGGCCAGCCCGCGGGCGATGCTCTCGCGGCTGATCGCGGCGTTTAGGGCGAATTATTGAAGTTTTGCGACAGTGCGGGCTCTTTTCGCTAGAAGCGCTCTGGGGGTTCGTGCAGAACGATTCATATACGCGGTGTCCGACTTGCCAGGGGCACGCGAGGGGAGATTGAGGCGATGAGTATCGATTTTTTGCCGCCGGACGTGGATGAGCTGACCCCCAAGATCACCGTCATCGGCGTGGGCGGCGCGGGCGGCAACGCGATCGCGAACATGATCAAGGCGGACGTACAGGGCGTTGAGTTCCTCGTCGCCAACACCGATTCGCAGGCGCTCAAGCAATCCGCGGCGGGCCATCGCATCCAGCTCGGCGTGAAGATCACCCAAGGCCTGGGCGCCGGTTCGCGGCCCGAGATCGGGCGCGCGGCGGCCGAGGAGACGATCGATCAGGTCCAGGCCGCGCTCCAGGGCGCGCACATGGTGTTCCTCGCCGCCGGCATGGGCGGCGGCACGGGCACCGGCGCCGCTCCGGTGATCGCCAAGGCGGCGCGCGACATGGGGATCCTCACCGTCGGCGTCGTCACCAAGCCGTTCGCCTTCGAGGGCCGCCGCCGCGCCAAATCGGCCGAGGCGGGGATCGAGGAGCTCCAGAAATACGTCGACACGCTGATCGTCATCCCCAACCAGAACCTGTTCCTGATCGCCAACGCGAACACGACGTTCAAGGAAGCGTTCGAGATGGCCGACGAGGTGCTCCAGCAGGGCGTCCGCGGCATCACCGATCTGATGGTCATGCCCGGCCTCATCAACCTCGACTTCGCCGATATCCGCGCGGTGATGCAGGAGATGGGCAAGGCGATGATGGGCACCGGCGAAGCCGAGGGCGACGACCGCGCCTTGGTCGCCGCGCAGAAGGCGATCGCCAATCCGTTGCTCGACGGCGTGTCGATGAACGGCGCGAAGGGCGTGATCGTCTCGATCACCGGCGGTGAAGACATGCGCCTGCTCGAAGTCGACGAGGCCGCGAACCACATCCGCGAGCTGGTCGATCCCGACGCCAACATCATCTGGGGCTCGGCGTTCAATCCCGAGCTCGAGGGCAAGATCCGCGTCTCGGTGGTCGCCACCGGCATCGATGCCGACGCGCAGCCCGCCGCCGCGCCGGTCGCGGCCGAAAAGCCGCGCGTCTTCTCGTTCGCCAGCCCGCGCCGCGCCCCCGAGCCGACACCGCCGCTTGCGGCGGAGGACCCGTTGCCGACGCCTGGCTTCTCGAACTCCGAGTCGGATTTCGCGTCCGCGCCGGTGTTCGAGGACGAGCCCGTCGCGGAGGCGCCGCGCGTCCCCGAGCCCTATGAGCCCGAGGTTGCCGCCGAGGCCGACCCCGAGCCCGCCGATCACGCCGAGCCCGAAAGCGATGAGTTGCTGCTCGGCTCCGACGCCGCGATGGGTGAAGGCTCGGCCGAAGATGCCGCGCCGCCGGTCGCAGGCGACGAGGCGTCGCCCGCGGACGACGAGTCCGTCGGCAGCAGCACCCGCCGCCGCTGGCTGAGCGGCAGCGACGATGCCGAAGCCGAGGAGCCCGCGCCCGAGCCGAAGCGCAAGGCGGGGGGCACCCTGTTCGAGCGCATGGCCTCGCGCGGCAGCGCCAAGTCCGACGATGACGACAAGGATCCGCTCAATATCCCGCGGTTTCTGCGCAGCCAGAACAACCAGTAGGCCGCTTGTCGACGGTGCGGCTCGGTTCGCCGAACCGCGGCCGTAAGTCATTGGCGGTTCACACGGTGGGCGCGCTAGGCTCGAGAGACGCATGAACCGGATTCGCTTTCTCCACTCTGCCGCGCTTGCCCTCGCGTTCGCTCCGGTGGCGGCTGCCATGCCCGCGATCGCCCAGGAGGCGGCCGCCCAGGCCGGCCCCGACGCCGATGCGCTCGCCGCCGAGATGCGCGTGCTCGCGCAGAATCCGCAGGATATGGAAGCGTTGCTCACCGCGGGCGAGCTGAGCACGCGGCTCGGGGATACGTCGGCGGCGCTCGCCTTCTTCCAGCGCGCCGAGGCGATCGATCCGGGCAATGCGCGGCTGCTCGCGGGGCGGGGCGGGGCGCTGGTCCGGCTCGAGCGGCCGGGCGAGGCGCTCACCCTGTTCGGCCAGGCCGAGGCGCGCGGGCTTCCCGTCGCCGATTTCGCGGGGGACCGCGGCTTCGCCTACGACCTCCTCGGCGCGCCGCAACTCGCCCAGCGCGACTATCAATTGGCGCTCAGCCGGCGGCAGGATGACGAGACGCTCCGCCGCTACGCGCTGTCGCTCGGCATCACCGGCAAGTCCGACGAGGCGATGGCGGTGCTCGATCCGCTGCTGAGGCGCAGCGACCGGGCGGCGTGGCGCGCGCGCGCCTTCATCCTGGCGATGAACGGCGACGTGACCGGCGCCGAGCGGATCGCGGCGAGCATGATGCCTGGCGACATGGGCGAGGCGCTCACGCCTTTCTTCCGCCGCCTGCAGACGCTGTCGGTCGCCGACCGCGCGTTCGCGGTCCATTTCGGCGAACTCTCGCCGACGCGTGCGCGGACTGCCGACGCGCGCCTCGCACCGCCGCTTCCGCCGTACGTGCCCGAGGTCAGGCCGGTGGCGGTCGCAGCGGCGCCCGGCCCGGCTCCGGCGGTAGTTCCGATCGCCAGGGACCGGCGTTCCCGGCGCGAGCGCGACGAGCAGGCGGCCGCCGATGTCGCGGCTGCGACGGCCGCCGCCGCGCAGGCCGCGCAGCGCACCCCGACGCAGGTCGCCGAGGCCACATTGCCGCCCCCGCCGCACTATGTGCCGCCGCCCGAGCCGATCGTCCAGCCGACGCCGGCTCCGGCAAGCCGCCCGGCACAGGTGGCGAGCAATGCCATTCCGGCACCGCGCCCGGCGCGCCCCGCTTCGGCCAGCCAGCTCTCCGCCGCCGTCGAACAGAATTACGATCTCGACGGAGACGTCGCCAAGGCCGCCCACCGACCGTCGGCGCCTGTCCGCATCGCACCTGCCCCCACGGTAGCGGAACGCCCGGCGCCGCCGGGCCCGGCCGCGGTGGGGGGTGAGGACAAGGTGCTTGCGGCGATCGTCGGCAACATCACGATTCCCGCTTCGGAGCTAGGTGTCGTGGAAATGCCCGGCAAGAGTCCCGCTCCCGCCAGCGCCCTGGCCGAGCCTCCGGTGGCGAAGCCCGCCGCCAAGCCGGCGGCCAAACCTGCCGTCAAACCCGAACCGGCGAAGCCCGAACCCAAGCCCGACGCGAAGGCCAAACCGGACGCCAAGGGCAAGCCCGACGCCAAGGGGAAGGCGGACGCGAAGAAGAAGCCCGCCAAGCCCGATCCGGCCAAGACCGATCCTGCCCGTGTCTGGGTCCAGGTCGCGGGTGGCGCGAACGAGAGCACCCTGCCCGCCACGTGGAAGAAACTCGTCGCCAAGGCGCCTGCCGCGTTCAAGGGCAAGACCGCGTGGACGACGCCGCTGCGCGCCACCAACCGATTGCTCGCGGGCCCGTTCAAGAACGAGGATGCCGCGCAGAATTTCGTCAATCTGCTGCGCAAGGCCGACCTGTCCGGCTTCGTCTTCAACAGCGAGGCGGGCCAGAAGATCACCAAGCTTCCCGCCAAGTGACCCCGCGCGCGCCCTGGGCCTGCACCCCGGAGCGCAGCCGTGGACGGCTCCACGAGGAACAGACCGGGATCGTGCGCGGTCCGCGCGACGCGTTCCAGCGCGATCGCGACCGGATCATCCACTCGACCGGATTCCGGCGGCTGCGGCACAAGACCCAGGTCTTCCTCGCACCCGACGGCGACCATTTCCGTGTCCGGCTGACCCACAGCCTAGAGGTCGCTCAGATCGGTCGGACGATCGCCCGCGCGCTGGGGCTTAACGAGGACCTGACCGAGGCGCTGTGCCTCGCGCACGATATCGGCCACCCGCCCTTCGGTCACGCCGGCGAGGAAGCGCTCGGTGAGGCGCTGACGGGGCAGGGCGGGTTCGACCACAACGGCCATACGCTGCGCACCCTGATGGTGCTCGAGCGGCCCTATCCCGGTTGGGACGGCCTCAACCTCACCTGGGACACGCTTGAGGGCCTCGCGAAGCACAACGGCCCGGTCTCCGCGCCGCATTGGGCGCTCGCGGAGGCGGACGCGGCTTTCCGGCTCGATCTCGCTCGCTGGCCCTCGCTCGAGGCCCAAGTTGCCGCGCTCGCGGACGACATCGCCTACGACAATCACGACATCGACGACGGCCTGCGTGCCGGCCTGCTGACGCTCGATCAGCTGATGGCGGTCCCGATGATCGCCGCGGGCGGACGCGCGGTCGAGGCAGCCTTCCCCGGCGCCGAGCGGCGGCGGCAGACCGGCGAGCTGATCCGCGCGCAGATCGGCGCGATGGTCGGCGATCTGATCGCCACCACGCGCGCGCGCCTCTCCGGGCTGGGGATCGAAACTATCGAGGACGTGCGGAGCGCCGGGCAGGCCATCGCAATTTTTTCGGACGAGATGCGCGAGGCCGAGCGCGGGCTGAAGCGCTTCCTCTATGCCAATCTCTATCACCACCCGGCGCAGCTCGCCGCGGCGGGTGCCGCGCACGGTATCGTCGCGGGACTGTACGCGGCCTATGTCGCCGATCCTGCGATGATGCCGGGTGAATGGCGCGACGCGCTTCCCGAAAGCGAGCCTGCCCGCGCGCGCCACATCTCCGATTTCATCGCCGGCATGACCGATCGCTTTGCGATCGCCCGCTATCGCGAGGCCGTCGGCCCGATTGACCTGCCGGAGGGCTTCTAGCGCCCGCGGCTCGCGTCCACGCGTTTCCTCCGTGCGATGAACGGTGTAGGTGACACACTTCTGCGACAGGCCGGACGTATTCCAGAGATACGTCGCCAAGGGAGCCAGTCATGGCCGAAGCCAGCATAGCCCTCAATCGTTTCGGCCTGGGCGGCCGCGCGGGCGAGCCGGCTCCGGCCGATCCGCGCAAATGGCTGCTCGATCAGCTCGGCCACTATGACCCGCGGCCCCCCGCGATCGCAGCGCTGCCCACCACCCAGGTGATCGCCAAGGAACTCGCCGACTATCTGGCCGAGGTTCGCGAACAGCGGCTCGAATCCGGTCGCTCGGTTCAGCAACAGCAGCAACCGCGCCGCCCCGCCGGATACACGCCCCCTTCGACGCAGTCGGGCGACCAGATGGCGCCTCAGGACATGCAGTCGGGCGCTGCGACCCCTGCGCCACAACGCGCCAGGCCCAACCCCGCCGATCCGGTGGCGCAGGCGCGCCAGTTCGCGCGGCGGCAGGGGCGCGAATATTATTCGGGATCGGTGACCGCCCGCGCACTCGCCTCGATCACCGCGACCGCGCCCTTCGTCGAGCGGCTGGTGCACTTCTGGGCGAACCATTTCGCGGTCTCGGCGGACAAGGCGACGGTGATCGGCCTCTCCGGCCAGCTCGAGTTCGATGCGATCCGGCCGCACGTGCTCGGCACGTTCCGCGACATGCTGTTCGCGGTCGAGCGGCACCCCGCGATGCTGCTCTATCTCGATCAGGCGCAATCGGTCGGGCCGAACAGCCAGGCGGCGCAGGTCGGCCGGCGCTTCGGCCGCGCGCGGCAAGTGGGTCTTAACGAGAATCTCAGCCCGCGAGATCATGGAGCTGCACACGCTGGGCGTGCGCTCGGGCTATACCCAGGCCGACGTCACCGAATTCGCCCGTGCGCTCACCGGCTGTACCGTTTCCGGCCTCGGCCGCGGCCCCGGCGCGCGCTTCACCGGCACCGAGGGCGAGCCGGGCAGCTTCGTCTTCGCCGAGCGGCTGCACGAGCCGGGCACCCGTACCATCCTCGGCAAGAGCTGGTCGCAGGGCGGAGAGGGCCAGGCCGCGGCGGTGCTCGACCTGCTTGCAGTCCATCCCGCCACCGCGCAGCACGTCGCGACCAAGCTCGCCCGCCACTTCGCCGGCGACGATCCGCCGCCGACACTGGTGGCCAAGCTCCAGGCCGCGTTTCTCAAATCGGGCGGCGACTTGCCCACCGTCTATCGCGCGCTGGTCGAGGCGCCCGAATGCTGGGCGCCGGGTCCGGTCAAGTTCCGCACGCCGTGGGAATGGAGTGTCTCGGCGTTCCGCGCGCTTGGTACCCGCGAGCTGCCGCCGCTGGCGGTGCCCGGCCTCCTCAACCAGCTCGGTCAGCCGGTATGGCGGCCCGGATCCCCCGCGGGCTGGGACGATATCGCCGCGAGCTGGGCTGGGCCCGACGCCATCCTGCGCCGAGTCGAGGCCGCGCAGCGGATCGCTCAAGCGACCCGCGATACGATCGACGCCCGTGCCCGCGCTGCCGAACTCTTCCCCGGCGCGCTCAGCCCGGGTACAGCACAGACGATCGCCCGTGCCGAAAGCCCCACTCAAGGGGTAGCGTTGATGCTCGTCGCTCCCGAATTCATGCGGAGATAGGCCATGTTCTCGCGTCGCAGCTTCGTCACTCTCGGCACCACCGCCGTCTTCGCGACCAGTCTCGGCGCGAAGATGGCGTTCGCTCGCGCCGCCACCGACCGGCGCTTCGTCTTCATCATCCAGCGCGGTGCGGCCGACGGGCTGGCGACCCTCGCCCCGGTCGGCGATCCGGCGTTCGCGGGCCAGCGCGGCGTGCTCGCGGAGGATTTCGCGCAGGCGCCCAAGCTCGATTCGATGTTCGCGCTGCACCCCTCGCTCAGCACCGTGGCGGGGCTCTATGCCGCCAAGGAAGCGCTGTTCATCCACGCGGTTGCCTCGCCGTACCGCGACCGGTCGCACTTCGACGGCCAGAACGTGCTCGAGACCGGCGGGACCGCGGCCTATCAGGTCAAGGACGGCTGGCTAAACCGGACGCTCTCGCTGCTGCCGCCAGCCGAGGCCAAGGCGATCGCGGTGGCGGCGACGGTGCCGATGGCGCTGCGCGGCCGGATCGAGGTGGCGAGCTACGCCCCGTCGAGCCTGCCCAGCGCCTCGGACGACCTTCTCCAGCGTGTCTCGACGCTCTACGGCGACGATCCGCAGCTACACGCCGCTTGGGACCAGGCGATGGCGACGCGGATGCTGACCAGCGACATGACCGCCGCCAACGGCCAGAACGCGGTCGCGACCGGAGCGCTCGCCGCCAAGCTGCTCGCCCCCGCCGACGGCGCGCGGATCGCGATGATCGAGACCGGCGGCTGGGATACGCACGCGCAGCAGCGCGGCCGCCTCGCAGCGCAGCTTCGCGGGCTCGACGGGATGATCGGCGCGCTCAAGGCGGGGCTGGGGCCGCTGTGGGGAGACACGATGGTGGTGGTC
Source organism: uncultured Alphaproteobacteria bacterium (assembly GCA_963799985.1). Lineage (GTDB taxonomy): Bacteria > Pseudomonadota > Alphaproteobacteria > Sphingomonadales > Sphingomonadaceae > Sphingomonas. The sequence goes on along the minus strand of CAWCZC010000001.1, from coordinate 61,198 downwards.
GCGACCGAATTCGGCCGCACCGTCCGGATCAACGGCACTCAGGGCACCGATCACGGCACCGGATCCTGCGCGATGCTTATCGGCGGCGCTGTCAACGGCGGCCGCGTGGTCGCCGACTGGCCGGGCCTGGCCGACAGCGCCTTGTACGAAGGTCGTGACCTCCGGCCGACGGTCGGCGTCGATACGGTGATCGGGAGCGCCGTGGCGGGCCACTACGGGCTGGATACTGCGCGTGTGCTGAAGACATTGTTCCCCGACGCGCCGGGCGAGCGCCCGGTCGAGGGGCTGGTGCGCGCCTGACTTATATCGGGCGCTTGAGCCCCCTCGTGTCCGCAGGGCGCATGTCGAAGACCTCGAGCTTCGGCTGGGTGATCCAGAGATCGCCCTTGCCCTGTAGGAGGAAACCGTAGCTGATCTTGGCGGTCGTGCTGGTGATCGGGCCGATTGTGATGCTCATCGGCGCCCAGTTGCCGGTGCCGCGCATCTCCTTGCTCTCCTGGTCCCCCACCGGCATCTCGTAGCGGCACGCCACGACGCCTGCGAGCCAGGCTCGCGTCGAATCCTCGCGTCGCGTCGCTACGAAGGCGGTGAAGCGCACATATTTGCCCCTAAGGTCGCCAGCATTCATGATCCGGCGCAGCTGGCTGAACGAGTTCGGCGCGCCATGGCCCAGGCTGCCCATGCACATCGGCGTCCCGTCGGTCGGCACGCGATAGACGTACGAATCCATTCCCTGGCCCGAGCGTTGCCAGACGTCGGGCCCGGTGACCGGAACAAAGTCCCGCACGAGGCTGTAACTGCCGTGCCCGTCGGGCATCACCACATGGTTGCCAGGCTCCGGAGGCGATACATTGACGGCGTCGAGTGGATCGCCCGACCGCTGACGGCAATGCGGAAGATCGCGGCCCCCCGTGACGACGATCGCGTTCGGATCGTCACTCGGCGGCGGCACGTTCTGCGTGGTGGCGCCGACGCCCGTGAGCAGCCCGGCGCATAGGACAAGTCGTGCAGCGAAGATCGTCATATCGCTCTCCCTTCGGCTGTCGGGAAATGATGCATTTCCGATCCGGGAACGCAAGCTGGAGAAGCACTCGTCCTCCGCGAATCTCGTGCAGCTATTTAGATTTCTTCACCGGAATCGTATCGGCCGGGCGTGTGTCGGAAACCTCGATCTTCGCCTGGGTGATCCACAGGTCCCCCGCGCCCTGCAGCAGGAATCCGTAGCTGATCCGGCCCGCGGCGGTGGGGATCGGACCGATGGTGATGCTCATCGGCTCCCATCGGCCGGTGCCGTCCATCGGCTGGCTCTGCAAGTCGCCTTGCAGGATCTCGTATCGTCCGGCGGGGGTCGCGGCGAGCCATGAACGGATATGAATTCGCGGCTGAGCCGCGACGAATGCCGTGAAGCGCACGAACTTCCGGTGGAACGGCGTGGCGTCGAGCACGCGGCGAAGCTGGGCGAACGATCGATCCGGAGCACCCCGGCTTCCCATGCAGAGCGGCGTATCGTCGGTCGGCACACGGAACACATAGGAATTGATTCCCGTCCCCGCGCGTTGCCAAGCCACCGGGCCGGTGACCGGATCGAAGTCCTGGGTCAACCGGAACCGGCCCTTCGAATCCGCGACGATGACCTGGTTCCAGTTCGCGGGATTGCGCACGTTGACGGCATCGAACGGATCACCGGGGCGACGGTGACAGTGCGGAATGGCGCCGTTGACGATGATCGGCTCGCGCGCCTCGACAACCGATTGCGGCTCCTCCTGCGCCGAGGCGCTGGCGCCCATCACCAGAGCCGCTGCCGCAACCGCTTTCACCCAATTCATCGTCACGCCGTTCTCCCTCGGCCGTCGATCCGCGAAGGATGCACTGACGGCGGGGAAAGGCAAGCGGAAGAAAGGCTTGGCGGCGACTGTGGACGGGGAGGCGCCCACACCCTAGATGGGCCGCTCCCTGACACAGCTTGGACATCCCGTGACTCTCTACGCCGCTTTCGCCGCCCACCTCGATGCCGCTCTCGACGCGCTGGTCGCGTCGGGCGACCTGCCGGGCGGGCTCGAGCGACGTGGCGTTACGGTCGAGCCGCCGCGCGATCCGAGCCACGGCGATCTGGCGACCAACGCCGCGATGGTGCTCGCCAAGCCCGCGGGCACCAATCCGCGCGCACTGGCCGAGAAGGTCGCCGCCGAGCTCGGCAAGCTGCCCGACGTGACCAATGTCTCTGTCGCGGGGCCGGGGTTCATCAATCTGACGCTCAGCGATAAGAGCTGGCGGGGCGAGCTGATGGCGATCCTCGACGCAGGGGATGCGTATGGCCGTTCCAATCTCGGTGAGGGGGTCACGGTCAACGTGGAATATGTCTCCGCCAACCCCACCGGCCCAATGCACATGGGGCATTGCCGCGGCGCGGTGGTGGGCGACGCGCTGGCCAATCTGCTCGAGTTCGTCGGGCACAAAGTGACTCGCGAATACTACGTCAACGACGCCGGCGGCCAGGTCGACGTGCTCGCGCGCTCCGTACACCTCCGCTACCGCGAGGCGCTCGGTGAGACGATCGCGATCCCGGAGGGCTTGTATCCCGGCGACTATCTGAAGCCGGTGGGCAAGGCGCTCGCCACCGAATATGGCGACCGCTACGTCGGCAAGCCCGAGAGCGAATGGCTGGCGCCGTTCCGCCGCGAGGCGGTGGCGGCGATGATGGCGATGATTCGCTCGGACCTCGCACTGCTCGGCATCACCCACGAGGTCTTCGCGTCCGAAGCAGGTGTGCTCGCCGCGGGCAAGCCCGAGGCGGCCGAGGCGTGGCTGCGCGAGCGCGACCTCGTCTACGACGGTGTGCTCGAGGCGCCCAAGGGCGAAGTCGCCGAGGATTGGGAGCCGGTCGAACTGCCGCTGTTCCGCGCGACCCAGTTCGGCGACGACCAGGACCGGCCGATCCGCAAGTCCGACGGCAGCTGGACCTATTTCGGCATCGATCTCGCCTATCACTTTCAGAAGAGCCGCGAGGCCGACCAGCTGATCGATATCTGGGGTGCCGATCATGCCGGCACGGTCAAGCGGATCGTCGCGGCGGTGCAGGCGCTGACCGGGGGCGAGACCCGGTTCGACATTAAGATCGTGCAAATGGTCCAGCTGCTCCGCAATGGCGAGCCGGTGAAGATGTCCAAGCGCTCGGGCAATTTCGTGACGCTGGCCGATGTCGTGAACGAGGTGGGCAAGGACGTCGTTCGCTTCACCATGCTGACTCGCAAGGCCGAGGCGCAGATGGACTTCGATTTCGCCAAGGTGGTCGAGGCGTCGAAGGACAATCCGGTGTTCTACGTCAACTACGCTCACGCGCGAGTTCGCGTCGTTGCACCGCAAGGCCGCCGAAGCTGGGATCGACTGTCCCGATACGGACCTGTCTCTGCTTGATACAGAGGAGCTGGGCCTGGTTAAGCTCGCCGCGCAGTTCCCCCGCATCACCGAATCCGCAGCGCTGGCGCGCGAGCCGCACCGGATTGCCTTCTATCTCTATGACTTGGCAGCGGCTTTCCACGCATTATGGAATGTGGGCAACGATCGTCCCGAGCGTCGTTTTCTCTTGCCGGATCAGGTAAGGTTAACGTGCGCGCGGCTTTTATTGGCGCGCGCAATCGGGCAAATTGTTCGGAACGGTCTGGGCATCATGGGGGTCGATGCCGTCCAGGAGATGTATTGAGATGAGTATGCGTCCCGGGGAGGCCGGCTATGGCGACGACGATCGCCTCCCATGGCTGGAAACCGTCGAGGAAGACTATCGCGAGGGGCCCTCGATCTGGCGGATATTGCTGCTGATCGTGTTGGGACTCGCTGTGCTCGCCGCGATTCTGTTCGGTTTCTGGTGGTATCAGAAGCAGCAGGGGCTCAGCGGCAACGGCCAGCTGATCAATGCCCAGGAAGGCGACTACAAGGTCGCCGACAAGGACAATGGCATGGACGTCGAAGGGGCGGGCACCACCACCTTCGCGACCAGCCAGGGGGCAGCCAGCAACGCCAGCATCGACAGCACCGCCCAACCCGAAGCGCCTGTCCAGGGCCAGGCGGCGGCGCAATCGACCCCGTCCGTCACCGCGGGCAGCAAGACTGCGACGGTGGCGGTGCCGGCCAATGGCGGCGCACTCAAGGCCCAGGCGCCGACCGCGCCGGCGGCGGTGCCTGCGGTTGCTCCGAGCGCGGGGGCGGGGGCGCTGATCCAGCTCGGCGCCTTCCCCGATCAGGCCGGCGCCGACGCGGCCTGGGCGAAGCTCTCGAAGCGCTATGCCTATCTCGCGCCGCTCGGCAAATCGGTGGAGAAGGGCGACAAGAACGGCACCACGGTCTACCGCCTGCGGGTGAACACCGGCAGCAACGGCCAGGCCAAGGAACTGTGCGCCAGGCTCAAGGCCGCCGGCGAGAATTGCTACGTCGCGAACTGACCGATTGCGCTTCCCCCGCGGGGGGAGGATTGGTTAGAGCCTTGGCATGAAGCCCGTCATCTTCGGCCTCTCCGGCCTCGTCCTCACGCCCGAGGAACGCGATTTCTTCCGCGACGCCGATCCGCTCGGCTATATCCTGTTCAAGCGCAATTGCGGCGATCGGGCACAGATGCGCGTGCTCACCGACAGCTTGCGCGAACTCACCGGCCGCGACGACCTGCCGATCCTGATCGACCAGGAAGGTGGGCGGGTCTCGCGGATGCAGCCCCCCGAATGGCCGGCCTTCCCCGCGGGAGCCGCGTTCGATGCGCTCTACGACGTCGCACCGATCTCCGCGATCGAGGCGGCGCGGGCCAACGGCCACGCGCTGGGCGCGATGCTGAACGAGGTGGGCGTCACCGTCGATTGCGCGCCGTTGCTCGACGTGCGTCAGCCCGAGACGACCGCCGCGATCGGCGATCGTGCGTTGGGGGGTGAGCCGATGCGTGTTGCGGCGCTGGGCCGGGCGGTGGTCGAGGGGCTGCGGCGCGGCGGCGTGGTCGCGGTGGTGAAGCACATGCCCGGACACGGGCGTGCGGTGGTCGACAGCCATCTCGAGCTGCCGCGGGTCCACGCCGATGCGGCGGCGCTCGAAGTGGACGTCGAGCCCTTCGCGAGGCTGCATGACGCGCCGATGGCGATGACCGCGCACGTGGTGTTCGAGGCGTGGGATGCCGGGCTGCCGGCGACGCTCTCGCCCACCGTGATCCGTGACGTGATCCGCGGCCGGATCGCCTTCGACGGGCTGCTGATGACCGACGACATCGACATGAAGGCGCTCTCGGGCACCGCCGGTGAGAAAGCAGCGAGCGCGCTCGCCGCAGGCTGCGACGTGGTGCTCGATTGCTGGGCGCGGATGGACGAGATGGTCGAGATCGCCGGACTGCTCGGCGAGGCGAGCCCCGAATGCAGCGCGCGGCTCGACCGCGCAATGGCGACGATCGCGGGCCCGCGCGACCAAACCCCGATCGAAGAACTGCTGGCGAAGCGCGACGCGTTACTTGGGCTGACTTAGACCAGCATCAACAACAGCGGCACCGCCACGCCCGCGCCCAGCGCGATCCACGAGTTGCGCCGCATCGCGGCATTCTGGAGCGCGATCAGGATGCCGATCACCGTCGAGGTCATCAGGCCCAGCGCAAGCAGCAGCACGAACGCCTTGAGCGGGACGAAGGGCTTGCCGTGATCGTGGTCGTCCGCGTCGGCCTTCTCGACAGCCTTGGGCGCGTCGGCCTTCGCTGCCTCGGGCGGGCGGGGGCGGCGCTGCGGGCGCTCGGTCTGCTGGTGCTTATGGACGTTGGCGATCCAGCTCACCCAAGCGGGCGGGGACTTATAGTCCTGGACGCCGATCACCTGGATCATGCCGCTGAACGCGAAAAACAGGATCGCCGGTGCGAAGAACAGGCCGGTATATTGGTGGATCTGGCGCAAGCGCCGCTGGGTCTGGGCTTTCATTCCCCGGACCTATCGCAGGCGGCCGTTACGAGGCAAGCCCGGCCCGCGCGGGGTGCGCGCGGGCCGATCCCAGCCGATCAGTCGGTATAGCCCGGCATGCCAAGCACCTTCATGTACTCGAGCAGCGCGCGCTTCTTGTCGTCGGAGAGCGTGGTGCCGAACTCATGGCCGCACCGGCTCTCGCCGCTGTTGTCGCCGCCCTTCTTGGTGCAATCGGCGGTCGTCTGGCGAATGTAGTTGCCAGGCTGGGTCGCCGCGAGCCCGACCTTGTCCGTGTCGTAGTTGCCGCCCACCGCGAAGCTCGCGGGCCGGTCCTTGGCAGGGAGCAGCAGATCGGCGAGCGTCGGCACCGAGCCGTTGTGGAGATAGGGCGCAGCCGCCCAAATCCCATAGAGAATGCGCGAACTCGTACCGGTTGGTCGGCGTGCTCTTCGCGGGCATGATCATCTTGATGACCGCACCGATGATCGCCGCCTTGGCTGCCGCATCGTTGACCTTGCCCTTGCCGAAGGTCAACGCATAGGCGCCGTTGTCGAAGATCGAGCCGGCGACGGCCACGCTGAGCAGCTTCACCGCGCTTTCGGTTGGCTTCATCGCAGTGAGCGCGGCCGGAATGCTCTTCACGCCAGTGAAGATGCCGCTCTGCCGGTTGAGAACCAGGGTCTGGTTCTCGAGCGAGTTGGTGCCCACGTCGTCAAGCGGGCGCTTCGACTCCCAGGTCTTAGGGCCAGTGAAAGGGAAGACGGGGGGCTTGACGATCTTGTCATGGCACGAGCCGCATTGCGCCTTGAACACGGTCCGCCCGGTCTTGGCGAGCGCCGAGTTCGAAGCTCAGCGGCCATGCCGGCTGGCCGATGTCCATGACCAGCTCCTCGGCCTTCACCAGGCCGGGCCAGTTGGCCGAGCTGTTCCACTCCTTCACCACCTGGCCGAAGAAGGGGATGATGCTCTTGCCGATCTCGGGACGCAGCTGGCCGAACACGCCGTAGACTTCGCCGGTGTTGCGGATCAGCCCGAAGAACTCGCTGCCGTTGGGCGCGAAGCCCGGCCACTGGATCATCGTCTGCTTGGGCGCGTTCCACACGAACGGATACCGGGTCGGCGCGTTCGCGGGCAGGATGTTCTCGGGGATCGAGACCGCCGGCGGCACCGCGAGATCGATGCCGGTCAGTCGGTCGAAGATCATCGAGATCGCGTCGAGCCGGCCCATGCCCCAGATGTTGGGCGTCGAGAAGGCCCCGTTGCGCATTGCATTCTCGCGCGCATACCAGGCGGCGACATCCGCGCGAAGCTGAGCAACCAGCTCGGGCGAGGGATTGGCGCCGAGCACGAGGGTCGCGAAGCTCTGGAACTTGGCTTCATCGGTGGTCAGCCCGCCCACCGCGTCGACCAGATCGACGAGGAGCTGCTGGAAATCGGTGATCGCGGGCCCGCCGTCGACGCGATAGGTCTGCGTGCCGACGTTGATGTTGCGCGTGTGGCACGCCGAGCAGGTCATCCCCACAGTCAGCTGGTTGCCGAAGGTGCTGAGCGTGAAGCCGATCGGCAGGTCGCGGCCGGGGTCGACGGGGGAAGTGCGGAATTCGTTGGGGATGTAGCCGTAGCGGGCCAGCTTATCCCACAAAAAAGGCTGCCCGTCGGGTGCCTTGAGCGCTCGCAGCCACGTCAGCGGGATCAGCTGCGATCCCTGGTCCTGGCTGTAGAACTGGGAGCGCGTGGTGTCGGTCCAGTCGCTGCCCTGGTCGAGATAGGTCGCAGGCGGGGTCTGAGCGAACGCCAGGCCCGAGGCCGACAGCGTCGCACCGAGCACCACAGCAAGACGCCGCATGCCGCGTCCGAAACGAGTTCCGCGCATTCCTAAATCCCCCGAAAAAAAGGTGCGAACGCAACACGTACAGAACAGTCGACCCGTCCCGAGGTCATCTTTACGATGCCCGGAATCCCCACGGCCCGCAGAAATGAGCCACTGGCCCGCAAAGGTCAATCTACGCGGCGCTCGCGGCGGCGCACATCGTGTCCGTTTTGGTCGCTTGCCGCGGCAGGTGACTTTGCCGCCGCGCCCTGCTTAAGTCGGGCGAATGATCGACGCCGACGGACCCGACACGCTCACGCTCGACATCGACGGCTGGGAAGGGCCGCTCGACCTGCTGCTCGCGCTCGCGCGCAACCAGAAGGTCGATCTCCGCGCGATCTCGATCCTCGAGCTGGTCGAGCAGTATCTTGGGTTCGTCAACGAGGCGCGCGCGCTCAGGCTCGAGCTCGCCGCCGACTACCTCGTGATGGCGGCGTGGCTGGCGTACCTCAAGTCCGCGCTGCTGCTGCCGCGCAATCCCGAGGAGACGCCGAGCCCCGAGGAACTGGCGCTGCGGCTCCAGCTCCGGCTCGAACGGCTCAACGCGATGCGCGAATCGGGCGCCCGGCTGGTCGCGCGCGACCGGCTCGGCCGCGACGTCTTCGTCCGCGCCACGCCCGAGGGGCTGCGGGTGGTGCGCAAGGGGCTGTGGCAGGCCGAGATCTTCGACCTGATCTCGGCATATGGTCAGATCAGCGCGCGCACTCGGCCGGTGATGCACGTCGTCGCCCAGCGCGACGTGATGACGCTCGAGGAAGCGATCGAGCGGCTGACTCGGCTGATCGGAGTGCGGATCGAGTGGTGCACGATCGAGAGCTTCCTGCCCGAGGCGGCGAGCGGCCCCTATCGCCGCTCGGCGCTGGCATCGAGCTTCGTCGCTGCGCTCGAGCTGGCGCGGCAGGGGCGGATCGAGCTCCAGCAGAAATCGCCGTTCGCGCCGCTCTATCTGCGGGCGAGCGCGTGACCGGGCCCGACGATCTGTCGCGCGCGGTGGAGGCGGTGCTGTTCGCCTCGGAGACTCCGCTCGGGGTCGACGAGATTCGCGCGCATGTCGGGCAGGAAACCGATGTGCACGGGGCATTGGCGGAGTTGCGGCAGCTCTATGCCGGGCGCGGGATCGAACTGGTCGAGCGGGGCGGTCGCTGGCATTTCCAGACCGCCGCCGATCTCGCGCATCTGCTGCGCCGTGATCGCGAGGAGAGCCGCAAGCTCAGCCGTGCCGGGATCGAGACGCTGGCGATCATCGCCTATCACGAGCCCGTCACTCGCGCCGAGATCGAGGCGATCCGCGGCGTCCAGATCTCGAAGGGAACGATCGACGTGCTGATGGAGGCGGGCTGGGTCCGCCCCGCCGGGCGGCGCGAGGTGCCGGGCCGCCCGCTCACCTATGCGACGACGCCCGGTTTTCTGACCCATTTCGGGCTGGCGACGCGGCGCGACCTTCCCGGAATCGACGATCTCAAGGCCGCCGGACTGCTCGATCCGGTCGATTTGGCGTTCGAAGCACTGGAAACCGACGCCGAGGTGGAAACACATGCCGAACACGACTAGATAGGTCCGGAATCAAGGAGAGTTTCCATGGGTAGTTTCGGTATCGGGCACTGGCTGGTGCTCGGCATAGTCGCCATCCTGCTGCTGGGCGGCGGGCGTTTCTCGAACATGATGGGCGATGTCGCCAAGGGCGTGAAGAGCTTCAAGAAGGGCATGGCCGAGGAAGACGACGACGTGAAGCCCGCCAGCCGGATCGAAGGCAAGGCCGCACCCGAGCCCGCGGTCGAGCGCGAAGCCGAGCGCACGCGCGATACGCACTGAGCCCCGTTTCTTCCACGCCCGCCGCTAAGGGCATGATCAGGCAATATTGATGTTCGACATCGCGCCAAGCGAATTCCTGTTGGTGGCGGTCGTCGCGCTGCTGGTGATCGGCCCCAAGGACTTGCCCAAGGCGCTGCGCGTCGTCGGCAAGTGGGTGGGGCGTGCGCGGCGCGTCGCCGGCCAGTTTCGCGCCGGAATCGACACGATGATGCGCGAGGCCGATCTGGCCGAGATGGAAAAGCAGTGGGCGGCCGAGAACGATCGGATCATGCGCGAGCACCCGGTCGCCTCGCTCCCCGCGCCTTCCGTCGAAAGCGAGGACGACGCTCCGACGATGGTCGAGAAGCCCGCGGTGAAGCCGCGCGCGCGGACCGGAAAAGCCGGGGCGCCTGCGGAAACGGTTGAGACACCCACGCCAAAGCGTTCGCGCAAGGTAGCGGCCGAAGCCGTCGCGGTTGAGGCGCCCGTCGTCGCGCCGGCTCCCAAGCGTGCGCGCAAGCCCAAGGCCGGACCTGCGGACAAGGCGGCATCGTGAGAGATATCGACGACACTCAGGCACCGCTGCTCGACCATCTCATCGAGCTGAGGCGCCGCCTGCTGTATTGCGTGGCGACACTGGTCCTGACGTTTGCGCTCTGCTTCTATTTCGTCACCCCGATCTTCACCTTCCTGGTGCATCCGCTGGTGGCGGCCGGGCAGAACAAGATCATCTTCACCCAGATCTTCGAAGCGTTCATCGTCCAGGTGAAGGTCGCCTTCTTCGCGGCGATGATGCTTTCGTTCCCGGTGATCGCGAACCAGCTGTGGCAATTCGTCGCGCCGGGGCTCTATCGCGCCGAGAAGAAGGCGCTGCTGCCCTTCCTGCTCGCGACGCCGCTGCTGTTCCTCACGGGCGCCTCCCTGGCCTACTATGTTGCGATTCCGCTCGCGCTCAAGTTCCTGCTCAGCTACCAGGGCGACTTCGGCGGAATCCAGCAAGAAGCGCTGCCCGCGGTCGGCAGCTACCTCGGCTTCATCATGCAATTCCTGTTCGCGTTCGGCATCACCTTCCTGCTGCCGGTGCTGCTCATGCTGCTCGAGCGTGCGGGAATCGTGACCTACGAGCAGTTGAAGGGCGCGTGGCGCTATGCGGTGGTGGGTGCCTTCGCGATCGCGGCGGTGCTGACGCCGCCCGATATCGGATCGCAGATGCTACTCGCGGTGCCGCTGTGCGGACTGTACTTCCTGTCGCTGGTGGGCATCTGGTTCACGCGCCGCCGTCGCGAGCAGCAGGCCAAGGCCGAGGCGGAAACCTCGGCCTGAGCGCTGGTCCCTCAGTTATGGTGCTTGGGCTTGCTGTCGTCGGCGGCGGTCGAGACCGCGCTGCCCGCCGAGGAAACGTCACGGCCGATGCCGTGAATCGTGTTGCACGCCGACAGGAGCAGAACTCCGGCGGTGGTCGCGGCGAAAAGAATCTTACGCATCGTCACTCTCCAAACTGAGTCATGGAACGATCGGGTAGGGAATGCCCAGCCCACGCAATTCGTTCCGCCTGCGCGCGACGAGGCTGATGCCGCGGCGCGGAATAAATCGATGCTGCTAGAAAGGTTTAGGCCCGAAAGCGTCACCGGGGGGGGAGGGTTGACGCTTCCGGGCCCATGTCTTGGATAGCGAGAGCGGGGGGGCAAAAGGTCACTATCCGAAGTACAAAACGACGAAAGCGGATCGGGGTTCCCGCCTTTTTCAAAAAATTTTTCAGCTTGAAGTTTCTTCAGCTGCGCCCGGCGATCGCGATCGTGGCTTCATAAGCGCCGACCAGCGGGTCGTGGTGGAGCTTGGTCCGCAATTGCCGCGCGAGGCCGCTCATCACCCGGCCGTAGCGGTTCTCGAACAGATCCTCGAACACCGGGCCTTCGACCAGCGCGGTCGAACTCACGCGCAGCACCGCGCGGTCGGGCTCCTCCGCCTGCTTTGCCGAGATGCGGATCTGCGCGGCGGGAGCGCAGCCGATTGCGAGCTCGACGATCTCGGTGATCAGGAACGCGACAGCCACCGCGACATCCTGGGTGACCAGCAGAGGTTCGACCTCGAGCGTGATGCCGATCCCGGCGGCGTGCGCGGGGGCGGTGGCGCGGATGTTCGATGCCAGCTCGCCGATCACCGACCGGAGCTCGAGCCCGCGATTTTCCTCCAGCTCGGCATAGTGATGGCGGTGGACCACCGCGAGTGCGTCGACCCGGCGCTGGATCGAGGCGTAGGCCGCGCTGGCGTCGAGGCTTTTCGATCCGCGCGCATGGAAATTGATCAGACTGGCGATCACCTGGAGGTTGTTCTTCACGCGGTGATGCACTTCGCGGGTGAGCCGGGTCTGGCGGACGAGCCCCTCGGCCAGGTCCGCCTCGTGAAGGCGCACGGTGCGGCTGATCTGCTGGAAGGTCTCGCCGAGCTCGCGGATCTCCTGTGCGGGCACCGCGCCGAACGCGGCCAGATCGATGTCCTCGCCCGGCCTGTAGTTGCTCACGCTGGTGCGCAGCCGCCGGAGCGGCCGGATCAACAGCCGGTCGACGACGAACCAGCCGATCCCCGCCGCGGCGATCCACATCAGCACCAGCAGCACCGTGGCAATGATCAGCGGCGAGGTGATCGGCGCGCCGGGCATCGACATCTGCAGCTCGATCGAATCGACTCCTAGCGGGGCATGCATCGTCTCGCGGCGATCGAGCGGGCCCTCGCCGTCGAGCGCGCGCAACTGCAGCCGGTTGTCGCCCTTGATCAGCGCGGCGCCATAATCGGGCACGAAGCCGCTGGGCCTGCCGAGCGTGGCGAGCGCGCCCACGGGATAGAATGCGGTGGCCGACGCGCCCGTCTCGCCGCCGATCCGCAGCGCCAGCCCGTTGGCGAGCAGGAGGGAATCGATCTGGCCCGGGTGGAGCACGACCGCCTTGTCGATCGAGAACTGCTGGCCGCAGAGGAGATGGCCGCGCCGATCGAGGATGGCGAAGCGCGTGCCCCCTTGCGTGAGCGCCGCATAGGCGCCCGCAAGTCGCGTGCAGGCGGGGGCGTCGTTCGGCTGCTTTTCAATCGCGGCCAGGCCCTCGCGCAGTTCGGAGACGTGATTGGCGAGCACGTTGGCGAGCACGCTGGAGCTTTGCTCGACGGCGGCATGGAGCCGCTGGCGTGCCTCCTTGTCCGCGGCGCGCGTCGTCTGAAGCGTGGTGAACAGCGCGATCAGCGCCAACGGGAGCAGCGCGCCGACGAGGATCAGGAAAACCTTGGCGCCCGTCGGCAGCCGTGCCAGCGCCGCCGCTAGGCCCCTCGGGCGCGGCGGCGGATCGTCTTCTTCCATCGGTCTGGCTAGTCGAGCTTCTTGAGCAGGTCGAGCATCTCGCTGGGAATTTCCTCGCTTACCGCCTGTTCATATGCGTCGCGCAGCGCGTCGCCGACGGTTTCGCCGGTGCGCTTGGTGATTCCGCCCTTTCGTTTCGGGGGCTTCTTCAAAGAGTCACTCGCAGAACTCACATACCCCCCACGGAGCCCGGGAACGTTGCCCGGGCACGGACTATAAATCATCGCCGCCGAGCGCAAGCGCCCGACGGCTCCATAGCTGCACAACGCCACTATAGCTGCATGAAACAAAACAGCGTTCCGATTGTTCCACAGGCGATGCGATTCCGGGGAGGGCTCCTTCGGATGGTACAGAATGATTGCAATGCGTGCGCGCCGGGCCGAAAAGCCGGCGCAATTCGCGAAGGAGAAGAAATCCGTCATGTCGCTTGGTCAGCAACTTGCGCCGCACCTTCCATTCCTGCGGCGCTATGCGCGCGCGCTCACCGGCAGCCAGGGTGAGGGCGACCGCTACGTCCGCGCGTCGCTCGAGGCGATCGTCGCGGCGCCCGAGGAGTTCCCTCGCGATATCGAGCCCAGGCTGGGGCTCTACCGCACCTTCCAGGCGATCTGGCAGACCACGCATCTCGAGGAGAGCGACGCCGGCACCGACACGCCGAGCGAGCCCGAGGCGATCGCGCGCAAGCGGCTTGCCCGCCTCGCGCCGCTCTCGCGCCAAGCGCTGCTGCTTACCGCGATGGAGGGCTTCGGGCTCGAGGACGCCGGTTTCCTGATCGGCAAGGCGCCCGACGAGGTTTCGACACTGGTCGCCGAGGCGATCGCCGAGATCGAGCGCCAGACGCGCACCCGCGTGCTGGTGATCGAGGACGAGCCGTTGATCGCGATGGACCTGGAATCGATCGTTCGCGACATGGGGCATGAGGTGACCGGCGTCGCGGTGACTCGCGACGAGGCAGTGGCGCTTGCCATGGAGGACCGCCCAGGGCTGGTGCTCGCCGACATCCAGCTTGCCGACGACAGCTCGGGGATCGATGCGGTGAAGGACATCCTCGCCGAGTTCACCGTTCCGGTGATCTTCATCACCGCGTTCCCCGAGCGGCTGCTCACCGGCGAAAGGCCCGAGCCGACCTTCCTGATCACCAAGCCGTTCCAGCGCGAAACGGTGAAGACGACGATCAGCCAGGCGCTGTTTTTCGACCAGGCGACCGTTCCCGCGGGTGGGTGACGCACCAAAGTTCCATACGATACGGACCCAAAACGGTTCTCGCGTGTTGATGGGGAATGGCTGAGAACGAACCCATCCACATCGACACGCAGGACGTCCGCGCGGGTTCCACCCCGCACATGACGCGCTATGTTCTGGGCATTGGCCTGGTGCTCGTCATCGCAGCGTTCGCGTTGATCCTCTCGCTCTGACGCGCGGAGCGCCTTGCTGTTTGCAATCGTCTCCGCGCAGCCTATTTCAAAGCCCTGCCGTTTTTGTGGCGGGGGGTAGCCAACGGGATCGCATGACCCAATCCGACGAGTCCCCGATTCAAACGACGACACGCCCGTCCCGGTCGAGCACGTTTCGCTGTCGGATCCCGAGTTCAAGCAGCAGCTTGCCACGGTGATTCCGCATCTGCGCGCGTTCGGTCGCTCGCTTTCGGGAAACCGCGACCTTGCCGACGATCTCGTGCAGGAGACCCTGCTCAAGGCCTGGGCGGCGCGGAAACGCTTCCAGGCGGGGACCAACATGCGCGCCTGGACCTTCATCATCCTGCGCAACCTCTTCCTCAGCCAGATGCGTCGCGCGCGCTTCAAGGGCGAGTGGGACGATCTCGTCGCGGACCGGCTGCTCGCCGCGCCCGCGAGCCAGGACCGGCACGTCGAGCTCGCCGACCTGCAGCGCGCGCTGCTCCACTTGCCGACGCCGCAGCGCGAGGCGCTGATCCTCGTCGGCGCGGGCGGCTTCGCCTATGAGGAAGCGGCCGAGATCTGCAACGTCGCGGTCGGCACGATCAAGAGCCGAGTCGCGCGCGGCCGCGTGGCGCTCGAATCGCTGCTCACCGAGGGTAATCTGCCCTCGCGGCGCACCAGTCTGCCCAATCCCGGCGGGATGAGCACGCTCGATACGATCATGGGCGAAGTCGACGATCTGAGCCGCGACCGCGGCTGAGCAGCGTTAGTGCGCGCCGCGAGTGGTCGCGCCGTTCAGGCGCCGGAGCATCGCCACCATTTCCTCCGGCAGCCCCAACGTCTCATCGAACGCGTCGCGCAGCGCGAGTCCGATTGCGTCGCCCGGGCGCGGCGCTTCGACCTGATAGGGCGGAGGAGCAACCGGGTTGGCAGCATGGATGGTCGAGCGTCTCATGAGGGTAAAACGGTCAAGAATCACATTCGTTGCTTGACTTAGGACGAATAGGGAGGGGGAGGAGGCGGTCTATGAGTTCCGTCGATCCGCAGACTTCGATTTCCGGCGCGGTTTCGCGTGCCCGCGCGCACGCCCCGTTCCTCTCGATGCTGCTCGATCAGGAGCCCGAACTGGCCGCAAATCTCGACGCCGCGTTCGCCGATCCGCGCGCCGCCGCCCGCGCGGGCGCCTTGCCGGAACGCGAAGGCGCGCGGCTCAGGATCGAGCGGCGGCGGCTGGCGCTGGTCGTCGCGCTCGGCGATCTTGCCGGACGGTTCGACCTCACTCGAAGTCACCGGCCTGCTGAGCGGCTTCGCCGACGAAGCGATCGACCGCGCGATTCGCGCGGCGATCCGCGAACGGACCCCGGATGCCGAGCCGCGAGGGTTCGCCGCGATCGCGCTGGGCAAGCTCGGCAGCCACGAGCTCAATTATTCGTCGGACGTCGATCCGATCCTGGTGTTCGATCCCGCGACCCTGCCGTGCCGCCCGCGCGAAGCGCCTGAGGAAGCGGCGGTGCGGATCGGGCGGCGCATGGTCGAGCTGCTCCAGGCGCGCGACGGGGACGGCTATGTGTTCCGCGTCGATCTGCGGCTGCGCCCCTCGCCCGAAGTGACGCCGATCGCGCTGCCGGTCGAAGCCGCGATCTCTTATTACGAATCGCAGGCGCTGCCGTGGGAGCGCGCCGCCTTCATCCGCGCCCGCGCCTGCGCGGGCGATCTGGCGCTGGGTGAGTCGTTCCTGGCGGCGATCCGGCCGTTCGTCTGGCGCCGAGCGCTCGATTTCGGAACGATCGGCGAAATCCGCGACATCTCGCGCCGGATCCGCGACCATCATGCCCAGGGGCAGGCGTTCGGCCCGGGATACGATCTCAAGCGCGGGCGCGGCGGCATCCGCGAGATCGAGTTCTACGCGCAGATCCACCAGCTCATCCATGGCGGCCGCGATCCGGCGCTTCGGGCGCCCGCGACCCGCGATGCGCTCGCCGCGCTCGTCGACGCGGGCTGGATCGACCGCGACGACGCCGGCGCGCTCATCGCCGCCTACACCCTACTCCGCACGGTCGAGCACCGCGCGCAGATGGTCAACGACCTCCAGACCCACCGCCTTCCGCCCGAACCCGCGGCGCTCGACAATCTCGCCCATCTCCACGGAATGCGCGACGGGCCGGCGCTGATCGCGATGCTGCGCCCGCACGTCGAGCGGGTGGGGCAAGTCTATGACGGGTTGGCGGACGGCGAGAGCGAGGCGCTGCCGGGCGACCGGGATTTGCTCGGCGAACGGCTCAAGGCCGCCGGGTTCGCCGATCCGACGGGCGCGGAACGGCTGATCGAAGGGTGGCGGGGCGGCGGCTATGCGGCGCTGCGCAGCCCGGCGGCGCGGCAAGCGCTCGAGGAAGTGCTTCCCCGCCTGATCGCCGCGTTCGGCGCCGCGCCCGACAGCGCCCGCGCGATCGCACGTTTCGATGCGATGCTCGCGCGGCTGCCGAGCGCGATCAACTTCTTCCGCCTGCTCGTGGCGCAGCCGGCGCTCGCGCAGCTGCTGAGCACGATCCTCGCGCATGCGCCGACGCTCGCCGACCGGCTCGGCCGCCGTGCCGAGCTGCTCGACGGGCTGATCGACGCGACCGCGCTCGATCCGGTGGCCGATGTGCCGGTGCTCGTCGCCGAGATGCGCGAGCGCGAGCGCGGCGGCGACTATCAATGGCTGCTCGATCACGTCCGGCGGCTGGTGGGCGAGAAGCAGTTCGCGCTGGGGACTCAGATCGTCGCCGGGTCGAGCGATCCGCTCGAAGTCTCGGCGGGCTATGCGCGCGTCGCCGACGCGGCGATCGAGGTGCTGGCCGGCGCGACGGTCGACGAGTTCGTCCGCGTCCACGGGCGCGTTCCCGGGAGCGAGCTGGTGATCCTCGCGCTGGGGCGGCTGGGGGGTCAGGCCCTGACCCACGCCTCCGACCTCGACCTCGTCTACCTCTTCACCGGCGATTATTCGGCCGAATCCGACGGACCCAAGCCGCTCGGCGCAGTCGCCTACTACAACCGTCTGGCGCAGCGGGTCACCGCCGCGCTGTCGGTGCCTACCGCCTCGGGCCCGCTCTACGACGTTGACGTGCGGCTGCGGCCCTCGGGCGCGCAAGGACCGCTCGTCGTCTCGCTGGAGGGCTTCCGTCGCTACCAGGAGGAGGAAGCCTGGACGTGGGAGCATATGGCGCTGACCCGCGCACGGCCCGTGTTCGGCTCTCCCGAGGCACGCGCGGCGACCGCGCAGGTGATCGCGGAGGTGCTAGGGGGCAAGCGGCCGGAGCGCCCGGTGGCGGCGGATGCGGCGAAGATGCGCGACGAGATCGCGGCGAACAAGCCGCCCGCCGGGCCGCTCGACGTCAAGCTGCTCGACGGTGGGCTGGTCGATCTGGAATTCGCGGTGCACACGCTCCAATTGCTCCACCGCACCAGCTTCGATCCCCAGCTCGGCCGGGCGATCAACGCGCTGATCGCGGCCGGACTGATGCCGCCCGCGATACGCTCGGCGCACGATTTCCTCTCGCGCCTCCTCGTCACGATGCGCCTCGTCGCTCCCGATGCCGAGCCGCCCGCGCCGGCGACGCGGGCGCTGGTCGCGGCGGCGGTGGGCGTGGCGGACTGGAACGAGGTTGTTGCAACGCTCGACCGCACCCGCCAGGAGGTGCGCGCATGCTGGACGGCGATCCGCGCGGAGGCGTCGAGCATAACCTCTCCCCGTTCGGCCTGAGCTTGTCGAAGGCCCGTACTTTCTTCTACGCGAGCAAGAAGGACAGCCCTTGGACAGTGATCAGGTAGAACGTTCCCCCGGAACATTCTAGCCGAAGCCGGGGGCTTCGGCGACCTGATCACCAGGGCGAACGGAAGGAAGATCGATGGCGATCCAGGAAGGCGACAAGATCCCGGCGATCGAGCTGGCCACCGTCAACGGCGGCGCGATCGCGCTCAAGGAGCAGGTGGGGCGCCCGTTCGTCCTCTATTTCTACCCCAAGGACGATACCTCGGGCTGCACTCGCGAGGCGCAGGATTTCTCGGCGCTGCTGCCGGAGTTCGAGCGGCTCGGCGCCTCGGTGCTCGGCGTCTCGAAGGACAACGCGATCAAGCACCAGAAATTCATCTCGAAATACGATCTCACCGTCCCGCTCGCCACCGACACCGACGACAAGGCGATGCAGGCGTTCGGCGTGTGGGTCGAGAAATCGCTCTACGGCAAGAAATACATGGGCATCGACCGATCGACCTTCCTGTTCGACACCGACGGCAAGCTGTTCCGCTCGTGGCGCCGAGTGCGCGTGCCGGGCCATGCCGTGGAAGTGCTCGAAGCGGTGCGGGAGATGGTGCAGGGGTGATGCGAAGCGTAGCGGCGGCGGCGCGCGAGGTTCTCGATACCGCCGAGCCGCGCGCCAAGGTGATGGCCGCCCGCGCCGCCGCGCGCGACTGGCGGCTGGGGCGGCTCGACCACCAATTCGACGTGGCAATGCCCGATCGGCCCGCACGCCCGGCCGAGCCCGAGCTGCTCCCGCCCAACCGGATGCCCAAGCGCGGCCGCGGCGGATCGGAGCGGGGGCGGATCGCGCTGATCCACGCGCTCGCGCACATCGAATTCTCCGCGATCGATCTGGCGTTCGACATGGCGGGGCGCTTCGGCGGACAGTTCCCGCCGGCCTTCACCAGCGACTGGCTGCGGATCGGCGCCGAAGAAGCGATGCACTTCGCGCTTCTAGATCGGCGGCTGCGCACGCTCGGCAGCCGCTACGGCGCGCTTCCGGCGCACGACGGATTGTGGGACGCGGCGGCGGTGACCGCGCACGATCCGCTCGCGCGGCTGGCGGTGGTGCAGATGGTGCTCGAAGCGCGCGGGCTCGACGTCACGCCGGGCATGATCGAGCGCTTCCAGGCCGCCGGCGACGCAGCTTCCACCCGAATCCTCACACGAATTCTGAAGGACGAGATCGAGCACGTCCGCGCCGGGACTTCCTGGTTCGAATCGGCCTGCGCCCGCGACGGCCTTGCGCCCGAAACCACGTGGCGGAGCCTCGTCACTCGGTACTTTCGCGGATTGATTAAGCAGCCGTTCAACAACTCGGCGCGCGACTCAGCCGGTCTGACGCGAGATTATTACCAAAGCCTTGCCCAAAGCTGAAGTCCTTGGGTCACACCCTCGAACCGTACGGTGCGGAGGGGCTGCAACCGTTACATGGGTTTGGGGCAAACGCCGGGTCGCGCACGGCGCCTGCGTCCCATTGGTCGCCGGGGAATTATGGTCAACGCTTCGAGAAGCAAGAACGCGAGCCTTGGCGAGCGGTTGCGCAAATTTTTTACCGATCGCGATTTTATTTTCCACGACGGGCGGGATCTCCGCCGCTTCAGCATCGCCGGGCGCACCCAGGCGGTGCTCGCGTGCATGGCCGCGCTGACAGTCGCGTTCTCGGGCTATGGCGTGGTTCAGGCTGCGGTCGGCGCGATCGTCGTCAGCGGTGTCGCCGGTCCGGATACCTCGCCGCAGGCGCAGATGTCGCAGATGCGCGAGCAGGTCGAGAAGATGCAGGCCGATGTCGAGGCCGCGAAGCAGGCCGCCAAGGTTCACGCCGCGATCGTCGAAAAGCGCCAGACGCTGATCTCCGCGCTGATTTCGGGCAATGCCGATCGCGCGAAGATCGAACAGGCGCTCCCCACCGGAACGGTGCGGATGAGCGCGATCGCCGAGGAAGTGCTCGCGCCGTTGCGCCAGCTCGAGGCGCGCCAGCTCGCCGTGGCAGGCAAGGCCCGCGCCGCCGGCGAGGCTCGCTACCAGGCGACCGCCGAGCATATCCGCGCGCTCGGGCTCGCCCCCGAGCGGTTCGTCACTGTCCCCGGCGCGATGGGTGGCCCCTATGAGCCGGTCGACGGCAGCGATGCCGCAACGGCCGAGGCCGACGCGCAGTTCCAGTCGCTGTTCCTCACCTGGAAGAAGCTCGATTCGCTCGAGCAGTCGATGATCTCGATCCCGTCGATCATGCCGGTCGATCGCGTGACCTTCACCAGCACCTTCGGCTACCGCGTCGATCCGTTCCGCGGCACGATGGCGATGCACCCTGGCGTCGACATTCCGGGCGCGATCGGAACGCCGATCTATGCGACCGCGGACGGCCTCGTCTCTCGCGCCGATCCGGTCCAGGCGTCGGGCGGCTACGGCAACATGGTCGAGATCGACCACGGCCGCGGCATCGCGACTCGCTACGGCCACATGTCCAAGATCCTGGTCGCCGCCGGCACGCGCATCCATCGTGGCCAGCTGATCGGCCTGATGGGCTCGACCGGTCGTTCGACCGGAAGCCACCTCCACTACGAGGTCCGCGTCGACGGCAAGGCGGTCAATCCGATGCCGTTCCTGCAGACCGGCCAAGCGCTTGCCGCCGTGCCCGCACCGGGTGCCGTCGGCGGTGCGGGCGACTGAGACAGGCGAGGAGAGGGGCCGCCTCACGGGGCGGCCCCCACCTGATCGGCCCTCGCGCATTGCCTGCCGGCCTCCGCACCCCTATCTCCAGCGCATGGCCACGCTCACCCAGCCCGAGATCGCGCTGACCCCCGCCGCCGCGGCGCGGGTGGCGGCGATCGCGGACAAGGCCCGCAAGCCCGCGATCCTGCGGCTCTCGGTCGAGGGCGGCGGCTGCTCGGGCTTCCAGTACAAGTTCGGCTTCGCCGATGCGATCGAGGCCGACGACACCGTCGCCGAGACTGCGGGGGTCAAGCTGGTGGTCGATGCGATCAGCCTCGATCTCGTCCGTGGCGCGCAGGTGGATTACGTCGAATCGCTCGGCGGCGCGGCGTTCAAGGTCGAGAATCCCAACGCCGCCTCGGGCTGCGGCTGCGGCTCGAGCTTCTCGGTCTGAGCGCGCCCGTTTGAAGATCGTCACCTACAATGTGAACGGCATCAAGGCGCGGATGGAGCGCCTGCTCGAGTATCTCGACGCCGAGAAGCCCGATGTCGTGTGCCTCCAGGAACTCAAGGGCGCCGACGAGACGCTGCCGGTCCAGGAGATCGAGCGCGCGGGCTATGGCGGCGCGTGGCACGGCCAGAAGGGGTTCAACGGTGTCGCTGTCCTCGCGCGCGGGCAGGAGCCGGTCGAGCGCCAGCGCGGCCTCGCGGGCGATCCCGAGGATGCGCACAGCCGCTACGTCGAGTGCGAGATCGGCGATCTGGTGATCGCCTCGATCTACCTCCCCAACGGCAACCCGCAACCCGGCCCCAAGTTCGACTACAAGCTCAAGTGGATGGAGCGGCTCGCCGACCGCGCCCGCGTGCTGCTCGCCGAGGAGCGGCCGGTGGTGCTGGCGGGCGATTTCAACGTCATCCCCAACGACGACGACGTCTTCTCGGTCCGCGCGATGGCCGAGGACGCGCTGATGCAGCCCGAATCGCGCCGGCGCTACCGCGCGCTGCTCGCGCAGGGCTGGACCGACAGCTTGCGCACGCGCTTCCCAGGCGGCGGGGTGTGGACCTTCTGGGACTATCAGGCCGGCGCCTGGCAACGCGACGCGGGCTTCCGCATCGATCACCTGCTGCTGAGCCCGCTAGCCGCGGACCGGTTTGCCGGAGCGGGCGTGGACAAGGATTACCGCGGGCGAGAAAAAGCCAGCGACCATGCGCCGACGTGGGTGGTGTTGCGGTAGGGTGGGTCGGTTTGCTGCCGTGCGGACGTCAGCGTTGCCAATCGCGCGGTAAGTTGTGCTAAGCCAACTGCATGGAAGCGGAGGCCAGATTTGCGCACTTGAAGGGGCTCTTGGCGACCATGCCGGATTTCGGCTCCAGAACCGCGCCTAACAACTCTCCTGAAACCCTCGAATGGCTTGGCCGTCTCCACGCGCTCCTCGATACGGGGATATTTGGCACGGATGCGATTAGTGTTTTGATTGCGAGCGACGATATTGGCGGCGTGCTTCATGAGAAAAATGTCGGATCAATCAAAGGGGCGCTTTATCGCGCGATCGCCAAGACCGAACTACAGTTGCCAGCATCTAGTCGCGGTGCGTTCATTCCCGCTGGAAATGCTTTTGATGCCCTGACCACCTCGTCGCGTATTCTCGCTGAAGCCAAAAAGAGGGTCCTAATAGTCGATCCTTATCTTGGCCCGAAAATCTTGGAGAGCTTCGCCATTCAGGCCAATGAAAATGTCGTGGTCAGCCTACTCGGTGCAAAGAGAAAGACACGCCCGGGTCTAGAGGCCTCGGCAGCAGCTTGGATCGCCCAATTCGGTACGAAACGTCCGATAACGCTTCGCTATGCGACGAAAAAGCAGCTGCATGATCGGATGATCATCATTGACAGTCAGTTTGTTTGGGATGTGTCTCAGTCATTCGAAGATTTGGCAGTTCGTTCCCCTGCAACTCTTTCGAGAGCGCCAGCTGAATTGGCGACTCTAAAGATCGACGCCTATCGGGATATCTATGACAATGCCGAGATCATCTTTTGAGCGCAGGCGGCTTGAAGGGAAGCGGCTCAGCGTAATGAGCTTCCTCGCCCCCTTGCAATGTAGGATTTCGCCTGCTTGGCTTCGCGCGCCGCTGCGTCTTTCCGCCTCGGCCGCTCTTTGAAATCGCCGGTTCCGCGAAAGCGCTACCAGTGTGACCTTGGTGTGACCTTCCGCGAACAATGCCCTGTTTTCAATCCGGGCGACCCACGAACCGCCGGCGAGGGTTCACTACATTGGGGTTGAATCAGTGCTCCTGCGAACGCAGGAGCCCAGGGTTCCGAGCGTGTCGGCTGTGGCCCTGGACTCCTGCTTTCGCAGGGGAACGGGAGTTGCTTCAATCTGAGTGGAACCGCCGGCTAGATATCCACCGCCAGATACCCCGTCAGAAACCGCCCCGAGCTGCCTGCGTAGATCCCCGGCCCGGCGATGTTGAGTTCCCGGTTGTCGAACAGGTTGCTCGCCTGAAGCCGTAGCGTCGCGCTGTGGCCTGAGAGCTTGAAGCGGTAGCGTCCGCCGAGATCGACGCGGGCCTTGGGCGGGAGCGAGACCAGGTTGTCGGTGGTCGCCGGCGTCGCGCCGCGATGGACCAGGGTGGTGTCGAACGACAGCCCGTCGAGCAGCGGCGCGCGCCAGTTGAGGTTGAGGTTGACGAGGTGGTCGGGAAGCCCGACCGGGCGCGGGCCGATCACGCCCACCGTCGCCGCGTCGCGCTCCACCCGGGCGCGCCAGATCACCCCGCCCGCGACCATGTCGAGCCGCGGGGTGAGCTTGCCCGAGACCGAGAATTCCAGGCCGCGGCTCTGGGTCGAGCCGATCCGGGTGTAGCGGTTGGCCGAATCGTAGCTGAAATAGGGACGGCGGAGGTCGAAGACGCCGAGCACCGCGCGGATCGCCTTGGTCAGCTCGATGCGGACGCCGGCGTCCTTCTGCTCGGTGAGGATCGCCGGGAGCGGCTGGTTGCGGTTGGCGGCGTTGGGCGGGGCGACGCCGCTTTCCTCCAGCCCGCGCGAATAGCCCGCGTAGACCGCGAGTTTGGACGAAAGGAACGCCGCGGCGGTGCCGTTGTAGAGCCACGGCTGCGAGGTCGAGACGATCGCGGGGGTCGCGGGCAGGGTGGTGGTCTTGCGGTAGTCGGCGCGGCTGATGCCGAAGCTGATCTCGCCCACGCCCTTCCAGCGCCCGTCATAGGCCATGCCGTACGTCGCCTGGCGGACGCGATCGTGCCCCTCCTCGGTGAAGGCGAACGCGGGCTCGGGCGGGGCGATCGCCACGCCGAGGCGGCCGGCGCCGAAATCCACTTCGTCCGATCCGCCGAAATCCTGGCGGGCGTCGCGCTCGCGCAAGCTCAGGTGGATGAGGTGGAGGCGCGGCCCCTCGGCGATGCTGTGGGTGACGCGCAGCTCGCCGCTGAGCGAGACGTTGCGGGTGTGCGGATCGGCGATCGTCAGCCGGTCGCCGGTGCCGTCGGGCAGCTCGTCGAGCAGCAGGTTGGTGTAGGCGGTGCGCTGATCGAACACCGAGCGGAATGCGCCGAGCCGCACCAGCCAGTCCTTCGCCGGGGCGACCGAGGCGACGAGGCCGTGGTTGGTCGCGACATAGCGATAGTCCGCCCAGCCGGGCCCGTCGAAGCGGCGCGGCGGGGGCTGGGGCGGGAGGTATTTGCCCGCGGGCACGTAGAAGGTGCCCGCCTCGTCGTCATAGTCGTTCGACAGCGTCCAGAAGGGGACGATCTCGATCCCCGGCGCGGGCTGCCAGCGCGCGATCAGCCCCTGGCCGTGGTTCCAGTTGTTGGTGCCATCGGGGAATTCGACGTGGTTGAGCGTCAGCGCCATAGCCGAGCGAGAGGGTGCGACCGAGCGGCAGCGAACCGTCGATCTCGAGCCCGCCGCTGCCGTAGCTGTCGCCGTTGAGCACGATCGAATTCGCCGCGCCTGGCGTCGGGGCGGCGCAGGCTCTGGTCGACGATCCCGCTCGGCGCGGCGAACGGATAGCCCTGCGCCGAGAGGCCGACCTTGATGCTGGTCGAATCCGAAACGACGCTGGTCAGCTGGTAGGCGGGATCGAAATAGAGCCCGTCGATCCGGACGTTGCCCGCGGTGGTGGGCGAGAAGCCGCGCGCGTTGCCGGCGTTGTAGATGCCGATCGTCTCGCGGCCGACGCTGAAGCCGAACGCATCCTCGGCCTGAGTCACGGCATTGTCGGTCGAGCGATCCTGGGCCGAGGCTTGCGGTGTGGCGAGCGCGGCGGCCAGAGCAATGGCGCACGTGGCATTCGCGCTTAACTTCGGCATCGTCTCTCCCCGGACTGCCCTGTTGTGTTACGACAGCATAACGCGTGGCCACCGCGAAGCCAGCACGGCTTCGCAACAAATTCCCAGGATCGGTCGGCATTCGCGAACGGTTCGCTATACAGGGCAAGCGAGCGGGAGGACGAACATGCGATGGGTGATCGGGATCGTGGGGGCGATGCTGGCGGCGGCGCCGGCGATGGCGCAGGACCGCGCCTATTGTCCCGCGCGCCCGGGCTTGGGCGAGCCGGCGTGCACGATCTCGCCCGGTCGAAGTCTCGGTCGAGATCGGCGCCGCCTCGTGGGAGCGCGACGACAGCGCCGGCACGCGGACCGATACGGTGACGATCGCCGACACCCTCGTCCGCCTGGGGGTGACCGACGCTACCGAAGTGAGCGTCGGCTGGGCGCCGTTCCTCAGCCAGCGCACGCACGACGCGAGCGGCACCGCGATCGCGCGCGGCGGCAGCGACGTGACGTTCGCGATCAAGCACAATTTCCACAATCCGGGCGGCGACGGCTTCTCGATCGCGCTCGAACCCTATGTGTCGCTCCCGGTCGCGGGCGCCCCGGGCGGCGCGGGCGATTGGGGGGCAGGGGTGGTGATGCCGCTGAGCTTCGACATCGGCCACGGTCTCAGCCTCCAGTCGACCATCGAGGCCGATGCCGCGGTCGACGGTGACGGCCACGGACGGCATCCCGCGCTGAGCGAGGTCGTCGGCCTCGGCATCCCGCTCAGCGGCAAGCTCGGCATGACCGCCGAGATCGAGGTGGTGCGCGACTGGGATCCGGCCGGATCGAGCACCCTGGCTTATGCCGGCCTCTCGTTCGCGCTATCGCTGTCGGATGATTGGCAGGTGGACGCGGGCGGCGTCGCGGGGCTCAACGCGAGCGCTTCGGACGTGCAGGTGTACGCGGGGGTGGCGCGGCGGTTTTGAGAGAGCAACTGGCCGGAAACTTCTTATTGCTCCAGTTTGCGGGTCCCGAGCCATTTCACCATCGCCGGATCGCGGTGATCGAAGAAGCTGCTGGCCTTCTGGTCGAGGCTCGCGATCGAGGCGAGGTCTTCGGCGTCGAGCTCGAAATCGAACACGTCCAGATTTTCGGCCATCCGCTCCCGGCGCACCGATTTGGGGATCGCAACGACACCACGCTGGATAAGCCAACGCAGGACGACCTGGGCGATGCTCCTGCCGTGCTTGCGGCCAATCGACTGGAGCAGTTCGTTGCCGAACAAACCGTTCTTCCCTTCGGCGAAGGGCCCCCAAGCTTCGGTCTGGACCTTGTACTCCTCGAAGGTGCTCTGGGCATAGGCCTGCTGGTGGAAGGGATGGAGCTCGACCTGGTTTACGGCGGGAACGGTCTCGTTGTGGAGCACGAAATCGACCAGGCGATCAGGGTAGAAGTTGCTGACTCCGATCGCGCGGATGCGACCCGCGGCGTGAAGTTCCTCCATCGCCCGCCAGGCGCCGTAGACGTCGCCGTAGGGCTGATGGATCAGATATAGGTCCAGATAGTCGAGCTGAAGCTTGTTGAGCGAGCGCTCGAACGCGGCCTTGGCGGCCTCGTAGCTTGCGTCCTCGACCCAGAGCTTGGTCGTGACGAAAATGTCCGCGCGAGCGATTCCGCTGGCCTGGATGGCCGCGCCGACTGCCTGCTCATTCCCGTACGATGCGGCGGTGTCGAGCAGGCGATAGCCCAGGTCCAGCGCATCGCACACACTGCGCTCGCACTCGGCTAGGTCACGCACCTGGAAGACGCCAAATCCGAGGATCGGCATCTGGACGCCGTTGTTCAGCGTCACGGTGGGATGGTTAGCCGTCATCGTCGTTCCTTCATTGCTCCGCACTTCGCGCGATCAACCGCGTCCGCTCTAGTGGAGGTGCCCCGGTAGTACCAGAAGCTGGGCTGTCGGTTCCGGCGGCCGGAGTGCGCCCGCATGATCGAGGCTTTTCGGGCTGGAGCGGAGGTCGGTTCCGCAAAAAAGCACAACCTCCCAACATCTGGCGTGCGTTGCTGTGTTATGGCAATGCCACACGCACGACGCTCGCGCTAACCCATTGATATTCAATTATCTAATTTCCTGGCACGCATGATGCTTAGTCCCCGGTGCGGGCGGTCTTCGTTGAACGCTCGCTAACCGACCAGGAATGTAGAGGAGTATCGCCATGATCATCACCCGCGCTTTCGGCAGCGCATCGCGCGCCGCCGCCGCCATCGCCGCTACCGCGCTCATCGTCAGCGCGGCGATTCCCGCCAGCGCGACCCCCGATCGCGATCCCCCGAAGCCGAACGCCCAGTCGAGCGACCAGCAGCAGTCCGCCAAGCCCAAGCTCTATTGCGCCGCGCGGCCGGTCACCGGCACGATGCTGCCGGCGCGCATCTGCAAGACCCGCGAGCAGTGGATCGCCGCGACCGGCGTCGATCCCGCCGCACCCAGGCAGTAAGAGCCCCAGCCCGGGCCGCGGCGCACCCCTGGCGCCGCGGTCCGGTGCGGGCTGGCGTTCACCTTAGCCGCCGTCATCCCGGAAGCCGCGGGCTGTCCGAGATCCACCGCGCCGCCGGCGCTGGAGAGGTGGATCCCGGACAGCAAGGCTTTCCAGCCGAAAACGAAGACGTTTTCGGGGAAAGCCTAACTTCCGGGATGACGAAGAAGGGGAGGAAAGTCCCCGCGCGAACCCGCCCTACAGCGTCTTGGCGTAGATCAGATATTCGCGGTTGATCTTGCTCTCGATCGCGTCGGCGATCGCAATCATTCCCTGGTTGTCGTCCAGGATCCAGCCGATCTCGGCGCGCTCGGTGCCGTATTTTCCGATCGCAGCGCGGCGGATGTACTCGATCATCATGAAGGCGAGCTGGCTCGCCATCCGCGAACCCTGCAGCCGCTTGACCACGCCCATCAGCGGCACCCGCGCGCCCTTGGCGATCGGCTTGCGCAGCCACAGCAGCAGCTTGGCCCAGCCGAACGGCAGCAGCGAGCCGCCCAGCGGCTTCACCGCCTCGTTGAAGTCGGGAAGGGTGATCATGAACGCCACCGGCTCGCCGTCGAGCTCGGCGATGCGGATCAGGTCCTCGAACACCAAAGGCTTCAGCTTCTTGCCGACATCGTCGATCTCGGGCTGGGTCAGCGGCACGAAGCCCCAGTTGCCCGACCAGGCATCGTTCAGGATCGACGAGGATGATCGCGGCTTCCTTGTCGAAATTGGCCTTGTCGCAGGGGCGGATGCGGATGCGCGGGTTCTTCTCGCCCATCGCGACGATGCGCTGGACGATCTCGGGGAAAGGCTTGGTGACGTTGAGATCGTAGGTGACGAGCTTCTTGACCGGCGCGTAGCCCGCGTCCTCGATCCAGCCGCGATATTGCGGCAGGTGATGGCCCATCAGCACCATCGGCGAATGGTCGTAGCCCTTGACCAGCAGGCCCGGCTCTTCCCAGATCGACAGGCTGACCGGGCCGAGTGCGCGAGTCATGCCCTTCTTGCGCAGCCAGTCCTCGGCAGCATTCAGCAGCGCCTTGCCGGTGTTCTCGTCCTCGACCTCGTACATGCCCCAGAATCCGGTGCCGGGGCCGAAGCCCTGCTCGGGCGGCATCTCAAGCGCGAGGAAATCGATGTGCGCCGAGATTCGGCCGACGACCCGCCCGTCGCGCTCGGCGATGAACAGCTGGCCCTCGGCATGGCTGAACCAGCCGTTCTTCTTGGGATCGATCGTGCTTGCCACCTCGTCCTTGAGCGGCGGCACCCAGTGGGGGTCGCCGGCGTTCAGCCGGTAGGCGAGATCGATGAAAGCCTTGCGGTCAGCCTTGGTGGTGACCGGACGAACCGTGAGCCCCATTTGTGTCGCTGCCCCTTAGCGGTCGCGCTGGCGCGGGTGGCCGGTGGCGACCACGCCGCCGGAAAGCTGCGCCACCTTCGGATAGACCTTCGCGATTTCCGGCGTGTAGCCGAGGTTGAACACCGTCTCGCTCTTCTCCGGGCGATCGCCGCGGCTGCGATCGTAGAAGGTGCCGAACAGATGGTCCCAGAAGAAGCTGGTGATGCCGAAATTGCCGTTCTCGTCGTGGAAATGGTGCGCCATGTGACGCTTCTTCCACTCGGCGAGGAGCTTGTTCTTCGGCTTGTACGCGAGGTGCTGGATGCAGTGCGCGAACTCGTAGAAGCAGGTGGTGAGCAGGCCGGTGGCAAGCGCCGCCATCGATCCGCCGAACCCGCCGATCAGCCAGCCGAATGGCATCGTCGCGATCGCGATCGTCGGAAGCGTGGTGTGGAGCGCGCCGAACAGCACCTCGAGGTGGTTGGGGTCTTGATGGTGATCGTAATGGATGCGCTTCCAGGTGCCCGCGAGCAGCGGTACCTTGAACATCCAGCGCGAGTGCAGGACGTAGCGATGGAGCACGTACCAGACGAGCGGATAGACGAAGCTGGCGATCACCACCGATGCGATCGTCTGCACTAGCGGCGCCGGATAATAAGCGAAGACCACCATCGCCACAATCGACAGCACCAGATAGGCGATGATCGCCGGATACTGGAAGTAGGCGACGACCA
Organism: uncultured Alphaproteobacteria bacterium; assembly: GCA_963799985.1. Classification (GTDB taxonomy): domain Bacteria; phylum Pseudomonadota; class Alphaproteobacteria; order Sphingomonadales; family Sphingomonadaceae; genus Sphingomonas. Next base: position 31,583 of record CAWCZC010000001.1, on the reverse strand, counting down.
GCTCGCGGAAGGTCATCTTGTCCAGATGATGCGACCTGTTCCAGAAGCTCGGCTTGCTGGTAGCGGCGACCTTCATTTTATGATCCTTCAAAATCCGCACGCGCCCCGGCGGCGGGGCCGGGACCAATGTAGGTTAGCGCTTTGCCTAGGCAATACGGCCTTTTTCGGGCCGATTCCTGTAATGGGAGACCGCTTCCCTACTCCTCGGTCCGGAACAGCACCGCCTCGCCGATCATCAGGAACAGCAGGAACGGCGCCCACGCCGCGAGCAACGGCGGCGTAGGCGCCGAGGTTGCCCATCGCCAGCGCGAAATTGTCGGCGACGAAGTAGAGGAAGCCCAGCCCCATGCCGATCACCGCGCGCAGGAACAGCTTGCCCCGAGCGCGCGAGGCCGAAGGCGGCGACCGCCCCGAGCAGCGGCATCAGGATCGCCGACAGCGGCGCCGAGAGCTTGTGCCACAGCGAGCCCTCGAGCGCCTTGGTCGGGCGGCCGGCGAGCTGGAGGTCGTTGATCGCCGCGCTCAAGGCGCCGAACGACATGCCGTCGGCGTCACCGTCGCCAGGGTGAACTGATCGGGCCGCACGCCGTCGGCGATGTGCACCGCGCCGAGCCGCGTGAGCTGGCCGCTCGCCACGTCGAAGCGTCTGGCGCCGGTGACGCGCCATCCCTTGCCTTCGCGCGTGCCGTGGACGGCCATGAGCACCGAACGCACCGTGTCGCCGGCGCGCTCGTAGACGATGATCCCGCCGAGCTGCGCCGCGTCGCCGCGGCCGTTGATCTGGTCGACCTGGATCAGATCGTCGCCGCTGCGCACCCAGACGTTCGAGCGGTCGCCGCGATCGACCGGGAGCGGCGCGTAATCGACCTTCTTCCATGCGTCGAGCGTCGCGGTGGCGCGCGAGACGATGCGGTCGTTGAACGCGAACGAGACGACCGCGACGCCCAGCCCGGCGACGATCAGCGGCGCGAGCACCTGGTGCGCCGAAAGGCCCGCCGCCTTCATCGAGATGACTTCGCTGTTCTGGTTGAGCGTGCGAAAGCGTGATGATCGTGCCGAGCAGCACCGAGAAGGGCAGGAAGGTCGCGATGATCTGCGGCACGCGCAGGCTGACATAGTGCCACACGTCGGCGTCGCCGTTGCCCGCGACGGCGAGGATCTTGCCCGATTCGCTCGAGCAGATCGAGCGTCTGGAGCACCAACACCAGCCCCGCCAGGATCGCGAAGGTGCGCACCAGGAACATCCGCGCCATGTAGAGCGCCAGCGTCCGCGACGGGAAGAAATCCATTCCGTTCATGAAGTTGACCGTCATGACGCCGTCGCCGTCCGCTGCCACGGCAGGCGGCTCGGTCGATCAGCCTTGGCCGACCTTGGCGAACACGCGTTCGAGCGCGCCGATCGGCTGGCCGCCGGGCACGAAGGCGATCGTGTGGTACATCCACAGCACCAGTCCCGCGAACACGAAGAACGGCACCCACAGCGCGAGGATCGGGTTGATCCTGCCGAGCGCGCCGATCGCCTCGGCATATTCGTTGATCTTGAGGTAGGTCACGATCATCACGATCGACAGGAACACGCCGAGCGCCGAGGTCGATCGCTTCGGCGGAACGCCCAGCGCCAGCGCCGAGCAGCGGCAGCAGGAACATCGCCAGCACTTCGGTGACGCGGAAGTGGAACTGCGACTGGCTCGCGTCGCGCAGCGCTTCCTTGGCGTGCGGATCGCCGCCGATCCGGGCGAGCTCGGGCAGGGTCATCTCGAGGTTGCGGTCGCCGCGCTTGCGGAAGCTCTCGAACGTGGGCAGCGCGATCGGCAGATCGTGCTGGTGAAGGTCAGCACGCGCGGCACCGGCGAATCCTTGCTGCGCTGGACCATCGTGCCGTTGGTCAGGCGGAAGATGATCTCGTCGGGATTGTCGGTGCGCAGGAAGGTGCCGTGCTCGGCGGTGACGGCGACCAGGCCGTCCTTGGTCGTCGTAGTGGACGAAGATGCCCGAGAGGTCGCGGCCGTCGTTCTGGCTGTCCTCGATCCGCAGCGTCATCTTGCTGCCGAAGGTGGTGAACTCGCCGACCTTGATCGAGGCGCCGAGCGCGCCGGTGCGCAGCTCGAAGCGCAGCCCCTCATAATCATAGCGCGCATAGGGCTGGACGAAGCCGACGATCGCGAGATTGAGCGCGGCGAGGGCGAACGCATACATGTAGGGGACGCGCAGCAGCCGGCTGTAGCTGAGTCCCGACCGCGCGCAGCACGTCGAGCTCCGACTGGTCGCGAGGCGGCGGAAGGCGAGCAGAACGCCGAGCATCAGCCCGATCGGAATGCCGAGCCCCAGATATTCGGGAAGCAGGTTGGCGAGCATCCGCCAAACCACGCTGACCGGCCCGCCCTCGTCCGCGACGAACTCGAACAGCCGCAGCATGCGATCGAGCACCAGCAGCATCGCCGAGATGAGCAGCGTCGAGATCAGCGGCACCGCGATCAGCCGCGCCATGTAGCGATCGAGCAGGTTCATGCGCTTCGGCGGAGGCCTTGTTGCAGTTCTTGCCAGCGGCGCGGGCGCCGTTCGCATCAATGCGCAAGCCTATACCGGCGGTTCCCGAACGCGCCAGCACGAATGTTGCGCGAGCTCGAGACTCTCAGCCGATCGCGCCGGTCGCCTTGCCCGCCGCGCGGAACATCGCGAGGATCCGGCCGATCTGCTCGGCGGTATGCTCGGCGCACAGCGAGCAGCGCAGCAAGATAGGTGCCGGCGGGGGTCGCCGGCGGGCCGCGCCAGGTTGACGTAGAGGCCGTGCTCGAGCAGCGCCTGCCACATCGCGACCGCCTGTCTCCTGGTCGGGCAGGATCACCGCGATGATCGCGCTGTCCGGGTTCTCGGTGCCGAGCGTGAAGCCGAGTCGCCGTGAGCCCGCCGTGGAGCCGGCGCGCATTCTCCCACAGATGCGCGCGCTTGTTGTGCGGCGTGCATCAGCTTGCGGATCGAGGTCGCGGCGGTGGCGACCACCGAGCGGCGGCAGCGAGGCGGTGAAGACATAGGGCGCGGCAGACCAGGCGCAGCACCTCGAACTTGGGATGGTTGGAGACGCAGAAGCCGCCGACCGTGCCGACCGATTTGGAGAAGGTGCCGACGACGAAATCGACCTCGTCCTCGACGCCCTGCGTCCTCGATAGACGCCGCGGCCGTTGGGGCCGAAGAAGCCCATCGCAGTGCGCTTCGTCGACCAGCACCATCGCGCCGTGCTTCTTGGCGACCGCGACCATCTCCTTGAGCGGCGCGATGTCGCCGAGCATCGAATAGACGCCTTCGAGCACGACCAGCTTGCCGGCCTCCGGGGGCAGGCGGCCGAGGCGCTTGTCGAGATCCTCGACCGAGTTGTGGCGGAAGCGGACGATCTCGGCATTGCCCATGCGCAGCCGTCGTAGATCGAGGCGTGGCTGTCGGCGTCGAGGATGATGTAGTCGCCCTTGCCGGCGATCGTCGACGATCATGCCGAGATTGGCCTGATAGCCGGTCGAGAAGACCATCGCGTGGTCGGTGCCGTAGAATTCGCGTAGCGCCTCCTCGACCTCCTTGTGGCCGCGGATAGGTGCCGTTGAGCACGCGGCTGCCGGTGGTGCCCGAGCCGAACTCGTCGAGCGCCTCCTTGCCCGCCTGCGATCACGTCGGGATCGAAGGTCATGCCCATGTAATTGTAGGTGCCGAGCAGGATCGTCTCCTTGCCCTTGATCACCGCGACGGTGGGCGACTTCACCTTCGTCCATCACGATCGCGAACGGATCGGCACGCCGCTGTCGAGCAGGGCCTGGCGCTCGGCGATCAGCGCGTCGAACTTGGAGATCAGATCGCCTGCGCGCGCCGCGGCAGGCGACTCGGTGGCGGCATCGGAGGTCTGGCAGACTGTCGGTCATGCTCAGGCCTTCAGCTTCTCGACCGCGTCGACGAGCTGGCCGACCGTCTCGATCTCGGCCTGCATGTTCATCGTGATGAGGATGTCGAACTCGTCCTCGATCGCGGCGACGAAATCCATCACCGTCAGGCTGTCCCATTCGAGGTCGCCGGCGAAGGTGGTCGCTTCGGTGAGCGCGACGCCCTTCTTGTTGAAGGGCTCGATCAGCCCAGTGACGATCTTGAATGTATTCTGGCGGTCGCTCATGCGCGCTCCCCTAACGGCTCGGGGCCGCACTGCCAAGCGAATGCGGCGGAAACGCGCCGCTCCCGGGGCCATGCTTGGCAAGCCTGGGGCACCGTGCGAAACTCCCCGGGGCAGGGGAGTTTCCGATGGCCGACGAGAAACCACCGACGCCGCAATATATCCATTTGCTGCGCACAACCCAGACGATCCACGTCTCGCTCAGCCAGATGGCCGACCAGAAGGCGTCGATCCTGATGGGCGCGACGTTCGTGATCTTCACGATCGCGATAAGCCAGGGGCACGGCAGCATGCCGCCGCTGCCGCTGGCGATCCTCGGCGGGTTTGCGTTCCTCTCGGCCGTGCTGGCGATGTCCGCGGTCATGCCGGTCTGGGGGACGTCGAGGGGACGCAGGCGGGTCCGCTCAATCTCCTGTTCTTTGGCTCGTTCACCAGCCTCGACGAGGCCGACTATATCGAGCGGATGCGCGCGGCGATCCGGACCGACGACGGCGTCATCGAGCTGATGGCGCGCGACATCTACCAGAACGGGCGCGTGCTCAAGCGCAAGAAATACCGGCTGCTGGGACATGCCTACCGCGTGTTCCTGATCGGACTGACCGCGAGTTTCGTCGCGTTCGTGTGGCAGGTGGCGGCGCCGATGATCGCGACGATGGGAGGGCGATGATGCGCGCGCCGGTGCTCCGTCTGGCGATACCGGCGCTGGTGTTGCTGACGGCCGTCGGCCCGCCCGCGCCCGCCAGGATCAGTTGCAACCCCGGTCCCTATGTCGTCTTCTTCGATTGGAACGACGCGCACCTCGATCGCGAAGCGCGCGAGGTGCAGGACATCCCCGCCGAGAACCAGGGCCTTTGTGGCGGCAGCAAGACGATGATCGCGGGGCATACCGACACCAGCGAGCCCGCCGGCCTCGCGCGCAAACGCATCGACGTGGTGCTCGAATATCTCGCGGCCCGTGGTACGCCGCGGCCGGATATTGTGACCAGGACCTTTGGCGCAACCCGTTTGCGCATTCCAACCGCCCGCGGCGCGAAGGAACGGCAGAACCGCCGGGTCGAGATCACCTACCGTCCCTAGAGCAGCCCCTGCGAGCGATACCACGCCGCCGTTGCCGCCAGTCCCTCTTCGGTCGGCACCTGCGGCTGCCAGAGGTTGGCGGGGGCGCGCTTGGTGGGATCGATCACCCAATCCTGGTGGCAGAAGTAGGCGACGCGGTCCGGGGTGAGCTTGGCGCTCTTGCCCCGGACGAGCCGGTCGAGTTGCGCGCCGGCCATCATCAGCGGGCGTGGGAGGGCGATCGCGGCGACTCGCTTGCCCACCGCCGTCCCGATCGCGCGGGCGAAGTCCGTGTGGCTCCAGCCGTTCTCCACGCCGTCGTCGGCATCGAGGACGCGCTTGCAGCTGTCGCTCACCGCGAGCGCGAGCAGCAGCCGGCCGAGATCGCCGACCTCGATCACCGAGACTCGCCCGCCCGGCGGGGTGAGGGCGAGGCCATGCCTGGCGAGCTTGAACAACTCGAGCATCTCGAGGTCGCCGGGGCCGTAGATCGCGGGCGGGCAGACGATCGTCCAGTCGAGCGCCGAGGCCTCGACGAGCCTGTCGCCCTCAGCTTTGGACCAGCCATAGGCCGAGAGCTGGGGCTCGCGCGCGGCGAGCGAGGAGACGTGGACGAAACGCGTCACGCCCACGCCTTCGGTGGCGGCGATCATATTCGCGGTGCCCTCGATGTTGCCGAGCGCGAAGCCGGCGCGATCGGGCGCGTTGACGACGCCCGCGACGTGGATCACCGCGTCCGCGCCGCCGGCAAGGCGGGCGAGCGCGGGTTTGTCCTGCAGGTCGCCGGGGATCCAGGTGATATGCTCGCGCTCCGCCTGTTCGCGCCGAGTGAGGGCGCGGACCTGATGCCCGGCCTCGACCGCGAGCGCGATCAGCCGTGAGCCGACGAAGCCGGTGCCGCCGGTGATCGCGAGCACGCTCACAGCAGCGCCATATGGCTGCGATGGACCAGCGCCGAGCGCGGGGCGTAGCCGAGCACCTCGGCCAGTTCCTCGCTGCGCTTGCCGGTGATGCGGACGGCGTCGGCGCTCGGATATTCGGCGAGTCCGCGCGCGAGCGGGGCGCCATCGGGTCCCGCGATCACCACCAGGTCGCCGCGCGCGAAGCTGCCCTCGATCCGGGTCGCGCCCGCGGCGAGCAGGCTCTTGCCCTGCGCGAGTGCCGTGGCCGCGCCGGCATCGATGTGAATCGTGCCCTGCGCGGTGAGCCCGCCGGCGAGCCACGCCTTGCGCGCGGGGGCGCTCTTCTCGGCGGCGAACAGAGTGTGGCGCGCCTCGGCGGACAGCGGGCGATCGATCCGGCCCGAGGCGATCGCGAGATGCGCGCCCGCGGCGTTGGCGATGCGCGCGGCGGCGATCTTCGAGACCATGCCGCCCGATCCCATCCCCGAACCCGATCCGCGATCCGCCATGGCCTCGACCTTCGCGTCGATCCGCTCGACCCGGGCGATGTGGACGGCATCGGGGAGGGCAGGGTTGCGGTCGTAGAGCCCGTCGACGTCGCTCAGCAGGATCACGCCCTGCGCGCCCGCCGCCTGCGCCACCCGCGCGGCGAGCCGATCGTTGTCGCCGAAGCGGATCTCCTCGGTCGCGACACTGTCGTTCTCGTTGAGGACGGGGACGACGCCGAGATTGAGCAGCCGATCGAGCGTGGCGGCGGCGTTGAGGTAGCGGCGGCGGTCCTCGAGGTCGTCGAGCGTCACCAGCATCTGCGCGGCGGTGAGGCCTTCGGCGCCCAGCACTTCGGCCCAGACCTGGCTGAGCGCGATCTGCCCCACCGCGGCGGCGGCCTGCGCATCCTCCAGGCTGGCGCGGCCGCCCTTCGCCAGCGCAAGCCGCCGCGCCCCGAGCGCGATCGCGCCGGAGGAGACGACCGCGACCTGCTGGCCCGCGCGACCCCGTTCGGCGATGTCGGCGGCGATGCCCTCAAGCCACGCACGCCGCACGCCGCCCTCGCCATCGACGAGCAGCGCCGAGCCGATCTTGACGATCAGGCGCGGGCAGGTGGAGGGAGGAAACAGGGCCATCGCCCCCGCGTTAGCGTGGGTGATGTCCCGGGCCAATGGGGAGGCGCCGCATGATGTTCACAAAGCGCCTGCGCCCGGGTGTCCGCAGTGGCGAGATCACCTGCAGCGTGCGCATCTGGCGGAGCCCGCGCGTCAAGGTGGGCGGCCTCTACCCTATGGAGGAGGGCCACATCCTGATCGAATTGATCGAACGGATTGCAATCGAGGACATCACCGGCGAGCTGGCGCGCCGGTCAGGATTTAAGGGGGTCATCGATCTGCTGAAGGTCGCCAGGCACGGCAGCGGGACGAACGTCTATCTTGTTGAATTCCAGTATATCCCGCCTCAGGGGGAAAGGACGTCGCCCGACCTTAGTCGAAATCGAGATCGATCAACCGCGTGATCAAGTCATCGTCGAGGTTCATGATGGCCTCTGCGACGCGAGGATTACCCTTCGAAACCGCGAGTGCCGAAAGCGCGGACAACAGCGTTGCTTGGTCCCATTCCTCACTCAGCTTCACGCTGACGCATTCCGCAAGGTGCGTGAGCGCGTTGCGATAATCGGATTCGAGGTCGTGCGGTATCTCGGGACCTCGTCCGTTCATCCGCGCTATTTCGATCGCCGCGGGGAGCTGAAAGAAGCCAAAGTCGATCGCTCCGACCGCGCGGAGCGCAATGTCGACGATATGCGGAAGCGCGGCGTAAGAGGCAGTATACACGTCGCCCTGATGGCAGAGGCTCGACCAGAGACTGAACCAGGGTTCGCCATCGGACTCGGCGACGGGTCTGGTTGAGGAAGCCAAGGCAGTCAGCAGAGCCGGCGTGTCCCGAGCGACGCCGTAGGCATGCGCGAGTTCACGCCAACGCGAATCATCGAGCGAAAGCATGCGAGCCTCTCACACCGGCGACCACTCGATCGTATCCTCGCCCTCGTCGTCCGGGCTGACCGTCTTCGCGTCCTCCCCGATCGCTTCGAGCAACTTGTCGAGCACCCAGTCCACGCCCGTGCCCGCCGCAGCGGAAAGCGGGATCACCTCCGCGCCGCTGGCCTCTTCCAGCTCGCCGACCAGCGCGGCGATCAGTTCGTCGTCGAGCGTGTCGATCTTGTTGAGCGCGATCACGATCGGCTTGTCGAGCAGTCCGGCGCCGTAGTTTTCGAGCTCGTCGCGGACGATCCGGTAGCTCTCGCCGACATCCGCGTCATTGGCATCGACCAGATGGAGCAGCACCCGGCAGCGCTCGATATGGCCGAGAAAGCGGTCGCCGATCCCGGCACCCTCGGCGGCGCCTTCGATCAGGCCGGGGATGTCGGCGACCACGAACTCGCGGTGGTGGTGGCGGACGACGCCGAGCTGGGGGCGCATCGTGGTGAAGGCATAATCGCCGACCTTGGCCTGGGCGTTGGTCACCGCGTTGATGAAGGTCGACTTGCCGGCGTTGGGCAGCCCGACCAGCCCGGCGTCGGCGAGCAGCTTGAGCCGCAGCCATACCCACGCTTCCTCGCTCGGCCAGCCGGTGCCGTGCTGGCGCGGCGCGCGGTTGGTCGAGGTCTTGTAGCTGGCGTTGCCGCGCCCGCCGTCGCCGCCGCTGCAGGAAGACCTGCGCGCTCGCCGGCCTTGGTGAAGTCGAGCGAGCACGTCCTCCTTGTCCTCGGCTGATCACCTGGGTGCCGACCGGCACCTTGATGACCAGGTCGTCGCCGCCCGCGCCGGTGCGGTTCGATCCGGCGCCGCCCTTGCCGCGCGGCGCGCGGAAATGCTGGGTGTAGCGGAAGTCGATCAGCGTGTTGAGGCCGGCCACCGCCTCGAAGATGATGTCGCCGCCCTTGCCGCCGTTGCCGCCGTCGGGCCCGCCATATTCGACGAACTTCTCGCGCCGGAAGCTGACGGCGCCGGGGCCGCCGGCGCCCGAGCGGACGAAGATCTTGGCCTGGTCGAGGAAATGCATCGCGGCGACTTAGGCGGGTATCGCCGAGAGCGCCAGCCTCACTGGTGCGGAGTTCGCATCCACGCGCGCCGATCCGCCGGGAGCGGGTAAGCGAAGCAGGTTCTCGGCGAGCAGTGCGCCACCGCCTCGATCGCCGCCGCGATCTGCCTCAGCTGCTTGCAATCGGTGTCGGTCGTGTCGAGCACGAGCGCGGGGCGTGGAACCCGGTTGACGATGCGAAAGCGGACATAAGCCTGCATCGTCTCGAGGTTGGTCGTCAATTTGCCGAGCCGGACCAGGCCGTCGTCGGCGGCCGCGAGGAAATGGGCTGAGGCCAAGGCATGATCGGACGGTGCCACGAGGGCCCAGTGGCGGTCGAGCGGGCACGCTGCTTGGGGAGTCAGGAGCGCGAGCAGGCCGATCGCCGCAAGCATCAACCCTGCTCCCCGCGATCCGCCGCTGCCTTCACGCGACCTTCGACCGACGACCCAAGCTGCGCCGCCGCCATGTCGCGCGCCTTGTCGCGCGGGAGATCGAGTGCGCGCGCCATCGGGCCGCCGAGCAATGCGTCGCCCAGCGCCCACAGCACGAGCTGGAGCGTCTCCTCGCGGATTGGCGCCTCTTCGTCGCTGTGGCCCTCGGCGAGCTCGTCGACGAGGCCGTGGATCGCCTCGAGGATCGGATCGAGCGCGTCGCGGTTGCCGGTGAGGATCATCCAGCTCGCCAAGGCTCCGGCGCCGCCCTTGTCGAACGCGTCGAAGGTGAGGTCGACGACCTCGCGCGGATCGTGGTCGCCAGCGCGCGCACGCATCACGGCCTCGCCGATCTTCGCGGTCACGCCTTGCGCGATGCTTGCCGCGAGCGCCTTCTGCAGCCCTGCCGCCGATCCGAAATGGTGGAGCAGGTTGGCATGGGTGCGGCCGATCTTGCCGGCCACCGCCTTGAGCGTCACTGCCTGGGGGCCATCCTCGATCAGCAGAGTGCGCGCGGCTTCGAGCGCTGCGTCGCGCGATTCTTCGGGGGACAGGCGTCGGCGTGTTATTGACATCAATGTAAGTTAATCATATTCCGTGGCTGCATGACGCTTAGGGGAGGAAATCCCGTCGTGAAAGCAAAGACTCCCGCCGACCTGACCATCACACCGCGCGATCGCCGCTTCGGGCGCGACGCCGGGCAGGCGCGCTGGTGGATGAATGGGGATCCGGTGGCAACCGCGTTCCACAACGCACTGTCGGTCACTTTTCCCAAGGGGGAGGCGTTCTTCATCGAATCGGTCAAGGCGTTCCGCGACGGCGCTTCGCCCAAGCTCGACGCCGAAATCCGGGCGTTCACGATGCAGGAAGTGATGCACAGCCGCGAGCATGTCGCCTTCAATCGGCGCGTCGTCGACGCCGGCTATGACGTCACCGAGCTCGAACGCGTCGTCGAGGAGAGCCTTCAGCTTACCAGGGACAGGCCGCGGATTCTCAATCTGTGCGTGACGATGGCGCTCGAGCATTACACCGCGATCCTCGCGCGAATGATGCTGCGCGACCGTCGCTATTGGCGGGGGGTCGATTCCACCCAGGCCGAGATGTGGCGCTGGCACGCAATCGAGGAGATCGAGCACAAGGGCGTCGCCTACGACACCTGGCGCCACGCCACACGCGACTGGACCCGCTGGAAACGCTGGAAGGTCAAGGCGATCATGATGCTGCTGGTCAGCCGCGTCTTCTGGGTGAAGCGCTACAAGGGCATGATCGAGCTGCTGCGACAGGACGGCATCAGCGGCGCAGGCGCACATGCGCGGGTGCTATGGTATTATTTCGGGAGCCCCGGGGTGCTGCGGCGGGTGTTCCCTGCCTGGGCGGCCTTTTTCCTGCCCGGCTTCCACCCCTGGAACCACGACGACCGCCAGCTCGTCGGCAAGTTCGACAGCGACTATGCGGCGGCGGTGCTGGCGACCTGAGGTGCTCCACGGCTGCCGCGTGTCGTTGATCGGCCAGCGTTGCGCACGTCGCACGCTGCCTGGCATAGCGACGGGTCGCCGGGCGAGAGTGGGATCGATGCGATGTCGCCGGCAAGGTTACGGCCCAGCGACCTATAGTTCTCGATGCGCGAATAGCCAGGCTGCGGCCCGCCTCAAATGGGCCTTTAGATTTTGTCTCGAAATATTCGCAAATATGGTTAACTATTAAAGTCACGAAGCAAGCGAGTTGGCAAATTGTCGCCCAGTCCGCGGGGGGGAATGACAATGCACGTGCAACGCGACCAACCTTGGAACAATGCAGCCGAAATCAATTGTTTCGGTGCGATCTTGACACGCTATCCCTTCCAAGGGCTGCTGGCGCGCGGCGCGCGATGGTTGCACATGTTGATCGTGAGCTTGGCCTGCGGCGCGCTGATCGCTTGGCCCGCGGAAGCGCAGAACGCTCCGCCGAAGGCGGGCACCGTGCCGACTGAAATCAACGCGGCGAATGCATCGGCTCGCGTGGCCATTGGCCTCGCTAACGCGGTGAATGCGCGCGCGGGCAAGGGGGTAGCTCCCTCGAGCCTGGCTGGCGGAGTGGCCGCTGCCGCCGCCCAAATGCGGGCAACCGCGGGCGCGATGAACGTGGTGGCCACGCATCTGGGAGAGCTGGAAGACGAAGCCCTGGAGGCGGCGGCGCGGGTCGACCTAGCCATTGCCGCGCTGCATTTGACCGGCGCCGCGGGGGTCGCGCCGGCAGCAATGTTGCAACAGCTCGCTGCGCAGACGCGCACCCTCGCGGCCAGATTGGGTGCGCTCAAGAACAAATGGGCGACTCAAGCCGCGAACTGGGCCGGGGCCGCTCAAGCCTGGTCAAACGCGGCCGCGGGCTTGAGTGGCTCCACCCTCCCCTCAACCACAGCCGGACCGGCGGGCACGCCCCTGCCGCCGGCCACGATCCCGGTCGCCGCAGCACTAGCGGCCGCGATCGCCGCGGCTGCCGCCGGCGGGGCCCCAACGCCGGTCAGTCCATGACCGTTGCACGAAGCGAAACCGTCAATAGGCGGGTTCATGGAGAACTGAGATGACGAAGATTGCGTCGAAGACAATGGGGGCGGTTGCGCTTCTGGCGATGATCATGACGGCGCGGGCGACTCCCGGGTCGACTCGTCACGGCGCCGCCGCCGCCAAAGGCAATGGCGCCGTATCTCGGGTCGCGACGGCCGATGCTCGCGCGCCTCGCGCCTCGTCGAGGGCGCCCAATGGCCTACACGCATCTGCATCCCAGACCGAGCCCGGTCAGACTTCCCCCCAAGCCCGGGCTCAAATCGAGGGCTTACAGAACGAAATCGCGCAACTGGAGCTCGCCGTCGCCGCCGCAGAGGCCGAACCGCCTTTGGCACCGCCGAGGCGGCCGCCCGTGCCCGCCAGGTAAGGTGCGCCGAGTTTCGCTCGAGGCTCGGCTCCCGCGCCATTCCGAGGTCGGGGTCCACGCTTCAAATTGCTGCTTAGCTTGGTTTGATCTTCTCGCGCCTTGAGCACCGCCGCTGCTTTGTCGTGGGCGCTGTCCGCACTGGAGGTGGCTTTTGTCGTTACCCGACCATGAGAGAGGGTGGGGGGCTGTCAATTGTGAGATGTTCAGACAATCGGAGCAGCTTCGCTTGGCCTCTCCCCGGAAGGGCTGGGTACGATCAGCGCACCCGGTGATAGTTCATGGGCCAGACCGCCCCTTCGTGCATGGCCGAATCATAGGGCGCGACATTCCAGTGGAAGTTGGGCGCGTTCTCGTAATAGGAGCCTGTCAGGCTGTCGCCGTCGATGGTGGCGGTAAGCGTGCCGCTGCGGTCGGCGGTCTTGTCGGGGTCGCCACGGTATTCGCCCGTCCAATCGCACTTGAGCGTGTTGCCGTTCACCTGACAGTTGCGCCAGCGATTGGTGCCGTTGCGCCCGCCGCCTTCCCATTCCTCGGTCGCGGTCCATGATCCGCCTCCGCCTGAGATCGTGATTGTGCCGCCCTGACCATTTGAATAGGTGCCGGCGAAATTGCCCGTCGCGCCGCCGTTGCCCGCATTGCCGTTGTCGCCGTTTCCGGTGCCCGTGCCCTCGCACGACGTCATCTTGACCACGCCGTCGGGCTGGTCGCGGTGATAGCGGCCGAAATGATCGATATCGAGATCGGCTTCCTGCTGGCTGTCGCGGGTGCGGACGCGGCGATACCCATAGGCGCCGTCGTACCGATTGCCGAGGATCTGGGCGGCGACATACTGGATCGCGCACGGATCCTCCCAATGACCGCCCGACGCCGAGGCCCAGACGCCCCAGGCGCCCGGACCGGCGTGGCCGGGGTTTGCGCCGCCGTGATAGCCGGGCGATCCGACGAACGGCGGTGCGCTCGCCACGGCGCGGCGCAGGCCCGAGATCACATTGTCGTCGGCGACCGCGCCGGGCACGCTGCCCTTAAGCCAGCACACCGCCTCGCGACGCTGGACCCCCGGCTTGACGAAGCTCCAGGCGCGGCAATCGCCGCGCGTGTCGCATGCGGACTGGCATTGCGCGGGGTCGCCCTGCGGCATCGGGAACGAATTGAGGTCGCCTCCCGGCAGATTGTAACCCAGCGACATATAGTTCTCGACGCGGGCGCTGCCCGGCTGGAGCCCGCCCGAATTGGGCTTGAGACCGGAAATGGTGTTGGGATCGCGCGTGCCCTGCCCGATCGAACCCTTGAGCCAGCACATCGCCTGCGCGGCCTGAACGCCCGGCTTGACGAAGGTCCAGCCGCGGCAAGCGTTGTTCTGGTCGCAGGCCTGGCGGCACAGGCCGGGGTCCGGCGCGGGGAGCGCGAACGAGGCGATGTCCCCGCCGGGAATGTTCACGCCGTTCGCCATGTCGTGCTCGACTTCAGCAAAGGCGGGGTTGAGCGGAGGCACCCCGACCGCCGCGGCGGCGATCAGGACACCAGTCGAAAAGCCAAGCAGGCACGAGACGAGGCTGAGGCGCATCGGGCACTCCCCCTTGTTCTTGTACCCCTGATGATAGGCCTGAAACGCTTCAGCAACAATAGCCGCGGGCCGCCTCACGCCGCCATTCGAGTCCCCGGGTCATTGTCGGCATCTACCGAACAAAGCTCGATCTCAAACGTCGCGGTGGCCATCTCGGTGCCGCGTGCGACGCAGTGACGCGGCTCGACGCGGCCGGTGGGGCGGAAGCCAAGCTTGCGCAGCACCCGGCCCGAGGCGGGGTTGTCTACGAAATGCGCCGAGTGGAGCCGTCGTAGCCGCAGCGATTCGCGCGCCGCGCGCAGCATGCCCCGCCCCGCCTCGGTGGCGATGCCGCGGCCCCAGGCGCTCGGGGTCAGCCAATAGCCGAACTCGAAGCCGTCGCCGCACGGATGCACGCCGATCCCGCCCACCAGGCGAATGGCGCCGCGATCGTGCTCGTGGATCAGGCAGAAGGCGCCATCCGCGGTCTGCCGCCGGGCGAGGAAGTCCTCCGCCTCGGCGAGTCCGATAGGGCCACGGCACCTTCGAGAGGTTTCGGACGACGCACTCGTGCCCCATCGCGCGGGCAAGCTCGGGCGCGTCCTCGATCCAGCCGGGGCGCAGCGTCAGTCTCTGGGTCCGCACGAACATGACCAATCTCCTCGGTCTTGCGGTGCCCCTGACGCGTCACTGTGACGCGAAAGTTGCAGCCGTATGTCGAGGGAGCATGAAAAAAGGGAGCCGGGGCAACCCGTCTCCCTTTTGCGTTGGCCTGCTGGCCCGGGTCGCCCTGGTGGGCAACCCGTCCGGTTACCCGATTATTCCGCCGCCTCCGCGATCATCTCGACTGCACAGAACTTGCGGCCGAGCTTGCCTTCGCGGAACGACACGCGGCCGTACGAGCGCGAAGAGGGTATGGTCCTTGCCGATGCCCACGTTCGTGCCCGGATAGAATTTGGTGCCGCGCTGGCGCACGAGGATGTTGCCGGCGACGACGGTCTCGCCGCCGAACTTCTTCACGCCGAGGCGCTTGCCCGCCGAATCGCGGCCGTTGCGCGACGAGCCGCCTGCTTTCTTATGTGCCATCTGCTCTTACTCCACTTACGCTTCGGCGGCCGGGGCTTCAGCCTCGGCGGCGGGAGCGGCGGCCTTCTTCGCCTTGGGCGCGGCCTTCTTCTTCTCTTCCTGAGCGCCGATCGCGATGATCTTCAGGATCGTGTGCTGCTGGCGATGGCCGTTCTTGCGGCGATAATTGTGCCGGCGGCGCTTCTTGAAGACGATGACCTTGTCGGCCTTCGCCTGGGCGACGATCTCGGCCGAGACGGTCAGCCCTTCGGTCGACTTCAGCTCGCCGCCTTCGCCGGCGAGCAGGACGTCGCCCAGCGTGATGGTCGCGCCGGCCTCGCCGTCGAGCTTCTCGACGACGATCTTGTCTCCGGCGGCGACGCGATACTGCTTGCCGCCCGTGCGCACGATTGCGAACATGGGTCTCTTCTCAATTCAAAAGCATGGTCCGCGCTGGGGAATGCCCCGGCAGGAGGAACGGCGCAGCTATGCGAGTGAGGCCGATTCTGTCAACCACCGCCGCCGGTGGTTAGTGTCGGTGCTCGCGCCTGAGCCGATAGCGGCCGTCCGCGAAGTCATCGAACAGGCCGCCGATCGCGGGATGGTCGACCGGCTCGTCGGTGCCGTCGACCACCAGGTTCTGCTGGCTGACATAGGCGATGTAGGACGATCTCCGCATTCTCGGCGAGGAGGTGGTAGAAGGGCTGGTCCTTGCGCGGGCGCACGTCCTCGGGGATCGCCTCATACCATTCGTCGCTGTTGGCGAAGACCGGATCGACGTCGAAGATCACGCCGCGGAAATCGAACAGCCGGTGGCGCACCACATCGCCGATCGTGAAGCGCGCATGCGCGATCGGGGGCAAGGGCACCCCGGCGTCGAGCGGCTCGAAGGGGGTGGAAGGCACTGTCATGCCACCAATCTAATGCGCTTTCCCGGTGGCACAAGGACGGAGCTTGTCGCCCCCGAACGATTGAGCTAATGCCGCGCGCCTACAGCGACCGGCGCGCATGTCCCTCAGCGGGACGGGGCACGCCGCCCTCTGCGGAGAGGTGCCAGAGTGGTCGATTGGGACGGTCTCGAAAACCGTTGTGCCCTCACGGGTACCGTGGGTTCGAATCCCACCCTCTCCGCCAATTCTTGAGTTATCCAATTGATATCGCAGTAAAATTGGGATGCTGCAGATTTCGGTCCCACTTACGGTCCCATTTCCTTAGTTGCCGGTACAGTGGCCATGGGGTGTACCAATACCACGAAAAATATCTGCGCCCGACGCCCCCGTATCCGGAAAAGAAATCGAAAACATATCCGAACGGCCGTTTCGAGCGTGCGCAACCGCGCCGCCTCCGACACCGTCATGCCACCGTATTTCGACTTCCAGCTTTAAAAGGTCGCATCGCTGATCGCGTGCTTACGGGACAGGTCCGCCGTCTTCACGCCAGCCCCATGCTCGCGCAGCACCCCAATGACCTGATCCTCGGTAAATCGGCTTCGCCGCATCGCTCGTCTCCATCTGGCGAGCTAACTTACCAATGGCATGATTTCTCGGGAGCACGTCAAGCAGGTCACATGGCAGCCGATACGTTCGATTGGGAACTGATAGAACCGGCGACGCGAAGCACCGGCCAAGTCCTACCGTTCAAGACAATGTGGGCGTCCGCCTATGTCAGCAGCGGGATCGATGGCGTCACGCTCGAAATCAAGATGCTCGATTTCCGCATCATGTGGGCGGACGAAGCGAGGGTGAACCGCGCTCCGAGAGACAAAGCGATCGGAGCCGTGACGCTATGAACGAATGCTAAGTGCGTGTGGAGAGCGATCCAAATGCAAATATTTTTGATCGAAATCGCCGACCGTCGCCAAGTGTTGAAAATCTATAATTGTCACAGCTCGGCGTGATCGCGTTATCAAGCCTTCGTTCGCCAGAGCCTTGAGCGTCCGATTTACATGAACATTGGTGAGCGCCAAAGCGTCGGCAAGCTGCTCCTGCGTCATCGGCAGCTCGTAGCTGGTTTTGTCACCCAACCCGGCCACTTCAAGCCTTAGGGCAAATTCGCAAAGCATGTGTGCCATCCTCGTGCGCCCGTCCCGGCGCCCCACATTGAGCGTCCATTCGCGGAAGATTGCCCCATCGACGAGCGTTTCATACCACATCGCTTGAGCCACGTTGGGATGGCTGGCTGCCAGTTCCCGAATCGCCGCAACTGGAATCATCGCGACCTCTAGATCAGTCAGCGCTTGGACATTGTGATCCGCGCTTCGCAGGATCGAATTATGAAGGTCCGCGATATCGCCCTTCATATGGATCGAAAAAATTTGCCGCCCGCCGTTTCCAGCCGTCTTGTGCCGATAGGCGAAGCCGGAAAGCAGCAGGCAGGTATATTGGGGCTTATCGTCCTCACGCACGAGAAATTCATTCATTCGTAGCGTGCGGATCGTGTGAGGCAGCGAGAGTATCGCCCGCTGATCCGCCGGGCTTAAGGGCACCCAAAGCTGGAGCTTCTCCACCATAGGGGCGAGGGGCTCGTTGGCTGTGGACACGCTCGCTCCGTTCTTTGACGGGAGCGCTACGCGTCTCTCAGCCATCGGCAGCCAGAAGGTAGGCCGATGATGCATATGCCCTACTCTGAAACCTCGGACTTGGCACCATGATATTAAACTAGGAAACAAACACAGATTAAATTAGTTATGCTTTTACCGTTGGAGCGACCTCTGAGTGCCAACGGCTGAGAGACACCGCGCTCCCGCTCAAGACGGCGAGGTGTGGGTGAAAATTCCTATACTGATTGTTGAGGATGAGGCGTTCATAGCGCTGAGCCTCTCGCTTGCCGCCGAAGATACCGGAGCTGTGGTGATCGGGCCGGTTTCGACCGTTGCGGAGGCGCTGGATTTGCTGGACCAAAGCACCATCTATGCGGCGGTTCTTGACGCCAATCTGCAAGATCGAGACGTAACACCCTTGGCGCTGCGACTGATCGAAAAGGCGGTTCCCTTCGTCATCCATACCGGAACGGGGCTACCTGCCGAATTGGCAGCGATTCACCCACCGATAGCAGTTATTATGAAGCCGACGCCCGCGCCCGTAGTTTTGGCAGCTCTTATGAACACTATTCAGACCAAAGCCCAAGTCGGCACAGGCAACAATTGGGAAGTTCAAGGCACTGCTAAGCGTGAGAATGACGCGCCATGATGGTGATCTGCCCGGTGCTATTCGCCGCTTTTTGGCGGTACTGTTCAGCGAGCGCCGCATGAATTGCGCGAGCGCTTGGATCGCTGGAAGTTTGTGCGAGCTTCAATTCTGAGGCATGGCGGCGGAGATAATAGTCTTTGTCACCCTCATTCATGCCAACCTCACCTTGCCGAGTCGCTGCCTACCGACCGCTATTTTTATCACCGCATCACGCAAGGCTCTCTAACCTCGGTAAAAATGGTCAAGCCTTATCCATGAGCGATCCCCACCAGCGACCCTATTCAGTCTGACGCTGTGGTCAGAGATGCAATGTCCGCCCGCTATCACTATATTCGAGCTCTCGCCGAAGCGTCTTCGCCCCGGTCGTGAATCGGGAGGTTGTGAGAACGATCCCGGATGTTGCTCGGCCAAGCTCCACGACTCCACTGAGGGCGCGCACGACCTCAACACCTACCGGCCTGTCGGGGGCATAGCGTTTGCACTCCACAAACGAGAGCATCGTGCCAAGATCGTCGCGCTTCACGATTATCAGGTCTTTGCCCCCATCTTTGGAGGCAGGGGTAAGAGTGACGTCGTAGCCCACCCGCTGATTGCGGGAACCTTCAGGTAGCTATTGTGGCATGGGGATGCAGAAGAAAGATCGCACTTTCGTCCACGGGAACTAGTTTGTTGCCGTTGAAGAAAACTTCGCCAGCGGCGAAGTGGGTGAAGCCGGGACAGGCAATCTCGTAGCCGATGTGATAATTTCCCGGCGTAGGGAACGGTAGGTCAAGGTCAAGCAGGCTGAATTCGGTCTCTTTGAAGATGGGCATTGAGCCGGGAACGCTGTGGTTGCTGGTGAGAAGTTGGATAGGGATTTGGTCCGCCAGATTGCCTATCTGCAACTTGCCTTCCGCGAACGACCATGTCCCAGGATTTGGTTGTTCACCAGCGAATAGCGTCGTCGCCACAAAGACCTTGATGTGTGCGTACATCATAGGTTCGCTGCTTCGATTTCCAATGTAGGCGGTAAGGCGGGCGCGGTCGGCTCCTTCTGCGTTCTTGGTGAGCCTAAGCGCAAAATAGATGAAAGGTTCGCTCGACGTTGCTCGTCGCATAGCGTCCTTAACCTCGTAGTCCTCCATCGCCTCGGACTTGAAGTTGAAGCGCTTGTAATAACGATGGTTTGCTTGGTGTGGTGCGAACGTTGTCGCTTGAGGAATGTCGATGACGTACGCGGTGCCGCCAGCAGCAAGTGGGATTGGCTTAATAACGAGACCTTGAACCCGAGGCTGGATTCTCCCGAACACGGTATTCTCGATCCACTCGCGCGTGATGACCAAGGGATCGGATCCGCCATCAATAGCGACGGGTAGATTGTCCGCCTCAACCATCCCATAGATGATGCGCCCGCCAGCGGAGTTCGCAAAGGCCGATACATCCTTGGCAAGCTCTGTCTGGCAATTACTCGTCTTCGCAAGCGCATCAGATCGCTTGTAATCGAGCTGCAAACTCTCCTGCACCTGATTGTCTATTAGGGATTGGAGGTCGCTCTCGTCCCATTCATGAAGAGGTCGCATCGCTTCGTTTACGTCAGAATAAGCTCATCATCCAGTGGCTCAGTGTATTTGCCGCATGGACGGCTGCGTCAACCAAGCCGGGATTGGCTGCGAGGAAGGCATCGCCGACATGCTTGCCAAAAGCCCCGGCGATACCAACCGCCGCTCCGGTTCCAAGCTTCAACACGAATTTCCTAAACCGGGTGAACCACGTCTCCGCACGGGTAACGACTTCAAGGCTGGCGTCAGTGGCGGGATTGGGCTTGGCTAATTCGAGACGCAGCTCAGCGATGCTGTTCTTGATTTCCAGCAGATCGCCACGGGTGAGGGGCGGGTCTTCGGCGTCGAACCAATTGTCGGGAACGGCGGCGTCTGGTGGAGCCAGATTGTGCCCGATCCCATGAACCGGCTGCTCCGCTTCAATGTCGAGCTGCAACAAATCATCGACGCCCTTCTCGATGGTGTCGAGCTGCCCGCCAAGGGCTTCAAGTCGTTCTGATAGCGGAGGCACGGGCTCGCGATAATCTTCGTCAGGCGCTTGGACGCGATGCCCGGCAGGTGCCCATTCGTGCCCTCGACCAGACAGGCCTTCGGCGGCGGCGTTAATTTCTTCCTCGGTCGCTTGATCGCCAAAAGCGTCGCTCATTTCTTCCCAGAGATCGAATGGGCCACCCCAGACGTACTGATAGCCGCCCTCACGACCTTCGTAGGGTGTCTCGTTGGCGGGATCTTCGAAGTTCTCCAGAAACCACGTCTGGATCGCCTCAATGCGCTCGTCTTCGTCCTCGATTTCGGAGAGATCGGGCACCTCGGACAGCGGCAAGACTCCGTCACCCAAATCCGGGCCCTCCTCACGCTCGGGGTCGGCCTCAAAAAAGGAACCTTTGCCTACCGCCACAACCAATGTCCCCGATCAGAAAAGAAAGTGTCGCCAAAACGCATCCCATGCGGAGGATTTCGGCTCGACTTTTTTAATGAAATAGACCTGGCTCTTTTTTAGATAGAGCACCACGCCAAGATCATCCCATGTCAGCGTTTTGGTTCCCTCTTTGAGGTCTTGCTTAGAGGGCGTCCCGAGTCTCGCAATTACATCCTCCTCAGATTGGCCGGCGCTCACTCCATACAGCGATGGGCAGCGCGGTTTGTCGGCATTGTCAAAGCAGGCGCTTACGGTGACGCGGTGTGACTTCGGATCAAGGTCAATGTCATAACGCGCGGGGTCTCGCGTGTACGCCCATTCATTGTAATCGGAGATCGTCTTACCCTTCGGCATGACGTTTACGGGATCGTGACTGTCGGTAAAATAGACCGGGTAGATGTTTTGCTCGATCGGCACGTTGTCGGTGACGGCATCTGGTGTGCCCATGCGATAGAGAACTTCATTCCGTTCCATACCGAGGGTGACATCGCCATAGGTGCGGTGCTGCTTTCTGACCCAGTTGTAGCGACCCCACTCGATCCACAGCATTCCGCTAAAAGCGAGTAGCAACAAAACGAGCGCGAGCCAGCGGAGGATCTTACGCCACGGAAGCTCGTGGATGCGTCCGAGGCTCATCGGCATTTCCCTGATGCGTCTACTGTTTGTCGGATCACACCATGGTACCAAACTCTGACATCTTCCCGCTGAGCAGGAGACAATCGGGAATAGACTGGATCCCGCGGCATCTGGGCCTGGGCGTTGGCATCCGAGGCGTTCGCATAGTCCCATGACGTTCGCTGGCACTTGGCACTGAACATTAGCCGCCCAATACGAACAGCAAGCGGGCGCCATCGCTGCTTGAAACCGGCGACGTTCTGAGAGGTCGCTGGCAAGACCTTCGGGCCACAAATCTCTCTTTGGTGATCCGCATCCCAGCCGATGGGGTTCTGACATCGCTGCACAATTGGTGCCGATGCCAGCGTGAGTGCAGCGATGATCACCTGTTTCCCTCCCATGGCCCCGAGCCATTAAATACTCACAAGATCACGTTTATCAAACGTGGAGAACAATGGCGGGACAGACCCGGAAGCAATTGGATGCGGACCAGCGACGCAGCCTGACACAGAAGGCCAGACATTCGTCCGCATTCGCGGTGATCGTCGCAGAGGCAAACCAGAACCTCGCCATCAACGACCAATGGCGGAAACTCCTGCCTGAGCATAAGGAATTGGTGCTGTACCGGTAAGGTCGCAGCCATCGCACTGGCAAACAAGAACGCCCGGATCGCCTGGGCAATGATGACAAGCGGCGAGCACTATAGGGAGCCGATGGCGATCGCCGCATGACGAGATTGCGCGGCTGGGGAGCTGCGCCCAGAGGTTGGAAAGAGCAAAGGAGCTATTGGACGAAAGCCGGTCGGTACCGCCAGATCAGACCAACCCATTTTGCGCCCCGCGCCTTGAGTGCGCGAATTGATTGGGGCCCAGATTTGCGGAAGGCATTATGCCCAGCGGCGATGACAAGGCCGCATCACAGGCCGGACACATGGCCGCACCGGCCGCCTAGTGCAGATGCTCACCTACCCCTTGCCAACGGAGGGCCGTCCACACAAAGGCATTAAGCGGACCTTCGGATCGGCACCACCTGCGCACCGGAGTTGCGACTGCAATAGCCTGACCACGCATCCATGAGTTTGCGGCGCTTCTCGAAGAGGTCGCCGCGCCGGTATGCGGCATCAGCCTTGTTGGAGATGGTATGGGCAAGCGCCATCTCGCACACTTCGTGCTGAAAGCTGGTTGCCTCCGAAGCCCAGTCACGGAAGGTTGAACGGAACCCATGAACCGTCACCTCAGACTTCATGCGCCTAAGAAGCATTGCCATTGCCATTGATGAAAGAGCGGCCTCGGGCTTCGGTCCGGCAAAAACGAATCCCTTCCGGTCCGCCTCGGCAGTCTCCGAAATGATCTGCAAAGCGCAGTTGGACAGTGGGACGCGATGCTCCCGACCGGCTTTCATCCGCTCGGCCGGGACCGTCCAGACCTTTCGGGTGAGGTCAAATTCGCTCCACTGAGCACCGAGCACCTCGCCCGACCGAGCGGCGGTCAGGATTGTAAATTCGAGCGATCGAGCGGCAGTGGCGCTTCGCGTCCGCAAATCCTCCATGAAGGCAGAGATTGCGTTATAGGGGAGCGCCGCGTGATGCCCGCGCGATAGCCGCCGACGCTTCGGGAGGAGTTGGTCGAGATGACCACGCCACAGCGCAGGGTTCTCACCTGTCCGGTAGCCCTTCGCCTTAGCGGCATTGAGGACGTTCTCGATACGACCCCGCAAGCGTTCAGCGGTCTCCGGCGTCCGCTTCCAGAGCGGCTCCAGCACCTTCAATACCTCGCTTGTCGTAATCTCATCGACGGGCCGGTGCCGAAGGGGCTGCGCGTAGACCGTAAGCGTCATCTTCCATTGAGCAGCGTGCTTCGGATTGCGCCAGGAAGGCGTCATCGCTTCGACATAAGCGTCCGCGAACTCACCGAAGCTGGGAACGCCCTTCAGCTTGTCACGCTCGGCTTTAGGATCACTGCCAGCTGCCAGGATGGCACGAAGCGCGGCTGCTTCCGTCCTCGCCGCCGCCAGGTTCATGTCCCTCCCACCGCCGAGGCCGAGCTCCGACCTTTTGCCATGGCGGGTGTACATAAAGATCCAGCGGCGTCGACTCGAGTCGTCGATGAAGAGATAGAGCCCCCCGCCATCGGAATGCCGGCCAGGTGCCGCGAGCTTCGCGGCTTGCATTGCCGTCAGCTTGTTGAGCGTGCGCGCTGCCATCTCGATGTCTCCGCCGAACCTTTTGGGTCCCACTACAGGTCCCACTTTCGGTCCCATTTTCGTCACTGGATGCGGTAAAATCTACCGGCATCCCCTCGGATAGACAATGAGATAAGACACTGAAATGGATGAAAAATGTGACGCTTTACGAAACCGTTTGATACCCCCTGAAATGCCCAGTTCGAATTCCACCCTCTCCGCCAGGGCTTTCTTGTTTTGGGCCTCGCATAAGCTCGGGCGGCCGTTCGGCCTTGCGAACCCTGTCGGGTTCGAAGTCTCTCCCACCCTCCAACAAGGCCTTTTGATCTCGCATGGCCATGATCTCCGCCGCGGCGCAATCCTCGGTTATGCTCGGTCTGTCGGTGTGGCAGACTTGTCTGGCCTGGGAAAATCGAAGAACATCGGCGGGCTCGCCAACTATTGATCGGGCGATGCCATCTCGACGCGGGAGCCGATGCATGACCAGAACTGTGCCGTTCGCAACATCCAACCGGGATCTGCCGCTGCGCTGGACATCGGCGTTTGGAGCCGTGCTCGTGTTCATCGCCTCGACGACCCCCGCGGCGGCGCAAGACGACCCGGTGGCGCGCGCCGCGGCAGCGCAGGCGCTGGCGGCGGCCGATGCCCCCGCCATCACCAAGACCACGATTGTCGGTACCGATATCCCCGGCACGCCGGCCGTTGCGAATTCGCTGGGAACGCTCGGCAACCAGCCGATCCAGGTGAACGGGACCGACTCCGAGAGCACCGGCTATATGGCGTTCAAATATGGTGCCGACGGCAAGGGCATCATCAATTACTGGGTGAAAACTCGCGGCAAGGCGATGAACGGCTACGATGCGGTGCAGAAGGGCGACCGTATCGTCAGTGATTTGTGGCAGGCGGGAACGGGCGGGCAGACGGGCCATGCCGGCGGGAACTGGGTCATCGTCGATAATTCGGCCTTTACGGCCGGCGAGGTGGCGAGCCGTTGGACGCTGTTCACCGGTACCGGCATCGGTTCGTTTCAGGCGACGAAGCAATATCCGCAACGATACGGATCGATGAACGCGATCGTCGCGAACAGCTATCAGCAGGTCCTGTTTCCAGGCGGCGTGAACCTCCTGACGGCCCCGGCGGGCTCGAATTTCGGAGGCTGGGTCGTGATCGGCGCGGGTGCGGCGTCGCCCGGCTTCGGCCCGCTCAAGTTCCTCACGTCGGGTGCCGCGCTGCTGAGCGTGCCGGAGGCCGGCGCATTCGAGGTCGACGCGAATGCGAGGCCCTATTTCACCGCGGGCGACGGTGTCCGGCGCGCCTTCGTCCTGGCCGATACGGCAACGCCCGGCGTCAAGGTCCTCGCGGGGGCGGGGTCCGGAGCAACCGCCACCATCGACGCAAACGGCAATTCGGGTGTCGTCAGGCTGACCACCGGAGCGAGCGCCAGCGCGGGCGACGTCTTTGCGGTCACCTACGCCCACCCCTATGCATCCGCCAGCTACCCGGTCATTTCGGCGGCGAACGCGCCGGCGGTGTCGCTGGTGAAGAACGGTTACCTGACCGCGACCGCAACCGGGTTCACGCTCAGCCTGCCGTCCGGGCTCAGCGCAAGCACGGCGTATGTCGTCACCTTCTACGCGCCAGGCAAGTAATCCGGGCGCCTTTTTTCGCGCCAAACCATCGACACCGGCGGCGGCACTCGACCGGGCTTCGTCATGGTAAGCACCGACCGTCGAAACCGAGACTAGGCGGCGATCACGATCCGCTTTGTGTCGCGTGCCGCCTCACGTATGATCGGGCGCGTGGGCAGTTTCCAGATCTTCCTCATCAAGCCGACGCGCTATGACGACGAGGGCTATCCGGTGCAGTGGTGGCGCTCGATCATCCCGTCGAACTCGCTCGCCTGCGTCGCAGCCCTTGCGAAGGACGCGGTCGATCGCGGCGTGCTGGGCGACGTGGCGGTCGAGCAGCACGTCGCCGACGAAAGCCACACGCTGGTTTCGCCCCGCCGGATCATCAAGCGGATCAAGGCCGCCGGGGGTCGCGGCTTCATCGGCCTTGTCGGCGTCCAGTCCAATCAGTTTCCGCGCGCGATGGACCTGGCGCGCGAGTTCCGTGCGGCGGGATTGCCTGTCTGCATCGGCGGTTTCCATGTCTCAGGCTGCCTCTCGATGCTCGAGGAATTGCCGCCCGAGCTGGCCGAGGCGCAGCGCCTGGGCATCAGCTTCTTCGCCGGCGAAGCCGAAGACGCGCGAATGGACGACGTGCTCCGGGATGCGCTCGCTGGCAATTTGAGGCCGGTGTACAACCACCTCAACAACATGCCCAATATCGCCGGCGCGCCCTTCCCGTTGATGCCGCCCGAGCAGCTGAAAAAGACCCTCACGCATTATTCGAGCTTCGACCTGGGGCGCGGCTGCCCGTTCGAATGCTCGTTCTGCACGATCATCAACGTCCAGGGGCGCAAGAGCCGGTTCCGCAGCGCCGACGACCTCGAGGGCATCATCCGTGCGAATGCCGCGAACGGCATCTCCAACTTCTTCCTGACCGACGACAATTTCGCGCGCAACCGCAACTGGGAAGCTTTCCTCGATCGCCTGATCGCGCTGCGCGCCGAGGGCCTGCCCGTGCGGATGGCGATCCAGGTCGACACGCTGGCGCACCGGACGAAGGGTTTCGTCGACAAATGCGTGGCCGCGGGCGCGGATCAGATCTTCATCGGGCTCGAGAACATCAATGCCGACAACCTCGAACTCGCCAAGAAACGCCAGAACCGCGTCGAGGAATATCGCGACATGTTCCTGGCGTGGAAGCGCCATCCCGTATTCATCACGTGCGGCTACATCATCGGCTTTCCCGGCGACACCTACAACTCGATCCTGCACGACATCGAGATTCTCAAGGACGAGCTGCCGATCGATTCGATCTACCTGAACTACCTCACGCCGCTCCCCGGCAGCGAGGACCACAAGCGCCTCTACGAAAGCGGCGTGTGGATGGATCCCGATCTGAACCGCTACGATCTCAACCACCGCGTCACGCACCATCCGCGCATGAGCGACGAGGCGTGGGAGCGCGCCTATCGCGATGCGCACCGAAGCTTCTACAGCTGGGCGCACATGGAGCGCATCCTGCGGCGCATGGTCGCGCTGCGCTCGAACAAGAAGTTCACCACGGTCAACCGGCTCCTCGGCTATCGCGAGGCGGTCAGGCTCGAAAACGTCGCCAAGCTCGAATCCGGCTTGATCCGGATCCGGCGCCGCGGCCAGCGCCGGCGCGGGCTGCCGCGCGAGAATCCGCTGCTGTTCTACCCCCGGCACGCGGCATATCTCGTCCACACGCTCGGGGGCTGCGCGATCACCTATCTGCGGCTGCGCTGGCTGCTGCGCCGCGTCCTCAAGGATCCGCGGCGCCTCGAGTATCGGGACGCTGCCATTCTGCCCGCAGGGGCGGGCAGCGAGCATCTGCTGCTGACCGATACCCGCTCGACCGAACATGCCGATCGCCGGAGGACCAAGGCGAAAGAGCTCGAGACGACGAGCGGCTGAGGTGCCGCGTGCTAGGTCGCGAACGGCGTCGACCGATCGAGCGGAGCGCCCGACAGGCCCGGGCGGCGGTGCGAGGCGAGGACCTGATACACGCGCAGCGTTCCCCGCTCGAAGCTGAGCGCGCTGAGCGAGAGATACAGCAGCCAGAGGCAAGTCTTCGGCCAGCCGACCAGCGCCGCGCTCTCCTCGCGGCGCGCGTACAGCCGGCGCGCCCAATGTTCGCAGGTGAGGGCGAAGTGCTCACGCATGGCCTCGACATCATGCACCTCGAAGCCCGCGCGCTCGAGATTGCCCACCGTCATCGCGATGTGATCGAGTTCCCCGCCGGGGAAGATGTAGCGGAGGAAGAATTTGTAATAGGGCGACTTCCGCCGGAAATCGCGCGGCCTGGCGGGCACGCGGCGCGCGCTTGCCTGCCCGAGGTACAGCCCCCACGGCCGCAGGTGCCGGTGCAGGTAGGCGTAGAAAGCCGGCTGGTTCCGGAGCCCGATGTGCTCGATCATCTCGATTTGGGCGATCTTGTCGAAGATCGTCCCCGCGGGCAGATCGCGGCAGTCGCTAAGCGCGACGGTCACGCGATCCGAGAGGCCGAGACGCGCCACCTTGGCGACGGTATAGTCGAACTGTTCCCGGGAGAGCGTCGTGCCGTGGACCTGTGCGCCGTAGTTGGCGGCGGCGTGGCAGGCGAGCGCGCCCCAGCCGCAACCCGGATCGAACAGCCGGTCACCCGGCTGGAGCCTCAGCTTGCGGCAGATGAGGTCCAGCTTGACCAGCTGCGCCGCGTCGAGCGTGGTCTCGCGCGTCGGGAAATAGGCGCAGGAATAGACCATCTCCGGATCGAGCATCAGCTCGTAGAAGGCATTCGAAAGGTCGTAGTGGAACCGGATCAGCTCGCGGTCGTCGCGGCCCGCGCCGTGCCGGTCCGCGACGACGCCTCCGAAGCGCACCGCCGCGGTTGCTCCGCTGCTCCGTCGCAGCAACAGCGGGAGCGCCGCCTTCAGGAGCCGCACCTTGTTCACTTTCGCCGGAAGCGCGCGGAACTGCACGTGATCGGTGTTTCGCATCGCATCGATCGGTGTGCCGCCGGTCACGTCCAGCGCGCCGGCCGCGAACAGCTCCGCAATGGTCGAGAGGCTGGGCCGGAGGATCAGCCGGCGCAGCGCGTCCTGCGATCCGATCACGATGCGGATGTCGTCCCGCGCGCCGGGGCGCAGCGGAACGCGTTCGCCGTCCCACAGCTCGATCGTGAGGTTCGCGTCGAGATGGCGCGCAAGCTCCTCGACGACGCGGCGTCCGGGTCCCAGGCGTGCCTCGGCCCTGCTCAACCCAACCCGCTCCTTCCGACGAGAATTGATCCGCTTCAGCCGCGAGACCTAGGCGCAGCGGGGCCGAAGCGACAAACGAAATCCTCAGCCGCTGCACCGAGTACGGGTTGCGCCCGCTCTTGCGCTACACATTGCAATAAGGGAGATTTTATCTTGCCGGCCCGCGGCCTTGAACGCATACCGGCGGAGGGGGGAAGGTTCGATGAGCAGCATTCAGCAGACCGCTTCGGGCAGTTTCGAGCAA
Organism: uncultured Alphaproteobacteria bacterium; assembly: GCA_963799985.1. GTDB lineage: Bacteria > Pseudomonadota > Alphaproteobacteria > Sphingomonadales > Sphingomonadaceae > Sphingomonas. The sequence continues at coordinate 2,902 of CAWCZC010000001.1, read as the reverse complement.
CGAGGCGATACCGATTGGTACCGCGTCCACCTGATCGCGGGCACCACCTATCAGCTCAGCTCGTCGGTGCAGAACTTGGTCCTGCAGCTCTATCTCCCCGATGCGCAGACGGTCCTGACGACGCCGGTATCGTTCACGAACTTCGAGGATTTCGTGGCTCCCGTCACCGGCGATTATTTCGTCTCCGCGCATGGCATCGGCGCGCCCGGCTCCTATTCCTTTTCCGTCCTCTCGTTCGACGATCCGATTCCCGGCTCGACCGCGACGACCGCGACGATCGCGGTCGGTGGTACGGTCCACGCTGACCACACGACGCCTGGTTTCGCAAACAACGATTGGTTCGCGACGGACCTTGTCGCCGGCCAAAGCTATGAGCTCAGCATCGCCGGCAGCGGCTTCAACTATTCCTATTTGCTCGACGCGAACGGCCACACAGTCGTCGCCGGCGGCCAGGACAGCCATTTCACGCCGACCGTCAGCGGGCGCTATTATGCCGGCGTCTTCGCCAGCTCGGCCTATGACCTGACGCTTCGGGCCGTCGCCGACGATCACCCCGACAATTATGCCTCCGCCGGATCGGTGACTGTCGGTACTCCTGTCACCGGGACTTGGGAATCCCCAGCCGACGCCGACTGGTACGCGGTCACCCTGCAGGCGGGCAGCAGTTACGCGATCACCTCGACCGCGGCGAACCAGGGCTCGGTCATTCAGTTCCTCAATTCGTCGGGCACCTTCCTGAAGCTCGAGACCCCCTCGGCGCCCGGCAGCACGACGACCGAGGTCTCGGCCGCGACGACGGGAACCTATTATATCGGCGTCTCGCGGGGATCGGATGCGGATCCGCTCGCGACCGCGACCTATTCGCTCTCGGTCACCCAGCAGAACAGCGACCTTGCCGACAACGCGCTCACGACCGGCACCGTCACGGTCGGCGGAGCGGCGGTCCAGGGCAGTTTCCTCCCCGGCCACGACGGCGATTGGTTCGCGGTGTCGCTGACCCAGGGCCAGTCCTACGACTTCACGCTCAACACCGGCAGCGGCTCCGGTACCAGCTTCGCGCTCTACGACAGCGCCGGCAACCAGGTGGCGTCTTCGCCCGGATCGATCAACACGGGCAACGGCCTCCACCATACGGCCGAAACGACCGGGACCTATTACCTGGCCGCCGGATCCGACCATGCCGCGACCTACACGGTCTCGGCCACCGCGATCGCGGACGATTTCGCGGACAGCGCCTCGACGACGGGCCACCTGACGGCCGATTGACCGGCAGTCAACGCCATGTTCGAGAGCAATTTCGACACCGACTGGTTCTCGGTCGATCTCGTCGCGGACACCTCATATCTGTTGAGCTCCGCCGGCTATACGGTGGTGGACGCTCAAGGGCATCTGCTCACCGACACCGCGTTCGGCGACCCGACCTTCACGCCGACCGTCTCGGGCACCTACTACGTCGTCGCGGCATCCACCGGCGTCGGGGCCTATTCGCTTTCGATCACGTCCTTCTTCGATGATTTCCCCGAGAGCCCGAACACGGCCGGCCTGATGCGCCAGACCTTCGTCGGCACGGGCAGCGACGATACGTTCAACGCCGGCGATTACCCCGTGAACGCGTCGGGCAATGACGGCAACGACCTGTTGATCGGCAGCGCCTTGTCCGACATCCTTTCGGGCGGCAACGGCAACGATACGCTGGTCGGCCTCGCGGGCAACGATTCGATCAACGGCGGCGCCGGCGTCGAACTCGATGGATGGCGGCGCGGGCGACGACGCCTACGTCGTCGATAATGTCGGCGACGTCGTGTACGAGAATCCGGACGGCGGCTTCGACCGAGTCACGTCGAGCGTCTCTTATTATCTCTATGCTAACATCGAGAATCTGACGCTCAGCGGCAGCGCCGGGAATTTCGGCGTCGGCAACGATCTCGACAATGCGATCGGCGGCAACTCGGGCGACAACCTCCTGCTTGGCGGCATCGGAAACGACACGATCTCCGGAGGCTCCGGTAACGACAGCCTATTCGGGCAGGACGGCAACGATACCCTCAGCGGCGGCTCGGGAATCGATTATCTGGTCGGCGGCAACGGCAACGACGTGCTCGACGGGGGCACGCAGGCCGATGCACTCTACGGCGAGGACGGCAACGACACGCTCACCGGCGGCACCGATTTCGCGACCGACATCCTCGTCGGCGGCAACGGTAACGATATCCTCCACGGCGACAGCGGCGAAGGCGACTATGACCTGATGGACGGTGGGTCGGGGGACGACGTCTACTACGTCGACACCGGCGACGACCTGACGTTCGAGGCGGCGGGCGGCGGGACCGACACGGTCTATGCCAATGTCGCGGGGGCGAACAACGGGGTCTATCTCTACGCCAATGTGGAGAATTTGGTGCTGCTGGGGACGACGACGTTCGGGGTTGGCAACGAGCTCGACAATCACCTGACCGGCAATGCGAGCGCCAACTGGCTGCTGGGGGGTGCGGGCAACGACGTGCTCAACGGCAAGGCCGGCAACGACGTTCTGTTCGGGGAGGCCGGCGCGGACACGTTCATATTCGAGCACGGCACCGGCGGCGACGTGATCGGGGACTTCACCCCCGGCACCGACAAGATCGACCTCTCGGCGTTCGGGATCACCGACTATCAGGCGGTGATCAATTCGATGCACGAGGTGAACGGCACCACCGCGATCGATCTCGGCGGCGGCGACTTCATCGTGCTGAACGGCGTCGCCAACGCATCGCTCCATGCCAGCGACTTCATCCTCTCGGGCGGGAGCAGCGCCAAGGCGCCGCTAAGCGAGCAGATTGCGGCGAAGGTGAGCGATGCCCCGGACGAGGCGCATGGCTGGCGCGCGGGTCTGATCCATCAGTTCGACGACCCGCACGCCTAT